>NZ_AP046529.1:0-3759131 GCF_057808345.1 Aquabacterium sp. TM01
ACTTTTCGGCTTACTGGCTGCTGCTTGTTTTGCAGTGCCGTTCAGCGAAGAATGCAATTATGGCACGGCTTTGAGCGAGTGCGCAAGTGCTTTTGCAAAAAAGTTGAAAAAGATGCGCGGGGCCTTCCTGATATGGGTGGTTGAGGGCGCGCGGCGCCCGGGGGCCCGGGGCGGCGGCGAGTGGGTGTCGAGGTAGTGACGAAGCGTTCGGTGCATCTTGCAAGACAATGAGTGCCTGGCCCGGGCAAGGTTCGGGTGTTCTGATCAGTGAGGTCTGTGTGCTGCCCCGTTTTCATATGGCGTCTTTGTCCCTGGCCCCTGGGGCGCAGGTGAACTTGTCTGAGGGCGCGGCGCGTCATGTGCAGGTATTGCGTCTGCAGCCAGGTGATACGGTGCGTCTGTTTGATGGTGCCGGGCGAGAGTGCCTGGCCACGGTGGTCGAGATGGGGCGCAAGTCGGTGAGCGTGGTGCTGGGCGATGCGGTGGAGGAGTCGCGGGAGTTGCCGGTGCGCGTCACGCTTGCCATGGGGATGCCAGCGAACGATCGGATGGATGCGCTGGTGGAGAAGGCTGCGGAGCTGGGCGTGTACGCAATTCAACCCTTGGTGTGTGCCCGCTCGGTGCTGCGCCTGGATGGGGAGCGTGCGGCGAAGAAGGTGGCGCACTGGCAAGCGGTGGCGGTGTCTGCCTGTGAGCAGAGCGGGCGGGCGGTGGTGCCCAAGGTGCATCCGGTGGCGAGCCTGCAGGGCTGGCTTCTGTCAGCGGGGAGCGACGCCGGGGCGGCGACCGTGATGCGGGGCGTGCTGAGTCTGCGCGAGGCGCTGTCGGTGCGGGCGTGGCTGGCGAACGCAGCACCTCAGGGTCTCAAGGGTGCACCGCAAGATTGGTGCTTTCTGAGTGGCCCGGAGGGGGGGCTGAGCGCCGAGGAGGAGGCGCTGGCTTTGTCGCAAGGCTGGTCGGCGGTGAGTCTGGGCAAGCGGGTGTTGCGCGCCGATACGGCGCCGCTGGCCATGCTCAGTGTGTTGGGTGCGCAGTTCGAGGACTGACGACGGTTGCCCGGCTGGCTGGCGGTGGTTGGCTTTGACGCTGCTTGCTGCTTTTCATTCAGTATCCCTGCGGCATGTGCATGTGGCTGTGCGGCTGACGACTGACCGCATCGGTCCCAGTGTGGCGTTGCCCGGTCACTTGATTGAACGCCTCAGCTTGAACACTGTCGGTGAATGCTGGGCACTCAGGATCGCCCTTGCGCGCCCCAGAAACAGGGGCATGCGGGCTGCCAGCCTGGCCCGGGGGGCCGTCCGTTGCAGCCTCGCCTGCGTCGAGCAATGATTCCTGAGCGATTAGCTCACAGCACCAGGCCCCGGGCTCGTGTGCTCGAGTGCCACCTGCACCCTTGCCCTCCCGGCATCAGATGAAGTCTGGCTTGGTCAGGTGTGGCCAGATCGGGTGGCCAATAACCGCCACCAGATTCAGTCGCCTTGCGAGGACGGTGGCGGTGCGTCGGCATCCGTCGGAGCGGTAGCGCGGGGTTTGTTGCTGCCGGCAACGAGGTCGAAGCGGAAGAGTCGGCACTCGATGGGGCCGTTGAACATGACGACGCGGCGGCTTTCCTTGAGGCGCATCGCGCTGGGCAGCTTCATGTCGGGGCTGAGAATCCAGGCGGTCCAGCCGGGATACTGTTTCTTCCAGTGGGAGGACAGGCGCTGGAAGAAGGTGGCGGCTTCATCGTCCTGGAATTGCTCGCGACCGGCGCGGGACGTCGGGGCGGGTTCACCCATCTCGTCGTCGGCTTCGGAGCGGGCGCGGTAGGCGTTGCGCACGGAGCCTTTGGTGTCGATGCGCTCACCGTAAGGCGGGTTGAACATGAGCACGCCGCGCTCGCAGGGCACGGGGCGCTGCAGGGAGTCGGCGGTTTTGAACTCGATGTACTGGCGCACGCCGGCCCGCTCGGCATTGCGGGTGGCAAAGTCGGTCATGCGGAAGGCGACGTCGCCAGCGTAGATGGGGACGCGGGGCGGGTGCTGGCGGTCGTGGGCGGCCTGCCGCAGGCGCTGCCAGTCGGCCTGATGAGCCCGGAAGGGCAGCAGGCGCTCGAAGGCGAAGCGACGCTGCAGACCGGGGGCGATGCCGCAGGCGATCTGGGCGGCTTCGATGGGGATGGTGCCGGCACCGCAGCAGGGGTCGAGCAAGGCGCCGTCTTCGGGACGGCCTTGCCAGTCGGCGGCGGCGAGCATGGCGGCGGCCAGGGTTTCTTTCAGCGGGGCCTCGCCGGTGTCTTCGCGCCAGCCGCGCTTGAAGAGCGCTTCGCCGGAGGTATCGACATAGAGGATGGCATCGAGGTCGTCAAGGTAGAGGACCAGGCCGAGGTCAGGGAAGCGGGTGTCGACGCTGGGGCGCTCGCCGGTGCGTTCGCGCAGGTCGTCGCAGACGGCATCTTTGACGCGCAGGCCGGCGAAGTTGAGGCTTTGGAGGTGGCTGCGGCGCGAGACGACGTCGACACGCAGGGTGTGCTGCGGGGTGATCCAGTCGGACCAGTTGACGCCACGGGCCATGACGTAGATGTCGTCTTCGTGGCGGTAGACGCGGGAGGCGACACGCCAGAGGACGCGCTGGGCCAGGCGGCTCTCGAGATTGAGGCGCATGGCGTAGTCGCGCAGGGTGTGCTGTCGCTCGGCGGCGGACGCGGTGGCAGGTGCGATCACCTCGATGCCGCCACGGGACTCGGTGATCTGTGCGGCGGCGCCCAGGATGCGACGGGCTTCAATGGCCAGCAGCGATTCGACGCCGGACGGGCAGGACAGGTAAAGGGCGGACGGGCGATCGGCGGCAAGCACGGGGCGTTGGCCGAAGTCACGCGACTCGGGGCGGGGGCCGGAGCGGACGGGGGCCGGTCGCGAAGAGGCACCCCACACGGCGCCGCCGGGAGAGGGGCCATGACGCCGATCATCGCCACCTCGCCAGGTGTCAGAGGCCGACCGAGACGCTGGGCGAGACCCGTGGCCTGAGTCAGAGCGGGCCGCGTCGCGTGTGTGCGGGTCACGTCCGCCGGGAGCGCGCCCGTATGAGGCACGTCCCTGTGCGCCACTTCCGTGCGCCTCACTGCCATGTGGATCGCGTCCCTGTGGTGAGCGGGTGGACGAAGGGGCGCGGTCGCGCGTCTCCCCCGAGGGGCGTCCGGTGGCCGGGGACACGACGGGGCGGCGGGGGGGCTTGATGGGCATGATGGGGTCGCAATGAAAAGAGAACGCGGTCAAGGGCGCAAGATGGCCAGCACGTCGGAGCGGAATTCTCGCCGATACAGGATCCAGAGGACAGCCAGGGTGCCCAGCGCAAAGGCCACCGGTGACACCAACCAGGCGATGACCGCAAAGGACATGTAGTAGGCCCGCAGGCCGTCGGCAAAGCTTTCGGCGGCCATGCCCATGAGTTTGCCGGCGCGGTCGCCGAACTCCTGGCGGTCGGCGCCGCCTTCGTTGAAGACGTCAACGTTGGGGGCGGCGCCCACCAGAATGGCGCCGAACGAGTAGACGCGCATGGACCAGGTGAAGCGGAAGAAGGCGTAGACGAAGACAGACAGCAGCACGATGAGCTTGATGTCGAGCACCAGCAAGGAAGTGCGCACGGCAAAGGGCAGGTCGCGAACGAACTCGCTGGCTTTCTCGGTGGTGCCGAGCACGGCCAGCAAGCCACCGATCACCAGGATGGTGGTGGAGGCCCAGAAGCTCGGGCTGCTGGCGAGGTTCTGGGTGATGGCGGCATCGACGATGCGCTGGTCGCGGTGGGTGACCTGGAGCATCCACAGGCGCCGGTAGTGGTTGGTGCTGGACAGCAGGGTGCGCTCGACGCGGGCGCGGCGGCTGGCAAATTGCGCGTAGCCGATCCAGCCGAACACGAACAGGGCCAGGGCGGCCCAGTCTTGCCAGGGCAGCATGGTGATCAGGTCTTGGAGGCGAAGCAACATGGACGAGCAATGAAAGACAGATCAGGGACACCGGTCGGGGTGGGCGGGTCGCGCCGGTCACCGGGGCGTGGCGCGGTCCCGTCCTCGCTCAGAGGGCCTTGCGCAGGTTCGCGGGGGCGATCTTGAGGGCTTCGCGGTACTTCGCCACGGTGCGGCGGGCAACCTGGATGCCCTGCTCTTCCAGCATGCTGGACAGCGCGCTGTCTGACAAGGGCTTCTTGGGGTCTTCGGCGGCGACGAGCTGCTTGATGAGCGCGCGCACCGCCGTGCTGGAGGCATTGCCGCCGGCTTCGGTGTTGAGCGAGGAGCCAAAAAAGTACTTGAGCTCGAAGGTGCCGAACGGCGTGTTCATGTACTTGGCCGTGGTCACGCGCGAGATGGTGGACTCGTGCAGGCCGAGTTCGTCGGCGATTTCGCGCAGCACCAGCGGCTTCATGGCGATTTCGCCATGGGTGAAGAAATTCTTTTGCCGGTCGACGATGGCCCGCGACACGCGCAAGATGGTGTCGAAGCGCTGCATGATGTTCTTGACGAACCAGCGGGCCTCTTGCAGGCGGGCGTTGAGGTTGGCGTGCCCCTCGCTGGCTGTGCCCCCACGCGGACCGCGACTGGAGCGCAGAGCCTGGGCGTAGTAGTCGTTGATGCGCAGCTTGGGCATGACGTCCGGGTTGAGGATGACCTTCCAGCTGCGCCCGGCCTTCTGCACGATGACGTCGGGGATGATGATGTTGGCCTCGGCGCGGGTGAAGGCGCGACCCGGCTTGGGCTCGAGCGAGACGATGAGGCTCTGGGCGTCTTTCAGCAAGGCCTCGTCGGCCCCGGTGGCGGCCATGAGCTTTTTGAAGTCGCGGCGGGCCAGCAGTTCGAGGTGCTCGCGGCAGATCGCCATGGCCACGTCACGCGCGGGCTCGGCGGGCATGCCCCGCAGTTGCAGCAACAGGCACTCGGACAGGTTGCGTGCGCCCACGCCCACGGGCTCAAGGTTCTGCAGCCAGCCCAGGGCACAGCGCAGACGCGAGAGCAACTCGTCGAGGGTGTCTTCGTCCGGCTCGTCGGGCAGGAGGCTGGCGGCGATGTCTTCGAGCGTGTCGGCCAGGTAGCCGTCCTCGTTGAGGGACTCGATGAGCATGTCGACCGCAGCCATGTCTTCGTCGCTCAGGCGGGTGCCCAGCAGTTGCTGCCTCAAGTGCTCCTGCAGGGTGATGGACAGGCTGTTGCGCTCGAGCGGGTCGAGCTCGTCGTCGCCCTGGCTTTGGCGCGCAGGGCTTTCACTGATGCCGTCGAAGTCGTCGCGCTCGGTGCCGTTTTCCCAGTCGTCGCGCTCGGTCGTGCCCATCTCGGCCGTGTCGATGCCGCTGGTGTCGGCCTCGGTGGGCGAGCTTTCGCGCTCGGCGCCGGCGTCTTCACTGCTGTTGTGTTCGTTGCGCTGACGCTCGAACTCCAGCGAGGCGGCCGTCTCCAACGGGGCGAAGTCGTCTTCGGGCTCCAGGAAAGGATTTTGTTCGAGCATCTGCTCGATTTCCTGGTGCAGCTCCAGGGTGGACAGCTGCAGGAGCCGGATGGACTGTTGCAGCTGAGGGGTCAGCGCCAGATGCTGAGACAGCCGAAACTGCAGGGAGGGCTTCATGGGCGCCGGTCGCTCACATGCGGAAGTGCTCGCCGAGGTAGACCTTACGGACCTCGGCGTTGTGGACGATGTCGGCCGGGCTACCCTCGGCAAGGACACTGCCTTCGCTGATGATGTAGGCGCGGTCGCAGATGCCCAGCGTTTCGCGGACGTTGTGGTCGGTGATGAGCACGCCGATGCCACGCGCCTTCAGGAAGCTGATGATGCGCTGGATCTCGATGACGGCGATCGGGTCGACGCCGGCAAAAGGCTCGTCGAGCAGGATGAAACGCGGCTGGGTGGCCAAGGCGCGGGCGATTTCCACACGGCGGCGCTCACCGCCGGACAGGGACAGCGCAGGGTTGGTGCGCAGCTTCTCGATGCTGAGCTCGTGCAGCAGGCCATCCAGGCGCTCCTGGATGACGGCCTTGCTCAGGCCTTTGCCGCGCTCGTCCACCTGCAGCTCCAGCACGGCGCGGATGTTGTCCTCGACATTGAGCTGGCGGAAGATGGAGGCTTCCTGCGGCAGGTAGCTCAGGCCCAGGCGGGCGCGCTGGTGGATGGGCAGGCGCTCGACGCGCTGGCCGTCGATGGTGATCTCGCCGGCATCGGCGGGCACGAGGCCCACGATCATGTAAAAGCTGGTGGTTTTGCCGGCGCCGTTGGGGCCCAGCAAGCCGACGACCTCGCCGGCGGCCACGGCCACATGCACATCGTGCACCACGGTGCGGGCACCGTAGCGCTTCTTGAGGTGCTCGGCGCGCAGTTCGCTGCGCGGAGGCGTAGCCAGCGGCGCGTTCATCAACGGGCGCCTTCGGTGCTGGGGGTCTCGGGCGTGGTGCGCGGGGTGATCACACCGCGAACGCGGCCGGTGGCCCCGCTGCTGCTGCCGCCACCCTGGACCTGGAAAACCGAAGTCTTGTTGTCGTAGACGATGACGGGCCCACTGACCTGATCGTTGACGGTGTTGCCCTGCAGGCGGCGCATGATGGCGCGCGAGGTGAAGCGGATGATTTCGGTGCGGCCGTCGTAGACGATGCGCTCGGCTTCGCCTTCGATGGACTCGTCCACCCCATCGCGTTTTTGCCGGAAGAAGGCGCGCCCACCCGGCCCACCGATGGCAGTGGCCGTCTGGCTGCCGTCGGGGTTCTGACGCACTTCCACACGGTCGGCGCGAACCACCATGGTGCCCTTGGTGATCTCGACGTTGCCGCTGAGGATGTTCAAGCGCTGGTTGTCTTCCACCCGGGCCGCATCGGCGGCGAAGTTGAGCGGTTGAAAACGGTCGGCCTTTTCCGCCACGGCCGGGGCGCACCACAGGACGCCACAGGCCAGCGCCAGCGCACCGGCAGTGCGGGCAAAACGGCACGTCAGGGAGGGGAAAAGTGGGTTCGTCATCATCGGCATGGAATTTGCAATGATTTTAGCCACGAACCAGGGGGAAATCGCGTCTGAAGCGCGATTTCCCTGCGCCTGCGCGCCTGTGTGCCGCCTCAACGGCCCTTGCGGGACTGGTTGATCAGGAAGTTGGTGGTCGCCAGGGTGCGCTCGTGGTTGCCATTGAGCGACACCGAGGTGAAATAGCGCCCGGCGATGCCCAGGGTGGGCACGCCGTCGATCTTGTAGGCCTCGGCCAGACTGCGGGCCTGCTTGCACTTGGTCTGCACGGCAAACGAGTTGAACATGGCCATGAACTTGTCCGCATCCACCCCGTGACGGGCGACGAAGGCCGCGATGGCTTCGGGCTTGTCCAGCGGCTGACCCTCGGCGTGGATGGCGCGGAAGACCTTGGCATGCAGGGTCGAGACCAGGCCCATGGCCTCCAGCGCGTAGAACAGGCGCTGGTGGTTGCCGAAGGGGTTTTCGCGGAAGGCCACCGGCACGCGGCGGAACACGACGTCGGCTGGGAGCTTGTCGGCCCAGGCGGCCAGCGAGGGCTCAAAGTTGTAGCAGTGGCCGCAGCCGTACCAGAAGAACTCGACGACCTCGACCTTACCGGCGGGCGCCGACACCGGCGCGGCCTGGGCCAGGCGCACGTAGTGCGTGCCTTCCACCGGGCCGCCTTGGGCCAGGGCCAGCCCGGGCAGGCCAACACTCAAACCCAATGCGCCCAGGGTATGGATCGAAAACTCGCGGCGATTCATCTAGCGTCCTTTCTGTCCGGCCCGAAGGCCACGGCAATCAACGAGGGCAGCGCCCCGGCTTACTTCTGGATGCGCACCAGGGCAGACTCCACCCCAGCGGCTTGCAGCTTGATGCGAACCTCTTCCGCCGCATCCTTTTGCGGGTACGGCCCCAGGCGCACCCGGAACATGGTGCGGCCGTTGACCTCACGCTCCTGGATGCGCGACTCCAAGCCCATGATGGCCAGCTTGGCGCGTTGCTGTTCGGCTTCGGCCTGACTGGCGTAGGCGCCGGCCTGCACTTGATAGCTCAACGCGTCAGCGGCCGGCGCGGTGGACACGGGGGCCGCCCCCGAGAGGATGGCGGCGGGATTGCGGGCGCTGGAGGCGGCGGCGCTGGCAGGCTTGGCCGCTGGGGCCGGCTTGGAGGCCACCGGAGCGGGTGCGGCGGCCGAGGCCGGCTCGGCGGAGATGACCGGGGCCTCGGTGGGTTCGGGCGAAGACGCCGACGACGGGGCCGAGGCGACCGGGACGGCCTTCGGCACGGCGGGGTTCTTGCCGTACAGCGGGCTGTTGGGGTCCCAGCTCTTGTTGTGCTCCATTTCGGCCGCGTCTTGCTCGGGGGTGCGCTGGGGCACCTTGTCGATGAAGGGCAGCGGCACCTTGGTGATGTAGACGGCCACCCCCAGCGCCAGCGCCAGCCCGATCAACAGGCCGACGATCATGCCGAGGAAAAAACCGCCGCGCTGAGCGGCACGTGGACTGGTCATGGGGAGGGATCCTCTCTGGGTCACCAGGGTGTTTACATCTTGTTGGGCGCGCTGACGCCCAACAAGGACAGACCGTTGCGCAGCACCTGCGCGGTCGCGCTCAGCAAAGCCACACGGGCACGGCTGAGTTCGACCTCGTCGACCAGGAAACGTTCCGCCGCGTAGTAGCTGTGGAAGGCACTGGCCAGGTCACGCAGGTAGAAGGCCACATCGTGCGGAGCCAGGCCCTGGGCGGCGGCCGTGAGCATGCCAGGGAATTCGGCCAGACGGGTCATCAGCGCCAGCTCGGTGTCGGCGGTGAGCAGGGCCAGGTTGGCGCCGGCCAGGGCGCTCACATCGCAGCCCTTCTCCGCGTACTGGGTGCGCACCGACTGAATGCGGGCGTGGGCGTACTGGACGTAGAACACGGGGTTCTCGTCGTTCTGTTTGAGGGCCAAGTCGACGTCGAAGGTGAATTCGGTGTCGGCCTTGCGGCTGATCAGGAAGAAGCGCACGGCGTCCTTGCTGGTCCACTCGATCAGGTCGCGCAGGGTGACGTAGCTGCCGGCGCGCTTGGAGATCTTGACCTCCTCGCCGTTCTTCATCACGGTGACCATCTTGTGCAGCACGTAGTCGGGCCAGCCCTGGGGGATGCCGACACCGGCGGCTTGCAGGCCGGCGCGCACGCGGGCGATGGTGCCGTGGTGGTCGGAGCCCTGGATGTTGACGACCTGCTCGAAACCGCGCTCCCACTTGGCGATGTGATAGGCCACATCGGGCACGAAGTAGGTGTAGCCGCCTTCGGACTTGCGCATCACGCGGTCCTTGTCGTCACCGTAGTCGGTCGAGCGCAGCCACAGGGCGCCGTCTTGTTCGTAGGTCTTGCCGGCGTCGACCAGTTTCTGCACGGTCTGCTCGACGCGGCCCGAGGTGTAGAGGCTGGATTCGAGGTAGTAGTTGTCGAAGCGGACGTCGAAGGCCTTGAGGTCCAGGTCCTGCTCGTGGCGCAGGTAGGCCACGGCGAACTGACGGATGCCGTCGAGGTCCTCGGGGTCGCCCGAGGCGGTGAACTCGCGGTCATCGGCCTTGACGGTCTTCTGGGCGAGGAAGTCGGCCGCGATGTCGGCGATGTAGTCGCCGTTGTAGGCCGACTCGGGCCAGTGCTCGTCACCGGGCTTGTAGCCCTTGATGCGCGCATGCGTGGACCAGGCCAGGGTGCTGATCTGCACGCCGGCGTCGTTGTAATAGAACTCGCGGGTGACCGACTGGCCTTGCGTTTCGAACAGGTTGCACAGGGCGTCGCCCAGTGCGCCCTGGCGGCCGTGGCCCACGTGCAGCGGGCCGGTGGGATTGGCCGAGACGAACTCGACGAGCACCTTGCGGCCGTTGGCGGGTTGCCAGCCGAACTTGTCGCCTTCGGTGAGCACATCGGTGACGATGGCCTGCTTGGCTTCGGGCAGGAGGCGCAGGTTGATGAAGCCGGGGCCGGCGATCTCGATGGGGAGCTTCACCCATTGCTGGACGGCCGGTTGGGCTTCCAGCGCGGCGACCAGGGCGGTGGCCAGCTCGCGGGGGTTCTTTTTGAGGGGCTTGGCCAGCTGCATGGCCGCGGTCACGGCCAGGTCGCCGTGGGCGGCCTGCTTGGGGGCCTCGAAAACCGGTGTGAAGGACGCGGCGGCGTCGGGCGCCACCTGGCGCAGGGCTTCACCCAGGGCAGAAAGAAGGGCACGCTTGGCTTGGATCATGGGCGAATTCTACGGGGGCGAACCGCCTTCCCGGGGGGATGCGATGATGTGCGAACAATTGCACACTCTGTTCGGGTCTTTTCGTGTGGTGAAGAGCGCCCGAACGTGGAAAGATGCAGACATGGCAGCAGTGGGTGAGCATGGGCGACCTGGACATTGACCTCAATAGCGGTTTGATCGGCAAATACCGGATCATCAATAGGCTGGGCGAAGGCGCCACCAGCGAGGTCTACCTATGCCGGGACGACTTCCATGACCGCGATGTCGCGATCAAGCGCGTGCGCTCGTCGGCACTGAGCGACGCGGTCGATGGGCCGGTGTACGCCCGCTTCTTCGCGGCCGAGGCCGCCCTGGTGGGTCGCCTGCAACACCCGAACGTGGTGCACATCTACGACGCGGTGCCCGACCCCACGTCACCCTATGTGGTGATGGAGTACGTGCCGGGCACGACGCTGCGCTCCTTCTGCCGTCCGGACCAGCTGCTGCCGCTGGAGCTGATCGTGGAAATCGGCTTCAAGTGCGCGATGGCGCTGGGCTATGTGTACCGCCAGGGTCTGATCCACCGGGACGTGAAGCCGGCCAACATCCTGGCCCTGGTCAACGATGCCGGGGCCGTGACGGACGTCAAGATCAGCGACTTTGGCAGTGTGCTGAACCTGACGGCCGAGTCCACCCAGATCCACCAGGTGGGCTCGCTGGCCTACATGGCACCCGAGCAGCTCGATGGCGAGGTGCCCGATTGCCGCGCCGACATCTATGGCCTGGGCGCCGTGCTGTATCACCTGATCGCGGGGCGTCCACCGTTCGAGGCATCGTCGCAGGCGGTGCTGATGAACCAGATTTACAACCAGGCGCCGGCACCCCTGTCGGGCCAGCGCTCGGGGGTGAATGCCGCGGTCGACCAGGTGGTGCTGAAGGCACTGGCCAAGGACCCGAAGGAGCGCTATCCGAACTGGGATGCGTTCGCCCAGGCGCTGTCGGGCCTGATCGCTGACCATCAGGTGCCGCGCGGCCACCTGCAGGGCGTGCTGGACTCGGAGCGTTTCAACCTGCTGCGCTCGCTGGACTTTTTCACGCAGTTTGGCGATGTGGAGCTGTGGGAAGTGGTGCACCGCGCGAAGTGGCAACGCTTCCCGTTTGGGCACGCGCTGTACCGCCGCGGCGAGGAAGGGCGTACCTTCCACATCATGGCGCAAGGCACGGTCGAGGTGTACCGCGACAACAAGCGCGTGGCCTTGCTGGGGGCCGGCACCTCGGTGGGCGAGATGGCCTACCTGGCGCCCAGCCCGGACCTGCGCCGCCACAGCACCGATGTGGTGGTGACCGAACCGGCCACGACGATTTCGTTCACCCCGGACGTGATGCTGCAGCTGAGCCCGACCTGTCGCCATTTGTTTGACGAGGCCTTCATCCGGGTGCTGGTGCGGCGTTTGCATGCGGCGCACGAGGCGCTGGCGCACCCGCGGCGCATCATGTGATGTGGCGACGGCGTCATCCTGCTGTCGCCTTGTGACGTTAGAGTGAGAGGCCGGCCGGGGGCTGCATCGTGTGGCACCGGGCGGGCCTTGCCTGACACTGGGTTTTCTTCTCCCTTCACTCTCACTTAGGAGTCTGACATGCGTACCCTGATTGCTTCCGTGACCCTGGCCCTGCTCTCCACCCTGGCCCACGCCGGCAATGCCGCGTGTGACGCCAAAGCCGCGGAGAAGAAACTGGCCGGTGCGGCCAAGACGAGCTTCTTGAAGAAGTGCGAAAAGGATGCGGGCGCGAGCTCGGCCAACGCGGTGTGCCTGACCAAGGCAGCCGACAAGAAGCTGGCGGGCGCGGCCAAGAACAGCTTCGTCAAGAAGTGCGAGAAAGACGCGGCCGCGGCCCCGCAATAAGCGACCAGGAGCGCAGGACCGCCTGGCGCGGCTCAGCGCATCCAGAAACCCCGGGCCAGCAGGCTGGCCGCCAGGGGGATCAGCACCATGAGGTGCGCCTGGATCATGATCAGGCGGCGCACCCGACGTACTTCGTCCGCGTCGGGCAGCGCGCCGTCGGCATCCACCTGTTTGACCCAGCGGCGAAACGCCAGGGTGGGCTGGATGGACAAGAGGCCGATGACCACGAAGAGCGTCAGCTTGAGGTGTAGCAAGGGCTGCTGCCAATACCAGCCCAGGCCCTTCATGCCCCACCAGGTGCGCGCCACCCCCGTGAGGAGCACGGCCAGCGCGGCCAGCAGGTAGATGACATCCACACGCGCCAGGCGACGCACCACCGCGGCATTGAGCCACTCGACCCGGCACAGGGCCGCTTCGCTGGTGATGAACACCACCACGCTGAGGATGGCGACAAAGTGGGCGTAGGCCAGCAGGGATTCGAGCAACATCGGTGAAGCAGCCGTGAGAGGCGCGCCAGGCGCGGGAGGAGGGATCAGACTGCAGCCATCATGCCCTGGGCGCCTGACCGCGTTGCCAATACCCCGGGTCGGCGTAGGCCTGCTTGATGAAGTCGATCCACAGGCGCAGGCGCAAAGGCAGGTGCTTGCGTTGGGCAAAGACCGCGTAGATGCCGTTGGGCGGTGCGGCGAACTCGTCGAGCACGCTGACCAGGCGGCCGGCGGCGATGTCGTGCTCCACCTCCCAGGTGCTGCGCCAGGCCAGACCCAGGCCCTGCAGGCACCATTCGTGCAGCACCTGACCGTCGCTGCAATCCAGCCGCGCGCCAGGGCGCAGGTAGGTGGCCGCGCCCTCGACCACGAAGGCCCAGCCGCGCGTCTGGCTGGCGTCGGAGCTGAGGGTGAGGCAGGCGTGGCGCATCAGCTCCGACGGGTGGCGGGGGGTGCCGGCGCGTTGCAGGTAGGCGGGCGTGGCCACGCACAGGCGCCGGTTGTCGGCCAGGCGCACGCTCACCAGGCTGGAGTCGGGCAGGTCGCCCACGCGGACGGCGCAGTCAAAGCCTTCGTTGACGAGGTCGACCACGCGGTCGGACAGGTTGAGCGAGAGGCTGACGTCGGGGTGCTGGTCGAGGAAGCCGGGCACCAGGGGGGCGACGTGGCGGCGCCCGAAACCGGCCGGCGCGGTGACGCGCAGGTGGCCGCTGGCCTTGACGCCACCGGCCGAGACGCTGGCCTCGGCGTTGTTGAAGTCGGTGATCAGGCGCTGACAGTCTTCGAGAAAGGCGCTACCCTCGTGGGTCAGACTGATGCGACGCGTGGTGCGCAGCAGGAGCTTGACCCCCAGGCGGGTCTCCAGGGCGTCCATGCGCCGTCCGATGATGGCGGGCGCCACGCCCTCGGCCTGGGCGGCAGCGGTAAGGCTGCCTTTGGTGGCCACGGCCACAAAGGTTTCGATCTGCTTCAAGCGGTCCATGTGTCGCACTCCAGCCCCGGATTCATGCACTCAGGTCATGAATCCATCACATTTGGGGGCGGTAATAGTCAGTGGAGTATCGAATAAACTGGCCTTCTTGCAAAGGGTGTGCCCCTGAACCTTGGGGCCCGCACTTGCTGTCCGATCATCTTTTTCCCATCTTGACGAGGTTTGCATGACCGCACGCACCACTGTCCACGGCCTTCAGGTCGCCACCGAGCTCTACCGTTTCATTGAAGACAAGGTGCTGCCAGGCACTGGCGTGGACAGCGCCAAGTTCTGGGCCGGCTTTGACGCCATCGTCAAGGACCTGGCACCCAAGAACGCCGCCCTGCTGGCCGAGCGTGACCGCATCCAGGCCGAGATGGACGCCTGGCACACCGCCCACCCCGGCCCGATCACGGACATGGCGGCGTACCGCGCCCATCTGGACAAGATCGGCTACACGGTGCCCGTGCCGGCTGACACCCAGATCACCACCACCAATGTGGACGCCGAGCTGGCCATCCTGGCCGGCCCGCAGCTGGTCGTGCCCATCCTGAACGCCCGCTATGCACTGAACGCGGCCAACGCCCGTTGGGGCAGCCTGTATGACGCCCTGTATGGCACCGATGCCATCAGCGACGAAGGCGGCGCCGAAAAGGGCAAGGGCTACAACCCGGTGCGTGGCGCCAAGGTCATCGCCTTCGCCCGCAACCTGCTGGACCAGTCTGCGCCTCTGGCTGGCGCCTCGCACACCGAAGCCGCCGGCTACCGCGTGGAAGGTGGCAAGCTGGTCGTCGCCTTGACCAACGGGTCGACCACCGGTCTGCAAGATCCCGCCAAGTTCGTGGGCTACCAGGGTGACGCGGCCGCTCCGACCAGCGTGCTGCTGGTCAACAACGGCCTGCACCTGGACATCCAGATCAACCGCAGCACCCCGATCGGCCAGTCTGACGCCGCCGGCGTGTCGGACGTGATCCTGGAATCGGCCGTCTCCACCATCATGGACCTGGAAGACTCGGTGGCCGCCGTGGACGCCGAAGACAAGATCCTGGGCTACAGCAACTGGCTGGGCATCCAGCTGGGCACGCTGGCCGAGTCCGTCGAGAAGAACGGCAAGACCTTCACCCGCACGCTCAACACCGACCGCGTCTACACCGGCGCCAACGGTGGCGAAGTCAAGCTGCACGGCCGCTCGCTGATGTTCGTGCGCAATGTGGGCCACCTGATGACCAACCCAGCCATCCTGTGGGGCGCCGAGGGCAAGGAAATCCCCGAAGGCATCCTGGACGCCGTGGTGACGACCACCATCGCCCTGCACGACCTGCAGCGCCATGGCCGCGATGGCATCGTCAACTCGCGCACCGGCTCGGTCTACATCGTCAAGCCCAAGATGCACGGCCCCGCTGAAGTGGCGTTTGCCGCCGAGCTGTTTGGTCGCGTGGAACAGGTGCTGGGCCTGGCGGACAGCACCGTCAAGCTGGGCATCATGGACGAAGAGCGCCGCACCAGCGCCAACCTGAAGGCCTGTATCGCCGCCGCCAAGAGCCGCGTGGCCTTCATCAACACCGGCTTCCTGGACCGCACCGGCGACGAGATGCACACCGCCATGCTGGCCGGCCCGATGATGCGCAAGGGCGACATCAAGAACAGCGCCTGGATTGCCGCTTACGAGCGTCGCAACGTGCTGATCGGCCTGGAGTGTGGCCTGAGCGGCAAGGCTCAGATCGGCAAGGGCATGTGGGCCATGCCCGACCTGATGGCCGGCATGCTGGAGCAGAAGATCGCTCACCCCAAGGCCGGCGCCAACACCGCCTGGGTGCCCTCGCCCACTGGCGCGACCCTGCACGCCACCCACTACCACCAGGTGAACGTGGCCCAGGTGCAAGCCGAAATCGCCGCGCTGAAGGAAGATCCGCAAGCGCTGATGGACAAGCTGCTGACCATCCCGGTTGCCGCTCAAGCCAATTGGTCCGACGCCGAGAAGCAGCAAGAGCTGGACAACAACATCCAGGGCATCCTGGGTTATGTGGTGCGCTGGATTGACCAGGGCGTGGGCTGCTCGAAGGTGCCCGACATCCATGACATCGGTCTGATGGAAGACCGCGCCACGCTGCGCATCTCCAGCCAGCACGTGGCCAACTGGCTGCACCATGGTGTGGTGACCGAAGCGCAAGTGCGCGAGACCTTCACCCGCATGGCCGCCATCGTGGACAAGCAGAACGCCGGTGACGCGCTGTATGAATCGTTGGTGGCGAACCCGAACGGCGCGGCCTTCCAGGCTGCACTGGATCTGGTGTTCAAGGGCAAGGAACAGCCTTCGGGCTACACCGAGCCGCTGCTGCACGCCTGGCGTCAGAAGAAGAAGGCACAGGGCTGATTGGCCCTGGCTTTAGCGTCCTGCTGATGTGACAACGGCGCCCTGCGGGGCGCCGTTTTTCATGGTGTCACGCCGGATGGACGACGTTGACACTGGCTCCATGTGTGAGCCCACGCCAACGCGCGCCACGCTCACTCGGCCAGAAATGCTTTCACGGCTGCGACCGTTTGCGCCGGGTCTTCTTCATGCGGAACATGCCCCAGCGCGTCGAACATCACGAGGCGGCTGCCGGCGATGTCGCGCTGGAAATGCAGCGCATTGTCGGGCGGGATCAGGCGGTCTTGTCCGCCCCAGAGTATGAGCGTGGGCTGGCGCACTTGCTTGATCTGTTCGGTGAACTCGCCGCTGGGGCTCTGGCGAAAGCGCTCGACCAGGGCGCCGCGGTTGCCGGCGCGCAAGGTGAGCTCCTGGTAACGGTCCACCAGTTCGGGCGTAACCTTGGACGGATCGCCGTAGACATTGCGCACGCTGGATTCGATCATGCTGCGCGGCAGAGTGTGCTCCATCATGGGCCGCAGGGCCGGGATCTGCGCGATCTTGAATCCGATGGGCATGGACGCCGGATCGAAGGGGGAGCCGGCGGCATCGACCAGCACCAGCTTGCTGACGCGTTGCGGGTGGTCGACGGCGATCTTCCAGGCCAGGTTGCCTCCGAAGGAGTTGCCCGCCAGCACGGCCTGTTGCACGCCCAACTGGTCGAGCAAGGCGATGACGAAGCTCACGTAGCGGGTGAGGCGGTAATCGCCATCGGGCATGGGGCCGGTGAGGCCGAAGCCGGGCAGGTCCATGCGGATGACGCGGCGCTCGCCTTTGAGTGCGTCGGCCCAGCCGTCCCACGTGTGCAGGCTGGCCGAGGTGCCGTGCAGCAGCACGATGGGCTGTGGGTCGGTGCGGGGGCCTTCGTCGCGCAGGTGCACCTGCATGCCTTGCAGCGGCACGAACTGCGAGGGCAGCGGGGCCCAGCGCGCGGTGAGGGTCTCGACCGGGCGATCGGGTGCCCAGCTCAGGGCCACGCCCACGCCCGTGAGGGCCACCAGCGCCAGCAGCACCCCGGCTGCGATCTTGCCTACACGCATGTCCTCGCTCCCCTTTTGTGGAGTGACCATCTTGGCATGCGTCACCGTCGGGCGCAGCCACCCACCGGCGGGCGATGCGGGTGCACCACGCGAATCAGGGGTGTTTGAGCGATCAGGTCAGCGATAGGTCAGAAGACCCGGCTCGCCGCCTTCCAGGTGGGCGTGCTCGTTGACCGACACCAGGTGCAGGCCATCGCGGCCGCTGACGATCTTGGTGATGCCGGTGTTGGCCAGGGTCCAGTTGATGGTGAAGGCCTGGGCGTCGCTCAGGCCCAGCAGGTGCGCGCACATCACGCTGATGGTGCCGCCCGAGGTGAAGACCACCGACTGCCCTTTCGGCGGCGTGGCCTGCACCAAGTCGTCCAGCGCCGTAACGCAGCGCAGCTTGAAGACGGACCAGGGCTCGGCGTACTCGTCGTCGTGGTTGCCGCCGACCCAGCGGCTCACGGCGTCCTGAAAGAACTTCTGGAAGGCGCGACGCGGATCCCCCCCGGCGGCCATGTCGGCCATCATCACGGCCTTGCGGGCGTAGCGCGGCTCGGCCACCTGGATGACGTTTTCGTGGTCGAACTCGTTGACGCCGGGCAGGGTCTGCACGGGCAGGGCTGGGCTCAGGCCCAGCGCGGCCAGGGCGCCGACAGCGGTTTCGCGGTGGCGCTGCATGCTGCCGCTGAACACGACATCGGGCTGCACGCCGCGCGCCCGCAGCGCCCGGCCGACCACGCCAGCCTGCTGATGGCCCAGCGGCGACAGCGCATCGTAGTTGTCACTGCCAAACGAGGCCTGGCCGTGGCGCACGAGGTAGATGGCGCCCATCTCAGTGCTTGACCCCGTACTTCTTCAATTCCAGGCGGGCGATCATGCCCTTGTGGACCTCGTCCGGGCCATCGGCCAAGCGCAGCGAGCGGGCCTGGTTGAAGAACATCGTCAACGGGGTGTCGTGCGAGACGCCAGCGCCGCCGTGGATCTGGATGGCGAAGTCGACGACGTTTTGCAGCATGGTCGGCGCGACCACCTTGATGGCCGACACGTCGGTCAGCGCGCTCATCACGCCCAGGGTGTCGATCTTCCAGGCGGCTTGCAGGGTCAGCAGGCGAGCCTGGTCGATGGCGACACGGCACTCGGCCAGGCGTTCGCGGTTGCCACCCAGGTCGATCAGAGGCTTGCGGAAGGCGGTGCGCTCCAGGCCGCGTTGGATCGCCAGTTCGAGCGATTTTTCGGCAGCGCCGATGCAGCGCATGCAGTGATGGATGCGGCCGGGGCCGAGGCGACCCTGGGCGATCTCGAAGCCCCGACCGGGGCCGGAGATGAAGTTGCCGATGGGCACGCGCACGTTGTGGAAGTGCACCTCGCCGTGGCCGTGGGGCTCGTCGTACTCGCCGAACACGGGCAGCATGCGCTTGATCTCGACGCCCGGGGTGTCCATGGGCACCAGCACCATGGAGTGCTGGTGGTGGCGGTCCTTGCTCTCGTCGGGCGTCAGGGCCATGAAGATGCCGATCTTGCAGCGCGGATCGCCCACGCCGGACGACCACCATTTCTTGCCGTTCAAGACGATGTGATCCCCGTCGATCACGGCGGTGGCGGCCATGTTGGTGGCGTCGGACGAGGCCACATCGGGCTCGGTCATGAAGAAGACGGAGCGGATCTCGCCGGCCAGCAGGGGCTTGAGCCATTTCTCCTTCTGCTCGGCGTTGCCGTACTTCCAGATCACCTCCATGTTGCCGGAGTCGGGCGCGTTGCAGTTGAAAATCTCTGGCGCCATCATGGAGCGGCCGGTCTGTTCGGCGCTGAAGGCGTAGTCGAGCACGCTCAGGCCGGCGCCCAGTTCGGCATCGGGCAGGAACAGGTTCCACAGGCCTTCTTCGCGGGCCTTGGCCTTGAGGGCCTCGACGCGCGGCGGGATCTGCCATTCGGTCCACTCGCCACCATGGCGGCGCTTGAGAATGCCGGACCAGTGCTCGGCCTCGATGGGCGCGATGTGGGTGTCGATGAAGGACCGCACACGTTGGGCGGTCTGGGCGGCGCGTTCACTGGGCTGGAAGTCCATGGACTGTGTCTCCTGAGGTCTGGGAAACGATGCTACGCCGCCCCAGGCTGTGCATCAAATGATGAATTTTCATCGCAAGTCATGCATTCAGCGCATGGCCTGGCAGGCGGCCTCGCCCACGCAGGTGCGCATCCAGCGGTGCACCGGGTCGCCTTCGCGGTCGGCGTGCCAGTACATCCAGATGCCCATGGGCGGGATGGGCGCCTGCAGTTCGCGCAGCACCAGCGGCAGACCGCGCGTCAGGCCTTCGGCGTAGGTGCGCGGCAAGGTCAGCAAGGCGCTGCTGTGGGCGACGACATTGGCGGCCGCAAAGTAATGCTGGCAGCGCAGGATGACCTCGCGCGGCCCCCGGCCCAGGCCCGCCCATACCGGTTGCAGCGGGTCGGGACGTTCGGGCTGCAGGGCCACCATCACGTGCTGGCAGGCAAAGTAGTCGTCCAGGCTGACGGGGCCGGCGGCCAATGGGTGGTCGACGTGCATCAGCACGGCCAGGGTCTCGTCGGCCAGGTGCTCGCCGCGGATGCGATCGCCCACCCGGCGCTGACGGTCGATCACCAGGTCCACCTCGCCCAGGGTGAGCGTGCGCTCCAGCGCGTCGCGGGGCACGCGCACGCTGGTCAGGTTCACGCGGGGGGCTTCCAGCGCCAGCCGCGCGATCAAAGGCGGCAAGGCGATGGCTTCGAGCACGTCGCGCATGCCTACGCGCAAGGTCATGTCCAGGGTAGCGGGCTCGAAGCTGTCGGCCTGGGCCATGAGGGATTGCAGGCCGCGCAGGTGGGCCTGCACCTCGCCGATCACGCGGCGCGTCAGCTCGGTGGGGACCATGCTGTTGCCCTGGCGCACGAACAAAGGATCGTCCCACAGGCGGCGCAGGCGGGCCAGCGCATGGCTGACCGCGGGCTGGCTCAGGTGCAGGTGGCGCGCCGCGCCCGAGATGCCGCCGTGCTCGTACACGGCGTCCATGACGCGAAAGAGGTTGAGATCGAGACGGGTGAAGGGGCTGGCCATGGGCGCCACCTTACACCGCCCCATCTTCTCGCTTGCCAGCCAGATGCCGGACTTTTTTGGTGCATCGCCACACCCGCAAGGCAGAACGGCGCGCGATAATGGCGCGATGGCCGATTTCATCGGCGCTTTGGAGCAATCACCTTGGACAGTCCCCATCGGTGACCGCCCACTCCAGCCACCTGGCCGCCCTCCCCGGATGAGGATGCGGCGTCGGGTGCGGCCCGTCGGGCTGCCTCAGGCAGCGTGCCGATGCGGGCCTCGCGGGAGGGGGCGGCAACCTTGACACCCCCTTTTCCCTCGACCTGTGAGCGTGCACGCCCTTGAGCGCCGTGCCGCCCCTGTGCTGGAGTACCCATGCTCAACGTGTTCACGCTGGCCAACGGCCGGCTGTTTCAGGAAGAAATCGACAGCCTCGACGGGCTGACCACCGCTCGTCCGGTCTGGGTCGACCTCGAAGACCCGTCACCGGAAGAAAAGAGCTGGATCGCCGTGAAGTTCGGCCTCGTGATCCCGGCCGACATCATCGACGAAGACCTGGAAGAATCGGCCCGTTTCTATGAAGAAGACGGTGCGATCCACATCCGTTCCGACTTTTTGATCGACGATGACGAAGCGCCGCGCAACGTCCGCGTGGCCTTCATCCTCCACGAGAACGTGCTGTTTTCGGTGCACCGCGAAGACCTGCCGGTGTTCCGCCTGCTGCGCATGCGCGCGCGCCGCATCCCCGCCCTGATCGAGGACGCCAAGGACGTGCTGCTCAAGCTGTACGACGCCGATGCCGAGTACTCGGCCGACACACTGGAAGGCATCTATGACGACCTGGAGAAGGTCAGCCGCCGGGTGCTGAAGGACGAGGTCAACGACCAGGCCGCCGGGGAAGCGCTGGCGGCGATTGCACGCCAGGAAGACTTGAATGGGCGCATCCGCCGCAATGTGATGGACACGCGCCGCGCGGTGAGCTTCATGATGCGCGCGCGCATGCTCAATGCCGACCAGTTCGAGGAGGCCCGCCAGATCCTGCGCGACATCGACTCGCTCGACAGCCACACGGCCTTCCTGTTCGACAAGATCAACTTCCTGATGGACGCCACGGTCGGTTTCATCAACATCAACCAGAACAAGATCATCAAGATCTTCTCGGTGGCCTCGGTGGCCTTGCTGCCGCCCACGCTGATTGCCAGCATCTACGGCATGAACTTCCAGTACATGCCCGAGCTGAGCCTGAAATGGGGCTATCCCCTGGCGCTGGGGCTCATGCTGCTGTCCATCGTGACGCCGTTCTGGTTCTTCCGTCGCAAAGGCTGGTTGAAGTAAGGTGCATCGGCTGGGACTGCCGCCCCTGCCCGCGGGCCTGTGGCGGGTGATGATGGGCACCGCCCTGGTGGTGCTGAGTTTCAGCCTGCTCAACCCGGTGCTGGCCGTGCGCCTGCAGACCGCGGGCGTCAGCAACACGGCCATCGGCGGTTTTGCCATGCTCTCGTTCCTGAGCGTGGCGCTGCTGATCCCGGTGGTGCCCCACCTGTTTGCCAAGGTGGGGGTGGGCCGGGCCTACCGCCTGGGCCTGGGTCTGGAGCTGATCGCCTGCCTGGGCTATCTGCTGACCGACAGCTACGCGCTGTGGTGCGCCTTGGGCCTGATGAGCGGGGTGGGTGCCGCGGCGGCCTGGAACGCCACCGAGGCGCTGATTGCGCACAACGTGCCGGCCACACACCGGGGGCGCCTGACCGGGTTTTACCAGGCCATTCTGGGCGCGGGCATGGCCATCGGCCCTTTCCTGCCGGGGCTGCTGGGCCTGGGCCCGCTGCAGGCCAATGGCGTGGCCGCCGCCGGCCTGGCGCTGGGCCTGAGCCTGACGCTGGTGCCGGCCGTGAGCCACCTGAAGGCCATGCACGAGGATCGCGAGCCCATGAGCCTGCTGGCCGCATGGCGCTTTCGGCCCGTTCTGGTGTGGGCCGCCGTGGTCGGCGGGGTGTTCGAGGTGGGGCTGGGCACCATCACCTCTGCCTATGGCTCCGAAATCGGACTGAACCTGGCCGCAGCCACCTCGATCGCCGGGGCGCTGGGCATGGGCAGCTTTGCGCTGCAGTACCCGCTGGGCTGGCTGGCCGACCATGTGGCTTCGCGCCGCCTGTTTGCCATCGGCTCGGGCGTGTTGGCGCTCAGCGGCGTGGCCTTTGCCTTCGCCACCCAGTGGCCCGCGCTGATCTGGGTGTGTGCCGCCTTGTGGGGCGCGGTGGGCGGAGCGCTCTACACCCTGAGCATGATCCGCGTGGCCCATGACTTTGCCGACTCCTCGGCGCTGGCGGGCACCTCCGCCATGATCGCCGGCTACACCGTGGGCGGCTCGCTGGGCCCGCTGGTGAGCGGCTGGGCCTTTGACCACGTCGGCGTGATGGGTCAAGGGGCCTGGCTCACCCTGCTGGCGATCAGCCTGCTGTGGCTGCAGGGGCGCTCAGCCCCTCAGGATTGACGACCCGCCGCGCCCGCCGCACGATCCGCTTAACGCGAACCATTCCGCACCGCCGACGCCACCGCCACCTCGCGGGTTTGAACCTAGGGTTTTCCTTGATCTGCCGCAATCATTTGCTAACTATACTGATCGTCAGCATGCTGATTATCAACGTCAGCGCAATGAGGAGTGCACATGAACGACAAGGTTTCGAATCTCCCCGTCCTGGTGGCGGGTGGTGGCATCGGCGGCCTGGCGGCCGCTTTGGCGCTGGTGCGCCAGGGTTTCCAGGTGCAGGTGTTCGAACAGGCACCTGAAATCGGCGAAATCGGCGCCGGCATTCAGCTCGGCCCCAACGCCTTCCACGCGCTCGACGCGCTGGGCGTGGGCGAGAAGGCCCGTTCGCGTGCCGTCTTCACCGACTACATGGTGATGCACGACGCCGTGGACGCCAAGCTGATCGGCAAGATCCCCACCGACGAGCACTTCCGCAAGCGCTTTGGCAACCCCTACGCCGTGATCCACCGCGTGGACATCCACCTGTCGCTGCTCGAAGGCGCCAAGGAGACCGGCCGCGTCGAGTTCTTCACCAACACCCGCATCGAACAGGTCGAGCAGGACGCCAACGGCGTCACCGTGACCGACCAGAACGGCAAGCAGTGGAAGGGCGTGGCCCTGATCGGTGCCGATGGCGTCAAGTCGGTGGTGCGCGCCAAGTACGTCAACGACCCGGCCCGCGTGACCGGACACGTGGTCTACCGTGCCGTGGTCGACAAGAGCGAGTTCCCCGACGATCTGAAGTGGAACGCCGCCAGCCTGTGGGCCGGCCCGAACTGCCACCTGGTGCACTACCCGTTGCGCGGCGGCGAGCAGTACAACATCGTCGTGACCTTCCACAGCCGTGAGCAGGAAGAGTGGGGCGTCAAGGACGGCAGCAAGGCCGAAGTGGAAAGCTACTTCCAGGGCATCGATCCCAAGGCCCGTCAGCTGATTGAGCTGCCCAAGACCTGGAAGCGCTGGGCCACCGCCGACCGCGAACCCATCCCGCAGTGGACCTTTGGCCGCGCCACCTTGCTGGGCGACGCTGCGCACCCCACCACGCAGTACATGGCCCAAGGCGCCTGCATGGCTCTGGAAGATGCCGTCACGCTGGGCGAGGCCCTGCGCGTGCACAACCAGGACTGGGACGCCGCCTTGGACCACTACCAGCGCTCGCGTATCCCGCGCACCGGCCGCATCGTGCTGTCGGGCCGCGAGATGGGCCGCTTGTACCACGCCAAGGGGGTGGAACGCCTGATCCGCAATGACCTGTGGAAGGGCCGCACGCCCGAGCGTTTCTACGACGCCATCGAGTGGCTGTACGGCTGGAATGTCACCAACTGCCTGGCCCAGGACTGAACTTCACAAGGATCCCTCATGCAAAGCCATGATCGTTTTGACACCCTGGGCCGCCTGGAAGACCTGCCCCAGGACTACCGCGACACCCTGACCCAGCAGAACCTGGTGCCCCTGTGGCCCAGTCTGCGCGCCGTGTTGCCGCCCGAAGTGCCGGCCCGCAAGACCCAGCCGACCCACTGGCCGTATGCCACGCTGCGCCCCCTGCTGATCCAGGCCGGCGAGCTGACCCCGATTGAAAAGGCCGAGCGCCGCGTGCTCGTGCTGGCCAACCCCGGCCACGGTCTGGAAAAGATGCAGGCCAGCGCCGCCATGTACCTGGGCATGCAGTTGCTGCTGCCCGGTGAACTGGCTCCGGCCCACCGCCACACCCCCAATGCGATCCGCATGGTCGTGGAAGGCGAAGGCGCCTGGACCCTGGTCGATGGCGAAAAGTGCCCGATGAGCCGCGGGGACCTGATCCTCACCCCCACCGGCCTGTGGCACGAGCACGGCCACGACGGCGATCAGCCCGTCGTGTGGCTGGACGTGCTGGACCTGCCCCTGGTCTACTACACGGAAACGTCCTACCACCTGGAAGGCCCGAGCCAGTCCGTCAAGCAAGGTGAAGGCGTCAAGGCCTTCGGCCGTGGCGGCGTGGCCCCCACCACCGTGTTCGAGCGCAGCCACAAGGCTTACCCGATGCTGCGTTACCCCTGGGCCGACGCCCGCGCCGCGCTGGTGTCGATCGCCGACAACGAGCCCGAGGCCGAGTGCGTGCAGGTCACCTACGTGAACCCGGTCACCGGCGACGATGTGCAGAACATCCTGGGCTTCTACGCCCTGATGCTGCGCCCCGGCCAGAGCCTGCGCCTGCCGGCGCGCTCGCCCGCACAGGTCTTCCACCAGATCGAAGGCAGCGCCGACGTGCAGATCGAAGCCACTTCGTTCACACTGGCCGAAGCCGACACCTGCTGCGCCCCGGGCTACACCGCGGTGACCTTGAAGAACCGCTCCGCCAGCGAGCCGGCCTTCCTCTTCGTGGCCGACGAAGCCCCGCTGCACCGCAAGCTGGGCGTGTACGAAAACCGCGGCTGAAACGACACCCGTTTCGCCACCTGAACCACCGGGCCGGGGTCGCTGCACAGCCACCCCGGTCCATGCATGAAAGGCACACCATGACCCAATACCTGTTCAACCCGCCCGCCGTTCAGTCCCTGCCCATCCGCGGCAAACAAGAGCAATTCCCGATCAACCGCCTGTTCTTCGTCGGCCGCAACTACCATGCGCACGCCGTCGAAATGGGCCGCCCGGTCGACAAGTCGGTCGAGCGCCCCTTCTACTTCACCAAGTCGCGCGACACCCTCGTGCTGAGCGGTGCCACCGTGGCCTACCCGCCCGAAACCAAGAACTACCACTTCGAGATGGAACTGGTCGTCGCCATCGGCGCCGAAGGCTTCCGCGTCTCGCAAGCAGATGCTCACAAGGTCATCTACGGCTACGCCGCCGGCCTGGACATGACCCGTCGTGACATCCAGCTGGTCGCCCGCGACAAGGGCCGTCCCTGGGACCTGGGCAAGGACGTCGAACAATCGTCCGTCTGCACCGAGATCGTCCCGATGGAAGGCGTGGTCATCGAGAAGGCCGACATCGCCCTGCAGGTCAACGGTGACACCAAGCAGCACTCCAACGTGGACAAGCTGATCTGGAACATCCGCGAAATCATCGCCGACCTGTCGCAGTTCTATCACCTGCAACCGGGCGACCTGATCTACACCGGCACCCCGGAAGGTGTGGGCGCCGTTGTGCCTGGCGACAAGATCACCGGTCAGGTCGAAGGCGTGGCCGAAGTCGCCCTGACGGTGGGCGCGCCCGAATAAGCCCGACAGGAGCCCTCTCATGAAGCTCTACAACTTCTTTCGCAGCGGCACCTCGCACCGCCTGCGCATTGCCCTGAACCTCAAGGGGCTGGCCACGACGTACGTCCCCGTGGACCTGCGCACCGAACAGCACCTGAAAGACGAGTTTAAGGCCATCAACCCGCAAGGGCTGGTGCCTGCGCTGGAGGTCGATGGTCAGGTCCTGATCCAGTCGCCCGCCATCATCGAGTGGCTGGAGGAAACGCACCCGACGCCCGCGCTGCTGCCCGCCGGGGCGACCGAGCGTGCCCGCGTGCGCGCCCTGGCCGCCATCGTCGGCTGCGACATCCACCCGATCAACAACCGTCGCATCCTCGAGTACATCCGCAAGGAACTCGGCGCCAACGATGACGCCGTGAACGCCTGGAGCGGCACCTGGATCACCGCCGGCTTTGATGCCTATGAGGCCCTCCTCGCCGCCGACACCCAGCGCGGCGAGTTCAGCTTCGGCCACACGCCGACGCTGGCCGACGTGTACCTCATCCCCCAGGTGGAAAGTGCCCGTCGCTTCAAGGTGGACCTCAGCCGTTGGCCGCTGATCAGCGCCATCGATGCGGCCTGTGCCAAGCTGGACGCCTTCCGTCTGGCCGCACCCGGTCAGCAGCCCGACGCGGCCTGATCGCCACCTCTCTCTCGTTACGCTCGTTTCCAACGCCCCCGGGCAGCGCCACAAGCGCGGCCCGGGGGCCGTGCGTGGCCTTTCCCGCCCATGAGGCGTGAAGGGCCGTGTGCCTTTGCTGCTGCGGCCAGGCCAACCGCCTACGGCGCAGTTTCTCTGCTGGCTTGACCAAGCAAGGCTCACACCATGACCACCACCCCCAAAACCCTCGACGTTCAGCAGTTCCTGAACGCCCACAAGCTGTCCTGGACACAGATCAGCACGCTGATCCTGTGTTTCCTCATCGTCGCCGTCGACGGCTTCGACACTGCCTCCATTGGCTTCATCGCCCCGGCCATCCGGGCCGAATGGGGCCTGTCCCCCAGCGCCCTGGCGCCCGTGTTCGGCGCGGGCCTGGGTGGCCTCATGGCCGGCGCCTTCCTCTTTGGCCCGCTGGCCGATCGTTTCGGCCGCAAGACCATTCTGATGGTGTGCGTGGCGTTCTTCGGCCTGGCCAGCCTGGCCTCGGCCTACTCCACCTCGCTGGAGATGCTGATCGTGCTGCGCTTCCTGACCGGCCTGGGCCTGGGGGGCGCCATGCCCAACTCCGTGACCCTGAGCTCCGAATACGCGCCCGAACGCACCCGTTCGATGCTGGTGATGACGATGTTCTGTGGCTTCACCATCGGCTCGGCGCTCGGTGGCGTGGCCGCGGCCCACGTCGTGGCAGCCTGGGGCTGGCGTGCCGTGCTGGAAATCGGCGGCATCCTGCCGCTGATCTTGTTGCCGCTGCTGGCCTTCGGCCTGCCCGAGTCGGTGCGCTACCTGGTCATGAAGTCCCACAAGCCAGAACAGGTGCGCCGCACCCTGCAACGCATTGCCCCAGAGGCCGACCTGCGCGACGTCACCTTCACCGTGGCCGAGCAGGCCCACACCGGCTTTCCCGTCAAGCACCTGTTTGCCCCGGCCCTGCGCGCAGGCACCCTCAAGCTGTGGCTCACCTTCTTCATGTGCCTGCTGGTGATCTACCTGCTGTCGAGCTGGCTGCCCACGCTGATCAGCAGCACCGGCATGTCACTCAAGGACGCCTCGCTGGTCACCGCCATGTTCCAGGTCGGCGGCACGCTGGGCGCGATCGCCCTGGGCCCGCTGATGGACCGCTTCTCGCCCACCCGTGTGCTGGCCGTGGTCTACAGCCTGGCCGCCGTCTTCACCTGGCTGATTGGCCAGAGCACAGGCAACACCACGCTGCTGGTGCTGGCCGTGTTCGGTGCCGGTGTGACAGTGTCGGGCGGACAGGTCGGGGCCAACGCCTTGGCCGCCGCGTTCTACCCCACCGCCAGCCGCGCCACCGGCGTGAGCTGGGCCAGCGGCATCGGCCGCATCGGCTCGGTGCTGGGCTCGATGGCAGGCGGCTGGATGATGGCCGCCGGCATGGGCATGCCCACCCTGTTCCTCCTCGTCGGCATCCCCTGCCTGATCGCCGGCATCACCATGTTCACCATGGCCCAGGTCGGCCGCGTGACCTTGGTGGACGCCCACTGATTCGGCGTGACCGGAGGGGACGACACACTGCCCCCTCCCTTCCATCCGATAAACTCGGGCGTCCGTGCGTACGGATGCCCCTGCCTCTGTCCCAGCCCATGTCGTCTCCTTTCGCTCCGATCGATGCCCAAGCTCTGGAAGAACTGCCGGGCTTCTACATCCGCAGACTGCAGCAAATCGCGGTGGCCATCTTTCTCGAAGAGACCCAGGACTTTGGCGTCACCCCCGTTCAGTTCGCCGCCCTGACCGCCATCCAGCGCGAGCCGGGTCTGGATCAGCGCACGCTGGCGGGCCGCATCGGCTTCGACACGTCCACGCTGGGCAGCGTGATCGACCGACTGGAAGCACGTGGCCTGGTCGCCCGCAGCAACAGCCCCACCGATCGCCGTGTGCGCCTGCTGCACCTGACCGACGCCGGTGTCACCCTGCTCTGCGACATCGACCCCAGCATGCGCAAGGCCCAGTTGCGCATGCTCGCGCCCTTGCCCGCCGAGCAACGCCTGGTCTTCATGGACATGCTGCGCACCCTGGTGGAAGCCAACAACGTGCTCAGCCGCGCGCCGAGCCAGGCCTGAGCCGCTACCGCCCCTCAGCCTGGTGAGCGGCCTGCTGCAGGTCGCGCAACAGGCTCTGCAGCAAACCCGCCGGCACGGGCTTGTGCAGCACCGCCAGGCCTTGCGTTTGCGCCTCGTGCAGGCGTTCGGCCGCGGTGTCGCCGGTGACCAGCGCGGCCGGCACCGGGCGCCCCAGGCGCTCCCGGATGGCCGCCACCGCCTGCATGCCCGTGTCGGCACTGTGCAGGCGGTAATCGGCCAGCACCACATCGGGTACGAATTGCGCCAGGCATTGCAAGGCCGCCTCGGTGGACGCCACCCCCTCGCACCGCACCCCCCAGACCCCCATCAGATCATGCATGGCCAGCCGCACGCCTTCATCGTCATCGATGAGGAGCACGCGCAGGCCTTGTAGCTCCTCCGGCGCGGCGGACGCGTCCTCCGCCATGCGCGGCGGCTTCAAGCCCTGCGGCAGGGTCAGCCGAAACACCGTGCCGCGCCCAGGGCGGGACACCAGCTCGACGCTGACCCCCATGGCCTGCGCCAAGCCCTGCACGATGGCCAAGCCCAGACCCAGGCCATTGCGGCGATCACGCTGTGGGTTGTCGAGTTGCCGAAAGGCCTGAAAGATGCTCTGGTGCGCCTCGGGGGGAATGCCAATGCCGGTGTCCCACACCTCGATCACCGCCCGCCCGGCACGCTGGCGGCAGGCCAGCAGCACCCCCCCGCGCTCGGTGTAGCGAATCGCGTTGAGCAGCAGGTTGCGCAAAATCAGTTCCACCAGGCCGGGGTCGGCAAACGGCGTCAGCGGGGTATCGCGCATGCGCAGGTTCAGACCCTTGTCGGCCGCCCACGGAGCCAGCTCGCGCTCCAGCTTGTGGAACAAGGGCTGCAGGGCAAAGCTGTGGGGCTGAGGCTGGACCATGCCCGTTTCGACCTTGGAGAAGTCCAGCAAGGTGTTGAGCATCTCGCTGGCCGCGGTGTTCGAGGCCTGGGCGTGCTCCAGCAAGAGGGCCTGACGGGCGCTGAGGCCGGAGCGGGCCAGCGAACCCAGGAACAGGCCGGCGGCATGCAGGGGCTGGCGCAGGTCGTGGCTGGCCGAGGCCAGGAACAGCGTCTTGGCGCGGTCGGCCTCTTCGGCCTTTTGCTGCGCCTGCTCGGCCTGGGCGCGCGCCTGCTGGGCCTGCTGGGTCTGCTCCTGCAGACGCCGCACCAAGTCGTCATTGTCCAGCCGCAAGGCCAGGGCCCGCGCCACGGCGGCCCCGGTTTGGCGCGCATACAGGGCCATCGCCACCAGGTAGAGCAGCCCGCCGATCGCCAGCGAGGTCATCACCGGGTCCTGCAAGCGCAACAAGGCCACCACCAGCGGCAGCATGCAACTGAGCCAGAACACCTGCGCCAGGCGCCAGACCGGCGCAAACACCAGCAGGCCCGCCGAGCTCAGGCCCGCCATCACCCCCACCACGATGTGCAGCGAAGCCGGCCGCGCCGGGTCGATGAACAGCAAGGGCAAGACCCCCCAGGTTCCGCCCAAGCCCAGGCACACCCACCCGATGACGCGCCGGTAGTGCCGAGCGGTGGCCTCGCCCTCGGGCCCCTCAGGACGCGGCAGGCGCCGGTGGACAAGGCACCCCACCATGCACAGCACGGTGGCCCACAGCGCCCACAGCACGACCCGGCGGTCTGCCAGCGTGAACCAGAACGCCCCGGCCGTGAGCCAGGCGGCCAGCGTGGAGGCGCGCAGCGCCGTGCCCACATTGCCATCGAGCAGCGCCAGCTGAGCGGCCAGCAAGCGTGGTGTGTCGGAACGCAAGAGGGCCGGGCCGCGCAGCCAGGCCGGGGTGTTCATGGTGCCACCCACCCTCGGGCCACGGCCTCCGCATAGGCTTGCTGCCGGCTGGTGGCGTTGAGGCGTTCGGTGAGGCTGGAGACCTCGGCGCGCACCTCGTTCTCGCTCACGCCCAACTGGCGCGCAATGGCCTTGTTGGGCGTGCCGCGTCCCAGGTATGCCAGGATGGCCTGCTGACGGGGCGTGAGGCCCTCTGGGCTGACTTCGTCGGGCGGGGCGCCCTCTCCGAGCACCCGAATGGGCTCGGGCCGAGGCAGCGGCGAAGACAGGGTGAAAATGCCCCCGCCCCCCAAGGCGGCCCGCACCGCCGCGACGATCTCGCGGGCCGAGGCCACTTTGGCCACCAGGCCGGCGGCGCCGCGTTGCTGCGCCTGGGTCAGGCGCTCGACGTCGACCTGGGCCGACATCAACAAGATCGGACAGCCCGGCAACAGGGCCTGCAACTGGGCCAGGTTGTCGAGCCCATGGCCGTCGGGCAGCTGGATGTCGAGCAAGACCAGGTCCGGGGCCGGCCGCAGCGCCCGGGCGCTGCTCAGCGCCTGCGCCCAATCGTCGGCGTGCCGCAAGACCGCCTCGGGCCAGTGTTCGGCCAGCATCATGCCCAGCCCCGTGCGGAACAGGGCGTGGTCATCCACCAGGAGAAAGCAAGGCGCAGGGGGGTTCATGTGCGGAACGCTTGACGGTCATCAAGTATCACCTGCGGCGCCCATGTGCAACAGGCCTGCTCTCACGAACAGGCCTGTTTCCCCCCATCAGAGGGACGCTCCTCTGCCAAGAAGTGCCGGACTCAGCGGGCGCGACGTGCCTTCACCGCGTCGGACAGGACTTGCAGCACTTCTTCGGAGTCGTCCCAGCCGATGCAGGCATCGGTGATGGACTGGCCGTAGGTCAGCTTGGACGGGTCGTCCTTGCCCGGCGTGAACTTCTGGGCGCCGGCGCACAGGTGGCTTTCGACCATGACGCCAAACACCTTCTTGGAACCCCCGGCGACCTGGCCGGCGATGTCCTTGGCCACCACGACCTGACGCTCGTGCTGCTTGGAGCTGTTGGCGTGCGAGAAGTCCACCATCAGCGAGGGGTGCAGCTTGGCGGCGTCCAGGTCCTTGCAGGCTGCGGCCACGCTGTCAGCGTCGTAGTTCGGGGCCTTGCCACCGCGCAGGATCACGTGGCAATCGGGGTTGCCCGCTGTCTCGACGATGGCGACCTGGCCGTTCTTGGCGACCGACAGGAAGTGGTGCGGGCGCGAGGCCGACTGCATGGCGTCGGTGGCGATCTTGATGTTGCCGTCGGTGCCGTTCTTGAAGCCGATCGGGGCGCTGATGCCCGAGGCCAGTTCGCGGTGGATCTGGCTTTCAGTGGTGCGCGCGCCGATGGCGCCCCACGCGATCAGGTCACCGATGTACTGGGGCGAGATCACGTCGAGGAACTCGCTGGCGGCGGGCATGCCCATGCGGTTGATCTCCAGCAGCAGCTGGCGCGCCATGCGCAGGCCTTCGTCGATCTTGTACGACTCGTCCATGTAGGGGTCGTTGATCAGGCCCTTCCAGCCCACGGTGGTGCGGGGCTTTTCGAAGTAGACGCGCATCACGATTTCCAGCGTGTCGGCGTACTGTTCGCGCAGCGCCAGCAGCTTGCGGCTGTACTCGATGGCGGCGGCCGGGTCGTGGATGGAGCAGGGGCCGATGATGACCAGCATGCGGTCATCCTTGCCGTGGATGATCTTGCGGATGGCTTTGCGGGTGTCGCTCACCAGCTTTTCCACGGGCGTGCCGCGGATGGGGAAGAAGCGGATCAGGGCTTCCGGCGGAGGCAGGGTGGTCACTTTGGTGATGCGGGCATCGTCGGTTTCAGAGGTGCGCTCGGCGGGGGGGACCCAGCCGGCTGCGGCGCTGGATTTGGCGGTCATGTGGCGTCCTGTTGTGGGTCGGGGTGATCAGAAGATGTCGAAAAAAAACCGCCGGGGTGAGCCGGCGGTTTTCAGGTCGTGTGTGGCTCGCTTAAAAGGCGTCCACTCCTGCGCCGGTGAGGGGCTGGAGATGAAAGTAGCCAAAATAAAAGCGGGACACGATCTGCATGCGTATAAATGTAGCACGCTCCCCCAGGGCTCACAAGCAAGCCGGATGAAGCGTGGCAATCACGGTCATAGGGTGCGCCGATGGCCTCGGAGCACCGCGCACCACGGCATGGTTCAGTTCATCTGCGGGAAGGCGAACTCGGGCCCCCGTGCGATGCTGTCGGGCCAGCGCTGCATCACGGCCTTGTGGCGGGTATAGAAGCGCACGCCTTCGGGGCCGTAGGCATGGTGATCGCCAAACAGGCTGCGCTTCCAGCCGCCAAAGCTGTTGAAGGCCATGGGCACGGGCAGGGGCACGTTGACGCCCACCATGCCGACCTGGATGTGGCGCACGAACTCGCGGGCGATGCCGCCGTCGCGGGTGTAGACCGCCACGCCGTTGCCATATTCATGGTCGTTGATGAGCTTCACGGCGGCGGCGATGTCGGGCACGCGCACCACGCACAGCACGGGGCCGAAGATCTCTTCGCGGTACACGCACATGTCGGGTGTGACGTGGTCGAGCAGGGTGCCGCCCACGAAGAAGCCGTTTTCATGGCCGGGCACGCGCAGGCCGCGCCCATCGACCACGGCCTGCGCGCCTTCGGCGATGCCCTGGCCGATCAGGCCTTCGATGCGTTGCTGTGCCATGCGCGTGATGACCGGACCCATCTCGGCGTCACGCTGGTGGCCCTCGCCCACTTTCAGGGTCTGCACGCGCTCGCGCAGTTGCGCCACCAAGGTGTCGGCCACGTCGCCCACGGCCACGGCCACCGAGATCGCCATGCAGCGCTCACCGGCGGAGCCATAGGCCGCACCGATCAGCGCGTCCACCGCCTGACCGACGTCGGCGTCCGGCATGACCACGAGGTGGTTCTTGGCGCCGCCCAGCGCCTGCACGCGCTTGCCGTGGCGCGCGCCTTCGGCGTAGATGTACTCGGCCACCGGGGTCGAGCCCACGAAGCTCACCGCCTGGATCACCGGGTGCGCCAGGATGGCATCGACGATGGCCTTGTCGCCCTGCACGACGTTGAAGACGCCATCGGGCAGGCCGGCTTCCTTCAGCCACTCGGCCAGCAGCAGCGAGGGCGAGGGGTCGCGCTCAGAGGGCTTGAGGATGAAGGTGTTGCCGCAGGCCAGGGCGATGGGGAACATCCACATCGGGACCATGGCGGGGAAGTTGAAGGGCGTGATGCCGGCGACCACACCCAGGGGCTGGCGCATGGACCAGGCGTCGATGCCGCGCGCGATCTGGTCGGTGAACTCGCCCTTCATCAGCTGCGGGATGCCGGTGGCGAACTCGACGACCTCGATGGCGCGGGCGACTTCACCGAGCGCGTCGGGCAGGGTCTTGCCGTGCTCCTTCACGATGAGCTCGGCCAGCGCGGTGCTGCGCTGCTGCAAGATGGCCAGGAACTTGAACATCACGCGGGCGCGGGCCAGCGGGGGCTGGGCCGACCAGGCCGGGAACGCCGCCTGGGCGGCTGCCACGGCGAGGTCGAGTTCGGCGGGGGTGCCCAGATCGACCTGGCCTTGCACCTGACCCAGGGCGGGGTTGTAGATGTCGGCGGTGCGGCCCGAGGTGGAAGGCTGCACGCAGCCGCCGATGTGGTGGTGAACAGGGTACATGGTCAGACTCGGTGAGGGGATCGTCAAAGGGTGGCGCAGCGGGAATGGGGCCTCATGCGGCGGGGGCTCAGCACGGGTGGGCGGTGCGGCGCACGACGTCGCGCAGCACATCGACCATGCGGTGCAACTCGTCGGGCGTGGCGATGAAGGGCGGGCCCATGGCCAGGGTGTCGCCGGTGAAGCGCAGCAGCAAGCCTTGCTGCATGGCCATCTCGAACACGGTCATGGCGCGGCGGCCGGGCTGGCCTTCCCACGGGGCCAGGTCGATGGCACCGCAGAAGCCGAAGTTGCGGATGTCGGTGATGCCCGGCTCGCCCTGGAGGCTGTGCAGGCCGTCTTCCAGCACGGTGGACAGGCTGGCGGCGCGCTCGATCAGACCGTCGGCCTGCAGGATGTCGAGCACGGCATGGCCCACGGCGGCGGCCAGCGGGTGGCCCGAGTAGGTGTAGCCGTGCATGAACTCGACCGCGTAGTCAGGGGCGTTCACGCCCATGAAGGTGTCGTACAGGGCCTGGCTGGCGATCACGCCGCCCATGGGCACGGTGCCGTTGGTGATCCCCTTGGCAAAAGTGAGGAGGTCAGGCGTGACGTCAAAGCGCTGGGCGCCGAAGGGGGTGCCCAGGCGGCCAAAGCCGGTGATGACCTCGTCGAAGATCAGCAAGATGCCGTGGCGGGTGCAGATGTCGCGCAGCTTTTGCAGGTAGCCCACGGGGGGCACGAGCACACCGGTGGAGCCTTGCACGGGCTCGACGATGACGGCGGCGATGGTGCTGGCGTCGTGCAGGGCCACCAGGCGTTCCAGTTCGTCGGCCAAGTGCGCGCCCCAGGCCGGCTGGCCTTTGGAGAAGGCCATGTGGGCGGGGGACCAGGTGTGGGGCAGGTGGTCGACACCGGGCAGCATCACGCTGCCGAACATCTTGCGGTTGGCGACCATGCCACCGGCCGAGATGCCACCAAAACCCACACCGTGGTAGCCGCGCTCGCGGCCGATGATGCGGTAGCGACCGCCCTCGCCACGCAGGCGGTGATAGCCGATGGCCATCTTGATGGCGGTGTCCACCGACTCGGAGCCGGAGTTGGCGAAGAACACACGGTTGAGACCGGCCGGGGCCAGGTCGGCGATGCGGCCGGCCAGTTTCAGGGCGCCGGGGTGTGCCAGCTGGAAGGCGGGGGCGTAGTCGAGCGTGGCCGCTTGCGTGGTCAGGGCTTCGACGATCTTGGGGTGGCCGTGGCCCAGCGGGCAGCACCACAGCCCGGAGAGCGCGTCAAAGAGCTGGCGCCCGTCCGAGGTCTGGTAGTAGGCGCCCTTCGCGCCCACCACGATCTTGGGGTGCCGCTGGAAGTAGCGGTTGGGCGTGAAGGGCAGCCAGGACGCGCTCAGGCCGTCGAGCGTGGCGGGGTCGGCGGTTTCGGTGGTGGGGTCAAAGCGCATGGGCACAGTCCAGCAAGAGAAAGGGGGCCATCCAGGGCGGTGAGCGGACACCCGCCTGAAGCGCCTCCGCACGACAGGTGGAGGCGATGGGTCCATCCTAGGCGCATCCCCCCGCCAGCGGCAAGACGGTGAACCGGCAAGCTGGCAGACGACTTGCTTGAATGAAGCAACCGTACAGCCTGAGGCCCCTGCACAGCCATGACCGACCCGACCGCCCTGGCCCCCTCGCCCGATGACGCCCTGCCCTGGCTGGACACACTGAGCCTCGCCCTGCACACCGCCCGCAGCGCATCGCCCCTGGGCGCGCGGCGCCGCCCACCGGGAGACAGCCTGGTGCAGCAGCTGATGCAGGCCATCGACGCAGCCGTGCAGAAAGGCGAGTTGCGCGCGGGCAGCCGCCTGCCCTCGGTACGCGCGCTCGCGGCCCGCCTGGGCATCAGCACCTTCACGGTGGCCGAGGCCTACACCGGTCTGGTGTCGCGCCGGGTGCTGTCGGCGCGGCGCGGGGCGGGCTACCACGTGGCGTCGGCGCATCTGAGCGCGCGCCGCCCCAGCCCCGATCTGGCGCTGTCGCCCCGCATCAGCGACGACTGGCTGAGCTTGAACATGTTCGCGCAAGGCCGCGACCTGCTGGCGGCCGGCTGCGGCTGGCTGCCCTTGAGCTGGTATGGCGAAAACGACTTCCACGCGGCCTTGCGCCAGGCGACCCGCATTGCCGGGGAGCACCTGGCCAGCTATGGGCATCCGCTGGGTTATGCGGGCCTGCGTCAACAACTGGCAGGTGACCTGAGCGAGCGTCTGGGTCCCGTCAACGCCGACCAGATCGTGCTGACCCATGGCGTGACCCACGGCTTCGAGCTGGTGATGATGGGTCTGCTGCAACCGGGCGATGCCGTGCTGGTGGAGGAGCCCGGCTACTGGAACCTGCATGCGCAGCTGCGCTGCCACGGTCTGCGCCCTATCGGGGTGCCGCGCACCGCAGCGGGGCTGGACCTGGCCGAGATGGCGCGCCTGGCCGAACTGCACCGCCCACGTGCGGTGTTCGTCACCACCGTGGGGCACAACCCCTTGTCGACCACGCTGTCGCTGCGACAGGCGCACCAGCTGCTGGCCCTGGCCGAGCGGCACGACCTGTGGGTGATCGAAGACGACATCTTTCGGGACCTGGACGCCCCGCATGCGCCTTCGCTGGCCGGGCTCGATGGCCTGCAGCGCGTGCTGGTGCTGGGCGGGTTTTCGAAGACGATCGCACCGGCCATCCGCGTGGGCTATGTGGCCTGCCCACCCGCCCTGGTGCAGACGCTGGTGCGCATCAAGATGACCTGCGGCCTGACCACGTCCGAGATCAACGAGCGCGCCGCGGCCCGGGTGCTGGCCGATCCTTCGCATCGCCGCTACCTGGAGCGCATCCGTCACCGGCTGGCCGCCGCCCGCGAGCGCGTGGTCGATGCCCTGTCCGAGATCGGCCTGCAACCCCTGGCCTTGCCCGACAGCGGCCTGTATGTGTGCGCGGGCTGGCCAAGCGCGGGGGCCGACGACGACCCGCATGCGGCCCCCGAACACGCCCGCCAGGCGCGCACGCTGGCCCAGGCGGCGCTGGCCGAGGGCATCGCGCTGGCACCGGGGGATTACTTCCTGCTCGAGCCGCGGCCGACCTCCTGGTTCCGCTTCAACGTGGCGCACGCCGACGACCCGCGTCTGCGCGCCTTTCTGCAGCGGGCCGCGCGGCAGTTGCCCCATTCCTGATCGCATCCATCCCGACCTGGATGGGGACGGATCAGCCCCAAAACAGTGCCAGGTTGGGCGCGTCGGTCTGGCACAGAACTCGCATGAGGTTGTGCATCCAAACCTGACCACCCGGTCAACTTCCCGGTCCCTGTCCCATGAACGCGCCCGAGATGCTTGTCGCCACGCCCCCCCCGGCCAACCAGCCGGTGTTCGGCCGACCCGTCGTGCAGATCCAGCAGGCCAGTGTGGTCTACCCAGCGCCCGATGCGCCGGTGCGGGCCTTGCACGAAGTGGACCTGGAGATCCGCCAAGGTGAGTTCATCTCGCTGATCGGGCCCTCGGGCTGCGGCAAGACCACGCTGCTGCGCGTCATCGCCGACCTGGAGCCCATCACCTCGGGCACGGTGCGGGTCAATGGCCTGAGCCCGCACGATGCCCGCCTGGCGCGCGCCTATGGTTATGTCTTCCAGGCTGCGGCCTTGCTGCCCTGGCGCACCGTGCTGTCCAACGTGATGCTGCCGCTGGAGCTGCAAGGCACCCCGCCCGAGGTCGCCCGCGAGATCGCCCGCACCCAGCTGGCGCGCGTGGGCCTGGCGCAGTTCGAACAGAAGTACCCCTGGCAGCTGTCGGGCGGCATGCAGCAGCGTGCCTCCATCGCACGCGCGCTGGGCTTCGAGCCCAAGCTCTTGATGATGGACGAGCCCTTCGGTGCCCTGGATGAGATCACGCGCGACGACCTCAACGCGCAACTGCAACAGTTGTGGCAGCGCGAGCAGCGCACCGTCGTCTTCGTCACGCACTCGATCGCCGAGGCGGTGTACCTGTCGACCCGCATCGTGGTGATGTCGCCGCGCCCGGGGCGCATCGTCAAGGTGATCGACTCGCCGCTGCCGGCCGAGCGCACCCTGGCCCTGCGAGACACCCCCGCCTTCATGGCCCTGGCGCACGAGGTGCGCGAGGCCCTGGCCGGCGGCCACCACTGAGGAGCCTGGCATGGCGCTCGCCTCGTCCTTGCCCCCCACCCCATCGCGCTGGCACCAGGCGGTCGCGCGCGCCTTGCCCGTAGGCGTGGTGCTGGCCGTGGTGCTGCTGGGCTGGTACGCGCTGAGCGTGGCCCTCAATGCCCCCGGCGTGATCGAGCGGGTGCTGGGCGGGCCGGCCGGCGCCTGGGGGTGGCGCGACCTGATCTGGGCGACCTGGCACCAGCAGCGTGCCGTGCTGCCCGCGCCGCACCAGATCGCGCTCGACATCTGGCACAGCCTGCTGGACTGGCCGCTGGACGACCCACGCAACCTGCTGCTGCACACCCGCGTCACCGCCGAAGCCACCTTGCTCGGCTTTGTGCTGGGCACCGCGCTGGGCTTGCTGCTGGCGGTGCTCATCGTGCACGCCCCCACGCTGGAGCGCGCCGTGCTGCCCTGGATCGTGGCCTCGCAAACCGTGCCGGTGCTGGCCATCGCCCCCATCGTGCTGGTGGTGCTGGGCAGCCTGGGTTTCAGCGGCACCCTGCCCAAGGCGGTGATCGCCATGTACCTGTGCTTCTTCCCGGTGACCGTGGCCATGGTGCAGGGCCTGCGTGCCCCGCAAACCCTCGATCAGGAGCTGATGCACACCTACGCCGCCACCCGGATGCAGACCCTGTGGGCGCTGCGCCTGCCCGCCGCCTTGCCCTATCTGTTCCCAGCGCTGCGCGTGGGCATCGCCGCCGGCCTGGTGGGCGCCATCGTCGCCGAACTGCCCACCGGGGCGCAAGCTGGCCTGGGCGCGCGCCTGCTCACCAGCTCCTACTACGGCAACACCGTGCAGATCTGGTCTGCCCTGTTGATGGCCGCCGTGCTGGGCATGGTGCTGACCGCCGCGGTCGGCCTGCTGGAGCGCGCGGTCCTGCGCGGTCGCGGTCCCAAGCACTGAGGCTCACCCCATGATCCGCCCACCTGCCCCCTCCACCGCCCCCGGCGCGCTGCTGGCCGTGTTCGCCCTGGCCCTGCTGTGCCTGTCCGGCCCCTTTGCCCTCCTGATGGTCGATCCGGGTGACTATGTGCTGCAGCCGTGGGCCTGGTGGCAAGCTGACAGCATCTCTGCCCAGATCCTGCAGCTCGGCACCGCGCTGTGCCTGCTGGTGGCCGCCGGTCTGGCCCTGCGCCCCACGCCCGGCCGCTTCCGCACCGCAGTGCTCACCACCCTGGCGCTGGCCGGCGCCCTCGGTCTCATCGCGCTCGCGCCCACCGACGAGAGCCGTGTGCCCGGTCACGCCTACTGGCTGGCCACGATGGCCCTGATGCTGCTGGCCGTGGTCACCGTCCAACGCGTCGCCGCACTGCCCCTGCCGCGCTGGCTGGCCCCCCTCACCGCCGGACTGTTCGGACTGTGGATGCTGCTGCTGTGGGAACAGCTGGTCACTGCCTTCGCCGTGCCCCGTGTGCTGCTGCCGCCGCCCTCGGCCGTCGTTCTGGCCCTGTGGGAACATGCCGCCACCCTGTGGGGTGACCTGGTGCAGACCGTGGGCAAGGCCGTGTTGATTGGCTACGCGCTGGGCTGCGGCCTGGGCGTGCTCACCGGCATCGCCATCGACCGACTGCCCTTCCTGCAACGCGGCCTGCTGCCGGTGGCCTCGCTCACCAGCACCATTCCGCTGGTCGGCATCGCCCCCATCGCCGTGATGTGGTTCGGTTTCGACTGGCCCTCCAAGGCCGCCGTCATCGTGCTGATGACCTTCTTCCCGACCCTGGTCAGCACCCTGGCCGGCCTGGGTGCGGCGGGCAAGCTCGAGCGCGAGCTGATGCATTCGTATGCCGCCAGCTACCGCCGCACCCTGCTCGACCTGCGCCTGCCCGTGGCACTGCCCTTCATCTTCAATGCCCTGAAGGTCAACGCCACCCTGGCCCTGATCGGCGCCATCGTGGCCGAGTTCTTCGGCTCGCCCACGCAGGGCCTGGGTTTCCGCATCTCCACCGAAGCCTCGCGCATGAACATGCCCCTGGTGTGGGCCACCATCGTCGTGGCCAGCGCGGTCGGCATGCTCGCCTACAGCGCCCTGAGCCGCCTGGAGCGACGCGTCAATTTCTGGCACCCCTCGGTGCGTTCCGCCTGATTTTGTCCCACCCCTCGTCCTACAGGAGCTCTCGATGAACCGTCCTCTGTCTTCCACGTTCCGGCTGGCCCTGGTTGCGGCCGCCGCCGCCCTCAGCGTCGGGGCCCACGCCGCCGAAAAGGTCACCGTGCAGCTCAAGTGGGTGCCCCAGGCTCAGTTTGCGGGCTACTACGTCGCCCAGGCCAAGGGCTATTACAAAGACGCCGGCCTGGACGTGACCATCAAGCCCGGCGGCACCGATGTCTCGCCCGTGCAGGTGCTCGCCGGCAAGTCCGCCGACGTCATCGTCAACTGGATGCCCGATGCCCTGGCCGCCCGCGAAAACGGCGTGCCCCTGGTCAACATTGCGCAAATTTTCGACAAGTCCGGGATGATGCTGACCTGCAAGAAGGCCAGCGGCGTGCACAGCCCCAAAGACCTCAAGGGCAAGACCCTGGGCGTCTGGTACGGCGGCAACGAATACCCCTTCCTGAGCTGGATGAGCCAGCTCGGCCTGCAACCGGGCAAGGACATCACCGTGCTCAAGCAGGGTTTCAACGTCGACCCGCTGCTGCAAAACCAGGCCGCCTGCATCTCGACCATGATCTACAACGAGTACTGGCAGGTGGTGGACGCCGGCGTGAAACAGTCCGACCTGGTGACCTTCTTCTACCAGGACCAGGGCGTGGCCTCGCTGGAAGACGGCCTGTACGTGCTCGGCCCCAACCTGCGTGACAAGGCTTTTGTGGCCAAGATGGCCAAGTTCCTCAAGGCCAGCTTCAAGGGCTGGAACGACGCCGTGAAGAACCCGGCCGAAGCCGCCAAGATCGTCGTGGCCAACGACACCTCGGGCAGCGCCAGCCTGGCCGTGCAGACCCGCCAGATGGAGAACGTGGCCAAGCTGATCAGCAACGCCAACACCCCGAAGATGGGCTACCTGGACCCGGCCGCGTACGAGCGCACCATCAAGGTCCTGATGGCCGGCGGCAGCGCCCCCGTCATCAAGAAGGACCCCGGCAAGGCCGCCATGACCCACCTGGTGTGGGAGCAGGCGGCAAAATAAGGGCATGAGCCGCAGCACGCCCACCTCCCGACGCCAGACCCGACAGGTCAACGAGTCCGTGATCTTGCGTGCTGCGGAGCGGGTTTTTGCCCGCGCCGGCTTCGAAGGGGCCACCATGGCCGACATCGCCGACGAAGCCGGCCTGCCCAAGGCCAATCTGCACTACTACTTCGGGGCCAAACGCGCGCTCTACCGCGCCGTGCTCGACGCGGTGCTGCACGACTGGCTGGGTCCGCTGGAGGCCGTCACGCCCGAAGCCGACCCGCGCACGGCGCTGTGCCACTACATCGAACTGAAGATGGCCCTGGCCGCCGAGCGCCCCCACGCCTCCCGCGTGTTCGCCAACGAACTGCTGCACGGCGCCCCCGTGGTGCTCGACCTGCTGCGCACCGACCTGCGCCAACAGGTGCTGGCCAAGGCCGCCGTCATCGACGGCTGGATCGCCGCCGGGCGCATGGCCCCGGTCGACAGCGTCCACCTCTTCTTCACGATCTGGGCGGCCACGCAGACCTATGCCGACTTCGACGTGCAGATCCACGCCGTGCTCGGCACCGAGCCTAACCCGGCCACCGACACGCCGCGTGCCACCGCGCACGTCACCAGCCTGATCCTGCGCGGCTGCGGCCTCTGAGCCGCAGCGGGTCGATCACGCCAGGCCACTCCCCCGCAGCCCAGCAGGGCGCTCCGCTCACACCACGCCAGCGCGGTCCAGCATCGCGTGCAGCAGCACGTTGCAGCCGGCTTCCAGGTGGGCAGGCTGGGCATCCTCGATCTCGTTGTGGCTGATGCCATCCTTGCACGGCACAAAGATCATGCCGGCCTGCGCCAGACGCGCCACGTACACCGCATCGTGCCCGGCCCCGGACACGCAGGGCATGTGCGAATAGCCCAGCGCCTCCGTAGCCCGCCGCACCGCCGCCACGCAACCCGCCTCGAAGGGCACGGCCGGGTAATGCGAGACCTCTTCGATCTCCACACGCAGCCCGCTCTCTTCGGCCACCGCTGCCGCAAAGGCGCGGATCTCCGCGTCCATCTGGTCCAGCAGCTCGTTGCTGACATTGCGCAGGTCCATCGAAAACTTCACCCGCCCCGGGATCACGTTGCGGCTGTTAGGGTGCACCTGCACCATGCCCACCGTGCCGCGGCCATGCGGCTGATGGTCCATGGCGACGGCCACCACCTCCTGCATGATGCGCGTGGCCACCTGCAAGGCATCCTGGCGCAAGCCCATCGGGGTCGGGCCGGCGTGCGCCTCCATGCCGGTCACCGTGCAGTCGTACCAGCGGATGCCCAGCACCGCCTCCACCACGCCGATGGTGATGCCATGGTCCTCCAGCACCGGCCCCTGCTCGATGTGCGCCTCAAAGTAAGCCCCCACGGGATGCTGCCCCGGCACCTCGTCACCGATGTAACCGATGCGGGCCAACTCGTCTTTCACGGTCTTGCCCTCGGTGTCCTGCGCCGCGTAGGCGTGTTCCAGCGAAAAGGCGTTGGCGAACACGCCCGACCCCATCATCACCGGCACAAAGCGCGAGCCTTCTTCATTGGTCCAGAACGCCACCTCAATCGGCGCCTCGGTCTCCAACCCCAGGTCATTGAGCGTGCGCACCACCTCCAGGCCGGCCAGCACCCCATAGTTGCCGTCGAACTTGCCACCGGTCGGCTGCGTGTCGATGTGGCTGCCCGTCATGATCGGGGGCAGGACGTTGTTGCGTCCCGCCCGCCGCATGAAGACATTGCCGATCTGGTCCACCGTCACCATCATGCCGGCCTCGCGGGCCCAGCCCACCACCAGGTCCCGCCCCTGGCGGTCCAGTTCGGTCAAGGCCAGGCGGCACACCCCGCCCTTGGGCGTCGCGCCGATCTCGGCCAGGCGCATCAACGATGCCCACAAACGCCCCCCATTCACGCGCACGCCGCTCAGGTCGGCGTGTGTTGCCGTGTTCATGCTTTGCATCTTGCTGACTCCGGTTCAGATCGTGGTGCGCGCCACCGCTTGCGGTGCCGCCAGTGCCGCCTTGCGCGACAGGGCATCGAACACCGGCCCAAACGCCGGCCGCTTCACATAGCGCCCCTGGCCGGGCTCGGCGCGCAAGTCGCCCCGCACATAGGCCAGGCGTCCGCCGCTGAGCGTGTGCGTCGGCACCCCGCGCACCGTGCGCCCTTCGAAGATGTTGAAGTCGCCCTTCGAGTGCTGGGTCGCCACTGACAGCGTCTTGCTGGCCGCCGGGTCCCACACCACCAAGTCGGCATCCGCGCCCACCGCCACGCAGCCCTTGCGCGGATACAGGTTGAACAGCTTGGCCGCATTGGCCGAGGTGACGGCCACGAACTCCGACGGCGTCAGCCGCCCCGTGTTGACCCCGGCATCCCAGATCACGCTCAGGCGCTCTTCCACCCCGCCCGTGCCATTGGGGATCTTGCTGAAGTCCAGCCGCCCCGCGGCCTTCTGCGCCGCACAGAAGGTGCAGTGGTCCGTCGCCGTGGTGTGCAGATGCCCGGCCTGCAAGCCGCGCCACAAGGCCGCCTGGTGCTCGGGCGCGCGAAACGGCGGGCTCATCACATGCGCCGCCGCCACGTTGAAGTCCGGATGCCGGTACACGCTGTCATCGATCACCAGGTGCCCGGCCAACACCTCGCCATACACCCGCTGACCGCGCGCCCGCGCCCGGGCAATCGCCTCGGCCGACTCCGCGCACGAGACATGTACCACATAGATCGGCACATTGAGCACATCGGCGATCGCGATCGCCCGCTGCGCCGCTTCGGCCTCCACCGCCGGCGGGCGCGACAGTGGATGCGCCTCCGGCCCGGTCAAGCCCTGGGCCTTCATCTCCTGCTGCAGCAGGAACACCAACTCGCCGTTTTCCGCATGCACCGTGGGCATCGCGCCCAGCTCCAGCGCGCGCCGGAAGCTGTTCACCAGCGTCTCGTCGTCGGCCATGATGGCGTTCTTGTAGGCCATGAAGTGCTTGAAGCTGTTCACGCCCTCGTCCTGCACCAGCGCGCCCATGTCCCGCCGCACCGACTCGTCCCACCACGTGATCGCCACGTGAAAGCCGTAGTCCGCCGCGGCCTTCTCGGCCCAGCCTCGCCACGTGCGGTAGGCGTCCATCAAGGGCTGCTTCGGATCGGGGATCACGAAGTCGATGATGCTCGTCGTGCCGCCCGCCAAACCGGCCGCCGTGCCGGTGAAAAAGTCATCGGCCGTCACCGTGCCCATGAAGGGCAGTTGCATGTGCGTGTGCGGGTCGATCCCGCCTGGCATCACATACTGCCCGCCCGCGTCGATCACCTCGGCGCCCACCGGCACGTCCAGGTCCTCGCCCACCGCCGCGATCACCCCGTCCACGCACAGCACATCGGCCGTGCGCTCCCCATCGGCATTGACCACCGTGCCACCACGGATCCACACCGCCGGCTGCTTTGCTGTCGTCATCGCACGCTCCTTGTGATGCGACCCGCCTCAAGCGGTCGCCATCGGGTTGTTGGGATGGGCCAGCCAGTTGCGCGGCTCGGCCGGCACCGGCTCACCCGTGCGCAGGTCCACCTCGCCCGGCACCAGGTGCCGCAAGGTGATGCACTCGTCGACCGGGCACACCGACACGCACAGATTGCAGCCCACGCACTCCTCTTCCTTCACCTCGAAGTGGCGCACGCCATCTTTCATCGCGGTGATCGCCTGGTGCGAGGTGTCCTCGCACACCACATGGCAACGCCCGCAGCTGATGCACTTGTCCTGGTCGATCACCGCCTTGGACACGTGGTTCAGGTTAAGGAACTTCCAGTCCGTCACGGTCGGCACCGCACGGCCCACCAGCTCATCCAGCCCTTGAATGCCCATCTCGTCCATGTAGTTGGACAAGCCGCTGCACAGGTCCTCCACGATCTTGAAGCCATGCACCATCGCCGCCGTGCACACCTGCACCGTGCCCGCGCCCAGTGCGATGAAGTCCAGCGCATCGCGCCACGTGCTCACCCCGCCAATGCCCGAGATCGGCAGCCCGCGGGTCTCCGCCGTGCGCGCGATCTCCGCCACCATGTTCAGCGCGATCGGCTTGACCGCCGGCCCGCAGTAGCCGCCGTGCGAGCCCATGCCCGCCGTACTCGGCACCATCGTCAAGGTCGCCGGGTCCACCCCCATGATGGAGTTGATCGTGTTGATCAGCGACACCGCATCGGCCCCGCCGCGCTTGGCCGCCTGCGAGGGCTGACGGATGTCGGCGATGTTGGGCGTCAGCTTCACGATCACCGGTAAGCGGCTGTACTGCTTGCACCACGCCGTCACCATCTCGATGTACTCGGGCACCTGGCCCACGGCCGCGCCCATGCCGCGCTCGCTCATGCCATGCGGACAGCCGAAGTTCAGCTCGATCCCATCGGCCCCGGTGTCTTCCACCCGCGGCAGGATGGCACGCCACGACGCCTCGTTGCACGGCACCATCAGTGACACCACCATCGCCCGGTCCGGCCAGTCCTTCTTCACCTGCGTGATCTCGGCCAGGTTCAGCGCCAAAGGCCGGTCCGAGATCAGCTCGATGTTGTTGAAGCCCAGCACCTTGCGGTCCGGCGACAGCAAGGTGCTGTAGCGCGGCCCGTTCACGTTGACCACCGGTGGGTCTTCGCCCAGCGTCTTCCACACCACGCCGCCCCAGCCCGCCTCGAACGCGCGGATCACATTGGTGGCCTTGTCGGTCGGCGGCGCCGAGGCCAGCCAGAAAGGATTCGGGCTGTGAATGCCCACGAAATTGCTGCGCAGATCGGCCATGATCAAGACTCCGCTTGGAAGGATGCGTGGATGCCCAAGGCGGCCTGCTTGCCCGCCTCAACCGCTTCAACCGTCAGGTCGCGCCCGCCAGTGCAGGCATCGCCGCCCGCCCAGATGCCCGGCAGCGACGTGCGCCCCTGCGCATCGACCACGATCCGGCCATCGCGCAAGAGCAAGCCCGACGTCGTCCACGGCGCCTCCTCCAGACGCTGCCCAATCGCCTTGAGCACCATGTCGGCCGGCAGCGTCACATGCTCACCGCTCGGTCCCCAGCGTCCGTCGCCCAGGTCCTGTTGACACGCAAAGCGCACGCCGCACACCGCCCCACTTTCACCCAGCAGGGTTTCCGGCGCCAGGCCATGGCGGATCGTCACGCCGTTCGTCTGCGCCCAGGCCTGCTCCACCTTCGACGCCGACATCGCCTCCGGCCCACGCCGGTACACGATGCTCACCTCCTCGGCACCCAGCAACTTGGCCTGCACCGCGGCATCCACCGCCGTCATGCCCCCGCCAATCACCAGCACACGGCGCCCGACTGGCAGGGTCGCCCAATCTGACGATTGACGCAGACGCGCGATGAAGTCCACCGCATCGTCCACCCCGGCCAGGCTGTGCTCACCCGCCAGACCCAGTTGACGCACGCCCCCCAGGCCCACGCCGAGGAACACCGCATCGTGCGTGTCCGACAGCGCCTGCAACTGCGCGGCCGTCTCGATGCGCACACCCGTCTGCACCGTGATCCCGCCCACACTCAGCAGCCAGGCGATTTCGCGCTGCGCGAAGTCACCCGCGGTCTTGTAGCTGGCCAGCCCATACTCATTGAGGCCACCCAGCTTGTCATGAGCGTCGATCAGCATCACGGCATGGCCTTGCACCGCCAAGGTGTGCGCACAGGCCAACCCCGCCGGGCCCGCACCCACCACGGCCACCTTGCGACCGGTGTCCGGCGCCCGCGTGAACACCGGGGCGGCGCCGTCCTGCATCACCGCGTCCACCGCATAGCGCTGCAGTCGCCCGATCTCCACCGCCTTGCCTTGCTGGGTCTGACGCACGCACACCGCCTCGCACAGCTCTTCCGTCGGGCACACCCGGGCACACATCCCACCCAGCGGGTTCGCGGACAAGATCGCTTGTGCGGCGCCCCTCACATTGCCATCGGCGATGCGGTGGATGAAGCTCGGCACATCGATACCGGTCGGACAGGCCGTCTGACAAGGCGCATCGAAGCAATACAGACAGCGCTCGGCTTCGATCACCGCCTGCATGGGCGTCAAAGCCGGCGTCTCGGCCGCCTGCAGGCGCTGCGCGTAAGCGGCCGGGGGCAGGCGACCCGGCTGGACATCTTGGAAGGGGCTCTCGGACACGCTGGGTTCTCCTTGCTCGACAACTTGACCAATTGGTCAGGTTTGTGCGGAACCCGTATGCTTAAACCGTGCCAGCCCTTTGCCGCAGGGCGGCGCACACCCACGGTGCAAGCGCCATGAAAAAAGGCGTGCCGGTGATCACCACCAGCACGCCCTCGGGGCATGACCCGGGCCGCACGCGCCATCCCGGCGCATCCGGACCCAGATCGATCAACCCTGGATCTGCTTCAGTAAGGTCGCGGCATCGCTCACGGCATAGCCACCGCCTTGCTCGTCATTGAGCTGCGTCACCACGCCGTCCTTGACCAGCATCGAGAAACGCCCCGAACGCAAGCCCAGACCCTTGGCGCTGAGGTCCAGCACCAGACCCGTGGCCTTGGCGAAGTCGGCACTGCCGTCGGCCAGCATGCGCACCTTGCCTGCGGCCTTCAGCTCGCGCCCCCAGGCACCCATCACGAAGGCGTCGTTCACCGCCACGCACCAGATCTCGTCCACACCGGCCGCTTTGAACGCGTCAGCAGACTCGATGTAGCCCGGCGCATGCTGCACCGAACACGTCGGCGTGAACGCCCCCGGCACACCGAAGATGGCGATGGTCTTGCCGGCCGTCGCCTTGGCGACGTCCACCGGGTTGGGGCCGAGGCTGCAGCCTTCGGTCGCCACATCGATGTACTCGAACAGCGTGCCGCCCGGCAGCTTGTCACCCACTTTGATCATGCGTCTCTCCTGAGAATCCAACAGACAATAAAAAAACCGGCTGCCAGTATCACTGGACAACCGGTTTTCGGCAGCCACACCGGGGCGGAAACCCCGGTGGCGGCGTGGCGATCAGATCACGAAGATCAGACCAGCTCTGCCTTCTGGACCAGACGGGTCACGACCCAGCTCTTGGTCTTGGACAGAGGGCGGCTTTCGCTGATCTCGACCACGTCACCGATTTTGAACTCATTGTTCTCGTCGTGAGCGTGATACTTGCGCGACTTGGCCACGATCTTGCCGTACAGCTCGTGCTTGGCACGACGCTCGACCAACACCGTCACGGTCTTGGCGCGGGCATCGCTGACCACCTTACCCACGAAGGTACGGGTCACTTTGGTTTGAGCTTCCGTCATTGGGCGGCTCCTTTCTTCTCGGTCAGAATCGTCTTGACACGTGCAATGTCGCGACGGGTCTTCTTCAGAGCCGAGTGATCATTGAGCTGCTGAGTGGCACGCTGCATGCGCAGGTTGAAGTGCGACTTCAGCAGGTCCTTGATTTCGGTTTCCAGTGCGGCCACATCCTTGGCGCGCAGTTCAGAGGCTTTCGCCATAACTTTCTCCTTAGCGCCTGATTAGATGCCGAACTGACGGCCGACGAAGGTGGTGCTCAGCGGCAGCTTTGCAGCGGCCAACGTGAACGCCTCACGAGCGAGTTCTTCGGACACGCCCTGGATTTCGTAGAGCACCTTACCGGGCTGAATTTCAGCCACGTAGTACTCCACGTTACCCTTACCGTTACCCATACGGACTTCAGCAGGCTTGTTCGAGATCGGCTTGTCGGGGAAGATGCGGATGAAGATGCGGCCACCACGCTTGACGTGACGGGAAATCGCACGACGTGCAGCTTCGATCTGACGAGCCGTGATACGACCACGCTCCGTGGCCTTCAGGCCGAAATCGCCGAAGGACACATCGGCACCGCGGGTGGCAACACCCGTGTTACGGCCTTTGTGTTCCTTGCGGAACTTGCGACGATTAGGTTGCAACATGTTTATTCTCCTTTCGCTTCGGCGACGGGAGCCTTGCGAACGCGCTTGGCATCAGCGGCAGCAGCAGGCTTGTCGCTGCCGTCAGCCGGTGCGCCATCCGCACGCGGGGCGCCACGGCCAGGGCCGCCACGACCACCAGGACGACGATCGCCACCAGGACGGTCGCTACGAGGACCACGGCGGTTGCGACGATCGTCTTGGCTGTCGTCGCCCTTGAGCACAGGGGCTTCGCCATTGGCCAGACGGTCACCACGGTAGACCCACACCTTCACGCCGATCACACCGTAGGTGGTGTGAGCTTCGGAGGTGCCGTAGTCGATGTCAGCCTTCAGGGTGTGAAGGGGCACGCGACCTTCGCGGTACCACTCGGTACGTGCGATTTCGATGCCGTTCAGACGACCGGCCGACATGATCTTGATGCCTTGGGCGCCCAGACGCATGGCGTTCTGCATCGCACGCTTCATGGCGCGACGGAACATGATGCGCTTTTCCAGCTGCTGCGTGATCGAATCAGCGATCAGTTGAGCATCGACTTCAGGCTTGCGCACTTCTTCGATGTTCACCGAGACCGGGCAATTCAAACGCTTGGCCAGTTCGACCTTCAGGTTCTCGATGTCTTCGCCCTTCTTGCCGATCACCACGCCCGGACGAGCCGAGAAAATGGTGATGCGTGCGCTCTTGGCGGGACGCTCGATCAAGATGCGCGACACAGCCGCGTTCTTGAGCTTCTTCTTCAGGAATTCGCGGACTTCCAGGTCTTCAGCCAGCATCGAGGCAAAGTTGCGATTGGTAGCGTACCAACGCGATGCCCAGTTGCGGGTGACGGCCAGGCGGAAGCCGGTTGGGTGGATTTTCTGTCCCATAGTCAGCCTCTGCTTAGTTGCCCACGGTCACATAAATGTGGCAGGTTGGCTTGCTGATGCGATTGCCACGGCCCTTTGCACGGGCGGTGAAACGCTTCAACGTGGTGCCTTGCTCCACATAAATGGTCTTGACCTTCAGTTCATCGATGTCAGCACCGTCATTGTGCTCGGCGTTGGCGATTGCCGACTCCAGAGCCTTCTTGATGATGCCGGCAGCCTTCTTCTGGGTGAACTCCAGGATGTTCAGGGCTTGGTCCACCTTCTTGCCACGGATCAGGTCAGCGACCAGACGACCCTTGTCGCAAGACAGGCGAACACCGCGAACGATTGCTTTGGTTTCCATCGTCGCTGCTCCTTATTTCTTGGCTTTCTTGTCGCCTGGGTGACCCTTGAACGTACGGGTCAGGGCGAACTCGCCGAGCTTGTGACCAACCATCTGGTCCTGGATGTACACGGGCACGTGTTGCTTGCCGTTGTGCACAGCAATCGTCAGGCCGATGAACTCAGGCAGGATGGTCGAACGACGCGACCAAGTCTTGACGGGCTTCTTGTCTTTGGTTTCGACAGCCTTCTCGACCTTGGCCAACAAGTGATGGTCAACGAACGGACCCTTTTTAAGAGAACGAGCCATTTCAGCCTACCTCTTATTTCTTGCGACGCGAAACGATGAACGTCTGCGTGCGCTTGTTGTTACGGGTACGGTAGCCCTTCGTCATGGTGTTCCATGGCGAGACAGGGACCTGACCTTCGCCAGTGCGGCCTTCGCCACCACCGTGCGGGTGGTCCACCGGGTTCATGGCAACGCCACGAACCGTCGGGCGGATACCCTTCCAGCGGATGGCACCGGCCTTACCGTATTGACGCAGGCTGTGCTCTTCGTTGCTCACTTCACCCAAAGTGGCGCGGCATTCGATGTGGACCTTGCGGACTTCACCCGAGCGCAGGCGAACCTGAGCGTAGGTGCCTTCACGGGCCATCAGAACAGCGGACGTACCAGCCGAACGAGCGATCTGACCGCCCTTGCCAGGCTTCAGTTCGATGTTGTGGATGGTCGAGCCCACGGGGATGTTGCGGATCGGCAGCGCGTTGCCGGCCTTGATCGGGGCTTCCGAGCCGCTGATCACGGTGGCGCCAGCTTCCAGACCGCGGGGAGCGATGATGTAGCGACGCTCGCCGTCGGCATAGCACACCAGAGCGATGTGAGCCGTACGGTTCGGGTCGTACTCGATGCGCTCGACCTTGGCGGGGATGCCATCCTTGTTGCGGATGAAGTCGACCACGCGGTAGTGGTGCTTGTGACCACCGCCCTTGTGGCGGATCGTGATGTGACCGTTGTTGTTACGGCCAGCATTCTGGATCTGCGGCTCCAACAGCGCAGCGTGAGGCGCGCCCTTGTGCAGGTGCTTGTGAACCACCTTCACTACGCCACGACGGCCTGGGGAAGTAGGTTTGAGTTTAACGACGGCCATGATTACGCAGCCTCCCCGGAGAAGTTCAGCTCTTGACCGGCAGCCAGAGACACGAAGGCCTTCTTGGCGTGGTCGCGGCGACCGATACGGCCACCAAAGCGCTTGGTCTTGCCCTTCTGGTTCAGGACTTGCACGGACTTCACTTCGACCTTGAACAGCAGCTCGACAGCGGCCTTGATCTCGGGCTTGGTGGCATCGCGCATCACCTTGAACAGCACTTGGCCGCGCTCTTCAGCAGCGGCAGTGGCCTTTTCCGAAATGATCGGAGCGACCAGCACCTTCAGCAGGCGGGCTTCATCAAATTTCAGAGTGCTCATGCGAACATCTCCTGCAGCTTGGCGATCGCACCCTTGGTGACCACGACCTTCTTGTAGAAGACCAGGGACAGGGGATCGGCGTAACGGGGCTCAACCACCAGCACATTGGGCAGGTTGCGAGCAGCCAGGAACAGGTTTTCGTTGACTTCGTCAGCGATCACCAGGACGTGGTCCAGGTTCATGGCCTTCAGCTTGGCAGCCAGCAGCTTGGTCTTGGGGGCTTCGATCTCGATCGAATCCACCACGGCCAGACGGCCTTCGCGGGCCAGTTGCGAGAAGATGGCGGCCATACCGGCGCGGTACATCTTCTTGTTGACCTTGTGCGAGAAGTTTTCGTCAGGGCTGTTCGGGAAAATCCGACCGCCCCCACGCCACAGAGGCGAGGACGTCATACCGGCACGAGCGCGACCGGTGCCCTTTTGGCGCCAGGGCTTCTTCGTGGAGTGCTTGACGGTTTCGCGGTCCTTCTGGGCGCGCGTACCTTGGCGAGCGTTGGCTTGGTAAGCAACAACGACCTGATGGATCAGGGCTTCGTTGTAGTCACGGCCGAACACGGTGTCGGATGCTTCAACCTTGGAAGCAGCCTGACCTTGCTCATTGAGGAGCTCGAGCTGTGCCATCAGTTGGCTCCTTTCTTGCTCTTGACCTTCACGGCGGGACGCACGGTGACGAAGCCACCCTTGGCGCCCGGCACCGCGCCCTTGACCAGCAGCAGTTGACGAGCTTCGTCAACGCGCACGATGTCGAGGTTCTGCGTGGTGACGGTCTCGTCACCCATGTGGCCGGTCATCTTCTTGCCGGGGAACACGCGACCAGGATCCTGCGCCATCGAGATGGAGCCAGGAACGTTGTGCGAACGCGAGTTACCGTGCGAGGCGCGCTGCGAACCGAAGTTGTGGCGCTTGATGGTACCGGCGTAACCCTTACCGATCGAGGTGCCTTGCACGTCGACCAGTTGACCTGCCTGGAACAGGGCGGCGGGAGCAATGCTGCTGCCGGCCTTGTACTCGGAGGCGACTTCGGGAGCCACGCGGAATTCCTTGGTGACTTCACCGGCTTCCACGCCAGCTTTGGCGAGGTGACCGGCTTCAGGCTTGGTCACGCGCGAAGCTTTGCGCGCACCGAACACCACCTGCACTGCGGTGTAGCCGTCAGTCTCTACGGTTTTGACCTGGGACACACGGTTGTTGGACACATCCAGCACCGTCACAGGAACAGCGTCGCCGTCCTCCGTGTAGATGCGCATCATGCCCACCTTGCGGCCCAGCAATCCGAGGCGATTGCTAAGACTCATGGTTTTTTCTCCAGCCCCACATGGGGGCCTTTTACACAAACCCGACAACGATTGGCCGGGCCGACCTGTCGATGCCTGACTGCGCCGCACACAAAACGCACGACACAGCACGACACCTTTGGATTTCCGCTTTGCGCGCCCCGGCACTGCTTAAAAAATAGGCAATGACCAAGCCACCCATTACGGGAAAGCCTGCGATGATAACAAACCCCCTCCGTTTGCGCAAGCGCCACCGGACGGGGGATGAAAAAACCGCCCGAAGGCGGTCTTCAACAGAGATTCGGCCGCAGCCGAAACATCACTGCAGCTTGATTTCGACGTCCACGCCAGCCGGCAGGTCGAGCTTCATCAGGGCGTCAACCGTCTTGTCGGTTGGGTCCACGATGTCCATCAGACGCTGGTGGGTGCGAATTTCGAACTGGTCACGCGACGTCTTGTTGACGTGGGGCGAACGCAGAATGTCGAAACGTTGCAGGCGGGTCGGCAGGGGCACGGGACCCTTGACGATGGCGCCGGTACGCTTGGCGGTTTCAACGATTTCAGCCGACGACTGATCGATCAGCTTGTAGTCAAACGCCTTCAGGCGAATGCGGATTTTTTGCTGTGCCATGACACACTTCCTTCAATTAAAGAACGATGACGTCCGGCCCCAACCCATGGGCCCGAGCCGGACAGGTGTCATGCGAATCAGTCCAGGATCTTGGCAACCACGCCGGCGCCGACAGTACGGCCGCCTTCGCGGATAGCAAAACGCAGACCTTCTTCCATGGCGATCGGGGCGATCAGCTTGACGGTGATCGACACGTTGTCACCAGGCATGACCATTTCCTTGTCGGCCGGCAACTCGATGGAACCGGTCACGTCAGTTGTACGGAAGTAGAACTGAGGGCGGTAGTTGTTGAAGAAAGGCGTGTGACGGCCACCTTCGTCCTTGGACAGAACGTAGATTTCGCCGGTGAAGTGCGTGTGGGGCTTGATGGAGCCGGGCTTGCACAGCACTTGGCCGCGCTGCACGTCTTCGCGCTTGGTGCCGCGCAGCAAGATACCGACGTTGTCGCCAGCTTGACCTTGGTCCAGCAGCTTGCGGAACATTTCCACGCCCGTGCAGGTGGTCTTCTGGGTGGTGGAGATACCGACGATTTCGATTTCTTCGCCGACCTTGATGATGCCGCGCTCGATACGGCCGGTCACCACGGTGCCGCGACCCGAGATCGAGAACACGTCTTCCACAGGCATCAGGAACGTGCCGTCGATGGCGCGCTCAGGCGTGGGGATGTAGGTGTCCAGCGCTTCGGCCAGCTTCATGATGGCTTGCTCGCCCAGGGGACCGGTGTCGCCTTCCAGCGCCAGCTTGGCCGAACCTTGGATGATCGGGGTGTCGTCGCCAGGGAAGTCGTACTTGGACAGCAGCTCGCGCACTTCCATTTCGACCAGTTCCAGCAGTTCGGCGTCGTCCACCATGTCAGCCTTGTTCAGGAAGACGATGATGTAAGGCACGCCCACCTGGCGGGACAGCAGGATGTGTTCACGGGTCTGGGGCATCGGGCCGTCAGCGGCCGAGCACACCAGGATCGCGCCGTCCATCTGGGCGGCACCGGTGATCATGTTCTTGACGTAGTCGGCGTGGCCGGGGCAGTCAACGTGAGCGTAGTGGCGGTTGGCCGTTTCGTACTCGACGTGGGCGGTGTTGATGGTGATGCCGCGGGCCTTTTCTTCAGGCGCAGCGTCGATCATGTCGTAGCCCTTGGCTTCGCCGCCGAACTTCTTGGACAGAACGGTGGTGATTGCAGCCGTCAGCGTGGTCTTGCCGTGGTCAACGTGACCGATGGTGCCGACGTTGACGTGCGGCTTGGTCCGTTCGAATTTACCTTTTGCCATTTGTTTCTCCAACAAAGAACAGTTGCCCGTGTCTGTTTAAGGTCTCCGGCATTGGCTGCCACGGGCAGCATGCCAACCACATCAAGTGGCGCCGAAGACCGGCTTTGTTTTTTGCAGCCGCGGATGTTACCACCCGCAGCTCATTTGGCACAGCACCCCACGCGATCCAGCAGACACCGCAGATCCGGCTCCGCCGGGCTGCTGGTGTCGCCCCCTTGAGGGGGCGCGCGCAGCGCGTAGGGGGTGGTCCTTACTTGCCGCGAGCGGTGATGATCGCTTCGGACACGTTCTTCGGTGCTTCAGCGTAGTGCTTGAACTCCATGGAGTACGTGGCACGACCCTGGGTGGCCGAACGCAGCGAGGTCGAGTAGCCGAACATTTCCGACAGGGGAACTTCGGCCTTGATGACCTTGCCACCGCCGACCATGTCGTCCATGCCTTGCACCATGCCGCGACGCGAGGACAGGTCGCCCATCACGGTACCAGCGTAGTCTTCCGGCGTTTCGACCTCCACGGCCATCATCGGCTCGAGGATCACGGGCGAAGCCTTGCGGCAGCCGTCCTTGAAACCCATCGAAGCGGCCATCTTGAAGGCGTTTTCGTTCGAGTCCACATCGTGGTACGAACCGAAGGTCAGGGTGACCTTGACGTCGACCACAGGGTAGCCGGCCAGCACGCCGTTGGTCAGGGTGTCGATGACGCCCTTTTCGACCGCAGGGATGTACTCGCGAGGCACCACGCCGCCCTTGATGGCGTCGACGAACTCGAAGCCCTTGCCAGGCTCTTGCGGTTCAACGGTCAGCACCACGTGACCGTACTGGCCCTTACCACCGGACTGACGCACGAACTTGCCTTCGACGTCGGTGACCTTCTTGCGGATGGTTTCGCGGTAAGCCACTTGCGGCTTGCCCACGTTGGCTTCCACGCCGAATTCGCGCTTCATGCGGTCGACGATGATTTCCAGGTGCAGCTCGCCCATACCGGCGATGATGGTCTGACCCGATTCTTCGTCGGTCTTGACGCGGAACGAAGGATCTTCTGCGGCCAGACGTTGCAGGGCGATGCCCATCTTTTCCTGGTCAGCCTTGGTCTTGGGTTCCACGGCCTGTGCGATCACGGGCTCAGGGAAGACCATCTTTTCCAGGGTGATGATGGCGTCAGCGTCGCACAGCGTTTCGCCGGTCGTCACGTCCTTCAAGCCCACGCAAGCGGCGATGTCGCCGGCCAGAATTTCCTTGATTTCCTCACGCTCGTTGGCGTGCATCTGCAGGATACGGCCGATGCGCTCTTTCTTGCCCTTGATCGGGTTGTAGACGGAGTCGCCGGAGTTCAGCACGCCCGAGTACACGCGAACGAAGGTCAGCTGACCGACATACGGGTCGGTCATCAGCTTGAAAGCCAGCGCAGAGAACTTCTCGGCGTCGTCGGCCTTGCGGCTGGTGGGCTGGTCGTCGTCGTCCGTGCCTTCGACCGGGGGAATGTCGATCGGGGAAGGCAGGTAGTCGATGACGGCGTCGAGCATGCGCTGCACGCCCTTGTTCTTGAAGGCGGTACCGCACAGCATCGGCTGGATTTCGCAGGCGATGGTACGGGTGCGCAGAGCCAGCTTGATTTCGTCTTCAGACAAGTCACCTTCTTCAAGGTACTTGTTCATCAGCTCTTCGTTGGCTTCGGCGGCCGCTTCGACCATGGACTCACGCCACTTCTTGGCGTCTTCCACCAGCTCAGCGGGGATCTCACGGTAGTCGAACTTCATGCCCTGAGACGCTTCGTCCCAGTAGATGGCCTTCATCTTCAGCAGATCGACCACGCCTTGGAACTGGTCTTCCGCGCCAATGGGGATCACCACGGGCACAGGGTTGGCCTTCAGGCGCAGCTTGAGCTGGTCGTGGACCTTGAAGAAGTTGGCACCGGTACGGTCCATCTTGTTCACGAAGGCCAGACGGGGCACCTTGTACTTGTTCGCCTGACGCCAGACGGTTTCAGACTGGGGCTGCACGCCGCCCACAGCGCAGTACACCATGCAGGCGCCGTCGAGCACGCGCATCGAGCGTTCGACTTCAATGGTGAAGTCAACGTGGCCCGGGGTGTCGATGATGTTGAAACGGTGCTCGGGGTAGGAGTTGTCCATCCCCTTCCAGAAGCAGGTCGTGGCAGCCGAGGTGATGGTGATGCCGCGCTCTTGCTCTTGCTCCATCCAGTCCATGGTGGCGGCACCTTCGTGCACTTCACCAATCTTGTGGCTCACGCCCGTGTAGAACAGGATGCGTTCGGTCGTGGTGGTCTTGCCGGCGTCGATGTGAGCCGAGATACCAATGTTGCGGTAACGGCCAATCGGGGTCTTGCGTGCCATGTGGTCACTCCAGATTTGACAAGGCGCCGGATGTGTTGTGCACGATCCAAGCGCCTTTTTTGCAGTTGTGCTGCGGGTGGTGGATTAGAAGCGGAAGTGCGAGAAGGCCTTGTTGGCTTCAGCCATGCGGTGCACTTCGTCACGCTTCTTCATCGCGCCGCCACGGCCTTCAGAGGCCTCGAGCAGTTCGTTGGCCAGACGTTGGGCCATCGACTTCTCGGAACGCTTGCGCGACGATTCCTTCAACCAGCGCATGGCCAGTGCGATACGACGGGAGGGGCGAACTTCAACGGGAACCTGATAGTTCGCACCACCGACGCGGCGGGACTTCACTTCGACCACGGGCTTGATGTTGTTCAGCGCGATGTTGAAGATCTCCAGCGGATCCTTGCCGGCCTTCTTTTCGACTTGTTCGAGGGCACCGTAAATGATGCGCTCGGCCACAGCCTTCTTGCCGGATTCCATGATCACGTTCATGAACTTGGAGAGGTCCACCGATCCGAACTTGGGATCAGGGAGGATTTCACGCTTGGGTACTTCGCGACGACGAGGCATTTCTATTCCTTTCAATGCTTCAGTTGATGCTGGCTTTCGCCCACATCCTGGAGTCTCTTAACTGAAGACTCCACTTACTCGGCAGACTCCGGACCATCCGGGCTCTACCGCCACCTCGGCCTTCTCTGCGCCAGACTGCACCCACTGGGTGACACGCCGATGAAGAGGACCGACTATTGCTTTGCAGAAGGCGATCAGGCCTTCTTCGGGCGCTTGGCGCCGTACTTGGAGCGCGATTGCTTGCGGTCCTTGACGCCTTGCAGGTCAAGGGAGCCACGCACGATGTGGTAACGCACACCCGGCAAGTCCTTCACACGACCGCCGCGAACCAGCACGACGCTGTGTTCTTGCAGGTTGTGGCCTTCACCGCCGATGTAGGAGATGACCTCAAAACCGTTGGTCAGGCGCACCTTGGCGACCTTACGCAGAGCGGAGTTAGGCTTCTTAGGCGTGGTGGTGTACACGCGGGTGCACACGCCACGGCGCTGCGGGCAGTTTTCCATCGCAGGCGACTTGGACTTCGTGACCTCGACCTGACGGCCATGGCGCACGAGCTGATTGATCGTTGGCATTTCTTTGGTTCCCGTTGAAAAGTCACTTGAAAATCAGGCACTTACCGGAGTTTGAACGAACCACGGAGAGCACCTGAACCAAGCACAAAACGGCCTCGCCCCGCAAAAATTGCGCAAGCGAAAGCCGAAAAGCCTTCCATTGTAGGGGAGAGCCGCCTGGAAATGCAAGGATTTCACCCCGAGCGCGTCGTGCGCCCGCCCCCGGGAAGCCCGCCTAGGGTGAGCCCGGCCCTCAGACAGGGTGATGCGCCCGCTGGGACAAGTCTCTAGAGTTCGTTCAACATGCCCCAGAAACCTCTGCGGCAAATTTTCAAGGAGACTCCATGTCCAGATTGAAGACTTTCGCCGCGGTCGTCTTAGCGGCGACGCTGCCCGCGATGGCGCAGGCCGCTGATTTCAACCTCACCGGTGGCAGCGTCCTGGGCGACACCACTGCCACGGCCACCTTCAGCAGCGGTGGCATTGGCCTGAACATCACAGCCAACTCCGGCGGCAGCGCGCTGGACGTCGTGCGCCTCAACAATGGCATCGGTGTTGCAACGAGCTGGACAGACGCTGTCGGCATCGGCAATGGTGACTTCCTGACCCTGACGTTCTCGCAGGCAGTCAACCTGAGCAGCCTGACGTTTGCCGAATGGGACAACCCTGACCGCGCCACCTTGTCGTGGGCGGGCGGCAGCGTCAGTCTGTCGGGGGCCGGCGACTTCAATGTGCTCGGCACCGACACCAAGAACCTGAGCAACGTCGTGGGCACCGTGTTCAAATTGCAAGGCACCGCTGCTTTGACCACCTTCCGCCTGAACGGCCTGACCGCCGTGGCCGCTGTGCCGGAACCCAGCACCTACGCGCTGATGGGCCTGGGCTTGGTGGGCATCGCCGCCGTGCGTCGCCGCCGCGCACGCTGAGACGGGCTTAGCCGCTTCACTGGCTCACCGCTGCGGCGGTGACGACACCCGCTCCGGGCTTCGGCCTTGAGCGGGTTTTTTCATGCCCCATGCGCTGGAGGCCCCTCGTCCAGGGGCGCCAGCAGAGCATCCAGATCGGCCGGCGTGAACTTCACGGCCTCGGCCATGTCATGGCCCAGCACGCCATCGGCCAAGGCCGCCTTGCGTGCTTGCAGCGCCAAGATGCGTTCTTCGATGCTGCCGGCCACCACCAGTTTGTAAACCATGACCTGCCGGGTTTGGCCCAGACGGTGCGCCCGGTCGGTGGCCTGCTGTTCGACGGCGGGGTTCCACCAGGGGTCCACGTGGATCACGGTGTCGGCTGCCGTCAGATTCAGGCCCACGCCGCCGGCTTTGAGGCTGATGAGCAGCACGGGCGCGCCCTCGCCCGACTGGAATTGGCCGACGACCTCGCCTCGGGTGTCAACCGGGGTCTCGCCGGTGAGCATCAGGTAGGGCAAGCCCAGTCGCGTCATCTCCTGCGCGAGCAGGTGCAGCAAGGTGGTGAACTGCGAGAAGACCAGGATGCGGCGACCTTCGGCCACCAGGGCGGGCAGTGTGTCGCACAGCCAGGCCATCTTGGCGCGCTCGGTGCCACGCGGCAAGGCGTGGCCGGTGAGCAGATAGGGGTCGCAGCAAACCTGACGCAGCTTGAGCAGGGCATCGAGGATGGTGATCTGGCTGCCGGCAAAACCTTCGCGCTTGAGGGCCCGGCGCACCAACTCGTCGGCGGCCACCCGCACGCTTTCGTACAGGGTCTTCTGTCGCCCTTCCAGAATGAGGCGCTGGACGGTGTCGATGCGGGGTGGCAGCTCCGCGGCCACGTCGGCTTTGCGACGCCGCAGGACGAAGGGGCGCACGCGCTGCGCCAGCAGCTGCGCCCGCAGGGTCTCGCCATGCAGCTCGATGGGGTCACGCCAGCGGCGCTGAAAGCTGCGCTGATCGCCCAGGTAGCCCGGCATCAGGAAATCGAACTGGGCCCAGAGTTCGCCGAGGTGGTTCTCCAGCGGGGTGCCGGTCAGGCACAGGCGATGGCGAGCCTGCAGGCGGCGGACGGCGGCGGCGGTGCGACTGGCGGCGTTCTTGACGGTCTGCGCCTCGTCGAGGATGAGCAGGTGAAAGGACTGGGGCGCCAGAAGCTCGATGTCCCGCCAGACCAGGGGATAGCTGATCAGCACCAGGTCGTGGTCGGCCACGTCGGCATGGCGTTCGGCCCGGGCGGGGCCCTGCAAGGTCAGCACGCGCAGGCCGGGTGTCATGCGCTGCGCCTCGGCCTGCCAGTTGAACAGCAAGGAGGTGGGGACGACGACCAGCGCGGGGCGGTCCAGTCGCCCGGCCTCTTTCTCCAGCAGCACGTGCGCAAGAGCCTGTGCGGTTTTGCCCAGGCCCATGTCGTCGGCTAGGATGCCGGCCAGGTGCTGCGCCCGCAGGTACTGTAACCAGGCCAGGCCGTGGCCTTGGTAGGGACGCAGCGTGATCGCCAGACCGTGTGGGGCGGCCACCGCCTGAGGGGTGCCCGCCTGACGCAGGCGCTGAGCCAGGCTCCACAGGCCGGCCTCGCCTTGCAGCTGCCAAGCCCCTTGCGGACCCGCCCGTTCCGCCTGGGTGGTGGCCAGGCGCTCGCGCAGGTGCTCCAGACGCACCACGTCCCAGCCGGTGATCTGCAGCGGCCCTTCTTTGCGACGAGGGTCGGTGAGGAGGTCCACCAAGGTGCCGACGATGGCCTTGAGGGGAGCCGCAGGTGCATCCAGTCGTCGGCCTCCCGGTGCGCGCAAGCGGATCAAGGCGGTGTCGGGGATGGCGGCGATCTCGTGGGCGTCCAGCCAGCGCTTGTCGCGGCGCAGCAAGTCGGCGATCAAAGGGGCCAGATCCAGCGTCTGCCCTTCGATCTCGACGCCCAGGCTCAAGAGCCAGGAGCCTTCGCGGCGGGGGGCGAGCAAGGCGGGCACCGCGGCGGGGGCGGGCTGCCAGTCACCGACGGGCTCGTGCCCCAGGGCTTCGCCATCATCAGTACGCACCACCAGGCGCCAGGCACTCACCGGCACGCTCTGATGGGCAAAACCCGGTCGCACGACGATGCGCCAACCCCGGGCCTGCAACTGCGGTACGGCATCCGCCCAAAAGTCTCCGAAATCGTCTTCCTGGGGCAGCGACCAGAGGGACTCGCCATCGCGCACCTGCTGGCAGGCCAGGGCGGGCGCACGCCACTGCAAGGCCTCCTCAGGCAAGGGGCGCAAACCGGTGTCGCGCAGGGCGTCGAGGGCATCCGACTCGGCCACGGTGTCGCGCTGCAGGGGCTGCAGCTGCCCATGGGCGTCTTCCACCATGATGACCCCGAGGCTGCGAGCCCCCAGCACCGAGGTGGGCGCCGGACACGCCCCAAAGAGCCCCAGCTCGTTCGCATAGGTCCAGTCCACCCGCGCCACGGTGAGCTGCCCGCTGCGCGGGCCGAAGCGGCCACTGGCCACCATGCCCAGCAGTCCGTCGCCACGGTTGAGGGTCTGCAGGGTCAGGCAAGGCCGAAAGCGAGGCAGGGCGGCGTCAGACAAGGGATCAGGGCGCAAAAGACAAGGGGGGACCTGGGGATTGTCGCCGGCCCTCGCCCTGCGCGCGCGGCATGAGGTACAACCGTCTTCATGTCCGATGTGTACCAAATTGAAATTCCGCCCTCTTTCATCGCCTTGCATGCCGACGCTCGCGGGCGCCTGACGCTGCCACTGCAGGCCCTGCGGGAGCGCTACGAGCTGTGCGAAGACCTCGCCCAGCACCTCACCGAGCACTGTCGGGGGATCCACGTCGAGATCGGCGTGGACGAGCAGGAGGTGTTGCAGCGCTGTGAGCGGGGCCTGTGCTCGCCCGATGGCGTCGTCTCGGCGTTGGAGGCGCAGTGGGTGGTGACCCGCCTGGCGGAGTTGCTGGGCTGGCCCCATCCGGGGCTGGAGGCCCGCGACCTAGGCGCACACTGACGCGCCCGACCTCACCGCCCCGATGAATCGCCCCACCATGAATCCTGTTTTCGCATCACTCCAGCCCGCCGCGGTCTGGGCCCACTTTGGCACCCTGTGCCGCATTCCCCGCCCTTCCAAGCAGGAGGCGGCCTTGCGCGCGCACCTGGCGCAGTGGGCGCAGGCGCAAGGCCTGAGCCATCAGGTGGATGCCGCTGGCAACCTGCTTGTGCGCAAGCCCGCCAGTCCCGGCTGCGAGGGGCGTCCCGGCGTGGTCCTCCAAGGCCACCTGGACATGGTCTGCCAGGCCAACAGCGGCGTGGCCCACGACTTCACACGCGACCCGATCACCCCGGTCATGCGAGACGGCTGGCTGCGGGCCGAGGGCACCACCCTGGGCGCCGACAACGGCATCGGGGTGGCGTTGGCCCTGGCGGCCCTGGGGGATCGCACCCTGGTCCACGGCCCCATCGAGGCGCTGTTCACGGTGGACGAGGAAGCCGGCATGGGCGGCGCACAAGGACTGGCGCCGGGCTTGCTGCAAGGCAGCCTGATGCTCAACCTGGACACCGAAGAGTGGGGCGAGTTCTACCTGGGATGCGCGGGCGGACTGGACGTCAACGTCGACCGGACCGCCTGCGCCGACGCCCTCCCCGTCGGCTACCGACATCGGCGCATCGCCTTGCAGGGGCTGCGCGGCGGCCACTCCGGCGTCAACATCCACGAAGAGCGGGGCAATGCGATCAAGCTGCTGGTGCGGGTCCTGCACGCCTTGGCGCCCGACTGTGGCCTGCGCCTCGTGACGCTGCAAGGCGGCACCGCCCGCAATGCCCTGCCGCGCGAGGCCTTCGCCACCGTGGCCCTGCCCAGCGATCAACTGGCGGCGCTGGAAGCGCAACTGGCCGTCTGGCAAACCTTGCTGCGACAGGAGTGGGGCGACGTCGAGCCCGGCTTGAGCCTGCAGGCGCGCGACATCGAACCGAACGATGCCGTGCCGGTCGGCGTGCTGCCACAGCGCGAGCAGGCCATCTGGCTGGACACCTTGCAGGCGGCCCCCCATGGCGTCAAGCGCCAGAGCCTGAGTGTCGCCGGGGTCGTCGAGTCCTCCAACAACCTGGGCATGGTGAGCGTGTCACCGCTGGGTGGCCACTGCAATTTCATGGTGCGTTCCTTGCGGGACAGCCAGGCGCAAGCCTTGGCGCAGGAGATCGTCAGCCTGTGGCGCCTGTCAGGCACCCGCGCGGAATGCGCCGGGCAGTACCCTGGTTGGACGCCCCGCCCGGACTCGGCCCTGCTGCGCACCTGCCAGCAGGTCTTCGAGCGCGAGTTTGGCCAGGCCTCGCACGTCCAGGTCATCCATGCCGGACTGGAGTGTGGGCTGATCTCGGCCAAGTATCCCACGATGGACATCGTCTCGTTCGGTCCCACGATCCGCGGCGCCCACGCCCCCGGCGAGGCGGTGGACGTCGCCTCCGTGGCGCGCTGCTGGCAACTGCTGGTGGCGATCCTGCGTCAGCTGGGGGCCCCGTCGGCATGAGCCCCGACGACCTTGAGAAACTGGTGACCCGCGTCATGCCCTACGGCAAGCACAAGGGCACCTTGATCGCCGACCTGCCCGGCAACTACCTGCATTGGTTCGCGCGCGAAGGCTTCCCGCCCGGCGAGATCGGCCGCTTGCTCGCGCTGATGTTCGAGCTGGACCACAACGGCCTGCACAGCCTGCTGGCACCGCTGCGCAGACGCTGACACCCGCCCACAGGCCGCCTCACGCACGGCCATGAAAAAAGCGCCAGGCTCGTGAGGGCGCTGGCGCTTTCGACCTTCAGGTCGGTGCCCGCGGCTTATTCGGCAGCGGCATCGCCCTCGGTGGTGGCAGCATCGGCGTCGTCATCCAGGGCAGCCAGTTCGAGCGCAGCGCGCTCTTGGGCTTCCTGCATGGCGATGGCGCGACGTTCGCTGTCGTCCATCTCTTCCTTGGCCTTGCGAGCCTGGTGATAGGCCATGCCGGTACCCGCGGGGATCAGGCGACCCACGATGACGTTTTCCTTCAGGCCACGCAGCTCGTCGCGCTTGCCCATGATGGCAGCCTCGGTCAGCACGCGGGTCGTTTCCTGGAAGGAAGCGGCCGAGATGAAGGAGTCGGTCGACAGCGAAGCCTTGGTGATACCCAGCAGCACATCGCTGTGCGTGGCGATCAGCTTGCCTTCGGCGCGCATGCGGTCGTTGGTGTCCAGCAGTTCCGAACGCTCAACCTGTTCGCCCACGATGTAGTGGGTGTCACCGGAATTGGTGATCTGAACACGACGCAGCATCTGGCGAACGATCACCTGGATGTGCTTGTCGTTGATCTTCACGCCCTGCAGACGGTAGACGTCCTGCACTTCGTCGACGATGTAGCGCGCCAGCTCCTCGATGCCCAGCAGACGCAAGATGTCCTGCGGATCGGCCGGACCGTCGACGATGGACTCGCCCTTGTTGACCACCTGGCCTTCGTGCACCAGGATGTTCTTTTCCTTGGGCACCAGATCTTCCCAGACCTGACCTTCAGGGCTGGTGATCTGCAGGCGAACCTTGCCCTTGGTTTCCTTGCCGAAGGACACGGTACCGGTGATCTCGGCCAGCGAACCCTTGTCCTTGGGCGACCGGGCTTCGAACAGCTCGGCCACACGCGGCAGACCGCCGGTGATGTCGCGGGTCTTCTGACCTTCGATAGGAATACGGGCCAGCACTTCGCCAGGCGACAGCTCTTGACCGTCGCGCACCTGGATCAGCGAGCCCACCTGGAAGCCGATGGTCACCGGGTGATCAGTGCCCGGGATCTTGACTTCCTGGCCATTGACGTCGAGCAGCTTGACCTGCGGGCGCACGATCTTGGCAGCGCCGCGGCGCTTCGGATCGATCACGACCAGGGTCGACAGACCGGTCACTTCGTCCACCTGCTTGGCCACGGTCACGCCTTCTTCGACGTTCTCGAAGCGGGCGGTACCGGCGAACTCGGTGATGATCGGGCGGGTCAGCGGATCCCAGTTGGCCAGGATCGTGCCCGCCTTGATGGTCTGGTCAATCTTGATCGTCAGGATCGCGCCGTACGGCACCTTGTGACGCTCACGCTCACGGCCGTGCTGGTCGGAGATGACGATTTCGCCGGAACGCGAAATCACCACCAGATCGCCCTTGCCATTGGTCACGTAACGCATCGTGGCATTGAAGCCGATGATGCCGTCCGACTTGGCTTCCACGCTTGAGGCGATGGCAGCGCGCGAAGCGGCACCACCGATGTGGAACGTCCGCATCGTCAGCTGCGTGCCCGGTTCACCGATGGACTGGGCGGCGATCACGCCGACCGCTTCACCGGTGTTCACCAGACCGCCACGGCCCAGGTCGCGGCCATAGCACTTGGCGCACAGACCGAAACGGGTGGCGCAGGTCAGCGGGGTGCGAACCTTGACTTCGTCGACGCCAGCGGCTTCCAGGATGTCCAGCACGTCCTCGTCCAGCATGGTGCCGGCGGGGATCAGGACTTCCTGGGTCTCGGGGTTCAGCACGTCGGTCGCAGGCACGCGGCCCAGGATGCGGTCGCGCAGGGACTCGATGACTTCACCACCTTCAACCAACGCACGGGTGTTGATGCCTTGATCGGTGCCGCAGTCCTCGGTCGTGACGACCAGATCTTGCGTCACGTCGACCAGACGACGCGTCAGGTAACCCGAGTTCGCCGTCTTCAACGCCGTGTCCGCCAGACCCTTACGGGCACCGTGGGTGGAGATGAAGTACTGCAACACGTTCAGACCTTCACGGAAGTTCGCCGTGATGGGGGTCTCGATGATGGAGCCGTCAGGCTTGGCCATCAGGCCACGCATACCGGCCAGCTGGCGGATCTGGGCAGCCGAACCACGGGCGCCGGAGTCGGCCATCATGTAAATCGAGTTGAACGATTCCTGATCGACTTCCGCACCGTTGCGGTCGATGGTCTTTTGCTTGGACAGCTGCGACATCATGACCTTGCCGACTTCGTCGCCGGTCTTGCCCCAGATGTCCACCACCTTGTTGTAGCGCTCGCCCGAGGTCACCAGACCGGAGACGTACTGCTGCTCGATCTCCTTGACTTCCTTCTCGGCGTGCTCGATCAGCTCGTACTTCTGCTTGGGCACCAGCATGTCGTCGATGGCGATCGAGATGCCGGCGCGCGTGGCCAGACGGAAGCCGTTTTGCAGCAGCTTGTCAGCCAGCACCACGGTTTCCTTCAGACCGCACTTGCGGAACGAGGTGTTGATCAGACGCGAGATTTCCTTCTTCTTGAGCGCCTTGTTGATGTTCGCAAAAGGCAGGCCCTTGGGCAGGATCTCGGACAGCAGGGCACGGCCCACCGTGGTGGCCACCAGCTTGGTCTCGGGCTCGAACTCGCCCGTTTCCTTGTTCTTGGTGTACTCGGTCAGGCGGACGTTGATCTTGGCGGTGATTTCCACCACGCCGTTGTCCAGGGCGCGCTGCAGCTCGATGACATCGGAGAAGACCATGCCTTCGCCCTTGCCGTTGATGCGCTCGCGGGTGGCGTAGTACAGGCCCAGCACCACGTCTTGCGACGGGACGATGGAGGGCTCGCCGTTGGCGGGGAACAGCACGTTGTTGGAGGCCAGCATCAGCGTGCGGGCTTCCATCTGCGCTTCGATCGACAGCGGCACGTGAACGGCCATCTGGTCACCGTCGAAGTCGGCGTTGAAGGCTGCGCACACCAGCGGGTGCAGCTGGATGGCCTTGCCTTCGATCAGCACGGGCTCAAAGGCCTGGATGCCCAAACGGTGCAGCGTGGGCGCACGGTTGAGCATGACCGGGTGTTCTTTGATGACCTCTTCCAGGATGTCCCACACCACCGGCGTGCCGGATTCGACTTCCTTCTTGGCAGCCTTGATCGTGGTCGCGATGCCCATGGCTTCCAGGCGCGCGAAGATGAAGGGCTTGAACAGCTCCAGCGCCATCAGCTTGGGCAGACCGCACTGGTGCAGCTTGAGGGTCGGGCCCACGGTGATCACGGAACGACCGGAATAGTCGACGCGCTTACCCAGCAAGTTCTGACGGAAGCGACCGCTCTTGCCCTTGATCATGTCGGCCAGCGACTTCAGGGCACGCTTGTTCGCACCGGTCATGGCCTTGCCACGACGGCCGTTGTCCAGCAGCGAATCGACGGACTCTTGCAGCATGCGCTTTTCGTTGCGCACGATGATTTCAGGAGCCTTCAATTCCAGCAGACGCGCCAGACGGTTGTTGCGGTTGATGACGCGACGATACAGATCGTTCAGGTCAGAGGTCGCAAAACGACCGCCGTCCAGCGGCACCAGCGGACGCAGGTCCGGCGGCAGCACGGGCAGCACTTCCAGCACCATCCAGTTGGGCTTGATGCCCGACTTCTTGAAGGCTTCCATGACCTTCAGGCGCTTGGAATTCTTCTTGACCTTCAGCTCGGAGCCGGTCATGTCGTTGCGCAGCTTGTCGATCTCGACGTCGAGATCCATCTCGGCCAGCAACTTCTGGATGCCTTCGGCGCCCATCAGGGCTTCGAACTCATCACCGTACTCGGCGCGCTTGGCGTCGTAGTCGTCTTCGGACATGATGCTGAACTTCTTCAGCGGGGTCATGCCCGAGTCCACCACCACGTACGCTTCAAAGTACAGCACGCGCTCAATGTCGCGCAGCGTCATGTCCAGCACCAGGCCCAGACGCGACGGCAGCGACTTCAGGAACCAGATGTGGGCGCACGGTGCGGCCAGTTCGATGTGACCCATGCGGTCACGGCGAACCTTGGTCTGTGTGACTTCAACGCCGCACTTCTCGCAGATCACACCGCGGTGCTTGAGGCGCTTGTACTTGCCGCACAGGCACTCGTAGTCCTTGATGGGACCAAAGATCTTGGCGCAGAACAGACCGTCACGTTCAGGCTTGAACGTACGGTAATTGATGGTTTCAGGCTTCTTCACTTCGCCGAAAGACCACGAACGGATCTTCTCGGGCGAGGCCAGGCCGATCTTGATGGCATCGAAATGCTCATCCGGCGTGAATTGCTTGAACAGGTCCAGCAAACCTTTCATAGGGCTCTCCTTCCTATTCCTAATCAGTTACGTTCAAGTTCGATGTCGATGCCCAAGGAACGGATTTCCTTGACCAACACATTGAACGACTCAGGCATACCGGCTTCGATCGAGTGCTCGCCCTTGACGATGCTCTCGTAAACCTTGGTACGGCCATTGACGTCATCGGACTTGACCGTCAGCATTTCTTGCAGCACGTAGGAGGCGCCGTACGCTTCCAGGGCCCACACTTCCATTTCACCGAAGCGCTGACCACCGAACTGCGCCTTACCACCCAGCGGCTGCTGCGTGACCAGGGAGTACGGACCGGTGGAGCGGGCGTGCATCTTGTCGTCGACCAAGTGGTGCAGCTTCAGGAAGTGCATGTAACCCACGGTCACCGGACGCTCGAAGGCATCACCGGTGCGGCCGTCGTACAAGGTGGCTTGCGTGCGCGTCGGCGTCAGGCCCTTGGCCTTGGCGATGTCGGCGGGGTAAGCCAGTTGCAGCATGGCGCGGATTTCCGAGTCCTTGGCACCGTCGAACACCGGGGTGGCGAAGGTGACACCCTTGGACAGGTTGCCGGCCATCTCGACGACTTCGTCGTCGCTCAGGCTGTCCACGTCGACCGGCTTGCCGCCCGACTGGTTGTACAGCTCGTCCATGAACTTGCGCAGTTCGGCCACGGCGGCCTCACGTTGCAGCATGTCACCGATGCGCTGGCCAATGCCCTTGGCAGCCCAACCCAGGTGGACTTCCAGAATCTGACCCACGTTCATCCGCGAGGGCACGCCCAGCGGGTTCAGCACGATGTCAGCAGGCGTACCGTCGGCCAGGTGAGGCATGTCTTCGATCGGAACGATCTTGGAGACCACACCCTTGTTACCGTGACGGCCGGCCATCTTGTCGCCAGGCTGCAGACGACGCTTGACGGCCAGGTGAACCTTGACCATCTTGAGCACGCCAGCGGGCAGCTCGTCGCCTTGCGTCAACTTCTTGCGCTTTTCTTCGAAAGCCAGGTCGAAGCTGTGGCGGGTCTGCTCCAGCGAGTTCTTGATGGATTCGAGCTGGTTGGCCAGTTCGCCGTCTTCAGGACGGATGTCGAACCAGTGGAACTTCTCGACCGATGCCAGATAGGCCTCGTCAATGCTCGAACCCTTGGACAGCTTGTTCGGGCCACCGTTGGCGACCTTGCCGATCAGCAACTTCTTGATCCGGTCGAACGCGTCGGCTTCGACGATGCGCAGCTGGTCGTTCAGGTCCAGGCGGAAGCGCTTGAGTTCATCGTCGATGATCTGCTGAGCACGCTTGTCACGCTGGATGCCTTCACGGGTGAAGACCTGCACGTCGATCACGGTCCCCATGGTGCCCTGGTCCACACGCAGCGAGGTGTCCTTCACGTCGGACGCCTTCTCGCCGAAGATGGCGCGCAGCAGCTTCTCTTCCGGCGTCAGGGTGGTTTCACCCTTGGGGGTCACCTTGCCGACCAGCACGTCGCCGGGGCCGACTTCGGCGCCGACGTAGACGATGCCGGATTCATCCAGACGAGCCAGCTGGTTCTCAGACAGGTTCGGGATGTCGCGGGTGATTTCTTCGGAGCCCAGCTTGGTGTCGCGTGCCATGACCACCAGTTCCTCGATGTGGATCGAGGTGTAGCGGTCTTCGGCGACCACGCGCTCGGAGATCATGATCGAGTCTTCGAAGTTGTAGCCGTTCCAGGGCATGAAGGCGATCAGCATGTTCTGACCCAGAGCAAGTTCGCCCAGGTCGGTCGATGCGCCGTCGGCCACCACGTCACCCTTGCCCACCACGTCGCCGCGCTTGACGATGGCACGCTGGTGGATGTTGGTGTTCTGGTTGGAACGCTGGTACTTGATCAGGTTGTAGATGTCGACGCCCACTTCACCGGCGACGGTTTCCGCGTCATTGACACGGATCACCACACGGTTGGTGTCGACGTAGTCCACGATGCCGCCACGCTTGGCCACCACGACGGTGCCCGAGTCGACCGCCGCGACGCGTTCGATGCCAGTGCCGACCATGGCCTTTTCAGGACGCAGCACGGGCACAGCCTGACGCTGCATGTTGGCGCCCATCAACGCGCGGTTCGCATCGTCGTGCTCCAGGAAGGGCACGAGCGAGGCCGCCACCGACACGATCTGGGTCGGCGCCACGTCCATGTACTGGATGCGCTCTGGCGAGGTCAGCACGGATTCACCGTTCTCACGGGCCGACACCAACTCGTCGATCAAACGGCCTTCGGCGTCGAGCGAGGCGTTGGCCTGCGCGATCACGTACTTGCCTTCTTCGATGGCCGACAGGTAGTCGATCTGCATCGTGGTCTTGCTGTCCACCACGCGACGGTAAGGCGTCTCGAGGAAGCCGTAGTCGTTCAGGCGGGCGTACAGAGCCAGCGAGTTGATCAGACCGATGTTCGGACCTTCAGGCGTTTCGATCGGGCACACGCGGCCGTAGTGGGTCGGGTGCACGTCGCGCACTTCGAAGCCCGCACGTTCGCGGGTCAGACCACCCGGGCCCAGAGCGGAGACACGACGCTTGTGCGTGATTTCCGACAGGGGGTTGGTCTGGTCCATGAACTGCGACAGCTGCGACGCACCGAAGAACTCCTTCAAGGCCGCAGAGATCGGCTTGGAGTTGATCAGGTCGTGCGGCATCAGGGCTTCGGTCTCGGCCTGGCCCAGACGTTCCTTCACAGCCTTCTCGATACGAGCCAGACCGGAACGGTATTGGTTTTCAGCCAATTCGCCCACGCAACGCACGCGGCGGTTGCCCAGGTGGTCGATGTCATCGACTTCGCCACGGCCATTGCGCAGCTCAACCAGGATCTTTACGACAGCCAGGATGTCCGCATTGGACAGGACCATCGAACCGGTGCTTTCGTCGCGGCCCACGCGGGCGTTGAACTTCATGCGGCCCACGCGCGACAGGTCGTACGTGTCTTCCGAGTAGAACAGGCGCTGGAACAGGGCCTGCACGGCGTCTTCGGTCGGCGGCTCGCCAGGGCGCATCATGCGGTAGATGGCCACGCGGGCGGCCAGCTCGTCGGCCGTTTCATCGGTGGCCAGCGTTTGCGAGATGTAGGCGCCTTGGTCCAGCTCGTTCGTGAACAGGACGTCGATGTCGAGGATGCCGGCCGTGCGCAGCTTCTTGAGCAGGGCTTCGGTCAGCTCTTCGTTGGCCTTGGCGATCAGCTCGCCCGTGTCGGGGTCGATCTGGTTCTTGGCCAGCACGCGACCCAGCAGGAAGTCTTCGGGCACGCTCAGGTGCGTGGTGCCGGACTGTTCGAGCTGACGGGTGTGACGTGCGGTGATGCGCTTGTCTTTTTCGACGACGACAGCACCGGACTTGTCGATGATGTCGAAACGGGCCACTTCACCCTTGAAACGCTCGGGCACGAAGGCCAGCAGCGCGCCGGAGTCCATGAGCTTGACGTGATCGAACTGGAAGAAGGTTTCCAGGATCTGCTCGTTGTTCAGGCCGATGGCCTTCAGCAGGGTCGTGACCGGCATCTTGCGGCGACGGTCCACGCGGAAGTACAGCAGGTCCTTCGGGTCGAATTCGAAATCGAGCCAGGAGCCACGGTAAGGGATGATGCGGGCGCTGAACAGCAGCTTGCCCGACGAGTGGGTCTTGCCCTTGTCGTGCTCGAAGAACACGCCCGGCGAACGGTGCAGCTGCGACACGATGACGCGCTCGGTACCGTTGATGATGAAAGAGCCGTAGTCGGTCATCAGGGGCACTTCGCCCATGTAGACCTCTTGCTCTTTCACTTCCTTGACCACCTTGGACTGGGACGTCGAGGTCTCACGGTCATAGATGATCATCTGCAGGCGCGCGCGCACGGCCGATGCAAAGGTCAAACCCCGCAGCTGGCACTCGCGCTCATCGAACGCCGGTTTGGCGATGTTGAATTCGATGAACTTCATCTCGACGAAGCCATTGTGCGAAACAATGGGGAACGCCGAGAGGAAAGCGGCTTGCAGGCCTTCGGGTTTGCGTTGTTGGGGCGGCACATCCTTTTGCAGGAATGCGACGTACGAATCCTTCTGCATCGTCAGCAGATAAGGCACGTTCAATACGCTGCCGCGCTTGCCAAAGCTCTTGCGAATCCGCTTGCGCTCGGTGTAGCTGTAGGGGGTTGCTTGCGCCATAAACTCTCCGTTTCGGGCACCAAAAGGGGTGTCCCGCTTCGAATTCAAGCTGTCTCCCGGCCAAGGAAACAGCCCGTTGTTCGGCGACTGGCCATTCGGGCCGCTTTTGTGGAAAGTCGGCTCCGAGGCTTGGTGGTTGGCCACTACCAACCGCTGGCTGACAACCCCAACGCCATGGTGGATGGCGCTTGGGCTCGACCAAACCGGTTCTCCGCAGTCGGTTCAGAGAACACTCGAGAAACCCGTCAGTGTAACACTGAGGGGTTTCTCGGCTGCTCTCGAGGATTTGACTCCTCAGACACCAAAAGGCTGCCCTCCTGACGGAGAGCAGCCTCTGATCCAGAGACCCGCTTGACGCGGGCCACGGGATTACTTGAGTTCGGCGGTAGCGCCAGCTTCAACCAGCTTCTTGACAGCGGCTTCAGCGTCAGCCTTGGCAACGCCTTCCTTGACGTTCTTGGGAGCGCCGTCAACCAGGTCCTTGGCTTCCTTCAGACCCAGGCCGGTCAGTTCGCGCACGGCCTTGATGACGCCGACCTTGTTGGCGCCAGCGCCGGTCAGGACCACGTTGAACTCGGTCTTCTCTTCAGCGGCAGCAGCGCCACCGGCAGCGCCGCCAGCAGCGGGAGCAGCCATGGCGGCAGCGGACACGCCGAACTTCTCTTCGATGGCCTTGACCAGCTCGTTGAGTTCCATCACGGACATGCTGTCCAGGGCGGTCAGGAATGCGTCTTTATCGAATGCCATTTTGGGTTCCTAAAAATCGGTTAGATGTTAAATACGGTACGAAGCGGTCGCTCAAGCAGCCGGGGCTGCTTCTTCGGCGGCGGCAGGAGCCTCGGCAGCAGCAGGAGCGGCGTCGCCACCCTTTTGCTCGCCGATGGCAGCCAGAACGCGGGCCAGGCCCGAGATTGGCGACTGCAGCAGACCACAGATCTGAGCCAGCAGGACTTCCTTGCTGGGGATCGAGGCCAGGGACTTGACGCCATTGGCGTCCAGAGCCTTGCCGGCGTAAGCGCCAGCCTTGATGACCAGCTTGTCATTGCCCTTGGCAAAGTCAGCGATCACCTTGGCAGCTGCCACGGCATCTTCAGAGAAGCCGTAGATCAGCGGGCCGGTCATGGACTCGGCAGCGACTTCGAACGGGGTGCCAGCAACAGCGCGACGGGCCAGGGTGTTCTTCAGAACATGAAGATACACGCCTTGTGCACGGGCGTTCTTGCGCAGCTGATCCAGTTGAGCCACCGTGAGACCGCGGTACTCAGCCAGTGCAAGCGTCTGCGACTTGCCCGCTTGGGCAGCCACTTCCGCAATGACGGCTTCTTTCTCGTTGCGATTGAGACTCAAGGTCTACTCCTTCAAACATGCCTTCTGGCAACGCTCCACAGGGAACGCGCCTTGGGGCACACCCAGTTTCAGCGACCTTCTGTCTCGGAACCCAGACCACCCAGGGGCGGCCAGGAAACCTTCAACAGCGGGTACGCCATCTGCGTAGGCTGTGCATTAAGCCGCGACACACCTGAAACAAGCGTGCGCCGCAGCGCCTACGGTCTTTGATAGCCCGATGCACCATGGCATGCCACGATGCATCGACCCACCAATGTGGTACGGACCCTCACGCCAGACTCGCGCGAATCCGGTCACGCCCCAAGGGGCATGACAATGTCTTGCGACAATCAGCCCGTGATGCTGTTCACATCGACGCGCACGCCCACACCCATGGTGGACGAGACAGCGACCTTGCGCAGGTACACGCCCTTGCTGGAAGCAGGCTTCAGCTTGGTCAGGGCTTCGAGCAGCGCAGCCAGGTTGCCCTTGAGCTTGTCGTCGTCGAACGAGCGACGGCCGATGGTGCCGTGGACGATACCGGCCTTGTCAACGCGGAACTGGACTTGGCCAGCCTTGGCGTTCTTGACGGCGGTGGCGACGTCCGGGGTCACGGTGCCAACCTTGGGGTTAGGCATCAGGCCACGGGGGCCCAGGATGGTACCCAGGGTACCGACGATGCGCATCGTGTCCGGCGAGGCAATGACCACGTCGAAGTTGATGTTGCCAGCCTTGATCTGTTCGGCCAGGTCTTCCATGCCGACGATGTCAGCACCGGCAGCCTTGGCTTCTTCAGCCTTGGCACCTTGGGCGAACACGGCCACGCGCTTGGTCTTGCCGGTGCCGTTGGGCATCACGACAGCGCCACGCACCACCTGGTCGGACTTCTTCGCGTCCACGCCCAGTTGCACGGCCACGTCGATGGACTCATCGAACTTGGCGACAGCAGCTTGCTTGATCAGGTTCAGGGCTTCTTCGAAGGCGTACAGCTTGGTGGTTTCCACCTTGCCTGCGAATGCTTTTTGGCGTTTGGTCAGCTTGGCCATGATCACACACCCTCCACGATGATGCCCATCGAACGGGCCGAACCGGCGATCGTGCGGACAGCGGCGTCCAGATCGGCAGCGGTCAGGTCCTTCTGCTTGGTCTTGGCGATTTCTTCCAGCTGCTCACGGGTCAGCTTGCCCACCTTGTCAGACTGAGGACGGGGCGAGCCCTTCTCGATCTTGGCGGCCTTCTTCAGCAGGACGGTCGCGGGCGGCGTCTTGATGATGAAGGTGAAGGACTTGTCAGCGAACGCCGTGATGACCACGGGCAGCTTCAGACCGGGCTCGACACCTTGGGTCTGGGCGTTGAACGCCTTGCAGAACTCCATGATGTTCAGGCCGCGCTGACCCAGCGCGGGACCGACCGGAGGCGAAGGGTTCGCCTTGCCAGCCGGGATTTGCAGCTTGATGAAGCCGATAATCTTCTTGGCCATAACTTTCTCCTAGAACCGTCCGACGGCCACGTCGATCCGGTTGAGTCAAACGCCAGGCTTGTTCAGCATGAACTTCCTGGCTCCTCTTGACGCGGTCTCGTTCGCGCCTGACACGGGACATGTTCAAGCGGCGCAAGACTTGCGTCTTGGCGCCGCTCACGCTCATGTCCGAGCGGAATTTGGCATTATCGCCTGAACAGACCCGATCAGGCAAGCACCTGACCTGACGCCTGACCAGGGATCAAATCTTCTCGATCTGACCGAAGTCCAGTTCGACCGGGGTGGCGCGACCGAAAATGGTGACGGACACGCGCAGCTTGGACTTGTCGTAGTTGACTTCTTCGATGGAGCCGTTGAAGTCGGTGAAGGGGCCTTCCTTGACGCGGACCACTTCGCCCACTTCCCACTCGACCTTGGGACGCGGCTTCTCGATGCCTTCCTTCATCTGGTTGACGATCTTCATGACCTCGTCTTCCGAGATGGGGGAGGGACGGTTCTTGGCACCGCCCACGAAACCGGTGACCTTGGACGTGTTCTTGACCAGGTGCCAGGTGTCGTCGCTCATGACCATTTCGACCAGCACATAGCCGGGGAAGAAACGGCGCTCGGTCACGGACTTCTTGCCGTTCTTGACTTCGACGACTTCTTCGGTGGGCACGAGAATGCGGCCGAACTGGTCCTGCATGCCGGCGCGGTCGATGCGCTCGCGCAGGTTGCGTTCTACGGCCTTCTCCATGCCGGAGTAGGCGTGCACCACATACCAGCGCAACGGGGCGGTGGTGGCGGGGGCGGTCTGGACGTCGCTCATGGGTTCAGCCTTGTTGTGTGTATGCCAGGGATCAGTGCTTCCAGCCCAGAATCAGGCTGTAGAGCACCCACTCCAGGGTCTTGTCGGTCAACCACAGGAACAGGGCCATGACCACGACAAAGGCAAAGACGTACAAGGTCATCTGCGTGGCTTCGGGGCGGGTCGGCCACACCACCTTGCGCAGTTCCTTGAGCGCGTCTTGACCGAAGGCCACGAGCTCCTTGCCTTGCGCCGAGGTGAAAAACACCCCCACGCCTGCAGCGATCAGGACCAGCAGCGCCACAACGCGCAGCCACAGGCTCTGCTGACCCAGCAGATAGAAGGTGGCCACACCACCCACGACCAGAAGACCGGCCGCAGCCAGTTTGGCCTTGTCGGCGCCCGTCGTGACGGTTTCGATTTGCGTACTGGACATGAACGTGATGATTGAGGCGGCAAAGCCCGCGGACCCTTTCAGGTCTGCGGGCTGCTGCGAAACAGCGTCAGTCTCAAGATTCGGCTTGGTTGGCAGGGGCAGTAGGAATCGAACCTACAACCTTCGGTTTTGGAGACCGACGCTCTGCCAATTGAGCTATACCCCTATTGGCCAAATCCGAATCAGAGAACGATTAGTCGATGATCTTGGCAACCACGCCGGCGCCGACAGTACGGCCGCCTTCGCGGATAGCAAAACGCAGACCTTCTTCCATGGCGATCGGGGCGATCAGCTTGACGGTGATCGACACGTTGTCACCAGGCATGACCATTTCCTTGTCGGCCGGCAGCTCGATGGAACCGGTCACGTCAGTTGTACGGAAGTAGAACTGAGGGCGGTAGTTGTTGAAGAAAGGCGTGTGACGGCCACCTTCGTCCTTGGACAGGACGTAGATTTCGCCGGTGAAGTGCGTGTGGGGCTTGATGGAGCCGGGCTTGCACAGCACTTGGCCGCGTTCGACGTCTTCACGCTTGGTGCCGCGCAGCAGGATGCCGACGTTGTCGCCAGCTTGACCTTGGTCCAGCAGCTTGCGGAACATTTCCACGCCCGTGCAGGTGGTCTTCTGGGTGGCCTTGATGCCGACGATTTCGATTTCTTCGCCGACCTTGATGATGCCGCGCTCGATACGGCCGGTCACCACGGTGCCACGACCCGAGATCGAGAACACGTCTTCCACAGGCATCAGGAACGTGCCGTCGATGGCGCGCTCAGGCGTGGGGATGTAGGTGTCCAGCGCGTCAGCCAGCTTCATGATGGCTTGCTCGCCCAGGGGACCCGTGTCGCCTTCCAGCGCCAGCTTGGCCGAACCTTGGATGATCGGGGTGTCGTCGCCAGGGAAGTCGTACTTGGACAGCAGCTCGCGCACTTCCATTTCGACCAGTTCCAGCAGTTCGGCGTCGTCCACCATGTCAGCCTTGTTCAGGAAGACGATGATGTAAGGCACGCCCACCTGGCGGGACAGCAGGATGTGTTCACGGGTCTGGGGCATCGGGCCGTCAGCGGCCGAGCACACCAGGATCGCGCCGTCCATCTGGGCGGCACCGGTGATCATGTTCTTGACGTAGTCGGCGTGGCCGGGGCAGTCAACGTGAGCGTAGTGGCGGTTGGCCGTTTCGTACTCGACGTGGGCGGTGTTGATGGTGATGCCGCGGGCCTTTTCTTCAGGCGCAGCGTCGATCATGTCGTAGCCCTTGGCTTCGCCGCCGAACTTCTTGGACAGAACGGTGGTGATTGCAGCCGTCAGCGTGGTCTTGCCGTGGTCAACGTGACCGATGGTGCCGACGTTGACGTGCGGCTTGGTCCGCTCAAACTTACCTTTTGCCATGATTCTCGCCCCTAGCGATTCTGAAGTGAGTCGAAAGAAAGAAGATGGGAGGTGTGGTGCCCATGGGCAGGATCGAACTGCCGACCTCCCCCTTACCAAGGGGGTGCTCTACCACTGAGCCACATGGGCATCGACACAGGTCTGGACTTGGGATGAAACCCAAACCTGTGTCGACTTGACACTGCGACCTCCGTATCAACGAAGACCGCGACTTTACCACGCCTAAATTGACAGAACCGTGACCTTGGAGCGGGAGACGGGAATCGAACCCGCGTCATTAGCTTGGAAGGCTAAGGTTCTACCATTGAACTACTCCCGCTCGGGAGTGATTCTCAAATTAGGTTTCCCTGGTGGAGGAGGCTGGATTCGAACCAGCGTAGGCGTAAGCCAACAGATTTACAGTCTGCCCCCTTTAGCCACTCGGGCACCCCTCCAGGGAAGACCGCAACTATAGCAGAGCTTTTTTGCGACTCGCAAGCCCTGCGGGAATTATTTTGGGGCGCCCCGCCCTGCCTGGGTCAGAACTTGTTGGAAAAAACCGACGTAGCGGGCGCTGAGCTGGGCCCATTGGCGGCGCCCCGCCAGGTGTCGCGCCTGGGCCGCCCAGGTGGGCAGGCGATCGGGGTCGGTGAGCAGCTCTTGCACCCGGGCGACCAGCGTGGCGCCATCGTCGGCCGCGTAGGTGTCGCCGTTGCCGGAGACCACCAGATCGGCCTGACCGCTTGGCTGCGCCACCAGCAGCGGCCGCCCGGCGGCCAAGGCCAGGTCTCGCGCCGCTTGGGGAGAGGTCGGGCCGGGCTCGGCCCCGTCCAAGCCCCACGGCAGGTCGCGTTCGGGCAGCACCAGGACGTGGTGGGCAGCGATGAGGGCGGGCAGGTCCTGGGGGTCCGGATCGAGTTGCCAGGTGATGCGCTCACCCAGCGCACGCACGCGGGGATCGGCTTGCAGGCGTGTGAGGGGGTCGTGGCGCGGGGGCTCGAAACAGGAGGCGGCGGTGGCACCCGCCAGGGTGAGCTGCCACGCGGGTAGCTCGTCAGCGGCTTGTGCTTGCAGCTGGCTCAGGGCCCCCACAAGGTCTTGCAACGGGCGCACCGCTTGATCAGGGCCGCTCAGGCAGAGGAGCTTGAGCGGGCCGGGTGGCAGTGGCGGGCAGGCGCCGTCAGGCAGGCCCGGGGGCAGCACGGTGATGCGCTCGCGGGGCAGGCGCAAACGGCGGGCCGTACGCGCGGCGCTGTCGTCACTCGCACACAGCACACCGGCGAGGCGGCGCGCCAGGCGACGGTCGCTGTGGCGAGTGAAGGGCGAAGCGAACCAGGCGCTGGCCTGACGGGACAGGCGGGGCAGCCAGGGCGCGTGGTACAGGCCCGCAAACGGGGCGTGGAGGGGCTCGCCCAGCAGGCTGGGGGATGCGTGGAGGGTGGCGGTGAGCGCCGGCCCGTTCGGCAGGCGCGCCAGGGCCTGCATGACCCAGTACACGGTGCGCTGGCCGGGCGCGAGTTCGGCGTGCACGACGTCGACCCCACGCCAGTCGCGCTCGGCCACCCATGCGCGGGCGGCCTCCAGGCTCTCCAGCGGGCGCTGGCCGACGAGCGGCGTGAGGACGTCGATGCCACCGAGGTTGAGGGCACGACGGAGCTGTGCGGCATGGTGCGCCAAGCGAGAGGAATCAGGCGGCAGGGGAGACAGCAGCGCCAGGCGCATGGACAACAACCTCGAGGAAAGCAAACAGCACGGGAGGCCGCATTGTCCACGAGGTCAGGCGTGTCGGCGTCCCCCCGATGCGGGTCAGGTCAGGGCCCAGTCCAGGGTCTGGCCCTGGGCGTGCCAGAAGGCCTGGGCCTGTCCGAAGTGGCCGCAGCCGATGAAGGGCACCGGCCCCCGGGTGGCGGAGAGCGGTGAGGGATGGTTGGACTGCAGGATGAGGGGAGCCACCCCACCCTCGTGGTGTAGCGTGGCCGCCTCAATCAAGGCGCGCTTGCGCTGGGCGTGCGCGCCCCAGAGCAGGAAGACGCAGGGGTGGGCGTCGGCCGCCACGGCGGCGATCAGGGCATCGGTGAGGGCCTCCCAACCCCAGTCGGCATGGCTGGCGGCCTGTGCGGCCTCGACCGTGAGGACGGTGTTGAGCAGGAGCACGCCGCGTTCGGCCCAGTCTTGCAGGCTGCCGTGAACGGGTGGGGCCAGGCCGAGGTCGCGCGCGAGCTCCTTGCGGATGTTGCGCAGGCTGGGGGGAATGACCTGACCGGGGCGCACCGAAAAGGCCAGGCCCTGGGCCTGCCCCGGGCCGTGGTACGGGTCCTGCCCCAGGATGACGACCTTGACCTGGTCGCGCCGGGTGTGACGCAGGGCCGCGAACACGTCGGCGGGGTAGACGGTGGCGCCTTGGCGGCAGGCCGTATCGACGCGGGCGATCAGCGCCTGGCCGAGGGGGCTGGCACGAAAGGCGTCGGTGACCTCACGCCAGTCGGGCGGCACGGCATCGAAGAGGTGGGACAGGGGCTGCGCCAAGCCGGCCGCCACAGGGGCTGCTGACGAGGCCGTCGGCATCGGCCCCGGCACGGGCCCGGTCAACGACGAGGGCGCCGGGTCCGGGACAAACAGACCGATCTGGCCAAGCTGGTCCGCCGGTGGGGCGTGGTCGGCCAGGGTGCGTGGTGGTCGAGCGGGCACGCCGGGCGCTCAGGCAAAGAGCGTGGCCAGGGCTTGGCCGGGATCAGGCTGGCGCATGAAGGCCTCGCCGATCAGGAAGGCGTGGACGTGGGCGGCGCGCATGCGCTGCACGTCGGCGGCGCTGAGGATGCCGGATTCGGTGACCAGCAGGCGGTCGGCCGGGACGCGGGACAGCAGGCCGAGCGTGGTGTCGAGCGTGACCTCGAAGGTGCGCAGGTTGCGGTTGTTGATGCCGACGAGCGGGGTGCGCAGCTTGAGGGCGCGGTCGAGTTCGGCGCCGTCGTGGACTTCGACGAGCACAGCCATGCCCAGGCTGTGGGCGCAGGCTTCGAGGTCGGCCATCTGGGCATCGTCCAGGCAGGCGGCGATCAGCAGGATGCAGTCGGCACCCATGGCGCGGGCCTCGTAGACCTGGTAGGCGTCGACCATGAAGTCCTTGCGCAGCACGGGCAGGTCGCAGGCGGCGCGGGCTTCTTGCAGGTAGGCGGGGCTGCCCTGGAAGAACTGGGCGTCGGTGAGCACGCTCAGGCAGGCGGCACCGTGGCGCGCGTAGCTGGCGGCGATCTCGGCCGGCACGAAGTGTTCGCGCAGCACGCCCTTGCTGGGACTGGCTTTCTTGACCTCGGCGATGACGCCTGCCTGGCCGGCATCGATCTTGCGGCGCAGGGCTCCAACGAAATCGCGCACATCGGCCAACTCGCGGTTGCGGGCTTCGGCTTCGGCTCGCACGGTGGCCAGCGATCGAGACGGCAAGGCTGCGGCGATTTCCTGGTGTTTGACGGCGACGATTTTCTGAAGGATGTCGGACATGAGCGGGCAGTTTGCGAGGAGTTGTCGACATTATCGGTGTTTGCCTGTGGTGCGCAGCGGACGGGAGAAAAGGGCTTTTCCGGGCTGGCAAGCTTGTGACAGACGGTGACAATGTGTGCACACGGCTGCAGGAGAGCAATTTGGGGCGGATGGGATGGCGCGGATGGCTGATGGCGTGGTGGCTGTGCGGGCTGCTGTGCGGCGGCATGGCGCAGGCCGAGCCGTTGGTGCTGGCCACCGTGGGGGCCGTGCAACCCCGAGGCGCCCAGGTGCAGGTGCTGGAAGATGCGAGCGGCAGCTGGACCCTGGCGCAGGTGCAGGACGCCGCCCGCACGAAGGCCTGGCAGTCCCTGGCGTCGGGACAGCCGAGCTTTGGCTACAGCCGCTCGGCCTTCTGGCTGAGGGTGGACCTGCTCAACCGCCACGCGACGCAGCAGGCGTGGCAGTTCGGCGTGTTGTACCCCCTGCTCGACGAGGTGGACCTGTATGTGGTCGATGCCCAGGGGCGGGTGCGGCAGCACCATGCGACGGGCGACCGGCGCCGCTTTGACACGCGCCCGATCTCGGATCCGCATTTTTACGTGGAGGTGCCCTTGCGTACCGGTGAAGCGGGGGCGGTGTATGTGCGGCTGCGCAGCCAGGGCTCACTGCAGGCGCCGCTGGTGGTGACGACGCCCACCGCCCGGCTGGACCTGGCCCGCCAGGAGTTCGGATGGATGGGCCTGTATGGCGGCGCCCTGCTGGCCATGCTGCTCTACAACCTGATGCTGTTCCTGTCGCTGCGCGATCGCAGCCACCTGTACTACGTCGGCTATCTGGGCGTGTTCGGCGTGGCGCAGTTGACCCTCAATGGCATGGCGTTCCAGCATCTGTGGCCGACGCACCCTGACTGGGGCAACTGGGCCTTGCCGGTGTGCATGAGCGCGGCCGGTGTCTTGCTGTCACTGTTCGCCCGGGATTTTCTGGGCCTGAAGACCCATGCGCCCCATGCCGATCGGGTCATGCAGGGCCTGCAGGGGCTGTTCCTGCTGATCTTGCCGGTGCTGTGGCTGGGGCACTACGCGTCGGCGGTGAAGCTGGGCACGGTGCTGACCGTCGTGGCGCCGCTCGTCTTGCTGGGCATCACGGTGGTGATGTTGCGGCGTGGGCATCACCAGGCGCGCTATTTTCTGGCGGCGTTCGGGGGGCTGCTGATCGGACTGATTGCGGCATCGCTGAGTATGTTCGATCTGGTCAAACCCAATGTGCTGACGAGCTATGGGCTGCAGATCGGCTCGGTGCTGGAGTTCGTGCTGTTGTCACTGGCCCTGGCCCACCGCCTCAAGCTGGCCCAGGAAAACCATGTGCAGCTGCAAGCGGCCCATGCGGCCGAGCTGGAGGCTCGCGTGCTGGCCCGCACAAAGGACCTGGACAAGGCGCTGGGTGACCTCACCGAGGCCAACGGTCGCTTGCAGGAGCTGTCACAGCGCGATGCCCTGACCGGCCTGCACAACCGGCAGTTCCTGGCCGAGCGGATGCCGGAGATCTGGGGCGTGGCGGTGCGCTGGAAGCAGCCGCTGGCGATGCTGATGATCGACATCGACCACTTCAAGCAGGTGAACGACGAGCATGGACACGCCGCCGGTGATGAAGCCCTGCAAGCCGTGGCCGAGGTGATCTTGCGCATCATGCGGCGCCCAGGGGACCACGCCATGCGCTACGGCGGCGAGGAGTTTCTGGTGGTGCTACCGCAGACGCATGCGGCCGGCGCGATGCACATTGCCGAGCGCATCCGCGAGGAGGTGGCCGCGCTGACGGTCACGCACGGGGGCCAGCGGATCCCCTTGACGGTGAGCATCGGGGTGGCGTGCGCCACGCCGGGACCGCGCACGGCCATGGCGCTGATGCTGCAGCTGGCGGACCGCCTGCTCTATCAGGCCAAGGCCGAGGGGCGCAACCGCTGTGTGCTGCAGCCCACGGCCCTGTCGCAGCTCAGGCCGCCAGAGCCTGTGTCGTCTGAACAAACTTGAGCAGGCGCTCGGCGGCGCGGCCGCTGCTCAGCGCCTCACGGGCCCGCTCGACGCCATCGGCCAGGGAATCGGCCACGTTGGCGGCGTAGATCGCCGCGCCGGCGTTGAGCAGCACGATGTCGCGGGCCGGGCCGCTCTGGTTGTCAAGCACGGCGCGCATGATGGCGATGGACACGTCGCGGTTGCTGGCCTTGAGCAGGGTGCCGTCGTGTTCGGCCAGGCCAAACTGGGACGGGTTGACCGTGTACTCGCTGACCTGACCGTTCTTGAGTTCGGCCACCAGGGTGTCGCCGTTCAAGGTCATCTCGTCCAGGCCATCGCTACCGTGCACGACCAGCACGTGGTCAGAGCCCAGGCGCTGCAGCACGCGGGCCATGATGCCGACCAGGTCAGGATGGAAGACCCCCATGAGCTGGTTGGGAGCGCCGGCCGGGTTGGTCAAGGGCCCCAGGATGTTGAAGAGGGTGCGCACACCCAGTTCCTTGCGGACCGGGGCGGCGTGCTTCATGGCGCCGTGGAAGCTGGGCGCGAACATGAAGCCCACGCCGGTGTCGGCCAGGCATTGGGCGACCTGCTCGGCGTTGAGCATGATGGCCGCGCCCAGGGCTTCGAGCGCGTCGGCGCTGCCGGTGGACGAGGACACGCTGCGCCCGCCATGCTTGGCGATGCGCGCGCCAGCCGCAGCCGCCACGAACATGGCGGTGGTAGAAATGTTGAAGGTGTGGGCACCGTCACCGCCGGTGCCACACAGGTCGACGAGGTTCGCCGTGTCGGCCACGTGAACGGGCGTGGCGAACTCGCGCATGACCTGGGCGGCGGCGGTGATCTCGCCAACGGTTTCCTTCTTGACGCGCAGGCCGGTGATGAGGGCGGCCATGACGACGGGCGACATCTCACCGGTCATGATGCGGCGCATCAGGCCGAGCATCTCGTCGTGGAAGATTTCGCGGTGTTCGATGACGCGTTGCAGGGCTTGGGGATCGGTCAACTGGCTCATGTCACGCGCCTCACATCTTCAGGAAGTTGGCCAGCATGGCGTGGCCGTGCTCGCTCAGGATGGACTCGGGGTGGAACTGCACGCCTTCGAGCGGCGCAAAGTTCGGATCGGTCTGCGGGCCTTTGTGGCGCACACCCATGATCTCGCCGTCGTCGGTCCAGGAGGTGATGGCCAGGCAGTCAGGCAGCGAGGCGCGCTCGATGGCCAGCGAGTGGTAGCGGATGACGGTGAACTGCTTAGGCAGACCGGCGTAGACACCTTGCTCGTCGGTGGTGATGACGCTGGTCTTGCCGTGCATCTGCTCCTTGGCACGCACGATGCGCCCGCCCATGGCGGCGCCGATGCTCTGGTGGCCGAGGCAGACGCCGAGGATGGGCAGCTGACCGGCGAAGCGCTTCAGCGCAGGCACGCAGATGCCGGCTTCGTCGGGGGAGCAGGGACCGGGGGACAAGACGATGCGGTCGGCCTGGAAGGCGGCGATCTCGTCGAGGGTGACTTCGTCGTTGCGAACGACCTTGACCTCTTCACCCAGTTCGCAGAAGTACTGCACCAGGTTGAAGGTGAAACTGTCGTAGTTGTCGATCATGAGCAGCATGGGCACGATCCTGTATCGGGATGTGGTTCATGGAATGGCCTTGCACCATCCCTCAGTGTGTCCCCCTCGGAGACCCTTTGGAGGCGTCAGCTGCGGTGGGGTGCCGCGCGCGCAGGGTCATGCAGTGTGGCTGGCGTCACCGCCACCAACGGGCATTCAGGCGAAAGAGATCCGAGGGTTGCTGCATGGAAACCATTCTACATGGGCCCCAGCCAGGCGGCCAGGACTCAGCCGTGGGCCCGCAACCACTGTGTGGCGTCCGGGACATCCAGGGGGCGGGCGAAGTGGTAGCCCTGCAGTGCGTGGCAGCCGGACTCGCGGGCCGCTTGCGCGTGCGCAGCGGTTTCGACCCCTTCGGCCACGACGTCGAGGTCGAGCACGGCCGCCAGGTCGCAGATGGCCTTGACCACAGCGACAGCGTGCGGCTCGGGCATGGGGTCGATGAGGCTGCGGTCGATCTTGACGGTGTGCAGCGGCAGGCTGCGCAGCATGTTGAGCGAGGAGAAACCGGTGCCGAAGTCGTCGAGCGCCACATCGACGCCCTGCTGGCGCAGCTGGCTGATCTGCTCGCGGGCCTGGTCCATGTGGGCGACGGCGGCGGTTTCGGTGATCTCGAGGGTGAGCCACTGGGGCGGCAGCTGGAACTGCGCCAGGGTGTTCATGACGGCGGCCGGGAAATCGGCGTCCAGCAGCTGCAGGGGTGAGACGTTGACCGCCACGGGCACCAGCGGCAGGCCTTGCTCACGCCACTGCGCCATCTGGCGGCAGGCCTGGGTGAGGATGAGGGCCCCCAGGGGCACGATGAGGCCGTTGCGCTCGGCCGCGGGGATGAAGTCCAGCGGGCTGATGCGGCCGACGCCGGGGCGGTCCCAGCGCACCAGGGCTTCGAAGCCAACGAGGCGGTGCCCTTCGGCGGCCACCTTGGGTTGGTAGACCAGAACGAACTCGTCTTTCTCGAAGCCGGCGCGCAGGGCCTGCTCGGCGTCGAAGAAGGCGGCCAGGCCGTTGCGCGGCACCTCGGTGGCCCACTGCACCGAGGTGCCAGGCAGGCGCTTGGCGTCGAGCATGGCGGCGTTGGCAGCCTGCAGCAAGGCGTAGGGGCTGGTGGCGGGGCCAGGGTGCAGGGCCACACCCATGGACACGTCGAGGAAGAAACGGTGCGCGCTGAGGGTGAGGGGCTGGGTCAGCAGGGCCTGGATGTCCTCGGTGAGTTGGCGCGCCGCCGCCTCGGTGTCCGGATCGACCAGCAGGAGGGCGAACTCGTCCTCACCCAGGCGCATCAGGTCGGCCCGATCGCGCAGGGTGGCCAGAAGCTGGGCGGACAGCGCCTTGAGGACCTCGTCACCCACTGCCGGGCCATGGGCGTCGTTGAAGAGTTTGAAGCGGTCGACGTCGAGCAGGATGAGGGCAAAGGCGGGCTGCTCGACGTTGTCGTAGAGCTCGCGCAGACGCTGCAACAGGGCGCTGCGATTGAGCAGGCCGGTGAGCTCGTCGTGGGTGGCGTGCCACATGAGGGCGCGGGCGGCCTCGTGCTGGGCGGTGTCGTCGGAGACGACCACCTGCAAGGCGCGCTCGCCGTCCCACTCCACATTCCAGGCCTTGTAGCGCAGGTAGAGCCGGCGGCCATCGAGCGAGGTGCGTTCGCCTTCCCACTCGGCCAGCGGCAGGGAGCCGTTGTTCACCTGCGAGAGCAACTGCTGGATCGGTTTGCGTGCAGCCAGGGGCGTGGTGAGGTTCAGCCACTCGGGCGAGAACACCCGTGGCGACTGCTCGACCCGGTCCATGCCGTAGATGCTCTGGAAGGCAGGGTTGACGTAGACCACATGGTCGGCGATGACCACGGCCACGCCTTGCGGTGAGCGATCGGTGAGCTGGAAGAAGCGGTCACGCACCCGCCGGCCCGCTTCGGCCGAACGAGTGAGCGCGGCGTACATCAGGGACATGGCCAGCATCAGCCGCAGCACGGTGGCCACGGCGGTCTGGGTCATGGCGCCGGCGTCGCCGGGCTGGAACACGAAGTTGAACTGGTTGATGCCCGCCAGCACCAACAGGATCCCGGTGAAGCGCTCACCCGGGCCTTGCCTGCGCAGCCAGCTGGCCACGATGAGGCTGATGGTGATGTTGATGGTGGCCGAGCCGGCCTGGGCCAGCCTCATGTCGTGGCCCATGAGGGCGCCGTGGGCCAGCAGCAGCAGCACGAACAGCACCTGCAGGTGGCGACGCGAAACATGGCGCCCGGAGAACAGGCCGATGCCCTTGACCATCAGGATCAGGCACAGGGAGGGCACGACCGACAGCCCCATCAGGCCGATCACCTTCCAGGTGACATCGGGCTGACGGGCGGCCAGGTAGGACAGCGGGTAGGCCGTCCAGATCAGATGGGACAGGCCCAGCAGTGCGGTGAACGATTGTTTGCGGTCGTGACGCCACACCAGCAGCAAAGCCAGGCCGGTGGCCACGGTGACAGCGATGTAGACGGAAAAGACGTGAAGCACGACCGATGCAGTGCGCTGCCCGACAGGCAACCCAGAGGGAGATGGAGCCCTATCCTGCCAGACGCCTGGGCAGCCCGCCCCCCCGACTTTCACTGAGACAAAGCGGCCACACACCGCCCCGAATCAGGACATTGTGCTCACAAACCCTGCTCGACCATCTCGGCAGCGCGGATCACGGCGCGGGCCTTGGCTTCGGTTTCTTTCCATTCGAGCTCGGGCACGGAGTCGGCGACCACGCCGGCGCCGGCGGCCACGTACAAGGTCTGGTCCTTGATGACGCCGGTGCGGATGGCGATGGCCACGTCCATGTCACCGGCGAAGCTGAGATAACCCACCGCACCGCCGTAGACGCCGCGCTGCACGGGCTCGAGCTCGTCGATGATCTCCATGGCGCGGATCTTGGGGGCGCCGCTGAGGGTGCCGGCGGGGAAGCTGGCGCGCAGCACGTCCAGGCCCGTCATGCCGTCTTTGAGGGTGCCCTCGACGTTGCTGACGATGTGCATGACGTGCGAGTAGCGCTCGATGCCGAAGGCCTCGGTGACCTTGACGGTGCCGGTTTGGGCGATGCGGCCGATGTCGTTGCGGGCCAGGTCGATCAGCATGACGTGCTCGGCGCGCTCTTTGGGGTCGGCCAGCAGTTCGGCTTCGTTGCTCACATCCTGCTCGGGCGTGGCGCCGCGCGGGCGGGTGCCGGCGATCGGACGGATGGTGACGGTCTGGCTGCCGTCCTTGTTCTTTTCCTGGCGCACCAGGATCTCGGGGCTGGAGCCGACGACATGGTGGTCCCCCATGTCGTAGTAGTACATGTAGGGGCTGGGGTTGAGCGAGCGCAGCGCACGGTAGAGCGTCAGCGGCGAGGCCGTGAAGCGCTTTTGCAGGCGCTGCCCGATGACGACCTGCATGCAGTCACCCGCAGCGATGTAGTCCTTGCACTTGAGGACCGCGGCCTCAAAGTCGTCTTTGGCAAAGTGACGCTCGACCGGGAAGGACTCGGTGGGCGCGACCGGCGGCACGGGCACGACGGTTTGCAGGCGGGCTTGCAGCTCGCTCAGGCGGGCCTGGGCACGGGCGTAGGCGCCGGGCTGAGACGGGTCGGCATAGACGATGAGGAAGAGGCGGTCAGCGAGGTTGTCGATGACGGCGAGCTCTTCGCACTGCAGCAGCAGGATGTCCGGGGTGCCGATGCTGGGGGTGCTGGGACGCTGGGCCAGGCGCGGCTCGATCAGGCGCACGGTGTCGTAGCCGAAGTAGCCGGCCAGGCCGCCGCAGAAACGCGGCAGGCCTTGAGGCACGGCCACCTTGAAGCGCTGCTGGTAGGTGGCGATGAAGTCGAGCGGGTTGCCCTGGAAGGTTTCGACCACCTGGCCGTCGGTGACGACCTCGACCTGGCGGTCGGTGGCGCGCAAGAGGGTGCGGGCCGGCAGGCCGACGAAGGAGTAGCGGCCGAAGCGCTCGCCCCCCACCACCGACTCGAGCAGGAAGCTCAGGGGCCGGCCCTGGGTGAGCTTGAGGTAGAGCGACAGGGGGGTGTCGAGGTCGGCCAGAGCCTGGGCGACCAGGGGGATGCGGTTGTGGCCTTGGGCCGCCAGGGCGTGGAAGTCGTGTTCGGTCAGCATGGGTGTGATCTCGGTGGGGGCCCGCATCGACGCGGTGCGCGATGGCACGGCGCCGGGGACAGGCAAACAGCGGTCAGCGACACCCAAAGACCCGGTCAGGGCAGGGGTGCGCTGCTTCAGTCAGGTGCAGTGCAGCGACGCCAGGGCCAAGCTCCCCGGTCGTGCGGACCTTTGGTCTGTTTGCGTGAGATGAACATCGGATCAGTGTAGCAGCGGGGTGGGACCCCGAAGTGAGGGGGTGCCAGCAGTCTCCCCCTGATTTGCGGCAAGGGCAAACCACCTTTCCTCTGCTACGGCCGGCGATCAACAATCCCCTGTCCCGAACTCTGCTGTACCGCCATGTCACTGCCTGCCAATGTTGGTCAACGCCTGGGTGCCGCCCTGATGCGGGGCTGCCTGGGCGCCTGCGTGACGATGGCCCTGCTGAGCCCCCCCGCCGTGCAGGCCCAGTCGGCCGATGCGTTCGGGGTGCGCTATGCACCCAGCCTGAACGTGGAGGGCCGTGAGCTGAGCCTCAATGGCACAGGCGTGGCCTACCGCGCCCTGGTCAAGCTGTACACCGTGGGGCTGTACTTGCCCGCCAAGGTGCACCAGACCCCGGAGGTGCTGGCCCAAAGCGGCCCCAAGCAGCTGCGCTTCGTGTTGCTGCGCAGCATGCGGGTGGACGAGTTGGGCAAGCTGATCACCCGCGGGATCGAGCACAACTGCAGTCGCCAGGAGTTCTTTAGCCTGATTCCGGCCATCCGTGCGATGGGCGAGCAGTTTTCGCGGATGAGGCGGCTCAGTGCGCAGGATGTGTTCACGATCGCCTACATGCCGGAGCGGGGCACGGTGTTCCTGGTCAATGACGAGCCGGTGGGCGCCGCGATCCAGGATCCGCAGTTTTTCCCGGCCATCCTCAAGGTGTGGCTGGGAGATCAGCCGACGACGACCGACTTGAAGAATGCCTTGCTGGACCACAAGGCGCAACCGGTGCTGAGCGCGCTGGAGTGAGCCCCCGCGCCCTCAGGCCCTGAGCGCCTCAAGCCTGCCAGCGGGACCAGGGCACGGCATCGAGCCGGTCGACGTGGGCCAGGGCGGGCACCTCGGTGATGGGGTGGCCGTGGTTGTAGCCGTAGGTGACGAGGATGATGGGGCAGCCGGCCGCGCCCGCAGCCTGCGCGTCATTGCTGGAGTCGCCCACCATGACGGTGTGCGCGGGTGACGTCCCCAAGGCTTCGCAGGTTTTGAGCAGGGGCAGCGGATCGGGCTTTTTGCGCGCAAACGCATCGCCCCCAAACACATGCTGGAAGTGCGCGCGCAGGCCCTTGCGTTCGAGCAGTTGCTCGGCAAACGCGGTGGGCTTGTTGGTGAGGCAGGCCAGGGGCAGGCCCAGGGCGCGCAATTGCGCCAGGCCCTCGGGCACGCCGGGATACACGTCGGAGTGCAGGCCGTTGAGGCGGGTGTAGTGGCCTTGGTAGTGCTGCCAGGCTTCGGGCACGGCCGCGGCGGCCTCGGGGTCGTCGTCGGGCAGGCCCCAGGCGTGGGCCAGGGTGCGGCGCAGCAGGTCTTCGGTGCCTTTGCCCACGGTGAGTTCGACGAAGGCGCGGTCCACCCGAGCGATCTCGATGGGGTGGCAGCCCAAGTCGGCCAGGGTGTGGTGCAGGACAACGACGAAGTCGCCCAGGGTGTCGACCATCGTGCCGTCGAGGTCGATGATGGCGGCGTGGAAGATCAACGTGGCGGAAGCGGCGGACAAGGTCATTTCGGAGCGGAGGTCACGGTTTCCAGCACCAGCTCCACGCGCCGGTTGGCGGCGCGGTGGGCCTCGCTGTCGTTGGGCTGCAGGGGACGGGTGTCGGCAAAGCCGGTCGCGCGGATGCGCTCGGGTGCCACGCCCAGGGCGATGAGCTGGCGCACCACGCTGCCGGCGCGGCCGCTGGAGAGCTCCCAGTTGGAAGGGTAGCGTTCGTTGCGGATGGGCACGTCGTCGGTGTGCCCTTCGACGACGATGCGTTGATTGGGCATGGCGTTGAGCGCCGGCACCAGGGTGGCGAGCATCTCGGCGCCGGGGCCGATCAGGTCGGCCTGGCCAGACGGAAAGAGCATCTCGCTGCTGATGCGAAAGCTCACCACGCCGTCGCTGACCACCACTTCCACGCCGTCGCCGAGCTGGTCGAGCGGCAGGCCGGCAAGCGGGTCTTTCTCACGCGGCTGGACCAGCTGGTTGAGCTGGGGGCGCAGGCTCAGCGGGGCCTGGGTACGGGGGGCGGCCGGGCCGCCGGGGCCATCGCTGGTGCCACGGTCCTCGGCGGAAGGTTTGGCAAAGGCCAGCATCACCACCATCATGACCAGCAACAGGGTCATGACGTCCAGGTAGGTCAGCAGCCAGCTTTCTTCTTCGCCTTCCACCGTGGGCTTGAGGTGCCAGCGTCCGAAGCGGCAGCGCGTGCTGACGGGCGAGGTCTTGGCCGCTGCGGCTTGCACGCCCGGCTGTGTCGGCGGGGCGGGTGGACACAGCATCTGCGAGCCCTCGGCCGCGAGCGCGTCGGGGGACGGCGGTGCGGCGGACCTCGCGGGTGTCTCGGGGACCTCGAACAAGGGGGGCGTCGTCATCACAAGGCGGTGTTCAGCGCGGGCGGGACGCCGTCTGGGGGCCGCTGCGGGCGTCCGACAGCTCGTCGTCGATCTGGGCCACGAAGGACTTGAGCGTCTCGCGCATCAGCCCCGGGCTGTGGCCGGCGCTCATCATGGAGATGCCCTCCAAGATCATGTTCATCAGCGCCAGCCGGCGTTCGGTGCGGCGCTCCAGGCGCAGCGCCAGGGGCTTGAACACCATGTTGGACAGGATCACCCCGTAGAGCGTGGTCAGCAGCGCGATGCCCAGCTGCACGCCAATGCCCTTGACGTCGCCGGCGCCCAGCAGGTCCATCAGGTTGATCAGTCCCAGCAGCGTGCCCAGCATGCCGAAGGCCGGGGCGTAGGTGGCCATCACCTTGAAAATCTGGGCCTCGGCGGCTTCGCGCTGCTGCAGACGCAGCATGCGCCAGTGCAGCAGGTCCTGGATGTACTCGTCGGGCGTGCGGTCGATGACCAGTTGCACGCCGGTGCGCAGGAAGGGGTTGGTGACGGTGCTCAGCGCCTTCTCGACCGCCTGCAGCTCGCCACGGATCCACAGGCGCGAGATGTGCACCAGCTCTTCGATGTGCTGGGCGCTGTGCAGGCGCTCCTGCTTCAGCGCGGTGGAGGCCAGGCGGAAGCTGCGCAGCACCTCGCCGGGCGGGTAGCTCATGAAGGTGGCCGCCAGCGTGCCGCCCACGACCACGGCCAGGCCCACCGGGTCGACAAAGCGCATGGGGCTGTCGGCACCGAACAGGACCATGATCGCCAGGAAGATCACCGTGGCGAGGATGCCGATCAAGCCAGAGGGGTTCATGCGGGGAGGCATGCGCGCGCTCGCGTGCCAAGGAAATGGGGACGAATCCGAGTGTAGCGTGCCAGCCTTTGAGGCAGACTGGGCGGCAGGAGGTGTATCCCGAGATGTCCCCAACCTGGCCCAGCCCCGCGCTGCGGGTGATCGAGCGTGGCTGGCTGTCGTCGAACCAGCTGCTGTGCCTGGACGAGGATGGCGCGACCGTGGTGGACACGGGCTATGTGACCGAGGGCGACGAGACGCTGCGCCTGATCGATGCGGCACTCGAAGACCGTCCCTTGCGGCGCATCGTCAACACCCACCTGCACTCCGACCACGCGGGCGGCAACGCCTTGCTGCAAGCTCGCCATGGCTGCGCCATCTGGATTCCGCCGGGCGAGCACGAGGCCGTGGCCGCGTGGGACGAAGACCGCCTGAGCTACCGCGCCACCAGCCAACTGTGCCCGCGTTTTCACCCCGACCACGTTTTTCAGCCTCACGACACCCTGCGCCTGGGCGGCGAGGACTGGACCGTGCTGCCGGCCCAGGGTCATGACCACGCGATGGTGATGCTGTGGTGCGATCGCCTGGGCATGCTGGCCTCGGCCGATGCGCTGTGGCAAAAGAGCTTTGGCGTGATCTTTCCGGAGCTGGCTGGAGTGTCGGGCTTTGCCGAACAGGCGGCCACGCTCGACCTGATTGCCGACCTGGATCCACGCTGGGTCATCCCCGGGCATGGCGCGCCGTTTCACGAGGTGGCGCCGTCGCTGGTCGCCGCGCGCTCACGCCTGCAGTGGCTGAGAGACGAGCCGCAGCGCCACACCGAGCACGCGCTCAAGGTGCTGCTGGCCTTCAAGCTGCTGGAGGCCCGTCGGATGACACGGACCGACCTCACAGGCGTCGTGCAAGCGTCGCGCGACGCCATGGCGGGCTTGCAGGCGCATCTGTCGGACGATGTGGCGTCGCTGGCCGCGGGACTGGCCGATCAGTTGGTGCGCTCGGGCGTGGCCGCCTGGCAGGACGGGCTGCTGATCGCCCGCACCGGCTGAGGCGAGCGGCTGCCACGCTCAGGCGGCAGGATGCCGGCGCAGGCCTTGGAGTTGCGCCATCATCCGGTCGCGCATCGCCAGCAACTCGCCCAGCCTCGCCAGGGCATCGGCCGTGCGGCCGAGGGCGTGCAGGTCGCACAGCGTCTCGGCCAGGGCATGGATCTCATGGTGCAAGGCGTTCATCTCCGCCCGCTGTGCCTCGGTGGTCAGCGTCTGCCACAGGCCCTGGGCCATCCAGCGCCCCAGGTCACAGTGGTGCACGTTCAAGGGGGGCGGGACATCGCGCTCCTGGCGCAGGAAGCGCTCGACCCCCTGCACCCAGGCGCGGTGCTTCACAAAGGCCACCATCAGCGGCACATCGTCGTGGGCGACCTGGCTGACGGCCTGCCAGCGCGGGTGTGGCTGCCACGCGCGCACCCAGTCTGGCAGGGCGTCGGCGGGCATGGGGCGGGCAATGCCATAGCCTTGGGCCAGCTCGCAGCCCAGGTACAACAGCATCTCGCCGTGGTCCACGGTTTCGACGCCCTCGGCAATGACCTGGCGGTGGAAGGCCTTGGCCAGGCCCTGGATGCCTTCCAGAATGGCCAGATCGTCCGGATCGTCCATCATGTCGCGCACGAAGCTCTGGTCAATCTTGAGCAGGTCCACCGGCAGGCGCTTGAGGTAGGTCAGCGAGGAGTAGCCGGTGCCGAAATCGTCGAGGGCAAAGCCCACGCCCAGGTCCTTGCAGGATTCAATGACCAGGGAGATGCGAGCCAGGTCGCCCAGGGCGCTGGTCTCCAGCACCTCCAGCTCCAGATCGCCCGGGCGGGTGTGCGGATGGGCGGCGAGCAAGGTCCGCAGGCGCTCGACGAAATCGCCCTGCTGCAACTGCCGCGCGCCCACATTGACACTGACCGGCAGGTCCAGGCCTTGTCGACGCCAGGCGGCCATCTGCGACAGGGCGGTGTCGATCACCCACTCCCCCACCTCGATGGCCAGCGGGTGGTCCTCGATCACGGGCAGGAAGGCTGCCGGTGACAGCAAACCACGCTCCGGGTGCTGCCAGCGGATCAGGGCCTCGGCGCCGATCACCCGGCCGGTGCGCAGGTTCACCTTGGGCTGGTAATGCAGCACCAGCTCGTGTTGGGCCAGGGCCTGACGGATGTGCTCCAGGCTCTCGTGGTGGCCGCGCACGCTGCGGTCCTGCTCGGCATCGAACACGTGGAAGCGGTTCTTGCCCAGCAGCTTGGCCTGGTACATGGCCTGATCGGCCTGGCGCAGCAACTGGTCGGCGTCCACCTCTTCCGTCTGCGGAAAGGTGGTCACGCCCACACTGGCCGACACCTGCAGGCTCAAGGCACCCACCGGCACGGCCTGCGCTGCCGCGGCCAGTACGCGGTTCACGGCTGCTAGCCAGCTGTGCGAGTCGGATTCATCGTGGCCGTGCAGCACCGCCACAAACTCATCACCGCCCAGGCGCGCCAAGGTGTCGCCCTCGCGCATCACATCGCGCATGCGCACGGCCAGGGCCATCAGCAGCTGGTCGCCCACATCGTGGCCATGGCGGTCGTTGACGTCCTTGAAGCCGTCCAGGTCCAGATAGAGCACGGCCAGGCGTTGTCCGCTGCGACGAACCTGGGCCATGGCCGCGTCCAGGCGCTGGCCCAGCAGCACCCGGTTGGGCAGGCCGGTCAGGGCATCGTGCTGGGCGCTGTACCGCAGCTGCTCCTCGTGGGTCTTGAGCACGGTGATGTCGGAGAACAGCGCCACATACTGCCGCACCCCGCCCTGCGCATCGCGCACGGCGCTGATGGTCTTCATCTCGGCATAGTGCTCGCCGTTCTTGCGTCGGTTCCACACCTCCCCTTGCCAGTGCCCCTTGTGCGTCAGGGCCTGCCACATGCCGGCGTAGAAGGCCCGGTCCTGGCGGCCGGATTTGAGGAGGCTGGGTTTGCGGCCAATCACCTCCCCGCGTGGATAGCCCGTGATGCGGGTGAACGCGTCGTTGACGTCGATGATCGCGCCGTCCGGGGCGGTGATCATGATGCCCTCGCGGGCGTGGGTGAACACGCTGGCGGCCAGGTGCAGGCGCTCCTCGGCCTCCTTGCGCTCGATGGCGATGCTCACCAGGCGGGCCGTCTGCTCGATGAGCTGGATGTCCTGTTCCTGAGGGGCGTGGGCCTGTCGGTGGTAAATCGCAAAGCTGCCCAGCACCTTGCCCGAGGCCGCGCGCACCGGTTGCGACCAGCACGCCCCCAGCCCGGCCTGAGCGGCCAGGCCCTTGTAGTCCTGCCAATAGGGGTGCTGCTGGATGTCGGCCACGATCACGCGTTCGCCGGTGTACATGGCCGTCCCGCACGAGCCCGTGTTCGGGCCGATGGCCACGCCGTCGATGGCCTGGTTGTAGAAGGCCGGCAGGTTCGGCGCGGCGCCGTGGCGCACGTGCACGCCGTCGGGATCGAGCAAGAGGATGCTGCACAACGCGGAGATGTCGAGCTGCTCCACGCCTCGCACGATGGCGTCGAGCACGGTGGGCAGGTCTTCGCCGCCCGCCAGCATCTCCAGGATCCGGCTGCGAAACTGCTCGAACTGTTCCGCATGCTTGCGCCAGTGGATGTCAGTGAGCGTGCCGATCATGCGCCGGGGCCGGCCCTGCGCATCGCGCTCGACCACGGTGCCACGACTGAGCACCCAGCGCGCCTGGCCGTTGGGTTGGCACAGCCGGTATTCGCAATGGTAGTGGGCGGTCTGCTGGGCCAGGTGCGCGCGCAGGGACGCCTCGACCCGCTCGCGGTCCTCCGGGTGAATGTGCGGGGCCCAAATCTCGCTGCGAGGGCCGCGCAAAACCTCCGCATGCGCCAGCACATGCGGCCAGATGGGACCAACCCCATGGCTCAAGTCGATGGTGTCGGTGTCGATCGCCCAGTCCCAGACGCCATCACCGGCGCTTTCGGGCGCGTGTTTCCAGTGGGTGTCATCCGGAGCGAGAGGGGAGAAGCTGTGCATGTTCCATATTCTGCAAGCAATGCGCCGGGTGCGGGGGGGACTTCGTGCGCACCAAATGGGTGCGGCACGCCCCTTGCTGTGTCTGGGCACCGCACCTTGTTGACCTTGTGACCGTGTCCCTGCTTGCCTTCCCTGACCGCCCCCACCTGCCCAGCCTGCTCTCCAGTGAGGTGCTGGACCGCGCCCGCGTGCTCGACACCCTGGTCAACAACCTCGACGGCATGGCCTACCGCTGCGGGCATGACGCTCAGTGGACGATGATTTTCGTCAGCGAGGGGTGCACGGCGCTGAGCGGCTACACGCCGGCCGAGCTGGTGGCCTCGGCCTGCATCTCGTGGGAGCAGCTCACCCACCCGGACGACCGCGCCCGCGTGCGCGCCGCCATCGACGAGGCCGTGCGCACGGGCCGACGCTTTGCCCAGCAGTACCGCATCCTGCCTCGCGAGGGCGAGCCCAAATGGGTGCTGGAGCGCGGCGTACCCGTGGCCGACGAGCAAGGCAGCACGGTGATCGAGGGCTTCATCGAAGACATCACCGAGCAGCGTGCCACGCTGGAAGCCCTGCAGCAGGCCGAGCTGCGCTACCGCAGCATCTTCGAGCACGCCTCCGAAGGCATCTTCCAGACCACCCGCGAGGGCCATTACCTGGCGGCCAACCCCGCGCTGGCGCGCCTGTACGGCTACACCACCCCGCAGGAGCTGATCACCGACCTCTCCGACATCGGGCGGCGCCTGTATGTGCTGCCCGGCCGCCGCGAGGCCTTTCGCCGCATGATGGAAACCCACGGCTCGGTGCGCAACTTCGAGTCCGAGGTGTACCGCAACGACGGCTCGCGCATGTGGATCTCCGAGAACGCCCACATCGTGCGCGGCGCGCAGGGCGAGTTCATCTGCTATGAAGGCACGGTGCAGGACATCTCCGAGCGCCGGCACTACCAGGAGCAGCTGGAGCGCCAGGCCAACCACGACCTGCTCACCGGCCTGCCCAACCGCGTGCTGCTGGGCGACCGGCTCTCGCAAGGCCTGGCACGCGCGCAACGCCTGGGCTATTACCTGGCCGTGGTCTTCATTGACCTGGACCACTTCAAGTTCGTCAACGACAGCCTGGGCCATGCGGCCGGTGACCATCTCCTGCAAGAGGTGGCGCGGCGCCTGAGCGCCTGCCTGCGCCAGTCCGACACGGTGGCACGTTTGGGCGGCGACGAGTTCGTGCTGGTGCTCAACGACCACTACCACGTCAGCACCATCATCTCGCTGCTCGAGCGCGTGCTGCACCAGATCCACCAGCCCATCTCTCTGTGCGGGCGCAGCCTGCAGGTGGGCGCCAGCCTGGGCGTGGCCCTCTACCCCGATGACAGCGAAGATGCGGCCAGCCTGCTGCGCCACGCCGACATCGCCATGTACGCCGCCAAGGACCGCGGCCGCCACAACTTCCAGTTCTTCACGCGCGACCTCAACCGCATGGCCGAAGAGCGCCTGCACCTGGAGGCCGCCTTGCGCGAGGCGCTGGACAGCGATGCCTTGCATGTGCACTACCAGCCCAAGGTCGAACACCGCCGCCGCATCGTCGGCGTGGAGGCCCTGGCGCGCTGGCACCACCCCACCCTGGGCCCCATCGGGCCGGATCGCTTCATCCCCATCGCCGAAGAAACCGGCCTGATCGCCCCGCTGACCACCGTCATCCTGCGCCAGGCCTTTGCCGCGGCCCGGCGCTGGAACGCCCCCGGCGAGCCGCAGTTGAAGGTGGCGGTCAACCTCTCGGCCCGCCTGTTCATGAGCGCCGACATCGTCAGCCACGTGCTGGGGCTGGCGCGCGAGGCCGGCATCGCGCCGCAACTGATCGAGCTGGAGATCACCGAAACCGTCTTCCTGGACCACAGCCAGGGGGCGATCGACAGCCTGCGCGCCTTCAAGCACCACGGCTTCAGCCTGGCGATGGACGACTTCGGCACGGGCTACTCCTCGCTGAGCTACCTGCGCAGTTTTCCGCTGGACATCATCAAGATCGACCGCTCCCTGGTGACCGACATCGAACGCGAGGAGGAAGGCGCCCTGATCGCGCGTGCGGCCATCTCGCTGGGCCAGAGCCTGCGCAAGCGCGTGGTCGCCGAGGGCGTGGAGAACCAGGCGCAGTTCGACTTCCTGCGCTGCCAGGGCTGTGACGAGTTCCAGGGTTACCTGATCTCGCGCCCGGTGACCGAGGCCGCGCTCAGCGAGATGCTGGCGGGTGGCGGCGTGATCGCGCGCAGCCCTCATACCTGAGTGCGGGGCTGTCCGCCCCTTGGCGGGTGCGAGGCTTGGCCGGACAATACCAGCCATCATGAACCGACCGATCCCTGAACTGCTGATGCCCGCCGGCTCGCTCGAAAAGATGCGCGCCGCCTACGACTTTGGTGCCGATGCCGTCTACGCCGGCCAGCCCCGCTACTCCCTGCGTGCGCGCAACAACGAGTTCCGTCTGGAACAGTTGCAGCAAGGCATCCAGGAGGCGCACGCGCGCGGCAAGAAGCTCTATGTCACCAGCAACCTGATCGCGCACAACGACAAGGTGCGCACCTACCTGCGCGACATCGAGCCCGTCATCGCCATGCAGCCCGATGCCCTGATCATGGCCGACCCCGGTCTGATCATGCTGGTGCGGGAAAAGTGGCCCGAGGTGCCCATCCACCTCTCGGTGCAGGCCAACACCACCAATTACGCCACGGTCAAGTTCTGGCAAAAGCTGGGCGTGGAGCGCATCATCCTGTCGCGCGAACTCAGCCTGGACGAGATCGAGAAGATCCGCCAGGAATGCCCCGACATGGAGCTGGAGGTGTTCGTGCACGGCGCCCTGTGCATTGCCTACTCGGGCCGCTGTCTGCTGTCGGGCTACTTCAACCGCCGCGACCCCAACCAGGGCACCTGCACCAACGCCTGCCGCTGGGAGTACAAGACCCACGAGGGCGTGCAGGCCAGCGACACCGGCGAGGTCATCCCCATCCAGCTGGAGGGCGACTTCAACTTCGCCCAAGAGCAGGAAAGCGCCGAGAAAGCGTTTTCCGCGTGTGGCAATGGCCAGCGCCACCCCGCCGCCGACCAGGTCTACCTGCTGGAAGAGGCCGGCCGCCCCGGTGAGCTGATGCCCATCATGGAAGACGAGCACGGCACCTACATCATGAACTCCAAGGACCTGCGCGCCGTCGAGCACGTCGAGCGCCTGGCCAAGATCGGCATCGACTCGCTCAAGGTCGAAGGCCGCACCAAGTCGCTGTACTACGTGGCCCGCGTGGCCCAGGTCTACCGCCGCGCCATCGACGACGCCGTGGCCGGCCGCCCCTTCAACCCCGACCTGCTGTTGCAGCTCGAAGGCATGGCCAACCGCGGCTACACCGGCGGCCTGCTCGAGCGCCGCCCGGCCCAGGACTACCAGAACTACATCACCGGCCACTCGCAGTTCCAGCGCAGCCAGTTCGTGGGCGAGGTGCAGGGCATCGACGGCGGTTGGGCCGAGGTTGTGGTGAAAAACCGCTTCGACGTGGGCGACACGCTGGAGGTCATCCACCCCTCGGGCAATGTCGAGATGGTGCTGGCCGAGATGCGCAACCTCGATGGCGAGCCCATCACCGCCGCGCCGGGCAGCCCGCTGCATGTGCGCGTGCCGCTCGACGAGCGCTACCGTGGCGCCCTGCTGGCGCGCCGCCTGCCCCAGGCCGCCTGAGTCCCGGCAACCCACCATCGGGCCGGTGAGCCGAACGCGCAGGACGCCAGCTCGCCCAAGCGACAGGCCTCATGCCCCTCCTTCTGCGGCCGGAGTGCGGATCAGGTCGCTCATCGCCTGGATCGCCGGCCGCGCCTGCGCAATCGGCAGCAGCGGCCACACGTGGATCATGTCGCGCGCCTCGTGCAGCGTCATCGCCACCCCGGCTGCCTGCGCCCGCGCCAGCAGCCGCCGGCTGGCCGGCCACAGCAGGTCGCGCGTGCCCATGAACACATGGAGTCGTTGCAGGCCCTCCAGCGGGGCGTTGACCGGGCTCAGGTGAGGTGCCGCCGGGTCGTCGCCACCGGCCCACCATTGCGCTGCCGCGGCCATGCCGGGCAGGTCCAGCCACGGATCGGTGGTGGCCAGCGTCGGCAGTTCCGGATCGCTCAAGGCCAGGTCCAGCCAGGGGGAGATCAGGATGAGGTCCCGCACCGCAGGCAGCCCCTGGGCCACAGCCCGCTGCGCGATCACCAGCGCCAGCCCACCGCCCGACGAGTCGCCCATCCACACGCAATGCTCGGCGCCATGCTGCGCCACCTGCTCGGCATACAGCGCGTCCAGCATCGCGAAGGCCGCGGGGTGGGCGTGCTCGGGCGCCAGCGGGTAAAGCGGGACATGCACGGTGCAGCCCACCGCCTCGGCCAATCCCCCCAGTAAGCGCCAGTGATAGGGGCTGATCTGGGTCACATGGCCACCGCCGTGCACATAGGTGAGTTGGGCCGGGTGGCGCACGCTGGGCGGCGTCAGGGTCAGGCAACGGTGGGCGCCGAGGCGCCGGTCCGTGGCCCGAAACCGGCGCGCCACGGCCGCAGGCGGCTCGACCCGTGTCTGTCGGCGGTCGGTCACCACGGCCGCGCGCAAGGCCTCGGCACTGGTGAAGCGGTGCCGGCGCCCCATCAGGCGCAAAGCCAGCAGCACCACGGGCAGGGGCCAGGTCCAAGTCGGGCGGGCAGCAAGGTCAGACCAGGGCACGGTCAAGGGGGCACTTCCAGAAGGTCAAAACACCCACTTTGGCATCCCACCGGGCGGGCGTCCACTGGGATGTTCCCCGGCGCCCCACGGGCCGTGACCAGCCCGTTCGGGGGCCATGGCTGGCTGAAATCGCCCAGACCGGCGACAATAGACCCTTTCGTCTCACTGCGTCCGACCCATGTCCTCGACTCCTTCGGCTCCTGCCGATTCAGCTGCCGCTCAGGCCGCCACCGAAGCCCAAGCCCCTGCCACCACCGCGGTCGATGCCACCGCGGTGCCAGCCGCGCCTGCGCCGGTGACGTCTGCCGAGCCTGCCTCCGAGGTGGTCGAGGCAGCCCCCGATGCCCCCGAGGCCACAGAAGCACCGGCCGACGCGGCCACAGCCGAAGCCCCCGCCGCCAAGGCCGACATCTCGCCCGCCGCCACCGGCGCGCGCCTGGCCGAGCTGTTCCCCGCCCTGTTCAAGGGTCCGGCCAAGCCGTTCAAGCTGCGCATCCAGGTCGACATCCAGGAGCGTGCTCCGGGCGAGTTCAGCAAGCAGGCCCTGTCGGCCTTCTTCCGTCGCCACACGGGCACCACGTCTTACCTGACGGCGGTCTCCCAAGGCACCCAGCGTTTCGATCTGGACGGCCAGCCGGCTGGCGAGCTGACCGAAGAGCACCGTCAGGTGGCCACCGAGGAGCTGACGCGCCGCCGTGCCCTCACCAAGGCCCGTCGCGAAGAAGCCATCCAGGCCCAGCGTGACGCCCACCGCGAAGCGCGCAAGCAAGAACGTGCCGCCCAGCAGCAAGACCAGCAGGCCCATCAAGAGCGGCGCAACCGCGCTCAGCTGCTGCGCGATTTCGACACCACCCGCCTGACGGCCGCCAACTTCTGCGCCTTGAAGGGCATTGCCCCCGACGCGCTCGAAGCCATCCTGGCCCAGGCCCGCGAGGAAGCCAAGCAAGACGCCCTGCGTCCACGCCCGGAAGGCCGTCGCGATCACCGCGATGCCCCGCGTGGCGAACACCGTGGCGGCCCGCGTGAAGGGCAAGGTCGTGGTCCCCGTGCCCCGGGTGCCGAGGGTGCCCCGCGCGAAGGCCGTGGTCCTCGCCGTGACGGTGGACGTGAAGGTGGTGGTCGCGAAGGCGGCCGTCCGGACAACCGCCCCCCGCGCAAGACCTCGTGAGCGGAGCGCCCATGGCTGCGGACCGCGATGTGACCGAGTTCAACGCGCCGCACCTGGCGCGCTTTGCCGACCTGCTGCGCCAGGCCGAGGCCAGCGGCCACCTGCAACAGCTGGTGCTGGTGGCCTACCAGGGTGGCGTGCCCGACATCGACGAGCTGGGGGCGAACCTGCAGCGTGTGATGGTGCGCCCGGTACGGCTGCGCGATCAGCCGCATCTGAGCTTCTTGCTGCGTTTCCCCACCAAGGACATCACCAAGAACCTGCCCGTGCCCGACGCCCTGGCGCTGTTGGCCGGCTGGCTCGGGCAAGGTGCCTTTCGCAACGCCCACCTGCACACCCCCACCGAGGAGGTGCAACTGGCCTTCAGCAAAAAGGGCAAGGCCAGCGTGCGCGTGGGCAAGCCCTCGAACGCCGAGGCCACCCGCCCGGCCGAGTCGGGGGCGCCCGGCACACCAGCGGCCGTCGCCGCCCCCACGCCGCTCACCAGCGGCCACAACCGCGACAAACACCGTTTCCTCGACCAGTCGCGCCCTTTCCTGCGGGAGCTGGGCGTCACCGATGCGCAGGGGCAGGTCATCCCCGCCATGTCGCGCAAGTGGAAGCAGATCAACAAGTTCATCGAGGTCTTCGCCGCCGCGCTGGCGCGTTCGCCCCTGGGCCAGCCCCCGCGTGACCAGGAACCCATCCACGTGGTGGACTTCGGCTCGGGCAAGGGCTACCTGACCTTTGCCATCCACGACTGGCTTCGCCACACGATGCACCGCGATGCCCGCGTCACCGGCGTGGAGCTGCGCGACGATCTGGTCAAGCTGTGTCAGCGCGTCATCGGCAAGCTCAAGCTCGAAGGCATGGACTACGAGCAGGGTGATGTGCGTGACTACCACCCGGCTGCGCTCAACGTCATGATCGCGCTGCACGCCTGCGACGTGGCCACCGACTATGCCATCCACCTGGGCATCCGCGCCGGGGCCGACATCATCCTGTGCTCGCCCTGCTGCCACAAGCAGATCCGCCCCCAGCTGCTCAGCCCGCACCCGCTGCGCCCGATCTTGCAGCACGGCATCCACCTGGGCCAGGAAGCCGAGATGCTCACCGACGGCCTGCGCGCCCTGCTGCTCGATGCCGCCGGTTACGACACCCAGGTCTTCGAGTTCATCTCGCTGGAGCACACCAACAAGAACAAGATGATCCTGGCGGTCAAACGCGCCAAGGCCACCTCGTCCGAAGAAGTCGTGCGCCAGATCCAGGACATCAAGGCCTTCTACGGCATCCAGGAGCAGTGCCTGGAGCAGCTGCTGCGGGCCGATGGCCTGCTGCCGGCCTGAGCGCGGTCGCGCCCCCCGCTTTCTCGATGGCGCTGCTCCCATGCCCATACTTCGACCTGTGATCCCGGCTACGCCCCCCTCGACCACCGAGGGGGTGCCTGCCTTGGCGCTGCCTGCGTCGGGCGTTTCCCAGCCAGGCACGGCCTCCCGCGGCCAGCCGGCCGACCCACAAAAATTCAAGGTGACGGTGGGCCCCAGCACCATCGACGGCCAGGGCGCTTTTGCGGGTGAAGCCATCCCGGCGCGCCGCAAGATTGGTGAAATGCGCGGCGAGTTCGTGGACCTGGCCGAAGCCCGTCGCCGCGCGCGTCTGGCGGAGAAGACCTCGGGCCGCATCTTCATGGTGGCGATTTCCGACAAGCGCGCGGTGGATGCCACCGCCTCCACCGATCCGCTGCGCTTCGCCAACCATTCCTGCCTGCCCAATATGGTGCTGAAGGTGCAGCAAGGCCGGGTGGCCTTCTACGCCCTGCGGGACATCGACGCGGGCGAAGAGCTCACCGCGCGCTACGGCGAAACCCACCACGCCGGACGGCTCACCTGCCGGTGCGGCGCCCCAGGCTGCCAAGGCCGGCTCTGAGCGGGCCCGTTTCGACCGGCATACAGCAGATCGGCTTGACGCCCGCCTTGGCCTTCAGCGCGGCCGCGCTGCCTGGGCCTGAGCCTGGAAAAACGCCCAGGCCTGCGCATTGGCCGAGAGGGCTTGCGAAGGCGGCGGCTTGCGACCCAGCCGGGCGCCCGGCGAACCCGGCCACGCATGGCCGCCGCTGGTGGTGACGCACAACTTCACTTCGGCACCGCCCTCGCAGCCCGTGTGGCTCTCACAGTAGGCGCCGGCCACCTCCAGTGTGCGGCGTGCGGTGGGGGCGCAATGCTGACGCGCCACCCAGCGCGACACGGTGGTCGGCACCGACACGAAGTCCATCACCTGGCGGGCGTCCCGAAAGGCATCGGGGCCTGCCCCGCCGTCAAAGCGCACATGCGTGTCGTCGCGGGCATGGATATGAAGGATGCCCACCGGCTGGGTGGGCCGACACTGGGACACCGCCTCGGTGCCGGCGACCGCGGCAATGGCCCGGAAGGCGTCCGACATCTCGCAGGCCAGCCGGTAGCTCATCATCGCCCCATTGGACATGCCCATGGCAAAGGTGCGCTGGGGCGTGATCGGGATCTGCCGCCCGAGTTGCTGCAGCAGGGCGCGCACGAAGCCCACGTCATCGATCTGCCGGTCACGGGCGTCGCCGCAGCAGTCGCCGGCGTTCCAGGTCGCCAGCTTGCCGCGCGGAAAACGACTGTAGCCGCTGGGGAACACGATGACAAAGTTCTCCCGATCGGCCAGGGAGATGAGACCGTAGCGTGCGTCATCGGCCATGTAGGCCGCATCGCCCGCGCCCCCGTGGAAGGCCAGCACCACCGCCGTGGGTGCACCGGGGCGAAAGCCCGGCGGCAAGTGAACGAGCGCGTGGCGCGTGAGCCCATCGTGCCGCAACTCGACGCGGTGGGTGCCCGGCGCGGTCAAGGCCGGCAAGGGGGCCGGATGCTCACGCTGCGCCTGAAGGCGGGCACGCCAGCCCGTGACGTCGGACGCGACGGCGCCGGGGCTGAGTCCCAGGCATCCGATCCAGGCCAGCAGCAGGGGTACGACCATCTGGCATCGCATGGGCAGGTCCTTGTGCTCGCGGGCCTGCGGCCATGCGGGCATGAAAAAGCCTCCCGAAGGAGGCTGGCATTCGCGGATGCGAAGAAGCGATCCAGCGTGATCAGCTCAGCGCGCTCAGCTCTTCGTTGACCTTGGCCAGCAGGTCTTCGGTGATCAGACCGCCAGAGAACTTGGCGACCATCGACAGCGCGAAACCCTTGCCCATCGCGATTTGCGGGTGAGTGGAGATGCCGGGCAGGTGCTTTTCCAGGATGGCCTTGGTGGTTTCGTTGTCCAGCAGGTCGCCGAGTTTGGATTCAATCGAGAAGCTCATTGCGTGTCTCACAAAGAAAAATGATGAAGGGCGCCTCAGATGGGTCAAAAGGCGACCAGAACGGGCACATGGACAAGCATACATGCTCTGGAAGCGTCTTGACGTATAGGTAAGGTTTACCCCCCCCTGGTTTGCGGTGGCACCACACCGCAGTAGCACAAAACCACAGCCATTTTTGCCCCGAATCAGGGCGGGTTCTGTGTTAACCGCCGTCAGTTATCCCCACAAAAGTGCGAACGGGTGACGTGAACGCTGGGGCGCGTCAAGATGCCTCATGAATCACGTAGTTGCGTCGTAACCCATTGATTCATATTGCATATCAGGTTTTGATGCAAGTTGCGGCAGCCGGGCCGAAGGGCAGATCTGACAAGCACTTGGCGCACCTGTGCAAGGTTTGCCCACAAAGTTATCCACAGATTTTGTGGGCAAGTGGGAGGCGCTTATGAATCAAGGACTTACACCGCCCTTGTCGAGTGGCACTTTGGGTGTTTCCGGCAAGTGAGGAAGGCTGCGCGTCACGCTGTCCGACTCCCCCAAGGTGATCCGCCATGCGAGCACGGGTGACCGACGCAGTCCGGTGTGCCAACAACTGGGACAATCCCGGGTTTTGCACAAATCGAACAAAGTTATCCCCATCCTGAGGGCTGGCTGTGAGCGGACATCCGGACACCCTCTTCACTGCGTGAAAAAAATGCGACACCCATCTAAGTTATTGATTCATATGAACAACCCGGCTTGGTGCACAACAGGGGGTGCATGCACGTCACGCCCCGTTATGAGGCACCCGGGACTGTGGTAGGTCTGAATTCCCCACAAAGTTATCCACAACTCGAGGGCAAGCGTCCCAACCCCATGAAGAATCAAGCACTTGCGGTCGCAAGTTCAGGCATCTGTCAGAATCTCAGGCACCTTGACGCCCCTCATGCCTGCCTCCGCCCCCTCTGACCGTCCTCCTCTGTGCCGCCTGGGCGTGGTCGTGGAGGCCCCCCAGCACGCGGGGCTGTGGGGGCCCTTGGACTATCTGTGCGATCGGCCTTTGCCGGCGGGCACCCTGGTGCGCGTGCCCTTCGGACGGCGGGTGGTCACCGGGGTGGTGTGGTGGGGTGCCGACGAGGTGGCGCCCGAGGCCACGGTGGACCCGGCCCAGCTCAAGGAAGTGGCCGAGGTGCTCGACGGCTTGCCGCCGCTGCCACCCGCCTGGCGCCAACTGGTGCGCTTTGCGGCTGCGTATTACCAGCGCAGCTTGGGCGAAATGGCCTTGATGGTGCTGCCGCCCGAGCTGCGTCAGCTGGATGCGACCCAGTGGGAGCGTCGCCTCAAGCGTCTGGACAAGGCGGTGACGCCTCCGCCGGCCAAGCCCAAGCGGGCTCGCGCCAAGGCGGCCAGCGCGTCTGAGCCGAGCGCGTCATCGGTTGGGGCAGATGAGGCCACGTCGCCTGCGCTGGCGACCGTACCTGAGCCCCTGCCAACGCCCATGCTCCCGACCTTGACCGCCGAGCAGGAGGTCGTGCTCGCGCGCCTGGCCGAGGGCGGCGACCAGCCTTATCTGCTGTGGGGCAGCACCGGCAGCGGCAAGACCGAGGTCTACCTGCGCCAAGCGCAACGGGCGCTGGATGCGGGCCAGCAGGTGCTGATGATGGTGCCCGAGATCAACCTCACGCCCCAGCTGGAAACGCGCGTGGCCGAACGCTTTGCAGGCCGGCGCATCGTTTCCCTGCACAGCGGCCTGACGCCGGCGCAGCGCCTGCGCAACTGGCTGATGGCGCACACGGGCCGTGCGGACCTGATCCTGGGCACGCGCCTGTCGGTGTTCACGCCGCTGCCACGCCTGGGCCTCATCGTGGTCGACGAAGAACACGACCCCAGCTACAAGCAGCAAGACGGCGCCCGCTACTCCGCCCGCGACCTGGCCATCTACCGCGCCAAGCAGGAGCGGGTGCCCATCATCCTGGGCTCGGCCACGCCCAGCCTGGAGAGCTGGTACAACGCGCTGCCCGTGGCCGAAGGCGGCGCCGGCCGCTACGTGCGCCTGGTCATGCCGTCGCGCATCGGCGCGGGCGACATGCCCCAGGTGCGCCTGCTCGACCAGTCGCGCCTGCTGCGCCCCACCATGGGCCAGGACCAGCCCCCGTTTGCGCGTGAGCTGCTTGCGGCCATCACCCAGCGCGTCGAGCGCGGCGAGCAAAGCCTGGTGCTGCTCAACCGCCGGGGGTACGCGCCGGTGCTCCATTGCAGCGACTGTGGCTGGAAGAGCGGCTGCCCGCACTGCAGCGCCTGGCGCGTCTTTCACAAGGCCGACCGCACCCTGCGCTGCCACCACTGCGGGTTTTCCGAGCGTGTGCCACGGGCCTGCCCGGACTGCGGCAACCAGGACATCGCCCCCGTGGGCCGGGGCACCGAGCGCCTGGAAGAGCAACTGGCCGAGGCGCTGCCTGGCGCCCGCGTGGGCCGCATCGATGCCGATGTGACCCGCCACAAGGGCGCGCTCGAAGAACAACTGGCCAGCGTGCACGCCGGGGAGGTGGACGTGCTGGTGGGCACCCAGATGGTGGCCAAAGGGCACGATTTCCGGCGCATCACCCTGGTGGCGGCGATCAACCCCGATGCCGCCTTGTTTGCCAGCGACTTCCGCGCCGCTGAGCGTCAGTTTGCTTTGCTGCTGCAGGCCGCAGGCCGGGCCGGGCGCGATGCCAAGGTGGCCGGCCACAGCGAGATGTGGGTGCAGACCTGGCACCCCATGCACCCGCTTTACCAGGCGCTGCGCAAATACGACTTTGCCGACTTTGCCGCGCAGCAGCTCAAGGAGCGCGAGATGGCGGGCCTGCCGCCCTTTGCCCACCTGGCCATGCTGCGCGCCGAGGGCAAGACGCAGGAAGCCACCCAGGCCTTTCTGGAGGCGGCTGCGCAGGCCGTGATGGCCGAAGCCCAGGCCGTGGGCGTCACCCTCTATCCGGCGGTGCCCACACCCGTGCAGCGCGTGGCCAATGTCGAACGGGCGCAGTTGATGATCGAAAGCGCTCAGCGCATGCCCTTGCAGCGCTTTTTATCGGCCGCGCAAACCACCTGGTTCATGCTGGCGCAACAGCACCGCCGCAGCGGGCTGATCCGCTGGGCGGTGGACGTCGATCCGCTGTCGATCTGACGCAGCACCGGCCCGCATCGCGACCAAGTCAACCGCGTCAAGCGTTCAGGCGCCTCCGGCGATCAGCCGATCAGCGCTTCCAGCCCTTCGCACAGCTCGGCCAGGGGCGGCATCTCCTTGAGCAACACATCGGTGGACAGCCCCAAGGCCGCACACACGTCGGCCGGCACCTGAGCGGCCAGTGCCGCGGCATCCAGGTGCTGGACCTCAGCCCGGGCACGCCAGGCAGCCAGGTGCAGCACGCCAGCCACCGGGTCGAACTTGGGCTGGGCCAGCGGCGCCGGGAACTGGCGGATGGCCTCGACGAAGGACAGCGGGAAGCGCCACTGGCGCGCCAGCTCCGACCCCACGGTGGCGAAGTGGTAGCCAAAGGTGCGTTCTTCCAGCGCCAGGCGGTCATCGTCCATCGGCGAGGACTGCTGGTCGAGCTGCAGCATTGCCGCGGGCATACCGGCGTGCATCACCAGCTCACCGATGGCGTGCATCAGGCCCACGGTGAACGCCTGGTCGCGGTTGACACGCACCTGCTGCGCCACCCAACCCGACACCGCGGCCGCGTGCATGCTGTAGCGCCAGAACTGGTTCAGGTCCAGCCCCGGCATGGACTTGTAGCCCCCCGTCAGCCCCGAGCTGATCACCAGGGTGCGCACGGTCACGAAGCCCAGCATCGCGATCGATTCGGGCACCGTGCCGATGGTGCGCGACACATGGTAGTAGGCGGAGTTGGCCAGGCGCAGCAGCCGCGCCGACAGCACCGGGTCGGCGGCCAGCTTGCGGGCGATCTCGTCGATCGAAACGTCCTGGTTGTTGAAACTGTCGATCAGTTCGTGGACGATCTTGGGGACGGCAGGCAGGGCCTGGGGTTGTTGGAACAGTTCGTCGAGCTGCATGGAGGTCGGTCGCCTGGGGCAAAGGCGCAGTAAGGTGTCGGGGTGGCGGTGCCGGTTCGCAGCCCACGGTCGCAGAGGACGCGAGTGCTGTTGCCCTCACATTGGAGCACGAGCCCCGCCGCTTTGCGCATCAAACAGGAGACTGGATCATGCTTGATTTCCCGTATTTTCCGACGCGCGTTCGCCGAGGCGCCATGCGCGCGGTGGCGTGGGGGCTGAGCGCCAGCCTGTTGAGCCTCACGCTGCCCGGGCAGGCCCAGGGCATCGACCCCGGCCTGCCGCTGCGCAACCTGGTCGTCGAGTGGCGCATCGAGGGCCAGGGGCAGATCCGCGACAGCGGTGGCGGCGTGCGTCAGGGCCGCGTCATCATCGACAGCCAGCACGGCGTGGTGGCCCAGGGCGATGTGCGCGTGGGCACTTGGCAGACCGAGTCCCAGACCCATTCGGTGCAGCAGGTGCAGGTGCTCAATGGCGGCCGCGCGCGCCTGTTCGTGGGACGCAGCCAACCCTACACGGTCTGGCAGTGGGCGTATGCGCCCGTGCAGAGGCCCCAAGCGCGGCCTCCCGGCCCGGGTGCCTACGCGCCACCGGTGCAGGCCTGGGGCCAGACCGCCTGGCTGGACCTGGGGCAAGGTCTGAACGTGCGCCCACGCTGGCCAGGCGGGCAGGCCCCGGTGACGGTCGAGCTCGAAGCCAGCGCCAGCGCGCAGCCGGCTTATGAGCCTGATGGTCAGATCCGCCACAGCGAGGTGGCCAGCACGGTGGCGGTGCCTCTGGGAGAATGGACCGTGGTGGCCCGCAGTGGTCGCCGTGCGCAAGCCACGCGCAGCGGCACGCTGTCCACCGACACGATTGACGACACCCAGTCCGAGCAGCTCGCCATCCGCATCAGCGCGCCCTGACCTCGCCATGGACCGCGCACGCCCCCCCGCACCGACCTGACACCCCACAAGCCGAGCTCATCGGCAGGAGACCCCGACATGGCTGACGACAAGCCCTTGCCCTTTGCCGCCCACACCCAGGCCTTGATGGACAACATCCGCCGCGCGGGTTTCCCGCCGATCAGCCAGCAACCGGTGGAGATGGCGCGCAGGGCCTATGCGGCTGGCGTGGGGGCCATGGCGCACCCGCCGGTGCCCCTGCCCCGCGTCGAGCCCTTCACGATTCCCGGGCCGGCGGGCGACATCCCGGCGCGCCTGTGGGCCAGCACGCACGACAAGGACCTGCCGGTGTTCCTGTACCTGCACGGTGGCGGCTTTGTCGTGGGCGGCATCGACACCTGCGCAGCCATGTGCAGCCAGGTGGCCCACCAGAGCGGTGCGGCCGTGGTGGCCATCGACTACCGCCTGGCGCCCGAGCACAAATACCCCGCCGGCCTGGAAGACTGCATGGCGGCCCTGCGCTGGCTGGTCGAGCACGGCCACACCCAACACCTCGACGCGAGCCGCATGGCGGTGGGCGGAGACAGCGCCGGCGGCACGCTGGCGGCCATCCTGGCGGTACTGGCACGCGATGCCGACATCCCGCTCAAGCTGCAGGCGCTGTTCTACCCGTCGGTGCAGGTGGGCGTGCGCACCGAGTCCTTCATGACCTACGGGCGTGCCACCTTCTTGAATGCCGAGCTGATGAAGTGGTTTGAAAACCATGCCCAGGGCGGTCACCTCAGCGAGCGCTGGCACCGCGAGCCCCTGCATGCGCCCGACCACCGGGGCGTGGCACCGGCCTGGATCGGGCTGGCCCAGTGCGACCCGCTGACCGACGATGGCTACCTGTACGCCGACAAGCTGCGCGCTGCCGGTGTGCCGGTGGAGCTGCAGGTGTGGCCCGGCGTGATCCACGACTTCATCAACATGGGCCGCTTCCTGCCCGAGGCCGCCCAGGCGCACACGGCGCTGGCCGAGGCGCTCAAGAAGGCCTTGAGCGCCTGAGCTTGAGGCCCAGGCACGCAGCCGGGGCTGCAGTCGGCGCAGGTGGGTGTCAGCGTGGGAGTGGGTTGCCTGCCGCGCTGACCGTCGTGCCGGCTGGGCCAGCGCCCTGCGGCCACAGCACCCACATCGCCAGGCTCTGCTTGGTGCGGCCCGCCATGGCCAGGGCCTCATCGCCCCAGCCCCAGAAGTAATCGGCGCGCACGGCGCCCAGGATGGCCCCGCCCGTGTCCTGCGCCATCACCAGACGCTGCAAGGGTGAGGCTGGCGGTGGATTGCCGCTGGCGGACCACGCTTGGGGCACGGTACTGTCCAACCACACGGGCGTGCCCAGCGGCACGCTGTCGCGGTCCACGGCAATCGAGCGGCCCGGCGTCAGCGGCACGCCTTGGGCGCCGCTGGGCCCCACGGTCGGGTCCGGCAAAGGCTCTTCGCGGAAGAAGACGACGCGCGGGTTGGCATGCATCATCTCGTCGACCCGGGCCGGGTTGGCCGTGGCCCAGGTGCGGATGGCCGGCCACGAGGCCTGCTCCAGCGTGAACGCGCCCTGGTCCACCAGCCAGCGAGCCACCGACACATAGGGCTGGTCGTTGTGGCCGCCAAAGGCCAGGCGCACCACCTTGGGCTGGCCCTGCGCGTCGCGCTCGTCTTGCAGGCGGATGCGGCCGGAGCCTTGCACCTGGATCAGCAGCACGTCCAGCGGATCGGCCAGGTAGACCAGCTCGCGCCCGGCCAGCGCGGCGCGGCCTTCGGGCGTGCGCTCCAGTTCATTGCGGCTGAAAAAGGGCTTGCGCGTGCCCAGACCTTGCGGCGCGCGGTGCAGCGGGTGGCGGAAACGCGCATCGGCCACGCGGCGCCCGTCCAGCAGGGGCTCGAAGTAACCCGTCAGCAGGCCGGATGGCCGGCCGTCAGGCGCACTCACCCGCCAGGGCTGCAGGCGGCTTTGCACCCACTGGCGCACGAAGCCATCTTGCACCTGGGTGCCCCATTGGGGGCCCAGCTTGCGCACCTCGGCGCACACAGAGGCCCAGGCGGCTGAGGGCTTCACGCAGCCCCGCCACAGCGCCGGCCACCACTCCTGCACCGGGTCCCGCTCCCAGCCGGGCAGGTCGGCCCAGGTGGCGGCGGTCCAGGTGGCCTTGGGACGCTGCCAGGTCACGGGCGCCGAACCCGGGGCGCCGGGGGTCATGCCAGGCGCCGCTACCGGGGCTGGGGTCTCACGGGGCGTGGGAGACAGCAGGCTGCAGCCCATCAGGCTGCCTACAATCAGAGCCGGGATGGCCCATCGCAACTTGGAAAACGGACGAACGATCATGTGGTTGATTGTGCTGGAAGCCGCTGCTGCCCTGGCCGTGCTGGTGGGCCTGGTCTGGTGGACGATGTTTTCAGGGCGCCGCCAAGGCGAGCTGCCCGATCAGGACGAGGACCGCGGCGGCAACAAGAAGCTCAAAGGTTGACGCCACATGCGGCGGCGGATGGCCTGCCACAAGCGGGCCCGGTCGCCCAGACGCACGCCGCGTGAGCGCACCGCCACGCGCAGCGCCAGCGCGAAACTCACGCCCACATTGAGCATGCCTGTCAACGGCACGGCCGCCACGCACCACCACAGTTGCGGGTTGTGCACGGCATCCCAGCCCAGGGCCACGGCCGCCGCAGCCGTTTGCCCGGCCGACAGGGTGACGTGACGGATGTCCAGCGGCAGGGCCAGGAAGCTGGCCACCACCGGCACCACGCCCAGCATGAAGCCCAGCGAGATGTTGGCCGCCAGGCCGGAGATGTTCTCGCGCCACCACACTGCCCAGCGGGCGGCGCGCTGCGCGCCCAGTCGGGCGCGGATGCGCGGGTTCCAGCGCAGGGCGCTGTCCAGGCGGTGCAGCACGAACCAGTTCTCCACCCAGCCGGCGATGATGCTGGAGGCAAACAGCAGCACCCCGGTGAAGGCCGCATACCAGAGCGTCGGGCCCAGCAGGGTCATGCTCTCGAGCACATGGTGGGCCTTCTCGGCCGAGATGAGGGGCGCACCAAAAGCCCACAGCGAAGCCACTTGCACGGCCAGCACCAAGGGCGCCACCACCAGCAGGTTGCCCACGATGCCGGCCACCTGGGAGCGAATCAGGTGGGCCACCTCGTCAACGAAAGCCTCCACACCGGCCTCGCTGCGGGTGTCCTCCAACTTGGCGGCCATGGCCGGCGCGGTCATCGCCGGCTGCTTGGTGGCCACCGTGAAGTGCAGCCACTGCACCACCACAAAACTGGTCGCGTAGTTCAGGCCGGCGGCCATGCCGCCCCAGAAAGGCGGCAACCCCAAGCCCAGCATCAGAAACTTCATGAAGGTGGTCACCGCCATCACCGCCCCCCCGCCGGCGGCACTGCGCAGCATCGCGCGGTATTCGCCGCGCGTGCGGGTGATGTAGTGCTCGCCCGTTTCGGCGCTGCGCTCGGCCACCTTGCGCGCCAGCATCGAGTAATGCTGGGTGAACAGGGCGCGCACGCTGCGGCGCTCCTCGCTCACCTGCAGCAACTCGATCAAAAAGCGCCGCAGCACCGGGCCGGGCTTGGGGCTCAGCACGGCTTCCAGCAGGCGCTCCATGCGCCGGCAACGCTCGCACAGCTGGTCAATCTGAAAGACCAGGTCCATCGAAATGCCGTGCTCTTCCAGGTGCCCGTGCAAACCACGCGCGGCGCTGGCACAGGTGTCCAGCAGGGCGCGCAGGTACTGGGCCTCGTGCAGCAAGGCCGCCGAGGGCGGGGCATCGGGTCCGGCTTCCTCGGCGTGGGCCAAGGCCAGCTCATGCACCCGCTCGGTCGTTTGCGACAGGTGGCGGAAGGCATGCCGGGCAGTGGCCTCGTTGGAGCGCCCCTCCGCCTGCGCCATCTTGGTGTCAAAGTCCACGTCCACCCGCACGCCCATGCGCGAGCGAAACGCCGGCGAGAAGCCCGCCGCGCGGATCTGCGTGGCCAGATAGAGCATCGCGTCGTGGAAGGGCTCGCGCCAGCCCAGCGGACAGGCCGCACCGTTGCAGCGCGCCGGATCCAACTCGTGCATGGCATCGGCCCACAGCGTGCCGATGGCGTTGAGCGTGGGCTCGTCCAGATCGGCCAGCCATTGCGCGTCGGCCGGGTCATCGAACAGCAGGTTGAACAGCGTGCCCAGGTCGTCCGTGTCCGGGCTCAAAGGCAGCATGCGACGACGCAGGCGCTCGCCCAGCTCATTCAGAAAGGACGTGCGCGGCGAAAAGCCGAAATCGGCCAGCAACGCGGCCACGTCCCCATCGCGCCAGATGCTGGCCAGCATGCTGACCACGCGGGCACGGCGCGCCGGGTCTTGCTGAAGCACGGCCACCAGCGCACGGGTGCCCGGCAAAGGCTCGGCCCGCCGCACCCAGCCGAGCACGCGGATCAACCACAGGTGCCGCACGGCCTGGGGCGCTGCAGGATCGGCCCCGTCCAGCAGCGCCAAAAGTTCAATGTCTTGTCCGGGGCGGGACCACCAAGGGCCCCGTCGCCACCATTGCGTGATGCGGGAAAGCCTCTTCATCGATCAGTGCAGGGATTGCTGGCGCGCCAGCGTGAAGGCCGGAATCGGCGCCTCGAACGCTTCGGCGGTGTCGGTCATGCAAAAGTAGGTGCCCTGCATCAGGCCGTGGGGCGTGTCCAAGCGCGTCCAGCTCGTGTACTCGAAGCGCTCGCCAGGTTTGAGCAAGGGCTGCTGGCCCACCACGCCCAGGCCGCGCACCTCTTCGGTGCGGCCCGTGGCATCGGTGATCACCCAGTGGCGGCCGATCAACTGCGCCGGCACCTCGCCACTGTTGACGATGGTCACCGTGTAGGCAAAGGCGTACTCGTGTCGCACGGGGTTGCTCTGGTCCTCCAGGTACTGGGGAACCACGGCGCAGGTGAATTGGGCTTTGCTCATGCAGCCCATTCTAGGCAATCCCTTTTCATGGGCTCTGTGAGATACCCTGGCAAACCCTGGGGCTGTCTTTCTACAATGGCGTACCCCTCCACCGAAAGACCCTTCCATGTCGCGCACCTTCCGCATCGCTCCCAGCATCCTCTCCGCCGATTTCGCCCGCCTGGGCGAAGAGGTTCGCAACGTGATCGATGCGGGCGCCGACTGGATCCACTTCGACGTGATGGACAACCATTACGTGCCCAACCTCACCTTCGGGCCCATGATCTGCGAAGCCTTGCGCAAGCACAGCGTCAAGGCCGACGGCACGGCCGTGCCCATCGACGTGCACCTGATGGTGCAACCCGTGGACGCCCTGGCCCAGGCCTTTGCCAAGGCCGGCGCCGACATCGTCACCTTCCACCCCGATGCCTCCACCCACGTGGACCGCACCCTTCAGCTCATCAAGGCCGAGGGCTGCCAGGCGGGCCTGGTGTTCAACCCCGCCGCCTCGGTGGAGGTGCTGGAGTACGTCATCGACAAGGTCGACGTGGTGCTGTTGATGAGCGTGAACCCCGGTTTCGGTGGGCAGAGCTTCATCGACAGCACCTTGCGCAAGGCCGAGAAAGTGCGCAAGATCATCGACGCCTCCGGCCGCGACATCCGCCTGGAGATCGACGGGGGCGTGAAGGTGGACAACATCCGCCGCATCGCCGATGCGGGCGCCGACACCTTCGTGGCGGGCAGCGCGATTTTTGGCAAGCCGGACTACAAGGCGGTGATCGACGCGATGCGCGCCGAGCTGGCGAAGTAAGCCTTCGGCCGGGGCGTGCGCTCAAGCTATCCTTGCCGCCATGCCCAGCTACCCCCGCCCCCTCACCTCCCGCCTGCCCCAGGTCGGCACCACTATCTTCTCGGTGATGTCGGCCCTGGCGCAGCAACACGGCGCGCTCAACCTGTCGCAAGGCTTCCCGGACTTTGACGCGCCCGCCGACTTGCTGACCCTGCTCGACCAGCACGCCCGCGCCGGCCACAACCAGTACGCCCCCATGACGGGTGTGCCGGTGCTGCGCGAGGCCATTGCGGCCAAAGTGAGCACGTTGTACGGCGCGCAATACGACGTCGATGCCGAGATCACCATCACCGCTGGGGCCACACAGGCCATCTTCACCGCCGTGGCCGCCCTGGTGCATCCGGGCGACGAGGTCATCGTGTTCACCCCGGTGTACGACAGCTATGCACCCTCGGTCGAACTACAGGGTGGCAAGGTCGTGTACGTCCACCTGACCCTGCCTGACTACCGCCCTGATTGGGACGAGGTCACCCGCCTGATCACGCCGCGCACGCGCATGATCATCCTCAACTCGCCACACAACCCCACCGGCACGGTGTGGACGGCCGAGGACATGGCCCGGCTCGAAGCGCTGGTGAAAGACACCGACATCGTGCTGCTGAGCGATGAGGTCTACGAGCACATGGTCTTCGACCAGGCGCGCCATGAAAGCGTGCTGCGCTACCCCGGCCTGGCCGAGCGCAGCGTGGTGGTATCGAGCTTCGGCAAGACGTACCACATCACCGGCTGGAAAGTGGCCTACTGCCTGGCCCCGCGCGAGCTGATGGCCGAGTTCCGCAAGGCGCACCAGTTCATCGTCTTCACCGTGCACGCGCCTTCGCAGTACGCCCTGGCCGACTTCATGAAGCGCCCCGGCTGGTACGAGCAGCTCAAGGCGCTGTACCAAGGCAAGCGCGACATTTTCCGGCAGGCCCTGGCAGGCTCACGCTTTGAGCTGCTGCCATGTGAGGGCACCTACTTTCAGTGCGTCAAGTACGGCGCCATCAGCGACGAGGGCGACCGCGCCTTTGTCGAACGCCTCACGCGCGAACACGGCGTGGCGGCGATCCCCGTGTCGGCCTTCTACCCTGATGGCGAAGACCATGGCGTGATCCGCTTTTGCTTTGCCAAATCGGCGGCAACGCTGGAGCAGGCGCTGGAGCGCTTGATCAAGCTTTAAGGGCTTGGGCGCTCGGATGGCGCTGCAAGGTGGGGCTGCCGCTTGCGTTGATGCCAGGCCTCAGCGCGCGAACAACCGGGCCGCATGCAGGCCCAGCCCCGTGGCCACCGAGGCCATCCGGTCGCCGCGTGCCGCCCGGGCACCCGGGAAAGCCGCTTCCAACTGATCGGTCAGCAGTTTCAGGCCAGTCGAGCCTCCGGTGAAATACAGGGCGCTGATGTCGCTGAGCTGGATGCCAGCCTGGGCGACCGTCTCGTGCGCGCAGGTCACGATGCGGGCCAAGTCGTCGTGCAAGGCGGCTTCGGCCTGCGCACCGGTCAGCGGGCTGCGCAGGCCAGCTTCGATCAGGCTCAGGTCGATGTCGGTGTCGCCGCCTTCGGCCACCGCGATCTTGGCCGCTTCAGCGCGCCCCACCAGGGCGTGGCCCAGGCGCTCGCGCACCACTTTCATCAGGCGCTGGTGGTGCACCGGGTTGCCGTAGAAGTCGGCCATGCTGCGCAGCTCGGCCATGCGCTGGGGCTGGTACACCGTGTTGATCAGGTGCCAGGTCGTCAGGTCAAAGTAGACACGGCTGGGCACCGGACGCGGAGGCTGCCCTTGGATGCTCGGCCCGAACTCGCCATAGCCCAGCGGCGGCATCACGCTGGCCAGCGACAGGCGGCGGTCAAAGTCGGTACCGGCGACGTGCACACCGTGGTTGGCCAGGATGTCGTCGCGGCGATCCAGGCGGGGCGCACGCTGCGGCCCCACCCGCACCACCGAAAAGTCCGAGGTGCCGCCACCGATGTCGGCCACCAGCACCAGCTCTTCCTTCTGCGCGTGCTGCTCGTAGTCGAAGGCCGCCGCGATCGGCTCGAACTGAAACGCCACGTCGGTGAAGCCCACGGCCCGCGCCGCAGCTTCCAGCGAGGCCTGCGCCGCCGCATCCCGCGCGGGGTCGTCGTCCACGAAAAACACCGGGCGGCCCATCACCACCTGGGTCAAGGGCTGGCCGCCAGCCTTCTCGGCCAGACTGCGCAGGTGGCGCAGGTAGCCGGTGATGATGTCCAGGTACTTCACGCCCAGGCCATTGCCCACTTCGGTGGTCTGGTCGACCAGGGCGGTGCCCAGGATGCTCTTCATCGAGCGCATCAGGCGCCCCTCGTAGCCCTCGATGTAGGCCTGCACGGCGGCGCGCCCGAAGGTGCGCGGCAGGCTGTCGTCGAGGTGGGTGCCGCGCCAGGTGCCGGGGGGCAGGTCGTCGGCGTCGGTGCAATAGAACACCGCCGTCGGCATGGTCAGGTGTTCACCTTCCAGCGGCACCAGGCGCATCCCCGGCCCCTCGGTCGGCGCGCGCGGGATGGCGATGGCCGAGTTGGAGGTGCCGAAGTCGATGGCGCAGTAAGACATGGTGCAGGCCCGGGCGGGCAAAGAAACAGCGAGGCGGGCGATTGTAGGCGCCCTCGTCCTGGCACGTGCCGCAAGGTGGAAACGCCCCAGCGCGTAACGCTTGATTGCAATTTCCCCCCGCAGGCGGGGGGAGGCCGCGCGGACGGGCCTCAGACAATGTCCGGATACGACAAATGTCAGGTGAGTGATTCATGAGTTTCCCGTCCCTCGGTGAGGTGGGGGCGCGCACGGGCGCGTCCCTGCAGTCGCTGGCGTCGGCCGCATCGGCGGCGGCCCAGGCCCAGGCGGCCGCGCTGGGTGCGCCCCTGGTGTCGCGCCTGCAGGCCGCCCTCAAGCTGGGGCAGGCCACGCGCTTGCTCCAGATCGAAACCGCGCTGCCTTCAGCCTCGCTGGTGGTCGAGCGCTGCCGCATCACCGAAGCCGTGCACGCCACCGAGCCCCTGTGGGCCGAGGTCGACTGCGTCAGCACCCATGCCCTGCTGGAGCTCAAGGCGCTCAACGGCGAACAGGTCACCCTGCGCCTGATGCTGGCGGACGGCAGTTGGCGTGCCTGGCACGGCTATGTGGTGCAGGCCGCGCAACTAGGTGCCGACGGCGGCCTCGCCCGCTACCGCCTCACCCTGGCGGCCTGGACGCACTGGCTCACGCTGCGCCGCGACACCCGCATCTTTCAGGACCAGACTGCCGCCGACATCGTGAGCAGCGTGCTGTCGGCCTACCCGCAGGCGCACTTCAAGCTGGACGTGGCCGCGCCGGGGCCGGTGCGCGCCCTCACCACCCAATACCGCGAGACCGATTGGGCCTTCGTGCAGCGCCTGATGGCCGAAGAGGGCTGGAGCTGGCGCCTGTCTCACAGTGGCGCGCCCAAGGGGGCCATGGCCGGTGCGCGTGCGGCACGCCACACCCTGGTGATCTTTGATGCCCAGGCCGAGACGCCGGAGCTGGGCGCCCTGCGTTTCAGCCGCCCCGATATGCGCGGCGCGGGCGTGCTGGGCACGGGCCTGTTCGACACCGGCCTGGCCCAGGACACGGTGACCGCCTGGCAGGTGGGTCAGCAGCTCACGCCGAACGCCGTGACCTTGGGGGCGTGGGACGAGCGTCAACTGGCCGGCGTGGCGGCCGATGCGCGCAGCGTGGCCGAGCACGGTGACGTCCCCATGCTGGAACACTACCGGGGACACGGCGAGCGCCGCCATGCCGACGGCCGGGTGGACACCGCCCAGCCGGGCAGCCGCAGCGTGGCCGAGGCCCGTGCCGAAACCCGTCTGGCCGCCCACACCCTGACGCATCGCTTTGCCGAAGGCCGCAGCGCCGTGCGCGCGCTGCACGAGGGCGCGTGCTTTGCCCTGACCGAACACAGCCTCTATGGCCTGGATGCGCAAGCCTCCGGGGCCAACCGTTTTGTGGTGCTGCGTGTGACTCACGAAGCCGCCAACAACCTGGGCGCGCAAGCTGCCCAGATCCTGCTCGCCACCGACATCGAGCAGGGCAGCTACCGCAACCATTTTCAGGCGGTGCCGGCCACCGCTCGCCTGGTCCCTCCCCCCATCGACCGCCCGACGGCACCCGGCCTGCAAACCGCCACCGTGGTGGCTGCCGAAGGCGAGCCGCTCACCACCGACCGCGACGGTCGCATCCGCATCCAGTTTGGCTGGCAACGCGGCACCGTGCCCCTTCCAGGTGGTTTGGGCGCGCCGGCCAGCCCCACAGGCGCGGCCACCGGCCATGCCCCGGGGAACGAGCTCAGCGGCACCTGGGTGCGCGTGGCGCAAAGCGTGGCCGGCCCCAACTGGGGCGCGGTCTTCACCCCCCGTGCGGGGACCGAAGTGCTGGTGGACTTTGTGGACGGCGACATCGACCGCCCCATCGTGGTCGGCCAGTTGCACAACGGCCAGCACGACCTGCCCTGGCCGGCGGGCGTGGACGCGTCGGCCAACCACCCCGGCACCGTGTCGGGCTGGCACAGCCAGCACCTGGATGGCCAAGGGGCCAACCAATGGCTGATTGACGACGCCACCGGCCAGTTGCGCATGCGCCTGGCCAGCCACAGCGCGGCCACCGGCTGGAACGAGCTCAGCCTGGGTCACCTGATCCAGCACAGCGGCCAAGGCGGTCAAGGCCATGCCCATCGCGGTCAGTGGCTGGGATCGGGCTTTTATGGCGCCACCGACGGCTGGGCCGTGGTGCGTGCCGCCCAAGGCCTGCTGCTGACCACCAGCAGCCGGCCGGCGCAGGGCTCCAGCGTGGCCAGCACGCAGATGGATGCGGCCGAAGCGGTGGCGCAACTCAAGGCGGCGCGCCAGCTGGGCGAAGCCCTGAGCCAAAGCGCCCGCCAGCAAGGCGCACAAGGCCTAACCAGCCACGACGGCGCCCAGGCCTGGCAGCATCACACCGAGCAGATGGACCCGCAAGCCCAAGGCCGCTTTGAGGGCAGTGTGAGCGGACAGGAAGCTAAGAAGGCCCAGGGGCGCACCCTCACCGACCCGGTGGAGCGCTTTGCCAAGCCCTTGCTGCACCTCGACACCCCGGTGAGCGCCAGCTTCGTCACGCCCACCAGCATCCACCTGTTCAGCGGGCAAGACACGTCGTTGAGCGCCCAGGGGGATGTGCACAGCACCAGCGCGCACAGCTTCAGCGCGGTCAGCGGGCAGACGACGAGCTTGTACACACACTCAGGTGGCATCAAGGCCATCACGGCCAATGCGGGCTTGAGCTTACGCGCCCACACCGATGCCCAGCAGATCTGGAGCGAGAAAGACCTGACGGTGCAGAGCACCACGGATGAGATCCGCATCCAGGCCAGCGAAAGCATCACCTTGTCAGCAGGCCAGTCGGCCATCGTGATCAAGGGTGGAGACATCACCTTCACATGCCCGGGCAACTGGACGGTGAAGGGGGCTACGCATGATTGGGGATCGGGTGGAGGCGGTATTTATACATCGTTGGAGCTACCCACTGGATTGGCGCAAGCCAGTGCGCCCTCTACAGCATTGGCCTCACCCAAGCCTGATCAGTACAGCCAAAAACTGGTTGTGATCGATCCAGTGACTGGCGAGCCAATGGTTGCGAAGTACACCCTTATGAAGAGCGATCAAGTGATTCAGAAAGGTAAAACAGACGCAGATGGGCTGACATCGCGGCACCTGGATAAGGATAGTGGTGAGTTGGAGGTCTTGATTGGGGCAAGCGATCCTTGGTCTGTCGAGTACCACAGTGGGCTAGACCAATTGCCCTTGGCATATACCGACGAAGACTATTTGCAGTTGAGGGGCGAATCAAATGAGTGAGCCAAGTACCCTGATCGAGGAAAACGACACGAGTCCACATCCTCCAGAGCCTCAGAAAACGGCAGCACCTTCTGCCGAAAAGCCATTGACGACTAGCGATGCTGATGCCGGTGAAGGAAAGTCAAACTATTTTGCGGTCTTGTTTCGTGATGGGCTTGATATGCCTATTGATGGGCTGACATTCATCGCAACTTATCCATCGGGTTTTATGTGTACAGCCGAATCGACAGCGGCCGGAGCGATTGCATTGCCTGTTACGGATCAAGACAAGGGTGAAGTAAAAATTGAAGTGAAGGACTCGACGGGTAAGACGCAATCGGTTTGCTCCATCGACCCTTCGAAATGTGATGGTCCTGTAATCGTTCGCAGCCCTAAGACCAAGGCAAAGGTTGCAATGCAGCCGCACCAACAGGTTGCGCCTGCTCGTCCACCTGCGCAGGCCGCAAGTGCGCCAAGTAAAGGCAAGGAAGCAGAAAAAAAGAAGCAGACCGAAAAGCCCAAGGACACGCCTCAAAAAATCGATCAGTCGCAAGGTTGGTGGGGCGCGAATGGCTCGTTGGGCAAGGCGTGGGCTTGGCTGAGTTCGCGGCACATCTTTGGTACATCCCAGACATCCGCTGGAACAGCCAAGTCGCCGGCTCAGGGGCTCTCGAGTGCAGGACAACCCGTCGCTGCAATAGTCGGGCCGGAAGCTGACAATAAGGACAACCTCAGGTTGGGCCGAAACAATGTCTATCGCCAGCAAATTCTCGATGCGTCGAAGAGGTTGGGGCTTATTCCCCAAGCGCTCTGTGCCTTGATGGATTGCGAAGCTGGTAAGGTAACTGAGACAGTGCCTGTCGTGAACCCGGACGGTACAACCGCAAAGGACAAGAAAGGTCGCCCGCTTACAAAAAAAGTGCGAGAACTCTGGAATGCAAATGCTGGTAACGCAGAGAGTGGCGCAGCAGGCCTGACGCAATTCTTGGCAAGTACATGGCTAACGCATGTATTGATTCCTGGCTATTACATCCACGAGAAGAGCGTTGCCAACGGGTGGGTGAAGCAGGTTTCTGATGCCAAGGGCAGAAAGCAATGGATGTTTGTGCTCGCCGATGGTACGACAAATACAAAGCCGTATGCGAAGCGCCAGAGTGACGTGAATGTCAAAAAATGTCTGGCAATGAGAATGGACCCTGCTTGGTCCATCAATGCGGCTGCGGATTATGGAAATACGAACTTGAAGGTGCTTGAGCGAGCCGGGTTCAAGTTGTCCGGATTGAGTGACATGGATAGAGCCAAATTGATGTACTTGCTACACCATGAAGGCGAGGGTGCCGGACCAATGTTTCTGAAAAATTCGCTAGCCACCGGAAGAGGAGGTGCCGCGGCACTCAGAAGAAAGTTTGTTATGCAGCTTGGACGAAATGGCGAAGCGAAAGTGGACGAGCACGTAAAGGCAGCAAAGGGCGATGTGGAGTTCGCCTATCGTCGATGGTTGTCAAAATATATCGACAACAATTTTCGGCAAGCCACAAAGTATTTCTTTAAAAATCCCGTCAGCCCGAAGGACTTGTCCGATCTGGCTGAAATGATCGGTGGGGAGGCCGTAGAGTGAGCATGAAAACATTCCTACTGATTGGACTACTCATGCAGGTTGCAGCGTGTTCGGCACAAGTGACTTGCAAGGCTGGCCGCGCCATAGATACCCCGGCAGGAGATCTCGTAATTAGTCGGTGTGTTGATCAAAATCGGCAACCTGTTAGGAGGTTTGTTTCCGTGGCAGGCGAGAAGGTGTTGGAAGCGACCTATCTGAGCAACGAAGACTCCGACAAGGGACGAATGAAGTGGGTGTTTCGTGGGGATGCGCTGCGTGAAACAGGGTGTCCAGACAGGCTATTTTTGCTGGATTTATCTTATAAGCCATTTAGAGTTTTCTCGTTTGGCGTTCGAAAGGCCTGCAATGAATTTCAATGGTCGTCTTGGGGCAAGAAGCGAAGTGTTATTGCACTGAAGAATAACGTTGCTTTTTTCTACGAAAAAGGGAAATTCTCACTTCCAGCAGCGGGGGAGAAGCTGTGGAATTCGATCGAGCCTCCTCATGCAGGGGCAGGTATGACGATTGAAGACGCCGTTCCATTTGCGGAAGAGCTCGCCTTGCCGTGATTTGATGTCGCCAAGACGGGCGGTTGTAGCTGTCGCAAGGGCTTTTTGGCTATTCTTTGCCTGCGGGAAGGCTACCTGGGCCACGGCGAGCGCCAATATGCCTATGACCGCGTGACCGATGCCCAGCCCCTGTGTCAGGATAGTTGTCGCCCCGATAGAACCGAGAATCAAGGGGGCGAGAACATGAGAGACAGAAGTGGCCCGATACGGACAAGAATTAAAGAACAGGGCCGCAAAACCCTCGCCAGCGCTTCAGCGCCGAGATGGCCGATCCCTCAGAGCCTGGCGATGGCACGGTGCCTGCAGAGCGGTCGGCACAAGAACCTGTACGCCAGGGGAAGGCGCGCATCGCCTATCAACAAACCGGCTATGAGCACCAAGAAAGCTTCAAGGACGATGCAGTGATTTCATCCACCTTGCACGCAGTTTGCAAAATCGCCCTGCAATCTTTCACATGGAAGACCTGTTCATGAAGCGGCGTCACCTCACCACAGCCCTGTGCACGATACCGATCGCGCTTGCCTGCATCTCCCTCCCAACCGACGCCCGCAACATGACCACGCCCCGCATCGACCAAATGTTTGCAACGACCAAACCCGTTTGCTTCGGGCGTTTCGTGATGGACGTGCCCGCCAGTGCTAACGTGGTGCTGGGGTCGCAGGCGTTTGGGCCGGACATCGAGTCTTTGCCGAACGATGTGAAGTCACTGGCTCGCAGGGCCCAAACCAAACGAAATGTGATTCAGGCCAAAGCACACACGATAGACCGGGCGGAGGTCATCGCACTCAACGAAGGGCCGACGCCAAACAGCTGGATATTGCGCTATTGGGACAGTGACATAGCAAAAGAAGTTGGTGTGGAGACATTTGAAGTATTTCTTGCGTCTTCGCCTCATGGATTTCTCTACAAATCAAGCACAGCAAAAAGTGTTGGCCGCACCCGTGAAAAACTGATGCAAAACGTCACCTACGTCGCCACCCAACTCCGAGCCCGCGACCCCAAAGAAGTCCCCACCGAGCCCGGCGTGTGCCTGGACGTGGGCTTCATCGCCGATGACAGTGGCAAGTTCCAGGAAATCTTCGGCATCGGTCTGCGCTTCCCAGAGTTGCCCGATGCAAGCTTCTCAGTGTCGTCCAACAAGGACGCACAGCAAGGCGACAGCTTCGAAGACCGCCGTCCTGAGGCCAAACGAGCGGCATTCATGGTGGCGCCACTGACCTCCTTGTTCAACAAGGTCAAGACCCTGCGCGAGGGCAAGTTGAAGGTGCAGCAGGGTCAAGGCAGCGAGGCGCTCTTTCGTCGCCCCATGGAAGAAGGAGACGGCCACTGGCATGAGTTTCAGTTCGAGTACACCGGCAAGCAGTTTGACCACCGCAACCCGTCTTGGGATGCCTCCTTGTTCACGGGTGTCAGCCACGACCAGGCAGGCGCCAAACCCAGCAGCCTGACGGACGCAGAGGCCATGGCCCTGTGGGACAGGCTGATGGCATCAGTGCGTCTGCGCGTGCCAAACAAGTAATCGCAATGAGTGCCATGGGGTTGAGGGTGAGTCAATTTTTAGCTGAGCTGCTCAAAGTGATGCGGATGGGAGCGTTTGCTTTGCTGTGCATTGCTGGCCCAACCGACGCCCGCACCATGAACACGCCTCGCATCGATCAAATGTTTGCAACGACCAAACCCGTTTGTTTCGGTCGCTTCGTGATGGACGTGCCCGCCAGTGCCACCGTGGTGCCGGGCCCGCAGGCGTTTGGGCCGGACATCGAGTCTTTGCCAAACGATGCGGTGTCTCTAGCCAGCAAGGCCAAGGCCATGCGAGATGTGGTTCATGCAAAAGCACGCACAATTGATCGCGCAGAGGTGATCTCGTTTTCGTCGGGTCCGACCAAAGGGAGCTGGGTTCTGCGATATTGGGAAAGTGACACCTCAAAAGAGGTTGGCCTTCAGAACGCAACCGGTTTACTTGCCGCCGGCCCGCATGGCTTTATTTATCCCGACGAGACCGGCGACAAAGAAACACCCGAAGACCTCCAGAGGAACATCACCTACGTCGCCACGCACCTGCGACCTCGCGATCCACAAGAGGTTCCTAGCGAGCCTGGAGTGTGTCTGGATGTTGGCTTCATCGCAGATGACAGCGGCAGGTTTCAAGAGATTTTCGGCATCGGTCTGCGCTTCCCCGAGCTGCCCGATGCAAGCTTCTCGGTCTCGTCCAACAAGGACGCACAGCAAGGCGACAGCTTCGAAGACCGCCGCGCGGAGGCCAAACGAGCCGCATTCATGGTGGCACCACTGGCCACCTTGTTCAACAAGGTCAAGACGCTGCGCGAGGGCAAGTTGAAGGTGTCGCAAGGCCAAGGCAGCGAGGCGCTGTTTCGTCGTCCCATAGAAGACGGAAACGGCCACTGGCATGAGTTTCAGTTCGAGTACACCGGCAAGCAGTTTGACCACCGCAACCCGTCTTGGGATGCCTCCTTGTTCACGGGCGTCAGCCACGATCAAGCAGGCGCCAAACCCAGCAGCCTCACGGACGCAGAGGCCATGGCCCTATGGGACAGGCTGATGGCATCGGTACGGCTGCGCGTGCCAGGCAAGTAATCGCTATGAGCGTATGACCGAGAGGCTTGATGAGGATGGGCGCCTGCGCTTGCAGGCCCACCTCGGCTCGATCAACAAGAAAACAGCTCCGGCACGCCTCCTGCTTCATCTCGTTGCACCACACCGGCCTTCCTCCGCATACGATGAACGCCGGCTTCCGCAACCCGACGAGCACCCCATGAGCACCCTTCACCTCATCACCCACCCCCTGGTCCAGCACAAGCTCACGCTGATGCGTCAGAAGGACGCGAGCACCAACAGTTTTCGCCGCCTGCTCGATGAGCTGAGCACCTTGATGGCCTACGAGGTCACGCGCGACATGCCGCTGCAGGACGTCGAGATCGAGACGCCGCTGGAGACCATGACCGGCCAGGTGATCGACGGCAAGAAGTTGGTGCTGGTGTCGATCTTGCGCGCGGGTGATGGTTTCCTCGACGGCATGCTGCGCGTGGTGCCGGGCGCCCGCGTGGGTCACATCGGCCTGTACCGCGATCCGGCCACGCTGCAGCCGGTGGAGTACTACTTCAAGATGCCGTCCGAGATGAGCGAGCGCGATGTGGTCGTGGTGGACCCCATGCTGGCCACGGGCAATTCGGCCGCCGCGGCGGTGGCGCGCATCAAGCAGCTGAATCCAAAGTCGATCAAGTTCGTGTGCCTGCTGGCGGCGCCCGAAGGTGTGGCCGTGATGCAGGCCGCGCACCCCGATGTGGACATCTACACCGCTGCGGTGGACCGCTGCCTCAACGACCACGGCTACATCCTGCCCGGCTTGGGCGATGCGGGCGACCGCATTTTCGGCACGAAGTAAGCCCGAGGCTCTCACGCAAGAAAGGCTGCGGCCCCGTGAAGGGCGCAGCCTTTTGTTTGCGCGCTCGGCGACGGATGTGAAAGCTCGGTCTCCGAGCACCCCGGTCAACGAGGTGACCGCCTCACAGCCCCAGCTTCTGCGCCACGTAGTCGGCGTCCTTGTCACCACGGCCCGAGAGGTTGATCAGGATGTGCTGATCTTTGGGCAGGGTGGGGGCCACGCGCATGGCCCAGGCCACGGCGTGGGCGCTTTCCAGCGCAGGGATGATGCCTTCGACGCGCGACAGGGTCATGAAGGCATCCAGGCATTCCTGGTCGGAGGCGGTCTGGTAGTCAACCCGGCCGAGGTCCTTCAAATAGCTGTGCTGCGGGCCGACGCCTGGGTAGTCCAGGCCAGAGGCGATGGAATGCACAGCCGACGGCGTGCCGTCTTCGTTTTCCAGCACGTAGCAGGCCATGCCGTGCAGCTCGCCGGGCTTGCCCTTGCTCAGGGTGGCGGAGTGGCGGCCGGGCTTGTCCAGGCCTTCGCCGGCGGGCTCGACGCCGACCAGGTGCACGCCTTCGTCACCCAGGAAGGCGGTGAAGATGCCCATGGCGTTGGAGCCCCCGCCCACGCAGGCGGCCACGTGGTCGGGCAGGCGGCCGTGCTTGGCCAGGAACTGCTCGCGCGCTTCCGTGCCGATGATGGACTGGAAGTCACGCACCATCTTCGGGAAGGGGTGCGGGCCGACCACCGAGCCGATGGCGTAGATGAAGTTCGTGGGGTCCTTGAGGTATTCCTCGAAGGCGCTGTCCACGGCTTCCTTGAGGGTGGCGGCGCCGCGGGTGACGGGCACCAGCTTGCAGCCCAGGATCTTCATCTTGGTGACGTTGGGGTGCTCTTTTTCGATGTCGACCTGGCCCATGTGGATCTCGCAGGGGATGCCGACCAGGGCGCAGGCGGTGGCCAGGGCCACGCCGTGCTGGCCGGCACCGGTTTCAGCGATCACCTTGCTCTTGCCCATGAACTTGGCCAGCAGGGCTTCGCCCAGGCAGTGGTTGATCTTGTGGGCGCCGGTGTGGTTGAGGTCTTCGCGCTTGAGGTGGATCTGCGCGCCGCCCAGTTGCTCGGACAGGCGGCGGGCGTGGAAGATGGGGCTGGGGCGACCGACGTAATCGGCGAACAGCGAGGCCAGTTCTTCCTGGAAGTCGGCGCGCTGGCGGATGGTTTCGTAGGCGACGTTGATGTCGTCCATGGCCTGCTTCAGGTGCGGGGGCACCAGTTGACCACCGTAGGGTCCGAAGTAGCCTTCGGCGTTGGGCATGGGGGCGAAGGAAGTGGGCGTGCTCATGGGTGACGGGGCCGGGTCAGGCGGTAGGGTGGTTCAAGGTCGGGGTCAGCGTCGGCCCAGTGGGTGCGGTGACCCGCAGGCCAAAGGTGTGAGGATAGCGCGGCACGGTGCCGCCGTCGCTGGATGACTGTCAGCTTTGCTCGGGTTCCGTGGCTCGGGTCTCGGTGCAGTGGCCCGGTTCAGCGGCCCCATTCACCGACCCCACTCACCGACCTCGGAAAGCGGACGGGCTCATGCCGGCCCAGCGCTGAAACGCATGGATGAAGGCGGCCGATTCGGCGTAGCCCAGTTGCTGGGCGATGGCTTCCACCGGCAGGGTGGTGTGCCGCAGCAGGTGCTGGGCTTTGGTGTAACGGGCTTCGGCGAGCAGGTCGCGAAAGCTCTGCCCTTCCTCGCTCAGGGCGCGGCGCAGGCTGCGCTCCGACAGGCCCAGGGCGCGTGCCACCTCTTCGGCGCCGGGGTAGCTGCCGCTGAACAGGCCCAGGTGGGTGAGCACGCGTTCGGCCAGGGTCTCGGTGGTGGCGGCCTGGGCCACCAGCTGCTGGTCGCACATGCTGCGGTACATGGCGTGCGCGTTGGGGTCGGCCGAGGGCAGGCGCAGTTGCAGGTGCTCGTTGCGCAGCCAAAAGCGCGCCTCGGTCTCGCCAAAGCGCACGGGGCAGCCAAAGTAGGCTTCGTAATCGGCGGCTTCGGGCGGGCGCGGGTAGGGCATGTCGATGCGCTCGGCGTGGATGTCCACCCCCAGGGTGAGCTGCATGTCGCGCACCAGCTTGTAGGTGCCCGAGACCTCGCCGTCGACCCGAAAGCGAAAGGCGTGCGGCGTCATGGGCATGGGGGTGAGCACCAGGGCGCTGAGCTTGTCGCCGGGCTCCAAGCGCAGGGTGCCGAACAGGTAGGTCAGGTCCTGGTAGCGGATGCCGACCTGGAAGGCCTCGTAGGCGGTGGCGCAGGTCATCAGCAGCATGATGAGCGGACCGTAGCCGGCCAGGCCGTAAAAGCCCCCGAGCCGCAGGCCCACCAGCGGGTCTTTGACGGTTTCGGCGAGGTCGGCGTAGATGCGCATCTCGCGCGAGCGCTCGATGCGGGTGCTGGGGTCGAGCTGGGCCAGGCTCAGCCCGTGGCGGGCGAGCACGGGCTCGGGGTCTTCGCCCATCTGCTTGAGGCCTTGCACCATGTAGATCAGGCCGAGGATGGATCGGGTGCTCATCAGACTGTCAATTCAGGGGGAAGGGTTGACCCGTAAATTGCGGGGTTTTGGCCGAAACGATCAACTTTTGGTCGAATCTAGCATGGCCCAGATCAAGTCTGGATCGCACCATGGCAGCACTTCACCCCCTCTCACAGTTTCCACCGAGGTGCCGCATGTCGGATTCGATCACTCCCTCCCAGAACGTTCACCATGTCGAGGTGGCCATTGCGGGCGCCGGTTTCGGCGGGCTGTGCATGGCCATCAAGCTGCAGAAAGCCGGCATCACCGACTTCGTGATCCTGGAAAAGGGCGACGAGGTGGGCGGCACCTGGCGCGACAACCAGTACCCCGGCGCGGCCTGCGATGTGCAGTCGCACATGTACTCGTACTCGTTTGCGACCAGCCCGAAGTGGACCAAGCGCTACGCGCCGTGGAACGAGATTCAGCAATACATCTTGGATGTGACCGAGCAGTACCGCCTGCGCCCCAAGGTTCGCTTCCACCAGGAAGTGACGAGTGCGGTGTTCAACGAGGGCGCGGGCCGCTGGACGGTGAAGACGGCCGGGGGCGAGACCTACCTCTGCCGTCACTGGATCCTGGCGTCGGGCCCGCTGCATGTGCCGTCCATCCCGAAGATCAAGGGGCTGGACCAGTTCCAGGGCAAGGTGATGCACTCGGCGCAGTGGGACCACGGCTACGACCTGCGCGACAAGCGTGTGGCGTCGATCGGCACGGGCGGCTCGGCCATCCAGTACGTGCCCGAGATCGCGCCCAAGGTGAAGCAGTTGCATGTGTTCCAGCGCACAGCGGCGTGGGTGATCCCGCGTGACGAGCGCTCGTACTCTGCCTTTAGCAAGAAGATGTTCGCCGCCCTGCCCGTCACGCGCACGCTGCACCGCTGGCGCTGCTACTGGACCAACGAGTCGCGCGTGTGGCCCATCTTCCACCCCTCACTGGCCAAGGTGGGTGAGTTCTTCCTGAAGAAGTTCATCAGCTGGCAGGTGAAGGACCCTGCGCTGGTCCAGAAGCTCACGCCCGACTACACCCTGGGCTGCAAGCGCATCCTGATCTCGAACAAGTGGTTCCCCACCTTCAACCGCCCCAATGTGGAGCTGGTGACGGATGACATCCGCGAGTTCACGGCCACCGGCATCATCACGAAGGACGGCCGGACGCGTCCGCTGGACTGCGTGATCCTGGGCACGGGCTTCGTCGTCGACCCGCGCGTGTACATGAAAAGCTTCGAGCTGCGCGGCTTGAACGGTCACACCATCCAAGAAGACTGGAAGGTGAGCCCCACCGCCTACCTGGGCATCACGGCAGCCAACTACCCGAACATGTACCAGCTGGTCGGGCCGCACACGGGCCTGGGCCACAACTCCATCATCTTCATGATCGAGGCGCAGGCCGACTACATCGTCAACTGCGTCAAGCTGGTGCAGGCCAAGGGCGGCGGTTACCTGGACGTCAAGGAAGCCGCGCAAAACCGCTTCCTGGGTGAGATGACGCAGGCGCTCAAGGGCACGGTGTGGGATTCGGGCTGCAAGAGCTGGTACCAGACGGCCGAGGGCATCAACTTTGCGATCTGGCCCAAGTCGACCTGGCGCTACTGGCTGGCGACCCGCAAGGTGAACGAGGCCGATTACCGCTTTGTGAAATGCGCCGGACCGTCGACCCAGGACACCGCCCGGGTGCCCGGCGGCCAGGCGATGGCGCAGACGGCGGCACGTTGAACCCTCCACAGGGCAGATGCCCAAATCGTAACGGTGCGTGTCAAATTTTGTGAGGCGGCAGGCGTGACCAGAGGGCGAGATTCCGCACAATAGACTGCGTATGGAGTCGCCCATGGAAAACAACACGGTTCAGTCCCCCCCAGCCGCCTGCCTGCCCCCCCGCATGGATGGGCTCGTGTTGCGCACACCCGCTGCCGTGTGGAATGCGATCCGGGGAGATCACCCCATGGCGCCGCGCCATCGGCTGGGCGAAACCTTGGTGGTGCATGGGCTCAGTGAGCCGTCCGACATCGAGCGGGCCCTCACCTTGCAGCGCAAGGGGCAACCTCGGGCCTTGGGTCAGATCCTGCTGAGCGAAGGCATGGTCGTGGAAGACGACCTGAAGATCGCGCTGGCGGCGATGGCCGGCATGCCGGTGGTGGACTGCCTGGCCGTGCCGCCGCAGGACGACGCCGTGATGCTGGTGCCGCAAGGCACGGCCGAGCGCGCCCGCGTGCTGCCGCTGCTGCGCGAAGGCAGCACCCTGGTGGTGGCCATGGAGGACCCCTGGCACCGCCCTACGCTCGATGAGCTGCGCTTTCTGAGCAACCTGCACATCGAGGCGGTGATGGCCTTGCCGGGCACGCTGGCGCAGGCCCAGGCCAACGCGTATGTCGCCGCGCAGGACCGCGTGCGCGAATTGCACGCCCGCACCGACGTGCATGAGCTGGCCGCCGAGCTGGCCGTCGAGCTCGGCACGAATCACAACGATGCGGCCAAGGAGGTCATCACCGAGTCCAGCAGCACCCTGGTGCGCCTGGTCAACACGATGATCGAAGACGCCATCAAGCGCAACGCGTCCGACATCCACATCGAGTCCAGCTCGCCGCACAGCAAGGTGCTGATCCGCTTCCGGGTGGACGGGGCCTTGACGGTGTACCTGGAGCTGCCCTCGGAGTACCGCCCGGCGCTGGTGGCGCGCCTGAAGATCATGTCCGATCTGGACATTTCCGAGCGCCGCAAACCGCAGGACGGCAAGATCGACTTCTCGCGTTTTGGTGATGCCAAGGTCGAACTGCGCATCGTGACCGTCCCGACCACCCACGGGGTGGAAAACGTGGTGCTGCGCCTGCTGAACGGCGCCAAGCCGCTGCCCATCGAGCAGATCGGACTGAGCGAGGGCAACCTGGAGGCCTTGCGCAAGGTCATCGCCAAGCCCTACGGCCTGGTGTTGGTGTGCGGCCCCACCGGTTGCGGCAAGACCACGTCCTTGCACTCGGTGCTGCGCGAGCTCAACCAGGGCGATCGCAAGATCTGGACGGCCGAGGACCCGATTGAAATTTCGCAGCAGGGCCTGTGTCAGGTCCAGGTGAACGCCCGGATCGGCTGGACCTTTGCGGCGGCCATGCGCACCTTCCTGCGTGCCGACCCCGATGTGATCATGATCGGTGAAATGCGGGACTCGGAGACGGCCAACATCGCCATCGAAGCGTCGCTGACGGGCCACCTGGTGTTCTCGACCCTGCACACGAACTCGGCGGCCGAGAGCATTGCTCGGCTGCTGGAAATCGGGCTGGACCCGTTCAACTTCTCGGACTCGTTGTTGGCGGTGCTGGCGCAGCGTCTGGTGCGCCGGGTGTGCCCCGCGTGCGGCGTCACGGCCGAGGCCACGCAGACCGAGCTGGACGTGATGCTGTACGAATACCTGCACAGCGCCCGTGATGCCAGCGAGAGCAGCCGCGAGGCTTTGCTGAGCAGCTGGCGCAAGCAGTATGGCGATGCACAGGGCCGCATTCACCTGCGCCACCGTGGTGCCGGTTGCCCGACCTGCAACCAGCGCGGCTACAAGGGCCGCATGGGCATCCACGAACTGTTGGTGTCTGATGACGCCATCCGTTTGCACATTCGCCAGCGCAGCTCCGCCATGGAGATTCTGGCGACCAGCCTGAAGGGCGGGATGCGCACGCTGCGCCAGGACGGCATCGACAAGGTGTTGCAGGGGCTCACCGATGTCAAGGAAGTGCTGGCGGCCAGCAACAACTGAGATGATGCGCCATGCAGGCGGGTACTGACTCATGAGCCGTGCGCGTGGCACCGAAGCCGGGCGCTGGCTGCGCCATGCCCTGAAGTGGCTGGCGCTGGGCGTGGGCGTGGCTTTGCTGGCCGGCACGGCCTCGGCTTGGTTTCTGCTCGCGCTGGCCTGGGCCACCGAGACGCGCGAGGCGCACCGCTGGTTGCTGGCACTGCTGCCGCTGGCGGGCTTCGTGGTCGGCTGGGTGTACCTGCGGGTGGGGCAGCCGGTAGAGGCGGGCAACAACCTGTTGATTGACGAGGTTCACGACCCGCGCCAGGTGGTGCCGGTGCGCATGGCGCCGCTGATTTTCCTGAGCACCGTGGTGTCGCACCTGTGTGGCGCCTCGGTGGGGCGCGAGGGCACGGCCGTGCAGATGGGCGGAGCCTTGGCCGACCAGTTCACGCATGTGTTCCGCCTGCGCGCGGAAGACCGGCGCATTTTGTTGATGGCGGGCATCAGTGCAGGCTTTGCCTCGGTGTTCGGCACGCCGCTGGCCGGCGCGGTGTTCGGGCTGGAGGTGCTGGCCATCGGGCGCTTGCGCCATGAGGCGTTGTGGCCGTGTGTGGTGGCTGCCGTGGTGGCCGATCAGGTGTGCACGCTGTGGGGTGTGCACCATGGGGTGTACAGCGCCGGGTTGCTGCCGGCGCTGTCGGTGGGGACGCTGGGCGCCGCCATCGTGGTCGGGCTGCTGTGCGGGCTGGTGGGCATGGCGTTTGCGCGCGGCACGCACGGGCTGTCCGCGTTCATGAAGCAGCGCGTGGCGTATGCGCCGCTGCGGCCCTTGCTGGGCGGCATCGTGCTGGCGGGGGTGATCTGGGCCACCGATGCGTGGCGCTATGCGGGCCTGAGCCTGCCGGGCTTGGCCCAGGCTTTTACCGAGCCGCTGCCATGGTGGGACTTTGCGCTCAAGGGCCTGTTCACCAGTTTCTCGCTGGGCGTGGGCTTCAAGGGCGGTGAGGTGACGCCGCTGTTCTACATGGGCGCCACCTTGGGCAACGCGCTGGCCCCGCTGCTGCACCAGCCCTTCCCCTGGCTGGCGGCGCTGGGTTTTGTGGCGCTGTTTGCGGGGGCGGCCAACACCCCGCTGGCCTGCGTGTTCATGGCCATGGAGGTGTTCGGCGTCGGCATCGGGGCGCATGCGGCGCTGGCGTGTGCCATGAGCTATCTGGCGTCCGGCCACGCGGGCATCTACAAGGCGCAGCGGGTGGAAGGCTCGAAGTTCCGCTGGCGGCGGTGAGCGCCTACATGCGGATACCGATGATGCGAATGGGTTTGATCGCGCATTCATGAGTTGATTGCGGTTGCATATGCATTCATCAAATATCAACTGAGGAATGCGAAACAAGTCAGTTGGCGTGTGAGGCGGCCCCCGCCAGACTGAGCCGGTCTGTGTAAGGGACCCGCCGCCATGTCGATCACGCCGCTTTTTCAGAGTCAGAACCCCGAGTTCCTGTCGCCCACTTCCTGGCAATTGGGCCGCATCGTGGCTGAGCTGCGGCAGTCCCGGGAAGTCACGCACAACGTGCGGCACCAGGGGCGCTTGCGTGAGTTGCCCGCGCGCGAGGTGCTGTCGCGCATCGTGCTGGGGCTGTCGGCCGCGCTGTTTCCGACGCATTACGGCCGCCCCGATCTGAGCGACGACAGCATCGACTACTTCGTGGGCTACACGCTGCACAGCACGCTGCAGGAGCTGGTCGAGCAGGTGCGCCGCGGGCTGCTGTTCGTGCGCCCGGACGTGCACAGCGATGACCCGGACTTGGCCGAAGAGGCGCGGGGCATCACGCACGCGTTTGCGGCCGAGCTGCCCGGCATCCGCGCCCTGCTGGTGAGCGACCTGCAGTCGGCCTACCAGGGCGATCCGGCGGCCACCAGCATCTCCGAGATCCTGCTGTGCTATCCGGGCATGACGGCCATCATCCACCATCGCCTGGCGCATGCCCTGCACCAGCTCGGCGCGCCGCTGCTGGCGCGCCTGATTGCCGACATCGCGCATTCGCGCACCGGCATCGACATCCACCCTGGCGCGCAGATCGGCCCAGCCTTCTTCATCGACCACGGCACCGGCGTCGTCATCGGCGAGACCACCGTGATCGGTGAGCGCGTGCGCCTGTACCAGGCCGTCACGCTGGGCGCCAAGCGCTTTCCCGCCGACGAGACCGGGCAGTTGCTCAAGGGCCAGCCGCGTCACCCGATCGTCGAGGACGACGTCGTGATCTACGCCGGGGCCACGGTGCTGGGCCGCATCACGATCGGCCAAGGCTCGTCCATTGGCGGCAATGTGTGGCTGACCCACAGCGTGCCGCCGGGCAGCAGCATCACCCAGGCGCAAAGCCGGCACAGCGACTGAGCGGCCAAACAAGTTTCCCAACCCCACCTCAAACAGGAGAACGAGCCTCATGGCCAACACCCACGAACACAGCACCGCCTTGGGCGACATCGCCGCCCGGCAACTTGCCATCGCCACGCGCACCGTGCCGCAGATGGGCACGATCACGCCGCGCTGGCTGACCCACCTGCTGCAGTGGGTGCCGGTGGACGCCGGTATCTACCGTGTCAACCGCGTCAAGGATGCGTCCAGCGTGACCGTGGACTGTTCGGGCCGCGATGAGCGAGAACTGCCGCAGACCTTTGTGGACTACATCGACAACCCGCGCGAGTACCTGTTGTCGGCCGTGAACACGGTGCTGGACGTGCACACCCGCGTGTCGGACCTGTACTCCAAGCCCTACAACCAGATCGCCGAGCAGCTGCGCCTGACCATCGAGACGATCAAGGAGCGCCAGGAAGCCGAGCTGATCAACAACAAGGAATACGGCCTGCTGTCCAACATCGCGCCTCAGCAGCACATCCAGACGCGCACCGGTGCGCCCACGCCCGACGACCTCGACGAGCTGCTGGCCAAGGTCTGGAAGGAGCCTGGCTTCTTCCTGGCCCACCCGCTGGCCATCACGGCGTTCGGCCGTGAGTGCACCCGCCGCGGCGTGCCCCCGCCCACCGTCTCGCTGTTCGGCTCGCAGTTCATCACCTGGCGCGGCATCCCGCTGATCCCGTGCGACAAGATCAAGATCGAGGACAACAAGACCAAGATCCTGCTGATCCGCACCGGTGAGAGCCGCCAAGGCGTGGTGGGCCTGTACCAGCCGGACCTGCCGGGCGCGCAAAGCCCCGGCCTGGCGGTGCGCTTCATGGGCATCAACCACAAGGCCATCGCGTCCTACCTGGTGTCGCTGTACTGCTCGCTGGCGGTGCTGACCGACGACGCCATCGCGGTGCTCGAAGACGTTGAGATCGACAAGTACCATGAGTACAAGTGACCTCGCCGGCCTGGGTGTGCCCGATGCGCAAGCCTTGGCCCAGTTGGCCAACCAGTTCTTCTCGGCGCTACCTGGTTCGGCACCGAGTGGGGCCGCGTTGCCAGCCGGGTTGCCGCCAGGCTTGTCGCACCTGAGTTCGCCCACGGCCGCTCATCCTTTTGCCGTTCCGCCGGTGTCCAACGCACCGGTCGGTCCCGTGTCGACCGGCTACGAGGGCGTGCCGGCCTTGCCCACCGTGGCCGCACCCGGGCAGGTGCCGCCATCGCTTGCCGGCGACCTGCCTTTGGACGTCAACCCGGCCTCGCGCACAGGCGGTGTGCAACCCATCCTGACGCTGAACCCGCTGGACTGGGGCCTGCCGTCGGATGCGGAGCTCAGCGAGTTGCTGGCGCTGCGTTCACCGTCGCGGGCTCCGCAAGCCGCGGGGGCAGGGGCGACGCCGTCGTTCTACTTCCTGGGGGCAGGCTTGAGCGGCCTGGCAGGCCATGCGCCGGGCCTGCAGGTGCCGGGGCAAGCCGCTCAGCCGCTGTCGCCGCAGGCCCAGGGCTTTGCGCCGCCGTTTGACGTCAACCTGGTGCGGCGCGACTTTCCGGTGCTGCGTGAGCGGGTGAACGGCAAGCCGCTGATCTGGCTGGACAACGCCGCGACCACGCACAAGCCGCAATCAGTAATCGACCGCATCGCCTACTTCTATGCGCACGAAAACTCGAACATCCACCGCGCGGCGCATGAACTGGCCGCGCGCGCCACGGATGCCTACGAGGCGGCGCGCGAGAAGGTGCGAGGCTTCGTGAACGCGCGCTCGGTCAACGAGATCGTGTTCGTGCGCGGCACCACCGAGGCCATCAACCTGGTGGCCAAGAGCTGGGGCGAGGCCAACATCGGTGCCGGTGACGAGATCATCGTCAGCCACCTGGAACACCACGCCAACATCGTGCCGTGGCAGCAGCTGTGTGCCCGCACGGGCGCCAAGCTGCGCGTGATCCCGGTGGACGACGACGGTCAGGTGCGCCTGGACGAGTACGCCAAGCTGCTCAATGCGCGCACGAAACTGGTGTCGTTCACGCAGGTGTCGAACGCGCTGGGCACGGTCACGCCGGCCAAGCAGATCGTGGCGATGGCACGCAGCACCGGCGCCAAGGTACTGGTCGACGGAGCGCAGTCGGTCTCGCACCTGCGCGCCGACGTGATCGACCTGGACTGTGACTGGTTCGTGTTCTCGGGCCACAAGGTGTTCGGGCCGACCGGCATCGGTGTGCTGTACGGTAAGGGAGCGCTCTTGAACGAGACGCCCCCCTGGCAAGGCGGCGGCAACATGATCAAGGACGTGACCTTCGAGCACACCGAGTACCACGATGCACCCGGCCGTTTCGAAGCCGGCACGGGCAACATCGCGGACGCGGTGGGCCTGGGGGCGGCGATCGACTATGTGCAAAATCTGGGCATCGACCACATCGCGGCCTACGAGCACCAGTTGCTCCTGTACGGGACCCGACTGCTGCAGGACGTGCCGGGCCTGAAGTTGATCGGCACGGCGCCAGACAAGGCGGCGGTGCTGTCTTTCACCTTGCAAGGGTTCAAAACCGAAGAGGTGGGCGCGGCGCTGAACAAGGAAGGCATCGCGGTGCGCTCGGGCCACCACTGCGCGCAGCCCATCTTGCGTCGCTTTGGTCTGGAGGCCACGGTACGGCCCTCGCTGGCCTTCTACAACACCTGTGCGGAGATCGACACCCTGGTGGCGACGCTGCACAGGTTGAGCAGCAGCCAGCGGCGGGTGTACTGACCCACAGGCTCAGTTGCTGAGCGACCAGAGGCGCCAGCGGCCAGTCTTGGCCCTGGCGCCTTTCTCATGCCCAGGTGCTGCCTGACGGCATCGCATAACCGTTTTCCGGATAAGGATGGGACAAATCCTTCGTTTTCGCGCAGATGGGGACTGCCTACGATCGCGGCATTCCTTTTGTTGTCGCTTTCGCGAAGATCGTCATGTCCACACGCCAGGATCGCCTGATTCACTGGCTGCTCGGCAGCCTGGAACTGCAGACCACCTTGTTCCACCTGGGGCAGTACTGTGGCTCATGGAAAGCCTCCACGACCGGACTGGCGCGGGCGGGCTTTCATGTCATCCTGAATGGGGACTGTTGGCTGCACCTGATCGACTCGGGCGAGAAGCACGCGCTCAAGGCGGGCGATGCCGTCTTCTTCCTGAGGGATGTGCCTCACCTGCTCAGTCCACATGAAGAGGTGGCGCAGGCGTCTGCGGCGCCGCGCTCCACCATGGAACCCGTGGACCTGTCGGTGCCCTGCAGCACGGCCCTGGCCTGTGGCTTCTTTGACTTCAAGGCGCCGCTCAACAACGTCTTCCTCGGCTCCTTCCCGGCCCACGTGATCGTGTCCCGCGAACGCTCGGCCCTGCAGGAGATCCGCCCCATCTTCGATCTGATCATGGCCGAAGCCCAGCGGGAGGGCGAGGAGCCTTCGCCGCTGATCACCCGTCTGGTGGACCTGCTCTTCTTCTATGTGGTGCGCGAGCTGTGTCAGCGCCATGAGGTGAGTGCCGGGTTGTGGGCGGTGCTGGCGCGGCCCGAGTTCACCTCGCTGCTGGAAGCCATCGTCCACGAGCCCGGCCGCGACTGGAGCGTGGAGGACATGGCCGACCTCAGTCGCATGTCACGCGCCACCTTCTTCAAGCGCTTCACGCAAACGGCGGGCACCTCGCCCAGCCAGTTTCTGGCGCAGGTCCGCATGAAGCTGGCCACGCAGTTGATCGGCGAGGGCATGTCCCTCGCGCGCACGGCCGAGGCGGTGGGCTACCAATCGGACGCGGCCTTCTCGCGGGCCTTCAAGAAGATCACCGGCACGCTGCCCGGCGCGTTCCGCCGCTCGGGGCATGGGGTGGAGCGGCAAGCAGCCTGAGGGGAGTGAGGGCCGCGTGACCTGCGCTGGCCGTGCATCGCATCGAGACGTTCAAGCAAAAGAACGCGACGTTTGCGCATTGAGGCCAAACGCCCCCCTCGGGACAATCAGCTCAACCCCTTGAATCGGAGTCTCCATGTCCCGCCTCACTGTTCAAACACTCGAATCCGCGCTCGAAGCCAGCCAACCGTATCTGGCCAAGGCCAAGGCCAAAAACGGCTTCATCCCCAATCTGCTGGGCGTGCTGGCCAATGCCCCCACGGCCATCGAAACCTATGTCACCGTCTCGGAGATCAACGGTCGCACCAGCCTGACCTTGGCCGAACGCGAAACAGTGCAGATCACGGCGGCGACGAATCACGGTTGCGCGTTCTGCGTGGCCGGTCACACCGCGGTTTGCTACAAGGTGGGCAAGCTCGAACCTGAGCTGGTCAACGCGATGCGCGACCAGACGCCGCTGCCCGACGCCAAGCTCGAAGCTGTGGCCGAGTTCACCCGTGCGGTGATCCGCAGCCGTGGCGCCGTGACACCCGATGAGCTGCAAGCGTTCACGGACGCAGGCTATGGTGAGCAGCAGGTGCTGGAAGTCATCCTGGGTGTGTCGCTGGCCACCTTGTGCAACTTCGCCAACACCCTGGCCGGCACCGACCTGAACCCCGAGCTCAGCGCCTACCGCTGGGAACGCAAGGCCTGATGATGAGCCAGGAAAATGCCCTGCTGGCCGCACGCCAACTGGCGTTTTCCTACGGCCATCGCCCGGTGTTTGAGGGCGTCGACCTGCACATTCAGCGGCAGGAGATCGTCTGTCTGATCGGCGCTTCGGGCTGCGGCAAGTCCACCTTGCTGCGGCTGCTGGCCGGTTTGGCCGAGCCCACCACCGGCGAGGTGCTGATGTACGGCGCGGTGCAAGCCGACCGGGCTGCCCGGGCCAGCGTGGTCTTTCAGTCGCCGGCCTTGCTGCCCTGGCTGAGCGTGGCCGACAACGTCGGCTTCGGCCTGGACTTTGCCTGCCGCACCCCGGCCTGCCGCGCGCAACGCCATGAGCGTGTCCAGCAGGTACTGCAGCAAGTCGGGCTGAGCGAGCACGCGAACAAGAAGCCGCACGCCCTGTCGGGCGGCATGGCACAGCGGGTGTCGCTGGCACGGGCCCTGGCCCGCAACCCCGAGATCATCTACCTGGATGAGCCCTTCTCGGCGCTGGACGCCATCACCCGCGAGTCGATGCAGGACCTGCTGGTGGCGTTGGCGCACCAACAACAGAGCGCCGCGCTGCTGGTCACGCACGACATCGACGAGGCCCTGCGCATTGGCGACCGGGTGCTGTTGCTGGCGGGATCGCCGGCCCGCATCGTGGGCGAGTGGCGCCCCAGTGGCACCGCACCGCGCCAGCACCGCTCCAGCGACCTCAACGCGCTGCGCGAAGACATTCTCAACGCCCTGTCCAGTCCCGAAGCGGCCTGGTATCCCATTTTGTGAGGACCCCCATGATCGACAAACTGCTCTCGAACCTGTCTGAAGATCTGCCCGTGTCGCGGCGCGACATGCTGCGCCTGTCGGCCTTGCTCAGTGGCGCCGCCACGATGCCGGTGCTGGCCCAGGCCGCCAACCCCAACGACCCGGTGCGCATCGGCTACCTGCCGATCACCGACGCGTCCCCGCTGCTGGTGGCCCACGCGCGCCAGCTGTTCGAGCAACAGGGCTTGCAGGTGGAAGCGCCGCGCATGTTCCGCTCGTGGGCGCAGATTGTCGAAGCCTTCATGGCCGGCCAGGTCAATGTGGTGCACCTGCTCTCGCCCATGACCGTGTGGGCGCGCTATGGCAGCCAGTTCCCCGCCAAGGTGGTGGCCTGGAACCACATGAGCGGCTCGGCCCTGACGGTGGCCCCCAGCATTCGCACGGTCAAGGACCTGGGTGGCAAGAAGGTGGGCGTGCCCTTCTGGTATTCGATCCACAACGTGGTGCTGCAACACCTGTTGCGCGAAAGCGGCTTGAAGGTGGTGACCAAGCCAGGTGGCGAGCTCAAGGCCAATGAGGTGGCGCTGTCCATCATGGCACCGGCCGACATGGGCCCGGCGCTGGCCAATGGCGCGATTGCCGGCTTCATCGTGGCCGAGCCCTTCAACGCGGCGGCCGAAACCAATGGCATTGGCCGCGTGTTGCGCTTCACCGGCGATGTGTGGCGTGACCATGCATGCTGCGTGGTCACCATGCACGAGCGGGATCTGCAAGGCCGCCCGGAGTGGTCGCAAAAGGTGGTCAACGCCATCGTCAACGCCCAGCACTGGCTGCGCGATCACCGCCCTGAAGGCGCCCAGCTGCTGTCCAAAGACGGCGCGGGCAAGTACACCCCCTTCCCCACGCCGGTGCTCGAGCGCGTGCTGGTGGCCAATGCAGCGCGCGACAAGCAGTACGCCGCAGAGGGCGCGATCCGCCACCCCGAGTGGAAGGATGCCCGCATCGACTACCAACCTTATCCCTTCCCGTCGTACACCGAGCAGCTGGTCAAGCTGCTCAAGGTCACGCAGGTGGAAGGAGACAACCGCTTCCTGAGCAAGCTGGACCCGGCCTTTGTGGCGCGCGATCTGGTGGACGACCGTTTCGTCAAGAAGTCGATCGCCGCGCTGGGCGGGCTGAAGGCCTTTGGCCTGCCCGAGTCCTTCACCCGCAGCGAAACCATCGTTGCCTGAGCCTGACCCGCACCCTTCCCCATGTCTGATCGCTCCTCTGCTTCTGCCCGTCCTGTGGGCGCGGCCCTGCTCAGCGTGGCCTGGCCCGTGCTGGGCCTGCTGCTGACCATCGGCCTGTGGTGGCTGGGCGTGCATGTGTGGGGCCGGGACTCGCTGATGGCAGCACGCTTCGCCCCCGAGCAGACCTGGGATGCCGCGATCGAGCTGGCCCGCCACGGCGACATCTGGCTGCATGCCCGCTACAGCCTGCAGCGGGTGGGCCTGGGGCTGCTGATCGCGACCCTGGTGGGCGTGCCAGTGGGCCTGTTAGTCGGATCGTGGCCGGCCTTCAACCGCCTGACCTCGGCCACCTTCCAGTTCCTGCGCATGATCTCGCCGCTGTCGTGGATGCCTCTGGCCGTGATGGCCCTGGGCGTGGGCGAGGCGCCGGTGGTGTTCCTGATCGCGTTTGCGGCGGTCTGGCCCATCGTGCTGAATGTGGCCTCGGGCATTCAGGCGATCGATCCCTTGTGGTTGACGCTGGCCGACAGCCTGGGTGCCAACCGGCTGGAGCGCTTGTGGCGCGTGACGGTGCCCGCGATTGCCACCCACTTGCTCACCGGCATCCGTCTGGCCATCGGCCTGATCTGGGTGGTGCTGGTGCCCGCCGAAATGCTGGGCGTGCAGGCCGGGCTGGGCTATTTCATCCTGGACACGCGTGACCGCATGGCCTATCCGGAGTTGATGGCCACCATCTTGTTCATCGGCCTGTTGGGCTTTGCGCTCGACTGGCTGGCCCGTGTGGTGCATCGGCGCTGGAACGGTGCCTGATTTCCTCTTCGGAGCTCCCTCATGTCTGCTGTCATCTCCCCACCCACCGAGCACCTGTCCATCGACGCCTTGATCGTCCGTGAGCTGGCGCCGCGGGTCACCGCCATCGATCTGGAGGGCGAGTACCCCGAGGCCTTCTTGCGTGCCCTGGGCGGCCTCGGCGGCCTGGGCGCGGTGGTGCCGCCGGCGTATGGCGGCAGCGGCCAATGGCTGGTGGACACGATTGCCATCATGTCCAAAGTGGGTGAGGTGTGCCTGTCCACCGCGTTCACGCACTGGTGTCACACGGCCTGCGCCCGCTACATCGCCAAGTCCGACAACGAACAGGCCAAGGCGGCCTTGCTGCCGGCGCTGGCGCGTGGCGAGCTGCTGGGCGGCACCGGCTTGTCCAACACGCTGAAGTCGTCGTGCGAGATCGAGCGCTTTCTGCTCAGTGCCAAACGGGTGGATGGCGGGTATGAGATCAACGGCACGCTGCCCTGGGTGTCCAACCTGGGCGCCGACCATGTCTTCGTGACCGGCTGCCCGGTGGAAGGTGACGGGCGCCTCGTCTTTGTGGTGGTCCATTGCAACCAGGAGGGCTTTCGGCTGATCAATGGGGCGGAGTTCACGGCGCTGGAAGGCACGCGCACCTTTGCCTGCCAGTTCCGGGGTGTGCGCATCAACGATGACCGCGTGCTGGCGCACCCCGATCAATCGGGCGCCTACCTGCCGCAGATCCAGCCCGGCATGATCCTGGCGCAGATGGGGATGGGGATCGGCTTGGTGCGTGACTGCATCAGCCTGGTCGAGGCCGTGGACCGCACCCACAGCCATGTCAACTGCTACGAGACGGACCAGGCGGACGAGCTGCGCGAGGCGCTGCACGCCGCCGAAGCCGAGACCTTCCGGCTGGCGGCTTTGCTGGACGCGGGGCCCGAGCCCGCCGCCTTGCCCAAGCTCATCACCGAGGTGATGCGCGTGCGACTGGCCGGCGGCGAGCTGTCGCTGCGCGCGGCCAACGCGGCCATGCTGCATCAGGGCGCGCGAGGCTATTTGCGCAAGGCCACGGCGCAACGCCGTTTGCGTGAGGCTTACTTCGTGGCCATCGTCACGCCCGCCTTGAAGCACCTGCGACGCGAGATTGCCCGCCGAGAGGCGCTGGGCCTGTGACGCAGCCGAGGCGGGCGCCAGGCGCTGGTCCTGGGGGTGTCGTTCAGGGCTGTGGCGTGAGGGGCCTCAGCCCTTGGCGACTGGCCGAGACGGGTCGCGGCACCACTCGCTCCAGCTGCCCGCAAACAGGCGGGTGGGGGCAAAGCCGGCCACCTCCATCGCCAGCAGATTGGGCACGGCGCTGACGCCGCTGCCGCACTGGTGCACGACGCTGGCCGGGTCGCGGCCGGCCAGCAGGGCCTCGAACTCGGCGCGCAGTGTGGCGGCGGGCTTGAAGCGGCCTTGCTCGTCCAGGTTGAGGCCAAAGGGGCGGTTGAGAGCGCCGGGGATGTGGCCGGCCACCGGGTCCAGGGGCTCGACCTCGCCGCGGTAGCGCGGGGTGGCGCGTGCGTCGATCACGGTCTGATCGGGCTGATCCAGATGGGCTCGCACCTCGTCAGCTGTGACCAACTCACGCAAGGGCGGTTGCAGCGTCCAGTTGGAGGGCGTGCGCGGTGCAGCCGGTCCGGCTTCCACGGCGCCACCGGATGCGGTCCAGGTGGCCAGGCCGCCGTCGAGCACCGCCACGGCCTCATGGCCTGCCCATTTCAGCATCCACCACAGGCGGCCGCAGAAGTTCAGGCCGTTGCGGTCGTAGACGACGACCTGGGTGTGGGTCTGCAGGCCGATCTGGCGCAGCCACTGGGCGAACACCTCGCGACGCGGCAGGGGGTGGCGGCCACCGGAGGCGGCATCGGCCGCGCCGTGCGCGCTCAGGTGCTGGTCCAGGTCGGCGTGCAGCGCGCCAGGCAGGTGCGCGTCCAGGAACTGCTGCCGTCCTGCCGACGGGTTCATCAGGTCGGCGGTGCAGTCGAGGATCAGCAGGGACGCACCTCGCTGTTGCAGGGCTTGCAGCTCGTTGCAGGTGATCAGGGTGGTGAACATGGCGGGGCTGGCAGGTCAGTGGATCCGGACATTCTCAGGTGAAACGTGGCGATGTGGTGCACAGCGACGCAGGGCGGTCGGTCGGATACACGTACCCGCGCAAACCGCAGAACCATAGAACCATTCCTTCCTTCTGCTGTGCAGCACCGATGGCGACACTGAACACGCCCCCCAACGCAACGGCACGGGGTTCCTGTTGTTTCGTCATGAAAGGTCCGCCATGAGCATCACCGCCATCAACGTCCGCAACCAGTTCCGCGGCAAAGTCAAAGAGATCATCGAAGGCCCCGTGGTCTCCGAGATCGATGTCGAAACCCCCTCCGGCCTGATCGTCACCTCGGTCATCACCACCCGCTCGGTCAAGGACCTGGGCCTGGTGATCGGCAAGGAGGTCATCGCCCTGGTCAAGTCCACCGAGGTGTCCATCGCCGCCCTATGATGAGGGCATGCAATGGGTTGACTGCACCGACGCGCGACACGGCGAGGCCATCCTCGCCATCTTCAACGAGGCCATCGTGCATTCGACGGCCCTGTATGACTACGAGCCGCGCACCCGCGCCCAGATGACGAGCTGGTTCGAGGCCAAGCGCGCCGGGGGCTTTCCGGTCATCGGGGTGGAGTCGGATGCGGGCGAGCTGATGGGCTTTGCCTCTTACGGCACCTTCCGCACCTGGCCGGCCTACAAGTACACGGTCGAGCATTCCGTGTATGTGCACCAGGCGCATCGTGGCAAGGGGCTGGGGCCGCAGCTCATGCAGGCCTTGATTCGTGCTGCGCAAGACCAGGGCAAGCACGTGCTGGTGGGGGTGATCGACGCCAGCAATGCCGTGAGCATCCGCCTGCACCAGGCTCTAGGCTTCACCCATGCCGGCACCGTTCGCCAGGCCGGCTTCAAGTTCGGCCGCTGGCTGGACATCGACCTGTATCAGTTGATCCTGGCCACGCCGACCGATCCTCAGGACGGCTGAGGAGGCCCGGCGCCGACCGCTCGCCGCCATTGACCTGATCGTCATATCGATATGCGAACTGAGGGCTTGGGCTGAGCGGGCATCGATGACATAGTGAAAGATCGCAGGCATTGCGACCTGCATGTTTCATGGTCATGGATTCGATGCTTCGCCTGCCTTCCCGCCTCCTGAATGCCTTGCCACTGTGGCTGATCACCTCGATGCTGAGCGGGGGCGGTGCCTTCGCGCAATCCGCGCCACCACCGTCCTCCTTCCAGACCGATCAGGTCGAAGTGCGCCTCGTGCCGGCCACCGCGCAGGTGCGCCCGGGCGAGCGCCTCACCGTCGGCCTACACCAGCGCATCGCGCCGCAGTGGCACACCTACTGGCGCAATCCGGGGGACTCGGGTCTGGCCACGCGGCTGGACTGGCAACTGCCTACAGGTGCGCAGGCCGGCCCGATCCAGTGGCCGATCCCGCAGCATTTTGAAATCGGCCCGGTCACCAATTACGGCTATGCCGATGCGGTGACCCTGCTCGCCGAGGTGAGTTTGCCCAGCACGCTGCCGGTGGGCGGTGAGGTGCCCATTCAGGTCGAGGCGCATTGGCTGGTGTGCCATGAGGTCTGCATCCCGCAGAAGGCCACGCTGGGCCTGAGCTTGCCCGTGGTGGCCGCCGACACGCCGGCCTCGCCCATCGACCCGCTCATCACGCAGGCGCGCGCCCAGCTGCCGCAGTCCCCCACCTGGTCGGCCACGGTGGCCCGCTCAGGCAACGGTCTGACGCTGACCCTGCCGGCGCAGGCCGTGTCAGCGCAGGCACGGGCGACGCCAGGTTTGCGCTTCTTCCCTTCGGAAGGTGGCCCGGTGTCTCACGCCGGCGCGCAGACCGTGACCCGGCAAGGCGAGGCCTGGGTGCTGCAGTTGCCCGCAGGCGACGCTCCGCTGACCGAGGGCCAGGTGCTCGACGGCGTGCTGGTGGTGGACCCAGGCGAAGGCGATGGCCCACAGGCTCACAGGGTGGGCTACACGGTACAAGGCACGGTACAAGCCCCAGGCACGGCCGCCGCGTTCGGCAAGCCGGTGGCGGCATCGGTCAACGCCTCGGCAGACGCACCGAGCACCCACCCTCTGGGACTGGCCCCGGCCTTGCTCCTGGCCCTGCTCGGCGGCCTGGTGCTCAACCTGATGCCCTGCGTGTTCCCGGTGTTGTCGATCAAGGCGCTGGCCTTGTTGCAGCACAGCGCGCAGTCGCCGGCCAAGGCCCGTCTGCATGGGCTGGCCTACACGGGCGGGGTGCTGGCCAGCTTTGCCTTGCTCGCCGCCGTGTTGATCATCCTGAAAGCCGGCGGCGACCAGGTGGGCTGGGGCTTTCAGTTCCACTCGCCGGTGTTCGTGCTGGCCGTCGCCTACCTGATGTTTGCCGTGGGCCTGAGCCTGTCGGGCGTGTTCACCCTCGGTCAGTCGGTGACCGGACTGGGCCAATCGCTGGCCGATCGCTCGGGCTATGCCGGCAGCTTCTTTGCCGGGGTGCTGGCCACCATCGTCGCCACACCCTGCACGGCGCCGTTCATGGGAGGCGCGATCGGCTTTGCGCTGACGCAACCGGCAGCGGTGCTGCTCGCGGTGTTCCTCAGCCTGGGCCTGGGCCTGGCCCTGCCCTACCTGCTGCTGAGCACCTGGCCGGCACTGCAGCGCTGGATGCCCCGACCGGGCGTCTGGATGGAGCGGCTCAAGCAGGTGCTGGCCTTCCCGATGTACGCGACCACGGCCTGGTTGATCTGGGTGCTGGCGCAGCAGGCGGGCGTCGATGCGGTCGCCATTGCCCTGGCAGGCCTGATCGCCCTCGCCTTCGCGGCCTGGGCGTATGACAGCTCACGGCTGGCCGGGCCGATTGCCCAGCGAGGCGGGGCTGCTCTGGCGCTCATCGCGCTCAGCGGTGCCCTGGCCGCCAGCCATGTCGGACTGACCGCCATCGAGCCATCCGCCCCCGGTGCCACGGCTTCGCTGCGTACGGGCGAGTCGGTCGACAGCCAGCCTTACAACGCGGCAGCCTTCGAGGCCCGGCGCGCCGAGGGCAAGCCGGTCTTCCTCAACTTCACAGCCGCGTGGTGCATCACCTGCCTGGTCAATGAACGGGTGGCCTTGAGCCAGAGCTCGGTGCAATCGGCCTTCCAGGCCCAGGGTGTCACCTACCTCAAGGGGGACTGGACGCGCCAGGATCCGGCCATCACCGCCGTGCTGCAGCGCTTCGGGCGCAGCGGCGTGCCTTTGTACGTGTACTACCCACCGGGCTCAGACAGCGAGCCCGTGGTGCTGCCGCAGATCCTGACACCCGGCCTGGTGCGGTCGTCGATCGGCGACGCAGACCGGGTGGCCAAGGCCCTGTAGGCTCTTTAGGCCCTTGCGTCGGGGGCCATCCCCCTCTTGTCACCGCATATGCAAAGACGAATTGATTGCTTCCTTTGTGTGGTGAGGCGTGAAAGACTCCTCTGAAGGATCACCGCCCGTGATCACCTGATGACTGATAAAGGAGTCCCACATGGGGTCATCACTTCCCTTGCTGTGCAACCCGGTGCGGGTCTTGATCATTCCTGGCTTGAACAACAGCGGGCCCGATCATTGGCAGACCTGGTTGGGCACGCAGTACCGAGACTCGCGGCGCGTACAACAGGCCGACTGGGCGCACCCGGAGGTGGCCGCGTGGTCCGAACAGATTGAGCGCACCGTGCAGAAGGCCAGGCCCGGCACCATCTGGGTGGCCGTCGCACACAGCTTTGGCTGCCTGGCCTTGGCGCACCACCTGGACAAGGTGTCCGCCCGCGAACAAGAGGGCAGCGGCGCCAGCGCACGCATCCACGCGGCCTTGCTGGTGGCCCCGGCGGACCCCGTGAAATTCAACGTCGTGCATCGCCTGCCCCAAACCGGGCTGGGCATTCCGTCGTTGATGATCGGCAGCGAAAACGATCCCTGGATGCCGCTGGAGCGGGCGCATTCATGGGCCAGGATCTGGGGCAGCAAGTTCCTCAATCTGGGGCAGGCGGGCCACATCAATGCCGAGTCGGGCCATGGTGCCTGGCCCTTGGCCCGTTTCAAGGTCGATGAGCTGATCCGCGATCAGTACCGTCAACGACGCCTGTCGCAACTGAGCCCACTGGACCTGCACTACGCCGTGTGACGGCCGGGCTGAGGGGTGCGGCCGCCCGGCCGCACCCACCGATCAAGTGACCGGATCGACCAGGCCCGACCAGCGCTGGCGGCGCAGCCACCAGCCGGCCAACAGACCCAGCCCCGCGAACAGCAGGAACACCCAGCCTGACGCGGCCGCCGCCATGATGCCCGACAGCAGCGTGCCCACCGTGCAACCCAGGGCCAGCATGCTGCCCAGGCCCATCAGCACGCCGCCGAGCAGCGCACGCACCGACTCGCGCACGCTGGGCCAGCGCGGACGGAAGTCCCCGGCCAGCACAGCCGCCGCCAGCGAGCCCAGCACGATGCCCACCACCAGCGAGCCGTTGTTCGACCACAGCGTCTCCTTGACGGTGGTCACGCAGCCGCGAAAGGTATCGAGCCCTTCCAGCCGGCTGGGCAGCCACTGCTGTTGGTCGGCCAGGGTGCGGGCAATGCTGCCCAACTCCGACGTGACGCCCAGCGGCGACACGCGCAGGAAGGCGATCACGCCCAGACTGCCGATCAGGATGCCGCCGGTGTGCGGCGCCCAGCGACGGCGCCACCAGGGCGTGTCCAGCGCGGCCGGGGCGGGCGCACGGTGACGCCACCACAGCAGCGCCGCCAGCAGACCCAGGCCCAGCAGTTGCACGGCGATCGAGCCCTCATAACCCAGGTGATGGGGCAGCCACACCACCGGCGCCTCCTGGATGTGGTCCAGGTAGAGCGTGTTCCACACGCGCAGACCGAGGATGAAGCCCACCACCGTGCCGAGCAGGGCCAAAGGTGCGGTCACCACCCCTTCACCCAGCCGGTAGAGCTGCGCACTGATGCACGAGCCGGCCAGCGCCATGCCCAGCCCAAAGGTGAACGACGCCCCGACCAGCACGATGCTGACCGGCCCGATGTGCGCGCCCGGTGGCAAGCGACCGGGTGCAGGCTCGGGCAGGAAGGCGCCGAACACCGCGTGGTAGCCCAGCGTGCCCACCACCAGCGCGGCCACGATGCCCAGCAGGCCACGCGCGTCACGCTGCTCGATGAAGTCGCGGCTCACGCAGTAAAAGCAAAAGCGTGAGCGTTGCAGCAGCACGCCAAAGCTCAGGCCAAAGACCAGCGAGAGCGCCAGCGCCGCCCCACCGGGCAAACTGCCCAGGTGCTTGTGGAGAAAAAAAGCCGTGCTGAGCACGGCCACGGAGGTCAGGACAGCGGCCCATCCGGGCCGCCCCTGCACGGCTTGAAACTGCGCCATGCTCAACTCACTTTCAGGTCAGCGACCGCCCCAGACCGTGCCGGCCGGGTTGGCAATCGGCACGCCCACGGTGTTGCCGTACTCGGTCCACGAACCGTCGTAGTTGCGCACCTCATAGCCCAGCAGCTTCTTCAGCGCGAACCAGGTGTGGCTGGAGCGCTCGCCAATGCGGCAGTAGGTGATGATGGGCTTCTTGCCATCAATGCCCACGCCCGCATACAGCTTGCGCAGCTCTTCCACCGACTTGAAGGTGCCATCGGCGGCCACCGCCTGGCCCCAAGGCACGTTCACCGCACCGGGCACGTGGCCAGCACGCACGGCCAGCTCCTGCACGCCAACGGGGGCGAACACCTTGCCGCTGTACTCATCGGCCGAGCGGATGTCCACCAGCGCGGTGTTGGTCTTCTTGTCTGCAGCGGCGACCACGTCGGTCAGGCGCGCACGCAGCGCCGGGTTGGCGGCACTCACCTTGATGTTGCCCGCGGTGGGCGTGGCAGCCAGCGGCGACAGCGCGCGGCCTTCGGCTTTCCACTTCTTGCGGCCACCGTCGAGCAGCTTCACGTTCTTGAGGCTGTAGACGTCCAGCACCCAGGCGCCCCAGGCGGCAAACCAGTTGTTGTTGTCACCGTAGAGGATCACCGTGCTGTCCTGGTTCACGCCGGCCGCGCGCAGCTTCTTTTCCAGGTTGGCCTGGTTGACGATGTCACGGCGCACCGGGTCGACCAGGTCGGTGTGCCACTCGAAGTTGACGGCGCCGGGGATGTGGCCGCGCTCGTACACGCCGGGCACCACGCTGACTTCGATCACCTTGACCTTGGGGTCGTTCAGGTTCTTCTCCAGCCAGTCGGTGCTGACCAGGAAGGGCGAGTTGGCCAGGGCCGGCAGGGACAGCAGCCAGGCACCGGCTGCCAGGATCTTGTGGAAAGGCTTCATCGTCTTGACCTCATACATCGGGAGGGTGGAAAGGATCAGGTGTGTGAACACCCTGAACGCAGTCTCATCGGACGTGATGGTTTTGCGAACTGATGCTTTGGCATGTGCTCATGCACAAAATGCAGCAGGCTGTTGAGATCGCAGCAACGCGCATAAGCCGAACAGGCGCCATGACAAACGCCCTGCCGCGCAGAGGGCTGCGCGTGCAGGGCGTTCCAAGCCGTGCAGACACGGCCAGTGGTTCATCGATCAGAAGCCGCCGCCAAAGCCCCCTTCATCGTGATGCGGTGCGGCAGGCACCTTGGGCTCAGGCACTTCGGCCACGATGGCCTCGGTCGTCAGAATCAGGCTGGCCACCGAGGCGGCGTTCTGCAGCGCCGTGCGCGTCACCTTGGCCGGGTCCAGCACGCCTTGCTCGACCAGGTCACCATAGCTGTCGTTGGCCGCATTGAAGCCAAAGTTGCCCGTGCCTTCCAGCACGCGGTTCACCACCACAGACGGCTCGCCACCAGCGTTGGCCACGATCTGGCGCAGCGGCTCTTCAATCGCGCGCAGCACCAGCTTGATGCCAGCGTCCTGATCGGCGTTATCGCCCTTCAAGGTGCCCACGGCCTTCTTGGCACGCAGCAGCGCCACGCCACCGCCCGGCACCACGCCTTCTTCCACGGCTGCACGGGTCGCGTGCAGCGCGTCTTCCACGCGGGCCTTCTTCTCCTTCAGCTCCACCTCGGTCGCGGCGCCCACCTTGATCACCGCCACGCCACCGGCCAGCTTGGCCACGCGCTCTTGCAGCTTCTCGCGGTCGTAGTCGCTGGTGGCCTCAGAAATCTGCACGCGGATCTGCTTGACGCGCGCCTCGATCTGCACGGCCTCGCCCGCACCGTCGATCAAGATGGTGTTCTCCTTGCCCACTTCCACGCGCTTGGCCTGGCCCAGGTCCTCCAGCGTCACCTTGTCCAGCGACAGGCCCACTTCCTCGGCGATCACCTTGGCGCCGGTCAGCACGGCGATGTCTTCCAGGATGGCCTTGCGGCGGTCGCCAAAGCCCGGCGCCTTCACGGCCACCACCTTGAGGATGCCGCGGATGGCGTTGACCACCAGGGTGGCCAGCGCTTCACCTTCGATGTCTTCGGCAATGATCAGCAGCGGCCGACCGGCCTTGGCCACGGCTTCCAGCGCCGGGATCAGCTCGCGGATGTGGCTGACCTTCTTGTTGATCAGCAGCACCAGCGGCTCGTCCAACTCGACGGCCTGCTTGTCGGGGTTGTTGATGAAATAGGGCGACAGGTAGCCACGGTCGAACTGCAGGCCTTCGACCACGTCCAGCTCGTTGTGCAGGCTCTTGCCGTCTTCCACGGTGATCACGCCTTCCTTGCCCACCTTGTCGATGGCATCGGCAATGATCTGGCCGATGTCCCAGTCGGAGTTGGCCGAGATGGCGCCCACCTGGGCGATTTCCTTGGAGGTCGTGGTGGGCTTGGCGATCTGCTGGATCTCGGCGACCAGGGCGGTCACGGCCTTGTCGATGCCGCGCTTGAGGTCGGTCGGGTTCAGGCCGGCGGCCACGTACTTGAAGCCTTCGCGCACGATGGCCTGGGCCAGCACGGTGGCGGTGGTGGTGCCGTCACCGGCGTTGTCGGACGTGCGCGAGGCCACTTCCTTGACCAGCTGCGCGCCGATGTTCTCGTAGCGGTCCTTCAGCTCGATTTCCTTGGCGACCGAGACACCGTCCTTGGTCACGGTGGGCGAGCCGAAGCTGCGCTCGAGCACCACGTTGCGGCCCTTGGGGCCGAGCGTCACTTTGACGGCGTTGGCGAGGACATCGACCCCGCGCACGATCTTGGCACGGGCGTCATCCCCGAATACGACATGTTTGGCTGCCATGTGGGCGTTCTCCAGTTACTTCAATGAGGGGGATCAGGCAGTGAGGATCGCGAGGACGTCTTCCTCGCGGATGACGAGCAGCTCCTCGCCATCGAGCTTGACGGTCTGGCCGGTGTACTTGCCAAACAGCACGGTCTCACCGGGCTGGACGATCAGCGGCACGAGCTGGCCCTGATCGGTACGGCGACCGGGGCCGATGGCCACGACCACGCCTTGCTCGGGCTTCTCGCCGGCCGAGTCGGGGATGACGATGCCGCTGGCGGTCTTGAGTTCAGGTTCTTTGCGTTGGACGATCAGGCGATCGTGCAGGGGACGGAGAGGCATGGCCGAGAGATTCCTGTGTGACTGACAAACGGGGCGAGCGAAAGACCGGCATGCCGCGCGGCGACCGATGCGGTGCGGCTTTCGCTGCCATGACGCAACGATAGGAGCGCGTCAGGCACAGAGGAACTGATGTTTGCGCATGAGGGTGGGTGGCAAACACATATGACAGGTGGATGCCGCGACATTGCATAGTTCCGTCAAGAGCGCTCAACCTTCCACAGGCAGGGGGGGCAAATCAGGCCTATCGGACCAATTAGCTGGCACCTTTAGGACAAGGCCCAAGCACGATTGCGCGCCGTACCGCTCTTGAACATGTTGTCATTTATGTACATCCAGATTCTCCAGTTGAACGCTAAAATTCAGATCCACAGATACGTTCATTAGTCTTGGTTTTATTAATAGCTGAAGACAGGCTAGTCGGATAAAAAAATATCAGGAGGAAGCATGGCAGTACGGGTTGAGATCACAAACCTGAAGTCAATCAAGCATCTCAGTTTCAGTGTTCCCAAAAGGGGGGCATTTGTCGTAACTGGAGCTAACGGGTGTGGCAAGACATCGCTATTGACTGTGTTGCATCGGATGGGGGCGCCAAATGCTTTCCAACTTGGACTTCCAGGAGGAAAAGCATCGACAGGGATTGACGGCCTGACAGATGCAACGATCACCTACCATATTAATAACAAGAATGTTGCCTATCGATACAATCAGATCCGATGGTCGGCCACGCCAAGATCTAACTCACAACTAGTGCGAGATGCATTCACAGAGGTGCTTTTTTTAAAGGCTGATTCATCGCGAGTAGAGCCAACTCAAGATGAATTAAAAGGTTTGAGGAAACAGCCTGCAGACGTTCAACTCAGAGATTTCCTCAACGCCGTTTTTGATACCGACAAGTTCGACAGTCTGCACAGGATAAATCTACGCGGGCGAGGCTTGGTTGCGCATTTGATTGATAGAACGAAACCGGGCGACAAGCGAAAGACTTGGTATTCTGAGAAAGCTTTCAGTCTTGGTGAGCTTTGTGTTATGCGACTTGGTCAAAAGTTGTTAGCAATGAAGAACGGCGGCCTTTACATTGTTGATGAGTTTGAAATGGCCTTGCATCCCGCGGCTCAAATCCGCCTTTTCAAGGAAATTGAAAAATTGGCAGAGGATGCGCCATGCACCGTTCTTGTGTCAACACACTCTTCGAGTTTAATTAAAAGTGTGGGCCGCAAGCACATTATCTATCTCGAAAATGACGGTGGCGAGGTAAACATCCACCAAAATGTTTATCCCACATATGCTTTGCAGCATCTGGCATTGGATGAAGAGAACTCTCCTGATAAGTTGATTTTTGTCGAAGATATCTCTGCTAAGCAGTGTGTTGATGAAATGTGGAAGCAACACCTCAGCGCCAATCAAGCGAATGGAAACAAAAGCGTACCTACAACTCAAACTGCTGTAATCGGAGGCTACAAGGAGGTTCTTCGGTTTCTTGAGCGAAGCAAGTCTTTCGTCCCGGCGCTCACGAAGAGAATGGCAGCGCTTGATGCCGACTCTCAGGATGAGTGCTTGCCGCCAGTGACTGCCGCGGGGCAAGAACCGCCGGCGCTAACGGTCCCTCAACAACTCTACAAAGCTCAAAGGGCTCAAGTCGAGTTTTTGCCTTGGACACCTGAAGTAGGGCTATGCGATCTCTTGGCATCGAATGTCACACTCCATCGGAGTGGCATTCAGGCATTTACAGGCGCTGCCAATTTGCAGATCTCTATGGTGCTCGCCAAGTCTCATTTATTGCTAACGGGCAAAGCACAGAGAGACGAATGCAAGAAGACAGTCCACGGTATTGCCAAGCAGATCTCAGAAAAAATGGCGTGGTCACATGAGAGAGCACATGAATCCTTGATGGGATATTTGGTTCATGAGTGGATGAGGGCTGATCAGAATACGGCACGCGCGCTGTGTGGACGACTATTCAACTAAAGGCCAACGCCCCAGTATTTTTTGCCTACTCCGTCTTCTTGCTAAATATTTAGCGTCGGCCCTACCTCGCGGGTTGGTACAGACATTTATTGGAGGGATGTCGGCAACTGCTCATGGCCGAGTGCCCAATGATTGCAGGCGACGGTAGAGGCGCAACACCTGCTTGCTCAGGGGTGAGACGCTTCTGCGCCTTGCTCCTGTGCTGCAAGCCATTGGGCCTTGCGGATATTGGCCTCAATCGACGCACGCAATTCATCACCCCGCGGCACCAGGCTCAACAGCTGACCCCAAGTCGCAATCGCGCCTTGGTAGTCCCTCTTCTCAAACGACGCACTGCCTGCCAAAGCCAGCGCCTGCACATGCCGCGGGTTCAAGCTCAGCGCCTGCTGGATCACGGTCTCTGGCGCGCCCACCAGCGTGCGCCCCTGGCTCATGCCCAGCGTCACCGCATAGTCGGTCAACAGGTCGGCATCGGGTGGCTGCAGGGCCAGCAGGCGCTGGTAGGCCTGCACGGCCTCGTCAAAGCGGCCCAGCGTTTCATACGAGCGCGCCAGCATGCGCCATCCGGCAGCGTCATCGGGCTGGGTCTGCAGTCGCGTGGCCAGGCGGTTCACCATGCCTTCGATCTGGACTTGGGTGGGAGCAGTTGTCCCGCCGGGGGCGGGGGCCTCGGGCGCCGCTGGGGCTTCCGCCTCGCTGGACGCTGGCTCTTCCCACTGCGCCACCGGGATGGGGCCGTTCAGCGCCTGGGGCGTGCCCACCCACACATAGACGCCAGCGGTGAAGGCGGCCAAGGCCACCGTCAAGCCCGCAGCCCAGGCACGCCCAGTAACCGGCCGCAGATCGGCCGCACGGGCGCGCCACAGCGGCCAGGTCACGCACGCACCGGCGGTCAGCACCAGGGCGCCACTCACCACAGCAAACCCACTCATGCCTGCTCCTTGGGGGTGGGTTCATCGGGCCACACCGAGTCCAGTGTCGAGTCGGGCGCATCCGGGCGGTTCGCGTCCAGGCGCCGGCGTGCGCGGATGTGCTGCACCAGCAGCCCCAGTCCGATCAGCAGCAGCAGAGCCGGGCCCGCCCACAGCAGCGCCGTCGCGGTGCTCACCGGGGGGCGGTACAGCACGAAGTCGCCATAGCGCGCCACCATGAAGTCGCGCACCTCGTCTTCGCTGCGGCCCTGGGCCAGCTGGGTGCGCACCTCGTTTTTCAGTTGCACGGCCAGTTCGGCGTGCGAGTCGGCAATCGTCTGGTTCTGGCACACCAGGCAGCGCAGCTCGGAGGCCAGCTGGTTGACTCGCAGCTCCAGCGCCGCGTTGCCGCTGTCTTGCGGACTGACCACGGGTTGGGCGTGCGCGCAGGTGGCGGCCAGCACCCACAGGCCGGCCGTGAGCCCTTGCCTGGCCCAGCGCAGAAGGTCAGCCACGTTGCAGCTCCTTGAGCAGGGGCAGCAAGGTCTGCTGCACCCACTCGGGGGTGACGGGCCCGGCGTGCTTGTGGCGGATCACGCCCTGCTTGTCGATGACGAAGGTCTCGGGCACGCCGATGATGCCCAGGTCCATGCCGGCGCGGCCATCCTCGTCGAACACGGTGAGCTGATAGGGGTTGCCGTGCTTTTGCAGCCATTGCTTGCCGGGCTCACGCTGGTCCTGGTAGTTGAAGCCGACGAGGGGGACGACGCCCTTGCGCGCCAGGTCCAGCAGCACCGGGTGCTCCTTGCGGCACGACACGCACCACGAGGCCCAGGCATTGAGCAACCAGACCTGGCCCTTGAAGCGCGCCGGGGTGATGTGGGTTTGCGGGGCGTCCAGCTGCGTGAGGTTGAAGGCAGGCACGGGCTTGCCGACCAGGGGCGAGGGCAGGGCTTGCGGGTCCACGCGTTTGAGGCCCAGGGCCAGGGTCGAAGCCAGGCCCAGGAACAGGGCCAAGGGGAGCAGAAAGCGTTTCATGGTCATCTCACAGCGTGGCCGGGGCCACGTTCAAATCGGAAGCCGTGGGGGTGCCCGAAGCGGGCGTGTGCGCAGGGGTGGTGGCGCGGGCGCGTTGGCGGTAGCGTCGGTCGGCGGCGGCCAGGGCCCCGCCCAGTGCCATCAAGAGCGTGCCGCCCCAGACCCAGCCCATGAAGGGCTTGACCTGCACGCGCACGCCCCAGGCGCCGCTCGGCGCGGTGTCGCCCAGGGACACGTACAGGTCGCGCGTGAGGCCGCGGTCGATGGCGGCCTCGGTCATGGGCATGCGCTGCACGACGTAAAAGCGCTTTTCCGGGTGCAGGGTGGCCAGGTGGCGTCCGTGGTGGAAGACCTCGAAGGTGGCGCGCCCGGCCAGGTAGTTCGCGCCCTTGTGCTTGTCCAGGGCCTTGAAGTCGAAACGGTAGTCGCCCAGGGTGAGGCTTTGGCCCACCTGCAGGCTGGCGTCGCGCACCTGGTCCAGCCCCTTGACGAGGGTGACGCCCAGCACGAACACGCCCACGCCGATGTGGGCCACGATCATGCCCCAGAAGGCCAGCGGCACGGCGCGCCAGCGTTGCGCCAGCGACCGTTGTTCAGACCCGGCACGCAGGCGCTGCACCGCGTGCTGGACGCTGCCAAGCAGCACCCAGAAGGCCAGCAGCAGGCCGGTGCTCACGCCCACCGAGGTGCGCTGCGACAGCGCAATGCCGCCGGCCAGCAACACCGACACCAGCGCTACGCCGCGCAGCTCGTGCCAGGCACGCGCCACCGAGCCTTGCTTCCAGGCCACATAGGGGCCGACCGAGATCAGTAGCAAGAGCGGCAGCATCAGCGGCGCGAAGACGGCATCGAAGTAGGGCGGGCCCACCGAGATTTTGCCCAGGCCGAAAGCGTCGAGCGCCAGTGGGTAGAGCGTGCCCAGCAGCACGGTGCCCATGCTCACCACCAGGAAGACGTTGTTGAGCAGCAGCAGGGACTCGCGCGAGAAGGCGGCGAAGCGCCCACCCAGGCCCACCTGCGAGGCGCGCCACGCATACAGGGCCAGCGAGCCGCCGATGACGATGAGCAGGAAGACGAGGATGTAGAGACCGCGTTGCGGGTCGGACGCGAAGGCGTGCACCGAGGTCAGCACGCCCGAGCGCACGAGGAAGGTGCCCAGCAGCGACAGCGAGAAGGCCAGGATGGCCAGCAACACCGTCCAGTTCTTGAAGCTGCCGCGCTTTTCGGTCACGGACAGCGAGTGGATCAGCGCGGTGCCCACCAGCCAGGGCATGAAGGAGGCGTTTTCTACCGCATCCCAGAACCACCAGCCACCCCAGCCCAGCTCGTAATAGGCCCAGAAGCTGCCCAGCAAGATGCCCAGGGTGAGGAAGACCCAGGCGGCCAGCGTCCACGGCCGGGTCCACTTGGCCCAGGCGGCGTCCAGCTTGCCTTCGAGCAAGGCGGCAATCGCAAACGCAAAGGCCACTGAGAAACCCACATAGCCCATGTAGAGCAGGGGCGGGTGGAAGATCATGCCGGGGTCTTGCAGCAGCGGGTTCAGGTCTTGCCCATCGGGCGCCGAGGGAATCAGGCGTGCAAAGGGGTTGGACGTGAACAGCGTGAAGCTGAGGATGCCCACGCTGATGAGGCCCAGCACGGCCAGCACCCGCGCCACGGTGGCGGGTGGCAGTTGGCGGCTGAACAGCGCCACGGCCAGCGTCCAGCCCGACAGCATCAGCTGCCACAGCAAGAGCGAGCCCTCATGCCCGCCCCAGGCCGCCGCTACGCGGAACTGCACGGGCAGCAGCGAGTTGGCGTTGCCCGCCACATAGGCCACGGAGAAGTCCATGACCACGAAGGCATGGATCAGGATGCCAAAGGCCAGCGCGGCAAAGGCGAACTGACCGGCGGCCAGCGGGCGCGCCAGGCTCATGAAATGCGCCTGTTGGCGGTAGGCGCCCCACAGCGGCAGGCTGCCCAGCAGCAGCGACAGGCCCAGGGCCACGATCAGGGCGGTCTGCCCGAGTTCGGGGATCATGGTCGTGCTCCTTGTGGCAGCAGATCGGCTGGCGTGGGGCCACTCTGGCGGGCCGCCTTGCCTTGTTCGAGCGCGTAGGCGGCTTCGGGCGGCATGTAGTTCTCGTCGTGCTTGGCCAGCACCTCGTCGGCCACGAACAGCGGGCCGCCGGTCGCATTGGCCTGCAAACGGCCCTGGGCGACCACGCCCTTGCCTTCCTGGAACAGATCGGGCAGCAGGCCCTGGTAGCTCACGCGCACGCGCTGCGCCGTGTCGGTCACGACAAAGCTGTGGGTGATGCCATCGGCCTCGCGGCGGTGGCTGCCGGACTCGACCATGCCGCCCACGCGGAAGCTGCGCTGGCTCGGTGCCTCACCGGCCTGGATCTGCGTGGGGGTGAAGAAGAACACCAGGTTCTGCTGAAAGGCGGACAGCACCAGCCAGGCCGCCAGGCCCAGGCCGGAGAGTCCCAGCAGCACCAGGGTCAAACGTTTGTGACGGGGCTTCATGCTTCGCTTCGGCTTTCGTGTCGGATGTCATCCAGCAGGGCACGGCGGCTCAGCGCCAGGCCCACCAGTTCGGCGACGATGAAGAGCAGCACGGCCCCCACCGATCCCCACACATACAGGCCGTAGCCCCCCATGGCCCAGAAGGCCTCCCAGTTGGGCCAGTTCATGCGTGTGCCTCCTGTGTTTGCAGCTCGGGCAGATGTGCCACCCACTGGGCGTCGCGCTCACGCTCCAAGACCAGCGTGCGCAGTCGCCACAGCGACACGGCGATGGCGTAGGCCCACAGGCCCAGCGCGCACAGCAACATGCCCCACAGCATCGTGCTGGCCATGGTGGGCGCGGCCTTGAAGCTGATGGAGGCGCCCTGGTGGAGCGTGTTCCACCACTTCACCGAGAAGTAGATGATGGGGATGTTGACCACGCCCACCAGGGCCAGCAGGGCGCCGGCCTTGTCGCCGCGGCGCGGGTCGTCGATGGCCGATTGCAGCGCCATGAAGCCGATGTAGAGGAAGAGCAGGATCAGCTCCGAGGTCAGGCGCGCATCCCACACCCACCAGGTGCCCCAGGTCGGCTTGCCCCACAGGGCGCCGGTCCACAGGGCCAGGAAGGTGAAGGCGGCACCCGTGGGGGCCAGGGCGCGGGCCATCAAGGACGACAGGCGGGTGTTGAACACCCAGCCCAGCACGGCCCAGAAGGCCATGGCCAGGTAGATGAGCATGGACAGCCACGCGGCGGGCACGTGCACGAAGATGATGCGGTAGGCCTCGCCCTGCTGGTGGTCGGTGGGCGCGACGAAGAAGCCCACGTACAGGCCCGCCACCGTGAGCACGAAGGCCACGGCGAACAAGAGGGGCAGCAGGCGCGCGCTCAGCGCATAGGCGCGCTGCGGCGAGGCGTATTGCCAGAATGTCGATCCGATCACAGACACGGTTACGTTTCCTTCTTCAGCCCATCAGTCCACAGAGATGCGCAGCGCGGCGGCCGCAGCCCACGGCGTCAGCACGAGCGAGCCGGCCAGCAGCCCGGCCAGCAGGTAGAGGTGGGCGCTGGCGCCCAGGCCACTGGTGTGCGCCCCCACTGCGCCGGCGCCAAAGATCAGCACCGGGATGGAGAGTGGCAAGACCAGCAGCGACACCAGCACCCCGCCGCCGCGCACGCCCAGCGTCAGCGCGGCCCCGATGGCGCCGACCAGGCTCAGCACCGGGGTGCCCAGCAGCAGGCTGGCTGTCAGCACGGCGATGGCCTCGCCAGTGAGGTCGAACTGCAGGGCCAGCAGTGGGGCCAGGACCACCAGGGGCAGGCCCGAGACCAGCCAGTGCGCCAGCACCTTGGCCGCCACGATGACGCTCAGCGGCTCGGGCGACAGCAGCATCTGCTCCAGCGTGCCGTCGGCATGGTCGAGGGCGAACAGACGGCCCAGCGACACGGTGCTGGCCAGCAGGGCAGCCACCCACAGCACGCCGGGGGCCAGGGTGCGCAGAAGCTCGCGCTCCGGCCCCACGCCCAGCGGGAACAGGCTGACCACCATGATGAAAAAGAAGACCGTGGTCAGCACATCGGCACGGCGCCTGAACGCCAGCCGCACATCACGTTGGATGACCGCGGTGAAGACAGCCCACATCAGCCCCCCTCACCCGCGAGATCCTGCCCCAGCACGATCTCGTGGTGTCGGCGCGCCTGCAGGCGCTGCGGCTGGTGGGTGGTGTAGACCACGCTGGCCCCGTCGGCCAGTTGCTGTTCAAGCCAGTGAGAGAGCACGTCCACCGATTCGGTGTCGAGTGCGGTGAAGGGCTCGTCCAGGATCAACAGGGGCGCCACTGGCGGGATGGCCAGACGCGCCAGCAGCACGCGGCGACGCTGGCCTTGCGAGAGCGAGCGCACCGGCAGTTGCGCGCGCGAGCCCAGGCCCATGTGCTGCAAGGCGGCCAGTGCCTGCGCGCTGGTGCAGGTGCGGCCGGCCAGCGCAGCGCTGGTGCGCACGTTCTCCAGCGCGGTCAGGTCATCTTTGAGGCCTTGACGGTGTCCGATGTAGAGCAGGTCGCGGTGGAACACATCGCGCTGGCGACGGATGGCGCGGCCTTGCCAGCGCACCTCGCCGTGCTGCGGATCGGCCAGGCCGCACAGCAGGCCCAGTAAACTGGTCTTGCCACTGCCATTGCGACCGGCCACGCGCAGCGCCTCGCCCGCACCGACCTCGAAATCGAGGCCCGTGAAGAGCTGGCGTCGCCCTCGGGCGTAGCTGAGGCCGCAGGCCTGCAATGTCATGGTCGTCTGCCTTCAGAGGGAGTGGTCTGAGGGGGACTTTATCGACCGGGGGGTGAGGCACCAACGAATGAAAATGCACATCCATATGCAAGCCGTGGGGCGCGACCTCGGCGCCCTCAACAGAACAGGCCCCCGAAGGGGCCTGTCTGCGTCACGCCGTGGCGTGCATGCTCACTTGGTGGCGAAGCAGTACAGATAGCCCGCACCACCGGAGCTGACCAGCTTGGGCTGGCTGCAACCGCGGCTGGGGTGAGCCGAGTTCCACGACAGGGCCGTGGCGACACCACCGGTGCGGTCGAAGTGACCCACCTGCACTGCGCCGTCCTCGGCGCTGCTCGTGTAGTTCTTGCAGGTGCGGTCGCCGGCGTCCACCGGGAAGGCGCGACCATCCGGTGTCGAGCCGGTGAGGATGTCGTGCTCGTTGGGCGTGTCGCCGCTGCGCTTGACGAAGGCACCGGTCTCGGTGAGGGCGCTGCGCCAGTTCAGGGCGTTGCCAATGCGGGCTTCCTCGTGCACGTCACCATGCAGGTGGCTCACACTGCGCGCCACCAGGCCGCCTTGCACGTTGTACCAAGGGCCGGTGCCGATGCGATCACGGGCGTTGATGGCGGGCTGGCCGTTCGCGGCCTGGGTGCTCAGGTAGGCATGCCAGGTCTTGTCGCCCGCGCCCACAGCGGCGGCCAGCTTCTGACAGTGCGCATCGGCGCCAGCCAGGCCGCCAAAGTCAGCACCCTTGCCCGAGCCCACGCTGGTCACGAAGAAGCTGAACGGGCCCTTTTCCTGAGGCGGCGGGGTTTGTGCCTGGGCCATGCCGGCCAGGGTCAACAGGCTCACGGCCAGGGCCGAGGCTGCAAAGCGGTGCGTGCGGTTCATGGGGTCAGTCCTTCTTGCGGTAGTCGTCATGGCAGGCCTTGCAGGTGCCTTGCAGCTTGCCCAGCTGTGTCTTGATGGTGGCCACATCGCCCAGGGCAGCCACGCGGGCCAGCTCGTTGGCTTCCTTGTTGAAGCGGCCGGCCACTTCACCGGCCTTGGGGTCAGTGAAGAGCTCCGGCTTGACGGTGGTTTCCTTCCAGCCCTTGCCGGTTTCGGTGCCAGGCGCAAACAGTGAGCCCAGGCCCGAGTTGGCGATGGCGGCGATGGTGTTGGCCGCCTTGACGACCTCGTCCTTGTTGAAGCTGCCGTCCACATTGGCTTTGACGCGGCCGGTGTTCCAGGCAATGACCTGGTAAGCCGACTGGCGCCATTTGATGAGTTGTTCGGGCTTGGGTGCCTGCTGGGCCACGGCCGAGGCCGAGGCGGCCAGGGCGGCGATGGCCAGCACCGGTGCAACGATGCGGTTCACACGCTGGTTCATGGGTGTTCCTTCACGGAGTTGGGGATGAAAAGGGCTGCGCTCAGGAACGCAGGTGTTGCTGGAAGAAGGCCACCGTGCGTTGCCAGGCCAACGCAGCGGCGGCCTGGTCGTAACGCGGGGTGGTGTCGTTGTGGAAGCCGTGCTGGGTGTCCGGGTAGACATAGGCTTGGTAGTTGCGCTGGTGGCGCTGGAGCGCGGCCTCGTAGCGAGGCCAGTCGGCATTGATGCGCTCGTCGTTGGATGCGAGTTGCACCAGCAGGGGCGCCTGGATGCGGGCGACATCGGCGTCAGGCGGGTGGGCGCCGTAGAAGGGCACGGCGGCGGCCAGGTCCGGCACCTGGGTGGCCAGGAAGTTGGCCATGCCCCCGCCATAGCAAAAGCCCACGACCCCGACCTTGCCGTTGCCCCGTGGCAGCTGCTTCAGGTAGGCGGCCGAGGCCAGGAAGTCGGCGCGCGTGCGCGTCTGGTCCAGTTGCGGGAACAGGGCACGGGCCTTGTCTTCGTCGCCGGGGTAGCCACCCAGTGGGTAGAGCGCATCGGGGGCAAAGGCGATGAAGCCTTCCAATGCCAGGCGGCGGGCCACGTCTTCGATGTGGGGGTTGAGGCCCCGGTTCTCGTGCACCACCAGCACGGTGGGCAAGCGCCCCGGGCGGCCGACGGGTTGCACCAGGTAGCCACGCACGGTCTCGTAACCCTGCGGCGAGGGGATCTCGATGTAGGTGGCGCGAATGCGCTCGTCGGTGTGGTGCACCTGCTGCGCGTGGGCAAAGTTGGGGCTCAGCTCGGCCAGCACGGCTTCGGCGGCCACGATGCCGGCGGTGTACTTGGCTGCGCCTTGCACAAAGCCGCGGCGGCTGAGCAGGCCGTGCACATACTGGTCGAACAGCTTGAGCACTTCCGGGGCGAAATCCTGGGCAGTCTTGCGGGTCATGTCGTCGGCTCCTGGGTGAATGAGGGGCTGAGGGGCGAGGGGCTCAGTTCGTGGGCTGGGCGGTGCGGCCGCTCAGGCCCTGGACCACGCTCAGCGTCTGCTCGACGTTGGCCACCGGCGGCAGTCCGCCCACGGTGGCGGCCACCTTGCCGTCGGGGGTGAGGATGAAGGTGGTGCGCTCCACGAAGGCGTGGTCGATGTCCTCGCCACGCGTGTCCTTGCGCCCGGCCCGTTCGGCCACGCTCAATGCAAAGGCGCGCGAGACCTCGCCCTTGGCGTCAGAGGCCACGGCCACCTTGCCGGCGCAGTACTCGGGGTCGGCCGAAAACTTGTTGAGGCGGTCGATGCTGTCCAGCGACACCCCGATCACCGACGCGCCGGCTGCGGCGAACTTGTCAGCGTGGACCGCAAAGGTGCGCGCCTGGACGTTGCAGCCGCCCGTGTAGGCCGAGGGGTAGAAATAGACCACCACCGGGCCCTTTTGCAACTGGGCCTTGAGCGAGTAGGCAAAGGCCTTGCCGTTGAGCGAGGCTTGCAGGGTGAAGTCCGGGGCCGCATCGCCGGCTTGAAGGGCAGCCCAGGCGGGCAGGCTCATCAGGGCTGAGACGAGGCCACTCACGATCCATCTTTTCATCGGGTTCTCCAAAAGGTTGTTCAAAGGGGTTCACAAGCCCGACAGGTACAGCGCCAGGCTTTCCACCTCGGCATCGGTCAGGGGCTTGAGCACCTGGTTCATCACGCCGTCGGCGCTGTTGCGGCGCTCGCCCGAGCGCCAGTCACGCAGTTGCTGGTCGAGGTATCGCCACTCCTGTCCGCCAATCACCGGCACCAGCGGCAGCCCGGCCACGCCTTTGCCTTGTGCGCCGTGGCATTGCACGCAGGCCAGCACGCCGCGCGCGGCATCGCCCTGCTCATAGAGCTGACGGCCCACCGTGTGCGCGGCGCCGCCTTCGCCCTTCATGCCGGGCTGGCTGGCGAAGTAGGCAGCGATGTCGCGCACGTCCTCGTCGGCCACGCTGCGGGCCATGATGGCCATCTGGTCGTGCTTGCGGGCACCGGAGCGGAAATCGCGGATCTGCTTGAGGATGTAGTCCGGATGCTGGCCGGCCAGCTTCGCGAACTTGCCCTCTGGGCCGTTGGCGTGGCCGGCACCGTGGCCGTCCACCCCATGACATTCGATGCAGCGCTCGGCATCGGCTTTTTCCTTGCCCAGCACCGGGTCACCGGGCGGGGTCACTTTCGCAGGGGCTGCCTTGCCCTTGGCATTGGCGGCGTGAGCCGACCAGGCCAGGCCCAAGCCCAGGGACAGCGACAACAGCACGGGGTACAACCATGACTTCACAGACGATCCTTCATGTCAGGATTGCTTGTAGAAGGTGTGGCACGCACGGCAGGTGCGAGACAGCTCGGTGGCCGACTCCGAGGCGCCCCCGAAGTCCTTGCCCTCGACCTGCTGGACGATCTTGCGCGTCAACGCCAGGCTCTTGCGCGACAGCTCCACGCCATCGGGGGCATCGCCTTTGCCGACGTAGTGGGCCTCCACGGCGCCAAACAGCTGGTGCAGTTCCTGGGCATCCTTCAGGCTGCCAGCTGCATCGCTGCCGGCAATGTGGGAGGCCATGCTCTTGTTGGTGTCCTCGATGGTTTGCATCAGGTCCATGTCCAGCGCGGGCAGCGCGGCATGCACGGCGCTGGCCAAGGCCAGCAGGGCACTGATCACCAGGGGGGTCTTGCGCATAAGAAAACGACTGCTCTTTCCAGCGTGGACTCGCGATCCCGCTTTTTGTGTTGTTGTGTCATCGGGGGCCGGTCAGCCGCCACGCCCAGGTGACGGCTGAACCGGACTGGGGGCGTCAAGCCAGGATGTCGGTCACGACCTTGCCGTAGACCACCGTGGGGCGCTCGGTGCGGCCGTTCGTCAGGAAGGTCGTCTTCAGGTGGTTCAGGCCCAGCAACTGCAAGACGGTGGCGTGCAGGTCGTAGGTGTCCACGGCCTTGTCCTTGTCGGCCGTCTGCAGGCCGATCTCGTCGGTGGCGCCGTAGGTGTAGCCCGCCTTGAGGCCGCCACCGGCCAGCCACTGGGTGTAGCCCCAGGGGTTGTGGTCGCGGCCGGTGCCGCTTTCGCCCCAGGAGGTGCGGCCGAACTCGGAGGTCCAGACCACCAGCGTGCTCTCCAGCAGGCCGCGCGACTTCAGGTCGGCCAGCAAGCCGGCAATCGGCTTGTCCACCATGCGGGCCATCGTGGCGTGGTTCGTTTCCAGGTCATCGTGGGCGTCCCAGTCGCGGCGCTCGGACTCGACGTTGTTGGGCAGGCCCGAGACCACCTGGATGAAGCGCACGCCGTTCTCGACCAAGCGACGGGCCCGCAGCAGCACCTCGCCGTAGCTCTGGCTGACCTTGTCGTTGATGCCATACAGGTCACGGGTGGCGGCGGTTTCCTTGCTGATGTCCACGGCCACCGGGGCGGCAGCTTGCATGCGGTCGGCCAGCTCGTAGGACTGCAGGCGGGCGCGCAACTCCGAGTCATGCGGATAGCGTTCGGCACCCAGGTTGTTCAGGCGCTTGAGCAGGTCCAGCGACTTGCGCTGCTGTGTCGGGTTGCGGGCGTCCGGGCGGTCCAGGTACAGGATGGGCGAGTTGCCGGGGCGGAAGGGCGTGCCCTGGTACACCGCTGGCAGGAAACCCGCGTTCCAGTTGGCCGAGCCGGCACGCGGCTCGCGGTCGCCGTTGTAGAGCACGACGTAAGCGGGCAAGTCTTGGTTGCGTGAGCCCAGCGCATAGGTGATCCACGCACCCAGTGACGGACGGCCCGGGTTCAGGTCGCCGGTGTTGAGTTTGAGGATGGAGATGTCGTGGGTGGCCCCCACGGTCACGCTCGACTTGATGAAGGTCATCTTGTCGCCATGCTTGGCCAGGTTGGGCAACAGGTCAGAGAACCAGGCACCGCTTTCGCCATGCTGTTTCCAGGTGCGCTTGGACGCGTACAGCTTGCCCAACCCACCCTGGGTGCTGGTCTTGATGCCCTTGAGGAAGGAGGCAGGCACGTGCTGGCCGGCCAGCTTGATCAGGTCAGGTTTGTAGTCATACAGGTCCAGCGTGCTGGGCGCGCCTTCCTGATGCAACCAGATCACCGACTGGACCTTGGCGGGAAAGTGCGGGTCCTTGGGGGCCAAGGGATCGGCCAGCTCGGCCGCGCTCGCTGCCTGGATGGTGCCCACGCCCGGGATGAAACCGCCCAGGGCGGCCCCACCGACGCCCAGGCCGGACTTGAAGAGGAATTGACGACGTGAATCGTGGCTCATGTGATGTCCTTGTGTGTTCGTGATGTGAGGAGGCTCAGAAGCGGTAGGCGAAGTCGTTGGAGTTGGCAACCGTGTGGACGAGGTCCACAAAGGCGGCCGACTTCACCGGGTCGAATTGCGCGTTGGTCTTGATGCCCGAGGGCACGGCCACTTCGAACTTGCCGTTGGCGGCGCGTTGGCGGATGGCGATCTGCTGCTCGGCCAGGAAGTGCTTGAGCGTGGCCAGCTCCTGCTTGTTGGCCGGGCGGGCAAACAGGATCTCGTAGAGGCGATTGAGCTGCGAGGTCTCGTTCGCACCGGCTTCGTTCACCACCCGTCCAGCCAGGGCCTGCGACCAGTCGAACACCACTTCGCTGTTGAACAGCGTCAGCGCCTGCAGCGGCGTGGTGGTCACATCGCGCTTGTGGTGCGGCGCGTTGGGGTTGGGCAGGTCAAAGTTCGAGGTGACAGGGTAGGGGAAGCTGCGACGTGAGAACACGTACAGGCTACGGCGATACCAGTCCTCCTTGTTCTCCGACACGGCCCAGGTGGTGTCCCCGGCGAAGTCCACCGAGTTGCCCAGACCGGCCCCCCCCTTGACGATGGGAGGCAGCACCGAGGGGCCGCCCACCTTGTCGACCAGCAGGCCCGATGCGTACAGCAGCGAGTCGCGGATGACTTCGGCGTCCAGGCGCTTGCGCGGATAGACGGCCAGCAGCTTGTTGTACGGATCGACCTTCAGCACGTCGGCGCGCTCGTCCGAGGCCTGGCGGTAGGTGCTCGACAGCAGGATCTCACGGTGCAGCTTCTTGACGCTCCAGCCGTTTTGCACGAACTGGCTCGCCAGGTGATCCAGTAGCTCGGGGTGGGTGGGCTTGGCACCGGCGCGACCGAAGTCCTGCACGGTTTCGATGATGCCCTTGTCAAAGTACTGGGCCCAGACGCGGTTGGCGTAGACGCGGGCAGTCAGCGGGTTGCTGTCGCTGCTCAGCCAGTTGGCCAGTGCGGCGCGGCGGCCAGACGAGGTGGCCGTGGGTTTGATGTCCAACTGCACCTTGCCACCCCACAGGGCGGGGATGCCGGGCTCCACCGCTTCGAGCGGACGCTCGTGGATGCCGCCAAAGCGCACATGGGTGGGTGGGACCTCCTTGTTGCTCAGCTCCAGTGCGGTGGTGTACTGGCCCAGTACGCGGGTGGGCTTGAGCTTGTCGAACTTCTTGAGCTCGACCGACAGGCGCTTGTATTCCTTGTACTTTTCGATGTTGTCCGCGTTGTAAGCCGGGAAGCCGGGCTTGGTCGTGTCTTCCAGATAGCCGGCGATGTCGGCTTCGCTGGCCACGGCATCCTTGCGCCAGTTCACCCAGCGATCGAGCGCGGTCCATTCGCTTTGCGGCTTGAAGATGGCGTCGCGGCTGTCGGTCAGGTAGCGCTCGTTGTGGAACTTGCGACCGGCTTCCCGCACGGAGTCCAGGATGGCCTTTTGCTGCGCGCGGATGTCCTTGGTGGCCTCCTGGTAGGTGGCCAGCGCTTGCTGATACTCCTTGTCGTAGGCGGTCTCCGAGCCCTTGGCCAGCGGCGTCTTCTCGTTGAAAGCGGTGTTGGCAAAGAAGGCCTGCAGCTGGAAGTACTCCTTCTGGCTGACGCGGTCGGCCTTGTGGTTGTGGCAGCGTGCGCAACCGATGGTGCTGGACAAGAACACCTCACCGACCATGTCGGTCAGGTCGGTCTCGATCTGGTACTTGCGCTGCACCAGATCGCGTGAGTTGTAGTTGTCGGGGTAGCCGGCCAGAAAGCCGGTGGCGATGCGCGCCGTCTGGTTGTCGGGCCACAGCTCGTCGCCGGCAATCTGCTCCTGGATGAAGCGGTTGAAGGGCTTGTCGGCGTTGAATGCGTCGATCACGTAGTCGCGGTAGCGCCAGTTGTTGTGGCGGGTGCGGTCTTGCTGGAAGCCGGTGCTGTCGGCATAGCGGGCCAGGTCCAGCCAGCGGCGGGCCTGGCGCTCGCCGAAGCGTTGCGAGGCCAGCAAGCGGTCGACCAGCTTGGCGTGGGCGTCGGGGGACTTGTCCTGCACGAAGGCCTGAATCTCTTCCGGCGTGGGCAGCAGGCCCCAGGCGTCCAGGGTGGCGCGGCGGATGAAGGTGGCGCGGTCGGCGTCCTTGGAGGGCTTCAGCCCTTTGGCCTCGAGTGCCGACAGCACAAAGGCGTCCACCGGGCTCCGGACCCAGCTCTTTTGCTGGACGGTGGGTGGGGCCGGATCCTTCACCGTTTGATAGGCCGACCAGGCCTTGGGGGCCGCCGCACGAGTCGGTGCAGCCGTGGCGCCCGAGGGCGCGTCTGCGGCCCACGCCGATGTCGCGGCGGCGCCCACGACCAGAGACAGATATATCGCCTTATTCATCTTTCATTACCCCTTAGCCCTCATGCGGATTGCGCATGTGTTTGACCGAATTGCACATAAGCCTGTTTGGCTGCGTCAGCGCAGAAGCGAATCTCGGTGTCCGATGTGATTCGTGCTGCTCTGTGCGCGCTGCTGGCCCTTCATTGCAACTATCGAGCCAGCTTTTTTGGGGTGGGGCTTCTGGGTTAATTGTTTTGCCAAGTTGTTGTTTTTATTGTGTATTTGTATTTTTAATATGGGTATGAACAAGGGGCATGCACAAAGGCGTTGAGCAAGCGGTGTGGGCCCTGTTGGTTAATGCGCACGGGGCATGTTGAAAAAACAGCAACCCATATTGATAAGTCAGCAGAAACCCTCAAAAAAACCACCAAAAGGCTGGCACGGCTTATGCGTAATTGGGTTTCAAGTCGATTCGCAATCCATTCGTTCCGGCATATCAAGGAGTCATTCAAGGTGCATTCGTTCAAAACCAACGTGCTGGCCAGTGCTGTGGTGCTGGCGCTGTCCGGCGCAGCCGTTCACGCTCAGCCAGCCAGTGAAATCCGTTCCCTCAAAGGCACGGTGGAAGACCTGCGCAAACAGGTGCAGGAACTCAAGAAGAGCAGTCCCAAAGCGTCGGCCAGCTCTCTGGAGCAGGCCCGCATCGATGAGCTGACCAAACAGGTCAACGAGCTGCGTGCGCTGCTGACGCAGCAACAGCAATCGGCCCAGGCTGCAGCCCAAACCGTGGCCGCCGCCGGTGGGGAAGAAACCAAAGAGGCGCTCGAAGCGCGCACCCCGGCCACCCAGGCCGACATCACGGGCCTGCGCGCTGACATCGAGAACTACAAGTACGACCAGTCCCGCCTGCAGGAGCGCAACATCCCCAGCGTGACCCGCAACACCCGCATCGGCGGCTCGCTCACGCTGCGGCATGACTTCAGCAATCCCGGTGCAGCGAGGTCAGCCTCGTCCAGCGGCAATGGTCCGACCGACCTCCGTCAGAGTGGCTTCAATGCTGCGGCCTTTGGCCTGAACTTCTCAGGGAACCTGTTCCGCGATTACGCCGAAGGTCGCAACCTCACCTATCGCCTGGCGCTGACCTCGGACAACACCGCCGCCAGCGGCAAGACGGGCATCAACCTGACCGACGCCTACCTCCGCTACAGCTTCAACCCCTCCACCGGCAACCCGGAGGACCCGCTGGGCACGATCACGCTGGGTCAGCAGACGGTGGCCTTCGGTCAGGACGCACAGGCGCTGGACCCTGAAGTCAAGGCCGTGATCGGCAATGCCGGCTTCGTCTCCGGTCTGGGCCTGAACAACCGCCAAGTGGGCTTGGTGGTGGCGGGCGACGTCAGCCCCTATGTGGACTTCACCAACAACTACCGCGCGCCGCTGCTGTCTTACTCGCTGGGCTTGTTCAACGGCAACGGTCCCAACAAGGCCGACAACAACGACTACCGCGACATCGCTGCGCGTCTGGTCTACACCTTGCCGGTGGACTACAACAGCTGGTTCCGCCAGTTGCAACTGGGGGCTTCCTATTACCGCGGCTACCTCTCACTGGGCCCGGCCAGCACGACGGCGGTGACCACGGCCACCGAGAAGGGCCGCAACGACATCTTCGGCTTCGACGTCAACTGGACGCACCTGCCGTTCTCGGTGTCCTATGAGTGGGCTTACGGCAAGCAAGAGCTCTACAAGCTCGACACGCTGGTCACCACAGGCAAGAACGCCGATGGCTACAAGCGCGGCGTGGGCCAGTACATCAACCTGGGCTACACCTGGGGCGAACAGTTTCTGGCCAGCTCACGCCAGCAGGGCAAGTTCGACGACTACTGGCCCAAGTCCTACCAGGCCTTCGTGCGCTTCGACACCTGGGACCCCAACCGCAGCGCCCTGGTCAACGACGACAAGAAGGTCGCCACCACGCTGGGTTTGAACGTGTTCTTTGCCGAGACCACCAAGCTCCAGGTGAACTACGTGCGCACACGCAACCAACTCAACGGCAAACCCTCCACCGAGGCTGCGCCTGAAACCAACAACCTGTGGCAAGTCCAGCTCAACGCCACGTTTTGACCCCCTATCTGATTTCGGAGAGATACCCATGAAACGTCGTTCCTTCAACTCGGCAGTGGTCGCCGGCCTCGGTGCCCCCGCCCTGATCGGCCTCAGCAGCCAGGCCCGCAGCCAGGCCCGCAAGCCCACCACCATCCGCATCGCCTTCTCCAACGCCGGCACCGGCGGTCGTCCCATGTCCTCGGGCACCTATCCGGCCAACGCCGCGCTGCTCGGTGACATCGAGAAGGAGTTCGCCGCCGATGGCATCAAGATCGAATACAAGTACTTCATCGGCGCCGGCCCGGCCACCAACGAGAACTTCGCCAACGGCCTGCTCGACTTTGCCTTCAGCCACGGCGACCTGCCCGTGCTGGTGGGCCGCTCCACCGGCCTCAAGCACAAGGTGATCCTGTCCAACGGTCGCCTGGGCGACGTCTACCTGGTGGGCCCCGCCAGCTCCAACGCCAAGAGCGTGGCCGACCTCAAGGGCAAGACCCTGTCGGTGCAAAAGGGCACGGCCACGCAGTTGCAGCTGTACCGCGTGCTCAACAAGTTCGGCTTCGACGATCCGGAAAAAGAGTTCCGCATCATCAGCCAAATCCGCGATGACCAACGTGCCTCGCTGGCCACCGGCAACATCGCCGGCTGCCTCGACACCCCCTTCGGCCTGGAAGCCCGCGGCGTGGCCAAGCGCATCACCGAGGTGTTTGACGACCCACTGATCTCCTCGCCAGGCACCGTCTGGGTGGGCGAGGCGTTCGAGCAGCAGTACCCCGACATCGTGCAGCGCGTGGTCACCGCCCTGGTCAAGCGCGCCCACTGGAGCACGCTGGAGGCCAACCGCGAAACCCAATACCAGCTGTGGACCCGTTCGGGCACGAACACCTACATCGACAACAAGCAGACCTGGGGACGTGTGAAGGACCTGCGCACCCGCATCAACCCGCTGTTGGACGACTACTACGTGGGCGGCCTGGTCAAGGCCATCGAAGAGGCCAAGAAGTACCGCCTGCTGCGCCGCGAGGTCAAGCTCGACGGCTGGATCGAGCGCAAGTACCTCAACCACGCGCTCGCTGAGCTGAAGCTGGAGACCTACTGGCCCACGCAAGACGCCAACGGCAAGTTCATCCGCACCTGATGCGCCGCGTCTGACTTTCTGGAGATTCCCGCATGAGTGCATCCATTGACGACCGTTCGGTCTTCCCAGCCCTGGCGGTGCCGCCTCGGGCCACGCGCTGGCCTGACATCGGCGCCCACGGGGCCACCGCTGCCACCTGGCTGGGCGGGCGGCTGCTGCGCACCGGGCTGGCCTTGATCGTGCCTCTGCTGGTGTGGGGCCTGTGGTGGGTGACGGCCGCACGCCAGTGGCTGCCCGAGCAGATCCTGCCGGCCCCGGCCTACGTGTGGGAGTCTTTCGAGATCGTCTGGGACAGCGGGGAGCTGCTCACCCAGGTGCAGCACAGCGCCCGGCGCGTAGCTTGGAGCTTGCTGCTGGGCGGGGGCAGCGGGCTGATCCTGGGCTTCGCCCTGGGGCTGTCGGCCACGCTGCGCGCCTACCTCCTGCCCACGTTCCGCGCACTCACCCAGATCCCGGTGCTGGGCTGGATCCCGCTGCTGATCATCTTCGTGGGCATTGAGGAGGCGCTCAAGCTCTGGGCCATTTCCCTGGCCGTGCTGCTGCCGGTCACGCTCACCACGCTGGACAGCATCACCGCCATTCCCCGTGCGCACATGGAGGTCGGCCGCGTGTTCGCCTTCTCGCGCTGGCAGACGATCACGCGCATCGTCTTGCCCGCCGCCGTGCCGGGGCTGTTCAGTGCCGTGCGCCAGGGCGTGATGCAGGCCTGGCTGACGGTGATCTTTGTCGAGCTGCTGGCCTCCAGCGAAGGACTGGGATTCTTCATGGCCTACAGCCGCTCACTCGGCCAGATCGACCTGGTGATCGTCTCGATGTTCGTCATCGGCGCCATTGGCCTGGGCGTCGACGCGGTGTTGCGTCTGCTTGAAAGTCGCCTGCTGGGCTGGCGACTTTCGGCCTATTGACAGGATCACCCATTGAGCCAGCGATCGTCCCCCCTTCTTTACACGTCAACGGAGTCTGCCCGTGTCCACGTCTTCTGAATCTTCTGTCCCTCGCTCGGTCGCCAGCGGATGGCCCGACCTGCGTCCCTGGGTCTTGCCTTTTGCCTTGGTGGTGCTGTGGGCGCTCGCCACCTCGCGTGGCTGGGTAGACACCAAGGTCGTGGTGCCACCCACTCAGGTACTGGCCACGGCCTTGCAAGAGCTGTTCAACCCGACTTTCTACAACGGTGTCGCGCTGAGCCTATGGCGCGACCTCTCCGGCCTGGCGCTGGGTGTCACCGCCGGCGTCTTGCTCGGGGTGCTGTTGGGGGTGTCGCCCCTGGCGCGCTGGCTGATCGGCCCCACCTTCCACAGCCTGCGTCAGGTGTCCTTGTTCGCCTGGCTGCCGCTGCTGGCCGCCGTGGCCGGCTCGGGGGACCTGTCCAAGATCGTCTTTGTGGCGTTCTCCGCGTTCTATCCCATGGTGCTGGCCACGCTGGAAGGCGTGCAAAGCGTGAGCGCCGCCCATGCCGAGGTCGCCCGTGTGTATGGCTTCACTCGCACCCAAACCCTGTGCCGCCTGATCCTGCCGTCGGCGGCGCCTCAGATCCTGTCGGGCTTCAAGCTGGCGTTGATCTACGCCTGGCTGGGCACCATCGGTGCGGAGTTCCTGCTCTACGACTTCTCCAATGGCCTGGGCCAGATTGTCATCAAGGGGCGCTCGGCCTTTCGGGTCGACGTGATCCTTTTCGGCCTCTTCGTCATCGGCCTCATCGGCTTTGGCTTCGCACGCCTGACCACCGTGCTGGAGCAGCGCCTCTTGCGCTGGCGTCCTCCCGCACTGCACTGAGCTGTGCGCCGCCCTTCCTCTTTGTTCACCGCATCTTGTTCCCAGAAAGGAGCCTTGCCATGGCCCATGCAGGCACCATCGACATCCGTCACCTTCACAAGCAGTACGACGTCAAAGGCCAGCCCCTCAAGGTGCTGGAAGACATCAACCTGTCCATCCGGCCGGGTGAGTTCATCAGCATCGTGGGCTCCAGCGGCTGCGGCAAGTCCACCCTCTTGCGCCTGATCATCGGCCTGGAGAGTGGCTACAGCGGCGACCTGCTGCTCGACGGCGAGCGCATCCAGGGCACCAGCCTGGACCGCGGCATCGTCTTTCAGGAGCACCGCCTGTTCCCCTGGCTCACGGTCGAGCAGAACGTTGCGCTGGGCCTGCTCAATGCGCCCGGCACACAAGCCGCCAAGGACAAGAGCGTGCAGGAGCACATCCATCTGGTCGGCCTCAAAGGCTTCGAGAAAGCCTATCCCTATCAGCTCTCCGGCGGCATGTCGCAACGCGTGGCCATTGCGCGCGCCCTGGTCAATCGCCCCGAGGTGCTGTTGCTCGACGAGCCCTTCGGCGCCCTGGACGCGCTGACCCGCACCCGCCTGCAACAGGAGCTGCAGCGCATCTGGCAGGCCGAAGGCATCACCGCCATCCTGGTCACCCACGACGTGGAAGAGGCCGTCTACCTGGGCGACCGCGTGGTCATCATGCAGCCGCGCCCCGGGCGCATCCAACGCATCGTGGACGTCGATCTGCCTCGACCCCGTGACCGCGTGGCGGCCAACTTCACCGCCATCAAGGACGACGTGCTGAGCGCCTTCAGCCACGAGATCCACCATGCCACCGTGGCCGAGCGTGCCGAGCGCGCCATTCCTCTGGCTGCCTGACCGCAGCTCTACCTCTGCCCCTCACATTCACCGCATCATGAAACTGCTCTCTATTCTGTTTGCCCTGACCGTCTCACTCGGAGGCAGCACGGCCCTGGCCCAACAAGCCGCCACGCCCGCAGCCCCTGCCGCCAGCGCCTACGTCCCCAAGCCCTGGATCTACAAGACGCCCAAGCTCAACAAGGCCCAGGTCGACGCCTTGCTGGCCAAGCCTGAAAAGCTGTTGATCCTCGACGTGCGCCGCCCAGACGAGATCGCCAAGTGGGGCGGTTTCCAGGCCTACCTGAATGTGCAGCTGGAAGACCTGCCGCACGCCGTGGCCTTCATCCCCCGCGACCGCCTCATCGTGCCCGTCTCCATCCGCGCCAACCGCGGTGGTGATGCGGGCGACTTCCTCACCGCACTGGGCTTCAAGGTCGCAGGTGCCACCGGCACCGAGGACTACCGCGAGGCTGGCGGCACGATCTACAAGCCCCAGCCTCCCGCCCCTGCGGCGAAGTGATCCCATTGCCCGGGCGCGGCCCCACCTCGCCCGGCTTCACCTGAGCTCACCATCATGGAACAGACCCAAACCCTGCCGCCGCATGACACGCTGGTCGGCGCCACCACCGCGTCGGATGCGGCCACCACCTCCACGCCTCGTCATCGCATCCGCTTGTGGGACCTGCCCCTGCGCGTCTTTCACTGGTCTTTGCTGGCGGCCGTGAGCGCGGCCATCGCCACGGGCCTGGCGGGTGGCGAATGGATGCCGTTGCATAGCCAGGCCGGCCTGGCCATCGTCGGCTTGCTGAGCTTTCGCATCGTCTGGGGCCTGTGGGGCTCGACGTATGCGCGCTTTCGCACCTTTGTGCCGTCGCCATCCACCTTGCTGGCCTACCTGCAAGGTCGCTGGCAAGGCGCCGGCCACAACCCGCTGGGCGCCTTGTCGGTGCTGGCCTTGATCGGGGTACTGGCCGCCCAGGTGACCACCGGCCTGGTGGGCAACGACGAAATCGCCTTCACCGGACCGCTGGCATCGCAGGTCGATGAGGCGCTGTCGCTCAAGCTGACCGGTCTGCACCACCAACTCGTCAATGTGCTCTACCTCCTGCTGGGTCTGCACGTTGTGGCCATTGCGGTCCACACCTTCATCAAGAAGGACCCGTTGGTCAAGCCGATGGTCACGGGTTGGAAAGAGGTCCCGGCCACGGCAACGGTGCCCCGTCGTGCCGGGCCGGTGGCCTTCATCGTGGCCTTGGCCGTGGCCTTGGCGGCGGTCTACGCGGCCAGCGGTCAATGGATCGCCTCGGCGCCCGAGCAGGACCAGGTCAGCGAAACGACGTCTGAGGCCCCCGCAGCCAGCTCGGCCCCTCAGCCTCAAACCCCGTCGTGGTGATCACGCGCCCGCGCTCAGGCCGTGAGGCCTCGGCGCGGCGCCGTCAAAAGCCGACCGCGTGGGCCTCGCCCACCTCGGCGCCGGCGTCCTCATCCAGGCTGCCCAGCAAACCGTGACGCTTGAGCTGGGTTCTCAGCATGTTGCGCGTGATGCCCAGCACCTTGGCCGAACGCACCTGGTTGTGCCCCGCAAACGCAAAGGCCGCATGCACCAGGGCCGATTCCACCTTGTTGAACAGATCGTTCTCGCCCTGGGCCAGCAAGGCGCTCAGCACCTCGGTCAGCTGTGCCAGGTCGGTGTCGGGCGCCGTCTCACTGCGCAGCCCGCGGGCGGGATGGTCAATGACCTGGCCGGCGCTGCGCGGCACGCTTTGCGCGGCTACGCCCCCCAGCCCGCCCACCACCAGCTTGCCCTCGGGCGCTGTGCCCGGGTGATGGGCTGTCAGCGGAATCAACTTGATGTCTTCCGGACGGATCAGCTCATCGCGGCAAACGATCAAGGCAAAGTGGATGACGTTCTCCAGCTCGCGAATGTTGCCCGACCAGTGATAGCTCAGCAACGCCGCCTGTGCGGCCTCGCTCAGCTGCACCTCTTGGCGATTCAGCCGCGAGCGGTACACCGTGATGAAGTGACGGGCCAGCGGCAGGATGTCGGCCGGGCGCTCGCGCAAGGGCGGCAGGCGCACGCTGGCCACGCTCAGGCGGTAAAACAGATCGGCGCGAAAATGCTGCGCCTCCACGGCACGGGCCAGGTCGATGTTGGTGGCCGCCACCAGGCGCACGTCCAGCGGAATGCCCCGCCGTGAGCCCAGGCGCACCACCTGCCGCTCCTGCAGCACCCGCAGCAGCTTGACCTGCAAAGCCAGCGGCAGGTCGCCGATTTCATCGAGGAACAAGGTGCCGCCATTGGCCGCCTCGAACCAGCCCGCGCGGGCCTGCGAGGCGCCGGTGAACGCACCGGCCTCATGACCGAACAGCTCCGCATCGATCAGGGACTCGCTGAAGGCCCCGCAGTTCACCGCCACGAACGGCCCCTTGCGGCCGCTCACCTGGTGGATGTGGCGGGCAATCAGCTCCTTGCCCGTGCCGGTTTCGCCCACCACCAGCACGGTGGCATCGCTGTGGGCAATGCGCTCCACGTCCTGCAGCAGGTCCAGGGAGGCGGGGTCATGAAAGACCAGCGCCTTGGCGCGGATCGACAAAGGGGCCGCGGCCGAATCGGGCAAAGTCAGAAGTCGTTCCATGGTGTTTTCTTGTCAGCCCACCGGCAGGGTGCGGATCAGCACAAACGCCTGCACCTGCACCTGTCCGTGGTTGCGCCACAGCAATTCGTGCGACGCCTCGTACTGCAGCGCCTCACGGGGGCGCACCAGATGCCGCACCTCACCGAGCATCACGTCCAGCACCCCGGTGGCAACGGTCACATGGATGCGCCGGGGCACCTGCGAGATCGGCAGACGCAGGCTGGAGCCCGGGGCCAGACGCAGCTCATGAAAGGCCTCGCCCGCGACATCGCCCAGGTGCTGCAGCGAGCGCAACTCGGCCTCTCCCGGGGGCAGCGTGAACGGGCTGTCGGCCGGCGGTTGGAGCAGCAGCACCGGCGCCTCGTGCGAGGCCTCCAGGAACCACGACACCGACACCCCCAGGGCTTGCGACACCTGCCACAGCGTCTTGATGCTGGGGATGCTCTTGCCCTGCTCGATCTGTCCGAGCATGGCCCGCGACACGCCGCTGCGGCTGGCCAGATCGTCCAGCGACAAGCGATGCTGCTTGCGCAGGCGCTTGAGGTTGCCGCCGACCAGCGACAGCACCACCTGCTCCTCGACCCCGGGCTTGCCCACCGGTGGCGGCATCACGCGGGTGGAAACCTCCCGCCGCGGCGAGCCGATCGGCGAGCCCCGGCCCAAAAAAGCCGCATCGCGCCACGGCGTGCTGGGCGGGCTCACGGGGGCGTCCTGGCGATAGATGATGTCCGTCATGGACGCGAACGATAGGCCGGGCCCCGCGAAAAGAAAACGACCCTTTCTGCATGGCCATGTTCGCTTTGCGCATGAGCCTGCGCTGCGCCCATGAAAAAACCCGGCACCAGGCCGGGTTGCATGAGGGGTGACGCCGATCAGGCGCGGATCAGGTGATCGAAGGCGCTCAACGCAGCGGTGGCACCCGCCCCGGCGGCGATCACGATCTGCTTGTACGGCACCGTGGTGCAGTCGCCGGCGGCGAACACGCCCGGCACACTGGTGTGGCCCTTGGCGTCGATGATGACCTCGCCGAACTTGCTCAGCTCCACCGTGCCCCGCAGGAACTCGGTGTTGGGCACCAGGCCGATCTGCACGAACACGCCTTCGAGCTCGACCAGTTGCTCGACACCCGTCGCACGGTCCTTGAACTTCAGGCCGTTGACCTTGCCGTTGGCACCGGTGATCTCGGTGGTCTGGGCGTTGGTGTGGATGGTCACGTTGGGCAGACTTTGCAGCTTCCTGACCAACACGGCGTCGGCCTTGAGCTGGTCGGCAAATTCCACCACCGTCACGTGGGCCACGATGCCAGCCAGGTCGATGGCCGCCTCGACACCCGAGTTGCCGCCACCGATCACCGCCGTGCGCTTGCCCTTGAACAGCGGGCCATCGCAGTGCGGGCAGTAGGCCACGCCCTTGTTCTTGTACTCGGCCTCGCCGGGCACGTTGACATTGCGCCAGCGCGCACCGGTCGAGACGATCACGGTCTTGGACTTGAGCGAGCCGCCATTGGCCAGCTTCACCTCGATCAGGCCACCGGGTTCCGTCGCCGGGATGATGGCTTCGGCACGCTGCAGGTTCATGATGTCCACGTCATAGGCTTGGGCGTGGGCTTCCAGGGCCGCAGCCAAAGCTGGGCCATTGGTTTCCAGCACCGACGGGTAGTTCTCAATGCCCATCGTGTCGTTGACCTGACCACCAAAGCGCTCGGCGGCCACACCGGTGCGGATGCCCTTGCGGGCGGCGTACACGGCAGCCGCGGCGCCAGCGGGGCCACCACCCACGACCAACACGTCATACGGGGCCTTGGCGCTGAGCTTGGCGGCATCCTTGGCGGCGGCGTTGGTGTCCAGCTTGGCGACGATCTCGCCCAGCTCCATGCGGCCCGAGCCAAACATCTGGCCATTGAGGAACACCATGGGCACAGCCATGATCTCGCGCTCGGTCACCTCGTCCTGGAAGGCGCCGCCTTCGATGACGGTGGTCTTGACCTTGGGGTTCAAGATGGCCATGAGCGAGAGCGCCTGCACCACGTCCGGGCAGTTGTGGCAGCTCAGGGACATGTAGACCTCGAAGTTGAAGTCACCGTCCAGACCCTGAATCTGCTCGATCAGGTCTTGCTCTTCCTTGGGTGGGTGACCGCCCGTCCACAGCAGGGCCAACACCAGCGAGGTGAACTCGTGGCCCAGGGGCAAGCCGGCAAAGCGCAGGCTGTTCGTGGCGCCCACGCGCTGCAGCGTGAACGAGGGCTTGCGGGCGTCTTGCCCGTCGGTCTTCAAGGTGATCTTGTCGGCGCGCAGAGCCTGGATGGTCTGCAGCAGGTCCAACATCTCACGGGAGTTCTCAGAGTCGCTCAGCGATGCGACGATCTCGAAGGGTTGCTGCACACGCTCCAGGTAAGCGCCGAGTTGTGCCTTGAGGCTATCGTCCAACATGTGTTTGTTCCTTATGTATCAAGCGACTTTGAGAACCGGCCCCCTTTCTGACAAATGAAAGGGCGACCAGGGGGCACCCCGGCGAGCCTCATGAGCCCGCAGGGTGTGCATCTTCAAGCAAGTGATGAGGTCAGGCCTCAACACAGATCAAACCGAGGTTTGATTTAGATCTTGCCAACCAGGTCCAGCGAAGGGGTCAGGGAGGCGGCGCCTTCCTTCCACTTGGCGGGGCAGACTTGACCAGGGTTGGCGGCAGTGAACTGGGCAGCCTTCAGCTTGCGCAGGGTTTCCGACACGTCACGGGCGATTTCGTTCGAGTGAACTTCCATCGTCTTGATGATGCCTTCGGGGTTGATGATGAAGGTGCCGCGCAGAGCCAGGCCTTCTTCAGGGATGTGCACGCCGAACGCGTTGGTCAGCTGGTGCGTCGGGTCGCCGATCAGGGGGAACTTGGCCTTGCCGACGGCGTCGGAGGTTTCGTGCCACACCTTGTGCGAGAAGTGGGTGTCGGTGGTCACGATGTAGACCTCGGCACCGGCCTTCTGGAACTCGGCGTAGTTGTTGGCCGCGTCTTCGATTTCGGTGGGGCAGTTGAAGGTGAAGGCAGCCGGCATGAAGATCAGCACGGACCACTTGCCCTTCAGGCTCTCTTCGGTGACGGTGATGAATTCACCCTTACCGGCGCGGTTCACGAAGGCTTCGGTCTTGAACGGCTGAACTTGCGTGTTGATCAGAGACATGTGTTTGTTCCTGTGAGTGGTTGGTAATGAGGGTTGAGAAGACAACGAAGTGAATCTTAGGCGATCCGTTTGCATATAGCGAATTGATTGATCGTATTCACCCAATTGCTTGAGGCTATCAGAGGATATGTCATCCGCCTGTCAGACAAACGGCCAGACCTGCCGGGGCTCAAGCGGAATGTCACCGCCCCACGACCGGGCCGTTAGCACGAGATCGTGCCTGACTCGCAGTGCCTGTGCTGACAAATGCACCGGCTTTCCCAAGCAATTGTCTGGATGGCTTCTGGGGTCTTTTTCCGACCTTCTGTCAGGCAAATTCCTACACGCCTTGTAGCCGGGAGCCGACCCGTCTTACAGCCAGTCTCCTATCAAGAAAATTGGCCGTTGTTTGCACAATAAATCCATCGACAACGCGAACGACATCGCGACAAGGAGACCGAGATGAACAACGAACAGATCCTCGCCGAAATCCGCGAAACCAACCTGTCTTACCTGATGCTGGCGCAGAACCTGATCCGCGCCGATCGTGAACAGGCCCTGTTCCGCCTGGGCATCTCGGAAGAGTCCGCCGACCGCCTGGTCTCGCTGTCCCCCGCTCAAGTGTTGAAGGTGGCATCGAGCAACACCCTGGTGTGCCGCATGCGTGTCGACGACGATCTGGTCTGGACCCTGCTGACCAACCATGGCAAGGGCGCCGGCAGCGACAGCACCTCCCGCCTGCACGCCGCCATCCTGATGGCTGGCAAGCATCAGGAAGCTGCTTGAGCCGCCCCCTGATCCAGATCTGACAGAACCACACCCCGGAGTCCCACCATGCGTAGCAAGAGCCTGTTGACCGAAGTCAAGCAAATCGACCGCGCCATCACCCTGATCCACCTGGGTGCCCGCCTGCAGGTGCTGGAGTCCGAGACCGATCTGTCCTACGAGCGCCTGCTGCGCCTGTACAAGGAAGTGGCCGGCAAGTCGCCGTCCAAGGGCCAGCTGCCGTTTTCGACCGACTGGTTCATGACCTGGCAGCCCAACATCCACGCCAGCCTGTTCCTCAACATCCACGAGTACCTGAACAAGGCCTCGGAGATGGACGAGATCGATGCCGTGATCAAGGCCTACCAGCTCTACCTGGAGCAGACCGAGACCCAGGGCCTGGAGCCGCTGCTGTCGGTGACCCGCGCCTGGCGCCTGGTCAAGTTCATCGACAACGGCATGTTGACGATGACCAAGTGCAGCAAGTGCGGCGGCCACTTCGTCACCCATCCCCATGAAATCGGTCGCAACTTCGTGTGTGGCCTGTGCAACCCGCCCGCCCGTGCCGGCAAGGGCAAGGCCGCTGGCGCCCTGCAACTGCACTGATCCCTGTCGTTTTCTCTTGTTGTCGTGTTGAACGGGCCTCTCGGGGCCCGTTTTTTTTCGTGGGTGTGCCGCTTGCCGATATGCTGCGGCTCATGCTGCATGTCCATCAACTGAGCAAGCGTTACGGCACCGAGCCGGTGTTCTCCCACGTCGACCTGGACGTCGCCCCCGGCGAGTTCGTGGCCATCGTGGGCGAGTCGGGCGTGGGCAAGTCCACCTTCCTGAACTGCCTGGCGGGGCTCGACAGCGTCTCGGGCGGCACGGTGCGGGTGCAGGGCACCGACCTCACCGCGCTGGACGAAACGGCGCAGGCGCTGTTTCGGCGCCAGCACCTGGGCTTCGTCTTCCAGGCCTTTCACGTGCTGCCGCACCTGAGCGTGGCGCAGAACGTGGCGCTGCCGCTGATGCTGCTGGGCACGTCCGATGCGCAGCGGGTGGACGCGGCCCTGGCGTCCGTCGGGCTGGGCGGCCTGGGCGAGCGCCTGCCGCAACAGCTCTCGGGCGGGCAGTTGCAGCGTGTGGCGATTGCGCGCGCGCTGATCCACCGGCCCGCCTTGATCCTGGCCGACGAGCCCACCGGCAACCTCGACCCGCAGACCGCCGAGACCATCATGGACGCGTTGGTGGCGGAGACGCGGGCCCACGGCGCCGCCTGCGTGATGGTGACGCACTCCACGGCCGCCGCACGCCGCGCCGACCGCGTACTGCGCCTGACCCGCGAGGGGCTGCGCGATGCGGCCTGAGGGCGGCGCGCCCCGGCTGTCGTCCCCCGTGGGGCGGCTGCTGCGCACCTTCTCCTGGCAGGAACTGCGCCACCACGGCCTGCGCCACAGCACCGCGGTGCTGGCGGTGTTGCTGGGCGTGGCCCTGGCGTTTGCGGTGCACCTGATCAACGCCTCGGCGCTGAGCGAGTTCAGCGCCGCGGTGCGCTCGGTCAATGGCCAGGCCGACCTGAGCCTGCGGGCGGCACGCGGGACACTTGATGAAACGCTGTACCCCAAGGTGGCGCAGCGCCCCGAGGTGGCGGTGGCCAACCCGGTGATCGAACAACAAACCCAAGCGCGTCGGATCGCGGCGCCGCGTCGCGAGGGTCCGGCCGCTGTCCGGGCCGGCGGCGCCTCGGCGGTGGCCGCCTCGCCCGCATCGCAGCCGCTCACGGAGCCCTCATCAGGCGCAGCCTCCCCGCCCGTGGCCCTGCGCGTGCTCGGCCTGGACCCGCTGGTGGCCGGCCCGCTGACGCCGCTGCTGGTGCCGCGCCTGGCCACCGACGTGCCGGGCATCGACCGCCTCCGCCTGTTCGCGCCCGACAGCATTTCGCTCAACGCCGCCGCGCAGCGCCAGCTCGGCGTGCAGGCGGGAGACACCCTCGCGGTGCAGGCCGGCCTGCGCTGGGTGACGCTCAAGGTGGTGGGCACCGTGAACGCAGGCGGGGGCCCCCTCGGCGTGATGGACTTGGCCGGCGCGCAAGACACCTTTGCCCTGCACGGCCAGCTCAGCCGACTGGATGTGCAATTGCAGGGCGGGGCCCAGCCCGAGGCGCTGCTGCAAGCGCTGACCCTGCCGCCCGGCGTGATCGCCGATTCGCCCGAGGCCGCCACGCAGCGCGTCTCCAACGTGTCGCGCGCCTACCGCGTCAACCTCACGGTGCTGGCCCTGGTGGCGCTGTTCACCGGGGCCTTTCTGGTGTTTTCCATCCTGGCGCTGTCGGTGGCCAAACGCCAGCAGCAGTTCGCGCTGCTGGGCGTGCTGGGTCTGAGCGGGCGCGAGCGGCTGCAACTGGTCCTGTGGGAGTCGACCGCCATCGGCCTGCTGGGCGCAGTGCTGGGCCTGGCCGTGGGCACGGGCCTGGCGGCGGCCGCCCTCAAGCTGCTGGCCGGTGACCTGGGTGGTGGCTACTTCCCCGGCATCGCGCCCACGCTGCAATGGTCGCCATGGGCCGCACTGCTCTATGGCGCCTTGGGCGTGGTCGCCGCCATCGTGGGCGGGCTGCTGCCCGCACGCGCCGCGCAGCGACTGGCCCCGGCGCAGGCCCTCAAAGGCCTGGGTGACGCCCCCTCGGGCCGCACTCAGCAATGGGTCGGCCCGCTGCTGCTGATCGTCGGCCTGGGGCTGACCCAGTTGCCGGCAGTGAGTGGCCTGCCGCTGTTTGCCTACCTCGCCGTGGTGGCGCTGCTGGTGGGGGGCATCGCCTGCGTGCCCGCGGCCGTCGGCGCGGTGCTCAGCCTGTGGCCGCGCGCCCCACTGGCCCGCCATGCCGCCTTGATGCTGTCCGTGGAACGCGCCCGGCGGATGCGCCACACGGCCACCGTGGCCACCGCCGGGGTGGTCGCCAGCCTAAGCCTGTCGGTGGCGCTCACCGTGATGGTGACCAGCTTCCGCGGCTCCGTCACCCAATGGCTGGATGTGGTCCTGCCCGCCGACCTGTACGCGCGCACCGCCAAATCCGCCAACGGCGCCGAAGCCATGCACCTGGACCACCGCTTTCTGAACGCCATCGCCGCCTTGCCCGGCGTGCAGCGCGCCACGGGCATCCGCGTCAGCAGCCTGAGCCTGCGCCCTGATCAGCCTGCCGTCGCCCTGCTGGCCCGTCCGGTGGGAGACGGCCCGGGTGACGACGCCCCCGGCCGCAGCCTGCCCCTGGTCAGCGATGCCCTCCCGGCCCGCCCCGGCCTGGTCAGCATCTACGTGAGCGAGGCCATGGTGGACCTGTACGACGCCCGCCCCGGCACCACCTTGCAACTGCCCCTGCAGGCCGGCCAGCCGCCGGTCACCGCCTGGGTGCGCGCGGTGTGGCGCGACTACGCCCGTCAGCAAGGCGCCATCGTGATCGGCGAAGCCGACTACCAGCGACTGACCGGCGACACCGGCCTGAACGACCTGGCCCTGCACCTCGCACCTGAGGCCCGCACCGCCGACCTGCAGACGGCCATCCGCGCCACGGCCGCCGCGCAAGGCTTGGACGGGGCCTTGCTGGAGTTCGCCGAGCCACGCGAGATCCGCCAGACCACACTGCGCATCTTCGACCGCAGCTTCGCCGTCACCTACTGGCTGCAGGCCGTGGCCATTGGCATCGGGCTGTTCGGCGTGGCGGCGAGTTTTTCGGCGCAGGTGCTGGCGCGGCGCAAAGAGTTCGGGCTGCTGGGCCACCTGGGCTTCACGCGGCGGCAGATTTTGGGCATTGTGGCGGGCGAGGGCGCGGCGCTCACCAGCGTGGGCGCCTTGCTGGGCCTGGGGCTGGGCATCGCGGTCAGCATGGTGCTGGTGCACGTCGTCAACCCGCAGAGCTTCCACTGGACCATGGACCTGCTGCTGCCCTGGCCGCGCCTGGCTGCGCTGTGTGCCAGCGTGGTGGTGGCCGGCACGCTGACCGCGCTGCTGGCAGGCCGCACCGCCGTGGGCCGTGACGCCGTGCTGGCTGTGAAGGAGGACTGGTGATGCCGGATTCGGACCCGAACCCGCTGATGACGCCCCCGATGAGTCAGGACCTGGCGGCCCGCCGCCGCTGGCTGCAACAGGCGTTGGGCCTGCCCCTGCTGGGGGTGACACCCACACTGGGACTGGCTCAAACCCTGAGCCAGAATCAGCCGATGGCCCCTGCGCTCCCGGTGCGCCCCGCTGATCCGCTCTCGGCCCCGACCTCGACCATGCCGTCCGGCGACCGCAGCGCCCTGGTGCGCCCGGGCAACCCCCTGCGCTTTCCGCTCGACCACGGCGCCCACCCGGGCACGCGTACCGAGTGGTGGTACCTCACCGGCGCGCTGCAAGGCCGCGCTTCGGCCTCATCACCGGCGCAAACCTACGGCTTCCAGATCACCTTTTTCCGCTCACGGGTAGACGTGGCCGCGCACAGCGCCAGCCGCTTTGCTGCGCGCCAGCTGATCTTTGCGCACGCGGCAGTCACCGACCTGCAGCACGGCGAGCTGCTGCACGACCAGCGCATCGCCCGCGCCGGCTGGGGCCTGGCTGACGCGGCCGAGGGCGACACCCACCTCACGCTGCGCGACTGGCAGCTGCACCGCTCGGGCGAGGTCGACCACAGTGTCTACCGCAGCCGCATCCCGGCACGCGCCTTCCAGCTCGACCTGCGTTTCACGCAGACCCAGCCGGTGCTGCTGCAAGGGCAGGCCGGTTTTTCGCGCAAAGGTCCCGAACCGGGCCAGGCCAGCCATTACTACTCGCAGCCGCATCTGGCGGTGACCGGCAGCCTGCGCCTGCACGGCCAGACGCTGACCGTGCAAGGCCAGGCCTGGCTCGACCACGAGTGGAGCGAGTCGCTGATGCACCCCGAAGCCGTCGGCTGGGACTGGATCGGCATGAACCTGCAAGGCGGCGCCGCGCTCACCGCCTTCCGCCTGCGACGCAGCGACGGCAGCACGCTGTGGAGCGGCGGCAGCTGGCGCGCGCCAGGGCAAGCCGCCCGCATCTTCGGCCACCCCGAGGTGCGCTTCACGCCCGGTCGCACCTGGCTGAGTCCCGCCAGCGGCGCTCGCTACCCCGTCGAGTGGACGGTGGACACGCCCGCCGGCCGCTTCCAGGTGCACGCCCGCCTCGACGCGCAAGAGCTCGACAGCCGAGGCAGCACCGGCAGCACCTACTGGGAAGGCCTGAGCGAGCTACGCAACGCCCAAGGCGCCGTGGTGGGCAGCGGCTACCTGGAGATGACCGGCTATGCCGGCGCCCTGGTGCTGTGAAGCGTCATGGCCCCCTGAGCCGCCGCTACACTGGCGCGCACCATGAACCTGTCCATCGACCTTCTCCCAGCCACGTGTGACGTGCTCATCGTGGGCGCCGGTCCGGCCGGCAGCGCCGCGGCCCTGACCCTGGCCCGCGCCGGCTTGGACGTGGTGCTGATCGACCAGCACACCTTCCCGCGCGACAAAGTCTGTGGCGATGGCCTCATCCCCGATGCGCACCAGGCCCTGCGCGAGCTGGGCGTGCTCGACGAGGTGATGCAGGTGGCCCAGCCCGTCCACCATGTGCGATGCGTGGGCCCGCGTGGCGGTCAACTGGATGTGCCCGGCGAGATGGCCGTGCTGCCGCGCCGCCTGCTCGATGACATCGTCTGTCGCGCCGCCGTCGCGGCCGGCGCCCGCATGCATGCCCCCGTGCGCTTTCAAGCCCCGCTGGAGCGCGACGGTCGCGTGATCGGGGCCCGGGTGCAGCACGGCGACACGCAACGCGAACTCCACGCCAGCTGGGTGCTGCTGGCCAGCGGTGCCGTGCCCCAGGCCCTGCTGGCCGCCGGCATGGCCGAGCGCCAAGCCCCCAGCGGTGTGGGCCTGCGCGGCCACATCCGTCACCCCGGTCTGAGCGACCGCGTCCAGGGCCTGGAAATCGTCTGGCACCGCGCCCTCAGCCCCGGTTACGGCTGGATTTTCCCGTGCGGCGATGGCGTCTTCAACATCGGCGTGGGCCTGACGGACGGCGTCGATGGCCAGCGCGCCAAGGGCAAGCTGAACCTGCGCCAGATCTACCAGCGCTTCACCGAGGTCCACCCCCTGGCCCATGAACTCGTCACCCACGGCACCCCGCTGGGCGAGCTCAAAGGCGCGCCCCTGCGCTTCAGTCTGGAAGGCGCCCGCTTCAGCCGTCCCGGCCTGCTGGTGTGCGGTGAGGCGGCCGGCAGCACCTACTCCTTCACGGGCGAGGGCATCGGCAAGGCGCTGCAAACGGGCATCCTGGCGGCCCGCACCCTGATCGACGCGCGCCAGCAGTCGATGGACGACGCGGCCACCCGCACCCATTACGAAGCCCAGCTGCGTGCCCTGCAACCGCGCTACCAGATGTACCGCAAGGCCAACTGGGTCAACCGCCAGCCCTGGCTGGCCGATCTGGTGATCTGGCGGGCCAAGCGCAGCCCGCGCATTCGCCAGCGCATCGCCGGCCTGCTCAATGAAACCAGCAACCCCGCTCGCCTGCTGACCTTCAAGGGTCTCTACAAGCTGTTCACCGAGTAAACCGACGCCCGTTCACCCCTGCCCGTCCCCGCCCAGGGTCGATACCGACTTGTGTTCAACGACCTTCGGATCTACAACCGCTGTTCAGGCTGCGCTCTTGCGGCCCACGACGGATCAGGAGGCACGATGGACGGCACCCGACCTCACCCCTTGTCGCTGCGCCAACGCCTGCGACAGGTCACCACCCTGGCTTGCGCCCTGATGGCGCTGCTGGGCTTGTGGAACCTGCTGAGCGCCCGACCGATGCACGGCATGCTGGCCTTGGCCGCGTCGCTGTTGCTGGTGCAGGGCAGCATCTGGGGCCGCAGGGCGCGGCACGCGCCCATAAAGCGCCCATAAGCCGGCCGCGAACCGCCCATGAACGGCCCCTGAGGCCGTCGCAATGCCGCGTGGCCCTCAGATCGGCAGGGCCGGCCCTTCGTGGCCGAGCAGCGCAATCGCGCCACTGCCCCGGGTCTCGTACAGGTCCACCCGGTCCACCTGGGGCAGCACCTTGCGCGCCTCGGTCAAGATCCAGTGCGACAGCGACGCTGTGTCGCAATCGTCCAGCCCCGGCAACTCGTGCAGCGGGTGGTGGTCCAGCGCCTTGAAGATCGGGTTGAAGCGGTCCTTCACATCCCCGAAGTCCACCGTCCAGCCCATCACCGTGTCCAGCGGCGCCGACAGGTGCAGGCGCAGCGTGTAGGTGTGGCCGTGGATGTGGCTGAGCGGGTCGTCGCTGGGCGCGTGGCGCAGGAAGAGGGCGCTGTCGAGCGTCATCTCCTTCCAGATGCGGTAGTCCGTGCCATTGAAGTTGGCGCCACACGAGCCGGTCTCGTACACCGTCACCCACGACAACTCCGGCAGCACGTCCTTGAGCCGGTCCCACAACCAGCCCGCGATCACCTCGCTGGTCGGATTGGCCAGGCCCTCGATGACGTTGAGATAGCGCTGGTGCAACTGGTAGTGAAAGGGCGCCCACACCTCGTCGAGGTGGTCGTAGTCGATGCTGATGTCGCGCCCGCCCGCATCCTGGTTGGCGTGCAAGATGACCTCGAAGCCATGGCCATGCAGGCGCCCGCACTTGTGCCCCAGGGGCACGTTGGGCAGCTTGTGCGCCGACTGAAAGCGGTAACGCCGCCAGACATGGGCCTGGTCGTGGCGGTCCAGATCGACACCCTGGTCGGCCGTGCTCTGGATGCCCACCTGCTCCAGCCCCGGCACGTCCAGCCGGTCGCGCAACCAGCGCGCCAGGTTCTCGTCGGTGGGCAGGGGCAGCACCTCGTTGAGCAGGCGGTAGTCCAGCGGCGCGGTGCAGGCCTGCAGGCGCTGGCTCAGCGTGCTCACCTGCGCACCCGGAAACGGCGCCCAGTCGTCCGGCAAGGCCGCGCGAATGCGGGCTACAAAACTGTGGCCATGCAGGCGGTGGCTGGGGTGGTCGTCCGGCAGCACGCCCACCTGGCGGGCCGATTCGAAACCACAGGACGCGGTGTGCAGGGTGGTGAGGCTCATGACCTGTATTGGATCACCATCGTGCCCCTCATTGCGCGCGCGCCTGCAGACCATGCTTGTCCATCAGGCGGTACAGCGTCATGCGCGAGACCCCCAGCTCACGCGCGGCGCGGGTCACATTGTGATCCAGCCGCCCGAGGGTCAGGGTGATGGCCTCCCGCTCGGCCAGCAGACGCGCAGCATCCAGCCCCACCGCCACCGCCTCGCAGGGATCGCCCAGCCCGAGGTCGGCAGGCGAGATCAGCCGCCGCTCGCTCATCACCACGGCACGCTGCACCCGGTTGCCCAGCTCGCGCACATTGCCGGGCCAGGGATGCGCCAGCATGGCCGCGCGGGCCTCGGCGCTGAAGCCGACCACCCGACGGGAGTGCCCCTGTTCCAGGCACTGGTGCAAAAAGTGCTGCGCCAGAATCGGGATGTCGGAGGCACGCTCCCGCAGGCTCGGCACGGCGATGGGCAAGACATTGAGCCGATAGAACAGGTCTTCCCGAAAGCGCCCCGCCGCCACGGCCTGCGACAGGTCCACATGCGAGGCCGCGATCACGCGCACATCCACTGTCACACTGCGCGTCGCGCCCACGCGCTGAATGGTGTGCTCTTGCAAGAAGCGCAGCAAATTGGTCTGCAGCTCCAGGGGCAGATCGGCGACCTCGTCCAGGAAAATGGTGCCCCCGTTGGCCGCCTCGATCAGGCCTTGCCGGGCCGCGTTCGCCCCGGTGAAGGCACCGCGCTCGTGACCGAACAGCTCCGTCTGGATCAAGGTGGGGGCGATCGCCCCGCAGTTGACCGCCACAAAGGGCTGGTCCGACCGCCGCGAACTCTGGTGGATGGCGTGGGCCGTCAGCTCCTTGCCGCAGCCACTCTCGCCGCCAATGAGCACCGGGGCATCGGTGCTCGCCACCTTGCGGATCTGCTGACGCAGGCGGTTCATGGCCGGGCTGTTGCCCGCCATGCCCATGCGCTGAACGTCGCGCTGCAAGGTCGCGGCACACCGGCGCAGCTCCGCCCGGCACAAGGCATGACGCAGCGTGACGCTCAGGGCCGGCCAGTCCACCGGGTGCGTGTGGTGGTCAAACACATGGTCCAGCAACAAATCACACAGGTCGGGCGAGGTCAGCGCGTCCGCCGGCACCAGCCCCACCCACTCCAGCGGCAGATCGTGCAGACACAACTCAACACGGTCGAGCTCCATCGGGGCGAAGTCCCACAGGCACAGGAGCCCGACCAGAATGCGCTCTTGCGCCAGGATGCGCTGCGCCTCGCCCAGATCATCGGCGGGCAAGGCCAGCCAGTCATGGGCGCGCAGCTGCTCGGCGAGCACCGCGACGCTGGCCCCGCGGCTGAGGCACAGAACTTTTTGCAGCGTCATGGGGAACCCTCAAAAGGAACGCGGCATCCTGAAGTTGATGCTGAGGTCCGGGGTGTCACGCGTCAGGCCCGCGCCCACCGAGACGTTGAACGACGTCTTGTCGTTGTAGCGATAGGAATAGCCCATCAGCAGGCTGGCCAGTTGCGTGCGCACCGAGCCGGCCACCGCCTGGCCGTTCTGTTTCGTGCGGCCCACCGAGTTCAGCTCCACACCCAGGCTGAAGGACGCGCGCTCGTTGAGCGCCAGCCCCATGCCGAAGTTCAGCCCGATCACCCCGCCCGGCGCCACCGTGCCGATGAACTCCCGCTCACCGGCCCGCACCAGGCGGTTGATGTTGTTGCGCTTGAAATTGTAGGTGTAGCTCACGCCGCCAAAGAACACCGCCGGGTCGGACGGCATCAACCATGTCAACGAGGGCTGCAAGGAGTAAAAGCCCGATCCGGTGGGCAACTGCAGGGGCAGGCCGGTCCCGCGGTCCGGGCCGTCACAGCGTGTGATGCAGTCCGTCTCCACGTCGAACGGATCCTTGCCCGTGCGGGACTTGAAACGCAAGGCACCAATCAGGTAGGGCCGGGTGTCCGAGCCATCGGTGAGTTGGTAGCGGGCCGCCACCTCAAGGTCACCCAGCGCCTTGCCACGCGCGCCAAACACCTTGTCCGACGCGGCGCCCAGGGCGTACTCCCGGCTGATGGTCGAGTCGCTGCGGTACACATAGGGCACCTTGCCCTCGATCTCGAAGCGACTGGTCAGGCCGTAGCGCGCCGTCAGGGCGCCCGTGAGCGTGTTGCGCTTGATTTCCCGCACGTCGATCAAGCCTATCAACAGCGCCGGGATGATGGTGTAGCCCACCAAGGCCACCCGGTTACTCGACGAGTACGCGTACTGAACGGAGGGCTCCAGCACCAGTTGATTGCGGGGCGTCAGGATGCCGGGTTGCTCGAACAAATTGGCCATGGCCGCCGGCTGAGGCTCGGCGCTGGGGGCCACGCCGACACGAACCGCCCGTGGCTCTCTCTCGGCCGCCGCGCTGGCCTGCGCTGGCGCCACCTCCTGGCCCAACGCACGTTGCAAGGACTGGCGCAAATCCTGCTGGCGCGCCTCTTGCTCGGTCACCGCTTGCTTGAGTCGGCGGATTTCTCGGTCTTGCTCGTCGAGTTGCTGCTGCAGCGCCTGCGGGCTCGCCAGCGCAGGCTCGTTGGAGCCCGTGGCATTTTGTGCATGCGCCGCCAGCATCGGCAGGGCCAGCAGGGCCCCAGCGAGCGCCGTGCACACCCCTGGGTAGGCTTCCTCGTTCATGGCGGACATCCCTGTGTGAAGGTGGTCGTACTGCCATGACCATCGATTAATGCACTGCAGCATAGGCAGGACCCGTTGATGCCCGCAAGCGCAAACATGTAAGTAGACGTAACCGATCGCAGCAAAAATGTCCGAATGTCTCAGTCCTGAGACGGCCTGCTCGCGGGCCGCTCTGAGGTGTGCGCGCCGCGTGCCACCCTGATGGGGGAGGGCGACCGTCACGCCACCGAGACACCTGACAACCCTCACGTCGCGTCGATGTCAGAGGGAGGGCAAGGCACGGCGCGCAGCCCCTTGTCCCGGCCCAGTCACACGGATGTGACAGTGCTGCCAGGCGAAGAGCCCTGCCACCGGCGATGGCGGCGTTGCGCCGTCTGGCTCCTCCGCCTCCGCCCTGAGTGGCTGCGTGTTTCGGACATTTCGTGACGAAGTTGGCACGTTGCATGCAATGGGGCTTCCTGTGGTGCGGTCACGCACCTCACGTGAGGTCTGTTTTCACATCAACGCAGTCAACTTTCGGAGGCTCTATGAAAAAGACACTTCTGGCTTCGGCCATCACCCTGTTGCTGAGCAGCGCTGCCATGGCAGCGAGTGGCCCGATCACCCAAACCAACGGTGAGGGCGACACGGGCACCAACACCAGCACGGTGAACGACAGCAGCACGGCCACCAAGAACGTCACGAGCAAGTCCAACAACACGGACAGCAGCACGAACACCAAGACCGTGACCGAGGACTCGGGCAACACCAAAACCGTGACGAGCAAGTCAAACAACACCGACAACAGCACGTACACGAAGACGGAGGACTCTGGCAACACCAAGACCATCACGAGCAAGTCCAACAACACGGACAACAGCGTCTCGACCAAGACCGAGGACTCGGGCAACACCAAGACCATCACGAGCAAGTCCAACAACACCAGCACCAAGACGTTCACCAAAACGGACACCCGGACCGACAGCAGCACCAACAAGCATTCCGGTGCGGCCAAGGCCATCGGTGATCGCTCGGCCGCCCTCAACAACGGCTCGACCGGCACGTTTGACAACGCCTTCAACGTGACCACCATCACCGCCCACAGCTCCCTCAAGGGCGTGGTGACGGGCAACAGCGCCTACGGCTTGGGCAACAGCGCGACCAACAGCGGATCGGCGGCGGGCGGCAACGCCAAGGGCGGCGCCGCGGGCGACGGTGGCAACGCCGCAGCCATGGGCAAGGGCATCGGTGGCAAGGGCACGGGCGGTGACGGCGCCAAGGGCGGCAGCGGTGGCTTTGCCAAGAACGGCGAGATCGACAACGGTGGCGCCAAGAATGGCGCTGTGGACGGTGGCAAGGGCGGCAGCGGCTTTGGCGGCAAGGCCAGCAGCAGCGATACCGGTGGCTACGCCAAGGCCCACACTGGCAGCGGCGGCGACACCGGCAGTGCCAATGCCAAGAGCAAGGCACCCAACGACAACGGTACCGCCACGTCCTATGGTGGCAACACAGGGGCCGGTGGCGCGGGTGGCGCCAGTGGCACCCAAACCGCGACGGGCCCGGCCAGCAGCCACACCGGCGGTGCCGGCAGCGGTGGCGCGGGCGGGACCGCAAGCAACGGCAATGCCACCTCGACCGGCGGCAGCAACGGCAACAACACCGGCGGTGCCGGTGGGGCCGGCGGCAACGGCTCGGGCGGCGTGGCCGGTGCGGGCAATGGCGGCACCAACACGGCCAGCGCGGGCGCTGGCGGCAGCGGCACCGGCGGCACGGGTGGCGCAGGTGGCTCGAACTCGGTCAACGCCGGCACCTTCAGCCTGGCCAACACCATGACCAGCGTGGGTCAATCGGCCGCCGGCATCATGATCGCCAGCCAGAACAGCGGACTGTCGTCCCTGATCCAGCAGAGCGTGAATGTGCAGGCCAACCTGGGCGTCGGTCGCGGGCAATAAGCCTGTGACCTCGGCATCGACCCCACCGGGTCGATGCCGACTGCACGTCTCCACCACACAAGATGGGAGTAACGATGAAGCCGATCGATACCCGCAGGCTGACGCGTCTGGCCTTGCTCGTCGCATTGCTGCCTGCACACGCACTGGCTCAAACCGAGAGCCTGCCCACCCCGACGACGGGGACCACGCGCAGCGCGTTCGCCCAACCCGTGGCCACGCAAGCCCTGGCCGGCATGCGCGGCGGCAGCGAGTGGGTGAGCAGCAACATCAAGCTGCTCGGCACCACCGCTGGCAACACCGCCGACCATGTGATCACCGGCAACAATGCCATCAGCGCGGGCGCGCTGGCCAACATGAGCGGCATCCCGCTCGTGATCCAGAACACCGGGGCCAACGTGCTCATTCAGAACGCGGTGATCCTGCAACTGCAAATGAACTGAGCGGAGTTCGCCATGCGCACGTTGTTGATCCCGCTGTCACTGGCCCTGATGCTGGGCAGTCCTGCCTGGGGCCAGGCACCTCGGGCCTATCTGCCCTCACTGGGCCAAGGCGACGTGAACCTGCCCTTGGTCAGCCTCCGGCAAGCCAAGATGGCCGGCACGTTGCGACAGCAGTACGACTTCAGTTGCGGCTCGGCGGCGCTGGCCACCTTGCTGACACACCACTATGACCACCCCGTCACCGAGACCGAGGTGTTCATGCAGATGTACGAGGTCGGCGACCAGGCCCAGATCCAGCGCGAGGGCTTTTCGCTGCTCGACATGAAGCGCTTCTTGCAATCGCGCGGCTTCGTGGCCGACGGCTTCGAGTTGCCGCTGGACAAGCTGCTGGAGGCCCGCACGCCGGCCATCGTGCTGATCAACGAGAACGGCTACATGCACTTTGTCGTGGTCAAGGGCCTGCGGGGCGAGCGCGTCCTGATCGGTGATCCGGCCAACGGCACACGCAGCCTGTCGCGTGAGGCCTTCGAGGCGCATTGGCCCAACCGCTTGCTGTTCGTCATCCACAGCCACATGAACATCGCCCGGTTCAACCAGAGCTCCGACTGGGCTGCGGTCCCGACCGCCCCGTTGACAGCCGGCATCAGCCGGGAGGGGCTGATGGGCATCACGCTGCCCAAGCACGGCCCGGGAGATTTCTGATGCAGACGCCCCTTCGCGCGCTCCTATTCAGCCTCGTCGGCCTGTGGGCCTGCGGCGTCAGCCAGGCACAGGAGACCTCGCCCCCGCCGGCCGACCCTCGCCCCATCTGGTGGGCCGTGGGTGATCAGAAGCTGTCGCAGCTGCGCGGTGGCTTTGACCTGGGCTCCGGACTCTTCGTCTCCTTTGGCATCAGCCGGGCCGTCTACATCAACAACCAGCTGGTCACCACCACCTCATTTCAGACCAGCGGTCTGGACAAGTTGACCCAGGTGCGGTTTGCCGAACTGGCCCAGCAACTGAGCGCCCTGCAGCAGGTGGTGCAAAACGGCCCAGGCAACACCGTGGACGCCAGCGTCCTGACCGTCCCGCTGGCCACCTACATTCAGAACACCCTGAGCAACCAGACCATCCGCACAGAGACCGTGATCCAGGCCACCACCAACGGTGCCGCCTTGATGCGGCTCATGAACCTGCAGTCCACGATCAATGATGCCGTGAACCAGGCGATCGGTGGGGCGCGTTAAGCAAACGGGCAGCGACCTGCCGCCGCCGGGTCAGACTCGGCGGCGGCAGGTGTGGCATGAGGCGCTTTGCTCTCCGCCCGCTGCAGGTGCACCGGCTTGAGCTGCTCGATGCGGTAGCGGTTGCCGGGGTAGCTGCGGTTGGGCGTGTCGGCCAGGCGCAGCGGGTAGGCACCCAGGCGGGTGCCACGGCGCAGCCAGCCATGCGCGCGCAAGCCCCCGCGCACCAGCGCAACGAACCAGCGCGGCGGCTTGCGGACGCCCACCGCGGCCAGGAACAGCGCGTCATCGTCGAACAGGCTGTAGACCACCGGCGCCACCAGGCCCTTGAGCGGCCAGGGCAGCCAGGCTTGCCCCACCCGTAGCGTGTCGCGCGCCACCTGGGCACTGGCCTCGCACGGCTTGAAATGACGCTGCTTGTAGCCCTCGATGAAGGCATCGAACGCGGCCTTGGTCGGAGGGATGTCGCTCAGGCCCATGCGCCGTCCGATCTCCACCCAGAAGTTGAAGCCGGCCTCGCGCTCGTGCGCGGTCATGGGCCGGCGTGCGTAGACCTTGCTCCAGCGCAGCGGAAACTCGATGAAAGTCCACAGCACGAAGAGGTAGTCGTCGTTGGGAATGCGGTAGTGCGCGTGGGTGCGGTTGATGCGGTCAAGCGCCTGCGCGCCCGCCTCGCTGTCCCAGCCCGCTTCCAGAAAATGCCCGATCAGCAGACGGGTGTCGTCGTAGCGCTTTTGGCCATGCTCGCGGAACTCGCCCGTGCGGTTCAGCAGGGTGGAGACCGAGTCGCTGCCATAGGTGTAGAACAGCGCCAGCTCCAGCGCGCGCTGCATGTCCCAGGCCATATCGTACTGGCCCATCAGGCGCACGATGCGCTGGCAATCCTCACGCGCATCCAGCGCGGCGATGGTGCGGGCCACCTCGGAGTTGGGGAACAGGCCCCAGCGCTTGCGGAACGGTTCAGACATGGCGGCAACTCCCTGGATCTTCGTGTGCATCGCAGTGTCGCCGCTGCGGGTGCCGCCGCCCTGTTCGGCCCGCCACCACCGGAATGTCCCGGGGAGCAAAAGACGCCAAACCTCACACGAGGGAATACCCTGATCTGCAGGTCAAGCACCCGCTCCCTGCGACGCAGCCGGAGCGGCGCGCAGGCATACTCTCGCCCTCCCTCACGCCCCTCAGGCGCGGCCCGCTCGGCGGCGACCGCCAACAACCCTGGGACAGGCAGGGGTATCCACCCCGTCCCACGAATCGTTGCGGCGGCGCAAAATCCAACCCTCCCGACGTAATACAGTCGAGGCCGTCCTGTGCCGCCGCGTTCCGTCCGCGCCCGCACACTGCGGCCCGTTCAACCCCTCTCATTTGCTTGTCATGACCCACACCACCGATCTCGCGCTCCCACCTCAAGAGGCCTCCATCGACGTCCTGCTGGAGAAGTACGCCGAGCCCGGTGAGACCTCGGTCGACGACGTGCGTCGCCGCGTGGCCCAGGGCCTGTCGACCATCGAAAAGACCCCTGCAGCCCAGCAGCAATGGGCCGAGACCTTCTACACCGCCCAGCGTGACCTGGGCGTGGTGATGGGCGGGCGCATCAACGCCGCCGCCGGCCTGGCCGACACCGCCGCCACCCTGATCAACTGCTTCGTGCAGCCCGTGGGCGACGCCATGATTGGCGCCGACGGCCAGATCGGCATCATGGACGCCGCCTCGCAGGCGGCCGAGACCATGCGCCGTGGGGGTGGCGTGGGCTACAACTTCAGCGCCATCCGTCCCAAGGGTGGTTGGGTCAAGAAGACCAACTCGCGCGCCTCCGGCCCGGTCAGCTTCATGAAGGTGTTCGACCAGGTCTGTCAAACGGTCGAATCGGCCGGCGCACGCCGTGGCGCCCAGATGGGCGTGCTCAACGTCTCGCATCCGGACATCGAAGACTTCATCGTTGCCAAGCGCACACCCGGCACCCTGAACAACTTCAACGTGTCGGTGGGCATCGTCGCGGGCTTCATGGAGGCCCTGGCGGCCGACGGCGACTGGGAGCTGGTGCACGCCGCCCAGCCCCACCCCGAAGTGCCCGACACCTACCAGCGCGAAGACGGCCTGTGGGTCTACAAGGTGGTCAAGGCCCGCCACCTGTGGGACACCATCATGAAGTCGACCTACGACTTCGCCGAACCCGGCGTGCTCTTCCTCAACCGCATCAACGAGGAAAACAACCTCGGCTACTGCGAAACCATTGAGGCCACCAACCCCTGCGGCGAGCAGGCCCTGCCCGCCTACGGCTGCTGCGACCTGGGTTCGATCAACCTGGTCAGCCACGTGCGCAACGCCTTCGAGCCGAACGCCAGCTTTGACTTCGCCTCCTTCGAGCAAGGCATTGCCGTGGCCGTGCGCATGCTCGACAACGTGCTGGACGCCACCGTGTGGCCGCTCAAGGAGCAGGGCACCGAATCGGCCGCCAAGCGCCGCATCGGCCTGGGCTTCCTGGGCCTGGGCGACGCCCTGGTGATGATGGGCCTGCGCTACGACAGCCCCGAAGGCCGCGAGATGGCCGCCAAGATTTCGGCCACGCTGCGCGACGCCTCGTACGCCGCCTCGGTGGAGCTGGCCAAGGAGCGCGGCCCCTTCCCGCTGTTCAACGCCGAGCAGTACCTGAACACCGGTGCGTTTGCCAAGCGCCTGCCCGAGAAGCTGCGCAAGGATATCCGCAAGCACGGCCTGCGCAACTCGCACCTGCTGTCGATCGCGCCCACCGGCACCATCACCCTGGCCTTTGCCGACAACGCCACCAACGGCATCGAACCCGCCTTCTCGTGGACCTACAACCGCAAGAAGCGCATGCCCGACGGCGGCCACCGCATCTACGCCGTGGAAGACCACGCCTACCGCGTCTACCTGAGCCGTGGCGGTGACCCCAAGAGCCTGCCCGAGGCCTTCGTGTCGGCGCAGGACATGAGCGCCATCGCCCACGTGGAAATGGTGGCGGCCGTGGCCCCCTTCATCGACGCGGCCATCTCCAAGACCATCAACGTCCCGGCCGACTACCCCTTCGCCGACTTTGCCGACCTGTACCTGCAGGCCTACCGCATGGGCTTGAAGGGCATCACCACCTACCGCCCCAACGCCACGCTGGGCGCCGTGCTGTCGGTGGACACGCCCGCAGCGGCCCCGGCCGCCAGCACCGCCCCGAGTGGCACCGGCCGCAACGACGACGATCCGCTGCGCAAGCAGTTCGACTCGCGTCCGATGGGCGACTTGGAGGGCATCACCTCCAAGGTCGAGTACATGACCTTTGAAGGCAAGCAGGCCGTCTACGTCACCGTCAACTTCCTGCGCGTGCAGGGCACGATCGACGGCCAGGACGTCACCATCGAGCGCCCGATCGAGTTCTTCATCCCCGGCGGCCAGACCTCGGACGGCCAGCAGTGGATCACGTCGAGCATGCGCCTGCTGTCGATGGTGGGCCAGTCCGGTGGCTCGGTCGCCAAGGCCGTCGCCTCAATGCGCAAGGTGGTATGGGACAAGGGCCCCGTGCGCTTCGGCATGATCGAGCGCGCCGACGGCACCGTGGCACCGCGCTTCCACGACTCCGACGTGGCCGCCATTGGCTTTGCGCTGCAGCAGATCCTGGCCAAGCGCGGCTTCCTGGACGCCGAAGGCAACCAGGTCCCGGCCCTGCAACTGGCCTCCCGCCTGGCACGCCGCGACGAAGAGCTGGGCCACCACCTGCAGCCCACCGATTACAGCATCACCGCGTCGAGCGGCAGCCACGGCCACACCGTGCCCAACTCGGGCAAGAAGTGCCCCGAGTGCGGCGCCCATGAGATGCACAAGGTGGACGGCTGCATGAAGTGCGCCAACTGCGGCGCCATAGGCAGCTGCGGCTAAACCCCCGTCGGCACCACCCGGTGCCCGACGCCCCCTTCGCGCCCCCTGGAACCCAGCGTTCCAGGGGGCGCGGCGCTTTGGCATCGACCGGCCTCACGGGAACACGCCCAACCCAGGGTTAGCGATAGGGAAAGTGGCGTCATTTCACGACAGTTTGGGCCAACCCACCTTTTAGGATCACCAATTTGGTGCGCGAAAGCCGTGCAATGGCCGCCGTTTTGGCGGTGCGATGTGGGCACCCTGATCCTGGAAAGAGACCTATGAATTTTCGAGATATGAAAATCGCCACCCGGCTGGCTTTGGCATTTGGCTTTCTGGTGGTGATGATGGGCTTGGTGGGGGCTCTCAACGTGCACAAGGCCCGCGCGATGGAACACTCGCTGCGCGACACCATCGACCGGCGCATGCAGATCCTGCGCGACCTGGGCGAGTTGCGTGACGCGCACAACTTCCAGGCCCAGAGCCTGCGCAACGCCTTGATGAACACCTGGCCGGACGCACTCAAGGATCAGATCGATCTGATCAACGCGTCCCGCCAGTCGGTCACCGAGGTGCAGGCCCGTCTGGCGCAGCAGATCCAGTCGGACGCGGCCCGGCCGGTGTTCGAGCAGGCCCTCCAGAGCTACCGCCCTTACAGCCATGAGGTGAGCCGCGTGCTCCACGCCCTGGGCCAGGAGGACCTCAAGGCCGACGCCGAGATGATGCTGGACACCGAGGTGCGCCCCCCGCAGGAGGTGTACTTCCAGCACCTTCAGGCCCTGACGCGCATCGAGGGCGAAGAAGCCGATGCCGCCTCACAGGCCTTGATCGCCACCACGCAGAGCATCGTCTGGACCGCACTGGCCGCCGTGTCGCTGGTCGTGGTCGCCGCAGTGCTGATGGCCATCGGCATCATCCGCTCGATCACCCGCCCACTGCATCAGGCGGTGGACGTGGCGCGCGCCGTGGCCGCCGGCAACCTGAACGTGCGCATCGACGCCCAGGGGCGCAACGAAACGGCCCAGCTGCTGCGCGCCTTGCGCGACATGCAAGATGGCCTGCTGCGGGTCGTGAACGCCGTGCGCCAGGGCTCCGACACGCTGCTCAACTCCAGCGCCGAAATCGCCCGGGGCAATCAGGACCTGAGTGCCCGCACCGAAAACCAGGCCAGTGCTTTGCAGGAGACCGCCGCCTCGATGGACGCGCTGGGTCTGACCGTGAGCCAGAACGCTCAGCATGCCCACGCCGCCAACGAGCTGGCGCAGAGCGCTTCGCAGATCGCACAGCAGGGCGGCGAGGTGGTGGCCGAAGTGGTGACCACGATGCGCGGCATCAGCGATGCCAGCACCCGCATTGCCGAGATCATTTCGGTGATCGACGGGATCGCCTTCCAGACCAACATCCTCGCCCTCAATGCCGCTGTGGAGGCCGCACGAGCCGGTGAGCAGGGCCGCGGCTTTGCCGTGGTGGCGGGGGAGGTACGGCACCTGGCCCATCGCAGCGCCGAAGCTGCCCGGGAGATCAAGGGGCTGATCCAGGACAGCGTGACGCGCGTGCAAAGCGGCTCCGCCCTGGTCGACCGCGCGGGCGCCACGATGCAGGAGGTGGTGACCAGCATTGCACACGTGACCCACATCGTGGCCGAGATCACGGCGGCCAGCAGCGCGCAGCGCGACAGCGTTTCTCAGGTCGGCGAAACGGTGGCCCACATGGACCAGTCCACCCAGCAGAACGCTGCCTTGGTGGAAGAGATGGCGGCGGCGGCCCTGGGCCTGAACACACAGGCGCAGGAGCTGGTGCGTGCGGTGGCGGCCTTCAGGGTCAACGATGCTGGACACCCCGATCGCACGAGCACCGCGGTCACCGAGACCGTCACAGGCTGGGGCAGCCTCCCCCGTACCGCAGTGCACCTGGCATGACGGCCTGAACGCCCCCCCGGCTCAGCGCCAGGCCTGCGCCACCCGCGCGTGGGTGGGGTGACGGTCCAGCCAGCCCACCAGGGCCACACAGCCCAGGGCCGACAGCGCCGTGCCGATGCCAAAGGTCCAGACATAGCCCAGCGCGTCGCCCACCACCCCACCGGCGATGCCGCCCAGGCTGCCCACCCCCACGACCACGCTGGCCAGCAAGGTGAAGTCCGTGCCCGCATGGGCGGGGTCGGACGCGTCCATCATCAGCGCGAACAGCGCCACGGTCGCCATCGTGCCCACCACGCCTTCGGCCACCGTCGCCCACCACAGCAGCGGCATGCCGCCCCAGCCCAACGCGGCGGCGATGTAGAGCCCGAAGGTCAGCGCCTGGCCCAGGCCGGTGCACAGCATGGCCGTGCGGCGGTTCACCCGCACCATCAAGGCTCCGCCCAGCAGCGCCCCCGCCAGGCTGGCGCCCGAGCCCACCGCGCCCTTCATCAGCGCAATGGTCTCCTTGCCCACACCCTGGTCACTCACAAACGGGGTGATCAGGCTGCTGACCATCTGATCGCCAAAGCGAAAGCAGAACACCAGCGCGGCAAAGGTCAACATCCCGGGGGCCAAGGCCCGGTGCCACCAGCCCAGCGCCAACTGCTTGGCCGGGAGAGGCCGCGCGGCGGCAAGGGTGGCGCCGGGCTCGGGCACGCGGGCCGGTTCGCGCATGCGCCACACCGGCCAGGTGCTGAGCGCCAGCAGCGCCGCCATCAGGACAAACACCGTGCGGCCATCGCTGCGGGCCCACAGCCATAGCAGGCCGCCGCCGCCCAAGATCATGCCCAGGCGGTACGCCCCCACCTGGATCGCATTGGCCAGCCCCCGTTCGCGCGCCACCAGCAGGCGCACGGCGAGGCCATCGGTGACGACGTCCTGGGTGGCGGCCAGCAGGTTGAACACCAGTACGGCCCACAGCAGCCCCTGGCTCGTGGCATCCAGGTTGAGCGCAGCGAGCGCCAGGGCCGCCACCACCGAACACCCTTGCAGCCCCAGCAACCAGGTGCGCCGTGCGCCCCGGTGGTCGACCCACGGCGCCCACAGGAACTTCAACAACCAGGGCAGGGCCAGCAACTGCAGCAGGCCGATGGCGGTGAGCGACCAGCCCGCCTCACGCATCAACACAGGCAAGGCCAGTGTGAAGAAACCGAAGGGCAGGCCCTGGGCGGCATACAGGCTGGTCAACAGGGCAAGGGGGTGGCGTGACATGGGTCCGACAGGAAATGCGCAGACCCGCATGTTGGCAGATTCGCCACCATGCAACGCCTTCAGGAAAGCGCCACGATTTCTCGTTTCACACCCCGCCGGGACTTGTGCAAGCCCCGGCGGCGGTGGCAAGCTGTGGCTGACGCGTCGTTGTGTGATGCGTGTGCAGGAGGTGCCATGCTGCGTCCTTCGAAACTCTCCCGCTGTGGCTGGGCCCTGTGCCTGCTGGCTGGCCTGAGCAGTGCCCGTGCCGCCTGGATGCCCGATGAGCCGGACACCGTCGCGCACCTCTCCTCGCTCACCGCCTCCCAACCGCCCGTGCTGGGCGCTTTTTTGCGGGCCGAGCGCCCCTGCAGCAGCGCCACCCTGGGCGAGGCGGTGCAGCTCATCTATGAACAGGACGCGCCCGAGCAGGCTCAGGCCTTGGCGCAGCAGTGCCTGCGCGAAGCCCACCACCAGGACCACGCCGTCAAGCGCCTGATCGCCGTGCGCATCCAGGCCCTGCTGGCCATGCGCTTTCGCGACCTGGACACCCTGCATCAGGCCGGACAGGCCCTGATCCACCAACGCGTGCTGCCCGAATATGTGCCCGACGGCCACATGTGCCTGGCCTTCACCTGCCTGGCCCAGGGCGACACGCAATGTGCCCGCCAACACCTCACCGAGGCACGTGCACAGTTCACCGCCCTGCGGATTGCCCACGCGCTCGACCAGCTCGTGCCGCTGGAGCAGGCCTTGCTCCACATGGAGTCGCAAGACCCTGCGCCCTGACCCTGTGCGCCCACAGGCTTCGACCCGGCCATGTCCCTCCTGACGATGGGGTGAAACAGCCCCCTATGGTGCCTCTTGACCCGAGCCGTTAGGGTTCGGTTTGCTTGCGTCAGATGGTTGTCGGCAGCGCCAGCGGCGTGATCGTGTTGCGCCTGCGCTGACCTTCGGCCTGCACCCGAACTGCCCCTCACCCCCACGCCCATCATGACCACCCTTCATATCAACGGCCGTGCGCAGCAGGTTGACCTGCCCGACGAAACCCCCTTGCTGTGGGCCCTGCGCGATGAACTGGGCCACACCGGCACCAAGTTCGGCTGCGGCATGGCACTGTGCGGCTCCTGCACCGTGCACGTCGATGGCCAAGCCACCCGGTCCTGCACCCTGCCCATCGGCACGGCCAAGAACCACAAAATCACCACCATCGAAGGCATGGAGAACGACCGCGTCGGCCGCGTCGTGCAAGCCGCCTGGACCGAACTGGGCGTGGCGCAATGCGGCTACTGCCAGGCCGGCCAGATCATGTCGGCGGTGGCCTTGCTGAAACAAAACACCCGCCCCACCGACAAGCAGATCGACACCGCCATGAACGGCAACATCTGCCGCTGCGGCACCTACCCCCGCATCCGCGCCGCCATCCAGCTGGCCGCCCGCCGCCTGCAAGGAGCCGCATGATGAACGAGACCTTGCACACCACCCGCCGCACCTTCCTGCAAGGCAGCCTGTCGGGCCTGCTGCTGTCGGTCGGCTTCAACGGCTTGGTTCGTGCCGAAGACGCCCGCAAGTACGGCGCCGACTCGATGCCTGGCGGCACCGTGGACAACCCCCACGTCTTCCTCTCGATCGAGCCCGATGGCCGCACCACGATCATCGCCCACCGGGTGGAGATGGGCACCGGCGTGCGCACCAGCCTGCCCATGGTGATCGCCGATGAGCTGGAGGCCGACTGGGCCCGCGTCGCCGTCGTGCAGGCCGATGCCAACGAGGCCCGCTACGGCAACCAGAACGTCGATGGCTCGCGCAGCGTGCGCCACTTCCTGCTCCCGATGCGCCGCGCCGGTGCCGCCGCCCGCCAGTTGCTCGAAGCCGCTGCGGCCGCGCGCTGGGGCGTGCCCGCCAGCGAAGTGCAGGCCCGCCAACACACCCTGCTGCACACGCCTACCGGCCGCCGCCTGGGCTTCGGCGAGGTGGCTGCCGAGGCCGCGCGCCTGCCTCTGCCCGCCCCTGAGCAACTCAAGCTGAAAGACCCGTCCCAGTTCCGCTACATCGGCCAGGGCAAGGTGCGCGCGGTGGACAGCGAGGCCATCGCCCGCGGCCAGGCGCAGTACGGCATGGACATGCGCCTGCCCGGCATGGTCTATGCCGTGGTCGCCCGCCCCCCGGTGCTCGGCGGCAAGCTGCGCAGCGTCGACAGCACGGAAGCCCTGAAGGTGGCCGGCGTGCTGCGCGTGATCGAGCTGCCCGGCTTCACCGGCGCACCGGTGTTCAAGCCCCTGGGCGGCGTGGCCGTGGTCGCCACCAACACCTGGGCCGCCATGCAGGGCCGCAAAGCCTTGAAGCTCACATGGGACGATGGCCCTCACGCCACCTACAACTCGGCCACTTACCGCGCCGAGCTGGAAGCCGCCGCGCGCCGCCCCGCCAAAGTCTTGCGCGATCAGGGCGACGTGATGCAGACCTTGGCCCAGGCGCCCGCCGGCAACAAGATCAGCGCCGAGTACTACCTGCCGCATCTGGCCCACGCCACGATGGAGCCGCCGGTGGCCACCGCCCTGGTCAAGGACGGTGGCTGCGAGATCTGGACCTCGGTGCAGAACCCGCAGGCCGCGCTCGACGGTGTCGCCGCCCAACTGGGCCTCAAGCCCGAGGCCGTGCAGGTCCACCCGCTGCTGATCGGCGGCGGCTTTGGCCGCAAGTCCAAGCCCGACTACGTGACCGAAGCCGCCATGGTCGCCCAGAAGATGCCGGGCACGCCCGTCAAGCTCGTCTGGACCCGCGAGGACGACCTGCAGCACGACTACCTGCACACAGTGTCGGTCGAGCGCCTGGAAGCCGTGGTCAACACGCAAGGGCGCCCCACCACCTGGCTGCACCGCACCGCCGCGCCGTCCATCCTGTCGCTGTTCGTGGAAGGCGGCAAGGGCCAGATGGACCTGGAAGCGGGCATGACTGCCATCAACGTGCCCTACGACATCCCCAACCTGCGGCTGGAAGGCGCCGAGGTCGAAGCCCACGCCCGCATCGGCTGGTTCCGCTCGGTCTCCAACATCCCCCACGCTTTCGCGGTGCAATGCTTCGTGGCCGAACTGGCGCACAAGGCCGGGCGCGATCACAAGCAGTACCTGCTCGACCTCATCGGCGCGCCGCGCAAGCTGGACCCGCGCACGCTGGCGGACAACTGGAACTACAGCGAATCGCCCGAGCGTTACCCGATCGACACCGGCCGCATGCGTGACGTGATCGAGGCCGCCGCCAAGGGCGCGCGTTGGGGCCGCAAGCTGCCCAAGGGCCACGGCCTGGGCCTGGCAGTGGCCTACAGCTTCATGAGCTACACGGCCACGGTGGTCGAGGTGGCGGTGGACGCCCAGGGCGAGCTGAAGGTGGTGGCCGTGGACATGGCCATCGACTGCGGGCCGCAGATCAACCCTGAGCGCATCCGCGCCCAGATGGAAGGCGGCGCGGTGATGGGCCTGAGCCTGGCGCTGAGTGGCGAGATCAGCTTCGACCAGGGCCGCGTGGTGCAGAGCAACTTCTTTGACTTCACGGTGCTGCGCCACGCCGAAAGCCCGCGCACCATCCGCACCCACCTGGTCAACAACAACCACGAAGTGCCGCCCGGTGGCGTGGGTGAGCCGCCGGTGCCTCCGGTGGCGCCCGCGCTGTTCAACGCCATCTTCGCGGCCACCGGCAAGCGCATCCGGCAACTGCCGCTGCGCGACCAGCTGCTGGCATGAGTCCGACGCCCGCGTGGGGCGCCGTGATCCTGGCGGCGGGCGAGGGCCAGCGCATGGGCGGCCGGCCCAAGGGCGCCTTGCGCCTCGATGGCATGCCGGTCTTGCGCCGCAAAGTGATGGCTTTGCAGGCCTGTGGGGTGGGCCACATCGTGGTCGTGCTGGGCCGCCATGCCGCGGCGCTGGCCCCGCTGGTGAGCGACCTGGCGGTACAGACCGTGCAGTTGCCACCCAGCACGTCAGACCTGAGCGCGTCCCAGCGCGCCGGGCTGGCCCAACTGCCACCCACCGTGGACACGGCCATGCTGTTGCTGGCCGACCAGGTTCTGCTGGGCGAGGCCGACCTGCGCGAGATCCAGGCGGCCTGGACTGGCCGGGATCCGGCGGTGCACAGCCTCTACCCTGTGGTGGCGGGTCAGCGCGGCCATCCCGTGCTGCTGTCAGGCAACGCCGTGGCGGCGGTGTGTGCACAGGCTGAAGGGCAGGGCGTGCGCCAATGGCAGCAACAAGCGAAGCCTGCAGCGGTGCAGGCCTGGACCTGCGGCAACCCACACTTCGTCACCGACGTCGACACGCCGGAGGATGTGCATCGTCTGGATGCGGCGCTGGGCGGCGGGCGGCTGGCTTGGCCCGAAGACGGCGACGAGATGCCCGCTCAAAGCGGCTCGTCGCTGTCGGGCATGGGGTAAGAATCGGCCTTGTAATTCGGCCCCTTCATCAGCATGACGATGACGCAGCCGATGGCCACCGTCAGCACCAGCGTCCAGTGCAGGATCACCAGGCCGATCATCACGAACTCGAACCGCATGATGGCCGGGTCGCGGGCCCCATCGGGCTGCGCCGGCGAGAAGTACCAGGTGGCGCCCGCCAACACCAAAGGCACCACGGTGCCCACCAGCCAGATCAGCGGCAACTTCTTCCAGATGCGCCATTCCAGGCCCGCGGGTGAGCGGATGGAATGCGGGTCTTTTTTCAGCCAGGCCATGGAAAGATTGGGCCACACAGCGCCCCGCCCGTCTTGAATTGTTCAAAAAACTGTCACGTCATTTTCACGACACCCCCATACCTTCCGACGGTTTGTTCCACTTTGTGATCACCGTCGTGAAAAAAACCGCCTCCGCCCTCGCTGCCAGCCTCGCGTTGTCCTCCCTTTTGGTCGCCTGTGGTGGCGGCGGAAATGACGCACCGTCTGCCCTCCGCCCTGCCGCCTCCGTCAGCGACAACACCCAGTTCTTCAACCGCGTGGCCACTTTTGCCGTGTGCGAACAAATCGGCTCTTCCTGCGAAGACCGTGTCGCGACCGCCGCTGAGATCGTGGCCGCCAGCACCGACGGCATGACGCTGATCTACACCAACAGCCCGAAGGACGAGGTGGGCTTTGTGGACATCACCGACCCCGAAGCCCCTCAGGCCCTGGGTGCGCTGGCCATGGGTGGTGAGCCCACCTCCATCACCGTGCAGGGCAACTACGCCTTGGTTGCGGTCAACACCTCGCCCAGCTTCACCGCCCCGGACGGCAAGCTGGTGGTGGTGGACATCGCGACCCGCAAGGTCGTGCACGAAATCGCGTTGGGTGGTCAACCCGACTCCATCGCCATCAGCAAGGATGGCAAGTTCGTGGCCGTCGTGATCGAGAACGAACGGGACGAAACGGCGGGGACCGGTCGCCCGGCCCAGCTGCCCGGCGGCAAGCTGACGATCATCGACTCGGTCGGCGCCCCCAGTACCTGGAAGACCCGAGCCGTGGCCCTCACCAACCTGGCCATGCTGTACCCGACGGACCCCGAGCCCGAATACGTCTCCATCAACGACAACAACGTCGCGGTGGTCACCCTGCAGGAGAACAACCACGTCGTGCAAGTGGACCTGGCCACCGGCAAGGTCACCCGCGACTTCACGGCGGGCAAAGTTTCGCTGACGCAGCTCGACCTGACTTCCGTTAAAAGCGGACCGACCGAAGTCAGCCTGACGGAAAGCCTCACCGATCGCCTGCGCGAGCCGGACGGTGTCACCTGGGTGTCGACCAGCCAATTTGTCACCGCCAACGAAGGCGACATGGACGGGGGCAGCCGTGGCTTCACCCTGTTCAACACCGACGGCAGCGTCGCATATGACGCGGGCAACACGATGGAGCACCTGATGGCGCGCATCGGCCACACCAACGACAAGCGCTCCAACAAGAAGGGCAACGAGCCCGAGAACGTCGCCACCGGCCGATTTGGCAGCACCGACTACCTCTTCGTGGCCTCCGAGCGCTCCAGCGTGCTCGCCGTGTACGACCTGAGCAAGGCCAATGCCCCAGCCTTCAAACAGGTGCTGCCCTCGGCCCAGGCGCCCGAAGGCGTGCTGACCATCCCCTCGCGCAACCTGGTGATCACGGCCAGTGAAGAAACCAACCCCGTCGCAGGCGGCCCGGCGGTGTTCGCCGCCCTCAACATCTACCAATACCAGAAGGCCGCCCCCAAGTACCCGAGCATCGAATCGGTCAACCGCGCCGATGGCACGCCGATCCCCTGGTCGGCCCTGTCCGGTCTGGCCGCAGCGCCCACGGGCTCGCTCGTCTACGCGATCGACGACTCCTTCTTCAAGGGCAACCGCATCTTCGAGATCGACACCAGCTTCAAGCCCGCCAAGCTGCAGCGCGAAATCCGCATCACCGACCCGAACGGTCTGATTGCCAAACTGGCCGACGTGTTGCCTGACACCGCCAGCGGCACCACCTTTGATGACGCCGACCTGGCCGCCCTGGTCAACGCTGACAAGAGCGTCAACATCGACCCCGAGGGCATCGCCGTCGCCTCGGCTGGCGGCTTCTGGATCGCATCGGAAGGGGCCGGCGGTGTCGCGGCCAACAACGTCAAGAGCGCCAACCTGATCTTCAAGGTCTCGGCCACCGGCGTCATCGAAGACATCATTCAGTTGCCTGCCGACGTGAACGCCAAGCAGACCAACAATGGCTATGAAGGCATTGCCGAGTCCGAAGGCAAGCTGGTGGTGGCCTTCCAGCGTGCCTGGACGGGCGACACCCATCCGCGCATTGGCGTGTACGACCTGACGGCCAAGACTTGGTCCTTCCTGTTCTATCCGCTGGACCTGCCCACCTCGCCCAACGGCGGCTGGGTCGGCTTGTCAGAGATCGTCGCACTGGGCAACAACCGCTTCGCGGTGATCGAGCGTGACAACCAGGCCGGCCCCGACGCCACCGTCAAGAAGATCTACCGCATCGACCTGACCGGCAAGGTCGATGGCAGCACCCTGACCAAGACCCTGGTGCGTGATGTTCTGCCTGACCTGCGCGCCACCAAGGGCCATGTGCTGGAGAAAATCGAGGGCCTGACCCGCCTGGCCAACGGCGACGTCTACCTGGTCAACGACAACGACGGCGTAGACCTGGGCAGCGGTGAAACCCAGCTGATCAACCTGGGCAAGATCCTGAACTGATCGGCACCCAGCATTCGCCGCTGACAACCGCCCGGCTCACCACCGGGCGGTTTTTCATGGCCGACTCGAACCGCACCCGTGTGCAGTCTCCATCACGGCGCCACCTTGCGCTTGATCGCCTGCGCCAAAGGCTGCGGCAGGCTGCCCAGAGCATTGAGCACGTGCGGCAGCACGCGCAGCTTCAGCCCGGTGTAGGCATTGGGCACCACGGCCTCGATCAGGTGCGGCCCCGGCGTGCGCAGGGCGTTCTCCAGCGCGCGGTTGAACTCTTCGGCGGTGGCGGCCCGCACCGCCTGCACGCCCATGCCCTGGGCCAGTTGCACGAAGTCCAGGCCCGGGTTACCAATGTCCAGTTGCGAGCGAGCCTTCTCCCCCTTGCCCGTGGCGCCCACGCGCTGCAGCTCCATGTTCAAGATGGCGTAGGACTTGTTGTTGAAGACAACGGTGGTGACGTTGAGCTGCTCGCGCGCCATCGTCCACAGCGCCTGGACCGTGTACATGGCAGAGCCATCGCCCACCAGCGCCAGCACGGGGCGGTCCGGGCAGGCAATGGCCGCGCCCACGGCATTGGGCAGGCTTTGGCCAATGGCCCCGCCCGTCAAGGTGATCACGTCGTGGCGAGGGGCCCCGCGCGTGAAGGTCGGCAGCTTCACGCCCGAGGTCTGGGCCTCGTCCACGATGATGGCCCGCTCGGGCAACAGGGCACCAATGGCCTGGCACACCTTCTCGGCGCTGAGCTCGCCGCTCGGGTGCTCGGGGCGTTGCGGGGTCTGCAGTTCAGGCTGAACGTCCTGCGCCCCCAGCGCGGCCACCAGCTTGTCCAGGCCCGCCACGGCGTCTTGCTCGTAAGTGGCCAGGCAGTGCACCGTGCAGCCCTCCGGCACCAGGTCGCTGGGCTTGCCGGGGTAGGCGAAGAAGGACACCGGTGACTTGGCATCGACCAGCACCAAGTGCTTCAAACCCGCCAACTGCGTCGAGGCCAGCTCGGCCAGATAGGCAATGCGCTCCACATGGGGCAGGCCGGCACCGCGCTCGATGCGGGTCGGGAACACCTCGGCGTACAGCTTGACCCCGGTTTTCGCGGCAATGCGGGCGGCCGCCATCAGGGCCGGCTCGCGCAGGGCACGCGCGCCCAGCAACAAGGCGGTCTTGCCGCCGCCTTGCAGGGCCTTCGCAATGGTCGCCACCACCGCATCGTCGGCCACCGGGGGCACCGTCAGCGTCGGCATGGGGGCAGGCACGCCGCCCTCGCTCCACGACACGTCGGCTGGCAAGATGAGGGTGGCGACCTGCCCCGGGGGGCCCATCGAGGCGGCCACGGCTTCCACCGCGTCCTGACACAAGGCGGCCGTGCTCTGCGAAGTACGCACCCACTTCGACACATTGCGCGCCACCGTTTCGATGTCGGACTGCAGTTGCGCGTCGTACTGCACGTGGTGGGTGGCATGGTCGCCCACGATGTTGACGACCGGCACGCGCCCCTTGCGCGCGTTGTGCAGGTTGGCCAGGCCATTGCCCAGGCCGCAGCCCAGGTGCAGCAGCGTGGCAGCCGGCTTGCCGGCCATGCGCGCATAGCCATCGGCGGCGCCCGTGGCGACACCTTCGAACAGGGTCAGCACGGCGCGCATCCGAGGCTCGTGGTCCAACGCGGCCACAAAGTGCATCTCGGACGTGCCGGGATTGCTGAAACACACTTCCACCCCGGCATCGGCCAGGGTCTTCATCAAAGCTTGCGCACCATTCATGGTGTTCTCCTCGGGGTCCGTCAGATGTCTGATTTCAAAGGTGGCTGGGCGCCGCGGCGGGTGTGCCGACGAAGCGGCGCATGGTGAACGCAAACAGCAAAACGCCGGAAACGATGTCATCTTGCATGGGTACTCCTTGTCAGGCGCCGGCTGTGATGGCTTTGGCCGCCGCGCGCGCCGTCAGAATGCAGCCCGGCAGGAAGGTGCCCTCCAGCGAGCGCTTGCCATTGGCCCCGCCCCCGCCAAACCCCGCGGCCTCGCCCACGCAGTACAGACCGGACACAGGCTGGCCCTGGCCATCGAGCACCCGGCTGTGCAGATCGGTCTGCAGGCCGCCCAGGCTCTTGCGCGTGATCAGTTGCATGTGGATGGCGATGAACGGCCCCGCCCCCTTCATCTGCAACGGCGCAGGCGCGCAGGTGCGCAGCTTGTCCGATCCCCATTGGCGCGCATGCAGCACACGGCGAATCTGGTCATCGTTGTGCAGCTTGCTGCCGTGGGCGAAGTTCGCATCAAAGGCGTCGGCGGTAGCCTGCAACACAGCAGCGTTCACGTCCTGCTTGCCATACAAAGTCTGGGTCAAGGCGTTCATCTTTTGGGCCAGCCCCTGCAGGGTGTCGTCCACCAGGAAGTGCGGGCTCTCGCGCTGCATCTGCCGCACCAGGCGGTCGTTGTGGGTGAGCATCTCGAACACAAAGCGAATGAACTGCTTGTCGCGGATGCGCGGGTTGTGCTCGGCCCCCGAGATGGCGAACTCTTTGGCAGCGATGCGCCAGTTCAGCAGCTGCCAGGTGTACGGTTGGGCCTGCGCCGCCACACGCTGGCACAGCTCATGGGTGTCAAAGCCCGTCACCAGCGGCTCCGGCCCGATGCGCCGGCCGGTGTGATCCAGCCACAGCGCCGACTTGCACGGAATCAGCGACAAACCATGTCCTTCGAAATGAGGCTGCGGATGCGGGATGCCGGCGGCGTAATTCCACATCTCGCCCGCATGCGTGATCTGCCCGCCCAAGGCATCGGCCACCAGGTGGTGCAACTTGCCATCGGCAAAGGGGTGCGCGCCGTTGAGCATGCTCGCCGGGCGCGGGCGATGCGCGGGCCAGTTCGCCACCGTCTCAGCATGTGAGCCATTGAAGCCGCCCATCGCCAGCACCACCACCGGCGCTTGCACGCGCACCTCGGCCCCGGTGGCCTCGTTCACCATCACGGCCCCTGACAAGGCCCCGGCCGTGCGCTCCAGGTTCGTCACGCAGTGGCGACTCAGCACCTGCAAACGCCCGCCGGGGTCCGCACCCTTCATGGCGGCGATCATGCAGCGCGTCAGCTCGCGCGAGGTGCCCCACACCACGTGGTAGCGCGGCACGCTGTTGCCGCCCCCATACAGACCACGCTCCACCCAGTTCACGGCCGGCATGAACTTCAGGCCATGCTGCACCAGCCAGTCATACACCTCGGTGCGCGAGTGCTGCACGTAGTACTCGGCCCAGCGCCGGGGCCACACATCGGCCTCGCCCAGCTCGCCAAAGCGCAACCAGTCTTGCAAGGCGCGCTCGGGCGTGTCGGCAATCTTCATGCGGGCCTGCAAGGGCGTGCCCACCAGGGCCATGCCACCAAAGGCCCACAGCGCCAGGCCGCCCAGGCGCTCGGGCGTGTCCCGATCCACCAGAGTCACGTGTTGGCCTGCGCGCAGGCATTCCAGGGCCGCGACGATGCCAGCCAGGCCGCCGCCCACCACCAGCACATCGGTACGCAAAGCTGAAGCCATGAGCCTCATTCCTCCATCACAGAACGAGCATCCAGATTAGCCATTTATGATCCGATCAGATTGACTTGGCAGGACATTGGAATTGACTTTGCAGGCCACCGTGTCGATGAGCTGGGTGCACACCGTGCTGGGCGAAGCGCGCCGGCAAGGGTTGAGCGAACACGCCTTGTTGACGGCCGCCGGCATCCGCCCCGCCGAGCTGACCCAGGAGCGCTGGCCCATCGACCACATCACCCGGCTGTGGCGGGCGGCGGCACGGCTGTCGCACGACCCCGCCTTCGGTCTCAAGGCCGGGGCCCTCGTCGGGCCGGCCAGCTTCAACGTCGTCAGCTTCATCCTGCAATCGGCCGCCAGCCTGCGTCAGGCGCTCAACATCATCCAGAAGTACCAGACCCTCATCTCTGACGGGGGGCGGTTCCAGCTGCTGGCCGGCCCCCAGGCGAGCTGGCTGGTGTACCACCCCCGCCAAGGCGACCTGGCCTTCAGCCCGCACCAGATCGAGGCCGTGCTGGCCGCCGTCGTCAGCGCCACCCGATGGATCACGCAACGCCCCATCCGGCCCCACCTGGTGCGCTTCAGCCACGAACAGGTCGGCCCCCTGCAGGGCTACCGGCAGGTGTTCAGCGGCCCGATCGAATTCAGCCAGGCCTACAGCGGCCTGCTCATTGCCAACGACGTGCTCGACCACGCCTTGCCGCAGGCCAACACCCAGCTGGCGCAGCTGCACGAACAGTACGCCACCGCCCAGTTGCACACCCTGGCGCAAAGCCAGACCTTCGACCAGGCGCTCTCCACCTGGATCCGCTCTCGCATGGGCCCCCCCCCACCCACCCGCGCCGAAGCCGCCCTGGCCTTCGACCTGAGCGAACGCACCCTGGCAAGACGCCTGCACGCGCTGCACACGTCCTACATCGACATCCTCGACCACGCGCGCCGCGACCTGGCCTTGCAACAGCTCAGCGACACCACCCGCTCGCTGCACGACATCGCCCACAGCCTGGGCTTTGCCGAGCTCAGCCCGTTCTACCGGGCGTTTCAGCGCTGGACCGGCACCACACCCGGGCAGTGGCGCCGTCAGCTTCCCGCCCCCGTCCAGGAGGCCTGACAGGCCCCCGCGCATAGCCCCGGCGCGCACGGGGCGAACAGCGCTGTGATAAACCTGCGTCACAAAACCTTCCCTCTCAGCCCCCTGGAGACACGACCTTGAGCACCCCTGTCACCGCCACGAGCCTGGCCGCCACCGTTGCCGCCATGAAGCGCGCCCACATCCAGGACGGCCCCGCCAGCGCCGAGCTCCGTCAGGACCGCCTCAGCCGCGCCATGACGCTGCTGAGCGCCCACCACCGCGAACTGGTCGCCGCCGTCAACGCCGACTTCGGCCACCGCGCCGCCTACCAGACCCTGGCCGCCGACATCATGTCCTCCCTGGGTGCGCTGCGCCACGCCCGCGAGCACCTCGTGCAGTGGATGCAGCCCGAAGAGCAACCCGCTCCGGCGCCCGGCATGCAGGCGCGCATCCAGTACCAGCCTCTGGGCGTGGTGGGCATCATCAGCCCCTGGAACTTCCCCATCAACCTCGCCTTCAGCCCGCTGGCCGGGGTGCTGGCCGCCGGCAACCGCGCGCTCATCAAACCGTCCGAGCTGACCCCGCGCACCGCCGAACTGCTGGCCGAGCTCTTCGCCCGCTACTTCGACCCGATGGAGATCGGCACCGTGCTGGGCGACGCCAGCGTGGGCGCCGCCTTCAGCGGCCAGGCGTTTGACCACCTCATCTTCACCGGCGGCACCAATGTGGGGCGCCAGGTCATGCGCGCCGCCGCCGAAAACCTCGTGCCCGTCACGCTGGAGCTGGGCGGCAAGTCCCCCGTGCTGGTCGACACCGATGCCGACGTGCAGACCGCCGCCGAGCGCGTGCTCACCGTCAAGACCTTCAACGCCGGCCAGATCTGCATCGCGCCCGACTACGTGCTGCTGCCCGCCAGCGCGCAAGACGCCTTTGTGACGCACGCCCGCGCCTTCGTGGCCCGCGTCTTCCCGACGCTGCACACCAACCCCGACTACACCGCCATCATCAGCGAGCGCCACTTCCAGCGTTTGCAAGCCCTGTTGGACGACGCCCGTGCCCAAGGCGCCACCGTGGTCGAGCTGCAGCCCGCTGGCGAGCCCCTAGCGGACACCACCACCCGCAAGATGGCCCCGACCCTGGTGCTGGGCGCCACCGACGCCATGCGCGTGATGCAGGAAGAAATCTTCGGCCCCATCCTGCCGCTGAAAACCTACGCTCAGCCCGACGAAGCCCTGGCCTACATCAACGCGCACCCGCGCCCCCTGGCGGCCTACTACTTCGGCCCCGACGCCGCCCGCCAGCAACGCTTTGCCGACCTCACCACCTCCGGCGCCCTGGTGGTCAACGACGTCATGACCCACGCCTCCATCGAAAGCGTGCCCTTTGGCGGCGTTGGCCCCTCGGGCACCGGTGCGTACCACGGCCTGCATGGCTTCCGGCGCTTCAGCCACGCCAAGGCGGTGGTGGTGCAAAGCCCGGGCGGGGAATACAACCTGCGCCTGCGCGCGCCCTATGCCGGCGCTCAGGCCCACATCGAAAAAATGCTGGGCGGGTGAGAAAACTCACACCCTTGTCACACGCATGCGCCCAAACTGGCCCAATTTCTGCATGATGTAGCTAGCCGCCTGAAACCTCAGGCGCTCTCAAGGAGGATGACGCATGAACCACCATTTCGGCAACATCTCTTCAGACAGCGATCAATGGGTCGCTGCGGCCCGGTTGTACGTGGGCCACTGGCGCCACCCGCTGCATGCGCATGGCAAGCCCGTGCTCTGCCAGGTCGTGATCGACGCGGCCGACTCCCGCTTGGTGGCCGCGCAAGTGGCCGAGCACGGCGTGGCCCGCGAGGCCGACCGCCGCATGCTCCACACCCTGGACAAGGCGCTGCGCGCCCAGAACGTGTACGACCAGCCCAGCGCCTGGGGCTTCACCCTCTGCACCGTGCTGCCCGTCTGGGCGCGCCCCAGCTTCAGCGAAAGCCAGATTGAAGAGCTCGAGCGCATCCAGGGCTACCTGATCGAAGCCCCAGAGCACAAGGTGGACACTGTGCTGGAAGTGCGCGACGCCTTCCTCCAAAACATCGGCGTGACCGAGCGGCACATGTGCCGCGCCGTGCGGGAAGGCGGACGCTACCTGCCCAAGAACGGACGTTCCACGCTCAACTGAGCGCGGGGTGTGGCAGGGCGGAGAGGTGCCCGATGGCACACTCTCCGTCATGCATTTCTCTCAACGCGCCCAGTCGATCACGCCCTTCCTGGCCATGGAGTTCGGCAAACACGCTGCCGAACTGGAGGCCGCCGGCCACCGCGTCATCAAGCTCAACCTCGGCGAGCCCGATTTCGGTGCCCCGCCTGCCGTCCTGACCGCGCTGCAGCGCGTGGCCCAACAGGCTGCCTTGCCCTACACCAGCGCCCTCGGCCTGCCTGCGCTACGTGAAGCCATCGCCGGCTTCTACCAGTCCATGCACGGTGTCACCATCGCGCCCGAGCGCATCGTGGTCACCGCGGGGGCCTCGGCCGCGTTGCTGCTGGTCACCGCCGCCCTGGTCGATCCCGGTGACGAGGTGTTGGTGGGCGATCCGTCCTATCCCTGCAACCGCCAGTTCCTCAGCGGCTTCGGCGCCAACGTGCGCCTGGTGCCCACCACGGCCGCCTCACGCTTTCAGCTTGACCTGGGCGCCGTGCAACGCCACTGGTCGGCCCGCACCCAGGGCCTGATGCTGGCCACGCCCTCCAACCCCACCGGCACCTCCGTGCCTGCGGCCGAACTCGCCGCCCTCTGCGACTGGGCCCGCCGCCACGGCGCCTGGCGCATCATCGACGAGATCTACCTCAACCTCAGCGACGCCGACGCCCAGGGCCGCCCGGCGCAGACCGTGCTCGCGGTGGACCCCGACGCCATCGTCATCAACAGCTTCTCGAAATACTTCGGCATGACCGGCTGGCGCCTGGGCTGGGCCGTGGTGCCCGAGGCCATGGTGCCGGTGATAGAACGCCTGGCACAAAACTACTTCATCTGCGCCTCCACCCCAGCGCAGCTGGCCGCGCTGGCCTGCTTCACGCCAGAATCCCTGGCCGTGTGCGAAGCGCGCCGCGCCGAATTTGCCGCCCGCCGCACCTTGGCACTGGAGGGACTCGCCCGTGCCGGCCTGCCCGTGCCCGTGCTGCCCGATGGCGCCTTCTACGTCTACATCGACGTCAGCCACACCGGGCTGGACTCGATGCAGTTCTGCCAACGTGCCCTGCAAGAAGCCCACGTGGCCCTCACCCCAGGACACGATTTCGGCCCCAGCAGCGGCGGCGCGCATGTGCGCCTGTCGTATGCCGCGTCACGTGAGGACCTGCAGGAAGGGTTGGCGCGCCTGGCGCGGTTCGTGGCGGGGCTGACACCTGGCCCGGCTTGAACGTCCGGCCGCACTGCGGACGCAAAAAAGCCAGGCCCACAGGCCTGGCTTTCACAGGTGATCCAGTGATGCGCTGGATTTACTTGGTCTTGGCGCCCGAAGCGGCAGCGGCCGGTGCGCTGGCCTTGGCTGCAGCTTCCGCCTTCACCGCATGCTTCTTGGCCACATGCTTCTTTTCAGCCTTCTGGTGCTTGGGCTCGGCCTGCTTGACCGTGGAGGCAGCTTCGGCGGGGGCCTTGGGCGCAGCAACAGCGGCCGGCGCCTGAGCGAATGAAGCGGCAGCAAAAGCAGACAGAACGGAAGCGATAACCAGAGTCTTCTTCATCGTGATCTCCAAAGAGACAAGCTCATATGCCTGAGCGGAGGGGCGAGCCCTGCTTGAAAAGTGTGTCGGGCCTGAGTCTTCAACGCCATGCGGTCTCCGCGCGTTGACGTGATGTCGCTGTGAAGTTTTGTAACCACCATGACAACATGTGAACGACCCAGGCCATGCTCCCTGAGGCATCGGTACGGCGCGACATCCATGCGCTGCTTGTACAGTCCAGTCCATGTCTGAGCCCCACACCTCCCTCACCCGCCGCCTGAAACAGGCCTTGCACCTGTGGCTGCTGTCTGTGCGGGACATGATCACCTCGGCCGGCCCGGTGGTCGTGCTGGCTTTTGGTCTGCTGGCCGCTGCGTATTGGTGGCTGGACCCGCAGCCCCCCCGCACCGTCACCCTCGCCACCGGCCCCGCGGGCAGTGCCTATGCCGACTTCGGGCAACGCTACGCCCAGGCCCTCGCGCGTGACGGCATCCGCGTCCAACTGCTCGCCACCGACGGCCCCGTGGCCAACCTGCAGGCCCTGCGCGAAGGCCGTGCCGACGTGGCCTTCGTGCGCGGGGGCAGCGTCGACATGGTGCAAGACGCCAGTGCCGGCATCATGTCCTTAGGCGCGCTGTTCTACGAGCCTGTGTGGCTGTTCTACCGGCCCGCCGCCCTGAAGACCGCGCACAAGCGGGGCAAGGTGGACGCCGCCGAGACGCCTCAGTTGACCTCCCTGACCCAACTGCGCGGCCTGCGTGTCAACGTGGACGAGGACGGCAGCGGCGTGCCCGACCTCATGCGCCGCCTGCTCGACGCCAATGGCCTGAGTGGCAAGGCCTTGCGCCTCAACCATCTGCCCCCCGACAAAGCTGCCCAGGCCTTGCGCAACGGCCATCTCGATGCCTTGGTGCTCGTCACCGCGCCCGAGTCCCCCGTGGTGCAGCGCCTGCTGCAAGAACCCGGCATCACCCTGGCCGAGTTGCCCCAGGGCGATGCCCTGTCGCGCCGCTTCCCCTTCCTGCAAACCGTCACGCTGCCGCGCGGCATGGTGGACCTGGCACGCGACCTGCCCCCGCAAAACATCGGCCTGATGGCCGCCACCACGGCCCTGCTCACGCACGACGAAACCCATCCCGCGCTGCGCCAGTTGTTTGCCCAAGCTGCACAGAAAATTCACGGCGGAGCAGGGTGGTTCAACGGCGCGCGCGACTTCCCCAACACCCGCACCAGCGAACTGCCCGTCACCTCCGAGGGCGACCGCGCCATCAACGGCACGCCGCCCTTCTGGCAACGCTACCTGCCGTTCTGGGCCAGCAACCTGCTCGAACGCATGTGGCTGGTCATCGGCGGTTTGATCGTGTTGTTGCTGCCCTTGTCACGCGTGGTGCCCCCGCTCTACACCTACCGCGTACGCCAGCGCGTGTTCCGCTGGTACGCGCGCCTGCAAGCCGTGGAGGCCCGCATGGACGAGGGCGATGCCGACACCACCGAACTGCGCAACGAGCTGGACGAACTGGACCGCGTGGCCAGCCAGATCACCGTGCCGCTGGCCCATGCCGATGAGCTGTATGCGCTGCGGAACAACATTGAGAAGACGCGCAGGCGGTTGTTGGTGAGGCAGGGTGGCGCGGCAGTTGCGGGACCACAGCAATGACGAACAGCGAGCACCGCTGCGGCAACATCCACTGAGGCCGGCGGACGGTACTCAGCGCTTGTTGGACCTGCGGCGCGTTCGGGCCTGCTTCGCCGCTTCCACGGCCATGGCCAGGTCATCTGGCCTGGACTCGATCTCAGACGCCAGCCCAAACGAGCATCGCACCGATGCGACCACCTCATCGTGCACACCCGGCAGCGGCGCCAACGCCTCGCGCATGAGTGGCTCCCATTGGCTCGCCACGGCTTGCGCTGCCGCCGACAGCCAGGCCGCTGCCACCTCCACCTCAAGCCCGAAGTGCGCAGCCACGCCCAGGAAGCGGCCGAGGCCTGTCTCACCGTGGCCATCCAGCCCTGTGGCCATGGACAGACTGGGCCGGTCCCCATGACGCACGGTGAACATCGGCGTGATGTCAAAGGCCGGTGACAAGCGCCAGCCATGCCCATCATGAAGCAAGCCATGGTTGCGGGGGTGATCGTCCACGTTGCCAACCAGTGCATTGAAGACCATGCGCCGCCAAAGCTCTGGCGTCTCCCCTGCGCCCCATCGCCTCATCGCATCCGCCAAGTGCAGATACGAGCGCCGTGGGTCACCGCGAACGGCCGAGGGTTCCAGTTGCAGCACAGAATGCGCGCTGGCAAAGAGCCGGCGTTGGGGGCAAGCCGGATCGCCCTCTCGGTCGAAACGCTCGATCATGAACACCTGGTGGGCGCCGTGCGTGCGCAACGCAATCTGCGGCACCGTGAGCCCGACCTTGCCCGCCAGCGACATGGCCACGAACTCACGCGCTGGCATACACGGCAAGTCACCGCGGTCTTGCATCTTCACCAGCCACAACTTGCCCTCGTGCTCAAACGTGGCCTTGGGGCGCTCCCCGCCGGCACTCGTCCCCGCATCACCGTTGACACGGCGGATGGCTCGCGAAGAAGGTGAACCCTCTTCCAGTCGGTCCAACTCGCTGGCCAGCGCCGATACCGGCTTCGGACGCCATGCGATCTTGACCTCCATCTGCTCGCACACCTCGATGGCGCCCACCGTATCGGGAGGCCCCACCTCCAGCAGCTCGATCGCGGACAAGTCTCTGCCGGCGTTGGCACACAAACGGTCTTGCCCGTACCCCGCGGGCTTGGCGTCCTGAATGACGAAGGGCAGGCCTGCGATCTTGGGAATGGGGACGTTGCCCTTCTTCAAGCGCAGCTGCACCGGATCCAGCGCCACCGCCTGCGGATGGGACAGGTATTCAGGCAGGTAACGGAACCCCGCAGGAGACTCGTGCACCAGCTCACCGGCCTGAACGGGCACGCTGCTGCCTGGCAGCCAGACCCACACCGGAACAGCGCGGCCCATGCGTCAGTCCTTTGCGCCTGCCAGCGCGCTGCGGGCGTAGGCGGCGATCTCAGGATCAGTCTGGAGTGAGAACAGCTCGTCCGCCTGCGCGAGCAAGCCCATGGCGTCGAGCACCTTCAGGACGTTGCCAAAGGCAATGCCATCGAAGCCCCCCTCAATGGAGGCCACCGTGCTGATGCCAACGCATGCCAACTGAGCCAACTCGGCCTGGGTCATCTGCCTCGCCTTGCGGGCCACCTTCACGCGCTCACCCAAGCGCAACAGCGCATGCTGGATGAGCACCGGAACCGGCTGCTTGCGTGGCATCGTTGTCATGGGAATGAATAGTACGGATAAATCATTCCTTTGACAATGATCAGCCTGAATCCGCCAGCAGCAATCCTTGAGTCGCCTGACCGATGAGTTGCATGCGCTACGGCGCAAAATTGAGAGCGAGTTGCGCGGGCTCGTATTCGCTGTTCGCGAATAGCGAATGACGGGGTGATCACGGTCCCGGGCGGCGTGGCACTTTTCCAGGCGGCACATTCTCGACGGGTTTCGACAACTCATCCGTTACGAGCAAGGCGGTCAGTCGCACCACATGCGCTTGAGCCGACTCGACCACACAACGACCCGCAGCCCTGTCAGCCTGACTTTGCGCCCAGGCCTCGCCCAGCTCGTTCAAGCCATCCGTCTTGTGATCATCGGCATCTGGTGCGGGCATCTCAATTCCGGGTAAGTGCGCTGGGTCTGTCGATGATAGGTGCTCTCACCGCCACCCGCTTCTCCAACTCCACCACCACCCGCCGCAGCGCCTCATACCGCTGCCGCTTGTTGCCCCCATACGTGGCCAGCCAGTTCGAGCCCACGCCCACGGCCAGACCCAACCACCAGGTGTTGGTCGCCACCAGCACCGTCTTGGCCGCCGCGCCCGTCACGCCCAGCTTGGCGGCACGCCCGCCAAACTCGGCGCCGCGCTGCTCCATCGTCAGGCTCTTGTCCATGAACGACGACAAGGCCACCACCGCCAGGCCCACCGCCGAAGGCACCAGGTCCGACACGCCCAGCCCCTGGCCAGCCTGCCCCATGTGCCCGATGTGCCCCGCGCTCACCGCCGCCTCCACCTGCTGCTGCAACACCGCCTCGCTGATGCCGCTGTCCGCCACACGGTCGGCCGCGCCCAAGGCCACCAGCTGCGCGTGCACCTCGGTCGTCGTCGTCACGTCGATGTCGGGGTAGCGCTGCAAAGCCTCTTGCACATACGCCACCGACTCCGTCGCCTTGGCCTGCAGCAGCTCCACCACCTGCCCGTTGGCGTCCACGATCTCGATGTCGTGCCCCGGCTGCGTGGCCGAACCCGCCAACTGCGCCTGCACCCCATCGGGCAGGTTGCCATCGTTGAGATGCGACACCAGCTCCATCTCGAACAGCTTGCCCTTGACGCCATGGACCAGGCCGACCACCTCGTCGGCCGACATGCGCTGCACCGCGTCGGTGAAGGTCTCGCCACTGGCGGCCAGACCCGGATACGCCAGCTCGAACGCGCGCGCCACCTCGGGCGGCACCGCAGCCGGGTCGCGCACCAGAGCGGCCAGCGACACCCCGCCCACCACCAGCAGGTCCAGCAAGTCCTTCTTGCGGCGCTCATGCTGCGCCAGCTCGATGGCCGCCAGGCGCCGCTGCGACCGCGCCCGCACCTCGGTGCTCGCGTGCTGCAAGCGCCGGCGCAGCTTCTCGAAATCGCGCTCGGTGAGGGCCACCGTGTCCACCGCGCCCGACACCGTGCCCACCACGCCACTCATCGCGCTGGCCGTGGCGCTGCCCACAGTGGGTGCCGCCTTCTGCGCCGACGAGCCGATGCTGCCCGCCGCCCGGCCGACCACACCCACCGCATCGGCGGTGTAGCCCGCCACATGGCCAGCGACCTTGCCCAAGGCGCCCCCAGACTGCGCGCCCGCCTGATGCGCACGCGCCGCCACCGAACCCGCGCCGGCCGCCAGTGCCTGCCCGGAGGCCTGCAGCGCACGCCCGCTCAAGGCCACCGCCGCCTTCGCGACCGAGCCGATCTCATGCTCATGCGCCTTCACGATCTGGGTGGTGCCGTGCAAGGCATCGCCCGACAGCTTGACGGCCTGGACGCCGAGCTGGCCTGTGAGCTTGGCGGCACTGCCCAGGATCTTTCCGGTTTTTTTGAAGAAGCTCACCGTCACCACCTCCTTGCCAACTCACACATCGCGCCACACAGCCACGCCCTCAAAAGGGCACACACAATACTGCCATGAACCCGCCCAGCAGCCCAGTGAGCCCCGGCTACTACACCCAGCACGCCGAAGCCTACGCCCACACCACCCGCACGGTGGACATGGCCCCGCTGTACGCACGCTTCCTGCCGCATGTACCCGTAGGCGGCCTCGTTCTGGACGCGGGCAGTGGCTCAGGACGTGATGCGCTGGCCTTCCTGCAACAGGGCTACGCGGTCGAAGCCTTTGATGCCAGCCCTGAACTCGCGCAACTGGCGTCGCTGCACGCCGGCATCCCCGTCAAGGTGATGCGTTTTCAGGACGTGGACGACACCGGCCGCTTCGATGCCATCTGGGCCTGCGCCAGCCTCTTGCATGTCCCTGAACGTGAGCAGGCCGAAGCCTGGCGCAGACTGTGGCGTGCGCTCAAGCCCGGTGGCGTGGTGTACGCCAGCTACAAGCTGGGGAAAACTGAGCGTGTGGATGAAGCGGGCAGGGCATTCACTGACGCCGATGAAGCGCGCCTGTCCGAATGGCTTAACCCACTGCGAGGTATCGCGCGTGTGGAGACCTGGTTGACCACCGACCAGCGCCCCAGCCAGATGCAAACGTGGTTGAATGCCCTGGTATATCGACAAACCGCCCCGCGATGACCCTCACCAGCCAGGACGTTCTGAAAGCCTTTGAACGCATCCGCGTGTTTCAGCGTGGAGAACAACGTGCCGTCCACAAGCCGCTTTTGATCCTGCTGGCCCTGGCCCGCATCGCTCAGGACGCCCCGCGCATGGTCACCTTCGAAGACATCGAAGGCACCTTCAAGAATCTGCTGGCCGAGTTCGGCCCCAGCAGCGCGCCAAACTCCCGGCACTATCCTTTCTGGCACCTCGCCACCGATGGCGTCTGGCAACTCGATGGCCCGGCCGACTTTCTCAACCGGCCCGCGGGCGCCACACCCAACCTCAGCGAGCTGCGCAATCTGCACATCGCCGGAGGCTTTTCGCCCGAGGTGGACGCCGCCCTGCGACGCGACCCCGCTCTGCGCGCCCAACTGGCCCACCAACTGCTGGATGCCCACTTCCCCGAAACCCTGCACGGCGACATCCTGTCGGCCATTGGGCTGGACCTGAGCACGCCACGCACCGGAGAGTCCACCGATAGCGATCGCCAGGCTGCACCACGCCGTGATCCGAAGTTCCGCGAACGCGTGCTGCGCGCCTATGAGTACCGCTGTTGCGTGTGCGGTTTCGACCTGCGCATCGGCAACATCACGGCCGGCCTGGAGGCCGCGCACATCAAGTGGTTCCAGGCCAAGGGGCCAGACATCGAAGCCAACGGACTGGCGCTGTGTGCCCTGCATCACAAGGTGTTCGACCTGGGCGCTTTCACCATCCTGCCCGACACGTACAGCATGGTGTTCAGCCAACATGCCGTTTCCGGCGAAGCCTCACGCAAGATGCTGCTGGGCTTTCATGGTGCCGGGATCATCCTGCCGCAGAGCAAGGACTACTTCCCGAAGACGGAGTTCTTGCATTGGCATGAGAAGGAAGTGTTCAAGAAGCCGGGGAGGGAGATGTGAGACGCGATTGGACACGTGACGAAGTATTGGCCGCACTTCACCTCTACACCCAATTGAGCTTTGGGCAACTCCATCAGCGAAATCCCGAAATTCAGTCTCTGGCGCAGCACATGGGCAGGACGCCCAGTTCGGTTGCGATGAAGTTGACCAATCTGGCCAGCCTTGACCCACAGATCACCGCCAACGGGCGAAAGGGCCTAGCTGGTGCATCGGCCCTGGACCGCTCAGTATGGGCGGAACTCCAGTCCCACTGGGACGTGACTGCCACACAAGCCGCTAACGCATTTGAGCGACTCACTGATCAAGTTGATGTGGTTGTCAACGCTGATGAAGACTCAAGCCCTCTGCCCGATTTTGCGGAAGGCCAAACACGAGCAGCCATTGTGCAAGTGCGAAAGAACCAGCACATCTTCAGGCGAGCGGTTCTCAGCAGTTACAACAACAAGTGCTGCATCACCGGCCTGGCAGAGGAGCGCCTGCTGATCGCCAGTCACATCGTGCCTTGGAGCGAAGACAAAGAGAATCGGTTGAATCCGCAAAATGGCTTGTGCTTGTCCGCGCTGCATGACAAGGCGTTCGACCTGGGACTTATCACCGTGACGCCGGAGTATCGGGTGCTCGTGTCGCCCAGCATGAAACGAAAAAGTGCTGACACGTTCATGGCCGACAGCCTGCTGAAGTTTGATCAACACAAGATTGACCTACCAGAGCGATTCAAACCGAAGGCTGAATTCCTTGCATGGCATGGGCAGCGGTTTGGATTCAACTGAAGCTCACAACATGAGCCATGCAGGATCGAGGTGCGATCACCGAGCTCCGCCCCCTTTGATGCATCCGTCAGTTTTCGTGCTCACCCCGCGAGCCCCCGAACACCTTGGCCGCGCCCAGTCACCAACATGGCCTTGCCCGGAACAATGCCCAGGTTGAACGGCCACAAAAAGGCACGGGCCGCGAACAGGTACACCAGCACGCCCACCACGATGGTGGCAATGCAAAAGCCCAACCAGACCAGGCCCAACGCCAGGCCGAGCGCCCAAAGCCCCAGCCCGCACAGCATCTGTAAAGCCCCGATGATCTCCCTCTGACGCATACGGACCCCTCCATTCAGCCAGGTGGGCTGGAACTGGTCTTCACCATCCTGACCGCATCAAACGGGCACACCACCACGCACTGCACACACACCGTGCAGCCGCTCTCGTCGTGCAGCACCGCGCGCTTGCGGCCCCAGCCGTTGGGTCCATCGGTCTCCAGCCACAGCACTTTGGGCTCGCACGCGGCCACGCAGCGGCCGCAGCCGGTGCAGCGGTCGGGGTCAATCTCGGGCAGGGCTTTGGGGAGCGCCATCTGTGGCTGGGGCTACTTGCGCCGACTTAGAGGTATGTTGGATCGACCTTCGCCACGTTCTTGGCCGCATCGGCCACAGCCTGACAAGCGGCCACGACATACGCCTGGACTCGGCCGGACTCTTCCTTCGGAACCCCTGCTTGAGTGGCCTCGTCAACGGCGGCATCCAACCCATAAAGCGTCTTCTTGGCCAGATCCTGCATTTGTCTGGCCATCGCGGCCATTCGCACTCCTGCCTGGCGCCCCAACTGGGCCCAGTCGAAGGGCGTGATCTCACTGGCTGTAAAGGCATCACCAATGGCCATGGCCAACGTGCGGTCCAACTTGGCATCTTCCAAAGCGGGAATGCACACAAGATCGTATGTCGGCGCCAGCACGAGTCCGCCGGGCGAGACGAAAAAGGAGACGTTCTTGCCGTGGGCATCGCAGTTGCCAATGAGCACCTGGAAGATGGCCCACCGAAGCAGGGCCATTCGGTCTACGACCGGCTGCACGCTGTATTTGTTGATGACCTCGAACAGCAGCCTCAGGCTGGCTCCATCTCGTATCTCGCGCACGTCGGGCTTATCGCCATAGGGCCGCTCGTACTTCATCCCTACCGACAACCCGAGTGCCTGGCATCCGTCGATCATGTGCAGCCGATCGACGGCCTCATGTCGCTCCAAACGATCAAAGCGACGTACGAACAGGACTGGTTGCGGCAGGTACTCAAGCCAGACATCGGCCACAGGCAAGCCCGCAGCTCGAGCGAGTTTCATGCACAGGAACTCGTTACCTGGCAGGGCCGCCAGTTGGGGTCTTGCCGGTACCGGCTTGACGATCACCGTGGAGGCCCGAAGCCCACCGTTGACCAGATACAGGCGTCTCTCGTGCTCGTAGACGGCAATTTTGTCCTGGTGGCCGGCAATCGACAGGCGCACCTGGCCATCCCACACGGAGAAGGGCTCCTTCGTGCGATCGGCGATCCGTTGCGACAGCTCTGGGCGGCCGATCTCGCGCAATACCTCGGGCTCTGACGGCGGGGTGTCACCGGCCGACAGCCTGATCGCGCCTGCTGTCTCGCGGCCAAGCGCCAGGGCCAGGCCAATGAGGTTGGACTTGGAGATGCCATTGACCTGGGCTGCATGATCCAGGGCCTCCCCCTCTGGCAAGAGGTTCTCGAAGAACTGGCGCACGATGGCGCTGTGCTGCTCGCTGCTGATCTCGTCTTGCCGAATGGGCAGCTGAGGGCACAGGGGGAATGCATTGCGCAGCCGTGCCCACTCATCCGTGTAGGCAAATGCAAACCGGTTGGTGCCCGGATCGTGAGAGAGGTGTCCGACAGCGTGTCTGCCAGCCCAAACGGTGAGGGAGGTCACTCTTGACCTCCATCATCCGCGCCCAAGTCCATCAAGGTCTGTCGGACTGCTTCTCGTTGAGCGGGCTGCACCGCGAAGACGCCAACACCGAGTTCTCGCGCGATGCGCAGTGCGATCGCCAGGCCCACGGATCCAGTGGCCTTTTCCAGATCACTGAGCGTCTGCTTGGAGACCCCCAAAGCCGAGGCTGCATCGACCAGGGTCATGCCGGCAGCCGTGCGCGCTGCACGGATCGCCTGACCAAAGGACGCGGGGTCGTGCATCCAGGGGTCAGTGGGAGCAGGGGTGGGAACGACGCGCTTCATAAAAGCCACGATAGCAGGATTTAACCGGCAAGTCATCTGTTCCGGTTCTTATGGGCTGCTTTCGTAGGACTTTATATGAAAACTGAGCCAGCTGGGTCAAAAAAGATGCAATGCTGGGCTTATTGGTGGTGGACGCCTTCAATGACGGCCAAAGTGCCGTCGGGAGGAGCAGTCGTGGCTGTTGAACACCCTGAAGTCTTGCGCGAATTGCACCCCTGATCCAAGTGGCAGCTGATATCTCGCAGCGGCCACGCAGCGGCCGCAGCCGGTGCAGCGGTCGGGGTCAATCTCGGGCAGGGCTTTGGGGCGGGGCATGGCCATCTCTCGGCGCCACCGGATACTTGCGCGCATTGATCACCATCTTGCGCTGCGCCGCATCCACCAGGTCCACGTTCAGCACGTTGGCCAGTTGCACCAGGTACAGCAGCACGTCGGCCATCTCCAACGCTACGGCTTCTTTCGTGTCAGGCGGCAGCTCGCGGCTTTGCGCTTCGCTCAGCCACTGAAAGGGCTCCAGCAGCTCGCCGGCTTCCACCACCAGGGCCGAGGCGAGGTTCTTGGGCGCATGAAACGGCCCCCAGTCGCGCTCGTCGGCAAAGCGTTGCAGGGCCTGGGCCAGCTGCGCCAGGCTGTCACGCGGGGTGTCGTTCGGGGTGTCAGCCAACGGGGCGCTCATGGCCGTCATCTTAGTTGAGCCGGGATGACGCTGATTGTCGCGCCTGATGTTCTTGGCTATTCTGGATCGCCGCTCACCCCCTTTTGAGCTTGCGTCCAATCACAACAAGGACCCCTCGCCGATGAAGCACTTCAACCGGTACACGCTTCGCGTTGTGATCCCCTATGCGGCCTTTTCTGCGTTGTGGATCTTGTTGTCCGACAAGATCCTGGAAGCGCTGATCAGCGACACGACCACCCTGACCCGTCTGTCCATCTACAAGGGCTGGCTTTTTGTGCTCGTCACCTCCCTGCTGCTGGTGGGCTTGATGCGTCGGCAGTGGCAGGTGCGCCAGCGCGATTTTGCGCGCTTGGAAGCGCGCGTGGCGGAGCGGACACGCGAGCTGGCTGAAACCACGCGCTTTCTGGACGCGCTGGTCGACCACATCTCCAGCCCCATCTTCTACAAGGACGCCACGCTGCGTTTCAAGGGCTGTAACCGGGCGTATGAACAGGCGTTTGGCGTGTCACGCGAGCTGTTCATTGGCAAGACGGTGCTGGAGCTGGCGTACCTGCCACAAGCCGATCGCGACGTGTACCAGGCCGAGGACGCGGCCATGCTGGCGTCAGGCCAGACGCTCAGCCGGGAAGCCATCATGCCCTTTGCCGACGGTCGCGAACACCAGACCCTGTATTCGGTCAGTGGCTTTCGTGCGCCAGATGGCTCCCCAGGCGGACTGGTCGGCATCATTGTGGACATCACCCCCATGAAAGAGGCGGAAGCCGCGCTGCGCGAGGCCAAGCTCGCAGCCGAATCCGCCGATCGAATCAAGTCGGCCTTCCTGGCCACCATGAGCCACGAACTGCGCACCCCCCTCAACTCCATCATTGGCTTCACGGGCATCATCTTGCAAGGCTTGCCCGGCCCGCTCAACGACGAGCAAAAGAAGCAAATCGGCATGGTGCGAAACAGCGCGCGCCATTTGCTGTCCCTGATCAACGATGTGCTCGACATCTCCAAGATCGAAGCCGGTGAACTCACCATTGCCCACGAGCCTTTCGAGCTGGAGGCATCCATCAACAAGGTGGCGGGCATTGTCAAGCCGCTGGCCGACAAGAAGCAACTGGCCTTGCGCATGGACGTGGCCGAGGGGCTGAGCCCCATGACCGGCGATGTCCGGCGGGTCGAGCAGATTTTGCTGAACCTGCTCTCCAACGCGGTGAAGTTCACAGATTCTGGGTCTGTCACTTTGGCAGCCCGGAATGTGCAGGGCTACACTGGTCCGGCAGTGCGCATCAGCGTGACCGACACCGGTGTGGGGATGGCCCCCGAACACCTGACGGAGTTGTTCCAGCCCTTCCGTCAGATTGACTCCGCACTGACGCGCCGCTATGAGGGCACCGGATTGGGGTTGGCCATCTGTCAGCGTTTGGCCACCATGATGGGTGGACAGATCGAGGTCAAGAGTCGCCTGGGCGAGGGCAGTGAGTTCTCGGTCACATTGCCTTGTGACGTGCAAGGAACGCGGACATGAGCGGTCATATCCTTCTGATTGAAGACAACGAGCAAAACGCCTACCTTGTGTCCTACCTGCTGAAGGCGCGCGGCTGGCAGATCGTGCATGCCCTCGATGGCCCCACCGGGCTCTCGATGGCGGGCGACGCCGTCCCTCTGATGGTGCTGCTCGACATCCAGTTGCCGGGCATGGACGGTCATGAGGTGGCGCGGCGTCTGCGCAGCAATCCCACGCTCGCCAATGTGCCCATCGTGGCCGTGACGTCCTACGCCATGCAGGGCGACCGAGAGCGCTGCATGGCGGCCGGATGCAATGGCTATATCGAGAAGCCCATTGATCCTGATACTTTTGCAGATCAGGTGGAGCACTTCTTGGGGGCCCTGCCATGACATGCGCTCTGGTGGTCGATGACCGGGAAGACAATGTGTACCTGCTGCAGTCTTTGCTGCGCGGGCATGGCTTTACGGTTTTCACGGCTGCCAACGGCGCCGAGGCCCTGAGCACCGCACGATCACACCCGCCTGATGTGATCATCAGCGATCTGCTCATGCCGGAGATGGACGGCTACACACTGCTGCGCGAGTGGAAGAGCGACGAGTCGCTGGCCCACATTCCTTTCATCGTCTACACCGCCACCTACACCGAGCCCAAAGACGAGAAGCTGGCACTGGACCTGGGTGCCGAGGCCTTCATGGTCAAGCCCGAGGAGCCAGAGGTCTTCATGCAGCGGCTCAATGAGGTGCTGCGTCAGAATGAAGGCGGCACGCTGCCTTTGCGCACCCCCGTTCTGGACGAGACCACCGCCCTGCACCATCACCGGGATGTCTTGGTGCACAAGCTGGCCGAGAAGGCCGACCAACTTGAACAACGGGTGGCCGAGTTGGCCGTCTCCGAGAAGCACATTCACCGCCTCAACCTGCTGTACCGTGTCTTGTCCGAGACCAATCAGGCGATTGTTCATCTGGCTGACGAGGACGAGTTGTTTCAGACCATCTGCCGCACAGCGGTCGAACGCGGTGGCTTCGCCATGGCCTGGGTCGGCCTGCTGGATGCACAGCGAGAGCGCATCACACCCGTGGCGTGGTCGGGGCCAGTCGAGGCGTGGTTCTCGACCATGGGCGACTTCAGTCTGCATGGGCCCCTGCGCGCCCCGGTCGAGATCGCCGTGCGCGAGAACCGCATTTACTTCAGCAACAACCTGACGAGCGAGCCGCTGCTGCAGCCCATCCACGCCGCATTGCGGCAGTCGGGCTTGAATTCGGCCATCTCTACCCCGCTGCATACCAACGGGCAATTGGTGGGCGCACTGACGCTGTTTGCCACCGATCCCGATTACTTCGACCCGGCCATGCATGAGCTGGTCGTTGAAATCGCCTCCGACATCTCTTTTGCCCTGGGCAACTTCGAGAGAGAAAAGCAACGCCGTCTGGCCGAAGAGCGGCTGCGGCAAAGCGAAGAAGCCAACCGCCTGACACGGCGCGCCGTCGAGGCCTCGGCCAACGGCATCATGATCACGGTCATTGAGCCGGGCGGCAACCCGATCTGCTACGTCAACCCGGCCTTTGAGCACATCACGGGCTACAGCAGCAGTGAGGTCATCGGGCGCGACCCGAGGTTCCTGCGTGGGCCCGACCATCAGCAAATTGGCACCACCATCATCAACGCTGCTCTCAAGGACGGCCGCGATGGCAAGGCCATGATGCGCAACTACCGCAAGGACGGCAGTCTGTTCTGGAACGAGCTGTCGATTGCCCCGGTGCTTGATGCCAACGGCCTGTCCACCCACTATGTGGGCATCATCAACGACGTCACCGAGCGCAAATCCTACGAAGCCCAGCTCGAACGCCAGAACAACCAGGATGCGCTCACCGGTCTGGCCAGCCGGAACCTGTTGCGCGACCGAACGATTCAGGCCATTGCCTATGCGACGTATCACAAGCGTTTTGTGGCCATGCTGTTCATTGATCTGGACAAGTTCAAGCGCATCAATGACAGCCTGGGGCATGGCTCGGGTGACGCCATGTTGCGCATCATTGCCGAGCGCATCTCGACCTGCGTCAGCAAGCGCGACACACTGGCACGTCTGGGGGGCGACGAGTTCGTGCTGCTGCTCCCCGACATGGCCAGTTCGCAAGATGCCTCACTGATGGCCAATCAGGTGCTGAAGGCGATTGCGCAGCCCATTTCCGCCGATGACCGAGAGTTCGACTTCTCCGGCAGCATTGGCATCAGCGTCTTCCCGACCGACGGGAACGACTACGACACCTTGCTGCGCAACGCCGATGCGGCCATGTACAAGGCCAAGCAGAGCGGAGGCAATGCCTTCCGGTTCTACACAGGCAACATGAACGTGGAGGCCATGCGCCGCCTGGAGTTGGAAACCGGCCTGCGGCAGGCGTTGGGACACGGTCGGTTGATTTTGCATTACCAGCCGCTGCTCAACCTGTGTTCGGGCCAGGTGGCGGGCGTCGAGGCGCTGCTGCGCTGGCGCGGGCGCGACGATGTTCTGGTGTCACCTGCAGAGTTCATTCCGGTGGCCGAGGAAACGGGGCTGATTTTGCCGATTGGCGAATGGGTGCTGCAGACGGCCTGCCGGCAGGCTCAACAATGGCGGCAAAACGGCATGGACTTGTGCATTTCGGTGAACCTGTCCACCCGCCAGTTTCGAGACCACCATCTGCCCGACACCGTACGGCGTTGCCTGCTCGACCAGCAGTTGCCCGCCCACTTCTTGAAGCTGGAGATCACCGAAAGCTCGGTGATGGAGGACCCCGAGGCCGCCACCCTCATCCTGACCGAGCTCAAGGCATTGGGCATCCAGATCTCGGTGGATGATTTCGGCACGGGGTACTCCTCGCTGGCCTATCTGCGTCGCTTCCCGATCGACCAGATCAAGATCGATCGATCCTTCATTGTGGACATGGCCGACAACGCCGATGCCGCCGCCATTGTGGAGAGCATCATCGCGCTGGCGCGCAAGCTGCGACTGCAAACGGTGGCGGAAGGGGTGGAGACCGAGGCGCAGCAGGCTTTCATCAAACAGGCCGGTTGCGATCTTTTGCAAGGCTTCCTGTTCAGTCGGCCCTTGCCAGCCGAAGACATGGCGGCCCTGCTGCAGCGGATGACGGCAAGCCCGAGCACACCGACGCCCTGAGCCGACGGTCGCCCTCAGCCCAGCAGCTTGGCCAGCCCCCAGATGGCGCAGGCGCCCGACACCGCGGCGGTGATGGTGCGCAGGCCGCGGTGGGTAGAGAACAGAGCCAGCGCGCTGCTGGCCAGGATGATGCCGAAGAGGTAGGTGAACTTCATGAGCGCCATCTTAGTGGAGGCAGCCCGGTCTCATCGCCACACGCCGTCTCAATCGGCCAGGCGCTCGATGCGGACCTTGGGCTGGCCCACCGGGTCAACGATGTAGCCCAGGGCCTGGCCCATGATGTCGATGGCGTTGTCAAAGCAGCCGTGTGTGGCGGGCTCGGACCCTGCGCCGTTGGACACGCGGCGCGCGGTCAGCACATTCAGGTTGGTGGCGCCCACGCCCAGGTCGCCCCAGAAGCGCTGCCACTGAGCCACGTCTTTGCGGTGCTCGCGCGCCCACATGTCGTCGGCGGCGTCCGGCGCCACGGTGGCAGGGTCGAAGCTGCGCTGCATGCCCAGAATCGGCATCTTGTGGGCATCTTCGAACGAGCGGCTCACCAGGTAGAGCAGGGACTTGCGGTACGGCCCCACGGCATCGTCGCGCTCGTTCTGGTCCGACAGGACATGGATGTGGAAATGCTGGGCGTCCAGCACCTTGTCTTTCAGCACGGCCCCCGCGTAGTGCTGGTTGGCAAACTGCACCGTGCAGGCCGGCGCAAACAGGCGCACGCTGGCCGCCTTGAGCTTGACGCTGGCCATCTGCTTGAGCATGGACCCGAGCACGATGCTGCCCGCCGAGTGGCCGATGAGGTGGATTTCGAGCTTGGGCAGTTGCGCCTGCAAGGCCTTGAGGTGCGGCACCATCAGGTGCAGCCCACCGTTCTCATGGATGCTGGCCCGCTCGGCGTTGACCTTCATCTGCCCCCACATCGCCCCGCCGGGAGCGCGCAGCACGGGCTCGAGCATGCGGTCGGTGCCTTCGGTGATGCGGTCCAGCCAGCCCTTGGCCGGCGCCACGCCGCGCACGCCCAGCCCCAGCCGGGCGGCCCATTCTTCGGCCAGGTCCGAGACGGTTTCCATCGCGCCCGAGCGCCAGCTGATGAACAGCGGGTAGATGCCGTTGGCCAGCGCGTAGGGCGCCATGACGCGGATGCGGCTGATGGAGTCGCTCTCGCTGTTGAGGCCGCCGTGGGCATAAATCATGAGCTTGACGCTGCCGCGCTCCTTCAGCCAGGCCAGCGGCCGGTGCAGGGCCGCGGCCTCCAGCGCGGTGAAGGCGTTCTCGGCGGTGATGTCGTTGCGCACCGGAAAGCCGCGGTCCAGCACCACGGTGTGGCGGTAGGCTTGCTCGGCGTCCAGCGGGCGGTGTTCGGGCTTCTTGATGTCACGGTAGCGGCGCGTCAGGGCGTCGTCGCCGGCAATGAGGCCCGCGGGTCGGTCGGGCGTGCCCTCGGACATGGCCGAGCTGAAGGGCACCAGAAAATGCGGTGAACGCGTCACCGGCTCCTTGCCCGTACGCGCACGGTGCGAGGGCACGCCCAGGGTGAAGACCCAGGCATCGTTGCCGTGCATCACCCAGTCTTCATAGGGCAGCAGTGCAAAGCCGTGCGAGCCCCAGCCCACGCCCCAGGAGTTCTGCACCACAAAGCCCGACTCGTTGTAGCCCACCAGCGCAAAGGCATGCCCCCCGGCCTCTTTGGGGCGGGCCACCGGCTTGATGCGCACCAGGTCGGCATGGCCGCGCAGCGTCTTGCGCGTGGGCACGGCCCAGCCTTCGTGCACGGTGGCGGCCACGTAGATGGCGCCGTTCTGGCGAATGGCGGCCTGCATGTCCACCACCGAGCGCATGTCCACCCGGTAGTACACGCCCAGCGTGCAGCCCAGCGCGTCGACGTCCCAGTTGCGGTCGGGGTCATCGGCCTGGCTGGGGTCTTCCAGCGGCGTGGCGGGCTGGCGCCGCCCCTTGGCATCGAGCACATAGGGCCACAGCGCCTCGCGGCACACGCCATGGCGCTGCCAGCCTTTGAGCGCGCCGCGGCAGCTAGAGCCCTCGTAGTCCTCGCCCGGCCATTCGTCGTACATGCGTGCGAGCTGGTAGAGCATGGCCGGGCTCACCCGGCGCACCTGGTCGTCCGGCCCCGGCACATCGCGCACGAACAGCAGGTAGTTGACGACGGCGGCCAGACCAAAGCCGGTGCAGGCGCCTTCCGAGCCCTGGTCCAGCAGGTGGCCGCCTGCGGCATAGGCGGGCAACCAGTGCTGCACCTCGGTGTCCGACGGCCACTGCGCCGGCAGGTTGCCCAAGGGCGGCTGGTAGGGCCGATCACGCAGGTCCAGGCGATCGGGGCGGGCGTCCAGCGACACGGCGCGCTGGCCGATGACAACCTTCTTGGTGGGCATGCCCGGCCTCCTCGTGTGGTGATCGTGAATGAGCTTGTCACCTTGTGAGATTTCATCTTATCGACCGGGAGGCTGGTGCCCATCACTAACCTTAGGGGGGCCCACGGAAACCCCTACTTGTCAGGGGCGGTCTTTCTCCACACCATCACATCTGAAATCAATTGATGTCAGTTTGAAGGAGTCACCGTGTCCGTCCACCCCTTTCCCACGCCCGAGCACACCGATGTGCTGATCATCGGCGCGGGCCTGTCCGGCATCGGCGCGGCCTACTACCTGCAGCGCGACCAGCCGGGCAAGTCCTTCGTCATCCTCGAATCGCGCACCGCCTCGGGTGGCACCTGGGACCTGTTTCGCTACCCCGGCATCCGCTCTGACTCCGACCTGCACACCTTCGGCTACGAGTTCAAGCCCTGGGTGCACGACAAGGCCATTGCCGACGGCCCCGACATCCTGGCCTACCTGCGCGAAACCGCTTCCGAGAACGGTATCGACCGCCACATTCGCTACCAGCGCAAGGTGAGCGCGGCCGCCTGGTCGAGCGAGGACGCGCGCTGGACCGTGACGGTGCAGCACACCGACACCGGCGAGACCCACACGATGACGTGCAAGTGGCTGTTCTCGGCCGCCGGCTACTACCGCTACGACCAGGGCTTCACGCCGCGCTTCGAAGGCATCGACCACTTCCAGGGCCAGGTGATCCACCCGCAGCACTGGCCCGAAGACCTGAACTACCGCGGCAAGCGCGTGGTGGTGATCGGCTCGGGCGCGACCGCCGTCACCCTGATCCCCTCGATGGCCAAAGAGGCCGGCCACGTGACCATGCTACAGCGCACGCCCACCTATGTGATGAGCCTGCCCTCGCGCGACCCGATTGCCAACCTGGCCCGCAAGCTGATGCCGGCCGACAAGGCCTACGCCTTCGCACGCCGCAAGAACATCGGCCTGCAGCGCGGCATCTGGCGCTTTTGCCAGAAATACCCCAACGCGGCACGCCGCGTCATCCGCTTCGTCAACAAGGTGTCGCTGCCCAAAAACTACCCGGTCGATGTGCACTTCAACCCGCCTTACAGCCCCTGGGAGCAGCGCCTGTGCGCCGTACCCGATGGCGATCTGTTCAAGTCCATCAAGGCGGGCAAGGCGTCGGTCGTCACCGACCACATCGACACCTTCACCGCCAGCGGCATCCGCCTCAAATCCGGCCAGGAGCTGCCGGCCGACATCATCGTCACCGCCACCGGTCTGAACCTGCAGCTGTTTGGCGGCATCGCGCTCACGGTGGACGGCGAGCCGGTGGACCTGTCCCAGAAGGTGGCTTTCAAGGGAATGATGCTCAGCGACGTGCCCAACTTCGCCTTCATCGTGGGCTACACCAACTCGTCATGGACGTTGAAGGTGGGGCTGCTGTGCGAGCACTTCTGCCGCGTGCTGGCCCACATGGACCAGTACGGCTACGCGGTGGTGCGCCCGCGCCTGCCTTCGCCCGACATGCCCACCCGCCCGCTGCTCGACTTTGGCGCGGGCTACGTGAAGCGCGCCCTGTCCAGCCTGCCTCGCCAGGGCACCAGCGGCCCGTGGGTGATGGCCATGGACCCCAACCACGACGCCCAGGTGTTGCGCCACGGCCCGGTGGCAGACCCCTGTCTGGTGTTTGACAGCGGCCCGCGCCAGCGTCATCCTGTGTCTGCCTCCGCCCAGGTGGCCGTCAACGCCTGACGTGGCAGTGAAGTAGCAGTGAAGTAGAAGATCGACCATGACTCACCCTGACATCGTCCCGCGCGAAAAACTCGCCTTCGGCTTTGAGCAAGACATCCCCAAGTACTGGTTGGGCGGTGACCCGTTCAAGACGCGCTTTTGCGACGCCATGTCCACCATCTTCCCGGAAGGCGAGCGCTTCTTCATCTCCTGCGTGCGCGACTTCCGCGATCAGGTCACCGACCCGCAGCTGCTGGCCGAGATCAAGGACTTCATCCGCCAGGAAGGCCAGCACGGCATCGTCCACAGCCAGTTCAACGCGCACCTGACCAAGCAGGGCATCCCCGTCGCGCGGCTGGAAGGGGTCATGAAGTGGTGGCTGTTTGATGTGCTGCGCAAGTACATGCCCAAGAAGCACACGCTGGCGCTGACCGCCGCCTCGGAGCACCTCACCGCCATCATGGCCGAGGCCCTGTTCACGCGCAAAGAAGTGATGGGCTCCGCCGACCCCCGCATGTTCGCGATGTACGCCTGGCACGCCATGGAGGAGATGGAGCACAAGGCCGTGGCCTTCGACGTGATGCAGAAGGTGGCCAAGGTCTGGTACCCGCGCCGCGTGTTGGCGCTGATCGAATGCACGCTGGCTTTCAACTTCAACGTGCTGTCCTTTGCCAACGTCATGCTGCGCCGCGATGGCTTCAGCCGCTGGCAACGCGTCAAGCTGTTCGCCAAGGGCATGGGCTGGGTCTATGGCCCTGGCGGCATGTTCATGGGCTGCTGGCGCTCTTATCTGCGCTACTACAAGCCCGGCTTCCACCCCTGGCAAGAGGCGCCCACGCCCATGTACCAAGTATGGCTCAATACCTTCAACCGCACCGGCGATCCGGTGGAAGCCGGCCGCGTGGTGTACGCCGCCGCAGACTGAGCCAGCGCCTGGATCCCGGCGCCTTGCCGGGGGCTCGTCCCCGTGCGGCCTCGGCGCTCAGCGCTCGGCCGGCGGCATGGGCGCCAGGTAGCCCGCCAGCAAGAACAAGCCGCCCATGCTCAACAGGCTGAGGGCCGCTCCCAGCGGTGAAAACAGCGCCCCGCCCACCAGCGCCAGCAATTTCAACGACGACAGCACGCAGGCCGCCGCCGACACCAGCCAGGCCTGACGCCGCTGACGGCGCGCACTCAGGAACAGGCACGCCACCCCGACCGCGGCCACGAGCACGGGCAACAAGATGCTGTGGCGCGCCAGGCTCCAGCCCATGCCCTGCCATTCGGCCACCCAGACATAGGTGAACACCACGGCCGTCAAGGCCCCCAGCACCCGGCGCACATCGTGCGACAGGCCTTCCCCGGCGCGCACCCACACGGCCAACATCAGCAAAGCCACCGGTCCGGCCAGCGCCTGCGCCATCGGAGCCACCTGTCCGATCAAGGCCATCAGCATGGCGGCGGCCACCAGGCCCAGGTGAGCCACCTCGGTGGCCGTAGGGCGCACCTCCACCTCCGCCGGCACCTGCCACACCCGGTCCAGCCAGCCCCCCGCGCGACCCTGCGCGTGCAGCGCCAGCCCCAATGTGCTCAAGGCCAGCGGCATTCCCGGTGCATCCAGCAACTTCAAGGCGGCGATGGCCGGCAGCTGGCACAGCAACAGCTCCACCCCGCCCAGCAAGGCACCGTGCCAAGGCGGTGGGCACAGCGCCTCACCCGCATGGCGGCGCAGCCCCACCCCGGCCGCCAGCACCGGCACCACCAGTGCGGCCAGCTGCCATCCCCCCACCGCACCCGGGCTGTGCACCAGCACCGCGCCCCATTGCATCGCCGCGCTCAGCGCAAACAGCGCCGGAGCCGGCACCCAGGCCACCGGCCGACGCCACAGGGCCAGCGCCACCATGCCGCTGAGCAAGGCCAGCTGGGCGGCCACCCGCAAGGCCGTCTCGTCCACCGCCAGCGAAAGCCACAGGCTGCCTGCCACCAGGGCCACAAAGGCAAACAACCAGCCATCCACATCGCGCAGCGAACGCGCATGGCGCAGGGACAAGGGCAGGGCGACCAGCCACACCAGCGCCGCCGCCCAGGCCGTGTGCGTGCCCATCGTCGCAAAGCCGATGAGCACCAACGCGCGCGCCAGCCACGGTCGCACCAGCGAGCGACGGTCCACCGACAGCGTCATGATCACGCCCTCGGCAAACAGGCTCAGCCCCATCACCGCCGGGGTCAGGTCGGCCTGGGCGATGGCCATGGCCACACTCAGGGCGCACAGCACCCAGGCCGTCTCACGCAGCACGGCCGCGTGAAACACCCGCAGCGCCAACACGGCCAGCACCAGCGCCTGAGCCACTGCCGCGCCTTCGAACACCGTGCCGGTGGGCCACAGCCAGTTCTGCATCGCCAGGTACACCACGGCCACCATGGCCAGGCAGGCCGCCAGCAGGCCGGTCTCGCGCTCGTCATCGGTGTGCGTGCGCGCCCAGGTCACGCACCACACGCCAAACTGGAACAGGTAGGCATGCAGCAAGCCTTGCTGAGCACCCACCGACAGGGGTTCGGCCTGCGTGGCCCAGCGCGCCGCATAGGTGACGGCCGCCAGCCCGGCGGCACACAGGTGCGCGTGCACGGCGATCTCGATCCAGCGACGACGCCAGCTCAGCGCCAACGCAAAGGCCGTCACCAACAGGCCATAGCAAAGGTTGAACCACAGACTCTGCTGCGCCTGGATGGCCAGCACCGGCGCCGCATACGCCCCCAGAAAGCCCACCCCGGCCAGCACCTTCGCGTCTTCGCGCACCGCACGCCACACCAGCGCCGCCGACAAGGCCGCAAACAGGCCCAGGGTCGTCGTCTCCGAAAACAGCCCGTAGGCATGGCCGCCCACATAGGTCGCCAGATAGGCCACCGCCGCCGCGCCGCCTTGCAAAATCTGCCCCCACAAGGGGTTGCGCCGGCCAAAACGCCAGCCTGCATAGCCAATGCCCGCCGCCGCCAGCCAGGCCAGGCCAATGCGCATGCCGGGCGAGAGCAGCTCGCGCCACGACAGCGCGCTGAGCAGGAAGGTGAAGCCCAGCAACAGCAAGCCAATGCCCGCGCTGGCAAACAGATTGCGCTTGATCAGCCCCATGAAGGACAGGCCCGCGGCCTCGCGAACCTCGGCCGACCGCACCGGCTCGGGCACCGAGATCGGTGCCACCAGCGGTTCGGGCCACGCGGTCGGTGCAGGCATGGGCACGGTATCGCGGAACGCAGGCCGCGTGCTGCGCGCCGGCCCCAGCGAGGGATCCAGGTCGACCTCGGCGTGCTCTGGCGACAGCGGCTCCGCTGACGCGATCTGCGCAGGCGCCACCTCGGACGACGTGGCCGTCGCACCGGTCTGCACCGGGGGCTGCGACGCCTTCAAGGCCAGCGCCTGCAGCTGGCGCTCCAGTTCACTCAAGCGCTGATTCAACGTAGAGAGCCGCGAGCCCAGGGTCACCCAGGTCACCACCAGTGCCAGAAAAAGAAACACGCTCATGGAAGGATGCCATCGTCAGTGGTTTGAAACCATTATCGATGGCACACCCTGCGCGCACCTGGCCGATGCCGCCGCCTCCCCCTTCAGATGGAGGTCGACCCCACCCGGTTCAGGCGACCGCCCGTGCGCTCGGCGCATCGGCCACGCACACCCGGTTGCGCCCCTCCGCCTTCGCCCGGTACAGCGCCTGGTCGGCCAGCGCGATCAAGGCCTTCGGCGTCATCTGGGCCTGGGGCGCGCACGCCACCCCGATCGACAGGGTGACCCCGACCGACTGCCCCTCGATCTCCCAGCACTGCGCGGCCATCAGCTCGCGCCAGCGTTCGGCACGCTCGCACACCGCGTCCAGCCCCATGTCGGGCAGGAACAGCAGGAACTCCTCGCCCCCATAGCGGCAGCACAGATCGCTGGTGCGCATGTGCTGGGCCAGCAGGCTCGAAACCCGGCATAACACCGCATCGCCCATGGCGTGGCCATGCTGGTCATTGATCTGCTTGAAATGGTCCAGGTCGATCAGCAGCAGGCTGACCGGTGCCCCGTCCCGCGCGCAGCGGTCGAACTCGCGCTGCAAGGAATCGTTGAGATAGCGCCGGTTGTAGAGCCCGGTGAGCGGGTCGCGGTTGGCCTGCTCGGTCAGCTGCGCCTGCAAGGCCTGCACGGCCTCCAACTGGCCCTGCAAGGCCAGCTCGCTCTGGCGCAACTTGACCCGCGTGTCGTTGAGCACCACGGTGCGCCGGTAGGTGCTGCGCGCAAACAGCACCAGATAGGTGCCCAGGGTGCCCAGGCACATCAAGCTCACCAGCAAGGATGTGTCGGGCGCGAACGGTGCGGCACCACCCAGTAACATCACCAGCGCGGCCCCGGCCACCGTGGCCGCCAGCGCCTGCCCCACGCCCACGCCACCGCGGAATGCGGCCAGGTTCATGCACCCGCAGATCACCAGCAAACCCGTGATCCACAGAGGAAAACCCAGCAAGGCCGCCCAGACGCCGAAACAGAAGTTGTCCAGCTGCATGTTCTGGATTTCGGCCTGCAAGGGATCGGCCGCCCGGCGGGCCCGCCAGAACACCACATGGGGATAGACCAGAAACTGCAGGCCCAATGCCACCCACATCACCAGGCCCTGCCCATGCGCCTGAAAGTACGCCGCAAAGATCGCCATCGCCAACAGCCATGACGCCGAGCGGTTGCGGTGATTCATGCGAACAGCCCAGTGGAGCGTTTTGGCGGACACAGTGCGGACCCAGGACGAGGCAGACGATGCTGCAAACAGGCACAAAATGTGCCATTGCCCGCAATTTTGCGTCAATTCAGGCCGCAGAACGCGCTGCATCCATCAGATTGCGTTCTCAATCCCGCACCTTGCCCCGTGCGGCCTTCACCTCGGCCCGCACGGCCTTGCCCTGCAAACGGCGCTGCTTCGAGCCCCAGGTGGGTTTGGTGGGGCGCCGCACCGCCTGCACCTGCGAGGCCTCGGTCACCATGGCCTGCAAACGCCCCAGCGCCTCGGCCTTGTTCTGCTCCAGGCTGCGCGCTGATTGCGCCTTGATCACGATCACGCCCTGCTTGTTGATGCGCTGATCGGACAGGGCGAGCAAACGCTCCTTCACCTCCGACGGCAGCGACGAGGCGCGCACGTCAAACCGCAACTGCACCGCACACGACACCTTGTTGACGTTCTGCCCTCCCGGCCCCTGCGCGCGGATCGCCAGATAGGCGACTTCGTGTTCCCACACGTGGGAGTGGTTTGAGAATGAGGACATGGCGGTCTGGATGATAAGGCGTGCCCCTTGTCAGGGATGGGGCGGCGGCGTACGCTGTGCCGCTGCGGAGGTGGCCCATGAACACACTGACGAAACTGGCGCAGGGCCTGATCGGCCAACTCAAGCCCCGAGCGCTGTCGGACCCGGCCCCTGAGGCCCGGGCCTTGCCTGCACCGGTCATGAAGGGGGGCATGCCCTTGCGCGATGCCTTGCACCAGCGTCAGTCCCTGCGCGCGTTCCGCACCGATGCCTTGTCCGACCAGTTGCTGTCGGACCTGCTGTGGGCCGCCAACGGCATCAACCGCCCCGACGTGGGTGGCCGCACCGCCCCCAGCGCCATGAACACCCAGGAAGTCGATATCTACGTGGCCCTGGCCAGCGGCACCTATCTTTATGAGCCCCAAGCCCACGCCCTGAGCCTGGTGGCCAGCAGCGACGTGCGCCGGGTCACCGGTTACCAGGACTTCGTCGACGAGGCCCCGCTGGACCTGGTCTTCGTGGCCAACCACAGCCGCATGAGCCTGGTGCCGGCGGCACAACGCCAGCTGTACGCCGGGATGGCGGCAGGCGCCATTGCCCAGAACGTCTACCTCTTTGCCGCCGCTTCAGGGCTGGCCACCGTCTTGCGCGCCTGGATCGACCGCGAGGCCTTGACCGACGCACTCAACCTGAGCACCGATCACCAGGTGCTCCTGTCTCAGACAGTGGGCTACCCCCAGGTCTGACTACACCGGCAGCGTGTAGACGTCGGCGGCCAGGCGCTCCTGAGCGCTGTGCGCTTGCAGTGCCCGATCCCACTCGGGGCCGGTGGCGCCCTTGACCGGCACCAGCCCCTGGATCATCTGCACCACCTCGGGCGTGCCGCCCTCGAACTCCTGAACCTGCTCACGCGTCTCGAGCATCAGTCTGGCGACGGCCGAGCCGCCCCCATCAATGATGACCACATAGCGCACAGGCAGGCGCGACGCCCCCGCATGGTGCTTGCCGGGTGATTCCATTCCGTATGTTTGGCTCATGCATTGATGTTGTCACGCTCGCTGACGCGGCACAAGTCCCTGTCCCTGATTCCTGAAAAATCACGGTTCCCCTCTTGTCTTGGCGAATCACCGAGACGATGATGGTTCGGCACAGGTATGGATCATTCAGGAGAACTTCCGTGACGACAGCCGCAGACATTCTCAGAAGCAAGCCGACTCAGGCCATCTACGCCATCGGACCCCGCGCCTCCGTATACGACGCCCTCAAGCTGGCCGCGGACAAGGGCGTGGGTGCCCTGCTGGTGATGGAAGACGAACGCGTCGTGGGCATCGTCACCGAGCGCGACTACGCCCGCAAGGTGGCGCTCCATTCCCGCTCGTCCAAGGACACGGCCGTCAGCGAGATCATGACCTCGGCGGTCATGTATGTGCATCCCAGGCAAACCAACGCGGAGTGCATGGCGCTGATGACGGACAAACGCATCCGCCACCTGCCGGTCATGGACGAGGGCAAGCTGCTGGGCCTGATCTCCATTGGCGACCTGGTCAAGGACATCATCTCCGAGCAGGAGTTCATCATCCAGCAGCTGCAGCACTACATCGCCGGCGAGCGCGCCTGATTTCACCGGGCCCTGGGGCCCCCTGAGCCAGTATGCTCACGCCATTGCTTCTGAAGTTGAACATGGCGCGTCTGAATCATTCCGATCTGTTGGCACTGGGGTTCATGACCTTTGCGCTGTTTCTGGGCGCGGGCAACATCATTTTTCCGCCCCTGGCGGGCCTGCAGGCCGGCGCGCATCTGCTGCCTGCCGCCATCGGGTTCCTGATCACCGCCGTGGGCCTGCCCTTGCTGACCGTGGTGGCACTGGCCCGGGTGGGCGGCGGCATGCCTGCCCTGACCGCGCCCTTGGGGCACAGGGCTGGCACGGCGCTGGCGGTGGCCGTGTACCTGGTGATCGGCCCGCTGTTTGCCACCCCGCGTACGGCGGTCGCTTCGTTCGAGATCGGCATCAGCCCCTTCAGCGGCGTGGGCCCCCTGGCCCTGGCGCTCTACACCAGCGTGTTTTTCCTGGCGGTGTGGGCCTTGGTGCTGTTTCCCGGCCGCCTCATCGACATGGTGGGCAAGCTCATCACCCCGGTGCTGATCGTGGCGCTGATCCTGCTGGGCGCCGCCGGCCTGTACCTGCCCGCCGGCCCGGTGGCTCTGCCCCAGGGCGACTACGTGGCCCAGCCCCTGCTCAAGGGCTTCCTGGAAGGCTACCTGACCATGGATGCGCTGGGTGCGCTGGTCTTTGGCATCGTCATTGCCACGGCGGTGCGCGACCGTGGCGTCTTCGAGCGCCGACTCGTCACCCGCTACTCCGTGATCGCCGTGCTGATTGCCGCCACCGCGCTGGCGCTGGTCTACCTCTCGCTGTTCTACCTGGGCGCCGGCAGCGCCGTCCTGGCGCAGGGTGCCAGCAATGGCGGCGAGCTGCTGACGCGCTATGTGCAGCACACCTTTGGCACACCGGGCCTGCTGCTGCTGGCCGTGGTCATCGTGCTGGCCTGCCTGACCACCGCCGTGGGCCTGATGGCGGCGTGCGGCGAGTACTTTGGTGAGTTGCTGGGCCAGCCCTACCGGCGGGTCGCCACGGTCTTCGTGCTGCTGAGCCTGCTGATCTCCAACGTCGGGCTCACCCAGCTGATTCAGTTTTCCATCCCGGTGCTGGTGGGCCTGTATCCGCTGGCCATCATGCTGGTGGTGCTCAGCCTGGCCGATGGCGCCTGGCGCGTGCCCGAGCGGGTGTTCCGGCCCGTCATGGCCGTGACCTGCGTGTTCGGTGCCGCCGATGGCCTCAATGCGGCAGGCATCGGGCTGGGGGTGGCCAGCCGCTTCTTCCAGAGCCTGCCCCTGGCCGACGTGACCATGGGCTGGGTGCTGCCCGCGGCCATCACGCTGCTCATGGCGGCGGGTGCCGATCGGCTGCGGGCGCTGCCTGCCTCGGGTCGTTGACAGGGCGCAACTCAGCGTTGCGACGCGATCAGCAGCTTGCGCGCCATCTCCTGTAGCTGCTCGAATTCGATCACGCTCAACCCCTGAAAGAGTTGCTGCGCGAACTCGGTCTCGATCGCCACGAACTGTTGTGCGTGTTGCTGGCCCGCAGCGGTGGCGCTCAGGCGCAGGATGCGGCCATCCTGGGCATCGGGGGTCCTGCTCAGCAGGCCGCGGCCCTCCAAGGCGTGGATGAGGTGGGCAACCTGCCCCTTGTCCCGGCTGATCTGGTTGGCCAGATGCTGCTGCGTGCAGCCTGGCTGCTCGACGCACAGGCACAGCAAGCGCATGTGCAAGGGACCCAGTCCGTCGACATCCACCGCGCGCAGCCGTTCATTGAGGCGCTGTTTGGACGTCCCAAAGAGGGTCATCAGGGACACGAACGCCGCATAGGCGGCTTCGTCAGAGGGCACGAGGCAGGGGGTTGGATTTGTCATGACTCAGTCCGTTGAGAAACTCAACCATATCACCTACACTGTTGAGCTTCTCAACGTTCTTCCCAAAAATGTCCTCTCCCACCCCGAAGCCAAGCGCGGCCCGCCGGCCGTCGTTGCGCGCCATGAGTCGCGCATGACGGATGCGATCTGCGACGGGCACAAATCCTCGCTTATCAATCGGAATAATGTGGGGCCCTGCGCGCCCGTAGGGCGCCACAGTCAATGCGTCCAGCGTCGTGGCAGATCAAGCACTTGGCAATGGCCGCGCCACAGCGCACTCAGAGAGTGCGTCACATTTGCTGCGACAGCCCTACATCGCACCAAAGTTGTTAAAACAGCAAATTCACACTCTGCTGATGCCAACCGGACAGTCACTTGAAGGACGCGCACACCAGAAGGAATGACACCTCCAACTCGCTGCTATGAGGCCGTCCACCCAGCCTGTGCTGCGAGGCATGCCCGCGTCGTGCCTTCAGTTGCATTTTCGTGGGTCCGTTAATATACTACCCCCCAGTACATTGCGTCAGCCTTTTCATGCCCCATACCCCTCAGGAAAAGAAGCGCGTCATCACCAGGCTGCGTCGCATCCGTGGACAAGCCGAGGCGCTGGAACGCGCCGTGGAAGCCGGCACGGACTGCGGATCACTGCTGCAGCAGCTGGCAGCCATGCGAGGCGCAGCCAACGGGCTGATGAGCGAGGTGCTGGACAGCCATTTGCGAGAGACCTTTGGCACGACCCAGGACGCCAAACCCGATATGGATGCCGAAATCGAACGGCTCATGCGCCTGGTTCGCTCCTACCTGAAGTGAGAAAGCCTGCTTGACTGGCATTCATGATCAATTTTCTGTCCACCCAATCTGCCCATTTCTAGGACCGCTATGAAATCCCGTGCCGCCGTTGCCTTCAAGGCTGGAGAACCCCTGCAAATCGTTGAAATCGACGTCGCGCCGCCCCGCAAGGGCGAAGTGCTCGTCAAGATCACGCACACCGGCGTGTGCCACACCGACGCCTTCACGCTCTCGGGCGATGATCCCGAAGGCATCTTCCCTGCCGTGCTCGGACACGAAGGCGCCGGCATCGTGGTCGAAGTGGGCGAAGGCGTCACCAGCGTCAAGCCTGGCGACCATGTCATCCCGCTCTACACCGCCGAGTGTGGCGAGTGTCTGTTTTGCAAGAGCGGCAAGACCAATCTGTGCGTCGCGGTGCGCGCGACCCAGGGCAAGGGTGTGATGCCCGACGGCACCACGCGCTTCTCGTACAACGGCGAGCCCATCTACCACTACATGGGCTGCTCCACCTTCAGCGAGTACACCGTGGTGGCCGAAGTGTCGCTGGCCAAGATCAACCCCGACGCCAACCCTGAGCACGTCTGCCTGCTGGGCTGCGGCGTGACCACCGGCCTGGGCGCGGTCAAGAACACCGCCAAGGTGCAAGAGGGTGACTCCGTCGCCGTCTTCGGGCTGGGTGGCATTGGCCTGGCCGCCATCCAGGGCGCCAAGCTGGCCAAGGCCGGCCGCATCATCGCCATCGACACCAATCCCGACAAGTTCGGCCTGGCCCGCGTGTTCGGCGCCACCGACTGCGTCAACCCGAAAGACCACGACAAGCCGATCCAGCAGGTCATCATCGAGATGACCGGGTGGGGCGTGGACCACAGCTTCGAGTGCATCGGCAACGTCAACGTCATGCGCGCCGCCCTGGAATGCGCGCACCGCGGCTGGGGCCAGTCGGTCGTCATCGGCGTGGCCGGCGCCGGCCAGGAAATCTCCACGCGCCCCTTCCAGCTCGTGACCGGCCGCCGCTGGCTGGGCACGGCCTTCGGTGGCGTCAAGGGCCGCACGGAGCTGCCCGGCATGGTGGAAGACGCGATGGAAGGCCGCATCCAGCTCGCCCCCTTCGTCACCCACACCATGCCACTGACCGACATCAACAAGGCCTTTGACCTGATGCACGAAGGCAAGTCGATCCGCTCCGTGGTGCACTACGAGTGAACAGGTCTCCAGTGTTGTGAGATGAAAAAGGCCACCTTCAAGGTGGCCTTTTGCTTGGATGTGCTGATCAAGCTTCGATTCAATGCGAACCGCAATGCCGACACCTGCATCGGAGGTGCGATACCTGCAATGCCAATAACCATGCGACGCCCACAGCTAAACTCATCTGATCAACAAACAGGCGGTTCATGATGCGTGCCAAAGCCCTCATGAATGACCGACCACGATCAAAAAAGAGGGAAACATGAAACATAAGAATTGGGCCGTATTGGTGGTTGGTCTGTACACAGCGTTGACGGCTCAGGCCAGTAGCACGGTGACGTTACCCACCATCCAAACGCCCGGCACAGGCATCGCAGTCAACCCAATACCATCATCCTCTTCGGGTGGCAACATGGGGACTGCGGCACCCGCTAACGCCATCCTGCGTCCTTTTTCCATTGCCGCAGACGAGTATTTGAACGTTACCTTGTCGTACACGCATGCCGCCGATCACAACATGCTGGCATTCAACATCAGTCAGTTGGCCCCGTTTCAAGGCGATTTGCTCATCAAGGCTTTTCACGATGATCAGCTGCTGGGTGAACACCTCAAATCATGGCACTACCTCAAGAGTGCATTCGTCAACCATGGCGTCGAGGTTGATTTCGCCGTCACCCCGCTCACCATAGCTGGCGCGTCGATTTTGGACATCAATCGCCTGGAGATCTATCCCTTGCTGCGTCCCGAAGACGCCAATGAGGTCACCACGATTGAGTTTTTGTTGTTCGACGCTGGCATTGTCACCCCCACGTCTTGGGACGTGTCAGTGGGCACCGTTTCGGCATATGGCAGGGTGGTGAGCGCGGTGCCTGACGTCAGCGCACTCACGTCCATGTCGATGGGCCTGTTGGGCTTAGCGGCAATCGGCAGACACCGTCGCACACGCAAACAGGTTCATCAGGCTCATTGAGCTGTACGCGCTCAGCCGCCAACGTTGCCCCGTCAAGACGGGGCACATCCATGCACCGTCAGTCCCTTACGCGTCGATGTTCGTCGCCCGCAGCGCATTGGTCTCGATGAAATCGCGACGCGGCTCCACCTCGTCGCCCATCAGCATCGTGAACACCTTGTCCGCCTCGATGGCGTCTTCGATCTGCACGCGCAGCAGGCGGCGCACGGTCGGGTCCATCGTGGTTTCCCACAGCTGGGCGGGGTTCATCTCACCCAGACCCTTGTAGCGCTGGCGGCCCACCGAGTTCTCGGCTTGCTGCAGCAACCAGGCCATGGCCGCGCGGAAGTCGGCCACCTTGCTTTCCTTGGCCTTCTCACCTTCCCCGCGGCGCACCACGGCGTCTTCGCTCAGCAGGCCCTTGAAGGTCAGACCGGCCTTGCTCAGCGCCTCGTAGTCGGCACCGTGCACAAAGTCGGCATTGATGATGCTGTACTTCGTGTTGCCGTGGAAGATGCGGCTGATGCGCAGCACCTGCTTGTCATTGCGCGGGTCCAGCTCGGCCGTGACTTCGGCGTTGTGCAGGGCAGCCTTCAAGGCGGCAGCACTGGCCTGGGCATCGGCTTCGGTGTCCAGGTTCAGCGTCAGGCCGTTGGCCATGGCGCGCAATGCCTCGACGTCCATCCAGTTGCTCAGGCGGTCGGCCACGTTGTGCGCCACCACATAGGCATGCGCCAAGTCGGCCAGCGCCTCGCCACTGATGGCCGGCTTGCCGGCACCGGGTTCGACCACGGCACCGTCCAGTGCCACCTTCATCAGGTACTCGTCCAGTGCGCTGGCGTCCTTGAGATACTGCTCGTGCTTGCCGTGCTTGACCTTGTAGAGCGGCGGCTGGGCAATGTAGATGTGACCACGCTCGACCAGCTCCGGCATCTGACGGAAGAAGAAGGTCAGCAGCAGGGTGCGGATGTGGGCGCCGTCCACGTCCGCGTCGGTCATGATGATGATGCGGTGGTAGCGCAGCTTGTCCGGGTTGAAGTCGTCGGTGCCGGCGCCGCGGCCAATGCCCGTGCCCAGCGCCGTGATCAGCGTGAGGATTTCATTGCTGGTCAGCAGCTTTTCGTAGCGGGCTTTTTCGACGTTCAGAATCTTGCCGCGCAGCGGCAAGATTGCCTGGAACTTGCGATCACGGCCTTGCTTGGCGGAACCACCGGCGGAGTCACCCTCCACGATGTAGATTTCGCACAGCGCCGGGTCCTTTTCCTGGCAGTCGGCCAGCTTGCCGGGCAAACCCATGCCGTCGAGCACGCCCTTGCGGCGCGTCATCTCGCGGGCCTTGCGGGCGGCTTCACGGGCGCGGGCCGCTTCCACGATCTTGCCGCAGATGATCTTGGCGTCGATCGGGTTTTCCAGCAACCAGTCGGTCAGCAGGCGGCCGACGATGTCTTCCACCGGTGCGCGCACTTCCGACGACACCAGCTTGTCCTTGGTCTGGCTCGAAAACTTGGGTTCGGGCACCTTGACCGAGACCACGCAGGCCAGGCCTTCGCGCATGTCATCGCCGGCCACATCGACCTTGGCCTTCTTGGCCAGCTCGTTGTCTTCGATGTACTTGTTGATGACGCGGGTCATCGCGGCGCGCAGGCCGGTCAGGTGGGTGCCACCATCACGTTGCGGGATGTTGTTGGTGAAGCAGAGCACATTCTCGTTGTAGCTCTCGTTCCACTGCATCGCCACTTCAACGCTGACGTTGGTGCCGTGTTCCGACACCTTGTCGCCCTGGGCGTGGAAGATGTTCGGGTTCAGGGTGTTCTTGCCCTTGTTGATGAACTCCACAAAGCCCTTGACCCCGCCAGCGTAGGCGAAGTTGTCTTCCTTGTTGTTGCGTTCATCGACCAGGCGGATCTTCACGCCGTTGTTCAGGAAGCTCAGCTCGCGCAGACGCTTGGCCAGAATCTCGTAGTGAAAATCGATGTTCGTGAAGATGGTCTCGTCGGGCAGGAAGTGCACCTCGGTGCCCCGCTTGTCCGTTTCGCCCGTGACCTTCATCGGGCTGATCTCGAAACCGTCGCGCATCTCAAGCACGCGGTTTTGCGGCACACCTTGCTTGAATTCGAGCAGGTGAGCCTGGCCGTCGCGTCGCACCGTCAAGCGCAGCCACTTGGACAGCGCGTTCACGCACGACACACCCACGCCGTGCAGGCCACCCGAAACCTTGTAGCTGTTTTGGTTGAACTTGCCCCCGGCGTGCAGCTCGGTCAGCGCGATTTCAGCGGCCGAGCGCTTGGGCTCGTGCTTGTCGTCCATCTTGACGCCGGTCGGGATGCCCCGGCCGTTGTCGGTCACCGAAATCGAGTTGTCGGTGTGGATGGTGACGACGATGTCGTCGCAATGGCCCGCCAGCGCTTCGTCGATGGAGTTGTCTACCACCTCGAAAACCAGGTGGTGCAGACCGGTGCCATCCGACGTGTCGCCGATGTACATGCCCGGACGCTTGCGCACCGCTTCCAACCCTTCGAGGATCTGGATGCTGCCTTCACCATAGCCCGCCGAAATCTGAGCCTCGGTCTGCGGCACAGGCGCCTCAATGGGCTGGTCTGGCTGCTGTTCAGGCTGTTGATCGGGGTGGATGGCGTCGGTCATGGGTACAAGCGCTAGGTAAGGTGGGACCAGCGGTGGGGGGCCCAGAGATGAAAAAGGTCCCGGCATTTGACAATGCGGGACCCTCATTCTATCCCCTGCGGCAAGGGGTCAATTTTGCGATGTCACTCGTTAAATGCGCATCGGCATCACGACGTACTTGAAACCCTCGTACTCGGGGTTGGTGATCAGCGCCGAGCTGTTGGCATCCTGCAGGGAGACGGTCACCATGTCCTGGCTCATGTTGGCCAGCACGTCCATCAGGTAGCCCACGTTGAAGCCGATCTCGAAGCTGTCGCCGCCGTAGTCGATTTCGAGCTCTTCCTTGGCCTCTTCCTGCTCGGCGTTGCTCGACGCAATGCCCATCAGGCCCGGCGCGAACGACAGGCGCACGCCCTTGAACTTCTCGCTCGTCAGGATGGCGGCGCGCTGCAGCGAGGCCAGCAAGGTGGTGCGGCCCAGCGTGATGTGGTGCTTGTGGTTCTTGGGGATGACGCGGTTGTAGTCGGGGAACTTGCCCTCGACCAGCTTGGTCACGAACTCCAGACCGCCAAACGTGAACTTGGCCTGGTTGCCGGCAAAGCGCATCTCGATGAGCTGCTCTTCTTCGCTCTTGCTGTCGTCCTTGAGCAGGCGCTGCAGCTCCAGCACCGTCTTGCGCGGCAGGATGACTTCCTGCTTGGGCATCTCGACGTCGAGCGTGGCCTGCGACAAGGCCAGACGGTGGCCGTCAGTGGCCACCAGCGTCAGTGTCTTGCCTTCGGCGACGAACAGGATGCCGTTGAGGTAGTAGCGGATGTCGTGCACGGCCATGGCGAAGTGCACCTGGCTGATGAGCATCTTCAGCGTCTTCTGCGGCACGTTGAATGCCGGACCGAAGTCAGCGGCTTCCTGCACCAGCGGGAAGTCTTCGGCCGGCAGGCTTTGCAGCGTGAAACGGCTCTTGCCGCCTTGCAGCGTCAGCTTGGTCTGGTTGGCCGTGAGCGAGACGATCTGGTCCGAAGGCAGGCTTTTGAGGATGTCACCCAGCTTTTTGGCCCCAACGGTGATGGCGTAGTTGCCTTCATCACCATCGAGTTGCGCCGTGGTGCGGATCTGGATTTCCAGGTCGCTGGTGATCAGTTCGAGCTCGGCGCCTTGTTTGCGAAGCAGCACGTTGGCCAGGATGGGCAGGGTGTGGCGGCGTTCCACGATGCCGGCCACCGATTGCAGGGCGGCAAGAACTTTTTCCTGAGCTGCTTTCAACACAATCATCTGAAGTCTTTCCCGTTGGTCCTTGCTTGCACGACGTCATCCACCCCTTGAATCGACATGGATCGGCCAAGGTGAATGCGCAAGCCCGTCGATCGTACCTCGGTTCCGCCTACCTCTGCGAGTCAAGCATTCCCGCAATGCACAGATCGTGCAGATGAGCGTCATGCAGGCCTTTCGCCTGTTTTTTTGTGCGGCGCGGGCGCGGCACTGTATTCATAACTGTTTTTATCTTTCTAATTCGTTGTAGTAGTAGAGGGCGCATCTGGCTGTGGACAAGTCACTTTTGTCTTTTCAGATCAAAGACATGCCAGGGCTTCAACCATGTGGAACCTGGACCTGATTGCCGCAACGCGAACCTGCAACAACTTTGAAAATGAGGGCTCGCCTGTGGACAAGTGGGGACTTGTTCGGATCTTGTCCACAACGTTGTTGTCTTGACAGGGTTCATCAGCCTGTGGCTTGAGATTGGAAAACAAGGTCGAGCGCTCACGACGTTCCATTCAACGAGTTTGTTTGTCATGGAATGTCATGACTCTGAAAACAGACTTTTTTTGAGGTGCCCAGCGCTGCACTGTCTTCATAACCATCTTCATCTTTCTAACTGGTCGTAGTAGTAGAGAGGCCCTGAATCTGTGTACAAGTTGATTTTTGTCTTGTCAGATCAATGACTTGGGCTCAGGACAAGCGTGTGGAGGCGGGGGGCCTTCGTGACGTGCGTCCATGACAACAACTTTTGAAAAGCCGCCTGGCCTGTGGACAAGCTCTGACTTGTTCAAAAGTTGCCCACAGACTTGTTGGCTTGACAGGCCGAAAAAAAAGAGGCCGAAGCCTCTGATTTTTGGGGTGCCTGACCGGCTTGGGGGGGCGGGATCAGCCTTTGAGCGTCTGCTCCAGCACGTGGAGTTGCTGGTTGAGCTCGGAATCCTTGCCCCGTTCGCCCCCGATCTTGCGCACGGCGTGCAGCACGGTGGTGTGGTCACGGCCGCCAAACAGCTCGCCGATTTCGGGCAGGCTCTTTTGCGTGAGTTCCTTGGCCAGGTACATGGCGATCTGGCGCGGCCGGGCGATCGAGGCTGGGCGCTTCTTGGAGTACATGTCTGCGACCTTGATCTTGTAGAAGTCGGCCACGGTTTTCTGGATGTTTTCCACCGAGATCTGGCGGTTCTGGATCGACAGCAGGTCCTTGAGGGCCTCGCGCGCCAGGTTGATCGTGATCTCCTTGTGGCTGAACTTGGCAAAGGCCAGCACCTTGCGCAGCGCGCCTTCGAGTTCGCGCACGTTGGCACGCACGTTCTTGGCCACGAAAAACGCCACGTCTTCGGGCATCTCGATGGCCTCTTGCGCGGCCTTCTTGATCAGGATGGCCACGCGCATTTCCAGCTCGGGTGGCTCGATGGCCACGGTCAGGCCGGCGTCAAAGCGCGAGGTCAGGCGTTCATCGATGTTGGCCAGCCCCTTGGGATAGGTGTCGCTGGTCATGATGATGTGCGCCTTCTTGGCCAGCAGGGCCTCGAACGCGTTGAAGAACTCTTCCTGCGTGCGGTCCTTGCCGGCGAAGAACTGCACATCGTCGATCAGCAGCAGATCGAGCTGGTGGTACTTGGCCTTGAGCTCGTCAAAGGTCTTGCGCTGGTAGTTCTTGACCACGTCCGAGATGAACTGCTCGGCGTGCAGGTACAGGATGCGCGCGTCCGGCTTGTCGGCCAGCAGCGCGTTGCCCACGGCGTTCATCAAGTGGGTTTTGCCCAGGCCGACGCCGCCGTAAATGAACAGCGGGTTGTACATCTGGCCGGGGGCACCGGCCACGTGCAGCGCGGCGGTGCGGGCCATCTGGTTGGCGCGACCGGGCACGAGGTTGTCAAAGGTCAACGCCGGATTGAGGCCCATGACCTGAGGTTGTGCCCGAGCGGTGCGGGCCGGCTCCGAGGTCTGTGGATAGGCCGCGCCCGCTGGCCCCTGGTTGGCAGCCTGAGCCTGTGCTGTGTGCGCCGGCAAGGCCGCACCCGACTGGGCGTTGGAGGGCAGGGCCCGACCGGGCATGACCATGCCGGGGCGCAGGCCACCGACCGGTGCGGCCATGCGGGGCGCCAGGGCCAACTCCAGCCGGATCTCGCCAGATTGCAACTCGGCCAGGATGGCTTCGAGGCGGGCGCTGTACTGGGTGCGGATCCAGTCAAGCATGAAGCGGTTGGCCACGCGCACCGACACCAGGGTGCTGCCCTCGGCCTGGCTCACTTCGGCCGGTGGCAGGGGGCGGATCCAGGTGTTGAACTGCTGTTCAGGCAGTTCGGTGGCCAGGCGCTCACAGGTCCGTTGCCACAGGGTGGCGGGGTCGTTGGGGCTCTGGCCGGCGGCGGTCATTTCGGCGGCACTCATGTGTGGACAAGTCTTTCTTCGGGGAGCGAATTCTAAGCGCATGAGCACAGGTCATTGACAGGTTATCCACAGTTTTTTCCCGGGGTTTGTGATTTGGGGTGATCGGCTCGCGCCGTGCCGGTTCGATGCGACGGAGGGGCCTGGACGGCAAAGGCATTGACCCTGAAACAAAAACCTGTTGTAATCGCGGGTTCGTCCGGTCAGCAGAATGCTTTGGCATGAAGTTGGGCCGGGTGCCACCTGGGCGGCAATTGCATCGCATCAGGGATCACAGATAACAGATAGGGCCGCTCCCATCGAGGTGCGGCCTCATGAAGGACCATCTCATGAAGCGTACTTACCAACCCTCCAAGACCCGCCGCGCCCGCACCCATGGTTTCCTGGTGCGCATGAAGACCAAGGGTGGCCGCAAGGTCATCGCCAACCGTCGTGCCAAGGGCCGCAAGCGTCTGGGTCTGTAATTCCCCGCCCCGGTCTGGTCGGTGCCGTGAGGGCGTCTGACCAGTACAGGTGTGAACGAGGCCGGGCCCCTGCCCGGCTTTGTTTCGACTTGACCTTTGTGACACACCGTGCGGCCACCCAGCCTGAAAGCTGCTGATTTTCAGAGGGCTTTGGGTTCGCGCCCGGTTTCGCGCACGACGCATTTCGTCTTGCATGCGCTGCCGCTGGTGCGCGCTGCGGATGCTGCTTCGGCAGGGTCCGAGCCTGATGCGCTCGCTTGCCCAGCCCCTTTGTCCACAGACGAGGGGCTGCAGGCTTCGCCGTGTGTGGATGAGTGTGCACTCACTTTGCCCAGTTGTGGCCCCGCGGGCTGGCGACTGGGCTTGGTGCTGCCTAAAAAACAGGCACGCCGTTCGGTCACCCGTTCGCTGATCCGTCACCAGGTCCGTGAGGCCCTGCGTCGACATGGGCCCGACATCTGGGCTGCCGGACGCCATGGGGCCGAGGTCGATGGCTGGGTCGTGCGTCTCAAGGCCCCGTTTGACCGCCAGCTCTTTCCCAGCGCGGCCTCGCCGGCCTTGAACGTCGCCGTGCGCGACGAACTGGACGAACTCTGGTCCCGTTTGGCCCGGAGTACGGCATGATGCACACGCTCCTCCATGTGCTCCGCAAGGGTCTGGCTGCGCTGTGCACCGGTCTCAATGCGGTGCTGATGGGGGTCGTGAAAGCGTATCGGCTCTTCCTCAGCCCCTGGCTGGGGTCGGCCTGCCGTTTCACGCCCACCTGTTCCCAATATGCTTTGCAGGCGCTGGAGCGTCATGGTCCGGCCGCAGGGTCGTACCTGACGGCACGGCGTCTGCTGCGTTGTCACCCGGGCTGTCCGGGTGGCCATGACCCGGTGCCCGACCAGGCGCCGCGTCTGTTTTCCCGTTTTTGCAACCCTTCGTCGGATTCCAATCGCCCATGAATGATCTGCGTCGCACCCTGCTGTGGTCGGTCTTTGCCGTCTCACTGCTGATGTTGTGGGATGGCTGGCTGCGTCACAGTGGCCAACCTTCCTTGTTCGCACCCGCAACGGTGGCTTCGGCTCCCGCTTCGTCGGTGCCTGGCTCGCCGTCCACCCTGCCCACGCCCAGCGCGGCCCTCGGAGCGCCGGGCGCTGCGGTGCCGGTGGCAGGCTCGGCCAGTGCGCCGGTCATCCCTGTCAGCGAGCAGATCACCGTGACCACCGACGTGGTCAAGGCGACGTTCGACACGCTGGGCGGCAGCCTGGTCAAGGTCGAGCTGCTGCAGCACCGCGCTCAGGATGACTTCAAGCAGAACATGATTTTGCTGAACAAGTCGGCCGGCCACACCTATGTGGCCGAGTCGGGTTTGATCGCCACGACCGGCCTGCCCAACCACAAGACGCCCTTCACGGTGCTGAGCACCGAGCGTGCACTGGCCGACGGCGCCGACAAGCTGGTGGTTAAGATGGCCTCGGCCCCGGTGGCTGGGGTGCAACTGGTCAAGACCTTCACCTTCCACCGTGGCAACTACGCCATCGATGTGAAGCAGGAAGTGGTCAACGCCTCGGCCGTGGCCGTCAGCCCGCAGCTGTATGTGCAGCTGGTGCGCGATGGCTCGGTGCCCACCGCCGAAGGCCCGACCATGATCGGGGCCCCTCAGGCCTACCTGGGTGGCGCCGTGTACACGGGCGAGTCGAAGTTCCAGAAGGTCGAGTTTGCCAAGATCGAAAAGAACGAAGCCGAATTCCAAAAGAGCGCCGACAACGGTTGGGTCGCCGTGGTGCAGCACTACTTCACCGCCGCCTGGTTGAACAACCAGAAGACGGCCCGTGAGTTCTACGCCCGCAAGATCGACACCAACCTGTATGCCCTGGGCATGCTGTTCCCGGTGGGCGAAGTGGCCCCGGGTCAGACCAAGGCCATTGACACGCAGCTGCTGGTCGGTCCGCAGGAAGAGGTCAAGCTGGCCAAGCTGGCCGAGGGTCTGGAGCTGGTCAAGGACTATGGCTGGACCCACCTGATGGCCAAGCCGCTGTTCTGGCTGCTGAACTGGCTGCACACTCTGCTGGGCAACTGGGGCTGGTCGATCGTGGCCCTGGTGGTGCTGTTGAAGGCGGCCTTCTACTGGCTCAACGCCAGTGCCTACCGTTCGATGGGCAAGATGAAGGCGCTCAACCCCCGCATCCAGGCCATGCGCGAGCGCCTCAAGGACAAGCCTCAGGAGATGCAGCAGGAGATGCTGAAGATCTACCGCGAGGAGAAGGTCAACCCGATCGGCGGCTGTCTGCCCATCCTGATCCAGATCCCCGTGTTCATCGCGCTGTACTGGGTCCTGCTGTCGTCGGTCGAGATGCGCAACGCGCCCTGGATCGGCTGGATCACCGACCTGTCGATCAAGGACCCTTACTTCGTGCTGCCGGCCCTGATGACGCTGTCGACCCTGCTGCAGACCTGGCTGAACCCGACGCCGCCGGATCCCCTGCAGGCCAAGATGATGTGGATCATGCCGCTGCTGTTCAGCGTGATGTTCTTCTTCTTCCCGGCCGGTCTGGTGCTGTACTGGCTGACGAACAACATCCTGTCGATCGCCCAGCAGTGGATGATCAACCGCCAGCTGGGTGTGACGAAGTAAGTCACGGTCCACGCTGACAAAAAAACCGCCTGAGCGCATCGCGCCAGGCGGTTTTTGTTTGAGGGTGTGGCGGTTGGTGTGACGGTCTTGGGGGCCCCGCGCGGTTCAGCGGTCGGCCGGCAGCGGCAGCGTGTCGAGGAACTCCGGGCCGTCGGCCATGCGGGTCATCGGGCCGGCATCGGCCTCGTCCTGAGCGCGGTTCTGTGACAGATCCGTCTGGGCCTGGCGCGCCTTCATGCGCGACCAGGTCAACGGCACCAGCAGCTGGCCCAGGTAGTGGTGCACGGGGTAGGCGTGCTCGTTGAACAGGCCCATCTGGGTGGGGAGCCGGCGGTGCTTCGGGTAGACGAAGGTGCCAAAGAGGTGGTCCCAGAGCATGACGACGCTGTAGTTCTGGGCTTCGTGCAGCTGGTTGGAGTGGTGCCAGCGGTGGATCTCGTTGGTGCCGATCAGGTAATTGAGCGGGCCGAAACGGAAGCGCACGTTCATGTGGGTGATGGTGGCCAGCACGCTGCTGATCATGCCGCTCATGATAAAGGCCTCGGGGCTGACCCCGGTCTGGAAGGTGACGAAGACCGGGATGAGGCGGCGCCAGATCAGGTCGAGCGGGTGGGCGCGGCTGGCGTTGAGCACGCTCAGACGGTGGGCGCAGTGGTGCACGCTGTGCAGGCGCCACAGTGCATCGATTTCATGGGCCATGCGGTGCGTGACGTAGAACATGAAGTCGAAGGTCAGCCAGGCGATCAGCACCTGGGCCCACAGCGGCAGGTGGTGCGCGGCCCAGCTCTCGGGCAGCACGCCAAAGTGAAACAGCAGGCCGATGCCGGTGGCCGCGATCAGCACATGGATGAAAAAGTCGGTCAAGCCGGTGATGGCCAGCAGCGCGACGTTGTGCAGGCTGTCGGTGAGCACCTCGCCTTTTTCAAAACGATTGGCCTGCTCGGGCCACACATACTGCAGCGCCGTGCACAGGAGGTAGTAGGGGATGAGGAAGGTCAGCGCGATCTGGCTGGGGTCGAACTGGGCGTTCAAGACGGTGTAGATGCCCAGGCCCAGGGCGCCGAAGATGAAGCCCCAGCTGGCGACGAGTGGCAACATGATGCTTTCCTCCGCGGTGTGGTGGGAGGCAGGGTAGGGGGCCGGGCGGCCCGGGCCATCGGGGTTTGCGCGCAAGGCCCCGTGCTTGGGGGAGTGGACCACCTCGGGGGACAATGTCGCTTGGACCGTGCGCGCGATGCGCGTGGAAGGCATGTCGGAGTGGAGCAGCAAGATGGCCTGGAATGAGCGCAATGTGCCGATCGTGGCGGTGGCCACGGCCTCGGGGCGCGGGGCGGTGGGCATCGTGCGGGTGTCGGGCCGGGGCTTGATGCCCTTGGCCCAGGCCCTGTGTGGACGGGCGCTGGCGCCGCGCATGGCCACTTATGGGCCTTTCCGCGATGCGCGGGGGGAGGCGATCGATCACGGTCTGGCCCTGTACTTTCCGGGCCCGCACAGCTACACCGGCGAGGATGTGCTGGAGCTGCAGGGCCACGGGGGCCCGGTGGTGATGCAGCTGCTGCTGGCACGTTGCCTGGAGGCGGCGGCCGAGCTGGAGGCCGACACCGGCCGCGCGCGCCTGCCCGGCCTGCGCCTGGCCGAGCCGGGCGAGTTCACGCAGCGCGCCTTTTTGAACGACAAGATCGACCTGGCCCAGGCCGAGGCCATTGCCGACCTGATCGACGCCAGCACCGAGGCGGCGGCCCGTTCGGCCAGCCGCTCGCTGGGCGGGGCCTTCAGCCACGAGATTGAAGCCTTGCGTGAGCGCCTGATCAACCTGCGCATGCTGGTGGAGGCCACGCTGGACTTCCCCGAAGAGGAGATCGACTTTCTGGAAAAGGCCAACGCGCGTGGCAAGCTCGACCGCGTGGCCGAGACCCTGGACGCCGTGTTGCGTCAGGCCCGTCAGGGCGCCTTGCTGCGCGAAGGCCTGCAGGTGGTGCTGGCCGGTCAGCCCAACGCGGGCAAGAGCTCGCTGCTCAATGCGCTGGCCGGGGCCGAGTTGGCCATCGTCACGCCGATTGCGGGCACCACGCGCGACAAGGTCAGCGAGACGATTCAGATTGAAGGCGTGCCCCTGCATGTGATCGACACGGCTGGCTTGCGCGCCGACCATGAGGCCTCTGACGAGGTCGAGCGCATCGGCATGGCGCGCAGCTGGGAGGCGATCGGGCAGGCCGACGCGGTGCTCTTCCTGCATGACCTCACGCGGGTGGACGAGGCCGACTATGCCCAGGCCGATGCCGACATCGCTGCCCGTCTGCCCGAGGGCGTGCCGGTGGTGCATGTGTTCAACAAGGCCGATGCGGGCCACCTGCGCGCGACGGTGCAGGCCGGCGTGCAGCCGCAGGGGCCGGTGTTGGCCCTGTCGGCGAAAACCGGCGAGGGCTTGCAGGCCTTGCGCCAGACCTTGCTCGACATCGCCGGTTGGCAGGCGGCGCCGGAAGGGGTGTTCATCGCGCGCCAGCGCCATGTGCAGGCGCTGCGCACCGCACGGGCGCATCTGGAGGCGGCCCAGGCCCACGCGGCGCTCAGCGATGGGGCGCTGGACCTGTTGGCCGAAGAGCTGCGCCTGACACACAACGCGCTGGGCACCATCACCGGTGCCTTCTCGGCCGACGACCTGCTCGGTGAGATCTTCACCCGCTTTTGCATCGGCAAGTGAACCCGCGATGTGGGCGCGGCGCGTCGGGTTCAGGGTATGACCTGAGCCCTTGGCATGTCAAAAGCGGATGCGTGGCACAAATAGCGCACACCATTTGTGTCTGATCGTTTAAATTCCAAGATGTGAAGAATGAAGCGGATATGCCGCAGATAAGAACACAGAGGCAACGATGGATTCCACGGAACTGATTCAGGCAATTCAAACGCTCAATACGGAAGATGCCTTTCGTCCGCGTCTGGACCCTCAGCAGTGGCGTACCTTCTGCCAGTATCTGACGCGCCATGAACTGCGCTCGGGTGATTTGTTGATCAAGCAGGGCGATCAGGACCGCACCGTGTATTTCCTGGGCCAGGGCTCGCTGCAGGTGTTTGTCACCGGCGCGGCACCGGGCGCCTCGCGCATTGCCATCCTGCGTCCGGGCGCCATCTGTGGCGAACCCGGTTTGTTTGGCGAAGGCACGCGCAGTGCCAACATCGAGGCCATGACGCCCTGCGTGGTCTATGCCTTGCGCCTGCCGCGTTTCGAAGAAATGGCCGCTCGTGTGCCGACCATTGCCATCGAGTTGCTGCGCGCTGCCGGCAGCATCATGGCCCTGCGCATGCGCGCCAACCTGCACAAGCAGATTCCCTCGGCCTGAGCGCACCACCGGTGAAAGACGGCCTGGGGGCGGCGGCACGGCCCGCTTGTCCCTAGAATCTCGGGGTGCGGCCTGGGCCGCGGTTTGCAACTTTCCCGATTGCCATGTCTGCCACTTCCCTCTCTCAAGACGCCATCGTGACGCTGGCCCGCCAGGCCCTCGACATCGAAGCGCGTGCGATTCACGGCTTGGCCGAGCGCCTGCTGGGGGACGCTGGCGGCGCGTTCGCCCGTGCGGTGCAGGCGATGCTGAGCTGCCAGGGCCGCGTCGTGGTGATGGGCATGGGCAAGAGCGGCCATGTGGGCCGCAAGATCACGGCCACGCTCGCCTCGACCGGCACGCCCGCGATGTTCGTGCACCCCGCAGAGGCCCACCATGGCGACCTGGGCATGGTCCAGCCCGGTGACGTCGTGCTGGCGATCTCCAATTCCGGCGAAAGCGAAGAGCTCACCGGCCTGCTGCCCGTGCTCAAGCGCCAGGGCGTGACCCTGCTGGCGATGACCGGCAAGCGCAGCTCCTCGCTGGCCCGCCATGCCGACATCGTGCTCGACAGCGCGGTGGCCCAGGAGGCCTGCCCGCTCAACCTTGCGCCCACGGCCAGCACCACGGCGCAGATGGCGCTCGGTGATGCGCTGGCGGTGGTGCTGCTGGACGCGCGCGGCTTCAAGGCCGAAGACTTTGCCCGCTCGCACCCGGGCGGCTCGCTGGGCCGCAAGTTGCTGACCCACCTGACCGACGTGATGCGCAGCGGCGAGGCCGTGCCCCGCGTGGCCCCCGAGGCCCCGTTTGGCGACGTGATGCGCGAGATGAGCGCCAAGGGCCTGGGTGCCACCGCCGTGGTGACGGCCGATGGCGCCGTGCTGGGCGTGTTCACCGACGGCGACCTGCGTCGCAAGATCGAAGCCGGGGTGGAGCTGCGCAGCGCCACCGCGCGCGAGCTGATGACCCCCTCGCCCTTGACCATCCGTCAGGATGTGCTGGCCGCCGAGGCCGTGGCCCTGATGGAGGCGCGCCGCATCAACACCTTGCTGGTGGTGGATGCCGCGGGCGCGCTGGTGGGGGCCGTCAGCACCAATGACCTGATGCGCGCGAAGGTGATCTGATGCAAGCCCTGGTGCCCACCCTGAGTTTTCCGGCCTGCCTGCGACAGCAGGCGCGGCCCATCCGTGCGGCCATTTTCGATGTGGACGGGGTGCTGACCGATGGCACGCTCTACATCTCGGAAGCGGGCGAGACCCTCAAGGCTTTCCACGCGCTGGACGGTCATGGGCTCAAGTTGCTGGCGCAAGGCGGGATCACGCCCATCGTCATCACCGGGCGCGATTCACCCGCAGTGCGCCGCCGCTTGAAAGACTTGGGGCTCGTGCATGCCGTGTTCGGCGCACATGACAAGCTGGCCGCCGCCGAGCCGGTGCTGGCTCAGCTCGGCCTGAGCTGGGCCGAGGTGGCGGTGATGGGCGATGACTGGCCCGACCTGCCCCTGCTGGTGCGCGCCGGCTTGGCGGTGGCGCCGGCCAACGCGCATGCCGAGGTCAAGGCCATTGCCCACCACGTCAGCGCCTTGTGCGGTGGACAGGGCGCGGCCCGCGAATGCTGTGACCTGCTCTTGTGGGCCACGGGCCGCTATGCCGCGCTCTTGCAGGGCCACCTGGAAACGCTGGACACCACCGCCGCGGGAGCGCGACCGTGAACCCGCGTTGGTGGTTGGTGCTGGAGCGGGCGCAGGCCAGCCTGCCGGTGCTCGCCGCGGCCGGCCTGGCCGGCTTCACCTGGTGGCTGGTGCAGTCGTCCCCGCAAGACGAAGGTCCGCCGCGCGCCGCCCAGGTCTCGTCGGCGCCCGACTACGAGTTGCAGGAAGCCCGTGTCGCCCGGTTTGACGCCAGCGGCCGGCTGGAAGCCGTGGTCGATGGCCAGGTGATGCGCCACTACCCGGTGCCCGACCGCCTCGTGATCGACGAGGTGCTGTTGCTGGGCCGCGATGAACAGGGCCAGGGCCTGCGCGCCACGGCCCGCCAGGGCGAGGCAGACCAGAGCGCCGAGGTCGTCACCTTGCGGGGCGGGGCGCTGGTGGTGGCCACGCCGGCGGTGGGCAAGCCTGGCGGGCCGGTGCGCTTTCAGGGCGAGACGCTCAGCGTGGACACGCGCGAGCGCATCGTCAGCTCGCAGCAGCCGGTCACCTTGAGCCAGGATGGCAATGTGGTGCGCGGCCAGACCCTGCGCCACGAGGAACGCACCGGCGTGACCTTGCTGGGCGGGCGGGTGACCGGGCAGTACCAGGTGCCGGGCCGGTGAGAGTGCTGACTCCCGCTCAAGGTGAGGCGCCGTTGGTGTTTATCACCGGGGCGTCCAGCGGCATCGGGCAGGCCCTGGCCCAGCGTTATGCCCAGGCGGGCTGGCGCCTCGCGCTGGTGGCGCGCCGTGGCGCCGTGATGCGCGAGTGGGCCACGGCACAAGGGTGGCCCGTGAGCCGGTGGGCGGTGTACGAGGCCGATGTGCGCCGCGAGGCCGAGGTGGCCGAGGCCGCGCGCGCCTGTCTGCAGACGCAGGGGCTGCCCGAGGTGGTGATCGCCAATGCCGGCATCAGCGTGGGGGTGGACCTCAGCCTGGCCGAAGACCTGGCGGTGCTGCGCGACCTGTTCGACACCAATGTGATCGGCTTGGCCGCCACCTTCCAGCCCTTCATCGACGGCATGCGCACCCGCCAGCGCGGCACCCTGGTGGGCATCGCCAGTGTGGCGTCGGTGCGGGGCTTGCCGGGCCATGCGGGCTACTGCGCGGCCAAGGGGGCGGTGGTGCAACTGTGTGAAACCCTGAGGGGCGAGCTGCGCCCCCATGGCGTGCGCGTGGTCACGCTGGCACCGGGCTACATCGACACGCCGTTGACGCGCGAGAACGACTACCCCATGCCTTTTCTGATGACGCCCGAGGCCTTTGCCGAGCGGGCGTTCCGCTCGATTGCGGCCGGAGAGCGCTGGCGCGTCATCCCCTGGCAGATGGGCGTGGTGGCGACGGTGTTGCGCTGGCTGCCACGCAGCTGGTTCGACGCCTTGGTCGGGTCACAGCGGCATCGCAAAAAACGGCGCCGTGACGGGGTTTGAGCCCCATCCCGAGCGCCGTCGTGGCCGAGCGCGGTCAGCGCTCAGGCTTCAACGATGGCCGTGACCATGACCATGACCGTGGTCCTTGTCACGCCCCTTGCCGGGATGACCCCGGTCATCGCGTCGGTCGTCACGGCGATCACGACGGTCGTCCCAACGGTCATCACGGCGGTCATCGCGCTGGTACATGCGGTGATCGTCATGCCGCGGGGTGGGAGCATAGGCGTTGGGGTGAGGCCGGCCGCCATTGACGAAGTACACCGGCTGGTTGCAGGCGTTGTACCGATCGCAGTAACGGCTCCACTGCTTGTAGTGGCCCGGCGGCACGCGCATGTAGATGGGGCGTTGACGTGAGCTGTAGGCGCCTTGGTGGATGATGACGGGCTGCGGGTAGATCAGCACGGGTCGCTGGTCACCGATGTCCACACGACCGTAGAAGCCGGGCTGGTTCACGCTGATGCTCACGCCGACATCGGCGGCCTGTGCGGGCGCGGTCAACACCAGGGTGGAGGCCAAGGCGGCTGCCGCCGCCAGGGAGGCCAGCAGGGAGCGGGGTTGTTGCGACATGAAGGGATCCTGCAAAGAGGCCGATGCCGGGTGGCGTCGGCGGAATCCTCGGAGGTGGGGCCATATGCCACCGCCGTCCCGAGGGCTGGTGCTTTTATAACGCGCAGCCCATGAAAAAAGGCGACACCGGGAGGTATCGCCTTTTTGCTGGGTGTATCAGTTTGTGTGTCAACCGTCAGTGAGACAGGTCACACAGGGCTGAGACACAGATCAGTAGCCGCCGCCGTAGCCGCCGCCATTGCCACGGCCACCACCGCCGTAGCCGCCGCCACCGGAGCGACCGCCACCACCGTAGCCACCGCCGCCGCCTTCACGGCCGCCACCACCGTAGCCGCCGCCACCGGAGCGACCGCCGCCGTAGCCGCCGCCACCACCTTCACGGCCGCCGCCACCGCCGCTGCCACCGTAGGGGCTGCGGAAGCCAGCAGGACGCTCTTCACGAGGACGGGCTTCGTTCACGACGATCGCACGACCGGCCACGGGCTGACCGTTCAGGCCGTTGATGGCAGCTTGCGCTTCAGCGTCGTTGCTCATTTCAACGAAACCAAAGCCCTTGGAGCGGCCGGTTTCACGGTCCATCATGACCTTGGCCGACGACACGGCGCCGTATTCGGAGAATGCGTCTTGCAGATCTTGATCGCGCACGGAATAGGCCAGATTGCCCACGTAAAGTTTGTTGCCCACGAGAGAGCCCCTTTCAAAGTAACAAAGTAACCATGTGGAGCTTCAACCCATCCGGACCTATTCCAACGACGGTGCCGCTACCAGACACAGACGAATCCATTATGGGTGAATCAGCCATACAGTTCTAGAGTTTTCAACCCTCTTTTTTCAGCGCGTGTCAACCGGCGATCGAAAATGTTGCGCCTGGCCCTCAGTGCGGCCCTAGGGTGAGCCCCTATCATCGCCAGATATTTGGGCATTGCGCCCGTGTTTTTGTCCTCTTTTACCTGGGTTCAGCATGTCGGACTGCCTCAAGGATGTGAATGTCATTGCACAGGTGGAGGCGCCTGCGCCGCGTCGGCGCGGGTTTGACTGGTGGGGCAGCCTGGGTCGGGTGCTGGCCAGCGTCGAGGCCGTTCGCGATGGCCGGGCCTTGTATGTGCTGTTGGCGGCCTTTGTCGGCGCGGGGCTGGCGCTGGCTTCGGCTCGGGCCTCACTGGGGCGCAACGAGCTGACCTGGGCCATCGGGCAGGGCGCTGCGGCCCTGTTTGTGGCCTTTTACGGGGCCCAGGCGGCCGGTTTGCTGCTGATGGACCGGGCGATGGGGCGCGTGCCCCGCGAGGTGGGCGACGCGCTGGAGGATGCGCTGGGCATCGGTCACCGCACCTTGCTGGCCCTGTTGGTGCTGGGCGGCGTCGGTGTCGGGGGGGCGGCGCTGCTCCTGGGTCTGTACTGGCTGTGCAGCCTGCCGGGGATCGGGCCCTGGTTGTTCGTGGTGGTGGTGCCCTTGACCGTCATCGTCATCGGGCTGGCCTTCATGGCTGGCGCGGCGGTGGTGGCGCCCCTGACCGGGCCGACGGTGTGGGCCGGGGCGTCGTCGTGGCAGGCGGTGCGCCGGGTGGGCCGTCTGATCCGTGTGCGTCTGCTGCAGGCGACCGTGCTGGCCGGGGCCTTGAGCGTGGTCACGGCGGTGGTCGGGGCGGCGATCAGCCTGGTGGTGTTGCTGGGCGGCCGCATCATGGCCGAGGTGTCGGTGTGGATCCTGGGGGTGGACATCCCGCCGCAGGCGTTCATGGCGGGGTTGGTGGGCCGCACGGTGCAGGTGGGCAGCGCGGTGCAGGTGCCTGCCGAGGCCTTGAGCTACATCTCGGCGGCCACGGTGGGCGGGGGCGTGGTGTTTGCCATCGCGCTGGTGTTGCCGACCCTGGTCTACCTGCGCGGGGTGTGCGAGATTTACCTGGCGCTGCAAGCTGGGCTGGATGAGCCGGCCAGAGGTGCCTCAGAAGTGTGACAGGTAGCCGCCGTCCACCGCCAGGGTCTGGCCGGTGACATAACTGGCGGCGGCACTGGCCAGAAAGACCACGGCCCCGGCGATTTCGGCGGGCTGCCCCCAGCGGCCCAGCGAGGTGCGCCGTGACAGCCAGTTGGCCACGTCGGCATCGGCCACCATCTCGGCGTTGGCTTCGGTGGCGAAGTAGCCGGGGGCCACGGCGTTGACGGTGATGCCGCGCGGGCCCAGTTCGGCCGCCAGCGCGCGGGTGGCGGCGTCCAGGCCGCCTTTGGCGACGGTGTAAGCCACATCCCCGGCGCGGGCAATGGGGCCGGCAATCGAGGTGATGTTGACGATGCGGGCGCTGCCCTGGCGGCAGGCCCCGCAGTCGGCCATGAGCCGCGCGGCCTCACGCGACAGGGCCAGCGGGGCGACCAGGTTGATGTCAAGCAGGCGGCGGATGTCGTCGAGGGCAAAGGCGTCGAGCGCGCGGCGGTCGCGCTGGCCCACGTTGTTGACCAGGATGTCGAGGCGGCCGGACTGGGCCCACAGGTGCTGCAGGGCGGCGGCGCGGGCCGCGTCGTCCTGGAGGTCGAAAGGCAGGGCGTGCACGCGGGGGCTGCGCAGGGACTGGGCGGCGGCGTTCAGCGCAGCCGGGTCACGGCCGTTGAGCCAGACGGTGGCGCCGGCCTGAGCCAGCGCCTGGGCCATGGCCAGACCCAGGCCGCGACCGGCACCTGTGACCAGGGCCACGCGGCCGTGCAGATCGAAGGGCGAACCCGCAAAAGGGGCGCCCGCAGGCGAAGGGGACGGGGTGTGCATGTCATGATTGTGCCCCTCATGCGTCACCGATCTGTTGCCCCTCCTCTGGCCGAGGCCTGCCCCTGTGGCCGCCCGGCTGCCTATGCCGATTGCTGCGGCCGCTATCACGCCGGCCCACTGGCGCTGCAGGCGCCCGACCCGGAGTCGCTGATGCGCTCGCGTTACAGCGCCTTTGTCAAAGACCTGCGGCCCTATCTGCTGGCAACCTGGCATCCCGAGACCCGGCCCGCCGAGATCGAGGCCCCGGAGCCGGGGCTGCAGTGGCTGGGGTTGGACGTGCGCCGCGCCGGACAGACCGATGCCGATCATGGGGTGGTCGAGTTTGTGGCGCGCAGCAAGCTGGGCGGGCGGGCGCACCGCCTGCATGAGGTCAGTACCTTTGTGCGCGAGAACGGCCACTGGCTGTACGTGCGGGCGCAGGACTGAGCCCCTCATTCTCGGGGTTTAACGCACTTCAGCAGGGCTTCCCCTCGGGACGGGGGGAGAGGGGCGGCTTATCGTGGCGCGACCTTTCACGCGCGCGAGGCGGTGCCCCATGTTCGAACAACTCACCCTGATCCAGATGGCGATGGTGGCCGTGGGCCTGGCCGCGCTGGGCATCATCACCGTGGAGGGGGTCCTGATCAGTCGCCGCCGTGGCGGTGAGCCTTACGACTGGGCGGCTTTCTGGACCACGGTGCGCATCAACCTGTGGCGCGCGGTGGTCGAGTCGCTGCCGATGGGGGCGGTGCTGGGGGTGGCCTTGCCGTTTGGCGCGTGGATGTATGAGCATCGCCTGTGGACGGTGCCCATGGACACCGCCTGGGGCTGGGGGGCGATGTTCTTTTGCACCGAGTTTTTTTATTACTGGCTGCACCGCACGGGGCACCGGGTGCGCTGGTACTGGGCCTCGCACCAGGTGCATCACACCGGCAACCAGTACAACCTGGCGGCGGCCTTTCGCCAGTCGATCACCGGCAAGGTCTCCGGGGGGTTCGTGTTCTTTGCGCCGCAGTGCCTGCTGGGCTTTTCGCCCGATGCGGTGCTGCTGTCCTATGTGGTCAATCTGGTCTACCAGTTCTGGATCCACACCGACCTGATCGGCAAGCTGGGCTGGATGGAGGGCGTGCTGAACACGCCGTCGGCCCACCGGGTGCACCATGCGGCCAACGTCGAGTACCTGGATTGCAACTATGGCGGCACCATCATGCTGTTCGATCGTTTGTTCGGCACCTATGTGCCCGAGCAGGATGGGGTGCCGATCCGCTATGGCCTGGTCAAGCCTCAGCTGTCCAACAGCGCCTTGAAGATCTGCCTGGCTGAGTGGTGGGCGATGGCGAAAGACCTGCCCAAGGTGCGCGGCCCGCGCGACCTGGTGGGCTATCTGTTTGGCCCGCCGGGTTGGGCCCCGCATGGGCAAGGTCTGACGACCGAGGCCTTGCGTGCGCACATGACCGCCTTGACCGGGCAGCCGGCCGGTGTGCCACCGGAGTGGCTGCTCGATGGCCGCGTGCCTCCCGAGGAAGACAACGGGCCGGAAACGGTGTTCAGCGCGTCGCCATTTCCAATGCGGTGAGCCAGCGCAGGGCCTGCTCGCGCGCGTCGCCGCACATCTCGGCCGAGGGCTGCAGGGAGCCGCAAACGGCTGGGCGATCGGGCTGGCCGAAGAGGCGGCAGCGCAGCTCGGCATCCAGATGCGGGCAGGGCACGCCGGCAGGCTTGCCGTGTGGCAGGCCGGGCAGGGGGGAGCTGATGGAGGGCGCGATGCAGCAGGCGGCGCAACCGGGGCGGCAGTTCATACCGTGATTGTCGCAGGGCGTCGGGCCGGCCCGGTGATGGCGGTGTTTCACGTGAAACAGCAAAGGACTCAGTGCGGTTCGTTGCGCGGCCGTGGGGCCACAAAACCGTGGACTTTGAAGCGGCTTGGAGCGGGAATGCCCTCAAGAGTGGGGCGCCTCGGTACAATGGAAGGTTGCCCAAAAAAGAGGCAGATTTCCCGAGGCGCAGCCCATGCTTTATCCCCAAGAATTTGATGTCATCGTGGTCGGCGGCGGCCACGCCGGTACCGAGGCCGCGTTGGCGGCTGCCCGCATGGGCTGCGCCACCTTGCTGCTGACCCACAACATTGAGACGCTGGGGCAGATGAGCTGCAACCCGTCGATCGGCGGCATCGGCAAAGGGCACCTCGTCAAGGAAGTGGACGCGCTGGGCGGGGCCATGGGCGCCGCCACCGACGAGAGTGGCATCCAGTTCCGCATCCTCAATGCCAGCAAGGGGCCGGCGGTGCGTGCCACCCGGGCGCAGGCCGATCGCATTCTTTACAAGGCGGCCATCCGCCAGCGCCTGGAGAACCAGCCCAATCTGTGGCTGTTCCAGCAGGCGGTGGATGACCTGATGGTGGAGGGCGACCGTGTGGTGGGCGCCGTGACCCAGGTGGGCATCCGCTTCAAGGCCCGCACTGTGGTGCTGACGGCGGGCACCTTCCTGGACGGCAAGATCCACGTGGGCCTGAACAACTACAGCGCGGGTCGCGCGGGGGATCCGCCCGCGGTGTCGCTGTCGGCACGCCTGAAGGAGCTGAAGCTGCCGCAGGGGCGCCTGAAAACCGGCACCCCGCCGCGCATCGACGGCCGCAGCATCGACTTCAGCAAGCTGACCGAACAGCCCGGCGACGGTGTGCCGCTGGTGGGCCAATGGGGTGAGTCGGCGTCCAGCGGGCCGGATGTGCCGGTGTTCAGCTTTCTGGGCTCGCCCACGCAGCACCCCAGACAGCTGCCCTGCTGGATCACCCACACCAACACCCGCACCCACGACATCATCCGCTCGGGCTTCGACCGCAGCCCGATGTTCACCGGGGTGATCGAGGGGGTGGGGCCGCGTTACTGCCCGTCCATTGAAGACAAGATCAACCGTTTTGCGGACAAGGACTCGCACCAGATCTTTCTGGAGCCTGAGGGCCTGACGACCAACGAGTTCTACCCGAACGGCATCAGCACCTCGCTGCCCTTTGACATCCAGCTCAACGCGTTGCGCACCATGCCGGGCCTGGAGAACGCCTACATCCTGCGCCCCGGCTACGCGATCGAGTACGACTATTTCGACCCGCGCGAGCTGAAGTCCAGCTTCGAGACCAAGGCCATCCAGGGGCTGTTCTTTGCCGGCCAGATCAACGGCACCACCGGCTACGAAGAGGCGGCGGCGCAGGGTCTGTTCGCGGGCCTGAACGCTGCCTTGCAGGCCCAAGGTCGCGACGCTTGGACGCCGCGCCGTGATCAGGCCTACCTGGGTGTGCTGGTGGACGACCTGATCACCAAGGGGGTGACCGAGCCTTACCGCATGTTCACCAGCCGGGCCGAGTTCCGCCTGCAGCTGCGTGAGGACAACGCCGACATGCGCCTGACGGAGATCGGTCGCGAGCTGGGCCTGGTGGACGACGTGCGCTGGGCCGCCTTCAACCGCAAGCGCGATGCTGTTTCACGTGAAACAGCGCGCCTGAAAGCCACCTGGGTGCGTCCGGCGACGCTGCCCGCGGCCGATGCCGAGCGTCTGCTGGGCAAGGCGCTGGAGCGCGAGTACAACCTGGGTGACCTGTTGCGTCGCCCGGGCGTGAGTTACGACCAGATCAATGAGGCGGGGGCCATCGCCGCCACGCGCCATGCCGAGCTGCGGGCCGACGCGGGCAAGACCGCCTCGACCGAGGGGGGGGGGAGTGTTCCACGTGAAACACCGACCCGTGCGACCCTGCGTGCCGAACTGGGCGATGCCCTGGCGGATGCGGTGATCGAGCAGGTGGAGATCAGCATCAAGTACGCCGGCTACATCGACAAGCAGAATGACGAGGTCGAGCGGGCGTCCTACTACGAGAACCTGAAACTGCCGGCAGACCTGGATTACCTGCAGGTGTCGGCCCTGAGTTTTGAGGCGCGTCAGACCTTGAGCAAGCATCGCCCGGAGACCTTGGGGCAGGCGTCCCGCATTTCGGGCATCACGCCAGCGGCGGTGTCGCTGCTGCTGATTCACCTGAAAAAGGGGCGTTTCAAAGGCTTCGCGACCACCGAGGGGCAGGGCGCGTCCGCGGCGCCAGAGGCCTGAAAAGGACCCGGTCTGGATGGCGGGAGCAGGGGCCGTGGCCGCCTGGGTGATGTGAACAGAACTTGAATGGCCCGGCTGCACGCGCACATCTGCGCGGCGGCAGGGCAGAGGACACAGTGATGGCAATGAACAAACGGGGCCCGGGTGGCAAGTCTGGTGGGGGCGGTGGCAGGGGGCATCGCCCTGGTGCGGTGGATCACAGCGTGCTGACCGGCTACGAACTGCGCGGGGGCAAGGTGAGCGCGCCCGCGCGCAAGGCGGCGCCACTCAAGCGCCCCGTTCCGGCACGCCCCACGGTGGTGTGGAGCGAGGCCCAGTGGCTGGAGGCCCTGCCACCCGTACTGGCGCAGTTGCCCTCGGAGGTGCTGGACCAGAGCTTGAGCGCAACCCTGAGCGAGGGGCAGCAACGGCAGTTGGCGGCCTACATGGTCATGCTGGCGCACTGGAACAGCACCTTCAACCTCACGGCCTTGCGCGATGCGCCCGAAATGCTCAGCCACCACCTGAGCGACTGCCTGCGGGTGCTGGCGCCCTTGATGCGTCACCTGCAGGGCGCAGGCTTGCTGGCCCGTGAGACGCCGCCACGTTTGCTGGACGTCGGCAGTGGGGGCGGTTTGCCCGGCGTGGTCCTGGCCATCTGCTGCCCTCAGGTGCAGGTCACCTGCGTGGACACCGTGGGCAAGAAGGCGGCCTTCATCCGTCAGGTGGCGGCCGAGTTGCGCCTGCCGAACCTGAAAGCCGAACATGCCCGGGTCGAGCAACTGCAAGGCCGCTACGACCTGATCACCTCGCGTGCGTTTGCCTCGCTGCCCGACTTCGTCGGTCTGACCCGCAGCCTGCTCGCCGAGGGGGCGGTGTGGATGGCCATGAAGGGCAAGGCGCCCGATGAAGAGTTGGCCGAGTTGCCCGCTGAGGTGTCGGTGTTTCACGTGGAACCGATGCAGGTGCCCGGCCTGGATGCGGAGCGCTGCCTGGTGTGGATGAAGCCGGTGGATGGGGTGCAGGAGGCGGCATGAAGTGTGTGTGCTGGGGCCTGGGTGCGACCCTGCTGCTGAGCGGTGCGGCCCTGCTGTCGCCGGGCATGGTGGCGGCGGCGGGGGTCAGTCAGGCCCGTGAGGTGGCCGCTCCGCCAGGGGATCGAGGGGAGCTTTTGTACGAGTTACCCGGCGTGTCGGCCGTGCCTGACCAGAGGCCCGGCGGCGCGCCTGCCAGCGCGGTGGCGCCAGGTCGCCGAGCTGTGATCCCGGCGCCCATTTCGGCGCCCGTCCCGCTCGCCGCAGCTTCTCGCCCTGGTGCGTCGGCGCCATCGCGTGCGTCGCAGAAATCGGTGGCCCTCCCGGCGGCAAGCCCGGACGCGCACCCTCGGCGCGAGCGGGGCGTGAGTGACGCCCAGGCCACGCCTCCCAAGACGGGTTCGACCCAGACCACCGCGACGAAGCCGTCGGTGGCCCTGACCCCGGCGCGTCGCGTGCGCCAGGCCGAGGCGACTGCGCCGGCCCCCCAGGGCAGCCGCCGGGCGGCTGACGCATACGCCCATCCATCGAGCACGAGCCAGACGCCACCGAAGATGCCACGCAAGGCGTCGACCCAGAAGCTGGACAAGTCGGCAGGCAAAGCGATCGCCCAGGTCTACCCCCAGGTCGGTGTCACGCGCGCACGGTCGTCCTCGGCGGCGCGTTTGGAGGGGCGCAGCCGTGCGCAGACCCAGTCCCCGCAGACGGTGCCCAAAGGCCAGGCCCAACAGAAGGTGACGGCAGCGCAGGGCGCACCACAATCCTTGCGGCAGGCTGGACGGCCTGCTCAGCCTTCGTCGGCGCGGGCGTCGCGCGTGAGCGAGGCACCTTCCCGCAAGGTCATGGGGCCCAAGCCCAAGACCGGGTCTCGTGCGCCCCAGTCCGAGGCCCGTGATGGGGGCCGGGACGCGGCCCGCTCGGTCGACACGCCGCGCCGTGCCACGCGCAGCGCGTCACCGACCGCATCGAACAAGAACTCACGTGAGCGGCGTGTTTCACGTGAAACATCGCGGCGTCCCGCGCCGAAGGTGACTGGGACATCCGGGGCCAAGGTGGCGGTCAAGCCGAAGGCCACCAAGACATCCACCAAGGCGTCCACCCAGAAGGCCGCGAAGCCAGACGCGAAACCGAAGCCGAAGAAGGCCGTTCGGCCTTCACCTCGGTGAGCGCAGCGGCCGTGCAGCGGGGATAATGCCCCCATGCCGCACATCTTCTGCATTGCCAACCAAAAGGGCGGGGTGGGCAAGACCACCACCACCGTCAACCTTGCCGCGGGCCTGGCCCAGATCGGTCAGCGGGTGCTGATCATCGACCTGGATCCGCAGGGTAACGCCACCATGGGCTCAGGCGTGGACAAGCGGACCCTGACCCACAGCGTCTACGATGTTCTGCTGGAAGACGCGACGATTGCCGAGGCGCGGGTGCGCAGCCCCAAGGGGGGGTATGACGTGCTCGGTGCCAACCGCGAGCTGGCCGGCGCCGAGATCGAGCTGGTGACGCTGGAGCGGCGCGACCGGCGCCTCAAGACCGCCCTGGAGGCGGCTGCGGCCGATTACGACTTTGTGCTGATCGACTGCCCGCCGTCGCTGAGCCTGCTCACCCTCAATGGCTTGACGTGCGCCCACGGCGTGATCGTGCCCATGCAGTGCGAGTACTTCGCCCTGGAAGGGCTCACCGACCTGGTCAACACCGTCAAGCAGGTACACGCCAACCTCAACCGCGAGCTGCAGCTCATCGGTTTGTTGCGCGTGATGTTCGACCCGCGCATCACGCTGCAGCAGCAGGTCAGCGAGCAGCTCAAGGGGCACTTTGGCGACAAGGTGTTCGACACCGTGATCCCGCGCAATGTGCGCCTGGCCGAGGCGCCCAGCTATGGCGTACCGGGTGTGGTGTTCGATCCGGCCAGCAAGGGCGCGCAGGCCTTCGTGACCTTCGCCCACGAGGTGGTGGCCCGTGTGGCGCAAACCGCCGCCGGCGCCCCCGTCTCAGCCGGCGTGCAAGCCTGAGGGCAGGCATTCGTCCAGGCAGCGCAGCAAGGCCATCACGTCCAGCGGTTTGGTCAGGTAGGCCTTGAAGCCGCGGGTCTCGGCCGCATGGATGCGGTCCGGCATGGCATCGGCCGACAGCGCCACGCGGGGCACCATGCGCAGGCGGCCGTCCCGGTCCAGGGCATCGGCCAGATCGAAGCCCGTCATGTCGCCCAGGTGCATGTCCACCAGCATCAGGTCAGGAGGGTGGGCCTGGGCGAGCGCCAAGGCCTGGGCACCGCTGCGGCCCACGTGCAGTTGCCATTGGGGCCGCATGCGGATCACCTCTTGCACCAGCAGCACGTTCACCTCGTTGTCTTCGGCATAGAGGATGGTGGCGGTCATGGGGGCGTCCGTGGCAGGGGTTGTGGGGGCGTCGTCCAGCGGCATGGCGCCAGAGTCGATGGGTGTGTCCGAGGCGGCCGGCAGCCAGATCTGAAAGCAGCTGCCCTGACCGGGCACGCTGCGGGCCTCGATCTGGCCCTGCATCAGGGTCACCAGGCGCTGCACGATCACCAGTCCGATACCGGTGCCCTCAATGCCGGTGCGCTCGGCCCCGAGGCGGTTGAAGGGCTCGAACAGGTGGGCCAACTGCGTGGGGTCCATCCCGATGCCCGAGTCTCGCACCTCCAGCAGGATGCGGTCGCCGTCTTGCCAGCTGCTCAGGGCCACCTCGCCACCCGGGCGGTTGTACTTGATGGCATTGACCAGCAGGTTGACCAGCACCTGACGCAGACGCACCCGGTCGGCCTGCACCGTGAGGTGGGGGCTCATGCCGTCGGCGCGCAGCGTGACGCGGTGGCGTCGGGCCAGGTCGGAGACCAGGTGCAGGGCGTCATCGACCACGTGCGCGCTGTCTTGCGCGGTGATGCTCAAGGGCAGGCTGCCCGCTTCGATGCGGGAGAGATCGAGCACATCGCCCAGCACCGACAGCAGGTGCTGGCCGGCTTTCTCGATCAGGCGCACATGGCCGCGCTGGGTCTCGCCGAACTCGGTGCTGCGGTCCATCTGCAGCAGCTGCGCAAAACCGATCACGGCATTGAGCGGGGTGCGCAGCTCGTGACTCATGCGTGAGAGGAATTCGCTCTTGGCGCGGTTGGCCCGCTCGGCGGCCTCGGCCGAGATCACCGCGTCGGCATAGAGCTTCTGCTCGGTGATGTCGGCCGTGTAGCCATACCAGGACACGCTGCCATCGGCCTCGGGCATGGGCATCGCTTGTCCGCCCAGCCAGCGCAGCCCCTTGCTGGGCAGCAGCACCCGGTACTCGTAGGAAATGGGTTTGCCGGTGTCGAGACCCAGGGCGCTCGTCAGGCGGCGCACCATGTCGATGTCGTCCGGGTGAATGTACCGGTAATGAGCCGACCAGTCGTCGGGCCGGATGTCCACAGGCAGTTCGTACAACTGCTTGACCTGGGCACTGACGTACTGCAGTTGGGGGGCGCCTTGCGGGGGGGCCCACATCTTGTAGAGCACGCCAGGCAGGTTACGCCCCAGGCTCTTGAGCAGGGCATCGCGCTCAAGCAGGCGGTGCGCCATCTGCTGGCGCACTGTGACGTCCTGCAGCATGCCGTACCAGATGCGGTGCCCCTTGTCGTTGAGCTGAATGCCCAGCTGCATGGCGATCCAGCGCTCCTCGCCGTTGGCGCAGACGATCTGGAAGTCGCCGCTCAACACGGGGGCCCCGCCGGCCGCGGCAGCTTCCCATTGCTGGAGGATGCCGCGGTGATCGGGATGCAAGCGGTGCACCAGCGCCAGGAAGAGCGCGTCGGGATCCTGCCGCAGGGCGGGGTCCAGATCGAAGAGGGTGAACAGGCCATCGCTGGCATAGGGGATGCGACGGTGGCCGTCGGGCAGGCGGTCCAGCATCATCAGCCCGCCGGGCACATGGCGGCTCAGGCCCTGCACCAGCTGTTCCTGGGCCTGCAACTGCGCCGTCAGCTCGGCCTCGCGGGCCTGGCTGAGGGCCAGGGCGGTGCGCAGACGGTCGAGCTCGTCCAGCGTCGCAGCCCCCGGGGAACTGGGAGACGCGGCAGCAGAGGAGGGGCCGTGTGCATCCATGTGACCCATTATGGGATGCCGGGGCCGGCAATGGGGGTGAAACAAGGGACAATCCTGATCTATGGCGACCAAGAAATCCAAAGGCCTGGGCATGGGCCTGGAGGCCCTGCTGGGCCCCAAAGTCAGCGACACCGCACCCGCATCGGCCGTGGGGGCGCCCTCGGTGCTGCGCCTCGACCTGATGCAGGCGGGCAAGTACCAGCCGCGCACGCGCATGGACGAGGGCTCGCTCTACGAGTTGGCCGAGAGCATCAAGGCCCAGGGCATCATGCAGCCCATCCTGGTGCGCCCGGTGGGTGAGGGCCGCTACGAGATCATCGCCGGCGAACGCCGCACGCGCGCCGCGAAGCTGGCGGGCCTGACCGAGGTGCCGGTGCTGGTCAAGGACGTGCCCGACGAGGCCGCGGCCGCGATGGCCCTGATCGAGAACATCCAGCGCGAGGACCTCAACCCGCTGGAAGAGGCCCAGGGTCTGCAGCGCCTGACCGCCGAGTTCGGCCTCACCCATGAGCAGGCCGCGCAGGCCGTGGGTCGCTCGCGCAGTGCCGCGTCCAACTTGTTGCGCCTGCTCAACCTGGCCGAGCCGGTACAGAGCATGCTGATGGCCGGCGACATCGACATGGGCCATGCCCGCGCGCTGTTGCCGCTGGACAAGGCTGTGCAGATCACCACCGCCCACGAGGTGATCGCCAAGAAACTCAATGTGCGCGAGGCGGAAAAACTGGTCGCCAAGGTGCAGGGCGTGGGCCGCCAAGCCCCCCTGCTGCGCGTGAAAAGCGAGAAGTCGCGGGACGTGCAGCGCCTGGAAGAGCAGCTGTCGGACCTGCTCACGGCGCAGGTCGAGATCCGCACCAAGCGCCAGACCGCGCGCGGGCTGCAGGGCGAGGTGGCAATCCAGTTTGGCAGCCTCGACGAGCTCAACGGCCTGATCGACAAGCTGCGCGGCGGGCGCGGCGAAGCCTGAGCCGGCCTGACGGTGTGCGCGTTCGCGGCGTGGCGCCGGACCCCATGCACGCCTGGCTGACCCGCCTGCTCGCCTGGCCGCTGGCGGCCTTGTGGGTGTGGGGCGGGGCCTGGGTTCTGGCTTGGGCCTTGCGCGCCGCTGGCGCCCCGCTGTGGGCCTGCCTGACGCTGCCCACGGCACTGGGTGCCTTGGCCGCGCTGTGGCCGGCCGTGGCAGGGACGAGCTGGCGCCGGCTGTGGGTGGCGGGCGGATTTCCCTTGAGCGTGCTGGCCCTGGGGCAGGGCGCCGGTGTGGCGGCGGTCTGGTGGCTCTTGCCCCTGGCGGTGCTGCTGTTGGCCTACCCGCTGCGCGCCTGGCGTGATGCGCCCATCTTTCCCACACCCCGCGGTGCCCTGCAAGACCTGGCGCGTCGGGCGCCTTTGCGCAGGCCCACCGGTCGCGTGCACGATGCCGGCTGCGGCATGGGGGACGGTCTGATCGAGCTGCATGCCGCCTATCCGCAGGCCCAGGTGAGCGGGGTGGAGTGGAGCTGGTTGTGGCGCACCGTGGCGGCCTGGCGCTGCCGTTTCGCCCAGGTGCGCCAGGGCGACATGTGGGCCGACCATTGGGGCGACTGTGAGCTGGTCTACCTGTTTCAGCGGCCCGAAACCATGCCCCGCGCCCTGGCCAAAGCCCGCGCCGAGATGCGCCCGGGCACCTGGCTGGTCAGCCTGGAATTCGAGGGCGTGGACGCCCAGGGGCGGTCGGTGCCTGCTCACGCTCGCCTGGACCTGCCGGGCGGGCGCCCTGTGTGGGTGTATCGCATGGGGCCGGCACACCGCCACTGAGGGCACTACACTGTGCCCCTTGCCACGAAAGCCGACATGAGCCTGCCGTCCGATTCGCCCCCTTTCACCGCCGAAGAACTGCGTGCCACGCTGGGCCAGTTCGCCACCGGGGTGACCATCGTTACCGCCCGCGATGCGCAGGGGCAGCTGGTGGGGCTGACGGCCAACTCCTTCAACTCCGTGTCCCTGTCGCCCCCGCTGGTGCTGTGGAGCCTGGGTTGCCAGTCGGCCACCTTGCCGGGTTTTCGCTCGGCCACGCATTACGCCATCAACGTGCTGGCGGCCGATCAGCGCCTCCTGGCCGAACGCTTTGCCCGCCGTGGCATCGACCGTTTCGAGGGCACCGCCTGGCGCCCTGGGCTGACCGGTGCCCCGGTCATCGACGGTGCGGTGGCGGTGTTCGAGTGCAGTCACCACGGCCAGCATGAGGCGGGTGACCACATCGTGTTCGTCGGACGCGTGGCGCATTGCCGTCGCCGTGTGGGCGTGGCCCCGCTGGTGTTCCACGGCGGCCGTTTTTTCACCGAACTGGCGAGCTGAGCGCTTGCCTGAGGCCGGCGCGCCGCCTCACCCCGCTTTGAGCTGGGACACGCGATCAAGCAGCCGCAGCAGGCGACCCACATCCAGCGGCTTGCTGAGGTAGTCGACAAAGCCCTGGGCGCGTGCCTCACGAACCAGATCGGGCAGCACGTCGGCCGACAGCGCCACGCGCGGGATGTCGGCGGTGTCGGCCTGGCGGGCAAGCACGTTCGAGACATCCAGTCCGCTCATGTCGCCCAGGTGCATGTCGAGCAAGAGCAGGTCGGGTGGGTTGCGCAGCGCCATCGTGATGGCATCCTGACCGCAGTAGGCCACCTCCAGCCGCCACTGTGGGCGCATGCGCATCACCTGGCGCACCAGTTCGATGTTGACCACATTGTCTTCGGCGTAGAGCACGGTCAGCGGGTGCTCGCTGGCGCAGCCTTCGAGCTCGCCAAAGGCGGAGCCGGTGGCGAAGGTTTCTTCAGGGACCGGCTGCGTGGTCTGTCCTTGCGGCAGCCAGAGGCGCAGACAGGTGCCCACCCCGGGCGTGCTGGCCACTTCGATGCGCCCCTGCATCAGCTCGACCAGGCGCTTGACGATGTGCAGACTCAGGTGGGTGCCGTCGCTGGGGCTGGTCTCGTGTCCGGGCCCGGCGGGCGGCATGTCGAACAGCTGGGCCTCGGGGGGCGCGCCCCCGCTGCGTCGGGCGTCGCTGAGCGTGATGGCCACCTGATGGTTCAGGGTCTGCACCTCCAGCAGGAGGCGCCCGCCCTCACCGGGTTGGCGCAGGGCATGGTGCAAGAGCTTGAGCAGGATCTGACGCAGGCGGTCGCGGTCCGCCCAGACGCACACGGCGTCCTCGGCTTGGTGACAGCGCAGGGACACGCCGGTGTGGGCCGCAGTCGCCGCGATGCTGGCCAGCACCTCATCAAGCATCGGTGCCAGAGGCAGCAGCTGGATCTGCAGCGGCAGGCGCTGGGCCTCCAGGCGGGCGAGGTCGATGACGTCGGACAGCAGGGCCAGCAAGTGCGCGCCCGACTGTTCGATGTGGGCAACCTTCTCGCATTGACCAGGACTCAGACCCTGGCTGGGGTCCACCCGCAGCAGCTGCGCGAAACCCAGCATGGCATTGAGGGGGGTGCGCAGGGCATGGCTCATGCCCGCGATGACGTCAAAGCCCGCCGGGGCCGGGAGGGGCGGCTCGGCCTGCCGGGGCGCGTTCAGCGGTGCGGCGGCGGGCGTGCCCTCTTGCACCAGGCCCACGAACTGCAGGGGGTGCCCCAAGGCATCTCGCAGCAGGCTGCCCTGGATGTGCACCTGCGTCAGTTGCCCGTCGGCCCGCACGAGTCGCGGGTTCAGTACGATGGGGTGGGGTTCGCCGGCCAGGGCCTCGTCCATCTGGGCCAGGCCCGTCGTCAGGTCGTCCGGGTGGGTGATGTCGGCCAGATGGCGGCCGACCAGCGTGTCGGGCGTGGTGCCCAGCAGGGCGGCGCAGCGCGGGTTGACCTCCAGGATGTAGCCCTCGAGGTTGGCCCGCATCAGGCCGATGTCGAGGGCCTGAAAGATCTGGCGATACGCGCTGTCACCATCGGTAGCAGGCGGGGGCTCGAAGGCGGGCATGGTCATGGGTCCCGGGTGGCTGCCTCGGCAGGCAGGGCATCAGTGTGCGCCCACCAGAGGCTCTGCACCAGCGATTCCCACTCGAGAGGGGCTCGCGTCGTCGATCACGGTGCGGTCCCGCCCCGTTGACTTGGCTCGGTACAGGGCCCGGTCGGCGCGTTCGATGCACGTGCTCAGCTCTTCCACGTCGTCGTAGCCCGTCAGGCCGGCCGAGAACGTCACCTTGAGATCGGGCAGGTGCGCCACCAGCGGGCCGGCGGCCAGCATCTCGCGGGCCCGATCCAGGCCGATGTTGGCCAGCTCAGGGCTGGTGTCATTGATCAGCAGCAGGAACTCCTCGCCTCCCCAGCGGGCGAGCACATCGGTGTCACGCAGGGCGCGCTGCAGCGTGGCAGCAAACTCGCGCAACACCTCGTCGCCCACGCCGTGACCATGCGTGTCGTTGATGCGCTTGAAGTGGTCGATGTCGAGCAGGGCCAGGCAGAAGCGGTGGTGGCCGGAGCGGATCAGGCGCTTTTGGTGCTGGGACAGCACCTCGAGCATGTGGCGGCGGTTGAACAGGCCGGTGAGCTCGTCGCGCGTGGCCAGGATCTGGATGCGGGTGAGGGCCTGGGCCAGCTCGTTCTTTTGGCTTTGCAGCCGTGTCCGCATGCTGTTGAGTTGCGCCGCCAGACTGGAGATGGTCGGCAGGATGGCGGCGATCAGGATGAAGTGGGCGATTTCGACCTGGTAGGGGTAGTTGGCGGGGTCGGTGAGGGTCTTGTAGACCATGGCGACACCCATCAATGCCAGGCTGTAGAAGCCGGCCACACGCGCGTCACGCTGGCTCATGTTGAAGATGCCGAACACCTGTACCAGGGTCAGCAGCATCATGATGGAGCCGTGGATGCGGCCCGTGATGGAGTAGGCGTAGACGATGATGGTCAGCGCCGCAAGCACCTGGGGCAGGGTGAGGGAGGGGTCCTGAAAGCGCAGGTTCAGACCCGAGCGCAACAGGCCGTACCAGAAGACGACGTTGAACAGGATCAGGCTCGACAGGTGCCAGGCATGGTCGGCGTCCATGAAGCCGGAGCGGCAGGCGTAGATCTGCAGGCCGATGCAGGCCAGGAACACGTAGGCGGCGGTCAGGGAACGCGAGATGCGCAGCTGTTGCTTGCGCTCCGAACCCAGAAACAGGACAGCGAGCTGGTGGGAAAAGGCGGGTGCGTGCATGTGGACGGTTTTGGAGCCATCATGTGCCATCGGGAACGGGGACACAAGCCCGAATCGGGGGATAGGGTGGGGGGTAAAACCCGCAGACAGACCGCGTCTACCTGTTCAAAAAAATTGAAGCAAGGCGTGAACCGGTCTCAACCCGGGTGAGTGGGCAGGTCGTTACAGTGATGTTCATCAATCGGATTCTTTGGGGACGGCGATCATGAATGCACACACTTCCACGGAGCCGCGCTACGGCCTGATGGCCATCGCGTTGCACTGGTTGCTGGCGGTTTTCATTCTGTCTGTCTTTGCGGTGGGTGTGTACATGGTTGACCTGCCGTTTTCCCTTGCCAAGCTGAAATGGATCAACTGGCACAAGTGGGCCGGCGTGACCATCCTGGCGCTGTCGGTGTGGCGTTTGCTGTGGCGCCTGACCCACCGCCCCCCGGCTTTGCCGGCGCGCATTGAGCGGGCCATGCCGGGCTGGCAACGTGCGGCCTTCCACGGCACCCACCACCTGATGTACCTGCTGTTCTTGGCCGTGCCTCTGCTGGGCTGGGCCTACAGCTCGGCCAAGGGCTACCCCATTGTGTGGTTTGGCGTGCTGCCGCTGCCCGACTGGGTGCCGGTCAGCGAGGCGCTGGCCCAGGTGCTCAAGCCCCTGCATGCCCTGTCGGCCTACGGCCTGATCGGTCTGGTGGCCTTGCATGTGGGTGCGGCCCTCAAGCATCAGTTCGTTGACCGCGACGGCCTGATCGACCGGATGCGCCCGGGGCGTTGAGCCGCCGCTTGTATTTGCTCTCATTTTTGTAAGGATGCCGACCATGTTTTCTCGTCGTACCCTGTTGAGCGCCCTGGCACTGAGTGCCGCAGGCTGGGGCCTGTCCGCCCACGCGGCCGGTCAGACCCTGGTGCCAGCCCAGAGCGAAGTCACCTTCGTGGCCAAGCAACTGGGCGTGCCCCTGCAAGGCCGCTTCAAGCGCTTCCAGGCGCAGGTGGCGTTCGATCCCAAGGCGCCAGCCACCAGCAAGATCGCTTTTGAGCTGGACTTGGGCAGCGTCTCACTCAATGCTGACGCCGACGCCGAGCTGCCCAAGGCCGAGTGGTTCAACGTGCCCAAGTTCCCCAAGGCCACTTTCCAGTCCACGGCCATCCAGGCGCTGGGCGGGGGCAAGTTCCAGGTGAGCGGCAAGCTGGTCATCAAAGGCCAGGCCCGTGACTTGGTGGTGCCGGTCACCTTGACCCAGGCCAAGGGGCTGAGCACGGCCACCGGGGCCTTCACGCTCAAGCGTCTGGACTACCGCATTGGCGAGGGCGACTGGACGGACACGTCCATCGTGGCCAACGACGTGCAGGTGCAGTTCAAGCTGGTGCTGCAGGGCGTGCCAGCGCTGTGACCTGTGCCTTTGGGCTTGTTCTCTCTGCCGGCATCCTTTTCATTCCGGCGCCATGACGGCGCCTCATTCCCTCAGGAGATCTGACATGAACCGTACCGTGATTGCTTCCGTTCTGGCCGCTGCCACCCTGGCTGCCGTGGGTGTCGCCCATGCCGCCCCGGCCACCTACGCCATCGACCCCACCCACACTTTCGTGACTTTCGAGGCCAAGCACTTTGGCACCTCGACCAACCGGGGCCGTTTTGACAAGAAATCGGGCACCGTGACCCTGGACAAGGAAGCCAAGACCGGCTCGGTGAACATCACCCTGGACACCGGCTCGATCAACACCGGCACCGCCAGCTTCGACGGCCACCTCAAGAGCAAGGACTTCTTCAACGTCGAAGCCTTCCCCCAGGCCACGTTCAAGAGCTCGCGCGTTATCTTCAACGGTGACAAGGTGAGCGCGGTGGTGGGCGACCTGACGCTGCTGGGCAAGACCCAGACCGTGACCCTGTCGGCCAACAACTTCGGCTGCTACGACAACCCGATGCTCAAGCGTGAAGTGTGCGGTGGTGACTTCGAAACCACCATCCAGCGTGAGAAGTTCGGCATGACCTATGGCCTGCCTTTTGTGCCCAATGACGTGAAGCTGGTGATCCAGGTGGAAGCCGTCAAGCAGTAAGTGCCAGACGCGATTGCGCCGCCTGGATGGGTGGCGCAGGAAGGACAAAAGGCCGGGTGCGTGATGCACCCGGCCTTTCTGTTGGGCGATGCCCAGGAGCGGTCAGGCCGCGTGGCGACGACGGCGCGTGACCCCCAGGATGCCGACCAGCCCCAAGCCCATCAGGGCATAGGTGGAGGGCTCCGGAATCGCGGGGATGTCGATGGGTGGCACGTCGATCGGCGGGGTCCAGAGGCTGGGGCGGCTGGCGTACAGACTGAGGTCGCTGCTGACGTTCAAGTTCAGCGCCAGCACGCCGGTCAGGTCGGTCTGCCCCAGATTGGTCAGCGTGAACTCGAAGTCTTGCGAAGCGCCTTCATGGCGCGTCAGTTCTCCATCCAGGTTGCTCAGGTAGTTGGCGCCGTTGTTCAACCGGCTGGCAAAAATCCCGTTGACCTGATTCCCGGCCAGTCCAGCGAAGTGACCAGTTTCTGCTGCCAGATCATGAAGTTGTGCAGCCAGGATGAAGGCACCGTCAGCATACGCGGTGTGGTACAGAGACCAGTCGGTGTAACCGTTGGCACTCAACTCGGCCTGGAGGGCGGTGCCGTCGAGGGAGACGCTGCCGGACAGGGTGCCGCGCAGCACCAGCGCGGTGCCGGCGCTCAGCGTGAAGTGCTGAAACTCGCCGGGATAGGGATTGCCCACGGCCAAGTTGGTGCCCGTCGTGGACCAGTGGGAGATGTAGTCATCGGTGCCCTGGGTATTGGGGGGCGTCAAGGGCGGGAGCACCTGTGACAGCGGCAACTGGCTCTGCAGGGTTACGCTGTTGGCGGTGCTCGTGACGGTGCTCAGCCCATCGGCGCCGACGTAGTTCAGCGGGGTGGTGGGCAAGAGGCTGTTCTGGAATTGGGGCCCCTGGTGGCTGTACGTGTCGCTGGCCTCGTCATAGGCCATGTTCGAGGTGTCAATGAGTCCCTGCGTCTGGAAGCTCAAACTGGGGGCGATGCCATCGCCGGGGGTGAGGTCGATCAGCTGAAAGCTCAGGCCGCTCAGGCTCAGGGTGGCCTGAGAGACGATGGGACCGTCTGCGGCCTGCGCGCCGGTGGCGAAGCACAGCGCGGCTGCGAGGGCGAGCGAAGCGGGGCGCAGCCCCATGCGAACCATGTCGGACATGGCAACTCCTTGATTTTGTATGAGGAGCCGCCATCGTCTGAGGCCGGGAAAGGCCTGTCAATCAAGCGAACAGGGGGCGCTGTGTAACGGCATGCATCCGCCACGGTCCGGCGTTCAGGCCGGTGCGCTCACGCCTCAGGTGTGTCGCTCGTTGACGTTGAGCCGCTCGCATACCCGCATGGCCGCCAGCTGGAAGGCCTGGAAGTGCAGGCCGACCTGATGGGCGATGGGCTCCATCGTGGCCCACACGGCCGCGGGCTGGTTGGCGGTGGCCGGATTGAGCAGCAACTGGTCGACCGCGTGGCCGATGGCCAGCAGCTTTTGCACCGTGGGGCGTTCCTGGGTCCATTGGCCGGGGGCGTTGGTGCGCGCCCGCACGCTGTCGGTGACCTCGCGGGACAGGCCCCACGATTGACACAGGGCGGCACCCAGGGCGGCATGGCTCACGCCGAAGGTCTCGATCTCGCTGGCGCACAGCTGTGCTTCGTCGCTGGCCTTCTGCTCCAGAGCCGCATAGCGTTCGCGGTCGTGGGCATACAGGACGGCGCGACCGCTCTCGGCAAACAGGCCGACGGTGTGGGCCTGCCAGGGATCGACGTCGAGCTGACGGGCAATGCGCCCCATGGCCAGGCCCCGTACGCCCGCGCGGTCCCAGATGTTTTGCAGCGTGGGGCTGGGGGGAAAGGCGCCGCGCAGACCGATTTCATAGGTGAGGCCGGCCACCTGGGCCATGCCCAGGTAGCGCACCGCCTCGTGCACGGTTTCGACCCGCTTGAGCAGGCCGAACAAGGCGGAGTTGACGGTGCGCACCACCGCCGAGGCCAGCGCCATGTCGGTCTCGATCAGGGCCGCGAGCGGGTCGATGGCGCAGTTCTCGTCGGCCATCAGCAGGGAGAGCTTGACCAGGGTCCCAGGGCAGGCGGGCAGGTCGATGTTGAGGTTGCGCAGTTGCGGATCGATGGTCATGACACACTCGGAGATGGCAGCGACCTCAGTCTAGGGGCATTCACGCGCTGCCGTGAAGCGCGGATGCCCTGAGTCTGGGGCGATGACGGGACCGTTCCGTTGCGGCGGCGTCACGCGACCGATCGGGGGGGCTCCCTCAACGGGGGACGAAGCGGCGGCGGCTCAGGCGCGGGTGCTGGTTGGTCAAACCGCTGGCTCGACGGAATTCGCTGGGCGGCACGCCCTTCCAGCGGCGAAAGGCTTCGATGAAGGTGGTGACGTCGGCATAGCCCAGACGCTCGGCAATTTCACCATGGGTGAGGTTGGCCCCGCCCATCAGCTCTTCGGTGAGCGTGGAGCGCACTTCTTCGAGCAGGCCGCGGAAGGTGGCGCCTTCGGCGGTCAGGTGGCGGCGCAGGGTGCGCGAGGTCATGCGCATTTCTGCGGCCACTTCTTCCATGTCGGGGATCTGGCCCGGGTTGCGCAACAGGCGGTCGCGCACGGTGGCCGCCACGCCGGTGCGCTGGTTGCGCGCATCGATCAGCCGCTTGAGCATGTCTTCGCACAGGCGCTTGGTGTGGGCATTGGCCTGCGGCAGGGGCTGGTGCATCAGGCTGGCATCGAACAGGCTGCGGTCCTGCGGCTGGCCGAACAGGGGGCGCACGCCAAACAGCTGGGTGTAGGCCTCGACCATCTGGGGCGAGGGCTCCGGGCGGCGCAGCAGCATGGCGCGGTAGGGCATGGGCTGGCCGAGGACTTCGCGCTGCAGGGTGACGGCGGCCGCGCGGTCCCGGTCGAGGACGAACTGCCGGATGTCGGGGGGCAGGTGCTCGGCGTGGTAGCTGATCATCACCTGTTCGCCAAGCTGCTCGACCTCGTTGGTGCTCAGCGAAAACGTCTGGTTGAGCATGCGCGCGGCCATCCCGAAGGCGCTGCCCAGCGTGGGACTGCTCAGCACGGCATAGCCCCACAGGCCATAGGTGGTGACGTGGTAGCGCGTGCCGGCTTCGAGACCCAAGGTCTCGACCTGAGGCAGGTCGGCCTGCAGGTTGCGAATCAACTGGATTTCCTGCTGTGCCTCGATTTCGCCGTCGGCAGCGTCCAGCCGCGTGGGTGTGATCCCGGTGTGGCGCAGCAGGGCGTCCAGGGTCAAACCGCGGTCCAGACCCAACTGCGTAAGCACCCTGGCGGAGGCCATGCCTCGGCGGAAGTCCCAGGTGGGTTGGCTGGCTGCTTTGGTGACCATGACGCGATGCGCTCCGAACATTGACAATTAATTATGTCCGTTTTCAATTGGGGTGGGGCGGGCAACGTCCCATTTCCCATGACATTTTCAGCAAACGATTCGCATTTGCGGAAATATGCCTGCCAGACCCCCCTTAAAGGAGGGGTCAATCTTTGCGGCGGGCACGGGGGTGGGCGCGGTCGTAGACCTGGGCGAGGTGCTGGAAGTCGAGCTTGGTGTAGACCTGCGTGGTGCTGATGTGGGCATGGCCCAGCAATTCCTGCACGGCGCGCAGGTCGCCGCTGGACTGCAGCAGGTGGCTGGCAAAGCTGTGGCGCAGCATGTGCGGGTGCACGTGGGTGGGCAGGCCCGCTTGCTGAGCCAGTTGCTTGAGCCGGTTGCGCAACTGCACCGGGGTCAGGCGGCGGCCCAGGCGGCTGAGGAAGAGGGCGTCGTCCTGCGGGGGCGTGAGGGCCGCGCGCAGGTCCAACCAGCGTCGCAAGGCCTGCAGGGCGGCCTGGCCGACGGGCACGCTGCGGCGCTTGCTGCCTTTGCCCAGCACATGGGCTTCGCCGCCGGGCAGGTCGATCCAGCCGGCGGCCTGTGGACTGGCCTGCACGTCCAGGCCCAGCAGTTCGGCGCTGCGCAGGCCGCTGCTGTAGAGCAGCTCGATCATGGCGCGGTCGCGGGCCTGCAGCCAGGGGGCTTCGCGGGCGGCCCGGGTGGCGGCCGCAGGCGAGGCGGCGGTTTCGCCGGGATCGTCGGGTTGGTGTTCGGCCAGGGCGACGGCCTGGTCGACCGACAGGGCCTTGGGCAGGGGCTTGGCTGCTTTGGGCGGCTTGAGGCCATCGACCGGGTTCAGCTTCACCAGGCCCTCGCGTCCCAGCCATTTGTACAGCCCCCGCCAGCCGGCCAGGGTGATGGCGAGGCTGCGTGGTCCCAGTCCCTGGGCGTGCAGGCGGGCGGTCCAGCCGCGCACGTGGTGGGGGCGCACGGCCGTGAGGTCCAGGCCTTCCTGGGTGCAAAAAGCGCTGAGGCGACGGAAGGCATCCCCGTACATGGCCAGCGTGCGTTCGGCCAGCCGGCGCTGGATGCGCAGGTGGTCGAGGTGGCGGGTGATGAGGGGCGGCAGTGCGGGCGGGGCGGGCACCGCCGACTCGACCAGGGGGGCGCGGGCGGGGGCCGGCTCGGACATGGTCGGGGGCCTGTGCGCGCGCGTCCGCCGCGGTGCGGGGCTCAGTCCAGCAGGCGCGCCAGCGCGGCGCTGGCCACGTCGCCCACCTGGACGAGGAAGTCCACCCCCATGTCGGCGCTGTAGCGGGTGGCGTCGGGCGAACCCAGCACGAGCAGACCGAAGCAGACGCCTTCGTGGTGCAGCGGGATCAGGGCCAGCGAAGTGATGCTGGTGCCGTCGTCCAGCCACTTGCTGGCTTCGAAACCGGCGTTGAGACCGCAGTAGGGCTGGTTCAGGCTGGCGGCGAAACTGCGCGCATCGTCGCTGACGGGCTGGGTGCAGGCCAGGGCGCTCATGTTGGCGCGCAAGGGGTGGGCGTCGGTGCCCCAGAGGCGCACGCCCGCTTGCGGGATCAGGAAGAGGTCGCGCAGGCTGTCGAGCATCACGCCGGGCAGGGTGGCGGGGTCGTGGGCGAGCAGCACGGCGCGCACCCAGTGGTGCAGGCGTTCGGTGATGGCCTCGTTGTCCTGGCTGTGGCGGATCATCTCCATGATGCGCTTTTCCAGGCCGCGAATCTTGTCGCGCAGCATCTCCATCTGACGCTCTTGCAGCGAGACGGCGCGCTGGCCATGCGGGCTGGTGAGCTGGATGCTGGCCAGCAAGCTGGCGTTGCGCTCGAAGAAAGCCGGGGTGTGCACGAGGTAGTTGGCGATCTCGTCTTCGGTGATGCCTTGCAAGGTCATGTCAGGGATGCTCACAGTTCAGGAACGTCGATCACGCCGTCAAACACAGTGGTGGCGGGACCGGTCATCAACACAGGGGTGCCGGGGCCGGCCCAGCTGATGGTCAGGCGGCCACCGGGCATGTCCACGTCCACAGTGGCGTCCAGCCAGCCCAGGCGGATGCCGGCCACCACGGCCGCGCAGGCGCCCGAGCCACAGGCCAGGGTCTCGCCGGCGCCGCGCTCGTAGACGCGCAGGCGGATGTGGCCGCGGGTGACCACTTCCATGAAGCCGGCGTTGACGCGGCGGGGAAAGCGCGGGTGGCTTTCGATCTGCGGGCCCAGTTCGTCGACCGGGGCCTGGGCGACGCTGTCCACGCGCATCACGGCGTGCGGGTTGCCCATCGAGACGACGGCCAGCTCGACCGGGTGGTTGGCCAATGCGACGGGCCAGAGTTCGCAGCCGAACTCCATCCGCGGGCTCAGACCGGTGCTGTCAAACGGCACTTCGGCCGGGTCGAGGAAGGGGGCGCCCATGTCGACGGTGACACGGCCGTCGAGCTGCAGGCGTGGCTCGATGACGGCCTTCTGGGTCTGGACACGCAGCGTGGTCTTGGCCGTCAGGCCTTTGTCGTGCACGAAACGGGCGAAGCAGCGCGCGCCATTGCCGCACTGCTCGACCTCGCCGCCATCGGCGTTCATGATCCGGTAGGTGAAGTCGGTGCCGCGGGCCGGGTCGCCCGGCTCAACGATCAGGATCTGGTCGGCCCCGATGCCGAAGCGGCGGTCGGCCAGGAAGCGGTATTGCGCCGGGCTCAGGGCCAGGGGCGCGCGGGTGGCGTCGAGCACGACAAAGTCGTTGCCGGCGCCGTGCATTTTGGTGAAGGGCAGCTTCATGGCGCCGATTATCCGCCGCCCGCGCCCGTCTTGTCAGCGCAAGGCGGGGGTTTGCGCGATGCGACGGTCGATGTCCTGCATCAAGGCCCGGTAGGCGGGGGCGTCGATGCCGCCGTAGCGCTGCTGCAACTGGGCCGCGGTGAGGAACTCGGGCAGGTCGGCCACATGGGGCAGCAGGTCGGCATCGGCCTGCAGGCCGGCCAGACGGGTTTGCAGCGCCAGCGGCTCTTGCACGGCGAGGCGCCCCAGGCGCACCCCGGCCTTGTCGGCGGCCAGGTCGTTGAAGCTGAAGCCGCTGCCCTGGCCCTGGGGCGCGGCGTCCAGCAGCTCCTTGTACATGCCGATCAGGTCGGACAGGCGCCCGCCCAGGTCGGTGGCCATGGCGGCCGAGGTGAGGTAGTGCTGGGCCCAGTCGTCCCGTCCTTGCAGGGTCAGGGGCCGCGCGGGCAGCGCCGCCCAGTTGTGCGCCGCAGGCACCAGGGTGGCCAGGGAGACGCGGTTGACATACAGGCCCAGCACCAGCAGCACGGCGCGGTTGTCACGGGCGGCCTCGTCTTGCTGACGCGGGGCCGATGCGGTGAACGCGAGCGCCAGGCTGCGTTGCTGGGCGGCGGCCATCAGTGCCGGCAGCACCTCGCTCAGGCGCAGCTCCCAGCGGGGTTGACCGGGCCGATCGCCCGGCGCAGGCTGGGCCAGCAGCGTCGCCAGTTGGTGGTGGGCTCGGGACAGGGCCTCGACCATCTCGGGCGGCACCAGCAGGGCCGAGGCCTGGGCGCTCAGCTCCGGGCGCCAGCGCAGCGTGGCCGACACGCGGTGCGGAGTCAACTGGATGGTTTCGATCGCCGACAGGCCGAGTGCAGCGAGCTCGCCGACCCCGTGCGAGCGGGCGATGCGCTGCGCCCCCCACAAGGCCAGCGCCGGCGGAATGGACAAATCCCCCACCTGCACCGCCTGCAGCACCGGTGGGCCGCTGGAGGGGGCGCTGAGGCGCACGCGCACGTTCAGCCAGCCACCCAGCGGGTGCAAGGCACGCCAGGGCGTTTGCTGGACGGGCAGGCTCAACGCGAGGTCGGCCTGCTGGTCGGACAGGGTGAGGGTGGCGGGCGCGTGCAGCACGCGCGTGCCCATGTCCTGGGCGAGGGCACGCGCCTGGGAGGCGGTCAGCGACAGCGTCAGGGGCTGGCCGTGGAAGGCCTCGCGCAGCACCCCGCGGCTGATCAGCCGGCGAGCGGCATTCAGATCGCTGATGGCCAGCGGGGCGCCGGGGGCGGCGATGGGTTGAGGCTGCAGGGCCTGCGCGGCCACCCACAGCGCCGCGGCCGGCAGCAGCACGGCGCTGGCGCCGAGCACGGAGAAAACCACCAGCCAGGGACGTCGGAACATCGGCGCAGTATGCCGTGATCGCGTCGCCCCGGCCGGACTCAGGCCTGAATGGCCGCGTTGGCGCTGACTTCGATGTGGAAGCGCTGCACCGTGCGCGACAGCTCGATGGCCTGCTGGCGCAGGCTGTCGGCGGCGGCGGCCGACTCCTCGACCAGCGCGGCGTTCTGCTGCGTCATCTGGTCGAGCTGGTTGATGGACTGGCTGACGTGGCCGATGCCCATCGACTGCTGGCGGGTGGCCTCGGCGATTTCGCCCATGGCGTGGGTCACGCGCTGGATGGCGTCCACGACATCGGTCATGACCGCGCCGGCTTCGCGCACCTTTTGCGAGCCGATTTCGACCCGCTCGGTCGACTTGCCGATCAGGGCCTTGATTTCGCGGGCGGCCTCGGCGCTGCGCTGGGCCAGCGAGCGCACCTCGCCGGCCACCACCGCAAAGCCGCGACCTTGCTCGCCGGCCCGGGCGGCTTCCACCGCGGCGTTGAGCGCCAGGATGTTGGTCTGGAAAGCGATGCCGTCGATCACGCCGATGATGTCGCCGATCTGGCGCGAAGCCTGGCTGATGTCGGCCATCTGCGTGACGACACTCTCCACCACCTCGCCGCCGGCGACGGCCCGCTGGCTGGCGGTGCTGGCCAGGTCGTTGGCCACATGGGCCGAATCGGCCGAGTTCTCGACCGTCTTGCTCAGCTCGTCCATCGCCGAGGAGGTGGACTGCAGGTTGGACGCCGTTTGCTCGGTGCGGCTGGACAGGTCCTGGTTGCCGGCCGCGATCTGGGTGCTGGCCGTCAACATGCTCTCGGACGATTCGCGCACCGAGGCCACCATTTCGCGCAGCCCATCTTGCATGTGCTTCATCGACACCATCAGGTGGGTGATCTCGTCGTGGCCGCGCGGCTCGATGTCGTGCGTCAGGTCACCGTGGGCGATCGCCTGGGTGATGCCTTCGGCGCGGCGCAACGGGATGGTGATCGACAGGATGGTCAGCGCCATCAGCGGCAGGAAGATGAAGCCGGGCGACAGCAGCAGGCCCCACAGCAGGGCGATGGCATTCGTCACACCTTGCGTGGCCTTGACGCGGCGGGCCTCGGCCAGCTCGGTGATGCTCTCATTGAGCTCGTTGACCTGGCGCTCGATGGCGTCGGCCTCGGCACGCGCGGCCGTGCTGCTCTGATAGGCCTCGGCCGACGAGGTCATCGACTCCGACGTCACCAGGTTCAGCAGCGGCTCCAGCGACTGCCCATAGCCCGCGAGCTTGGGCTGCAGCGCCTGGATCTGGGCCTTGATGGCCTCGTTGGGGGCAACGTCCTGCAGGGCCTGGGTGGCCTGCTCGGTGGCCTTCAGGGCCTCGCGCCAGGCCTTGACCTCGGTCTGCGCCGACACCGAATCCCCGGCGTTGATGATGGCCGCTTTCTCGTGGCCGCGCAGTGACGACAGGTTCAGGGCCAGTTTGGCCATGCGCTGCACCGAGGCGAACTCCTGCTGGGTGAAGTCATCGAACTCGCCCTTGAGGGACCACAACTGCCAGCTCATGCCGGAGCCCACGATGGTGCCAATGCCCACCACCAGGACCATGCAGGTTATCAGGCGGGAGCGGATGGAAAATCGCCGCAACCAGGTGATCAAATTCATGTGCCGATACTCCTCAATCTCGTGAAAGGTCCCCGGCCGCGGTTGGCGGGACGTGGGATTTGCAACGGATCCTGAGTATCGACGCAGAATCACCCCGGTGCGGTCAATAAAAGCGCGTTTCCCCTGGGGGTCTTGTCTTGAAACGACGGTGAACCCACAAATATTGCGCAGGTTGTTTGAGAATTTCACGCTCGATGAAGTGGTTCATCTGCGCGGCATCGGCTTGGGCATCGGCGGTGGGGAAGTCCTGCAAGGCCGGCAGAAAGCGCACCCGCCAACCCCGGCCCCCTGGCAGCAGTTCGGTGATCACGGGCTGCACCACCATGTGGAGCATGCGCGCCATGCGCGACGGCGCCAACAGGGTGGCTGCCGGCACGCCGAAGAAAGGGACGAAGGCGGCGTCCTGCAGGCCAAAGTCCATGTCGGGCAGGTTGAAAAAGCCCCGGCCGTCCTTGATGGCGCGCAGCAGGGGTTTGACCGAGTCGCTGCGTGGGAAGATCTGGGCGTCGCCAAAGCGCAGGCGGCCGCGCTTCATCAGCTTGTCCATCAGCGGGTGGCTTTGCGCCTGGTAGATGGACGCGCCGGGTCGCGACTGGCACAGCAGGATGGCCGCACCGGCCACGTCCAGCCCGACGAAGTGCGGGCACAGCCACATCGTGGCGCGGCCTTCGGTCTGGTAGACGCGCTCGGCCAGTTCAATGTCGCCTTCGACCTGGATCAGGCCCTTGATGCGCGCGGGCGAGGCCCACCACAGCACGGCGCGGTCGAGCAGGCTCTGTGTCAGCCACTGGAAGTGCTGCTTCAGCAGGGCCTCGCGCTCGGCCGCCGGCATGTCGGGGAAGCACAGCTCGAGGTTGCGCAGGCCCACTTTGCGGCGCGATCCTGCCACGTGATAGAGCAAGCGGCCCAGGCGGTGGGCGAGGGCGGCCAGCCAGGGCAGGGGCAGCCAGTGCAGCAGCCACAGCAGGCCCAGGGCCAGGCGCAGACCGATCTCCTTCATGCCTGGCCCTCCCCGCTGCTGGCCGAGGTCAGGATCTCGGCGCGGGGGCCTTTGTAGCGGTTGTATCCCCACAGGTACTGCTCGGGTGCTTGCATGATCATCTCTTCCATCAACCGGTTCACGGCGGCGGCGGATTGTGCCGCATCGCCCCCGGCGAGCAGTTGTTCGGTCTCAAGGGCCACGCGGTCGGCGTGCACGATGTAGTCGCAACCGTGGGCTCGGCGTGCACGCCAGCCCAGGCGCTCTCCGCGCAGCAGCACCACGGCGCAGCCGGTCTGGGCCACGAGCTTGGCGGCCATCGTCATCGTGTAGGCCTCGCGGCCAAAAAAGGGCGCCCACACGCCCATGCCTGCGGGCGGCACCTGGTCGGGCAGCAGGCCCACGGTCTCACCCTTTTTCAGGGCGCGCAGCATCTGGCGCACGCCGCTGAGGGTGGCGGGGCTGGTGAGCATGCCGGGGCGGTTGCGGGCGTTCTTCATCAGCTCGGCCAGCCAGGCCTGCTTGGCCGGGCGGTACAGCGCCGTGATGGGCTTGTGTGCGCCAAAGCGGTCGGCATAGGCCTGCGCCGTGATCTCGAAGCAGCCCAAATGGGGCGTGAGCAGCAGCAGGCCACGGCCTTCGGCCAGGGCCGCGTCCACCACTTCGGGGCGTACCCAGCGCACGCTGTCGCCCAGCGGCAGGTCGCGCGGGCGACCCCACAGGCGGGGCGATTCGCTGACCATCTTGCCGGCATGGGCCACGGCTTGCCAGCGCTGCCTGCGGCTCAGCCCGGCCGCGCGGGCGTGGGCGTTCAGGCGATGCCGGTAGGAGGGGGACAGCAGGTAGGCCAGCCAGCCCAGCAGGCTGCCCAGGGGGTGCAGCACGGCCAGGGGCCAGCGTGACAGCATGAAAAACAGGCGGGCCATGAAACGGAGCTTGAGCCAGAACACAAAACCCTGATCTTCGCAGATCCCACGCTGCACGCGCCGGCGAGTTTGGCTACACTATGGTCATCGCCGAGTTAACAGGACAACTTGCGGGGCGATTCACAAATCCCGCTAAAGCGTTCGCCGCTGTGCACCTTTTCCATGCTCACAGCCTTGGCGACGCCGAGGTCTATGTTTTCAGCAATGGAGCCCACAGCGTGTCAAACGACTATCTCTTCACTTCCGAATCCGTCTCTGAAGGCCACCCCGACAAGGTCGCCGACCAGATCTCGGACGCCATCCTCGACGCCATCCTGGCGCAGGACCCCCTCTCCCGCGTCGCCGCCGAGACCCTGACCAACACCGGTCTGGTCGTGCTGGCGGGTGAAATCACGACCCAGGCCAACGTCGACTACATCCAGGTCGCGCGTGACACCATCAAGCGCATCGGCTACGACAACACCGAGTACGGCATCGACTACAAGGGTTGCGCCGTGCTGGTCGCCTACGACAAGCAGTCCAACGACATCGCCCAGGGCGTGGACCGCGCCAGCGACGACTACCTGAACATCGGTGCCGGTGACCAGGGTCTGATGTTCGGCTACGCCTGCGACGAGACGCCCGAGCTGATGCCCGCGGCCATCTACTACGCCCACCGCCTGATGGAGCGTCAGGCCCAGCTGCGCAAGGACGGCCGCCTGCCCTTCCTGCGCCCGGACGCCAAGAGCCAGGTCACCCTGCGCTATGTGGACGGCAAGCCCGTGGGCATCGACACCGTGGTGCTGTCGACCCAGCACAGCCCGGACCAGTCCGAGACGTCGCACAAGATGAAGGACAGCTTCTATGAGGCGGTGCGCGAGGAGATCATCAAGCCGGTGCTGCCCAAGGAATGGCTGACGGCCGAGACCAAGTACCTGATCAACCCGACCGGTCGTTTCGTCATCGGTGGCCCGCAGGGCGACAGCGGCCTGACCGGTCGCAAGATCATCGTCGACACCTATGGCGGTGCCTGCCCGCACGGCGGTGGCGCCTTCTCGGGCAAGGATCCCACCAAGGTGGACCGCTCGGCCGCTTACGCTGCCCGCTATGTGGCCAAGAACGTGGTGGCCGCCGGTCTGGCCCGCAAGTGCCAGGTGCAGGTCGCCTACGCCATCGGCGTGGCCCGCCCGATGAACGTGACCATCAACACGGCGGGCACCGGGGTGATTCCTGACGACCAGATCGCCAAGTTGGTGAATGCCCACTTCGACCTGCGTCCCAAGGGCATCATCGAGATGCTGGACCTGCTGCGCCCGATCTACCAAAAGACCGCGGCCTACGGCCACTTCGGTCGCGAGGAGCCCGAGTTCACGTGGGAGAAGCTGGACAAGGCGCCGCTGCTGCGCGACGCGGCCGGCCTCAAGGGCTGATCACACCCGTGCACAATGAAAGGCCGCCGCGTGCGGCCTTTTGCTTGCCTGGGAGACCCTGAATGACCGCTCGCACCCACCTGCCTGTCGCCAGCTGGCTGGCCATTTTGCTGGCCGTGCTCGTCTGGTCCTGGATCGGGGCCTATGACCCCGGTGTCTGGGTCATGGAGGTGCTGCCGGTGTTCATCGCGGTGCCGGTGCTGGCCTTCACGCGCTCGCGCTTTCCGCTCACGCCTCTGGTCTACACCCTCATCCTGCTCCACGCCATCATCCTGATGGTGGGCGGGCACTACACCTACGCCCGCGTGCCGCTGGGTTTTTGGCTGCAGGAGTGGTTCGATTTCAGCCGCAACCACTACGACCGCATCGGCCACCTGGCGCAGGGCTTCATCCCGGCCATGGTGGCGCGTGAAATCCTGCTGCGCCAGACGCCGCTGAAGCCGGGCGGCTGGCTGTTCTTCCTGGTCACCAGCGTGTGCCTGGCCATCAGCGCCGTCTACGAGTTCATCGAGTGGTGGACGGCGCTGGCGCTGGGCGCCGGGGCCGACGAGTTCCTGGCCACCCAGGGCGACCCGTTCGACACCCAGGCCGACATGCTGATGGCCACGCTGGGTGCCCTGCTGGCCCAGGTGCTGCTGGCGCGCTGGCACGACCGCCAGCTGGCGGCGCTGCCAGATCGTTGACGCGTTGCGCTGACGCTGAGCTGCGGGCCTCGGGCGGACGCGCTGCCCCCGCGCTGGCGCCGTGTCAGGCCCGTTGCGCGTCGGTCTGGAAGGCGTTGACCGCCGCGGTCAGGCGTTGGGCCTGCTCGGTGAGGCTGGCGGCCGCAGCGGTCGACTCCTCCACCAAGGCTGCATTCTGCTGCGTCATCTGGTCAAGCTGGCTCACCGCCTGGTTGATCTGGCCGATGCTGCTGCTTTGCTCGGCGGCGGCGGCCGAAATCTCGCTGATCACGCTGCTGACGCGCACCACGTCATTGACGATTTCCTGCATGGTGGTCCCGGCGTCCTGCACCAGCTTGGAGCCCGATTCCACCTGCGTCACCGAGGCACCGATCAGGCCCTTGATCTCGCGTGCGGCTTCGGCGCTGCGCTGTGCCAGCGTGCGCACCTCGCCGGCCACCACGGCAAAGCCACGGCCCTGCTCGCCCGCTCGGGCCGCTTCCACGGCCGCGTTCAGGGCCAGGATGTTGGTCTGGAAGGCGATGCCGTCGATCACCCCGATGATGTCGCCGATCTTGCGCGAGGCCTGGGCGATGCCGTCCATGTTGCTCACGACCCGGCCCATCACCTCGCCGCCCCGGCGTGCGGTGGCCGAGGCTTGCTCGACCAGCGCGTGCGCCTGCTGGGCCGCATTGGCCGACTCCTGCACATTGCCCGTCAGCTCGATCATCGACGAGGCCGTTTCTTCCAGGTTGGCGGCCGTCTGCTCGGTGCGGTTGGACAGGTCCTGGTTGCCGACGGCGATCTCGTTGGAGGCGGTGTAGATGCTGTCGGTGGTGTGGCGCACATCGCCCACCAGGCCGTTCAAGGAGCGGCTCAAGGTGTCCAGCGAGCCAAGCAACTGGCCGATCTCGTCCTGCCCGTGGGTGGGGATGCGCACGCGCAGGTCGCCGGCGGCCATCTGGGCGGCGGCGGCCACCGCCGCGTTCAAGGGACGGCGGATCGAGCGGATCAGCAGCGCGGCACCCAGGGCCATGGTGCTGAGCACCACCACGCCCATCACGCCGGCCAGCAGCACGGTCTTGCGGCGCTCTTCGGCAATCTGGTGGCGCAAGGCGATGGCGGCGCGCGGCTGCATGGCCGCGAACTCGCGCAGCGCCTCGGCGTAGGCCTTCAGCGCCGACTCGACCTGCGCGGGGTCACGCAGCGCCTGCTGGAACTGCGCCTGGGCGGCGTCGATGCGCGCGAGCTGCGCGCGGTCGGCCTCGTCCAGCGCCAGGGCATCGAGTTGCTGGCGCAGGCTCACCAGGCTGGCCTGGCTTTGCTGACGGGTGTCGGCCAGGGCGTTCGAGCCACCTTCGACGTGGCTCAGGGCGGCGGCCCGGTTGGCCTCGGCCTCACTCAGGCTGGTCCATTGCTGGGTGGCAGACAGCTTGGCATCGATCAAGGCCGATGCCGTTTCCGAGCGGGCCGTGAGCTTGGCCGTGCGCACACCCGAAAAGCCGACGATGAACACGTTGGCGACGATCAGGAAGATCACGCCCAGCCAGAGTTTGCGGGCGATGCCCAGGTTGTGAAGACGCATGCCGAGGACCAGAGAAGGGGTGACGCACCCCAGGTGAACAAATGACATGCGCATGTTGCGCGCGAACCTCACTGTAATGAAGGTGTGCTAGGGGTAACCCTGAGTAAAATGACGCGCTTTGCGGTGATTTCACGCAGCCCTCCTGAACGATGCGCGTTCATCGGTCCTAAGATCGGTTGAACCGCAGCCGCGTCTGCATCTTCGTCTGACCATGCTCCGAAAGATTCCCACCGATTCCCTGCGCGTTGGCATGCATGTTCACGAGGTGTGCGGCTCCTGGTTGGATCACCCCTTCTGGCGTGGCTCCTTCAAGGTGACCGAAGAGGCGCAGATCGCCCAGCTCGGCGCGATCCGCGAGGTGGTCATCGACACCGACAAGGGCCGCGACGTGGACATGGCCGTGATGGACGACATCGAGGTGCCGTCCACCGATTTCGCCGACCTGCCCGAGCCCCTGCCCACGGCGCCGATGCCGCTGGCGCCGCCGGCCACGCCTCAGGAGCGCGCCACCTTTCGCGAGGAGCTGGCCCGGGCCGGACGCGTGCTGGCCAAGTCGCGCGAGGCCATGCGCAGCATGTTCCAGGACGCCCGCATGGGCAAGGCCATCGACACCGAGCATTGCCTGCCGCTGGTGCGAGAGATCGCCGACTCGGTCGAGCGCAACCCCGGCGCCCTGGTCAGCCTGGCGCGCCTCAAGACGAGTGACGCCTACACCTTCATGCACTCGGTGGCGGTGTGCGCGCTGATGGTGTCGCTGGCCCGCCAACTCAAGCTCAGCGAGGACCAGGCGCGCGAAGCCGGCATGGCCGGTCTGGTGCACGACATGGGCAAGGCCCTGATGCCGCTGGAGGTGCTCAACAAGCCCGGCGCCCTCACGCAGGAAGAGTTCGCCATCATGAAGAGCCACCCCGCCGAGGGCTACAAGCTCCTCAAAGAAGGGGGGGCCGTGGGGCCGGTGGCGCTGGACGTGTGCCTGCACCACCATGAAAAGGTCAACGGCCGCGGCTACCCCAAGGGCCTCAAGGGCGACGAGATCAGCCTGTACGCCAAGATGGGCGCGGTGTGCGACGTCTACGACGCCATCACCTCCAACCGGCCCTACAAGGCGGGCTGGGATCCGGCCGACTCGCTGATGAAAATGGCGGCCTGGACCAAGGAAGGGCACTTTGACGAGCGCGTCTTCCAGGCCTTCGTCAAGAGCATCGGCATCTACCCCACCGGCTCGCTGGTCAAGCTGCAGTCCGGCCGCCTGGCCGTGGTGGTGGAGCAAGGCAGCGGCTCGCTGCTCTCGCCCATCGTGCGCGTGTTCTTCTCGACCAAGTCCAACCAGCCCATCCCGGTCGAGCTGCTCGACCTGAGCAAGACCGTGGACCAGATCGTCTCGCGCGAGTCCAAGAGCCAGTGGGGCTTCCAGAACCTCGATCAGCTCTGGAATCAGCCGGGCTGAACCCGGCGCCCCACCTTCCGGCTCATTGGTTCGACAGGCTCAGGCCCGCGTGCTCGCGCAGCGGGTGGAAGTGCACCTGCGGGTGGCGCTCGGCCGTCAGGCGCAGGTCGTAGGCCGAGGTCATCATGTAGGCCAGGGTGTCGGCCGCGTCCAGCGCCAGCTTGCTGGCGTTCTCGTCGGTGAACTTCTTCAGGGCCGCCGGGGTGTCGGCCGTGATCCAGCGTGCGCCCACGAAGCGGCAAGGCATCAGGCGGATGTCGACGCTGTACTCGGCCTTCAGGCGGTGCTGCACCACTTCAAACTGCAGCTGACCGACGGCGCCCAGCAGCATCGAGCCACCGACTTCGGGGCGGAACACCTGGATGGCGCCTTCTTCCCCCAGTTGCACCAGGCCCGCCTGCAGCTGCTTCGATTTCATCGGGTTGGCCAGCTCGACCGTCTGGAACAGTTCGGGCGCGAAGAAGGGCAGGCCGGTGTATTGCAGGGAGATGCCATCGGTGATGGTGTCACCCAGTTGCACGCCGCCGTGCGTGGTGAAGCCGATGATGTCGCCGGCAAAGGCCTCGTCCACCGCCTCGCGGCGCTGTGACAGGAAGGTCACCACCGAGGTGGGGCGCAGTTCCTTGCCCGAGCGCTGCACCTTGAGCTTCATGCCCGGCGTGTACTTGCCCGAGCACACGCGCACAAACGCAATGCGGTCGCGGTGGCTGGGGTCCATGTTGGCCTGCACCTTGAAGACCACGCCGGAGAAGTTCTCCATGTCCGGGGTGATTTCCTTGTGCGAGCCGTCTTTCTCGGTGCTGAAACGCGGACGCGGCGAAGGCGCCAGGTCCACCAGCGCGTCGAGCACCTCCTGCACGCCGAAGTTGTTCACGGCCGAGCCGAAGAACACCGGGGTCTGCTTGGCGGCCAGGAACAGCCCCAGGTCAAAGGCCGGGGCGGCCTCGGCCATCAGCTCCATGTTCTGTTCGGCCAGCTCCCACTCATGGCCAAAGCGGGCATGCAGCTTGTCGCGCTCGCTCAGCGGCACGACCTCGTCGGCTTCGCCACGTTTGTCGGCACCGGCGTCGAACAGTCGCATCGACTGCGTGCGCAGGTTGACGATGCCGCCGAACTGCTTGCCCTGGCCCACCGGCCATGTCATCGGCACGCAGGGCATGCCCAGCTCCTGCTCGACCTCATCGAGCAATTCGAGCGGGTCGCGGCCTTCGCGGTCCATCTTGTTCACAAAGGTGATGATGGGCGTGTCGCGCTGGCGGCAGACCTCGATCAGGCGCTTGGTCTGCGCTTCCACGCCGTTGGCCGCGTCGATCACCATCAGCGCCGAGTCCACGGCGGTCAGCACGCGGTAGGTGTCTTCCGAGAAGTCCTTGTGGCCGGGCGTGTCGAGCAGGTTCACCACGTGCTCGCGGTAGAGCATTTGCATCACGCTGGATGCCACCGAGATGCCGCGCTGCTTTTCGATCTCCATCCAGTCGGACGTGGCATGGCGCGAGGCCTTGCGACCCTTGACGGCACCGGCAATGTGGATGGCGCCCGAGAACAGCAGCAGCTTCTCCGTCAGCGTGGTTTTACCCGCGTCAGGGTGGGAAATGATCGCAAAAGTGCGACGGCGGCTGGTTTCAGGGGCAAAAACTGAGGTGGTCACGGCAGGCAGACTCCGGCGAAGCCCGACATGCTAGCCGATTCGCCCCCGCAGGTCACCCTCGCTCGACGAGGCCGAGCAGCTGGCCCAGCGGTTCCGGGCGGTGGATCAGGTAGCCCTGGGCGTAGTCCACCCCCAGCTCCAGCAGCTCCTGCAAGATGGGCTCGTTCTCGACGAACTCGCCCACGGTCTTGAGGCCCATCACCCGGGCGACGTCGCAGAAGCAGCGCACGGCGGCGCGGTCGAGCGGGTCGTGCACCACGTCCTTGATGAACTGGCCGTCGATTTTCAGGTAGTCCACCTGCAGGGCCTTGAGGTAGCCAAACGACGAGGAGCCCGCCCCAAAGTCGTCGAGCGCCAGGCGCATGCCCAGGCGGCGCATGTCCTGCACGAAGCTGCCGGCCTCGGCCAGCTTGGTGATGGCCGCGGTTTCGGTGATCTCGAAGCACAGCTTGCTGAGGTCGACCGGCTGGCTGTCGATGAGCTCAAGCAGGTAGCGCTGGAAGGCGGGGTCGGCCATCGACTGGCCCGAGAGGTTGACCGCCAGGGTGTGCACCGCGTCGAGCGCCGGGTGGCGCGAGGCCAGCAAGGCGAACACCTGGCGCACCACCCAGCGGTCGATGCGCGAGGCCACTTGGAAGCGTTCGGCGGCGGGCAGGAAGGCGCCCGGCGGGATGATGGCGCCGTCCTGGTCCTGCAGGCGGATCAGCACCTCGCAGCGCAGGCCTTCGCCATTGGGGCGAATCGGGGCGATGCGCTGGGCGTACAACAGGAAGCGGTCTTCGTCCAGGGCCTGCTCCAGGCGCGTGGCCCATTGCATCTCGCCCTTGCGGGTCTGCATGGTCTGGTCGGTGTCAAACCAGACGTGCACGCGGTTGCGACCGGCCTCCTTGGCCGCGTAGCACGAGGTGTCAGCAGCCTGCATGATGGCGTCGCCGTGGCTCCAGCGCTTGTCCAGGGGCACCAGGCCGATGCTGGTGCCGATGCGAAAGCGCCGGCCTTCGTGCACGAAGCGGAACTCCTCCATTTGATCGCAGATTTTCTGCGCCACGCGCTCGGCCTGTGCGACGTCGCAGTGCTCCAGGATCACGCCGAACTCGTCGCCGCCCAGGCGCGCCAACGTGTCGCGCGAGCGCACACAGCTGTTGAGCAGCTCGGTGACCTGGCGCAGCAGCTGGTCGCCCACCGCGTGGCCGCAGGCGTCGTTGACGAGTTTGAACTGGTCGAGGTCGATGTACATCAGCGCGTGTTCGCTGTCGCGCTGCAGGCTGTCGCTGAGGGCGCGTTGCAGCCGGGCCTCGAACTCGCTGCGGTTGGCCAGGCCGGTGAGCTCGTCGTGCGTGGCCCGAAAGCTCATCTCGTGGCCCATGCGGCGCTGCTCGGTCACGTCGTGAAACACCAGCACCACGCCCAGCACCTGGCCTTGGGCGTCGCGGATGGGCGCGGCCGAGTTTTCGATGCCGTAGGTGCGGCCGTCGCGCGCCGTCAGCTGGGTCAGCTTGAGCCGGTCGTCGTCCGGCTCGTCGATCAGGCAACGGCTGACGGGGCACATCTCCGGCTCACCTGTGGCCTCGTCCACAATGTGGAAGACTTCGCTCAGGGGCTGACCTGCGGCCTCGGCATTGCCCCAGCCGGTCATGCGCTCGGCCACCGGGTTGAGCCACTGCACCCGGCCGCGCGCGTCGGTGGTGATGACGGCGTCGCCGATCGAGTGCAGCGTCACGCGCAGCAGCTCGTGCTTCTCGGCCAGCTCGCGCTCCATGCGTTTGCGCTCGGTGATGTCGTAATTGGTGCCCAGCATGCGCAGCGGGCGCCCGTCCGGGTCGTAGAACACCGTGGCGCTGGCGTTGACATCGTGGATGCGGCCATCGCGGTGAACAATCCGAAAGTCGAAGTTCATGGGCCGCCCGGTGGCGACGGCGCGTTCCATCTCCTGCACACACATCGCCAGGTCGTCGGGGTGCACGCTGCGGCGCCAGTCCTCGGCGCGTCCCTGGAACTGCTCGCGGCGCACGTCGAAGATCTGGAACATCATCTCGCTCCAGGTCAGGCGCTGGTCGACCAGGTTCAGCTCCCAGATGCCGATGCCGTTGGCCTGGGTGGCCAGGGCCAGGCGCTCCTGGTTGGTGCGCAGCGCCGCCTCCACGGCGTGCTTTTCGGTGATGTCTTCGAGGATGGCCAGCGAGCGCAGCGGGCGCCCTTGCTCGTCACGCTCCATGGTGGCCGACAGCAGCACGTCGATCAGGGTGCCGTCCTTGCGCACCATCTGGTATTCGATGTGGTCGCAGCGCCCGTCGCGCAGGTAGCGGGGCAGGACGACGTTGCGGGCGTACTCGTGCGACTCGGGGGTGAGGAAGTCGGCCGAGTTGCGCCCGATCACCTCGGTGCGCGTGTAGCCCATCTTGGCCAGCCAGGCGTCGCTGACCATGAGCAGGCGGCCTTGGACATCGATCGAGTGCAGCATGGCCGGCGTCGACTCGTAGAGCGAGCGCAAGCGGGTCTGGCTGTCCTTGAGCGAGCGCTCGGTCAGCTTGCGCTCGGTGATGTCGCGCCCGACCGAGTGCACGGCCCACACCCGGCCGTTTACGTCAGGCAGGGGGTGGTGGGTCCAGCTGGTCCAGCGCACCTGGCCGTCGGGCGTCAGCTGGCGCACCTCGCTGCCCATCACCAGGCGGTGGGCGCACACGGCGGCCACCTGAGAGGCGACGGCCTCGCGGTCGGCGGCCGGCAGGTGCTCGTACAGACTGGTGCCGATCAGGGCCTCGGCCGGTCGGCCCACGTGGGCCGCGTAGGCGGGGTTGACGAAAGTGAGGCGGCCTTGCGGGCTGGCCAGGCTGACCTGATCGGTTTGGCTTTCGACGATGGCGCGGTAGCAGTCGAGCTCGCTCGGGGCGGTGCCCAGGGCCCCCAGGTCATCGGCGGGGCGGTGGGCCAGTGACAGGCCCAAGGTCTGGGCCAGGGCGCTGAACTGTGCCAGGGTGGCGGCGCCCAGCTCACGGGGCCGGGTGTCCATCACGCACAGGGTGCCCAGGGGGTGTCCGTCGGGGCCGCGCAAGGCCAGCGCGGCGTAAAAGCGGATGCCGGCCGGGCCGCTCGCCAGCCAGTCGTCCTGCCAGCGCGGAGTCGCGGCCACGTCGGGCACCACGAGCAGGCCGCTCTGGTTCAGGGTCTCGATGGTCCAGGCCAGATGGGGCAGGGGCGCACCGGGCTCACCCAGGCCGACCTGGGCGAGCAGGTGCTGGCGCTGGGGGGTGACCAGGCTGATGAGGGCGATCGGGGTGTCGCACAGGGTGCAGGCCAGGGCCGCCAGGGCGGTGAGCCCCGCGTCGGGCACGACGGCCCCCGCTCCCGGAGCCGGTGGCGCGGGGGCATCGTCATGGGGCCGGTGCGCAGGCATTGTCATGGCGTGTCATGTTAGCCCTGTCGTCGAATGCCACCGTCGGTGTCTGCCCGCATGCCGCGGGTGTTTCGTGTCCAAATGTGCCGCCGGGGGCTTCAAACGGGGTCAAAGCCCCTGCAACCGGCCCGTTTTCCACCAAAAAGCCCCACGGCGGGGGGCGCTCGTTCTATACTGGCGCCCGCTTTCGAGGAGCGTTGCAAGGTCCGCCACGGATCCCAGGCTCGAAAGACTTGACTTCTGCAACGGCGCTCACCCGCATGTGTCCCGCTGGGTGAGTGGTATCTCTCTGTGTCTTTTTGACCCCCGGTAGCGCACGGCGGCTTCTGAACGTTGAGGAGCTTTGTCCATGTCCGCTGTTAACACCAAACTGATCACTGAGCACAAGGGCGTGCCTTGCGCCATCGCCGACCTGTCGCTGGCCGCCTGGGGCCGCAAGGAACTCAAGATCGCCGAGAGCGAAATGCCCGCGCTGATGGCCATCCGCGAGGAATACGCCCCCAAGCAGATCCTCAAGGGCGCGCGCATCACCGGCTCGCTGCACATGACCATCCAGACCGGCGTGCTGGTCGAGACCCTGCAAGCCCTGGGCGCCGACGTGCGCTGGGCTTCGTGCAACATCTACTCGACCCAGGACCACGCCGCGGCCGCCCTGGTCGAAGCCGGCACCTCGGTGTACGCCTACAAGGGTGAGTCGCTGGAAGACTACTGGGACTACACCCACCGCATCTTCGACTTCGGGCCCAAGGGTTCGGCCGGCGAAGGCCCCAACATGATCCTGGACGACGGCGGGGACGCCACGCTGCTGATGCACCTGGGCAAGAAGGCCGAGACCGACCTGTCGGTGCTGGCCAACCCCGGCAGCGAAGAAGAGCGCATCCTGTTTGCCGCCATCAAGGCCAAGCTGCTTGAGGACAGCACCTGGTACTCGCGCAAGTCGGCCCAGATCATCGGCGTGACCGAAGAGACCACGACCGGCGTGCACCGCCTGAATGAAATGTCCGCCAAGGGCACCCTGATGTTCCGCGCCATCAACGTGAACGACTCGGTGACCAAGTCCAAGTTCGACAACCTGTACGGCTGCCGCGAGTCGCTGGTGGACGGCATCAAGCGCGCCACCGACGTGATGATCGCCGGCAAGGTCGCCGTGGTTGCCGGTTACGGTGACGTGGGCAAGGGCTCGGCCCAGGCCCTGCGCGCCCTGAGCGCCCAGGTGTGGGTTACCGAGATCGACCCCATCAACGCCCTGCAGGCTGCGATGGAAGGCTACCGCGTGGTGACGATGGACTGGGCGGCCGACAAGGCCGACATCTTCGTGACCACCACCGGCAACCGCGACGTGATCACCTACGAGCACATGGCCGCGATGAAGAACAACGCCATCGTCTGCAACATCGGTCACTTCGACAACGAAATCCAGGTCGCCAAGCTGGAAGAGAAGTGCCAGTGGGAAGAGATCAAGCCCCAGGTCGACCACGTCATCTTCCCCGATGGCAAGCGCATCATCCTGCTGGCCAAGGGCCGTCTGGTGAACCTGGGCTGCGGCACCGGTCACCCCAGCTATGTGATGTCGTCGAGCTTCGCCAACCAGACCATCGCCCAGATCGAGCTGTTCGCCCACAGCGACGCCTACGACGTGGGCAAGGTCTATGTGCTGCCCAAGCACCTCGATGAAAAGGTGGCTCGCCTGCAGTTGACCACGCTCAACGCCCAGCTCACCGAGCTGACCGAGGAGCAGGCCGCCTACATTGGCGTGCCCAAGCAGGGCCCTTACAAGCCCGACACGTACCGTTACTGACCACCCCCTACGGCCTTCGGCCGCCCCCTCAAGGGGGCAACCGCCAGCGGCCCGGCAGAGCCGGTTCCGCGGCGGTTGCTGGATCTGGCTTCGGCCACCTCACTGGAAATACCATGCCACGCGCAGACCAACTCATCGTTCAACAAGGGCACGCGCCCACCCGCTCGACCGCCCATCGTTTGATCGATGCGCGGGCGGTGCAGTGGCTTGGCCCCAAGGGCTGGACCGTGCTGCGCAAGGCGGGGGAAGACCTGCCGGAAGAGGCTCAGTTTCGCGTCACCAATGACGAGGAGCTGCGCTGGGTCTCGCGCGCCGGGCTCAAGCTCGAAGGCGCCTTGCAGCAGATCGACCTTGATGTATCGGGGCTGACCTGTCTGGACGTGGGCCAGAGCACCGGTGGCTTCACCGACGTGCTGCTGTCCCAGGGCGCCACCCGCGTGGTGGGCGTGGAAGTGGGCCATGGCCAGATCCACGAGAAGCTCAAGACCGATGAGCGCGTGGTGGTGCTGGAGAACGTCAATGCCCGTGAGCTGGACGACAGCCCGCTGCGCGAGCACGCCCCGGCCGAAGGTTTCGATTTGATCGTGGCCGACCTGTCCTTCATCGCGCTGTCCAAGATCGTGCCCCACCTGGCACCCTGGCTCAAGCCGGGCGGGCAGGTGCTGATGCTGATCAAACCGCAGTTCGAAGTGGGCAAGGACCACGTGGGCAAGGGCGGGGTCGTCAAGGACCCGGCCCAGCACGCCCGCGCCCGTGACATGGTGCGCCGCGCCTGTACCGACCTGGGCTGGACCGTCCACAAGGGCTTTGCCAGCGCGATCGCCGGTGGCGACGGCAACCTCGAATTCTTCATCTGGGCGCAGTCGCCGCAGGCCTGATCATCTTCCTGATCGGCCCGGCGGGCCTGCGTGCCCACCTTGAAAGTCAGACACATGACGCAGTCATCCCCGAACTCCCTGCCGGTGAGCGTGGAGTTCTTCCCGCCCAAGACCCCGGAAGGCGTCGACAAGCTGGCCGCCGTGCGCCAGCAGCTGTACGCGATCCGGCCTGAGTACTGCTCCGTCACCTACGGGGCTGGCGGCAGCACGCAAGACGGCACCATCCAGACGGTGCGCGCCATCCTGAGCGAAGGCTGCGACGCGGCCCCGCACTTCTCTTGCATCGGCGCGAGCAAGGCCAGTGTGCGCGAGCAACTCGCCCAGTTCAAAGCCGAAGGGATCAAGCGCATCGTCGCGCTGCGCGGCGACCTGCCCAGCGGCTACGGCGGCTTTGGCGAGTTCCGCTATGCCAGCGACCTGGTGGCCTTCATCCGTGAGGAAACTGGCAGCCACTTCCAGATCGAGGTGGGCGCCTACCCCGAGATGCATCCCCAGGCCCGCAATCCGAAGGCCGACCTGCTGGCCTACGCCACCAAGGTCAAGGCCGGGGCCGATGTGGCCATCACCCAGTACTTCTTCAACAGCGACGCCTACTTCCGCTTCGTCGAAGAGGCCGAGGCACTGGGCGCGACCATCCCGGTCGTGCCGGGCATCATGCCCATCCTCAACAGCAGCCAGCTGCTGCGTTTCTCGGATGCCTGTGGTGCCGAGGTGCCGCGCTGGATCCGCACGCGACTGGAAGGCTTTGGCGACGACAAGGCCTCCATCCAGGCCTTCGGGCTGGACGTGGTCACCGACCTGTGCGAGCAGCTGCGTGCCGGTGGCGTGCCGGGCCTGCACTTCTACACGATGAACCAGTCGGCGCCGGTGCTGGCGCTGTGCGAGCGCCTGGGCTTGATCCCCGCCTGATCGGGGCGCCTTGGCCGCGCTGAGCCACGGCCGCAACAGCCGTGTCAACAGGGTGTGGCGCGCTGGCATCGGGTTTTCCTGATCTGGCGCAAACGCCCTGAGCTTCTCAGGGTTGTTCCCTGCTTTCGCTGAGCGGACTTGATGTGGCGCAAGTCTGGCGCGAGGGGCACTTGTTGCAATGTGTTCATGGCGGCACCGAAGGTCGGTGTCGCAACGGTTCCCTGTCATCCAAAGGACTGCATCATGAACAAGACCCTCCGCGCTGTTGCCATCGCCGCCCTGTCTGTGGCCGCTCTGACCCCTGCCATTGCGCAGGAAACCCCTTGGCAGGTGCGTGTGCGCGCGGTGAACATCGACCCGGCGAACAAGGACAGCACCGGCTTGGGTTTGAGTGTCAACGAGAAGCTCATTCCCGAACTGGACATCAGCTATTTCTTCACCCCGAACATCGCCGCCGAGCTGATCCTGACCTACCCGCAAAAGCACAACGTCAAGTCGAATGGCGCCGTGATCGGTAGCCTGCGTCACCTGCCGCCCACGCTGACGCTGCAGTACCACTTCATGCCCAACGACACGGCCATCCGTCCGTATGTGGGGGCTGGTATCAACTACACCAACTTCAGCAGCGTCCGCTTTGACAGCGCAGTGCAAACAGCATTGGAGCCAAACGTCAAGCGCGGCAGCTGGGGCTGGGCCCTGCAGGCCGGCATGGACATCCCGCTGAACAAGCAGTGGTCGATCAACGTCGATGTCAAGAAGGTGCAGATCCATGCTGACGTGACCTCCTTCGGTCAGAAGGCTGGCACCCTCAAGGTCGACCCCCTGCTGATCGGCGTGGGCCTCGGCTACCGCTTCTGAGGCGGCTCATGGCGTGAGCCTCGCGAGGCTCCGCGTCCCCACAGGGCTCCCACTCGGGAGCCCTTTTTGCTGGCGCACGACGATTTCGACGTCAAATGCTCCCAGGTGCGCAGCTGTGACCTCCCTCGCATGGGGGGTGTTTAAGGGTGAACGCTAAAGGACGTTAGAGGCCGTGCTTGCAAGATCGGGTCATCGGCGGTGAAGACCGCTTTGTCCACATCTCACCAACCTAGAGGTGACCGCATGCAAGCACGCTCTGCCTTTCTGAAGTCCACCGCCCTGGCCGCTTTGCTTGCGACCAGCCTCACGGCCGCGCAGGCCGCCGCTTTCACCGCACCGACCTCGGCCGTGCTGTCCCTCGAAGGGCTGACGGGCTTGCTGACCTCGGCCACCTTCACCAGCCTCGGTAACGCCACCTTCGACGCAGGCACCAGCACGCTGACCTCGGCCTTCACTTCGGTGAGCCTGAGCAACGCCTCGGCCACCGACCTGATCGGCGTGGCCAACGCCAGCGACGGCATCCGTCTGACCGCGGGGACCGACATCGTCGACATCACCGGCCTGAGCTACAGCAACGCCACCAAGTCGCTGAGCGCCGTCGTGACGATCAACGGCTCACAGGCTTACAGCGGCGCGTTCCTGAAGGCGACCACCGCCTCCGTTTCCGAAACCTTCAATGCCACCGCTGGCACTGGCTTGTTGAGCACGGGCGCCCTGAAGTTGACCACGGCCGGTGCCACGCCGCTGCTGGCGGCTTTCAATGCCTCCGGCTCGATCGGCCTGATCGGGCTGTTTGAGATCGGCACCCTGCAGGTGGACGTGCTGGCCCCCGCGGTGGCCGTGCCCGAGCCCTCCACCTACGCCCTGATGGGCCTGGGCCTGGTTGGCATCGGTTTCGCCGCGCGTCGCCGCCGCGCCGCCTGAGACGCATCAGTTCTCTGCGTGGGCCCAGCCAGACCTGTGGTTTGGTGAGGTTTTCGGGGGCGCCTTCTGTGGCGCCCCACTTTTTTGTGACCGCTGCCCACGCCAGCAAGCCGGAACCCGCAGGAGTAGACTGACGGATTGCATCCCGCATCTGCCTTTTTCCGGAGTCGTTTCCATGTCGACCGCGCGTACCGCCGCTTCGCCCACCCCTCGCCGCACCGCCTCTGCTCAGGCCAAGCCGGCGATCAAGGCCAAGGCCGGACCGCTGACGATTCAGGACTACCTGCAGAAGATCCTCACCAGCCGCGTGTACGACGTGGCCGTGGAGACCTCGCTGGACCTGGCGCGCAACCTCTCGACCCGCCTGGGTCACCAGGTCTATCTCAAGCGGGAAGACCAGCAGCCGGTGTTCAGCTTCAAGCTGCGCGGGGCCTACAACAAGATGGCCAAGCTCAGCCCGGCCGCACGCGACAAGGGCGTGATCTGCGCGTCGGCCGGCAACCACGCCCAAGGCGTGGCGCTGGGCGCGCGCCGCCTGGGTTGCCAGGCCACCATCGTCATGCCGTTCACGACCCCACAGGTCAAGATCGACGCCGTGCGGCGCTTCGGGGGCGACAACGTGCGCATCGTCTTGCACGGCGAGAGCTACTCCGATGCCGCCCAGCACGCCAAGGTGCTGGAAAAGTCCGAAGCCCTGACCTTCGTCCACCCCTTTGACGACCCCGAGGTGATCGCCGGGCAGGGTACCGTGGCCATGGAGATCCTGCGCCAGCATGCGGGCCCCATCGACGCGGTGTTCGTGGCCATCGGTGGCGGGGGGCTGATCAGCGGTGTGGCCGCCTACATCAAGGCCGTGCGCCCCGAGATCAAGGTCATCGGCGTGCAGATGAACGACTCGGACGCCATGGTGCGTTCGGTGCAGGCGGGCAAGCGCGTCACCTTGCACGATGTGGGCCTGTTCTCGGACGGCACGGCCGTCAAGCTGGTGGGCGAGGAGACCTTCCGCCTGGCCCGCGAGCTGGTCGATGACTACGTGATCGTCAACACCGACGCGGTGTGCGCGGCCATCAAGGACATCTACGAAGACACCCGCTCCATCGTCGAGCCCGCGGGCGCGATGGGCGTGGCCGCCCTCAAGCAGTACGCCGCCCAGCACGGTGGCGAGGGGCGCACCTACATCGCCATCAACTGCGGCGCCAACATGAACTTCGACCGCCTGCGCTTTGTCGCCGAGCGCTCCGAGGTGGGCGAAGAGCGCGAGGCGCTGATGGCCGTGACGATCCCCGAGGAGCGCGGTTCGTTCAAGCGATTCTGCGAGCTGATCGGCCCGCGCAGCGTCACCGAGTTCAACTACCGCATCTCGGATGAGAACGTGGCCCATGTGTTCGTCGGCCTGAGCACCAAGCTCAAGGGCGAGTCCGCGCAGATCGCGGCGCAGTTCGAGTCCCAGGGCTTTCGCACCGTGGACCTGTCGGGCGACGAGCTGGCCAAGACCCACATCCGCCACATGGTGGGTGGGCGCTCGGCGCTGGCCGAGGGCGAGCGGCTGTACAGCTTCATCTTCCCGGAACGTCCGGGTGCCCTGATGACCTTCCTGACCAGCTTGCCGCCGGGCTGGAACATCAGCCTGTTCCACTACCGCAACCAGGGCGCCGATTACGGCCGCATTCTGGTGGGCCTGCAGGTGCCCAAGGGTGAGGCCAAGGCCATCAAGCCTTTCCTGTCGGGCCTGGGCTACGTCTACGTGGACGAGACCAACAACCCGGTCTACCGCCTGTTTCTGCGCTGAGCCTGAGCCGACAGGCTCAGTCGTCGACTCGGCGCTCGCCCCGGTCAGCCCCTTCGGCTGTTTGGGCCTGGGGCCGCGGTGTGAGGCCGGGCCGGGCGGGTGCCGTGGCGGTGGTGCTCACGCCGGTGGGTGGCGGCAGGGTGCCGGTGGCCGGCGCCGGCAAGGTGGGCAGTGCCAAGGTCAGCGCGGTCGGGCCGTCGGCCGGGCCGATCTGGGCGCCACTGGCGTCCACGCGCTGCAGCACCATCACGCCATCGACCGTTTGCCCCACGCGCACCGCGCGCGGCGGCTGGCCGTCGATTGAGAGCAGCGCCACGCCTCCGTCACCCTGGCTTGCGCCGTCAGCAAACGCCCCTTGCAGCTGGATGCGCCCGGCCAGCGCCGATTGCGCGCCCGGATCGAGGGCCTGAGGCGAGGCGGCGGCCGGCCCGCTCAAGAGGCGCCGGAAATCGCCCTTGCTGCCGCCGTCCATCGACACGGCGGTGGCGTTGGACGGCACCGCGATGGGCTGGGCGAGCCAGCGCAGGCCCCAATAAGCCAGACTGGCCGCAACCGCGGCCCAAATGACGAGGGCGGACAGACGTGATGACATAGAGGACCATTATGATGGGTCTTCCCCATCCCCTGTGTGACGGGTCGGGCCTTCAAACCTGGGGTTGATCCCACCGTGTGCGGGGTCGGCTGCCGTGCATGCTCAAGGCATGCGGCACGGGTGTCGCACGGTGGGCGGGAACCTTTCTCGGACTGTTTCGGAATCTGACATGAAGATGTGTGCGCGTATCCCCCAGGGGGCCCGGACGCTGGCGCGAGGCGTGCAGCGCGGTTTCACCCTGATCGAGTTGATGGTGGTGCTGGTGATCATCGGTCTGCTGGCCGCCCTGATCGTGCCCAATGTGATGGATCGCGCCGACGACGCCCGCGTGACGGCCGCCCGTACCGACGTGAGCAACCTGATGCAGGCGCTCAAGCTCTACCGCCTCGACAACCAGCGCTATCCCACGGCCGAGCAAGGCCTGCAGGCGTTGGTGGCCAAGCCCACGGCTGGCCCCATTCCGCCCAACTGGAAGCCCTATCTGGAGAAGCTGCCCAACGACCCCTGGGGCGCGCAGTATCAGTACGTGAACCCGGGTGTCAAGGGCGCGGTCGATGTCTTCAGTTTCGGCGCCGATGGCCAAAGTGGCGGTGAAGGCCGGGATGCGGACGTCGGCTCCTGGCAGTAAGTCGCGCCTCGCCCGAGGCTTTACCTTGCTCGAACTCATGGTGGTGGTGGCCATGATCGGCGTGGCCTCGGCGGTGGTGTCCTTTGCGCTCCCCGATCCGTCCAGCACGCGGCTGGAGCGCGAGGCTGCCCGCTTGATCGCCTTGCTGGAGTCGGCCCGCACGCAGGCGCGCGCCGGGGCCATGACAGTGCTGTGGGTGCCGCAGGCCAAGGGACCTGAGGCCGACTTCCAGTTCCTGGGCCTGCCGCCGGCCTTGATGCCGCCGCTGCAGTGGCTCACGCCCGAGGTGCGGGCCGAGGTGGTGGACGGGCGCAGCATCGTGTTGGGCCCGGAGCCGGTGATCGGCGCGCAGAAGGTGGTGTTGCGCCTGGGCGAGCGCCAGCTGGTGGTGGGCACGCAGGGCCTGGGGCCGTTTCAGGTCCTGACCGGCGAGCCCACGCTCGACGACGTGCCGCTGCTGGAAGGGATGGCCCGTGCCACCACGCCGTGACCCACGCACGCCAGGCGCCCCGCAGGGGCGCGGCATGACCCTCATCGAGGTGCTGGTGGCCCTGGCCATCGTGGCCATCACGCTGTCGGCCGGCATCAAGGCCGCCGGGGGCCTGACGCTCAATGCCCAGCGCATGAGTGACCTGGTGCTGGCGCAGTGGTGCGCCGAAAACCAGCTCACGACCTTGAAGTTGGGCCAGACGTTCCCGGCCGTCGGCGACAGCGATTTCAGTTGTCAGCAACTGGGCCGCCAGTTGTCCGGCCGCCTGACGGTGCGCCCGACGCCCAACCCCAATTTCCGCCGCGTGGATGCGCAGGTGGCCGATGAGGCCCGCCAGCCCATCGTCAAGCTGTCCACCGTGTTGCCGCGCGTCCGATGATGTCCCCGCCTGTTCACCTGTCTGCGTCTGCCCTGGCCCACCGGTCGGCGCGGGGCTTCACCCTCATCGAGGTGCTGGTGTCGCTGCTGATCCTGTCGGTGCTGGCGGCCTCGGCTTGGAAGGGGCTCGATGCGATCAGCACGGCGCGTCAGGTGGCCGAGGACAATCTGCAGCAGACGCTGCGCCTGCAGGCCGTGATGACCCAGTTCGAGACCGATCTGGCTCAGGTGCTCGACACCCAGGTGGTGCAGGGCTTTCAGTTTGATGGTGCGGCCCTGCGCCTGACGCGACGTAGCCCGGCTGGCGTACAGGTGGTCGTGTGGTCGCTGCGCGAGGGCCGCTGGCAGCGCTGGGCCAGTGCCGAAACCACCCAGGTCGGCGCCTTGCAGCGCGCCTGGCAGCAGTCGCAGCAGCTGCTGGGGCGCGAGCGCGGCACCCTGGTGGCCTTGCGCGGGGTGGCGCAGTGGCAGGTCTTTTGTTTCCGCAACGGGGCCATGAGCAACTGCCAGTCCTCGGGCGACGTGGTGCGGGGCGCGGCGGGCGAGGGGGCCGCGAGCGGCCTGCGTGAACAGCTGCCGCAGGCCGTGCGCCTGCAACTGGTGCTGGGTGAAGGCAGCGGGTTTCAGGGCGCACTCAGCCGCGACCTGATGCTGGCACCCCAGCCCCAGCAGGATTGAGGGCCGGAGGATGCACATGCGCTCGGGCACGCTCCCACGCCATCGCCAGCAGGGTGCGGCCTTGCTGATGGCCATGGTCATCGTCACGCTGGTGGCCACCTTGTCGGCCACCATGGTCTGGCAGCAGTGGCGCGCCGTGCAGGTGGAGAGCGCCGAGCGGGTGCGCACGCAGGCCACCTGGGTGCTCAGTGGGGCGCTGGACTGGGCGATCTTGATCTTGCGCGAAGACCAGCGCAGCGGCGGCCCCGATCACCTGGGCGAGCCCTGGGCCATCCCGCTGGCCGAGGCGCGCCTGTCCACCTTCCTGGCCGCCGACACCGGCAACAACGCGGCCGATGAGGGCGGGGCGCCCGAGGCTTTCCTGTCGGGTCAGGTCGAAGATGCCACCGCCCGCTACAACCTGCGCAATGTGCTGTCGGCCGAGGGCGAGCTGGTGCCCGAGGAGGTGGCGGTGCTGCGGCGTTTGTGCCAGAACGCCGGCCTGTCGCCGGCGCTGGCCGAAGGCCTGGCCTCGGCGTGGCGGCGCGCCACCCTGGCCACCCTGGCCGACGACCCGACCCAGCTGGAGAAGCTGGGCGGCGAGGAAGCCCGCAGCCAGGCGCCGCTGCAGCCGCAGCGCATCGACGAGCTCACCTGGCTGGGCATGGATGCCGCCACCGTCGAGCGCCTGCGTCCGGTGCTGACCGTGCTGCCTTTGCGCACCCAGGTCAATGTGAACACGGCCTCGCGCGAGGTGCTCGCCGCGGTGGTGGACGGACTGGACCTGGGGCGGGCGGCCCGCCTGGTGCAGGTGCGCCAGCGCAGTCCGTTCAAGAACCTCGATGAGCTGGGCAATGTGCTGGGCGCGGGCAACTGGCGTTTTGAGCGCCTGGCCGTGGGCTCGGACTTTTTCGAGGTGCGCGGGCGGCTGCGCCTGGAAGACAACGTGATCGAGCAGCGTCACCTGGTGCAGCGCGTGGGCAATGAGGTCAAGGTGCGCAGTCAGTCACGCTTTTCCGGACTGGAGCAGCGCGCTGTGTCGGGAGGGCCCCCGTGATCAGGGTGTGGCCGCCTCGCCCGTGCAGGTATCAATCCTTAAGGGATGGGCCTGATCGCCCTCCTACAATCGCTGAACACCCGGCTGGGGTGTTGCAGGGAACCCCGAGATCTGAAGTCCAGGCATGAGCATCCTCATCATTCAACTGCCGGCGCGCCAGCGTCTGAGCGCGTCAGCGCCCGATGCGGCCCCCGCCACGCCAGGGCCTCAGTCCTACGCCTATGTGCTCAGTGCCGATGGTGAGACGCTGAGCCGTCAGGGCCGCGGCGAGCTGAGCCAGATGCCGGCGGCCGACAGCGTGGTGGCCGTGCTGGCCCCCACCGATGTGAGCTGGCACCGCCTGACCCTGCCCAAGGCGCCGCAGGCCCGTTTGCGTGCTGCGCTGGCGAGCCTGCTGGAAGATGCGTTGCTGGAGGAGCCGGAGCAGTTGCACCTGGCAGTGGCCCCGCAGGCCAAGGTCGGGCAACCGACCTGGGTGGCGGTGTGCGACCACACCTGGTTGACCTCGCAGCTGATGGCGCTGGAGAAGGCCCAGCTGCGCGTCGAGCGGGTGGTGCCTGGTGCGGCGCCCGATGAGCCGGCCACGGCCTTGTTCCACGAGGCCTTTGAAGCGGGGCAGGGCAGTGCCGAGTCCGGGCCCGAGGTGCTGATGACCTGGGCGAGTCCCGAGGGCGTGTCGACCTGGCCGTTGGGCGGCAGCCTGTCGCGTGGTCTCTTGCCCGATCCGCTGCCGCCGCAGGCGCGCTTTGTGGCGACGCCGCCGGTGGCCTCGCCGGCCGAGCGCTGGCTGGGGCGGGCCGTGACCGTGCAAACCGCGTCCGAGCACATGTTGATGGCCTCGCGCTCGCTGTGGAACCTGCTGCAGTTCGAGCTGGCGCCGCGCAGCAAAGGCGCCCATGCGCTGTCCGACCAGTGGCGGCGTTTCCTGTCGCCCACCTGGCGGCCCGTGCGGGTGGGGCTGGGTGCGCTGGTGGTGGTGCAGGTGCTGGGGCTCAATCTGTGGGCCTGGCACCAGCAGCACACGCTCAAGAGCCGTCAGGCGCAGCGCGTGCAGTTGCTGCAGCAGGCGCATCCGCAGGTGCGCGTGGTGCTCGATGCCCCCGTGCAGATGCAGCGCGAAACCGACACCCTGCGGGCCCAGGCTGGCGAGCCGGGCGCTCATGACCTGGAGTCGCTGATGGCCCTGGTGGCCACGGCCTGGCCACGCGAGACCCCCACGGCCGCGCTGCGCTATGACGGCCAGGCCCTGACCGTGGCCCCGCCGGCGGGCTGGGGCCCGGGGGAGATCGAGCAGTTCCGGATGCAACTGGGCGCGGCCGGCGTCCAGGTGGACACCGAGGCCGATGGCCACCTGACCGTACGCCGTGGTCCCCGCAGCTGAAGCACCTTGAAAGCCGTCTGAATGAGTTCTCTCTCCGAGCGTGTTCAATCCTTGCGTCAGGCCTGGCAGGTCCAGTGGGCTGGCATGTCGCCCAGCGAGCGCCTTCTGCTGACCGTGGCCGCCTGGTTGGCGGGCCTCACGTTGACCGTGATGGTGGGGGTGCGGCCGGCCTGGCGCACGCTGCAGACCGTCCCGACCCAGATGCAAGCGGTGGAGGCCGAGCTGGCGCTGATGCGCCAGCAGGCCGATGAGGCGCAGACCTTGCGCCAGCGCCCGCCGGTGCCCCCTGTCCAGGCGGAAGCCAGTCTGCAGTCAGCCACCGCTCGTCTGGGCGCCGGTGCGCGCCTGAGCCGCCAGGGCGACCGGGCGGTGCTGAGCTTCCAGGGCGTGTCAGGCGAGGCCCTGTCCGCGTGGCTGGAAGAGGTGCGGGTGGGCGCGCGAGCCCGGCCGCTGGAGGCGACCTGGCAGCAGAGTGCCGATGGCGGCTTTCAGGGCTCGGTCACCCTGGCCCTGGGTGCGGGAGGGGCACTGTGACGACATTCCAGACCACCGTGCAAAGCACTTTTCAGTTGTTGCGCCTGCGCTGGGCGCGGCGCCCGCGCTGGTTGCTGGGCCCTGAGGCCTACGTGACCCGCAGCTTCGAGTCCACGCTGGAGGTGCTGCGCTGGGAAAAGGTGCGCAAGGCCGGTCGACGCTGGGCCTGGGCCGGCGCCGTCGTGGGGGGCGTGGCCGGGCTGGTGGCGTTCGCGCCCGCCAGCTGGTTGTCCCACGGCGTGTCCCGCCTGACGGGCGAGCGCCTGTTGCTGGCCGATGCCCAGGGCACGATCTGGCAAGGCCAGGCCGTGGCCGTGCTGACGGGCGGACCGGGCAGCCGCGATGTGCGCGCGCTGCCAGGGCGTTTGAACTGGACCTTGCGCTGGCAGGACCGCGGTGTGCGCGTGGTGCTGCAGCATGACTGTTGCCTGCCCCAGCCCGTGGCGGTGCAGGTGCGACCCGGTTGGGGACGCGCTCGGGTTGATGTGGGCCTGGTGCCGGCGGACAACCCACGTGGCTGGCAGGCCTCGGGCACGCTGGGTCACTGGCCTGCCGCCTGGCTGAGCGGGCTGGGCACACCCTGGAACACCTTGCAGCTCGGCGGTGTGCTGCGCGTGTCCACCGACCAGCTCGCCGTTGAGTGGGTGGGCGGGCGCGTGCGCGTGAACGGTCAGGCCGATGTCTGGCTGGACAATGTGTCGTCGCGGCTGACGACCCTGGACCGTCTGGGCTCCTACCACCTCGGTCTGCGGGCCGACGAGCAGGGCCTGGTGCAGATGTCGCTGCGCACCGTCGACGGCGCCTTGCAGTTGTCGGGCCAGGGCACGGTCAGTGCCGGCGGCACGTTCTTCCGGGGTGAGGCGCAGGCCCATGAGGCCGAGCGCGGGGCGCTGGACAATTTGTTGAACATCATCGGCCGCCGCTCGGGCGACCGGTCTGTCATTTCGATCGGATAAGGCATGAAGACCCATCCCCTGCTGACTCGTCCCCGCGCCACGGCGCTGCTCATGGCCCTGGCCCTGGGTTGGGGACCGGGTGGCTTCCTGACGGTCGGCCAGGCGCTGGCAGCCCCGCAAGCCGGGGCCCGCGAGGGCACGGTGACGCTGAACTTCGTCAACGCCGAGATCGAAGGCGTGGCCCGTGCCATGGCCGCCATCCTCGACCGCCAGATCCTGGTCGATCCGCGCGTCAAGGGCACGATCACGCTCTACAGCGACCAGCCCATGAGCACCCGCTCGGCCTATCAGAACTTCCTGGCGGCCCTGCGTGGCCAGGGCTTCAGCGTGGTGGACGTGGCCGGCCTGCTCAAGATCGTGCCCGAGGCAGAGGCCAAGCTGCAGACCGGCACCGTCGATGTGGGCGCGGTGCGTCGCTCGGGCGACCAGGTGCTCACGCAGATCTTCCGCCTGCAAAACGAGAACGCCAACAACCTGGTGGCGGTGCTGCGCCCGCTGATCAGCCCCAACAACACGATCAACGCCAACCCCTCGAGCAACACCCTGGTCATCACCGACTACGCCGACAACCTGCGGCGCCTTGGCCAGATGATCGCGGCGCTGGACGTGCCCACGGCCTCTGACCTGGAAGCCATCCCGCTGCAGCACGCGGTCGCGGTCGATCTGGCCCCGGTGGTGCAGCGTCTGGCCGATGGCGGGGGGGCCGCCCCGGCGCCCGCTGCCGCCGCAGGCGGTGCCGCCACCCTGGTGATGGCCGATGCCCGCACCAACACCCTGATGGTACGGACGCCCTCGCCGGCGCGCATGACCCTGGTGCGCAACCTCGTGCAGCGCCTCGACCGTCCCGGCAACGCCGGGGTGGGCGGCAGCGGCATCCATGTGGTCTACCTCAAGAACGCCGATGCGGTGAAGCTGGCCCAGGTGCTGCGCGCGGCTTATCCTGGCGCAGGCGGCTCGGGCGGCAGCGGGGGTGGCAGCGGCAGTGCGGACACCGCCGCCGCCACCGGCACCCGCAATGCCGGCAACACGCTGGGCGCGGCCAACCTGGGCAACGCCAGTGCGGCGTCATCGCAGTCCACCGCGCCGGTGGCGGCTTCGGCCCAGCCCTCGACGGGCGGATTCATCCAGGCCGACCCCAGCACCAACTCCCTGATCATCACAGCCTCCGAGGCCCAGTACCGTCAGCTGCGCGCGGTCATCGATCAGCTCGACGGCCGCCGTGCCCAGATCTACATCGAGGCCATGATCGTCAAGGTCGATGCCGAGAAGGCCGCCAGCCTGGGCGTGCAATGGGCCGGTGGCGCCGGCAGCAAAACGGTGGTGGGCGCCGGGGCCAACTTCACCGGTTTCGGCAAGATCCCTGCTCTGACCGATGTGATCACCAGCGCGGCCGCCAACTCGGTGCCCGCGATCAACGGCTTCAACGTGGCCCTGGCGCAGCGCCTGAGCGATGGCACCATCAGCCTGGGGGCGCTGGCCACCTTCTTGCAGACCGAGGCGGGCGGCAACATCCTGTCCACGCCCAACCTGGTCACCCTCGACAACGAAGAGGCCAAGATCGTCGTGGGCGAGAACGTGCCCTTCGTGACCGGCAGCTACAGCAACACCGGCTCGAACAATGGCTCGGTCAACCCCTTCCAGACGGTGGAACGCAAGGACGTGGGCCTGACCCTGCGCGTGCGTCCGCAGGTGGGCGAGGGCGGTGCGGTGCGCCTGACCATCTTCCAGGAAGACGCCAGCGTCAAGAGCGCCACGGCCGCGGCCGCCAACGGCCCGACCACGTCCAAGAGTTCCATCGAGACCTCGGTGGTGGTGGACGATGGCGAGGTGCTGGTGCTGGGCGGGCTGATGAAGGACGAGTACACCGATGGGCAGTCCAAGGTGCCGCTGCTGGGCGACATCCCCTACCTGGGCAACCTGTTCAAGAGCCAGGAGCGCGGCCGCAAGAAGACCAACCTGATGGTGTTCCTGCGCCCGATCGTGATGCGCAACCAGGACGCGGCCAACGCCCTGACGCTGGACCGCTACGAGTACATGCGCCAGCGCCAGATGGAGAGCCAGCCCAAGGAAAGCACCTTGTTGCCGATCAACGCGGCACCGGTGCTCGATCCGCTCAAGCTCAGCACCCGCATGAGCCTGCCTTCGCCGCAGCAGCCGCTGGACGATCCGGACACCCCGGTCACGAACGTCGTGATGCCGGCGGGCACGGGCTACGCGCCCAAGCTGGCCCCGGTGCCGGCCACCCCCGCGGCCCCGCCTGCGGCACCTTGAGGCAGGGAGCACGCACACCATGGGCGCACGCCACCCCCTTCCTTACGCCTTTGCCAAGGCGCACAACCTGCTGCTGGAGCAAGACGGCGAGCGCGCCACGCTGTGGGCCAGCCTGAATGTCTCGCACGCAGCGCTCTCCGAGGTGATGCGCCTGTACGCCGTGCACCGCATCGAGCATGATCCGCCTGACACGCTGGCGCAGCGCATCGCGGCCGCCTACTCGGGCGGTGAGGGCAGTGCGGCGGCCGTGGTCGGTGAGGTCGAAAACGCGGTGGACCTGTCGCGCATGCTGCAGGAGCTGCCCGCCGTCGAAGACCTGCTCGAATCGAGCAACGACGCGCCCATCATCCGCATGCTCAATGCGCTGCTGACGCAGGCGACCAAGGACGGCGCGTCCGACATCCACATCGAGCCCTACGAGCGTTCCTCGGCCGTGCGCTTTCGGGTGGACGGCACGCTGCGCGAGGTGGTGCAGCCCAACAAGGCGCTGCACGCCGCGCTGATCTCGCGCCTGAAGATCATGGCCGAGCTCGACATCTCCGAAAAGCGCCTGCCGCAAGATGGCCGCATCAGCCTGCGCATCGGCGGCCGCGCGGTGGACGTGCGCGTCTCGACCCTGCCATCGGCCCATGGCGAGCGCGCCGTGCTGCGGATCCTGGACAAGGGTGACGCCAACAAGTTCACCCTCGAAGCACTGGGCATGAGTGGCGAGTCGCTCGACAAGTTCAAGCGCCTGCTGCGCCAGCCCCACGGCATCGTGCTGGTCACCGGCCCCACCGGCTCGGGCAAGACCACCACGCTGTACGCGGGCCTGAGCACCGTCGACGCGTCCACCACCAATGTGCTGACCGTGGAAGACCCGGTCGAGTACGAGCTGGCGGGCATCGGCCAGACCCAGGTCAATGCCAAGATCGAGCTGACCTTTGCCAAGGCCCTGCGCGCCATCTTGCGCCAGGACCCGGACGTCATCATGATCGGTGAAATCCGCGACTTCGAGACCGCGCAGATCGCCGTGCAGGCCTCGTTGACGGGTCACCTGGTGCTCGCCACGCTGCACACCAACGACGCGCCCAGCGCCGTCACCCGCCTCACCGACATGGGCATCGAGCCCTTCCTGCTGTCGTCGTCGCTGCTGGGCGTGCTCGGTCAGCGCCTGGTGCGCAAGCTGTGCGTGCACTGCAAGCGCCAGGACGAGCAAGGCCGCTGGCATCCGGTCGGCTGCAAGGAGTGCGGCATGAGCGGCTACAAGGGCCGCACCGGGGTGTACGAGCTGATGGTGGCCGACGATGAGATCCGCGGCTTGATCCACGCCCAGGCGGCCGAAGCGCAGCTCTTCGAGGTGGCGCAAAAGGCCGGCATGAAGACCATGCGCGACGACGGCGACCGGCTGGTGGCCGAGGGCGTGACCTCGCTCGAAGAGGTCTTGCGGGTCACCCGCGAGTGACGGCTTTCATGACGAACCTCGCTTAAAGGCGCCCGATGCCGGCTTTCAAGTTCGAAGCGCTCAATGCCGCAGGCAAGACCGTACAGGGTCTGGTCGAGGCCGACACGCCCAAGGCCGCACGCACCCAGCTGCGCGGCCAGCAACTGGTGCCCCTCAAGGTGGACCCGGTGGCGGCCGGCGAAGCGGAGTCGGCCGGTTCGGTCCAGCTGTTCGCGCGTCGCGTGTTCAACGCCACCGCGCTGGCGATCTGGACGCGTCAGCTCTCGGGCCTGGTCGTGGCCGGTTTGCCGCTGGAGCGCGCGCTCACCGCCCTGGCCGACGAGGCCGAAGACCCGCGCCAGCGCGAGCTGGTGGCCCATCTGCGCGCCGAGGTGAACGCCGGCTCGACCTTCGCGCGTGCGCTGTCGGGTTTCCCGCGCGAGTTCGACGAGGTCTACCGTGGCGTGGTGGCGGCCGGTGAGCAAAGCGGCCAGCTCGGCAATGTGCTGGAGAAGCTCGCCAACGACCTGGAAGAGCAGCAGGCCCTGACCTCCAAGCTCATCGGCGCCACGCTCTACCCGGCCATCGTTTCGGTGTTTGCCGTGGTCATCGTGGTGGCGCTGCTGGTGTTCGTGGTGCCACAGGTGGCGCAGGTGTTCTCCAGCAGCAAGCGGGCGCTGCCCATGCTCACCCAGTTCATGCTGGGCCTGAGCGCCTTCATGCGCCAATGGGGCTGGCTGCTGGCGCTGGCGCTGGTGGGCGGCGGCACGGCGCTGATGTTCGCGCGACGCCAAGACGATTTCCGGGTGCGCTTCGATGCCTTCTGGCTGGGCCTGCCCGTCATCGGGCGCCTGGCCAAGGGCTACAACGCCGCGCGCTTTGCCGGCACCCTGGCCATGCTGGCCGGCTCAGGCGTGCCCATCCTCAAAGCCTTGCAGGCCGCCGCCGAAACCCTGTCCAACCGCGCGATGCGTGCCGACGCCATGGACTGCCTGGATCAGGTGCGCGAAGGTGCGCCGTTGGCCTCGGCCCTGGCCGCCAAGAAACGCTTTCCCGGCTTGCTGGCCATGTTCGCCCGCCTGGGCGAGCAGACCGGCCAGCTGCCGGTGATGCTGCAGCGCGCCGCCAACCAGCTCAGCGCCGAGGTCACGCGCAAGGCGCTGGCCATTGCCACCATCCTGGAGCCCTTGCTGATCGTGGCGATGGGCCTGGTGGTCATGCTCATCGTCATGTCGGTGATGCTGCCCATCATGCAGATGAACACCTGGGTCAAGTAAAGCATGGCGGCCTCCCTGTCCGGCAAGCTCGTCGTGGCGATTTCCTCGCGCGCCCTGTTCGACTTCGAAGAAGAAAACCGCCTCTTCGAAGGCGCCGACGACCGCGCCTACATGGCCCAGCAACTGGCCAAGGTCGACGAGCCTGCGCGGCCCGGCGTGGCCTTCTCGCTGGTGCGCAAGCTGCTGGCCTTCAACACGCCCGACGAGGCGCGCGTCGAGGTCGTGATCCTGTCGCGCAACGACCCGGTCTCGGGCATGCGCGTGTTCCGCTCGGCGCGTCACTATGGGCTGCCCATCGAGCGCGGCGTGTTCACGCGCGGCGAAAGCCCCTGGCGCTACCTGCGCCCCTTACAGGCGCATCTGTTTTTGTCCGCCAACGAGGCCGATGTGCGCTCGGCCCTGGGCGCTGGCGTGCCGGCCGCGCGCGTGCTGCCCCATGCCGCGCGCGCCGGCGAGGCCCATCCGCACGAGGTGCGCATCGCGTTTGACGGCGACGCCGTGCTGTTCTCGGACGAGGCCGAGCAGGTCTTCCAGCGTGGCGGGCTGGACGCCTTCCAGGCCCACGAAGTGGCGCTGGCGCAGCAGCCCCTGCCCGACGGGCCGTTCAAGCCCTTGCTCCAGGCCCTGCACACCCTGCAGCAGCACGCGGCCAGCGGCGGTGCCAACGGCATGCGCATCCGCACGGCGCTGGTCACCGCCCGGGGTGCCCCGGCGCACGAGCGCGCCATCCGCACCCTGATGGACTGGGGCATCGACGTGCACGAAGCTCTGTTCCTGGGTGGCCTGCCCAAGGGCGAATTCCTGCGTGAGTTCGAACCCGACTTCTTCTTCGACGACCAGACCGGCCACGTCGACAACGCCGCCCCGCATGTGCCCTCGGGCCATGTGGCCGCCGGGGTGGCCAATGACGGCGGACGCCGTCCAGGTCAGTGAGCTCATCATTCAGGCATGACACCCCGAACCCGACGTGTGTTGCAGGCACTCTTGTATGAGGTGTTCGCCATCGCCTTGGTGGGACCCATTCTGAGCTTGGCGTTTGACCAGCCGCCGGCGTCCACGCTGGGCCTGGCCCTGTTCTTGTCGAGCATTGCCCTGGTGTGGAACTATGTGTTCAACGCGCTCTTCGAGCGCTGGGAATCACGGCAGGGGGTCAGGGGGCGATCGCTTGCGCGGCGCATCGCGCACGGCGCAGCCTTTGAAGGGGGCTTGGCCTTCCTCCTGGTGCCCGTCATGGCGCTGTGGCTGGACACCTCGCTGCTCACCGCCTTTCTGGCCAATCTGGGGCTGATGGCGTTCTTCTTCATCTACGCGATCGGCTTCACCTGGTCCTTCGACCGTATCTTCGGGCTGCCCGCTTCGGCGATGCGGCACGGCGAGGCCTAGGGGCGCTGTCCCCCTACGTGCACTTCTGGGCGCCATGTTCGCCGTAGGGGCGTTGTGGCGTGCTGCGCGGACGAGCGCGGGTTGTTAGCATGGGGTTCCTCGGTGCGACATCGGCCGTGCTGGCGCGCACCGCCCTCCAAGCGTGACGACAAGCGACGGAGAAACCATGATGACCAACGACCTTCCCTCGCGCAGAGGTGTGCTGCGCAGCGTGCTGGCGCTCGGATGCGGTGTGTGGGCGCCCGTCCTGCTGCCGGGATGTGACGCCAAGGACAGCGCGACCTCGAACAGTCCAACGGCGACACCGCCTGCCCCGCCCACCCCCAGTCCGGCTCCCTCCCCAGGGGGCAACGCGGGCGCCTCCGTGTATACCGCGAAAATGACGCAGGCCACGGTGCAGTATCAGTTTCAGCCCAAAGGCGAACAAAGGTGTGCGACGTGCATGCATTTCGTCCCGGCATCGAACACCTGCAAACTCGTCGAGGGCCAGATCAGCCCCGAGGGCTGGTGCATTCTGTGGGTGAAGGCCGCCTGAGTTTGGCCTTGGCCACCTGCGACGACTGTGCTGCTGCGCGGCATCTGGCCCTTGGTGCCCAGTTGCCCAAGCCGGCGAGCACCGCAGTGCGTCGTGTTGGCCTCAATCCGTGTGGCGCCGGTTCATCTTGGCGCGAAACAGCTCAAGGATGCTGACCTCGCGTGCGCCGGGGATCACCTCATACGTCTCCCCGGCCGCGATCGTGCCCGGCTGGATCACCGACAGGTAAAAGCCGCAGTAGCCCGACTGCGCCATCATCTTGGTGGCCTGTCTGAAACCCATGATGGCGTCGAACTTGAAGCAGGGGCGGCGCGGCTCGCTGATGGCCAGCACGCAGTCGGCGAACTTCAACTGGTCGCCCACGTAGGCATCGGCCTCCAGCAGGCCGGTGAGCGTGAGGTTTTCGCCCAGCATGCCGTGCGGCAGGGCGTCGCCCCACGCGTGCACGCCCGCCTGGGCGCGCACGGTCTGCCAAAACGCATAGTGTTCGTGCGGATAGGCGTAGACCGCTTTGCTCAGGCCTCCATGCACCGTCAGGTCGGCCTGCTCGTCGCCCGCCAGGCCCAGCCGCTGTACGGCGATGCGTTGGGGGGCGGCCGGCGTGCTGACCGCGCGCTTGCCGATGCCGCTGAGGATGCGGCGGCCCTCGATCTCAAGGGGGGTGGCCAAGGCGGTGTTGACCGACAGGATCTGGCGCGGCAGCAGCGTGGACATGATCGGGGTGCAATCAGGCAGGGTGGAACAGGGGGCAGGACCGCAGTATGCGCCCGTTCACCCTGGGGACCAGCTGCGTGCGGCTCAGTGCCAGGCCGACACCGTGGTCGCCATGGCCTTGAAACCCACCACACAGGGTTGGCCCGGCTGCCAGTCCATCTGTTGAATGGCCTTGCGGGTCAACAAGACCCACACGGCCGGCGGCGCCTGCTCGGCATCGCCGTGCAGGCCGAGCGCCTGGTCCAGCTCGATCCCGACAGCGCCGTAGGTGCCATGCTCACCCGCGAGCATCACCTGGGCGATGCGGCCATGCAGGCAGTTGAGGCTGCTGGTGTCGCTGGGGGGCTGGCGGTGCAGACTCAGGTCGCGGGCGCGCAGCTTCAGGCGCACCCGGCTGCCCACGGGGTGCAGCATGGCCGGCACGGTGATGCGCTGGCCACCCAGGTCCACCTCGCTGAGCAGCCAGTTCAGGTCATGGCGGCGCACCACGCCTTCGAGCACGCTGCCCGCATCGGTGCCTTCCAGAAAGGTCGACAAGGACACGTCCGACAGCACCTGGGCGGCCGGGCCCGCGCTGGCCATGCGGCCCTCGTGCAGCACCAGCACATCGTCGGCCAGGCGCACCACCTCGCTCATGCGGGGGCTGACCAGCACCATGGGGATGCGCCAGCGGCGGGGGATCTCGGCCAGCCGTTCCAACAACTCGTCGTGCTCGTGGGCGGGCACCTCGCCCAGCGGGTTGTCCAGCAGCAGGGCCTGGGGGCGGGACAGCAGGGCGCGGCCCAGGGCCACGCGCACCCGCTGAACGGCGGTGAGCTGCGCGGGGTGGCGGGGCAACAGGGTGGCCAGCTCCAGCCACGCCACGATCTGTGCGAAGTCGGGGGCGTCGGCAGGGACGGGGCCGCGAGGCAGGCCATAGCGCAGGTTGCCGCGCACGCTCAGGTGGGCGAACAGGTGGGCATGGGCGTCCAGCCAGACCAGGCGCCGCTGGTGCGCGGGCAGGCTGACGCGAGCGGCTCCGTCATACAGGGTGTCCTGCCCCAGCGCGATGCGCCCCCCTTTGGCCGGGATGAGGCCGGCGGCCGCCTGCAACAGGGCGCTCTGGGTGGCGGGCTCGCGGCCCACCAGGGCACAGACGCGGCCCGGGGGCACGCGAAACTGCGCGCGGATGTCCAGGCCCGGCTGCTGCAGACGCAGCTCCACGCTCAGGGCGCGGGTCGACGCGGAAGAGGGACGGGGCCTGGCGAGCCGGGGTGCGGGCAGGCGCATGGCCAGGGTCCACCAGCTGCGCCAGCGCGAGGCGCCCAGGGTGTGGGCCAGCGGTCGGCTCATGGGGGCGAGGGCCTGGCTGCGCTGCCCCATCCACAGCATCAGGGCCAGCACCGCCATCAGGCCGGCGGCCACGATGTTGCCGAGCAGGGGCAGGTCGAGCTGGCCGTCGGGCAGGGTGGGCAGCCAGGGCCAGGGAGGCAGCATGCTGTCCATCGTCATCCCTTGGGGCCTTGCCAGGCCGGGCGGCTGGCCTGGACCGCCTTTTGGGCCAGCGGCCACTGCAGCCAGCTCACCAGCAGTTTGGCGCCCGGGTGGCGCGAGCGGAATGCGCAGGCAATCTGGGCTTCCAGCATCAGGTTCGGGCCGCCCGCCAGCCAGATCTTGCGGGGTTCGCTCTGGGGCGGGGTGGCCTGCCACTGGGCCCGGGTCATGAGCCGGTAGCTGGGCAGGCGGGCCCCGGTCTGGACGCTGGCGGCGAGACTCAACAAGGCCCGCAGCTGACCACCGCTGAGCCGGTGGGCCAGGGTTTCCAGGGGGGAGTCGGTTTCCAGCGGGTGCCAACTGGCCACACCGGCCCGGCATGCGGCCAGCACCTGCTGCAGCGCACGGGGGGCATCGGTCTCGCCGCGGATGCCGGCCACGTCCTTTTCCGGCCCCAGCAGCAGCACGTCGGTGCGTGCCACCGTCTGGCGGTTGTAGATCAGGCCGTCCTTGTCCAACGCCTCGGCGCGCGGGTGCGACAGGAAGAGGCCCGCATCGATGCGGCCTTGCTCCAGGTCGCTGAGCACCTGGCGCGTGGCCATGGCCTCGAAGCGCGCCGTCCAGCCCAGGTCCTGGCGCATGGACGATTGCCAACGCCCCGTCAGCCCGGTGCTGATCAGCAGCGGGTCAGCGCCGATGCGCGGGCTGTTGGCGCGTGCGGGCACCCGTCCCTGAGCGTGGCCGACCGAGGGCGCCACCAGCAGGCTCAGGCCGGGCAGGGTCGTGGAAAAGAAGGTGCGACGGGCAGAGGCGGTCATGGTGGCGGCAGGCAGCGGAGCGGCGCCCCGAGGGGTGGCAACCGTGTCAGGATACAAAAAAAGCGGAACGCCCGGGCACGCTCTTCTCGGGGGGTAGGGGTCTGTCCTTGGTCAGGATCAAGGCCGGGGGGGTGTCAAAAGCGGGCGACTCGATTAAAATGGAAGGTTCCCGCTGCGTCTTCAGTGCGGTCATCCTGCCAGTTGGAGGGTGCACACCCGATGAAGGGGCCGCTCGCAGAGGCGGGGTGTCGAGAGCATTGTGAAAAGTTCAGAGATGGGCAGTGCTGTCGAGACCCTGTTTTTTAATTTTCTGGAGTGAGTCATGACTGCTGCAGTACAGGTGAATGCACCTGCCTACGTCAAAAATACCAAGCTGATCGCCTGGGTGGCCGAAATCGCCGCCCTGACCCAGCCCAAGGACATCGTCTGGTGTGACGGTTCGACCGAAGAGTACGACCGCCTGTGCGCCCAGCTCGTGGCTGCCGGTTCGTTCAAGAAGCTCAACCCTGAGCTGCGCCCCAACTCCTATCTGGCATGGACCCACCCGTCCGACGTGGCCCGCGTGGAAGACCGCACCTTCATCTGCGCCGACCGCAAGGAAGACGCCGGCCCCACCAACAACTGGTGTGAGCCCGCCGAGATGCGCGCCAAGCTGCAAACCGGTGAAGACGCCCTGTTCAAGGGTTCGATGAAGGGCCGCACGATGTACGTGATCCCCTTCTCGATGGGCCCGCTGGGCTCCAACATCGCCCACATCGGCGTCGAGCTGTCGGACAGCGCCTACGTGGCTGTCAACATGAAGCTCATGACCCGCATGGGCAAGGGCGTGATCGACGTGCTGGGCACCGAGGGCGAGTTCGTGCCCTGCGTCCACACCGTGGGCGCCCCGCTGGAAGCCGGTCAGCAAGACGTGGCCTGGCCTTGCAACCCCGACACCAAGTACATCGTCCACTACCCCACGACCCGCGAAATCTGGTCCTACGGCTCGGGCTACGGCGGCAACGCGCTGCTGGGCAAGAAGTGCTTCGCCCTGCGCATCGCCTCCACCATGGGCCGTGACCAGGGCTGGCTGGCCGAGCACATGCTGCTCTTGGGCGTGACCAACCCCGAAGGTCAGAAGTACCACGTCGCCGCCGCCTTCCCCTCGGCCTGTGGCAAGACCAACTTCTCGATGCTGATCCCGCCCGAGGGCTACCAGGGCTGGAAGGTCACCACCATCGGTGACGACATCGCCTGGATCAAGCCCGCGGCCGATGGCAAGCTGTACGCCATCAACCCCGAAGCCGGCTACTTCGGCGTCGCCCCCGGCACCAACACGCTGACCAACTTCAACTGCATGAAGTCGCTCGACCGCGACGTGATCTTCACGAACGTGGCCCTGACCGATGACGGCGACGTGTGGTGGGAGTCGATGACCGACGAGCTGCCCGCTCACCTGGTTGACTGGCAAGGCAACGACTGGACCCCGGCGATTGCGAAGGAAAAGGGCACCAAGGCCGCCCATCCGAACGCCCGCTTCACTGTGTCGGCCACCAACAACCCGGCGCTGGACCCCGAGTGGGACAACCCCGCTGGCGTGCCGATCGATGCCTTCATCTTCGGCGGCCGTCGCTCCACGACCGTGCCGCTGGTGACGGAAGCCCGTGACTGGACCGAAGGTGTCTACATGGCCGCCACCATGGGTTCGGAAACCACCGCCGCCGCCTTTGGCGCGCAAGGCGTGGTCCGCCGCGATCCGTTCGCCATGCTGCCCTTCATGGGCTACAACATGAGCGACTACTTCCAGCACTGGTTGAGCCTGGGCAACAAGCTGGCCGCCTCCGGCGCCCAACTGCCCAAGATCTACTGCGTGAACTGGTTCCGCAAGGGCGCCGACGGCAAGTTCGTCTGGCCAGGCTACAGCGAAAACATGCGCGTGCTGGAGTGGATGCTGGGTCGCCTGCAAGGCAAGGCCCACGGTGTGGAAAACGCCTTCGGCATCAGCCCCACCTACGAAGACATCAACTGGAAGGGCCTGAACTTCACCAAGGACCAGTTCCAGTCCGTCATCGGCATCGACACCGCCGCGTGGACGCAAGAGCTTCAACTGCACGACGAGCTGTTCACCCAGCTGGCCCACAACCTGCCGGCCGAAATGCCAGCGACCAAGGCCAAGCTGGCCCAGCGTCTGGCAGCCTGATCGGACGATCCTCCGCTCGCCACGTGGTGGCGAGCCTCCCGAAGCCCCGCCCTGCGGGGCTTTTTTTCGCCTGTTGCAGCGGGCTGGGTGGCGCGGGTCCTTCATGTCGTGGGGAGGCGTGGCGGCGGTTTGACGCCCTTTGACCCGGGATCGATCCGGAAAGGCTGGCAACGGCGGGGCGCACGTCGGCTTCGCGGGGTATGTCCTGATGTTGGTGGCGTGGCAACGCTTGAACATGGCGCACCTGTCCTTCCCCCGGAGCCGATGTCATGCGCCTCTTCCAGCCTGTTGTTCGTCGCCTGTGCGGCCCGCTGTCGGCGTGGGGCGTGGCCCTGATGGGGCTGGCGTTCACACCGGCCTGGGCCGGCGATTTTTTGGTCGGCACGGGGGTGTACGACATCACCGGTCCGGCGGCCGAAACCGGCATGTTCGGTTATGCCGCGCAGCAGGAGGTCAACGGCCTGCACCAGCGCCTGCGCGCTCGGGCCTTCATCATGCAGGGTGCCCAGGGCGGCCCGCGCGCGGTGTTCGTGAACGTCGACCTGGGCGCGGCCCACGAGTCGCTGAAGTTGGCGGTGATCCAGCGCCTGCAGGCCCGGTATGGCGCGCTCTACGGCCACGAGAACGTGATGATCTCGGCCACCCACACCCACGTGGGCAGTGGTGGGCACGCGCACCACACGCTCTACATCCTGGCGGCGGCCGACAAGAGCGGGGCTGGCTACGACCCCCAGAGCTTCGAGGCGGCGGTGGCTGGCATCGTTGCGGCGGTGGAGCGGGCGCATCGCAACCTGGCGCCCGGGCGCATCGAACTGGTGGAGGGCACGCTGCTGGGGGCCACGCGCAACCGTTCCTTGGCGGCGTTCCGCGCCCATCCGGATGCCGCCGGGCTGAGCCACGACACGAACAAGACCATGACGGTGCTCAAGTTCCGCAAGGACAACGGGCGCGAGGTTGGCATGCTGAACTGGTATGCCATCCACCCGACCAGCTTCAGCCTGAAGTTCACCCACATCAGCGGTGACAACAAGGGCTATGCCGCTCAGTTCTTCGAGCGACGCCAGGGCACCAACTACGCTGCGGCCGAAACCTTTGTGGCGGCCTTTGCCAATGCCGACGAGGGCGATGTGGTCCCCACCGATGGCAACGCGTACTCGGCGCCGGGCTACGAGGGATCGAGCGACGAGTACGCCAACGCCGAAGCCGCAGGCCAGCGTCAGCTCCACAAGGCCCTGGAGCTGTACGCCACCCCGGGTCGCGTCCTGCCCGGCGTCGTGGACGTGCGCCACCAGTGGGTGACGATGCCCGGCCTCGCTGTGGCCCCGGCCTACAGCCAGCCTGGCGGCGCGGTGCTGTGCACGGCCGCGCGCGGCGTCTCATTTGCGGCCGGCGGCGAAAACGGGCCGTCGAACATCCCGGGCATCACCGAAGGCATGACCACGGCTAACACCTCGGTGGGCACGGCCTTGCAGTCGTTTGCGTCCTCCCCTTTGGGCGGGCTGGTGCAGACGGTCTTCTACGGGATCGCCTCGGTCACCAGCGATCCGTGCCAGTCCCCCAAGCCGACGCTGCTGCCCAGCGGTGCCTTGGACTGGGTGCCGTCGGTGCTGCCTTTCCAGGTGATCCAGGTGGGCCCGCTGGCCATCGTCGGCGTGCCTTTCGAGCCCACCACGATGGTGGGCCAGCGACTGCGCGCCCAGGTGCGTCAGCAACTGGCGGCCAAGGGCGTGGACACGGTGGTGGTGGCGGGTTTGTCGAACAGCTATGCCGGTTACCTGACCACCCGCGAAGAGTTTGCGCTGCAGCACTACGAGGGCGCGTCCAACGAGTTCGGTCCGTGGGCGCTGGGCGCCGTGCAGCAGACCGTGGCCCAGTTGACGCAGGCCATGGTCAGCGGAACTGCGGTGGCGCCGGGTGTGCCGCCGCGCGACCGGACCTCGGCACTGCGCCTGACCCGCCCGGGCGTGGTCTTCGATGACAAGCCTTTGAAAGAGAGCTTTGGACAGGTCCTGCGCGACGTGTCGCCGGCCTACCAGCGCGGGCAGATCGTCCAGGCGAGTTTCCGCAGCGGGCACCCCAAGAACCACCTGAAGACCCAGGACAGCTTCCTGCGTGTCGAGCGCTGGCAGGACGGGCAGTGGGTGGCCGTGGCCCAGGACTGGGACTGGGAAACCAGCTACCAGTGGCGCCGCGAGGGGCTGGCCTATTCGGTGGTGGACGTGGTGTGGCGTATCCCTGTGGGCACGCCCGCGGGCCGCTATCGGCTGCGTCACGACGGGCATTGGAAGAGCGGCTGGACACGGGCGCTCACGCCGTACACGGGCCTGAGCGGCACGTTTCGCGTGGACTGAGCTCAGTCCGGCGTCCACACCTGCGCTTCGGTGACCACGGCCATCAGCGGCAGGTCATGCGCTTGCGGTGCCAGCTCGGCTGCGCTCAGGCGTGCCTGCTCCCAGGCCACGCCGATCACGGTCACACCGGGGTGGGCGGCCAGGTAGCGGTCGAAATAGCCGCCGCCATAGCCCAGGCGGTAGCCTTCGGGCGTGAAGCCCACGCAGGGCACCAGCACCACATCGGGCACCACCGGTTTGCCGGTCGGACTGGGCAGGCCGCATTCGTCCACCGTGCTCAGCTCTCCGCCATCCCAGGGGCGAAAGTGCATGGCCACCGGCTCTCGTTGGGCAAATGGCAGGGCCAGGCGGCAATCCCACTGCGCCTGGGCGCGCAAGGCCAGCGTCCTTGGGTTAAATTCCCCCTTCATGGGCCAGTACACGCCCAGGCCATCGGGCTCCAGCTGGGCGAGCACGTCCAGCAAGCGCTGTGCCAGTTGCGTCTGGGCGGCTTCGCCGGCCGGTGTGGCGCACCAGGCTTGATGCGCGGCCAGCAGGCGGCGGCGCAGCGCCGGGCGATCGGGAGTCGGGTCGGGTGAGGTCATCACAGAAGGTCATTCCATTGAAATTCACACACAAGTATGCGGCCCCCGCCGCCCGGATGCTGGCGGCGATGGCCCTGGCCTGGGGCGCCCTGGCCTCTGCCGCCCTCGCCCAGCCCACGGACGCCGGCCTGGACAACACCGCCATCGTCGCCGCGCGTGAGGCGTGGCGCACCCGCGATGCGGTGGCGCTGCTGTCCGCCCGCGACCAACTGATCCGCACCCAGCACCCCCTGGCGCCCTGGGCCGACTACTGGGCGCTGATGCTGCGCCTGCCCACCATCAGCGTGGCCGAGGTGGACGCCTTCCTGGCCCGCTGGCCGGACAGCTATGTGGCCGACCGGGGCCGCAACGACTGGTTGCTGGAGCTGGGGCGCCGCCAGGACTGGGAAACCTTCCTGCGCATCCAGCCGCAGTTCCGCATGGCCGATGACCGCGAGGTGGCCTGCCTGGGGCTGTGGGCGCGTTACCAGATGAGCCCGACCACGCAGCCGCCAGCCGCCTGGCGCGCCCAGGCCCAGCAGGCCTGGTGGGACCAGAAAGACGCGGACCAGGGCTGTGACCGCATGGCCAGTGGCCTGCTCAAAGCCGGGGTGCTCACGCCCGACGACGTCTGGCGCAAGCTGCGCCTGGTGGTCGAGACCAACAAGCCCAAGGCGGTGCAGCAATCCGCCCGCCACCTGGGCGACGCTGTGGCCCAGGTGGCCGCGCGCCTGATGACCGCGCCGCAGGCGGTGCTGCAGCCGGGCGCCTTGTCGGGCCCCATTGCCTCGGTCGACACAGAGGCATCCGGGACCCCGGGCGCCTCGATCGGCCCCTCACCGACGGCCAAGGCCGCGAAGAAGCCCACCAGCCTCTTGCGCAAGAAGGCGGGGCCCAAGCCCACGCTGGCCGCCATCCCTCTGAGCATTCCGCCCGAGTCCGAGGGCCCGCTGAACCTGTTGGCCTTCATTCGCTGGGCGAGCGTGGACCACGCCGCTGCCGCGACGGCCATCGCTGACTCGGCCACGCGGGCGCGCTGGCAATGGCGCGCCGAAGAGGCGGCCTGGGCCTGGTCGCAGCTGGGCCGCACCGCCGCGTGGCGCCTGCTGCCTGAGGCGCCCGGCTACTACGCCCGTGCCTGGACCGACCTGGGCATCGCGGCAGGGGCTGGCGAGCTCTCTCCCGGAGCGTCTGCCTGGTCGGACGAGACCTTGGGCTGGATGGTGCGCAGCGCCATCCGCGCCGCCACCGCGGGCGAGTCCTCACGCTGGGTCCTCGTCGAGCAAGCTGTGTCGGCCATGCCCCCCGAGCAGCGTCGCGACCCCGCCTGGTTGTACTGGCAGGCGCGGGCGTTGCAAGCCCGGGCCGTGTCATCGGCGCCGCAAGCGAGCGCCTTGCGTCAGCAGGCGCGTGAGTTGCTGATCCAGGTGGCCGACCCGCTGACCTTCTACGGCCAGCTGGCCGCCGAAGCGCTGCAGGGGCGGCCGCCGGCAGCGCCGCTGGCTCCGGCGCCACTCAGCGAGGCCGAGCTGGCGCGCGCCGAGGCGGAGCCGGGCATCGACCGTGCCTTGCGCCTGCTGGCGCTGGGTTGGCGCTCGGACGCCGTGCGGGAGTGGAACTTCACCCTGGCCCGCACCAAGCCGGGCGGCCTGAGCGACCGCGAGTTGCTGGCTGTGGCCGAGGTGGCCTGCCGCCGAGAAATCTGGGACCGCTGCATCAACACCAGCGAGCGCACCCGCCAGGTGGTGCACCTGGCTCAGCGCTACCCCACGCCCTTCCATGACGAGGTGCTGGCCGCCGCGGCCGAAGTGGGGTTGGACCCGGCCTACATGTACGGCCTGATCCGCCAGGAGTCCCGATTCATCGTCGCGGCCCGCTCGTCGGTGGGGGCCTCGGGCCTGATGCAGGTGATGCCGGCCACGGCCGCCTGGACAGCCCGCAAGCTCGACATCCCCTACAGCCCGGAGTTGCTCACCGAGCGCACGACCAACCTGCGCATCGGTGCGGGTTACCTCAAGCTGGTGCTGGACGATTTCCAGGGCACGCAGGCCATGGCCGCTGCTGCCTACAACGCCGGGCCCAGCCGGCCGCGCCGTTGGCGCGAGGGCAGCACGGTCGAGGCCGCGGCCTGGGCCGAGAACGTGCCGTTTGCCGAAACCCGCGACTACGTCAAGAAGGTGCTGGCCAACGCCACCGTCTACGCCCATGTGCTGAACGGGCAGCCGCTGTCCCTCAAGCGGCGCCTGGGCGAGACCATCGGCCCTCGGGTGGCCTCGGCGCCGGGAATGTCGCCAGATCTGCCCTGATCGGCCGCGTCGGCGGCTGAGCTGCCCAAAGCAAAGGGCCCCATCCGTGAGGAGGGGCCCTTTGTCATGAGAGCGTGCCGCTGGCGCGAGACCTGTTGGCCACCGTCTTGGCGGTGACCCGCTTACCCGTTCGTGATCAGGCCGCGCTCAACAGAGCGGCGGTGTCGAACACGCTGCTCATCGGCGGCAGGTTCATCACGATGGTCGGCGTGGCGTTCTTGGAGACCTTCACGGGCTTCACGTTGGGGTCGTTTTGCGCCACGTCGGCCTTGTCCCAGTTGCTGGCCGATTCCTTGCCGGAGACGGCCATGGAATAGAACACGCGGAAGGGGATCTTGCGCTCGCTCCAGAAGTCGGCGGCGTCACGGAAGGCGTCGAGCAGCTGTTCACGGGTTTCGCGATCGCAAGCCGTGTCGCCGGGGATGAGTTCGAGCACGACGACGAAGCCGGGCTGCGGGCCCGACTTGTGGACGAGGTCGGTCATGCAGTCGTACAGGGCGTCCAGGTTCTTGCCAAAGTGATCCGGGAACAGGAAGTCGCGAGCAATGATGTCCAGCACGTCCTGTTTGTCCTGAGCGGCGCTCAGGTTGGTGTACAGAAAGTGATGGCCAACCGCGTGGGCTGCCTGTTGCAGTTCTTCCGGGCGAAAGGCGCGGATGGCTTGAACGATGTTGGGTCGAACGGATTGCAACAACATGATCGCTTGGGGCCTTCAGCGCCAGGAGCAAGGCTCAAGGGGCCGGGAGGCAAAGTTGAGGGTCAAAGAAAAAAGAGCGGAGGGTGACCGGGTGGGTCAGTGCCGGGGGTCGATGCGTTGGAAGCTGTTGTAGTGATCCCCGGTATAGAAACAAGTTTCAGGTTGACGCATTTCTTTACCACCACAGACGATGCGCCGCGCGCCGCGGTCGCGTGCACCTGGGGTGGGCACGGTGTATTCACGGTAGTGGCCGCGCGGCTGGCGGGGCAGATGGCGTTCGCGGTTGCCGAACACCGCGCCGTCCTTGGCGTAGCGAAAGGGGCCGCCAGCCAGAATGCGTTGGTGTACAGCTTGCGCTTGAACCGGCAGGCTCGACAAGGGCACCACCGCTTCAACGGCGATCGCGTCGGTTGGGGCGGAGCGTCGCGCCTGGGCCTCCAGGGGCATCCAGTGGGCGGCGACACCCAGTACCAGTCCAGCCAGGAAAGCCGCAGACCGCGATGTCAGCCGGGCGGGGCCTGACAGCCGGGTCGTGAAGGGTTTTGCACTCAGCACAACAGCTCTACGTGAAAGACCCCATGCTATCGAAAACCCCCCAAAAGCTCAAGGCCCCGGGCCCCTGAAAAGCGGGCAACCGGGGCCTTTTGACGGGGGGTTGACAGCCTGTGCTATAAGCCCAAGCTGTTTTTCACGTCATGGCGCGGGCTCAGCGCGTGGCGTTGGCGTCGGCCACCGTCATGGCGGTCATGTTGACGATGCGGCGCACGGTGGCCGACGGCGTGAGGATGCACACCGGCTTGGCCGCACCCAGCAAGACCGGGCCCAACGCGATGTTGTTACCGGCTGCAACCTTGAGCAGGTTGTAGGCGATGTTGGCCGCGTCCACGTTCGGGCACACCAGCAGGTTGGCCTCCCCGCTCAGGGTGCTGCGTGGCATCAGCTTTTGGCGATAGTCCTCGTCCAGTGCCGTGTCGCCGTGCATCTCGCCGTCGATCTCCAGCCAGGGGGCCTGCTGCTGGATCAGCGCCAGGGCCTGGCGCATCTTCACCGCCGAGGGCTCGTTGCTCGAGCCGAAGTTCGAGTGCGACAGCAACGCCGCCTTCGGACGCTGGCCGAAACGCATCATCTCCTCGGCCGCCATCACCGTGATCTCGGCCAGTTGCTCGGCCGTGGGGTCGTAGTTGATGTGCGTGTCCAGGATGTTGACGGTGCGGCCCGGCAGGATCAGGCCGGTCATCGCCGCGTAGGTCTTGACGCCCTCGCGCTTGCCGATCACCTGGTCGATGTAGTACAGGTGCATGCTGGTCTGGCCCCAGGTGCCGCAGATCAGGCCATCGACCTCACCCTTGTGCAGCAGCATCGAGCTGATCAGCGTCAGGCGGCGGCGCATCTCGATCTTGGCCATCTGCGCGGTCACGCCCTTGCGCTCGGTCAGGCGGTGGTAGGTCTGCCAGTACTCGCGGTAGCGCGGGTCGTTCTCGACGCTGACGGCGTCGTAGTCCACGCCGGCCTTCATGCGCAGGCCGAACTGCTCAATGCGCTGGGCAATGATCTCGGGGCGCCCGACCAGGGTCGGTCGGGCAATGTTCTCGTCCACCACAATCTGGGCGGCGCGCAGCACGCCTTCGTTCTCGCCCTCGGCATAGGCAATGCGCTTGGCCTTGGCGCGCTTGGCCACGCTGAAGATCGGCTTCATGATGGTGCCCGAGGCGTAGACGAAGCTCTGCAGCTTTTCGCCATAGGCCACGAAGTCGGTCACCGGGCGCGAGGCCACGCCGGATTCCGCGGCAGCCTTGGCCACGGCCGGCGCGATCTTCATCATCAGGCGCGGATCGAAAGGCTTCGGAATCAGGTATTCCGGACCGAAGCTCAGCGACTCGCCCGAGTAGGCCGCCGCCACCACGTCGCTCTGCTCGGCGCGCGCCAGCTCGGCGATGGCCCGCACCGCGGCAATTTCCATCTCATCGGTGATGGTCGTCGCGCCCGAGTCCAGGGCGCCGCGGAAGATGTAGGGGAAGCACAGGACGTTGTTGACCTGGTTGGGGTAGTCCGAGCGCCCAGTGGCCATGATGGCGTCATCGCGCACGGCCTTCACGTCTTCGGGGGTGATTTCCGGATTCGGGTTGGCCAGGGCAAAGATGATCGGGTTGGGGGCCATCTTGGCCACCATGTCCTGCTTGAGCACGCCGCCAGCGGACAGGCCCAGGAAGATGTCGGCACCCTCGATCACCTCGGAGAGCTTGCGCAGATCGGTCTTCTGGGCGAAGAAGGCCTTGTCCTCGTCCATCAACTCGGTGCGGCCTTCGTAGACCACGCCTGCCAGGTCGGTGACCCAGATGTTTTCACGCGGGAAGCCCAGCTTGACCAGCAGGCCCAGGCAGGCCAGCGCAGCGGCGCCTGCGCCCGAGGCGACCAGTTTGACCTGTTTGATGTCCTTGCCGGCCACCTGCAGGCCATTGAGCATGGCGGCGCCCACGACGATGGCAGTGCCATGTTGGTCGTCGTGGAAGACCGGGATCTTCATGCGTTCGCGCAGCTTGCGCTCGATGTAGAAGCAGTCCGGCGCCTTGATGTCTTCGAGGTTGATACCGCCGAAGGTGGGCTCCAGCGAGGCGATGATCTCGACCAGCTTTTCCGGGTCCTTCTCGTCGATTTCGATGTCGAACACATCGATGTCGGAGAACTTCTTGAACAGGACGGCCTTGCCTTCCATCACCGGCTTGGCGGCCAGCGGACCGATGTCGCCCAGACCCAGCACGGCGGTGCCGTTGGTGATCACCGCGACCAGGTTGCCGCGTGAGGTGTACTTGAAGGCCGTCGCCGGGTTCTCGACGATTTCTTCGCAGGGCGCTGCGACGCCGGGCGAGTAGGCCAGCGCCAGGTCGCGCTGGTTGGTGAGTTGCTTGGTGGCGCTGATGGCGAGTTTGCCGGGGGTAGGGAACTCGTGGTACTCCAGCGCTGCCTTTTTGAGTTCAGCGCGTTTTTGCTCAGGGGTCGTCATGTTTTGGTTCACCTTGAAAGGCCGGCGGATGTGTCGGCAGTCTCACATTTTAGGAACATCCCGAGGATGTGGTGTGGAGCTGGGGTAGACAAGTGGCGGCTTATCAGAGGCGGAGGGCGCTGCACATCCCCCCTAAGAGGTGTCGAGTGCGTGAGAAGGTGCATGTAAACCTATGTAAAGGTGGGTGTATAAATTGAAACATTAGCTCGCACTGGGGGATTCGGACGATCCGTTTGAGCCTTGGCCGGGTATTCAGCGCCGAAGGGCGCCTTATTAGGGAGAGAAGTTGATGACAAGCATGAGCGTTTGGGCGCGCAGTCGCACCGCCCTGTCGATGGCGGCCTTGTTGGCCTTGGCCGCCTGTGGTGGTGGCGGTGGTGGTTCCAGCAGCAGTGGCGGCGGCGCGCCGTCCACGGTGTCTGTGGCGGGTGTGGCGTCCAAGGGCTTGCTGCGCAATGCGGTGGTGACGGCCTACGCGGTGATCAATGGCGCCAAGGGCGCTGCCCTGGGCAGCACCACGACCGATGCCAACGGTCGCTACACCCTGACGGGTCTGCTTTCTGGCGCTTTGGTGCTGCTGGAAGTGACGCCCAAAGCAGATGGTTCGACCACGATGCTCGATGAAGCAACGGATGTGGTCGTGACCCTGCCGGGTAACAGTGATTTCAAATTGCGCACGGCCGTCAAACTTGAAGGATCTGAAACCAGTGCGCAGATCACGCCTTTCACCCATATGGCGGTGGCGTTGGCCGAGCGCAATGGTGGTTTGATCCCTGACGTGGTGGCAGCGTCCAATAACACCGTGGCGACCTTTGCCGGCATGCCGATTCTGACCGCAGCGCCATCGTTTGTCCAAGATGGGGGCGAGACCGTGGCCGCTAATGCTGCTGCGGTGACGCTGGCGGCAGTGTCGGAGCTGGCCAAGTCTGGCGTGGGTTCGTGTACAGGCACTGGGGCCAATCCGACCCCTGCAGCGGTTTTGACCAGTGTGTCGTGCGTGACCGCCTATTTGGCGAGCCAAGGCACGTCGTCCCAGGGCGTGACCGATTCACTCAATACGGCATTGACGGCCGCCAAGGCGGATGCATCAACGACGGTCAACACTGCGGCGATTTTGCCTGTTGCGCTGGTCACCTACGTTGCGACGGGCACGCAAACGGCCATCCAGGAAGCCAAAGCCTTGATCAGCAGCGTACGTGCCACTGCAACAGCCCTGTCGAATCAAGGCGATGCCACCTCGCTGGCGAGTCGCATCAAGGCGATCGAAGACGCCAGCTATGGCGTTGCCGAGCCTTTGGACGGTGGGACGATGTCGGTGCTGACGGCCATCTCCGAAGCCATCACGGCTTACCAAGACGGAGCAACTGCTGCGTTTCCACTCAACGTTGGTGCGGGGTATGACAACGGCTACGGGCAACTGGCCTCTGGTTGTAAGTACTTCACCGACGCCACTTTTGCGACGCCTGCAGGGGGGCGCACGATCCACCTTGGCTGTCGCGTGCTTCAACGCGTGGGGTACGCCCAAATTTCCCAAGTTTGGCAGCCGTTCGCGGTTTATCACCGCATCGGCCTGACCGAGGGTGTGAACGGCCAATTCACCATCAAGTCGATCCTGGCACGCGCCCCGATCGTTGCCGCACCGGCAACCCCGCCCGAATACGGTACGGAAACCCCGTTGAGCGGCGCCAAGGTCTTGGCGGTCAATTCTGGGGCTGCGCTGTCGGTGACGGGTGACCTTGCCCCCGGCTATGAGTTCATCTATGGCGGCTCGGGTGACGAGGTCGTGGCCCTGGGAACACATCAGCAGGTGTCGATTGCGCTGAGCGAAACGACTGGCGCGACGTCTACGCTTTACAACCTCAATGGCGATGTCAGGGTTTACAACAACACCAACATTCAGTCGCGCATCAGCCTCGCCCAGGGCAGCTACATTGAGGAAGCGCTTGTTGTTGGGCCGACTCAGCCGATCAAGGTCAACCTGATTCTGGAGGCGCAGCTCGAGAGCGGCTACAAGATTGGCGGCACTTTGGTGTTGACGAATTTTGATCAGGCGACAGCCCGGCCAAAAAATGGCACGCTGACTGGCTACCTGACCGACATGGGGGGTATCGCCAAGCTGTTTGATGGCAACCTTACTCTCGTCATGCCGACCGTTACGGGTCTGGACTGGGATGCGACGCTGATTGGCTCTTTGGTGACCACCGGCACCAACACGCTGACGATCAACCTCACGGCCAAGCAATCGGCCACGGTCGCAGGTGATTTCACTGTGGCAGGGCGCTATACACAGGGAAGCAACACCTTCTTGGTGAACTTGGTGCGTAGCGATATGACACCAGCCAACGATCGTTTGTCCTTGGAAACCCCAAATGGGATTGGTTTCGTGGTCACTCCCACAGACACCTCGGTGGACGTCAAGAAGGGCGCAACGCTGCTGGGCGTCTACGACAGGGCTTCGAGTCGTCTGGTGTACAACGACCAGACGTATGAGCAGTTCTGATTCCGCTTGGATCTGAAACGCTTGCCCCCCTCACGGGGGGCTTTTTTTTGGCTTTTTCTTTCATCCCGTCATGGCGAGATTTCAAGTTGCTTTTCCAGTGCTGATGGCCTGCGCGTCGCTGTGGGGTGCTGCGGCGCTCGCGCAGGATGCATCCCCACTCGCAGGTTGGGGCGCCTATGCCGATGCCTCGGCGGAGGCCTGGTCCAACGGCACGCCCGTGCTGGATCTGGATGGCCGATGGGCCAAGGGCTATGAGCGACGCGAGGGTGAGCAACGCGCTTACGTGACTGCGCGTGCCGAGGCCGGTGTGCAGCTGCCTTGGGGACGACAAGCGGATGGGAGCGCCTGGCGTGTGGGCGCTGTGGCGCGCGTCGATGGCAGTGCCCGTCTGTCAGGCCAGGGTGCGCAAGCTTTGTATCACTATCAGAGCCACACCGACCCCGATGCGCCGGTGACCTTGGATGCCAGCTCCGACATCTTGTATTGGACCGGTCAAGGGGTGGCGGTTCATGCTCCCTTGATGGACTGGGGCGGTTTCAAGCTGGACGTCTCGTTCGACCAACTGGGCTTGCAGCGCCTGCGTTCCTTACGCAGTGCCGGGCAGGTGACTTACAACGCGAACGATACGTACAGCTACGCTGGCACCCTGCGAGACGATCACTCCAAGACCCATGCACTGTTCACGAAGCCGCCAAAGGCGGAGGGCGTGGGTCAGGCCTTGTCTGTCGGATTGGCGTGGGACAAGGCCGCTAACGATGCCGGGATGTCGCCCTGGGTACCCGATCGGGTGAGCCTGCGGGTTGATGACCTGTGGTCGCGCCTGCGATGGCATGGCATCAATGGCGATGACGCCGTCCTGCGCAGCGAGGTGGCCAATCTGGGTGACGCACGCATCACAGGGCGGTACACCCTTCGCACCCTGGTCGAGCGGATTCCTGTGTCCACCCAGGTGCGGGCGGAGTGGCTGCGGCCGGAAGGGCTGTGGTCCGTGAGGGTCAAGAACCGCGTCGGGCTTTGGCAAGGTTGGCTGGGGTGGCAGAGTCCCGGCGCGCTTGGCTGGCGTGTGGCCGTGGAGCCGTTCGCCGGTGCCTTGCAACTCGGGGTCGATTGGAAAGGGCTGAGTGCTTCCGTCGTGACCGACCGACTGGACAACGGTGCACACGCCCGTGGCGGGCAGTTGTCGTGGGCAGGGTCTTTCTGACCGCCTGAAGCCTGACGGCGGGGCTGTCTTCCCCGACAATGCACCCATGAGCCTGGGTGAATTTGATCTGATCGAAACCTTCTTCTGGCGCCGACCGGGCCAGGGCCCGCACCGCGCGGTGGTGGGCAATGGCGACGACTGCGCGGTGATCGCACCGGCGCCGGGGATGCAACTGGCCGTGTCCACCGACACGCTGGTCGAGGGGCGCCACTTTCTGTCCACGGTCAGCCCGGCCCGCCTGGGTCACAAGGCGCTGGCCGTCAACCTGTCCGATCTGGCCGCCTGTGGCGCCGCGCCGCTGGCCTTCACGCTGGCCCTGACCTTGCCCCGCGTGGACGAGGCCTGGTTGAAAGGTTTCGCCAAAGGCCTGCTGGACCTGGCCGACGAACACGACTGCGAGCTGATCGGTGGCGACACCACGGCCGGTCCCTTGGCCATCGGCATCACCGTGATGGGCGAGGTGCCCGCCGGTCAGGCCTTGCTGCGCAGTGGCGCCCAGGTGGGCGACGACCTGTGGGTGAGTGGCTTTCCGGGCGAGGCGCGTCTGGCGCTGGAGGCCTTTCGCGGCAGCCTGCATCCGGGTTTGGGCACCGACGCGTTCGAGGCCACCCGCCTAGCCATGGAGCGCCCCGATCCGCGCGTGGCGCTGGGCGTGGGCCTGCGCGGCCTGGCCACCTCGGCCATCGACGTGTCTGACGGGCTGTTGGGCGACCTGGGCCATGTGCTGCGGCGCAGCCGGGTGGGCGCTTCGCTGTGTCTGGATGACTTGCCCGTCAGCCCCTGGCTGGCCACGCGGTCGCCCGATGAACGGCTGAATTGCATCCTCGCCGGCGGCGACGACTACGAACTGCTCTTCACCGCCCCGCACGGGCAGCGTGAACGCGTGGCGCAACTGGGCGCCGAGCTGGGCCTGGTGCTCAGTCGCATGGGTCAGATCGACGCCGAGCCGGGCTTGCGCCTGTGGCGCGGTCCCCTTGAGGCTGGTGGCGACCGTGCCACGCGCCAGGCCGTGCCCAACCGCTGGAGCTCGTTCGACCACTTCAAGGGGGGCGCATGAGCATGAGCGAGGCACCGCGTCGGCCCACGGTGGGCATCTTGCTCAGCCGTCCGGCTCACTTCATCGCGCTGGGCGCCGGCAGCGGACTCAGCCCCATCGCGCCCGGTACGGTCGGCACGCTGTGGGCCTGGCTCAGCTTTGTCGCCCTGCAGATGGCACTGAGCGGCCTGCCGCACGCCGACCTGATCTGGGCCGTCATCCTGCTGATCGGCTGGCCGCTGGGTTGCTGGGCCTGCACGCGTACCGCGCAGCACTTGCGCATCAGCGATCCGGGTGCCATCGTGTGGGACGAGATCTGGGCCTTCTGGCTGATGCTGTGGCTGATCGGCCCGGTGGGCTGGCTGGGCCAGCTGGGGGCGTTCGTGGCCTTCCGGTTTTTCGATGCGGCCAAGCCCGGGCCGGTAGCCTGGGCCGATGCCTTGTTCAAGGCCGTGCCGGGCCAGCCCATTGGTTGGCGTCAGGGCCTGGGCATCATGTTCGACGACTTGGTGGCGGCCGCTTGCGCCTTGCTCGTGCTCGCCCTGGGCGTGGCGGTGCGAGACCGTGGGGTGTTGGCGACCCTGTTCGCGTGACGCGAGGTGGGTGTGCGGTGATGTGTGCTGTGGTGAGCGGCCGGTGGGCCTGGAAAGGATGCAGCGATGAGCGAGAGCTTGAACGTGTCGAGTGAGGTGCTGGCCCTGGCTGAGCGCCTGAAGGCCCACCACTGGCGACTGGCCACGGCCGAGTCCTGCACTGGTGGTCTGATCGCCGCGAGCTGTACTGCACTGAGCGGCTCCAGCGACTGGTTCGAGCGCGGCTTCGTGACCTACAGCAACGAGGCCAAGACCGAGATGCTGGGGGTGGACGCGGCCTTGATCGCCCAGCATGGCGCGGTCAGCGAGGCGGTGGCGCGGGCGATGGCCGAGGGGGCCTTGGCGCACTCGCGTGCCGACATTGCGGTGGCGGTGACCGGGGTGGCCGGTCCCACAGGGGGTTCGGCCGAGAAGCCGGTGGGCACGGTGTGGCTGGCCTGGGCGTTGCGCCGGGGCATCGTGCACACCGAGTTGCTGCACCTGCCGGGCGACCGCGCGGCGGTGCGTGCCGCGACCGTGGCGCATGCCCTGGCCGGGGTGCGCCTGCGGGCCACGCCCCTCTGAGCACGGCGCTGACGCGCCGTGCGGATGCCCCTGGGCCGGGTGGATGCCACGGTGACGGTGCCGCCAAGCCCCGAGGCGGCAAGCGTCAACCCAGCGGCGGACGCCCCAACATGCGCTGCAGTGCCGTGTCGATGACCAGGCCGAACAGACTGTAGAGGACGGAGCCCAGCAGGGCCTGCCAGAACCCGGTCACGTGAAAGCCGTCCAGCAGGCCGGAGGCCATCTGGAAGGTCAGCGCGTTGATCACGAACAGGAACAGGCCCAGCGTCAGCAGCGTGACGGGCAGGGTCAGCAGGATCAGCAGCGGGCGCACAAAGGCGTTGAGCAAGCCGATGACCAGGGCGGCCCACATGGCCGCGCCGAAGCTGTCGACCTGCACGCCCAGATCCCACTGCGTGAGCAGTACGAGGGCGCAGGCCAGCAGGAGCCAGCGAATCAGGAGTGTCATGTTGACAAGCATAGCCCAGCTGCCTGGACTATATTGAGGCGCGCCCATTTCGGCGCGGAGAAGGCGAGGGTGAGATGTCAGGGGAACAGGTTCTGGCCGTGCTGGTGGCGCTCGTGTGCGCCTTGATGTTGGGGCGTTTGCTTCTGCCGGTGTCGCGTCGTACCCATCTGGATCAGACTCTGCGGCGACAGTGGGTGCTCACTTCTGCTGCGATGAGGCGCCTGTTCCGAGGGCGGGCAGCGCGCCAGGCCGAAGCTGCACAGGCCGAGCAGGCCCGTCAGGCCACGGCGGCGGCGATTGAGCGAGCGCGACGCGCCAGCCGGGCGGCCGAGGTCGTGCGCGAGGGCAATGTCTACAAGCCTGAGGCGTTTCAAAAGCCTCGCAAGCCGCATTGAGTTTGGCGGTCACCCGTGCCCAGATGGGGCCGCCCTGGGTGGTGCGGTCCCGCCGAGCCGCTCGGCTCAGGCTCGTGCGGCGACGCGCTGACCCACGATGGCCGCGGAGGCCACGCCTAGGGCCAGCGTGAGTGCGGCGCCCGCGAACACGGCAGCGGGCATGCGGTGGTCCATCATCAGGCCAAAAGCCGGGGCGGCCAAGGCCAGGCCGGTGTCCAGGCCCGCGTAGACCGTGCCGTAGACGCGGCCCGTGGCGCCGGGCGGCGCGGCGCGCTTGATCAGCATGTCGCGCGAAGGGTTGGCCAGGCCCGTGCCGAAACCGGCCAGCACCACGCTGAGCGCCGCCAGCCAAGGCGGCAACTGCCCCGAGGCACTCAGCAGCAGCATGCACACCGACACCCCGATGGACACGCCGATGGTGCGCTCCAGCCGGGCCACGCGGTTGACCAGGAAGCCGCCGATGAACATGCCCACGGCACCGCACAGCATGTAGCCGGTCACGACGAAGGCTGTCGTGGTGTCTTTGAGACCGTACATCAGGTTGAGTGCGGGGCTGGCAAAGCTCTGGATGGCGCCCAGGGCGGCGGCGGTCCACAGGAAGAAGGAGAAACACAGCCACACGGCCGGCAGTTTCAGGAAGGCCAGCGCGTGCTCGGCCGAGCCGCTGGCCGCCTGCGCCTGCACTTGGGCGCGGTGGGTGGCATGGTGGTCGTCCAGGTCCGCACGGCGCCACAGCATCAGCGCCAGCACGCTCGCACCCAGCAAGGCGGCGCACAGCGCGGCGATGCGCCAGTTGCCCGTCAGCGTGGTCAGCCCGATCAGGAAGACCGGCGCCAGGCCCCAGCCCAGGTTGCCGCTGAGCCCGTGCGCCGAGAAAGCATGCCCCAGGCGCGGGGTGGACACGCGGCGGTTGAGGATGGTGAAGTTGGCCGGGTGCATGGGCGCGTTGCCCAACCCGGCCAGCGCGGCGGCCAGCATCAGGCCCGCGTAGCCCTGCGCGGTGGCGGTGGCCAGCGAGGCCGCCACGTAGCAGACCATCGCGCCGTACAGCACCGGGCGGGCGCCGTGGCGATCGACCACGAAACCGGCCAGGGCCTGTCCCACCCCGGAGATCACGAAGAACACCGTCAGCAGCAGGCCGAGCTCTGCATAGCTGAAGCCGAACTCCCGGATGAACACCGGGAACAGCGGCGGCAGCAGCATGTGGTGGAAGTGGGAGGTGCAGTGACCCAGGCCGATCAGGCCGATGGTGCGGATGTCCTGGCGGGCCGAATGGGGGGCGTGCTCAGGGGAGGTGGCAAAGGACGACATCCGGGGACTGTGCCACACGGACAAAACACGGACGAAAAAAAACGCGGCCGAAGCCGCGTTTGTCCGAGCGTGAAACTCAGCCGACTGGATTACAGCGGGCGGATGTTCGACGCTTGCAGGCCCTTCTGGCCTTGGGTGATGTCGAATTCAACGCGTTGGTTTTCTTGCAGGGTCTTGAAGCCCGAAGAACGGATTTCGCTGAAGTGGGCGAACAGGTCATTGCCGCCGTTGTCTTGAGCGATGAAGCCGAAGCCCTTGCCTTCGTTGAACCACTTGACGGTGCCGGTTTGGTTGGTGGTGGACATGGAATTTCCTTAATTAACAAGTGATGGATAAACGCCCACAGCCACATGCTGGGACGTTGCAGAGACACGCAAGAAGATCACTTGGGTGGAAATTCGAACCAACCTGCCGGGAGGCAGGGGACAAACAACAGACCTCAGTAACGACGGTCTTGGTATACCTACAAAGACGAAAGATACACGGTTTTGAGCGTCGTGTCTTTTTTATTTTCAAGGCCGCACAGAAACGTGGTGAGCAGGCCGCCGTGGCATCGTTCACACGTCTGATGGACAGGCGTGGTATTATGGTCAGTTGCCTATTCGGCTACAAGGTCTTGCCATGACAGGCCTTGCGCAGTGACTGCGATCGGATGGCAGAGCTTTCAACACCCAGGACGCAGCGCCCCAGAGCGCGACCGATCATGGTCTTTGTCCCGGGCAGGCGCCCCACCTGTGCCCCCTGTGTGTACGGGCGGCCGCCACATCACCGTCAAGACCTATTGGAGATCGGCCCATGGCCAAGGAAGAACTGATTGAAATGAACGGCGTCGTGAACGAAGTCCTGCCGGACTCGCGTTTCCGCGTCACGCTCGAAAACGGGCACCAGCTGATTGCCTACACCTCCGGCAAGATGAAGAAGCACCACATCCGCATCCTGGCGGGTGACAAGGTGTCGCTGGAGCTGTCGCCTTACGACCTGACCAAGGGTCGCATCACCTTCCGTCACATCGAGCGCACCGGCTACACGCCGCCTCCCCGCCGCCACTGATGTGCCTGACCGGGGTCGCGCGCCGCTGCCGACTCCGGATGCGAACCTGGTTCGCGCCCCGTTGACTGCCTTGAGATGGCCCGGATCCTCGTTGGAGGCGCCGGGCTTTGGTGCGTCCGTGTGGCTCGCGCCCGCTCAGCGGGCCAGCCAGTCGAGGATAGGGCGCCACTGCGCCAGATCCCTATCGACTTTGTGCGGCGGCACGTCCCACAGGCTCAGGCCGTGCGCGGCCAGATGGGTGTAGTTCTGCGTGTCGCGCAGCTGCGCCAGCCACGGGATGTCGAGTGAGCGCAGAAAGGTCTGCAGGTGCTCGGCCGCCTTGGTGTGGTCCTTGACGCGGTTGGCCACCACGCCCAGTTTCACCTTCTCGGAGCGCTTGTGCCGGTGCAGCTCGCTCAGGAAGTCCTGCGTGGCGTAGATGTCGAACACGCTGGCCTGCAGTGGCACGATGATGTGGTCGGCCAGCTTCATGACCGCTTGCAGGCGTTTGCCGTGCAGGCCCGCCGGGGTGTCGAGCACGACGTGGGTGGTGCCCTTCGGGGGGCGCACGATGTCGTCGCGGTCCAGGTCCCAGCTCTGGATGGCCGGCAGCGTGTCGGGGCGTAGCTGCAGCCACAGGCGCGATGACTGCTGGCGATCGATGTCGCCCAGCATGACGCTGTGCCCCTGGCGGGCGAAGTAGCCCGCGATGTTGCTCGACAGCGTGGACTTGCCGACGCCGCCCTTGGGGTTGGCCACCACGATCACCGGCATGGTTGGGGCTCCTGGGTCCGGGGTTGAAGGGGTTCGATTATGGCGGCGGATGCCCGTCAGAGTGTGACAGCGCCGGGTTTGAGACAATCGGGCCACCATGCTTGATTCGCCCTCCCTCGATATCGTCTGTCTGTGCGCCGACTGGTGCGGCACCTGCCGTGAGTACGCGCAGGTGTTCGAGGCCTTGCAGCAGGCGCTGCCGGCCCACCGTTACCGCTGGATCGACATCGAGGACGAGGCCGACGCGCTGGGTGACATCGACATCGAGACCTTTCCGACGCTGCTGGTGGCCCAGGCCGGGCGGGTGCTGTTTGCCGGCCCGGTGCTGCCGCGCCTGGGCGATGCGCAGCGCTTGGTCGAGGTGCAGACCGAGGTGGTGCAGCGCCAGGCCTGGCCTGCGCTCGGCAGTCTGGGCTTGCCGGCGGATCAGCAGGCGGCCTACACGCAACTGGCGCAGGCGTTGCACGCGGCGCGCGGCTGACGGCCATCCCCGCTGCGGCGGGAGGGGGCGGGCGCGCAAAGCCGGGGGGGCCGAGAGGGCGTGGGCGTTGTCGTCACGCGGAAGTTCAAGCGGGTGCGTTTGATGCCTGCACGCTGGCGAACTGCTGGTCGAGCCGGGTGAGAAAGTCCACCACGGCGTCGTCGTCCACCTCGTCGCACTGGCGGATGATGGTGAGGAACTGCCGGCCGTTGAGGCTGAGCACGCCCAGCAGCAGCGCGGTGCTGACGGTGGCCGGCCACAGCGCTTGCAAGCGCACGCCGGCGTCTTTCGGGTTGATGAATTCGGCGCTGCCCAGGTTGCTGAGGTGGCAGCTGAGCGCCGGCAGGGTGCCGCGCGCCTTGCTGGCCGCAATCAGCTGGCGGTAGCGTGTGCGCCCGATGAAGGGCAACCATTCGTAGAGCGTCAGGGGCAGGGCGTGGTCGCGCCGCTCGTAGCGGGCGAGGTGCTGCTGGATCTGGCGTTCGATGTCGGCGATCTGGGCGGCCAGGGTGGGCTGGTGGTGCGCCCTCACCGTGAAGGACGAGACGTAGTTGCCAAAGGTGGGGGCTTGGCCCTCGGGGTAGTAGCGGCGCAGGTCGACCGAGATGCGCAAGGCGGCCACGGCCTGGGCGTTGCCCGTGTGTGGCGCCAGGAAGGTGTTGGCGACCAGCGCCGTCATCAGCGTGTTCTGTGTGCTGTTGTGGGCGCGGGCGAACTGCTTCATGGCGTCGGCCGGGCAGGGCAGCTCGTGGTAACGGATGGCCGAGGTGGTGAAGCGCGGGCTGCGGTGCGCAGCCAGGGTGATGACCTGCTGGCCCCGGGCCGCGCGGGCATCGGCCCGGCTTTGGCGCCAGCCCCGCCTGATGGCAGCGGGCCATTGCCACAGGTGCGCGGGCGTGACGGCGGCGTGCATGGAGGGCGAGTCCAATGGGCTGGCGGCGATGGCCTGGCCGTTGAGGCGGCCCAGGATGGCGCACAGCAGCTGGACCATGGAGCGGCCGTCGCCCACGATGTGGTGCACCACGAAAAGCAGGCCGGGTTGGCTGGGGTGGGGCAGGAAGCGGGCGCGCCAGGGCAGGCCGCGCTCCAGCGACAGGGGCTCGTTCAGGCGGGCGCTGTGCCAGGCCTGCAGCGCATCGCGGTCGTCGAGGTTCACGCCGGGTTCGACGCGGTAGGCGTCGTCGAACAGCTGGTCCACCACGCGGTCGTCGGGCAGGATGCGCATGCGGTCCCGCCAGGGGCCGGGCTCGATCACGCTGCGCAGCCGGGGAAAGGCGGTGGTGAGTTCGCGCAAGGTCTGGCGCACCTGGGCTTCGTCGACGGGGCCGCTCAGGCGCAGCACATAGGGCTGGTTGATGGGGCCGAGGTGGCCCTCACCGGCCCAGTACAGGTGCTCGGATCGGTTCAGAGGGATCAGGTCGGGGGAGCGCACGGGACAGCAGGCTTCGCGAGGGACGGTGTGCCGACTGTAGGAGGGCGATGCGCGCTGCTGGCTGGGGGCTTACCAGTGAGGCGGCCCCCGATCTGCGGGGGACGGGTGGGCGATGCGAGGCCGGACGGTTGGCCCGGGCAGTGGCCTGTGAGGCTCAGCGGCGGGCGGGCGTTGGCGCTCGGCCCGCAGCCTGACCTTGGGCGGTCTGGGCCAGCTCCAGCGCCAGGCGGCGCAGGGCTTCCCAGCCGTCTTCCGGCCACTGGGGGTGGCGCAGGCCTTTGACGATGCCGTCGACCGTGCTCGCGTGGGCCACCAAGCGCGCCAGGGCGGCCGCGCGGGTCTGGGGCAGGATGCGCTCGAACAGGCGCTCGCGCGGGCCCCAGACGCGCTGCTCGCGCAGCACCATGGGCAGGGGCTTGCCGCCGTCCAGCGCGGTGCGGGCGCGGTAGAGCGCGAGGATGTCTTCGGCCAGGGCCCAGTGCACCAGCACGGCGGCCTCGCCTTCGGCCTGCAGGCCGTCGATCATGCGCAGGGTGCGCTCGATCTGGCCGGACAGCACGGCCTCGCTGAGCTTGAAGACATTGAAGCGGGCCACATCGACCACGGCCTCTTCGATCTGCTCAATGGTGAGCGTGCCGGGGGGGTGCAGCAGGCCGAGCTTGACGATTTCCTGGTGGGCGGCGAGCAGGTTGCCTTCGACCCGGTCGGCAAAGAAGGCCAGGGTGCGCTGGCCGGCTTCGCCGGGTTCGACCTGCTGGCCCTGGGCCGACAGGCGCTGGGCGATCCACAGCGGCAGCTGGGCGCGCTCGATCGGGTCGCAGCGCAGCGTCAGCCCCGCACCATCGAGTGCGGTGAACCAGGCGCTGTTGAGCTGGGTCTTGTCCAGACGGGGCAGGGTGACGAGGGTGAGCAGACCGTCGTTGCCCTGGGCGGCTTCGCAGTACTGCTGCAGGGCCTGCGAGCCCTCTTTGCCCGGTTTGCCCGAGGGGATGCGGATCTCGATGATCTGCTTGTCGCCGAACAGGGACATCTCGCTGGCCGCACCCAGCAGGCCCGACCAGTCGAAGTGCGCGCCGCTGACGGTGTGCACCTGGCGCTCGGTGAAGCCGGCGGCCCGGGCGGCAGCGCGCAGGGCGTCGCCCGCTTCCTGCGCCAGCAGCGGTTCGTCGCCGTAGAGGGTGTAGATGGGCTTGAGCGCACTGGCCCCCTTGCTCAGGTGGGCCGAGAGCTGGTCGAGGCGCAGTTGCATGGGGCGGGCCGGCGCTCAGCGCACCGGCTGGGACGCGGCGTGGCCGGCGGGCACCGGCGCCGAAGCCGCGGTGGTGGCTTGCGGGGCGCTGCTGAGCTGCTCGGGGCGGATGGCCGCGAGGCGGCGCAGCACCTGGTTGACGATGTCGGTCTGCATGCCCCGTTGCAGGGCGGCGGCCTCGTCTTGCTTGGCCAGCGCGTCGCGCTCGTTGTAGCTCAGGTCGCGCGCCAGGTCGACCGGGGTGGGGCCGAGCAGCTCGGAGCCATCCCCGCGCAGGATGCGAAAGCTCACGCCGGTGCGCACGCTCATGTTGCGCACCTGGCCGTAGGCGGTCTTGGTCACGACGACGAGGTCTCGGCTGTCGCGCAGGGCCTCAAACACGAGGTGGCTGGTGGGCACCTGGCTGGTGCCGGCCGCCTGGGTGGCCTGCAAGGTGGAGTCGACCACGTCGACGCCGCTGGCCTCCAGCGCCCGGGCCAGCTCGGTGGCCAGCGGGGAGGTGCTGGCAAAGCCGGTGAGCTGGATGGTGCGGAAAGCCATGAGCTTGGGGCCTCGGCGCAGCTGGAAGCCGCAGCCTCCGAGCGTGGCCAGGGCCAGCGTGGCGCTCAGGCCGGTGAGGAGGTGGCGGCGCTGCATGCTCACACCACCACGTTGACGAGGCGGCCGGGCACGACCACGACCTTCTTGGGCGCCTTGCCTTCGGAGAACTTGATGAACTCCGCATGGGCCAGGGCGGTGGCCTCGATGGCGGCCTTGTCGGCGCTGGGGCTGACCTTGATCGAGCCACGCAGCTTGCCGTTGACCTGCAGCATCAGCTCGATCTCGTCCTGCACCAGGGCACTGTCGTCCACCTTCGGCCAGGCCGCGTCGAGCAGGTCGCCCAGCTGGCTGACGTAGCCCAGCTCGGCCCACAACGTGTGGGCCAGGTGCGGCGTGGCGGGGTAGAGCGTGCGCAGCAGGATGCCGAAGCCTTCGATCAGGGCAATCTGGCCGTCGGCGCTGTCGGTGCCCTTGAAGCCTTCGAGCGCGTTGAGCAGCTTCATCGCGCCCGAGACCACGGTGTTGTACTGCATGCGCTGGTAGTCGTAGTCCACCTGCTTGAGCACGGTGTGCACTTCCAGGCGCAGCGCCTTGGCGTCCTTGCCGAAGGCCACGTCGGCCAGCGAGGCGGCGCCTTGCGTGAGCGCGGTGGTGTCGGCCTTGGGCAGGGCGCTCAGCTTCATGCCGAAGTTCCAGACGCGGCGCAGGAAGCGGAAGCTGCCTTCCACGGCGGCGTCGTTCCACTCCAGCGTCAGCTCGGGCGGTGCGGTGAACATGGTGTACAGGCGGGCGGTGTCGGCGCCGTACTTCTCGATCAGCTCTTGCGGGTCGATGCCGTTGTTCTTCGACTTGGACATGGTGCCCACGCCTTCGTAGTCGATGGCGGTGCCCACGGGCAGCTTGCCGTCGGCGCTGTCGGCTTCATGGATGAGGCGCGCGCCGATGACCTTGCCGGTCTCATCGAGCACATGCTCGACGTCGTGCGGCCAGAAGTAGTCCTTGCCGCCCTTGGCGGTGCGGCGCGAGTAGATGTGGTTGAGCACCATGCCCTGGGTGAGCAGCTTCTTGAAGGGCTCGTCGGCCTTGACCAGGCCCAGGTCGCGCATGACCTTGGTCCAAAAGCGCGCGTACAGCAGGTGCAGGATGGCGTGCTCGATGCCACCGATGTACTGGTCCATCGGCATCCAGTAGTCGGTGCGGCCGTCCACCATGGCGCCGTGGTTGTCGGCGCAGGTGTAGCGCAGGAAGTACCAGCTCGAGTCCACGAAGGTGTCCATCGTGTCGGTTTCGCGCTGGGCGGGTTTGCCGCACTTCGGGCAGCCCACATTCAGGAAGTCGGGGCGCGACTTGAGCGGGTTGCCGCTGCCGTCGGGCACCACGTCTTCGGGCAGGACCACGGGCAGGTCCTTCTCGGGCACGGGCACAGGGCCGCAGTCGGCGCAGTGGATGATGGGGATGGGTGTGCCCCAGTAGCGCTGGCGGCTGATGCCCCAGTCGCGCAGGCGCCAGGTGGTCTTCTTCTCACCCACGCCCTGGGCGATCAGCAGCTCGGCGACCTTGGCGACGGCGTCCTTGTGAGCCAGGCCGTCGAGCACGCCGGAGTTCACGCACACGCCTTGCTGCTTGTCGCCGTACCAGTCGGCCCAGGCGTCCAGGCTGAAGGTCTTGCCTTCGGCTTGGATCACCTGTTTGATCTCGATGCCGTACTTCTGGGCGAAGGCGAAGTCGCGCTCGTCGTGGGCGGGCACGCCCATCACGGCGCCGTCGCCATAGGACATCAGCACGTAGTTGCCGATCCAGACCTCGACCTGCGCACCGGTGAGCGGGTGGGTGACGAACAGGCCGGTGGGCTGGCCCTTCTTTTCTTGCGTGGCGAGTTCGGCTTCGGTGGTGCCACCGCTTTGGCATTCGGCAATGAAGGCCTGCAGTTCGGGCTTGAGCGCGGCGGCGTGGGCGGCCAGCGGGTGCTCCGGTGCCACGGCGCAGAAGGTCACGCCCATGATGGTGTCGGCGCGGGTGGTGAAGACCCACAGCTGACCGTTGTTGATCAGGCTGCCGTCTGCCGCCTTGATGCCGTGGCTGAACGCAAAGCGCACGCCCTCGGACTTGCCGATCCAGTTTTCCTGCATCAGGCGCACGCGCTCGGGCCAGCCGGACAGGTAGTTCTTGTCTTCGGGGTTGGCGACGGCGCCCAGCAGTTCGTCGGCGTAGTTCGTGATGTTCAGGTAGTAACCGGGGATCTCGCGCTTTTCGACCAGCGCGCCCGAGCGCCAGCCGCGGCCGTCGATCACCTGCTCGTTGGCCAGCACGGTCTGGTCGACCGGGTCCCAGTTGACGGTCTGGGTGCGGCGCTCACAGATGCCGGCTTCCAGCATCTTGATGAACAGCCACTGGTTCCACTTGTAGTACTCGGGCTGGCAGGTGGCGATTTCGCGCGACCAGTCGATCGCCAGGCCCATCGCCTTCATCTGCTTTTTCATGTAAGCGATGTTGTCGTAGGTCCAGGCGGCGGGCGGCACCTTGTTCTTCAGGGCGGCGTTTTCGGCGGGCAGGCCGAAGGCGTCCCAGCCCATGGGCATCAGCACGTTGTAGCCGTTCATGCGCAGGTAACGGGTCAACATGTCGTTGATCGTGTAGTTGCGCACGTGGCCCATGTGCAGCTTGCCCGAGGGGTAGGGCAGCATGGAGCAGGCGTAGAACGACTTCTTGTCCGGGTTTTCGGTGACGCGGTAGGCGTCGTTCGCTTCCCAGTGCTGTTGGGCACGGGCTTCGACGGCACGCGGGTCGTAGGTCTGGTTGTCGGTGGGTGCGCTCATGGGACGGCTGGGGTCGGGACAATCTGAGGATTATAGGAAGCCGGGGCCGCACCGCCTTGGCTTATTCATAGCGCTCGTAGCGGCCGCGGGGGCGGCCAGCGGAATCCACCAGGGCATCGTCCTCCAGTCTCAGACGCAAGTCGGGGACGGTTCCGTTCAGAACCGCGGTGTCGAGTTCAATCACAATCTTGTTGGGCAAGTGCCCTTGTGCGTCAGGGGTAAGCGGTAGCAGTGTCCAACGCAGGCCATGTTGATGGGCCACGCCCACGGCCACGCCTTCCAGTTGACCGATCGGGACAGACGTGTTCGCAAAGGTGCTCCAACCTTGCTCGTCTTTGGGGCTGAGCGCGCCGAAGAGGTTGGCTTGGCGCCCCGCGATCAAGACAGCCGGCCCCCGGAGGATGCGGCCATCCTTGAAGGCGCGTATTTGTACACCTGCGACTTCTGGCGCATAGGTAGCCTTGAGAACGCGAATGAGGGGCGCGGGTAAGGTGTCTTGGCTCTTCAGCACGATGTCTTCGCCGTCCACGTGCCAGTCACCCTCGATGAACTCGTCGATGGGACCATAGTTCGTGGCGCGTCCGTACCGTCCGTTGGCCTTCAGCGTCAGATCAGAGGCCATCTCACGCACGCCTGCCAGGCTGTAACGACCGGACACCCGCTTGGCGAGGGCATTCTCGGCCGCTGTGAGCTTGCGTGGATGTTGGGCGGGGCATCGGGTTGCGGGCAGATCGGCAAAGCCTGACAGTTCGCGCCAGCGAGCGGAACGCGCGCAGTCGAGGTGCCAGGCCAGGGTTTGCCCATCGGGCAGGCGGGTCTGGGCTGTCAAGCCGTGGGGCCGCAACTGCCTCAGGGCTTCTGGGTTGCGTTCGGCGATGGCGTGCTGGGCCAGCGTGCCCAGATCAGCTACTTGGGGCGGCTGGCCCGACAGGGCCAGTGACAGGGTATCCGGGCGGTGGCGTGAGATCAGCGCTTGCCACAATGTCGGTGGCAGCGTGCGTTGGGCTGGATCCACCTGCCATAGGCGCGCCAGCAGTGCTTGTGCGCGCTGGTGGCGTGTGCCCATGAGGGGACGGCTGTCGGTCGCCGACCAGGCGAGCAGCAAGCGGTGACTGAGCGGGCCCGCCTTGGCGCAAGCTCGTGTGGACAGGCCAAGGGCGAACAAGCGGTCTGCGAATTCGGGGCTCTCGCGGATCAGGCGATTGAGCTGCTCGAAGGTGGTCGGGCAACTTTGTGCGGGGGATTGGCCGCTCAACTCGGCCACGCGCTCGACGAGGTCGAGCCGGCCGGTCGCCATTGCTTCGGCGATGGCATCTTGTGGCCAGGGGGCGCCGCCTGTATGTAAAGCTTGCAGTGCCTCGATGTCACCGCTTGCGATGGCAGCCTGCATGTAGTGAGGTGACAGCGTGGCGCCTTGGACCCCGGCGTTCAGCAAGGCGTCGATGAGAGGGCGACGGCTCTCAGTGGCTCCCAGGGGTGTCTTGAAGGCGTTGTCCAACAGGTCATGAGCCTCGATGCGTAGGGCCTTGCGCGTCGCTTCAGAGGGATTGGCGAGCAGCAAGGGCAGGAGCTCGGCGGCTTCTTTGAGAGCCAGCCCCAAGGGGCTGTCACCATCACCTAGGCCGTTGAGGATGGTAGTGGTGGGCTCGCCTCCATGGGTCATCAGCAAGCGGATCATGGCCTGATCACGACGCTTCGTAGCGACGAGGAGGCCCTCGCCGATGGGCGCGCCCCAGTCCAGCAGTTGGCGGGCGAGAGGTACGTCGCCACGCTGCGCTGCGATGGCCAACACGGTGGTCTGATCTTGACTCTCATACTCGACCATGCCGTACGCTCCCAATCGGTTGCCTCCACGCAAGCCTCTTTGCAACCAGTTCATGTTCGGCTGCAGCAGACTGCGCGCCAGATCCGGGTGATCACCAAGAATCGCGGCCATGGCGGCGTCGAGGCGCACGTCGAACGGCGGGTGTGATTGAGGGGCGTAGCGTGGCAGATGCGCCATCAGCGTGCGCAGCGCTTTCGTGTCACCCAGGTACGCTGCGGTTGCGGTGGGCAGCACACCGTTTTCAACGTTCATCAGATCGTTGACCGATGGCTTGTGCTGCGCCAACAGGTGCTTGAGCCAGACATCCCCCGATGTCAGGGCGATGACGTCGGTCCAGTTGCGGATGTGGGGCTCAGGGCTGCCCGCGCTCCGCAACTGCGCGACGATCTGGGTGCGCTCATCACGGGTCAATACCTCCGGCAGACCATCCATGCGCATGAAAAATTCATGGTCGAGCAGAAAGTCTAGGGGCGTGCGGTTGAAACGTCTTTCGGCTTGTCGGGGATCAGCCTTGTTTTTCAGCAGCATCTCGACCATGGCGGGAGATCCATACACAATGGCCAGGTGCAAGGCCGGTTGTTGTGATTGGTAAGTGATGTCGTTCGGGCGAGCACCTTGCTTCAGAGCTGCTTTGAGCATGCTCAAGCGGGCGGGCACCGTCTGTCTGTGGGCGGTGAAGATGCGTTGGCGCTCTTCGGTCTGTTGCCAAAGTCGATTGGTATTCTTGGCTTTCAGCGTGGGGTCAGGGCGGATGATTGCCGTGAGAATGGGTTGATTCTGGACTGCCACGCTATCCAACTGACTGGCTCGAGGAAGCAGTTGCATGAAGGTTGCGACGTCGGCGCGCTGTGCCGCCTCGAAGAGGGCCCGCTGCTCCGGTGTCGGTGCCCGGTCATAGACTCGGTATGGAAGCACGCAATTGCAATCGGTGCTGGAGGACGTAGGCTGGGTCGTCACCTTGGTTGTATTCTCGGCTGACAGCACCGCTGTAGGCGAGACAAGGCCGCACATCAATGCAAACAGCCATGCTGACGCACGCCCGACCTGACGGCGGGTATCCCTGTGTGTTTTTTTCATGCTACTAAGACCGCCGGCGGGGCCAATTTGGATTCAGCGTGAGTGTGCCGTACGGTGAGGCCCGATGGGTGTGACTCCCCCATAATCAGGGCGCTCATGTCGAGCCTGTCCTATGCCGCGTCTTTCTACTTCACGCCACATCATTCGCACCTTCGTGACCGGGTTGCTGGCCGCCTTGCCTCTGTTTGTGACCGCCGCCGTGTTCATCTGGCTGGGGCGGCTGCTGTATGCCTGGCTGGGGCCGAGCAGCCTGGTGGGCAAGGTGTTCGTGAGCCTGGGCATCGGGCTGTCGGGCTCGGTGATGCTGGGCTATGTGCTGGGTGCCTTCATCATCGTGCTGGGGGTGTTCGCACTCGGGCTGCTGGTGGAGGCCGAGTTGCAGCGCGGTCTGGCGCGCCTGGTCAACGCGGTGGTGCGCCGTATCCCGCTGGTGCGCAATGTCTACGACCTGATCCGTCGCTTTGTGGACATGCTCAGCCAGGGCGAGGGCGAGGGCGATGGCCTCAAGACCATGAGCCCGGTCTGGTGTCGTTTTGGTGAGGGCGGTGGGGTGAAGGTGCTGGCCCTCCTGTCCGCGCCGGAGCCGGTCGAGATCGACGGGCAGCGTTACCTGGCGGTGCTGGTGCCCACGGCGCCGGTGCCGGTGGGCGGTGGCCTGCTGTATGTGCGCGAAGATTGGGTCACGCCTGCCGACGTGGGCATGGATGGACTCACCAGCATCTATGTGTCGATGGGCGTGACGTCCAGCCAGGTGCTGGGACGCGGTCAGGCCGGCCCGAAGGGCGTGGCGCCGACCGCGTGAGCAGGATCAGGCCAGGCCTTCGGCCTGCAGGGCGCGCAGCACGGCCGGACGGGCTGCGACGCGGGCCTGGAAAGCGGTCAGGTTGGGCCAGGCGCTCAGGTCGAGCTGGATGAACTTGGCCCAGCCGACCACGGTGAACAGGTAGGCGTCGGCCACGCTGAAGGCGCTGCCCATCAGGAAGTCCCGACCGGCGAGCTGGTCGTTGACATAGCTCAGGCGGCGCTGCAGGTTGGCGCGGGCCAGGTCTTTCATCTCGGTCGGGGCGGCCGGGTTGAAGAAGGGGCTGAAGTTCTTGTGGACTTCGGTGCCGATGAAGGCCAGCCAGCTTTGCAGCTGGTAGCGGGCCTTGCTGCCGTTGGCGGGCGCCAGCTGCAGCTCGGGGGCCTGGTCGGCCAGGTACTGCAGGATGGCCGGGCCTTCGGTGAGCAGGTCGCCGTCGTCCAGCAGCAGCGCGGGCACGTAGCCCTTGGGGTTGATGGCCCAGAAGTCGGCGCCACTGGCGGTGACCTTCTTGGCCAGGTCAACGGTTTCGGTGTCGTAGGGGCGGCCGATTTCTTCGAGGACGATGTGCGAGGCCAGCGAGCAGGCGCCGGGTTTCATGAACAGCTTCATCAGGGGGCTCCGTGGGCAGAGGGGTCACAAAGGGTTGGGGCATTGTGACCGAGCGGGCTTGCCCACAGATGGCGCTGGGAATTGGCTCTGGGGTGGGGCGCGGAGATGCCTGTCCGTGTGGCCTCACTCGTCGCTCAGGTGCGGAATCGTGCCTTCGGCCGGGTCGCCCGTGTCGGGGTCGACCCAGTCGGCGATGCCGATCTCGGCCGAGACCTCCTGGAGATCCCCTTCCGGGATGGGGGCGTCTTCGTCGGCGGCGTGCATGTCGGCCCAGGCGGCACGGGCGCTCTCGAAGGGACCGTTCTCGATGCGGCCGCCCTCGCTCAGCCAGTGATAGCCATCGGGGCGCAGCACGATGCGGGGATCGTTGACATCGAGGGCGTCGGCCTCGGCGAAGTCTTCGGTGGGCAAGCGGGGCATGGGCATCGTGCGACTCCGGTTCAATCTGCTGACGCAGTCATTGTGAGCCTGTGCGGCGTCGGCGTCGAGTCTTGTCAGACGGCCCGATGCGGTGTACGGCAGCGCGATGAAGGGGGCCAAGGGGCCTCAGCTCGGTGTAAGGTGCGGCAGGGGCGTGCCCCGTTTGACGAATTGAAAATGTGGGAGACCGCCATGCGAACCTTGTACCTGATGCTCTTGTTGCTCGCGGCCATGCTGGCGGCGGTCACCGTCTTGAACTGGGAGGCCTTTGTCAGCCCGACCGAGCTGTCCCTGGGCTTTGCCAGCGTGTCGCTGCCGCTGGGGCTGACGCTGCTGAGCCTGCTGGTGCTGCTCACCGTGATCTTCCTGGTACACGCGGTGTACCTGCAGGGCGCGGTGTTGCTGGACACCCGCCGTCACAGCAAGGAGCTGCAGGCCAACCGCGAGCTGGCCGACAAGGCCGAGGCCTCGCGTTTCACCGCCTTGCAGGCGTTCATCTCGACGGAGCTGACGCGCCAGGCGATGCGTCAGGACGAGGCGCATCAGGCGCTGCTGGCCCGTATCGCGGAGCTGGAGCAGGCATCGCAGACCTTCACCGAGCAGACCGGCAATTCGCTGGCGGCCAGCCTGGGCGAGCTGGAAGACCGGCTGGAGCGCGGTTTGCCCGGGCCGCGCCGTTGAGCGTGTGAGCCTGGGGGTGCCGGGCGAGCGGCGCGCCGATCGGGGCGCGTGGCCTCAGCCGGCACGCACCAGCTGACCGGCCTGCAGGCGCCAGATTTCGTCGCCCTCGCTCAGGCTGTGTTCGCGGTGCGTGATGATGAAGCGACCGCAGCCCAGGGCGTTGATGGCCTGCTGCACTTTGGCTTCGGTGTCGAAGTCGAGATGGCTGGTGTACTCGTCGAGCAGCAGGAAGCGGGGCTGTTTGTAGAGCGCCCGTGCCAGCAGCAGGCGCTGCTTTTGCCCGCCTGACAGGGTGGCGCCCATGCCGCCCACCAGGGTCTGGTAGCCCATGGGCATGCGTTCGATGTCGTCGTGCAGGCAGGCCAGCTTGGCCGCGGCGGCCACCTTCTCGTGGCTGGCCTCGTGGTCGTTCATGGCGATGTTGTCGTAGATCGAGCACGAGAACAGCTGGTCGTCCTGGAACACCGTGCCCAGCACCGAGCGGAAGGCTTCCGAGCCCAGGCGCTGGATGGGCACGCCGTTGAGCAGCACCTCGCCCGACTCCGGCACGACCTGGCCCGACAGAACCTTGAGCAGCGTCGATTTGCCGCAGCCCGAGGGCCCGACGATGGCGACGGCCTGGCCGGTGCGCAGCGTGAGGTCGAGGTTGTGCAGCACGGGCTCTTCCCCGGCGGCGTAGCGGAAGGTGACCTGGCGCATCTCCAGCGTCATCGGTGCATCGGTGGGCAGCGAGGCGGCGGCGTGGGCCGGCGACGACGCTTCGGGTTCGGTCAGCACGATGTCGGCCAGGCGCTCGCCTTGCAGCTTGAGCAGGCGCAGGTTGATGACGCGCTCCAGCAGTTCACTGGCACGTTGCAGGAACTGCCCCTTGTAGGCGAGGAAGGCCACCAGCATGCCGATGGTGAACTTTTCTTCGATGATGAGGGTGCCGGCCAGGTACAGCACCAGGCCGCCTTCGACCGCGCTGATGGTGCCGTTGATGAACTGGTAGAGGATGCCGATGCGCTCTTGCTTGACCTGGGCGTTGACCATCGAGGCCTGCTGGTTCATCCAGCCGCCCACGCGCCAGTTGGGGCGGGCAAAGAACTTGATGGCCGAGATGCCGCGCAGGCTCTCCAGCAAGAAGGTCTGGATGGTGGCGTCGCGCACGATCAGCTCTTCGGCCGCTTGCCGATAAGGCTGGAACACCGCAAAGCGCACCAGCGCCTGCAGCACGGCCACCGCCAGCACGATGCCCGCCAGCATGGGGCTGTACATGAACATCAGCCCCAGGGTGATCAGGCTGACCACCCCGTCAAGCACGGTCTCGATCAGGTTGGTGGTGATGGTGTCCTGGATGTGGCCCACCGAGGCGAAGCGCGACATCACGTCACCCGTGTGGCGCTTGTCGAAGTAGGACAGCGGCAGCTTGAGCAGGTAGCGAAAGACGTTGGTGCTCGACGAGATCTTCCACGACAGGCTGGCGCCCAGCACGATCCAGCCACGCAGCAGGCGCGTGCACAGGGCCATGAAGGCCAGCAGGAACATGGCGATGCACAGCACGGAAAGCAGTGGCGTGTCGCGGGTCACGACCACGTCGTCGATGACCCACTGGCTGAGCATGGGCATGAGGATGCTGAAGGTCTCCAGCACGAGGGACAGCACCGCCATCTGCCCGAAGGCGCGCCACAGGCCTTGCTGGCCGGCAAACAGCACGCGCAGATCGAACGGGGTCTTCTCGGTCTTTTTCTCGAAGCCCTGGGTGGGGGCCAGCTCCAGCGCCACGCCGGTGAAGTGGGGGCTGGCCTCCTTGAGGGTGAGGGTGCGCTCGCCCACCGCCGGGTCGAGCACGGTGATGCGCTTGGCATCGGCGCGCACCAGCACCACGAAGTGGTTCAGGTCCCAGTGCAGGATGCAGGGCACCTGCAGTTGCGGCAGCTCTTCGAGCTCCAGGCGCAGGGCGCGGTTGGCCAGGCCCATCTGGTCGGCGATCTGCATCAGGCGGCCCAGCGTGGCGCCGCGCGAGGACATCTCGAAGCGGCGACGCAGGGTCAGCAGGTCGGTGTCGTGGCCGTGGGCACTGGCGACCATGGCCAGGCAGGCCAGGCCGCATTCCGCCGCTTCGGATTGCAGGATCATCGGCACCCGACGGCGGGGCCACAGGGAAAGCAGGTTCATGCGGGTCTCGGATGAAGGGGCACGTCAGGGACCGCGCTCACAGCTTGCCGGTGAAGGCAAACAGCGGGTCGAGCATCCAGCGGATCAGGCTGCGGCGGTCGATCTCGATGTCGGCCGTCAGGGTGAGGCCGGGGCGCAGCGGGATCTGGGCGTCGTAGGCCTTCACGCTGGACGAGTCCAGGGTGACGCGCACCAGGAAGTAGGCGCGGCGGTCTTGCTTGTCCGGGTTGGCGGCCATCGGCACGTCGGTTTGCGAGACGCTGTGCACCACGCCGTGGTACTGGCCAAAGCGTTGGTAGGGGAAGGCGTCGTAGCTGACGCGCACGCGCTGGCCGGCCTGCACGAAGCCGATGGCCGTGCTGGGCACGTACAGCACCGCGGTCATCGGGGAGTGGTCGGGCACGATGGCGGCCAGGCTGGCGCCGGCGGGCACGCTTTGGCCGGGCGTCACCACCAGGCTTGTCACCGTGCCGTCGAAGGGGGCGGTGAGCACGGTCTGGCGGCTGCTCAGGCGCTGCACTTCTTCCTGTCGCAGGGTCAGCAGGTCCCGGTCCAGGGTGGCTTGGGTGACCGCGTGTTCGGCGCTCACCCGCGCCTGCTCCTCGCGCGCCAGGGCCACGTCGGCCAGGGCGGTGCTGCGCTGGCGTTCCAGGCTTTGCAGGCGGGCACTCTGGTCCAGCAGGGTCTGGTGCTGCTGCTCGTACTGCAACTCGGAGACGATGCGCTCGGCCAGCAGGGGTTTGAGCTGCTCCAGCAACTTGCGCGACGAGGCCACTTGCTGGCTTTGCAGGGCGAGCTCCTGGCTCACCGACTCGGCGTTGCGCTGGCCTTGGGCGATGCGCTGCTGCAGGGCGGCCAAGGTGGCCTGCTTGGCGAGCTGCTGCGCATCGGTTTGCGCTTGCACCTGCTGGCGCTGGCCTTGCAAATTGGTGCTCAGCAGGGCGTGGGTGCTGCCGGCTTCGGTTTGGCGGTCGTGGGTCAGGGCGATCAGGGCCTGCCCGGCTTTGACGCGCTGGCCGTCCTGGACCTGCACGCGCTGGATCAGACCGGCTTCCATAGGCACGATCTGGGCCACGCCATCGCGGGCCTGGATGGCGCCTTGCACGCGCTCCTTCTTGGTGTACGAGCCAAAGATCAGCAGCAGGATCACCCCCAGCGCCGTGGCCGCGAAGAAGGCGGTCAGGCGGGTGGCCCCCACGGGGCGGATGCGCAGTGCGGGGCCGGCGCTGTTGTCGGCGCGGGCGGCCAGGGCTTCCTGGCGAAAAAGGTCGTGAGCGGGTGAGCTCATGGTTGGGACTCCGTCAGGGCCTGGAGGTCGAGTTGGGCGCTCAGCGGGGCCACGTGCGTGGGGTCGAGCCGGTCGAGCAAGGCCAGGATGTCGATGTGGGCGCTCAGGGCGGTGATGCGGGCCGTCACGAGGCTCTGGCGTGCGCTGTAGATCTGTTGCTGGGCGTTGAGCAGGTCGAGGTTGGTGCGCAGGCCCGCCACGAAGGCCTTGTGGACGGCGGCGTGCGTCGCGGTGGCGGTGGCCTCCACGTCCTGTTGCGCGGCGATGACCGATTGCGCCTGGGTCAGGCGCTGGTAGGCATCGCGCAGGCTGGTGTGGACCTCGGCTTCGATCTGGTCGAGCTGGGCCTGCGCGCGCGTCAGCAAGGCGGTGGCCTCCTGCACACGCCCTTGCTGGTAGCCGCCACTGAACAGGGGCCAGTTGAGCTGCACGCCGACGGCCTGGGTGTTCACGTTCTGGCGCTCGGTGACGCCCTCGAAGCGCTGGGTTTGGCGGGTGCGGCTGGCCGAGGCCACGGCGTCGATGCTGGGCTGCCAGGCCTCGGCCTGACGCGCCGACTCGGTGGCGCGCGCGGCGGTGAGGCCGGCTTGCGCGTCGAGCCATTGCGGGTTGGTCTGCACGGCCTGGCCCAGGGCCTCGTGCAGCGGGGGCAGGTCGGTGGGCAGGGGCGCGGCGTGGGGGCTCAGGCCGGCGGCGGTGCGCACATCGGTCTGGCCGCTCAGGCGGGTCACCGTGAGGCGCTGGGTGGCCGCGCGCATGCTGAGTTCGCGGATGCTGGCGCGCAGCTGGTCGATGCGGGTGCGGGTTTCCAGCTGTTCGAGCACCGTGCCCAGGCCGGCTTGCAGGCGCCGGTCGTTGATGTGCAGCTGAGACTGCAGCAGGGCGAGCTGCGCCTCGGCCAGGCGGCGCTGTTCAGCGGCTTCGGCGGCGGCCAGGTAGGCCAGGCTCAGTTCGCGGGCCACCGTGGTGCGCTGAGCGCGGGCTTGCCAGCGCGATTGTTCGGTAACGGCCTCCTGGGCCTGGGCGCTGGCGCGCTCGGCGGCCCGCCACAGCGGCAAGGTGGAGCTCAGGGTGATGGCCGAGGCGGGGGTGCGGCTGTCGAGGCCGTTGTAGGTTTGCTGCTGGGTGGTGCCGCTGGCGCTGAGTTCCACGCGCGGCATCCAGGCCGTGGCCCAGGCCTGCTGTGCCTGCGCTTGCGCGGCCTGCACATTGGCATCGGCCACCCGGTTGGCGCCGGCATGCTGCTGGGCGGCCTGGAGCAGATCGGGCCAGGGGGTGGCGGACAGGGTCAGCAGGGCCGATGTGTCTGCGGTGGCACGCTCGGTGTGGGAGGGCGGGGCCGATGCACGCGCTGGACTGAGTGAGAAGGACCACTGGAGCGTGACAGCAGGGTCGGACTGGGCGAGCGCGATGCTCCCGCAGGTCAGGCTCATCCATCCCATCCACAAAGGACGCAGCACCCGCATTCGGTGCACCCACAACTGCAAAGGCGGCATGCTGCCCATGTTCCCACGCCAAATGACAAAAGGCCGCAAGTGCGGCCCGCAGACGCGCAGGCCGCTCGGGCCTGCCACATCAGGAGAAGCTGGCTCAGGCGGCCTTCTTGGTGCCGATCGAAGCGATCAGCTTGTTGATGGTGTTTTCGATCAGGGGCTTGATGTAAGGCGACAGGGCGGCGATCACGGCGGTGATCGTCTTGTCGGTGGACGACACGAACAGGCCGGTGGCAGGCTTGCCATTGATGGCGTCGATGACTTGACCGAAGGACAGGCCACCGTTGACAGCGGCGATTTCTTGTTGGTTCAGTGTACGCATGAAGATTCCGTGAAAGGTTGTTGTGAGTGGACTTCGCCACCCAACAAAGACCTTGGTGGCGTGACTTCACTTTACGGGTCTAACGGGCATCGTTATGCTGGGGTCAGCGCGGAACTTCCGCACGGAAAGGGAACATCTTGCGCGCCACCACCCCAGGTTTGCGGGGGGGCGTTCGCTCGGGTTTACGCGCGATGCCGCCGGTCGTCACACGTGATGTTCCGTGTCCATCGGCGTGTCACCTTCGTCCACCGAAGCGTGACCTTGCTCGGCATCGATCTGTTTCATGTTGTCCAGCAGTTTGAGCAGGTAGTGCACGGTGTGCGTGAGGTCGCTGTTCGAGAAACCGCCCAGCGCCTGCTCATAGAAGAGGCGGATCTTGGGGGCGGCCTGCTCCAGCCAGACCTGACGTCCTGAATCGGTCATGGTGACCAGGCGAGAGCGCCGATCGCGGCCATCGGGGTCGCTGCGCACATGACCGTCACGCTCCATGCGGCTGATGAGGCCCGACAGGTTCTGGCGACTGACCATCAGGAAGCGGGCGAGGTCGCCCATGCTGATGCCGTTTTGCGTGTCCGGGCGTGACAGCGCGCCCAACACGGCCCACTGCTGGGTGGTCAGGCCTTCGCTTTCCACGGCCTTGGTGCCCGTTTTATGCAACATGTTTGCGCATTGGTACAGGCGAAAGAAGAGGCGGTTGGCCTGCTCCATCCGACCCATGTCGCCGAGTTCATTAGGGAAAACCATAGATGTTCCGTTCAATTAGATGCTTGCAGAAAGATAGGCGCAAGACTAATATTAGTCAACACATTGACATATATGCCGCAGAACATTGACTGCACCTGCGCAGCATATCAACCCTCACTCTGGATGGAGACTCACATGGCAAACTTTGAAGGCAAGACCGTGATCGTGACCGGCGGCGGCGGCGGCATCGGCGGCGCAACGTCCAAGCGTTTTGCAGCGGACGGCGCCAAGGTGGCCGTGTTCGACATGAACGTCGAAGCCGCCCAGAAGGTGGTCGACGAGATCAAGGCCGCTGGCGGCGTGGCACAGGCTTTCAAGTGCAACATCACCGACCGCGCCGAAGTGGACGCAGCGGTCGCTGCTGCCGAAGCCGCCCTGGGCCCCATCGCCGTGCTGGTCAACAACGCCGGCTGGGACGTCTTCAAGCCCTTCACCAAGACCGTGCCCGCCGAGTGGGACAAGCTGATCGCCATCAACCTGACGGGCGCCCTGCACATGTTGCACGCCGTGCTGCCCGGCATGGCCGAGCGCAAGTATGGCCGCATCGTGAACATCGCTTCTGACGCGGCCCGTGGTGGTTCGTCCGGCGAGGCCGTTTACTCTGCTTGCAAGGGCGGTCTGGTGGCCCTGTCCAAGACCCTGGCGCGTGAACACGCTCGCCAAAGCATCACCGTCAACGTCGTGTGCCCCGGCCCGACCGACACCGCCTTGCTGGCGGGCGTGGCCGAAGGTGCCCGTGACCCGGCCAAGCTGATCGAAGCCTTCAAGAGCGCCATCCCCCTGGGTCGCCTGGGTCAGCCTGATGACCTGGCCAGCGCCATTGCCTTCTTCGGCAGCGACGACGCCTCCTTCATCACCGGTCAGGTGATCTCCGTCTCCGGCGGACTGACCATGCACGGCTAAGCCGTTCGGTCCCATCTACAACCCTATTCCAAGAGAGAACACCATGTCCGTTGAATTCGAAGACATCCTGTACGAGGTGCGTAACACCGTTGCATGGATCACCATCAACCGTCCTGACAAGATGAACTCGTTCCGTGGCCAGACCTGCGACGAGATCATCAAGGCCCTGAACAAGGCGGGCTACGACCGCAACGTCGGCGCCATCGTGCTGGCTGGTGCTGGCGACCGTGCTTTCTGCACCGGCGGCGACCAGTCTGCCCACAACGGCAACTACGACGGCCGCGGCACCATCGGTCTGCCGATGGAAGAGCTGCACACCGCCATCCGTGACGTGCCCAAGCCCGTGATCGCCCGCGTGCAAGGCTTCGCCATCGGCGGCGGCAACGTGCTGTGCACCATCTGTGACCTGACCATCGCGTCCGAGAAGGCCATCTTCGGCCAGGTCGGTCCCAAGATGGGTTCGGTCGATCCTGGATACGGCACCGCTTTCCTGGCCCGCGTGGTCGGCGAAAAGAAGGCCCGTGAAATCTGGTACCTGAACAAGCGTTACTCCGGCGCTGAAGCCGTGGCCATGGGCCTGGCCAACGTCTGCGTGCCGCACGAGCAGCTGGACGAAGAAGTGCAGAAATGGGGCGAAGAGATCGGTGAGCGCAGCCCGACGGCCATCGCCATCGCCAAGCGTTCCTTCAACGCTGACACCGCGCACCAGAGCGGCATCGCCGGCATGGGCATGTACGCCTTGAAGCTGTACTACGACACCGAAGAGTCGCGTGAAGGCGTCAATGCGCTCAAGGAAAAGCGCAAGCCTGAGTTCCGCAAGTACGCCAAGTAAGCGGACGCACGACAAGCACGTATCTGGAGACTGAGACATGAACCCGAATCCCTATATCGACGAAGACCTGCAGGCGCTGGCCGAGACGGCCCGCCGTTTTGCGACCGAGCGTGTGGCGCCAGGCTTCCTGGAGCGCGACAAGACCCGCGACCTCAATCGCGACCTGCTGCGTGAAATGGGCAGCCTCGGGTTCATCTGCCCTGAACTGCCCGAAGAATTCGGCGGGCTGGGCATGGGGTGTCTGGCTGCGGGCGTGATCCACGAAGAGATCGCCCGTGCCGACCTCAGCTTCTCCTACCTGAACCTGCTGGCTTCGCTGAACGGCCAGATCCTGTCCAAGTACGGCAACCCCGAGATCGTCGGCCCCTGGCTGAAGAAGCTCACTGCCGGCGAAGCCATCTGTTGTATCGCCCTGACCGAACCCCGTGGCGGTTCGGACGCGGCCAACCTGCGCCTGCGCATCGAGCGTGACGGCGACTTCTACGTCATCAACGGCGAGAAGACCTCCATCTCTGCCGCCGACCAGGCCGACATCGCGGTCGTGTTCGGTCGCACCGGCAAGGTGGAAGACGGCGCCCATGGCGTGACCGCTGTGATGGTGCCGATGGACACCCCCGGCATCACCACCAACCGCTTTGACTGTCATGGCCAGCGCGCCATCGGCCGGGGCTCGATCTTCTTCGAGAACGTGCGCGTGCCCGTCAGCCACCGCCTGGGCGAAGAGAACAAGGGTTTCGTGCAGGTCATGCACGGCTTCGACTTCTCGCGTTCGCTGATCGGTCTGCAGTGCCTGTCCGTGGCCCGCGTGGCGCTGGAAGAAACCTGGGAGTACATCACCCAGCGCGAAGCCTTCGGCAAGACGCTGTCGAACTACCAGGGTGTGACCCACCCGCTGGCCCAGTTCGACACCGAAGTCGAAGGTGCCCGCCTGCTGTGCCTGCAAGGCCTGTGGCTCAAGGACAAGGGTCTGCCTCACACCGCTGAAGCCGGCATGGCCAAGTGGTGGGGCCCCAAGCTGGCCTACGACGTGATCCACCAGTGCCTGCTGTGCTTCGGCCACGGCGGCTACGACCGCGGCCTGATGGAGCAGCGCCTGCGCGACGTGCTGGGCTTCCAGATCGGTGACGGTACCGCACAGATCATGAAGACCATCGTGGCCCGCGTGCGCGCCGGTCGCAAGAACGTGCCGGCGTAAATCGGATGGCGGCCGGACTGACAGTCCATCAGCCGCCTTGAGAAAAGAGATTGAGGAGACACCCCATGGAATTCGATGCAGTTTTGCTGGCGCCGCGCCGCGCCGCCGCCGTGACCCAAGGTTACTGGCTGGACCGCACCATCAACGACGAGCTGGATGCGGCCGTGGCTGCCTGCCCGGACAAGCTGGCGTTGACGGCGGTGCGCGTGGAGACCGGTGAGGTCACCCGCTTCACCTACGCCGAGATGGCGCGCCTGGTTGACCGCATCGCCGTGGGCCTCACCCGCCTGGGCGTGGGCAAGAACGACATCGTCGCCTTGCAGCTGCCCAATTGGTGGCAGTTCACGCTGACCTATCTGGCCTGTTCGCGCATCGGCGCTGTGCTCAATCCCATGATGCACATCTTCCGTGAGCGCGAGCTGACTTTCATGCTCAAGCACGGCGAGGCCAAGATCGTCATCGTCCCCAAGACCTTCCGCGGGTTTGACTTTGAAACCATGGTCAATGGCATCAAGCCCAGCCTGCCACACCTGCAACACGTGGTGGCGGTGGGTGCGGTGGACGCCAACGGCCAACCGGCTGCCAACAGCTTCGAAGCGCTGCTGACGATCCCTGAGTGGGAAAAGCAAGCCGATGCCCAGGACATCCTGACGCGTCACCGCCCGGGCCCGGACGACATCACCCAGTTGATCTACACCTCGGGCACCACCGGCGAGCCCAAGGGCGTGATGCACTCGGCCAACACGGTGTTTGCCAACATCGTGCCGTACGCCAAGCGCCTCAAGCTCGGTGCCGATGACACCATCCTGATGGCCTCGCCGATGGCGCACCAGACCGGCTTCATGTACGGCCTGATCATGCCCGTCATCCTGAAGTCGCACGTGGTGCTGCAGGACGTGTGGGACGCCAAGAAGGGCATCGAGCTGATCAATGCCGAGCAGGTGGTCTTCACCATGGCCTCCACGCCCTTCCTGACCGACCTGACCAACACGGTGCAGGCGGCCCACACCAGCGTGCCCTCGCTGAAGATCTTCCTGTGCGCCGGCGCCCCCATCCCCACCGCCCTGGTGGAGCAGGCCCGTGCTGTGCTGGGCGTCAAGATCGTCTCGGCCTGGGGCATGTCGGAAAACGGCGCCGTGACCACGACCCGCCTGGACGACCCCGATGAGCGCGCCTTCAACACCGATGGCTGCCCGTTGCCTGGCGTGGAAGTCAAGGTGGTGGACCTCGACGGCCACGATGTGCCGCACGGCACCGCCGGCAAGCTGCTGGTGCGTTCGTGCTCGAACTTTGGCGGCTACCTCAAGCGTCCGCACCTGAACGGCACCGACGAGCAGGGCTGGTTCGACACCGGTGACCTGGCCCGCCTGGACGAGCACGGCTACATCCGCATCACCGGTCGCAGCAAGGACGTGATCATCCGCGGCGGCGAGAACATCCCCGTCGTCGAGATCGAGAACCTGCTGTACCGCCATCCCGCCGTGGCCCTGGCCGCCATCGTGCCCTACCCCGATGAGCGCATGGGCGAGCGCGCCTGCGCCGTGGTGGTGACCAAGCCGGGTCAGTCGCTGAGCTTCGAAGACATGGTCGCCTATATGAAGGACCAGAAGATCGCGATGCAGTACATCCCCGAGAAGCTGCTGGTGCAGGAGTCCATGCCGTCCACGGCTTCCGGAAAGATCCAGAAATTCAAGCTGCGCGAGATGCTGGCCGAGATGACCCAGCAAGCACAGCAGTGAGACCCGCATGAGTGACGTTGAACAACCCATCCTGACCTCGACGCAAGGGCGCGTCGGGATCATCACCCTGAACCGTCCGGCGCAGATGAATGCGCTCAATGATGCGCTGATGAGCGCTCTGGGCGAGGCACTGCTGGCCTTCGACCGCGATGACAACATCGGCTCCATCGTGATCACCGGCAACGACAAGGCCTTCGCCGCCGGGGCCGACATCGCGGCCATGGCCGACTGGACCTACCAGGACGTGGTGCGCGACCAGTTCGTGACCCGCAACTGGGAAACCATTCGCCAGGTGCGCAAGCCCGTGATCGCTGCGGTGGCCGGCTTCGCGCTGGGCGGTGGCTGTGAACTGGCGCTGGCCTGCGACATCGTCATCGCGGCCGAGTCGGCCCGCTTTGGCCTGCCCGAAATCAAGCTGGCCATGCTGCCGGGCGCCGGTGGGACCCAGCGTCTGCCGCGCGCCATTGGCAAGGCCAAGGCCATGGACATGTGCCTGACGGCACGCCTGATCGACGCACAAGAGGCCGACCGCTTTGGCTTGGTCTCGCGCGTGGTCGCCAGCGACAAGCTGATGGACGAGGCCTTCGCCTTGGCCACCACCGTGGCCAGCTACTCCCTGCCGGCTCTGATGAGCATCAAGGCCTGTGTCAACCGCGCCTGGGAAAGCTCCCTGGCCGAAGGCATCGGCTTCGAGCGCCGCGAGATCTACGCGCGCTTTGCCACCGACGACGCCCGCGAAGGCATGCACGCCTTCCTGGCCAAACGCAAACCCGTGTTCCAGCACCGCTGAACTTTCAAGGATCCCACCATGTCTACTTCTACCAAAGCCTCCTTCCAATGGGATGACGCCCTGCTGCTGGAACAGCAACTGACCGACGACGAACGCGCCGTGCGCGACGCCGCGCGCGCCTATTGCCAGGACAAGCTGGCTCCGCGCGTGCTGGAAGCCTTCCGCAATGAAAAGACCGACCCGTCGATCTTCCGCGAGATGGGCGAGCTGGGCCTGCTGGGCGTGACCATCCCCACCGAGTACGGTGGTTCGGGCCTGAACTACGTGAGCTACGGCCTGGTGGCCCGCGAAGTCGAGCGCGTGGACTCGGGCTACCGCTCGATGATGAGCGTGCAGCACTCGCTGGTCATGGTGCCCATCAACGAATTCGGTACCGAAGCGACCAAGCGCAAGTACTTGCCCAAGCTGTGTACCGGTGAGTACATCGGCTGCTTTGGCCTGACCGAACCCAACCACGGCTCCGACCCTGGCAGCATGATCACCCGCGCCACCAAGGTGGACGGCGGCTACAAGATCAGCGGCTCCAAGATGTGGATCTCCAACTCGCCGATCGCCGACGTGTTCGTGGTCTGGGCGCAGTGCAACGAGAACGGCAAGGACGCCATTCGTGGCTTCGTGCTGGAAAAGGGCTGGAAGGGTCTGAGCGCCCCCGCCATCCACGGCAAGGTCGGCCTGCGTGCCTCCATCACCGGCGAGATCGTGATGGACGAGGTGTTCTGCCCCGAAGAAAACGCCTTCCCCGAGGTGCGTGGCTTGAAGGGCCCCTTCACCTGCCTGAACAGCGCCCGCTTCGGCATCTCCTGGGGTGCCCTGGGTGCCGCCGAAGACTGCTACGCCCGTGCCCGTCAGTACGTGATGGACCGCAAGCAGTTCGGCAAGCCTCTGGCTGCCAACCAGCTGATCCAGAAGAAGCTGGCCGACATGCTCACCGAGATCACGCTGGGCCTGCAAGGCAGCCTGGCCCTGGGTCGCCTCAAGGACGCTGGCAAGGCCCCGGTCGAAGTGACCTCGATCATGAAGCGCAACAACTGCGGCAAGTCTTTGGACATCGCCCGCATGGCGCGCGACATGATGGGCGGCAACGGCATCTCCGACGAGTTCGGTGTGGCCCGTCACCTGGTCAACCTCGAGGTGGTCAACACCTACGAAGGCACGCACGACATCCACGCCCTGATCCTGGGCCGTGCGATCACCGGCTCGGCCGCCTTCTGATTCCCCTCGCGCATCGGAGCAACAGCATGAAAGCACTCGTCGCCGTCAAGCGTGTGGTGGACTACAACGTGAAGGTTCGTGTCAAGGCCGACCAGAGCGGCGTGGACATCGCCAACGTCAAGATGAGCATGAACCCCTTCGACGAAATCGCCGTCGAAGAGGCCGTGCGCCTGAAAGAGCAAGGCATCGTCACCGAGGTGGTGGCCGTGTCTTGCGGTGTGGCACAGTGCCAGGAGGTGCTGCGCACCGCCCTGGCCATCGGCGCGGACCGCGCCATCCTGGTCGAGAGCGATGCCGAGCTGCAGCCCCTGGCCGTGGCCAAGCTGCTCAAGGCCGTTGTGGACAAGGAACAGCCTGGTTTGATCATCGTCGGCAAGCAAGCCATTGACGACGACAGCAACCAGACCGGCCAGATGCTGGCCGAGCTCGCCAACCTGCCGCAAGCCACCTTCGCCTCCAAGGTCGCCAAGGAAGGTGACAAGCTGCTGGTGACCCGTGAGGTGGACGGCGGCGCCGAAACGCTGGCCCTGTCGATCCCCGCCGTGGTGACAACCGACCTGCGCCTGAACGAGCCGCGCTACGTCACGCTGCCCAACATCATGAAGGCCAAGAAGAAGCCCTTGGACACCTTCAAACCGGCCGATCTGGGGGTGGACGTGAGCCCCCGCCTGAAGACGCTCAAGGTCAGTGAGCCGCCGGTGCGCTCGGCGGGCATCAAGGTGGCCGATGTGGCCACCCTGGTCGACAAGCTGAAGAACGAAGCCAAGGTCCTGTGAGACCAGCTCAAGAGGAGACACACATGACCGCACTCGTCATTGCCGAACACGACAACGCCTCGCTCAAGGGCGCGACCCTCAACACCGTCACCGCGGCCGCCGCTTGCGGTGGCGACGTTCACGTGCTGGTGGCCGGCCACAACGCCGGTGCCGCAGCGGCCGCCGCCGCTCAGATCGCCGGTGTCACCCAAGTGATCCACGCCGATGGCCCCAGCCTGGCCCAAGGCCTCGCCGAGAATGTGAAGGCTCAGGTCGTGAGCCTGGCCTCCGCCTACAGCCACATCCTGTTCCCCGCCACGGCGGGTGGCAAGAACGTGGCGCCGCGCGTGGCGGCCCGCCTGGACGTGGCCCAGATCAGTGACGTCACCAAGGTGATCTCCGCTGACACCTTCGAGCGCCCGATCTACGCGGGCAACGCCATCGCCACCGTGCAAAGCTTTGACGCCGTGAAGGTGCTGACCGTGCGCACCACCGGCTTTGACGCCGCCGCCGTCACCGGTGGCAGCGCCACCGTGACCACCGTGGACGCCGTGGCCGATTCGGGCCTGAGCACCTTCCAGGGCAGCGAGATCGCCAAGAACGACCGTCCCGAGCTGACCGCCGCCAAGATCATCGTCTCTGGTGGCCGTGCGCTGGGTTCGGCCGACAAGTTCAGCGAGGTGCTCACGCCCCTGGCCGACAAGCTCGGCGCAGCCCTGGGCGCCTCGCGCGCGGCGGTCGACGCGGGCTACGCCCCCAACGACTGGCAAGTGGGGCAGACCGGCAAGATCGTCGCGCCGCAGCTTTACATCGCGGCCGGCATCTCGGGCGCCATCCAGCACCTGGCCGGCATGAAGGATTCGAAGGTGATCGTCGCGATCAACAAGGATACGGAAGCGCCGATCTTCCAGGTGGCCGACTATGGCCTGGTGGCCGACCTCTTCACGGCCGTGCCGGAGCTGACGCAGTCTCTCTGATCCGCTCCCAGCGAGTCCGTCCGGGTGCCCAGACAGGGAACAAGCCTGGAGGGGCCCGCTTCATGTGTGGCGCAATGCCGCACCACCTCCTGACAGGAGACACTCTTTATGTTGACCATCAACCTGTTCAACGGGCTGGTCTATGGCGCCCTGCTCATCGTGATGAGCTCGGGCCTGGCCTTGATCTATGGCCTGCGACGCGTCGTGAACTTCGCGCACGGCGCGCTGTACATGCTCGGGGCCTACCTGGGCTACACCGTCGCTTTGCACAGCAACTTCTGGGTGGCGCTGGTGGCTGCACCGGCCATCATGGCCGTGGTGGGCGTGCTGCTCGACCGCTATGGCTTCCGCCTGCTGCAAGACCGCGAGCCGCTCAACGTGATGCTCGTCACCTTCGGCTTGCTGCTCATCCTGGAAGACCTCGTGGTCGCGATCTGGGGCAAGGGCAACTACTCCATCTTCACGCCCGAGCTGCTCAACTTCTCGGTGAACCTGTTCGGGCATGAACTGCCGGCCTACCGCATGGCCGTGTTGTTCACGGGCATCGCGGTGGCGGTGGGGCTGACGCTGTGGCTGCGCCTCTCGCGCATCGGCCTGTTCGTGCGCGCCGCTTCGACCGAGCCGGTCACCACCTCCATGCAAGGCGTCAACACCGACGTGCTGAGCGCCGGTGTGGTGGGCCTGGGCAGTGCCTTGGCCGGGCTGGCCGGCGTGGTCGCCGGTCCCTTCCTGTCGCTGTCGCCGCACATGAGCTCGGACGTGCTGATCGACTCCTTCGTGGTCGTCGTGATCGGGGGGCTGGGCTCGCTGGCCGGCGCCTTCATCGCCGCCATCCTGCTGGGGATGATGCAGGCCCTGGGCGCCGTCTACCTGCCCGGTGTCTCCGTCCTGCTGCCCTTCCTCTTCATGATCGCCGTGCTGATCTGGAAGCCTTCGGGCCTGATGGGCAGCCGCACCTGATCGACCTGGAGAACCACATGTACATGAGTATGTCTCGCGTCAGCGTCCTGTCGGTGCTGACCCTGATCCTGGGCGTGGGCATCATGACCTTCGTCACCTCCAGCTCGCTGCTGGCGATGTTCACGCAGGCGGTGGTGTATGCCATCTCGGCCTTGGGCGTGGGCTTCCTGCTGCGCCAGAACGGCTTGGTCAGTTTTGGCCACGCCCTGTTCTTCGGGGCGGCCGGCTACGGCATGGGCGTCATCCTGCAGCTGGAATGGATGTCGGCCGAAGTCGCCATCTTTGCGGTGCTCGGTGGCCTGGCGGTGATGGGCTTCCTGATGGGCCTGGTGATCGTGCGCGTGCCCGGCATTGCCTTCGGCATGCTGACCCTGGCCATTGGTCAGATGGCCTATCTGCTGGCCACCCGCGCCACCGGCATGACCGGCGGCACCGATGGCATGAGCGTGGCCTGGCCCAATGAGGTGTTCGGCTTTTCGCAGTCGGTGCTGCTCAAGCCCGCCGTGCTGTTCATGATCGCCTGGGTGCTGATGGTGGTCGTCACCTACATCCTGCTGTGGGTCATCCGCACGCGTTTCGGCGCCATCACCGAAGCCATCCGTGACAACGAGGAGCGCGCCCGCTTCATCGGCATCACCACCACGGTGCCCCGCGCCGCCATCTTCGCCATCTCCGGCGTGGTCACGGGCATCGCGGGCTTGCTGTCCTCGTTCAATACCGGCTTCGTCTCGCCCGAGAACCTGCATTGGAGCGTCTCGGCCATCACCTTGCTGATGGTGGTGGTGGGTGGCTTCAAGCGACCGGTCGGACCCATCGTGGGCGCCATCGTGTACTTCTTGTTCAAGGACCTGCTGGGTGAGTACGCCACACACAGCAATGCCATCTTCGGCGTGGCGCTGATCGCGGTCATCGTGTTCTCGCCCGACGGGATCACCGGTGCCATCGCGCGTGCCTTCAAGGGCAAGAAGCCCGCAGGTGCGGCCCATCAGCCCATCAGCCACTGAGTGCCACAGGAGACACCCATGAGCCAATATGTATTGCAGGCCCAGGATGTGGCCATCCACTACGGTGGCGTCAAGGCGCTGGACGGTGTGGACATGACCCTGGAGAAGGGGCAGATCCGCGGCCTGATCGGCCCCAACGGCGCGGGCAAGTCCACCGTGATCGACGCCATCACCGGTCGTCGTCCGCTGACCCGCGGCAAGGTGACCCTGATGGGTCAGGATGTGAGCCATCTGGGGGCGGTCGAGCGCCGCGCCCGCGGCCTGTCGCGCAGCTTTCAGCGCACCTCGATCTTCCACGGCATGACCGTGCGGGCCCAGGTGGAGCTGGCGTCTTACAAGATGGGCATGCAGAACTCGGCCGAGGATGCCGAGTCCGTGCTCAAGGAGCTGGACCTCGACCGTCTGGGCCACATCGTGGCCGAGGACCTGGGCTATGGCGAACAACGCCGACTGGACCTGGCGCTGGCCCTGGTGGGTCGGCCCCAGGTGCTGATGCTGGACGAGCCGATGGCCGGCCTGTCCGTCAAGGAGTCGCACGATCTGGCCAAGCACCTGCAGGCCTTGACCTCCAAGTGGGAGGTGTCGGTGCTGCTGGTCGAGCACGACATGGACGTGGTGTTTGGCATTTCCGATGTCATCACGGTGTTCGAGCTGGGCCGCGTGATCGCCCAGGGCGCCCCCGCCGAAGTCCGCGCCAACCCGCGCGTCCGTGAAGCCTACCTCGGGAGCACCGCATGACCGCTCTGTTGAACCTCCAAGGCGTCCAGTCCTACTACGGCTCGGCGCACATCCTCCACAGCCTGAGCCTGCATGTGAACGCGGGCGAGCGCGTGGGCCTGATCGGCCGCAACGGCGTGGGCAAGACCACCGTGGTCAACACCATCCTGGGCCTGGCCCAGATGAAGTCGGGCCACATCCACTTCGGCAGCAAGCAGATCACCAAGCCGCGCGCCTACATGGCCGCGCAGCACGGCATCGTCGTGGTGCCGCAGGGGCGCCGCATCATCGCCAACCTGACGGTGGAAGAGAACCTGCAACTGGGCGCTGCCACCGGCCGCAAGGGGCCCTGGACTGTGGCCGAGATCTACAAGCTCTTCCCCATCCTGCAAGAGCGGGCCCACACCTCGGGCACGGCGCTGTCTGGCGGTCAGCAGCAGATGGTGGCGGTGGGGCGCGCTTTGATGGCCAACCCCGATCTGATTCTGCTCGACGAGCCGACCGAAGGCCTGGCCCCGGTGATCGTCGACCAGTTGGCCGACATCTTCAACCAGGTTGCCGACCAGGGCACCGCCCTGCTGCTGATCGAGCAAAACATGAGCCTGGTGGCCCGTGTCGCGCACCGCTACCTGGCCATGGCCAAGGGCGCGGTCGTGGCCGAGGGCAAGGTGGTGAATTCGCGTGAAGGTCTCAAGGACCTGGAAGACCACGTGATGGTGTGAGTTTTTCTGAATGTGGTGAATCGGCGGCCGGACCGACTCCGGCATGACATTGTTTGATTCGAGGAGACCCTGATGAACAAGTACACGAAGATGACCCAGTTGCTGGCCGGTGTGGTGCTGGTCGCCAGCCTGCCGACCGCTGCCCTGGCGCAGGCCAAGGATCCCCTGAAGATTGCTTTGGTGTCGTCCAAGTCGGGCGGCTTCTCCACCATGGGGGCCGACGTCATCACCGGCATCAAGTTCGCGGTCGACGAGGCCAATGCCAAGGGTGGCGTGGACGGCCGCAAGATCGAGCTGGCCGAAGGCGACGACGAAAGCACGCCGGACGCCGGCCGCCGTGCCGCCGAGAAGCTGACCCGCGACGGCTACAAGTTCATCCTCGGCCCGATCACCTCGTCGATCTCACTGGCCATCAGCCAGAACCTGACCCGCTGGGATGCGGCCTTCATTGGCACGATTGCAAAGGCCGACAAGCTGACCGCCGACGCCTGCAACCCCCGCTTCATCCGCACCAACCACTCGGACGCCATGGACCTGGCGATGATCAACCAGTGGGTCAAGGGCATCAAGGGCAACAACTTCGCCATCATGGCCGCCGACTATGTGTGGGGCCAGGACTCGGCCAAGTCCTTTGAAGCCGCTGTGACGGCCCAGGGCAAGAAGGTCAGCCTCAAGCTGTTCGCTCCGCTGGGCACCAAGGACTACGCGCCCTACATCCAGCAGCTCAAGGCCGCGGGCGTGGACGCCATCTGGTTCGCCGACGTCTCGGGCGGTGTCAACTTCGTCAAGCAGGCCAATGACTTCGGTCTGAAGACCCCGCTGATCGGCCACGCGCTGGTGTCCAACTTCATCATCAACGCCACCGGCAAGCTGCTGGACGGCGTGCCCGGCAACGTGGGCTACACGCCTGACGTGAACTCGCCGGCTTCCAAGGCCTTTGCGGCCGCCTTCAAGGCCAAGAATGGTCGCCTGCCCACCGACACCGAAGGCCAGGCCTACAACGGTGCGCTGGTGCTGTTCCAGGGCGTGAAGCTGGCCAAGAGCGTCGAGCCGGAAGCGGTGACCAAGGCCCTGCGCGGTGCCACCGTGGACACGCTGTACGGCAAGGCCACCGTGCGTGCCGCCGACAACCAGATGGTGATCCCGAACTACGTGGCCCGTGTGAAGACCGCCGATGGCGTGCTGCGCCCGGTGATCGAGCAGACCTTCCCCGCATCGATCACGCCGGCCGCTTCGCCGCTGTGCAAGATGTGATCTTTCGGGTGCGTTGAACACGCACCCACCCGCCGGTGCGCCTGGGAGGGTGCACCGTGCATTCAGGTTTCAGAGCGCTTTGGGCAGCCTTCGGGCTGCTTTTTTTTTCTTGTGCCTGGTATTGCTGGCGCAACCGTCAGTATCGACCAAGGTGATCACGCAGCACAGCGGCCCCGATATTCACGACGCCATATCACTGAGCTTAATTACCCCGCCGGGTACCGCGTTGCGGCCCATTATCCCGTGCGAGAAGCAAGGCGCCCATGAATACGTCGACGTACTGCCTACTCAAATTACCCCAAGAGGTATATGAGGTGCGCTGCCCGAGATTGGGAGATGGGCCCCCTTGGCGACCATCCCTGCCCTGAAGCCAGGGTGACCCCTGGCGCATTCCCAGAATTTGGGACATCGGCCAACGATTATCCGAATTTCTGGGTGTCAATAATTCATATATTCCCTGCTGAAAATTCACAAAGGCAGGTGCGTCGTGAAGTCACCATGCAGCTTTGACGATATATTCTGCCAAGCTTTGACGATGTCATATTCGTCAAGAGTTTGAGTTCCCATTTGGGTGCGTGGCACCCGATGGGCGGGCTGATCTGAGCATTTCATGAACCGCATGCATTACTTCAAACTGCTGGCCACCTCGCTGGCTGTCATGACCTTGGCGGGCTGCGCCAACCTCAAGCCAGAGGCTTTGCAAGAAGCTGACATCGTTCAACAGGCCAAGGCCGTCAAAGCCCAGCAGGGCCAGGCGGTGGATCCCATCAACGGGCCCCTCACGCTTGAAGAGGCGATAGCGCGTGCGATCAAGTACAACGCCGAGCGACAGGTACGCGTCATGGAAGAAGCCATGGCCCACGGCACGCTGGACCTGGCCAACTTCGATCTGTTGCCCAAGCTCATGGCCAACGCTGGCTACCGCTCACGCGACTCGGACCTGCTGACCAACCTGCGTGCCGGCCCCAATTCGCCGATCACGCCGGGCACGACGCTCTCTAGCTCACGCTCGGCGCTCACGACCGACCTCAGCTTCACCTGGAGCCTGCTCGATTTTGGCCAGAGCTATTACGCCGCCAAACAAAGTAGCGACCGCGTGCTGATTGCAGGCGAGCGCCGCCGCAAGGCACTGCACAACCTGGTGCAGGACGTGCGCACCGCGTACTGGCGCGTCGTGGCCGCCGAGAAGCTGGGTCAATCGGTGCGCGACACCATGCAAGAGGCCGAAGCCGCACTCAGCGGGTCGGAAGCCGCCGCGTCGTCGGCCATGCGCTCGCCGCTGGAGCCGCTGCGCTACCAACGTCAGTTGCTGGAAAACCTGCGCATGCTCGAACTGGTCGAGCACGAACTGTCGTCGGCCCGGGTTGAGTTGGCCACATTGGCCGCCTTGCCCGTGGGCAGCACCTTCACCGTGGTGGAGCCCCAGGCCCAGATCCACACCCAATGGCTGGACATGAATCCGGCCGACATGGAGTTGCAGGCCCTGGTCAACAACCCGGACATGCGCGAGAGCCTCTACAACGTCCGCATCGCCCGTGACGAAGCCAAAAAGGTCATCGTCAAGATGTTCCCGGGCGTCTCCTTCAGCTACGGCACCAAGAGCACCGACGACGAGTACATCGTCAACCAGCGCTGGACCGAAGCGGGGGCCCAAATCTCGTTCAACCTGCTGGGCATCCTCAGTGCGCCCACTGCCAAGCGCCTGGCCGACATGGGTGTGTCGATGGCCGACCAGCGGCAGGTGGCCACACAGATGGCGGTCATCTCTCAGGTGCACATTGCACGCTTGAATTACGCCAACGCGGCCAAGCAGTACCAGCGCGCCGACAAGATCGCTCGCGTGGACGCCCGAATGGCCGAAGTGGTCGCGGCGCGCGCCAAGGCCGAGGCGCAGTCCCGTCAGGACAGCGTGGCCCAGCAGACCGCCAGCATCCTGTCTTCGCTGCGTCGCTATCAGGCGCTGTCCAACGCACAGGCCGCCGCCTCGCGCCTGCAAGCCACTTTGGGCCTGGAGCCACTGGTGAATGCGACGGAGAACAAGCCTCTGCCCGAGGTGGTGCAAGCGGTACAGCGAAGCCTCGAAACCTGGGAGAAGGCCGAGCTGCCCAAGCTGCCCGGAGGCCTGTCATGGTGACCGCTCTGCGAGCCGGTACGCGCTGGCGTGGCGCGGTGGCGGTCGTGGCCCTGTGCATGGGGGCACACGGCGCTGCCCACTCACAAGCCAAGCCGCCCGTGCCGGCCACGGTCCGCCCCCAGCCTGCTGCGGCCCCGACCGCTTTGCTGGACGCGCGTGAAGTGCGCGGCCAGCTCAGCCCGCGCCGCTACACCACACTGGCGGCCGAGATCCCGGCCAAGGTGCTCAAGGTCTATCCCAAAGAAGGCGGGGCCTTCAAGGCTGGCCAGACCCTGATCACGTTTGACTGCGCGATGCAGCAAAGCCAACTGGACCGGGCGCAAGCCGCCATCCAGGCGGCCAACATCACGCTGGAAGCCAATCAGGAAATGATCAAGCATGCGGCCATCGGCAAGGTGGAGCTGCAGGTCTCGCAAGCGGAAGCCCTGAAAGCCCAAGCCGAGGCCAAGGCCGCCCGAACGGTGGTGAGCAAGTGCAAGGTCATCGCCCCGTTCAGCGGCCGTGTGGCCGAGCAGAAGGTGCGCGAAGAGCAGTTTGTACAGACCGGCCAGGCCCTGCTCGACATCATCGACGACAGCGTGCTGGAGCTCGAGTTCATTGCGCCGTCCAGCTGGCTGCCCACGCTGCGTGGCAAGGGTGCCGTGCGCGTGCGGGTGGATGACACCGGCCAGACCTACAACGCCCGCGTGAGCCGCCTGGGCGCCCGGGTGGACCCCGTCAGCCAGTCCATCAAGGTGACGGCGGTGATCGACGGCCGCCCCGCCGAACTCATGGCCGGCATGAGTGGCCGCATCGCGTTGGCCCAGTGAAGTACCCGCAGGAAACGATTTCGACATGAACAAGCCCACCCGCCACTTCCTGAGCGATTCGCAGCTCGCCCAAGTCCGTCCCATGGCGCTGGAGCAGCGCTTCATGTTCGATGCGGCAGCGGTGTCCGCGGTGACGGATCCGCAGTACACGCCCGAAGCCACTCACACCGATGCGCCTGCGGTCGATGGGGGGCTGGCGAGCTTGGCCGAAGCGGCAGCGGTCGCTGCGCCGGATGGGGTCAAAACGGTGGAGCCGTCGGTGAACGGTGGCCGCAAAGAGGTGGTGTTCGTCGACACCCGTGTGACCGACTACCAGACGCTTCTGGCTGGCCTCGCTTCCTCAGCCGAGTTCGTGCTCATCGGTGCGGGCCAGGACGGCCTGCAGGCCATCGCCGACGCCCTCGCGGGGCGTACCGACATCGACGCCATTCACATCGTCGGACATGGCCTGCAGGGCCAGTTCACGCTGGGCGGCGTCACGTTCGACGCTGCCAGCCTCGACACCCATGCGCAGGTGCTGGCCATCATTGGCGCCAGCCTCAGCGAGTCGGGCGACATCCTGCTGTACGGCTGCGACATCGGCCAGGGTGCGGCTGGCCAGACCTTCATCGACCGGCTGGCGCAGTTGACGCAAGCCGACGTGGCCGCTTCGACGGATGCCACCGGATCCGCCGCCACCGGTGGCAACTGGACTCTCGAAACCTCGACCGGCGGCATCGAAGCCACCCTGCCGTTCTCGACCACGGCGCAGCAGCAGTTCGCAGGCCGCCTGTTCGCGGGGACCCTGAACTTTTCAGGCGCTGACGTGAGCCTCGGAACCGCGGTCAACGACGGCCAAGCCAACTCCTCCGACATCACCGGGGTCACGATCGAGATCTACAGCGCCTATGCTGGCGGCAACACCAGCAATGGGGCCGCGTGGGGCTACTACACCGACCTCTTCATCGACGGCGTGACCTCGGCCGATGAAGGTATCGCCTATGAGTCCGGGAATGGATCACCCTCCATCGTCATCCGCAGCCAGGACCAGGTGGGGTTCTCGTTCACCGGCATCAAGGTGGTGAACTACCTCGGCGCACACTCCAGCCTCCGGTTCGAGGGTTTCCGCGATGACCAGAGTACCGGCTGGGTGACCATCGCGATGGACGGCGACTACATCACCGACATCACGCAGTCCAACGGCCTCACCGCCTCCATCTTCCAGAACGTCGATGAGGTGCGCATCACCGATAGCGGCGGGCAGAACGTGTACGTGGCCATCGACAACATCGGCTTTGCCGATGCCGTGCCTACTGGTAGCAGCATCTCGGGTGCCACCTACAGCGCCAGCACCGGCGTGCTGTCCGTCACCGGCACGAGCATGGTCGCCGGCGACGTCATCGATGTGTCCAAATTGAGTATCACAGGCCAAGGCGGCAGTTACACGCTGACCTCCGCCAACGTCTCAGCCGTCAGCGCCACGGCTTTCTCGGTCACGCTCAACGCCGTAGACAAGCTGGCCATCAACGGCATCCTCAACAAGGACGGCACCAGCGCGGTGAATGCGATGACGTTCAATTTGTCTGCCGCGGCCAATTGGAATGCGACCGGCGCCTCCGGCGCGGACCTCGTGGGCAACGGCATCACTGTTTCCAACGTCATCGCGCCCACCATCACGTCGGCCAGCTATGACGTGACCACCCATGTGCTGACAGTGACCGGCGCCAATCTGGTCAAGACCCTTGGCGCCACCAACGACATCACCGCCAGCAAGCTCACCATCACTGGTGAAGGAGGCGCGACTTACACGCTGGCCACCACGGGCAATGTCGAGATCACTTCCGGCACCAGCTTTTCCATCACGCTGGCCGGTACAGACCGGGCAGCAGTGGAATCGCTGTTCAACAAGAACGGCTCGGCATCCACCAGTGGCACGAGCTACAACCTCGCTGCAGCCGATGACTGGAACAGCGTCATCACCGGCGGCAACATCGACGATGTGACCAATGCCATCACCGTCGCCAACGTCCCTGTACCGGTGATTACCTCGTCCACCTACGACGCAGCCACCGGCACGCTGACGGTAAACGGATCCGGCTTCACCCAAGTAAGTGGCGCCAGCAACGACATCATCGCCAGCAAGTTCACGGTCACTGGCCAGGCTGGCTTGACCTATACCCTGACCGATACGGCAAATGTCGAGATCACCAGCGGCACCAGCTTCACCCTCACGCTCAGCGCCACAGACCGCAATGCATTGCAGGGGGTGCTCAACCGCAACGGTACCAGTTCAACCGGGGGCACCACCTACAACCTGGCCGCTGCAGAGGATTGGTTGGCAGGCGCGGATGCTGCCGTGGTGATTGCTGATATGACGGGCAACGGTATTACCGTCAGCAATGCGAACAGTGCACCTGTAGCGAACAATGACAGTTACTCACTCAACGAAAACAGTTCGTTGACAGGGGGCTCGGTCCTCACCAACGATGCGGATGCCGACGGCAATACCCTCACTGCCTCGCTCGTCTCAGGCCCTGCCCACGGCAGCCTGACGCTCAACGCCAACGGCACATTCAGCTACACCCCGAGCGCCAACTACTACGGCACAGACTCCTTCACCTATCGTGCTCACGATGGATCGGCATACTCGAACGATGCCACCGTCACGCTCACGATCACCGCCGTGAACGATGCACCCGTGCTCACGACATCTGGCGGCAACAGCAGCTTCATCGAGAACGCTGGCGGCAGCGTGATCGACGCCAGCCTGACGCTGAGCGACGTCGACAACGCCACGCTGGCCGGCGCCCGCGTGGCCATCACCGGCAACTTCTCCAGCGGCCAGGACGTACTCGCCTTCGTCAATGACGGCAGCATGGGTAACATCAGCGCCAGCTACGACTCCGGCACCGGAGTTCTCACCCTCACCTCGGCGGGCGCCACCGCCACCCTGGCGCAATGGCAGGCAGCGCTGCGCAGCGTCACCTACAGCAATGGCTCGGACGCCCCCAGCACAGCCGCGCGCACCATCAGTTTCCGCGTCAACGATGGCACTGTCGACAGCGACGTCGCGACCAAAGTGCTCAACGTCACTGCCGTGAACGACGCACCGCAGATCACTGCACCGGCCACCCTGAGCGTGACCGAAGACCAGGCTAGCGTCCTCACCGGCATCAGTTTCAGCGACCCCGACGCAGCTGCCGGTGTCATCACCGCCTCCTTCTCGGTGCCCAGCGGCATGCTGGCCGCCACCAGTAGCGGGGCAGTGACCGTTCTGGGCTCGGGCAGCAGCAGCCTGACGATGACCGGCACCCTGGCCAACGTCAATGCCTTCATCGCCGGCAACAACCTGTCCTTCGCCACTGCGGCCAATGCCACCGCCAACGTGACGCTCACGATCGGCATCGACGACGGCGGCAATACCGGCAGCGGCGGCGCGCAGACCGACAGCCAGACCGTCACCCTGCAGGTCTCCGCGGTCAACGATGCGCCGCTGATCACCGCACCGCCGAGCATCGCCGTCAGCGAGGATGTCAGCAGCGCACTCACCAGCATCAGCTTCGCCGACCCGGATGCCGGTTCAAGTACCGTGACTGCGACCTTCTCAGTGCCGAGCGGCACCCTGAGTGCCACCAGTAGCGGCGCAGTGACCGTGTGGGGCACCAGCAGCGCACTGACCCTCAGCGGCAGCCTGGCCGACCTCAACGCCTTCATCGCCGCCGGCCAGCTCAGTTTCCAGACCGCCGCCAATGCCACCGCCAACGTGGTGCTCTCGATCAGCATCAACGACGGCGGCAACACCGGCAGCGGCGGCGCCCTGACCGACTCCACCACCCTGACCCTGGCAGTCACCGCGGTCAACGATGCCCCGGTCAACAGCCTGCCTGCCGCACAGTCGGTGGATCAGGATGCCAGCCTGGTCTTCAGCAGCGGCAACGGCAACCCGATCAGCATCTCGGATGTGGATGCCGGTGCCGGCATCCTTCAGGTCACGCTCACCGCGTCCAACGGCCTGCTCACCCTGAGCGGCACAGCCGGGCTGAGCTTTGCCAGCGGTGACGGCACGGCAGACGCCAGCATGACTTTCTCGGGCACGCAGGCCGCCATCAATGCCGCGCTGAACGGCATGGCGTTCTCTCCCACTGTGGGCTACCACGGTGCAGCAGCCCTGCATATCATCAGCAACGACCTGGGGCTTTCAGGAACGGGCGGAGCTCAGACCGACATCGATACCATCGCCATCACGGTCAAACAGAGCCCCCATGTGACCAGTATCAATCGCACGGGTGCCACAGCGTTGACCAATGGCAGCAGCGTGGCTTACACCGTGACGTTCAATGAAGCGGTCACGGGCGTGGATGCCAGCGACTTCACCTTGGTGACAACCGGTTCGGCATCCGGCTCGATCACCAGCGTCACGGGCAGTGGCGCCACCTATACCGTCACGGTTCAGTCCTTGTCTGGCGATGGCACGCTGCGCTTGGACCTGAACAGCACCGGCACCGGGATCCAGAACGCAGGCACACAGCCTGTGAGCAGCGGGTATACCAGCGGGCAGAGCTACACGCTGGACACGACGGCGCCCACAGCGCCAGCTGGCCTGGACATGACGGCGGCCTCTGATTCAGGCCTCAGCAGCACCGACAACATTACCAACATCGCCATGCCGACCATCACCGGTACGGCGGAGCCCGGCGGCACAGTGACCTTGTACGACACCGATGGCACGACCGTGTTGGGCGCGGCGACGGTCGATGGCTCGGGCAACTGGAGCATCACCTCCAGCGCGCTCGGTGCGGGGGGGCACACCTTGACCGCCAAGGTGACGGACGCGGCCGGCAATGTCAGCGTTGCCTCCAGCGCGCTCACCCTGACCATCGATACCACCGCACCTGCCACGCCGGTGGCACCGACCCTCAACCCGGCCAGCGACAGCGGCAACTCCAGCAGCGACAATCTGACCCGCGTGACCACGCCGACCTTCACCGGCACCGCCGAAAGCGGCAGCCTGGTCACGCTGTACGACACCGACGGCACCACCGTGCTCGGCACGGCAACGGCCACCGGCGGTGTGTGGAGCATCACCAGCAGCACGTTGGCCGAAGGCAGCCACAGCGTGACGGCCAAGGCGACGGATGCGGCCGGCAACATCAGCGTTGCCTCCAGCGCGCTCACCTTGACCATCGACACCATGGCGCCGGCCATCCCGGCGGCACCGACGCTCCACGCCGCTAGCGACAGCGGCAACTCCAGCAGCGACAATCTGACCCGCGTGACCACGCCGACCTTCACCGGCACCGCCGAAAGCGGCAGCCTGGTCACGCTGTACGACACCGACGGCACCACCGTGCTCGGCACGGCAACGGCCACCGGCGGTGTGTGGAGCATCACCAGCAGCACGTTGGCCGAAGGCAGCCACAGCGTGACGGTCAAGGCGACGGATGCGGCCGGCAACATCAGCGTTGCCTCCAGCGCGCTCACCTTGACCATCGACACCACGGCGCCGGCCATCCCGGCGGCACCGACGCTCCACGCCGCTAGCGACAGCGGCAACTCCAGCAGCGACAATCTGACCCGCGTGACCACGCCGACCTTCACCGGCACCGCCGAAAGCGGCAGCCTGGTCACGCTGTACGACACCGACGGCACCACCGTGCTGGGCACGGCAACGGCCATCGGCGGTGTGTGGAGCATCACCAGCAGCACGTTGGCCGAAGGCAGCCACAGCTTGACGGTCAAGGCGACGGATGCGGCCGGCAACACGAGCCCGGCCTCCACAGGATTGGTCGTCACCATCGACGTCACGGCACCGACGGCAATCGCCCTGAGCGCCAGCAGCGTGATGGATGTGGCCACGGGCACCAACACCACGGTGGCGTCCCTGTCGTCCCTGGACAGCCAGGCCGTCAGCTATGCCCTGGTGGCAGGCAACGGCACGAACGACGCCGACAACGCCCGCTTTGTGTTGGCCGGCGGGGTGCTGCAGAGCCGCGCACAGCTGGCGGCCGGGTCTTACAACATCCGCGTGAGTGCGGCCGATGCGGCCGGCAATGTCAGTTATCAGGACTTTGTCGTGACGGTCAATTCCCCACCGGTCCCGGTGCTCTCCTCGGAGGCGCCTGCAGGCTTGGCAGGGGGGGCGGCCCTCAGCCCTTCGGCGCAAACGCCGACGGCTACGGAGGGCGGTGAGGCTCAGGCACCCGGTTTGAGCTTCCTGTCCAGTGGCACGGTCCAGGCCATCCCGGGGTTTGCGGCGGACATGGCCGCGTTGAACGGTGCGTCACTTTGGGTGCCCGAGTCTGTGGCGACAACGTCGTCACCGGCCGCGGTGCGCTTGGGAATGGACGGCTCCGCCGGTTCGACAGGGGCGGGCCTGCGTGCCTTGGTGCCCACCCACGAGGTGGTGATCGAACGCGGCGAACAGCTCACCTTCACGTTGCCAGAAGGCAGCTTTGGGCACAGCGATGCGGCCGCCCTGGTGACTTTGTCTGCCCGTCTGGCCGATGGTCGCCCGCTGCCCGGTTACCTGCACTTCGATCCAGCCACGGGAACCTTCACATTTGACGAGGAGGTCGACGAGCGCGTCAAGCAGTTGAAGGTGGTCATCACGGCGGTGGATGACAAGGGGCAGACAGCCAGCATCACCGTGGTGATCAAGCTCAAGGACAAAGCGCGCCACGCTAGCGCGGTCGAGCAGCCGGTCAAGTTGGGTCGAATGGCGCTGTCCGAGCAGATCCGCCTGGCCGACAGGCCCGCAGGCACCCTGGCCGACTTGGCTGCGCTGAGCAAGGCGTTTGCCGCGAGCCACGCCGAGCGTGGGCGCGCATGAGCACGGAGACCCCGCCCGCCAATCCCTTGCTGTCGCTGGTAGGCCTGGGCCAGAAGGCCCGGCAGGCGGAGAGCCTGGACGAGTTGGGCTTTTTGCTGGTCAACGATTCCACTGCGCTCTCGGGATACCGGCAAGCCCTGCTGTGGTGGCAGGCTCAGGGTGTGAGCCATCTGTCGGGTGTGATCATGCCCGAGCGGCACAGTCCCTTCATGCAGTGGGCTGGCCGGCTGTGTGAACACCTGTCGGGCAAGCCCGATCTGGCGTTCCAGACGCTGTCTGTCCAGGACTTGCCTGAGGCCTTGCAAGAGGGTTGGGGGCGCTGGATGCCGGCCCAGGTCTGGTGGATGCCTTTGGGGCTGGGCCTGTCTGGCGGGCTGCTGGTGGCCGACGATGCGCTGGACACACACCGCCTGCCTTTGTGGCAGGAGTGGGTGGCGGTGTGGTCGCTGGCGGCCGACCGCCTGCGCAGGGTGGCGTCCCAATCGGTCATGGGCGCCGTGCGCCACTGGTTTCAGCAACAAAGGCCGCAGCGTGGCTGGCCCAGGTCGCGCAGCCTGTGGGCGCTGGTCTTGCTCTTGCTGGTGCTGCTGTGTCCCGTGCGCCTGACCGTGGTGGGGGAGGGGGAACTGGTGCCGCGCGAACCCTTGGTGGTGCGCGCGCCGCTGGACGGGGTGATTCACGAGTTCCATGTCTCGCCCAACCAGCTTGTCAAGGCGGGAGAGGCCTTGTTCAGCTACGACAACGAGGTGGTGCGCAGCCGCTTGATGGTGGCGCAGCAGAGTCTGGCCGCGGCTCAGGCCGAGTACCGCCAGACGGCGCAGGCCGCGCTCACGGACGCGCGGGCCAAGTTTCAGCTCGCCAGTCTGGTGGGCAAGGTGCAAGAGAGAGAGACCGAGCTTCGGTTTCTGACTGAGCAGGTCAACCGCACCACGGTGACCGCGCCACAAGCCGGCGTGGTGCTGTTCAATGACGTGTCCGAGTGGATCGGCAAGCCGGTGCAAACGGGCGAGCGCGTGGTGCGCATGGCCGACCCCGCCGATGTAGAGCTGGAAGTGTGGGTGAATCTGGCCGATGCCGTGCCCCTCAAGGCGGGCGATGAGGCCAAGTTGTTTCTGGCCGCCAGTCCGCTCGATACGCTGGACGCGAAGCTGCGCTGGTTGGGTTACGAGGCCCAAGCTCGCCCTGACGGCACCTTCGCCTATCGGATGCGGGCCAGCCTGACCGGTCCGTCGGCGTTCAGGGTGGGGGCCAAGGGTGTGGCGCGGGTGTCTGCGGGGCGGGTGCCGTTGGTCTACTGGCTGCTGCGCAAGCCCTTGGCCGTGATTCGCGGGCACTTGTTGATCTGATGAACCCGCAAGCTATGTTGCCGGAGCTGCGGCAAGAGTTGGAGCTGATCGAAGGCGGCGTCGGTGCCGGGGGCAGCCCCAGCTGGCTGATCCACGACCCCGTACGCAATCAGTATTTCAATCTGGACTGGGTGAGCTTTGAGCTGCTGCGCAGCTGGGGCCAGGTTTCCCCAGCTGCGTTGCTGGAACAGGTGCGTCAGCGCGGCCGTGTGCATGTGAGCGAGGCCGATCTGGATCATCTGGTCCAGTTTCTGAACCGGCATCAGCTGTTGCAGGTGGCCGCCGGGGCCGCAGGCCTGATGGCCCGCAGCCGGGCACAGATGGCGGGCTCCTGGTGGGCCTGGCTGCTGCACAACTACCTGTTTTTCAGGGTGCCCTTGATCAGGCCCGATGCCTTCTTGAACCAGACCCAGCGCTGGACAGGTTGGGTGTACTCACGTGGGTTTGCGTGGCTGACCCTGCTGGCTGGCGTGATGGGGCTGCTGGGTGTGATCCGTCAGTGGGAGGGGTTCACGCACACGCTGGTGGACTTCTTCAGCTGGCAGGGACTGTTGGCGTATGGGCTGACCTTGGCCTGCGTGAAAGTGCTGCATGAGTTTGGCCATGCCTACACCGCCAAGCGCTTTGGCAGCCAGGTGCCAACCATGGGGCTGGCATTTTTGGTGATGTGGCCGGTGCTCTACACCGACACGAACGATGTGTGGCGGCTCAAGGATCACCGCCAGCGGCTGGCGGTATCCAGTGCCGGGGTGCTGACCGAGTTGGGGGTGGCGCTGTGGGCCACGTTCCTGTGGGTGCTGGTGCCAGACGGCATGCTGCGCAGCATGCTGTTCCTGCTGTCGACCACCACCTGGGTGTCCACGGTGCTGATCAACGTGAGCCCGTTCATGCGCTTTGACGGCTATTTCATCTTGATGGACTGGCTGCAGTTCCCGAACCTGCATGGGCGATCGTTTGCGCTCGCCCGCTGGCACTTGCGCAAGGTGATGCTGGGGCTGCACGATCCGGTGCCCGAGTCGTTTGCGCCCCGGCAGCAGGCCTGCCTGATCGCGTTTGCGTGGGCGACCTGGCTGTACCGCTTGGTCCTGTTTTTGGGCATCGCGGTGCTTGTCTACCAGTTCTTCATCAAGCTGGTGGGCATCTTGCTGTTCGTGGTGGAAATCGTCTGGTTCGTGGCCAAGCCTTTGGCGGCTGAACTGGGCGTGTGGCGTGCGCGGTGGGGCGATGTGGTGCCCAAGCGGCGCACGTTGCTGCTGGGCGCGTTGGCCGGGGTGTTCATGCTGATGGGCGTGCTGCCCGTCCCGGGGCGCGTGGTGGCCTCCGCGGTGGTGGTGCCACAGCAGTTGCATGCGGTGTATGCGCCCAAGGGGGCGATGCTGCTGTCTGGTGGGCACGAGAGAGACCGTGCCCAAGACCATCCGCTCTTTGTGTTCGATGCGCCGCAACTCACGTCACAAAGCGAGGCCAATGAAGCGCGGCAAGCCTCAGCGCAATGGCAATCGGGTGTGGCCACGATGAACCCCGAGATGCTGGGTCAGTGGGCATCGCTCACGGCGCAAAGCGGGGTGACCACGGCCGAGGGAATGGTGATCCGCTCGGACCTGAGCAATTACCGAGTGACGGCCCCGTTTGAGGGGCAGTTGCATGTGATGGACCCGGATCTGAAGCCGGGCCAGTGGCTGCTCCACAGCGAAAAGCTGGGCGTGCTGGTGGGGCGCGGTGGCGTGCGGGTCGTGGCTTATGTGCGGGATGTGGATGTGCGGCGCCTGCAGGCCGGGCGCAGTGCTGTCTTCGTGCCGGACAGCGGGGTCGGGCCGACGCTCCGCCTGAAGGTCGACAAGATTCACTCCGACCGGGTGCGCACGCTGGCCGAGCCAGAACTGGCGTCCCACTTTGGTGGCAGTGTGATGGTGCGAGAACAGAAAGGCCAGTTCTTCCCGGAAGGGGCCTACTACCGCGTCGAGTTCATGCCACGCGATGAGCAGGATGCAGAGCACCTCAACACGTTCAAATGGCGGGGGCGTGTGTACGTCTCTTCCAGTGCCGAGCCGTTGTTGGCCCCGCTGCTGAGGACCGGATTGTCGGTCTTCATCCGGGAAGCGGGGTTCTGAGCCCGGGGTGGCATGAGCCGTTGACCACGGACCGCACCGGATGAGCTCAGCGCGTGCAGGCCTGGCGCACCGCATGCGCCCACTCGGCCATGCGGGCATCCGCCTCGTCGCGCGAGAGTTGCGGCTCGAAGGTGCGCTCGACGCGCCACTGCCGACCGATCACCTCGGTGTCGGCATAGACGCCGGTGCTCAGGCCCGCCAGGTAGGACGCGCCCAGCGCCGTGGTCTCCACGACCTGGGGGCGCACCACCGGGATGCCCAGCAGGTCGGCCTGGAACTGCATCAGCAGGTTGTTGACGCAGGCGCCGCCATCGACCCGCAGCTCATGCAGGGCGCAACAGCCCGAGGCCACGGCATCGCGGCTCATGGCCTGCAGCAGCGCCGCGCTCTGAAACGCGATCGACTCCAGTGCGGCCCGCGCAATGTGGGCCACGGTGCTGCCGCGCGTCAAGCCCACGATGGCGCCGCGTGCCTCGCCGTCCCAATAGGGCGCGCCCAGCCCGGTAAAGGCGGGCACGAACATCACGCCGCCGCTGTCGGGCACGCTCTCGGCCAGGCTCTGCGCCTCGCTGGCCGTGCGCATCACGCGCAGGCCGTCACGCAGCCACTGCACCACCGCGCCGCCGATGAACACGCTGCCCTCCAGCGCATACGCGCGTTGGCCGGGCAGCTGCGCGGCCACCGTGCTCAGCAGGCCGTTGGCCGAGGGCTGGGTCTGGGCGCCGGTGTGCATCAGCATGAAGCAGCCGGTGCCGTAGGTGTTTTTGGCCATGCCGGCCTGAAAGCCTGCCTGACCGAAGAGCGCCGCCTGCTGGTCGCCGGCGATGCCGCCAATGGGCAGGGCGCCGAGCCCGGCGAGGAAGTCGCCACTGCCCCAGATGCCAGGCTGCGCCTCGCCGTAGACATGGCTGGATGGGTGAACCTGCGGCAGCACCTCGCGCGGGATGTCCATCAGGCGCAGCAGCTCGTCGTCCCAGTCTTGCGTGTGGATGTTCAAGAGCATGGTGCGCGAGGCATTGCTCACATCGGTGGCGTGCACCGTGCCACCGGTCAGGTTCCACAGCAGCCAGCTGTCCACGGTGCCAAAGGCCAGCTCGCCACGTTGGGCAGCAGCCCGCGCCCCGTCAATGTGGTCAAGCAGCCATTGCAGCTTGCTGCCGGAAAAATACGGATCGATGACCAGTCCGGTCTTGGCGCGGATCGTGTCGGCCAGGCCCTGCTCGCGCCAGCGGGCACATTGGGCTTCGGTGCGGCGGTCTTGCCAGACGATGGCCGGGCCCACCGGCTGGCCCGTGTCGCGGCGCCACAGCACCGTGGTCTCACGCTGGTTGGTGATGCCCAGCGCGTAGACCTCGCTGAGGTCGCGCCCCTGGTTACGCAGCTGCGCCAGCGCGGCGTGGGCGGTGTCGCGCTGCGAGGTCCACAGTTCCATCGGGTCGTGCTCGACCCAGCCAGGGTGCGGGTAGTGCTGGCGGGTTTCGAGCTGGGCGCTGGCCAGGATGTGGCCGTGCTCGTCGAACACGATGCTGCGGGAGCTGGAGGTGCCCTGGTCCAGGGCGAGGATGAGGGCCATGGTCAGGAGGCGATGGTCAGGGCCACGCCCCATTCGTGCAGCAGCTGCGGGAAGGGGGCCGGGGGCAGGGCTTCGGTGAACACCCGCTTCATGTCCTGCAGGTGGCCCACCTTGGCCAGCGCGGGCTGGCTGAACTTGCTGACGTCGGCCACCAGCCAGGTCTCGCGGGCCTGGGCCACCATGGCCTGGGCCGCAGGCAGCTCGCGCAGGTCGCGGTCGCGCAAGGTGCCGTCCGGGTCGATGCCCAGGGCGGTCACGATGCAGATGTCCACCTTGAACTGCTGCAGGTAGGCCACGGTGCTGTCGCCTTCGAGCGCGCTGTCGCGCCCGCGCAGCATGCCGCCGGCCACGTGCACCTTGCAGTCAGGGTGCTCGCTGAGCAGGCCGGCCACGTGCAGGTTGTCGGTGATGACCTGCAGGCCGGATTTTTTCAGCAGCTCGCGGGCCACGGCCTCGACCGTGGTGCCCACGCCCATCATCAGGCTGCTGCCGTCGGGGATGGCGGCGGCCACCGACCGGGCGATGCGCGCCTTGGCATCGGCCTGCACGGCCTGTCGCTCTTTCCAGGCGGCCACGGTGGGCGCTTCACGCGGCAGGCTCACCCCGCCATGAAAGCGCAGCAGCAGCCCGGCATCGGCCAGACGCTGCACGTCGCGGCGCACGGTCTGCATCGTCACGTCCAGGCGCTGCGCGAGCCGCTCCACCGACACGGCCCCGCGCGCCCGCACCTCATCGAGCAGGGCCTGCTGCCGCGGGTTGGGGCTCCAGGGAGTGGCAGAGGGCATGGGGGATCTCCAAGGCGCGCCACAGGGCGCATGCAAGACGTCTCAACGAAGTGATTGCAACATAAAAGATGCCAAGCGCGCCAGTTGTCGTGCCGATGCGATCACCGGATTTGCGCGGCTGTTGCGGCCAACCCCTTCGTGCTAGAGTCAAAACACAAATCCTTACAGCAGGGTCCGACACAAGATGAAGCAGTGGAAACAGGTTTCCGCGGTAGCCGCTGCGGCCATGGCGTTGGCCTCGGGGGGGGCGCAGGCTCTGGGCCTGGGCGTGCCGAACAGCCGGGCCATTCTGGGCGAATCCTTGCGCATGAGCATTCCGCTGGAGCTGGAGGTGGGTGAGGACACCGACGATGGCTGTCCGCAAGCCGAGGTGTTTTACGGCGACAGCCGGCTCGACGCGGGCAAGGTGATCTTGGGCGTCTCGCCGCAGACGGGGCGCCACCGGGTGGTGACCGTGCGCGCCATCCAGCCCATCAACGAGCCCTTGATCGAGGTGAGCCTCACCTATGGCTGCGGCGCGCGCCTGTCGCGCAAGTTCACTGTGTTCGCCAGCCCGCCCGAGTTCGTGCCCACCGTGGTGCTGAGCCCGGCCACCACGTCGGTGGGGACCGAGGGCGACGGCGGGCGCGCACGCGCGGGCGATGCGGCGCTGTCGGTCACCACCGCGCCGCGGGCCGCCACCCGCCCTTCCGCTGTGGCGCGAGACTCGGAGGCGGCGCCCCGCGCGATACGGCCGGTGCCGGTGCGTCGCGTGTCGCCGGCTCCCGCCCCGCGCCCCAAAGCCCCTCCCGTCTTGCCTGCGCCGCCTGTGCGAGCGGCTGAACCGGTGCTGGAGCCGACTGCGGCGCCAGCGCCCGCTGCAGTGCCCGCCTCGGTCCCGGCTCCTGCGGCCAAGCCCGCGTCCGCGCCCGCGGCACCGGCCACCAAGGCCTCGTCCGTGGTGCTGCGTCCGCCGCAGCCCAAGCCGGCACCGGTGTCACGCCTGGTACTCGACCCGGTCACGCCGGTGATGGCGCCCTTGCCGGGCGCTGGGGTCAGCGGGGCCGCGTCCGGGGTGCAGCCCAATCTGGTCAGCTCCCAGGCCGGCTCGGACCTGGACCGCCTGCAGGCCCAGATGGCCCAGGACCGGCAGCGTCTGGACGAGATGGAAAAACTGGTCACCCAGTTGCGCCAGGAGGCCTTGCGGGCCCCGGGCGCCGCCTCCGGGGTGGGGCTGGAGCGGCCGATCGGGCTGATCGACGCGCGTCACCCGGTCTGGCTGGTGGGGGTCTCGGGCGTTGCGGCGCTCTCGCTGCTGTTCAGCGGCTACCTGTTCCTGCGCCTGCGCCGGCAGGAGCAAGCCCGTGCCTGGTGGACCGACGGCGGCCGTTGAACCCGATGAGCGACCGCGCATCGTCGCCCTTGCCCGAGGCCGACCATCACTGTGATGTGTTGGTCGTGGGCGGCGGCATCAACGGGGCGGGCATCGCCCGCGACCTGGCCGGCCGCGGCTGGCGCGTGCTGCTGTGCGAGCAAGATGATCTGGGCAGCCACACCTCCTCGGCGTCGACCAAGTTGATCCATGGCGGCCTGCGCTATCTGGAGCATGGTGAGTTCGGCCTGGTGCGCAAGGCCTTGATGGAGCGCGAACGCCTGCTGCGTTCGGCACCGCACATCATGCGCCCCTTGTCCTTCGTGTTGCCGCACGACCCGCGCACGCGCCCGGCCTGGCTGATTCGCCTGGGCCTGTGGCTCTACGACCACCTGGCGCCGCGCGACTTCCTCTCGGGCAGCGCGGCCGTGGACCTGAGCCAAAGCCCCTTGGGTCAGCCCCTGCACCGTCAGTGGCGTCAAGGCTTCGTCTACACCGATGGCTGGGTGGACGACGCCCGCCTGGTGCTGCTGTGCGCCCTGGATGCCTCCGAGCAGGGTGCCCACATCCTGCCGCGCACGCGCTGCGAAGCCCTGCAAGCCTATGGCGGCGGCTGGCGCGCCACCCTGGTGCGACGCGATGCCTTCACCGAACGAAGCACCCGCACCCTGACCGTGCAGGCCCGCGCCGTGGTCAACGCCGCCGGTCCTTGGGCCGAACAACTGCTGCGCCGGGGCATGGGGGTGGCGCCCGGCGCGTCCGGTGGCCGGCGAGGGGCCGCGCCGTCTCCCCACCTGCGCCTGGTCAAGGGCAGCCACATCGTCGTGCCCCGCCTGTTCGAGCACGACCACGCCTACCTGCTGCAAGGCGAAGACCGACGCATCGTGTTCGCCATCCCCTACGAGCGCGATTTCACCCTGGTGGGCACCACCGATGTGGACCACCCCGGCGACCCGGGCGACGTGCGCGTGAGCGATGAGGAGGTGCGCTACCTCTGTGCCGCCGTGGGCCGCTACCTGCGTCGCCCGGTCAGTCCTGACGACGTGGTGTGGCGCTTTGCCGGCGTGCGCCCGCTGCTGGACGATGCCCAAGGCGCCGCCGCTGCCGTCACGCGTGACTACCGCCTGGAGGCGCAGATGCTGCCGGCGCCCTGGCTGACCGTGTGGGGTGGCAAGCTCACCACCTTCCGCGTGCTGGCCGAGCAGGCGGCCGACCAGGTCGGCACCCTGCTGGGCGACCCGCGCGCCCACTGGACCACCGAGGCCTTCTTGCCCGGTGGCCTGCTGCAGTCAGGCAGCGACACGGCCCTGATCCCGGCGTCCCCGGTGGCGCAGATGACGGCCTTTCAGGCGCGCCTGCGCCAGCGTCACCCCTGGATGGACCTCGGGCTGGCGCGGCGTTGGAGCCGCGCCTACGGCAGCCGGGTCGACCTGATGCTCGATGGCGTGCGCAGCCGCGCCGACCTGGGCGCCGAGGTGGCCCCCGACCTGTACGAGGCCGAGCTGTTCTACCTGCGCCGCCACGAATGGGCGCAAACCGCCGACGATGTGCTGTGGCGCCGCAGCAAGCTGGGCCTGCGCTACAACCCGGCGCAGCGCCAGGCCGTGGCCGACTGGCTGGCCGCCCAGGTCCAGGGCTGAGATCCTGGAGGTACCGGCCGCGCGTTCACTCCTCTTCGCGCGGCATCAGGAAGTGGCCGCGGGCATTGGCCACCGGGCGCTGCGGGTCGTCCTGCCAGATCGACACCTGGGCCAGCGCCACGCGGTTGCCCTGGCGCACCGTCGTGCACTGCGCAAAGGTGTCCACCGGCTTGGCCGAGCGCAGGTAGGCGATCGCAAAGTCCACACTGCGCGGGGCATCCGGGATGCCGGGCACCGTGTCCATCAGGTGCAAGATCATGGCGGTCTCGCCAAAGCCCGCCAGCACGCCGCCGTGCAGGGCCGGCAGCATCGGGTTGCCGATCAGGTCGCGCTGGAAGGGCAGGCGGAACACCGGGCCGGCGTCCACCTGGGCCTGTTGGTGAATGCCCAGGAAATTCACATAGGGCGAGCGATCGCCCGTGCGCGCCGGGGTCTCAGGCGTCTCGGCCGGGGTGCTGCGGATGTGGTGGCTGGTGTCCAGGCTGGTGGGCGAGACCAGGTGCGAGGCGGCCTCGGCCGGCGTGGGCTGCTTGGGCGGCGGGGCCTTGCGGGTGCTGGCGGTGCCGCGCATGAAGGTGGCGTTCACCGTGGCCACCGGGTCGGGCTGCCCCAGCTGGAACAGCTCGCCGCGCACAAAGGCCACGCTGCGCGACAGGCGGTGGCAGGTGGCGCGGCAGGTCACGTTCACATTGGCCACGGGCGGGCGCAGGTAGTCCATGCGCAGGTCCAGCGTGGCAAAGGGCTCCATCTCTTCCATCGCGCTGCCAACGGCCAGGCCGCAGGCCGTGTCGGCCAGCACGCTCAGGCAGCCGGCGTGGATCAGGTTGCGCTTGGTGTCGCCCGTCCAGGTGGCGCGGGCGGGCAGCAGCAGGGTGACAAAGCCCTGGCCGATCTCGACCACCTGCATGCCCGAAAAGGCGGCGTACGGGATGCCCGAAATGAATGCCTGGGCCCAGTTGGTGCGGGAATCGCTGCTGAAAATACTCATGATGACTCATCCCATTGAAAACAGATCGAGGGCGTTCGCGCCCAGCGAGTGGTCCGGATTGTGTCTTGAAATGTCGAGGTCTGAAGGATCGGCTTACACTGACCGCGCTGTTGTGACGTGATGCATGCTGCGCCCCACCTCCCCACCCTTGCTGTCCGCCGCGTCCGTGGTCCTTGTGCACGCCGCCGGGGCGACACGCCCGGTGGTGTTGTGCGCAGATGACTTTGCGGAAAGTGCGCCCATTTCCGAGGGCATCGCCGAACTGGCTTCGGCCGGGCGTTTGAGTGCCACCAGTGCCATGACCCTCTCGCCACGTTGGCGGCAGGACGCCGCCTTGCTCCAGCCTCTGCGCTCGCGCATTGACGTCGGCTTGCACCTGGACTGGACCAGCCCGTTTGCCCTGCAGGCCGGTCACGGGCTGAGCTTGGGCCGCACCATGGCCCAGGCGGCCTGGGGCGGCTTTCGGGGCACCGACGTGCGTGACGTCATCGCGCGCCAGCTCGATGCCTTCGAGGACGTCTGGCATGCGCCTCCCGATCACATCGATGGTCATCAGCACATCCACCAGTTCGCGGGCATCCGCCAGGCCTTGCTCGACGCCATCGTGCGTCGCTATCCGCTGGCGCAGCGGCCCTACCTGCGGCTCAGCCGTGCGCCGCAAGGCCACGCCACGCCCAAATCCCGCATCATCGCCTTATGGGGCGCCCAGGCCCTGGCCCGCGAGGCGCGTCAGGCGGGCGTCCCCAGCGCACCGGCCCTGGCCGGGATCTACGATTTCCAGGCGGACGAGGCCACCTACGCTACCTACATGGACCAGTGGCTGAGGGCGGCCTCGGCCGGCCTGTTGTTGATGTGTCATCCAGCCAAGCTAGCCTTGCCCGGTGACCCGATTGGTCCGGCACGCGTTGTCGAGCAACGCTACCTGTCCAGCCCCTTCTTTCTTGATGCCTTGCAGGCTCATGGCATCGTCCTGAGCCGTGGCCGCCCCCTTTACGCCGATGCCCCATGCGCCTGATCCACGCCTTACGCTCACCGCAACGCCCCTGGCTGCTGCCCGCCTTGTTGTGGGTCTTGCTCGTCATCCTGGCCGCCATCCGGCCCCTGGGCCTGCCAGATGAAGGCCGCTATGCCGAAATCGGGCGCTGGATGGTGCAAAGCGGAGACTGGCTGACGCCTCGGCTCAACGGCTCGCCCTTCTTTCACAAGCCCCCTTATCTGTACTGGCTGGAGGCCAGCAGCATCTCGGTGTTCGGCGCACACGTGCTCAGTGCACGGCTGGCGCCGGTGTTGCACGCCGGCTTGATGATGGCCATGCTGTACGCCATGGTCCAGCGCATCGCCGACGTGACGCTGGCGCGCCGCGCGAGCCTGATGTTCGGGACCAGCCTGGCTTTCCTGGTGGGTGGGCAATACGTCAACCACGACATGGTGGTGGCCAGCTGGATCAGCACCACCATCTGGTGTTTCGCCTGGGCCATGAACGGCCGTGAGCGTCCCCACGTCGGCTGGGCCTGTGCCGGTTTCGCGACCGCGGGCCTGGGCCTCATGACCAAGGGGCTGATCGGTGTCGCCTTGCCGGGCCTGGTCTTGTTCATCTGGTTGATCTGGACCCGACAGTGGCGCCTGATCCTCACCCTGCCGTGGTTGCGTGGCCTGCTGTGCCTGGCCCTCGTCGTCGTCCCCTGGTTTGCGCTGGCTGAGCGCCAGCATCCCGGCATGCTGGACTACCTGTTCATTTCGCAGCAGTTCCAGCGCTTCACCGGTGCCACCACGTTCAACAACGTCCGCCCCTGGTGGTTCTATGGGGTTGGCTTGCTGGTCCTGATGTGCCCCTGGGCGTTTTTCGCCGTCTACCAGGCCCTCAAACCCGGCGCCACCCGAGCAGGCGATCCCGCCGGCACCCCCGTGCTGTCACGCAACTGGCTGCTGCTGTGCGCGACTTGGATCGTGGCGATCCTGCTCTTCTTCACCATCCCCAAGTCCAAGCTGATTGGCTACATCCTGCCCGTCATGCCGCCGCTGGCGGTGCTGTCGGCCGTCGGCTACGAGCGCCTGTGGGGCGGCAAGCGTTGGCAGGCGACGGCTTTCCGCACCATCGCTGTGGTGGCGGTCCTTGCCGCGGTGGCGGCGCACGTGGCTGGCACCCGCATGACCGAGCGCAAGAGTTCAGCGGATGTGGCCACCGCGCTGGCCTGTGCCTGGCGCACCGGCGACCAGGTCTATGTGGCCGGTGGCTATCCCTACGACCTGCCGTACTACGCGCAGCTGCCCACGCCGCTCATTCTGGTGCAGGACTGGGAGGCCAGCAAGCGCACTGCGGGCGACGATTGGCGGCGTGAAATCTTTGAAGGGCTGCGCTTTGACCCGCAGGCCGAGCGCTTCCTGCAGCCGCCAGCCGTGTTGACGCAGGCGGCCACGCAAGCCGGGCGCTGGCTGGTGCAACCCAGCGACGACCCCGCGCCGGCGGGCTGGCGCAAGCACTACCAGGGTCGTGCCTGGTCGCTGTGGGCCTCAGCGCCGGAACGCCCAGAAACGGCCGAGCACAAAGGTCTGCCCGGCTGCCACCAGCAGCGCCACGAACAGCGCCAACCCTGATGGCCACCCGGCCCCCCGCACCAGCAGGCTGAAAACCGCTTCGTTGCAGACAAAGCCCGCCAGGGCGGTGCCGGCAAACCGCAGCAAGCTGCTCACCAGGGGGGTGCGGGTGCCCTTGAAGGTGAAGCAGCGGTGTCCTACAAAGCTGACACCAAACGCCACGACAAAGCCGATGACGTTGGCAAGCTCGGGCATCAACGTCGGCCATGCGTGCGTCACCAGTCCAAACACGGTCAGGTGAGTCAGTGCCGCCCCCGCTCCTGTCAACAGGAACCAGCCCCCGGTGTTCATGTCCGTTGATCGGTGGTGCTGCGATCTGCTTTGTTCAGGCCCGCCCCCACGCGCTTGTGAACGAGGAAGAGCGGGCGCCCCTTGGACTCGTCATAGATGCGGCCGATGTACTCTGCGATGATCCCCATGCCCATCAGCTGGATGCCACTGAAGAACATCAGGCAGACGACAATCGTGGTGTAGCCGGGTACATTGGTGCCGTACATGAAGTGTTCCATGACTGTCCACACGCCGAACGCAAAGGCCGCCAGCGACAGAAACATGCCGATCACGCCCAGGGCGCGAAGGGGCTTGCTGGAAAAGGCCAACAAGCCCGTGATCGCCAAGGACATCGCGCCCTTGTAACCGAAGCGGGATTGACCTTCGATGCGACGCTGAGGCTCATAGTCGATGGCCGTGCTGGTGAAGCCCACCCAGGCGTACAGGCCCTTCATGAAGCGGTGCCGTTCAGGCAGACCATTGAGCGCATCGACCACCTGGCGCCCCATGAGTCGGAAGTCTCCGGCATTTTCTGGAATCTTGTGTCGCGTGCCTGAGTTGATGAGGCGATAAAAGCCCTTGGTCAGGAAGGACTGCAAGCCACTTTGGTCATCGCGGCTGGTGCGCACGCCGTAGACCACATCATTGCCCTGGCGCCAGAGGTCGAGCATGTTGGCCAGCAGCGCCACGGGGTGTTGGCCATCGGCGTCCATGATCGCCACCACTTCGCCTTGGGCTTCATGCAGCCCGGCCGTGATGGCCGCCTCCTTGCCGAAGTTGCGGCTCAGCGTGAGGCCGACCACCTCGGGATACTGGCGAGACAGCTCTCCGATGACCGCCTGGGTTTCATCTCGACTGCCGTCGTTCACCAGAATCAACTCGACCCCGTCGGACAAGGCTTTGAGCGCGGCCACCATCTCGGGCACGACCTGGGGAAGATTCCTGGACTCGTTGTAGGCAGGGACAACGAGCGAGATGGAGGGAACAGGACGCATTTGGCAGGCCAGTAATAATCCAGAACCAGAGGCACCAGCGAAGCGGCTCAGCTTGCTCACCCCCACCCAAGCTAGCTACGGCGTGATCCTATCCGGATTTCGCAATCCGTCCCGTGTCCTTATCGTCGTTTTCTGCGACCTGCGCAGGCGGTCGCGGCGCAAGCACGAGCTCGGAGGGCCACTCCGTCAGGCGCAGCACCTGCACGCCTTTGAGCCGAAGCGAGCGCTTGTTGAGCTTGAGCAGCGCTGCATCCTTGCTGAACAGCCAGCGTGCGCCCAACTGCATCGCCAGGTCGATGAAGACCTGGTCGTCCGGGTCCTTGCAGCGCAGGCCGCACGGCGGCGGCTCGTCCACGAAGGTGGCGTGCTGGAACACGGTCAACGTCAACATCGGGTCGGGCTGCCAGGGCTTGAGGTAGCTGCGCGGCCAGACCTGATGCCACTCCTTTTCCATCGACGGGCAGGCCAGCCAGCGCATCCGTCCCGCCAGGATCGCCTCGGCGATGGGGTGAGCGGCCGGGTCCTTGAACACCCGCCAGTCCAGCAAGGCGTTGGTGTCGAGGATGACGATGGGGACGTCGCTCGCGGGCGTCGTCGGCGAGGCCTCGCTCATTCGGCGCGCGCGATCACGCCGCCGCCCAGGCAGACCTCGCCCTGGTACAGCACGGCCGACTGGCCCGGCGTGACCGCCCACTGGGCATCGGGGAAGCGCAAGGCGATTTCGCTGGCACTGGCCGCCGTCACCTCGCAGGGCGCATCGGCCTGGCGGTAGCGGGTCTTGGCGCCCACACCCGCCTGTGCGACCGCTGGTCCGCGGCCATCGACCCAGCTCAGGTCGTCGGCCACCAGGGTGTGCTGCAGCAGCCAGGGGTGGTCGTGGCCCTGCACCACATACAGGGTGTTGGTGGCCATGTCCTTGCGGGCCACAAACCAAGGGTCGTGCTCACCGCCGCCGCGGGGGCTGCCCTTTTCCTTCACGCCGCCAATGCCGATGCCCTTGCGCTGGCCCAGGGTGTAAAAGCTCAGGCCCACGTGTTCGCCCAGCTTGCGGCCCCGGTCATCCTTGATCGGGCCGGGCTCGTTCGACAGGTAGCGATTGAGGAACTCGCGAAACGGGCGCTCACCGATGAAGCAGATCCCGGTCGAGTCCTTCTTCTTTGCATTGGGCAGCTGGATCTCGTCGGCAATGCGGCGCACCTCGGTCTTGGGCAGCTCGCCCACCGGGAACATGGTCTTGCTTAACTGCGCCTGGTTCAGTCGGTGCAGGAAGTAGCTCTGGTCCTTGAGCGGGTCCAGGCCCTTGAGCAGCTCGTAGCGCTGTCCACCTTCGTAGGTCGCATCGGCCACCGAACGCACCCGGGCATAGTGGCCCGTGGCGATCCTCTCGGCGCCCAGGCGCATCGCGTGGTCCAGAAAGGCCTTGAACTTGATCTCGGCGTTGCACAGGACATCGGGGTTGGGCGTGCGCCCGGCCTGGTACTCGCGCAGGAACTCGGCGAACACGCGGTCCTTGTAGTCGGCCGCGAAGTTCACGTGCTCGATCTCGATGCCGATCACATCGGCCACCGAGGCGGCATCGAGGAAGTCCTGACGGCTGGAGCAGAACTCGCTGTCGTCGTCATCTTCCCAGTTCTTCATGAAGATGCCGATGACCTCGTGGCCCTGCTGCTTGAGCAGCCAGGCGCTGACGGCCGAGTCCACGCCGCCGCTCAGGCCCACGACGATGCGTTGCCTCTGTTGCATGTCAGATCAGAAAAAAGCTCAGGAGGCCCGATGGTACGACGGTGCCGAAAACACCGACTCGTGCACGGTCAGGATCTCCAGCGGGTAACGCTGGCCCGCCAGGTAGCTTTCCAGGCATTCCAGCAGCAGCGGGCTGCGGTGGCGCTCGGGGCAGGCGCGGATCTCGTCGGGCGTCATCCACACCGTGCGCACGATGCCTTCATCGAGCTGCAGCGCCGGGTCGGCCTCGCTCACCGAGCCACAGAAAGCCATCCTCAGGTAGGTGATGTCCTCGCCCGTGCGGGTGCGACGAAAGCGCGACATGTACACGCCCAGGAAACCTTCCGGGGTGAAGGTGCAGGCGGTTTCTTCCCGGGTTTCACGGATCACGCCCTCGATGGGCGACTCACCCGGGTCGAGGTGGCCCGCCGGGTTGTTGAGCAGCAGGCCGTCGGAGGTCGCTTCCTCGACCAGCAAAAAGCGGCCGTCACGCTCGATGAGCGCCGCCACGGTGACGTTGGGTTTCCAGCGCACCTTGGGAGCGGGCGTGAGGTCGGCCGGCAAACTGGCCTTCAACAGATCGGCGGTGTTCATGAGCCGAGCATTATCCGCCAATTCATTCTGAGGAGTTTGACGTTTCTGTGACGCAATCAGAACTCGGCGCCTTGTTGCCACCGTGCCAGGGTATGTTTCAGGTCGGTTTGGACCCAGTCACGCAGACGGGCCAGTTGCGTGGCATCGGGGTGGCGCATGCCGATGACGCTGTGCAGGAAGCCGAACAGGCGGTAAATCAGCAAGGTGCGGATGCGGGTGCAGGTTGTGTCCAGGTTATCGACGGTCGGGGCGTTTGCACGCAACAGCGCGTGCAGGTCGCGGTACATCTGCTGGGTGCCGGGCAAATCCTGCAACTGCTGGCGCAGGTGCACCATGTCCACATTCGGGTTTTCACCCAGGAAAATGAACCGAAAGTAATCCGTGTGCGTTAGCCAGTAGTCCAGCATGGCGTGAAAGTACGTCCGCAAGCGTTCGTCTGGCGGGGCGGCTTCGCTCTGGCGCTGGCACGCCTGCGCCACCTCGCCGATGATCTCGTCCCAGATGACGATCAGCAGGGCGTCCTTGCAGTCGAAATACCAGTAAAACGCCATCGGCGTGACGCCAGCCTCGGCCGTGATGCGCCGGATCGTGACGGCGGCATACCCCTCGCTCAGGAAAATCCGGCGTGCGATGTCCACCAGTTCCTCGCGAAACTGTTCTCGGGCGGCGATGGTGATGCGTCGTTTGGGCGAAGACGGCGGGGAAGCTTGATCGGACAGCATGGATCGCAGAAGGAAAAGCGACCGACCAGGGGGGTCATTCGCCGAACGAGGTCGGGCGCATCTTAGTGCTGAGGTCGCCGCGCTCCAAATCCGGGGCGCAATATCCCGAAGGGATGCGGGTTATTACAGTTCTCCCGTCATGGGGGATTCGGCTATATCCGAAAAACTCACCCATTGCAATAAGGCATATGCCGGTCTTTCGGGTCAGCAAACTGTCAACTTGTACGCGTACAGTACGCGATAGATTGTGTTCCGATAACGGTTCCGAGCGAGTCAAGTGCGACGTGCCCGCGGCGGTGCTCCAAACAAATATTGGGTGTTCAGGGTGGACAGACTGTGGCCGGCCATCGCTGCCGAAATGAATGAGGGGGTGCTCGACGAGCTCCAGCGTTATCGGCTGGTTGTCGAGCATGCCAGCAACATGGTCGTGATCACCGACTCGTTGCGCCGCATCGAGTATGTCAACGCGGCCTACACGCGGGTGACCGGGTGGACCCTCGACGAGGTGCGGGGCCTCAAACCTGGCCGTCTGCTGCATGGACCACTCACCGATGTGGCCTGTGCGCGCGAGATCTCGCGCGCGCTCTCTCGCGAGGAGACCATCGACGGGGTCGAACTCGTCAACTACCGCAAGGGCGGTGAGCCGTACTGGGTGAGTCTGCACATTCGCCCAGTGCGCAACGAGCATGGCCGGCTGACCCATTTCGTCGCCATCCAGACCGACATCACCGAGCGCCGCCGGGCGCGCGACGCCCTGGAGGCCAGCGAGCGCCGCCTCGCCGAAGCGCAGCGCCTGGCGCGCATGGCCAGCTTCGAATGCAATTTCGACACCGACGAGATGCTCTGGACGCCCGGCGCCGAACAGGTCATCGGCCTGCCCGAGGCCTTGCTGCCCCGTACCTTCCGCGGCCATGTCAGCCTGCTGCACGCCGACGACCGCACGGCGCTCGACGACGCTTACTGGAGCCTGGTCTCCGAGCAGCGCCCCTACGAAATCGAGTACCGCTTGCTGACCGGCGAGGGGCGGGTGCGCTGGATCCGCGAGCGGGGCTACTACCTGCCGGCCGAAGGCGCCTTGCCCAGTCGCCTGTGTGGCCTGGTGTTCGACATCTCGGCCACCAAGGAAGCGCACGACCGCATCCAGTATCTCGCCTGGCATGACACCCTGACCGGGCTGGCCAACCGCGAGCAATTGCAGGACGTGTTGCTCCAGCGCCTGGCGATGGCCCGCGAGGCCGGCCAGCAACTGGCCCTGCTGTTCGTGGACCTGGACCGCTTCAAGACCATCAACGACTCGCTCGGTCACCATGTGGGCGACGAGCTGCTGCAGACCTGCGCTCAGCGCCTGCGTGACGCCGTGCGCAGCAGCGATGTGGTGGGGCGCCTGGGCGGCGACGAGTTCGTGGTGGTGCTCGGCGGCATCGACTCGATAGACACCGTCGCGCGCATCGCCGCCAAGCTGCTGGAGCGCATCGCCACGCCCATGCTGATCCAGGGGCGCGAGCTGCATGTCACGGCCAGCCTGGGCATCAGCGTCTATCCCAAGGACGGGGCCACCGCCTCCGAGCTGATGCGACACGCCGACGCCGCGATGTACCAGGCCAAGGCCCGGGGGCGCAACACGCACTGCTTCTTCAGCGAGGCGCTCAATGCCCGCCTGAGCGAGCGTTTCGAGATTGAAAGCCAGCTGCGTCTGGCCCTGGTGCGCCGCGAGCTGAGCCTGCATTTCCAGCCGCAGTTCCAGTCTGACGGCGCCCGCCTGATCGGCTTTGAGGCCCTGCTGCGCTGGCGCACCGCCGAGGGCCGCTGGATCCCGCCCGACCAGTTCATCCCGGTGGCCGAGGAGTCTGGCCTGATCCAGCCCATCGGCGACTGGGTGCTCGAAGAGGCGTGCAGCCACTGGCAGCAGTGGCGGGCGCAGTACGGGGCCGACATACGCGTGGCCGTCAATCTCTCGGCCATCCAGCTGCGCGACCGCGGCCTGCTGGCGCGCATCCGCCAGCTCACCGAGCGCTTCGACATGCCCCCCGGCGCCCTGGAGCTGGAGTTGACCGAAGCGGTGGCCATGCACGACCCCGGCGCCAGCATCGAGCTGATGAAGCAGCTGCGCGAGCTGCAGGTCTCGCTGGCGGTCGATGACTTCGGCACTGGCTACTCCTCGCTGGCCTATCTCAAGACCTTGCCCATTCAGCGCATCAAGCTCGACCGTTCCTTCGTCAAGGACATGGAGCACAACGCCGATGACCAGGCCATCTGCAAGGCGGCCATCCAGATGGCGCACTCGCTGGGTCTGGAAGTGGTGGCCGAAGGCGTCGAGACCGAAGCGCAACGCCTTTTCCTGGTCCACCACCGCTGTGACTTGATGCAGGGCTACCACCTGGGGCGGCCCATGCCGGCACAGGACGTTCTGCAACTGCTGGCTCTGCCCCCGTCCTTCTGCCCGAACACCGCCACGCTGTCTGTATGAGAACCAACCTGCCCGTCACCCAAACCGAGTACGTGCTGCCGGACGGCGTCACGCTGATGTCCACCACGGACCTGGACAGTCGCCTGACCTACGCCAACGCGGCTTTCATCGAGGTCAGCGGCTTTGAGCCCGAAGAGCTGCTGGGGGCCTTTCACAACGTCGTGCGCCACCCCGACATGCCGCCCGAAGCCTTTGCCGACATGTGGGCCACCTTGAAGGCCGGGCTGTCGTGGTCCGGCTTGGTGAAAAACCGCCGCAAGAACGGCGACCACTACTGGGTGCGTGCCAACGCCACCCCGGTGCGCGAAGGCGAGCGTGTCGTTGGCTACATGTCGGTGCGCACCAAGCCGCCGCGCGAGGAGGTGGCCGCCACCGAACTCCTGTACGCCCGCTTCCGCCGCGGCGAGATGACCGGCTGGCGCTTCCACCGTGGCCTGATTGTGCGCAGCGGCTGGCAGGCCTGGCGTTCGCTGCCCCAGGTGCTGCCGGTGAACTGGCGCATCCGCTCGGCCTGTGCGCTCATGACGGTGCCGGCCATCGCCTGCGCCCTGTATGTGGTGGAAGCTCCGGCGGCCTGTGCCGCCATGGTGGCGGCCACCCTGGGCTCGGCCGTGCTGGCCAGCGCCTGGCTGGAATACCAGATCGCGCGCCCCATCCGCATCATCATGACGCAGGCCCTGGCGGTCGCATCGGGCCAGCCCAACAAGAACCACCGGCCCGATCGCATCGATGAGCTCGCCATGCTGTTGCGCGCCGTGAACCAGGCGGGGCTGAACCTGCGCTCCCTGGTCGATGACGTGAACGTGCAGGTGCAAGGCCTGCAGCACGCCGCCAGCGAGATCGCCGACGGTAACCACGACCTGAGCAGCCGCACCGAAGAGGCGGCCGCCAGCCTGGAGCAGACCGCTGCTGCCATGGACGAGCTGAGCGCGACGGTGCAGAACAATGCCGACTCGGCCCGTCAGGCGGCCGAGCGCACGGGCGCGGTCAGCGCCCTGGCCGAGTCCGGCGGGAAAGTTGTCTCGCAGGTGGTGAGTACCATGGGCGACATCTCGCGCAGCTCCAGCAAGATCGCCGACATCATCGGCGTCATCGACTCGATTGCCTTCCAGACCAACATCCTGGCGCTCAACGCCGCAGTGGAAGCCGCGCGGGCTGGCGAGCAGGGTCGTGGCTTTGCGGTGGTCGCCGGAGAGGTGCGGGCCCTGGCGCAGCGCAGCGCAGGCGCGGCCCGCGAGATCAAGACCCTGATCCAGGACAGCGTGGGGCGCATCGAAGCCGGGGCCAGCCTCACCGAAGGCGCCGGCCAGACCATGGCCCAGCTCGTCGCCCAGGTGCAGCAGGTCAACACGTTGGTGGGCGAGATTCACTCGGCGTCCAATGACCAGTCGGCCGGCATCGGCCAGATGAACCAGGCGGTGACGCAGCTCGATCAGATGACGCAGCAAAACGCCGCCCTCGTCGAGCAGTCGGCCAACGCCGCCGCCCAACTGCACCAGCGCACCGGCCGCCTGGCCGAGGCGATCTACGCCTTCCGTCGCACGGGCTAATCTGGGCCGGGCAGGGGCTCCAATCCGAGTTAACCCTTAAACTCGGGTGTGACATCCGCACACACGCACCCTGTTGGTGCGTGGCCTGACTCCGCGCAAACCCGATCCTGTCAGCAACATTGTGTATGCTGGCGGGTTCCATGTGTCATGCGGCGACGGCTCCTGCGGGCCGGCGTCCTGTCATTTGTTCCTCATCTGTCCACTAGGAGATCCGTATGCTCATTGGCATACCCATGGAGACCACCGCCGGCGAAAGCCGCGTGGCCGTGACCCCGGAGACCGTCAAGAAGCTCAAGGCCCAGGGCCACACGCTTCGGGTGCAGTCCGGAGCCGGCGTGGCCGCCAGCGTGACCGACGAGGCCTATGTGGCCGCCGGCGCCGAGATCACCGATGCGGCCGGCGCTTTGGGCGCCGAGATGGTGTTGAAAGTGCGCTCGCCCAATGCCGACGAACGCGCCCTGATGAAGCCCGGCGCCGTGCTGGTGGGCATGCTCAACCCGTTCGACAAGGACGCTCTGCAGGCGCTGACCGACAGCCAGTTGACCGCCTTTGCGCTGGAAGCCGCGCCCCGCACCACCCGTGCGCAGAGCATGGACGTGCTGTCTTCGCAGGCCAACCTGGCGGGCTACAAGGCCGTCATGATCGCCGCCGACAAGTACCAGCGCATCTTCCCCATGCTGATGACCGCTGCCGGTACCGTCAAGGCCGCCCGCGTGGTGATCCTGGGCGTGGGCGTGGCCGGCTTGCAGGCCATTGCCACGGCCAAGCGCCTGGGCGCGGTCATCGAAGCGTCAGACGTGCGGCCTTCGGTGAAGGAGCAGGTCGAGTCGCTGGGTGCCAAGTTCATCGACGTGCCGTATGAGACGGCCGAAGAAAAGGAAGCCGCTGAAGGCGTGGGCGGTTACGCCCGCCCGATGCCGCAATCCTGGCTGGACCGCCAGAAGCTGGAGGTCGCCAAGCGCGTGGCCGCCGCCGACATCGTCATCACCACCGCCCTGATCCCCGGTCGCGCCGCGCCGGTGTTGGTGACCGAGGACATGGTCAAGGCCATGAAGCCCGGCTCGGTCATCGTCGACCTGGCCGCGGCCCAAGGTGGCAACTGCCCGCTGACCGAAGCCAACCGCACCGTGGTCAAGCACGGTGTGACCCTGGTGGGTGAAACCAATTTGCCTGCGCTGGTGGCGGCTGACGCCTCCGCGCTGTATGCCCGCAACGTGATCGACTTTTTGAAATTGGTCATCAACAAGGACGGCCAGTTCCATGTCGATCTGGAAGACGACATTGTCAAGGCCTGCCTGATGTGTCGTGATGGCCAGTTGCTGCGTGCCTGAGCACGCGGTTTTTGAGCCCCTGAGGAGTACATACCATGCAACGCAACATGCTGCGTGCCAAGCTGCACCGCGCCACCGTCACCGAAGCCATCCTGGACTACGAAGGGTCCTGCGGCATCGATGAGGACCTGATGGACGCGGCCGACATGAAAGAGTTCGAGTACATCGAGCTCTACAACGTCAACAACGGCGAGCGTTTTGCCACCTACATCATCAAGGCGCCCCGTGGCACCGGCACGATCTCGCTCAACGGCGCGGCCGCCCGTCGCGCCCATGTCGGCGACCTGCTCATCATCTGCACCTATGCGCCGATGAACGAAGAAGAAGTGGCCAGCCACAAGCCCAAGGTCGTGCTGCTCGACGAGCGCAACGGCATCAAAGAAATCCGCAAGTTCACCTGACCCCCCTCAACCCAGGAGGCCGAGATGGAAGTTTCCCACGTCGTCATCAACCTGAGCATCTTCGTGCTGGCCATTTATGTCGGCTATCACGTTGTCTGGACGGTGACCCCTGCACTGCACACCCCCCTGATGGCCGTGACCAACGCGGTCTCGGCCATCGTCATCGTGGGCGCCATGCTGGCGGCGGCGCTGACCGTGACCCCCTTGGGCAAGTCCATGGGGGTGCTCGCTGTGGCCCTGGCGGCCGTCAACGTGTTTGGCGGCTTCCTCGTCACACGGCGGATGCTGGAGATGTTCAAGAAGAAGGACAAGAAGGCGGGAGCGAAGTAAATGAGCATGAACCTGATTGCACTGCTGTACCTCTTCGCCTCGGTCTGCTTCATTCAGGCCCTCAAGGGCCTGAGCCATCCGACGACCTCCATCCGCGGCAACCTGTTTGGCATGATCGGCATGACCATCGCCGTGCTGACCACCGTGGGCCTGATCCACGGCCAGGCGCAGAAGTTGGACGTCAGCTTCACCAACGGTCTGGCCTGGGTGCTGGGCGCGCTGGTCGTGGGTGGCGGCGCCGGCACCATCATGGCCAAGCGTGTCGAGATGACCAAGATGCCCGAGCTGGTGGCCTTCATGCACAGCATGATCGGCCTGGCCGCGGTGTTCATCGCCATCGCCGTGGTGGCCGAGCCCTATGCCTTCCAGATCGTGGCCAAGCCGGTCGACGGCTCCCTGGCGCCCATCCCCGTGGGCAACCTGCTGGAGCTGGCGCTGGGTGCGGCCATTGGCGCCATCACCTTCTCCGGTTCGGTCATTGCCTTTGGCAAGCTGAGCGGCAAGTACAAGTTCCGCCTGTTCCAGGGCGCACCGGTGAGCTTCAAGGGTCAGCACATGCTGAACCTGGCGCTGGGGCTGCTGGCCATCGCGCTGATCGGGGTCTTCATGGCCACGCAGCGCATGGACGTCTTCCTGGCACTGGTGGCACTGAGCTTCATCCTGGGCGTGCTGATCATCATCCCCATTGGCGGCGCCGACATGCCTGTCGTGGTCTCGATGCTCAACAGCTACTCGGGTTGGGCGGCCGCCGGCATCGGCTTCTCGCTGAACAACTCCATGCTGATCATCGCCGGTTCGCTGGTGGGCTCGTCGGGCGCGATCCTGAGCTACATCATGTGCAAGGCCATGAACCGCTCGTTCTTCAACGTGATCCTGGGTGGCTTCGGCGGTGACGCTGCTGCGGCCACGGGCGGTGGCGCGGCCCAACCGCAGCGCCCCGTCAAAAGCGGCTCGGCTGACGACGCGGCCTTCGTGCTGGGCAATGCCGAAACCGTGGTCATCGTGCCCGGCTACGGTCTGGCCGTGGCGCGTGCGCAGCACGCCGTCAAGGAGCTGGCCGCCAAGCTCACCGAGAAGGGCATCACGGTCAAGTACGCGATTCACCCGGTGGCCGGTCGCATGCCCGGTCACATGAACGTGCTGCTGGCCGAAGCCGAAGTGCCGTATGACCAGGTCTTCGAGATGGAAGACATCAACGGCGAGTTCGGTCAGGCCGACGTGGCCATCATCCTGGGCGCCAACGACGTGGTGAACCCGGCGGCGCACGTCAAGGGCAGCGCGATCTACGGCATGCCCATTCTGGAAGCCTACAAGGCCAAGACCGTGATCGTGAACAAGCGTTCGATGGCTTCGGGTTACGCCGGCCTGGACAACGAGCTGTTCTACATGGACAAGACCATGATGGTGTTCGGCGACGCCAAGAAGGTGGTCGAGGACATGGTCAAGGCGATCGAGTAAGCGCCTTCCTCTGCTGCTTTACCTCTCCCCCGAGGCCGGTCATTGACCGGCCTTTTTTTGTGTCGATGGTGTCGTTTCAGCCGCTGTCCGAAAACGCTGAACCATGGCGTAAACCATGACGTGGCGATGCAACGTGATGAATGCATTTTGGCAAATAAGTCCGCCGAACTGGCTTGCTTCGCATCAATTCTGCATGAATGAACGTTCTAATAATTGATCAAAGTTGTCGCGTTGTACCGAAGGAGTGGTCTTGGTATCTCATTTGCTGCGCCGTTTGGCGGCCGGGTTGTGTTCCTCGTTTGCATTGACCCTTGCAGTTCAGGCGGCAGAGGCCGTGCCCACGCCTCAGCAACAAGATGCCATCCAGCGGCAGCAGGATCTCTTCTTGCAGCAAGAGCGCTTGCGTCGTGAGGACTTGCTGAAACGCCAGGATCCCAGCCGTCAGATGCCGGGGCAGATCACGGTCACCCCCGTGCCGCAACCAGCGCCAGACGCCAGACCCAGCCAGTGTTTCGACATCCAGCAAATCCAGTTGCAGGGTGCGGTGCATTTGGCATTGCCGGACCGAGAGCGCCTTCTCAAGCCATTTCTGGGCAACTGTCTGGGCTTGGCCGACATCCGCGAGTTGATGCGACTGCTGACCAATCACTACGTGGAACAGGGCTATGTGACCACGCGCATCTACATCCCTCAGCAAGACATGAGCAAGGGCTCGTTGAGCTTGTTGGTGGTGGAGGGCACTGTGGGCCAGATCAAGCTCGATGGCGAGGGGACCCGCATCAATCCTGGTGTGGCATTCCCAGGTCTGGCGGGTGAAGTGCTCAACATCCGTGACATTGAGCAGGGCTTGGACCAAATCAATCGCCTGGGCTCCAACAATGCCACGATGACCTTGATGCCGGGGGACGATCCGGGTATCACGAACATTCTGGTGTCCAACCAGCCCAGAGCGCCCTGGTATGCCGGCCTGACCTGGGACAACTACGGCAGCCCTTCCACAGGCGACAAGCGCGTCACCTTGAATGTGGGTCTGGATGCGCCGCTGGGACTGCAAGAGGCCTGGTTTGCCAGTTTTTCGCGCAACACCGATGCGTTCCGCGACCGTCGACTGAGCGAGTCGGCCATGCTGAGCTTGAACGTGCCTTATGGCTACTGGAACTTCAACGGCACGGCCAGCCGCAGCCAGTACGTCAGCCAGGTGAAGACGGCCGCGCAAACCTTTGTGAGCAGCGGCAACACCAACACCTACAGCCTGGGCGTGCAGCGTGTGTTGCAGCGTGGACAGACCAACAAGACCACGCTCAACACCAGCCTCAATCACAAAATCTCGAAGAACTTCATCGAAGGCAGCTTGCTGGAAACCGGCAGCCCGCGTTTGACGGACCTTTCCTTGAGCCTGACCTCGGTGTTCATGGCCCTGAATGGCTCCTGGACCACGGATGTGGGTGTGGCGCAAGGGGTGAAGTGGTTCGGCGTGGAGAGCTTGCCGGGCGCCGGGACGGGGACGGTGCCCACGCCCAGGGGCACACGCTACTTCGCGTCGGCCTCGTATGGAACGGGCTGGCGCGTGGGCGAGCGCGCGATCAACTGGAGCAGCAGTCTGCAGGCCCAGTACAGCAACCATTACCTGTACGGCTCCGAGCAGATGTCGGTCGGCGGCTTGTTCACGGTGCGCGGCTTTGACGGCACGTCCTTGTCGGGTGACCGGGGTATGTACTGGCGCAATGAGTTCAGCACCGTCCTGAATGCCCCCGCGCTGGAGCGTGCCGTGGGACGTCTGCAAGCCTATGTGGCCGCGGACGTGGGACGCATCGTGGGCCGTGAAGGGCAACGCGACGGCAATCTGGGGGGGATCGCCCTGGGCTTGCGTGCGGGCGGAGGCGCCATGACCTTGGATGTGGCCGTGGCGACGCCCGTTCACACCTCCCGATGGGTCCGTCAACTCTACGACGTTGACAAGCCTGCCTTGTATCTGAAAGTTGGGTTCGCCCTGTGAGTGCCGAGTGCCCCGCGTTGATCTCGATGGAGTGAAGTCATGTCAGTCTCGATGAAAACCACCACCGCTCGCGTTGCACTGGGCACCGTTCTGATGGGCGCCGTGCCCATGGCGCCGCTGATTCCAACCGCCATTGCGCAGGCGATTGCCCAGGTCATCGCGGATCCCAATGCGGCCGCCGCCAACCGGCCGACGATACACGAGTCGCTCAACAAGACGCCGGTGCAGAACATCGTGGCACCGAATGCTTCGGGCCTGTCGCACAACAAGCTGCAAGAGTTCAACGTTGACCAGCGCAACCTGATCATCAACAACTCGCGCGTCAACGCCATTTCGAATCTGGGTGGCGCGGTGGTTGCGAACCCCAATTTGGCCAATGGTGAGGCGCGCATCATCCTCAACGAGGTGACGGGCGGCAACCGTTCGATCTTGCAGGGTAACCAGGAACTGTTGGGTGGCCGTGCGGCCTACATCCTGGCCAACCCGAATGGGATCACCAGCGCCGGGTGCGGGTTCCTGAATTTCCCCCGGGTGACCATGACCACGGGTGTGCCCGTGATCAACGGTGATGTGTTGAATGGGTTCAGGGTCAATGGTGGAGACATCAGCATTGGCGGAGCGGGCTTGAACGCCGAGGGCATCGATGCGTTTGACATCCTCACGCGCTCTGTGACGTTTGCTGGGCAGTTGAACACGCGTGCACTCAACGTGGTCGCGGGTCGCAATGACGTGGATTACGACACCTTGGCCGCGACAGCCTTGACCGACGCGCCGGCCACACCGGCGCCGTCCTGGGCCATTGACTCCAGTGCTTTGGGTGGCATGTATGCGGGCCGCATCGCCTTGGTGAGCACCGAGGCGGGGGTGGGCGTGCGCCTGCAAGGTGGGGCTGCGGCCACGGTGGACGATGTGACGCTCACGTCGGCCGGCCAGATCCAGATCAAGAGCAATGTGTCGGCCGAGCGGGACGTGAAGCTGGTGTCGACCCAAGCACCGAGCGTGGCCGGTGCCGAGGTGCTGGTCGACGGTGCCACGATGTACGCCAAGCGTGACGCGATCTTGTCGGGGGGCGATGTGGTGCTCACCGGCGGGCGTGTGGGATCGGGGCAGGCTTTGTCCATCACCGGCGCATCGTTGACCGACATCGGCGGCTTGCGTGATGCGGGCAGTACCCTGACGGTGAGCGTGTCGGGGGCCATGGACCTGCTGAATACCGCCCTGCGCAGCACGGGCCATGCCACCATCACGGCAGGCAGTCTGAGCGTGGATGCGGCGAGCAACGACGGCGGGGCCAAGGGATTGCGTTCCGGTGGCGCTTTGACGGTGAACGTGAGCGGCACGGTGGACAACGCCGGCCTGATCGCCGGCGATGGTGGTCTCACGTTGACGACGGCCCAATTGGACAACGCCAGCACGGGCTTGATCCGTGCGGGTGACACGGCGCCAGCGAATGCCACCGTGACGGTGACGGGTGCCATCACGCAATTGGGTACCGTGTCGTCGACCGGCAATATGACAGCGACGGCGACCAGCCTGACCAACTCCGGTACCGTCCAGGCGGGCGGCGCGATGTCCTTGAATGTCGGCACCGTCAACAACACCGCCACCGCGCTGCAGGATGCCTACATCACCTCGGTGGGCAACCTCACCATTGGTCAGAACAACAAACTCTACAACACGGCGAGCACGGCCAAGCGGGCCATCATTGCTTCGACTGCCGGTGCCTTGGGGATCAACTCCACAAGCGGCACACAATCGACACAAGAAGTGCGCAACCAGGGCGGCTTGCTGTTTGGCAAGACGGGGATGACCGTGGCCGTGTCACGCCAGCTCCTCAATGAGGTGGCGAATGGCAGACGGGGCAGCATCTATGCGGACACTGGGACCATGACCTTGGGCGGCGTGAACCAAGCTGCCATCGACGCCGCCGGCACGGCGATCACGGTGAAGAACCTGGACTCGGACATCGAGAACCGGCTCGGCTCCATCAACATCCTGGCGGACGTGTTCGAGAACTCGGCGGCGGCCTACACGCCGGCCAAGACCACCACCACCTCCACCCGCACATGGGGCACCTTTGACTATGACGGCACGCTCGATGGCTCGGGTGACTTGATCGGCGTTGAAGGAGACTGCGGCACCTATGACGATCACTTCAACGGTGGTGTCGTGGGCAAGCGCTGTACGCAATCCGTCACGGTCACTCAGGAGGTGCTCACGAACGGCACCACCATGCGCAGCAAGTTGCTGGCGGGCGGGAGCATTGACATCTACGTGGGGAACTTAGCGCTGAACTACATCAGTGCGATTTCAGCCGGCGGCAACATCAAGATCCATGGTGCGGCGGGCGCCACCTTCGAGAACCGTGCTGTGACCTTGAAGCACAGCGAACAGGCTCAGGTTTGGCGCTATGACAATGGCGGGCATACAACAAACCCGGCTGGCGATTGCTACAGCAGTGGCACTTATGACCGATGCTGGTTCGAAAGTGGTGACTTCTGGCCGAACAAGAAAAAGAAGTTCACGGACATCAGCCTGGCCTCGGCGCCGACCTTGTACACCATCGGTGTGGGCTCCACGGTGGAGGCGGGTGGCACGGTCACCATCAGCGTGTCGGAGCTCGTGAACGTCAACAACGGCACGAAGAAGGCACTGGCACCGCCTTCTACCTCACCCAGCACCCAGACCGCCAGTGGTCCGACCGCGGCGCCACTGGCCGCCATCGGTAGCTTGACGCAAAGTCCGTTCTTCGTGCCGAGCGTCAACCCGAATGCCCTGTTCCTGTTTGAGACGGACCCCAAGCTGATGAGCCTGGAAGGGCTCTATGGTTCGGACCTGTTCTTGAAGTCGTTGAATCTGGATCCCACCGACTACCTGCGTGTGGGCGATGCCTATTACGAGCAGCAACTGATTCGCCAGCAACTGCTGGATCAAGCTGGGCAGCGCTTCATTCTGGAAGGCCTGACCAGCGAGAACGACCAATACAAGAAGTTGCTGCAAAACGGTGTCGCAGCCGGTCTAGAACTGAAGCTGCGCGTGGGGGTGTCGTTGACACCCGAGCAGATCGCCAGCCTGGACAAGGACATCGTGTGGATGGTCGAGACCGTCGTCCAAGGCAGGAAGGTCCTGGTGCCCCAGTTGTATCTGGCCGACACGACCCGCGCCTCCCTGGCCAATGGTGCCAAGATCGTGGGTGCCAACATCGACATCCAGACGACCGGTGACATGACCAACAGCGGTGCGATCGTGGCGCGCAACGCGCTCAACATCGACGCGGGCGGCACGGTCACCAACCGACTGGGTGACATCTCAGGCGGCAATGTGGCGATCACCGCCGTCGGTGACGTGCTGAACCAGAGTGGCACCATCCGTGGCACGGACGTGTCCGTGACGTCCACCACCGGGTCGGTGATCAATGAGACCTTGACGCAAGATGTGACCGTTTACGGGGCTGTGGGCAGTGGCACCAACACGGTGATGGGGGCGACGGCTGGCATTTCGGCGACCAACACGCTCAACATCGATGCGGCCAAAGACATCATCTCGCGGGGCGCAGAACTCAACGCGGGGCAAGATGCCAATTTGGTGGCAGGTGGGGACATCAAACTCACCGCCATTGAGCAAAAGAACTATTCGGCTTCGCGCACTTACACAGAAGCCAATGGGTACACCACCATTGAAGAACACACCGAGCAAACCACCAAACAGGTGGGCTCAACCCTGAACGTGGGCGGCAACCTCACGGCCAAGGCCGGCAATGACATTCGCCTGGAGGCCAGCACCGCCAATGTGGCCGGCAATGCCGATTTGGACGCAGGCCGTGACATTGTGATCACCGCACTGGGTGAAACCAGCCATACGACTCACAACACCAGCACCAAGAGCTGGAACACCTCTTCAAGTGAAGTCACGACGATCGACCAGACCAAGGGCAAGGCGGCAGGTTTGAATGTGGGCGGCAACCTGGGCGTGAAGTCGGGCGGCAACACCCAGATCATTGGCTCGGACGTGACCGTCGGCGGAGACCTGAATGTCAAGGGCATCGGCGGTAAGTTCGACGTCAAAACCTTCGAGGAAACCACCAACATTGTCACCGTCGTCAAGCAAAAGGCCATCTTGGGCGGCAAGGTGAAAGCCGACGCGGGCGACAACGCATCGCAGAGCAGCGTCGGTGGCTCGGGCACCTTGGTGTCCAGCCGCACAGAGACGACCAAGATCGATGCGCTGACCAACCGCGGCAGCAGCCTGTCGGTGGGGGGCAATTTGAACGCGGGCCCGGGCGCGATCAAGGGCGATGCCTTGATCAAGGGTTCGGACCTGGCAGTGGGCGGCGACATGAACTTGCACGCCGGTGGCCACGTGAAGTTTGAAGCGGCGGCCGACAAGGTGCACATCGAGCAAACGGTCAAGTCCAATTCCTTGACCTTGAGCGCCAGTGGTTCGGCGGGGGGCGCGCAGGTGAGCCTGGGCTACCAGCGTGACGAGTCTCAAAGCACCGCGGACCAATCGACCGCACGGGTGTCGACGGTGACCGTGGGCGGCAATGTGAACATCAATGCCGGCAAGGACTTCACCGACGAGGGCACGATTGTGCAAGCCGGCGGCGACATTGCGGTGGAGGCCGAGAAGATCCACGTCAAGGCGGCACAGAACACATACTCTGAATCCGGCAGCACCTTGAGTGTCTCCGTGTCACTGGGTGTGAAGGCCGAAACCGGGCTGGATGGCATCGTGGCTGCGGCCGTGGGCGCCGACAACAACGGCAAGTTCGATGGCGCCGCTGCCAGCGAGGCACTCAATGGCTTGAGCGTGCCCGATGCGGGTAGCGTGAAGGCCGAGCTGAGTGTGTCGGTGGACAAGACCAACAGCAACTCGCACGGCAACACCGCACAGGCGTCGTCGTTCAGCAGCGGCGGCAACACCAGCTTCAAGGCGCGTTCTGGCGATGCCACGTTCGAAGGCACCGATGTCACCGCCGGTGGCGGTATTTCAGTGACGGCCGACAAGGGCAGCGTCAAGATCCTGGCAGCCGAGAGCAGCACCTACAGCGAGACCAACAAGACCAGTGTGTCCGTCACCGTGGGAGTGAGCGGAGATGGCACGATTTCGGGCGAGGGTGAAGGCAGCAGCAGCAAGAAGGTCTCCAGCACGACCAGCCAGAAGGCCGGTACCTTCAAGGCCGGCACGGGCAACATCGACATCACGGCCCAAAACAATGTCGAACTGGTCGGCACCAACTTTGAAGCCGAGCAAGGCGGCGTGGGCATCGAGGCCAAGACGGGCACGATCGACTTCAAGGCGGCACGCGACACCACCTACGACCACTCCTCTGAGAAGTCGGCCAGCGCGAGCGTGTCCGCCAACGTCGGCGGCAAGGAAGGCAGCGTGGGCGGGGGCTACAGCGAGTCCAGCACCACGTCAGAGACTTCCACCGGCACAGCGGGCAGCATCAACGCCAAGAACGTGACCCTCAAGTCCAAGGGCAACATGACCTTGGAAGGCACCAACATCGCGGCCACCGAGTCGGCGAGCCTGGAGAGCACGGACGGCAAGGTGGACATCCAGGCGGTGAAGAACACCGACGTCACAACCACCAAGGGCTTCAGCATGGAGTTCGGTGTGGACGCGAGTGCCACAGGTGGCGGCGTGTCGGGTGGCGGCAGCCGCACCGACGAGTTCGAATCCAACACCACCCGCACGGCAGGCAGCGTGTCGGCCGCCAACCTGACGATCAAGGCGGGCAATGGCATCAGCCTGGAGGGTACGAAGGTCACGGCCACCGACAGTGCCAACATCGATGCGGGGGCGGGGAAGCTGGAGTTGAAGGCCGCGACCAACGAGTCGGTGAAGAAGGTCAACAACACCAGCGCGTCTGTGGGCTTGTCGGCTGACAAGAAGGAGCAGTCAGGGCAGGCCAGCGTGAAGGCCAGCCACGAGTTTGAAGACACGCAAAAGACCACGCATGACAACGTCACCCTCAACCTGGGCAAGAACGCGACCGTGAAGGCGGCGGGTGGGGTGAGTGTGGCCGGTACCGAGGCCGGGATCGCCCAACTGACCACGGCCTTGGCCGGTGCCGGGGTGCAGGACATCAGCACCATCACCTTGGTGGACGTCGACCGCTCCGAAAAGCGCAGTGGTGGCGCGAGCGTGGGCATCATCGTGCCCGACAAGAAGGTGCGCAAGGAAGTGGTCGACACCGCCAAGCAGGCGCGTGACAGCCGCGTGGGCACGGCTGTGAGCAACAAGGCCGATTCGGCCACCACCGCCATTGCCAATGCGGCCAGCAAAGCCAAGACGGGGGTGCGCAACACGCTGGGTGATGCGGGCAACGCCATTCGCAATGTTGGCAAAGACCAGGCAACCGCTCAGGCTAACAACACCGCCCATGAGGCCAACAACAAGCAGCGCAATGAAGCCACGCTGACCAAGACCACGCAGCGTGACACCGATTCGGCGAACCGCCAGTACGACAACACGCAGGCCCTGGCCACGCGTCAGCAAACGCAGAAGGTTGCGGCGATCGACGGCACCCAGGCTCGACTGGATCAAAATGCCCTCAAGGCACGCGATGCCGCCGATCAAAAGGCCCAAGCGGCCCATGATGCGGCTTTGGCCAAGTTGGGCCCGACGCCCAATCAGGCCGATGTGACGCGCCTGGACGCAGACCTGGCCACGGCCAAGGGCAACAATCAAACCTCGTACGAGGGCAAGTTGCAGAGCAATGCAGCAGAGGCCACGGCGAAGCGCGATGCCTTGATCGACCGGGAAAAGACCCGACGGATCGAAGCCGAGCAAAAGTTGGCGGATCGCTTGGTCGCGGTCTCCGAAGCCAAAGCAGCGCCTTCTTTGGCGACGACGGATGCGGCCTTGAAGGCCCAACAAGAGGCCACGTTGAAGAGCGATCAGGGTGCGGTGCGGGCGCAGGCCGCAGAGCGCAAGGCACTTGCCAATGCCAACGCAGCCAAAGCCAAAGCCGATGCCACCGCCTTGAGTGACAAGCAAAGGGCCTTGGCGCTGGCTACGACCGATGCGCAACGCACTGATGTGGAGACCGCCTACAAGAACAAGCTGGCCCAGAACCAGAAGGACCATGACGCAGCAGGTGTCGATGCCACGAGTGAGCGCCTGAAGACCACGGCTGCCGCGAACCGAGAAGCGGCGATGCTGAAAGTTGATACTTCAGCGGCCAAGCAAGTCGATGACAAGATCGCGGCAGCAGCGACGGCAAAGCGCGAAAAGGCCGAAGAGCGGACCCGTGCTGAAGATGCCTTCCAAGCATTGGATAGCGACCCCAACGCTAGCCAAGATGACAAGGATGCAGCAGAGCAAGCGCGTGATGCTGCCAGAACTGCGGCCACTGATGCTGAACAGCGCCTCAATGCCTTGACGAACAGCAAGGACCAAGATGTCAACGACCTGAAAACCGCGATGCGTGCGGAACTGACGGCTCAGGCTGCCGGTACCGAGCGTCTGCTGATGGCCCGCGCTGACGCAGAAAAGAGAGTGATTGCGCAAACCCGCGAGCAAGAGAAGCAACGTGAGACTGCAGCGGATACCGCACGTCAGGCCGAAAACGCCATCCTTCAGAACAGCGCGCTCTCTGAGCGGGAACGTGCCGAGCAGTTGGAGGCACACCGTCTGGCAACCGCTGAAGCACGCGCCACAGCTCTAATCAACGACGCCCGAACTGGCACGTTAAGGGACTTGGAAGCTGACCGCGACAGCAAGGCGAAAGCGGCTGAACGGGCTGCCATCGATCCGACCTTGTCGGAAGCGGACAAAGTGCGGGCTCTGGCCGCGATCGACACCAAGTACGACAACTTGGCAAGTGAGCGCGAAACGCAGCGTGTCAGCGCCGCCGAGGCCGAGAAAACCAAGGCACGCGATCGCATCCTGGCCGAACGCCAAGCCAACCAAACCTTGGCGCAGGCCAAGGATGCGGCCAAGACGGCACAGCAGGCGGCTGATCGGACCATCAACGACCAACTCGCCGTTGATCAGGCCGAGGTGAACCGCAGCACGACGCTGTCGCAAGCCGCGAAAGATGCGAGGCTGCGCGAGCTGACGCAGGCCGCCGACCTGAAGAAGGCGCCGAGCAAGGCGGTGCACGACCAGGCCGTGGCAGATGCAGAGAAAGCGCAGCGTCAGACCTTGGCCGACGATGCGCGCAGGTCTGCGGAGACCACCGCGAACCAGAAAATGCAAGACGACCTGGCGGAATGGCAGACACAACACCCGCGAGCCACGGCAGCAGAAACCACAGCAGAGCAAAACCGCTTGGAGGCCGTGGCCCAGAAGACCGTTGATGAAGCCGAAGCGCGCAAGCTCGCGGCCACGAAGGAACTGGAAGCCGACCATCAGCAGAAGACCGCTGCGATCGACAAAGCCAGGAAGGATGCTGCCGTCCAGGCCGACCCCAACTTGATGCCCAAACAGCGTGAAGCTGCTTTGGAGAAGCACGCCGAGGAAGAGCAAGAGAAGCTGGCCGCCGCGAAGCAGTTGCGTGACGAAGCCACGACTGCCCGTGCGCCATGGCTCACCGCCGATGAGAAAGCAGCCCTCGCCAAGGGCAAGCTCGATGCCAGCGCCGCTGCCGCCAAGGCGGCCAAGCAGCTCAGCCTGGCTCAGCGCGCCAAGAAGGCCGGGGTGCGCGGTCAACGTTGGCTGCAGGCCTTGACCTCGGTCGGGGCCACTCGCAATCCAGAGGAAACGCCAGAGGAGGAGGCGGAGGCCGCGCCAACCGTGACCAGCTTGCTGCCCTTGGCACAACAGTTCCAGGCGCGTGATCAAGTCGTGGCCCTGCAGGCCTTGCGAGACCCCGAAGTTCAGCAAGGTGCGGCGGCGGCCAAAGCCGTCAAGGCCATCCGCGCCGAGGCCCGGGATGCGCTGCTCAAGGACATCACCACCGATTACAAGGATGGCAACCCCTTGGGTGTGATGACCGTGGCCGATCAGACGCAGTTCCTGAAGGACCAGGGCTTGTTGGGTGAAGGTGAGAAGCTGGCGCCCGCGCAAGTGATGGCGCGCTTCCAGGCCGCCCTCGATGCCCAAGTGGCCCAGATTCAACCCGATCTGGATCAGAAGACGGCCATCCTGGATGCCTTGGGCCTGCTGCCGACCAAGGAGGAAGAGCGCGACAAGGTGAACATCGACGAGGACTACCAAAAGATGCTGCAGAAGGCGCAAAACGCACTCAAGCGCGTGGTGGTCGATGAGATGAAGTTGCCCGCCTCGCGTGCACAGCAGTCGGGTGCCACGCTGATGCCGTGATCGCTCCCGTCTTCCTGGTCAGGCGCTGAGCCCAGCATGTGTCGGTGCGTGGCACATTCAGGGCCCATTTGTACGCAGGGCTAACGATAGCCCACGCCTGAACGCTGTCGCCTAATATGCCTGTCTGCACCCCCCAGCCGCGCGCTGGGGCCAGTTCATGCCGACGTGAATGCAGCCAACAACGGAGGGGCGATGGGAGCGTGTTTCACCAAGACCGACCTGGGGCGACAGGAGTTGCGGGGGCGGTCTTTGCCGCTGTCGCGCACGGCGCGCAATCTGCTGTTTGTCATCGATGCGGCCCGGCCCGCCGCCGAGTGGCTCGGGATGGTGCAGGGCGCCACGCCCGACGACCTGCAGACCTTGCGGGACGCCGGGCTCATCGCCCTGCAAGCCGGCTTGGTCGTTTCACCTGGCGAGGCGCCGGCCCCTGCGGTTGCGTCAGCGCCTGCCGCGCTGTCCCAGAATGTGACCCCTGAAGGCACCCTCAGCTACCGCCAGCTGTACGAGGAACTCAACGCCCAGATCAAGAAGCACCTGGGCCTGATCAAGGGCTACCAGTTTTCTCTCGAGCTTGAGAAGGCCAGCTCCCTGACCGAGCTGCGCGACGTGGCCATGCGCCTGGTGGACGAGGTGCAGCGCGTCAAGGGCCAGGGCGTGGCCCAATCGACCCAGATGGTGTTGGGCCTGGCCGGCTGAGCGTGCGCGCGGGTCTCCCGGGTCGGTGATCGCTCAGTCCGCCTGCATGCAGCGGTTGCGCCCCGCGTGCTTGGCCGCGTACAGCGCGCGGTCGGCCCGTTGCAGCAGCACGTCCACGTCTTCGGGGGCGCGCCACAGGGCATAGCCTGCCGAGAAGCTGATGCGCAGCGCCGGCTCGGTCTCGGACACGACGGTGGTGCGCAGGCGGGCCTGCAGCCGCTCCAGGGCCTGCAGGGCTTTGCCGGCCTCGTGCGTGTCCGGCAAGATGATGAGGAACTCTTCGCCGCCCCAGCGGGCGATCAGGTCGGTCTCGCGCAGCACCTCGCGTGCCGCCTGGGCAAACGCCACCAGCACCTCGTCGCCCACTTGGTGGCCGTGCCGGTCGTTGATCTGCTTGAAGTGGTCCAGGTCCATCAGCACCACCCCGAAGGTGCGGCCGCTGAGCAGGGCGCGCTGGTGCTCCTGGTCCAGTCGCTCTTGCCCGTAGAGCCGGCTGAGCAGTCCGGTGAGGGCGTCGTGGCGGGTGACGCGCTCCAGCGCCAATTGCGCGGCGGCCAGCTCGCGCCGCTCGGTGACCACGCGCTCGCGCAAGAGCGCAAACTTGCGGGATTGCAGGGTGATCAGGCCCATGATGAACGCCGCGGCCAGCAGCTTGACGGTCTGGGCGGTCGGCCGGAACTCGGGCAAGGGTGCCACGTAGCCCACCGCGAGCATGACCATCAGCATGCCGATGAGGATCATGCCGGTGCGCAGGGCGGCTTGGGGCGACAGGCTCATGAAGCCGAACACCAGGGCCAGGCCCATGGTCTGCAGCAAGGCGGCCCGGCCTGTGGGCACGGTGGCGTAGGCCACGACCGCGATCAGGCAGCCCCAGAGGATCTGAACGGACATCAGGCCCGGGTCGGCGAAGCGCTGGGTCCAGCCGCTGCGCACCAGCGGGTAAAACACCAGAATGCCCGGCACCATGAGCACGCTGAAGAGCAGACCGAGGTCGGCGCTGATGCGCTGCTGCGGGATGGCGAAGGTGACCATCACCAGGAACCACACCAAGTAGATGAGGCTGCCCAGCAGGCTCATCAAGGTGCGGTCGCGCATGCGGGGTTCGTTGCCCAGCAGGCGATCGGGCCAGGAGGTGGCAGCGGTGCTCATGTGCGGTCGGCCAGCACTGTGCGCGCACGGCCCTGGGCTTTGGCTTTGTACAGGGCGCGATCGGCCCGCTCCAGATCGCGGTGCAGGGGCACGCGACCGCCGGGCTCGCACAAGCCGGCCGAGAAGCTCACGGTCAGACCCTCACCGAAGGCCGCCCAGTCGTGCTGGCGCACCTGCAGCAGCAGGGTCTCGAGGCGCTGCTGAGCGGTCGGCAGGCCCGTTTCGGGCATCAGCAGCAGGAACTCTTCGCCGCCCCAGCGGGCCAGCCGGTCGGTGGCAGGCAAGCTGGCAAGGGCCACCTCGGCAAAGCCCTTGAGAACGGCATCGCCCACCGCATGCCCGTGCTGGTCGTTGATCTGCTTGAAGTGGTCCAGATCGAGGATGGCCAGGCAGAAGGCCTGCTCGGTGCGGCGCAGGCGGCGCACCTCTTCGTCCAGCAGGGTCTGCATGTGGTGGCGGTTGAACAGGCCGGTCAGCGCGTCGTGGGCCGAGGCGCGTTCCAGATTGGCCACCGTGCGCGCCAGTGTGGCCCGCTGCGCCAGCATCTCGTTGCGCATGCGGTAGCTCTTGAGGGAGACCTGGTACATCACTGGCATCACGATGGCGCCGGTGCCCAGGCTGATCCATTCGGAGATCAGGTCGATGTGGGTGTTGTGCAGCTGGTCATGCAGCAGCGTGGCGACGACCATCAGCGCGATCGACCCCAGGGAGGCGAGCAGCAGCTGTCGGGTGGTGAGCCGGTGGATGTCGAACAGCATCAGCAGGCACAGCCAGAGCAGGGCCAGGCCGCGTGCGGCATCGATCAGGGTGTAGGACAGCACCACCGCCCCACAGCCGAACAGCACCTGCGGAAAGATCAGGGCGGGGTCGCGCCAGCTCGCCGTCAGGCCACTGCGCAGCAGGGCCCAGAACAGCAGCAGCCCCCCGATGCACCACGTCGCCAGCGCGTGGGCGCCCCACACCGGCACGGCGTGCAAGGCCGCGCCCGAATAAGCTGCCAGGATGCCGATGCAGTAGGGAAGCACGGTGACCAGCAGGCGCTCAAGCCCCTGCCGTGGGCCGCCCTGTCCCCCTGGCGCCGACGAGGGCGCCCAAGACGGTGAGGTCTTGCTCGGGGTGGAGGGGAGAAGGGGGGTGGACACCATGAACCGGACAAGTGCGACTGTGCCCGCCGATGATGCCAGTTCCTGGTGCGTGCGGCGGGTGCCGACACCCGTTCTGGGGTATGTCCTCAGGCTGTGGCGGGCGAAGCCGTGACGCCGTGCACATGGCTGGGGTTCAGGCCCAACAGGGCGCGGGCCTCGGCGGGGTTGGCCACTTCGCGACCGGCATTGCGCGCGCACTGCGCCAGGGCTTCGATCAGCTGGCCGTTCCCGGTGGTGCGGGTGCCGCCGGGCAGGTAGAAGGTGTCCTCCACACCGGTGCGCAGCATGCCGCCGAGGTCGGCGGTGGCCTGGTGCACGGGCCAGATCTCTTCACGGCCGATCAGGGTGGTCTGCCAGATCGTGTTGGGCTCGCGGTACTTGACCAGCAGCTTGAGCAGGTCAGCGTCCACCGGCATGCCCGAGGCCACGCCCATCACGAAGTTGTATTCGAGGTGGTCGGTCATGCCGGCCTTCTTGAACATGCCCACCGAGCGCACGATGCCCACGTCGAAGCATTCGAACTCGGCGCGCGTGCCCGTCTCCGCCATCACGTCGAGCATGGCCTTGACCTTGTCGACCTGGTTGTCGAACAGCATCGGGGGCCAGGCCCACTGACCGTTGTCCTTGATCTTGAGGTAGTTGAGGCTGCCGGCATTGCAGGCGGCGATCTCGGGGCGCACGGCGCGGATGCAGGCCACGGGGCCGGAGATGTCGGTGCCGACCACGCCGGTGGTCAGGTTGATGATGACGTCCGGGCAGGCCTCGCGGATGGCCGTGTCGATCTCGGCGGCCACGGCGGGGTCCCAGCTCGGGAAGCGGCCCATGCCGGGCGTCTGCTGGCGCAGGTGCACGTGCATGATGGACGCACCGGCATCGTAGGCCTCGCGGGCGGCGGCGGCCATTTCCTTGGCCGTGACGGGCACGGGATGTTGGGTGGGGTCGGTCAGCACGCCGGTGAGCGCGCAGGTGAGAATGGCCTTGTCCATCAGTTGTCCTTCGTGAGTTCGATGTCGATCAGCAGGGCCTTGGCCTGCACCTGTTCGCCCGGTACGGCATACACAGCCTTGACCACGCCCGGGGCTTGCGCAGACAGCCACATTTCCATCTTCATGGCCTCGATGCTCAGCAGGGGCTGACCTTCGACGACCGCGTCACCGGCCTTGACCAGCACCTGGGCGACCGTGCCGGCCACCTGGGAGAGGCCACGGCTGGGATCCTGACCCGCGCCCTGGTTGGGCCAGGCCGAGACCTCGGTGAACACGTGGGTGGCCGCTTCGACCACGAGGTGCAGCTCGTCGCCACACCACACGGCACGGACGCGCTTTTGCACGCCCTCCAGTTCATAACGGCACCAGCCGGTGGCCGCGTCGTGCGACAGCACGCGCAGTGGGGTGGCGGGTGCCGTGGGCGTGGGGTGGACCAGGTAGGTGTGACCCGTGCCGTGCTGCACACGCAGGGCACGCTTGTCGGCGCCGCAGGCCAGCGGGATGTCGTAGGCCAGGACGCTGGCAGCGCGCAGACCGGTCACGTGGCCTTCGCGGTGCACGGCATGCAGCGCGGCGGCCAGCAGCCAGATGGCGTCCGGGGCCACAGGACGCTGCAGCAGCGGCTCACCATCGGTTTGCCACTGGTCGATCAGCGTGGTGGTCATGGTGCCGGCACGGAAGCGCGGGTGGTCCACCAGGTCACGCAGGAAGCGGGCGTTGTGGTTGAGGCCCAGCAGCGGCGCGTCGTCCAGCGTGGCGATCAGGCGGCGGATCGCGTCGTCGCGGTCGCGGCCGTGCACGATGAGCTTGGCCACCATCGGGTCGTAGTGCGGGCTGACCTCACCGCCTTCGCGGATGCCGTCGTCAATGCGCACGCCGTCGAACAGGGCCTGCTCGGGGCGCCACCAGGCGATGCGTCCGGTCTGCGGGGCAAAGCCGGCATACGGGTCTTCGGTGTACAGGCGCGCTTCGATGGCGTGGCCGCTCAGCGTGATCTGCTCTTGCGTGAGGGGCAGGGGCTGGCCCGAGGCCACGCGCAGTTGCCACTCCACCAGGTCCAGGCCCGAAATCATCTCGGTGACCGGGTGCTCCACCTGCAGGCGGGTGTTCATCTCCAGGAAGTAGTAGTTCAGGTCCTGGTCGACGATGTATTCGATGGTCCCGGCGCCACAGTAGTTGATCGCCTTGGCGGCCAGGACGGCGTCGCGGCCCATGGCCTCGCGCATCGCGGGGCTCACCACGGGAGACGGGGACTCTTCAATGACCTTCTGGCGGCGGCGCTGGGCCGTGCAGTCGCGCTCGCCGATGTAGACGGCGTTGCCGTGGCTGTCGGCGAAGACCTGGATCTCGATGTGGCGGCCGTCGAGGATCAGGCGCTCAAGCATCAGCGTGCCGTCGCCGAAGGCGCTTTGCGCTTCACGGCGGGCGCTGACGATGGCCTGGGCCAGCTCGTCGTCCTGGTGGACCAGGCGCATGCCGCGCCCGCCGCCACCGCTGACGGCCTTGACCAGCAGCGGGTAGCCCAGGCGTTTGCCTTCGGCAATCAAGACCTCGTCGTTCTGGTCGGCACCCAGGTAGCCAGGCGCGGTGGGTACGCCCGCCTTGATCATCTCCTGCTTGGCGCCAGCCTTGTCACCCATCACGCGGATGGCCTCGGGCGAGGGGCCGATGAAGATGACGCCCGCATCGCGGCAGGCCTGGGCGAAGCCGGCGTTCTCGGACAGGAAGCCGTAGCCGGGGTGGATGGCATTGGCGCCGGTCTGGCGGCAGGCGGCCAGCAGCACCTCGCCCTTGAGGTAGGACTCGGCGGCCGGGGCCGGGCCGATGCAGACAGCCTCGTCAGCCAGGCTGACGTGCGGCGCCTGGGCATCGGCCTCGCTGTACACGGCCACCGTGCGGTAGCCCAGCTTGCGGGCGGTGCGGATGACGCGGCAGGCGATTTCGCCGCGGTTGGCGATCAGGATTTTGTGGATCATGGACTTCGAACCTCAGGCCGCGGTGGGGACCCAATTGGGGGTGCGTTTTTGCATGAAGGCGCCGGTGCCCTCCTGGCCTTCGTCACTGAGCACGGCGCGGGCAAACAGCGCCGCGGCATCGTCGATCAGGTACTCGGCCGAGGTGTGGCGCGCTCGGGTCAGCAGCTGCTTGGTGTGGGCGATGGCCTTGGGGCCGCAGCTCAGGATGCGCGCGAGTGTGCGCTGCAAGGCCGCGTCCAGGCTGGCCTCGTCGGCATGCACCTCGTGCACCAGGCGGATCGTCAGGGCTTCCTGCGCATCGACCTTGGCGCCGGTCACCGCCAGGCGCTTGGCCTCGGCGTAACCCAGGCGTTCGACCAGGAAGGGGGCGATCTGCGCGGGCACGATGCCCAGCGAGGTTTCCGGCAGGCGGAAGCTCACGTTGTCGCGCGCCAGGCTCACGTCGGAGACGCAGGCCAGGCCGAAGCCGCCGCCCATCACGGTGCCTTCCAGCACGGTGACGATGGGCAGGCTGGAGTGGGCGTAGGCCAGGCACAGGCGCCCGAACGCGGCGTTGACCGCTTCGATCGGGTTGCGCTCGGTGACGGCTTCGCCGGCGCTCAGTTGCGCCTGCTGCTGCGCCAGCTTCATGCGGGCCTGGGCCATGTCGCCGATGTCGCCGCCGGCACAGAAATGGCCGCCCGCGCCCCGGACCACCACCACACGCACGGCGGGGTTGGCTTCGGCATGCTCCAGGGCCGTCAGCAGCTCCTGCACCATGGTCATGGACATGGCGTTGCGCACCTCGGGGCGGTTCAGGGTGAGGGTGCAAACGCCCCGGTCCAACTGGACCTGAAGGGTGGTGAGGCTCATGAGGTGACCTTGTGATGCGTCGATCGGATGGGGCGGGGCATGGGCGGTGGCGGGCTCAGCGCGCCTTCTTGGGCAGCGTGCCTTCGAGTTTGGCGATGATGCCCAGCATGATTTCGTCGGCACCACCGCCGATCGAGACCAGGCGGCCGTCGCGGTAGGCGCGCGCCAGCGGGTTGTCCCAGGTGAAGCCCATGCCGCCCCAGTACTGCAGGCAGCTGTCGGTCACTTCGCGGGTCAGGCGGCCGCACTTGAGCTTGGCCATCGAGGCCAGGCGGGTCACGTCCTTGCCGGCCACATAGTCTTCGACCGCGCGGTAGGTCAGCGAGCGCAGCAGCTCGACCTCGGTACGCAGTTCGGCCAGACGGAAGTGCACGACCTGGTTGTGGATCAGCGGGGTGCCAAAGGTGCTGCGCTCCTTGCAGTAGTCGATGGTCAGGTCGATCAGGCGGTCCATCATCAGCAGCGAGTTGGCGGCGCCGTACAGACGCTCTTCCTGGAACTGCAGCATCTGCATCATGAAGCCCGTGCCTTCGACGCCGATCAGGTTGCGCTTGGGCACACGCACGTTGTCGAAGAACAGCTGCGCGGTGTCGGACGAGCGCATGCCCAGCTTGTCGATCTTCTGGCGCTCGATGCCCTTGGCGTCCATCGGCACGATGATCAGGGACTTGTTCTCGTGGACCTTGCCTTCCGAGGTGTTGGCCAGCAGGCAGCACCAGTCGGCCTGCATGCCGTTGGTGATCCACATCTTGGAGCCGTTGATGACGTAGTCGTCGCCATCGGACTTGGCCGTGGTCTTCAACGCGGCCACGTCCGAGCCGCCGCCCACCTCGCTCACCGCGATGCAGCCGACCATGTCACCGGCAATGGCCGGCGCCAGGAACTCCTTCTTCAGCGCGTCGGAGCCGAAGCGGTGCAGGGCCGGGGTGCACATGTCGGTCTGCACGCCGATGGACAGGGGCACGCCGCCACAGTTGGCCACGCCCAGGGCTTCGGAGGCCACCATCGAGTAGGAGAAGTCCAGGCCCATGCCACCGTAGGCGGTGTCGTACTTGATGCCCAGCAGGCCCAGGTCGCCGAGCTTCTTGAACAGCTCGTGCGCGGGGAAATGGCCGGCCTTCTCCCATTCTTCCGAATAGGGGTTGATCTCGTTTTCGACGAAGCGTTTGACGGTGTCGCTGAGGGCGAGGTGTTCGGCGGTGAATTGCATGGCGGGGTCCTTGTGGCAGCGGGCGGGCTGGAGGGAGAGGGGGCGGTGGGTGTCTTACAGACGGGCCACACCGAAGGTGTTGGGACGCAGCTGGCGCTGTTCGGCCTCTTCGGCCATGTCCAGGCACATCGAGAGCACGCGGCGGGTGTCGCGCGGGTCGATCACGCCGTCGTCCCACAGGCGGGCGGTGCCGAACAGCACGCTGGCTTCGGCGTCCAGGCGCTTGCGGATCTCGCCGGACATGCCTTCGAGCATCGCGTCGTTGACGGGCATGCCGGCGCGTTCCATCTTGCCGCGCGTGACCAGCTCCATCACCTTGGCGGCCTGGGCGCCGCCCATCACCGCGGTGCGCGCTGAAGGCCAGCTGAAGATGAAGCGCGGATCGAAGCCGCGGCCGCACATGCCGTAGTTGCCGGCGCCAAACGAGCCGTTGAGCACCACGGTGAATTTGGGCACGCGGGCGTTGGCCACGGCCTGGATCATCTTGGAGCCGTGCTTGATGGCGCCGGTATGCTCGGCCGTCTTGCCCACCATGAAGCCGGTGGTGTTTTGCAAGAAGACCAGCGGGGTGCCGGACTGGTCGCACAGCTGGATGAACTGCGCCGCCTTGGTCGAGCCGCTCGGCTGGATCGGGCCGTTGTTGCCCAGGATGCCGACCAGGTGGCCGTTGATGCGGGCATGGCCGCACAGGGTTTCGTGGCCGTACTCGGCCTTGAATTCGAGGAAGTCGGAGCCATCGACGATGCGGGCGATGACCTCGCGGGTGTCGAAGGGCTCGCGGTCGTCGGCCGAGATGCAGCCCAGCAGTTCCTGCTCGTCGTACAGCGGCGCGACCACATCGGCGCGCGGCGCGGTGGCGGCATCCCACTTCAGTTTGTCGACCAGATCACGGGTGAGGGCGATGGCGTGGGCATCGTTGTCGGTCAGGTACTCGCCCAGGCCGGTCACACTGGCGTGCATTTCGGCACCGCCCAGTTCCTCGTCGGTGGCGTCTTCGCCGATGGCGGCCTTGACCAGCGGCGGGCCGGCCAGGTAGATGCTGGAGCGACCCTTGACCAGCACGACGTAGTCGGACAGACCGGGCAAATAGGCGCCACCCGCGGTGGAAGAGCCGTGGACGACGGCGATCTGCGGGATGCCCATGGCCGACAGGCGGGCCTGGTTGGCAAAGCTGCGTCCGCCTTCGACGAAGATTTCGGCCTGGTACATCAGGTTGGCGCCGCCGCTCTCGACCAGGCAGATCAGGGGCAGCTTGTTCTCGCGGGCAATCTCTTGCGCACGCAGGCCCTTCTTGAGACCCATGGGCGAGATGGTGCCGCCCTTGAGCGCCGAGTCGCTGGCGGTGACCAGGCAGCGCTTGCCGGCCACGATGCCGACGCCGATGATGGTGCCGCCGCCGAGGACGGACTTCTTGCCGTCGTCGTCGTGCATGCCCAGGCCGGCCAGGGTGCTGAATTCGAGGAACGGTGAGCCGCGGTCGAGCAGGCGGGCCACGCGTTCACGGGGCAGCAGTTGCCCGCGCTTGTCGAACTTGGCACGTTTGTCGGCGGAGCCGTCGCGCACCTGGGTTTCCAGGGCGCGGACCTGTTCCAGGCGTTCCGTCATGCGCTCGACGTTGGCTTGGTAAGAGGGGGACTTGGTGTTGAGGGCAGTTCGCAGGGCAGGCATCTTGGGACCAGTCTGGAGAGGACAGGTCCACTGTAGAGTTGCTTGACGTTAACGTCAATCAAATGCTCACTAGGTAAACTACCTAGCCTTGCGCTACGGACGCGTCGCTACCCTTGTGTTGCCCCGCAGTTCCGCCTCGGAACGGGCGGGATGCGTCCCGGCCCGTTAACATGGCGTCCGGAAAACGAAGTGGGGTGTTCTTGTTGTGGTGGGTTCTGTGAAAGCCAAAGCTGAAAATGCATCGCCGTCCGAGCTCGCTCAGCGCGAGGCGGGCCTGCCACCGTCGTGGGCGTTTGACGATGAGGACGACACCAGCGCCGATGCCCTGATGGGCATTGCCGAGGTGTGCGAGCTCTACAAGGTTTCGCCCCGGGCGCTGCGCTTTTACGAGACCAAGGGCCTGCTGGCGCCGCGGCGCATCAACGGCACGCGGGTCTACAACAAGATCGACCGTGCGCGCCTGACGCGCATCCTGCGGGCCAAGTCGCTGGGCACGCCGCTGGCCGATATCAAGCACTATCTGGACATGTACGGCCAGCGGGGTGAGGGCCGCATCCAGCAGCTGAGCTATGTGATCGAAAAGACCGATGCCGCCATTGCCGACCTGGAAGCCAAGCGCGCCCAGATTGATGCGGCGCTGGCCGAATTGCGGGTGATCAATGCCCGCAGCCGCCAGACCCTGGCTGACAAGAAGCACGACGACGGCACGCCCTGACGTGCGGCCTTCGATGCGCTCAGTGCGTCACCGCAAACATCTGCCAGCGCCGGGCGTTGCGCGCCCGGGCTTCGCCCAGCGCTGAGGCCGCTTCGGCCTGCAGTTGGTGCAAGGACTCGGTGGCATCCGAGTAAGCGGCCATGCCCACCGACATGCCCACGCCCACCTCGTCGCCACTGGGCAGCACCAGCGGGGCGGCCACCGCCTGGGTGACGCGCCGCGCCAAGCCTTCGGCGGCCTCGTGCCCCCCATGGCGCATCAGCACCCCGAAACGCTCCGGCCCCAGGCGAGCCAGCACATCGCCCAGGCGCACCTGCTGGACCAGCCGCTGCGCCGTCTCGCGCAAGGCGGTGTCGGCGGCGTCCGCGCCGAAGCCCTCGCGGATGACGCCGAGCCCGTCGAGCTCCAGCTTCAGCAAAGTGAAGGGCTCGCCGGTGCGCATGGCGTGGGCCAGCTCCACTTCGAGGATCGCCTGAAAGTGTGCGGCAGGGCGCAGGCCGGTGAGGGCATCCACCTCGGCCAGCTGCGCCAACTCGCGCAGGCGCCGTCCGGCTTGCAAGGTGCGTGAGGCGATCAGGGCCAGGTCCTGCAGGGTCTGGCGCTGCGCGGCCGTCCACATTGGCCAGGCCTGGGTGTCGAGCAAGACCAGGGTGCCCAGGGCCAGGCCCTGCTCATCGCACAAGGCGGCGCCGGCATACAGGCGCAGGCCGGCTTCGCCTTGCACCAGCGGGTGGGTGGCAAAGCGCGGGTCGGCGCGCAGGTCCTCGATGACCCAGGGTGCCTGAGGGGCCACCAGCACCGGGTTGCACAGGGACTCGTGGCGTGACAGCTCCGACACATCCACCCCCACGCGGGCCACAAAGACCTGGTGGTCGGCGTGCATCAGGCTGATCACGGCGGCGGGCACCCCGAAAGCCTGGGCCGCCACGCGCGCCAAGGCATCCAGTGCCGGGTCGGGGGTGTCGGCGGCGTACGCCAGCGCGGCCACGGCCTGCAGGCGTTGCGCTTCGTTGTCTGGGACGGGGTAGCTCGGCATGGGGGCCTCCGGGGCGGCGTCAGCGGTGTTCCCAAGGTTATCGGCGCTGGGCGCTGCAACCAAAGCCCCGAATTCGGGTGGGCCTCAGGCCTTCTTCAGGAACTCGGACTTGAGCGACATGTTGCCGATGCCGTCGATCTTGCAGTCCACGTCGTGGTCGCCGCCCACCAGGCGGATGCTCTTGACCTTGGTGCCCTTCTTGAGCACCAGCGAGGAGCCCTTGACCTTGAGGTCCTTGATCAGGATGACCGCGTCGCCATCGGCCAGCGGGGTGCCGTGTGCGTCGGTGATGACCGCGTCGGCTTCGCCTTCTTCGGCCTGCGCGGCCATCGGCCATTCATGGGCGCAGTCCGGGCAGACGTAGTTGTCACCGTCCTGGTAGGTGTTCTCCATGGCGCAAACGGGGCAGGCGGGGATGGTGGACATGGTGAATTCCTCTCTCAAAGCGGTGCAAAACCCCAATTGTCGCAGGGGCATGCCAGGGTGCTCGCCTTTACACTGCCGCCATGCCCTTTGCTTCCCTTGGTTTGACCTCTCCCCTGGCGCGCGTTGCCGCCGACCAGGGCTTCGTGCACCCCACGCCCATCCAGACGGCCGCCATCCCGGCCATCCTCCAGGGGCGGGACGTGCTCGGTCTGGCCCAGACCGGCTCGGGCAAGACCGCGGCCTTCGTGCTGCCGCTGCTGCAGCAGGTGCTGGGCACACGTCGCAGCACGCCGCGCCGCCTGCTGGTGCTGATCCTGGTGCCCACGCGCGAGCTGGCCGATCAGGTCGGCGGCGTGACCCGCGAGCTGGCCGACGGCCTGGGGGCGCCCGTCAAGATCGTCACCGCCTTCGGTGGGGTCTCGATCAACCCGCAGATGATGGCCTTGCGTGGCGGGGCCGACATCGTCGTGGCCACACCGGGGCGCTTGCTCGACCTGGTCCAGCACAACGCGCTGCACCTGGGCGACGTGGCCGCCCTGGTGCTCGACGAGGCCGACCGCCTGCTCGACCTGGGCTTTGCCGCCGAACTGGCCGAGATCCTGGCCCTGCTGCCCCCGCAGCGCCAGAGCCTGTTTTTCTCGGCCACCTTTGCCGACGAGGTGCAGGCACTGGCCTCGACCTTGCTGCACGAGCCCGTGCGCATCGAGGTGCCGGCCGAGCCGGAAACCCGCCCCGACATCACTCAGCGCGCCATCGAGGTCGACCCGCCCAAGCGCGCGCAGCTGCTCAAGCACCTGATCCAGACCAGCGACTGGGGCCCCGAGGCGCGCGTGCTGGTGTTTGCCGCCACCAAGTACGCCACCGAACTGGTGGCGCACAAGCTGCACCGCGCCGGCATCCACGCGGCCGCCTTCCATGGTGACCTGAGCCAGGGCGCACGCCGCGACGTGCTGAACGCCTTCCGGGCCAGCGAGCTGCAGGTGGTGGTGGCCACCGATGTGGCCGCACGCGGCATCGACATCGCCCAGTTGCCTGTGGTGGTCAACTTTGACCTGCCGCGCTCGCCCGATGACTACATCCACCGCATCGGCCGCACGGGCCGGGCGGGTGCCAGCGGCCTGGCGATCAGCTTCATCAGCCCCGACACCGAGGCGCACTTTCGCCTGATCGAAAAGCGCCAGGGCCTGCGGGTGCCGCGCGAGCAGATCGCTGGGTTCGAGCCGGTGCCGGGCGAGGCGGGCGAGCTGGACGAGGACGGCCTGCCGGCGGCCCCCCAGGGGCTGGACCCGAACGGTGGCGTCAAGGGCAAGCGCAAGAGCAAAAAGGACAAGCTGAGAGAGGCTGCATGTCGGTGAGGCTGGCTTACCTCTGTGTCAAACGGAGGTGGACAGGGTGGTGGTGGATCGCGGCCTGGCTGGGGATGTTCTGGCCCGGTGTGGCTCTCGCCCAGGATCGCATCGTCGAGCGCATGTGGCAAATGGATCCGAGCGGTCAGCTGACCGTGGAGGGGGTGCAGTCCGGCCGCTGGCAAGCCGCACCCGACATCTTGTCCCTGGGGTACCGACCCGATACCCTGTGGGTGCGCTTGAAAGTCCGTGTGACGCAGTCTGGGGAGACGCTGGTGCTGCGCATTCGCCCCAGTTATCTCGACCACATCCGTTTGTATCTGCCAGATCCGCAACACCCGGGGCGATGGCATACGCGCGACACCGGCGACACCCTCTCGTTCGCGACGCGGGAGCATGCTTCCGCTGCGCTGGCGTTCACGTGGCAACCTCCCCAGGCGGGCGATCACATCCTGTTCTTGCGTGTGAACACCAGCAGCAGCCTGATGTTCCATGTGCAGGCCCTTGATCGACGGGACGCCCATTTTCTTGACATCAAGTTGGACACGGTGCTGATCTTTCACCTCAGCATCATGCTGTGCATGGCGCTGTTGGCCTGGTTGGATTACACCCTGAGCCGTCATGTGGTCAACCTGTGGTTCATGGCTGCGCAGGTCAATGCGGTCGTCCTTGCGCTGTCCTTGCAAGGCTATATGGCGGTGCTGTTGCCGGAGGCGTGGTCTGCGGCCGGGCATGTGTTCACCAGCGTCAGTGTGTGTCTGTCGACCATGCTGTCCCTGGGGTTTTATCGCTCGGCGTTGATGGACAACCAGCCGTCGGTGGCATCACGGTATGCCGTGACCCTGACCATGCTGCTGTTCCCCGTTCAAATGCTGTTGATGGAGCTGGGTGAGACCCGTTGGGCGGTACAGAGCAATGCCCTGGTCGCTTTGCTGTTGACGTTGCCACTGTTGGTCTGGATGGTGGTCAGTTCGCGTCGCGATGGTTTGCTCACGCGACGGGCCTGGTGGTGGGCTTGTGGCGTTCAGGCCATCCTGACGGGGTATGCCATGCTGCCCTTGCTGGGGTTGCGTGGCGCGGCCCACGGCAACCTGCTGGCATCCCTGTACTTTGGGTTGAGCAGTGCCCTGCTGATGCTGGTGGTCTTGGTGACGCGATCGCGGCACGACCGCGCTGCGGCACGCGAGAGCCGGCTCAGGCTGTTGTTGCTGACCCAGCGTTTGACCCTGGAGCAACAACAGCGCGCGGACCAGCAGCAATTTTTGGACATGTTGGGCCATGAGCTCAAGACGCCGCTGATGACCATTCGCCTGGCCAGCCATGCCTTGCGTCGATGGCACGCACCGTCTGACGATGACAAAGTGCTGCAACGCATTGCGCGGATTGATGCCTCGGTCGAAGCCATGAACCAGGTGTTGGAGCGGGTCCTGGAGGCCAACCTGCTGGATGACAGCAGCCTGCCGCTCAATGTGCAGAGCGTCGCCGTCGGCGCCTTGCTCGAGGCCGTGCACGATGCCATGGCCGAGCCCGATCGCTTGCGCCGCCAAGGCGATCTGCTGCTGCAAGTGCAGACCGATCCGGACCTGTTGCGGGTGATTGTGGGCAACTTGCTGGACAACGCCTGCAAGTACTCGCCCACTGGGAGCCCGGTCAGCGTCGCTGTGCAGTCCGATGCCCGCAGCTGGTGTCTGACCGTTCGAAACCAAGTGGGGCCGACCGGGGCCCCGGATCCGGATCGGGTCTTTCGCAAGTACCACCGCGCCGAGGAAGCCAAGGGCCTGCCGGGCGCCGGTCTGGGGTTGTGGCTGGGGCACAATCTGGCGCAGCATCTGGGTGGTTCACTGGGTGTGAGAACCGTCAATGAACACGTGGAGTTCAGCTTGTGTCTGCCCCTGACCGCGTTCCCCTGACACACAGCCTGCATGTGCTGGTGGTGGAGGATCACGCGCCTTTGCTGGACGAGCTGGTGGACCATCTGCAAGCCCTTGGGCATCAGGTGACGGGTTTGGACTCTCCTCTGGAGATCGATCGGCTGATCCTGCAGACGCCGATTGATCTCATGGTGCTCGATCTCAATCTGCCTTTCGAGGACGGGCTGTCCGTGGCCAGACGCATGCGCGCTGCCCGACCGGACATCGGCATCATTGCCTTGTCAGGACGCATCCGGGGCGAACAGCGGGTGGAGGCCTACGCCGATGGTGTGGACATTTTCCTGGCCAAGCCCGCCTTGCCCGATGAACTGGCGGCGGCCATCCAGAGCCTGGCGCGGCGCTTGCGTCGCAGTCACCAGGATGTCTGGCGTTTGCAGCCGGAGCGCAACCAGTTGCTCAGCCCTTCAGGGCAATGTCTTCCTTTGACCGGTGGTGAGGTTTGCCTGCTGCGCACCATGGCGATGGCGCCCGACCGCGTGCTCGACTCGGCGGACATCGAGAGCCTGGACATCCGCAGCAAGCGTGGCCTGGAGTCTTCGATCAGTCGCCTGCGTGTCAAGCTTAGCCCTTTGACGCAAGGCGAGCCGTGCATCAAGGTGCTCTGGGGGCGCGGTTATCAGCTGCTGTTGAAGGTGGCCATCGAATCGGCGTGAACGGCGATGTGATGTGAAACGCACAGTGGCGGTGTCGCCCTAAGTGGCGTACTTGGTCTTGCGAGACTTTGCGAGATTTGCGCGATAGGCGCTGTCTATATTGCGGCCATCCCCGACTGTGATGGACCCGTATCCCGATGTCTTGCCGCATTCCGAGTCGTCTCTTGACACGGCGCCTGCCACTTGCTTGTCTGTTGCTGGCCGCTTTTGCCCCCCTGGCTCACGCCAACCCTTCCGTGCCCGATGCCGGACAGTTGCTCAACCAGCAGCAGCGTGCCGGCTCGTCGCCGATGGTGCCCCCCAAGGACAGCGCTCCGGCGGTGACGACACCGGCCGACGTTGCGCCGGCCAGTGGGGCTTCCTCCCAGGACTTGCGTGCCCGGATCCTCCTGGTCCGATTCTCGGGGGCGGCCAACCTGGTGCCGGAAGCCGAACTGCAGGCTGTGGTCCAGCCGGACCTCGGTCGTGAGCTGACGCATGCCCAGTTGCAGCAACTGGCGCAGCGTGTCACGCAATACCTGCGTGATCGTGGCTACGTGGTGGCACGGGCATATCTGCCGCGCCAGGACCTCACCGATGGCCTGCTGACCATCGAGGTGCTCGACGGTCGTTTGCAGTCCAGCGGTGAGCGCATCGTCCTGCAAGCCGACACCCGCATCGATCCGTCCCGGCTGAAGGCGGTGGCGGAGACGGCATTGCCCCGCGGTGAGGCCTTGCGTCAGGCAGACCTGGAACGCGCGGTGCTGCTGATGAATGACGTTCCCGGGGTGAGTGCCCGTGCCGTGATCGAGCGCGGCGATGAGCCTGGCACGAGCCGTCTTGCGGTTTCAGCGACCCAGGCACCGTTGCAGCAGGTGACGGTGATCGGAGACAACTTCGGCAGTCGCAGCACCGGTGTGCCCCGCGTGACCAGCCAGTTGCGTCTGCTGGATACGACAGGCCGCGGCGATGCGCTCATGTTTTCCGTGACGCTCAGCGAGAACACCCAGGCCTTGGCGGCCAGCTACAGCACGCCTTTGCAGCCCAATGGCCTGCAGGCCAGCGTGTCAGCCACCCATCTGATTTACGAAGTGGGCGGCGCCTTGGCCCCCCTGGAGCTGGAGGGCAGTGCCACCACGGCTGCGGTGGGCGTGAGCTATCCCATCGTCCGCACGCGTGACCGCAATCTGTACGCTCAAGCTCTGCTGGAGTACAAGGCGCTGAAAGATGACGCCTTGAGAACCAACATCCGCGAGCGGCGTTTGAACAATCTCACCGTGGCGGTGTCGGGCAATGCCGCTGACACGCTGCTGGGCGGCGGGTTGACCACGGGGAGTCTCAACGTCACGGTGGGGGACGTCAGCCTCAACGGGAACCCGGCGAACAAGCTGGCCGATGCCAACAGCGCTGAAACGCAGGGTGGCTTCACCAAGCTGGCCTTCAACCTCAACCGCTTCCAGAACCTGGGCATCAGCGAAGACTGGATAGCCTTCCTGGGCCTGTCAGGTCAGTGGAGTGGCGACAACCTGGATTCTGCCGAGAAGTTCATCCTGGGTGGACCCAATGGTGTGCGGGCCTATCCCGTTGGCGAGGCGGTGGGTGACCGGGGCCTGCTGGCCACACTGGAGTTGCGTCGCAAGGTGGCGATGCCCTGGGTGGACCAGGCGCAGCTGCTGTTCTTCGTTGATGCGGGGCGTGTGGAGCTCAACGCCCAACCCTGGCCAGGTGCCGTGCCGACGGCGACCGGGCGCAATGGCTACAACCTCAAGGGCTGGGGGGTGGGCTTGAACGTGGCCAAGGACAAATGGGCGGTGCAAAGCGCGGTGGCTGCTCGCATTGGCAGCAACCCGGGCCGCGCCACCGATGGCAGCGATGCCGATGGTCGCGAGAGCGATGTACGCGCCTGGCTGCAAGCCACGCGCCGTTTTGACTGAGTCACCCTTGCGAGCCTGGACATGAAAACCGCTTCCCTGAACCACGTCTATCGCCTCGTCTGGAACGAGATCACCCAATCATTTATAGCCGTGTGCGAACACACCCGTGCCCGGGGCAAGCGCAGCCGTGCCGGCCAACTGGCGGCCGTGGCGATCGTGCTCGCCGGGGGGCTGCAAGGTGCCCATGCACAGCAGGCGCCACCGGTCAATGTCTTGCCTGGCCAGGGCCAGATCGCTGCGGGGCAAGGTCAGATCCAGCAGGGCCTGAACCAGACCACCATCCAGCAGCGCAGCAGCCGCCTGATCATCAACTGGGACAGCTTCAATGTGGGCGCGGACGCCCGTGTGCAGTTCTTGCAGCCGGGTCACGACAGCATCGCCTTGAACCGCGTCACCGGAGGAACGGCGTCGAGCATCTTTGGTCAGATGGCGGCCAATGGCCAGGTCTGGCTGCTCAACCCTGCGGGCATCGTGTTCGGCCAGGGGGCCAGCGTCGATGTGGGCGGGCTGGTGGCTTCGTCATTGGCTCTGAGTGACGCCGACTTCCTGTCAGGTCGCTATGCCTTCCAAGGGCGCTCGGGTGGGGCGGTGGTGAACCAGGGGCGCCTCACGTCTCAAGGGGGCTATATCGCCTTGTTGGGGCCTCAAGTGAGCAACACCGGCACCCTTCAAGCGCAGCAAGGTCATGTGGCCTTGGCGGCCGGGGAGGCCGTCACCCTGAGCCTGGGCGGCGACGATCTGCTGGGCGTGCGCGTGGACCGCGCCGCCGTGCACGCCTTGGTTCAAAACCATGGACACCTCCAGGCGGATGGTGGGGTGGTCACCCTGACCGCCCGCGGCGCGAATGCGCTGATGAGCGAGGTCATCAACACCAGCGGCGTCATCGAGGCGCGAGGCTTGAGCGCTCAGGGCGGCCGCATTGTGCTCGATGGTGGCAATGAAGCCGGGACTGTGGTCGTACGTGGCACGCTGGATGCCTCGGCGGGGCAAGGTCAAGGAGGCGAGATCAGCATCACCGGGCAGCACATCCGTTTGCAAGGCCAGGCCTCTCTGGATGCTTCCGGGCGTGATGGTGGCGGCCGCATCCATGTGGGCGGCGGCTACCAGGGCAAGGATGGGCGCTTTGCGAATGCCACGTCCTTGCAGGTGGACGAGGGCGTGCGCGTGAATGCCCGCGCACAGCAAAGCGGTGACGGCGGCCGCGTGATCTTCTGGTCCGATGACCGCACCAGCTTTGCCGGGCAGATCGACATCCGTGGCGGCGATGTGGCGGGCAACGGTGGCCTGGCCGAGGTGTCCGGCAAGCAGCGCCTGGTGTACCAAGGGCGCACGAATGCGCTGGCCCAGCACGGCCAGACGGGGGATCTGTTGCTGGACCCGGCCACGATTTCCATCCAGGTGGGCAGCGCCACCGGCAACATCGGTGGCGACACTGTGACGGTGGCAGACCTGGAGGCACAGAACGCCAACGTGCTGTTGCAGGCCACGGGCAATGTCACCTTTGGTGACCTGTCGCTCAATGGCGGTGATGGCAAGTTGAGCATGGCCAACAACGTCAGCCTGCGGGTGGAGGCGGGAACCAGTGGCAGCGGCAGCATCAGTTTTGCCAACCCAGCCAACACCGTTGAGGTGTTTGGGACAGGCAGCATCATGATGGTGGCAGGCTCGACGGGGACAGGCTACCTGACCAATATTGGGAATCTGATTGCCCATGGGGCCGGTAGCAATCCGGGGACTTTGCCGACCCACACGGTGACCTCGGTGGGCAGCGGCACGCCGGGCGCAGGATCGGTCACCCTGTTTGCCGCCGATGGCTTGACGATCGCCGGGGCGATCACCACCAATGGAGGCTACGTCCGCTTGTGGGGCGATTCGGACAATGCTAGCGGGGGCGGTCTGACCTTGTCCTCGCCGATCACCACCAACGGCGGCAATCTGTACGTGTCGACCGGCACCAGTGCTGTCAATCTCAACAGCAACATGACGCTGGGCACCGGTCGCATCGTCTTCAAGGCGGATGGTAGCTACACGTCCGGCACCAAAGTGCTGGGCGGCACCTTGTCAGCCAGCGGCGATGTGGACATCGACACGGCCTTCCAGATGAACGCGGGCGCCAGCATCCTCACCGATGGCGTGATCCGCTTGTCGTCGACAGTCGACCTGAACACTGGGACCGGGGTGTTGACGCTGCGCGGCTCGGCCATTGACTTCACGGGCGCCATCTTGAATAACCTGAGCACGGCCTCCATGCGTCTGGAGCCGGCCGATGCCAGCGTCAACATGGTGCTGGGCGATGCCAATGGCTTTGCCTCGGCATCGACCTTGGCCAAACTTCCGGGGATCCGCAACCTGACCATCGGGCGCGAAGACGGTACGGGCACCATCAGTGTGCCGGCCGGAGGGTTCGCATTCAATGCCAACGGCACACTGGAGTTGGTCAATCGCACCGTCAACATCGGTGCTGTCGGTGACTCGACGGCCACGCTGACCAACACCAACGGCAACGTCACGATCACGAGTGACAATATCAACATCGTGCAGGCCGTTACCGCCAACGGTGGAAACGGCAAGGTGACCTTGCGCCAGCAAACCGCGGCCAATGAGCTGCGCCTGGGCAGTGGCTTGAGCAACAGCTCTGTGGGGAAGATCAACGCAGCGACCCTGGCGGTGGGGCGCGCCGATGGTGGCAATCTGGTGTTTGACAGCGACATCAGTACCACGGCCACCTCCGTGCACCTGCTCAGCGGCAACCGGGTCGAAGGGGTCAACGGTGGCGTATCAGCCAGCAATCTGGCGGTGACCGCTGGGGGCGGCGCCACCATCAGTGACAGCGCGTTCAACTTCACCACCCTGGCCGCCAGCCTGGGGGGCAGCTCTGACAGCAGCATCACCAGCAGCATTGCCGACTGGGGGCTGGGCACGGTGGACGGCGTGAGCGGTCTGGTTCGTCAGGCCGGTGCCACCGGCGCCGCGACCCTGACGGCGAGCAACACGCTCTCATTGAACGCCCCCATCAATTTCAACAACACCGCCACCACCTTGAACCTGCGGGCCACGACGCTCAACGCCAGCAGTGCCACAGTGAGCAACCAGACCCAGGCCACGGTCACCATGGACCGTGTGGGCCTGGGTGCGCTGACCGTTGGCGGCACAGCAGGCGCCATTCAGCAGGCATCGCTGGCACGCTTCAACAACGTCAGCAATCTGATTATCGGCAACACAAGCCGAGACCTGTCGGTGGTGGGGTCGGTCAGCGTGGGTGTGGGAAACCGGGTGACCCTGCAGGGCCAGACGGTCAATGGCATCAGTGGCGGCAATACCTTGATCGCCACGACGGGCTCGATGAAAGTGGAGGCGGCCCAGGGTGGGCTGAGTCTGGATGCGGCTGTCGGTGCGACGGCCGGCACCCTGATCCTGACCGACGGCGATGGTTCGGGCATCGGCGGTAGCGGCATCTTGACCGCCAACCAACTGGCTGTGCGCACGGCCGGGGTGGCCGACCTCGATGGCAGCACGCACCAGGTTGCTACGCTCGCAGCTGATGTTGGCAGCTTGACGTTCCGCAATGGTCGTGCCTTGACCGTAGGGAGTGTCGATGGCCTTGTAGGTGTGACCGCCGCCGGCACGGTGGATGTGCGCACCAGTGGTGCCACGAGCGATCTCACCCTGGCTCAGCGTGTCTCGGTCGGCAATGCTGGCAACGCCGCAGTGGGCATCTTGTTGGCCAGCAGCCGCAACTTCATCAACAACGTGGGCAGCAATGCCTTGCAGTTGGCCAACGGGGGTTGGCGCGTGTACTCCACGTCGCCGCTGGCGGACACGCGGGGTGGACTGATTTCGGACTTCAAGCAATACAACGCCACAACGGCCAGCACCGTGCTGGGCAGCGGCAACGGCTTCCTGTACAGCGTGGCACCCAGCTTGACGGCCGGCCTGACCGGTGTCACCAGCAAGATCTACGATGCCACCACAGCGGCCGGCCTGCTCGCGGGGAACTTCACGCTCAGCGGGGCCATTGACGGTGATGCCGTGGGGCTGAACCTGGCGGGCATGAGCGCGAGCTACAACAACAAGAACGTCGGGACAGCCAAGACCGTCACGGCGGATGGCCTGGCTTTGGCGGGCGCCAGCCAGGGCGGGGCTGCTGTGTATGGCTACCAGCTGGCCAGCACCAGCACCAGCGGTGCGATTGGGTCCATCACGCAACGCAGCATTGCGGTGAGCGATTTGGCTGCAGCCAGCAAGGTGTACGACGGCAACACCACAGCCAGCCTGGGTCTGGGCAACGCGATCGTTTCAGGTGACGCGGTGTCGTTGGCAGGAACAGGGCTGTTTGACACCAAGAACGTGGGCACGGGCAAAAACGTTACGGTCAGTGGCTTGAGCCTGTCGGGGGCCGATGCCAGCAACTACCAGTTGGCGACGACGTCGGGCAGCCTCAGTGCCAACATCACGCCCAAGACATTGACGGTGGGTGGCGCCACGGTGTCGAACAAGGTGTACGACGGCGGCACGGTGGCCACAGTGAGCGCGGTGGCCCTGACCGGTGTGGTCAGCGGAGACAGCGTAGGCACCAGTGCGACCGGGGCGTTCGACACCAAGAACGCGGGCATGGGCAAGACCGTGACCGTCAGCGGCGTGAGCCTGACGGGCGGCGATGCAGGCAACTACACGGTGTCGAGCACGACAACGAGTGGCTCGGCCAGCATCACGCCGAAGAGTCTGACGGTGGGCACGGCCACGGTGTCGGACAAGGTGTACGACGGCGGCACGGTGGCCACCGTGAGCGCGGTGGCCTTGAGCGGCGTGGTCAGCGGTGACAGCGTGGGCACCAGTGCGACCGGGGCGTTCGATACCAAGAACGTGGGTACAGGCAAGAGCGTGACCGTCAACGGCGTGAGCCTGACGGGCGGCGATGCGGGCAACTACACGGTGTCGAGCACGACGACGAGCGGCACGGCCAGCATCACGCCGAAAAATCTGACGGTGGGCACGGCCACGGTGTCGGACAAGGTGTACGACGGTGGCACGGTGGCAACCGTGAGCGCGGTGGCGCTGACTGGTGTGGTCAGCGGTGACAGCGTGGGCACCAGCGCCACCGGGGCGTTCGACACCAAGAACGCGGGCACGGGCAAGACCGTGACCGTCAGTGGCGTGAGTCTGACGGGCGGCGATGCGGGCAACTACACGGTGTCGAGCACAACGACGAGCGGCACGGCCAGCATCACGCCGAAGAGCCTGACGGTGGGCGGCACTGCCGTGGCCGACAAGACGTACGATGGGGCCTTGCCGGCCCAGGTCATCGGCATTTCATTGGCGGGTGTCGTCAGTGGCGACAACGTCGCGGCCACGGGCAGCGGGCTGTTCAGCGACCTGAATGTGGGCAAGGACAAGCTGGTGCTGGTGAGCAGCATCGCGCTCAATGGTGCGGATGCCGGCAATTACCAACTGGTCGCCACCACCACCGAGGGTCGAGCCGACATCAATCCGGCACCGAGCACCCCGGGGGTCACCGCGCTGCTCATCACCGACGGCGGTGGCAATGGAACTGCCACTGGCACACAGTATGTCAGCGGCAACACCGGTGGCGCGGACAGTGGGTTCTCATCTACCCAGACGCAAGCTGTGCCGGTCAGCCTCAGCGTGCCGTACGCCACGCTCCTTGGTGGCAGTGCGGTCTCCGCGAACGCGGGGGCGGTCGATGCCGCTGCGGTGCTGGACATGGGTTCCTTGTTGAGCCATCAGGGTACGGCCAGCTTGCTCCTGGTTGGGCAGGGAAGTCAGTCAGCCGTCACGACCGTGGTGCCGCTCTACCGCGCGGACGCCGATCGTGGCAATGCCTTGCAGACGCTGGGCCAGTATGTTGTGACCGATGCGGGCGATCGGGTGGCGCTGGCGCCGACTGTCAGGGGCTCGTCGCAACTGCCGGGCATGACACAGACGGTGACGCGGTCGACGCAGTCGAACATGCCGCTTGGCAATGGTCAGAGTGCGGTGATCCGTGTGTCTTTGCTGGCAGATGGCACGCTGGTCCTTGCCCTGCCCGTTGATGTCGTCGGAATCTCTGCAGAAACCGTGTCGGTTTACGGGTTGGCGCTGGCCAAGCTGGACCTGGGCGTTTCCTTGCGCCAGGTGAGGGCGGTGGTTTTGACGCCGGACGCATCCACCCAGGCGGAGGAGAAAAAGGCGAAAATTTGAGCACCAGTCGTTCAGCTGGATGCATGATTTTCGCACTCAAGGACAAGCCCGGCCTCAGGCCGCGACCCCGAACAAAGCCCCCACCCCGGCCGTCAAGGCCATGGCCAGGGCACCCCAGAAGGTCACCCGCCAGGCGGCTTTCCCCATCGGCGCTCCGCCGGCGCGGCCGGACAGCGCGCCCAACAGGGCCAGGAACAGCAGCGAGCTGCCCGCCACCGCCCACAGGATGGCCGACGCCGGTGCCAGCAGCACCACCAGCAGCGGCAGGACCGCGCCCACCGCAAACGTGGCGGCCGAGGCCAGGGCGGCTTGCACCGGGCGCGCCGCCAGGGTGTCGGAGATGCCCAGCTCGTCCCGCGCGTGCGCGCCCAAGGCGTCGTGGCGCATCAACTGGGTGGCCACCTGGGCGGCCAGGGCGGGCTCCAGGCCGCGTTTGACGTAAATGCTCGTCAGCTCGGCTTGTTCGTGGTTGGGGTCACTGGCCAGCTCCTCTCGCTCGCGCGCCAGGTCGGCCTGCTCGGTGTCGGCTTGCGAGCTGACCGACACATACTCGCCAGCGGCCATCGACATGGCGCCCGCCACCAGGCCGGCCACGCCCGCGACCAAGATGGCTTTGGCGTCGGCACCGGCCGCCGCCACCCCCAGCACCAGGCTCGCGGTGGAGACGATGCCATCGTTGGCCCCCAGCACGGCGGCGCGCAGCCAGCCAATGCGGTGAGTTCGGTGTCCTTCGGTGTGTCGCATGGGGTGCCTTCCTCGTTTGTGCCTGATGGGCTGCCGGGGCCCGGTGGGTGTGGAGGGTGCCACGGCAGCGTTGGGGCTTGATTGTGCGCCGCCCTCACTCCACCGACATCGCCCGCCATACGATGTTGAAAAACTCGTCGAACTGCTCGGTCAGCGGGCGGCGCTCGCCGCGCACGATGTGCATCAGGATCACGCGGCCGATGATGCCCATGAACACGTCCAGCAGCACCTTGGAGGACACGCTGTGGTTGAGCACCCCGCGCGCCTGCCCATCCTTGAGCACCCCGCGAAACGCGCCCATCAACTCGGCGCTCTCGTAGATGCCGATCTGATTGTGGCGGGACACCGGCACGGCAGTGAACAGCAGCAGGATCACGGCGGGGTGCTTGTCCATGTAGTCCACCGTCACCCACAGGGTCTTGCGCAGGCGCTCGCGGGCATCGTCAATGCCTTGCAGGTGGTCGAGCATGCGCTCGGCCAGGCGCCCCAGCATCACGTCGAGCATCGCGTACACCAGCACCTCCTTGCTGCCGAAGTACTTGTAGATCGTCTGCAAGGACACGTGGGCGGTGCGCGCCACATCCATCAGGCTGACCTCGTGGAAATCGCGCTGCGAGAACAGGCTCAGCACCGCGTTCTCGATGCGCTGCAGCGTGTCGGCGCGCATGGTTGCCAGCATGGCGCGGCGCTCGGCGTGGGTGCGGGGTGGAGGGGGGCTGGCAGCGGGCTCAGACATGAGGAATCCATCTTTCCAAACAGGTAATTCATATTACCAAATGAACGATCATTCGCCGAATCAGGCGCAATCCTCTTGCCTTGTCAGGCGGCCTTGATCAACATGAGATATCTGCCGCAGACGCGATGCCAAAAGGCATTCCATGCGACACGACGACAGAATGTGTCGTTCAGGATGTCTGTTCTACGGGTTTCCACCAACGGTAATTGAAGTTACCGTTAAGGGTCTGAAGGGAAGGCGTCGCGTCATGCGGTTCGCGCACCCACGTGTACGTGCCCGTACACGCCACCTCAGGAGACCCCATGCCCATTCAGAACTTCGAATCCACCTGGATGACCGACGAGCACAAGATGCTGCTGGAGTCGGCCACGCGCTTCTTCAAAGAACAGTGGGGTCCGAAGGACGAAGCCTGGCGCGCCCAGGGCATGATGGACCGCGAGGCTTGGCGCGAGGCTGGCGCCAACGGATTCCTGTGCGCCTCGATGCCGGAAGAGTACGGCGGCGCGGGCGGCGACTTCGGCCACGAGGCCGCGCTGATCCTGGCGCAGGCCGCCGCCGGTCAGTCCGGTTTCGGTGGTTCGCTGCACTCGGGCATCGTCGCGCCTTACATCCTGCACTACGGCACCGAAGAGCAGAAAAAGCGCTGGTTGCCCAAGATGGCCTCGGGCGAGCTGATCGGCGCCATCGCCATGACCGAGCCCGGCACCGGCTCCGACCTGCAGGGCGTGCGCACCTCGGCCGTGCTCGACGGTGACAGCTACAAGATCAACGGCAGCAAGACCTTCATCACCAACGGTCAGCTCGCCAACCTCATCGTCGTGGTCTGCAAGACCGACAAGAGCAAGGGTGCGCAAGGCATCTCGCTGTTGATGGTCGAGACCGATGAGGTCACCGGCTTCCGCCGCGGCCGCAACCTCGACAAGATCGGCATGGATGCGCAGGACACCTCCGAGCTGTTCTTCGACGACGTGGTGGTGCCCAAGGAGAACCTGCTGGGCCTGCAAGAAGGCATGGGCTTCTTCCAGCTGATGCAGGAGCTGCCGCAAGAGCGCCTGATCGTGGCCGTCGGCGGCGTGGGCGCGATGGAGCTCGCCATGCAGGAAACCCTGGCCTACACAAAGGACCGTCAGGCCTTTGGCAAGCCCATCTTCAACTTCCAGAACACCCGCTTCACGCTGGCCGAATGCCAGGCCCTCTTGATGGCCTCGCGCGCCATGGTGGACGCGGCCATGGTGTCTCACCTCAAGGGCGAGCTGGGCGTGGAGCGCGCCGCGCTGCTCAAGTACTGGATCACCGACCAGCAGTGCAAGCTGATCGACGAGTGCCTGCAGCTCTTTGGCGGCTACGGCTACATGAAGGAGTACGTGATCGCCCGCCTGTATGCCGACGCCCGCGTGCAGCGCATCTACGGCGGCACCAACGAAATCATGAAGGAGCTCGCGAGCCGTTTCCTGTGATCTGACGGTCGCGTCATCCAGCCATCTTTGAGGAACCTTCCATGATCGAAGCGTATATCTACGACACCGTGCGCACGCCGCGCGGCAAGGGCAAGAAAGACGGCAGCCTGCACCAGGCCACCCCCGTGTGGCTGCTGCGCACGCTGCTGCAGGCGCTGCAACAACGCCACCACCTCGACACCGCGCTGGTCGATGACGTGGTGCTGGGCTGCGTCACGCCGGTGGGTGAGCAGGGCGCCGACATCGCGCGCACCGCCGTGCTCGATGCCGGCTGGGCCGAGTCGGTCGCGGGCGTCACGCTGTCGCGCTTTTGCGCCTCGGGCCTGGAAGCCGTGAACCTGGCCGCCGCCAAGATCATGTCCGGCATGGAAGACATGGTGGTCGCAGGCGGCGTCGAGTCCATGAGCCGCTGGCCCATGGGCAGCGACGGCGGTGCTTGGGCCATGGACCCACGCGTCAACACCGCGCTGAGCTTCATCCCGCAGGGCGTCAGCGCCGACCTGATCGCCATGCTCGAAGGCTTCAGCCGCTCGGACCTGGACGCCTTCGCCGCCGAGTCGCACCGCCGCGCTGCCGCTGCGCAGGCCGCTGGCCACTTCGACCGCTCGGTCGTGCCCGTCACCGACCTCAATGGCCGCACGATGCTGGCGAAGGACGAAACCATCCGCCCCGGCACCTCGGTCGAATCGCTGTCCAAGCTCATGCCCTCGTTCGAGATGATGGGCACCATGGGCTTTGACGCCACCGCGCTCGACAAGTACACCACCATCGAGAAGATCCAGCACGTGCACCACGCCGGCAACTCCTCGGGCATCGTCGATGGCGCGGCCCTGGTGCTGCTGGGCAGCAAGGAAGCAGGCCTCAAGGCCGGCCTCAAGCCACGTGCCAAGGTGCGCATGTGCTCGGTCATCGGCTCCGAGCCCACCATCATGCTGACCGGACCCACGCCCGCTTGCCTGAAAGCGCTGGGCAAGGCCCGCATGCAGGCCAGCGACATCGACCTGTGGGAAATCAATGAGGCCTTCGCCACCGTGCCGATGAAGACCGCGCGCGACCTGGGCGTCTCGCTCGACCGCGTCAACGTCAACGGCGGCGCCATCGCGCTGGGCCACCCGCTGGGTGCCACCGGCGCCTTGATCTTGGGCACCGCCCTGGATGAGCTGGAGCGCACCGGCAAGGCCACCGCGCTGGCCTCGCTGTGCATCGGTGCCGGCATGGGCATCGCCACCATCATCGAACGCGTCTGATCGGGAGGCCTCGCACCATGACCGCATCCACCACATCCCCAGCTTTCACCCTCGCCATCGACGCCGACGGCATCGGCCTGGTCACCATCGACATGCCCGGCCGGGCCATGAACGTGCTGAACCCGACGCTGACCGCGCCCTTCGCCGAACTTGTCCAACGCCTGGAAACCGACGCCGCCCTCAAGGGCCTGGTCATCACCTCGGGCAAGTCCACCTTCATCGTCGGTGCCGACATCGACCAGCTCACGCAAATCACCTCGGCCGACGAGGCCTACGAGCTGTGCGAAAGCCTCAAGGGCATGCTGCGCCGCATGGAAAAGTGCGGCAAGCCGGTCGTCGCCGCGCTCAATGGCACCGCCCTGGGCGGGGGCCTGGAGCTGGCACTGGCCTGCCACGCCCGCATCGCGCTCGACGACCCCAAGCTCAAGCTCGGTCTGCCCGAAGTCAAGCTGGGCCTGCTGCCCGGTGGCGGCGGCACCCAGCGCGTGCCGCGCCTGATCGGCATCCAGAAGAGCATGGAGCTGATCACCCAGGGCAAGGAGCTGACGGCGGCCAAGGCCAAGGAAATGGGCCTGGTCACCGACCTGGCAGGCTCACGCGATGAGCTCATCGCCAAGGCCAAGGCCTGGTGCCTGGCCAACCCGAAGGCCGCCGCACCGTGGGACACCAAGGGCTTCCGCATCCCCGGCGGCGACAGCAAGAGCCCGGCCGTGGTGCAGGTGCTGGCCATTGCCCCGTCGATGGCCAACGCCAAGGCGCACGGCAACTACCCCGCGCTCACCCACATCATGAGCTGCCTGTTCGAGGGCTGTCTGCTGGACTTCGATGCCGCCTCGCAGGTCGAGTCGCGCTACTTCGCTGCTTGCGTCGTCTCGCAGGTGTCCAAGAACATGATTGGCACGCTGTGGCACCAGCTCAACTCCATCAAGAAGGGACAGTCCCGCCCGAAAGGCATCGCCGAAGGCAAGGTCAAAAAGGTCGGCATCCTGGGCGCCGGCATGATGGGCGCGGGCATCGCCTATGTGTCGGCCAAGGTCGGCATCGACGTGGTGCTGCTCGACACCACCCAAGAGAACGCCGACAAGGGCAAGGCCTATTCGCAAGGCATCCTCGACAAGGCCATCTCTCGCGGTCGCAGCACCGCCGAGAAGCGCGATGCGCTGCTGGCCCGCATCCAGACCACGACCTCGTACGACGACCTCAAGGGCTGTGACCTCGTGGTCGAGGCCGTGTTCGAAGACCGTGACATCAAGGCCGCCTGCACGCAAAAGACCGAAGCCGTCATCGCGCCCGATGCGGTGTTCGCGTCCAACACCTCGACCTTGCCCATCACCGGTCTGGCCAAGGCCAGCGTACGCCCGGCCAACTTCATCGGTCTGCACTTCTTCTCGCCTGTCGACAAGATGCCGCTGGTCGAGATCATCGTGGGGGCCGACACGTCGGACGAGACCCTGGCGCGTGGTTTTGACTACGTGCTGCAGATCGGCAAGACGCCCATCGTGGTCAACGACAAGCGCGGTTTCTACACCTCGCGCGTGTTCGCCACCTATGTGATGGAAGGCCTGGCCATGGTGGCCGAAGGCGTGCACCCGCGCTCGGTGGAAGTGGCTGGCATGAAGGCGGGCATGCCCATGCCGCCGCTGGCCCTGCAGGATGAGGTCTCGCTGAGCCTGTCGCTGCACATCTCGGCCCAGACCCGCAAGGACCTGACCGCCGAAGGCATCGACTACCCGGCCCACCCTGGCGAGGCCGTGCTGCAAGAGGTGTGTGGCGTGCGGGGCCGCGTTGGCAAGAAGAGCGGCCAGGGCCTGTACGACTACCAGGGCAAGGACAAGACCCTGTGGCCTGGCCTGCTGGAGATCTATCCACCCAAGGCCGCGCAACCCAGCCAGCAGGACATCATCGACCGCCTGATGTTCATCCAGGCCAACGAAGCCGCGCGCTGCTACGAGGAAAACGTGGTGCGTTCGGTGGCCGACACCAACATCGGCTCCATCTTCGGCTGGGGCTTTGCGCCCCACCAGGGCGGTGCGCTGCAGTTCATCAACGCGATGGGGGCGCAGGCTTTTGTGGCCCGCTCCCGCGAGCTGGCGCAGCGCCATGGCGCTCGCTTCGAGCCTGCGGCCATCGTGGTGAAGATGGCCCAAGAGGGCGGCCGCTTCGAGGATGTGCTGTGAGCTCTGCCCGCGGCGCGGCAGCCAGCCCGGTGGCCTCCACCGGGCCCGGCGCGACGGGCTTGAGCGGGCTGCTGAGCGGCTTGCGCGTGATCGACCTCACGCGCAACCTGCCGGGGCCCTTCAGTACCCGCATGCTGGCCGACCTGGGGGCCGATCTCCTCAAGGTCGAGCCGCCCGAGGGCGACCCTGCGAGGGCCCTGGGTTCGCTGTTTGACAAGCTGAACCACGGCAAGACCTGCCGCCACATCGATTTTCGGCAGGCCGATGACCTGGAGCAGTTGCGCGACTGGCTGGCCACCGCCGACGTGATGGTCGACAGCTTTCGCCCGGGTGTCCTCGCGGCCATGGGGCTGGATGCCGCCACCTTGCACGCCCGCAACCCGCGGCTGGTCATGGTGTCCATCACCGGTTATGGCCAGACCGGTCCCTGGGCGAGCAAGGCCGGACACGACCTCAACTTCATGGCGATCTCAGGCGCACTCGATCAGATGCGCGCACCCGATGGCGCCCTGGCCCAGTCCAATGTGCAGTGGGGCGACCTGGCTGGCGGCAGCGCCATGGCCACCATCGCCATCCTGGCGGCGGTGTTCGCGGCGCAGCGCACGGGCCAGGGCCGCCACATCGACGTCAGCATGACGCACGGCCTGCACGCGCACCTGGTCATGCCCCGCTCCACCGCAGCCCTGCTGGCGCCCATGCTGGGCCACCGCCCGGGCGCCGGCGAAGACATGCTCAACGGCGGCCTGCCTTGCTACAGCCTCTACCGCACGGCCGACGACCGTCACCTGGCCGTGGGGGCGCTGGAACACAAGTTCTGGCGTGCCGCCTGCGAGGTGTTCGGGCGCGCGGACTGGACCGACCGACATTGGCAGCGGGGCGCCCTGCCTGGCACCCCGGACGCTTTGGCGCTACGCGATGAAGTCGCTGCGCTGGTGGCGTCTCAGCCCTTGGCGGTGTGGGCCGAGCGATTCGCCGAAGCCGATGCTTGCGTGACCCCGGTGCTCACCCTGGCCGAGGCCGAGGATCACCCGCTGTTTGCGGGCGACGCCGGCACGCAACCCTGGCACGCCGTGACCGGAGGCTGACGCGGCGTTACGGCCCGTTGCACAATCACCCCATCAGGGGGGCGTCCCCGCGCAGCCCGCCCTCCTAGACTCCCTGACAAACGAATTTCATCCAGGGACACCATGATTTTGTCGGGCCGACCCGGTCAACTGGCCGGCATGCCGGGGCTGCCGCCATTGCCATCTTCTGCCGCGCCGCTGTGGCGCGCGCTGGTGGCTGCCTGGCACACCGACACCCGTCTTTACCGTCTCACATCGGCCAGCCGTGAACGTGCGCTGCCTGGCGACCTGATGGTCGAGAGCTTCACGCTCCACGATGCCGTCTCAGAGCCCTTTTCCCTCTACGTCAACACGCTGGTGCTCGACGCCCATGTCGAGCTCAAACAGCTGTATGCCCGTCCCATCACCTTGCTGACCACGTTGGCCGATGGCAGCCTGGCACGCCGCAGCGGCTACGTGACCGAAGCCTGGTCCCTGCAAAGCGACGGCGGCCTGGCCCGCAAGGCCTTGTTGGTGCGCCCCTGGATCGCGCTGCTCGGCCACAGTCTGCAAAGCCGCGTCTGGCAAGACAAAAGCGTGATCGAGATCGTCGAAGACGTGTTCGCCGACCACGCTGGCATCGCGGCTTGGCACTGGGACGAGGACGTGCCCACCTACGTTGCCCAGGGGCTGTCTGCTCGCAACGGTGGTCGGCGCAGCTACTGCGTGCAGTACCGCGAAACCGATCTGGCTTTTGTTCAGCGCCTGTTGGCCGAAGAAGGCATTGGCTGGCGGGTGGAAGAAGACGAGGCGGCGCCAGGCGGCCACCGCGTCGTCTTTTTCGTGGACAGCAGCCGCCAACCGCAAGACTTCACCAGCCAAAGCAGCCTGGGCGGGCATGGCATCCGCTTTCACGGCAGCAGCAGCCAGGAGGCGCAAGACAGCATCCAGGCCCTGGCCGCGCTGCGCGAGCTGGGCCCCACCGCCACCGTGGTGCAAGGCTGGGACTACAAGGCCAACGCCGCCATCAGCGCGGAGGTGCCCACGGCACACCACTGGGGGGGCACCGAAGCCAGCAGCCTGCAGGGCTGGCTGAGCAGCTACGACCCCAGCGGCGACTTCCTCTGGGGCACCGCCGCCGAGGCCCAGTTTGCCGCCACCCGCCTGCAGGAAGCGCTGGAGGCCCGCTACAAACGCTGGTTGGGCCGTGGCACGGTGCGCACCCTGCGGGCAGGCACCTGGGCCACCGTCACCCAGTCCACCCTCGATCCCCTGGCGCAGTTCGGTCAAGCCGAGGGTGACAAGGATTTCTTCTTCACCCGCGTGCACGCCCTGGGCATCAACAACCTGCCCAAGGACCTGAGCGAGGCGATTGCCCGCAGCCTCGGCGATGCCGAGTTGCCCGTGCCAGACGACATACGGGGCTCGTCGGCTGGCGATGTGGGCGAGGCGGTGGCCGACACCGATGCCTTGCGCGAGCGTGCCCAACGCACAGGCTATGCCTGCCAATTCGAGGCGCTGCGCCGTAAGGTACTCTGGCGTCCCGTGCTGCTTGACGACACCGGGGCCCGGCCACGCCCGCGCCCGACGGCGCTGGGCCCGCAAACGGCCATCGTCGTGGGCCCCCAGGGGCAGACCAGTCCCCAAGGGGCCGACGAACTTCACACCGATGCGCTGGGCCGCATCAAGGTGAAGTTTCATTGGCAAGCCAACCCCTTTGCCCCGCAGCGCGCCAACAGCGACCACAGTTGCTGGGTGCGGGTGGTGCAGCGCGCCGCCACGGCGGGCGGTGGGCATCAGTTCATCCCCCGCATCGGGCAGGAGGTGCTGGTGGGCTTCCTGGGCAACGACATCGACCGGCCGGTGGTCATCGCCAGCCTCTACAACGGTCGGGGGGCGTCGGGCGTGCCGGCCACCCCAGGCGGTGCAGCCGCAGCGTCAGACACGGCCGCCCTGGCCGAGTCCGCCGACCATCGCCCCAGCAGCCAGATGAACCAGGTCAACAGCGGCAGCGGTGGCCACAGCCCGGCTTGGCATGGTGCAGCTCCCGGGGCCGCCACTGAAGGCAGCCCGGGCCAGGCGAACGCCGCCGCACTCAGTGGCGTCAAGAGCAAGGAATTTGGGGGCAACGGCCACAACCAGCTCGTGCTCGACGACACGCCCGAGCAACTGCGCACCCAGCTGCACAGCACCCAGCATCAGACCTGGCTGCAAATGGGGCACCTGCTGCACCAGGCCGACAACCACCGCGGCAGCTTCCGGGGCCAGGGCTTTGAGCTGCGCACCGATGCCTGGGGTGGCCTGCGCGCCGCGCGCGGTGTGATGCTCACCACCTTTGGCCTGCGCAACGGACTGGGGCAAACGCCTGAGCCGGCCGGAGACAACGCGCCCGGCATGGCCTTGGCCAAACAAGCTCAGCAGCTGAGTCAGACCTTTCACCAGGCGGCCACCACGCACCAGACCGTCGGCGTGGCGACAGCGGTGGGCAGCCAGCAAGCCGGCCAAAGCGCCTTGGACGACCAGGCAGCACCCGCTGCGGCCTTGACCAAGAGCCTGAGCGGCATGGTCAGCCACACCAGCTTGCCCAACGCCCAGGCCGATGCGGCCGCCAAGCTCACACAAGGAGGTGCCGACAAGGTGCCTCACAGCGCTGACCCGGACATCGCCCTCGTTGGCAAGGCCGGCATCGGATTGACCGCCGGACAGGACTTGCACCTGAGCAGCGGCGACACAACCCAGATCGCCAGCGGGCAAGACACCCACTGGGCGGTAGGGGGGCAGGCGCGGGTTCAGACCGGGCAGGCCATTGGCGTGCTGGCTGGGGCCATCCAGCCCGGTGGCGAAGCGGCGGGCAAAGGCCTGACGATGATCGCCGCCCAAGGCCCCATCGACTTGCAGGCGCAGGCCGGGCCTGCGCAGGTGGCCGCCAAGCAAACGCTGGAGTTGAAGACGGCCAGTGGGGTTGTCAACATCGCCGCGGCCAAGAAGGTCGTGCTGGCGGTGTCGGGTGGGGCGAGCATCACCATCGAAGGGGGGCAGTTCACGGCGCAGTGTCCGGGGAAGATCACGGTGAAGGCTGGGAAGAAACCGATGGTGGGGCCCGGAACAATGGGGTGGAGCTTTCCGGCCATGCCCAGGACTGTTTGCGTCGAGTGCTTGCGCAAAGCCATGGCTTCTGGTAGCCCAGTCGCTGCACTGAATTGAGAAGGTCGCCCGGATGTCCGTATCAAGAAAATGTCTGAGCTACGCCTTGTCTCACCATTCGAAAACCATCTGGAAAGAAGATGAGGCAGGTGGGTTGGCGTTGATCGACGCTGGACAGATCAATGGGTTGGCTATGCGCCTACGCAAACTGTATCCGCCGGAGAAATGCTTCTTGCTGTACGAGGGCACTTTTGCAGAAAACGTGGCCGAGCTTTCTCCGATGTTGGTGGAGTTGAGCTCAGACCCACATCAATTGGCACTGGAGTTGCGTGATCTGGACGGGCTGTGCGCAAGCTTGCCCATCCTGACATTGATTCAGACACACAAGAGTACCGCTCAATGGCTGCGGCACCTTCGCTCCTTGCTGCGTCTTCAAATGGATGGTTCCGAATACTTATGGCGCTTCGCAGACACGCAGATGCTGCAAGCAACCAGCATGATCATGACCCCAGAGCAGCGCATCGCGGTATTTGGTGGGTGTCGATCATGGTGGATCGTGACGGCTGATGGCACACCCAAAGACATGGCGTTCTCGACCGCCAAACTAAATGCTGAAACCACTCAGCCTCTGCGGTTAGATGCCAGCCAGGAGCATGCACTGTTGGCCCAGATCGCCCCCTTTATGCTGGCAAGCCAGTTGAGGTCAATGGACGCGCGTTTCAAAAATGAACTCACCCACGCAGAGCAAAGCACCTTCTCAGCGAAGTGCATCGAAGATGCGAGAGGCGAGTTCCTTGATGAGGACACAGAGCTGCTGTCCTGGGCATTGTCGAAATGGCAAGAGGTTCCCCATGCCCAAGACTGACATCTCTCTCATGCGTGCACATGTCATGTTCATGCTGCTTTGCCTGGTCGCTGCGCTGGTCGGCTGCAAGCCGGTCACACCCATGACCAACGTCGGTGCGTCTGCGTCATCCGCTCATGCCAATCAGGCAGGCGATGCGAACAGTTCGGTTATGAGCGACAGCGTCAACTACATGCACGACAGGGGGGTGAAGTACACCCTGTATGACTTGTCCACCACCCCTCCAACGGCCATTGGTGGATCGATCGTGGACATGCTGGGCACTGGCGGTGAAAAAGGCTGCTGCCTCAGTCTTCCCAAAACCTGGCGGCCAGGCATCAAGTTACGTCTGGTCTGGGATGAAGCCGACCGGCAGCAAACCTACCCCGAGAAATACGCCCGCGACTTTGAAGTACCCAAGTACGACGAGCCCGCTGATCTGTACGTGGTGTTCTACCCAAAGAACGAGGTCGAAATCGTGGTCTCCAAGGGAGAGCCTGGTCATCCAGACTGGAAAGGTCGTGTCAAGGAAACGCCCTGGGAAAGCTGTCTGGCTCACCTTGAGCGCAAGGTCTGCAAGCGAGCTACTGCGAGGATTTTTGATACGAACGCTAAAGGCTATTGCGCCTACACGAAGGATGCTGATTATCCAAAGGAAAACTACGACGGGGAACTGCTCTGCGCGGCAGCCATGCATCAGTGCATGCAGGACTATGAGGATGAGCCTTTCTGCAAAGGCATTCTGTGGGGGCCAAGAAAAAAATGAATGTGCGCTTTTCAGAACCGTGCCGATCCAGCCACTTGACCTTCTCGGCGCGGAACAAGATATTAGCAACGTCAATTACCTTGATGGCCGCACCCAAAAAGAACTCGCCCTGACCTGCCAGAAAGACATCTTCATCGGCGTCTTCTTCGACGGCACCAACAACAACAAATTCCGCGACACGCCAGGCTTCGTGTGCCAGGAAATACCGCATCTCCAATGACGATAATTACATCACTCGGTCCTGCGCCGATTCTGCCTGTGCGCGGACTTGCCGTGCTCGTGCTGCTTTGCTTGGTTACTCTGCTGGTTGGTTGCAAGCCAGTCACACCCATGACCAGCGTCGGGGCGTCTGCGTCATCCGCTCCTGCCAATCAGGCAGGCGATGCGAACAGTTCGGTCATGAGCGACAGCGTTAACTACATGCACGACCGGGGTGTGAAGTACACCTTGTATGACTTGTCCACCACCCCTCCAACGGCCATTGGTGGATCGATCGTGGACATGCTGGGCACTGGCGGTGAAAAAGGCTGCTGCCTCAGTCTTCCCAAAACCTGGCGACCAGGCATCAAGTTACGTCTGGTTTGGGATGAAGCCGACCGGCAGCAAACCTACCCCGAGAAATACACCCGCGACTTTGAAGTACCCAAGTACGACGAGCCCGCTGATCTGTACGTGGTGTTCTACCCAAAGAACGAGGTCGAAATCGTGGTCTCCAAGGGAGAGCCAGGTCATCCGGACTGGAAAGGTCGCGTCAAGGAAACGCCCTGGGAAAGTTGTCTGGCGCACCATGACCGTAAGGTCTGCAAGGCCGCTTTGCCCGTCTATGGAGGCTTGAGTTGGGATGAAATGCAGGGATATTGCACATACATCAAAGAAGAGAAAGAGGACATGCAGAACTGCGATTCCGCTCTGATTCAGTGCATACGCAACTACGAAGACGAAGAGCGATGTAATAAAGCGCTGTTTGGGGAGCGGAAAAAATGAATGTGCGTTTTTCGGAAAGCTCTCGTGAAAGCCCGCTTGAGTTGATGGGGCCAGAGATCAAAGTATTTAATGACAGTGTGACGGACGGCCGCACCCAAAAAGAACTCGCCCTGACCTGCCAGAAAGACATCTTCATCGGCGTCTTCTTCGACGGCACCAACAACAACAAATTCCGCGACACGCCAGGATTCGCGCACAGCAACGTGGCACGTCTGTACGAGGTTTACCCCGGCACCAATGCCGCTCAAACCCCACCGACTCTGTTGCCCAAGGTCAAACCCAATGGCAGCAAGGAAGCGAGACCGGTCTTTGCCGACAAGTCGTTCAAGTCCCCATCGGTGCCTGCGGACGACCAGCCCTACTACCGCAAGATCTACATACCTGGGTTAGGCACACCAATGCCTGATATCCGGGATACCGGTACGGGGCTGCAAAAAGCCGGTGGTCTCGCAACTGCCCTGCTGGGACAGGCGCGGCTGGATTGGGCCTTGCTGCAGTTTGTCAATCAGCTTCATGCTGCAGTGTTCAGAACGCCTCTACACGCCACGGTGGACCTGGGGCAGTTGTACCAACGCAAGACCACTGAGGCTCAGGTGCCCGCGTGGTTGAAGACGCTGGGCATCCATGGGTTGGTCGCGAGCATGGCCCAGCAGCAGCTCAAGAATGCCTGGGACAGCTACGCTCAAACCACAGGGACGTATGATTCCACCGCTTTCAACAGGTTGCTCGACAGTTACGTTCAGAAGCTATCTGCTGCCCTCAAGGCGCGTGGCACCAGCAAGCCAGATCTGCGCAAAATCCGCTTGTCGGTGTTTGGCTTCTCTCGGGGGGCAGCAGAAGCGCGAGCGTGGGTGAACATGTTGAGCAACCGCTGGGGAGGTGCCTTGGCGGGCATCCCTCTGCAGGTCGATTTCTTGGGCATCTTCGACACGGTCGCTTCGGTCGGCTTGGCACATTCGACACCGCCTGTGTTTGGTCAACAATTTGATGGCCACGGAGCCTGGTCAGAGGGCCAGAACATGGTGGTACCTCCCCACGTCAAGCGCTGTGTGCACCTGGTTGCCGCGTTTGAAATCCGTGGCTCGTTTCCCTTGGATTCAATCTGCCAGGGTGGTGTCCTGCCCGCGAACTGCAAGGAAATCGTTTACCCAGGTGTCCATTCTGATGTCGGCGGCGGCTACCCCCCGGATGATCAAGGCCGCGCCTTGGGTGGCGCTCAGGGCGATCCGCTCAAGCCGTCGCAAATTGCACTGGCGCAAATGTACCGGGAGGCACGTATGGCGGGCGTTCCTTTGGCACCACCCAATGCCATGTTGGACTACCAAAAGACTAACTTCGCGATTTCTCCCAAGCTGCGCGAAGACTTCAATGCATACGTCGCTGCCACGCGCACAGGCAGCGTGCCGCCTACCCAAGGTAAAGGGCAACAAGCTTTTGCCAGCATGTTCCCGACCGAAACACAGCCACGCGGTGAGTTGCACCGTGTGATGCGTCACCACTATGGCTTCTTGCTTCGTTGGCGAAAAGCCCAGATGAACCGACCGGGCGGTGCCAGCGCGTTGCCGGGTTTGATGGCCAGCCCCAGCGTTTCGAAATATCAGGACATCGAAGACATTCGAGGCGCTGAGCAAGAGTTGCGCAAAGAAATCATCTTCCTGGAAAGCAAGGACCCCAAGAAATTTGATGTCATCGATGACACATTTTTTGATAAGGTATTTAGCTGGGCTAGCATCGTCTCGAATGTTGCCGGCGTCAGTCGAATCCCCCCAGCTCAGCTGTTGGCACTGAGCTCGACGGCATTGACTTGGGACTTGAAGTCCGCCTTGCGCGCCGTGATGCAGGAGAAGCAGCAGCAGTGGGATACGTGGTTGCATGCCGAATGGGCAAGTCATTCAACCAATGCCCTGCCCGCAGCCGCCGCGCATTGGTTTGAACACTACGTCCATGATTCCCGCGCCTGGTTCAAGCCGTTCATGCGCTCAGATGTTGAAAGTATGGTGCCGGACGATGAGGCTTGGTTCGTTTTTGGCGAGCGCGAAAAGGACTTCAAAATTCAGATGAAAGCAGCCGAAGATCGTATCGCTGACGCCCGAGATTCAGGTGAGAAGAAGGCCTTGGCTGAAGCAGAAAAGAGCTTTCAGAGATTGAAGCAAGATGGGCAACCCTTGCTCATGGGGGGGCGAGAGCCATATCGATTATGGGGGTACGTCCGGCATCGGCGTATTTTTCAGGCAGGGCAACTCAACGATCCCGGCTATCGCAGCAGGCAAGCTGCCATTGAGCGAGAAGAAGAAGACCGAGTTCGAGAGAGAGCGCGTATCGACCGAATCGCCAAAGAGAACGCCCGCCATGAAGAAAAGATGCGCAGCCTCATGGCGCGTGACGCTGAAGTGCGGGCAGACTCAAGGTTGCCGTCCCACAAGAAGGATGAGTTCACTGAGGGCACCCGTGCTCAAATTGCACGAGAGAAGCGCGAGCATGCAGAGAGCATTGCTCAGATTGAGCGCACGACGACGCCGAGTAAATGAGTTGGTGTTAGAGCAGAGGATGATGCGGGCGGCGTCCCATCCGCCAATGACGTTGGTATTGCGCACAATCACCCCTCCATGCCCCGGGGGCCGCAGTTACAGATACTGGGCCGATCTTTCTTATGCCTCAACTTCTGCGTGTCGCACATACTCGCAAGACACTGTTCCTAGGCTTGATCGTCATCGCGCTGGTGATCATGGTGGTTGGTGCGTATGGCGTTCAACGCCACTTCTTTCCCAGAGATACCCGCATGACCATCACTGCCACACCCGACATGGCCGGCCTGAGGCCCGATGCCGCCTTCACCTGCGCCAAAGAAGCTGACCGCATTCCCCCGCGAGATCCTGAAGCCGAGCAGCTTTACCAACATGCCCGGTGGCTGCGGCGCAACAACCTGCTCAAGGACGATCCAGCCGTCTACCCGGCCATCGAGCGCTTGGTGCGAATTGCGACCGCACATGGGCACGACAAAGCCAACCTGGCCCTGCGCGGTATGCTCAAAAACGGCCAAGCCCAAAGCCCCAACCCCATAAAAGAGAGCGTTGATCTGGTCGAAGACATGATTCAGCGCGGCATCCCTGGCGGCTACTACGACATGGGCAACTACCTCATGCAGGGCTACGGCGTGGTCGGCGACTTTGATCTTGGCAAGCGCTACTACCGCAAGGCCGCAGACTTGGGTAGCCCTGATGCGCAGTATCTGATTGGAGACAAACTCATTGACACAAGGTATCAACCGCCCGAGGTGGTGGGGATCGGTCTGCAGATGCTGCGCTGTGCAGCAGAGCAAGGTCACAAAGAGGCAGCCTTGGGCCTTGGCGTCTACATTTACGAAGAAAAGCCAAAGGAGGCCATGGAGGCATACCAGTGGGGCGCCAAGGCAGGTCATGCTCAATCTGCGAGTCGGCTGGCCAAAGGATTCAAACTTGTAGACCCCGCGGAAATTGGATACTTGGGCGTGGAGCCTGACCTTGAGCGTGCGAGGCGCTACAAGATCATTTGGGATTTCCTTGCCGACTACGACTATCTCGACCCCAAAGTCCCCGAGATCGACGAGATCGTGCCCTTGCCCCCGACCCAGCTGCCACCATGGGACGGCAAGTTCAAGTGGCTGGAGGAGCACAAGGCCAACGTGCCGCCGCCTTTGCCAACTGAGAAGCGCATCGAGGAGATGGCACGGTCCAAGGGTCTCGACCCCAAGACAGGGCGGCCTGTGAGTGCGCGCAAGTAAGCGTCTCTGTGACACGATCAGCCCGCAAGGCGCAGACGAGCGCTACACCGACCGCCTGGGCCGCATCAAGGTGAAGTTTCACTGGCAAGCCAACCCCTTTGCACCGCAGCGCGCCAACACCTTTGCAAGGAAGTTGAGATTGGACCTGTGGGAAAAGCATCTCGGTTTTCACATCAAGGCCGGTGATGGGAGCGTTGTGCAGTCAGGTAGAAGCGAGTTCTCTGCCGCAATACAGATGCCTGCTGCGGGCGAAACAATCGAAATGCTTCAAGACTTGGCTGCAAGCAACGAGAGGCAATATACAAAGATATTCAATTTTGTGCCCGTTGGTTTCTCGAGGGAGCATAACGGCAGCTTATGGCCTACATTGCCTGCCGCGCAAAGACGTGACGAAGACGCTGCCAAACAGGCGGCTTCCGAGATGCCCTTTAGTGAAGATTTTTGGCTCAGGCCGTTTGCTGATGCAATGAATAATGATGGCGTGAAGGGATTCTTCTGCCGTCTCCCAAGCTATTGGACGTTTGAAGAAAACAATCATCCAGCGGGCATGAGCATCAAGGCGTTGTCTGACGCCAATCAACACATTCATTCGGATCCCCATTCAGTGGGGGTAAGCCATGCAGCTTAAGGCCTTTGTCCTCACAATCGCGGCGCTCTTGAGTGCCATGCTCGCCGAGTCGCACGCCACCAATCTCAGAATTTTCTCTGGCAAGAATGAGCGCGCTGCGCAGCCCTCCGTTTGTCTTGGCCTGCTGGCCATCCAAGTGCCGGGTTCCGTGATCATGGGCGAGTCCACCAAAAAGGTACTCGCCAATCCTGGCGGGGCCGGCTTTCAGAGGATGGGTACGCAACTGCCTGGCTATCCACTCTCGACTCATGGCGCGCGCGTTGCAGTGTGGAATCTGGAGGAGCTTGGGACGAATCACAAACAGTCTGTCGCCGAGATCAAGTCCGAAGGCGAGGAGTTTGTGCAACGGTCTCGAACGCTGAAATATGGATGGTTGGAGCACGACTACAAGGACATGGTGAAGTTTCTCCAAGACCAAGAGAGAAAAAATCCTGGGGCAGCGAGCTACGTTCAGAATAATTTAGCGATGTGGGGACGACGGGCTGCGGAAGTACGTTCTTCGATTGCCGCAACCGGCACGGCCACCCTTCCGTCAGCGGCTCCACCCACCGGCTTTGCCTATCGGTGGGGCAATAACTTCGCCGCAGGTTTCCAAGACCCCAAGGACAAGCGTATTCGGATCATCACGGGCGCTGTCAGCCGCCCTGAGCTGGGAGTGCAGGCCGCCGCTCACGAGTGGCAGTCCTTTCATGGCCGCTTCAGCAGCCGCCGACCTGAAGAGTTGCCCCGGCAACCAGGGGTGTGCACCGCCTTTGGCTTTGTGGCCGATGATCCGCAAGACCCCACGAAGGGCGACTACAGCCTGGACATTCCCTTCTTCGTCAAGGCGCAGCCCAACCTCGTGTTTGAGCTGGAGACCTGGATGGTGCGAGCTGAATCCAAGCCTCGTCCTGACATCCGTGATGGTGGCGACCCGCACGTTCTCACCGCCGAAGACCTCAGTCGCTCATCGGGCGTGGGGTTCTTGAGCGGCATCATCAACATGGCTGGCATCAGCCACAGCTACGGCCCGATCTATGTGAACGTGGCGGGCCAGGTGGGGCGCATCATCGGCAGACGCTATGCCAAAGACAGCGGGATGGACGTCACCTATGAGTTCGAGTTCATGGCCCACGGTGTGCCTGGGCAGCTTGACAAGCCGTATATCAAGCTGACGATGGCAGGCGTGTTGCCTGGGAAATACCGTACTGCCATTGGCAATAAGCAGCCACCGAAGTTCAAGGAGGCAGAGGAGGTATTTCGCAAGATGGTCGGCTCCATGCGCTTGCACTCGCCTGTCTCGCCTGCGCACTGAGTCACCCCCACACCACCTCCCCCACTGTGCGGCGCACAATCACCTTCCCGTGCCGCACCGACAGCAGCGCATGCCCTTGCGTGCGCAGCACCTCATAGTCGTTCTCGGCAGACAGCACCACCAGGTTCGCAGGTCGGCCCACGGCCAGGCCGTAGCCCTCGCCCAGCGCCATCGCTTGGGCGCTGTGGTCGGTCACGAAGTCCAGCGCACGTTGCAGGTCCTCGTAGCCCAGCATGTGGCAGATGTGCAGCCCCGCGTCCAGGATGCGCAGGATGTTGCCGTTGCCCAGCGGGTACCAGGGGTCCACGATGGAGTCCTGCGCAAAGCACACGTTCAGGCCCGCGCGGTCCAGCTCGGGCACGCGGGTCAGGCCGCGGCGCTTGGGGTAGGTGTCAAAGCGGCCCTGCAGGTGGATGCTCTCAGTGGGGCAGGAAATGAAGCTCAGTCCCGCCTGCTTCAGCAGCCGGAACAGCTTGGAGCAGTAGGCGTTGTCGTACGAGCCCATGGCCGTGGTGTGGCTGGCCGTCACGCGCTCACCCATGTCCTTCACACGGGTGAGCTCGGCCAGCACCTCCAGGAAGCGCGAGTGAGGGTCGTCGGTTTCGTCGCAGTGCACGTCCACCAGGCGGCCGTGGCGTTCGGCCAAATCCATCAGGAAGTGGAGGGACGAGACGCCCTGGTCGCGCGTGTTCTCGAAGTGGGGGATGCCGCCCACCACGTCCACGCCCATCTCCACGGCCTCGGTCATCAGCGCGCGACCATTGGCAAACGATTCAATGCCTTCTTGCGGGAAGGCCACGATCTGCAGGTCCACCAGGTCGCTGGCCTCGTCGCGCACGGCCAGCATGGCCTTGAGCGTGCCCAGACCCGGTTCGGTGACATCGACGTGGGTGCGCACGTGCTGGATGCCGTGGGCGGCCAGCATGCGGATGGTGCGGTGTGCGCGCGACTTCGTGTCCTCGGACGTGACCAAAGCCTTGCGCTCGGCCCAGCGTTCGATGCCTTCGAACAGGGTGCCGCTGAGGTTCCAGTTGGGCTCGCCCGCGGTGAGGGCGGCGTCCAGGTGGATGTGGGGCTCAACCAGGGGCGGGATCACGAGCTTGCCGGCGGCATCGAAGCCGGTCGAATCTGCTGCAGGTGGGGGCAAGGTGTCGGCTTGTGCCTCAATGGCACTGATCCGGCCGTCAAGCCAGCGCAGGGTGAACAAGCCAGGGCGGCCGCGCAGGCGCGCATTGATGAGGTGGTTCATGCGGGATTCCTCGTGGAGTGGTTGTGGGTCGACAGTCGCCAGATCATCAACGCAATGGCGATGTTCAGGCGGTGTTGGGCATCGTTCAGGTCCAGCCCGGTCAGGGTCTGGATCTGCTGCATGCGGTAGTTCAGGGTGTTGCGGTGCACGCCCAGGCGCTGCGCAGCGGCCACCAGGTTGCCGTTGGCCTGGGTCCAGGCCTCCAGCGTCTGCGTGAGCACGGCGTGGTGTCCCAGGTCGTGCTGCAGCAGCGGGCCCAGGGTGGTGTGCAGGAAGCGGTCCAGCAGGCTGCGGTCGCGGATGGCCACCAGCAGTTCGAGCACGCCCAGCTCCTCAAAGCAGCACAGGCCCAGTCGCTCGGGAAACGACTGGGCGGCCATCAGGGCCTGGCGTGCCTGGCCCAGCCCGCGCGGCAGCTCGGTGGGCTGCGGGCAGGTCGCACTCAGGCCGGCAAAGACGCGCAGCGGCGTGTCTCCCTGGTTGAGCGTGTGCAGCAACTGTTCCACGCTGGCGCGGTGGCGGGCGAGCGCGTCGGCTTCGCCAGCCGGCAGCAGCGCGATCCACTGCTCGGCCTGGCTGATCACCGGCAGGGGCTGACCCAGGGTGGCCAGGCTCCGGCTCAGCTGCGACAGCACCTCTTGCCGAAACGATTGCAGCAAGGTCTCTGCCATCTCGGGCGCAAACGAGCGGAACATGGCGGCGGTGCCCGCCAGTTGCAGCACCAGCACCTGGCGTGGTTGACGCAGGTCGATGGCCAGGCGGTCCGCCCGGTGGGCGAGCACCGTGGTGTCGGCGAGGTTGCCATCGAGCAATTGCTCGATGAGCTGCTGGCGGGAGCTGCCCAGCAACTGTGCCTGCACCAGGGCCGAGCCGATCGCCTCGGTCACTTCGATCATGGGCAGGGCGTAGGGCTGCTCGATCAGGGGCACGCCCAGCGCATTGGCGTCGGCCAGGACGCTGTCGGGGATGTGGCGGATGTAGCGCGGGCCGGTGAGGATGACCAGGCCCGCGCAGCGCCGTTCATGCGCTTCGCGCACCAGTTGCCGCAGATTGGCCTCATCGCGCGGCTGGTTGATGCCGGTGACGAACACCAGTTCGCCCCCCAGCACCCACTCAGCAATCGACTCGTTCTCGGCCACATAGGGCCAGCGCACGGTCTGGTGCTCACCGGCCTGCCCGGCACGCAGGCGCATGGCCTGGAGCCGGGGCAGGAGCAGCACATCTCGGATGCTCAGGCTCATGCGCCCACACCCGCGTTCGCTTCACCCAGCTGGCGACGGCCCACGCGCACGCGCTGCACCTCGAACAGCACCACATAGCTCAGCGCCGCTACGCCAATGCCGACCAGCGGTGCCACCCAGGGCGAGACATAGGCACACACGGCGCCGATCGCATAGGCGCCCAGGCCGACGCCGTTGAAGCGGGGCAGGGTGGTGGTGCTGAGCTGCGGGTAGCGGCCTTTGTGGCCGTGGAAGAAGTCGGCCATGATCACGCCGCCGATCGGCGGGATGATGGAGCCCAGCAGGATCAGGAAGGGGATCAGCATGTCCGACATGCCGGCAATCGCCAGCAGCGTGCCGATGCCGGCGCCGACCAGGGTGATGGTGCCGCGGCGATCCTGGCGGACCAGGTTGCAGCCGGCGGCGGCGAAGTTGTAGATGGTGTTGTCCTGGGTGGTCCACAGGTTCAGGAACAGCATCACCACGGCCGCGACCGACAGACCTTGCAGCACCATGACTTCGACGATGTCCGGCTGCTGGTACACCATCGCGCCGTAGGCGCCCACGACGATCATCAGGCCATTGCCGATGAAGAAGCCCACCAGGCTGGAGAGCACGGCGGTCTTGCCGTCACGGGCAAAGCGGGTCCAGTTGGTGGCCTGGGTGGCGCCACTCACAAAGGTGCCAAACACCAGGGTGATGGCCATGTGCCAGCTCATGCTCTCCTTGGGCTGGATGGCGAGCAGCCCTTCGAGGCCGCCCACGTCCCGCGTGGCGATCCACAGCGACCACACCAGCAACGCGAGCATGGCGGGCACGGCGACGCGCGACAGCAGGTCCAGACCCTTGTAGCCGATGAAGGCCGTCAGGCTGAAGCCGAAGCCGAACAGCACCATCAGCGGGATGGTCCAGCTGGTGGGCAGTGACAGCATCTTGACCAGCACCAAAGCGATGGTGGCCGTGCCCCAGGCGTACCAGCCGATCTGGGTGAAGCCGAGCAGGACGTCCGACAGCTTGCTGCCGGTCTCGCCGAAGCAGAAACGGCCCATCAGCACGGAGTTGAGGCCGCTGCGGCAGGCGATCAGGCCTAGCACGGCGGCATACAGGCCCAGCAACAGGTTGCCCGCAATGGCGGCCCAGATCAGGGTCTTGAAGTCGAAGGCCATGCCCATCTTGCCGCCGGCAAACATGGTGGCCGTGAAGAAGGTGAAGCCGAACAAGAGGATGGAGGTGGACAGCAGCCCCTTGCGGGCGCCGGCGGGGACTTCACTGAGGGGATAGTCGTGATCGAGGTCGGGGGCTTGGGCCATGGTGGTGACTCCGTTGGGGGTTGGACCCTGGTGACAGTGCAAACCCTGTGCCATCGATCCACGCGTTGAGTTGACGATGCCGCCGTTCAGCCCGAACAAACGGATTTGTGCAGATTGCACAAATGTCCGGCCGGAGGACGGTGCGTTGCACCATGCGCAGGCGGGCCAGTCGGCCCGTGCCTCACGGCGGTGCGCTCAAGCCCGACTTCGGTGTGGGGCCTTGCCCTCGCGGTAAGCTGCCAGGCAATCCTTCCGAAAGCCACCGCCATGCTCACCCTTGTTGCCCCCCTGCGTTCCTGGATCCTGTCTGGCGTGTTCGCGGCCCTGAGCGGCGTCAGCGGCCTGACCCAGGCGGCCCCGCCTGCCACCGCAACGCCTGCGGCCTTGCCCGTCCCGGCCGCCACCTCTTGTCCGGCGCTGCTCAACAAGACCTTCCCGCGCCTGCAGGACGAAAAGCCTCAGTCGCTGTGCCAGTACAGCGGGCAGGTGATCCTGGTGGTCAACACGGCCAGCTACTGTGGCTTCACCTCGCAGTACAAGGGGCTGGAGGCTTTGTACGCCAAGTACAAGAGCCAGGGGCTGGTGGTGCTGGGTTTCCCGTCCAATGACTTCGGTCAGCAGGAGCCCGACTCGGGCCAGCAGATCGCCGAGTTCTGCGCCAACACCTTCGGGGTGAAGTTCCCGATGTTCGCCAAGAGCAGCGTCAAGGGGGCGCAGGCCAATCCGCTGTTCGCCGAACTGACCCAGCTGTCGGGTACAAGCCCCAAGTGGAACTTCTACAAGTACCTGATCGCCCGCGATGGGCGCACGGTGGAGGCCTACAACAGCCTGACCGCGCCCGACAGTCGCAGCCTGGTGGCCGACATCGAACGGGCGCTGGCGGCCAAGCCCTGACCGAGACAGGGGCGCGCGCGAGGGGCAAGAGCGCGGCGCGCCCAAGAAAATGGCCCCGACGGTAACCGACGGGGCCATTCATGCGTGATGTCTTCTTTTTCTTGTCTTTCCCTGGTGTTCCGTTAGGCGGAACCGTGTGACAGCACTGGGTGCAACTGTAGAGGGGAAGCGCGTCCGGCGCATCCCTCTCAGGGGGGAGGTTCACACAGCTTTTCCAGCTTGGGGGGAAATGTGCACTTGGACACACCTTGGTCATTTTCCTGTGCGCCGGTCTTCAAGCCGGGGGGCGCCAAGCCGAAGAAAGACCCATGATGGTCTTGCAGACCGCGGCCCCGGCCCGATCTGCTGACCTGAAAGATGGATCACACCAGGAGTCACATCCATGCACATGCTCTACAACTCCGACAGCTATGCCGTGGTGCAGATCGAGATGCTGCCAGCGCTGGGGGTCGCCACGACCGAGGGCACCAACCCGACGCTGACGCGTGGGGGCTACGAAATCGTCGACAAGCACGCTCGCAAGGAGCTGTTCCTGGAAGGCGCGCTGGCCGAGTCCTTCAAAGAAGGCGTGGACGCCCTGATCGAGGCCGCCCACAGCGTCGAGGACTTCGACGCCTTTCTGGAGCGCTTCGCCGGGATGGCGCAACAGCCAGTCGTGATGCATTAACGAAAACGCGCGCGGGGTGGCCCATCGGCCCCCTGCAGCTGGGGTGAGTGCCCATGACGGTGGCACCGACCCCTGCCTAGACTGCGAAACCTTTCAAAGCCCTTTCGCATGTCACCGCCCTTCATGGACGCCCATTTCCAGCTGTCGACCCAGCTCCTTGCCTGGTCGCTCGGCTTGTACGCCCTGTTCCTGCAAGGAACGGTGGTGCGCTGCGTGCGGGCCAACGACCGGGATGCCGGCCTGGGCTGGTGGCTGGGCGGCGCGCTGTGCGTGGGCACGGGCTTCTGGGCGCAGGCCCTGCTCAACCTGGCGGCGCTGCAACTGCCCATCCGGGTGGGCTTCGTGGCACCGGTGGTGCTCGCCGCCTGGATGCCGGCCGTGGTCATCAGCGCGGCGGCGATCTGGATGCAGATCCGCGTGCACTTCCCGGTGCGCCTGCGCATCATCGGTGGGGTGCTGGTCGCCCTGGGCTTGTGCCTGCTGATCTTCATCCATGCGTCGGCCATCATGTTCCAGCCCAGCGTCACCTGGGATGTCGGGCGACTGGCCGGTGCCGTGCTCCTGACCCTGACCGGTTGCCTGCTGGGCTCGCTCGCCTTGCGACGCAGCTTGGTGGCCGAGCCGCCGTTGTGGCGGCGCGGCCTGTTGGTGCTGGGGATCAGCGCCCTGTTCAACGCCGGTCAGGTGTGCATGGTGTGGGCCATGCGGGTGCCAGCGGGGGCCGAGTGCCTGAGCGTGGACCACCTCTCTGGCGAGGGCCTGGAGCTGCTGTTGTTCGGGGCCGTGCTGATGCTGCTGCTGATGGGGCACCTCAGCATGCGGCTGGATGCCCGCGCGCGGCGGCGCCAGCAGGCGCTGGTCGACTCGCTCAAGGTGGCCCAGGCTGCCCTGGAGGATGCCGCCCAGCATGACCCCCTGACCGGCTTGCTCAACCGCTCCGGCTTCGAGCGGATGCTGCGCCAGCGCTTCGAGGACGCCAGCGCCCCGGCCGTCGGGCCCTTGTGCGTGATGCGCCTGCACGTCGATGGCGTGCGCACCTTGACCGAAACCTATGGCCACGCGCAGGGTGATCAGCTGATGCGTCACCTGGCCCTGCGCCTGCAGGTGGCCATGCGGGAGGGCGATGTGCTGGCGCACGCCGAGTCCGATGAGTTCCTGCTGCTGTCGTGCGGCCTGGCCGAGGAGCACGAGCTTGCGCAACTGGCCCAGCGCCTGTCGGCCGCCGTGCACGAACCCTGCCTGTTCGAGGGGCACGAGTTGTCGGTCAGCGCCTCCATCGGCATAGCCCGCTACCCGGAGAGCTTCAACGCCCGCCTGCTGCTGACCCATGCCAGCGACGCCATGCTCACGGCGCGCAAGGCCGGCGGCGGCGTCTACTGCTTTCACCGCAGCGGTGAAGACCAGGTGGGCGTGGACCAGGTTGCTTTGCAGCGCGATCTGCGCCATGCCATCGCCCGCGACGAGCTGATGCTGCACTACCAGCCCAAGCTGCGCGCCGGCAGCGGTGAGCTGGCCGGGGTCGAAGCCCTGCTGCGCTGGCAGCACCCGGTGCGTGGTCTGGTCAGTCCCGCCACCTTCATCCCCGTGGCCGAACGCTTTGGCTTGATCGGCGAGCTGGGCCTGTGGGTGCTGGACGCCGCTTGCCGCCAGATGCGCCTGTGGCACGAAGCCGGCGTGGACGTGCCGGTGGCGGTGAACCTGTCCGCCCATCAACTGCGTCAGCCCGATCTGGCGCAGCGCGTGCGCGAGGCCCTGCTGCGCCACCGCGTGCCCCCGGCCATGCTGATCCTGGAGATCACCGAATCGGTGGCGATGGACGACATCGAGGCCTCGATCCGGGTGTTCGACCTGCTCGACGAGATCGGCGTGCGGCTGTCGATCGATGACTTTGGCACGGGCTACTCCAGCCTGAGTTACCTGCGCCGACTGCCTGCGCGCCAGCTCAAGATCGACCGCAGCTTCATTGGCGACCTGGAAGTCAGCCGCGACGCCCAGGCCATCGTCGAGGCCGTGGTCCGCCTGGCCCATGCCCTGGGTCTGAAGGTGGTGGGCGAGGGCGTCGAAACCCCCGCACAGGCGGCCATCCTCACCCGCCTGCAGTGCGACGAGTTGCAGGGCTATCTGTTTGCCCGGCCCATGCCCGCCCAGGACCTGCTGCCGTGGCTGGGGCAGCGAGGTGCCGTGCCCCTGGCGCATGTGGTGCGGGGGGCTGTGCAGGTGGCGCAGGACGCGCCGATCGACCGTGACGGGGTCGACGACGAGGCGCTCACCAACTGGTCGGATTTGGGGATGGAGCCCCTGCTGCGCGCCGTCAAGCGCTAGTTGCGCACCGACGCGCTCACCGACGTCATCGTCCCAGCAGATCGGCACCGCATCGCCAGCAGTAGCGCCCTTGCGGGTGCTGGTCGATGGCATCGCAGCGCGGACAACTCACGTCCGAGAACTGGCTGGGGGTGGGGCTCAGCGGCGCACCGATGGCGGCCTGGCGGCGCTTGGCCGTGAGCTCGGCGGTCACGATGCCTGTGGGCACGGCCAGCACGCTCCAGCCCATCAGCATCACGAACGAGGAAATCAGGCGGCCGATGTCGGTCTTGGGCGTGATGTCACCAAAGCCCACCGTCGTCATCGTCGTGATGGCCCAGTACATCGCCGTGGGGATGCTGGTGAAACCGTGTGCGGGCCCTTCGAACACATACATGGCCGTGGCCATCAGCAGCGAGATCATCAGCACGAAGGACATGAAGACCATGATCTTGCGCCGGCTCGCCAGCAGCGCCATGCCCAGGATGGTGTACTCCGAGACAAAGCCGGTCAGCTTGAAGACGCGGAACACCCGCATCAGGCGCAGGATGCGCACGTCCAGGAAGAACAGGGCGCCCGGCTCGATCAGCGCCAGGTAGGACGGCAGGATGGACAGCAGGTCGATGATGCCGAAAAAGCTCAGGGCGTATTTGCGCGGGCGCTCGATGCAGGCCAGGCGCAGCACATACTCGACCGTGAAGACCACGGTGAAGCCCCACTCCAGCACGTGCAGCAGCGGCCCGTAGGCGTCGGCGATGCTCGCCACGCTGTCGAGAATGACGGCCACGATGCTGATCAGGATGGTCCAGATCAGGATCTGGTCGAAGCGTCGTCCGGCGGGCGTGTCCGACTCGTAAATGACGGCGTAGAGAGTGCGGCGCCAGCCTTGGGTGGGTTTGTCCAGATCGGTGTGCATCCTCGCTTTATAAGCTTTCCGCAGGGGGATGCACATGGGGCGGGCGCAACACGCAGGCAAACTCTAAAATGGGCGCATGAATGCCTCTGCTTCCCCCGCTGCCCGCACCGACGCCACCCCGGTTTTGCCCCCGGTCGAGCGTCGCCCCTACACCCGTGCGGCCCAGTTGCCCCAGATCATGCGTGAGCGCATCGTCGTGCTCGATGGCGCCATGGGCACCATGATCCAGCGCTACAAGCTGACGGAAGCCGACTACCGGGGCAGCCGTTTTGCCGACCACCCGAAAGACCTCAAGGGCAACAACGAGCTGCTGCAGCTCACCAAGCCCGAGGTGATTCGCGAGATTCACGAGCAGTACCTGGCCGCTGGCGCCGACCTGATCGAGACCAACACCTTCGGCGCCACCACCGTGGCCCAGGACGACTACGAGCTGCCCGAGCTGGCCTACGAGATGAACCTCGTCGCTGCCCAGCTGGCACGCGCCTGCTGCGACAAGTACAGCACGCCCGACAAGCCGCGCTTCGTGGCCGGCGCCATCGGCCCGACCCCCAAGACGGCCAGCATCAGCCCGGACGTGAACGACGCGGGCGCCCGCAACGTCGACTTCGACACGCTGCGCCAGGCCTATTACGAGCAGGCCAAGGCCCTGATGGAGGGCGGCTGCGATGTCTTCCTGGTCGAGACGATTTTCGACACGCTCAATGCCAAGGCCGCGATCTTCGCGCTCGACGAGCTGTTCGAGGACACCGGCGAGCGCCTGCCCATCATCATCTCGGGCACCGTGACCGACGCGTCGGGCCGCATCCTGTCGGGGCAGACGGTGAGCGCCTTCTGGCACTCGGTGCGCCACGCACACCCCATTGCCATCGGCCTGAACTGCGCGCTGGGTGCCACGCTGATGCGCCCCTACATCGAAGAGCTGGCCAAGATCGCCGGGGACACCTACATCAGCTGCTACCCCAACGCCGGCCTGCCCAACCCGATGAGCGACACGGGCTTTGACGAGACGCCCGAGATCACCGGCAGCCTGGTCGAAGAGTTCGCCAAGGCGGGCTTTTTGAACATCGCCGGCGGCTGCTGCGGCACCACGCCGGACCACATTGCCGAGATCGCCAAGCGCGTGGGGGCCTGGAAGCCGCGCTGCCTGCACGATGGCGGCACCACGGGCTTCCTCAGTGGCTTGAAAGCGGCCTGAGCGCCGCCATGGCGTGGTGATGACGCCCCGCCCGCTCAGTTCGTGGCGTAAGGGTCGTCGAAGCCCAGCGCGGCCAGGATCTCGCGTTCGCGCTGCTCCATGGCCTGGGCTTCATCCTCTTCCAGGTGATCCCAGCCCTGCGCGTGCAGGGCGCCGTGCACCAGCATGTGGGCGTAGTGCGCCACCAGCTCCTTGTGCTGCTCTTGCGCTTCGCGCTCGATCACGGGCGCGCACAGGATCAGGTCGGCCATGACGACCGGCTCTTGCGTGTAGTCGAAGGTCAGCACATTGGTGGCGTAGTCCTTCTGGCGGTAGTCGCGGTTGAGGGTTTGGCCTTCTTCGGCGTCCACCATGCGCACGGTCAGTTCGGCGTCGGTCTCCAGCGCGGCTTTCAGCCAGCGGGCCACCTTGTGGCGGGGCAACTGGTCGCGGTGGCGCTTGTCAGCAAATTGCAGGCTCAGGCTCAGGCTCAGGGTCGGTTTCATAGCGTGGGCAAGTCGGAGTCGGGTGCATCGGCACCAGGGCGCGCGGTGGCGCGCGGAGGGCGGCCGGTGCGCGGCGCCTCGGGCTCGCTGGCCTGTGCCGCATCGTAGGCCTCGACGATGCGCTGCACCAGCGGGTGGCGCACCACGTCGGCCGAGGTGAAGCGGGTGAAGGCCACGCCATTGACCCGCTTGAGGATGCGCTCGGCCTCGATCAGGCCGCTGCGCGCGCCGCGTGGCAGGTCGATCTGGCTGACGTCGCCGGTCACCACCGCACGCGAGCCAAAGCCGATGCGGGTGAGGAACATCTTCATCTGCTCGGGCGTGGTGTTTTGCGCCTCGTCCAGGATGATGAAAGCGTGGTTGAGCGTGCGCCCGCGCATGAAGGCCAGCGGCGCGATTTCGATCAGGCCCTTCTCAAACGCCTTGGTGACGCGGTCAAAACCCATCAGGTCGTAGAGTGCGTCGTACAGCGGGCGCAGGTAGGGGTCGACCTTTTGCGTCAGGTCGCCGGGCAGGAAGCCCAGGCGTTCGCCGGCCTCCACCGCCGGGCGCGTCAGGATGATGCGCTGCACGCTGCTCCGCTCCAGCGCATCCACCGCACAAGCCACCGCCAGGAAGGTTTTGCCCGTGCCCGCGGGCCCGATGCCGAAGCTCAGGTCATGGCCCAGCACCTGGCGCAGGTAGCTCACCTGGTTGGGCGTGCGGCCTTGCAGGTCGGCCCGTCGGGTGTGCAGCGTGGGGCCGTCCGCGCTTTCGTCCGGCAGGGGCGCCGCTTCATCGGCGCGGCCCCGTTTGGGTTGCAGGGCGCGTTGCCGGGCCGCCAGCACGGAGGTGATGGCCAGTTGCACCATCTCGGCGCTCAGCGGCCGCGCACATTGCGCATAGAGGGATTCCAGCAGTTCGACGACCTGCTGCGGCACGCCGCGCGCGCCCTCGATGCGGAAGTGTTCGCCGCGCCGGCTCAGCGTCACATTGAAGGCTGCTTCGATGGTGCGCAGATGTTCGTCCAGCGATCCGCACAGATGTGCAAGTCGGGAGTTATCCGGGGGTGAAAAGCTGTGGCGCAGTTGCATGGAGGCCTGTATTGAGCGAAAGCAGGCAAATTGTCGCTTGCCGTGCGCGTCAATGCACGACATCTCTTGCGAAAATCAATTGATCTTTGGAGCGCACGGAGGCCGTGCCGCAGCAGGAGTCGTTTTGAGCATGTCGTATCGCGGGTGGCAATCATGGGCCCGCCGTTTCCGTCAGGAGTGGAGTGCCGCCGAAGAGGTCGGGGGCGACGCCGTGCCCGATCGCACCGGCGGGGTCTCGCGGCGCCTGTTCTGGATGGCATTGTTCATGGGCTTGCTGCTGGCCGGGGCTGTGGGCTGGGGCCTGCTCTTGCTCAACCGCGAGGCGGTGCGCCTGAGTCATCCGGCCGCCGGCAACCTGGCTGGCGCGGGCGTCCAGACGCTCAGCCAGGCCTGGGTGGTGGCCAGCGACACGCCGCGCTTCCCGGAAGGGGCGACCGGACGGGTGCTGTCCTTGCCGGACGAATGGGCGATCAACCACCCGCGTTATCAGGGCGGCATCTGGTATCGCTTCCAGCTCGATGCGCCCATCCGTCACCTGGGTGGCGATGGTCTGCGCGCCATCTACATCGAGCGGGCCTGCTCCAACGTCGAGGTGTACCTCAATGGCCAGGTGCTCTACCGGGGTGGCCGCATGACGGAGCCCTACGCCCGCCATTGCTATCGCTCGCACGTGGTCTCGCTGCCGCTCGCGTTGCTGAAGGCGCAGGGCAATGTGCTGGACCTCAAGGTGGTGGGCTACCCGCTGGAGCAGGTGGCGGCCCGCCAGCGTGCCGGGGGCCTGGCGTCGGTGCGCATCGGCTCACTGGCCGACATCCGCGTTTTGCACGCCGATCAGGAGTTCTGGACCTCGACCCTGGCCGGTGTGTTGGGCGGCATCCTGGCCGTGATGGGCCTGTTCGCGCTGGGTCTGGCCTGGATCCGTCGCCTCGATTACCTGGCCTACTTCGGCCTCTTGACCACGGGCTGGGCCCTGGCCACGGCGCGCTTTTGGCTGACCGAGCTGCCCGCGCCCAATGCCACGGTCGAGGTGCTGATCGCCATGATGTTTGCCCCCTTGGTGGGCTGCGCGGTGCAGTTTGTGCTCTGCTATGCCGGGGCACGCTTGCAGCCCATGATCAGTGCCGTGTGGATGTGGCGGGTGCGGGCGTGGCTGTGGGTGCAGTGCGTGCTGGTGCCGCTGACCCTGGTGTGGCTGGGCTTTGATCGCATTTTCGAGGGGGTGAGCCTCTGGTACCCGGTCTTTGCCGTTGAAATCTGCGCCGGCATCGGCTACTTCCTGTGGGCGGCCGGCAAGCGGCGCCGCCCCGAGTTCTGGTTGATGTCGGTGATCATGGGCGTGGTCGTGGCCGTGCTGGGCATCGAGCTGTCGTACCAGGCGGGCTGGATCAAGCTCTGGGGCGTGCACGTCACCCACTTCGTGATGCCGCTGCTGTATGCGGCGGTGGCCACCCGACTGATGCAGGTCTATGCCAAGGCCCTGCAGGCGGCGCAAGGCGCCAAGGCCAAGCTGGAGCAGCGCGTCAAGGAGGTCACGGCCGAGATGGAGCGCAACTTCAATCAGATCGCCGAGTTGCGCGCCGAGCAGGTGGCCGAGAAGGAGCGTAAGCGCATCGCCTCCGACCTGCACGACGACCTGGGCGCCAAGCTGCTCACCATCGTCCATACCAGCAACAACGACCGCATCTCGACCCTGGCACGCGAGGCGCTCGAAGAGATGCGCCTGTCGGTGCGCGGCCTGACCGGGCGGCCCATGGTGCTGTCCGACGCCTTGGCCGACTGGCGCGCCGAGGTGGTTTCACGCCTGCGCCAGGCCGGCATCGAGTGCGAGTGGCGCAACCCCCACGAGATCATCGAAGAGCCGCTGTCCTCGCGCACCTATGTGCAGACCACGCGCATCCTGCGCGAGGCCGTGAGCAACGTCATCAAGCACAGCGGAGCCTCGCACGTCGTCGTGTCGGCCGAGGTGCACCTGGACCTGCACGACTTCGTGCTGGTGATCCAGGACAACGGCAAGGGCATTGCGCTGGAACTGGATGACCGCACCGACCGCGGTCACGGCATGACCAGCATGAAGCACCGCGCCAAACAGCTCAGTGGACAGTGTCTGGTGGAGTCCGGCCCCGGTTTCGGGACCATCATCCGCCTGACCTTGCCCCTTGAAGTCGCCACCATGCAGCATCCCGGGCCCGCCCTGGCGCCGCGCATGGTGGATCACGTGCGCAGTCAGTGAGCGCGCCCGTTCCATCCGTAGAGAGAGGTCACCCCCCATGAAGCAAATTCTGCTCCTCGAAGATCTGCCCGAGATCCGCGCCTGGCTCAAGGCCCTGGCCTTGCAGGTGTTCCCGGATGCCCAGATCAGCGAGGCATCCCGCATCCATGACGCGCTGGAGTTGGTCAATGCCGTGCGCTTCGATGTGGCCATGCTGGACCTGGGCCTGCCCGATGGCTCGGGCGTGGAGGTGGTGCAGGCCCTGCGCGAGAAGCAGCCCGAAGCCCAGTCGGTCGTGGTGACCATCCACGAAGACGACGATCACCTCTTCCCCGCCTTGCAGGCCGGCGCGTTTGGCTACCTGCTCAAGGAGCAGTCGCGCGAGCAGCTCTCCGAGCAGCTGCAGCGCATCAGCCAGGGCGAGCCGCCGCTGTCGCCCTCGATCGCCCGCCGCGTGATCCAGTACTTCACCGCGCAGGCCCGCCAGCAACCCATGCGCGAGCCCGACAACGTGACGCCGCACGTGCAGCTGACCGACCGCGAAAACGAGGTGCTGCTGCGCGTGGCCAAGGGCTTCACGCTGCCCGAAATTGGCGTGCAGCTCAATCTGTCGCGCCACACCATTGCCGATTACGTCAAGCAGATCTACCGCAAGCTCAATGTCTCGTCACGGGCCGAAGCGGCGCTGGAAGCGCAGCGCCTGGGCCTGTTCCGCCGCTAAACTGCTCGCATGATCTCTCGACTGACCGGGGTGCTGGCTGAAAAAGCACCCCCCTTTGTGCTGGTGGACGTCAACGGCGTCGGCTATGAAGTGCAGGTGCCCATGAGCACCTTCTACAACCTGCCCGAGCTCGGTGCCAAGGTCACGCTGCTGACCCAGTTCATCGTGCGCGAGGACGCACAGCTGCTCTACGGCTTCCTCACCCCCCCCGAGCGGGCCTCGTTTCGCGAGCTGATCAAGATCAGTGGCGTGGGACCGCGCATCGCGCTGGCGCTGCTCTCGGGTCTGAACACTGACGAGCTGGCCCAGGCCGTGTCGACACAGGATGCCAGCCGCCTGGTCAAGGTGCCCGGCATCGGCAAGAAGACCGCCGAGCGCCTGCTGCTCGAGCTCAAGGGCAAGATGGCCCCGGTGCTGGCCACGCCCGACTGGAGCACGGTCAGCGACGCACAGACCGACATCTTGCAGGCCCTGATCGCCCTCGGCTACTCCGACAAGGAGGCGCAGTTGGCCCTCAAGGCGCTGCCCCCCGATGTGTCGGTCAGCGACGGCATCAAGCAGGCCCTCAAGGCCCTGGCGCGCTGAACGCCACGCGTGGCGTGAAGTGCATGATGCCGGTATCATCGGTCATCATGCGTTTCTTTCGTTCATTTGCCTGGCTGGCTGGCTTGAGTGTGCTGGCCTCGGCCGCCGCGACCGCCGCCCCGGCCCCTGTTCGTGAGGCGGGGCGTCCGCCCGCGTCGATCCAGTCTCACGCACGCTTTTGCGAGCTGATGACCGTCAAGCTGCCGAATGTGACCCCGGCGCTGTGCGCGCTGGCGCAGTTGCAGCCCGGCCCAGCCCGCTCGGTGCAAGGCCACAACCTGCTGACCCGCGATGTGGTGGCCCCGAATGCCGCCCTGCGCGTGCTGGTGGTGGGCGGGGTGCATGGTGATGAGCTGTCCTCGACCTCGCTGGTGCTGCACTGGATTGGCGCGGCGCAGGACGCGCCCGCCAACATCCACTGGCGTTTCGTGCCGCTGATGAACCCGGACGGCATGCTCAAGGCTCGCCCCACGCGCACCAATGCCAATGGGGTGGACCTGAACCGCAACTTCCCCACGCCGAAGTGGGACCAGGAAGCGCCGCGCTACTGGCAGCACCGCACCAGCAAGGACCCGCGTCGCTTCCCGGGGTACCAGGCCTTGTCCGAGCCGGAAACCCGCTGGCTGCACGACGAGATGGAGCGCTGGCAGCCTCATCTGATCGTGGCCGTGCATGCGCCCTATGGCGTGCTCGACTATGACGGCCCGGTGGTGGCCCCCAAGAAGCTGGGCAGCCTGGTGCTGGACCAGGTGGGCATCTTCCCGGGCAGCCTGGGCAACTATGGCGGCGTGCACAAGAAGGTGCCGGTGGTCACCATCGAGCTGCCCAGCGCCCTGCGCACCCCGCAGGAAGCCGAGATGCGCAAGATGTGGCAGGACCTGCTGCGCTGGACGCAGCTGCGTCTGCGCCCCCCGACCAGCTGACCGTCAGGCGGTCGGCGGCGCGGCCTGCGTGCTGGGCAGCGTGGCCAGGATGGACAGCAGACGCTGGATTTGCAGCGGCTTGACCAGGTAGTGGTTGAAGCCGGTCTGCAGCGCGCGGGCGATGTGCTCGGGCAGGGCGTCGGCGCTCAGCGCAATCAAAGGCAGTTGCTTGAGCGTGGGGTTGGCGCGCACGCGCCGGCACAGGTCCAGGCCGCTGCCGTCGGGCAGGTTGATGTCGACCAGGGCCACATCGGGGTGAATGCGCTCGATGCTGGCCAGGCCCTCTGTGGCGGTTTCGGCCGAATGCAGGCGCACCTGGGGATAGGCCGCAAACAGCGCTTCGACCAGGCTGCGGTTCAGGGCGTTGTCCTCGATGTGCACCACGCGCAGCGGCGGCAACATCACGGCGGGCTCCGGGTGATGGGTGCCGGGCGTGTGGGGGCCGACGGCGCTGTCGGCCAGGGGCAGACGCAGGGTGAAGATGCTGCCGCGCCCCAGGGTGCTGGTGACGTCGATGCGGCCGTGCATCAGCTCGGCCAGACGTTGGGAGACGGCCAAGCCGAGGCCGTTGCCGTGGCTGCGCCCGTTGGCGGTTTCGAGCTGGACGAAGGGCTGAAAGATGCGCGCCTGGTCACCGGGCTCGATGCCGAAGCCCTGGTCGCGCACCTCGATCAGGGCCACACGCTCGTTGGGGGCCGGTCGGGCTTGCAGCCAGACCGAGGCCCCGCTCGGGCTGAACTTGATGGCGTTGCGCGCCAGGTTCAGCAAGATGGCGCGGGTGTGCTGCGGGTCGGCCCACAGGGTCAGGGGCGGGCCGTCGAGCAGCACATTGATGTCATGGGCCAGGGCTTCGCCCTCCAGCTCGTTGCGGATGTCGCGCAGCAGCAGCGACAGCTCAATGCGCTGGGGGCGCAGGTTCAGCGGCCGGGTCTCGAGGCGGGCGTACTCAAGGGCCTGGTCGAGCAGGCCCAGCAGCTGCTGGCCCGCCGTGTGGATGTGGCCGACCTGGCGACGCTGCGCCTCGGGCAGCAGGCCGTCCACGCTCATGTCCAGCAGCTGGGTGAAGCCCAGGATGGCGTTGAGCGAGGAGCGCATGCTGTGGCTCATGCGCGAGAGGAACTCGGCCTTGTTGGCCAGGGCCACCTCGGCTTCGAGGCGGCGGGCGTGCTCGGCTTCGGCGCGGCGCCGTTCGCTCAGGTCGCTGAGCACCTCGATGTGGTGGCTGACCTGGCCCTCGGCCCCGATCACGCGCTGCACCGAGCGCGCCACCCAGAAGGGCTCGCCGTCCTTGCGGTGGTGGCAGACCTCCAGACGCTCGATGCTGTCGCCCTGGGCCAGTGCCTGGTTGATGTGGGTGATGGTGGCCGAGTCGGTGTGGGGGCCGCTGAGCAGCTCTTCGGGTTGCTGGCCGTGGCTTTCGGTGAGGGTGAAGCCGGTCAGGCGCGTGAAGGCCGGGTTGACCCAGGTGATGCAGCGCTGCAGGTCGCAGATCAGGATGGCATCGCTGACCCGGTCGGCGATCAGGGCGAGCTCCTGGTTGGTGCTCTGCGCGCGTTGCAGGGCCGTTTGCAGTTGGCGGACCAACTGAGCTTGCTGCGCCAGGGTGTCGTCGCGCACGTGCAGTTCGTCGAGCAGGCGCGGCGCTTCGTCGCTGAGTTGCTCGGAAATGCCGGCGGGCAAGGGGCGGCGTGCGGCCGTGGCGCGTCGGGAGGGCATCTCCGTGTCCGACGATAGATCGGAGTGACGGGTGTCTGCGTCGTGCATGAGGGGCTCCTCGGTCTTCCTGTTTGTGTGGGGTGGCCGATTCGTGTGCCGGCGTCACCATGTGTGTCGCAGTCTAGGCGTTTCGGACACCCTTGACCACATGGGTCCTCCCTGAGGGGGGCGGTGAATCCCCTGTGCCCCAGTCGGATTTCGTCTTTCTGTGAACCTGACAGGCTTCGGCAAACCACGTTGGATCACGACACATGAGTACTGTTTACGATTTCGAGGCGCAGACCATCACCGGTCAGCCGGTCAAGCTGGACCAGTACCGTGGCCAGGTGCTGCTGATCGTCAACACGGCCAGCAAGTGCGGTTTCACGCCGCAGTTCGAGGGGCTGGAGAAGCTGTGGCAGAGCCACGGTCCGAAGGGCTTGGCCGTGTTGGGCTTCCCCTGCAACCAGTTCGGCGGGCAGGACCCCGGCGCCAACGAGGAGATTGCCTCCTTCTGTCAGCTCAACTACGGCGTGAGCTTTCCGATGATGGCCAAGGTCGATGTCAATGGTGCGCAGGCCCACCCGCTGTACCAGTGGCTGGTCAAGGAGGCGCCGGGCATCCTGGGCACCAAGGCCATCAAGTGGAACTTCACCAAGTTCCTGATTGGCCGCGACGGTCAGGTGCTGGGCCGCTATGCCCCGACCGAGGCGCCCAAATCGCTCATCGACGACATCGAGAAGGCGCTAGCCGCCTCCGCCTGAACGGGATTGATCCGGGTCAGACCCTCGGCACAAAGAGGGCTTGCTCTGTGACGAGGTCCTCTTGAAAATGGTCGCGGCCCCACACATCTGGGGCTTGTCACACCCACTTCGACAGGAGGACACCATGAGCAAACTGACCCGTTACACCAACCCGGTTGACGAACTGTTTCGCGGTTTTTTCGTCAAGCCGATGGACCTGCCGTCTGACCTGACGCCTCAGCAGATCAAGATGGACGTCAAGGAGCAGGACAAGACTTACGAGGTACACGCCGAGATCCCCGGCGTGAAGAAGGAGGACATCCACGTCGAGATCGACGGCAACCAGGTGTCGATCAGCGCCGAGGTGCGTCAGGAAAAGGACGTGAAGGAAGGTGAGCGCGTGCTGCGCTCGGAGCGCTACTTTGGCCAGGTGTCGCGCAGCTTTCAGTTGGCCCACGACATCGACGAGGCAGCGGCCACCGCCAGCTTCAAGGACGGCGTGCTGGAGCTGAGCCTGCCCAAGAAGACCGTCGCCGGCGGCAAGCGCTTGGAGATCAGCTGACGGCACCGTCGTGATACGAACCCCCAGGGAGTGATCCGTGGGCGGTCGCGCCGGACTTGGTGCTGCCACGCACCTGTGTCATGCTGGCTGGCATGAGCACACCGCATGAGACGCAGGAGGCCGCACGCCAGGCGCTGGGTGCCTTGGCCGCACAGTCGGTCGAAGACGGCCTGCGCGCACTCGGCAGCTCGCTGCAAGGCCTGAGCGACGCCGAGGCGGTCGAGCGGCTGGCACGCGTCGGGCCCAATGAGGTGCGCGCGGCCCCTGCGGCGGGGGCGGTGCGCCAGTTCCTCAAGCGTCTGGTCAACCCGCTCAACTTCTTGTTGCTGGCACTGGCGCTGGTGTCGGTCTTCACCGGCAATGTCCAGTCGGCCATCATCATCGCCCTGATGGTGCTGTTGAGCATCACGCTGGGCTGGGTGCAGGAGCACCGCTCCGGTCAGGCGGCGCAGGCCTTGCGCGCCATGGTGCACACGACCGCCACCGTGTTGCGGCGCGGTGGGGTCAGCGTGCCGCAGTCGGCGTCGGAATCGTTGTCAGAGTTGGGCACGCAGGAGCTGCCGATCTCGCAGCTGGTGCCCGGTGACGTGGTGCACCTGTCGGCCGGCAACCTGGTGCCTGCGGATGTGCGGGTGCTGTCGGCCCGCGATTTTTTCATCAACGAGTCGGCCCTGACAGGTGAGTCGCTGCCGGTGGAGAAGCACGCCCTGGTCGAGGCCAGCGGCGTGGAGGTGCTGGCGCTGCGCAACATGGGCTTCATGGGCACGCACGTGGCCAGTGGCACGGCCACGGCGGTGGTGGTGCACACGGGCGAGCGCGCGGTGTTTGGCGGCATTGCCCAATCGATGATGGAAGCCGAGCCCCCCAGCAGCTTTGCGCTGGGCCTCAACCGCTTCACCTGGTTGATGCTGCGCTTCATGGCGGTGATGGTGCCGCTGGTCTTCCTCATCAACGGCCTGACCAAAGGCAGCTGGCTGGAGGCGCTGCTGTTTGCCAGCGCCGTGGCCGTGGGCCTGACGCCCGAGATGCTGCCCATGCTGGTGACGATGAACCTGGCCAAGGGCGCGCTGGCGCTGTCGCGCAAGCAGGTCATCGTCAAACGGCTGGACGCGATCCAGAACTTCGGGGCGATGGACGTGCTGTGCACGGACAAGACCGGCACGCTGACCCAGGACCGCATCATTTTGGAGAAGTACGTGGACCTGGATGGCCAGCCCAGCGACCAGGTGCTGGACTTTGCCTACCTCAACAGCTACTACCAGTCGGGCCTGAAAAACCAGCTCGATGTGGCCGTGCTCAAGTACGCCGAGGTGCATGCGAAGCTGCACGAGGAGGGTCAGTTCCAGAAGATCGACGAGATCCCCTTTGACTTCCAGCGCCGGCGCATGTCGGTGGTGGTGCAGCGCGGCGAGGAGCGCCTGCTGATCTGCAAAGGGGCGGTGGAAGAGGTGTTCAGTGCGTGCCGCGAGGGCGACTTTGGCGGGCAGCGTGCGCAACTGGACGACAGCCATCTGCCGGCCATCCAGGCGGCCGCGCGGGCCTTGAACGAAGATGGCTTTCGGGTGATCGCCCTGGCCTACCGGCCACTGACGGCGGCCACGCACACGATGTCGGTGGCCGACGAGGCCGACATGATCCTGCTGGGCTTCATGGCGTTTCTGGACCCGCCCAAGGAGTCGGCTCAGCCGGCGCTGGCGGCGCTCAAGCGTCATGGCGTGACCGTCAAGATCCTGACGGGCGACAACGAGGTGGTGACGCGCAAGGTGTGTCAGCAGGTGGGCTTGAGCGTCGAGCGGGTGATGCTGGGCCACGAGGTGGAGCCCTTGTCCGACCGGGACTTGCAGGAGGCCGTGGGGGGCACGCAGGTGTTTGCCAAGCTCTCGCCCACCCAGAAGGCGCGGGTGATTGCCGCGCTGCGCGCCCGCGGGCATGTGGTGGGCTACATGGGCGATGGCATCAACGATGGCCCGGCGCTCAAGGCGGCCGACGTGGGCATCTCGGTGGACACGGCGGTGGACATTGCCAAGGAGTCGGCCGACCTGATCTTGCTGGAAAAGAGCCTGATGGTGCTGGACGCCGGGGTGCGGGAAGGGCGGCGGGTGTTTGCCAACCTGCTCAAGTACATCCGCATGGGGGCCAGCTCCAATTTCGGCAACATGTTCAGCGTGCTGGGCGCGAGCGCCTGGCTGCCGTTTCTGCCCATGGCGCCCATCCAGGTGCTGACCAACAACCTGCTGTACGACCTGTCGCAATCGGCGATCCCGACCGACCGGGTGGACCCGGAGGAGCTGCGCCAGCCCCGGCGCTGGGAGATTGGCCAGATTGCGCGCTTCATGTTCTGGATGGGGCCGCTCAGCTCGGTGTTCGACTACGTGATCTTTGCGGTGATGTTCTACGGCTTTCAGGCGCAGACCCCTGCGCAGGCCGCGCTGTTTCACACCGGCTGGTTTGTCGAGTCGCTGCTGTCGCAGACGCTGGTGATCCATGTGCTGCGCACGGCGCGTGTGCCGTTGGTGCAAAGCCGCGCCAGCTGGCCCCTGATCGCCACGACCCTGGGCGTGTGCGCGGTGGGCGTGATGCTGCCGTATTCACCGCTGGCCGGGGCGCTGGGGCTGGTGGCCTTGCCCTGGTCCTATTGGCCCATCGTGCTCACCGTTCTGGTGGCGTATCTGGGGCTGGCGCATGGGCTGATGCGGCGCGTCTGGCGCCCGGCGCATGGGGTGGTCAAGCGGGTGGCGCTGCCCCCCTCTTGAGGGGGCTGCCTGGCGTCGCTGCCAGCGCGAGAATCTGCCCATCTTCAGCGTGGATGGCCAGCGGCCAGGAAAGCGACAGCGATGCGGACAATCAAGACGTGGCTCGTGTTGGGCATGGTGTGCACCTTGGCAGCCTGTGCCAGCAAGGGGGTCGATCGGGTGACGGATGCGGCCACGCGCCCCTTGGGCGACCTGAACCTGGTGCGCGAAGAGATTCCCGATGTGCTGCGCCAGGCGCAGGCCAAGCCTTACCAGCTCCCGACCGAGGTGGACTGCGTCTCCCTGGTGCAGCGGGTGCACGAGCTGGACGGCGTGTTGGGCGCGGATCTGGACACGCCGCCCACCAAGGACAACCCCGGCTTGATCGAGCGCGGCTCGGATGCCGCCGGAGACGCCGCGATTGGCGCCCTGGCACGCACGGCCGATGGCCTCATCCCGTTCCGGGGCTGGGTGCGCAAGCTCAGCGGCGCGGAGCGGCATTCGCGAAAGGTGGAGGCGGCGATTGCCGCGGGCACGGTGCGCCGCGCCTTCCTGAAGGGCGTGGCCACCACCAAGGACTGTTCGTGGCGTGTGGCTCCGGCGCAGACGGTGGCGTTGACCTCGACCACCGCACCGTGATCGCCCTGGGCACAACGATCAGGTGCAGATCCGGTTGGTGATTCGGCGCAAGTGGGATATCGTGTGCGGATTGACCATTTGAAAGAGCTGCGTGCCACCTAAACCCAACTATTCGTTCGAAAAACGTCAGCGCGAGCTGGAAAAGAAGAAAAAGAAGGCCGAAAAGGCCCAACGCAAGGCCGAGGGCGGCGATCAGGCCAGCGCTCAGCCGGACGACGCGCCACACGACACACAGCAAGAAGCTGAACCGACGTCGGCCGCAGCGGAGCCAGGCGCCACCGCCTGAGGCTTTGGCCCAGTGTGGCCAGGGGCGGGCGTTTGTGGCCCGACCCTGGCGCGACGTCTCAGCCGATCAGGCCCTGCGCGTGATGCGCCAGGTGGTCGGCCACAAAACTCTGGATGAAGTAGTAACCGTGGTCGTAGCCTTCGTGGCGACGCACCGCGACGGGCTGCTTCATCTGCGCGCAGGCCTCTTCAAAGGCCTGTGGGTGCAACTGGGTGGCCAGGAATTTGTCGGCCAGCCCCTGATCGATCAGGATGCCTTGCGGATAGGGTGCGGTCGTGGCCCGGCCCATCAGCGCGGTGGCATCGTGCTCGGCCCACACATCTCGATCCTCGCCCAGGTAGCCGCTGAAGGCCTTTTCGCCCCAGGGGCAACGGCTGGGGTGCGCAATCGGTGCGAAGGCCGACACCGTGCGGTACTGGCCCGGATGGCGCAAGGCCAGGGTCAGGGCGCCATGCCCGCCCATCGAGTGCCCGAAGATGCCCGCACGGGCCAGGTCCACCGGCAGGTGCTGACCCACCAGCGCGTGCAGCTCTTCGGTGATGTAGGTTTCCATCTGCCAGGCCGCTGACCAGGGCCGCTGCGTGGCGTTCAGGTAGAAGCCGGCGCCCACGCCGAAGTCCCAGCTGTCGGCCTGACCGGGGATCTCGGTGCCGCGCGGGCTGGTGTCGGGCGTGACGATGGCCAGGCCCAGGCGCGCCGCGTGTTGTTGCGCCCCGGCCTTGATCGCGAAGGTCTCTTCGGTGCAGGTCAGGCCGGCCAGGTAGAACAGCACGGGCACCTTGGCGCCACCGTGCAGGGCCTGCGGCGGCAGGAACACACCGAACTGCATGGGCAGGCCGATGGCGCCGGAGGCGTGGCGGTAAAAACGTTGCACGCCACCAAAACAGGCGTGCTCGGACAGCAGTTCCAGGGTGCTCATGGTCGGCTCCAGTGCGGTGTTCGGGGAGTGGCGTTCACTATCCCACAACATGGGAAACCTGGCGCGCTTTCGGGTTGTCCGGGCGGCCGATAATCGAGGGCATGTCAGCTGCGCCCTTGCCGTGAGGGCGCCCACAGGAGACCCATCCATGTTCCGTCACGTTGACGCCTACCCTGGCGACCCCATCCTCACCCTCAACGAGGACTTCCAGAAAGACCCGCGTCAGGGCAAGATCAACCTCAGCATCGGCATCTACTTCGACGAGGAAGGCCGCCTGCCGGTGATGGACGCCGTGCGCGCCGCCGAGACCGAGCTGCTGTCCCACATCGGCCCCAAGCCCTACCTGCCGATGACCGGCAACCCCGCCTACCGCCAAGCCGTGCAGGAGTTGCTGTTTGGCGCCCAGCACGAGGCCGTGACCAGTGGCCGCATCGCGACCATCCAGACCCTGGGTGGTTCGGGCGGTCTGAAAGTGGGTGCCGATTTCCTCAAGCGCTACTTCCCCGGCTCGCAGGTGTGGGTGAGCGACCCGACCTGGGACAACCACAAGGCGATCTTTGAAGGCGCGGGCTTTCAGGTCCACACCTACCCCTACTACGACGCCGCCACCAAGGGCCTGAAGTTCGACGCCATGGTCTCGGCCATCGAGGCCCTGCCGGCGCAGAGCATCGTGCTGCTGCACGCCTGCTGCCACAACCCCACCGGCGTGGACCTGAACCCGGCGCAGTGGACCCAGCTGATCGAGGTGATCCGCGCCCGCAAGCTGCTGCCTTACCTCGACATCGCCTACCAGGGCTTTGGCGATGGCATCGACGAGGATGCGTTTGCCTTGCGCGCGTTGGCGGACGCGGGCGTGAGCTTCTTCGTGGCCAACTCCTTCTCGAAGAGTTTCTCGCTGTATGGCGAGCGCGTCGGTGGCCTGAGCGTGGTGTGCCCGGACAAGGAACAGGCGAACCTGGTGATCGGCCAGCTGATGTCGGCCGTGCGCCGCAATTACTCCAGCCCGCCCACCCACGGCAGCGTGTTGGTGGCCACCGTGCTGCAGACGCCCGCGCTGCGCCAGCAATGGGCCGATGAGCTGACTGCCATGCGCGAGCGCATCAAGGTGATGCGCCAGCGTCTGTACGACGGCGTGGTGGCGAAGCTGCCGGGCCGGGACGTGCGCTACTTCATCGACCAGCGCGGCATGTTCAGCTACACCGGCGTGAGCCCCGAGCAGGCCGAAACCCTGCGCACCGAGCACGGCGTGTACGTGCTGCGCTCGGGCCGCATGTGCGCGGCCGGCTTGAATGCCAACAACGTCGACCGCGTGGCCGAGGCTTTTGCGGCCGTGCTGGCCAAGGGCTGAGCCCGCCGGCCAAAGCAAGGTGCCGCTTGAGCGGCCCCGGTGCGGTGGCGGACCCGCGGTGCGGGCTGTCCGTCAACCGCGCAGCTTGAACCAGCTCACCGCCTCGGTCAGGCGCGCGGTCTGCTCCTGCAGGCTGGCTGCTGCCGCCGCCGATTCCTCGACCAGCGCGGCGTTCTGCTGCGTCATCGCATCCAGGTGCGACACCGCCTCGTTGACCAGGCCGATGTCGCGGGCTTGCTCCGAGGCGCCATCGGCGATGCGGGCAATGGTCTGATCGACCTGCTCGACGCTGGCCAGGATGGCCTGCATGGCGGTGCCCGCCTCCTGCACCAGACGTGAGCCGGACTCGACCCGCTCGGTGGACGCGGCGATCAGGCTCTTGATCTCGCGGGCGGCCTCGGCGCTGCGCCCGGCCAGGGTGCGCACCTCGCTGGCCACCACGGCAAAGCCACGGCCTTGCTCGCCGGCACGGGCGGCTTCCACCGCGGCGTTCAGCGCCAGGATGTTGGTCTGGAAGGCGATGCCGTCGATCACGCCGATGATGTCGCCGATCTTGCGCGAGCTGGTCTGGATGTCGTCCATGGTGCTCACCACCTGGCTGACCACCTCATGGCCGCGCACCGCGTTGTCGCGGGCCGAGGAGGCCATCTGGTTGGCCGCGCGTGAGGCTTCGGTGTTCTCTTGCACCGCCTGGTGCAGCATGCCCACCGATGAGTGGGTTTCTTGCAGGCGTGCCGCGGTCTGTTCGGTGCGTTGGCTCAGGTCCTGGCTGCCGGTGGCGACTTCTTGGCTGGCGGTCGCCATGTTGTCCACGCTGCCGCGCACCTGGCCCACGGTGCGGTTCAGGCCGTCGGCCATGGCCTGCAGCGCGGCCATCACCTCGCCAATTTCGTCCTTCACGCGCCACTGGATCGATTGGCTGATGTCACCTTGGGCAATGGCGTTGGTGAGGTCGCGTGCGCGACTCAGTCGGGTGGTGATGGACACGCTCATGCTGCGCATGACGAACCAGAGCAAGGCGGCGCCGGCCAGGGAGATGGGCAGGTAGAGCAGGGCGCGCCGGGCGTAGAGGGTCTGCAGGTCTTCCAGGTACACGCCCGAGCCGATCACCCAGCCCCACGGAGCGAAGGGGGCGAGATAGGTTTCCTTGATGGCCGGCTGGCCGGTGCTGGGACGCTTCCAGCTGTAGTGATGCACGCCGCCGCCGGGCTGTGAGCCGACCCGCACCAGGTCGTTGAACAGGGGCTTGCCGTCGGCGTCTTTCACGGAGGCCATGTCCTGGCCGTCCAGCTTGGGCTGGTCGGCGTGCATGACCATGCGCACATCCTGGCTCAGCACGAAGAGGTAGCCGTCTTCGCCATTGCGCAGCTGTCGCAAGACGTTGGCGGCCTGCGTGCGCGCCTGCTCGGGGTGCAGATGCTGCTGCTCCACCTCTTTTTGCAGCCAGGTCACGACGGCGACGGCGCTGTTCACCTGGTCACGCATGGCCTGTCGGCGGTCGTCCAGGCTGAGCTGGTACTGGTTGTAGAGCAGGAAGCCGGTGATGCCGATCACCACCAGGACGGTGCCGATGGTGGTGGCGCGCAGCTTGGCCGCCAGCGAGGTGGTGTTGATCCAGGAAGCCATGGGGTCAGAAGCGGGGGGAGCGTGTCCCCAGTCTCTGCCACGAAAGCCGGCGCCGTCAAAGGCGGATACCCGAGGGGTGCCACCATGATCGAGCCTGTGCGTGCAATGTCGCACGATATCCCCAGGGGCACTGGGGCCCGCCAACTCAGGCGTCCGGACCCATCAGCTTGATCGGGGTGATCTCGACGCTGTCATGAACCCCGTCGTTGACCCACAGCGTGCCGTCCTGCACCGTGATCTGCAGTTGCATGCCGCGTTGCGCCAACTGGGCCAGCGCCTGGCTTTGCTCGCTCGGGATCTGCCACACGGTCAGGTTCTGTGCGCGGGTGAGCTTGGTCGCGACTGTGTTCCACCAGACGTTGGTGCTGCTCTGGAAGGCGTAGAGGCTGACGCGGCGGGCGCGGCCGGCGGCCTTCATCAGGCGCTTGTCATCGGGCTGGCCCACTTCCACCCAGTGCAGGATCTCGTCGGAGTAATTCTTCTGCCACAGGGCGGGCTCGTCGGGCTCCCACATGTCTTTGGCCAGCTCGATCGTGCCTTCGGACGTGTCGGCGGGCCAGCCCAGGGCCAGGGCCAGCACGCGGATCATCATGCGCTCGTCCGACTCGGACGGGTGGCGGGCGATGGTGATGTTGGTGTCGACATAGACGTTGCGGTCCATGTCGGCCAGGTTGAGCTGGGCTTTGTAGATCGTGGCTTTGATGGCCATGGCGGGAACCTGTCAGGGACGGAAAAGGGCAAAGACCACGATCATCCCGCAAAAACACCCGCCAGCCAGTCGCTCAGGGTCTGGAGCACCTGATCTTGCACGACTTCGTTGAAGATTTCGTGGGCGAGACCGGGCCAGGGGTGGGCTGTCACCCACTGCGCGGGCGCGGCGGCGGCGAAGGCGACCGAGCCGGCCGGGTCCACGCAGCGGTCGTCTTCGCCCCACATGATCAGGGTGGGCGTGCGCCAGGCGGCGCTGCGCTGGCGCACGACCGCGCCGGCATCGAGCAGGAAGTGGCTGAGGCGGCCGCTGATGCGGTCGTGCACCAGCGGGTCGGCGATGTAGGCGGCCACGGTGATGGGGTTGTGGCACACCCACTCGGGTTTGAGGCCATTGCCCACTGCCAGATTGGGCGTGAGGCGGGCCACGGTGTTGAGCAGCAGCTTTTGCATCGCGCTCAACGGGATGGCCAGGGCAGGGGAGGACAGTACCAGCGCATCGACCGGGCGGGCCCATTCGGCAGGCTCGATGGCCGCGCCCGGACCCGCGTGGGCTGCGACGAAGCGCGCCGCCACGGCCCCACCCAGGCTGTGTCCGATCAACAGCAGGCGCTGGCCGGGGTAGCCGGCGCGGACGAGGTCGATGGCGCTGGCCAGGTCGTGCAGCAGGTCGTCGTCTTGCTTCAGCACACCGCGGGCGCCGGGCGACTGGCCGTGCCCTCGGTGGTCGTAGCTGACCACGCTCCAGCCCTGGCGGTTGAGGTGGGCGGCCACATGGGCGTAGCGGCCGGCGTGTTCGCCCAGGCCGTGCACGATCAGGGCCACTCCGCGGCCGAGGACCTCGGGCGGCAGCGGCCAGTGGTGAACGCGCAGGTCCAGGCCGTCTCGGGTGCGGACGGTGGCGGGGATGCGATGGGGCATGGAGGGCTTTCGTGAGGGCCGCAAGGGGCGGATCAGAGGGCGTGACCGGCGGTGCGCAGGCGGCGCAACCAGCTCAGTCCGGCCGAGGTCGTGGTGCGGGGGCGGTATTCGCAACCGATCCAGCCGGACCAGTTCAGGCGGCGCAGTTCGTCGAACACCCAGGGCCAGGCCAGTTCACCGTCATCGGGCTCGCCCCGGTCGGGCACGGCCGCGATCTGCAGGTGTCCGACCTGGCCAGTGGGCAGCCACTGACGCAGGTGCATCGTCACGTCGCCTTCGACGATCTGGCAGTGGTACAGGTCCATCTGCACCTGCAGGTGGGGTGAGCCGATGCGCTGCACCAGCGCATGGGCGGCGGCCTGATGGGTGAGCAGGTAGCCGGGCATGTCGCGCGGGTTGATGGGCTCGATCACCAGGATGCGGTCGTGGGCGCGTGCCTGCTCGGCGGCCCAGCGCAGGTTCAGCTCGAAGCGCACCCAGGCGTCGGCGCGTTCTTCGGGTGAGTTCAGCGGGGGCAGGCCGGCCATGATGTGGATGCGCGGACAGCCCAGCGCCACGGCGCGCACCAGGGCCTCGCGCACCACGCGCTGAAAGTCGGCCTGGCGTCCGGGCAGGCTGGCCAGGCCGCGCTCGCCGTGGGCCCAGTCGCCGGGCTCGGCGTTGAACAGCACCAACGCCAGATTCAGGTCGCTCAGGCGGGCTTGGACCTCGGCCGTGGGGTGTTCGTGCAGCAGCAGGCACTCAACCCCCGTGAAGCCATCACGGGCGGCGGCGGCAAAGCGGTCCAGAAACGGCAGCTCGGGGTACAGCCAGGACAGGTTGGCGGCAAATTTCAGGGTAGACATGGCACCGAAGCGTAGCCGAGAACGCACCTTGCGCCGGGGGGCGGGGCCCAGGGGGTCACGGGGGTTTCCTACAATCGACGCATGTCCTCACCTTCCACCGACCCGGCCCGCGTGCCTGTGACCCGCCGTCTGATGTTCTGGGTGGCCCTTCTGTACTTCTCGGAAGGGCTGCCGCTGGGCATTTTTTATGATCTGTTTCCGGTGCACATGCGCCAGGCGGGGGTGGGCCCGGCCGAGATCGGCTTGCTCAGCCTGTTGGGCCTGGCCTGGACGGTGAAGTTCCTGTGGGCCCCGCTGGTAGATGCCTGGCGCGGGCACCGCCTCTGGATCGCCGGGGCCAATGTGGGCATGGCGGTGGTGCTGGCCGTGCTGGCCAGTCAGCCGCAGGCGCTGGGGCAGGGTGCGACCTGGCCCTGGGTGCTGCTGGCGGCCTTCACCTTCTTGTCGGCCACCAACGACATTGCCACCGATGGCTACACCATCGAGCTGCTGTCCAAGGGGCAGTACGGCGTGGCCAATGGCCTGCGCATCGGCTTTTACCGGGTGGGCATGCTGGCCGCCGGGGCGCTGCTGGTGGTGGCAGGCTGGTCGGGCACGCCGGGGCAGCCCAACTGGGCGGCGGCCTATGGCATGGGGGCGGTGCTCATGCTGTTCAACGCCATGGTGATCTTGACGGCACCGCCGCAACCGGCGCGCGTGGCGCGCGTCGAAGGCGCCTCGGCCCGGGAGTGGGCGGCCGTGCGCGCGCAGCCAATGTGGCTGGTGGCCCTGGGCCTGTTGCTGGCCGGTCTGCTCTGGCCGGTGCTGGGCCCGGTGGGCAAGGCCTTGCAATGGGACTGGGTGCAGGCGATCAGCGGCACCTGGTGGTTCAAGGGCGCGGTGCCCGTGGGCCTGATGTTCGCCGGCGCCATCCTGATGGTGCGCGCGGCCCGAGGCCCCCAGGCGCACATCATGTCCGAAGGCCCGGTGTTCGGCGCCTGGGTTGACCTGCTGGCCCGTCCGGGCATGCTCGCCGTGCTGGTCTTCATTTTGACCTTCAAGCTGGGGGACGCAGCCATGGGCTTCATGGTCAAGCCCTTCTGGGTGGATGCCGGCTTCACGCCCGCCCAGATCGGTCTGGTCAGCGTCAACGTGGGCCTGGGCCTGTCCATCCTGGGCGGGTTGATCGGCGGGGCCTATGTGGACCGGGCGGGCATCTTCAAGGGCCTGTGGGTGCTGGGGCTGTGGCAGGCTTTGTCCAACCTGGGCTATGCGGGGGCGGCCTGGTACGTCCCGCCCACCGAGCCTGGCATGCAAGTGAGCGTTCACTATCAAGCGGTGGTGTACGCGGCCAGCGGCCTGGAGAGTTTCACCGGCGGCCTGGGCACGGGGGCCTTCCTGGCCTTTTTGATGGGCATCACCAGCAAGGCCCGGGCCACCACCGAGTACGCCATCTTGTCGTCCATCTTCGCGTTTTCGCGGGCGGTGGCGGGTTGGGCCGGCGGCCTGGGCGTGGAGCAGATGGGCTATGCGTCCTTCTTTTTCCTCACCTTCTGGCTGTCCTTCCCCGCCTATTTGTTGCTGCCGGCGGTCCGGCGTATGCTCCAACGCGACGAGACGCGTTAAGGTCTGTGTCCACCGCTTGTTTTTGATCGATGCGTGCCATGAAACGTTCTGCCTTTGCCCTGCGTGAAACCTCCCGTCGCCTGCTGTCGCTGGGCGTGGTGTCGCTGGCGCTGGCCAGCCCTTGGGCGCTGGCCCGCGAAGGCGTGGACGTGAGCAAGCAGCAGTCGGGCTTCACGCGCCTGGTGCCGGCAGACCAGGTGGAAGCGGCCGCGCAGCAACAGTACGCCCAGATGGCCACGCAGGCCAAAGCGCAAAATGCGCTGCTGCCCGACAACCACCCGCAGGCCGTGCGCCTGCGCGCGATCGCACAGCGCATCATCCCGTACACGCTGGAGTGGAACAACCGGGCCCGACAGTGGCAGTGGCAGGTGATGGTGCTGAACTCGAAAGAGCTCAACGCCTTTTGCATGCCGGGCGGCAAGATCGCCTTCTACACCGGCATTCTGGAAACGCTCAAGCTCACCGACGACGAGACCGCGATGATCATGGGCCACGAGATGGCCCACGCCCTGCGCGAGCACGCCCGTGAGCGCATGGGCAAAACCTCGGCCACGCAGATCGGCGCCAGCCTGATCTCCAGCCTGCTTGGCCTGGGCAGCACGGGCGACACCCTGCTCAACATGGGCGGTCAACTGCTGACGCTCAAATTCAGCCGTGCCAACGAGTCCGAGGCCGATCTGGTCGGCATGGAGCTGGCCGCCCGCGCTGGCTACGATCCGCGCGCCGGCATCAGTCTGTGGAAGAAAATGGCCGCTGCCTCCAACGGGGCGCCGCCGCAGTGGCTCTCCACCCACCCGGCCAGCGGCACCCGCATCCAGGAAATGGAAGCGGCCATGCCCCAGGTGATGCCGCTGTACGAACGCGCCGCCAAACCGCCGCGCCGCTACGACGCCCCGGCGCGCACCGGCGCGTACTACCTGACGCAGGAGCCGCTGGCCTTCTGGGGCCTGGGCACCTCGCCGCTGCTGACGCGTCACTGAGGCTGAACTGAGGCCGCACGGACATCGTGCAGAAGCCCCACGCAGGACAGCGCGGCGGGGCTTTGTTAACATCGGTCCATGCCTCATCGCCTGGTCCTCAACCCCTGCAGCCTGCTGCGCGACGCCCGCCTGCCATGCGGGACGGGGCTGTTTGCGGATGGGCACTGGCGACACAAGCCGGTTGCACATTCCCCGGCCCGGCGATAACCCCCCACCTTCTTTGCGCACACCATCATCGCCGGGCCCCTGCTCAGCGCGATCGCGACCCTCAGCACCTTGCTGATGCCTGAGGCCGCCCTGATGGAGATGCGTCATGTCGACGAAACCTGCCACGCTGCCCGCACCGAATGGTGCCGCTGCGATGGAGTTCACCAAGCGCTTTTTGCGCGCCAAAAACCCCTGTGCCAACGGCTTTCGCTGGTTCGTGCGCCATGTTGAAGATGGCGCCAGCTACCAGGAGGCCCTGGACACCCTGGTGCAGGCCGGACGCGTGGAGGATGCCTGCTGGCTGCTGACCCAGTTCGGCCCCACCGATGCCGTGCTGACGGTGGACGCGATCGAGGCCGAAGCCATCGTGTTCTCGGGCACGCTGGAGGTGCGCGGTCACATCGAGGTGAACACGGTGCTGCGCGCGGGCCGCATGATCCGCGCCGGCGGGGGCATTCGAGCGGGTGAGCAGATCATCGCGGGCGATGGCATCCGGGTGGGCGGCGGCATCCGCTGTGACGGCAGCCTGAGTTCGGGGGGCGATGTGCGCGCCGAGTGGGGCATCGAGGTACAGAAGGCGCTGAACTGTGCCGATGATGTGCGTGCCGGCTGGGACCTGATCAGCGGCGACAAGCTCAACGTGGGCGGCCACATCATGGTCGGGCAGGACCTGATCACGCAGGGCGCCGTGACGTGCGGCAAGAGCGTGCGCGTGGGCGGGCGCCTGACCGCTGCCGACAGCGTGCGGGCCGAGCAGGGCATCTGGACGGGTGACGACATCGCGTGCGGCATGCACCTGGAGGCCAGCTGGGGGATCAAGTCCGGGGGCACCATCGAGGCGCAAGGCGCCGTGAAGGCCGGCGAGAGCCTGTGCGCGCACGGCGAGATCTGCGCCGGGGCGGGCTACGGCGTGTACGCCGGCCTGAGCGTGCAGGTGGACACCTGGGCGGCCAGTGCCCAGGTCATGGCCACCACCAAGCCCGAGGGCCTGATGAGCGGCTGCTGGGCGGGGCCGTCGCCGCTGGCGTGAGCGGGGTGCGCGACGCGCCTGCTCTGTGCGGGCGCTCAGCGCGCCTGCAGGAAGGGGTTGTAGCGCCGCTCTTCGCCGAAGGTGCTTTCGGGGCCGTGGCCGGGCGTGAAGGTCACGTCATCGCCCAGCGGCAGCAGCTTGGTCTTGATGGCGTTGATCAGGTCGGCGTGGTTGCCTTGCGGGAAGTCGGTGCGGCCGATGCTGCCGGCAAACAGCACATCGCCCACGAAGGCGTGGCGCGTGCCCGCGTGGAAGAACACGACGTGGCCGGGCGTGTGGCCGGGGCAGTGCAGCACCTGGAGCGTGTGCTCGCCGATGCTCACCGCGTCGCCATCTTTCAGCCAGCGGGTGGGCGTGAACAGTTCGGCCTGCGGGAAACCGAACATCTGGCTCTGCTTGGGCAGGCCGTCGATCCAGAACTGGTCGCCAGGGTGCGGGCCGATGATGGGCAGGTCCAGCTCGCGCGCCAGCGTGCCGGTGCCACCGGCATGGTCGATGTGCGCGTGCGTGAGCCACAGGGCCTTGAGGGTCAGGCCGCGCTCTTCCACCGCTTCGAGCAGCTTGCCCAGGTCGCCGCCCGGGTCGATCAGGGCCGCCTCGTGCGTGGCGTCGCACCAGACGAGGGAACAGTTTTGTTCAAACGGGGTGACGGGGATGGTGAGGCGCTGGAACATGGGGCAGAAGGATTTGGATAACAAAGTTTCAAAATTCCAAACATAGTTTCAAAACTGGGCTTTCACGGTTCCGCGAAAAGCCAAACATAGTCTCAAAACGCGTTGATCTGAAACGGCTTTCGGGAGCGTAGCATCTTCGGGTGCTGTGTTCATGTACGCGCCTATCAAAGGCGCTCCAGCATCAATCAGACGACAGCCACTAGGTCCACTGGTTGAGACCTGCGTTCGGCAGCGCCGATCCAAATGGTGAACGCCGTCATCTCTCTTCCTTCGCAATCGAGGACGAGTCCATCAAGGTCTGCCTGGCAGCCCATCTCTGTGCTGGCTGCACAGCGAAAACACCGACACCGAGCTCTCGCGCGACACGCAAAGCAATGGCCAAACCTACAGAGCCAGTGGCCTTCTCGAGATCGCTGAGTGTCTGCTTGGAGATCCCCATGGCGGCGGCCGCATCCATCAAGGTCATGCCCGACGCCGTGCGCGCAGCACCGATAGCCTGACCAAACAACACAGGATCCTGCACCCATGGATCTACGGGTGCAGGGGTGGGTACGACACGTTTCATAAAGGCCAGAATAGAAGGATTTAAGCAGCTCCTGAGCACAAGTGCACCTTTAGGGGTGCTTTGATAGGACTTTAGGCCACCATCTTGGTGAAACTATCGGCTGAGGGCTCAGTTCTGGGCAAAGGCTCGCTTGACTGATCGGATGCGCTGATGGCAAAGGCGGTTCAAGCATCTTGCGAGCGGTGGAAGAGCCTTTCCAGTTGCGTGGGAGTTCTTAACCAGCACGGCAATGCTGTTGTTCCCGATGCGATTCACGACGCAGTCAACTACGGACCTCACGTGGAACTGGAATAAGCCTCTAGCGCTTCGGCTTTGGTCAAAAGAACATGGGAGGACGCAAACACGTAACGCCTGTTCATGTGCATCTCATCTCAGCGGTAATAATTGAACGCGCCGCAGCTGTAATCGCGCAAGCCGATGTGGCCTCATCGTGGCCGTTGGCGCAGAGGTGAGAGAACTCATTTTTTCCGCTGAAGCGTAAGCGTCCGACGGCCACCCTCTAGCCAAGGCGTGATGGCAGCGTGAAGATCGCGTCCACTATGGAGAAGATGGTGGACGCGATCGCAAAACAAGACTCAGACGCCAAGACAGGCGTTGTGGGTGTACGCAAGCGGCGGACGTACAGCAAACAGTTCAAGGCCGAGGTGGCGGCGCAATGCCTGATGCCCGGCGCATCGGTGTCGGCGATTGCCCTGAGCCATGGCATCAACGCCAACGTGATTCGCAAGTGGCTGCCGCCAGGGCCTGCGCCCATGGCCCGTGCGCCAGTGCTGTTGCCGGTGATGATAGAGCCCGATGCACCACCTGCACAGCCAGCAGCCACGCAGCCCATCGAACTGAACATCCATGGCGCCACCCTGTGCCTGCCGCCTGGCTTTGCCGCGCAGGATCTGCGCAGCATTCTGCAAGTGCTGCGCTCACTGCCATGATCGGATTGCCTGCTGGCACCCGCGTCTGGCTGGCTGCAGGCCACACCGACATGCGCAAGGGCTTCGATGGTCTGGCTGCTGTGGCACAAGAGATCTTGCTGCAAGACCCGTTCGGCGGCCATGTCTTCGTCTTCCGTGGCCGGCGAGGTGACATCATCAAGTTGCTGTGGTGGGATGGACAAGGCCTTTGCCTGCTGAGCAAGCGCCTGGAGAAGGGCCGCTTCGTGTGGCCGCAGGCCGATGGCGGCAAGGTCAGCCTGAGCCCGGCGCAGTTGTCGATGCTGTTGGAGGGCATCGACTGGCGCATGCCAGAGCGCACCTGGCGACCAGAACGTGCAACCTGAATCTGGTTGACATCGCATCTCCTGTGGCGTGATCACTGTCGCTTGGGCACAGTATCGTCATGCCACACGATCCGCACCCGCATGACCACTGCGAGCTGTCTCGCCAGTTGCGCGACAGCCGCCAGGAACTGGCCCATGCCAAGCTGCTGATTGACAAGCTCAAGACCGAGATCGCCTACCTGCGCCGCATGCACTTTGGCCGCAGCAGCGAGCAACTCGATGTGGCCGCACAGATGGAACTGTTGGCACCCGCGACAACGGTGGAGCCACCAGCGGCCAACGACGAGCCTGAAGGTGGTGCCAACAACCGCAAGCGCTCACGCAAAAGCCGCCAAGGCCTGCGCGACTTGCCAGCCCATCTGCCACGCGAGATCGTGGTGCACACGCCCGATGCGGGCTGCGCTTGCGGCGCCTGCCTGGACGCGCTGCGCCCCATTGGCCAAGACGTCAGTGAAGTGCTCGACTACCTGCCCGGTCAGTTCAAGGTCATCCGCCATGTGCGGCCCCGCCTGGCCTGCCCGGCGTGCGACAGCATCGTACAAGCCAGTGCGCCCAGCCGTCCGCTCGATCGTGGCATGGCCGGCGCCGGCCTGCTGGCCCATGTGCTGGTGAGCAAGTATGCCGATCACACTCCGCTGTATCGCCTCTCGCAGATCTATGCCCGTCAGGGTGTGGATCTGGAGCGCTCGACCCTGGCTGACTGGGTGGGGGCAGCGGCTGCGTTGCTCAGCCCCTTGGCGCAAGCCATCGGCCGTCATGTGCTGGCCGCCGCCAAGATCCACACCGACGACACGCCGATCCGGGTTCTGGGTGGCCAGGGTCAACAGGCACGCACTGGGCGATTGTGGACCTATGTGCGCGACGACCGCGCCAGCGGTGACGCCAGGCCACAGGCTGTATGGTTCCAATACTCCCCCAATCGCAAAGGCGAGCATCCCAGGCGTCACTTGGCCGGCTTCAAGGGCATCGTGCAGGCAGACGCCTTCGCGGGCTACGACCGGCTGTTTGACAGCGGCGAGATCATCGAGGCCGGCTGCTGGGCCCATGCCCGGCGCAAGTTCTACGACGTACACATGCAGCAGCACCAGCAGCCTGGCACCTTGGCCCACCAGGCCCTGCTGCGCATCGCCCGAGTGTTCGCCATCGAAGCTGACATCCAGGGAGAACCACCTGATGAGCGACGAAGGCAGCGACAGCAACGCACCGCGCCCATCCTGGCAGACTTGCACACATGGCTCATCGAGACGCAGGCAAAGCTGTCTGCCAAGTCACCGATGGCACTGGCCATCGGCTACAGCCTGAGCCACTGGCGGGCACTCACGCGCTTCGTGGACGATGGTCTCATGGAGGCGCACAACAACATCGCCGAGCGATCACTGCGCGGCGTGGCCATCGGGCGCAAGAACTACCTGCATCTGGGCTCGGATGCGGGTGGCGAGCGAGCCGCCATCGTCTACACGCTGCTGGGCACGGCCAAGCTGCATGGGATCGATCCGTATGCCTACTTGCACCAGGTGCTGACACGCATTGCCGATCATCCGATCAATCGCGTTGATGAGCTGCTGCCGTGGCGGCTGTGCCCGCCGCAGCAAGCCACACCTGAACAACGCCAGGCGGCATGAGCGAGCGGACCATCGGCACAATGTGGGCCATGGTCACCTCATCGAACAGGCCCTCACTCAAGCTCGTGGGGTCACCCACCAGAAACATCAAAGTGCTGCAACTCAAGGTCGAGTTGCAAGGCGTGCGCCCCAAGGTCTGGCGGCGCGTGTTGGTGCCATCGAGCATCCGCCTGCCCAAGCTTCATGTGGTTTTGCTGCGTGCCATGGGGTGGGACGGCGGGCATCTGCATGAGTTTGAGTTCGCCGAAGGCAGATATGGCGTGCCGGATCCAGATTGGCCCGATGAGTCGCTGGACGACGAATCCAAGGTGACGTTAAACAAGGCACTCGGCTACAGCGCCACGTTCAACTGGACATATGACTTCGGCGACAACTGGACTCACAGGATCAAGGTCGAGCGGGTCGACACCATGCCCGCCGAGCTCAAGCTGCAGTTCCCCATGTGCCTGGCAGGCGCTGGAGCCTGCCCACCTGAGGACGTGGGTGGCGCCCCTGGCTATGCTGACTTCTTGCAGGCCATCGCCGACCCGACGCATCCGGAGCATGACAACATGACCGCTTGGATCGGGCGCCCCCTCGATCCCAATGCCTTCAACGTGCAGGACGTCCAGGATCGCTTGTATGAAATCAAGCTCTAGCTGACCAGTCGTGCGCTGCCCAGTTGGGCCTTGGTCGGACGCTTACGCTGAAGCCGTGCCTCGTGTGCCTGATACCGTAGGCGTGCATCCTCAAGGTCCTTCTTGCGTGCAAGCTCTTGTTGGGCCGCCAGCTCTTCAGGAGTTGGTAGAGGCTTCGTCCACGCCTTGAGGGCAGGCAGGGTGAGGCGTCCAAAGCCGTCAATGCTGGCACGGTAAGGCGACTCCATCTCAAGTATGCCCTCCGGGTGATCGGCCAGCATCTGCTGGTACCAAGACACATAGACATCATCGTGGCCACGTGCAGCCTCTGCCAGGTGAGGGTGTCGCGACAAAATGTCATCGGCGACCTCTTCTGCCGTGGCTCCCGAGAAGATGCCCCAGCCGGGCAATGAGCCACCCTGCTTCGGTCCTTGCCAAGCCCCGATGTTGTTTGGGAATTCATCCGAGGCGAAGATCCAATGCCGCCATGCCCCCAGGCCATCTTTAACGTAGCAGAAGAGCTTGAGCCGCCCGTAGCCCCGCTGGTGCAAGACGGCTAGGGCCTCCATTAGGAGCCGAGCCTGTTGGCGTGATGACATGTCAGTGATCCGATGAAGAAGACCTAGTTTCGAGGCGGCGGAAGATGGCACTCTTTCCAGCGGATATATGCTGCCCACTATACCGGCGGGCTACAAAGCTGACGAAGCGCTGCTGCCGTCAACCTGCGGGAGGCTCTAAGCGCGGTGCCCATGATCTCTCTTCGCCGAACCCAATTAACGATTTCGCCCCTGAACTGACGATCCCCCATGCGACGCTGACCGACCGGGAACACGTAGCCTAGAGTCGTCGTTGCCTGGCGAGCAGCAGTTATGCAGCGATAGCGGTCAGTGAGATAAGTGGGTAGCCTTGCCCATCCTTTCAGGTTGAGGCAGCTGCGTCGCTCAATGCTCGGTTACTGAACCATCTCTTGCATAGAGGGAGCGCTCCTCTACCACGGCTCGCCAAGCAGCGCGCGCGGGATACACCAGCGCGTCGTCCTTCAACCGTTGAGCCCCAAACTTCTTGAGCGTTGCAACATCCACGTACTTCTCCAGTACGTCACGCTCTTTCGGTAAAGCATAGGTCTGCCCCTTATGGCTGTCGAACGAGTGTTGAACTATGGCTTCCACAAACTGGTCGAGCCTCTGCTGATGTGGGGCTATCGCCTGGAACACAGCCTTGCATTGCGCAGGCACGAGACGCGCCACAGCCCAAAGCAGGCTGCCGCCGCCGACCTTTTCCAGAAGCTCACCGCGCTCTGCAGCACGCAGGATGTTCCGACCAAATATTGCGAGCGTCCGGTCGCGGCTCGCTTCAGGCGCCTTGAGTTGGCATCCTCGCTCGCGTTTATGAGCACCAAAGTTCATCACTGCCAAGTCAGCGGCAACAGAGAGGCCAACTTCATCGCCGATGAGCCGTTCTGCCAAGGCTTGCGCATTTGCCTCATCCATTCGCTGCGCAATCTGTCCGATGGTCCGGGCCGCCGCGCTCTCCCCACGGAGATGCCAAACCTCGTGACGCTCTCTGGCCCGGCGAACGAAAGGCTCGCGGTCGACCAGCCTTGCAACAGCAATCGCTAGATCTGCAGAGTCGATTGTGATGTCTGCCCCTAGACCCTCTACCCAATCGCCGACATTGACAACGAAATCAATGCTGTTCTCAGCATCAAGACCTGCCGCAAGTCCTTCTCGCTTTTCTGGCTGCAGCACAAACTGCCGCACCCGGACCAAGCTCAAGTCTCCCGGCCGCGTGCTGAGCTGCAGTGCGACGAGCAAACGGTCGGGATGAGCGAGATGTCCCTCCGAGAACACCACACGGTCAAACATGAATGCCTCGTCGGCTTTTGCCGTCGCTGGGAACAGCCAATGGACCACCCTCCGGACGGCTCTCGAATGGCGGCATGTGTCAATCGCGGCATCGCGCTCAGTCGCGTGTTCCTCAATCACCTCATCGGATTGCTTGAAGTCCGAGCGTGCCCCCGGCCTGCGCCCAACAAAGGCCTGAGGCGCACGACAGAGAAGTTCGTAGACCGATGGCGCCTTGGTCATCAAGCTGGCCAAACCGATGATGTCGGCCAGGTGAATCTCACCCCTCAGGCCGGGCTCGATTGATTGGACGACATCGAAAAGACGAACCACATCGCGCGGATGCTCAATCAGTTCACTCAAGCCGTAGTGAAAAAGTGAGCCGTTGCGCTCATCGCGATTGGGAAAGTATTCGGTGTGCGCAGCGCCGGGCAACTCATTCAGTGCACTGTTCATGAGCTTCAAGCGCTGAGGAAATGACAGCGGCGGAACGGGCAAGCGCACCTGCACGACCTTGTCCAGATAGCTCCCCGCGTGAGGTACGTTCAACTTCTCAAGTGCGGCGCTGATGTACCTCTCGTCCCAGGCTAGCACGTAGCCCACGTTAGGCAAATCGCCAACGGCTTTCACGATGCGCACCATTTCGTACGCTTCGGCCGGATACAAACGGTCAAGGTCGTCAAGAAGAACGACTATGCGACGCGGGAACTTGCGAAGAGCGGCCTCCAGCGACTGCTTGCTCGCCTCCACGTCTGGCGTCTTGTAGTCGAAGACCGCCTCGCTGGCGTTCCCCATGGACTCCACCACGGACTTCACGATGCTGGCCCAGGGCTCGGCCCCAGGGATGAGCTTCAGGACATCGAATGCCTTGGAGTAGGTCTTGAGCTCCTTGGCAACCCGCTTGCCCTCCTTGGCATGCTCCGTCAGCTTGACGGCCTTGGCCATGCTGGCCAGAAACTGGCGCAGCAGGGCATCCCGGTCGCCAATCAGCCAAGGGTTAAAGTGGACAACGACGGGGCGCTCGTCTTTTGTAGCCTCATTCAACAACTCCTCGACCATCGCGAGTAGCGAAGTCTTGCCGCTGCCCCAGGCGCCCTCCACCGAGACCACCAAGCCGTCTGTGGACGTGACGCGCCGCAAGACTTCAGTCACGCGGGTCGCAAATGCGCGGCGGTCCAGCGCGTCCGCTTTCAGCGCCGAGCCCACTTTTAATGGATGGTCCAGGCGGAGGTCCGCCGTTTCCTCTAGCTCTGTCATATCTCTCCCAGAGAAGTCACACGCCAATAGTCGGCAAGATGACGCTTACGTATTGACCAGGCGGTGCTCAAAAAATAACCAAGCGGCGCAAGCATACCCGGGGCAAAGTCTCGAAAGACTGCCTCGCGTCGGTATCGCGCTTTGCGATCAATACTCTCCAGCGATCGCCTTTGAGCAGCCTGAGCCCTCAGGTGTAAACGCTTGCGCGCCGCTTGAGCCAGATGTCTGCAATCAGCCTGGAGCCGCTGCAACCGACCGTTTTCCGGCGGCATCGGGCTGCTAATAGCACCAAAGACACGTGTTCATGCCCCCCGCCGCAACTCCCTGACTCCACGCCCCAGTTTGCGACGTAAGAGGGCCCGCAAGGTGACCCCATCCGAGTACCCGACCTGGGCGGCAACCTGGTCGACACTTGCATTCCCGGTGCGCAGCAGATGGACGGCATGCTCGACGCGCAGGTCCTGAAAGTACGAGAGTGGCGTCTTTCCCAACACGCTTTGTAGCCGCCTCGCCAAAGTCCGTTCGCTTGTACCCGCGGCGCTGGCCGCCTCGGCCAGCGAGAAACCACACGCTAACCGACGTCTGGACCAGCACTCGAAGCGCTCAACGATCGGGTCTGCATGCGCCAGGTGGTCGGGAATCACGAACTCGGCTTGCGAGCTGCGTGTCTCAACCAGCAGGTAACGCGCCACCAGGGCCGCCAGCGATGGACTGTGTCCTCGGATGATGCGCAAAGCCAAGTCGACGTGGGCCAAAGCGGCACCCGCTGTGGTGAAGCGTGTCGTGTTCACGATCATGCGGGACTCATCCAGCGTGACGTTTGGATAGCGCTGCCGAAACATTGGCCCCAGCCACCATGACGTGGTCGCCTGGTGGCCGTCGAGCAGGCCACTCTCTGCGAGCAAAAAACCACCAGAGCAGGCGGTGCCGAGGTGTGCGCCAGCGGTGGACCACTGCTGCAAGGCCGCGACCGCGTCAGGCACGTCGGGTCGTGCGAGTCGCGCAGCGAGTGTGTCAGGCATCTTGTCGCCAAACGCGGGCATGAGCACGACGTCAGGTTCAGGCACATCGCGCGCAGGGACGACGGGGACCGTCAATCCTTGCGCAGTCCGGATGCGACGCCGCACGGCCACCAGCGTGATCTCGATGGGTGCGGGAGCCTGTGGCAGCGAACCCGCCATGGCGTTGGCCAAGCCGAGGGTGTCAGTCAGCGCGGCAAGCCCCAGATCAAACACACCATCAGAAACAAGCAAATGCACCTTCATGGCAGAAATGATATCAATATTGTCATTCCTGCCGATAGATAGAAATACCAGCCAGGCCTAGACTGCACACCAATCCATTCCTTCACCCACGTTCCCATTGACCAAAGGATCACACCATGACCAAGCTCGCCCTATTTGTTCGCCTCGAAGCCAAACCCGGACAGGAGGCTGCGCTGGCCGACTTCCTAGCCAGCGCACTTCCGCTCGCTAACGCCGAGTCCGGCACCACCGCTTGGTTCGCATTGAAGTTTGGCCCTTCGACCTTCGGTGTGTTCGATGCCTTCGCCGATGAGGCAGGTCGCCAGGCACACCTTGACGGTCAGATCGCAGCGGCCTTGATGGCCAATGCAGCGACCTTGCTCAGTTCTCCACCCAACATCGAGAAGGTCGAACTGCTTGCCGTCAAGCTGCCTGCGTGATGACAACCCACTTTGACCGCATCAGGGCGCGCTGAATGTTTCAGCTGAGCGTTGAAGCGCGCGCGCGCGCGGGACATCATTCGGTGATTGACCGCAAGTGGCCGAGAGCCGACCTTTGTAGCGAGTTAGCTGACCGTCTCCAACCGCTGCAAAGCCGTCAGCCGGATTGGTGGCACTAGGCCGAGAGCTGACCTTCTCTGTGCACGTCTCACTGACTGGAACCGCTGCATAGTCGCTATTCGACTTGATGTAGCGAACGGCAGGTCTGCAGCGGTTGCAGACGTCCGGCGCGCACGCGTCCGTGGTCGGCTCCCGGCAACAGTTGCCGTTCGCGACTTTTCAAAAGTAGCCACCTGCATGACCGCTGTGCCCTGAAAACGGCCGGAAAGCCAATTCGTGCTCTTCGGCCCCTGCCGCCGTTCAGTTTGAAGTACAGCTCGGTCAGCGATGTGCCGGAAAACTGCCATTCAGGGAGCGAACGCGATCAATGAACTGCTTACCAGTGCGGATTCAATTGGCCATCGCAACGCGACTCGCAAACGAGTTATTCAGACCATTCCTAGCAAATATTCTCCATTGCATACCGACGCAACATACTTATTTGCTCAGAAGTAAACCTCTTTTCGCCATCACCCCAGCCATTTCTACCCGCCGCAAAATGAACTCGCGGTGTGATGTCATAGGTGGCCCCAGCCTTGTCGGTCACGATAATATAGTATCGTTCAGATCTATGCCCCCTCCCCGAATCTTCTTTTGGACAATGAACGGCCACCGTCTCCATGGAAGACTCCAAGAATACTGAATTGCCTTTCCGCCTAGGATTAGAATCAGTGTCAGGGCCGTTTTGGGATTTCACTTGCTCAATAGCTCTAGAAAGTTGAGCGGCATTCCGTCTTCTTTTTTCTTCCTCTGCCCCCCCAAATCTCTCGCCGTTATATTTGCTCTCACGCTCTTCTTCAATGCCTACCCACTCCCCCCGTTCCTGCTTATACCCAACGGAGCACTTCTTATCTGTGAGATAAGTTGATTCACCATTTCTACACTTATAGACCTTTGCAGCAGTCGAATTATTTACACCCACACCATCTACAGCAATAGCTGGAAAAAAAATCGCCGACAACACAAAGGTGCACACTATCTCTTTTTTCATTGCAATAATCCAGTAGACTGGAGGACAGGCCCAAACAAAATAAAACTGCACTCACTCTACCGGTCTCAATGCTCTAATGCAATCGTCTCAGTAGGGGGTGCGAGGACTGTATCGGCATATCTTTACGCAATTTGCCATAACGCTGTTGGCGCCGACCGAAAACTGAGCCACTTATGAGGGGTGTGCCGATCTAAAACTGAGCCAGGTGTTCAACCTACCCTGCTGCTTTTTGATGCAGCGGGGTTCGAGGAGTGATCACCATGGACATGATCGGCAGAATCCGGCGGCTGCACAGCCGAGGCAAGAAGTCAGAGCGGGAGATCTCGCGGATGACGGGGCTGTCGCGCAACACGATAGCCAAGTGGCTCAAGGCGCCATTGGATGGCGAGCCCAAGTACCGGCGAGGCGAGCAACCGGGCAAATTGACGGCCTTCCACGAGGTTCTCAAGCAGGCACTCAAGGCCGATGCCCATCGGCCCAAGCACGAGCGCCGCACGGCGCGGGCGCTGTACAGCGAGCTCAAATCGGCAGGTTATGGAGGCGGCTACAGCCGCGTGACGGACTTCATCCGCCAGTGGCGCCAAGGCGAGGGCCAAGCGGCAGCGACGCGAGCCTTCGTGCCCTTGTCGTTCGAGCTGGGCGAGGCATTCCAGTTTGACTGGAGCGAAGAAGGCCTGGTGGTGGGCGGCATTTACTACCGCCTGCAGGTCTCGCACATGAAGCTGTGTGCCAGCCGTGCGTTCTGGCTGGTGGCGTATCCCAGCCAGGGGCACGAGATGCTGTTCGATGCGCACACGCGCAGCTTTGCGGCGCTGGGCGGGGTGGCCCGTCGGGGCATCTACGACAACATGAAGACGGCCGTGGACCAGGTCAAGAAGGGCAAGGGCCGAGTGGTCAACGCCCGCTTTGCGGTGATGTGTGCGCACTACCTGTTCGACGCCGACTTCTGCAACGTGGCCAGTGGTTGGGAGAAGGGCGTCGTCGAGAAGAACGTGCAAGACAGCAGGCGGCGCATCTGGATCGATGCTGCCAAGCAGCGCTTTGGCTCCTTTGCCGAGCTCAATGCCTGGTTGGGCGAGCGCTGCCGCAGCCTGTGGGCCGAAGTTCGCCATCCAGAGCACCAGCAGTTCAGCGTGGCCGAGATGCTGGAGCATGAACGTGCCCACTTGATGTCGATGCCTCAGCCCTTTGACGGCTATGTGGAACGCCCGGCGAGGGTGACCAGCACCTGCCTGGTCTCAGTGGCACGCAACCGCTACTCTGTGCCCTGCGAGTTGGCCGGGCAGATGGTCAGCACCCGGCTGTACCCGACGCGGGTGGTCGTGGTTGCCAACGATGAGGTGGTGGCGCAGCACGAGCGATTGACTGACCGAGGCCAGACCCGCTACGACTGGCAGCACTACATCCCGCTGGTGCAAAGAAAGCCCGGTGCGCTGCGCAATGGCGCCCCCTTCGCCGACCTCCCTCCGGCCTTGCAGCAGTTACGCAGAGGGCTGCTGCGCCAGGCTGGTGGCGACCGGGTCATGGCGCAGGTGCTGGCCATTGTGAGCACGGCGGGCCTGGATGCGGTGCTGGTGGCAGTGGAGTTGGCGCTGGAGAGCGCGCCACCGTCTGGCAAGGTCAGCGTCGAGCATGTGATCAATGTCCTGAGCAGGCTCAATCCTGCGCCCACGCCAGAGGATGCACAGACCTGTCTGCAGACGACAGTGGCCCCACTGGCCAATACAGCGCGCTACGACAGCTTGCGCGGGCAAGGCGGCACGGAGGAGATCAACCATGCGTGATATCGCCGCAGAGCTCAAACAACTGCGCCTGCACGGCATGGCGGGCGCTTGGGCTGACCTGATCGAACAAGGGGCCAGTACGGGCTCGGAGGAGGCACGGTGGTTGATTGAACACCTGCTGCAGGCCGAGGCCACAGACCGAGCCATGCGCTCGGTGAGCCATCAGATGCATGCAGCCAAGTTCCCTGTGCACCGAGACTTGGCTGGGTTCGACTTCGCTGTGTCCCCCGTTGACAGCAAGCTGGTTCACACGCTGGCAGAGACAGGCTTCACAGAAGTGGCGCACAACGTGGTGTTGGTGGGAGGGCCTGGCACCGGCAAGACCCACCTGGCCACAGCCATTGGCGTGGCCGGCATCACCAAGCATGGCAGGCGCGTGCGGTTTTACTCCACGGTGGATCTGGTCAACGCGCTGGAGCAAGAGAAGGCACAAGGCAAGGCCGGACGCATCGCGACGAGCTTGTTGCGCCTGGACCTGGTGATTCTCGATGAGTTGGGCTACCTGCCGTTCAGCCAGGCAGGCGGTGCGCTGCTGTTCCACTTGCTCAGCCGGTTGTATGAGCACACCAGCGTGATGATCACGACGAACTTGGACTTCGCGGAATGGTCGCGTGTCTTTGGTGATGCCAAGATGACAACGGCACTGCTGGACCGGCTCACGCATCACTGCCACATTCTGGAGACGGGCAACGAGTCACATCGGTTCCTGCACAGCTCCAGCACGGCCAAGAGGCGCATCAAGGCACGCGAGCAGTCTCGGATGCAGGCTGCAGCAGAGGGCAAGGCCTGACACTCAAAGCAAAGGGGGAAGCCGCTGCGCGGCCTCCCCCTTGATGATCAACCAAGCCAGCCGAAGGGATCAAAACCCGGCAAGGCTCTACACTTATCCACAGCTGACCACCCTTTGGTCGGCTACCAGCCCTGGCTCAATATTGGATCGGCACGGTGGCTCAGATTTGGATCGGCGCGCACAGTGAAGGCCCGCTTTGTGTCGATCGCCGCCCTCAGCGGGATAGGTGCGACCGACCGCAACCAGCCTTGAGCAGCCCTTGCATGGTGAGTCACTGTATACAGCGGGTGCAGCCTTTCGCGGTCGACTTGCGCACTCACGGTCAGCGCGCAGAAGCCGACCTTCAGTTCGGCCGCAAGTACGGGCCCGAGCGACCGTAATGTGAGGTGCTGCAGACAACGCCAGCGCCAGCATGGGGCCGGCACCGGTGCAACCCGGTCAATGACCGCTGTTCACTGCGCCGACCTCACGCGGCCGACCAAGTACCGTCGGCCGTGCCAGTCATTTCAACGACTCTGGAGTTGTCAGCAAACTGCGGGCCGCACACAGCCGTCAAGTCGGGCCAACAAGGAGCGCAGGGCACATCCCAGAGTCAGGCGCCTACGGGCTGGCCTCAGCCCTTCATGGTCATAAACAGAGCTGCGAACGCGATCAGCGACGCGACTAGGGGCACCAGGTTGTGCAAGAGGACGGACTTCGGTGAGCGCAGACGCTGATTCTCCGACGCCAGCGCAACGACTTGCTGCCGCAGCTCGGCGATCTCGGCAACTTCCTTTTCAAGGGCGGCCACTCGCTGTTGTTCGCCCAGCACCATGGCCTGCAGATGCTCGGTGCGGTTCACGAGGTCGGCGTGCGCTTGGATCTGACCATGACGCCATTGCGCGTGGTCCTGAAGCGCTGCCTCGTGACTGTCGACTTCATTCTCAAGGGCGACCACGCGCTGTTGTTCGTCCAGCGCCACGGCCTGCAGATGCTCGGTGCGGTTCACGAGGTCGGCGTGCGCTTGGATCTGACCATGACGCCATTGCGCGTGGTCCTGAAGCGCTGCCTCGTGACTGTCGACCAGATCCTGCTGGCGGATCTGGTCGTCGATCTGCGTCTGCAGTTCCTCAAGGAAATTTAGGGCGGCCGCCTTCTGATTGCCGTCCAGCGTGTTGGTGTCCTGCTGGATCTTGAACATCTTATTGACCAAGGCGTCGCTGAAGTCACGCAGCATCCGGTTTTTTTGGGTCTGGACTTTCAAGATCACGCGCAAAACGCTTTGGGTCAGTCCAAGACTCGAGCCCAGATCTTCCACCATCATGGCCAGGCCCTTGTCGGCCTCGCCGGTAAAGCTGGATTTCAGCGTACCCCACCAATTCTGGCCATTGAGGTCCTCCTTGAGTTGCTTGACCTTCTCGGCAGTCAGCTTACGATCCTTGACGGACTTTTCTAGATCGCGGAGCGCTGCTTCCAGATCGTTCGAGAAGTCAGCCAGCGCCTGCTCGTCTCGCAGCTGAAGCCCGCTGGAGGTAGCAACGAGTGAACTCTTCGGTTCGATTCGGATGGATGTGGTCGTGGGCACAGTTTCCATGATGTTTAGCGACGGCGAAGAAGAAGCACGGGGGCAGTTTGCGCCTCGATGAATTGATGGGTTGAGAGTGTCGCAGTATGAGCCTGAAGTTGCGTCATCAGCTCCTTCGAACTGGTTAGGTAATCCCGAAGATCGGACATCAATGCTAGTTCCCGCTCTGCATTGCTGATCAACTGCGCACAGACGGCCTTGGCGGCATCGAGCGATTCCTGCAGGCCCATCTTGAAGGCGATAACGGCATCGATGGCCGTGTTGACGATGTGCTGAAGGTAGTGGCTCGAAATACCGAATCCGATCGCGACAATCATTGAGGACAGATAGGGCGCGAAGACGCCAGCGAAGGGCGTCAGTTTGGCTTCGATGACCGGGTCCAGTCCGTCCCACAGTACGAGCGAGCCGCTGACGATGACGGTTTCGCTGATCTTACGGACCAGCTCCTCGCGCGACAGGGTGTCCGCGCCGCGGTACAGATTCCAGGCGTTGCTGGCGAGATCGAAGATGTTGTTGGCCAGGTTGTAGATCTGGCCAATCGACTTCGACAGCGCGTTCACGATGAATTGGACGATGCCGCGTGCCAGCTGCATGGGCTTTTCGAAGAAGCCCTTGATCACCGCGACCAACTTCTTCAGCACGCGTCTGATGCGCACGACGATGGGTGTCGGCGCGCCTTGCAGATGAAAGATGTCGACCAGTTCGTCCCTGACAGCCTTGATGGCGGTAGTCGTCACGCGATGGAGAACATCGAATCCAGCGTTCTTGAATGCCTCGCCAGCCGCACCCTTCAGCAGTGCTGTTGTGTTCTCCAGCCGGTCCTTCATCTTCTTCGCTTCGATGTTGGACCGCTTGCCTTGCTCTGTGGCCAACTCCTCACGCTGATTCTTCAGCATGCCTTGGTCAAGCGCCTCGGCACGCTCCTTGGCCTCTTCCTCAGACAAAGGTTTATCGGCGCGGCCTGACTTCTTGGCGATGTCTTTGAAATCAGAGAAGTTCTCCTTGATCAGGTGCGCCTCCAGCGCTGCGGCGCTTTCCACCGAATCCATCTGGATGAACTTGACGGTGCATCCTTTAGACAACTCTTCATCCAGCTTGTAGGGGTTGCCGCTGCGCTGGCCTTGCCTGTGCTCATTGAGGTGCCCGGCATGCCACCGCTTCTGCATCTTGCCGCTGTCACCGACGTAGACAGGCTTGGGCGGGTTGCCTTGATCGAACACCACATACACGCCGGGCGTATTGGGCAGGCTCTTGAAGTCCTGATCCGGGATTCCGTCCTTGATCGTGAAGCTGCCATCGAACTGCATCGTGGCAATGGAAGAGATCCCGGCCGTCAGGCTCTTCGTGATCAGCTCCTTCCAGGCCTGACCGCGGTTGGCGACGTCCATCACCGATTGGGCGGAGGTGGCCTTCACGGCCTCCATCGCCTCCGCGCCGACGTCGACCTTCTTCGCATTCGGTTTGGCCACGGACTTGTTGCGATAGCCCGCGATAAGCTTGCGGGTCATGTTATCGATCGCAGTATCGACGATCGTGTTGGCCAGAGGAGGGAGGGCAATCAATGCGGCTTCGGTAGCTTCCGGAATGCCCGGGGTCGATCCGTCATCGAAATTCAAGTCGTCTTTTCCGTTCATTGCCATTTCTCGATTAATTGATTCGATTTTGCGCACTGATTGCCACTTCTACGCTTCGCGGACCAAGGATTTTTGGGGCGGCGTGAAGTCATTAACGGAAGCGCCAATCCACGTCGGCATCACGCTTCGCGCGGTGCTGGAGCCAACGCGGATACAGGGCGATGGATACTGTTGCGGTGACGCCGAGCGCGACGCTGGTTACCGTGGAGACCAGGTGCTCAAGCGGGGAGTTGTTGCCATTCATTTGCAGCCTTTCAGTCTTCAGCGTGGGAGACAGAGTGATCGTACAGATCGACTAGCTCACCAAGTGATCCAGCAACCGCGATAGTGGGCGGGAGACTGCAACGGGTCGGCATGAGTCTAATGGGGCACGCAACATCGGTCGTTTGAACCGGTACGCGGCGGGCATCGAACTGTAGTGCCTGCGCCGAAGGTGAAGCGGCCGGTCAGGTGAGGCTGCACTCAACGACCGGTGTATATGGATGCTGGCGTTCAGGCACTGGGCCGTGAACGACTCAGATCAGCCTGTACCTGCCCATCACCGTGGATGGGCCGTCGGGTGCTCGTGGCCGACGGCAGATCAAAACGAAGCTGCCAATTTGGCGGGGTCGAGCTGCCTCAGCAGTTCATGTGGCTCACCATTTCGCTCGTCGAGCCAGGCGTCGTACTCCGCCTCATCCAAGATCACCACCATCCGCTTCTCATCCTCCGGTCGGTGAAAGTTGCGCATCAGCGGATGGTCGTCAGCATTGACCGTCAACATGCTCATGCTGCGGATGATCGTGCCATCAGGCGCACGCCAGCCTGTCCAGATGCCGGCGATCCCCATGGGCTGACCGTCAGTTCGTGCAATCCGCGTGGGCACTGCGCGCCCTGACCGCCAGTCAGGCTCGTAGAACGCCTCTGCCGGAATGATGCAGCGCCGTCCCAAGCGCCAGGCATCCCGGTAACTGGGCTTGGTCGCCACCGTCTCACTGCGTGCGTTGTAGGTGCGCTTGGCAATCGTGGTGTCTTTGGACCAGTGCGGAATCAAACCGAACGAGCCGACCATCGCTTCACGCCACGGCGCTACACCTGCGTCTTGCATGGCTTCCTTCGGACGTCGGATGAACAGCCCCGTGTAGCCAGGCCAAACATCGGCCTTCGCCCCCTCGGGCATCGTCACCTGGAACGCCTGCTTCAGACGCTCGGGTTTGGTCACGGCTTCGTAGTGGGCGCACATGGACAAAATGGTAGGTCACCTTATACTGGACGGATGTACAGTGTTTTTGATTTCAGCCAGCCCGTCCCGCTTGCAGATTCTGGACTGACGCTGCCCTTGGCGGGCGACAAGGTGTGCGCGGGCTTCCCGTCACCGGCTGAGGACTTTGCTGTCAAACGCATCGACCTGACTCAGGAACTGGTCACCCATCCCCAGGCCACCTTCCTGCTGCGGGTTAGCGGCGAATCCATGCGCGAAGCGGGCATCTTCGATGGCGACATGCTGGTGGTCAACAAGGCGCTCAAGCCTCGTCACGGCCAGGTGGTCGTGGCCGTGGTGGACGGCGAGTTCACCGTCAAGTACCTGTACCAACGCTCCGGTCGTGTGAAGCTGAAAGCTGCCAACGCCACCTATCCCGACATCACCCCCAAGGACGGCCAGACGCTGGAGGTGTGGGGCGTCGTCACTGCCAGCATCAAGCGTTTTCCAGCCTGAAGAGGTGAGCGATGTACGCGCTGGTCGATGGCAACAACTTCTACGTGAGTTGCGAGCGGGTGTTTCGGCCCAGCCTAAATGACAGGCCTGTGGTCGTGCTGTCGAACAACGACGGCTGCGCCATTGCACGCTCCAACGAGGCCAAGGCACTCGGCATCAAGATGGGTGAGCCCTGGTTCAAGATCCGCCATCTGGAGGAGCAAGCCGGGCTGGTCGCCTTGTCGGCCAACTTCACGCTCTACGGAGATATGAGCGACCGCATGATGAGCCTGGCTGCAGGGCTGGGTCCCACTCAGGAGATCTACAGCATCGATGAGTCTTTCATCGGTTTGCATGGCGTGCGGGGTGGCTTGGTCGAGAGAGCCTGGAAGATCCGCGCCCGCATCAACCAATGGATCGGCATTCCCTGCGGCATCGGGATCGCCCACACCAAGACCCTCGCAAAGCTGGCCAACTTCATCGCCAAGACGGCTGAGCGTAAGGCCGGCAGCTACCCTGATGAGCTCGCGACGGTGTGCGACCTGTCTCGACTCGGAGTAGATCAACTGCGGGAGGTCATGGCTTCCACCGACGTTGGCGAGGTATGGGGCATCGGCCGACAGATCAACACCCAACTCAAGGAGCGCGGTGTGAAGTCCGTGCAGGACTTCGTTGACCTTCCCTGCTCGGTGGTGCGGGGCACCTGGGGCTTGGTGCTGGAGCGCACCTGGCGCGAGCTCAAGGGCGAGGCCTGTATTGAGTTTGCGGACATGCCCGTACCCAAGAAGCAGATCGCCTGTACCCGCAGCTTTGGCCAACCCGTCACCGGGCTGGACGAGTTGCGGGAGGCGATCAGTGAGTTCACGTCACGGGCAGCCGAGAAGCTGCGCAAGCAACGCCATCTGGCTGGGCAGGTGCTCGTGTTTGCGAGGACCTCACCGTTCAGGGATGGGCCACGGTTCTCTAAGAGCGTGGTCGTGCCGTTGGTGCGGCCCAGTGCCGACACCTCAGCGCTTGCCAACGCAGCGGTGAAAGGGCTGCGGAGCATCTACGCGCCAGGCTTCCAACTGGCCAAGGCCGGGGTGATGTTGCTTGACCTGGTGCCGGACACCTTTGTCCAGGAAGAGTTGGACTGGGAGGCGCCATCGCCCGAACAGCGAGACCGTTCCAAGTTGATGCGCGCGATGGACGACGTCAATGACCGGTTTGGCAAGCGGACGGTTCTGTTGGGCAGTTCGGGCTTCACCCAAGGGGCTGACACCTGGGGTATGCGTCAAGTTCGGCGAACTCCCTGCTACACCACTCGGTGGAATGAGGTGCCGACGGTGAGAGCTTGATTGGCATGTTTCGGCTAAGAGCCGACGGTTGACAACGACTGCTTCCGGACAACGAGGCTTCTCCGCCTAAGAATTTTCTGCCCCAAGCTCGATGAGAAAACTATCGCATTGGAGCGCCCCTCGTGTGTTCCGCTGGTACGCTTCATTCGGTTTGATGACCAACTCGAACGCGTCTCCTCAATATCTCGGATCTCGCTGAACCATGAAACCATTCACCCGGTCGATCATCGATTTGTTCGACGGTAAGCGTCGCTACTTGATTCCGCTCTACCAGCGTCAGTATTCATGGCGCGAGACCCCGCAGATCGGGCTTCTTTGGGAAGACATTGAGCGTGCCGTCAAGCGAATTGAGGTGGACAGATCTAGTTTGATCCCGCATTTCATGGGCGCCATTGTCATCAGCCAGGTCAAGACCTTTGGAAAGCAGGTTCAAGCCTTCGAAGTCATTGATGGCCAGCAACGATTGACAACCTTCCAGTTGTTGCTCGTTGCCCTGCGCGATGTGGCCGAGAGCCAAGGATCCAACTACGCCAGGGAAATTGGCAAGTACCTCCTGAATGACGGCGTCATGGAAAAGGAGGAAGAGCGATACAAGCTGTGGCCTTCGATCACGGATCGACGCGCATTTGTGAAGCTCCTCGATTCCACCGCAGACCTCACAGGTGTCGCAGGGCTTGCTGAAGACGACGAGCTAGTCGGCAAAGCGGCGACCGCTGCATATGACGCATTTCGCAAACGCATCGATGTTCACGTCAACGTTGGCGGCGCCTACCAGGAAAGCAGGCTCGAAATTCTCTTTGAGGCGCTGAAGTCCGGGTTGGCCGTTGTGTCGATCGAGCTAGAGGGTGGCGACGATCCCCAGACCATCTTCGAGACGCTGAACAGCCGGGGCATGCCACTATCCCCCGCTGATCTACTGAGAAATTTCATATTCCAGCGAGCTAAGGATCTGGGCCAGAGCAATGGCAGCCTCAACGTCGACAAACTCTATGAGAAGCACTGGCTGCCTCTCGATAGGAACATCTGGAGACTTCAGGAGTCGCGAGGCCGTCAGACCCGTTCGCGCCTTGACTGGATGCTGACTGATCACCTCGCGATGCATATCGGTGACATCGTGTCGATTGAGAATCTTTTCTCTGGCTACCGGAAGTGGACCCTGGACAAGGCGCCCTTTGCGTTGGTGACGGATGAACTCGAGGCAATCTCAACAACCGCTGCGGTCGAGCAACGCCTCTTCGCTCCCTGCGAAGACGATCCAGTCGGACGGTTCGGGCGAGTCGCGAACGCGTTCGACGTTTCGACCGCGATGCCCTTGGCGATCTACCTCGCGACGGAGCCATCTGTCGCTCCGCGGCTCACCGAAGCTTTCAGCGCACTGGAGAGCTACATCCTTCGCCGCGACATCTGTGGCCTGACGACGAAGAACTACAACCGCTTCTTCGCTTCGTTGATTCCTAGACTCCGAACGTGCGACGGTGACAAGGTCGATGAATTGATCGTGTACTTGTCCAGCCGCCTCGCTGACATTGATAGATGGCCCGACGATGCGGAGTGGCAACGCAGTTGGGTCATGCGCGAGCAGTACCGACCCACCCGCCAGCCGCGGTTGCGCTACATCTTGGAAACTATCGAGCGTGCAAAGCACACGGCGATGACGGAGGACCTTCAGATTCGTTCAACGCTGACCATCGAGCACATCATGCCGCAGAAGTGGCAAACGAAATGGGCTCTGCCCGGCATGGACGGGGTGGCCGAAGCTGATTACGGGCCAGATCTTTCGGAGAGGGTTCGCGCTCGAAACAGCATCGTCAACACCATCGGCAACCTCACTCTGGTCACCGGTGCGCTTAACACGGCGGTGTCAAACGGGCCTTTCTCAGTGAAGATGCCAGCGGTTCGGGCATTTGCCGCACTCGCCCTGAACCGTGAGCTCAATGAGTTCGAACTATGGGACGAGTCCACCATCCGTCGACGAGGTACTGCGTTGTTTGAATTGGCTCGCGCAATCTGGTCGTCACCGAAACGCACCCGTTCTGCAACGCAGGGGCTCGATGCAGATTTTGATCTGACTTCTGGCACCAACGTGTTTCCTGCGAACGGATCGGCGTGTCGCTTCACCTATGCAGGGAACGATTACGCAGCAACCGTCGTCGACCGTGCCATCGTCATCTCCGGTATAGAGGGGAGGCACGGCTCGTTCTCCGCAGCGTCGAAAGCGGTGACTGGGACGAGCAGGAATGGCTGGAACGACTGGTACATCTATCAGCAGGAACGCGGCTGGGTACTTGCGAACGACTGGCGCAAGGAATCCGGGGCAGGACAGCTGTCAGGGGATACTGGTGGATCCCATTGAGGAGACATGAGTGTTGATGACTGCGACGCGAAGATTCGTTCACGGCAGTCTCCTTCTGCAATGGGTCGCTATGGGACGGTAGCGTCTGGTGACTACCCGCCAGGAGCATGGCGTCGTGTATCCGCTTGATGAGCTTCCTCTCCGCAGCCGTTCAAGTCCGAACACGGAAATGACTTTTATAGGCGAGGTTATGAACCACACCCGCACACTGTTCCTTGATTACGATGGGGTATTGCACCCGGATGCAGCCTACATGGTTGAGGGACGGCCAGTACTGCGTGCCGACGGGACTTTGTTCATGTGGGCAGAACATTTGGTCTCAGCGTTGGCCGACCACCCTGATGTGCAGATTGTTCTGAGCACCAGTTGGGCTAGAGAGTTGCGGTTTGCACGTGCTCGCAACTACCTCCCTGACCCTTTGAAGGAAAGAGTTATCGGGGCCACTTGGCACTCGGGGATGAAGATGAGCGAAGAGTTTCGCCCACTTGGTCGCTTTACCTGGTGGGACCTTTCTCCTCGCTATCAACAGATCAAAAGATATGTTGATCGAGCCCGGCTAACGAAGTGGCTTGCAATCGACGACAAGCCTGAAGGATGGTTGGATGTGGATCGGCATCATTTGGTGAGAACAGATGGTGACAAAGGACTTTCTGACCCTGTTGTACAACTCCAGATCAAAAATTGGATGGACTCACATCAACGACCCTGCCGCAGCTGATTCCGGCACCAGCGCTCGGCCGCGACCGCAAGCAAGCAGCATTTTTTAGTTGCAACCTAGAAGTTAAGTTGCAACCTTCTACATCACCGATCGTCAAAACGCTGAGTGATGCGATGCACTCTTTGCAGGCAGCGGTAATCGGCTGAACTTAATGCTTGCGTATTGAATATTTGCTCCGCGAAAAGGCCGCGTTGACACCCGTGTTCGGATGTGTTGCTCGATGGTCAATCATCTCTCTGAGACATCAAGATGACGCTTGCATGATCGCTTGCGAACCCAGTAGCATTGCGCTAAGGAGGTTGCTCTCCGACAGTCCATGCAGGGCTTGAACCGCAACCATTGTTCTACCCAGGAGGTGCAACATGGAAGCGGCAGACGGCCAAACCAAAGACTTTTCCTTTCTCGAACAGCACTCGTTCACACACATCTTGCTCGCAGCTATGCCCTATCCAGAGGGCGCTCATGAGCGACTGCTGCAACTGCAGAGGGCTGTGACCGATGTGCTTGACCCGCGGCGATCCGCAGAGGAGCGAACCGGTGCGGTCAGAGCGTGTCCGCGCCGATCCAAATCTGAGCCACCGTGCCGATCCAATATTGAGCCAGGGCTGGTAGCCGACCAAAGGGTGGTCAGCTGTGGATAAGTGTAGAGCCTTGCCGGGTTTTGAGCCCTTCGGCTGGCTTGGTTGATCATCAAGGGGGAGGCCGCGCAGCGGCTTCCCCCTTTGCTTTGCGTGTCAGGCCTTGCCCTCTGCCGCCGCCTGCATCCGAGACTGCTCTCGTGCCTTGATGCGCCTCTTGGCCGTGCTGGAACTGTGCAGGAACCGATGTGACTCGTTACCCGTCTCCAGGATGTGGCAGTGGTGCGTGAGCCGGTCCAGCAGCGCCGTGGTCATCTTGGCATCTCCAAAGACGCGCGACCATTCCGCGAAGTCCAGGTTCGTCGTGATCATCACGCTGGTGTGCTCGTATAGCCGGCTGAGCAGGTGGAACAGCAGCGCACCGCCGGCCTGGCTGAACGGCAGGTAGCCCAGCTCATCGAGGATCACCAGGTCCAGGCGCAGCAAGCTCGTCGCGATGCGTCCGGCCTTGCCTTGTGCCTTCTCTTGCTCTAGCGCGTTGACCAGATCCACCGTGGAGTAAAAGCGCACGCGCCTGCCATGCTTGGTGATGCCGGACACACCGATGGCCGTGGCCAGGTGGGTCTTGCCGGTGCCAGGCCCGCCCACCAACACCACGTTGTGCGCCACTTCTGTGAAGCCTGTCTCTGCCAGCGTGTGAACCAGCTTGCTGTCAACGGGTGACACAGCGAAGTCGAACCCAGCCAGGTCTCGATGCACAGGGAACTTGGCTGCATGCATCTGATGGCTCACCGAGCGCATGGCTCGGTCTGTGGCCTCGGCCTGCAGCAGGTGTTCAATCAACCACCGTGCCTCCTCTGAGCCCGTACTGGCCCCTTGTTCGATCAGGTCCAGCCAGGCGCCCGCCATGCCGTGCAGGCGCAGTTGCTTAAGCTCTGCGGCGATATCACGCATGGTTGATCTCCTCCGTGCCGCCTTGCCCGCGCAAGCTGTCGTAGCGCGCCGTATTGGCCAGTGGTGCCACTGTCGCCTGCAGACAGGTCTGCGCATCCTCTGGCGTGGGCGCAGGATTGAGCCTGCTCAGGACATTGATCACATGCTCGACGCTGACCTTGCCAGACGGTGGCGCGCTCTCCAGCGCCAACTCCACTGCTACCAGCACCGCATCCAGGCCAGCTGTGCTCACAATGGCCAGTACCTGCGCCATGACACGGTCGCCACCAGCCTGGCGCAGCAACCCTCTGCGTAACTGCTGCAAGGCCGGAGGGAGGTCGGCGAAGGGGGCACCATTGCGCAGCGCACCGGGCTTTCTTTGCACCAGCGGGATGTAGTGCTGCCAGTCATAACGGGTCTGGCCTCGGTCAGTCAATCGCTCGTGCTGCGCCACCACCTCATCGTTGGCCACCACGACCACCCGCGTCGGGTACAGCCGGGTGCTGACCATCTGCCCGGCCAACTCGCAGGGCACAGAGTAGCGGTTGCGTGCCACTGAGACCAGGCAGGTGCTGGTCACCCTCGCCGGGCGTTCCACATAGCCGTCAAAGGGCTGAGGCATCGACATCAAGTGGGCACGTTCATGCTCCAGCATCTCGGCCACGCTGAACTGCTGGTGCTCTGGATGGCGAACTTCGGCCCACAGGCTGCGGCAGCGCTCGCCCAACCAGGCATTGAGCTCGGCAAAGGAGCCAAAGCGCTGCTTGGCTGCATCGATCCAGATGCGCCGCCTGCTGTCTTGCACGTTCTTCTCGACGACGCCCTTCTCCCAACCACTGGCCACGTTGCAGAAGTCGGCGTCGAACAGGTAGTGCGCACACATCACCGCAAAGCGGGCGTTGACCACTCGGCCCTTGCCCTTCTTGACCTGGTCCACGGCCGTCTTCATGTTGTCGTAGATGCCCCGACGGGCCACCCCGCCCAGCGCCGCAAAGCTGCGCGTGTGCGCATCGAACAGCATCTCGTGGCCCTGGCTTGGATACGCCACCAGCCAGAACGCACGGCTGGCACACAGCTTCATGTGCGAGACCTGCAGCCGGTAGTAAATGCCGCCCACCACCAGGCCTTCTTCGCTCCAGTCAAACTGGAATGCCTCGCCCAGCTCGAACGACAAGGGCACGAAGGCTCGCGTCGCTGCCGCTTGGCCCTCGCCTTGGCGCCACTGGCGGATGAAGTCCGTCACGCGGCTGTAGCCGCCTTCATAACCTGCCGATTTGAGCTCGCTGTACAGCGCCCGCGCCGTTCGGCGCTCGTGCTTGGGCCGATGGGCATCGGCCTTGAGCGCCTACTTGATGCCCTCGTGGAAGGCCGTCAATTTGCCCGGTTGCTCGCTTCGCCGGTACTGGGGCTCGCCATCCAATGGCGCCTTGAGCCACTTGGCTATCGTGTTGCGCGACAGCCCCGTCATCCGCGAGATCTCCCGCTCTGACTTCTTGCCTCGGCTGTGCAGCCGCCGGATTCTGCCGATCATGTCCATGGTGATCACTCCTCGAACCCCGCTGCATCAAAAAGCAGCAGGGTAGGTTGAACACCTGGCTCAGTTTTAGATCGGCACACACCTCATAAGTGGCTCAGTTTTCGGTCGGCGCCAACAAAGACGCATGCGCTTGAGCATTCAGGGCTTTCCAAGATGAGTGTGTTCAGAAGAGGCTTTGACAGCACTATCGCGAGGCGGACGGGCTCCAGCAAGTGCCGTTTCGCCATTTCTTCTATGAGAGAGATGCATAGCTGGTCGTGTGAATTTTCAAACCTCGTGCATCGTGGCCGGCCAGGCATCGCAAGCCCGGCTGCCCGTCGTGACCCATGCGCGCGAACGCCCACTCATCACGCCGCTGGAACAGGCCCTTCTGCAAACCACCATTCGAGCCGGCATGTTGCATGCCTGTCAAAGACGGCGCTCGGCAATACACCCTAGGCTTCACGCACAGCATGCTGCTGCGTGGCGTGGTGAAAGCCTTGGCCCATGGCTTGCGCAGCGAACCGGGCTCGCCGCATACTCTCGTGCATGGTCACGCACATGCATCCGTTGAACCTGAACCAGGCGTTCACGCTGATGGAATCAGGGCCTGTGGTGCTGGTCACCACCCGTGACGGAGACCGCGCCAACGTCATGACCATCTCCTGGACCATGGTGGTGGACTTCACGCCGGTGTTTGCGATCACCACGGGGGAGTGGAATCACTCCTTCGCGGCATTGCGCAAGCATCGGGAGTGCGTCATTGCCATCCCCGCCGTGGACCTGCTCGACAAGGTGGTGGGCATCGGGACGTGCACGGGGGCCGACACCGACAAGTTTGCCAAGTTCGCGCTCACCCCGTTGCCGGGCAAGCTCGTTGGCGCGCCCTTGATCCAGGAGTGCCTCGCCAACATCGAGTGCAAGGTCATCGACGTCATCGAGAAGCACCACATCGTGGTGTTGAGCGGGGTGGCCGCCTACGTTGATGCCGCGCGCAAGGAGCGGCGCATGGTGCACGCCGTCGGGGATGGCACCTTCATCGTTGATGGACGCAAGCTGGACCGCCGGGCGATGATGGCCGCCAAGCTGCCACCTGGCGTCTAGGTCGGGCTGGCCACCGCCTCAGGGATGCTCTGACTGGGTGGCGTCTTGGCGGGCCTGCCACGCCCGCAGGGCCTGGCGGTATTCGTCCATCGCCAGGTCATGCAAGTCAAAAATGCAGGGGTCGCAGCCGTTGCCGCAGCAGGCATCAAGGTCGGGCGGCTCGGGCGCTTGTGGCTTCGGATCTGGGTCGGTGGCAGGTGGGTGCGCGGAGGTCATGCCCACCATTTTCGCGCAGACGCCATGTCAATGCACGAGGTAGGGGCCACCATCGCGACTCACAACACCCGGAAAGCCAGCACGGCCACCAGAGTCGGTGGCAGGGCCGCAATCAGCAAGCCCAGCGGCTGGATGGCGTGGTCCGAGAACTTGTCCTTGAGGATGGCGGCACCCGCCGGGTTGGGGGCGTTGGCGATCAGGGTCAGCCCCCCCCCGGTCACGGCCCCGGCCACCAGGGCGGTCTTGAAGTCGAGGCTCAGCCCTTCCACCAGCGAGCCCAGGTAGGTCAGCGCCGCGTTGTCCGTGATGGCCGTCAGCGCGGTGGCGCCAAAGTACACGGCGTTGGCGTCCATGCTCATCAGCACGGGCTCCAGCCACCATTGCTGCAGGCCGCCCAGCACCACCAGGCCAGACAGGAAGAAGGCTACCAGCAGGGCTTCGCGCAAAATCAGCGGGTTCTGGTGACGCTGGTAGGCGGTGGCAAAACCCAGGAAGAACAGGAACAGGCCGAGGAAGACGGCCGGGTGGTGGGCAAACACCACGACCAGTGCCAGGAAGGCGATGTGCACGGCCACGACGGCCAGGGGCACCGAGGGTGCCGCCTCCTTGGGGCGTGCCGCCATGTGGCCGAGCTCCTTGCGGAACAGCAGCATGGCGCAGCCGGCGTTGATCAGCACCGCCACGCCGGCCTTCCAGCCGAAGTTGGCGATCATGAACCAGATGTCCCAGTTCCATTTGGTTGCCACCATCAGCACGGGCGGGGCGGCAAACGGTGTCAAGGTGCCACCGATCGAGATGTTCACAAACAGCACGCCCAGGGTGACGTACTTGAGCTTGGTGGACACCTCACGGGAGAACAGCGTGTCGCGCAGCATCAGGGCGGCCAGCGTCATGGCCGCCGGCTCGGTGATGAAGGAGCCCAGCAGGGGCACGATGGACAGGATCAGGAAGTACAGCGCCATGCCCTGGGGCAGCGGCACATAGCGGGCCACGAAGCGCACCAGTGCCCCCGCAAACTGCAGGATGGGCCGCGTGGCCGCGATCACCATGATGGCGAAGACAAACAGCGGTTCGGTGAAATTGCGGCTGTCGAGGTAGGCCGTGGCCTCGGTCTTGCCGAGGATGCCGAACATGAAGAGCATCAGCACCAGGGCCCAGAAGCCGAAGACGACTTCCACCTCACCGAGCAGGTGCCAGATGCCGGCATGGCGCGGTTGGGTGTGCGCGAGGCGCTCGAAGAACTTGGTGGAGAACGTGTGAAGGACGGCCACGCCAAACAGGGTGGCGCCGATGATCTGGATCAGGGTCGGTTCGGTCATGATGGGGCCGCAACAAAGCCGCGAGGCGGCCCGACCATCGCATGAACCTGCCGCACCGCCCGAATCCGCTTCGGGGGTGGCGACACCCGTGGTGATTGTAAGGGGCGGCGGCGCAGGCTTCAGGCCTGGATGACCTCAGTGCCGGTGGGTGTGGTGCAGGTCGGGCACATGCGGGTGGGTGTGCTGCATGGGCTCGTGGTGGTGAAGATGGCTGTGTGATCCGGTGGGCATCGGGTCGTGGGTGTGCAGGTGGTGCCTGTCGTCATGGCGATGGGCATGTTCATGCGTCATCGCCTCGTGTGTGTGGGCATGGCTGTGCGCCTCCATCAGGTGCAGCACCACGCCAGCGAGCATGAGGAGGCCGCCCACCGCCAGCCACAGGCTCCAGGCCTTGTCGCCCAGGGATACCGCCATCGCCGCACCAATGAAGGGGGCGAAGGCAAACACGGAGCCGGTGCGCGCGCTGCCGAAGGTGCGCTGCGCGAGCAGGTAAAAGCGCAGGCTCAGGCCATAGCCCGAAGCGCCGATCAGCAGCAGGGACAGCGCAGGCAGTGCCGCGGGCGCGGCCTCTCCTGCCAGCCAGCCGGTGAGCCCCGTGAGGCTGGCCCCCAGCACGGCCTTGCCGAACACCACTTGGCCGGGATCGCGGTCCGCCAGCCCTCGGGACAAGGCGTTGTCCAGCCCCCAGGCCAGCGTGGCAGCCATCACGGCGAGCAGGCCCCACAGTTGTGCCTGGCTGGCTTGCCCCTGTTCCAGCACCAGCGCGATGCCCCCGGCCAGCAGCAACAAGACGGCGGCCCAGACCCGAGGGCCCAGGCTTTCGCCATACAGGGCACGGGCCAGCATGGCGGTGAACACGGCTTCCAGCGTCAGCAGCAGAGAGGCGCTGGCGCCACTGGTGTGTTGCAGGCCCCAGGCCAGGGCCACCGGCCCGATGCCCGCACCGACCAGGGCCATGGCCGACAGGCGCGGCAGATCGGTCAAGCGCAGCCGGGCTTCCTGATGGGGGGGCCGGCGCGTCAGCAGGCCGACCAGGGCGGCACCCGCATACAGCAAGGCCGCCGTGCTGAACGCCCCGATGCTGTGGCCCGCGCGCTGCACCAGCGGGGTGCTGATGCCAAACAACACGGCCGCCAGCAAGGCCAGTGCGCCACCGCGGATGGCTGGCCACTGTGCGGCGCTCATGTCGTGGCACCGTGGGTGGGGGCGATCATGGCCGCGGCATCAGAAGGCCACAAACGGGCCGCTGCCCAATCCCGTGATGGCTTCTCCTTCGATGGCGGTGTACACCGTGCGCCCGTAGAAGAAGGGGAGGCCGAAGTCGAAGGCGGTGTCGTCGCCGATGGGGCCTGCCAGGTTGCTGTAGGCATGAACCGCGGTATTGCGGAACAGTTGATCGGCATTGGCCACCGAGAAATTGACGGTGCTGGTCTGGCCGCCGCTGTTGGCAATGGCCTGCGCGGTCTGGGTGCTGGTGGGGCAATACCATTGCGGCGCGAGGCTGCAGGTGGGGTAGCTGGGGGTGCCTGGGGCATTGAAGAACCAGCCATTGGAGCCCGAGTCCACGAAGCCCTTGGTCAGCATGCGTCCTTGGAAGGTGGTGGTGAAGTAGCGACCGCCCGTCAGGGCCATCACCCGAACCCCACTGCTGGGCTGGTTGTTGCTGGCCGTGCCGATGCCGAAAATCAGGTAGCCCGATGCAGACGCCGAGCCGGTGCTCACCACCTCGGGCAAGGTGATGATCACGCCGTTGTTGTCGGCGCTGAACTGGCTGACGGGTTGCCGCAGTTGCTCCGCCAAGGTGACCGTGGTGCCCGTGGCAGTGCCACCGTTGTTGACGTGGTAGTAGGCGTTGTTGGGGTTGGTGACGCAAGCGTCGCCGCAGTCCTCTCGCTCGGTGCCGACGCCGAGAATGCCATTGGCGCCCAGATCGTTGATGGTGAGGTTGGGCGTGAAGCCGCTGGCCGCGCATGCCGCGGGTGCACTGGGGCTGCCTGGCACGCCTGCCAACTGGACGCGCAGGTTGGCCGCGCGCTGGCCATTGAGCTCCGCGCCGCCCAGGTAGACATCGGCGACGGCCACGGGGCCCCACATGTAGCTGTTGTCAATGAACTGCACGCAGTTGTAGAGCGACTTGCCGCCGGCCTGAGCGCTAGGCAGGGGCAAGCTGACGGCCGAGTTCAGCAGGCGCAGCCCGGTGGAGCCGGTGTCCACCAGCACATGGTCGATGGTCTGGCAGGTGGTGGTGCCCGGCAGGCACAGGCGCACGCTGGTGTACAGCAGGTTGGCCACCCGCACAGTCAAACCTGCGGGCCCTGGGCCCACGCGCACGGCTTGCACGTTCGTGCCCGTGATGGGGGGCACGGACACCGACGATGAACTGGACGAGCCACCCCCACCACCACCGCAGCTGGCGAGCAAGCCCAACAAGGCGCACGCCAGCCAGCGGCGCCCCCAAGAGGAAAAGAGGGGATGGCTCATGGCAGCAGGGTCGTGATGTCGATGCCGGGGGGGACCTGTGCCGGGAGGTAGGCGTAGCCTTCGAAGTGGCCCATGCGGCCCCGTGACAGGATCACCAGGTTGCTCTGACGTGATTGCACGGCGCCCCCACGCTGACCTGCCGCACGCTTTTGCTGAACGGCTTGTTGGTATGCGGTGGCATGTTCCCCAAAGAACGCGGCCAGATCGGGCAGTACCGGGCCTTGCCACACCACGGCAAACACCAGCTGCTGTGTGTTGACGAACTCGCGCACCACGGTGCCCGAGGGCAAGGTGGTGGTGGCGACGGTGTAGGCCGCGCTGGGAGGCACGGCGCGCAATTGCCGGGCGCCGGGGACGCCAGAACTGGCCTCGGTGGCGCTGGCGCTGGGCTGCGGTGCCTGCCCCAGCGCAGCGAAGGCATTCGCGCACAGCAGCAAGGCGACGGTGGCCCCGCTGAGGATGCGCCAGACGTGGGAGGTCGGGTGGGTCATAGGACGATGGCCCTCATGATCAAAGAGCTGAGATTTGGGGACACAGCGTACCGCAGCTTGGCGCCTCGTTCACTCCATCAAGGCCACCGACTTCATCTGGACCCAGATCTCCTGCCCCAGCGCCACACCCAGGTCGGCGGCGGCCCGTCGGGTGAGCTGGGCCAGCACGCTCGCCTGACCGATGTGCAACCGTACCAGCATCAGGCCAGGGTGGGTGTCGTCGCCAATGGCGTCCACCTGCCCTCGCATCACGTTCTGGATGCTGGTGTGGCCCGGCTGCACGGCCAGGCTCACATCGCGAGCCAGTACGCGCACGCGCACCCGCTGGCCCACTTGCAGGGCATGGTCGCGGATCCACAACTGGCCGCCACCAAAGTCCACGCGGGCGAGGTGCCAGGCTGAATCCAGCTCGCTGACCGTGGCGGTCAGGATGACCCCAGCGTCTTCGCCCAGGCGGATGGGCGCCTCCACCCGGCTCAGGATCTCGCCCAAGGCGCCGCTGGCGGTCACGCGGCCCTGGTCCAGCATCACCAACTGGTCGGCCAGGCGCGTCACCTCATCGGGCGCGTGGCTGACGTAGAGCATGGGGATGTCGAGCTCATCGCGCAGGCGCTCCAGGTAGGGCAGGATTTCCTGCTTGCGACGCAGGTCGAGCGCGGCCAGGGGCTCGTCCATCAGCAGCACGCGCGGGGCGACGGCCAGGGCGCGGGCGATGCCGACGCGCTGACGCTCGCCCCCCGACAGGCGATCGGGCTGACGGTCGAGCAGGGGGCGGATGCCCAGCAGGTCGATGATGTGGTCCAGGTGCACCGGGGGCGCGTCGGCGTTGCGGCGCTGGCCATAGCGCAGGTTGCCCAGCACGCTGAGGTGGGGGAAGAGGCTGGCCTCTTGGAAGACGTAACCGATGGGGCGGCAATGGGGGGGCAGCCACTGGCGGCCGTCTTGCCAGGTCTGGCCTTGCACGCGCAAGCGTCCTTGCGGCGCGCGCTCCAGCCCGGCGATGCAGCGCAACAGGGTCGTCTTGCCCGAACCCGAGGGGCCAAACAGCGCCGTGACGCCGCGACCGGGCAGGCGCAGATCGACGTCGAGCGTGAATCCGGGCCAGTCGAGCTGAAACCGTGCCTCGATGTCGCTCATCTCAGCGTCTCCGGCCGGGTTGGGCGCGCCAGGCATACAGGCTCAGCAAGACCACGAAGGAGAACACCAGCATCACCGCAGCGAGGCGGTGGGCCTGTCCGTAGTCCAGCGATTCGACGTGGTCGTAGATCTGCACCGAGGCGACGCGGCTGATGCCAGGTAGGTTGCCCCCGATCATCAGCACCACGCCGAACTCGCCCACCGTGTGCGCAAAAGTCAGGATGGAGGCGGTCAGGAAGCCGGGCGCGGCCAGCGGCACGGCCACGGTGAAGAAGGCATCCAGCGGCGAGGCGCGCAAGGTGGCGGCCACTTCCATGGGGCGCTCGCCCATGGCCTCGAAGGCACTTTGCAGGGGTTGCACCATGAAGGGCAGGGAGTAAAACACCGAGGCCACCACCAGCCCTGTGAAGGTGAAGGGCAGGGGAGGCAGGCCCAGCGCCTGGGTCAATTGTCCGAGGGGGCCGTTGGGCCCCATGGCCAGCAGCAGGTAAAAGCCCAGCACCGAGGGGGGCAGCACCAGCGGCAGGGCCACCACGGCGCCGATGGGCGCCTTCCAGCGCGAGCGGCTGCGCGCCAGCCACCAGGCCAGCGGAGTGCCCAGCACCAGCAAGATCAGCGTCACCACGCCGGCCAGGCGGGCGGTCAGCCACAGGGCCTGCCAGTCACTGCCAGAGAGCATGGGGCGTCTTTCGGGGCACGGGCGTCACTTCCCTGTTGCTTCACCCGGCAGGACGAAGCCGTAGCGGGTCATCACGGCGCGTGCCTGGGGACTGCGCATGTGGTCCGCGAAGCGCTGGGCGAGTGCCTTGCCTTGTGCGCGCTTCGTGATGATGAAGCCTTGCTCCAGCGGGGTGTGGAGATGGTCGGGAATCAGCCAGTAGCCGCCCTGGCGCGACAGTGCCGGGTTCACGGCCAGCGCCAGCGCGATGATGCCGACCTGGGCATTACCGGTTTGGACGAACTGGGCGGTTTGCGCGATGTTATCGCCGTAGACGAGTTTGGGTTCGACCTGGGACCAGACCCCGGCGGCCCGCAAGGCCTCCACCGCGCGCTGGCCATACGGGGCGTGCTTGGGGTTGGCCATCGCGATGCGGGTGATCGTCGGATCGGTGAGGTGGCTCAGGCGCAGCTGGCGGGCATCGCGCGTCGTGCTCCACAGCACGAGGCGGCCCACGGCGTACGGCTGGACCGGCGAGGCTGCAAAACCCGCCTGGGCCAGCGCACGCGGGTAGGCGATGTCGGCCGAGAAGTACAGGTCGTAGGGGGCGCCTTGCTGGATCTGGGTGTGGAACTTGCCTGACGAGCCATAGACGACATGGACCTCATGACCGGGCTCGCGGGCCTGGAAGGCGGTCACGATCTCGTCCAGGGCGAACTTGAGATCGGCCGCTGCGGCCACCATGATCTTGTCGGCATGGGCACTGGGGCCGGCAAGCAGCAGACCGAGGCAGAGCAGGTGGGCGAACAGGCGTGTCATGGCAGGGGTTTCGCGGTGTCGCAAGCGACTCAGCGGGGAGCATACCCCACCCCGCTCAGCACGCTGATCGCACCCCTGATCACATCCGGTTTGTCCCGCGCCGATACACGATTGCGGTGCCGTCGCAGGGCTCAGCCGAACAGCTTGTTGGCGGTCTCGGCCACCGTCTTGCCCTGGAAGCGCGCGCCATCCAGCTCGATCGCGCTGGGCTTGCGCTCGCCCTTGCCGCCGGCAATCGTGGTCGCGCCATAGGGGCTGCCGCCGACGATCTCATCGAGCGTCATCTGGCCTGCAAAGCTGTAGGGCAGCCCCACGATGACCATGCCAAAGTGCATCAGGTTGGTGATGATGGAGAACAGCGTCACCTCCTGACCGCCGTGCTGCGTGGCGGTGGAGGTGAAGGCCGCGCCCACCTTGCCGTTGAGGGCCCCGCGTGCCCACAGCCCGCCCGTCTGGTCGAGGAAGGCGGCCATCTGCCCCGGCATGCGCCCGTAGCGGGTGGGGGCGCCCACGATGATGGCGTCGTAGTTGACCAGCTCGGCCACCGTGGCGATGGGTGCGGCCTGGTCGAGCTTGAAGTGCGCCGACTGGGCGATCTCCTGCGGGACGGTTTCCGGCACACGCTTGACATCGACGCTGGCGCCGGCGCTGCGTGCGCCCTCCGCCACGGCCTGGGCCATGGTTTCAATGTGACCGTAGCTTGAGTAGTACAGGACGAGGACTTTGGACATGGGAGCTCCTGGTGGGTGACAAGGATGTGGCGAGGGCTCACTGCTCAGCCCGGGGAAGTCCATTCTGCGCGGGTGAGGGGGTGTTGGCAATGTGGCGCGAGGCTCAGCACACTTTGTGAACAAAGTGTTCACGTTTGTCTGCGCTCATGGGTTGCCCATCGGGCGGGGGTGATCGCTCAACCCGTGGGTGGGTACTGAAAAAGCACTTCTGAATCAATGGTTTGAGAAAAGTTTGAGGGGCGATTGCGCATCTGGCACACCCCTTGCAATGTAGACATTGCCAAGCCGACATTCTTTCTTCCCCTTGTTCAGGAGCTTTCATGTCCACCGTCATCGCCCCAGCCACGGCCCCTTCGACTGCCGCCGCCCCCACCACCGTGAAGGCCTATCTGCGTCCCATCGATCGCGGTGGGCTCATGGCCTTTGCGGACAAGGGGCGCAATAACCCGTCCTCTCGCGGCACCAACAAAGTGCACACCGTGATGGAGGGGCAATACCGCTCGCTCAGCTATGTGGGCAATCACGCGCCGGTGGTGGTCGATGAGCCGCTGCACCTGTTCGGGCAGGACACTGCCCCCGCCCCCGGGGAGATCGTGCTGTCCGGCCTGGGTGGCTGCCTTGCCGTGGGCATCACCGCGGTCGCCACCTGGAAGCAGGTCAAGCTGACCCGCCTGGAGGTGTTCATGGAGGGCGACATCGGCAACCCCGCCGCCTGGGGCGCCGATGGCGCTTTGCAGAAGACGCCACCCGAGATGGGCTTTCAGGCCATCCGCGTGAAGGTGCTGGTGGAAGGCGATGCGCCGCGTGAGGTGCTCGACGAGATCGTGCAACACGCGAACTACTACTCGCCAGTGGCCAACACCATGCGCAACCCCATCCCCTTCACGATCAGCCTGGCTGACTGAAGCCGAGTGCTGGCTGCCTCAAGGAGTGCCCACATGAACCACGCTGACATGCCTCAGGACCTTGCCTCGCTCCCTGCAGAGGTCCCCTCCGCCTTGATGGCTGCCGTGCAGGCCATTGCCCAAGGCCCCTTGAAGCAGCAGGTCGAGGCCATCGACCGTGGCCTGTATCCGCAAGCGATCTTGCGCGATCTCGCCAGAGTGGGGGCCATGAGTGCTCACCTCGATACCGACACGCAGCCCGCCGACTATGGCTTGGCGATCCAGGCGATGGCCGAGGTGTCCCGCGTGTGCGGGGCCACCGGCTTCATGATGTGGTGCCAGGCCGTGTGCGGGCTGTACCTGCAGCACAGCGGCAACCCCGCCTTGACCGGCCGCGTGCTGCAGGCGCACCTCAGCGGGGAGGGGCTGGGCGGCACCGCGCTGTCCAACCCCATGAAGAGCTACGCCCAGATTGAAGGCATGCTTTTGCGTGCCCGTGCGGTGGAGGGGGGCTATCGTGTCAGCGGCACGCTCCCCTGGGTGAGCAACCTGGGTCCCAAGCAATACTGCGGTGCCATTGCCAGTTTGGAATCAGACTCATCCAGTGAGCCTCATGAAGTCATGTTCCTGCTGCAATGTGATGCACCGGGCGTGGAGATGCGCGAGTGCCCCAGCTTCTCGGGCATGGAGGGCACGGGCACCTATGCCCTGCGCTTGAGCGATCACTTTGTGGGTGCCGATCAGCTCATTGCCGACCCGACGCGCCCCTTCATCGCCAGCATCCGGGCGGCCTTCGTGATGCTGCAATGTGGCATGGCGGTGGGCGTGACCCAGGGCGCCATCGACTCGATGTGGGCCGTGGAGGGGCCGCTGGGCCATGTGAACCAGTTCCTCGAAGACCGACCCGATGCTTTGCAGGCCGAGCTGGACGAGTTGTCGGCGCGGGTCATGAAGCTGGCCGAGACCCCGTTTGACACCAGCAAGGAGTTATTCATCGACGTGCTGGATGCGCGGGCGCATGGTGCCGAGCTGTGTCTGCGGGCCGCGCAGTCGGCCCTGATGCACCAGGGCGCACGCGGCTATCTGCTCAGCTCGGATGTGCAACGCCGCGTGCGGGAGTCGCACTTCGTCGCGATCGTGACCCCCGCCATCAAGCACCTGCGCAAGGAGATCGCGCGCTTGAGCACCGAGGAGATGCCCGCATGAGTGCCATCTTGCCGTTTCAGCAGTACATCTGCGAGGCCTGCGGCTACGTCTACGACGAGGCCCAGGGCGATCCGGACGGAGGGCTGCCCCCCGGCACCCGCCTGGCTGACATCCCTGATGACTGGGCCTGCCCCCTGTGCGGGGTCAGCAAGCAGGACTTCGTGCCCTACACCGCCCCCTGTCTGGACACGCTGCGTGCGCAAGCCGGCCGTGCATCGGTGGTGTGCACGCGCCGTGCGGGCGAAGCCGGTGTGGTCATCGTGGGCGCCGGTCGCGCAGGCTGGCAGATGGCCGAGGCCTTGCGGGCTCGCGATGCCGATCTGCCCATCACCCTGGTGAGTGCGTGCGCCGGCGATGTGTATGACAAACCGCTGCTGTCCGTGGCCATGGCCCGTGGCTTGGCGCCCGAGCAACTGGTCAAGGAGACCGGTGTGCAGGCGGCACGTCGGCTGGGCGTGACCCTGATGGCGCACACCCATGCGGTGCGCGTGTGCGAGGCCACGCACCAATTGCGCACCACACGGGGGCCGATTCCGTACACCCATCTCATCCTGGCGCATGGCGCGCAGCCGGTGTTGCCCGACACGCTGCCGGCCACCTTGTGCTGGCGCATCAACCACCTGGCGGCGTATCAGAAACTGCGCGCCGCGATGGAAGGCTCATCATGTGAGCTTGTCATCGTCGGGGCCGGCCTGATTGGCAGCGAGCTGGCCAATGACCTGGCTTTGGGCGGGCACCGCATCACCTTGCTGGACACCCAGAGCGAGCCGCTGGCACGCTGGCAGGCCGAGCAAGCGGGGCAGCAGGTGTTGCAAGCCTGGCAAGACCTGCCCATCCGCTTTGTGGGCGGCGTGCAGGTGGCCTCGGCCGAGCGGGTGCAGGGCCGCATCCGCGTGCGCACCCGTTGTGGTCAGGTGTTCGAGGCCGATCAGCTGATTGCGGCCACGGGCTTGCACACACCCTCACGCCTGGCCCGCACGGCGGGCTTGCGCTGGGACCAAGGTGTGGCCGTGGAGGCACGAACCTTGCGTACCAGTCAGGCAGGCATCTACGCACTGGGCGACTGCATCACGGTGGATGGCCAGGCCAGCCGCTACATCGAGCCGATTGCGCGTCAAGCCAAAGCCATCGCCGCACAAATCTGCGCGGGTGAGCCGGAGCCCTATCAGGTCCGCCCCATGGTGGTGCGGGTCAAGACCACGTCGATGCCGCTGACCCTGCACTGAGCAGGACGCCGCGCCCCCTTTCATCACTTCTGACCGAGGCCACGCCATGACGAACTCTGACGACAACATCTATCGCCCGTATTCGCCGCTTGCCCGACTGGGCGGTTGCACCTGCGGACAACACGCCAGCAGTGCCGAGCATGACGCCGCCACGCTGGCCGCGACCGAGGCCCGCGCCACCGATGTGGACACCCTGTCGCGCGATTTCATCGAAGCGGCCGCGGTGAAAGCCCTCTTCCCGGTGGAAGCCACCCGCCGCGCCTTCATCAATGCCGTCGGGCAACGCACGGCCATGGCGGCGATCGCCAGCGTGCTGCCCCTGGCCAGCCTGCAGGCCATGGCGCAGGACAAGGGCGCGCTGGAGAAGACCAACCTGAAAATCGGCTTCATCCCCATCACCTGTGCCACGCCGCTGATCATGGCGCACCCCCTGGGGTTTTACAAACAGCAAGGGCTGAATGTGGAACTCAGCAAGACGGCAGGCTGGGCGCTGGTGCGCGACAAGATGCTCAACAACGAGTACGACGCCTCGCACTTCCTGAGCCCGATGCCGCTGGCCATCACGCTGGGCCTGGGCTCAAGCGCCAAGGCCATGCAGGTGGCGACGATCCAGAACGTCAACGGCCAGGCCATCACCCTGGCGCTCAAGCACAAGAACAACCGCGACCCGAAGAACTGGAAGGGCTTCAAGTTCGCCATCCCCTTCGAGTTCAGCATGCACAACTTCCTGTTGCGCTACTACCTGGCCGAGGCGGGCCTGAACCCCGATACCGATGTGCAGCTGCGCGTGGTGCCCCCGGCCGAGATGGTGGCCAACCTGCGTGCGGGCAACATCGACGGCTTCCTGGGCCCCGATCCCTTCAATCAGCGCGCGGTCTACGAAGAGGTGGGCTTCATCCACCTGCTCACCAAGGACATCTGGGACGGCCACCCGTGCTGCGCCTTCGGTACCAGCGCCGAGTTCGTGCAGAAGAACCCCAACACCTTTGCCGCGCTCTACCGCGCCGTGTTGACCGCTGCGGCCATGGCGCGCGGCCCGAAGAACCGGGACCTGATCGCGGGTGTCATCTCCAAGCCGCAGTACCTGAATCAGCCCGAGGTGGTGGTCAAGCAGGTGCTCACCGGGCGCTTTGCCGATGGCCTGGGCAATGTGAAGAACGTGCCCTCGCGTGCGGACTTCGACCCGATGCCCTGGGACAGCATGGCCGTGTGGATGCTCACGCAGATGCAGCGCTGGGGCTACCTCAAGGGCGATGTGAACTACCGCCAGATTGCCGAGAAGGTGTTCCTGATGACCGATGCCCGCAAGCACATGAAGGCGCTGGGCCAGCCGGCCCCGGCGGCCGCCTCGCCCAAGTTCAAGGTGATGGGCAAGGAGTTCGATGCCGCCAAGGCCGATGCCTACCTGAAGAGCTTTGCCATCCGAAAGGAGGTGTGAGATGAGTGTCGCCAAGAACCTGAAAGTGCGCGCCGGTTTGCTGTCGGGCCTGATCCTCGTGGCCATCCTCGGCATCTGGTACGTCGCCACCGCGAGCGCGGGCGGCGCCGTCGCCGGGGCCGGCCTGACGCCCGAGCAGATCGAGTACGCGCAGATGATGGGGCAGGACCCCTCGGCCAAGAAAGCCGATGGCTTCCCCACGCTGGGCCAGATGGGTGAGACGGTGTGGTCGCATCTCTCGCAGCCCTTCTATGACAACGGCCCCAACGACAAGGGCGTGGGCATCCAGCTGGCGCACTCGCTGGGTCGTGTGGCGTTGGGCTTTGGCCTGGCCTGCCTGGTCGCGATCCCGCTGGGTTTCGTGATCGGGATGTCGCCTCTGCTGAACCGGGCGCTGGACCCCTTCATCCAGGTCCTCAAGCCGATCAGCCCCCTGGCCTGGATGCCGCTGGCGCTTTACACCATCAAGGACTCGACCCTCAGCGGGATCTTCGTGATCTTCATCTGCTCGATCTGGCCGATGCTGGTGAACACCGCCTTTGGCGTGGCGGCGGTCAAGAAGGAATGGCTCAACGTGGCGGCCACGCTGGAGGTCAGCCCCTTGCGCAAGGCGCTGCAGGTGATCCTGCCGGCCGCGGCCCCCACCATCCTCACCGGCATGCGCATCAGCATGGGCATTGCCTGGCTGGTGATCGTGGCCGCCGAGATGCTGGTGGGCGGCACGGGCATCGGCTACTTCGTCTGGAACGAGTGGAACAACCTCTCCCTGAGCAATGTGATCTTTGCCGTGCTTGTCATCGGCGTGGTGGGCATGTTGCTGGACCTGGCCTTTGGCCGACTGCAGAAGGCGGTGACCTATGTGGATTGACACCTCGGCCCTCGGTGGCCTCAAGACCGCACCGCCGGCGCCCGCGCCCGACCTCACAGCATCCGCAGGAAAGGCTCCCGTGAAGACCCCTCTGCTTCAGATTGAACGTCTCGGCAAGGCCTATGTGGCCGACAAGCCCGTGTTTGCCGATGTCTCCTTCACGCTGGACCGCGGCGAGTTTGTCTGCGTCATCGGCCACTCGGGCTGCGGCAAGACCACCATCTTGAACGTGCTGGCCGGGCTGGACACCGCCACCGCAGGCCATGTGTTCATGGAGTCGCGGGAGATGGTCGGGCCCAGCCTGGAGCGCGGGGTGGTGTTCCAGGGGCATGCCCTGATGCCGTGGCTGACGGTGCGCCAGAACATCGCCTTTGCCGTCAAGTCTCGCTGGCCGGATTGGTCGGCAGCGCAGATAAACGCGCATGTCGAGAAGTTCGTGCAGTTGGTGGGCCTGACGCCAGCGATCGACAAGAAGCCCAGCCAGTTGTCCGGCGGCATGAAGCAGCGGGTGGGCATTGCCCGGGCCTTCTCCATCCAGCCCAAGATGCTCTTGCTCGACGAGCCCTTTGGCGCCCTGGATGCGCTGACGCGCGGCACCATCCAGGACGAGCTGATGGGCATCGTGCGCGAGACCCATCAGACGGTGTTCATGATCACCCACGATGTGGACGAAGCCATCTTGCTGGCCGATCGCATCTTGCTGATGAGCAACGGCGCCGAGACCGACCAAGGCTACAAGCCCGGCGGCATCGCCGAGGTGGTGGTCAACCCACTGCCCCGCGAGCGCACCCGCGCCACCTTGCATCACCTCGATGGCTATTACGACCTGCGCAACCACATCGTCGACTTTCTGGTGTCGCGCGCCAAGGCTCACTGAGCGAGCCTGATTTTTCTCAACCCTTTTCTTCCTCACATCAAGATTGGAGTTCTCATGAACCGCATGGACGTCACCGAAAAAATCATCAGCACCAAGGTGTCCAAAGGCATCAAGTGGGAAGAGGTCGCCCACAAGCTCGGCCTCTCCAAGGAGTGGACGACAGCCGGCTGCCTGGGCCAGATGACCTTTGATGCTGCCCAGGCCGCCATCGTGGGCGACATCTTCGACCTCAGCGACGAGGAGCGCAAATGGCTGCAGGTGGTGCCCTACAAGGGCTCGCTGCCCACGCCGGTGCCCACCGACCCGCTGATCTACCGTTGGTACGAAGTGGTGAGTGTCTACGGCAGCACGATCAAGGAGCTGATCCACGAGGAGTTCGGTGACGGCATCATGAGCGCCATCGACTTCAGCATGGACATCCAGCGTCAGGCCGACCCCAAGGGCGACCGCGTCAATGTGGTGCTGTCCGGCAAGTTCCTGCCCTACAAGCAGTACTGATCGGTACAGGCGCGCATGCACACCTCTCCCGCGACCCCTGATTTGCCGGGTGCGCCCGGGGCCGATCTTGCCCCGGGCGCCGGCAACTGGCACGCGCAGGAAATGCTCCTGATGCGGGAGGTGATGAAGCACATCGGCAAGAGCCTGGCGCCGGACGTGGTGCTGCGCGAGATGCTGCACCTGTGCTCCGAACTGCTCGGTCTGAACCGGGGGCGGATCGTGCTGGCCGACAACCTCGAAGCCCTCATGGACCTGCCGCCCGGCAGCAGCCTGAAGGTCGCGTCGGCCAGCATCCGCTATGCCTACGGGCTGACGCGGGACGAGCGCGAACGGGGGCACTTTCGGCGCGGCGAGGGCGTCACAGGCCGTGTGCTGGCCACGGGGCAGCTCATCATCGTGCAGGACATCGACCGCGAGCCGACCTTCCTGTGCCGCACGGTGCAGCGGGACGACCTGCCGCCGGGGCCGGTATCCTTTATCGCCATGCCGGTGCGGGTCGGGCTGTCCACCGTCGGGGTGCTGGCCTGCCATCGCATCCGCCATCGCTATCGCTCGCTGGCCGATGACCTGACCATCCTGGGCATCCTCGCCACGCTGATCGGCCAGTTGCTGGAGCTGCGCTTCACAGTGGAGCAGCGCACCCGCACGCTGGAGGCGCACAACATGGCGCTCACGCAGGCGCTGGAGGCCTCGCCCGCGCGCTACGGCATTGTGGGCACCTCGCCGGTGTTGCTGCGCTCGATCGCCGAACTGGAGCAGGTGGCCGCCACCAAGGCCAGTGTGCTGCTGCTGGGCGAGTCGGGCACCGGCAAGGAGATGTTCGCCCGCGCGCTGCACCTAGCCAGCCCGCGCCGAGATCACCCCTTCATCAAGGTCAATTGCGCGGCCATTCCCGAAACCCTGTTCGAGTCGGAGCTGTTCGGCTACGAGAAGGGCGCCTTCACCGGGGCCGTGGGTTCGCGCGCCGGTCTGTTCGAGCAGGCGCACGGCGGCACCATTTTTCTGGACGAGATTGGCGAGCTGCCGCTGTCCATGCAGACCAAGCTCTTGCGCACCTTGCAGGAGGGCACCATCGTGCGCCTGGGCGGCAAGCGCGAGGTGCACATCGATGCCCGGCTGGTGGCCGCCACCAACCGCGATCTGGCTCACGAAGTGACCCTGGGCGCCTTCCGCGAAGACCTGTTCTACCGGCTCAATGTGATCCCCATCCGGCTGCCCGCCTTGCGTGAGCGCAGCGCCGATGTGCATGAGCTGGCGATTCACTTTCTCAACCGCTTCAACCAGGCCAACCAGCGCAACGTCAACCTCAGCCCGGGCGCCCTGCAGCGCCTGCAGGCGCACGCCTGGCCCGGCAACATCCGCGAGCTGGCCAACCTGATCGAGCGCATGGTGTTGCTGGGTGACCAGAGCGTGCTGGAGGCGGCCGACATCGAGCGCTTTCTGCCGCGCACCTCGCTGGCGGACGCGATGCGCGCGCGCTTCACGGCGGACGACCGCGTCCCGCGTCCCGCGGCAATGGACGTGACCCTGGTCCGGCCATACCTGCCCGCAGCCTCCCATGCACTGGCCGATTTGACGGAGGCCTTGCGGCAACAAGGCGGCAACCGCTCCCGTGCCGCGCAGGCCCTGGGGCTGACCTTGCGGCAGTTCAATTACCGGATGGTCAAGCTGAAGGGTGTGGGGGCAAGGGATTCTGGACTTTGACGCGTTGACTTGCTAGGTTGTATCCGTGTGGCTACAGTTGGGAGGTGTTTCGGCCCGGGCTGGCGCATGTACTACGTGGAGCGATCGGGAGCCATCGTGATCATGCTGGGCGGCGGAGACAAAGCCAGTCAGCAGCGCGACATTGAAATGGCCATGGACATGGCCAAGGAGTTGCCATGAGCAAGATCAAGCTGAAGGCGTTTGACGCTGCCGATTACCTCAGTAGCGAAGAAGACATGCAGGCCTATCTTCAGGTGGCGCTGGAAGATGGGGATCCCAAGCTTCTGGCGGCGGCGCTGGGTGACATCGCCAAGGCACGCGGCATGGCGCAACTGGCCGCCGACACCGGGTTGTCCAGAGAAAGCCTTTACAAGAGTTTGTCGGGCGAGCGTGCGCCCAGTTCAGAGACGCTGTTCAAGGTCATGAAGGGCCTGGGCTTCAAGTTGTCAGTGCAGAAAACGCAAGGTTGACCGTGCGCACGCCAAGGTCAAAACGGTTTCAGCCCCTCAATCCGGCGCCCGGTACACCAGCACCTTCAACGCGCGGTCTTCGGCCACATCCGCAAACGCCGCCGGATTCGCCACACGCTCCACAAAGCGCAACTCCGGCGCCTCCACCGCCATCAGATCCTGCAAAAAGCCCGGCCCCAGTTTGGGCGAGTTCAGGCACAGCAGCGCGTGCCCACCGGGCATCAGCAGGTCGGCATGCTTCATCAAATGGGCAACCCGCTCGGTCGAAGAGATCACGGCGTGATTTATTCATGCGATGCTTCCTTTTGGCTCAGATGGTGCCGTGGCGCACTCAATGAACTGCTCGTTAGCAGCCTTGGCCTCGGGCCCGCTCTCTTTGTGAGTGGGTGGAACTAAATTAACGGGCACCATTTTGAGCCCACCAATAATAGGCCGCCATTTCGACGTCAGCAGGGCGCCATGGCTTACGAGCTTTTGTTTCTGAGCAGGTGTAAAAATTATGCGTGCTATTGAGGTGGGTGGCAATGTCCGCCAGTGTTGGCAAATAATTTTCTATGTATTCGTTGAGGTTCTGTTTGAGTTTGCTTTGTGAGTAGATCGCAAGTCGAGACGCGCGATGCTTGCTATTGCTCCACTCTCTCAGGAACTCTGTGGTTCGGACTCCTTGGTTGGAGTATAGGGAGTTGGTGAAGTAGGAAGCGTGTCGATCAACTGCAGCGCCATGCTGAGGATCGCAGAATCGATAGATTTTTGATGCGATGACAAGACTGATGCCAGGGACGGCACAAAGTCCCAGTAGGCCCTGATGCACCGTGCTGGGGGCGATAAGACTCAAAATGCTTGTATGGATTGCAGATTTTATGTGGGGCGACGACATCACGATCTGGTCGTGAGATTTCTTATTGTTGCCAGCCCAAGATGATACCTTTACCGCTATCGTGTGGGTATTTTCGGGTGAGGGGGATTTCAAAAGTTGTGCGACATCGTTCTCAAGGTCTATTATGATATTTTGACTCTTGGCTGCGCCGGTCCCTGATGGCCAGTCATAATTGTTGCGTGCGGTAAGTAGCAGTGAAGTCAAGCTAGGCGAAGCTTTCCATCTGTTATTCTGCCCCATGGACAGATTTGCGGCTTCTGGCAGGCTGGCTGCAAAAATAGGCTGTGACATGTGGTTGCTCCAGTCTCGTAGCGACAATCAAGTGTTGGGTTGATATTTCTAGGTGTAGCGGTTCGCTGCGTCGCGAAGTGTGGAGCTAATTTCACCTCTGAGAGTTGAGGGCTCAATAACCTCGATATCTCCAGATTTCGATAGTATCCACCATTTCAGCCGCCAAGTATTGGGCAGGGTGGCGGTGAGGGTATGGCCATCACTGACGGGCTGCATTTTCTGATCTTTGCTCAAGGGTGTCTCGGCCAAAGATCTACCCAAAACACGGGATACCCACAGTTTCAGCGAGATGGTCCCCTTGCTGCCAAACTGAACGCCTCCTTCTGCCACAAATGCGTCCAGTGAAAACCCAGAAGGTTTGATGAGTGGCGTGTAGGATCTTTTTGCTTGAGAGATCCGGTGCAGGGCAAATGTCAATGGCTGCTCCGTCCCTGAAGGAGTAGCGACCAGATAAGTGATGGGTCCAACCTGCACCAAACCCAGGGGATTCAAGACGTGCTTCTTGGCGTCAACTTCAGGGTTGCTTTGGTAGTCGATCTCGATCTGCTCTTCGGACAGCAGGCACTCTTGAACCACCTTGACGACTTCAGGTTTGACTTTGGCTGGAAGCGTAGGCAGGGTCGCCGGCTCGACAGCCACTTTGCCCACCCATTGGCTCAGCCGGTTTTGCTCTCTGATGCTCTCCAGTTTGTTGGCCGCTTTGTCGAACAGCGCCCTGAACTCATCCGTGAGGGCATTCGGAAGGACGTGGCTCACGTAGCGGTCCATCAAGCATAGCGTCAATGCCGCACTGGTGGTTATTCCCACTGCATCCAGTGTCTTTGGCTTGCCCTTGCACCAACGCTGAGGCCGTGCACCGTCATGTTCGACCCACAGTCGGTCAGCCATCTTGACCAAGTCGCGTTCAACGGTTCGAGTTGTGATCGCGGATCCATTGTTTTCAAGCGCTTCGGCAAGTTCGTTCGCCGTGCGTCCCGGCTGTGAGTTGGGTAGCAACTCGAGCAAGTCCCATAGGCGTTCCAGCGTGTCATGTGGCGATTGTTTGGACATTTGTGCCTTGGTGGGTATGGGTTTCAGGGGGCAAATGTGAGTCAGTCGCAGTCGATCAGGTCGTCCGCTGTCATGGCCGCGATGGGCTTGTAGGTCGTGAGTCCGAGGTTCCAGATCTGCAGATGGCAAGGCTCCTTGATGTCTGCCAGGAAGCGTGTTCTCTCCGTTGGAGTCCATAGACTCACTGAGCCGGTAATGAAGACTTGGTCGATGCGGCTGAACAGTTCATCCCACCGCGCTTGTACGCTGGCCAGAGCTTCAGAAGATGTGTTCATCTTGCGCCCCTCATCAAGACGCCACCCATGCGGCGTTGTGGTGATTGTGTGTCCAGTTGCGACAACATGTGTCGCAACTGTCGATGTACCTGCCGAATGCGTCTTGCGACACATGTCGTCGCGTCCATCGCTATGGTTGCGGTGCTGGTCTGTGGTGACGGCGGCTACCGATTTTGAGTGGGGCAGTCCCGACGTTTGGAATGACCTCTTGGGCTGATGCGGACTTCACGGCAATCTGGATGGTCGTTCTCACCAGCAGGTGTGCAGCGGCGATGGTGCTACGCGGTGATCTGACTGATTGTTGACGAGGGAGGTGAAGGATGGTGGATGCGCTCAAGAAGCCGGCGTCATGGCAGAAGGAGTATTTCGTGGCGTGGATAGGCGCAGCGGATCATGCGGCCGTCCTGGCTTCTGGAGATGGTGGTTTGGGACCGATTGCCGACACCTTGAAGGTGCAGGGCCACTACGCGCAGGTCTCCCTCTTGTGTGGTGCGGACACTCACGCCGCAGAGCGATACCGCGAATGGTTACTGGCGCACACCACCTATCCCGCTGACAGGATTGAGATCAGGCCGTTGTCGTTCACCGATCAAGACGATATCGCGGCGTTGGACCGGGAAGTGGCATCGTGGATGGTGGGCCGACAGTTGCCGTATGGGTCTGTGGTGACGCGCTTGCTGTCGTCGTGCCCGCCCGCCCTGGTCGCGGTCTGGACGGCGCGCGCGGTTCTTGGCTATGGAGGGCGGGTGGTTCGCGTAACCAGCAATGGGGGATTGGAGTCTGTGTCGCGCAGGATTGAGTTGCTCAATGAGACCCTGCCACCGTGGTGGCGACAGGGGGCAGTCGTGCGACACGCGAGAACGCCGTGGAGATGGCCGCAGGAGTCGTTTCTGGCGCCGGAGACATTGCCGATCAACAACTTCTTGCATGAAAGCAAAAAACGAGGTGTGCGCCCCTCGGGCTTGAATGTTCACCTGCTTCTGATCGCCGATTCAAATGAGCATGAGCAGGTGCAATCCTTGGCACAGGTTGTGCACGCACGCAGTGCCTTGGCCGAAGGTCCGCTGGTGAGCCTTGATTGCCGATCGGTGCCACGTGGAGAGCTTCGAGCACGCATCTTTGGCTCGGAGTCCGAAGATGGGCGATTCACCTCAGGTGCGATCGCTCAGGCGTGGGGTGGGACGTTGATTCTGCGTGACCTGGGTGTTTTGTCCGAGGTCGATCAGCGGATGCTGTTGAACACCCTTGAGGTGCATGCGGGCGAGTTTCGCCTGATTGGCACGCTGAGCAAGGACCCGCGCCGAGACACTGGGCCGGTTACCTTGTGCGAGGCTCTTTTTGAGAAGCTGGTCGAAGGCATCTTGGTGGGCTGATCCCTCTGGGGGCTGGCCGATCCAAGCATTCAATCCGGCGCCCGATACACCAACACCTTCAACGCCCGCTCTGGCGCCACATCCGCAAACGCCGCCGGATTCGCCACGCGCTCCACAAAGCGCAGCTCCGGAGCCTCCACCGCCATCAAGTCCTGCAAAAAGCCAGGCCCCAGTTTGGGCGAGTTCAGGCACAGCAGCGCATGGCCACCCGGCATCAGCAAGTCGGGCAGACGGCGCATGAGACGCGCGTAGTCCTTCTCGGCCACAAAGCTGCCCTTTTGGTAAGTAGGCGGGTCGAGGATGATGAGGTCGTAGGGGCCGCTGCGGTTGATCTTGCCCCAGGAGCTGAAGATGTCGTGCGGCAGGAAGCTCACGTCCGACGTGATGCCGTTGAGGTGGTGGTTCTGCTTGCCAATCGACAGCGTCCCGCCGGCCATGTCCACGTTGATGACCTGACGCGCGCCGGCCTGCATCGCCACCACCGAGAAGGCGCAGGTGTAGGCAAACAGGTTGAGGACCTTGTAGCGGTGGCTCGCAGCGCTGGCCTGGGCCACGTGCTCGCGCACCCAGCGGCGGCCCTCGCCCATGTCCAGAAACAGGCCGTGGTTGAAGCCGCGCAGCAGGTGCACCTTGAACTGCGCGCCTTGCTCACTGACCACATGCGGGTCGGGCACCGCGCCGCTGAGCACACGGGTGTCGGCGCGCACCTCGTCGCGGTGCTGGAACACCAGGTTCAAAGGCTGATCGGGCATCAGTTCCGCCCAGCGGGCCGCGAGCGCAGCCTGGATGGGCGCCAGCGCATCGTCGCTCACCGGCTGGTAGCTGGTCAGCAGCAGGACCGGCGGATACCAGTCCAGCGCCCATTGCTCGCAACCAGGGTACAGACCGCCGCGGCCGTGAAAGAGGCGTTGGGCATCCAGGGGCAGCGTCATCGTGGCGATGGCGTCGAGCAAGGCTTGTGGGATCACGGGGCAGGAGGGGGCGGGATGAGGCAGGCGTGCATTGTCGGTTAAGTGTTTGTCGTAGCCGTGCAGCTTGCGCTGGCGCGTGGAGTTTCGTTTTGCAGTAACGACTGACGGATGAAGCTGCCGACCTGTTGAATAGACTCGTTGCTGTTCAAGCCGTTTGCGCCCGCAAAGTGTGGGATGACCACAAGTCTGCGCCAACCGTCAATACGGTAATAGATGTTCTTTTTGGCGTTGTTGACCGAAAATTGATGATGGCTCAATGGTGCGCGCTCTCCAAAGACCGCCTCAGCGAAGTCGTTTACGTGCCGGATGCCCACTCCAATAAAAAGTCGTGGTTGGTACTCATTGATCCATGCATGAATTGTGGGGATTCGTTGTGAGTTACACCATGACTGATATTCTGATTTGCTTGTGAATCCTGTTTCCGATATGGATTGATCAGTCCAGCTGTCAATGGAGCGGCAAGCCATGGGATATAGATTACCCTTGAAGTATCCGTGGCTTCCCTTTACGAAAGGTTGCTTGGTTTGAGAAAAGCTTAAATAATCTGAGCAAGGGCGGCCGTCTATGGCGGAGAGCAGTTTGAAAGCCTTTTGGTTGTACGGCCACTTCAATTGTGTGGCGACAGAGTATTTGTCGTCGGTAACATCGTGCTTGTATGTTTCGTCATGAATACTTCTGAATGTGCCGTGCTCAATCCCGAATAGCCATATCGATGGGTTGGAGGGGGTGCCCGCAGACTGCTCGTCGCAGTCACAGCCAGAGAACTTCTCTAGCGCGTATTGGGAGAATTTTGATTCGCTCATTGATGGGTCCTTCGTGCATTTTTTGCTGAATGGCAGTCGCCTGAGGTAGGGTTACTTCATGTTTTCAATAAGTGTTCTTGAGATGTTGTAGCCGAGGTGCAGGCGTCGCTGAATCAGGGAAATGCTACATGAGTTATGCGCCTTTGCTACGTGGCGTGCACTTGAAAGTAGAGATTCCCATTTTGCAATGTCGTGCGCCGCTTCCTCAAAGCGATGCCAATCAGATTCGCACGTTTCCATGGCCTTGAGTACGGCCTCGCCGACTTTCTTGGCGTCGGGGCCTGGTGAAGCGTTCGCCCGCTCGGCAAAATCCGCGTACTTCAGCTTGAATGCGCAGGAAGTCTCTCGATTGCGCTGGATGGCAAGGGCCGCTAAGGGCGTGCCATGACGGGATATGAGGTAAAGCGCCGCGGCACGTGTCAAGCCTTTGAGCACAGTTTCCGTAGAGGCTAGGCAGTTTCGGAGTTGCCGCCCGACGGTGTGGATGTCATCAAGATGATTGAGACAACGCACCGACAGATGAGCCGGCAGAACCAGTTGTTCGGGGATCTCTGGTTGCAGATGCAGCAAGTCATTGATCCGTTCGGTGACCTCATGGATACCAAGGTCTGAGAGCAGTGACAACAGCAACGGTACGTTGGCAGATGGCTTGCACATCAGCGTGATGACCTGATGACGGCGTGAAGGGGAGGCTTGTCTCAGCTTGTGCATGACTTGCGCCCAGCGCTGCGGGCGTCCAATCGGACCGTCGATTTGTAAGGCAGGGCTGGACAAGTTGCTTGCCAAGCCAAGCAGGTCGTCATGAAGCGTCTTGGTTAGACGGCCTAAACGCCAGACCATTTCGATCATTTGCTCATAGTCCGCCAACCCTATGGCGTGCCGTCGTTCGATCTGCGCCCAGGCATGGGCAATTTGCTGGAGGACGAAGCGGTCTGTGACCATCAGTCTGCCCAGCAACCGCAGCAAAGCGAGCCAGCTTTCATATGGAAGGGGAGAAGCAGACAAGGCGGACACGCTTCGCCAAGCCAGTTTTCTTAGCCAAGACGGCACACATTCGGCGTTCCAGTGATCTTTTGCGCGCCGGGTGCCCAGCACCACAGCTCTGAGTGATGTGTTGGTGTCATGACGAGGGTCTGAGGCCAGGTGCTTGAGCACAGGCATGGGTTCAGTCCTAAGTGCTTGCAGGATGTAAGCACGCTCGTCCTGACGCTTATTTGGGGCAAGCGCCATGAGGCGGCAGACCATGCTCCATGACAGGTTTCGGCGCTCCTCCAAAATCTGACGAACGTCTCGGGGCATCAGTGACACCAGGGTTGTCAATTCCTGTGTCACACAGGACATGTGCTGTTCGAGGATGTTGAGAGCGACAGACTCTGTCCGACTGCCCCATGTTTCCGATTGCACCTGTCCTTGAGTGTTGAGGCTGACCAACCCTGATTGACACGCCTGCCAGACCAGATCATGGGGGGCAGGCGTCCACCAGGCAGGATCTAGCCAGTCAAGAAAGCTCGGGTGCTCGTCCAAGTCATGGATGCGCTGTTCGGACTGCAGGTGTGTGAGGGCTTGAGTCAGTCTGTCGGTGGCACGTGTCCAGAGCACATCAGGGCTCTCTAGGCAGGCATAAGGCATGCGGAATCGCAATGCCAAGGGTGTGTGCACATCGACGAGCGCGCACCAAACGCCTGTTAGGCGATCTGCGGGCGCAAGCCCATGGCAGCCGACACAGGGCAGAACCACATGCAGATGCCGCAGCTCAGGATGTGGTGCGACGACCATGCCACGTGTGCGGCCCCATGAATCCAGGTCGAACAATTCGGTTTGATACATGGCCGCAGTGTCTGCAAACTCAATCCGGACACGGGACGAATTTTGTCTCTTAGTGCGCTGGAGCTCGCGTAAAGTGAGGTTCAACTAACCGCCTGATTGAGAGATGCCTGTCCACCGTCTGTTTGCCTTGCTTCAGTGCATTCCGCGCCTCCCCGATGCCATCAGTCCTCGGTATTTGGCGCAACGTGTATCGGATCGGTTCGAGATTGATGCTTACCTGCCGATCGAGGTATCCGCCGATACCGCCAAGAAGCGCATGCAAAGAGATCTGGCTCATTTGCAGCAACTACTCGGGCCAGAGGTCTTGCACTGTGACCGTACCCAGAGGCAACGTCCCTTGTATGCCCTGGATGCCGATCTGGTGCTGCCTGGCCAGGATCCGGATCTGGCGGTGATCTGGCAGACGCTGTCTCAACTAGGGGCGTTGGCAGCCCCACCCGTCGTGGTCAATGATGCGGAGCGTCGCACCAAGCGCGCAGCGCGACAACTTACGAGTGCTCAGGGACACTGGCAAGACAAAGTCCGATTGCGTTCGCGACTCTGGCTACCGGAGCCGCCAGAGATCGACCGAACTGTATTGAGAACGGTGCAGCAGGCGCTGTTTGAGGACCGGCAGTTGTTGCTGGGTTACATGCCTCGCGGTACGTCAGAGGCCAAGACCTATGGCTATCTGCATCCTCTGATGCTACTGATTCGTGATGGCGTTGTTTACCTTGTCGCTCGACATGAGCAGACCGTCAAACAGTTTGCCTTGCATCGCATGTGTTCTGTGGAGGTGCTACCAGACCCTTGTCATCGGCTCGCTTTTCATCCGGACGAGTGGCTGGCTGCACATGCGGATCCGGGAGACGAGCCGGGGCTGTTGCGATGGGTCTTGAGGGTGTCAGATGATCTTGCTGATCACCTTTGCGAGCAACCTGTCGGGACTAGCGATCAGTGGAGCGAATGCGATGCATCGGGGTGCCGCACGTTGATCACACAAATGCCCTACAGCGAGCGGCTCGTCTGGTGGCTGCTTGGGCTCGGCGCGAATATTGAGGTGATCGAGCCTGTCGAAGTGAGGGATGAGATGAGGCAGAGACTGGAGCAGGCATTGAGTCACTATCAGGCTGACGCAGCTCGGTAGGAGTAACGCCATGCGTGTGTTTCTGATGATCGGTAGCTGGCGCCACAACCGTGGGCTGCACAGAGGCTTTTGTTCAGTGCCATAGTGTGCTCCTGCGAAGAAAGCACACTGCACAGGAGCACAAAGCATGTCGGATCAGCAGGACTACATCCCCCCCGCCGTCTGGACCTGGACCCCAGGCCACGGCGGCCGCTTCGCCAACATCAACCGCCCCATCGCCGGCCCGACCCACGAACAGGCCCTGCCCGTGGGCAAGCACCCGCTGCAGCTGTACTCGCTGGGCACGCCCAATGGCGTGAAGGTGACGGTGATGCTCGAAGAGCTGCTGCAAGCCGGGCACACCGGCGCCGAGTACGACGCCTGGCTGGTCCGTATCAACGAGGGCGCGCAGTTCGGCTCGGGCTTTGTCGAGGTCAACCCCAACTCCAAGATCCCCGCGCTGATGGACCGCAGCGGCCCCGAGCCCATCCGCGTGTTCGAGTCCGGTGCCATCCTGATCTACCTGGCCGAGAAGTTCGGCGCCTTCCTGCCCACCGAGCCCGCCCAGCGGGCCGAGTGCCTGTCGTGGCTGTTCTGGCAGGTGGGCAGCGCGCCCTTCCTGGGCGGCGGCTTCGGGCACTTCTATGCCTATGCCCCGGTCAAGCTCGAATACGCCATCGACCGCTACGCCATGGAGGTCAAGCGCCAGATGGACGTGCTCAACCGTCACCTGGCCGAGCACCGCTACATGGTGGGCGACACCTACACCATCGCCGACATGGCCATCTGGCCCTGGTACGGCGCCTTGTCCAAGGGGCAGCTGTACGAAGCTGGGGAATTCCTGCAGGTGCACGAGTACACCCATGTCGTACGCTGGGCAGAGGAGATCGCGCAGCGTCCGGGCGCCCGGCGCGGGCGCATGGTCAACCGCGTGGTGGGCGACCCGGCTAGCCAGTTGCATGAACGCCATGACGCCAGCGATTTCGAGACGAACACCCAGGACAAGTTGGCATGCCCCTGACCCTTTACGACTGCGCCACCGCCCCCAGCCCGCGCCGCGCCCGCATCCTGCTGGCCGAAAAAGGCATCCCCCATGAGACCGTGCAGGTGGATCTGCGCACCGGCGAGCAACTCAGCGAGGCCTTCCGCGCGGTGAACCCGCTGTGCACGGTGCCGGTCTTGCGCACCGAGAGCGGCCTGCTGCTGACCGACAACGCCGCGATCGCGGCCTACGTCGAGGCGCAGTACCCCCAGCACCGCCTGCTGGGCGTCTCGCCCGCCGAGAAGGCCGAGGTGGCCAGCTGGAACTGGCGCATGGAGTTCGAAGGCCTGATGGCCGTGGCCGAGGCCTTTCGCAACGGCAACCCGGCGATGGCCAACCGCGCCTTGCCGGGCCCGCAGGACCACCCGCAGATCCCGGCGCTGGCCGAGCGCGGCCTGTTGCGCACGCAGCAGTTCTTCGACATGCTCAACGCGCGCCTGGCCGACCGTGACTTCATCGCCACCGACCGCTTCAGCATCGCCGACATCACGGCGGTGGTGGTGGTGGACTTTGCGCGCGTGGTCAAGGTGCGCGTCACCGAGGCGCACCCGCACCTGATGCGATGGCGTGCGGCGATGGCCGAGCGACCGTCCATGTCGCTGTGAGGGCACAATGGGCACGGAGTCGGTTGCGGTGCCGCAAGGCCTTGTTTGAGACGTGAGTGTTGCCAGTCCCCTTCCCTTGTTGATCGTGGTGGTGATGGCCGGGCTGTGGGTGGCCTGGTTGCTGACGCAGCCCCGACGCCTGGCGCAGCGCCGCCGGCGTCTGCAGGCCGCTGCGTTTCCCCAGGCCTGGGAGCGCATCCTGCGTCGTCGCGTGCCCTTGGTGCGCCGCATGCCGGCCGACTTGCAGGCCCAGCTCAAGGGCCACATCCAGGTCTTCGTCGCCGAAAAGGCCTTCATCGGCTGTGAAGGTCAGGCGATCACCGACGAGGTGCGCATCACGGTGGCGGCTCAGGCTTGCCTGCTGCTGCTCAACCGCCCCACCGACTACTATCCCCGCCTGCGCCAGATCCTGGTCTACCCCCGGGCCTTCTGGGTGCAGCACACGCAGCCCGACGAGCACGGCCTGGTGCACGCCCATGACGAGTTGCGGGCGGGTGAATCGTGGGATGAGGGGCAGGTGATCCTGGCCTGGGATGAGGCGCGGGACAGCGCCCGCATCCCGGACGATGCCTTCAATGTGGTGTTGCACGAGTTTGCGCACCAGCTCGATGCCGAAAATGGCCTGAGCAATGGCGCCCCCGAGCTGGGCAGCCCGCAGCGCCATGCCCGCTGGGCCGCGGTGATGCAGGCGGCGTTCGCGCAGTTGCAGGCCCAGGTGGCCCAAGGCGAGCACACGGTGCTGGACCCCTACGGGGCGAGCGAGCCGGTGGAGTTCTTTGCCGTGGCGACCGAGGCCTTTTTCGAGCGTGGCGCCGATCTGGCCCAGGAGGCGCCGGCCCTCTATGCCGAGCTGGCCGGCTTCTATCAGGTGGACCCGGCGGCCTGGTGAGCGCCGATCAGGCTGCCAGCACGCTGGCCAGGGCGGCGTTCAGCGTGGCGCTGGGGCGCATGACGGCTTCCAGCTTGGCTGCATCGGGCATGTAGTAGCCACCGATGTCGGCGGGCTTGCCTTGCACGGCGGCCAGCTCGGCCACGATGGTGGCTTCCTGCGCGCTCAGGGCCTGGGCCAGCGGGGCGAACTTGGCGGCCAGGGCGGCGTCGTCGGTTTGCGCCGCCAGCTCCTGGGCCCAGTACAGTGCCAGGTAGAACTGGCTGCCGCGGTTGTCGAGCTGGCCGGTCTTGGGCGACGGGTTCTTGTTGTTCTCCAGCAGGGTGCCCGTGGCGGCGTCCAGCGTCTTGGCCAGGATCTTGGCCTGCATGTTGCCGGTCTTCAGGCCCAGGTCTTCCAGCGACACGGCCAGGGCCAGGAACTCACCGAGCGAGTCCCAGCGCAGGTGGTTTTCTTCGACCAGTTGCTTGACGTGCTTGGGGGCCGAGCCGCCCGCGCCGGTTTCGTACATGCCGCCACCGGCCATCAGCGGGACGATGGACAGCATCTTGGCGCTGGTGCCCAGTTCCATGATGGGGAACAGGTCGGTCAGGTAGTCGCGCAGGATGTTGCCGGTCACCGAAATGGTGTCCTTGCTGCGGATCACGCGCTCGAGCGTGTAGCGCATCGCGCGCACCTGCGACATGATCTGGATGTCCAGGCCGGTCGTGTCGTGGTCCTTCAGGTAGGCCACGACCTTCTTGCGCAGCTCGGCCTCGTGCGGGCGGTAGGAGTCCAGCCAGAACACGGCGGGCATGCCCGAGTGGCGGGCGCGGGTCACGGCCAGCTTGACCCAGTCGCGGATCGGGGCGTCCTTGACCTGGCACATGCGCCAGATGTCGCCTTCTTCCACGTTCTGCGACAGCAGGATCTCGCCGGTGGCGATGTCCACGATGTTGGCCACGCCGGCTTCCGGGATCTCGAAAGTCTTGTCGTGCGAGCCGTACTCTTCGGCCTGCTGGGCCATCAGGCCGACGTTGGGCACGGTGCCCATGGTGCGCGGGTCGAAGTTGCCGTTGGTCTTGCAGAAGTTGATCATCTCCTGGTAGATGCGGGCAAAGGTCGACTCGGGGATCACGGCCTTGGTGTCCTTCGGACGGCCGTCGGCACCCCACATCTTGCCGCCGATGCGGATCATGGCGGGCATCGAGGCGTCCACGATCACGTCGTTGGGGGCGTGCAGGTTGGAGATGCCCTTGGCCGAGTCCACCATGGCCAGCTCGGGGCGGTGCTCGTGGCAGGCGTGCATGTCCTGGATGATCTCGTCGCGCTGCGAGCTGGGCAGGGTGGCCAGCTTGTCGTACAGGTTGACCAGGCCGTTGTTGACGTTGACGCCCAGCTCGTCGAACAGCTTGCCGTGCTTCTCGAAGGCTTCCTTGTAGAAGATGCGCACGGCGTGGCCGAACACGATGGGGTGCGAGACCTTCATCATCGTGGCCTTGACGTGCAGCGACAGCATCACGCCGGTCTTGCGCGCATCTTCGAACTGCTCTTCGTAGAAGGCGCACAGGGCCTTCTTGCTCATGAACATGCTGTCGATGATCTCGCCTTCGAGCAGCGACACCTTCGGTTTCAGCACGATGGTCTGGCCGCTGGCGGTGACCAGCTCCATCTTCACGTCACGGGCCTTGTCCAGGGTCAGGGATTTTTCGCCATGGTAGAAGTCGCCGTGCTTCATGGTGGCCACGTGGGTGCGCGAGGCCTGGCTCCACTCGCCCATGCTGTGCGGGTTCTTGCGCGCGTAGTTCTTGACGGCGGCGGGGGCGCGGCGGTCGGAGTTGCCTTCACGCAGCACGGGGTTCACGGCGCTGCCCAGGCACTTGGCGTAGCGCGCGCGGATGGCCTGCTCTTCGTCCGTCTTGGGGTCTTCCGGGTAGTCGGGGACGGCGTAGCCCTTGCCTTGCAGTTCCTTGATGGCGCTGACCAGCTGGTGCACCGAGGCACTGATGTTGGGCAGCTTGATGATGTTGGTGTCGGGCTGCAGGGTCAGGCGGCCGAGTTCGGCCAGGTTGTCGGGCACGCGCTGCGCTTCGCTCAGGAAGTCGGGGAACTCGCCCAGGATGCGGGCGGCCACCGAGATGTCGCTGGTGGTGACGTTGATGCCGGCCGGGGCGGCAAAGGTGCGCACGATCGGCAGGAAGGAACTCGTCGCCAGCAGCGGGGCCTCGTCAGTCAAGGTGTAGATGATGGTGGGCTGCTGGGTACTCATAACGTTCTTTCCGGATAGGGATAATGGAAATGCCGCCGGCTGGATCGCAGCAACGGCGGGCATCACAGGGCCATGGTTTTGGCAAAGGCGTAACGATAGCGCTACTTGGGTCAGATTGTGGGCTTCAGGGCCATAAGTCGACTGATGGCCTCGGCCGTTGCAGGGGCAAGCAGGGGGCGTGCCTGGCCGGTGGCGGGCCGGGTGGCCGCATGGCGGTGCGCGCTCAGGCTCGGTCCAGCAGGGTCTGGCAGGCCTCGGCCGGCACGGGGCGGCCGATCAGGTAGCCCTGGGCCTCGTCGCAGCCGATCTCGGCCAGGGCCAGACGCTGCGCCTCGGTCTCCACCCCTTCGGCGATCACCGTCAGCTGCAGGGTGTGGCCCAGCTGGACGATGGCCTTGACGATGGAGGCGCCGTCCGCGTCGGTGAGCATGTCGCGCACGAAGGACTGGTCGATTTTCAGCTTGTCGACCGCCAGCCGCTTCAGATACGACAGGCTGGAGTAGCCGGTGCCGAAATCGTCGATCGAGAGCTTGACGCCCAGGGCCTTGAGCCCCTGCAAGGTGGCAATGGTGCTGTCCACGTCCTGCAGCAGGATGGATTCGGTCAGCTCGAGCTCCAGCAGGTGGCCGGGCAGGCCGGAAGACCGCAGGGCATCGTCCACCAGGGCCAGCACGTCGCCGCGCTTGAACTGCAGGGCCGAGAGGTTGACGGCCACCACCGGCGGCTGGGCCAGGGCGTCGGCCCACAGGCGGCCCTGGCGGCAGGCCTCGCGCAGCACCCACTCGCCCATCGGGATGATGTGGCCGCTGCGCTCGGCCAGCGCGATGAACTGGCCCGGAGGCAGCAGGCCGGCTTCGGGGTGCTGCCAGCGCACCAGGGCTTCCACGCCGACGATGCGGCCGCTGCGCAGGTCCAGCTGGGGCTGGTAGTGCAGGCGGAATTCCTGGCGGCGCACGGCCTGCGCCAGCGCCCCGGTCAGGCGGATCTGGTCGACCAGGCCGGCGTTCATCTCGTGCGAGAAGAAGCGGTAGGCGTTGCGACCGGCCTCCTTGGCGCTGTTGACGGCGGTGTGGGCGTGGCGGAACAGGGTGTCAAAGTCGTCCCCGTCGCTGGGGAAGAGGGCGATGCCGATGGAGCAGGAGGCGTTGAGCGCGTGCTCGCCGACCAGGAAGGGCTCGTTGAAGGCCTTGCTGATGCTGTCGGCCAGGCCGGCGATGCGGGCGAGGTCGTCCGGGCCGGTGAGCAGCACCACGAACTCGTCGCCGCTCATGCGGCTGATGGTGGCACTGGGCGGCAGGCACTGGCGCAGGCGCTCCACACACAGCACCAGCACCTGGTCGCCCACCGCGTAGCCCAGGCTGTCGTTGATGTGCTTGAAGTGGTCCAGGTCGAGGTAGAGCAGGGTCAGCGTGCGCTGCTCGCTGCGGGCCACGTTGGCGGCGTGCGCAAAGCGGTCGCCCAGCAGCAGGCGGTTGGGCAGGTGGGTCAGCGGGTCGTAGTGCGAGAGGAAGTCCACCCGGGCCTTGGCCTCGGCGTGTTCGGCACGGGCGCGCAAGGCGCTGATGCCGTAGGCCAGGTCGTTGGCCAACTCCAGCAGCAGGTTCAGCTCGTTGGTGTCGAAGGCGTCGCGCTCACTGGCGTACAGCGTCAGGGTGCCCAGCACGCGCGCGTCGCAGATCAGGGGCAGGGCCAGGCACGACTGCAGCGCCAACTCGGCCGCCTTGGCCGCCCAGGGCTGCATGCGTGGGTCGCGCGGGATGTCGGTCACCAGGCAGGGCTGGCCGGTGCGGATGGCCGTGCCCACCACGCCGCGGCCCCGGGCCGTGTCGGCCCAGCTGATGTGGACCTGCGCCAGGTAGCCGCTGTGGTCGCCACATTCGGCTGCCACGCTCACGCTGCGCTCCTCGTCCTGCTGGGCAAAGCCGACCCAGGCCAGGCTGTAGCCGCCGCTCTCCACGCTGAGGCGGCAGATCTCGCGCAGCAAGGTGGGCTCGTCCTGGGCGTGGACCAGGGCGGTGTTGCAGTCGCTCAGCAGTCGCAGGTCGCGGTTGAGGCGCTGCAGCGCGTGCTCGGTCTGCTTGCTGTGGCTCACATCCTGCATCGTGCCGATGATCTGGGTGGCCTGCCCCTGTTCGTCGAGCAGGGGCTCGCAGCGCTGGTGGATGAACTTCACGCGCCCGTCCGGGCAGGGCAGGCGGTAGGCGATCTCGCAGGGCGTGACGCTGCGCAGGGCGGCCTGGAAGTCGCGGTCCACGCGCTCGCGGTCGTCGGGGTGGATGAGGGCGAGGAGGGCCTCGCAGCTGGGCACGAAGCGCGCCGGGTCCTGCTCGAAGATGCGGTAGACCTCGTGGGACCACTGCATGGCGTGCGTGCGCAGGTCGAGCTCCCAGTGGCCCAGCTGGGCCAGGCGCTGGGCTTCGAGCAAACGGGTTTCGCTGCGGTGCAGTTCGGCCTGGGTGCGTTCGCGCTCGGCGCTCAGGTCCTGCAGCTTGCGCTGGGTGTCGATCAGGCGGGCCAGCAGCGAGCCGGCCGGCGCATGCTGGGCCGAGCGCGTGGGCGTGAAGTTGCCCTGGCCGATGCGGGCGATCTGCGCGTGCACGTCGTCGACCGAGCCGCCCAGCACGCGGCGCAGCATCTGGGCCGCGCGAAACAGCATGGCCATCAGGATGAGGCCGCAGGCGATCAGGGCGATGCGGGCGTACAGCGCATGGCGTTCGGCCTGGGCCACGGCCCTTTGGGTGCGCTCGCGCATCAGGGTGTGGACCCGGTCGATCGGCGCCAGGATGGCAGCCTTGGCGGCCAGGTAGCGCGCATCGTGCAGCATCTGCAGGGCCTGCGCCCGGCGCATCTCCGCACCGGGACCTTGGAGGTCGCGCAAGGTCATGGCCTCGCGCTCGATCTGGGTGAGTCGGTCGGAGTGCGCCTTGGCCTGGACCAGGATGTCAAGCTCTTCGGGCGGGAAACCGGCCTGGCGCATCAGCTCCATCAGGGGGATGCGCTGCGCGCTGTCGGGGCGCGGGGGCTGGCCATCGACCAGCACCAGGTCCCAGTAGATGCCGCTGTAGCCCCGCGGGCGAGGATGGAGTCCGTCACGGATGTCGAGGATGCGCTGGTAATGCTGGCGCGCCTGGGGGTGATGGCCCACCACGTAGAGGCGGGCCATGCGGGTGAGGTCGTCCGAGGACTGGTGCAGCTCGTCGGCCAGCAGGAAGGCGCGCAGGCGGGCCTCGTTGGCGCCATCGATGGCCTTCTCGGCGATCGTGTAGAACACGAAGGCCACGATCATCGCGCTGAGGGTGGCCAGGGTGTAGCTGATCTGGCGTGCGAAGGAGCGGGGGGCGCGGGCGTGTGGCATCTCAGCTCAGCAGGTCGCGGATGAGAAGGCGCATACGAGGTCGGGGGCGATGCCCGCCCGCTTCAGCACGCGGATCACCCCGATGAGCGGCCAGCCGCGCGCCGAGCCACTGCCCAGGGCCAGGCCAATGCGGGGAGGTCGGGGTGTCATGAGAGGGGGCGTGTGGAAAGTTCACCATTTGCAATGCGCAAACATAACATGTCGCATTCACCCTCAGGACGCTTGTCCGAAGTTCGCATACCATAGGTGCGATATGCACAGCCCCACCTTGTTCGTCCTCGCGGCCCTCCTCATGGGGATCATGGGGGCTGTCTTCCAGGCGGTCTGGCGGTTCAATCGCGACATCCCTGGTTTGCGTGAGTGGACGTGGGCGTACACCGTCGGGTTCCTGTTCTGTCTGGGGCTCCTGCTCAGGCCGCAGGCGCCCGGCCCGGTGTCGGTGCTGCTGGCTCAGGGGGGCATCCTTCTGATGTCTTATTGCTGCATGCGGGGCTGCCATGCCTATGTCGGGCGCCCCCCGGCGGGGCCGCGCGGGGTCGGGCTGTTCATCGTGGGATGGCTGCTGCTGGCCCTGTACTTCACCGTGGTGCAGCCAGACCAGCGCATCCGTTTTCTGCTGGGCAGCGTGGGGCCGGGGGTGTTCTTCCTGCTGGGCGCTCGCGCCATGGGGGCACACCGGGAGCCGGGCCATCCGGCACGCCTGCTGTTTGCCTGGGTGTGCGGTGGACATGGGGTGTTCTTGCTGGTGCGCCCCGGTTTGTTCCACGTCGGTTCGGATCACCTCTCGATGGTGTCCGTCCCGGTGCTGGTCGAGTCCATCGCGGCGCTCAACCTCCTGGGCTTTTGCATGCTCATGCTGGTCAACGAGCACGTCACCTCGGCCTTGCGGCGCCTGGCCGAGAGCGACGCGCTCACCGGGGTCTTCAATCACCGCGCCTTTTTAACCTTGCTGGGCAAGGCGATGAGCGTGGAAGCGCGCCTGGGCCAGCATCTGCAGGTGATGCTGCTCGACCTCGACCATTTCAAGCAGGTCAATGACACCTGGGGACATCAAACCGGCGATGAGGTGCTGCGCCATTTTGTGAGCGTGGCCAACGCCTGCCTGCGCCAGGGGGACGTGCTGGGTCGGCTGGGCGGCGAGGAGTTTGCCGTGTTCTTGCCGCAGGCGAGCGGCGACGAAGCCTTGCTGGTGGCGGAGCGGCTGCGCGCGCAGATCGAGGGCCAGCCTTTTCAGGCGGCCCGCGGCCTCATTCCCTTGTCGGTGAGCATCGGCGTGACGCAGTGCCGGCACGGTGAACGGCCTGAAGCAGCCTTGGGACGCGCCGACCAGGCCATGTACCAGGCCAAGGCGAGCGGGCGCAACCGGGTGGCCAAGCTGGCACCGGGCTGGGCGCCCGCACTGGGCTGAACGCCGCAGCTCAGCGGTCGGTTCGGGCCGTCGAGCCCGTCATCGCAGCGGAGGGCTCATCGGTGCTGCCGGCGTCGCCCTGGGGTGAGGGCAGCACATGGCTGAGTGCCGGCGGGATGTCGGCGCTGGGGGCATCGTGGGTGCGGCGGCGGAACAGCTCGGTGCGCGACAGCAGGATGGTGGTCACTGGCACCGTGATCGACAGCAAGATGATGATCAGCCAGGCGTGCAGGGCCAACTGCTCCTTGCGCGCCGAGAAGTACAGGATGGTGGCCAGGGTGACGCACCACGACGAGAGGCTGAAGGCCAGCGCGGGCGGGTGCATGCGCTGAAAAAAGGTCTGAAAGCGCACGATGCCCACGGCCGCCGCCAGCGTGAAGATGCCGCTGAGTACCAGCAGCAGCGCCACGATGAACTCGACCCCGCCGAACAGTTCGGGGTTCATTCGATCACCTCCCCGCGCAGCAGGAACTTGGCCATCGCCATCGAGCTGACAAAGCCGAACAGGGCGATCAGCAAGGCCGCCTCGAAGTACATCGAGCTGCGGTAGCGGATGGCCAGCACCATCAGCACCAGCATGCCGATGGTGTAGATCAGGTCCATCGCCAGCACGCGGTCTTGCGCCGAGGGGCCGCGGTACAGTCGCAGCAGGGCCAGCGCCATGGCCAGCACATAGCAGCCCAGGGTGAACACGATGGCGCCAAACAGGAAGGGGCTCATTCGAAAATCTCCATCAGGGGACGCTCGTAGCGGTCCTTGATCAGGCGGATCTCTTCCTCCGGGTCGTCCAGGTCGAAGATGTGGACCAGCAGGGCGCTGCGGTCCAGGGCCATCTCCGACCAGATGGTGCCGGGGATCACACACATGATGGCGGCCAGCACGGCCAGCCCGTTGGGGTCGCGCAGGTCGAGCGGCACGGTCACGAAGCCGCCGCGCGGTTGTTTCGCCGACGAGGCCAGGGTGCCGCGCAGCACCCGCCAGTTCCATACGATCACATCCCAGCCCACCATCATGAACAGGCGCAAGGCCACGTCCAGGCGGCGGATGCGCACCGGGGTCGGGCGCAGCGACTGGGTCATCAAGGGCACGATGGCGGCCACGATGGCCCCCAGCAACCATTGGCCGACGCTGTAGTCGCGGTTGAGCACCAGCCACATCGCCAGCAGGGCCAGGGACAGCAGCGGGGCAGGAAACAGGCGTCGCATCATGGCAGGAGCGGGGCAGTGGGCGCGCGCAGGCGCTCGGCATTGGTGGGGGTGAGGCGGGGCTGGGCCGACAGCACGGCGTCGATGTAGCCCTGAGGCTGGTAGAGCGCCTGGGCGGTGTCGCGGGCGTAGCGCATCAGGGGCTCGGCGCGCAGGGTGAAGAACACGCACAGGCCCACCAGCACGGCCACGGGCAGGTACTCCACGCTGCTGAGCATCGGGGCTGCTCGCCCCACCGGCGCCCAGAAGAAGCGGATGCCGGTGCGCGACAGCGCGATCATGGCAAACAGGCCCGAGAGCACGACCAGGGTCAGCAGCATCCAGGTGATGTGGGAGAGTGCGCCGCCGGTGTCGGGCGTGCTCAACAGCGCCGACAGCATGGCGAACTTGCCCACAAAGCCCGACAGCGGCGGCAGCCCCGCCACCAGCAGGGTGCAGCAGATGAAGGCCAGGCCCAGCAGGGCGATGGACGCCGGCATGGGGCGGCCCACCAGCAGCTCTTCGTCGTCATCGAGGTTGCTGCCTTCTTGCAGCTCCAGGTCGGCCAGGGCAAAGGGCAGGTGGTCTTCCTCGTCCTCGGGGCGTCGCTGCGCGCTGGGGTCGGCGCTGCGTGAGCGGTCCATCAGCTCGGTCAGAAAGAAGAAGGCGGCGATGGCAAAGGTGGAGGTGGGCAGGTAGTACAGCGCCCCGGCCGTGACCTCGGGGCGACCCAGGCCGATCATCGCCATCAAGGTGCCCGAGGACACGATGACCGCATAGCCGGCCAGGCGCGCGGGCCGCTGCGAGGCCAGCATGCCCAACGCGCCAAAGGCCAGCGTGGCCATGCCGCCCCACACCAGCCAGGCACTGCCAAAGCCGGCCGACTCGCCCGCCTGCGGCGAGAACCACAGCGTGGACAGGCGCAGCAGCACATAGATGCCCACCTTGGTGAGCAACGCAAAGATGGCGCCCGAGGGGGCGCTGGCGCTGGAGTAGGCAGGGACCAGCCAGAAGTTGAGCGGCCACATGGCGGCCTTGGCCAGGAAGGCCACGCCCAGGATGGCGCAGCCGGCGTGCAGCAGCGGCCGGTCGATGGCGGACACCTGCGGGATCTTGGCGGCCAGGTCGGCCATGTTGAGCGTGCCCACCACGCCATAGATCATGGCCGCGCCGACCAGGAACAGCGAGGAGGCCACCAGGTTGATGCTCAGGTAGTGCAGGCCGGCTTTCACGCGCGCCGGGCCCGAGCCGTGCAACAGCAGGCCATACGAGGCCGCCAGCATCACCTCGAAGAACACGAACAGGTTGAACAGATCGCCCGTGAGGAAGGCCCCGTTGAGCCCCATCAGCTGGATCTGGAACAGCGGGTGGAAGTGCGCCCCGGCCTTGTGCCAGCGCGCCACCGCAAACAGCAGGGCCATCATGCCCACCACGCCCACCAGCAGCAGCATCAGGGCGGAGAGGCGGTCCAGCACCATCACGATGCCAAAAGGCACGTCCCAGTTCGAGGGCAGGTAGACGCTGTAGGTGCCCTGCACATCACCGCGTGCCGTCCACTGGAACAGCAGCACCGCCAGGATCAGGTTGAGCAGGGTGGCGAACAGGCTGACCGCGGTTTTGGTGCGCAGCCGGTGCTCGCTCAGGAAGAGCATCACACAGGCAGACAGCAGCGGCAGCAGGATGGGGGCCAGGCTCAGGTGAGGCATCAGGGCCTCGGTGAGCGGGAAGGTCGACCACCTCATTCGGCATCTCCCTGACCGTCCACATGGTCATTGCCCCAGAAGCCCCGTTGCGCCAGCAGCACCACCAGGAAGAGCGCGGTCATGGCAAAGCCGATCACGATGGCGGTCAGCACCAGGGCCTGGGGCATGGGGTCGGTGTAGTTCTGCAGGGTTTCGGGCACGCCGGGGATCAGCACGGGCTCGCTGTCCACGGCCAGGCGGCCAGTGCTGAAGATGAACAGGTTGACCCCGTAGCCCAGCAGGCACAGGCCCATGATGACCTGGTAGGTTCGCGGGCGCAGCAGCAGCCAGACGCCGCAGGCGGTCAGCACCCCGATGGCGATGGCCAGGACGATCTCCATCAGTGTTCTCCTTGTGACGCGGTGGCGGACGCGCTGGGGGCGGGGGCCGGTGTGCTGCGTGGACGGCGGTGGCCGCGCACCGACTGGTGGCCCAGGGCCGTCAGGATCAGCAGCGTGGCGCCCACCACCAGCGCGAACACGCCGATGTCATAAAACAGCGCGCTGGCCACGTGGAAGTCCCCGATCAGCGGCAGATGCACATGCGCGGTGTGCGTGGTCAGGAAGGGGTAGCCCAGCACCAGGGCCCCCAGGCCGGTGGCCGTGGCAATCAGCAGGCCGCTGGCGATCCAGCGCTGCGGGCGCAGGTGCATGTGCGCCTCCACCCACTGCGTGCCCGAGACGATGTACTGCAAGATGAAGGCCGTGGACAGCACCAGGCCGGCCACAAAGCCCCCGCCCGGCGCGTTGTGCCCGCGCATGAACAGGTACACGGCCACGACGGCGGCCAGCGGCAGCACCAGGCGCACCAGCACGGCGGGCACCATCAGGTAGCCTTGCGCTGGGTCTTTCACCATGTGGGGGTTGATCAGGTCGGTGGCGATGTCGGCCGGCAGCGCCTGCTGCTGCAGCGGCAACACGGTGCTTTCGGGGGCGGGGCGGAAGCGGCGCAGCAGGGCGTAGACCGTCAGCGCCACCCCGCCCAGCACGGTGATCTCGCCCAGCGTGTCAAAGCCGCGGAAGTCCACCAGCATCACGTTGACGACGTTGCGGCCCCCGCCCTCGGGCAGCGCGCGCGCCAGGAAGAAGGGTGAGATGGTCTGCTCGAAAGGCCGTGTCATCAGCGCATACGACAGGGCCGCCATGCCGGTGCCGGCCAGCAGGGCCAGCAGCAGGTCGCGGGCGCGGCGGGCTCGCACCTTGGTGCGTCCCCACCAGTTGCGGCGCGGCACCTGTTCCTCCAGCCGCTTGGGCAGCCAGCGCAGCCCCAGCAGGATCAGCACCGTGGTGACGGCCTCGACCGAAAGCTGGGTGAGCGCCAGGTCGGGCGCCGAGAACCAGGCAAAGGTCACCACCGTCACCAGGCCCGACACGCTCATCAGCGCCAAGGCGGTGAGCCGGTGGTACTTGGCCTGCCACACGGCACCCAGCGAGGCGCCGATGCCCACCAGCCACAGCAGCGCGAACATGGGCGAGAAGGTCAGCAGCGGACGGGTGCCGGTGCTCACCACCGGGCCCAGGCCACGCAGCCACAGGGTGGCCGCCGCACTGCCCACCGTCACACCCAGCAGCAGCAGCAACTGCGGCTGCAGGCGACGGGTGCCGAAGGCACGCAGGCCGCGGCGGCTCAAGGCCGTGAGCCAGGCCAGCACGCTCTGGAAGATCTGCTTGCTGCGGATCTGGCTGAGCAGCGGCGTGCGCTGCAGGTGGCCGCCGTGCATGGGGCCACGCAGCAGCACGTAGAGCACGATGCCGCCGATCAGGGCCACGAAGCTCATCATCAGCGGCAGGTTGAAGCCGTGCCACACGGCCAGGTCGAAGGCCGGCAGGTGCCCGCCCACCACCGGCGTCGCGGCGGCGTTGAGGATGTCCTGCACGGCCCACTGTGGCGCCACGCCCACCAGCAGGCAGGCCAGCACCAGCACCTCGATGGGCACGCGCATCCAGTGCGGCGGCTCGTGCGGTGGCTTGGGCAGGGTGCTGCAGGTGTCACGGCCGAAAAACACATCGGCGGTGAAGCGCAGCGAGTAGACCACGCTGAACATGCCCGCCACCGTGGCGACGATGGGCAGCAGGCGCTCGAACATGGGCGTGGCGGTGACGAACACCGCCTCGGTGAAGAACATCTCTTTGGAGATGAAGCCGTTGAGCAGGGGCACGCCGGCCATGGCCGCACTGGCCACGCAGGCCAGTGTGGCCGTGATGGGCATGGCCCGTCTCAGGCCGCTCAGGCGGCGGATGTCGCGCGTGCCGGTTTCGTGGTCGATGATGCCCACCGCCATGAAGAGCGAGGCCTTGAAGGTGGCGTGGTTGAGGATGTGAAAGACCGCGGCCACGGCCGCCAGCGGGCTGTTGAGGCCCAGCAGCGTGGTGATCAGGCCCAGGTGCGACAAGGTCGAATAGGCCAGCAGCCCCTTGAGGTCGTGCTGGAAGATGGCGGCAAAGCCCCCGATCAGCAGCGTGGCCAACCCGGCGCTGGTCACCAGCCAGAACCATTCGTCGGTGCCCGCCAGCACCGGCCACAGGCGCGCCATCAGGAAGACGCCGGCTTTGACCATGGTGGCCGAGTGCAGGTAGGCCGACACGGGGGTGGGCGCGGCCATCGCGTGCGGCAACCAGAAATGGAAGGGGAACTGCGCGCTCTTGGTCAGCGCGCCCAGCAGCACCAGCACCAGCACCACGGTGTAGAGCGGGTGGGTGCGCACCAGCACACCCGAGGCCAGCACCACGTCCAGGTCGTAGCTGCCCACGATGTGGCCCAGCACCAGCATGCCCGCCAGCAGGCACAGGCCCCCGGCCCCGGTCACTGTCAAGGCCATGCGGGCGCCGCGGCGCGCATCGCGGCGGTGGTGCCAGTAGCCGATCAGCAGGAAGGAGAACAGGCTGGTCAACTCCCAGAACAGCACGATCTGGATCAGGTTGCCCGACAGCACCACCCCGCTCATGGCCCCCATGAAGGCCAGCAGAAAGGAGAAAAAGCGCGGCACCGGGTCGGCCGGCGACATGTAGTAGCGCGCGTACAGGATCACCAGCGCGCCGATGCCCAGCACCAGCATGGAGAACATCCACGCATAGCCGTCCATGCGCAGCACGAAGTTCAGGCCCAGGCTGGGCAGCCAGTTGAACTCCTGGCGGATCACGCCACCGGCGGCCACCTCGGGGAAATACAGCGCGGCCTGCACCGCGCAGACCAGCGCGATCAAGCCCGCGAGGGTCGATTCCGCGTTGCGAGCGTTCGCCGGCAGGCACGCCGCCAGCAGGCTGCCGAGAAAGGGCAGGGCGACCAGAGTGAGAAGAGGCAAGGTCATACCCGGTCAAGTTTAATCGGTATCAAATTTGGGCAAATGTGATGGCGCCGTGGCACCCCTCAGGGGTGGCCCACCGGCAGCGCCGTGCGGTCAACCACCCGGCGCAGAACGAAGCTGGTGTGCACCCCCGTCACGCCGGGGATGCTGGTGATCTTGTTGAGCAGCAGGTCCTGGTAGGCGTCCATGTCGGCCACCACCACCTTGAGCTGGTAGTCGGACTGCTGACCGGTAATCAGCAGGCATTCGAGCACCTCGGGCAGCGCGGTGATGGCCTGCTCCAGGCTGGCGAAACGCTCGGGGGTGTGCTGGTCCATCGAGATGCCAATGAGCGCCATCAGCGACAGGCCCAGCTTTTTGGCGTCCAGCAGGGCGCGGTAGGCGCGGATCAGCCCGGCGTCTTCGAGGGCGCGCACACGGCGCAGGCAGGGTGAGGGCGACAGGCCAATGCGGTCGGCCAGGTCCTGGTTGCTGATGCGCCCGTCTTCCTGCAAGACGGCCAGAATTTGCCGGTCGTAGCGGTCCAGTTCAATGAGATTGCCAGTCGGATTCATGTTTGCGCAACTTTCTGCCAAATGGATGCCAAATCATGGCACACAACGCAAGCACCTGCCAGCCCTTCTTTCATAAGATAGGGGCATTGAGATTCACACCGAGATGCCCACCATGTCCGCTGCCTCCCACGACAAGTACCGCGCTTTTGCCCCGATCGCCCTCACCGATCGCCAGTGGCCCAACCGCGTGATCGACCGCGCGCCGATCTGGATGAGCACCGACCTGCGTGACGGCAACCAGGCTTTGTTCGAGCCGATGAACGTCGACAAGAAGATGCGCATGTTTCAGATGCTCTGCGACATCGGCTTCCAGGAGATCGAGGTGGGCTTCCCCTCGGCCTCGCAGACAGAGTTCGACTTCGTGCGCAGCCTCATCGAAGAAGACCGCATCCCCGAAGGCGTGAGCATCGAGGTGCTCACCCAAGCTCGCGAGCCCCTCATCCGCCGCACCTTCGAGTCGATCAAAGGCGCCAAGCAGGCCATCGTGCATTTCTACGCCGCCACCGACGATTCTTTCCGCGAGACCGTGTTCAACATGGACCGCGCCGAGGTCTTGAAGATGACGGTGGAAGCCGTCGAGTTGATCAAGTCACTCGCCGCCGCCATGCCCGAGACCCGCGTGACGCTCGAATTCAGCCCCGAGCACTTCTCGTCCACCGACCTCGACTTTGCCCGCGAGGTCTGCGATGCCGTGACCGCCACCTGGGGGGCCACGCCCGAGCGCAAGGTCATCCTCAACTTGCCCGCCACCGTCGAGGTGGCCTCGCCCAATGTCTACGCCGACCAGATCGAGTGGATGCACCGCCACGTGGCCCGCCGCGACAGCGTGATCATCAGCTTGCACCCGCACAACGACCGCGGCACCGCCGTGGCCGCCGCCGAGTTGGGCTTGATGGCCGGCGCCGACCGCGTGGAAGGCTGCTTGTTCGGCAACGGCGAGCGCACCGGCAACGTCGACCTCGTCACCTTGGCGCTCAACATGCACACGCAAGGCGTCGAGTCCGGTTTGGACTTCGGCGACATCAATGCGGTGGCCCGCACCTACGAGTACTGTACCCAGCTCCCGATCCACCCACGCCAACCCTATGTGGGGGATCTCGTGTTCACGGCCTTCTCCGGCTCCCACCAGGATGCCATCAAGAAGGGGTTTGCTGCCCACAAGGCAGATGAGCGTTGGGCGGTGCCCTATCTCCCGATCGACCCGGCCGATGTGGGCCGCACCTACGACTCGGTCATCCGCGTCAACAGCCAGTCGGGCAAGGGTGGCATCGCCTACTTGATGGAGACCGAGCACGGCGTGGTCATGCCGCGTCGCTTGCAGGTCGAGTTCTCGGGCGTGGTGCAGCAGCACACCGACACGCACGGCGGCGAGGTCACGGCCGATGCCATCTGGGGCTTGTTCGCCCAGACCTACATCGAGCCGGCCACGCCCGTGCGCTACCGCGAACACCACCTCTATGAGAACGGCGACGCCCAAGGCATCCGCCTCACGGTGGACATCCATGGCCAGACCCACATCCTCACCGGTGAGGGCAATGGCCCGATCCACGCGGCGGTGAACGCCTTCGAGAGCGCGGGCATTGCCATCGAGGTGCGCAGCTACGAAGAGCGCTCGATGACGGGCAACCGGGTCGATGGCAGCGCCCAGGCCTGCGCCATCATCGAGGCGGCGGTCAATGGCAAGGAGCACTTCGGCGTGGGCATCGACGGCCACATCGTGACCGCCTCGCTCAAGGCCTTGGTCAGCAGCCTCAACCGGGCCGGCGCCGTGCCGATGCGCAACGCGGCCTGAGTCTGAGGCACACCACGGGGGGCGCTGCGGTCACGCAGGCCCCCATTTCTTCATTGGATCTGGAAACGAGCACCGCATGGCCGGCCCCAACGCAGACTTCTGGCAAGACAAATTCAACAAGAACGAGATCGCCTGGGACCGTGGCGCAGCCAGCCCGCAACTGCTGGCCTGGCTGGACAGCGGTGCGCTGCAACCCTGCCGCATCCTGGTGCCGGGTTGTGGCAGCGGCTGGGAAGTGGCCGAACTGGCACGCCGTGGCTTTGAGGTCGTGGGGCTGGACTACACCGAAGCGGCCGTGGCCCTGACCCAGGCCTTGTGCGCCCAGCAAGGCGTGAGCGCCGAGGTGGTGCAGGCCGATGCGCTCACGTACGAGCCCAGCGCGCCGTTTGACGCCATCTACGAGCAGACCTGCCTGTGCGCCATCCACCCGGACCACTGGCAGACCTACGCCGCGCAACTGCACCGCTGGCTCCAGCCCGGCGGCCAGCTGTGGGTGCTGTTCATGCAGATGCTGCGCCCCGCGGCCAGCCAGGAAGGCGTGGTGCAAGGCCCGCCTTACCACTGCGACATCAATGCGATGCGCGCGCTCTTGCCGGCAACGCTGTGGGACTGGCCCAAGCCGCCTTACGCCAAGGTGCCGCATCCCTCGTTGCAGCACGAACTGGCGCTGACCTTGGCGCGGCGCTGATACGGCGCTGAAGCCCGCAGGTGCGGGCTCGGCCCGTCGCAGCGGCCCGCCGAGCGGGCTCAGTGCCCCTTGTTCTGACGGCGCAGCTCGACCGCATCCATTTCGGAGAGCGTGCGCTCGCCCGGCTGCAGGCGGAACAGGCGCATCGAGTGGCTCACGCCCTGAACCTGTCCGGTCAGTGATCGAGCGGCCGAAGCCAGCTCTTCCACCAGCGCGGCGTTCTGCTGCGTGATCGAGTCCATGTGAGACACGGCCTCGTTGATCTGGCCGATCCCCAGCTGCTGCTCGCGCGAGGCGCCGCTGATGGCGTCGAGCACGCCACTGACCTTCTGCACCGCGCCGATGGCCTCTTGCATGCGGGCGCGGGCCTCGTCGGTGCGCTCGCCGCCTTCGCGCACCCGGTCGGCCGATTCCTGGATGAGCTGCTTGATCTCGCGCGCGGCCTCGCTGGTGCGGTGGGCCAGCGAGCGCACCTCGGAGGCGACCACGGCAAAGCCGCGCCCAGCCTCGCCGGCTCGGGCGGCTTCCACGGCCGCGTTGAGCGCCAGGATGTTGGTCTGGAAGGCCACGCCTTCGATCAGGTGGATGATCTCGCCAATGCGCGATGACGACTCGGCGATGCCGCCCATGGTCTGCGTCACGGCCAGCACCGCCTCATTGCTGCGCTGCGTGATGTGCGAGGTTTCCTGGGCCAGATGGGCGCCTTGCTGGGCCGCGTCAGCACTGTGCTGCACCGTGCCGTTGATCTCTTCCATCGAGGCGGCGGTCTGCTCCAGGCTGCTGGCTTGCGACTCGGTGCGCGAGGCCAGGTCCTGGTTGCCGGTCGCGATCTGGGCCACGGCGATGCTGAGCTGGTCGACCTCCGTGCGCACGTCCTGCACCACGGTGCGCAGGCTCTGCGACATCTGCTGCAGGGCTTGCTGCAACTGGCCTGAGGCGCCGCTCGCGCCGGTGGTGATCTCGTGCGTGAGGTCGCCCGCCGCCAGGTGGTTGGCATCGGCCACCAGGCGGTGGATGGGGGTGATGGCCAGGGCGCGCGTGCTCAGGTAGGCCATGACGCCCGACAGCAAGGCCACCCCGACCGTCACCAGCGCGGGCAGGCCGGCCAGCGCCGTGCCGCCGGTGGCCGCGGCACCCAGCAGCTGCACGCTCAGCAGACGGGTGCGCGTGCTGGGTTGGGTCAGCAGCTGAAGTCGGCCGTGCCAACCGTTGCGGCGCACGCGACCGCCCTTGAGTACATGCTGCAGCCGGCCTTGCGTGGCCTCGGCCTGCATGGTGGCGTACAGGGCCTCAGCGCCCTGGATGGCCTCGCGGCTGGGCTGGTTGCGCACCGACAGGTAACCGGTGATGCGCCCGCCGTCCATCATCGGGGTCGCGTTGGCCACCACCCAGTAGTGGTCGCCGTTCTTGCGCCGGTTTTTCACCACGCCGGCCCAGGGACGTCCAGACTCGATGGTGGCCCACATGTCGCGGAAAGCCTCGGACGGCATGTCGGGGTGACGCACGAGGTTGTGCGGCTGGCCCAGCAGCTCGTCACGGCTGTACCCGCTGACCTCGATGAATGCCGGGTTGCAGTAGGTGATGCGGCCTTTCAGGTCGGTCACCGACACCAGCGTGCGGTTCGGTGGAAACGGGTACTCGCGTTGGGTAATGGGCAGGTTCTGTCGCATGTCGGGAGAGGGCCGCAGGCGCGGTGGGCGGCAGCCAAAGGAGCGTGGAATTGATGTAGCGCATGAAATTGAGCCACATTCCGAGGCGCGAGCTTGGCACAGCGCGCGCGTTTGTGCCCAGAAGTGCCGCATTGGCCGCGTTTTCCGGTCGGATAGGATGGCGGCAGACCCACTGTGCAGATTGGTTTCATGGCGCCGATGTCCTCTTTTGACGATGCAGGCCTGAGCGAGCAGGTCGCGGGCGAGCTGTTGCGCACGCACGGTCCCAACGAGTTGCCGCAGGCGCGCCCTCGCTCCGTCTGGCGCATCGCAGCCGAGGTGGTGCGCGAGCCCATGCTGCAACTGCTGATCGCCGCCGGGCTGATCTACCTGGTGCTGGGCGATGTGGCCGAGGCGCTGGCGCTGCTGGCCTTTGTGGTGCTGTCCCTGTCCATCAGCCTGGTGCAGGAGACGCGCACCGAGCGCGTCATGGAGGCGCTGCGCGACCTCAGCAGCCCGCGTGCGCTGGTGATCCGCGATGGGCGTCGGCGGCGCGTGGCCGGGCGCGAGGTGGTGCCGGGTGACCTGATCGTGCTGGCCGAAGGTGACCGCGTGCCGGCCGATGCCGTGCTGCGCGAGGCGCACGAGCTGCACACCGACGAGTCGCTGCTCACGGGCGAATCGGTGCCGGTGCGCAAGCAGGCCTGCCCCCCGCAGGCCTGGACCGAATTGGGGGAGTGCACCCCCGGGGGCGATGACCTGCCCTGGGTGTACTCCGGTGCGCTGGTGGTGCGGGGCCAGGGGCTGGCCCAGGTGCGCCGTACGGGCGCGCAGACCCAGATCGGTCGCATCGGGCAGGCGCTCAGCCAACTCGAAACCACCCCGTCGGCCTTGCAACGCCAGACCCGCCAGTGGGTGCGCGCGTTTGCCGTGGTCGGCGTGGCCCTGAGTGTGGGGGTGGCCGTGCTGTACGCCTACGTGCGCGGCGATGTGCTGGGCGCGGTGCTGGCCGGCATCACCCTGGCCATGTCGATGCTGCCTCAGGAGTTCCCGCTGATCCTGACCGTGTTCATGGCCATGGGCGCCTGGCGCATTGCCCACCAGCGCGTGCTGGTGCGCCGGGCCAGCGCCATCGAAACCCTGGGCTCGGCCACCGTGCTGTGCACCGACAAGACCGGCACGCTCACGCAAAACCGCATGACGGTGGCGGCGCTGCAGGTGGGCGAGCAGGGCTGGACCGTCGGTAATCCGGTGCTGCCCGAGGCCTTCCACGCGGTGCTGGAGTACGCCATTTTGGCCAGCCAGCGCGACCCCTTCGACCCGATGGAAAAGGCCTTCTGGGACCTGGCCGAGAGCCACCTGACCGCACAGGATCGCGAGCACCTGCACCCGGACTGGACCCTGGCCCACGCCTACGCGCTCAGCCCCGACCTGCTGGCCATGTCGCACGTGTGGCAGCGCCCCAGCCACCGCAGCCAGGTGGTCGCCGCCAAGGGCGCGCCGGAGGCGGTGGCCGACCTGTGTCACCTGCCTGAGGCGCAGGTGGCCGAGATCCGTCGCGAGGTGGAGGCGCTGGCGGCGCGGGGCCTGCGGGTGCTGGGCGTGGCGCGCGGCGTGCTGCGCGGGCACGAGCCTGGAGGCGACTGGCCGCCCCTGCAGCACGACCTGGACTTCGAGTTCCTGGGCCTGATCGGCTTGATGGACCCGCTGCGTCCGTCGGTGGTGGACGCGGTGCAGATGTGCCGCCAGGCCGGCATCCGCATCGCGATGATCACCGGCGATTACCCGGCCACGGCGCTGGCGATTGCCACCCAGGCCGGCCTGGACACGGCCGGCGGCGCCTTGCGCGGTGAAGAGATCGCGGCCTTGTCCGACGAGGCCTTGCGTGAGCGCGTGCGCCACACTGGCGTGTTTGCCCGCGTCACGCCCGAGCAGAAGTGGCGCATCGTGCGCGCCTGCCAGGCCAACGGCGAGGTGGTGGCCATGACCGGCGACGGCGTCAACGACGCGCCCTCGCTGAAAGCGGCCGACATCGGCGTGGCCATGGGTGCGCGCGGCACCGACGTGGCCCGCGAGGCGGCCTCGCTCGTGCTGCTGGACGACGACTTTGGCGCCATCGCGCAGGCGGTGCGCCTGGGCCGGCGCATCAACGACAACCTGCGCAAAGGCATGGCCTTTGTGCTGGCCGTGCATGTGCCGATTGCGGGCTTGTCCTTGCTGCCGCTGCTGTTTGGCCTGCCCCTGCTGTTCGTGCCGGTGCATATCGCGTTTCTGGAATTGATCATCGACCCGGTGTGCTCGGTGGTGTTCGAGGCCGAGCCGGAGGAGGGCGATGTGATGCAGCGTCCACCGCGACCGCCCGGCGCGCCTTTGCTGAGCGCCGACCTGCTGTGGGGCAGCCTGCTGCAAGGTGGGTTGGTGATGGGGGTGATCGGCGGCTTCTACATGTGGCTGCTGAACCTGGCCACGCCCGAAGCGGCGGCCCGCACGGCGGCCTTTGTCGCGCTGGTGGGGGCGAACGTGGCCCTGATTGTGAGCAACCGCTCGGTGGGCAACCACCTGCTGGAAAGCCTGCGGCGACCGAACCGCGCGCTGTGGACCATGTTGGGTGTGACCACCGCCTTGCTGACCCTGGTGCTGGGCTGGCCGGCGCTGCGCGCGCTGTTCCAGTTTCAGCCCTTGACGGTCGAGCTGGCCGCGCAGGCCGCTGGTGTGGCCGTGGTGACGCTGGCGCTGCTGGAGGTGCTGAAGGCCATGCGTCTGCGTTGGCAGGGGCGACGCGGGACGCTGTGAGCGCGGCTCAGACCGTGTCGAACAGCGGGCCGCAGCCGCGCGCCTGTACCGCGCCCGCTTCATCGCGCATCAGGAACAAGGCACTCAGCCCCTGACGAAGCGCCAGGGCCGACCCGGCGTCGGGGCCGAGCACCATGAGCGCAGTGGCCCAGGCGTCGGCCTCGGCGCAGGTGGGGGCCACCACGGTGACCGAGGCTGGCGACGACCGCAGCGGCGCGCCCCGACGCGGGTCCATGGTGTGAGACAGGTGGCGGCCCTGCACGGTCACCCAGTGCCGGTAGTCGCCCGAGGTGGCGACGGCCGCATCCTGCAAGGCCAGCACCGAATGGGGCGCGCGGCGTTCGGTGTCGGGCGCTTCGACCGCGACGGACCAGGCGGTGCCATCGGGGCGCAGGCCCAGCGCGCGCATCTCGCCGTCGATGCCGACCAGGGCCGCGTCAATGCCGAAGCGGCGCAGCGTGTCGGCCAGGCGGTCCACGCCATACCCCTTGGCGATGCCGTTCAGGTCCAGCGTGAGCGCGCCTTGCTTGCGCACCAGCTGGCCCGTGATCTGCAGCACTTCATGCGCCGGACGTCGGGGCGCTGCCATGGCGCGGCGGATGCTGTCCACATCGGCCGCCTGTGGGCCAAAGCCCCAGGCCTGCACCGCATCGCCCTGGCCGATATCGAAGGCGCCGCCGGATGCGCGACCGATGTGCAAGCCAAGGCTCAACACATGAGCCAGGTGTTCAGGCACCTCGACCAGGGTGTTCACCGGCGCCCGGTTCAGGCGCATCAGGTCGCTGCCGGGCTGCCAGGTGGACATCTGTGCGTCCACCTCGTCCACGGCCTCCTGCAAGGCTGATTGGATCGGGGCGACCTCCAGATCGGGCGCGCTGAAGAACACCGCCGACCAGCGCGTGCCCATGGTGGGGCCGTTCAGCGCGTGGCGTGTCGGCTCAGTAGACGTCTTCGACATAGCGGTCTCCGGCTTTCAGCATCGCGGGCGTCAGCCCGGCAGGTTGGAGGATGTCGGTCAAGGCTTCGGCCACGCCGCGCGCCATGTCCCGGCCGCCGCACACCATGACGTTGGCACCTTGTCGGATGGCCTCGACCACTTGAGGGGCGGCTTGGCGCAGCGCATCCTGCACGTACTGCGGGTGCTCGCTGCGCGACACGGCGAGAGACAAGGCGGTCAGCTTGCCTTCGGCCTGCCAGCGCGACAGTTCGGGGTGGTAGAGAAAGTCGCTGTCGGGGTGGCGCAGCCCGAAGAACAGGTGGATCGGGCGAGCGGGCGTGTTGTGGCGGATGAAGCCGGCCAAGGGACCCACGCCGGTGCCCGCGCCGATCAGGATCAGCGGGGTGCGGTCGTGGTCGGCATGGAAGCCCGGATGGGGGCGCACAAAGGCGCGCACCGTCTGCTCTGGCTCCAGGGAGGTCAACTGCGTTGAGGCCAGACCGCCGACGTGACGCCGCACGACGATTTCGACGAAGCCGTCCCGCGAGCCCGAGGCCAGCGAGTAGAGGCGGGGCACGGTCGAGCCTTCGGGCACGATGCCCAGAAGGTCGCCGGGCTCGAAGCGGGCGAAGCCCTGGCCGGTCAGGCGTTGCCAGCGCGAGGATGGCGGCAGCGCAAAGCGCAGGATGGACATCGGCACCTGCACGGCGCTGCCGTAGTCGCGACGCGCCACCAGGGTCAGCGTTTCGGTGGCGGGCGGCGTGGGCTGGTGGGCGAGGTCCAGGGGCGTGCCCAAGGCTTCGCCCAGCGCACGGCCCCAGCGGGCGAAGTCCTGTGGCGACTGGCGGTCGATGGTGTCGAACGGGAGCAAGGTGGGCCAGCCCTTGGCGCGGGCGGCCGCGTCCACGGCGGCGGCATAGGCGCAGAAGGCCGGGAAGCTCCGGTCGCCAAAGCCGAGTACGGCCAGCGGCGCGGTGGTCGGTGCGTCCAGGGCTTGGAGGCGCTCAAGGAAGCCTTGGGCCGAGGCCGGGGCATCGCCCTCGCCATAGGTGGCGGCGAGGATCAGGTAGCGTTGCGCTTGGCGGTGGCGGGTCGGGGCAAAGCCGCGCAGGGGCGCCACATGCACCGAGTGGCCAGCGCGGCGCAGCGCCTCGGCCAGCGTCGCGGCAAAGCCCCAGGTGCTGCCGCCTTCGGAGCCCACCAAGACCACGGTGTCGGCCTGAGCGGCCGGTGCGTTGCCACGCAGGGTCGGACGGGCGCGCCGACCGGCCAGCCAGACGCACACGCCGGTCACGGCCAGCACGGGCACGCCCAGGGCCATCACGCCCAGGATGAGGCCCAGCACGGCAGCGCCTTGGCCGGTGTGCAGCATGGCGACCGTGTCTGACACGCGCTGGCCCAGGCTCAGGCCTTGCCACGCCAGCAGGGTGCCGGTGCCCGCGTCCACATGGCCCATGCCCTGGGTGGTGCGCAGCGTGAACACATCTTGCGGATCTCCCTGTACGGGAAAGCTCAGCTCGCGCAGGTCGGCCACCGGGGTGGCGCGCAGGGTGTCCATCCGGGCCAGTGCCAGGCCAGTGTGCCCACTGACCGTGGCCGGGGCATTCAGGCTGGCTGACTCCACCGTGATGAGCTCGAAGGTTTCGGCCGACATCCACAGCGCGGTCACCGACGACCACAGCAGGCCCAGCACGGCCACGCGGGCGATTTCGGTGTGCAGCCGGCCGGCCCAAGGTCCGCGCAGGCGGGTGAACCAGCGTCGCCAGCCGCCTGTGCGCCGGGCCACCAGCCAGGCCCCCGTGATGGCCAGTCCCAGCATGGCCAGGGCGCCCGCTGCAGCGAGCAGGCGGCCGCCATCGCCCAGAAAGAGTGAGCGGTGCAAGGTGGTCAGCCAGCGCTGCACCGCGTTCGGGTCGGCGCTGGCCACGTCGCGGCCGGTGGCCGGATCGATCACGGCCGAGCCGGGCTGGTCTCCGTCAAACCACCAGGCGGTGATCCGTCCCGAGGGCGCGCGTTTGATCTGCTCCAGGCCGGGATGGGTCGCCTGCACGCGCGTTGCCAATTCGGCCACGGTCAGCGTGTCCGCCTGCGAGGGGGCCTGCACGGCCTCCAGCGCGGGAAACAGCGACAGGGCGGCGCCGCTCAAGGCCGTCACGAACAGCAGGGCCGCCATCACCAGGCCGGGCCAGCGGTGCAGGGTGCGCATCATGCTTCGGATCTCCGGTTCAGATCACAGTCCGTAGGTGAAGCCGGCGACGTAGCGACGGCCTGCGGTGGGCTTGCCCGCGCCGGCCTTGGTCAGCGGCACCGAGACATCACGCGGGCTGTCGCGCATGTCTTCGGCGGCGGCGTCCACGTTCAGCGTGTAGCCGGCGTCGAACAGGGCGTCGGCCAGTTCCACCGTCACCTTCAGGCTGCGGCCTTCGCCCACGCTGGCGCCGGTGATGCCGTCGATCTGCTTGCGGCCACCGCCGGTGGCGCGGTACCAGTCCGTCAGGTGCTTGTGGTACTTCGACTTTTCACCCGCGACCCACAGGGTGCGCACATGGGCGCCCGAGGGATCGGTGAGGTACAGCGCCAGGTAAGCGCCATCGCCGCCATAGTGCTTGAGCGTGGTGGTCAGGGTGACCGGGCGGGCCGAGGCCAGACCGGGCAGGGCAAGGGCCGTGGTCAAGGCCAGGCCAGAGACGAGTGTTTTCATGATGCTTCCTCAGGAGGGGAGGGAGGCTGGTGCGGCGGCCAGGGCCGGGGCTCAGCGCGCTGCGGGGGCGGGCTTGGTGGCTTTGGCGGCCTGGCCGCGCCCGGCGGGCAGGTAGCGTGCGGTGTCGGCGCCGGGGCGGAAGCGCACCTCCAACTCGATGATGGCGAGCGAGGCCGGGTCGATCTTCAGTTCAACCTGGTTGCCGTCGCCATCGCGGCCACGGACCTCGTAGCAGCCGTCGTCGATGCGCAGGCGCTCGGTCGTGATGCCACGGTCGGCGACATGGGCGGTGACGCTCTCGCGGGACTGCCATTCGGCCATGGGGCGACGGCAATCGTCGCTGGCCAGGGCGGCGCCCGAAGCGGTCAGGGCGATCACGAGGGCGATGGGAAAGCGTGCTTTCATGGTGTGGCTCCTTTATCCTTGATGACGTGAGGATGCTCCGCCAAGCTGATCGCAACCTGAACGAGGCGAGCGGATGCGCTTCAGCTTCCCGTCAGGTTTGTCGTGGCGTGGGCGCGTGCCTGGACGATGGGGGAGGGTGTGAATGCGGATTCTGCTGATTGAAGACGACGCGGTGCTGGGCGCCGCGGTGCGCGACCAGATTGCGGGCGATGGCCATGGCGTGGACTGGGTGCAGCGTCTGGACGCCGCCGACACGGCGATCGCGGGTGTGCCTTACGACCTCGTCCTGCTCGACCTGATGCTCCCCGATGGCCGCGGCCTGCCCTTCCTGCGACGCCTGCGCGCGCGCGGCGAGGCCACACCGGTCATCATCCTGACGGCGCTCGATCAGGTGTCCGACCGGATCGAGGGGCTCAATGCCGGCGCTGACGACTACCTCGTGAAGCCTTTCGATCTGGCCGAACTGTCGGCCCGCATCGGCTCGGTGGCGCGCCGCTATGGCGGCAACCCCAACCCCCTCATCACTCATGGGCCCTTGCAGATCGACCTGGCTGCACACCGCATCCACCGCGATGGCCAGCCGGTGCCGCTGACGGCCCGCGAGTGGGCCTTGCTCGAAGCCTTCCTGGCCCGACCTGGGCAGCTGCTCTCGAAAGCGCAGTTGGAGGACAAGCTCTACGCCTTCGATGCCGAGGTGGAGAGCAACACCATCGAGGTGCATGTCAGCCGCCTGCGAAAGAAGCTGGGCGCCGAGCTCATCGTGACCGAACGGGGGCTGGGCTACCGCCTGGGGCCCGCATGAAGATGCCCCGCAGCCTGCAGCGGCGCCTGGCCCTGTCGCTGGGGGCCCTGCTGACGGTGCTCTGGCTCGGCGCGGCGTCGGTGACGGCGGTGCGGGCGCGCCAGGCCATCGAGGAGGTGTTCGACGCCGCCCTGCAGGAGACGGCGCAGCGCATCCTGCCGCTGGCCGTGGCCGACGTGCTGGGACGCGATGAAGCCGACCCGACCCAGCGCCTGGCGCAGTCCCGCGAGCACGACGAGATCCTGAGCTATGCCGTGCGCGATGCGCAGGGGCGCCTGCTGCTGCTCTCGCATGATGCCGACCCGGCGATCTTTCCGCCTTGGCACGGCGTCGGTTTTGGCCAGTCCGCCACCCACCGCTTCTACAGCGAAGAGGCGCTGCAAGGCTCGGTGCGGCTCACCGTGGCCGAGCCGCTGGCTCATCGCTCGGGGGTGGGGCGCGAGATCCTGATGGGCCTGGCCTTGCCCTTGCTGATTGTCCTGCCTGTGGCGCTGCTGGCCATTGTGCTGGCCGTGCGCGCGAGCCTGGACCCCTTGCGGCGCTTTCGCGAGCGGCTGGCCGCGCGGGGCGCGCGCGACCTGTCGCAGCTGCCGTTAGACGATCTGCCGCCCGAGGTGGCGCCCGTGGCCGACACCCTGAACGAGCTGCTCGCACGGCTGGCGGCGGCCTTCGAGGCCGAGCGCAGCTTTGCCGCCAATGCCGCCCATGAACTGCGCACGCCCCTGGCCGGTGCCATCGCGCAGGCGCAGCGCCTGCAGGCTGAAACGCGCGACGCTGCCGCCCAGGCCCGCGCGGCCGACATCGAGGCGACGCTCAAGCGCCTGACGCGGCTGTCCGAGCGCCTGATGCAGCTGGCGCGCGCCGAAGGCGGCCGGCTGCGCCTGGACCACGCCTCCGACCTGCGCATGGTGGCGCGCATCCTGACCGACGAGCTGGCCCGCCAGGCCAGCGCGGGGCGACTGGCCCTGGTGCTGCCGCCCGGGCCCGTGATGTCCGACCTGGACCCGGACGTGTTCGCGATCCTCTTGCGCAACCTGGTCGAAAACGCGCTGCGACACGGCACGGACGGCACGCCCATCGAGGTGTCCCTGAGCCGCGAGGGCGTGCTGACAGTCGCCAACGGCGGGCCGGTGGTGCCGAGCGAGGCCCTGTCTCGCTTGGTGGACCGCTTCGAGCGGGCAGGCACGCAAGCCGAGGGCAGTGGCCTGGGGCTGGCCATCGTGCAGGCCATCGCTCAGCGCATCGGCAGTGCGCTGGTGATTCGCTCGCCACGGCCTGGGCAGGCCTCGGGCTTCGAGGCGTCCCTGGCGCTGCCGCTGTCGCGCTCGTGACGATGCGTCACGGCGTTGCCTCCCACGCCACGGCCACCACACAGCGTTGACCGGATCCTGCGCCTGCCACCTCGCACGTGCTCAGCTGCATGGTGCGCCCTTGCAAGCGCTGCTGCCGCGCTGCTGACCACTCCTGCAAGCCCAGTCCCAGGCATTTGGAGCGGGCTTCCATCTCCGCCCAGGCCAATGCAAACATCTGGTCGCGCCCCACATCGTCGATCGCGGTGAGGTGTGACAGCGATTCAGGGCCGAGATACAGCCGGGCCACCTGCGCCCAATCGGGCATGGGCGCCACGGTGGTCACGTCGATGCCGATGCGTGCGCCAGGGCAGAGGGCGATCAGGGCCACGTCCGTGCTGTAGCTCATGCTGATCGACAAGCGTGTGCCTTGCCAGCTCGCCGCGACGGACGGTGCCTCACCGGGAGAGAAGCGCAAGGGCACCTGTTCGGGCGCGGTCCGCAAATAGCCCGCCAGCAGCTCCCGCAAGAACGCGCGGGCCTCGCGGCGGAGATGCTGCCCCTGGCCCTGCAGCATCCACATGGCGGGGTGACCCACGCGCCATGCCGGACGCTGGGCAGGGTGCATCGGGGTCATGCGCCTGAACCGCGCCATGACTGGGCTGGCGAGCCAGACCAGGCACTCTCGGCGGGCAGCTTTTCGCCCTTCATGACCAAGGTGAGAGGCCCCAGCAGCACGCCATCGCCGATCACGGTGTCGTACAGAACGGTGCTTCGGATGCCGAGGGTCACCCGCTCGCCGATCTGGATGCGGCCGATCTTCATGACGCGGTCCTCAAACAAATGAGTCTGGGGGCCAGACCAGGCGTTGAGTTCACTGCGATCGCCGATCTGAACGCAATCGAACTCGGTGATGTCGGTCGTGTCCATGTAAACATCGTGGCCGATTTTCACGCCCATCAGGCGCAGCATCGACGGCAACATCGGCGTCCCGCGCAGGTACTCCAGGAAGTTGGGCACGGCGATCGACTCATACACGCTGGTCAGCGCTTCGCTCGTCCAGACGAACGGCGTCCACATCGGCGTCGCCCGGGGCCGGTAGCGCCCGATCAGCAGCCACTTCAACGCCACCACGAACAGGAAGCACCCGACGCCGTAGTAGATGCCAGCCACGCCCAGATCAAACGCCAACGCAAGCCATGCTTCGGCCGCGGCCACCGGCATGAGGTTCTGGACAATCACGTAGCCGGCGCCAATGATGAGCGACAGCGGCATCACGATGCGCATCGCTTCCACCAGCGCCCGGCCGATCCACCGCCAGGTCGAGGGGTGGAAGGTCATCGACTCCGGGAAGCCCGTCAGGATTTCACGCGAGGGCAGGCTGATCGCCGGCGAGCCCACCCAGGTCTGTCCGGGTTGCATCATCTCGGTCTGGGGGGCCTTGGACTGGACGCCAATCAGCACGTCCGATGGCAAGGTGGTGCCGTCCGGCACATAGGCGCCGTTGCCCACAAAGCTGCGCCGGCCAATGACCGTGTAGTCAATCGACATCCAGCCGCCATCCACCTCCTCGTCGCCCAGCATCACCGCATCGGCGATGAAGGACTCGTCGCCCAGCGTCAGCATGTCGGGGATCAGGCCCATGGCGGTCGAGATTTCGGCGTGGCGCCCGATCTTTGCGCCGAGCAGGCGATACCAGATCGGCGCAAACACCGTGGCATACACGCCATGCAGCACATGCAGGCTGGCCACCTGAATCTGGTTGGCCAACCACTTGCGGCAGTACAGGTTGCTGTGCACCGGCCAGGTGCCGGGGCGCAGCTTGGGCAGGACGGCCCAGCGGATCGCGGCCGCAATCAGGGCCGTCCCCAGGATCAGCACGGCACTGGCGGGCAGGGCCAGCAAGGCGTATTGGAAGACCGCGAGCACATAGCCATGCACTTCGAGCGAGGGCGCCAGCACCTGGCCCTCCAAGGCATCGATCAACGCAAATGCCGGAAAAATGGGCAGAAAGAACAACACCGAGGTCAGCGCGGCACCGCCCGCGAAGAACACCGCCTCGCCGATGCGTCGGGCCTGGGTGACCGGCGGTCGCGCCGGGCGCTCGTCGCCCTTCAGGTGCCCGACACACCGCGCGGGCGAGCCATCCCAGACTTCCCGCTCGGCGATGCGTCCGCCACGTGCGAGCGCGGCCAAGCCTTCGAGCCGGCCATCGGGGGCGATGGCGGTGTCGCCCTCCATGACCGCATACGAGCCCACGTAGCCTTCACGGCCGATGTCGATGGCGCCCACCACCAGTTCACCGCGCTCGACGCGCACGTTCTCCAGGTTGACGTTCGAGCCGATGCTGACACCATCACCGATCCGCAGCAAATGCGGCTGTCGGATCGTGACCGAACCGATCACCACATCCGAACCCACTTGCGCCCCCATGGCGCGCAGGTAGCCGTTGTACAGCGACGATCCCGAGAGCAGGTAGGCCGGGGCGATCTGGTGCAGCCGGTCCGCCAGCCACCAACGGAAATAGGTCAGGCCCCACAAGGAGTAGCGTCCGGCCTTGAGCCCTCGCAGCAGCAGCCGGCTGCTGGTGACCGCCACCGCCAGACTGACGAGGTGACTGGCCAGGAAGACCAGCACCGAGGCCAGCACGGCGATGGCAATGCTGTCACCCGGATCGCCGGTGAAATAGTGATACGTGAAGAAGGGCGCCAGCCAGTTCATGACATTGAGGCTGATCATGAAGGGCAGCGTCAGCAACTGTGCCGCGCCGCAGAGCAGCCGGCGCGACCTGGGAACCTCGGCAAACGCGGGCAAGGCGGCGGCGCCCAGCTGCGCCATGCCGGCTTGCATGGCCTCGCTGATGGCGGCAAGGCGCCGGTTGCGGTAGACGTCGTTGACCGTCATGTGCACGAAACGCGCATCTTCCCGCATGGTCGACACCAGGCGCGCGGCCAACAAGGAATGTCCGCCGAGGTCATCGAAGAAGTCCGCCGTCCGGCGGATGGCCTGGCCAGGGAACAGGCGTGCCAGCCCCGCAAACAGGGCCGCCTCCACGTCGTTCTCGGCTTCATCCGATTCGGCGGGCTCGCTGGTCTCGCTCATCGGCAAGGCACGCAAAGCCTTGCGATCGATCTTGCCCGAGGTCAGGCGAGGGATGTCGGGCACCACCTCAAAGTGGCTCGGCACCATGTAAGGTGGCAAGACTTCGCGCAAACCGGCGCGCAGCTCGCCCGGCGTGGGCGCCGTGTCGCTCCCGGGCACGACATAGGCCACCAGCTGGTCCATGTCATGGACAGGCTTGAGCACGACGGCGGCCGTGCCATTGCTCAGCAGCTGGCTCAGCTTGGCCTCGATCTCGCCCAGTTCGACGCGAAACCCACGCACCTTGACCTGATCGTCGGCGCGTCCCAGGCAATGAACCTGCCCCTGCGCATCGATGCGCGCCAGATCGCCCGTTCGGTAAAGGCGCGGCTCGCCCGGGTGCGCCATCCACGGGTTGGCGACGAACTTCTCGGCCGTGAGGTCCGGGCGCCCCAGATAGCCTTGTGCGACACCGGGGCCGATGATGCACAGCTCCCCCGTTTCGCCGGCGCCGAGCAATTTCAGATCCGCATCCACCACCAGCAGACCATAGTTCGGCAGGGGCGCACCGATCGTCACCGCTTGCCCGGCGTGGAGCTCGGCAATGCTGGCGGACACGGTGGCCTCGGTCGGCCCATAGGTGTTGAACACCCGGCGCGCTGGCGTCGCCCAGCGGTCCACCACCGCCTGTGGGCACATTTCCCCACCCAGGTTGATCAGCCGCAAGCCAGGAACATCGATGCTGAAGAGTGCCAACAAGGTCGGCACGGCGTGCAGCACGGTGACGCCGTTGTCGGCCAGCGCGCGCGGCAGGGCATCGGGATCGGCCGTGATGTCACGCGGTGCAATCCACAAGGAGGCGCCCACGAGATAGGAGATCCAGATCTCTTCGAAGGACATGTCGAAGGCCGCCGAGAAGCCTTGGTACACGACGTCGTCCGCACGCACGCCCAGGACGGCGTTTTCGCTGCGCAGGAAATGGCAGATGGCGCCCTGGCTGATGGGCACCCCCTTGGGCTTGCCGGTCGAGCCCGAGGTGTAGATGACATAAGCCGGGTGCTCGGGTCTGGCCCCGCGGCGCCGCAACAAGGGCTCCGACGTCTTGGCGAGCAGGTCGGCCTGATCCCACACGGGACACGCCGCACCATGCAGCTGCTGGTTCAAGCAGTGGCCTGTGACGATCCCCACCGCCTGCGCATCTTCCAGGCAAATGGCCACCCGCTCGGCAGGCGTATCGGCATCGAACGGCAACCAGGCTGCGCCGGTCTTGGCGATGGCCAGTTGGCTGGCGAGCAGGTCCATGCCCCTCGGCACCCACAGGCCCACGATGTCGCCAGGTTTCACGCCTTTCGCCATCAGGTGGTGCGCCATCAAATTGGCGCGCTCATCCAGATCGCGGTAGCTGAGCTGAAGCCCGCCGAAGATGAGGGCCGTTTGCTCCGGTCGTCGTGCCACCGTGGCCTCGAAGATGTCGGCCAGTACTTCGTCGAGCAGAAGGTCAGGGCGAGATGAGCCTCTTGATATCGTCATGAAAAATGGCCGTCTTTGCCGGGGGGGCGGTGGGTTCGTTTCTGTGACTGTACATGCTGCGTCGCAGCACTCTTTCTTGTACGATGTCAGACATGCATCACCTCTCTCGCCCCATCGCCGCCGCCCGAGCCGCACGAGCCCGTCGCTCGTTGCCGTGTCCTGCGCGCGAGGTTGAGATGGTGAAGATGTAAACGAACCACCACTTTCCTCCCCAAAGGCCACGGCTCACCCCCGTGGCCTTTTTCTTTGTCCCTCCGCATGAAAGGCCCTTGACCATGACCACGCTCCAGCCCCACCACCCACCGCAGTGCCAGCATCTGATGTCCGTGACCGCCCGCCCCGCCGACGTTTTCGTGCGCGGCGAAGGCGCCTGGTTGTGGGACCAGGCCGGCCGGCGCTATCTGGACTGGTTGCAAGGCTGGGCCGTCAACGCGCTGGGGCACTGTCCAGCGGTCATCACGCAGGCGCTGCAGGCGCAGGCCACCCAACTGCTCACGCCCAGTCCGGCGCTGTACAACCTGCCGTCGCTGGCGTTGGCTGAGCGCCTGTGTGCGCTCAGCGGGTTCGATCAGGTCTTCTTTGGCAGCACGGGGGCGGAGGCCAACGAAGGGGCGATCAAACTGGCGCGCAAGTGGGGGCGCAGCGGGGGACGTGCGGCCAGACGAGGGGCGGGAGCGGGGGCGTTCGAGATCATCACCTTCGACAACGCGTTTCACGGGCGGAACCTGGCGACCATGGCGGCCAGCGGCAAAGCCGGGTGGGACGCCTTGTTTCCGCCCAACCTGCCGGGCTTTGCCAAGGCCACGCTCAACGATCTGGACTCCGTCCACCGGGTGTTGAGCGACCGCACGGTGGCCATCATGCTGGAGCCGGTGCAGGGCGAAGCCGGGGTGCGCCCGGCCACGCGCGCCTTCTTGCAAGCCCTGCGCCAGTTGTGCGACGAACGCGGCCTGCTGCTGATCTTTGACGAGGTGCAGACTGGCTGCGGCCGCCTGGGCGAGCTGTTTGGCTTTCAGTCCTACGGCGTCAAACCCGACATCCTGACCCTGGGCAAGGGGCTGGGAGGCGGCGTGCCCATCTCTGCGGTGCTGGCCCAACAGCATTGCAGCGTGTTCGAGCATGGCGACCAGGGTGGCACCTATGCCGGCAACCCACTGATGTGCGCGGTCAGCCTGGCCGTGTTGCAGGAACTGAGTCAGCCGGATTTTCTGGCGCAGGTGCGTGAGCGGGGGCAGCAGTTGCAAGCAGGGTTGTTGCAACTGGCGCAGCAGCACGGCCTGGGCGAGGTGCGTGGCGCCGGCTTGTTGTGGGCGCTGGAGCTGGGCTGCGACAACGCCGCCGCGGTGGTCCACGCTTGCCGTGAACAAGGGCTGCTGGTGAACGCCGCGCGGCCACACTGCTTGCGCTTCATGCCTCGACTCAACAGCACGGCGCAGGAGATTCAGACCGGCTTGAGCATCTTGGACGAGGTCATGCGCCAATCCGCTGTCTGAACTCAAGGACAGCGCTGCGGGTGAACCTACAGGTGGAAATGGCCCGCCGCTTCGGGCTGGTACAGCACCTTGTCGATCCGGATCTGGCGGGTGCGATGGCGCATCCGCCAGTTGAAGGCATCGCCCGCCTTGTAGCCCAGGATGGCCGTGCCGATGCCGGAGCACACCGAGAGCTTGCCGGCCTGCTCGTCCGCATCCTCTGGGTACACCAGTGCCACTTCCATCTCTTCGTCGTCCACCTGCAGCAAGGCCTTGGAGTTCATGGTGATGACATCCTCCGCCACGTGCCGTGGATCGACGACGATGGCGCGCTCGAGCTCATGTTCCAGCTCAAAAATGTCCGAGCCCGGTTCGAGCTCGACCAGACTCCTGAGCCGGGCCTGGTCGATTTCGGTGATGTAGATGTTGGAGGTGTGGGCGGCAGGCCTTTCGCGCAAGAGGCGGAGATAGCGCTCCGAGCTCATGACAAACGACTTCATGGCCGGCGTTTCGCTGTCCAGCAAGAAGCCGCTGCGCAGGAAGGCCTTCAGCGAGCGCACGTTGTCCGCGTCGATCTTGGCAATGAGCTTGTCGGCCCGCATGTCGAAGAAGGCGAGCTTCATGCCTTCGCGCAGGGCGCTGGCGCCGAGCTTGCGGCCCCAGTTCTCGCGGTTGCCGATGACCAGGACCATCTCACAGTCCGGGCCCTTCTTGACGAGCCGGACGAAGCCCACGGGCACGTCGTGTCGGTCGTAGGCCATGAAGAAGCGGCCACCCTGGTTGAACAGATGGGTCAGGATCGGCAATTGGACCCGATCCACAACCTGCTCAATGAACCGGGAGACATGGCGTGAATCGCTCAGGTAGCGGGTCACGCACTCGTCTTCCAACCAATCCATGAGAGTCAGCGCGTCTGCCCGAGTGATCTCGGGACACAGCGAAATGAAAGGCTTGTTCATCTTCACCACACTTGGTTGCAAGAATGAAAGCCCTTCATGGCCCCGGCCATGACGGTTCTTTCGAGAGAGTGCTCATTGTAAGGCGGTGCGCGCGCGCGGATGTGCCGCGCTTTGCCAAGCCCTTACGTGACGTGCAGCAGGCAGGGCCCGCCCGTTCCCGGCCAGGAGCTGACCGCGCGACCTGTCATCCATGACTCTCCGCTCAGCGCCTGACTGCGGCCAGCCCTGAGCCGACGTCGCCGCCAAGGTGGCGCACCCGTCAGAAGTTGACCGTCAGCGTAAGGCGCGCGGTGCGCGGTTCAGCCGGGTGGCTGTGGATGCCGCCCACGCCGGCGGCCGGCTCGCCTGGCAGGCGCGAGACATAGTAATAGTCGATGTCGCTGGCTTTGCGGTTGAACAGGTTGAAGATGTCCAGCGACAGCTTGGTGTGGGCATTGATTCGATAGCCTGCGCGCAGATAGGCCAGGGTGGTGCCTTTGGAGCGCTGGCTGTTGTCTTCGATCAGTGGGCGGGGGCCAAAGTAGCGCAGCTGGAATTGCCCGAACCAGGGCCACCACTGGGTCCCACCCTCTGCGCGGCGCAGCCCCACCGGGGCGAGGCGGTCGTGGCGGACCTGCGCGCCGACCTTGTTCGTCATCTCCAGGCCGCCCCAGTCGGCACTCCAGTTGCGTGCCGTATGGGCGCCGTAGGTCTGTCGGCGCTCGGCTTGCTCGAACTGGTCACCCCGGACCGGATCGTCCAGGTAGTAGGTGAAGTTGGAGAACAGGTTCAGAAGCGACACAATCGCGTAGGCGTTGAACTGTCAGTCGCCATCCGGGAGCGCCTGGGTCCGTTGGTAGGACAGGCTGCTGCGTTGCGTGCGGCCGTGGTCGGATGGGTCGATGGCGCCAAAGCGCCCAATCAGGCACGCATCGACGGCGTGCTGCGGCACCTGGTCCGTTGTGTCCCACTGGGCGGTGTAGGCCATGGCCGTGAGCGACTGGCGCACACCGCCTTCGTTCAGGCTGTAGCGCAGCACGCCATTGAGGCGCTTGAAATGCTGAGGGTGCTCCCAGGGGCCGTTGTTGTGGGCCGCTTCGACGGCATACAGCAGGTGGCCGGCTGCCGATTCAGGAATCGAACTCCTGGGCCAGATGGTCATCGATGGAGATGGTGAAGCGTTCCATGCTTGTCGCCTGAACAATGGTGGGGGATGGCCTGCGGCTCAAGCCAGGTGGGCCGAGCGACGGGCCAACTCGACGAAGGCCTTGACGTAATCGATCTCGGTGTCGGCCTCGCGGATGCCGAGGTGAATCTGCTTGGCAATGCCCTTGGCACCCAGTCGCACCGGCACCACGTTCATCCTCTGCGCGTACTCCTGCACCAGCCAGCGGGGCAGGGCAGCCACGCCCCGCTGGCTGGCCACCATCTGCAGCATGATGTCTGTGGTTTCGATGACCTTGTGGCGCTTGGGCGCAATGCCGGCCGGCATCAGGAACTGGGTGTAGATGTCCAGCCGATCGGTGGGTACCGGGTAGGTGATCAGCACCTCGTTCGCCAAGTGTCTGGGATTGACCTGTTTGGCACCCGCCAGAGCGTGGTCGGTGCTGACCACGAGCACCTGTTCGTAGTCGAACACCGGCTCGAAGTGCAGACCGGGTTTGTACAGCGGGTCCGGAGTCACCAGCATGTCGATCTCGTAGCCGAACAGCGCGCCGATGCCGCCAAACTGGAACTTCTGTTTCACGTCCACATCGACATCGGGCCAGGCGGCCAGATAGGGCGAGACGATCTTGAGCAGCCATTGGTAGCACGGGTGGCACTCCATGCCGATGCGCAAGGTGCCGCGCTCTCCCTGCGCGAACTGACGCAGACGCTCTTCGGCCAAAGTCAGTTGTGGCAGCACCCGATTGGCCACGGCCAGCACGTACTGCCCCGCCTGCGTCAGCCGCAGGCTGCGGCCTTCGCGCAACCAGATGTCGGTGCCGAGTTGCTGCTCCAGTTTCTTCATCGAGTGGCTGAGGGCCGACTGTGTGACGCACAGCACCTCGGCAGCAGCTGTCAGCGAGCCTTGCTTTTCAACCTCCTGGACGATGGCCAGGTGCATTCGTTCCAACATGATGGATGAGTGAATCTCATGGATCTGTGAATTAATACCATTTTACTTCATCATCCTGAATCCTTAACCTTGCGGCCATTGTTGAACCCACCCCCGAATTGATCATGGCCATCACACACAACCTGGGCTTTCCTCGCATCGGCGCCAAGCGCGAGCTGAAGTTCGCACTCGAGTCCTACTGGAAGGGCGAATCGTCGCGCGACGCCCTCCAGGAGTTGGGGGCGCAACTGCGTCGCCGCCACTGGGGTCACCAGTCCGCGCTGGACTTCGTGCCCGTGGGCGACTTCTCTTTCTACGACCAGATGCTGGACTTGAGCTTCACGCTGGGCAACCTGCCTGAGCGCGTGCAAGGCTTCCAGGGGGATGCCCTGGACAACTACTTCCGCGTGGCCCGCGGGCGCTCGGCACACAGCGCCGAGCACGCCGGTTGTTGCGGTGGCGGTGTGGCCGCGGGCGAGATGACCAAGTGGTTTGACACCAACTACCACTACATCGTCCCGGAGTTCACCTCGGCCACCACCTTCAAGCTCGACGCTTCGCGCCTGTTGGCGCAACTGGCTGAAGCGCGTCAACTGGGGCTCCAAACCAAGCCCGTGATCGTTGGCCCGGTGACGTATCTGGCGCTGGGCAAGGCCAAGGACGCCTCCGACAAGCTGACCTTGCTGGAGCGCATCTTGCCGGTGTACGCCGAACTGCTGGACACGCTGGCCGCGCAAGGCGTGGAATGGGTGCAGATCGACGAGCCCATCCTGGTGACCGAGCTCGATGCCGAGTGGAAGCACGCCTTCAACACCGCCTACCACCAGCTCAAGGCCTGCAAGGTGAAGCTGCTCCTGGCCACTTACTTCGGTCAACTGGCCGAGAACCTGCACCTGGCGGTGAACCTCCCTGTGGCCGGTCTGCACATTGATGCCATCAACGGGCGTGAGGATGTCCAGCCCATGCTGAACCTGCTGCCGTCTCACAAGGTGCTGTCGCTGGGGGTCGTCAACGGCCGCAACATCTGGAAGACGGACCTTGCGGCAGTGCTGGACTGGCTCGAACCGATTGCCCTGCGCCTGGGTGATCGCCTGTGGATCGCACCAACGTGTTCGCTGCTGCACGTGCCGGTGGACCTGGACAGCGAGCAACAACTCGATGCCGAGGTGAAGGCGTGGCTGGCCTTTGCCCTGCAAAAACTCGATGAACTGCGCGTGCTGGCCAATGCCCTGAACAACGGTCGCGCCTCGGTCAAGGCCGTGCTGGCGGTCAACCAGGCGGCCATCGATGCCCGCCGCGCCTCACCGCGCGTGAACAACCCGGCGGTCAAGGCCGCGCTGCTCAGCATCACGCCGGAGTTGGGTGAGCGCAAGAGCCCGTATGCCGTGCGTGCGCCCAAGCAGGCGGCGCGCTTGAAGCTGCCTGTCTACCCGACCACCACCATCGGCTCCTTCCCGCAGACCGCCGACATCCGCCGCGCCCGCAGCGAGTACAAGGCGGGGCGACTGGACGAAGCCGGCTACCAGGCCGCGATGCGCAAGGAGATCGAACGCGCTGTGCGGGAGCAAGAGGCGCTGGATCTGGATGTGTTGGTGCACGGCGAAGCCGAGCGCAACGACATGGTCGAGTATTTTGGCGAGCAGCTTGAAGGCTACGCCTTCAGCCAGTTCGGCTGGGTGCAGTCTTACGGTTCACGCTGCGTGAAGCCGCCCATCCTCTTTGGCGACATCAGCCGCCCCAAGGCCATGACGGTCGAGTGGATCCGCTACGCGCAGTCGCTGACCAACCGGCCCATGAAGGGCATGCTGACCGGCCCGGTCACCATCTTGAACTGGTCCTTCGTGCGGGACGACCAGCCCCGTTCGGTGTCCTGCTACCAACTGGCCTTGGCCATTCGCGAAGAAGTGCTGGACCTGGAGCAGGCCGGCGTGCGCATCATCCAGATCGACGAGGCCGCCCTGCGCGAAGGCCTGCCGCTGCGCAAGTCCCAGTGGCAGACCTACCTGGACTGGGCGGTGGAATCGTTCCGCATCACCGCCAACGGCGTGGACGACGAAACGCAGATCCACACCCACATGTGCTACTCCGAGTTCAACGACATCATCCAGGCCATTGCCGCCATGGATGCCGATGTGATCACCATCGAGACCTCGCGTTCGGACATGGAGTTGCTGGACGCCTTCGAGAACTTCCAGTATCCCAACGAGATCGGGCCCGGCGTGTACGACATCCACTCGCCCAACATCCCGACGCAGGCGCACATCGTGCAACTGATGCAGAAGGCGGCGGAGCGTGTGCCGGCGGAGCGCCTGTGGGTGAATCCGGACTGTGGCCTCAAGACGCGCCAGTGGCCGGAGGTGATTCCCGCGTTGGCCCACATGGTTGCCGCAGCCAAGGCCCTGCGCCAGGCGGCCTGAGCGACCTCAGCTTCGCAACCCCCGTCGAGGGCGAGCGCCTTGTACTGCGTGCCCGACGTACTTGTCAGGGTGTCACCAGTAGCTTGGGCAGACGGATGAACAGCAGGCACTCACGCTCAGGCTCTGGCCGGCACGTCATGGGCCCCGCCGTGCCGCCTCGATCGTGGCGATGTCGATCTTGCTCATCGTCATCATCGCGTTGAACGCGCGCTTGGCCGCTGCGCGATCAGGGTCGATGACCGCCGCCGTGAGGGCGCGTGGGGTGATCTGCCACGACAGGCCCCAACGGTCCTTGCACCAGCCGCACGCGCTTTCCTGCCCGCCATGGCCGATGATCGCGTTCCACAGGCGGTCGGTTTCGGCCTGGTCGTCGGTGGCGATTTGAAAGGAGAAGGCCTCGCTGTGCTTGAACTGCGGACCGCCGTTCAGTCCGATGCAGGGGATGCCGCAGACGGTGAACTCGACGATCAGGACATCGCCCAGCTTGCCGTCGGGAAAATCGCCCGGTGCGCGGTGGACGGCGCCGACCGCGCTGTCGGGAAAGGTCTCTGCATAGAAGGTGGCGGCGTCAACGGCATCGCCGTCGAACCACAGGCAGACGGTGTTCTTGCTGCTCATGTCGTGTCTCCTCAAGAGTGGGGTGCCCTCCGTCCGCCACTGCCCAGGCAGCGCCAGACGGCCTGATCAAGGGCGTCGTTCTGTCAGATGGGACGGAACGCAGACTGCTTGAAAAACGGCGCTGTACCCCCTGGACTTCAGTGTTCGATCGGCTGGAAGTCCGGATCGTCGAAATGCGTGCCATAGGCATGGAGAGCGCCGATCACCTTGACGGCCCCGTCCACGCGTGGGGAGCCTTTGGATGGGAGGCGGACTGGTTCACCTTACTGCATCCTGTCAGGCATTGCCAATGCGCAGATCACGGTGGGGGCATTCCCACCGGCGCTTGTGCCTGGCCTGGGCGTGTGAGCCTACAGGTGGAAATGGCCCGCCGCTTCGGGCTGGTACAGCACCTTGTCGATCCGGATCTGGCGGGTGCGATGGCGCATCCGCCAGTTGAAGGCATCGCCCGCCTTGTCGCCCAGGATCGCCGTACCCATGTCCGAGCACACCGAAAGTTTGCCGGCATGCTCGTCGGCATCTTCCGGGTACACCAGCACCACCTCCACCTCCCGTGGATCGACGACGATGGCGCGCTCGAGTTCATGCAGAAACGGCCGCTCTGGTTGAACAGATGGGTCAGGATCGGCAACTTGACCCGATCGACAACCTGCTCAATGAACCGGGAGACGTGGCGTGAGCCGCTCAGGTCGCAGGTCACGTCCTCGTCGGTCAACCAATCCATGAGAGTCAGTGCGTCTGCCCGGGTGATCTCTGGGCACCGCGAACTGAAAGGCTTGTTCATCTTCACCACACTTGGTTGCAAGAATGAAAGCCCTTTATGGCCGCGGGCATGACGGTTCTATCGGGCGGATTCTCATTTCAAGGCGGCGCGCGAGGAAGGGGCGCGACGCTTTGCCAAGCCCTGACGTTGCGAGATGCAGGGAGTCCGGATCCCAGTCATCAGTGTCTGACGTGGGGGCGCGTGCGATCCGACCGCTTGCCCGGTGCGCGAAGCCGTCATAATTGATCGCGATAACTTGCTTGAATTGTCTTCTGTCGCGATGACTGCTTCTGAACGTCTGCAGGCCACCTGGAGTGGCACCGGAGATCGAGTGATTTTGCTCAGCCACGGCTTTGGCTCGGACCAGACGTCGTGGGACCACATCCGCCCTGCGCTGGACGCGCATTACCGTGTGCTGTCGTACAACTTGGCCGGCTGTGGTGATGACGGTGCGCACAGCTATGACCCGGATGTGCATGGTTCGCTGTTTGGTTATGCCGACGACTTGTTGGCGCTCCTCGCTGAGCAAGCACTCCAGCGCGTCAGCTATGTCGGTCATTCGGTCAGCGGCATGATTGGCATGATTGCCGCCACAGCACGGCCCGAGTTGTTTGAGCGCCTGGTGCTCTTGCAGCCCTCGCCGCGCTACCTCAACGATGCCGCGACAGGCTATGTCGGCGGTTTTGAGCAAGATGACCTGAACACGCTCTACAACGCCATGGCCACGAACTATCAGAGTTGGGCGGCCGGCTTTGTGCCCATGGTCATGGGCGTGGACGATCAGCATGTGCTGGCCCGTTTCAGCGCCACCCTGTTCAAGATTCGCCCCGACATCGCGCGCCACATTCTGCGCATGATCTTTCAGGCCGACCACCGTGGCGTGGTGCCTCGCCTGCGCACGCCCACCCACTTTGTCCACAGCCGCAAGGACGTGGCCGTGCCGATCGAGGTCGCGCAGTGGTTGCATGAGCAGACGACCGGCAGCGTGTCGGAAATCCTGGAGCTGGAGGGCCACCTGCCCCACCTGACCCAGCCCGAGGTCGTGGCCGCGGCCGTGCTGCGTCATTTGCGGGCCACCTGACACGTCATGCAGATCTCCCCTCACGCGGACGCCCTGCTGGCGATGTTGACGCTGGCACGTCAGCTTTCCCAGGCGAGCATGACGGTCGCACTGCTGCGGCGCGCACCGGATGAGTTGGTGCCGCTCCTCGGCGAGCCGCCGCTGGAGTGGCCCGCCAGCACGGCCTGGCGCTGGCGGATCCCGAGGCGACAGGACGAAGAGCCCGGTGGGTTGCAGTGGCTGCCGCTCTCCAACTTGCCCAGCATGGTGACCGCCGGTTTGCCCTTCGTCCCGGTCGCCGTGGCCTATCTGGACAGCGCCGCCTTGGGCGATCAGCTGGCCGGGGGGGTGCTCTTTTTGTGGGACGCGGCCCAGGCGCACCACGTGACGATGCTCACCGGCAAGGATGCCGGGGCGCATCCGGTCCTGCTGCTGCGGACGATCTATGCACGCTTGCTCGACGGGCGTGATCTGGTGGGGCAGAAGATCGAAGCGGACGCTCAGTTCCATGACATCTTCAACAGCGTGCCGCAGGGCATCGTGGTGGTGACGGGGCAAGGCGCCCATGCTCAGGTGAACAGGGTCATGTCGGAGGTGCTGCAGATGCCGCACGGACAGGTGCCGGTGGACGTGCTGGCCCAGGCCATGCAGGCTGCCCGTTGCCGTTGCAGTAACGCGGCAGAGCTGGACGTGGCCTACCAGCCCCTGCAGCACGTGCTGGATGCGGAGGTGGTTGTCCATTGGGAGCTGGATGAGCGCGTCTGGCGTGTGGACACCCACCCCATCCTCAACAGTGGGCACAACGGCCGTGTCTGGCTGTTCCAGGACGTCACGGCCTCCATCCGGCTTGAACGGATGTTGCGACGCGACGCCTCGTACGATGCCCTGACCGGCCTGTTCAACCGTCGCGCCTTCTTTGACCAGGCTCAAGCCCATTACCAGGCGCAGAGCCCGGCCCGTGCCCTGTCTCCCGATGGCGATGCCGCGCAGCAGCTGGCCTTGCTGCTGTTCGACATCGACCATTTCAAGCAGATCAACGACAGTTTTGGTCACCCGGTCGGCGACCGGGTGATCCAGGAAGTCGCGCGCCGCGCCCAGGCCCAACTGCGCGACGGCGATGTGCTGGCGCGCTATGGGGGTGAAGAGTTCATCGTCTTGCTCTGCGGGAGCAATCAGGCCATTGCGCGTGCAGTGGCCGAGCGGCTGCGCGTGGCCATGGCGGAGCAGCCCGTTCAGATCGATGGCGGTACGGTCAGCGTCCGCATCAGCGTGGGCCTCGCATTGCGGCACGACGCAGACGAAACGCTGGCGCGCACCATTGAACGTGCCGACAGCAATTTGTATCGCGCCAAGCGCGAAGGCCGCAACCGCGTGGTGGACGCCACCGATTGACGCCAGACAAGACGCCCCCTTTTGGCGTGAGCATCGCGTCTTCCTTGCCCACGGGTTCCCCAGGGCCCCGTGTGCTGGCCCTGGGGCAGCATGTCGACAGCCTCAGTGTTCGATCGCGTGGAAGTCCGGGTCGTCGAAATGCTGGCCGTAGGCATCGAGGGCGCCGATCACCTTGACGGCCCCGTCCACGCGTGGGGTGACTTTGACCTTGCCGGCCATCTGATCGGCACCGACCAGCAGCTCGGCGATGACGATGTGCAACTGGGCATCGGCGGCGGGGGGCAGTTTGCAATGGGCCACGATCTTGCCGACCGAAGCTTGCACCTGCTTGGCCAGCTTACCGTAGGCCTGGGCCGACATCTTGCTCTCGTGGATCGCCTGCAGTGAGGCCGCCATCACCTGACGGATCTCGCCCATGCCCGCGCGCAACGGCGCATCGGTTGCCCACTTTTGGCCGGCATTGAGCTGCAGGGTGACCGCTGACGCGCCATGACCATGGTCGTGTGCGTTGCGGGCGGCCAGAGCGGGGCCGGCAGCGGCCAAGCCCAACACGGCAAGGGCAATGAGGAGATGCTGCTTCATGGATACGACGCTCCAGGACGATGAGGGGCAGGAGGGGTCGACTGAGGCTGTCCACCTTACTGCAACAGGCAGGGCATTGCCAATGCGCCAGATCATGGTGAAGGGAGATCCGACCTCCTGCTGCCCCTGCCCCCAAGCCTCAGACTTCCTGCGCCTGCAACTCCCGCCACATCACCTTGCCCGCCGCCGACTTGGGCAAAGACTCGGCAAAGCTGACGATGCGCGGGCTTTTGTAGGCGGCCATGTGGTCGTGGGCCCAGTCCACGATCTCCTGCTCGCTGACCTGGCCACGGAACGCCGGCTTGAGCACCACCACGGCCTTCACCGTTTCGCCGCGCCGCGCGTCCTTGGCCGCGATCACGCACACTTCCTGGATGGCGGGGTGGTTGTACATCAGCGCCTCCACTTCCGCCGGCCAGACCTTGAAGCCCGACGCATTGATCATGCGCTTGAGGCGGTCGACCATGTAGAAGTAGCCGTGTTCATCGGTGCGGGCCAGGTCGCCGGTGCGCAGGAAGCGCTTGCCGTCGATCGTGACGAAGGCCGACTCGGTGGCCGCAGGGTTCTTCCAGTAACCCTGCATGACCTGCGGGCCGTGCACGATGATCTCGCCCACCTCGCCGGGGGGCAGCTCGGCAAAGGTGGTCGGGTCCACCACGCGCGCATCCACATCAAAAATGGGGATGCCCAGGCACTGCTTCATCGGCCGCTCCAGCGGGTTGATGTGCGTGGGGGCGATGGTCTCCGACATGCCGTAGCCCTCCAGGTAGTCCAGGTTGCAGACTTCCTTGAGTTTGGTGGCGATCGCCTCGGGCATGGCCGCACCGCCGCCACTCAGGCGTTTGATGCTGGAGAGGTCGTACTCGCCCAGGCGCGGGTTGGACAGCAGGTCCACCACCATGGTCACGATCATCTGCGTGCCCGTGACCTTGTAGCGCTGGATCAGCTGCGCGGCGGCATCACGGTCCCAGCGTGGCAGCAGCAGAATGCTGGCCCCCACGAAGAGGGTGCCGTTCATGCCGTTTTGCATGCCCGTCACGTGGAAGAGCGGCAGCACCGCCAGCGAGACACCGTCCAGCGGGGTGCCGATCCACTGCGTGCCGGCCACGGTGTTGTACATCACGCTGCGGTGCGTGTGCATGCAGCCCTTGGGGTGGCCGGTGGTGCCCGAGGTGTAGGGCATCACCGCCAGGTCGTCCGGGCCGGTGGTCAGCGGGCCGGGGCGGTGGTTCGCGGCCAGTGCATCGGTCCATGGCACCACGCCCGCATCGCCGATGGCCTGACGCGGCTCGCTCACGAAGGCGGGCACGCGCAGGTCGGTCTCGGCGGGCAGGTAGTCGCTGTAGGCGGCCACGATGGCGTGGCGCAGGCCGGGTGCTTCGGGTTGGCTCGTTGATTGAGCCAGGCCTTCGGCCAGCAGCGGCTGAACCTGCTTGTACAGATCCTGCGGGGCGATGATGACGCGGGCGTCGGCGTCGCTCACATAGTGGCGCAGCTCCTCGGTCATGTTCATCGGGTTGACGGGCACCACCACGGCGTCCGCCCGCAAGATGGCGTAGTAGGCGATGACGAACTGCGGGCTGTTCTGCATGTAGAGCAGCACGCGGTCGCCGCAGGCCACGCCGCAGTCCTGCTGCAGGTAGCCGGCCAGGCGCTGGATCTGGTCGTCGAACTCACGGTAGGTCGTGATGCCGTCGTAGAAGATCAGGGCGGCTTTGTCCGGGTAGCGCGCCGCCGAGAACTCGACGTTGCGGTACAGGTTGGTGGCCGGGACGGTCAGGTGGCGCGGCAGGTTGCTGGGCCAATGGGCGAAGTGACGGTCGGACATGGTGTTCAAGCCTTGTTCTGATAGCGGGCCAGCTCCATCTTGCCGATCTGGTTGCGGTGGACTTCGTCCGGGCCGTCGGCAAAGCGCAGGGTGCGGGCGTTGGCATAGGCTGCGGCCAGGGGGAAGTCGTCGGACACGCCACCGCCACCGTGCACCTGCATGGCCCAGTCGATCACCTGGCAGGCCATGGTGGGCGCGGCCACCTTGATCATCGCGATCTCCTTCTTGGCGACCTTGTTGCCCACGGTGTCCATCATGTAGGCGGCGTTGAGCACCAGGAAGCGCGCCTGGTCGATCAGGATGCGGGCGTTGGCAATGCGCTCGCGCGTCACGCCCTGGTCGGCGATGGGGCGGTGGAAGGCGACGCGGCTGAGCGCGCGCTTGCACATCAATTCCAGCGCACGTTCGGCCAGGCCGATCAGGCGCATGCAGTGGTGGATGCGGCCCGGGCCGAGGCGACCTTGGGCGATCTCGAAACCCCGGCCCTCGCCCAGCAGCACATTGCTCACCGGCACACGCACGTTGTCGAAGCTGACTTCACCGTGGCCGTGCGGCGCGTGGTCGTAGCCGAACACCGGCAGCGGGCGCTCCATCTTGACGCCGGGAGTGGCCATGGGCACCAAGATCATGGATTGCTGCTGGTGGGGGCTGGCGGTGGGATCGGTCTTGCCCATGAAGATCAGGATCTCGCAGCGGGGGTCGGGCGCGCCCGAGGTCCACCACTTGCGGCCGTTGATCACGTACTCGTCGCCGTCGCGCACGATGCTCGCTTCGATGTTGGTGGCGTCCGACGAGGCCACATCGGGCTCGGTCATGGCAAACGCCGAGCGGATCTTGCCGTCCAGCAAGGGCAGCAGCCATTGTTGTTGCTGTGCTTCGCTGGCGTAGCGCACCAGCGTTTCCATGTTGCCGGTGTCCGGGGCGGAGCAGTTGAAGGCTTCCGGTGCAATGTGGGAGCGGCCCATGATCTCGCACAGGGGCGCGTACTCCAGGTTGGTCAGGCCGGCGCCGTACTTGGACTCGGGCAGGAACAGGTTCCACAGGCCGGCGGCGCGGGCCTTGGCCTTGAGCTCTTCCATCACCTTGGTGGGCAGCCAGGCATTGCCGGCGGCGCGGTTGGCGTCCACCTCCGCGTGGTACACGCTTTCGGCCGGGTAGATGTGCTCGTCCATGAAGGCCGTCAGGCGCTGTTGCAGGTCGATGACTTTGGGGGAGTAGGAAAAGTCCATCAGGGATCTCCGGTATGAGGTGGGGGAGTCAGGGGAGGGCGCTCAGGCTCGGCACTCAGGCCTGGCGCATCTGTTCGACCATGCGCCATGCCTGCTCGGCCAGGGGGCGGGCGCGCTTGCCGGTGGCAATGGCTTCGGCGCTGGCGGCGTTGCCCTGCAGGGCGCGCTTCATCACGCCTTGCAGGATGCCGGTGAGGCGGAAGAGGTTGAAGACCATGTAGTACGACCAGTCGCGCTCGGGGATGCCATCGCGGCCGGTGCGCGCGCAGTAGCGCTTCACATAGTCCGATTCAGCGGGGATCATCATCTGAGCCAGTTGCTCTGCACTCAGATCACCCAGGCCGCGGCCGGTGGAGCCGTCCATGCGCCAGGTCATGCAGTGGTAGGCGAAGTCCACCAGGGGGTGACCCAGGGTGGACAGCTCCCAGTCCAGCACGGCCAGGATGCGCGGTTCGGTGGGGTGGAAGATGACGTTGTCGAAGCGGTAGTCACCGTGCACGATGGCGGTCTCGTCCCCGGCGGGCAGGTGCGCGGGCAGCCACTCGATCAGGTTCTCGACGGCCTCGATGCGCTCGGTCTCGGCCGCGCGGTACTGCTTGGTCCAGCGCGCCACCTGGCGCGCCAGGTACTCGCCGGGCTTGCCGTAGTCGCCCAGGCCCGCGGCCTGGTAGTCCACGCGGTGCAGCGCGGCGATCACGCGGTTGAGTTCGTCATACAGGGCGGGGCGATCGGCCGCCGCCACGTCCGGCAGCTTCGGGTCCCAGAAGATGCGGCCCTGCACATAGTCCATCAGGTAGAAGTCGGTGCCGATGACCTCGGGGTCCTGGCACAGGGCGTGGGCCTTGGCCACCGGCACATCGGTGCCCGCCAGCGCACTGATGACCTTGAACTCACGGTCCACCGCATGGGCCGAGGGCAGCAGCACCCCGGGCGGCTTGCGCCGCAGCACATACTGCTGCGAGCCGGCCTGCACCAGGAAGGTCGGGTTGGACTGCCCGCCCTTGAACTGCGCCACCTGCAGGTCGCCACGGAAATCGGCAACGTGGGCGCGGATGTAGGCGGCCAGCTTGCCTTCGTCAAAGGCATGCTGGGGCGAGACCGGACGGGTGCCCGAAAAGGCGCTGTCTGCCGAAGAGCTCATCGCGTGATCCCGTCCTCAGATGACGCTGGCGCCGCCGTCTACCACAATGGCCTGGCCGGTGATGTGGCGCGAGGCGTTGGAGGCCAGGAAGGCCACCGTGCCCTTGAGGTCTTCGTCGCCCCCGAGGCGGCGCAGCGGGGTGCGCGCCACCAGGGCATCGCCCAGCTTGTCGATCAAGCCGCTGGCCAGCTTGGTGGGAAAGAAACCCGGGCAGATGGCGTTGACGCGGATGCCGTAGTGGCCCCACTCGGAGGCCAGCGTCTTGGCAAAGTGGATGGCCGCCGCCTTGGAGGTGTTGTAGGCGATGGTGTTCATGCCCGGGGGCGTGCCCTTGAGGCCGGCCACCGAGGCGGTGACGATGATGTTGCCGCGCCCCTGCGGGATCATGCAGCGGCGGCCCACCTCGCGTGAGAGGAAGAAGGGGGCATCGACGTTCAGGCCCATGACCTTGTGCCAGGCTTCGTCCGGGTACTCCTCGGCCTTGGCGCCCCAGGTGGCGCCGGCGTTGTTGACCAGGATGTCGATGGTGCCGTAGTGGCTCACCACCTGGTCCACCATGCCCGGGATCTGGTCGAGTTTCTGCAGGTCGTTGACGACGGTCAGCACCTCGTAGCCCAGGCCTTCGAGGTGGGCCTTGGCTTCGGCCAGCTCATCGGCCTTGCGGGCGGTGATGGCCAGCTTGGCGCCGAGCTCGCCCAGCGCCTCGGCCATCTGCAGGCCCAGGCCACGCGAGCCGCCGGTGATCAGGGCCACCTGGCCCGTCAGGTCAAACAATGCTTTCACGCTCATGGTGTGATCCTTTGATTCAGCAGACTTCGAACAGGCCGGCGGCGCCCTGGCCCCCGCCAATGCACATGGTCACGACCACATACTTCACGCCGCGGCGCTTGCCTTCAATCAGGGCATGTCCGGTCAGGCGCGAGCCCGAAACGCCATAGGGGTGGCCCACGGCGATGGCGCCGCCGTTGACGTTCAGGCGCTCATCGGGGATGCCCAGCTTGTCACGGCAGTACAGCACCTGCACGGCAAAGGCTTCGTTCAGCTCCCACAGGCCGATGTCCTCGACCTTCAGGCCGGCCTTCTTGAGCAGCTTGGGGATGGCGAACACCGGGCCGATGCCCATTTCATCGGGCTCGCAGCCGGCCACGGCAAAGCCGCGGAAGATGCCCAGCGGTTGCAGGCCGCGCACCTCGGCCAGCTTGCGGTCCATCAGCACGCAGGCCGATGAGCCGTCCGAGAACTGGCTGGCGTTGCCCGCTGTCACCACCCCACCGGGCAGGGCGGCGCGGATCTTGGCCACGGCTTCCAGCGTGGTGTCGGGGCGGATGCCTTCGTCGCGGTCGATCGTCACCTCGCGGGTGGTGAGGCGGCCGCTGGCCTTGTCCACCACGCCCATGGTGGTGGTCATCGGCACGATCTCATCGTTGAACAGGCCGGCGGCCTGGGCGGCTGCGGCACGCAGCTGGCTGCGCACGCCATACTCGTCCTGCACGTCCTTGCCGATGTTGTATCGCTTGGCCACCTGCTCGGCGGTCTGCAGCATGTTCCAGTAGATCTCGGGCTTGTGCTCGACCAGCCAGGGGTCGCGGCGCATGTGGGTGTTGGCCTCGTTCTGCACGCATGAGATGCTTTCGACGCCACCGGCCACATACACCTGGCCTTCGCCCGCGATGATGCGTTGCGCGGCCAGGGCAATCGTTTGCAGGCCCGAAGAGCAGAAGCGGTTGACGGTCATGCCCGCGGTGGTGACGGGCAGGCCGGCACGCAGCGCGATCTGGCGGGCGACGTTGCCGCCGGTGGTGCCTTCGCCGAAGGTGCCGCCCATGATGACGTCTTCCACTTCGGCCGGGTCGATGCCGGCGCGCGCCACGGCGTGCTGCACGGCGTGGGCCCCGAGGGTGGGCCCGTAGGTCATGTTGAAAGCGCCCTTCCAGGATTTGGCCAGGCCGGTGCGCGCGGTGGAAACAATGACGGCTTCAGTCACGTGAATGTCCATAGTCAGTGCATCAGTTGAAGGTCTCGTTGGCCGCAGCCAGACGGGACAGGAGCGCGGCCGGGGTCCAGAAGGCCACATCGGCGCCGGGCTCGGCGGCAAAGCGCTTGAGTGCGCGTTCCACATTGACCAGGCCTACCTGGTCGGCGTACAGCATCGGGCCACCGCGGTGCAGCGGGAAGCCGTAGCCATTGAGGTAGACGATGTCCACGTCGGAGGCACGCTGGGCGATGCCTTCTTCGACGATGCGGGCGCCTTCGTTGACCAGGGCATAGACGCAGCGTTCGATGATTTCCTCGTCGCTGATCTTGCGGGGCGTGACGCCGTGCGCGGCGCGGAAGGCCACGATGGTCTCTTCGACCACGGGGTCAGGCTGGGCCACGCGGTTGCCGGGGATGTAGCGGTACCAGCCCGAGCCGGTCTTCTGGCCGAAGCGGCCGGCTTCGCACAGCGCGTCGGCCACATTGGGCTTGGCCTCAGCGGGGTTCTCGGCATTGCGACGCTTGCGGATCGCCCAGCCAATGTCCAGACCGGCCAGGTCGCCCATGCGGAAGGGGCCCATGGCGAAACCGAACTTCTCCAGGGCCTTGTCCACCTGCTGGGGCAGGGCCCCGGCCACGATCAGGTCGTGCGCGGCCTGGCCATAGCGGGCCACCATGCGGTTGCCGATGAAGCCATCGCACACGCCCGACACCACGGCCTGCTTCTTGATGGTCTTGGCCAGCGCCATCGAGGTGGCCAGCACGTCGTTCGCGGTGGCGTCGCCGCGCACCACTTCCAGCAGGCGCATCACGTTGGCCGGGCTGAAGAAGTGCAGGCCCACCACGTCTTGCGGGCGCTTGGTGAAGGCGGCGATCTGGTTGAGGTCCAGCGTCGAGGTGTTGGAGGCCAGGATCGCACCGGGCTTGCAGACGCTGTCGAGCTTCTCGAACACCTGCTGCTTGACGCCCATGTCTTCGAACACGGCTTCGATCACCAGGTCCACCTCGGCCAGGTCGGCGTAGTCCAAGGTGCCTTGGAGCAGCGCCATGCGGGCATCGAGCTTGTCCTGCGTGAGCTTGCCCTTTTTCAGCGAGTTCTCGTAGTTCTTGCGGATGGTGCCAATGCCGCGCTCCAGCGCCTCGGCCTTGGTCTCCAGCATGACGACGGGGATGCCGGCGTTGAGGAAGTTCATCGCGATGCCCCCCCCCATGGTGCCCGCGCCGATGACGCCGACTTTGGCGATGGCGCGCGTGGGGGTGTCGGCCGGCACGTCGCTGATCTTGCTGGCGGCCCGCTCGGCGGCAAACACATGGCGCAGCGCGCGCGATTCGGGCGTCTGCATCAGGGCCAGGAAGCCTTCGCGCTCGATCTTCTGGCCGGCGTCAAACGGCTGGCTCACGGCTGCGGCCACGGCCTCCAGGCACTTCAGCGGCGCCGGGAAGTTCTTGGACATGGCCGCCACGTTGTTGCGGGCGAATTGCAGGAAAGCTTCGGCAGTCGGCTCGTTCACCTTGCGGTCGCGCACGCGCGGCAGACCGCGGCCCTCGCTCACCACCTGGTGGGCCAGCGCCAGGGCGGCGGGCAGCAGTTCGCTGTCCACCACCTCGTCAAACAGCGCGGTGGCTTTCAGCTGCGCCGCGGGCACCTGAGCGCCCGAGACGATCATGTTCAAAGCTGCTTCCAGGCCGACCACGCGGGGCAGACGTTGCGTGCCGCCGGCACCAGGCAGCAGGCCCAGCTTCACTTCAGGCAGGGCCACGGTGGCGTCGCTGCGGGCGATGCGGAAGTGGCAGCCCAGGGCCAGCTCCAGCCCCCCGCCCATGCACACGCCGCTGATGGCGGCGATCACGGGCTTGGTGCTGCGCTCGACGGTGGCGATGACCGTCAACAGCGTGGGCTCCTGCATCGCCTTGGGCGTGCCGAACTCGCGCACATCGGCGCCACCGGAGAAGAAACGCTCATTGCCGATCAGCACCACGGCTTGCACAGCCGGATCGGCCGCGGCCGCGTCGATGCCGGCCACGATGGCCTGACGCACGGCCAAGCCCAGGCCGTTGACGGGCGGGTTGTCGAGGGTGATCACGGCCACGGGGCCGTGCAGTGAATAGGACGCGCTGCTCATGCTCGCTGAACTCCTGCTTCGGTTGTCGATCAAGTTCCGCATGGCAGAACATCATATTGAAAATCAGAATCAGATTACTGCGCGATATCGCCCCTGTAATTAGGGGTTTCCCATTGGTTGACGCCCAAGGGGCGGACAAGGGATCATGCGCTGACAAATTCTGAATTGCGATCATGTGTTCTGCATTGCAGAATATTGATGCGTGATCCTTGACGAGGACACCCCGTATGAGCGAGAGCATCATCAACCGCCGCCACCTTGACTTCCTGGTGTTCGAATGGCTGCAGGCCGCCAACCTGGTTGAGCGTCCGCGCTATGCCGATCACAGCGTCGAAACCTTCACCGCCACGCTCGACACCGCGCAGGCCATTGCCACCGATCTGTTCGCTCCGCACAACCGCAAGTCCGACGAGCACGAGCCGCAGTTCGACGGCCAGCGCGTCACCCTGATCCCCGAGGTGAGGACTGCCTTGCTGGCCTACTGCGAAGCCGGCTTGCTGGCGGCCAGCCACGATGCCGAGGTGGGCGGCATGCAACTGCCCTCCCTGATCTCGCAAGCCTGCGGCTCGCTGTTCAAGAGCGCCAACATCGCCACTACGTCCTATGTCGGCCTCACCCAGGGCAACGCCAACGTCATCCGCCGTTTCGGCACGCCCGCGCAGCAGCGCAAGTACCTCACCCACCTGCTGACCGGCCGCTTCTTCGGCACCATGGCCCTGACCGAGCCCCAGGCCGGCTCCAGCCTGGCCGACATCACCACCACGGCCGTGCCGCAGCCTGACGGCAGCTACCGCCTCAGCGGCAACAAGATCTTCATCTCCGGCGGCGACCACGAGCTCAGCGAGAACATCGTGCACCTGGTGCTGGCGCGCATCCAGGGTGCCCCTGCCGGCGTCAAGGGCATTTCGCTGTTCATCGTGCCCAAGTACCGCGTGAACGACGACGGCAGCCTGGGCGCGCACAACGACGTCAACCTCGCCGGTCTCATCCACAAGATGGGTTGGCGTGGCACGACCTCGACCATGCTGTCTTTCGGCGAAAAGGGTGAGTGCCTGGGCGAGTTGGTGGGCGAGCCGCACCAGGGCCTGAGCTACATGTTCCAGATGATGAACGAGGCGCGCATCGGCGTGGGCATGGGCGCGGTGATGCTGGGCTGGCGCGGCTACCTGGCTTCGCTGGCCTATGCACAAGACCGCCCGCAAGGCCGCCTGCCCGACTCGAAGAACCCCACCGAGCCACAGCGCAAGCTGATCGAACACGCCGATGTGCGCCGCATGCTGCTGGCCCAGAAAGCCTATGTGGAGGGCGCTTACGGCCTGGTGATGTACGCCGCCCGTCTGGTCGACGAGCACAAGACCCATCCTGACGCCACCGCGCGTGAAGAAGCCGCGCTGCTGCTCGACACGCTCACGCCCATCGTCAAGTCATGGCCCTCGCAGTGGTGCCTGGCGGCCAACGACCTGGCCATCCAGATCCACGGCGGCTATGGCTTCACGCGCGAGTACCCGGTCGAGCAGTTCTACCGCGACAACCGCCTCAACCCCATCCACGAAGGCACGCACGGCATCCAGGCCATGGACCTGCTGGGGCGCAAGGCCGTGATGCGCGGCGGGGCGGGCATCGAACTACTGGCGCGCAAGGTGGCCGACACGATCGCACAGGCGCAGACCATCGAGACCTTGCAACCCCACGCGCGGGCCTTGCAAATGGCCTGGGCCGAGGTCGAAGAGACCCTGCAGGTGTTGCGCCCGGTGCTGGCCACCAACCCCACCTGGGCCCTGGCCAACGCCAGCGTCTTCCTCGAAGCCTGCGGCCACACGGTGCTGGCCTGGATCTGGCTGGAGCAGGCCCTGGTGGCCGCGCGCGCGCTACCGACCGCACAAGGCAGCGATGTCGCGTTTTATCAGGGCACACTGCACACCTGCCAGTGGTTCTACCGCTGGGAGCTGCCGCGCACCCGGCCGCAGCACGACCTGCTGCGCAGCCTGGATGACACCACCCTGACCGCCTCGCCCGACTGGTTCTGACCCGCATGAGCACGCCCGCCGATCTTTCCCAGACTCCTTCGCACGCTTCCTCGCACACCACGTCCTCCGCTGCGACACACGAGGTGCCCGCGGGCTTCGTGCCATTCCATGTGGATTCCGACACCTTCATCGGCCTGTGCGGTCCGATCTACTGGAAAGACGTGCCCGGCGGCACGCCGATCCTGGGCATGCGCTTGCAGTCTCCGCACATGAACCTGCGCGGCCACCCGCACGGCGGCCTGCTGGTGACGCTGGCCGATTCGGGCCTGGGCTATGCCGTCAACCACGTGCGGGGCGGCCCGCTGGCGGTGGTCACGGCCAGCCTGAGCACCGACTTCATCGGCATCGCGCACCTGGGCGACTGGATCGAGTGCCATGTGGACATCGACCGCATTGGCGCGCGCATGGCCTTTGCCAGCTGCCACCTCAAGGTGGGCGAGCGCAAGATCCTGCGCGCCAGCGGCGTGTTCGCCATCGTCAAGCCGGTCGAACCGCCTCCGGGTGGCCATGTGCACGGGCGCCTGCCGGGCCATGCCCCGGAGACCGATGCGCCCACCAACACCTCAGCCTGAAGCCGCATGCGCAAACTCCACGTCCTGATGAAGAAGGAAGAGCTTGACGGCCAACGCCTGGACGGCAAGGTGGTCATCGTGCTCGATATCCTGTTTGCCACCACCACGATCGTGGCGGCCCTGTCAGTTGGGGCCACCGAGGTGTGGCCGGCACTTGATGGCGATGCGGCCCGTGCCTTGGCGGCGCAGCAGGGCGATCAGCCGCACCTGCTGGCCGGAGAGCTGTATGCCGAGACGCTGAGTGGTTTTGCCCCGGCCACGCCCCTGGCCGTGCTGGCGCGCCTGCCTATGCAAGGCCGGCTGATCTACGCCACCACCAACGGCACCGTGGCGCTGACCCGCGCGCAGGGCGCAGCCCATGTGTACGCCGCGGCGCTGCTCAACGCCCAGGCCGTGGTGGACCACATCGCGCACCAGCACCCCGACGACACCCTCGTGATCGTGTGCTCGGGCTCGGCCGATCGCTTCAACCTCGAAGACTTCTACGGCGCCGGCTACCTCGTGTCGCTGTTCCGCCAGGCCGGTGTGCGCGACTTCACCGATGCGGCTCGGGCGGCCGAATGGATGCATGCCGCCACCGACGCCCGCGCCTGCTTTGACGCAGCCCGTGTGGGCCGTCGCATGCTGGAAAAGGGCCTGCCCGATGAGCTGGACTACGCCGCGCAACGCAGCGTCAGCGGCGTCGTCCCGTATCTGGTTGAGGGTGTGTTGCGCCCGGTCGTCCGCGTCTGAGGCGCCCGCCGCAAGCTGACGCGCTCAAGCGGCGCGCACGCTGCGGGCGTCAGAACTGGAACAAGGTCAGGCCCAGCCCCAGGCTGGTCTGGCGGTGGTTGTAGTCCAGCAGCGATTCGCCATAGCCGCTGAACAGCTGCAGGTACCAGCGCAAGCCCAGTGGCTGACTGCTGTCTACCGGATAAGTCCAGTCCAGCTGCACCGAACCGTTTTTCAGCTCCTTGGGGTGCAGGCGCCAGGTGAGTGAGGCGGTGGACTGCCCCGGCAGCCACGAGGCCTGGATCTCGGTGTTGCCGATGTAGCGGGTCAGGTCGGGGTTGTCGTCCTTCGAGCCTTCGCGTGGGCGGCGGTTGAAGCGCATCTGCACCGCCAGCTCGCCGCGCTCGAACGCCGCGCCCGCATACAGCCGGTTCCAGCTGCGCGACAGCGGCTCGCTCTGCCCGTTGGACTGATGGGCAAAGCCCGCCTCGACCATGCGCCACGACCAGCCACCCGGCAGCACGCTCAGGCCATCGGGCACCGGCACCACGTACTTCAGCTCGGGCTGGTAATCGGAGTTGCGAAAGGGGGCCGAGTCGGCCTGGTTCCACACCTGCCACATCGAGCGCTGCGTGTAGGTGGCCCACAGGTCGGCCCGCGGCAGCAGCAGGTCCTCGGCCACCTTCACCCGCAGCGAAATCTGCATCTTCGCCTCCACCGCCTTGTAGTTCGGCTTGAGCGGGGCGGCCCCGCGCGTGGGGCTGGCCGGCTGGCGGTTGATGCTGCTGGTGAGGTGCAGCGGCAGCAGGTAGTTGGGATAGAAGGTGCGCACGACAAAGGCCTTGCGCTTGTCGCTGCGGCCCAGCTCCCAGAAGGTGGACAGGGCGCTGCCCGGTGGCAGCATGGCCGGCGCCGTCGAGGCCTCGTTCGGGGTGATGGCCACGCGCTCGGTCTCGCTCGCTGGTGCGGCCGACGCGTCTGACGCGGACAGGGCCGTTGCGGGCTGGGTCACCGAGCGGGCCGGTGCACTCAGCGGATCGGGCGCCCGCGGGCGAAATACCGCGTCATAGCAGGCCAGCCGCAAGGCGGCATCGGTGTGTGCCGCGCAGTGCTGACCTGCCCGCTCAGTGGCCGGGGCGGCGCCCGGCGCGGTCTGGGCCAGGGCCGCAGGCGCCAGCCACAGGCCCCCGGCACTCAGGGCCAGCCAGCAGGGAAGGGGGGCGGGGGGACGCATCATGGGCAGGGCAGGCAGGCGCCCGCAGGCGAGCCGTCAGGCAATCGGGCGCTTCAGCTTATCAGAAGCCCGTGACCGACGCGGCCCGATGCGCCGCGCTCAGGTACGGCCCGCCGAGGCTTGCAACTTGCGCGCCATCTCGATCAGACGCGGGCGCACCTCGTTGAGCAGAAACTCCTGCGACAGGCTGAAGGCCGGACCGGCGCAGCTGATCGCCATCACCGGCAAGCCGCCACCGGGGTTGAAGGCCACGGCGATGCCGTTGACGTGCGCCTGCAGATCGCCGAAAGAGCGGGTGCAGCCCAGGGCGCGGTAGTCCTCCAGCGCGGTGTTGATCGAGGCCTGAATGCTCGGCCAGGCCTGCTCGTCGTACTCACGGAAGCGCTCGAGCAACTCCACGCGCTCGGACGGGCTGATCTCGGCCAGGTAGGCACGCCCCAGCGCCGAGCTGAGCAGCGGGATGCGCGAGCCCACGTCCACGCTCAAGGTCAAGGCCGCCGAGCTGCGGCAGTTCTCCACATACAGCATCGCCAGCCGGTCGCGCGTGCCCAGCGACACCGTGGCCTTGGCGAACTCGGCCAGCTCCTGCATCATCGGCTTGGCCATCTGCTTGACGTCCAGGCGGGCCATCATGTAGCTTCCCAGCGCCAGGGTCGAGGTGCCCAGGCGGTACTTGCCGTTTTCTTCCAGTTGGATCAGGTAGCCCAGCTTGGTCAGTGTGTACGTCAGGCGCGACACGGTGGACTTGGGCAGCTTGCAGCGCTTGGCAATCTCCTGATTGCCCAGGGCTTTGTCCCCCGTGCGGAAGCACGACAACACCTCCAGGCCGCGCGCCAGGGCGGTCACAAAGTGTCGGTCTTCCTTGCCATCTTCGAGCGCGGTGGCTTGTAGGGTCTGCATGATGGAATAGCGGTTTGTTTGTGGAATCTTGCCACGTTGGCGAGCCGTCCACGAAGGACTGGGTGCCCGCCCGTGCCAGATACCGGGCAAGCCTGGGTAGGCTTGCATCGTGAAATCGGAAATGGGTGTGCGGCGCAGCGGTCTGCGCGCAAAAAAAGCGGGTCACCCCAGCAGGGGGCCCGCCTGAGGCACCGTCCACCGCGTGCGGCGGACGGTTCAGGATCACAGGTCCTTCAGGCGCACGCCCTTGAGCTTGCCACCCTCGACCACGCCGATCACGGTGTTGAGCACCGATCCGCCGTTGGCGTCCACGCCATTGAAGTCGTTGGGGTTGATGGCGTCCGGCAGCTCCTTGGCGGCCTGGTCCAGCTTGGCGCGGATGGCGACAGGGTCGCTCACCGAGCCGGCCAGCTTCATCGCATTGGCCACGATGTGCAGCGACGAGTAGTTCAGCGACGATTCCGACGAGGGGTTGGCGGTCGCCCCATAGGCGGCGCGGTAGGCGGCCACGAAGGTCTTGGCGCCCGGACGCTCGTCGGCCGTCAGCGGCAGGGTGCCGATCGAGCCTTCCAGCATCTGCAGGCCGCCGGTCACCTTGGCCATCTCGTCCATCTTGGCCTGGTCCATGATGATGAAGGAGCCCTTGAAGCCCAGCTCGCGCGCCTGCTTGGCCACCAGGCCGGTCGGCTCGGAGGGGCCGCCGATGAACATCACGTCAGGCTTGGTTTCCAGCACGCGGCTCACGCCGGTGTAGAAGTCGGCCGACTTGTTGTACGACATCGGGTTCTTCGACACCACGGTGCCGCCCGCCTTGGTCCAGGCCGGCTCGAACGCGGCCACCCAGGCCTTGGCGTAGTCGTGATCGGCCGGCGCCATGCCCAGCTTCTTGCCCTTCTTCATCTCGTAGCGGATGAAGGGCTCGATGTAGGTCATGAAGTTCGGCGGAATGCGCATCGTCAGCTTGTTGCCCTTTTCCGTGATGGTGGGCACGCTGGTGTAGGCCATCAGCAGGAAGTTTTCTTGCTGGTTGAAGGCCTGCAGGGCAAAGGCGCCACCGGAGTGGGGCACGTAGACCACGGCGGTTTCATGCTGCTGCTTGAGGCGGCGGGCGTTGATGGCGGCTTCGGCGGGCGAGTACTTGTCGTCCAGCGCGACGATCTCGACCTGGTACTTCTTGCCGGCCACGGTCAGGCCCTTGGCATTGATTTCCTTGGCGGCCAGGTTCAGGCCGTTGAGCACGTTCTTGCCATACAGGGCGGCGCCGCCGCTCAGCGGGGCGGTCAGACCGATCTTGATCACTTCCTGGGCCCAGGCACCGCTGGCGCTGAAGGCCAGGGCCACGGTGGCTGCCAGAGGGGCGAGCTTGAGCGCTTTGGGGATGAATCGCATGGTGAGATCTCCTTGTGAGGGGTGGGGAACGGGAGCAAAAGGGGAGAAACGGTGCGCCTTCAGGCGCCGATGTAGGCCTTGCGGATGCCTTCGTCGTGCAGCATCTCTTCGGGCTTGCCTTCCATGACGATGCGACCGCGTTCGAGCACATAGGCCCGGTGCGCGATGCGCAGCGCCGAGTAGGCGTTCTGTTCAGCCAGCAGCACGGTCACGCCGGTCTGGTTGATCTTCTGGATGATCTCGAACATCTGCTTGACCACCAAGGGGGCCAGGCCGAGCGAGGGCTCATCCAGCAGCAGCGCCTTGGGCCGGCCCATCAGGGCGCGGCCAATGGCCACCATCTGCTGCTGACCGCCCGACAGTGAGCCCGCCGGGTCATGGCGCTTTTGCAGCAGGATGGGGAAGAGCTCGTAGATGTGATCGAGGATCTGCTTGGACGTGGCCTTGGTGTCGGGCGCCTTGCGGTGCACGTAGGCGCCCAGCAGCAGGTTCTGCTCCACCGACATCTGCGGGAACAGCTTGCGGCCTTCGGGGCAGTGCACCACACCGTGCTCGACGATGCCCGAGGGCTTCATGCCCACCAACTCCTGGCCCTCGAACGAGATCGAGCCGCTGCTCGTCTTGTTGATGCCCGAGATCGCCATGAAGATCGAGCTCTTGCCCGCGCCATTGGCGCCCAGCAGCACCACCAGCTCGCCCTTGTTGGCGTGCAGGCTCACATTGTCCAGGGCGCGAAAGCTGCCGTACGACAGCGAAACGCCTTCAAGCTTCAGCATGTTCGGCTCCCAGGTAGGCGTCGATCACCAGCGGGTTGCTGCGGATCTCGGCAGGTGTGCCCTCGGCGATCTTCTCGCCGTAGTTCAGCACGATGATCTTGTCGGCCAGGCTCATGATCATGTCCATCTTGTGCTCGATCAGGCACACGGTCTTGCCGTGGTCCACGAGCTTGCGGATCAGATCGGCCAGGCCCCAGGTTTCTTCCGGGTTCACGCCGCCGGCGGGCTCGTCCAGCAGCAGCAGGTCGGGCTCGGTGGCCAGCGCCAGGGCGAAGGCCACGCGCTTGCGCTCTTCCTGCGTGATGTCACCGGCCAGGCGGTGCGCCACGTGGTTCAGGCCCACGAACTCCAGCGCGGCCTCGGCCTTTTCGCGGCACAGCTTTTCTTCGCGTTTTTGCAGCGGGGTGTGCAGGATCACGTCCCACAGGCCCGAGCGGGTGCGCAGGCGGTGTCCCACGATCAGGTTGTCCAGCACCGAAGCCTGGTCGAACAGGTTGGTGGCCTGGAAGGTGCGCGCCACGCCCAGGCGGGCGATCTGGTCGGCGCGCATGCCGGTCACGTCCTCACCCTTGACGATGATCTGGCCCGACGACGGGGCATGCGTGCCCGCGATCAGGTTGAAGAAGGTCGTCTTGCCGGCGCCGTTGGGGCCGATGATGGCGTTGATGCGACCGGCCTCAAAGTGGGCCGTCACGTTGTTGACAGCCGTCAGGCCGCCGAAGCGTTTGGTCAGTCCGCGGATCTCAAGCATGGCGGGCTCCGTTGGGGGTGGACGAGGCAGCAGCCGGGGTCGCGGCGGCCTGGGCTTGCTCGCGCTGGGCCGCAGCGCGGCGGGCGCGGCGATGCAAGATGGTGCCGACGATGCCGCTGGGCACGAAGATCAGCAGCAGGATCAGCACCGGGCCGAAGACGACCATTCGGTAGTCCTGCAGGAATTGCAGCGACTGCGTCAGCCAGGGCACCAGGATCGAACCCAGGATCGGGCCCAGGATGGTGCCGATGCCGCCCACCAGCATGAACATCACCAGCTCGAAGGTGTGGTGCGTGGCCGCCAACTCAGGGCCCAGAAAACGCACCACGCCGGCATACAGGCCACCGGCGAAGCCCGCGTAGATCACCGACAGCACGAAGGCCAGACGCTTGGTGCGCGCCAGCGGAATGCCCAGTGCTTCGGCCAGGGCCTCGCTGTTACGCACGGCCACGAAACTGCGGCCCAGCAGCGAATGCACGATGCGGTGCATGACGTAGGCGCCGACGATCAGGAAGACCAGCACCAGGTAGTACTGCCCCTTGGCCGATTCGAACTCCAGACCGCCAAAGCCCGTGGGGGCGGGGATGCCCATCACGCCGACGGCGCCGTGGGTCACGTCTTCCCACTTTTCGATCAGCAGGTAGATGATGTAGCCCACGCACAGCGTGAAGATCGAGAACACGTGGCCGGTCATGCGCAGCGACAGCACGCCCACCAGGTAGCCGATCACGCCGCAGACCACGCCCGCGGCCGCAAACGCGGTCCAGAAGCCCCACTGATAGTCGGTGGTCAGCAGGCCGACCGCGTAGGCGCCGATGGCCATGAAGCCGCCGTGCGCCAGGTTGAACTGCCCGGTGTAGCCGGTGATCAGGTTCAGGCCCAGGGCCGCAATCGCGAAGATGTACGACTGCGTCATCACCGACAGAAAGTAGGTGTTGGAGACCATGTAGGGGAACACGAGGGCCAGGGCGATGAGCAGGGCCCAGCCCGCCTTACCTTGAAGGAGCTTCATGTCAGTGCGCGCCTTTCGAAAACAGACCTTGGGGGCGAACCGACAAGATGACCACCAGCAGCACGAAGGCGATCAGGTCCTTGTAGTCCGTCGAGAAATAGAAGCCGCCGAAGGCCTCGGCCAGACCGATGATCAGACCGCCCACGATGGCGCCAGGGAAGCTGCCCATGCCGCCCAGGATGATGATCACGAAGGCCTTGGTGATGACCAAGTGGCCCATCGCCGGGTAGACCAGGTTGATCGGGCTGTAGAGCACCGCGGCCACCGCGGCCAGGGCGCCGGAGATGGCGAACACCAGCAGCGTCACGCGGGTGGCGTCGATGCCGACCAAGGCGGCGCCGTCCCGGTTCTGCGCCATCGCGATGATGGTCAGGCCCGTGGTCGTGCGGGTCAGGAACAGGTGCAGCACCGTCACCAGCACCACGGCGCCGGCGATGATCAGCAGACGCTGGGCCACGGTGGTCAGGCCGAAGATCTCGACCAGCTGGCCGTAGGGCGACTGCATGCGGTGGAAGTCGGCGCCCCAGATGGCCTGCGCACCGGCCTCCAGGAACAGCAAGATGCCGATCGCGGCGATCATGTCGTGCAGCGGCGGGGCATTGCGCAGCTTGTGGAACACCAGCCGCTCGGCCAGCATCGACAGCACGGCCACCACGGCCGCCGAGCCCAGCATCGCCAGCCAGTAGTTCAGGCCCAGCGACTCCATGAAATAGAAGGCCACGAAGGCGCCGGCCATGTACAGCGCGCCATGGGCGAAGTTCGGGACGTGCAAGATCCCGTAAACCAGCGTCAGGCCCAGCGCGACCAGGCTGTACACCCCGCCGATCGTCAGGCCATTCAGCAGTTGCTGAAAGAACAAGTCCAAGATGCGCTCCTCAAACGGTGCTCGGCGCCCCCGATGGGCATGGCCGATGAATGAGAAGCAGTGTGCCCATCACCTGTTTGAGGGGTCAAGTCTATTTCGGGATTGAATTCTGCACACCGGAACATTCGAGGGTAACCTCTAACAGGGATAACCGCATGATGGCGGTTTTGGGGTCCAGGGTTTCCTTTTTGGCAGAACCTGGTTTTGCTTTGCGGAACATTTCAGGGTGGGTTTTGGGCTTTGCGAGGCAGGGTTTGCCGAATGGGTCGGTCCGGGCTAGACTCTCCCTATGTTCTCCGCAGGATGCCTCGCACGCCCACCCCGCGCCTTCCAAGGCTGCGGGGCCTGTCAGCGCGTGCGTCGATCGCTGGCCGCACTTTCCTGAGCCCGGCGATCTCCTGCTTCCTTCCTTTGCGCTTTTTTGAGATCTCCGGGCCTGCTCTGCCGCGCAGCTTTTGCCTGGAGACTCCCATGTCCGTTGCCCCCCGTCCTGTGGACGAGCGCATCCTCACCGAACTCGATCACGCCCGCATCCTGGGCCTCATGCGCCGCACTGCCTTGAGCGAGGCCCAGAAGCACGCCCTCGACGCCTTGCTGGACGCCGCCGACGTCGTCCCCGCCCGCGAGGTCCCGCCCGATGTCGTCACCATGAATTCGCGCCTGCGCCTGCAGGCCGAGGGCGAACCGGCGCCGCGCGACATCACCTTGTGCTATCCGGAGGATGCGAATGCCGAAGCCGGCTTGGTGTCGCTGCTCTCGCCCATGGGCGCCAGCGTGCTGGGGCACCGGGTGGGCGGCGAGGCCGAGTGGCTTTTGCCTACCGGTGCGCTGCGCACCGCCCGCATCCTGGCCTTGCACTTTCAGCCCGAGGCCGCCGGGCAGTACACGACCTGAGACCGGTGGCGCCGGGAGGGCGTGTACGCCCGGCCTCGCTGGCCCAGCTCACTCTTTAAAGTACACCACCTGGTGCCCCACCGCCAGCAGTTCGCCGCGGGGGCTCCAGACCTCGGCCGTCTGGTCGTGGAAGCCCTGGCTGTAGCGCAGGCCCCGGGCACAACCCAGCACGTGCGCGCTGCCCTGGGCGGCCAGCAACGGCGCATCGGCGTGGAAGTAGATGGTCAGCGTGACGGTGCCGGCCGGCACGATGCGCGGGCGACGCACGAAGATGCGCGGAAAGAACGCGTCACAGATCGCACTCAGCGCGAGGAAATCGAGCGGTCGCGGGGGCTCATCGCGGATCCACACACGGGTCAAGGCATGGTCGCGCTCGACACTGCCCAGCGGCTGCTCGCCATCGACAAAGCGCATGTCGTACGCCTGTGGCCAAGCCGTGCGAAACAGGCTGGTGGTGCGCGGCAGTTGATCGGCTGGGGGGACCTGTGGGAACACCGCGTCGGTGGCGCTCCAGGTGTCGCGGCGGATGGCAGTGAGGGCGGTGGCGAACGCGGCCACCTCCCCGTCCTGGTGCAACTCGACCAGCCAGTGCTGGGTGGAGCGGTTGGTGCGCATGGGGCGCGCCTGCACCTCGAAGGCGCCATCGGTGATGGGGGCCGCGTAGTGCACCGTGAGCGACAGCGGGTCGCCCAGGCGCTCCGGGTGGCTCAGCACGCCATTGAGCAAGGTGGCGGCGATGGTGCCACCAAAGGGCCCCACCATGTTGCCGTAGGCCGGATGCGTGTGGCCGGTGAACCGGTGCTCGCCCGCAGGCGTGAGCGCGACCGCGGCATCCAGGGCGTGTAGAGAAACAGTCATGGCAGGCAACTCCTTGTGCGCCGATGGTAGCGCGCATGGCGATTTGTCGCCTTTTGCCCCTGTGGCATCTTCGCCGATTGCGGGAATGAGCGGACCCTGCCCCCCCGTTTCGGCGGGTTAGACTGGTGCGCAAGGCCGCAGGTGGGCGTGGCAATGGAGAGTTCCGTGCTGGTTTATGTTCTGTTGGGTGTGCTGGTTCTCGTCCTCCTGTTCTGGGGATTCGGTGCGTTGCGCCGACCGGGGCGACGCCCTGAGGCACCGGCGCCCGAGACGCTGCAACCGGCATCGCCGGAGGAGCCCCCGGCGACGCTTCCCAGCCCCCCACCGGCCGGGCTGTCCTCCGAGCCTGAGCCCGAGGGTGAGATCACCCAGCCCGCGCTCCTGCCTGATTTCGTCGATCGCGCCACCGAGCCTCTGCCCCTGGACGAGCTGCCGCCGTCGGCCCTGAGCTCGGCGCCGCAAGAGGTTTTGCATGAGGCGTCGGACGTTGAGTTGGCCGTTGTCGAGCCTGAGGTGGATGTCGAGCTGGAGGTGGCGCCCCCACCCGCGCCGAGTGAGCTGGACTCCGCCGAGCCCGTCATCGCGTTGCTGGCCGAACCGGTGGTGGCGCCTGCGACGATCGAGGCGGAGCCGATTCCCGCGATCGACCTCGACCTTGAGCTGGAGGCCGTCGCGCCGCTGCCTGAGCCTGTGTTGCCGGTGATGGAGCCTGCGCCTGCAGAGGAGCCGACACCTGAGGCCGTGCCCGAGGTGCCCGTGATCGAACCGGTCCCGGCCCCTGTCGAGCCGGGGATCGAGCCAGTCATAGAGCCTGAGCCGGAGATTGCTCCGGTGATCGAACCCGAGCCGGCCATCGAGCCCGAGTTGCCGGAGATTGAGCTGGCGCTGGCACCTGAGCCCGTGAGCGAGCCCGACCTCGTGCTTGAGGCGCCCGAGCCTGCGCCTGCGCCGGCCCCCGAACCCGAACCCGAACCCGAACCCGAACCCGATCTGCCCGAGGTCGAGTCGGTCCCGGCGCCGGTCGAGCCGACCGTGATCCCATCGGTGCCGGTGGTCGCGCCCGTCACTGAACCGGTCGCTGCCGCTGTCGTCGAGCCAGAACCCGTCCCCGTCGCGGCGCCCCCTGCGCCAGTGATGCCGATGCCACCGGTCAGCCCGACGGTCTCGGCCGAGCCACCACTGATCCTGGTGGTCGATGACTCGGCGGTCGTGCGCGCCAAGATGGTCAAGCTGCTCAAGTCGGTCCACTACCGCGTCGAGATCGCCAAGAACGGCGTGCAGGCACTGCACTTGTTGCCCCAACTCCAGCCGGCCGTGGTGATCACCGACATCGAAATGCCCGAGATGGATGGCTACGAGCTGATCGCGCGGCTGGACGCCGATCCTGTCCTGCGTACCCTCCCGGTCTTTGCCGTCTCCAGCTTCGAAGACCTGGCCGAGCGCCTCGCGCCGCACGCCAACGTCAAGGGCTGTTTCGGCAAGCCCTGGGACGAGCCGCTGGTCCTGGCGACCCTGTCCAGTCTCCTGGGGACTCCTTCTGCGATCGCGTGAGGTGTGAGCCATGTGGCGTCAACGCAGCCTGTACTGGTGGCGCATCAACCGTGATGCCCTGAACCTCTGGCTCGGCAGCAATGCCTTCAGCCACGCGGCCGCCTTGGCGTTCTACACCCTGTTTTCGCTGGCGCCGGTGGTCATCATCGCCGTGGCCGTGATCGGCCTGGTGCTGGGCGAGCAGGCGGCCCAGGGTCAGATCGTCGGCCAGTTGCGCGGCGTCATGGGGCTGGAGGCCGCGCAGGCCATCGAGCAGGCCGTGGCCCGCTCCCGCCTGTCCGAGGCCGGCTGGATGCCCTCGGTGCTCGGCGTTGCCGCCTTGCTGGCCGGTGCCACCACGGTGTTCGGTCAGATGCAGGTTTCGCTCAACGACATCTGGGGCGTGGCCGCGCGCCCCGACCGCAGCAGCCTCTTCATGTTCGTCAAGAGCCGCATCCTGTCTCTCACCGTGGTGCTGGCCATCGGCTTTGTGCTGCTGGTGTCGCTGCTGCTGGGCGTCGTGTTGCGCACCGTGCTCCACTTCGCCGATCAGTTCGTGCCGGCCGTTGCCGCCTTGCTGACCAGCGCCGAGATGCTGGTGTCCCTGCTGGTTTCGGCCCTGCTGTTTGGCACCATCTTCAAGGTGCTGCCTGACGTGGTGCTCAAATGGCGTGACGTGGTCGTGGGCGCGCTGCTCACCGCCGTGCTGTTTGCCATCGGGCGCGACGCCATCGCCCTGTACCTGGCGCAAACCGCCACAGCCTCCACCTACGGGGCTGCCGGCTCGGTGGTTCTGATCCTGCTCTGGGTTTACTATTCTTCGCTGATCCTGCTGTTCGGTGCGGCCTTCACCAAAACCCACCTGCTCGCACGCGGTCGCGCGGTGGTGCCGCGCAACTCGGCGGTGCTGGTGCACCGCGAACTGGTGATCGAGTCCCCCCGTGCCTGACCGACCCCAGATCACGCCCCTTAGCTGTCCTCGCAACGTCATGACCGATTCCCCGCCGAGTTCCATTGATGACCGTCTCTACGTGCTGCGGACGCGCTGGGAGTGCTACGTCGCCGAAGGGCGTTTCGAGCAGTTCATCGAGTTTGCGGTGGCGGTCAACAGCCTGGCCGAACACCTCAACCGCATGCGCCTGCCAGGCCTGGTGCGCGTGTGCGAGGGCCTGGAAAACGCCGCGCTGGCGCGACTCGGCCAAGACGACACCCATCCGCTGAGCGAGCAGGACATCTCGGCCCTGCAGCGTCAGCTCGACACCCTGATGGGCGCCGTGGCCAGTGCCAAGCCGCACGTGCCCGACCGGGAGCGCCGCAGCGAGGGCGCCAAGGGCGTCAGTGCGCCCGAGATCGACTGGATCAAACCGCGCGCCGTCTGGCTGATCAGCGCCCCTGAGCAGCGCGACCTGGTCGAGGCGCTGGGGCACCAACTGCGCTACTTCGGCTTCCAGACGATTGAGCTGGCGTGGGGCGACGCACCGCCGGCCGGCGATCGCCCGCTGGCTGTGCTCTTCATCCCGGCCCCTGGCGGCATGCCGGCCTCGGCGCTGCAGTTCGTCACCACCGTCCGTGGCACCTGCCCGGCCAGCCAGCTGTTCTACCTCGGGGTGGCCTCGGCCATCGAGCCCATCGTCGAGCTGATGCGCGCCGGCATCGACGTCGCGATCCCGGCCGAAGAACAATCCGCCCGCGTGCTCGACCGCATCCTGGACCTGGTGCAGAACATCGAGCAGGAGAAATATCGCGTCCTGGTGGTGGAGGACTCGCGCGTGGCCGTGGCCCTGATCCAGCGCACGCTGGCCGAGCACGGCATCGACAGCCATGCCATCCGCGACCCCGGCACCCTGTTCGATGTGCTCGAATCGTACCGCCCCGACCTCGTGCTGATGGACATGTTCATGCCGCGCTTCAATGGCGTCGAGGCCACCCGCGTGCTGCGCCAGATGTCGGCCTACAGCACGCTGCCCATCGTCTATCTGTCCGGCGCCACCGATGTCGGCATGCAGGTCGAGGCCCTGCGTCTGGGCGGTGACCAGTTCCTCACCAAGCCCTTCAACCCGGTGCTGCTCGCGGCCGTGGTCAAGACCAAGATCGAACGCTTCCGCGAAACTCAGCGCTCGACCCGGCTTGACGGCCTCACGGGGCTGCTCAACCACACCGCCGCCAAGTCCCGCCTGGTCAGCCTGGTGCAGCAACTGGGCCCTTGCCGCGCCGACGGTGAGTCGGGCGCGCCCGTCGGGCAGGGGGCCTTGACCGTGGCCATGATCGACATCGACCACTTCAAGGCCATCAACGACACCTACGGCCACCCGGTGGGCGACCAGGTGATCCGCGCCCTGGCCTGGCTGCTCAAGGGCCGTCTGCGCGCCAGCGACCTCATCGGGCGCTACGGCGGTGAAGAATTCCTCATCGCGCTGCCGGGGGTGGGTCTGGAGCAGGCCATCGCCGTCATCGATCGCATCCGCAGCGACTTCGGGGCCTTGCCCCATGCGCACCCGGGCGGGGCGCTCCACGCCACCTTCAGCGCGGGCGTGGCGTCCTTCCCCATGTTCGATGCGGCCGCCGCCCTCACCGAAGCGGCCGACGGCGCCTTGCTGCACGCCAAGCGCCTCGGGCGCAACCGCGTCGAGGCGGCGGCGCTGGCGTCCCACCTGCACAGCGTGGCCTGAGCGGCCCTGCCCGCCCGTTCGCACGGTTGACCTTCTTGTCGTTGTTTGCTCATGCGCGTCTGCTCCCTCGCCTCCGTCTTGAACCAGATCGTGCTCGGTGAGCCCCTGCCGTTCAGCGTGCGCGACGCCCAACGGCTGCTGCTGACCCGCGGCGAGGTCATCGCCGATGAGACGCAGTTGCAAAGCTTGCTTCAGCTGGGTGCCGTGGTCGAGTTTGACGAGGTGGCCGACGCCTTGGCGCTGGCGCAGCGCGAGCCGCCCGCCCGGCGGTGGGTCCGCTTGCCCGCCGAGTGGCACCGCGTGACGGGCGAGGTTAAGCAGGCCCTGTGCGGCCCCCCCTCGCAGCTGGTGGGCGCGCTCGACAGCGTCACCGAACAGTTGCTGGTCCTCATCGACCTGTCGCCTGAGCTCGCGCTCTCACAGGTGGTGCGCCAGCCCGTGACCGGCTCCGGGCATTACGGGGTGAACCACTCGATCCATGCCGCCACGGCGTGTCACGCGGCCGCGCGTCAGCTCGGCTGGCCGCCGCACCAGCAACGCCAGGCCTTCCAGGTGGCCTTGACGATGAACCTGTCCATCCTCGACCTGCAGGCCCGCCTGGCCGACCAGGTCTCGCCGTTGACCGCCAAGCAGCGCGAGGTCATCCATGCGCACCCGATCCGCAGCGCCGAGATGCTGAGCGCGGTCGGTATCGCCGACACGGACTGGCTGGAGGCCGTGCGCACCCACCACGAAGTGCCCGGTGGTTCGGGCTACCCCTGCGGCATGACGGACGTGGGTGAGTTGGCCGAGCTGCTGCGTTTTGCCGATGTGTACACGGCGCAGCTCAGTCGCCGCGCGAACCGGGCGGCAATGAGCCCGCACCAGGCCGGTCGCCGGCTCCACCAGATGTCCGCCTCCAGCCCGCTGACCCTCGCGCTCATCAAGGCCTTCGGCGTCTACCCTCCGGGCAGCATGGTCCGCCTGGCCTCGGGCGAGCTGGGCGTGGTGGTCCGCAGCGGCGAGAAAGCACACCTGCCGCTGGTGGCCACGCTGACGAACGCCGCCGGCGAGTCGACGCCCAAATCGGTGCTGCGTGACAGTGCCCGCGATGAGCATGCAGTGGTGGCCCTGCTCTCGCCCCAGGCGATGCCGCTGTGGCTCTCCGACGAGCGGCTCGCCGAGTTGATTGGCAGCATGTGAGCAAGATGCAGGCGCCGCATGCCTGAACCCGAGCGTGGCTCAGGGGCGGTGGCGCCATCCTCTCCCTAGGGTTAACGTGACATGTGACCGTCTGTGCAGCTTGGCGCGATGCGGCAGTGATGGGTGGGCCCGGGGCGCTGCTAGCATGACCGACGACCAGCCCAACCCGCATCATCCGGCGGGCGATGCTGTTCATCCACCTTGAACAGCGAGAGACAGGCCATGTCCGACGAGAATGAGCTCAGCAACGACAGCGCGGTGTACCGCACCCTCCTGGAATCGACCCAGGCCATTCCCTGGAAGATCGACTGGGCGACCAAGCGGTTTACCTACATCGGCCCGCAGATCGAGGCGCTGCTGGGCTGGCGCCCGGAGAGTTGGGTGAGCGTCGAAGACTGGGCGGCGCGCATGCACCCGGACGACCGTGAGTACGTGGTGAACTTCTGCGTCGCGCAATCCCAGGCGGGGGTCGATCACGAAGCCGACTACCGTGCCCTGACCCGGGACAACGGCTACGTCTGGATCCGCGACGTGGTGCACGTGGTGCGCAGCGAGCAGGGCGAGGTCGAGGCGCTGATCGGTTTCATGTTCGACATCAGCGAGCGCAAGAAGACCGAAGAAAAGCTGCTTGCCCTGCAGAAGGAGCTGGAGGCCTTGTCCTTCAAGGACGGCCTGACCCACATCGCCAACCGGCGCCGCTTTGATGCCAGCCTCGAACTGGAGTGGGACAGTGCCCACCGCCTGGGCCTGCCGCTGTCCGTCCTGCTGTTCGACATCGACTTTTTCAAGCAGTACAACGACCTCTATGGCCACATGCGTGGCGACCGCTGCCTGGTGGACATTGCGCAGACACTCGGCCTCGCGCTCGACGGCCCGCGCGATCTGGTCGCGCGTTTCGGCGGCGAAGAGTTCATCGTCCTGTTGCCCGGTGCCGATGCGCCCGTGGCGCGCAAGGTCGCTGAGCGCTGCCAGCGCCTGATTCAGAAGCAGGCGATCCCGCACGCTCACTCGCCACATGACCAGCGCGTCACCGTCAGCGTCGGCGTGGGCACCGTCATTCCCGACGACCACATCAAACCCTCGCAATTTCTGGAGCTGGTCGATCAGCGGCTGTACCTTGCCAAGCAAACCGGCAAGAACCGTCTGGAGGCCGGGCCGGTGACCGGTTGAGCGAGCAGCCGCCCCCCTGCGTGCCCTGCGCACGCCAGGCCCCCCGCCTCCGCACAGGCGAAAAAAAACCGACTCCGAAGAGCCGGTTTTCACAGGAAGCACCTGGGGTCAGTAGCGACCACCGCCGTAGCCACCCGTGCCATAGCCGATGTCCGAGCGCTTGGTGGCGCTGTAGCCCGCCGCGCTGTAACCACCCGAGCCGCCACCCTCTTCACGGGGGCGCGCCAGGCTGACGACAATCGAGCGTCCATCGACGGACATGCCGTGCAAGGCGGTGATGGCGGCCTGGGCCACTTCGGCCGAAGCCATTTCCACGAAGCCGAAGCCCTTGGAGTTGCCGGTTTCACGGTCCATCATGACCTTGGCAGAGGACACGTTGCCAAACTCGGCAAAGTTGCTGCGCAGGCTGGCGTCGGTCACGGAGTAGGGCAGGTTGCCCACGTAGATTTTGCTGCTCATGGAAGAGCCTTTCTGAATGAGGGGGCACCGTGAGGATGCGGGTGTGCGAAGCGGAGTCCGCAGCGACTGGGAGGTGGGGAGGGGATCTGCTGTGAGCAGACCATCAGCACGCGGGCGGGTGTGGCATGCACGTTTGCAGCCAGCCCTGGGTGACAGCAAGGAGCCGGGCGGCGTCGCGCGAGGCAAAGGTCTTGTCCAAACGGAACACACGGGCATCACTGCCGTTGCCCTGTGAGCGTTGGACCGAGAAGGAGGCGCGGAAGCGGCCGCAATCGGTCGGGTGTGTCGCGGGCGAAACGACGTACTTGCCCATGGGAATGGTGGTGTTTGAAATCTTGATCAATCAGGACCGCAGGCATGAATCAACCTGCGTGAGCATCGAGTGGCTCGGTTGGCCGCAGCTCGGCAGGCCAAAAGGGCGACAAAGGTCGCTGAATGCGGTCAGCGTGGGCGGCTTGCTGCCTTTGAGAGGGTCGCCGCCGTCACTGCGCAATGACGCTTTATATCACCCGAAGAATATGTCCGTCAATCAATATTATTTCTGGTTTTGAGTGGCGCCGGGGGGTATCCTGCCCCACGCCAACGCACCCGCCCCCCAGTGGCTCACAAACTGAAGTCGTAATCAATGGTCAATGGGGCATGGTCGCTGAACCACTGATCCTTGAACACCGCCGCCTGCCGGGCCGTTTCGGCCAGGCTTGGCGTCGCCAGGTGATAGTCAATGCGCCAGCCCACGTTCTTGGCGCGGGCCTGACCTCGGTTGCTCCACCACGTGTAGCACGCGTCGGTGGTGTCGGGATGCAGGTGTCGGTACACGTCCACCAGCCGGGTGCTGCCAGCCGGATCCAGCAGACGCGTCATCCACGCCCGCTCCTCGGGCAGGAAGCCGCTGTTCTTCAGATTGCCCTTCCAGTTCTTCAGGTCGGCTTCCTGGTGCGCGATGTTCACATCCCCGATCAGGATGAACTCGCGCTCCTCGCGCAGGTGCGCCAGGTGCGGCTCGATCATGTCCAGGAAACGGAACTTGGCCTGCTGGCGCTCGTCGCTGCTGGAGCCGCTGGGAAAGTAGCAGCTGATCAGCGACAGTTTGCGCCCCGGCTTGTCAAAGCGCAGCTCCACATAGCGGCCCTCGGGGTCGAACTCGCCGCTCGGGTCGGCCTTGCCCAGGCCGATGATCACATCCGAGGGTTCGTGCTTCGTGTACATCCCCACCCCGGAATAGCCCTTCTTCTCGGCGTGATGAAAATGTCCATTCATACCGGCAAAGGCCTTCAGCGGTGCGGGCATGTCATCGACATGCACCTTCAACTCCTGCACACCCATACAATCGGCTGAAACACTTTCAGCCCAGGGCACCAGCCCTTTGCTTGCGGCCGAGCGGACGCCGTTGAGGTTGAGAGAGACCAGACGAAACACGAGACACCATTCATCATGAGCAACACCCCTGCCAACGACACACTCGCTCAGGACTTCGTGGCCTTTGCGGTGCAATCCCAGGTGCTGCGGTTTGGAGAGTTCAAGACCAAGGCCGGGCGCTTGTCGCCCTATTTCTTCAATGCCGGCTTGTTCGACGACGGCGCCAAACTGGGCCGCCTGGCTGAATTCTATGCACGTCGGCTGATCGAGTCCGGTTTGCAGTTCGACATGCTGTTCGGCCCGGCCTACAAAGGCATCACGCTGGCCGCCGCCGTGTCGATCGAATTGGCCCGTCTGGGGCACAACAAGCCCTTCGCCTACAACCGCAAAGAAGCCAAGGACCACGGCGAAGGCGGCACCCTGGTCGGTGCGCCGGTGCAGGGCCGTGTGCTCATCATCGACGACGTCATCTCGGCCGGCACCTCGGTGCGCGAGTCCATCGAACTGATTAAGGCGGCCGGCGCCACCCCCTGTGGCGTCACCATCGCGCTCGACCGCCAGGAAAAAGCCACCGCCAACGGCCAGGATGCCGCCGAGAGCGCCGTCCAGCAGGTCGAGCAGCATTACGGCCTGCCCGTGGTGGCCATCGCCACCCTGGGCGACCTCTTGCGCTATCTGGAAACCCAGTCGGCCCCGGCCTTGACGGCCTTCCACCCCGCGGTGCTCGCCTACCGGCAACAATACGGGGTCTGACACGTTCTATCATGAGGATGGTGGTGCTGCGTGCACCCCACTTTGCCGGAGTTGCCATGTTCAAGTGCCCCTCGATTGCCTCTTGTTCCTCCCGTCGCTCGATCGCTTGGTCGACGCTGGCGCTGGCTGGGCTGGTGGTCTGGGGGGGCGGCATGGGCAGCGCGTTGGCGCAGACGAAGTCCAGCACTGGGGCCATTTACACCTGCACCGACAGCAGCGGCAAGCGTCTGACCTCCGACCGCCTGATCGCCGAGTGTCTGGACCGCGAGCAGCGCGTGCTCAACCGGGACGGCTCCGTGCGCACCGTGATCCCACCGCGCATGAGCGCCGAGGAGCGGGCGGCCGCCGAAGAGCGTAAGCGCGAGCGCATCCAGGCTGAGGCCGCGCAGAAAGACGCGATCCGCCGCGACCGCAACCTGCTGATGCGCTATCCGGACGAGGCGAGCCACCACAAGGCGCGCCAGTCGGCCATGGACGATCTGCACAAGGGCATTTCCCTGTCCGACAAGCGCCTGCAGGAATTGCGCGCCGAACGCCAACCGCTCGACGCCGAGACCGAGTTCTACAAAGGCAAGCGCCTGCCCGGCAAGCTGCGCACGCAGATCGAGGCCAGCGATGCACAGCAGCAGGCCCAACGCGACATCATCCAGCAGCAGCGGACCGAGATGGTGCGCCTGAATGCCCTGTACGACGCAGAACTGGCACGTTTGCGCCAGATGTGGGCCGGGGCCGCGCCCGGTACGGTGCCGGTGGCGACCGTGCCGAGCGCCCCCACCGTCGTCAGCCGACCAGCTTCTTCTTCAGCAGCTCGTTGACCGTGGCCGGGTTGGCCTTGCCCTTGGTGGCCTTCATGGCCTGACCCACGAGGGCATTGAAGGCCTTCTCCTTGCCGGCGCGGAATTCCTCCACCGACTTGGCGTTGGCCGCCAGGATGTCGTCGAGGATCTTCTCCAGCTCGCCGGTGTCGCTCATCTGCTTGAGGCCCTTGGCGGCGATGACGGCATCCACGCGCGCCTGATCGGCGCCGCTGCCCTCACCACTCCACAGCGCCTCGAACACCTGCTTGGCGCCGTTGTTCGAGATGGTGCCGTCGGCAATGCGCGAGATCATCGCGGCCAGCAGTGTGGCGCTGATCGGCGATTGTTCGATGGTCTGCTCGGCCGCGTTCAGTCGGCGTGACACCTCACCCATCAGCCAGTTCGACACCAGCTTGGGTTGCTGGCACGCCTGTGCGGTCGTCTCGAAGAAGGCGGCAAAGGCCTTCGACTGAGTCATCATCGTCGCGTCGTATTCGGGCAGGCCGTAGCCGCTCACGAAGCGCTCGGCCATCACGCGCGGCAGCTCTGGCATGCGGCCCCGCACACGCTCGATCCACTCGGGCGAGATCACCAGCGGCGGCAGATCGGGGTCGGGGAAGTAGCGGTAGTCGTGCGCGTCTTCCTTGGTGCGCATCGCGCGCGTCTCGCCCGTGTCCGGGTTGAACAAGATGGTGGCCTGCTCGATGGCGCGGCCGTCTTCCAGCTCGTCGATCTGCCAGTTGATCTCGTAGTCGGCCGCCTGCACGATGTGCTTGAAGCTGTTGAGGTTCTTGATCTCGCGGCGCGTGCCCAGCGGCGCACCCGGGCGGCGCACCGACACGTTCACGTCGCAGCGGAACGAGCCTTCCTGCATGTTGCCGTCGCAGATGCCCAGCCACACCACCAGGGTGTGCAGCGCGCGCGCGTACTCGGCCGCTTCCTTGCTGGAGCGGATGTCCGGCTCGGTCACGATCTCCAGCAGCGGGGTGCCCGCGCGGTTCAGGTCGATGCCCGACGACTTCTCGCCATTGAAGCCCTCGAAGTCATCGTGCAGCGATTTGCCGGCATCTTCTTCCAAATGGGCGCGCACCAGGCGCACCGTGAAGGGCGTGTCATCGACGAAGAAGCTCACCGTGCCGCCTTGCACGACCGGGATCTCGTACTGGCTGATCTGGTAGCCCTTGGGCAGGTCGGGGTAGAAGTAGTTCTTGCGCGCAAAAATCGAGCGCGGGGCCACATGGGCGCCCACGGCCAGGCCGAACTCGATGGCGCGCTCGACCGCGCCTTCGTTCATCACCGGCAACGTGCCCGGCAAGGCCAGGTCCACCGGGCAGGACTGGGTGTTGGGCGCCGCGCCGAACTGGGTGGACGCGCCCGAGAAAATCTTCGACTGGGTCGACAGTTGCACGTGGGTTTCCAGGCCGATGACGACCTCGTAGCCACGGATCAGGGTGGAGCTCATGGTGTGTCTCTCGTCTCGGTGAATCAGCCCAGGGTGGCGGGCGCGCGCTGGTGCCAGTCGGTCGCCTGCTGGAAGGCGTGCGCCGTGTGCAGCAGCTGCGCTTCTTGCCAGTAGTTGCCAATCAGCTGCAGGCCCACGGGCATCTGGTGTTCGCCGAAACCGCAGGGCACGCTCATGCCGGGCAGGCCAGCCAGCGAGGCGGGCAGGGTGAAGATGTCGGCGAGGTACTCTTGCACTGGATCGGTGGAGGAGCCAATCGGGCGCGCCACCGTGGGCGAAACCGGGCCGGCGATCACATCACACACCTGGAAGGCGGCCTGGAAGTCGTCGGCGATCATGCGGCGCAGTTTTTGAGCCTGCAGATAGTAGGCGTCGTAATAGCCGTGCGACAGCACATAGGTGCCGATCATGATCCGGCGCTTGACCTCGGGGCCGAAGCCTTCGGCGCGCGTCTTGCGGTACATGTCGTTCAGATCGCCGTACTTGGCCGCACGATGGCCGAACTTGACGCCGTCAAAGCGACTCAGGTTGGACGAGGCCTCGGCCGGCGCGATGATGTAGTACACCGGGATCGACAGCTCGGTGCGCGGCAGGCTGATGTCCACCAAGGTGGCTCCCAGGCTCTCCAATTGAGCCAGTGCGGCCCGGTTGGCGGCCAGCACATCGGCGCTCACGCCTTCGCCGAAGAATTCCTTGGGCACGCCCACGCGCAGGCCTTGCAAGGGCTGCGCGGCGGTGGCGCCAGCGCGCGGCGTGGTCAGGGCGGCCACAAAGTCGGGCACGGGCTGCTGGGCGCTGGTGGCATCGCGCTCGTCAAAGCCGCTCATGGCCTGCAGCAGCATGGCGCAGTCTTCGGCAGTGCGGGCCATCGGGCCGGCCTGGTCCAGCGACGAGGCAAACGCGATCATGCCAAAGCGCGAGCAGCGGCCATACGTGGGCTTGATGCCGGTGATGCCGGTCAGGGCCGCCGGTTGACGGATCGAGCCGCCGGTGTCGGTGCCGGTGGTCGCCGCCACCAGGCGTGCCGCCACAGCCACGGCCGACGCGCCCGACGAGCCCCCCGGAATGCGGGTGGTGTCCCAGGGGTTGCGGGCCACGCTGTAGGCCGAGTTTTCGTTGGCGCCGCCCATGGCGAACTCGTCGCAGTTGAGCTTGCCCACCGAGACCACACCGGCGGCCTTGAGCTTGGCCACCACGGTGGCATCAAATGGGCTCTGGTAGCCCTGGAGCATCTTCGAGGCGGCCGTGGTCGGCTGGCCTTGCGTGACGAAGATGTCCTTGTGGGCAATGGGCAGGCCGTCCAGCGGCCCCAGGCTCTGGCCCGCGGCGCGGCGGGCGTCCGAGGCGGCGGCCGTGGCCAGCGCGCCTGCGGCGTCCACATGCAGGAAGGCCCCCAATTCGGGGTGGGCGGCCATGCGGTCCAGTGCATGCTGGGTCAGGGCGACGGAGGTGGTCTGGCCGGCGGCCAGGGCCTGGCTCTGCTGGGCCAGGGTCAGATCATGCAGCGCGCTCATTCGATCACCTTGGGCACCAGGAACAGGCCGCCATCCTGGGCGGGGGCGTTGGCCATGTTGGCCTCACGGTTGTTGGGTTCGGTGACAGCGTCTGCGCGCAGGCGCAGGGTCACGTCCTCGATGGCCGACAGCGGGGTGTAGAGCGGCTCGACGCCGGAGGTATCGACAGCACGCATTTTCTCGACGATGTCGAAAAACTCGTTGAGCTGGGTCAGCATCGCAGCCTGTTCGTCGTCGCGCAGTTCAAGGCGGGCGAGTTGGGCAATGCGGCTGACGTCTTGAGGGGTCAGGGCCATGGTTTTTCCAGGGGTAACAGACGGTTGCACTGCCCGTGAAAGGGCAGCCCATGGGGTATTATCTTAGGTTATCCACAAACCACATTTGTCCAGGGTTGGTCAAGGTGGTTTGAAGGGATGTTTGCCAGATTTTCGGACAGGCGGCCAGGTGTGTCGCGAACCTTGCACAGGTCGCCACCGGGCCGCAGGTCTCACCCATCAGCGGGTCACCGCAACCAGTCTGTGCTGCCTCGTGCGTGAGTCACCCGCATGAGGGTTGGCTGTTTGCGTGGGGCCCAATCGGAGTTCACCGCATGTACGGCATGTTTCGCAAGTATTTTTCCACCGACCTGGCCATTGACCTGGGCACCGCCAACACGCTGATCTACGTGCGTGACAAGGGCATCGTGCTCGACGAGCCGTCGGTCGTCTCCATCCGCCACGAAGGTGGCCCCAACGGCAAGAAGACCATCCAGGCCGTCGGCGCCGAGGCCAAGGCCATGCTGGGCAAGGTGCCCGGCAACATCGAGGCCATCCGCCCGATGAAGGACGGCGTGATCGCCGACTTCACCGTCACCGAGCAGATGCTCAAGCAGTTCATCAAGATGGTGCACCCGCGCTCGGTCCTCAAGCCGTCGCCCCGCATCATCATCTGCGTGCCCTGCGGCTCCACCCAGGTCGAGCGCCGTGCCATCCGTGAGTCGGCGCTGGGTGCCGGTGCCTCCGAGGTCTACCTGATCGAAGAGCCCATGGCCGCCGCCATCGGGGCCGGACTGCCGGTCTCCGAAGCCTCAGGTTCCATGGTTGTTGACATCGGTGGCGGCACCACCGAGGTGGGCGTGATCTCGCTGGGCGGCATGGTCTACAAGGGCAGCGTGCGCGTCGGCGGCGACCGTTTCGACGAGCACATCATCAGCTACATCCGCCGCAACTACGGCATGCTGATCGGTGAGCCCACCGCCGAAGCCATCAAGAAGCACATCGGCAGCGCCTTCCCCGGCTCCGAAGTCAAGGAGATGGAAGTCAAGGGTCGCAACCTCTCTGAAGGCGTGCCGCGCAGCTTCACCATCTCGTCCAACGAAATCCTCGAAGCGCTGACCGATCCGCTCAACCAGATCGTCTCGGCCGTCAAGAACGCGCTGGAGCAGACCCCTCCCGAGCTGGGCGCCGACATCGCCGAGCGCGGCATGATGCTGACCGGTGGTGGCGCGCTGTTGCGCGACCTCGACCGCCTGCTGGCCGAAGAAACCGGCCTGCCGGTGCACGTGGCCGAAGACCCGCTGACCTGCGTGGTGCGCGGCTGTGGCATGGCCCTGGAGCGCATGGACCGCCTGGGCAGCATCTTCACCTCCGAATAACCCCTTCGACCGTTGTACGGGCCTGCGGGCCCGCTTGCCTTCATGCCGCTGGCCACGCTGGATCGCACCCCGCCTGCTTTTTTCAAGCAGGGTCCTTCGGCCTTCACACGTCTGCTGTTTTTCTCGGCCCTGGCCATTCTCCTGATGGTCGCGGATGCCCGCTGGAAGATGACGCAGCCTCTGAGGGCCGCTGCCGCCACCTTGCTGCAGCCCGTGCAGCGCGTGTTGTTGGCGCCGGTGCGGGGCTGGGAGATGGCGGGGCACTATGTGTCGGGCGTGGAAGAGGCGCGGGCCTTGCAAGCCCGCACCCAGCAGCAACTGGCCGCGCAGTCTGAGCGGGTGACCCGCATGGTCCAGTTGGAGCGCGAGAACGACCGTTTGCGCGCCTTGCTGGCGCTGCGCCCCCGCATCGAAGTGGGCACGCTGGCCGCCGAGGTGCTCTACGACGCGCCCGATCCTTACACCCGCAAGGTCGTGATTGACCAGGGTCGTCGCCATGGCGTGACCTTGGGCTCTCCCGTGATCGACGAGCGCGGGGTGGTGGGCCAGGTCACGCGGGTCTATCCGGTCACCGCCGAGGTGACCCTGGTCACCGACAAGGACGCGGCCGTGCCCGTGGTCAATGTGCGCACCCAGCACCGGGGTGTGGCCTATGGCTTGCCCCAGGCCACGGGCATGGAGCTGCGCTTCATGGCCGGCAATGCCGATGTGCAACCGGGTGACGAGTTGCAGACCTCCGGTCTGGATGGCATCTATCCGGCCGGTGTCCCGGTGGCCAAGGTGGTGCGCGTGGACCGCCGGGCCGATTCGGCCTTTGCGCGCATCGTCCTGCTGCCGCTGGCCCAACCCGACAGTTCCCGCCACGTGCTGCTCTTGCAGCCCATGTCGGCACGCCTGCCACCGCGGCCCGAGGCCACTGCGGCCGATGCCGCCGCCGAGGCGGTCAGCGTCTCCAGGAGTCAGCCATGATGCCCCGCGGCAGCACCTTGCTGCTCCCGGTCAACCCGGCTTTCATCTGGTTCTCCTTGCTGGTGGCCTTCCTGCTCAACCTCCTGCCTTGGGGGCGTTGGGCCGGCATGCCTGATCTGCTGGCCGTCACCCTGGTGTTCTGGAACGTGCACCAGCCCCGTCGCGTGGGCGTGGGCGCTGCCTTCGTGTTCGGTTTGTTCATGGACGTGCATCAGGGCGCCTTGCTCGGTCAGCACGCCCTGGCCTACACCCTGCTGAGCTTTTTTGCCATCACGGTGCACCGCCGCCTGCTGTGGTTCACGGTGCCCTCGCAGGCCGCGCAGATCCTGCCCCTGTTTGTGGCTGCGCACGCCGTGTCTCTGCTGGCGCGCCTGATCGCAGGAGCGGCTTTTCCTGGCTGGTCGCTGTTCATTGCGCCGGTGCTGGAGTCGGCCTTGTGGCCGCTGGCGTCCATCGTGCTGCTGGCGCCCCAGCGCCGTGCGCCGGACCGTGACAAGAACCGTCCGCTGTGACCGGTCTGGCCCGACCTGAGCCCGCATGACCGAAATCAAGAACATCGATGCCGAGCTGAGTCAGTTCCGCGGCCGTTTGTGGGCAGCGGTGGCGTTCGTGCTGTGCTGTTTCGGCATCCTGGTGTTCCGTCTCACGGTGCTGCAGATCGATCGCCACGACGACCTGGCCAGCCGCGCCGAAAACAACCGCATCGCGGTGGTGCCGGTGGTGCCCAACCGGGGCTTGATCGTCGACCGCAACGGGGTGGTGCTGGCCAACAACTACTCGGCCTACACGCTCGAGATCACGCCGTCTCAGGTGGGCGATGTCGAGGCCACCATCGATGCGCTGTCCGAGGTCGTCGAGATCCAGGCGCGCGATCGGCGCCGCTTCAAGCGCCTGCGGGAGGAGTCCAAGCGCTTCGAGTCCATCCCGATCCGCACCCGTCTGAGCGACGAAGAGGTGGCCCGCTTCACGGCCCAGCGCTTCCGCTTCCCCGGCGTCGACATCCAGGCGCGCCTGTTTCGCCACTACCCTTATGGCGAGCTGGCCAGCCATGCGCTGGGCTACATCGGCCGCATCAACCAGCGCGAGGCCGAGGCCATGCTCGACTGGCCCGATGAGGAGCAGGCCAACTACCGCGGCACCGAGCGCATCGGCAAGCTGGGCATCGAGCAGAGCTACGAGCGCGAGCTGCATGGCATCACCGGATTTGAGGAGGTGGAGACCAGTGCGGGGGGGCGGGCGGTGCGGCTGCTGCGCTCACACGCCGCCACGCCGGGCAACACCGTGCACCTGGCCATCGACATCAAATTGCAGGGCCTGATCGAGCGCCTGTTTGGCAGCCGTCGTGGCGCCTTGGTGGCCATCGACCCGCGCAACGGCGAGGTGCTGGCCTTCGTGTCCAAGCCCACCTTTGATCCCAATTTGTTCGTCGATGGCATCGACTCCGAAAGCTGGAAGGCGCTCAACGAATCGCCGGACAAGCCGCTGCTGAACCGGGCGCTGCGGGGCACCTACCCGCCGGGCTCGACCTACAAGCCCTTCATGGCGCTGGCTGCTCTGCACACCGGCAAGCGGGCGGCCAGCACCGTGATCATGGACAACGGCGTGTTCGTGTTCGGTGGCAACCGCTTCCGCAGCCCCGCCGGCGAGCGGGGCGGCCCGATGAACATGCGCCGCGCCATCGTCGAGTCCAGCAACGTCTACTTCTACTCGCTGGCCAACGAGATGGGCGTCGACCTGATCCACCAGGAGATGTCGGCCCTGGGCTTTGGCCGGCACACCGGCATCGACCTGCAGGGCGAGGTCACGGGCATCCTGCCCTCGACGGAATGGAAGCGCAAGGCCTACCGCCGCCCTGAGCAAAAGCGCTGGTATGCCGGGGAGACCATCTCCCTGGGCATTGGCCAGGGCTACAACACCTTCACCATGCTGCAGATGGCGACGGCCCTGTCCACCGTGGTGAGCGACGGGCAGCGCTTCGAGCCGCGCCTGGTGCGTCAGATCGAGAACGTCGTGACCCGGGAGCGCCGTGTGCCCGATCGGGAGCCCCAGACCCCTCTGGCCTTCCAGCCCGGCCACACGGCCTTGATCCGTGAGGCCATGTATGGCGTGACCCAGGAGGGCACCTCCACGCGGGTGTTCGCCGGGGCCGACTACACCAGCGGCGGCAAGACCGGGACGGCGCAGGCGGTGGGCTTGCGCCAGAACGAAAAGTACGTGGCCTCGCGGGTGGAAGAGTACCGCCGCGATCATTCGCTCTACGAAGCCTTCGCGCCCGTCGACAACCCGCGTGTGGCCCTGGCCATCATCGTGGAGAACGCAGGCTTTGGGTCGGCGGCGGCCGCGCCGATCGCCCGTCGCGTGCTCGACTACCTGCTGCTGGGACTCTATCCCAGCGAGGAAGACATCGTGGCCGTGCAGCAGGCCCGGGCCGCAGCGCCCATCGGGCAGCGGCGCCCGGTGTCCGAGGTGCCTTTGCCGCCGCGCCGCAATGCCTTCGATGGCGAGGACGGGGCGGCCGCCGCCGCATCGGCATCGTCGGCATCGGCGGCGCTGCATGCGTCGCCCCCGCTGGTGCCCCCTTCGGCCCCTTCTCAACCTGAGCCACCGCAGCCCACGGCGCCCGCGCCTTCGGGTGCCGTGGGGGTGGCGCCCGCCGCGTCCAGGGAGCAACCGTGAACGTCGCCTTTGCCAAACCGTCGTGGTGGCAGCGCCTGGCGCCCATCTTCCAGGGCTTCGACCTGCCATTTCTGGCCATCATCCTGCTCATGTGCGCCCTGGGCCTGGTCAATATGTACTCGGTGGGCTTCGACCACGGCACCCGTTTCGTCGAACATGGACGCAACATGCTGCTGGGCGCCATGATCCTGTTCGTGGTGGCCCAGGTGCCCCCGCAGCGTCTGATGGCGTTGGCGGTGCCGCTCTACACCGTGGGGGTGGTGCTCCTGGTGGCCACGGCGCTGTTTGGCATCACCAAGAAGGGCGCCACGCGCTGGCTCAACATCGGCATCGTCATCCAGCCGTCTGAACTGCTCAAGATCGCCACCCCGTTGATGCTGGCCTGGTGGTTCCAGCGTCGGGAGGGGCAGTTGCGCGGGCTGGATTACGCCGCAGCGGGCGGCTTGCTGCTCCTGCCTGTGGCCCTGGTGCTCAAACAGCCCGACCTGGGCACCTCCCTGCTGGTCCTGTCCGGCGGGCTGTATGTCATCTTCTTTGCCGGTCTGAGCTGGCGCCTGATCCTGCCGGTGCTGATTGCCGGGGTGGTGGGGATCAGCTTCATCGTGGGCTATCAGGACACCTTGTGCGAAGGCGACAAGGACTGGGTGGTGCTGCACGGCTATCAGAAGCAGCGGGTGTGCACCCTGCTGAATCCGACGGCCGACCCCTTGGGCAAGGGCTTTCACATCATCCAGGGCATGATCGCCATTGGCTCGGGCGGCGTCACCGGCAAGGGTTTCATGCAGGGCACGCAGACCCATCTGGAGTTCATCCCCGAGCGCACCACCGACTTTGCCTTTGCCGGCTACGCCGAAGAGCATGGCCTGATCGGCGCCTTGGTGCTGATGGGGGGCTTTCTGGCCTTGATCTTCCGCGGGCTCTACATCGCCTCCCAGGCGCCCACGCTGTTCTCACGTCTGCTGGCGGGCAGCCTGGCGCTGAGCTTTTTCACCTACGCCTTCGTCAACCTGGGCATGGTCAGCGGCATCTTGCCGGTGGTGGGCGTGCCTTTGCCTTTCATCAGCTATGGCGGCACGGCCATGGTCACGCTGGGGCTGGCGCTGGGCCTGCTGCTGTCGATCTCGCGCAGCCGTGGTCTGATGCAACGCTGAGTCAGGGCGGACGCATCGCTGATGCATCGCAAGCAGGGGCCGGGCGCGCGGCGTTAACATCATGGCCATGAACACGACCACGTCTGCTTCGCCCATTCGCCACGACGGCATGGACCGTCTGATCATGTCCTTCGACACGGCCTTGCGCACGGTGTTTGCCGAGCATCAGGCGGCGCGCCCCTGTCCGCAGGCGGCGCAGCCCGATGGTGAGTTGAGCGCCGAAGACAAGCGCCTGTCGGCCGCGCTGATGCGGGTGAACCATGTGGGGGAGGTGTGCGCGCAGGCGCTGTATGCCTCGCAGGCCTGGGGCACCAACGATCCGGTGCTCAAAGCCCAGTTCGACGAAGCTGCCCGCGAAGAGACCGATCACCTGGCTTGGACCGAGCAGCGTCTGAAGCAGTTGGGCAGCCGCACCAGCTTGCTCAACCCGCTGTGGTACGCCGGCGCGTTTGGCATCGGCCTGCTGGCCGCCAAGGCCGGCGACAAGATCAGCCTGGGCTTCGTGGTCGAAACCGAGCGCCAGGTGGAGCACCACCTCAACAGCCACATGGACCGTCTGCCCGCAGGCGACCAGTCCTCGCGCGCCATCGTGGCGCAGATGCGCGACGACGAGGTGCAGCATGCCGATGCGGCCGAGCGCGCCGGCGGTGTGCCACTGCCCAAGCCCGTGCAAGGCTTGATGCGTCTGGCCGCCAAGGTCATGACGACGGTCTCGCATCGGATCTGACCTCGGGCGGGGCGCAGCCTGTTCAGGCGGCGACGATCTCGAAGCTGGTCGTGATTTCGGCGGTCTTGCCGATCATGATCGAGGCCGAACAGTACTTCTCGTGCGACATCTGGATGGCGCGGGCCACGGCGGTCTCCGTCAGATTCACGCCGGTCACCACAAAGTGCATGTTGATCTTGGTGAACACCTTGGGGTCGGTGTCGGCGCGGTCGGCGGTGAGCTTGAGCTGGCAGCCGCGCACATCGTGGCGGCCGCGCTTGAGGATCAGCACCACGTCATAGGCTGTGCAGCCCCCCGTGCCGGCCAGCACGGTTTCCATCGGGCGCGGGGCCAAATTGCGGCCACCGCCCTCGGGGGCGCCGTCCATGTTGAGGATGTGGCCGCTGCCGGTTTCCGCCATGAAAGCCATGCCGGAGGCGGGTTGCCAGTTGATCGTGCATTCCATTGAAATCAGTCCTTTGAGGTGTGCCCGAGGGGCGCCGCTGTATACAGTTGCGCCACTATTTCACACTTGATACACTTCGTCACAGCAGTGTGGAACTTTTCGAAACGAAAAGCCTCACACCACTGCTTGTTTCTTTTGTCTCTCCACTTTACCGTTCAAACGGATTCCGAACCCGAGATTGCGATCTCGGGTTTTTTTTTGCCTGCACACGCCATGTTGCGTCATGGCTGGACAGGGCCTTGGTCTGAGGGGGCGCAAGGGATTGCACGCAGAAGCCGCGCCAGGGGGCGCCCTTATAAGGGGCGCACGGGCAGAAATATGACCCGTTTAACGAATGAAACCATTACAGGGAGAATGAGATGCACTTTTTGCGTACGTTGACCGCCTGCGCGGGTCTGTGGTCGATGGCCGTGGTCCATGCCGCCACGACGGCACCCACGGTCGATCTGGGAACGTTGGCCACCTTTGCCACCTACACTGACACGGACGCTCGCAGCTTCAACCAGTTGTACGACCGGCAGTTCAACTTCACGCTGGCCAGCGACGCCACCGTCCGCATCGACACGCGCCAGATCGGCAACAGCCACTGGCTGGGCAGCTACTACGCCGCTGGTCTGACCGATGTGAGCCTGAGCCTGCTGGATGCCAACAGCCAGGTGATCGGCACGGCGAACCTGGATGCCACCTTCGATGCCACTTCCGCGTCGTGCCTGTCGGGGGGGAAGTGCCGCGTCGAGTTCGCGCGCGGCTACACCTTGACCGCGGCGCTCACTGCGGGTACCTACACGATGGAACTGACGGGTCGTGCCCTGGGCAGCGGCCCGGGCTCGGTGCTCAACCTTGGGGCGCTGGTGGTGGGGGCTGGAGACCAGGCCGCCTACCTGAGCGCGCTCACGCCGGCCACCAATCTGCCGGAACCCGGCTCCTGGGCGATGATGGGCCTGGGCCTGCTGGGGGTGGCGGCCGTGGCTAGGACCAAGCGCCTGACCTGAATCAGACGGGCTTGCTGAGCGTCTGCGCAGAGGCCTTGGCCTTGGCCGCCATTTCCTCGCGCAGGCGCTTGAGCTTTTCGCGCGGGTCTTCCTTCGGGCCGCCACCTTCGTCGAGTTTCATCTCGGCGATGAAGCGGCTGGGCGTGGCCTGCACGTACTCGCGTCCCTTTTTGCGGCGTTTCAGCACGCTCACGCCCAAGGTCAGGCGCGCGCGGGTGATGCCCACGTACATCAGGCGGCGCTCCTCCTCCACCTGCTGCGGTGTGATGTCGCCTTCCTCGCGCGAGAAGGGCAGGGAGCCTTCGTTGACCCCGGCCAGCACCACGTGCGGCCACTCCAAGCCCTTCGAGGCGTGCAGGGTCGAGAGCGTCACCACGTTCTGGTCGGCGTTGCGCTCGGCCAGGCTGGTGATCAGCGAGATCAGCTGGGCGATCTCCAGCACGCTTTTCTTTTCGGCCTCGACCGACATCCCGCCGTCGTTCTCGATCTGCCCGCCGCAGCGCTTGGCCACCCATTCGATGAAGTCGAGCACATTGGTCCAGCGCGCGGCGGCCACCTTCTCGTTTTCTTCGTTGTCGTAAAGGTGCTGTTCGTAGCCGATGTCCTTGAGCCACTCCAGCAGCAGCACCTTGGCCTCTTCACTGCCGTAGGCATGGCGGGCGCGGTACTCCAGGTCGTTCACATAACGGCCAAACTCGTGCAGGCCGTCGAGCGCGCGCTTGTTGAGCGCCGCGTGCAGCGAGTCCGAGAACAGGGCCTCGAACAGGCTGACCTTCCACTTGCCGGCGAACTCGCCCAAGGCGCCCAGCGTCTGGTGACCGATGCCGCGCTTGGGCGTGGTCACCGCGCGCAGGAATGCCGGATCGTCGTCGTTGTTGAGCAGCAGGCGCAGCCAGGCACACAGGTCCTTGATCTCGGACTTGTCGAAAAAGCTCTGGCCGCCCGAGACCTTGTAGGGGATGTTGGCCTTGCGCAGCGCCTGCTCGAAGGGGCGAGACTGGTGGTTGGCGCGGTACAGGATGGCGAAGTTGGACCAGTCCGTCTTGCTGGGGTCGCCCGGATGCCGCTCCAGCAGGCCGCTGCGCAACAGCTGGAAGTGCGCCACCGTGCGCTCGGCCTCGTGCTCCTCGTTGTCGCACATCATCAGTTTGACGGGCTCGCCCTCGCCCAGGTCCGACCACAGCGTCTTTTGAAACAGCTTGGGGTTGGTGGCGATGACGTGGTTGGCCGCGCGCAAGATGGCCGAGGTGGAGCGGTAGTTCTGCTCCAGAGGGATGACCTTGAGGTTGGGGTAGTCCTGCGGCAGGCGCTTGAGGTTGTCCAGCGTCGCGCCACGCCAGCCGTAGATGGACTGGTCGTCGTCGCCCACGGCGGTGAAGATGCCTTCAGGGCCCAGCAGCAGCTTGAGCAGTTCGTACTGGGTGGCGTTGGTGTCCTGGTACTCGTCGATCAGCACATGGCGCAGCTGGCGCTGCCACTTGGTGCGCACCTGCTCGTGTTCGGCCAGCAACTTCATGGGCAGGCCGATCAGGTCGTCGAAGTCCACCGCTTGGTAGGCCAGCAGGCGCTCTTCGTACAGTTTCATCACCCGCGCGGCGATCTGTTCCTCGTCGTCCTGGGCCTGGGCCAGCGCCTGGGCACTGTTGAGGCCCATGTTCTTCCACAGGCTGATCGTCCATTGCCAGCTGCGCGCCAGCTTGGCGTCGGTGGTGTCCCCGGCGTCGCGCAGGATGCTGGTCACATCGTCGCTGTCCATGATCGAGAACGCGGGCTTGAGGCCCAGGGCCTCCCCGTCTTCGCGCAGCAGCTTGACGCCCAGCGAGTGGAAGGTGCACACCAGCAGCTTGCCCGCCGCCCGTGGCCCGATCAGCCCCTTGACCCGCTCGCGCATCTCCGCCGCGGCCTTGTTGGTGAAGGTGATGGCGCCGATTTCGGCGGGCCTCAGGTCCGCCCCCGGGCCCGGTTGCAGCAGGCGCGCGATCTTGTGCGTGATCACGCGCGTCTTGCCCGAGCCCGCGCCCGCCAGCACCAGGCAGGGGCTGTCCAGGTGCTGAACGGCGGCCATCTGGGCCGGGTTCATGGTGGGGGCGGCGGAATCGGCTTGGGAGGACATCAGGGTGGGCGAGGCAGTCGAACGGGCGGGCAGGGGTGCAAGGATAGTGCACGGCACGCGCCGAGGTTTGTCGCGGGATGTTCCATGTGGCAACGATGGGGTGCCCCCCGATCAAGGGTTTCAAGGGTGAACCCGTGACACAACTCTGTTGCGCTTGCTTACCATCGCCTGACGTAATGATCCTGTGGCGTCACCGGCTGTTCTGGTGATGCGGCTTATTCTGAAGGAGTGCACATGAACCAACTTTGCCGTCAGACCCTGGTGGCTGCCGCGTTGGCCGTGCTGGGTTCGGTGTCCTCATCGGCCTGGGCCGATAGCTACACCATCGATTTCAAGACCTTCTTCAACACCGCAACGCCGGACAACGCCTTCGACACCAAGACGCTGAACTACAGCGTGGCCAAGCTGACCATCAGCGACTTGGCGGGGGGCAATGGCGTGCAGCTGACGCTGCAGCAGAACAATCACACCTTTGCGGCCCTGTCGGGGGCCGGCAATTTCGTGGACGCCCTGTGGATCAAGGGGCCCGGCGGCACCTTGGCCAGCCAGTCGGGTGCGGCGCTGGTGGCTGGTGCCGGCTATAACGCGACACCTGCGACCAAAGACCTCGGCTACGCCTACACCTGGAACATCGATTTCAATGGCGCGAGCTTTGCCGAAGGCCAGTCGGCGGTGTTGACCCTCACGGGCGCGGGCCTGAGCGCCGCCACCTTGACCACCATTGCGCAGCAAACGCCCATCATGCTCAGCCTGGGCAATGTCGGGGGTACGTATGGCCTGGCCTCCATGGGCAACACCGTGCACTTCGTGGGGACGCCCCCCGTGCTGGTCACGGCCGTGCCCGAGCCCGCCACCTACGCCCTGATGGGCCTGGGCCTGGTCGGGCTGAGCTGGGCGCGTCGCCGTCACGTGGCCTGAGTGAAGGGCCGTCCGGTGCACGCCCTTGCCGCACCGCTGTGAAAAAACCCGCCTCGGCGGGTTTTTTTGTGGCCGCATGGGCCGGGCATGGGCATGGGCATGCGCCCGGCTGGTGCCGGGCTCCGCGCCATCAGGCCGCCGTTCGGGTCAGCCGAGCTGGTCGACGAAGGCCTGCAGCAGGTCGGTGAACGCCCAGGGTTGTTCCACGGCGCTCAGGTGGGCACAACCGGGCAGGGTCACGCATTCCGCATGGGGCATTGCCGCGGCCATGGCCTGCATGCCGGCGGGCGGGGTGCTGCTGTCTTCGCCACCGGCCAACAACAGGGTCGGTACGCGGATCTGGCCCAGGTGGGCCGTCAGGTCCGCCTCGCCCAAGGCGGCGGCGCAGGCGGTGTAGCCCTCCGGGTCGGTGGCGAGCAGCAGGCGCTGGTGGCGTTGCACGGCCGCGGTCTGGCTGGCGCGGAAAGCTTCGCTGAAAAAGCGCGCCATCGTGCCTTCGGCCACGGCCTCCAGACCCTCTTGCGCCACCGTCCGGATGCGCTGCTGCAAGGCCGCACGGCCGGCCGCGTCGTAGCCGCTGGTGGTGTTGGCCAGCACCAGGGCTTTCACCTTGCCGGGGTGGCGCAGGGCCAGGGCCTGGCCGATCAGGCCGCCCATCGACAGGCCCACCCAGATCACCGGCTCGCCACCGGCCACCTCGTCGATCAGGCGGGCGGCGTCATCGGCGAGGTCGTCCAGGCTCAAGGCGCCGGTGGGCAGGGCCGAGCGGCCATGTCCGCGCGTGTCCGGGCAGATCACGCGGCAGGTGGCCGCCAGCTCGTTGGCCACCAGGTCCCACATGGCGCTGTCTTGGCCGAGGGCGTGGCTGAGGATCACGGTGTGGCGCGGCGTGTCGCTGCGGGCGTCGCGCACGGTGGCGTGCAGCTTGGGGCGGCTGCGCGTGAACACCGAGCGGCCCACGCCGGGGTGCCAGGACTGGTCGGCCGGGTGCGGCGGGGGCTCAATGCCGAGCTCGCGCATGATGCCCAGAGCCTTCGAAAAGCCCGTGTTGGCGGCCGGCACGCCCGCGTAGATGGCGATCTGGAACAGGGCTTCGCGCACCTCGGCCGGGCTCAGGGGGTGGGCGTTGCCCGGCGTCAGCGAGCCGCGCATGTGGATCTCGAACTCGTCCCAGCGGCCCAGGGCGCAGGTCACGGCCATCACCAGCACACGGCGGGTCTTCCAGTCCAGACCGGGCCGACCCCAGACGCCATGCCAGGCGTAATCGGTGATGAAGTGCTGGAAGCCAGCGTTGAAGGCATTGGCCTTGGCCACGGACTTGTCCACCCAGGCATCGCCCAGGGCCGCGCGGCGGTTGCGCATGCCGCGCTCGAAAGGATGGTCGAAAGGGTGGTCGACGAGGCGGTCCGTTGGCTCTGACATGGCGTGTTTTCCCGAAAGATCGATGACGGCGACATTGTGCCGCGTGGCACTGGGTCGCTGACGGGACGCAGGGCATGTGACGCCCAGATCGGTTATCGTGCGAACCATGCAACGTTCCACCGCTCACATCCTGACCTGGGGGTTGCCACTGTGCGTGGCCGCCCTGCTGGCCGGGTGCGCCAGTGGCCCCGGGCCCCGCACGGCCACCCCGTCCCAGCGCGACGGGGCGCCCACCCAGGCCCCTTCCGACCTGGCGGCGCTGCCCGATCCGGTGCCGCGCATCGAGCCCATCCGCAAGGGCGGGCCAAACAAGCCTTACGAGGTCTTGGGGCAGTCGTACGAGCCGATCGCCGAGGACGTGCCGTGGCGCGAGCAGGGCGTGGCCTCCTGGTATGGCACCAAGTTCCACGGGCGGCGCACGGCCAGTGGCGAGCTGTTCAGCATGTATGGCCTGACCGCGGCCCACCGCACTCTGCCCATCCCGAGTTACGCGCGGGTGCGCCATGTGAAAACCGGCAAGTCGGTGATCGTGCGCATCAATGACCGCGGGCCCTTTCACTCCTCGCGGGTGATCGACCTGAGCTATGCCGCGGCGGTCAAGCTGGGCATGGCCTCAGCCGGCAATGCGCAGGTTGAGGTGACGCGCCTGACCTTCGATGACATCCGCCGTGGCGTGTGGGACACCGATGCCACGCCGGGCCGTGAGGGCGCGCCTGAAGTGGCGGCGGTGGTGGCCCCGGCGGACATCGTGTCGGAGCGGGTGAGTCCTCCCGCCCCGTCCACCACGTCACTGCCCTCTCGCGCTTACACGTCAACCCAACGCGGGTTTTATGTGCAGCTGGCCGCCATGCGCCAGCGCGAGGGCGTCGATCGCCTGCAGCAGCGCGTGTCCAACGAGCTGGCGGGGCTGATGCCGATGTTGGCCGTGTTCCACGAGGCCTCTCTGTACAAGCTGAAGGTGGGGCCGTATGCCACCCGCCAGGACGCGGTGCTGGCTGCCGATCAGGCGCGGGACGCGCTTCAAGTCACGCCCATGGTGGTGGAGCGCCGCTGAGCCCGCATGCCGTATCTGGGTTTGTTGTTCAACGCCCTCGTCTGGGGGCTGTCGTGGTGGCCGCTGCGCCATCTGCAGGCCCAGGGTCTGCACCCCTTGTGGGCCACGCTGCTGTTTTTCCTGCTCGGTGGGGTGCTGATCGGCGTGACGCGGCCGCAGGCGTGGGCGACAGTGTGGCGCACGCCTGCCTTGTGGGTGCTGGCGCTGGCCTCCGGCGCGACCAATGCCGCCTTCAACTGGGGCGTGAGCACCGGTGAAGTGGTGCGCGTGGTGCTGCTGTTCTATCTCATGCCCTTGTGGGCGGTGGGTCTGGCCTGGTGGCTGCTGGGTGAGCGCATCACCCGCATGGCCCTGGTGCGGGTCAGCCTGGCCCTGTGCGGTGCTTTGCTGGTGCTGCGGCCTGCGGAGGGCGGCTGGCCCGCCTTCCATGGTCTGGCCGACTGGCTGGGTCTGCTGGGCGGCATGGGCTTTGCCATCACCAACGTGATGCTGCGGCGTCAGGCCGCGCAGCCGGCGTCGGCACGTGCCTTGGCGATGTTCCTCGGTGGCATCACCTTGCCGGCGGCGCTCGGGGCCGTGCTGGCATCGCAAGCTCTGATCCCGCACTGGCCGCCGTTGCAGGCGGCCTGGCTGGTGCCGGCGTTGGCGCTCGGGGCGCTGTTTTTTGCCGGCAACATGGCCTTGCAGTACGGGGCGTCCCGCTTGCCGGTGCACATCACCTCGGTGGTCATGCTCACCGAGGTCGTGGTTGCGGCCAGCTCGGCGGTTTGGCTGGGCGGCGAGGTGTTGCGCCCGACCATCCTGGCCGGTGGCGCCTTGATCATGGCGGCGGCCCTGATGGCCTCCCGTGATCAGGCCTGAGGCGCGTGCAGGTCAGCCGCGCAGCTGACGGCTGTGCGCGTGCACCGTGTCCACCAGCACCTTCACGTTGTCGGGCGGCGTGAACTGGCTGATACCGTGGCCCAGGTTGAAGATGTGGCCGGACGTGGCCGAAGGCTTGCCAAAGCTGTCCAGCGTCTTGATGACCTCGGCTTGCACCTGCTCGGGCTGGGCGAACAGCACGTTCGGGTCCAGGTTGCCTTGCAGGGCCACGCGGTCGCCGACGCGGGCACGGGCCTTGCCCAGGTTCATCGTCCAGTCCAGGCCGACCACGTCACAGCCGCTGTCGGCGATCTCGTCCAGCCAGATGCCGCCGCCCTTGGTGAAGACGATGTGCGGGATGCGGTAGCCGTTGTGCTCCTTCTTCAGCTGCGACAGCACGCGCTTCGTGTAGGCCAGGCTGAATTCCTGGAAGGCGCCATCGGCCAGCACGCCGCCCCACGAATCAAAAATCATCGCGGCCTGTGCGCCTGCTTCGATCTGGGTGTTCAGGTACAGCGCCACGGCATCGGCGTTCACGCTCAGGATGCGGTGCATCAGGTCGGGGCGCTGGTACATCAGCGTCTTGACTGCGCGGTAGTCGTCCGAGCCGCCACCTTCGACCATGTAGCAGGCCAGTGTCCAGGGGCTGCCTGAAAAACCGATCAGCGGCACCTTGCCCACGCCGTTCTCATCGGCCAGGGCCTTGCGGATGGTGCCGACCGCATCGAACACATAGCGCAGCTTGTCCATGTCGGGCACGGCCAGCTCGGCCACGGCGGCCTCGTCGCGCACGACCTTGGCGAACTTCGGGCCTTCTCCGGCGGCAAAGCTCAGGCCCAGACCCATGGCGTCGGGCACGGTCAGGATGTCGCTGAACAGGATCGCGGCGTCGAGCTCATAGCGGCGCAGCGGCTGCAGCGTCACCTCGCAGGCCAGCTCCGGGTTCGTGGCCAGTCCCATGAAGCTGCCGGCTACATCGCGCGTGGCGCGGTACTCGGGCAGGTAGCGGCCGGCCTGGCGCATCAGCCACACGGGCGTGCAGTCGGTGGGCAGGCGCAGGCAGGCCCGCAGGAAGCGGTCGTTGGCCAGGGGCGGGAGCGAAATCGCAGGGGTGTGGGCAGCAGTCATCCCCAGATTGTAGGCAGTCCCCACGCCAGCGATCTCCGGGCGATGTCCAGGCCTGCGGGCTGCTCAAGCTGCCTGCTCATTCAGGGGGGCTCTCCGCACAAGCCATGAGCCGCACGTCCGCCGGCTTCTGCCAGCATCGAGCGCATGGCATTCCTCACTGGCGACATCGTTCCCCTCAACCGCACCGAGCACGGCTACGCTGCCATCGAAGGGCTGGCGGCCACCATGGTCCAGCCCTACCTGATCCGGCTCGATGGCCCCGTGGACGCGGCCGAGGTGCGCCGTGTGATGCGCGAGCTGGTCACGGCCTACCCCAAGCTGCGCGCCAAGCTGGAGCCGGGCTGGCACCGCTACCACCTGCGCATCCTGCCCGATGACGACATCGTCGATCAGCTCTTCGACTGGGCCTTCCGCATCGACACCCAGGTGAACCTGGACGACCCCGAGCAGGTGGAGGCCTGGCAGCGCCAACTCATCAACGAGGTGCTGCCGCTGGAGCGTGGCCTGGGCCTGCGCGTGCGTTTTGCCCCGCACCCGCAGCAGCCTGCCTTGCTGTTCGGCGTGCCCCACATTCTGGCCGATGGCATGACCATGGTGCAGCTGGTGCGCCAGATCCTGCGCGGGCTTAATGGTCAGCCGCTGGAGGCCATGCCGCTGGAGGCCCCGGCCATGATCGGCTCGATCGCGCCGCATCGCTGGTGGCAGTGGCCGCGCCAGCTGCTGAAGGCACGCCAGCACAAGGTGGCCGAATCGCGTCGGCTCGCCACCTTGCACATCCAGCAGGTGCCCACGCGCCTAGGGCTGCACTATTCCACCACCGGTTTGCGCCTGTATGAGGCCTCAACCGGCACCGCCCCCTTGCGCGCCCTGGCTCGCCAGTCCGGCGTCTCGCTCAACACTTTGCTGATTGCCGCCCTGGCCCAGACCTTTCTGGAGCAGGCCCCCGACGACCCGCAGGCTGCCGCCGTCATCCGCATCTCGGTCAACCTGCGACGTTTCTATCCACCGGAGGCGGGCCACGGCCCGCTGTGGGGCAACCATGTCGGCGCTTGCCTGGTCATCGAGCAGGACGCGCACAAGCCCTGGCCCGAGCGGTTGCGCTCGGTGGACGCCAGCATCCGCGAAGGGCAGGCGCGCTACGAGCGCCGCGAGATGTGCTGGACCTATCTGTGGGACGAACTGGTGCCCTGGCTGGGCCGCACCCTCATTGGGCACATCGGTGTGCAACTCAAGCGTGCGCAGCGTTTCCCCGTCATCAGCTGTCATGCCACCAGCCTGGGCGATGCCAACGCCGTCAACGAGCCCGGCGCGCGCCTGCGTGCCGCACAGCTGTTCGGCGTGGTCAACAGCATCTCGCCGTTGCCCGTGCTCACCGAGATGAATGGCCGTCTGTTCGTGCCCACCGCCTGGCAGCTGTCGGAAACCACCTGTGCCGAGATGAGCGACTTCTTGCAGCGCTTCGACCGGACCTTGGCGGGCCTGGTGTCCGAAGCGGCTCCCCCTGCGCAGCCTTGAGGCGCCGCAGATCGCACCCTGGCGTTGCAAGAGGCGCCATGTCTTGCGACACTCACCCGGTGCCGGCGCGCGGGCGCGCCGTTGGCGCCAGGCGTGTTTTTACAGTCGACCCAATTCCGCGTACAGCGGTCGCGCGTCCATGCCGGGGCGCGGGTCCTCGCCGTAGCTCATCCAGAAGTTCTCCGATAGCAGCTTCTGGCGCTTGTAGCCGCGCGGTACCTCCACCAGCGGGTCGCCATGCACCACGGCCGTGGCCAGCGCGTCATAGCGCTGCCCCTGGTGGGTCATCACCCAGTCGATCAGCGCCTGGTACACAGCCGGGTCATCGCCCGCGATCAGCACGTTGTACAGCGTCAGGTAGTTCAGCGCGCCCCCAACGGGCGGTAGCTTGAAGCCCCCCACCAGCCCCACATACAGGTTGTAGAGCGGACGCAGGGCCTGCACCACCGGCTTGAAGCCCATCACCCGTGTCTGCTTGTAGGCCTTCTGGTCCCAGCCGGCCAGCATGCCGATCAGGGTGTCGCCGCGCCAGGCCAGCGCATAGTCGCTGATGCGCAGCCCCGCGTAATACGGGTCACCCGCCATCAGCTTCTGGAAATCGTAGACCGGGTAGCCGTGGCGACGCGGGGCCTCGCGGTCCTGAAAGGCCTGCATCTGCGGCGCATCGGCGGCCGTGGCCGCGCGGATCGTCACCCCGGCCGGGATGCGCGGCGCCTGCTTGCGCACAAAGAGGAAACTCGTCTCGATGGTGTGCGTCACCCAGTACTGAAACAGGATGCCATCGGCCATGTTGGCGGCCGCATCCAGCGGCGCCGTGTTGCCCTTGATGACCACGCCCTGCAGCAGATCATCGGTGTTGCGATGGCGCTTCTGCTCGGTGAACAACTGCCCCGCAATGCCGCGGCGCCGGTAAGCCGGGTCCACCCGCGTGTCGCCAGAGTAGTACACCCGCCTGGCTTGGCCACTGATGTAGAGCGTGCGCCCCGAGATCATCGTCAGGCCGGCCAGCACCTCCGGGCGTTCCGAGTCTTCGGCCACGGCCAGCACCTGCTCGTCACCGATCACCTGGGCGCCGACAAAGAAGTCGGGCTGGCGCTGAAAGCACAGCTCGGCCGGCCCGGGCATCGTGATCTTGCTGATGAGGTCGTGGATACGCGGGTTGTCCGACGGGGTGCCGAGGCGGATGGTGATGCTCATGAGGCGTGGGGGTGCAGCAAAAGGGAGAGGGTCAGACCATGTCCAGGGCTTGCCTCAAGGCGGCGGGGGCAGCGCCAGACCAGTGCCGCAGCGGCTCGATCTTGATGTTGCCCTCGATCATCCCGCGCTCACGGCATTGCGCCAGGTACAGGTCGCGCATGCGCGGCAGGGCCACGCAGGCGGCCGGTTGCAACTGGCCCAGGTCGCGGGCCAGCTTGTAGTGAAAGTGCTGTTGCAGCGCCTTCTCCACCTGATCGGCCAGGTCACGCTGCAAAGCCCCACGGGGCGCATCGGCCTGACACTCGACCAGCAAGGCGTAGCCGGGCGTGCGTCCACGCGCTTCGTCCAGCGCCAACAGCGTCACCGGCAAGGTCCCTTGCAGATTCAGCTCATCGATCACGGCCTGCGCGGTAGTGGCGCTGGTCTTCTCGCCCACCAGATCGACCCCATCGTTGCGCCCGAGGAAGGTGAAGCAAGGCACCTGGCCTAGCGGGGCTTCCACGCGCAACACGTCGCTCATCTGATACCGGGCCAGACCGCTGCCCGTGGTCAGCAGCGGGATCACGTCCTGCCCCTCGCGCAGCGCCCAAGGCGGCAGCACCCGGCCATCGTGGGCATCGATGAACTCGTAGACATGGCTCAGGTAGGCCAAGGGGTAGCGCCCCTGAAACGGAAACGTCACCACCCCTTCGGTGGCCCACAGCCCCTTGCCCTGGAAGCCCGCCTGCGGCAGTTGCGCCTGCAACTGGCGCGCCCACGGCGCAGCTGCTGCGGTGTCCCATGCGCTGATCACGTTCAGATTGGGCCACAGCTGCTGAAAGAAGTCGGGGTCCAGCCGGCCATCCCAGCCCTTCAGCAAACGGGCGGCACGCGCCGACGTCGGGCAGGGCAGGCCCGCCATCCGGGGCGCGCGCGCGCCCCAGTCGCCGCGCGACAAAGCGCTTGCCAGCTCCTCGCGCCAAGTCGCCATCTGCTCCAGCAAACCCAGGCCGAAGGTCGGGCTCCACACCGAGATGAAGCCCAGCGAGGCGTCCGAGGTCAGCCAGGCGATCGTGGCAAACAGCGAGTCCTCGGACGTCTCGGCCAGCGCGATCTCCTGCGGCGCCGCCTGCGTCAGATACGCCAGCAGGCGCTTGCCCCAGGACAGGATCTGCATGTCGTCATTGAGGTCGCCCGTGGTCTGGGCGCGCATCTCGGTGGGCACCCACGACAGCGACCAATAGTGCGTGCCGCTCCCTTGTCGCGGAAACTGCCGGTACAGATCGCTCACCCAGGCGCTGATGACCTCATCGAGCTCTTCCAGAAACAGCTTCGTGTACGGCACCCACTTCACCGCCGACGTCGAACCGCTCGTGGGCTGGTAGCGCATCACCGGCGAGTCGATCAGCAGGGCCTGCTGCGTCTCACGCTGGCGCGTGATTGTCGCGGCATGATCCGCGTAGTTGCTCACCGGCAGTTCGCGCGCGAACGTTTCCCAGGACCAGTCGGCACGGATGCCCCGCCGCTGCCCCTCGGGCGAGCGGGCCGCAGCGGCCAGCCAGCGTGTCAGCCGGGCGCGCTGCACGCCCTCCAGATCATGCAGGTGGCGCTCGAAGCGCCGACGTCCCGGTGCGACAAGTTGGCGCAGCAGCAGATGTCCAAGGGTGGTCCCGATCCCCATGCTCAGGATGCCCGCTGGCCATCCAGGGCGTCGTGCATCACGTCCGTGTCCTGCCAGGGCGTGGCCCTGGGCGAGGACGGCGCCAGATCCAGGCCGGCTGGCCGGTGCGTTCTCAGCACATGCTTGCGGAACCACTTCAGCGGCATGTCCACGCACGAGCGCAGCACGCTCTCGTAGTCACACGACCCCACGCAAGGCAACTCGGTGCCGCGGCGCCACTCCGGGTTGACCTGCTCGAAGAATGCAATGTGCGGGTTGGCGGCCTTCAACTCCGGTGTGATCTCGGCCACATCGCCCTTCAGCCGCACATAGTCATGGCCAAAGTCCAGCACCATCCGCTGACGGTCGAAGGCCTCCGGGAACAAGGCCTCGCAATACGCTTCGGTCACGTGGCGATAGCGCTCGTCGCCCCCCCGCACGTTCGGGTAATAGTTGTAGAAGTTGTTGGTCAGCAGCAGATAGGTCTTGTAGCCCTTGGAGATCAGGAACCAGTAGAAGGGCGTGAGCGGCTTCTTCAGTCGCTCGATCATGACGCGGCGGTGGAAGGTGGCTGCCAGCGCGTTGTTGCCCCAATACGCGGGCTCGATGATGGTGTCGCCGCTGAAGATGCCTCGCACGGCCCTGCCCTCCACCTGCAGATCGAAGCAGGTGAGTGTCGAAAAACCAACAACCTTGTCGTCCGACTTGCGCGTCACCAGAATCACGCCCGACTTCTGGCTCAGGTCATGCATGAACACATCCAGCGCCGTGTTCTCGTAGAACGAGGCATACAGGTCGTACATCTGCTTGATGTGCGTGACCGTGATGCCTTGTATCGGGCGGTAGAAGGTGTTGACGATTTCTTTGCGGGTTGTCGAAGACATGTCGGGATCTCCAGCTGGGTGCTGACATCGAGGGCGCCGGCAGAGGCCATCGACAGGGTTGCACTCAGCATGACGATCCCGCTTCGCGTCAGCCATCGGGCTTGCCCCAGGGCTTCCCCCGGATGGGGGGATCGCGGAACAGCCGCATTCGTGGGGCTGGCAGCAGCAAATCGGACGGGGCACTTGGAACCGTGCGGGTTACTGCGTATAATCTTTAGGTTTTGCCGACACCAGGGTCGGTGTGTTTGTGCCAGGTCGGTGCCAAAAGCGCCCCACCATCAGCTGTAGAGCGAGCGACATGTCAACGCCTCAAAGTCCCAGGCCACGAGGCGGCGAGAAAGCGGTACACGATACCGACTTCGATGTGTCCGACTGGTCCAAAGACATCGATCCACCTGTTGAGCCGCTGACGCGAGAAGAGGCGCAAGCCTTGCTCGCCAAGCACCCGTCAATGTCTGTGTGGCAGGTTCTGGCCGCGCAAACGCTGTTCGGTGTGTTGGTCGCGCTCATCTGGGGTGGGTTGTCGCGCGATGTGTCCGCCTTCTGGTCCTCGCTGTATGCGACGGCCGTGGTCGTGGTGCCCGGTCTGCTGATGGCGCGCGGGGTGTTCGGACGCAATGCGCGACGCGGGGTGGGGCGCCTTCTGATCTGGGAGGTGCTCAAGCTGGGCCTGATCTGTGCTCTGCTGGCCATGGCGCCTCAAGTGGTTCAGCCACTGAACTGGGCGGCGCTGCTGGTGACCTTGGTGCTGGTTTTGAAAGTTGTTGGGGTGGTGCTGCTCGTCGGGCAGCGCCGCTGTGAAAAATCTTGATTACGAGAGTTGCTGATGTCTGCTGACGCTGTCGCCGCTACGGCTGAACAAGCGGCCCACCACGGGCCAACCGCTCCGGAATACATCGGGCACCACTTGCGCCATCTGCAGAACCATGCAGAAGCGCAGTCTATTGTGGACTGGTCGTACATCAACCTCGACTCCATCTTCTGGGCTGCGGTCCTGGGGCTGTTGGCAGTCTTCGTGCTGTGGAAAGCGGCCAGCCGTGCCACCTCCGGCGTGCCGGGGCGTTTCCAGGCAGCGGTTGAAATGCTCGTCGAGTTGGTCGATACGCAAGCCAAGGGCATCGTTCCGAATGCCACCTCTCGCAAGGCCGTGGCCCCTGTGGCCCTGACTGTGTTCGTGTGGATCTTCTTCATGAACGCGATGGACTTGCTGCCCGTTGACCTGCTCCCCCGTCTGTGGGAAGAGTATTACAAGGTTTCCGGCCATGACCCGCACCACGCTTACATGCGTGTGGTGCCCACCGCCGACCTGTCCATCACCCTGGGCATGTCGATCTCCGTCCTGCTGATCTGCCTGTACTACAACATGAAGATCAAGGGCGTGGGCGGCTTCATCAAGGAACTGTTCACGGCGCCTTTCCATGCACACGGCGTGGGTGGCACGATCGCGCTGGCCTTGCCCAACTTCTTCCTCAATCTGGTGGAATTCGGTGCCAAGACGATCTCTCACGGCATGCGACTGTGGGGCAACATGTACGCTGGCGAATTGGTCTTCATGCTGATCGCCTTGCTGGGTGGCGCTGTTGGCGCGGCCCTGACCATGGGTGGCGCCGGCCTGTGGATCCTGGGTGTCCTGGCAGGCTCGGCCTGGGCCATCTTCCACATCCTGATCATTGCCCTCCAGGCCTTCATCTTCATGATGTTGACCCTGGTGTACATCGGTCAGGCACATCAAGGTCACTGATTTCGATCGGTGTGACCTGAACGAGTTTTTCTTTCCCTTTCCCTTTCCTTTCTTAACTTACCTTTCTTTTAGGAGCAATCATGGAACTGGTGTTGGCTAACGTCGCTATCGCTTGTGGTCTGATCATCGCACTGGGCGCCATCGGTGCTTGTATCGGTATCGCCCTGATGGGTGGCAAGTATTTCGAAGCAACCGCTCGTCAGCCTGAACTGATGAACGAACTGCAAACCAAGATGTTCCTGTTGGCCGGTCTGATCGACGCTGCCTTCCTGATCGGCGTGGGTATCGCCATGCTGTTCGCTTTCGCGAACCCGTTCATCGCCCCCCTGGCCAAGTAATCGGTCCCTTCTCGACTGAACATTTCAATTAACCGAGAAAGGTCCGAGCCGTGAATCTGAACGCAACATTGTTCGCGCAGATCGTGGTTTTCGGGATCCTGTGGTGGTTCACGATGAAATTCGTGTGGCCCCCGATCACGAAGGCACTCGACGAGCGCGCAACCAAGATCGCGGACGGTCTGGCTGCGGCTGACAAGGCAAAGCTGGAACTGGCGAACGCTAACAAAAGCGTCCAGGAACAGCTCAGCCAGTCCCGCGACGAAATCGCTCAACGCATTGCTGACGCTGAAAAGCGCGCAGCCACCATCGTCGACGACGCCAAAAAGCGTGCTGGCGACGAAGGTGCCAAGATCGTGGCTGATGCCAAGGCAGAAGCCGATCAACTGGCGACCCAAGCCCGTGAAGCCTTGCGTGAGCAAGTCGCTGGCCTGGCCGTCAAGGGTGCCGAGCAGATTCTGCGTCGTGAGGTCTCAGCCGAGGTCCATGCCGACCTGCTGAGCCGCCTGAAGTCGGAGCTGTGATCATGGCCGAGCTTGCCACCATCGCCCGTCCCTACGCCGAAGCCTTGTACAAGGCCACCTCCGAGGCTGAGCAATCAGTTTTGGTCGAGCAAGTGGGCGCGCTGGCTCAGATCGCTAGCGATCCTGAACTGCGTACCTTTGCTGACAACCCCCGTGCCACCGTGGACCAAATCTACGGCGTGATCACTGGGGCGGCCAAGGTGGCTTTGGCTCCGGCTGTGGCCAACTTCCTGCGTACCGTGCTGGACAACGGTCGTCTGGCGGCTTTGCCGCTGATGGCCGAGATGTTCCAGGCCCTCGTGCATGCCCGCCAGGGCGTGGCCGAAGCCCGCGTTTACAGCGCCTTCCCGATCTCCGAGGCCCAGTTGGCCGAGATCGTCGGGCCGCTGGAAAAGCGTTTCGGTCGCAAGCTGGAAGCCAAAGTTGAGGTCGATGCCGGCCTCATCGGCGGTGTGCGCGTGGTGGTCGGCGACGAGGTGCTCGACACCTCTGTCAAGGCCCGCCTCGAACGCATGAAGTCGGCTCTTCTGGCCTGATCCAGAGCCCCGGCCTCCATCCGAATAGTCGCTCAACCCTCTACCGGTGGTATTGCGCCACCGGTTGTTGTCAACGAGGTTTGCCTTCGTGCAGCCCTTGACCAGCCTGGGAGCAAAGCAATGCAACTGAATCCCGCAGAAATTTCCGAACTGATCAAGAGCCGCATCGAAGGTCTCGGCGCGGCTGCCGACATTCGCAACCAAGGTACCGTCATCTCCGTGACCGACGGTATCGTCCGCGTGCACGGCTTGTCCGATGCCATGCAAGGCGAAATGTTGGAGTTCCCCGCGGATGCCTCCGGCGTCCCCACCTACGGCCTGGCCCTGAACCTCGAGCGCGACTCTGTCGGCGCCGTGATTCTGGGGGCCTACGAGCACATCTCTGAAGGCGACGTCGTCAAGACGACCGGTCGCATCCTGGAAGTGCCCGTCGGCCCTGAGCTGATTGGTCGCGTGGTGAACCCTCTGGGTCAGCCCATCGACGGCAAGGGCCCGATCAACGCCAAGCTGACTTCTCCCATCGAGAAGATCGCTCCGGGCGTGATCGCGCGTCAATCCGTGGATCAACCCCTGCAGACCGGCATCAAGTCCATCGACTCGATGGTGCCCGTCGGCCGTGGTCAGCGCGAGCTGATCATTGGTGACCGCCAGACTGGCAAGACCGCTGTCGCCATCGACGCGATCATCAACCAGAAGGGCCAAGGCGTCACCTGTATCTACGTCGCTATCGGTCAGAAGGCTTCGTCGATCAAGAACGTCGTGCGTGCTCTGGAGCAAGCCGGCGCCATGGAATACACCATCGTCGTCGCCGCCACGGCCTCTGACTCGGCTGCCATGCAGTTCGTGTCGGCCTACTCCGGTTGCGCCATGGGCGAGTACTTCCGCGACCGCGGTCAAGACGCCCTGATCGTGTACGACGACCTGTCCAAGCAAGCCGTTGCCTACCGTCAAGTCTCGCTGTTGCTGCGTCGTCCGCCCGGCCGCGAAGCTTTCCCTGGCGACGTGTTCTATCTCCACAGCCGCCTGCTGGAGCGTGCCGCTCGCGTGAACGCCGACTACGTCGAAGCGTTCACCAACGGCGAAGTGAAGGGCAAGACCGGTTCCTTGACCGCCCTGCCTATCATTGAAACGCAAGCCGGTGACGTGTCCGCTTTCGTTCCGACCAACGTGATCTCGATCACCGACGGTCAGATCTTCCTGGAAACCAACCTGTTCAACGCTGGTATCCGTCCTGCGATCAACGCCGGTATCTCGGTGTCTCGCGTGGGTGGTGCCGCTCAGACCAAGGTCATCAAGAGCCTGTCCGGCGGTATCCGTACCGACCTGGCTCAGTACCGTGAACTGGCTGCGTTCGCGCAGTTCGCTTCCGATCTGGACGCTGCAACCCGCAAGCAACTGGACCGTGGTGCCCGTGTGACCGAGCTGCTGAAGCAGGCTCAGTACCAGCCTCTGTCGATTTCCCTGATGGGCGCAACGCTGTTTGCCGTCAACAAGGGTTACATGGACGACATCGAAGTCAAGCAAGTGCTGCCTTTCGAAGCTGGTCTGCACCAGTTCCTCAAGACCAGCCACGCCGCTTTGCTCGCCAAGATCGAAGAGAAGAAGGCCCTGGACAAGGACGCTGAAGCCGAACTGCAATCGGCCATCGTCGCGTTCAAGAAGACCTTCGCCTAAAGGAGCGCACCATGGCCGTAGGCAAGGAAATTCGCAACCAGATCAAGAGCGTCGAGAACACCAAGAAGATCACCAAGGCCATGGAAATGGTCGCGGCTTCGAAGATGCGCAAGGCGCAAGATCGCATGCTTGCGGCTCGTCCCTACGCTGAAAAGGTGCGCAACATCACGGCAAACTTGGCCAAGGCCAACCCCGAGTATGTCCACCCCTTCATGCTGCCCTCTGCGGGCGGCAAGAAGGTGGGCTTCATCGTGGTGAGCACAGACAAGGGTCTGTGCGGTGGCTTGAACACCAACGTCTTGCGTGCCGTGACCACCAAGCTCAAAGAGCTGGACGGTCAAGGCATCAAGGCGGACGTGGTCTCCATCGGCAACAAGGCCACGGGCTTTTTCAACCGCATTGGCGCCAACGTGGTCGCTCAAGTGGTCGGTCTGGGCGATACGCCCCACCTGGAAAAGCTCATTGGCCCGGTCAAGGTGCTGCTCGACGCTTACACCGCAGGCGAGTTGAGCGCTGTCTACCTGTGCTACACCCGCTTCATCAACACGATGAAGCAAGAAGCTCAGGTTCAACAGCTGCTGCCTTTGGCAGCCGACGAATTCGCGGGCGAAACGACTCATGCATGGGAATACATCTATGAGCCGGACGCCAAGCTGGTGATCGACGAGCTGATGACCCGTTTCGTTGAGGCGCTGGTGTACCAGGCAGTGGCAGAGAACATGGCTTCGGAGCAGTCGGCGCGCATGGTGGCCATGAAGGCCGCCACCGACAACGCTGGCAATGTGATCAAGGAACTGAAGCTGGTCTACAACAAGACCCGCCAAGCAGCGATCACGACCGAGCTGTCCGAGATCGTTGCCGGTGCGGCCGCGGTCTGATCCGAAGATTTTGAATTGATTGAAGGAACGAATAATGGCTGACACGCAAACAGTGGGCAAGATCGTTCAGTGCATTGGCGCCGTGGTGGACGTGGAGTTCCCGCGCGACCAGATGCCCAAGGTGTACGACGCCCTGAAGATGGACGGCTCCGCGCTGACCCTCGAAGTGCAACAGCAGTTGGGTGACGGCATCGTCCGTACCATCGCGCTGGGTTCGTCTGACGGCCTGCGCCGCGGCATGCAGGTGTTCAACACCAACGCTCAGATCACAGTGCCTGTGGGCACTGCGACCCTGGGCCGCATCATGGACGTCTTGGGTAACCCCATCGACGAACGTGGCCCCGTGGACCAGACTCAAACGGCTCAAATTCACCGTAAGGCTCCGGCCTACGACGAACTGTCGCCTTCGACCGAGCTGCTGGAAACCGGCATCAAGGTGATCGACCTGATCTCGCCTTTCGCCAAGGGCGGCAAGGTGGGTCTGTTCGGTGGCGCCGGTGTGGGCAAGACCGTGAACATGATGGAACTCATCAACAACATCGCGAAGGGCCACGGCGGTCTGTCGGTGTTCGCTGGTGTGGGTGAGCGTACCCGTGAAGGGAACGACTTCTATCATGAAATGTCGGACGCTGGCGTGGTGAAGCAGGACAACCTGTCTGAATCCAAGGTTGCCATGGTCTACGGCCAGATGAACGAGCCACCAGGAAACCGTCTGCGCGTGGCCCTGACCGGTCTGACGATGGCCGAAGCCTTCCGTGACGAAGGCAAGGACGTGCTGTTCTTCGTGGACAACATCTACCGCTACACCCTGGCCGGTACCGAAGTGTCCGCGCTGCTGGGTCGTATGCCTTCGGCTGTGGGCTATCAGCCGACGCTGGCCGAGGAAATGGGCCGTCTGCAAGAGCGCATCACCTCGACCAAGGTGGGCTCGATCACCTCGATCCAGGCCGTCTACGTCCCTGCGGACGACTTGACCGACCCGTCGCCTGCCACGACCTTTGCTCACTTGGACTCCACCGTCGTGTTGTCGCGTGACATCGCTTCGCTGGGTATCTACCCCGCTGTGGACCCGCTGGACTCGACCTCGCGTCAGCTGGACCCGCACGTGGTGGGTGAAGAGCACTACCAAGTGGCCCGCGCCGTGCAAAATACGCTGCAGCGCTACAAGGAACTGCGCGACATCATCGCCATTCTGGGCATGGACGAACTTGCTCCGGAAGACAAGCAACTGGTGGCCCGCGCTCGCAAGATCCAGCGCTTCCTGTCGCAGCCTTTCCACGTTGCCGAAGTGTTCACTGGCGCGCCTGGCAAGTATGTGCCTCTGAAGGAAACCATCCGTGGCTTCAAGATGATTGTGAACGGCGAGTGCGATGCACTGCCTGAGCAAGCGTTCTACATGGTCGGCACCATCGACGAAGCCTTCGAAAAGGCCAAGACGATCCAATAAGCGGCGCGTTTGGTCCTGACTCGGCGTTGCCGTGCTCGCCGTAGCCACGCTACGGCTGTGCGCGGCGCCTTGATTCAGAGCCAACCGCTTGCTTCTTGCACCGTTTTTGTTGGCCGTGTGAAAACTGTCTGTCAAGACGGTGCAAATCGTTGAACCTCATTTGAAAGCTCGATATGTCCACCATTCACGTTGATGTGGTTTCTGCCGAAGAGTTGATCTTTTCGGGCGAAGCCACGCTGGTGTCCCTGCCGGGTGAGGTGGGTGAGCTTGGCATCCTGCCGCGTCACACTCCGCTGATCACCCGTATCAAGCCGGGCGCCGTGCGCATCCAGCGCGCTGACAACAACGAAGAAGAGTTCGTCTTCGTGGCTGGCGGCATTCTGGAAGTGCAGCCTCATTGCGTGACCGTTCTGGCCGACACCGCCATCCGTGGCGCCGACCTGGACGAGGCCAAGGCCTCCGAAGCCAAGCGTTTGGCCGAAGAAGCCGTGCAGAACGCCAAGGGCGAACTGGACCTGGCCCGCGCGCAAAGCGAGTTGGCCGAACTGGTGGCTCAGTTGGCTGCCATCCGCCGCCTGCAACACAAGAAGTGATCCGCCGATGGGCCGGCTCTCCAGCTGCCCTCCGCACCGAAGCCCGCAGCTCATCCCTGCGGGCTTTTTTTGCATTCAGGGCTGGCGAGGGTGGCCATCCATGGCTTCGCGCGTGAGGTGCGCGGCTCGGTTTCTTGTGCAGCGCCTTGCCCTGCGCTTGGGGTGCGGCAAGGGGGTGACGAGGGTTATCCATTCGGGGCTTGATCCGATGGCCGATGACGCCTGGGCCTCTAAGCTGGGGTCAGGCAGGAATCGGAGGGTGTCAGCATGGCCGCGGTATTCATGGATGGGGCGTCGGAGCGCGTGCGCCGGTTGGGGTGGTTGCAGTACCCCGCGGTGTTTGCCGCCTTGCCATCGCCGTCGGCGATCCCGGCCGAGGTGGATTTTGGGGCGGAGTTTGTCGGCCCCGCGTGGCTGCGCCTGAGCGCAGGTCCGTCACTGAAGCTGACGGCTTTGGCAGGGTGGTGTGGCAAGCGGTTTGCCGACGGTCGGGCGGTGAACCTGTTGCGACCGCATCGCAACGGCCCCCTCCTGGTGTCGCTGGCCATGCAATCGGCACTGGCACCGTCGACCATCGATGGCCGGACCACCTTGCGACTTCAGTATCCCCGTGAGGCCGGTGTGCCGTGGCGATGGGCGGTGGACGAGTTGCGTCCCTTGGCCGATGGCGGCTGGTTGGGGATGATGCACCTGGAGTTGCCTTTGCTGCGGCGTCTGCATTTTCCGTTCTTGCTGACCCCCACCGAGCGGGCGTGACATGCAAGAGGTGGATTGCGTGGTGATTGGCTCGGGCTTTGGCGGGGCCGTGAGCGCCTTGCGCATGGCCGAGAAGGGCTATGGCGTGGTCCTGCTGGAGCAAGGCCGGCGCTTGCAGCGTGAAGACATCGAGGCCGGTGGCCGCAGCGTGCGTCGCCTGATCTGGGAGCCAGCGCTGGGTTTGAGGGGCTATTTTCGGCAGTGGATCTTCTCAGACGTGGCGGTGGTGGGTGGGGTGGCAGTGGGTGGCGGCAGTCAGGTGTTTGCCGGGGTGTTGCTGCGCCCGTCGTCGGCCACGTTTGCGTCGGTCGACTGGCCTCGGGCGGAGTCGAATTGGCTCAACGCCTTGGCGCCCCACTACGCGAGCGCCGAGCGGATGCTGGGGGCTGCGGCCAATCCGGCGCGCGGTCTGCAGGATCGGTGGTTGGATGAGACGGCCCAGGCCATGAAGGCCGGCGGCAGTTTTGGCGGGATCGCGTCACAGGCCATCTACTTTGGACAGCGTGGCGAAGGGGTGGACCCCTTCTTTGGTGGCGAGGGGCCCCAGCGGACGGGGTGCCAGCATTGCGGCGAGTGCCTGTCGGCATGCCGGCATGGCGCCAAGAACAGCCTGGACCTGAACTACCTGTATCTGGCGGAGAAGAAGGGCGCGCGCGTCGTGCCAGAGACGATGGTCACCGACATCGTGCCGCTGGCCGATGGGCGTTATCGGGTGCTTGTGCGGTCCAGTTTCGGCGGCGAGGCGCTGCCTGCCTATGTGGCCCGCAAGGTGATTGTGGCGGCAGGTGTCATCGGGACGGTGGACTTGCTGTCGCACTGCCGGGAGGTGTCGAAGTCCTTGCCCCGGCTCTCGGCGACGCTGGGACAGCGGGTGCGCACGAACAGCGAGTCGATCGTGGGCGTGTTGTTGCCACCGGGACAGGTGGCCAATGCGGATGGGGCGGCGATCACTTCGCACTTCTATCCGGATGTGGCCACGCACATCACGCAGAACCGCTTTCCGGCCAGCTTTGCCTACATGCGCTGGACCTGTGGGCCGCTGGTGGCGGCGACCACGCCCACGGCACGGCGTTGGCAGACGCTGGGGGCCATGCTGCGCCAGCCCGGACGGGTCTGGCGCAACTGGGCGGCCCGCGACTGGCCCGCACGGGCGGTGATGCTGACGGTGATGCAGAACGTGGACACGCAACTGGCGCTGGTGCGGGCGCGTCACCCCTTGCTGCCTTGGCGAACCCGTTTGACGACCCGTCGCCCAGCGGGGGCGCACTCCCTGGCCTTCATCCCGCAGGCTTTGCAGGCGGCGCAGCAGCTGGCGCAGGTCACGGGCGGGGAGGCGATCTGTCCTTTGCTGGAGAGTGTCGGCAACAAGGCGGTGACCGCGCACGTCCTCGGTGGGGCGGTGGTGGCCGACAGCCCGGCGCAGGGCGTGATCGACCATCGTCACGAGGTCTTTGGTTATCCCGGGCTGTATGTGGTCGATGGCTCAGCGGTGCCGGCCAACCTGGGCGTGAACCCAAGTTTGACGATCACGGCGCTGGCGGAGCGGGCGATGAGCCTGATGCCGGCGCGCGAGCGCCACTGAGTCTCAGATCACGTCGGGCGGTGGGCGGCGTTGCAGCACGCCAATCGGCGGGGCCCAGCGTGCGCCCTTGGGCTTCTTGGCCGTGACAAGGGTGACGTCGGCTGGCTCGAACACCTCGACGTTGTGCGTGATGGGTGTGGTGAGCACGTACTGCGCGCGCGTGGAGCGCAGGAAGTGGCCGACGAGCTGGATGTTGCGCACGTCCAGGTGGGCGAAGGGTTCATCGATGAAGACGAAGCCGCCGGTGCTTTCGTCGTCCTTCATCAGGCCCACGAGCAGGATCAGGGACTTGATGACCTGTTGGCCGCCGGACGCTTCGCCGTCGTTGAGGCCGATGCTGCCTTTGCCGTCGAAGTTGAAGTGCACCTTGAGTTCGGCCTGGCGCAGCAGACCGTCGTCGCCATCGAGGTGCGGCATCTCGGCGTTGACCTCGACGCCGGCGAGGTGGCCCAGTTCGATGATGTTCTTGCGGTAGCGGCGCACGGTGACCTTGAGCACGTCGGTGTAGCGCGCGCGGGCGTTGTCGACGGCGATGGCGGCAGCGGCGTTGCTGGCCTTGCGCTGGTTGAGCTCGTCTTCCTGGCGCAGCACGTTGGCGTTCATCAGCGTGAGTTGCTCCAGCACGGTGGGGTCGGTTTCCCATTGGCCTTCGTTGAGCTCGCGGTCGACCGCCTCAGCGCGCAGGCGGGCCTGGGTGACGTTGCCGTACTTGCCTTGCATCTCGGTGATGCGGGCCGGTTCACGCCAGCGGCGGGGCAATTGCAGCTTGACTTCGCGCGACATGAGGGCCTGGGCCATGATGTCGTCAAAGCGGATCTGCCAGTCGCGTTCGTGCTGGGCGCTGCGGCTCTCCAGGTGAGCCAGTCGCTCTTGCGCCTGCTTGTAGGCGTGCTGGGCGTTGGTCTGCGACACCACCGCGTGCTTGAGCTGGGCTTCGGCCTGTTGCCAGCGCTCGCCGGCTTGCATGCGGGCATGTTTGAGCGTGGGCAGTTGTTCGCGGGCCTCGTGGAACTCGGCGGCACGGTCGGCCAGTTCGGCCGCAGCGGTGAAGCCCTGCGCAGCCTTGCGGGCGTCCTGCAGCTGGCGGTCGAAGAAGGCCTGGTCGCGCACCAGGCGGGTCATCTCTTCGTCGAGCTGGGCCAGGCGGGCTTCGATGGACTGGCGACGGCCCGCGATGGCTGCGGCGCCGAACTGGTGCTGACCGGGATCGACCCAGACCGAGCGGCCGCCGCGGTTGTCGCGGTGGTAGGCCTCGGGGGTGATCCATTCGCCACCGACCTTGACGCCGGCTTCGGTGCTGGCGACGCGGCGGATGTTCGACAGCTGGCGCAGCAGCCAGCGCGGTGCGGGCGCCGAGAATTTCAGGACGGCCAGCAGGCTGTCGGGATCAGGTTGGGCGGGCGCGTCTTCGGCGTCGGCGACGATGTAGTGGCGGAAGCGCTCTTTCTCGGCCAGGGCCATGGCCTGGGCTTCGTGGCCCGGCTTGGCCAGCACCACGACCCAGCGGCTGCCACGCAGCACGCCTTCGGCCGCGGCGCGCCATTTCTCGTCGCTGATCTCGATGATGTCGGCGATGAGGTGGTGGGCGATGCCAGCCTCCGCAAGGGTGCGGGTGAAGCGGGCCACCTCGGGGGGCGGCGGGGCCTGGCGCTGGCCTTTGAGGGCGTCGTAGGCGCGCTGGGCGTCGTCACGCTGGTCCTTGAGGCGCTGCCACTGGGTGGCGAGCTTTTGCTTGTGTTCGCTGAGCTCGGTGATGCGGGTGGTGAGCTTGTCGGCGTCGCCTTCGACCACGGCCAGGCCTTGCAGCTCGTCGGCGCGTTTGACCAGGGTTTCGACGGGGCGCTCGGCGTCGCGGGCTTCTTCCTGCAGGCGGCGGGCGGTGCGGACCTGGGCTTCGAGCTCTTCGACGCGGGCGGCGGCATCGGTCTGGTCCTGCAGGCGTTGCAGCAGCTCGGCCTTGACCTGGGCGTGCTGGCGTCGGTCGTCTTGCGATTGCAGGCGCTGGCGGTGCAGTTCACGCAGTTTGCCCGCGAGCACCCGGCGGGTCTCGTGGCTGCTCAGCACGGGCACGACCTCGGTGGCGAGGGTTTCGCGCTCCTGGCACTTGAGCTCGTACTGGCGATAGGAGTTGACGCGGATTTCAAGCTCGGCGCGCTGGGCCTTGCCGTGCGAGAGTTCGCGCTCGGCGGCTTCGACCTCTTGGCTGAGCTGACGCTGGTGGTTGCGCGCTTCGTCGTAGCGGTCGAGCACGTCCTGGTCACCGAAGACGTCGAAGACCAGCTTGAGCAGCTCCTTGGGGCTGTATTCGCACAGGCGGTCGGTCTGGCCTTGCTCGAGCGCGAGGACCTTGGCGATGGCCCGCGACAGGCCCGCGCCTTCGAGGCGTTTGCGCCAGTTGTCGATGCCCAGCCAGTCTTTGTCGTTGCGCTCGATCAGCTGTTCGATCGAGACATCGCCTTCGACCATGATGTAGCGGCGCGTCCAGTCGCCGCCGTTGCGGTCGATGCGGCAGACGAGGGTGACGACGTCGCTGTAGAGCAGGCAGCGGGCAAACGGGCGGTTGGAGGACTGGCGGTTGCGCGGTCGGTTGTCGACGGTGGCGCGCAGCCAGGCGCTGTCGGCGTTGGCGTGGCGGGCGTAGGTCTTGTAGTTGCGCCCGCCCGAGCAGTCCAGGCCCAGCAGGGTGCGCATGGCGTCGAGCAGGGTGGTCTTGCCCGAGCCGTTGGGGCCGGCGACGGTGATGATGCTGCCGTCGAGCGGCAGGGTCAGGCGCTGGCAGTAGTCCCAGTGCAGCAGTTCGAGGCTTTGCAGGTGAAACATTCGGGTCAGGCCTCGTCGGGGTCGGCAGATTTCAAGGGCTCAGTGGGTGAGCCTGTGGTGGCGCGCGTGTCGGGATGGTCGGCGTGGGCGTCGTCGTGATCGCTACCATTGCCTGCATCGTCGGCCAGCAGAGCGGCGTCTTCGGCGAGCTCGTCGTCGGTGGGCAGCTCTTCCAGCGGGGGCTGGGTGAGGGCCAGGGGCAGGTTGCCGGCGAGCTGTTTGGCCTGCGCCAGCACGTCGCCCAGGGCGCCTTGCAGGATGCGCTGGGCGAGGGCGTCGTAGTCGAGCAGCAGGTCGAGCAGGGGGCCTTCGGCGATGTCTTCGCCCTTGCGGACGATGAAGCCGTGGTTTTCCAGGCGTTTGAGGTTGGCGTCCAGGCGGGTTTTCTTGCCGAGTTGCACGCCGAAGTCTGCGAGCAGGGCGCGGTAGGAGACCAGCGGGCTGACGCTGGCAGCGGTGGGCAGCGGGCGGTCCTTGCCGAACATGTCGTTCTGGTCGTCACCCTGGGCGTTGGCGGCGCGGGCGGCCTGGCGTTCGCGCTTGGGCAGCACGATGAGGGACCACAGCACCACGAGCAGCGAGACGGCGTCGCGCGGCAGGTCGATGTTGTTGTGGCTGTTGAGGCCGGCTTCGCCGAACACGGCCGTTTCAGCTGGGCGCAGCAGGGCGACGCTGACGTGGTCGGCGTAGAGGTTGTCGATCAGGCGCAGGCCGACCTGGGCCAGGCGGTCTTGGGTGGCAGCCCACAGGTCGGCGTCGATCAGGGCGCGCTTGACCTTGGGGTGCTGGCGGGGGAGCCAGCGGCGGGCCAGCAGTTCGGCGGCCAGCAGGGCCGCGTCGTCCAGTTGAGAGCTCATGGGGGCGTGGGGGTGTCGTCAACGGGGCGGGGGCAGATCAGGCCTTCGCTGATCAGGGCCACGGCCTCGTCTTGGGTCGGGAGGTGGCGGGGGCTGGCCTGCCACTGCCAGGGGGCGCGGGCGAGGTCGCCGGTGGCGCCTTTGAGGGTCTGGGCTTGCGCATCGCCGAGCAGGGGCATGAGCTGCAGGCGGTAGGCGGCCTGGGCGAAACGGCCGCCCAGGATGGCCTCGTGCAGCGGGCGGGTACCGGGCGGGGGCGCGTTCTCGTCGGTGGGGTCGCTCTGCGGGGGCAGTTCGCTGAGCTGTTCGGACCAGCGGTCCAGCAGGTGGATGAGGCCGTTGAGTTCGGGTGGCAGGCTGAGGGTGTCGAGCGTGCCAGCGGCGGCCTCGGCGGGCGGGGGCAGGCCCACGCTGCGCTCGGGGTCGGGGCGGTCGCGCTCGAATTCGCCTTCGGCCACGTCGATGAGGTCGTGCGGGCTGACGAAGACCGGGCGCACGGGCACGGCCAGGGCTTCGCCCATCAGCTCGTGGAGCGCGGGGTGGGCGCGCAGCCACGCACGCACGTCCGACGTGGTCAGGCCGGTGGAGCCGAGGGTGACGCGCTGGCGGTCGGCCTGTTGCAGGGCGCGCGTGAACTGGCTGGCCATGGACAGCAGGCGGGCCTGCTCCTGCCCGATGGCGCGGGCTTCGCGTTCCAGGCGCGGGTCTTCGTGGTCGGCGCGGATCAGGGCGGTGAGGGCCTGGCCGGCGCGGTCGACCAGTTGCAGGGCGCGGTCAAAGCGCGGCTGGGCGGTGCGCAGCTGGGCTTCGGAGCCACTGGCGATGGCCTCGGCGAACTCGTCGTGCAGGCGGGCCAGCGAGGCGTGCAGGTGGCGCAGCTGGTTGGCGTTGACCAGGCCGAGTTGCTGGGCGCCGGCGACCTGGGCCAGCAGGGGGGCCATCTCGTCGTCCTCGTCCGCCGTGGGCGGGGTGGTCAGCGGCGCGAGCAGACCCTGAACCTGCTGGGCCAGCGGGGGCAGTTGGTAGTCTTGCGCGGTGGCGTCCCAGGCCAGCAGGTGCAGGTCGCGCAGGCGCTTGAGCACGGTCTCCAGCGCCTCGGGCCAGACGGCGTGGAAGAGCTGCTGGATGTCTTCGCGCGAGAGGCGGGCCTGGGGTTGGCTGCACAGCTCCATGAGGCACCACAGGCGCAGCTGGACCATGGCGGCGGGGCCGTGAAAGAGGCCGCGCAGGGCGTCGAGCAGCTCGGTGCGCGCGCCCAGCGCCCAGGCCAGAGGCTGGCTGGGGGGGAAGTCGGGGTCGCGGAAGTAGCTCTCGAAGCTGGGGCTGTCGGGCGACTCGGCGTGCGGAGGGCCTGCACGCTCGGGGCGCAGCACGTCGGGAAGGGGCGCTTCGGTCATCCTGCCATTTTGCCGGATGGGAAGGCCCCCGCCATCCGGCACCGCCCACCCCTTGGTAAGGGGACGTCACACCGCTGTGGGGCGGGGCGACGTGACGGGCTCAGCGCACCGCCAGCGTGGCTTCGGGCTTCAGCCGGGCGGCCAGCGCGTTGGGGTCCAGCAGCTGGATCAGCAGCTTGCCCTGGTTGGCGCGGATCAGGTGGCTGATGACCTGGCCCGCGCTGCCGGGCAGGGCGGGGGCCTGGGAGATCTGCTGGGCCTCGAAGGCGGGGACCGCGTGCAGGTCGCCCACCAGCAGCCCGACTTCGACGCCCTGGTGCTGGAACACGATGACCTGGCTGCCGAGCTGGTCGCTTTCGGGCAGGCCGAGCAGGCCGAACAGGTCGAATACCCACAGGTATTTGACGATGCGGCCGTCGCGGTGGCGGGCCAGCAGGCCGACACGGTGCCGGGCCGGGTCGGCCGAGACGCGCTTGAGCTGGGTGGCCGGCAGGGCTTCGAGCACGGCGGTGGCGGGCAGGGCAAAGAGGCCGTCGTCCACGAAGAAGGTGGCGAACTGCTCGCAGTGGGGCAGCACCTTGCGCTCGAGCAGCGCGGCTTCGCGGCGATGGGCGGGGTCCCGCTGCAGGGAGCGGACTTCGCCCAGCGGCCAGTAGCACACGGCCAGCACATCGTCTTGGTAGCCGTCGCTGACCTTGAACTCGCGGTAGCCGCTGGAGACACAGGCGGCCATCACGACGTACTGGCCATCGCGCACGACGATGCGGGCGCGGGACTCGCCGCGCTGGAGTTGGTGGAACTCGGCGGGCAAGGCAAAGCGGGTGCCGGTGGCGACCTCGTTCAGGGTGCTGGCGAGGACGAGGCCGTTGCGGTCGACATAGACCGCCTGGGCCTGGGCCATGAGCGGCAGGCCACCCTGGAGCATGGCGTGCAACTCGACGGCCGAGTCGAACACGATGCCGATGCCCCCGACGACCTGGCTGGGGTCGTCCAGATCGCGGATGGCGGCGTGATAGGTGTAGGTGCGCCGGCCCTGGTAGAGCGGCGAGGGCTCGAAGCCGCTGACGTGGTACTGCTGGGCGTGGCTGAGGGACAGCGTGGCGGCGAGGGCCGTGGCATCGATGCTCGACCCGATGACCGGGTGGCCATCGGGTGTGGTGGGGCGTGAGGAGGCGACGACGCGGCCGTGCTGGTCGTAAACGACCAGCTGGGTGTAGACGGTGTAGAGGCCGTTGATGTGCGCCAGGATGGCGTTGAGCTGCTGCAGGTCAGCCGCCGTGGGGTGGGCTTGCGCCAGCGTGCGGCGCAGCTCGGGCGTCATCGCCCACCAGCGGCAGTCGTTGGCGCGCTCGTACAGGTTGCGGTCGAGCAGGTCGACCATCAGGCGGGTGGTGAAGTCGGCCGCTTCCAGGTTGGAGGCCAGCGCCGCGTCGTAGAGGTCGCGGATGGCGCCCGAGAACAGCTGGTTGCTGCGCGCGCCGTTGTCGCTGATTTGGGCCAGCACCGATTTGAGCTGGCGCAGGTCGCGCTGGTCACCGGCGGCCATCACCTCGCCGTTCCAGACCACGCGGCGCACGGTGTCGGCGGCCTGGATGATTTCGTAGAGCGGCGGGCAAAAGGAGGCAGCGTGCGACAGCAGGCCCTCGGCGATGGCCTCGTCGAGCTGATCAAGGATGCCCGCGCCGCTCTGGGTGAAGGCCACGTCCAGTGGCACCATCACCTGGCCTTGCCAGCCCGGCGGGCCGGGGTAGCCCTGGTAGCCCTGGGTGGCAAAGGTTTGCGTCAGGTACTTGCGCCCGCCGTGGATGCACAGCTCAGGCTGGCCCGAGCGGTTGACGGGCACGCGCACCCCGCGCGGAATCCAGGCCTCGTCGGCGCTGGCCAGCACGCGGTTGGCGCCATCGAGCAGCAGGATGTTGTAGCGCGCATCGTCGCGGTGGCGGGCCTCGAAGATGCCGCGCATCTCGTCTTCAAAATGGAAGACCAGGCACAGCACGCCGACCACGGCCTGGGTCTGCGGGTGCAGCATGCGCTGGGAATAGACCAGCGCGGGGCCGGCGCCGGGGCGCAGGTCGGTGGCACGGAAGGTTTCGACGTGGGTCTCGCTGGCCAGCGTGGCGGGGATCAGCGGGTCGCGGCTGCCCTCGATGGGCGAGAGCGGGTCGATGTGGGCGAGCACGGCGCCCTGGGTGTCCAGCAGGATGATCTCCTGGTACACGGTGTACTTGTCGCGGTAGGCGCGCAGGCGCTCCACGGCACTGTCGCGGTCGGTGCGCAGGCCGGCGACGTACTCGCACAGCTCGCGGTCGGTGGCCAGAAAGCCGACGTCGGCGGTGCGCTCGTAGAGGTTGCGCACGACGATGTCGATGACGTCGCGCGCCTGGGTGCCGACCTCGGCCATGACGTTGTCCACGCGCTGGCGCACCAGGCTGTCGACGAGGTCGCGCTCCAGGCGCTCGAAACCTTGGCGGGTGGCCGCGATCATGGGCAGCAGGCCGCTGGCGTCGTCGCCGCAGTTCATCTCGGCCATGGCCTCGATCACGCGCCACATCAGGTTGAGCTCGCGCAGCGAGGCTTCGCAGCGCACCACATCGCGCATGTAGGGCAGGTAGTCGTCCAGGTTCATGCTCGGCGCTTTCTCATGGGTCGGTGCCCATGTTCTTGTGTCAGACATGAGCGGGGACGCACGCAAGAGGCGGGCCAGCTGTGCACCCATCTTGTGCATCCGGACCGATGAGGTGTGATCTTTTGCCGCTGCTCGCTTTAGGATGGCGGTTGCCTTGTGACCTTTCCTTTGCGCATGTCCGACATCCTCACCCTCACCATGAATCCGGCCCTGGACATCTCCACGGCCATCGACCGGGTCGAGCCGGTGCACAAGCTGCGTTGTGGTGCGCCCCAGACCCATCCGGGCGGCGGCGGCATCAATGTGGCGCGGGTGATGCACCGTCTGGGCAGCCGGGTGACGGCGATCTACACCGCTGGCGGCCCGCTGGGTCGGGAGCTCAGCACCTTGCTGGACGCCGAGGGCGTGCCCTCGCAGGTCGTGCCCATTGCAGGCGAAACCCGCGAGAGTTTTTCGGTGCATGAGCTGAGTTCAGGGCAGGACTACCGCTTCGTGCTGCCCGGCCCGACGCTGAGCGAGCCCGAGTGGACGGCCTGCCTGGACGCGGTGGTGGCGGGCCTGGCGCAGGCGCGCTATGTGGTGGTCAGCGGGGGCTTGCCGGCGGGCGTGCCGCTGGACTTCTATGCCCGCCTGGCGCGGCGTGTGCGCGAGGTGGGCGGCTGGCTGGTGCTGGACTCCAACGGGGCGGCGCTGGCCGAGACGCTGGCCGCGGGCGTCTACCTCGTCAAGCCCAGCCTGCGTGAGCTGCGCGAGCTGACCGGCCAGCCCTTGCCGGACGAGGCTTCGTGGCGTGATGCCGCGCGCCAGATCATCGCGCAGGGACAGGCCCAGATCGTGGCCTTGTCCTTGGGCGAGGACGGGGCCTTGCTGGTGACCGCTGACCAGGCTTGGCGGGCACGCAGCCTGAAGGTGAGTTTGGCCAGCACGATTGGCGCGGGCGACAGCTTCGTGGGCGGTCTGGTGTGGGCGCTCAGCGAAGGCAAGGCCCTGGACGAGGCCTTCCGCTACGCGATGGCGTCGGGGGCGGCGGCCTTGCTGTCGCCGGGCACGAACCTGTGCGATCCGGCCGATGTGGCGCGCCTGCGCCATGAGGTGGTGGTGACTGCGGCCTGAGGACGGGCTACCATCGCCCCCTCATGAGCGACCACCCCACCCTGACCTGGACCGACGCGAGCGGCCTGACCCACACCGCCCGCTGGCGCAGCGAATCGGGCGTGCCCGCGCCGCGTCGCGTGGTGGTGGCCGACGACCAGACCCCGGCTGACCGCGCCTACCGCCTGGCCTGCGAGGGCACGGCCCTGCTGTGGCAGGGCGATTTCCACAACGCGCGCCAGCTGCTGCAGGCGCTGGTGCGCCGCCTCGACAAGCGCGAGACACGGGGCCGTGAGGGGGCCCCTGACCCGGCGCAGGCCTTTCACCTGCACCGCAAGCGCCAGGCCGAGCGCGCGCGCATTTTGGGGCAGGTGCTGATCCCGGTGGAAGCCGGCCACCGCATCGCCTTGCGCCGTGCGCCGGACGTGGCCGCGGCCTGCACCGAAGCCGATGGCCCGGCCGACGAGGCCTATGTGCTGTCGCTGCGCGAGCTGCAGGGCCTGATTGGCGCCCACGAGTGGCGCAAGAAAGGCGTGGCCATCCCGGCGCTGCAGGCCGCCATCCACCCGCACTACGGTGTGTTTTCACCGCTGCGTGGCGAGTACCTGGACCTGGTGGCCAATGCCCCTTTGCCGGCCGCGCTGCAGCCCCACAGCGAAGCCTGGGACATCGGCACCGGCACCGGCGTGCTGGCGGCCGTGCTGGCGCGCCGTGGCATCCAACGTGTGCGCGCCACCGACCTGGCCCCGCGCGCCTTGGCCTGCGCCCGCGAGAACCTGCAACGCCTGGGCGTGCTGCCCCAGGTCGAGTTGCTGCAGACCGATCTGTTCCCAAGCGGCCGCGTGCCCCTGGTGGTGTGCAACCCGCCCTGGGTTCCGGCGCGGCCCCATTCGTCCGTCGAGCAAGCCGTCTACGACCCTGACAGCCAGATGCTGCGCGGTTTCCTGCAAGGCCTGGCGCCGCATCTCGCCCCGGGCGGCGAAGGCTGGCTGATCCTGTCGGACTTGGCCGAGCACCTGGGCCTGCGCAGTCGCGCCGAGCTGCTGGGCTGGATCGAGGCCGCCGGCCTGCAGGTGCTGGGCCGTCTGGACATCCGCCCCCGCCATGGCAAGGCCAGCGACCCCGCCGACCCGCTGCACGCCGCCCGCGCCGCCGAGGTCACGTCCCTGTGGCGGCTGGGCCTGGCGGTGGCGGCCGCTGCCCCAGCTGCCTGATCCATGCCAGAATCCGCCCCCCTGCCCCTCATTTTTCTCCCCCAAAAGGTATCCCCGTGGACTTGAAAGTGCCCATCAACATCGTCGAAGAGTTCAGCGAAGACGACGAGGTCCATGCGACCGGCCTGCTGGACATGGCCAGTGGCGATATCAGCCGCGTCGACTACGAAGACTACGACGTGGACACCCAGGGCCTGCCCTGCGACCGCGAGGACTACGAGTTCAGCGTCGGCATCCTGCGCAACCGCGGCAAGGAAGTCGAGTTCCGCGTCGACGTCAACAAGACCACCGGCCAGTACTCCGTGAGCGTCAACGAGCTGCTGGAAATCAAGACCCGCGCTGCCGCGCTGTTCGCGGCCGGCCCGAACTGAGACCGTGATCCACGTTCCCTGTGACATGGGTCACAGGGTGGCCCCCTCGTCTCGTGGGGGCGCTCTTGTTTTGGCGCCACGTCAGCCCCACCTGTGCGATAGTGGAATCACATCGGAAAGGAGGGTGCCATGATGTTGCTCGACGAGATGCTCGCACTGAACCTGCTCACCGCAGACCAGCACACCGAAATCGGTGCCTGGGTGCGCCAGGCCCGCACCCCCGATCGCATCCTGCAGATGCCCACCCACCTGTGGAAGGTGCTCGAAGGCGCCAGCGTGCTGATGGATTTCGATCCGGACGGTGCGACCGCCACGCTGCACTGAACGACCAGGGGGCCTCACGCCCCCTTTTTTCGCCTCACAGCGTGTGGGTGACCAGGCGGAAGTCCGGGTCCTCCGGATTGGGCTTGACCGTGAAGCCCAGGCTGCGCATCAACTTCAGCATGTTGCCGTTGTTGACCAGCACCAGGCCGATGATCTCGCTCAGGCCCTTTTCGCGGGCCACGTCCATGACGCTCTCCATCAGGCGTGAGCCCAGGCCCTTGCCGGCAAAGTCGTCGGCCACCACCAGCGAGAACTCGCAGGTCGACTGGTCCGGGTTGGTGATGTAGCGCGACACGCCCACCACACGTTCGGTTTCGGTGATCTCGCCCTCGGCGTCGGCGTGGCGCTCCTTGACCACGGCCACCAGGGCCATCTCGCGGTCGTAGTCGATCAGCGTGAAGCGCGAGAGCATGTTGGCCGGCAGCTCCGTCATGGCCGAGGCAAAGCGGAAGTAACGGCTCTCCGACGACAGGCCCTTGGCAAAGGTCTGCAGCATCTGCGCGTCATCCGGGTGGATGGGCCGGATCGTGTACTCGCCCCCGCCCCGCAGCGGCCAGACCTGTTCGTAGCGCGCCGGGTAGGGCAGGATGGACAGGTGCTGGTAACTGTTGGGACGCCCGGTCAGGTTCTGCGGTGCATGGTCGATGACGATGCGCGCGTCCACCGCCACGGCGCCATCCTCGTCGATGATGATGGGGTTGATGTCCATCTGGCGCAGCTGCGGCAGCTCACACACCATCTCGGAGACGCGCAGCAGCAACTGCTCGAGCGCCTCCATGTTCACGGCATTGGCGCCGCGCCAGTCGCCCAGGGTCTCGGCCACGCGGGCTCGGTTGATCAGGTGGCGGGCCAGGAACTGGTTGAGCGGCGGTAGCTCCATCGCGCGGTCGTTGATCAGCTCGATCATGGTGCCGCCCGCACCGAACACGATCACCGGGCCGAAGGGGTCGTCGGTCACCACGCCGATGTGCACCTCGCGGCCACGGCGGTTGCGCGCCATTTTCTGCACCGTCACGCCATTGATGCGCGCGGTCGGCTGCGCGCGGCGCACGCGCTCAACCATGTCGGTGAAGGTGTCACGCGCCTGGGTGCCGTTCATCACGTTGAGCACCACGCCTTGCACGTCGGATTTGTGGGTGATGTCGGGCGAGTCGATCTTGAGTGCCACCGGGAAGCCCAGCTGCATCGCGATCATCATGGCCTCGGGCGCGGTGCGCGCCAGGATGGTTTCGGTGACCGGGATGTGGAAGGACGCCAGCAGCGTCTTGGACTCCATCTCGGTGAGCACCTTGCGGCGCTCGGTCAGCACGCTCTCGATGACCAGGCGCGCGCCTTCGATGTCGGGCTCGGCCAACGTGGAGGCGGGCGGCGGCGTCTGCTGCAGCAGCAGCTGGTTTTGCGCGAAATTGGCGATGTTGCCAAAGGCGCCCACGGCCGCTTCCGGCGTGCGGAAGGTCGGGATGGCGGCGCTCTTGAGCACGGCGCGGCCTTCGCCCACCGAGGCCTCGCCCATCCAGCAGGTCAGCAGGGGCTTGCCCATGGTGCGGTGGACGTCGGCCAGCACCTTGGCGACCTCGGCCGCGTCCACCCCGATCTTGGGCGAGAAGATGACCAGCACGCCGTCGATCTGGCGGTCTTTGGCTGCAGCTTGCAGGGCGACGCGGTAATGCTCGGGGCCGGCCGTTTGCGACAGGTCGATCAGGTCGGTCAGCGAGGCGCCTGTCGGCAGTTGCGGCAGCAGCGCAGCAGCCGAGTCGGGGGACAGGCGGCCCAGTTCCAGCGAGATCTCGGTGACCCAGTCGGCCGCCAGCACGCCGGGGCCACCGCCATTGGTGATGATGGCGAGGTGGCGGCCCACCGGGCGGTAGCGCGAGGCCAGGCACTTGGCGGCCGAGAACAGCGCCACGAAGGACTGCACGCGCACGGCGCCCGCACGGCGCAGGGCCGCATCGAACACATCGTCGCTGCCGACGATGGCGCTGCTGTGCGTTTGCGCCGCCTCATTGCCGGCCTGCTTGCGGCCCGCCTTGAGGATGACCACCGGTTTGGCGGTGGCGGCCGAGCGCAGTGCGCTCATGAAGCGGCGGGCGTTGGAGATGCCCTCCATGTAGATGATGATGCTGTGGGTCTGGCGGTCGGCGGCCAGGAAGTCGAGCACGTCGGCGATGTCGAGGGCCGAATGCGGGCCCAGGGACACCACGGACGAGAAGCCTACGGCGTTGCTGGCCGCCCAGTCGAGCATGGACGAGGTGAGCGAGCCCGACTGCGACACCAGCGCCAGGCTGCCGCTGCGCGCCAGGGGGCCGGCCACGCTGGCGTTGAGCTGCGAGGGCGGGCGCTGGATGCCCAGGCCGTTGGGGCCCAGCAGGTGCACACCAGCCTGTTGCGCGACCTTGTGCAGCCCCTCGGCCTGCTCGGCGTTGATGCCCGAGGACAGCACCATCACGGCTGTGCAGTCCATGCGGCTGGCCAGCTCGATGGCGGGTGCGATGTCGGCAAACGGCAGCGCGATGATGGCCAGGTCGGCCTTGGCCGAGGCCAGGTCGGCCAGGGTGCCGCTGGTGGCGCGGATGTCGATGAAGCGGTAGGTGCCGGTGAAGCGCTGAGCCCGCAAGGCCGGGTGCAGCAGGCGAGCTTGTTCGGTCAGTTGCTCGGGGTCATCGGACGGGCCGGCAAAGATGGCGACCGTGCTGGGGGCGAACAGGGGGGTGAGGAAATGTTGGTCCATGGGGGGGTCAGTCGGCGCCGATGAGTGAACGGACGTGGGCTGCGGTACTGCGAGCGAGGGCGCTGAGGGCATAGCCGCCCTCCAGGCAGGAGATGACCCGACCGCGGCAGTGGCGGTCGGCCAGGCGCATGATCTGCTGGGTCACCCAGGCGTAGTCGGCCTCGACCAGGGCCAGGTTGCCCATGTCATCTTCGCGGTGCGCATCGAAGCCAGCGGAAATGTAGATCAGTTCGGGCTGGAACGCCTCCAGCCGAGGCAGCCATTGCATGAGCACGGCCTCACGGAACGCGTCGCTGCCCACACGTGCGGGCAGGCCCACGTTGACCATGTTGGGGCCGTCATGGGCCTCGCCCGAGTCAGGGAACAGGCCTCGCTCGTAGATGGAGCACATCAGCACGCGCTCGTCGCCGCGCAGGATGTCTTCGCTGCCGTTGCCGTGGTGCACGTCAAAGTCGATCAGGGCCACGCGCGACAGGCCATGCACGTCCAGCGCGTGGCGGATGCCCACGGCCACGTTGTTGAAGAAACAGAATCCCTGGGCCGAGGCGCGCTCGGCATGGTGACCGGGCGGGCGCACATTGCAAAAGGCCGACGGGGCCTTGCCGCCCAGCACCAGGTCGGTGGCCTGCACCACGGCGCCTGCGGCGTGCAGGGCGGCCTGCAGCGTGTGCGGGTTCATGCTGGTGTCAGGGTCGACGTGGTGGTAGCCCTCGGTGGGGGAGGCGGCAAACAGCTCCTGCACATACAGGGCGGCGTGGGCACGCTCCAGATTGGCCACTGTGGCCGGTTCGGCGTCGTAGGGGGCCATGTAGTCGAGCAAGCCCTTGGTCAGCAGCATGTCGTTGATCGCGCCCAGGCGCTCGGGGCACTCTGGGTGGTGCGGGCCCATTTCGTGCCGGGCGCACGCGGGGTGGGTGATGTAGGCGGACAGCAAAGGCAACTCCTGTCAGGAGGTCGGGGGGCCGGCGGGGTCAGTAAGGATTGCTGCTCAGCAAGCCGGAGATTGCATCCACGTAATACGGGCTGGCGCCGCTCCAGGTGCCGAGGTCGAACACGCTGTCGTCGGCGAGCTTGCGGATCTCGACCGTGGACATGCTCAAGGGCGAGCCCGAAGCGCAGGTGGTGGGTCCTTGCAAGGGGCGCAGGAAGTAGACGGCGCTTTCGGTGGTCGTGGAGGGGTTGGTCACGCGTCGAGCCACATAACTGCTGCGTTGACCTTCGACCAACAAGGCGGTTTCCACGCCGATGCCGATGGCGCGGGCGTTGTGGGCCGCCACAATGCCACCGGGGCAGCCCGTGCCGCTGGCCGGGGCCACCAGGCGGGCCATGAAGGTGATGAGCCGCCCCATGCGGTCACGGGAGTCGAGGTGCGAGTCAAGGATGGTGTGACGCAGCGCCGGGGGCGCGATGAAGCCGCCGTTCAGGCTCAGCGGGGAGGGGTCGAGGGTGACATAGCGGTTGTAGGGATTGGCCAGGGCATCGTCCGAGGTGACGGTCCCTTTGAGGGCCGCAAAGTCGAACTGACCCAGCACGGCCAAGCCGGCGCTGGTGCCGCCCAGCGGGGCGTTGCGGGCCAGCAAGGCCTGCAGGGTGCGGTCCAGGGCCGTGCCTTTCCAGTACTTGATGTAGTCGCTTTGGTTCCCGCCGCCAATGAACACCGCGTCGGCGCGCGCCACCACGGCATTGACGAACGGGTCGTTGGCCGCGGCCATGCTCGGGATCACCAGGGTTTCGACCGCGCTGAGGCCAAGGGCTGCACCACCCACCCAGCCATCGGCCGGCTGGCTCGATGTGCCGTTGGCCGCGTCGCTGTAATAGATATAGGGGTTGTAGGCCTCGGTGCCGGTGGCACGGATCACGACCAGGCGACCGCCCGTGCCAGGGCGCACCCCGGCACGCTGGATCATCCAGCGAAAGGCGGGGTCCACGTCAGGCCCGCCGCCCATCAGGACCAGCGAGGGGGTGTCTGGAGGGACACTCACGTTGACCGGCGCGTCGGCATTGCCGGTGATGAAGTAGCTGTAGGGCTTCTTGCCCGCGTGGGCCACGCTGAGCAGGGCGCACAGTGCCAGGCCCAGCAGCCAGCGCGCCAGCCAGAGGCGGGACGAGGGCACCCGTGCGGCGCCAACGAGCAGGGGCAGGGTCATGGCAGCTCCTTCGCGAAATCGGACAGCGTGATGTTGCCACGGTAAGCCGCTGCCCGTCGAGGGGCTTGCGCGATATCAAGGGCGGTGTGGGTTGTGCCGGTTTCTCGGGCACGGCGGATGCCCTAGACTGCCACTTTCGGCTGCTGACCAGGCGCGCCGTGTGGCGCAGGCAGTTTCGGACAGGGGCCATGACAACAAGGCGGCAGATGGGTGTTCAGGATGAGGCGGCGGGGCTGGAGGCAGAGTTGCTCCGCCTGGCCATGGCGCAGTCGTTCAACGCGGTGATGATCACCGATGCGCTGCCGGGTCCGCAGGGTCCGCGCATCGTGTACGCCAACCCCGCGCTGTGCCAGATGACGGGTTACAGCGAGGCGGAGTTGCTCGGGCAGACGCCCCGGATGCTGCAAGGCCCCTTGACCAGCCCCGAAGTGATCCAGACCCTGCGGGAGTGCCTGCAGGCGCAGCGCTTCTTTCGGGGCGCGACGGTCAACTACCGCAAGGATGGCAGTCCCTACACGGTGGAGTGGAACATTTCGCCCGTCAAGGACGAGCAGGGCGTGGTCACCCATTACGTGTCGGTGCAGCAAGACATCAGCGCGGTGACCGACGCATGGGCGACCAGCGAGTTGCTGGCCAAGGCGCTGGACGCGGCCCAGGATGCGGCCCAGGATGCGGTGATGATTGCCAATGCCCAGGGCGAGATCGAATTCGTCAACCAGGGCTTCGAGCAGATCACCGGCTTCAGCCGGGTCGAAGCCCTGGGACAGAGCCCGGCCATCCTGAAATCCGGTGAGCACAACGAAGCCTTCTACGCACGGCTGTGGCAGGCGATTCAGGCCGGCCAGACCTTCCGGGCGGTGTTCATCAATCGGCACAAGCAGGGGCACCTGATCCATTGCGAGGAGACCGTCTCCCCGGTTCGAGGCCCCGACGGGACGGTCACGCACTTTGTCAGCCTGATCCGCGATCAGACCGCCCGTGCGCGCACCGAACAGACCTTGCGGGAGCAGGCCACGCGCGATGCGCTGACCCAGTTGCTGAACCGCCGCGCGGGGGAGTGGGCGCTGGAGCGGGCCTTCCTGTCCGCCCGCGAAGGGCACAAGCGGTGTTGCGTGATCCTGGCCGACATCGATCACTTCAAGCAGATCAACGACACCTGGGGGCACCCGGTGGGCGACCAGGTCTTGCAGCGCGTGGCCGCGGTGTTGCGGGCCGGCGTGCGCGCCTCCGACAGCGTGGTGCGCTGGGGCGGCGAGGAGTTCTTGCTGGTGTTGCCCTACTGTGAGGCGGTGGCGGCCCAGTTGCAGGCCGAGCGCCTGCGCGAGCGGCTGGCCCAGGTCGCGCACGCGGAGGTCGGCCGCGTGACGGTGTCCATGGGCGTGGCCGAGTTGCAGTCGCACGAAACCCTGGCCAGCCTCATCGAGCGCGTTGACCAGGCGCTCTACAGCGCCAAGCATGCCGGGCGCAACCAGATCTCACTGAGGTAAGCGGTAGCCGCGCTCGCGCATCAGGCGCACGGTGGCGGCAACCACCTCAGGGTCATACCGTTGCCCCTGGTGGCTCTCCAGCTCGGCCAGGGCGGCGTCGAGGCCCACGGCGGGGCGATAGGGCCGGTGTGAGGACATGGACTCCAGCACATCGGCCACGGCCAGCACCCGCGCTTCGGGCAGGATCTCGTCGCCCTGCAGGCCACGTGGGTAGCCGCTGCCATCGAGCCGCTCGTGGTGCTGGCGGATGATCTCGGCCACCGGGGTGCGGAAGGGCACGTCCTTGAGGATCTCGTAGCCCGCCTGGGCGTGGCCCTTCATCAGCTCCATTTCGAGCTGGGTCAGGCGCGTGGGTTTGGTCAGGATCTCCGAGGGCACGGCGATCTTGCCGATGTCGTGCACCAGGCCGATCAGCTCCAGGTCCTTGCAGCGGGCCTCGTCCCAGCCCAGCTCGCGGGCGATGGCCGCGGCGATCAGTCCCACGTGACGTTCGTGCCCGGCGGTGTAGGGGTCGCGCATCTCGACCATGTTGGAGACCGCCTGCAGGGTGCCCCGCATGGCCGCTTCGAGCTGCTGCACATAGCCGGCGATCTGGTCATCGGCCTGCTTGCGGTCGGTGATGTCCTGCGCCATCACGATGGTCGCCGGCAGACCGTCGTCCCAGACGATGCGCTTGGCGTGCAGACCCAGCTCGATCACGCGACCGTCCTTGCGACGCACCGGCACGCTGGTGCTGTCGTTGGGCAAGGTGCCATCGTCGACCTGGTTTTGGCGCGCGCGCAGGTGGTCCGCGGAGTTCGCCCCCTCATCGAGCACGACGAAACGCAGCGCGTCCTGCCCGATGAGTTCGTCGGGTGTGTAGCCCAGGATCTCGGCAAAGCGTGGGTTGACGTAGATGAAATGGCTCTGGCGGCGCACGAAGATGCCGCTGATGGTCTGCTCCACCATGCTGCGGAAGCGCTGTTCGCTGTCGCGCAGCGCCTGTTCGCTGCGGCGGATGTCGGTCAGGTCGGTCCAGGCCACGATCACGTCGTTGTCGGCCACCGAAAAGGTGCCGCGAGCGATCCGGACGCTGCCGTCCTTGCAGTGCAGGGTCAGCTCGGGCGAGGTGCCGGATTGGCCATCCTGGCAGCGCGCGAGGTTGTCATGCCAATGGCGTTGCAGGTGCTTGCGCTCCATCGGGTCGGGGAGCACCAGCTCGAACCAGTGGTCTTCGTTGCGGATGTCGGACAAGGCGTAGCCCAGCCACCGCTGGTGGGCGGCGTTCAGCGCGAGGATCTTCAGGTCCGAGCGGCGGTGCAGCTGCATCGGCACCGGGGTGGCCTGGAACACCTGCTCGAAGCGCCGTGCCATCTGCTCGGCGGTCTCTTCGGCGCTGGCGCTGCGGGCCTGGGAGGCGGCGCGCTCCAGCGTGGCCTGGACTTCGTTGGCGATGTCTTCGAGCAGGCGGGTCTGTTCTGCATCGAAGTCGCTCAGGCCGCGTGCGTACAGGGCCACAAAGCCCACGAGTAGACCTTCACAGCGCAGGGCCACGCAGGCCTGGTGGCTCAGGCCCTGGTTCAGCAGGCTGTGGTGCCAGACATCGGTGGGCGAGGGCGGCAGGAGGGCGCCGACGGGGCGCGGGGCGGGCAAGGGCACCCTCTGGGTGGTGACCGGGCTCTGCCTCAGGTCGGCCTGAACCGCCTCGAAGGGGCCCATCGCCTGCGTCAGCAGGCCGCTCAGCGTCTCGGTTTGCTCGGGCGCCAAACCGTGATGCAGGTACAGCGTCGGGCCGGGGGTGTCGCTCAGGGCCATGAACAGCGCGGGAAAGGCGCCATGGCTGCGCAGGACGCCAAGCAGGGCGGCCAGGATCTCTTCTCGGGTGTGGCGCCGCGTCACCTCGCGGTTGGTGGCGCTCAGCATCTCGTACAGGGAAGTCAGGCGCTGGACGCGTTCGGCAGCCTGCATGCGCTGCAGGGTTTCGTTGAGTTGGGCGGCCACGCTGACGAGGAGGTCCCGTTCTTCGGGCAGGAAGAAGGCCAGGGGAGCGTCGAGTTCGTCGGGGTACCAGGCGTGCAGGTGGCCCACCAGAACCCCGTTGCGCTCGATGCTGGCCTGCAGGTGGCGGCGTGGCCGCGGGCTGGGCAGGGTGCTGCCGAAATGCCCCCAGCTGCTGTCGATGCAGATCTGAGCCTGATCGGGCAAGACAAAGCAGGGCGGCAGAAGGTCCACCAGCTTGGCCAGCTTGCCGGGCAGGTCGAGGTGTGGGGCCTTGAGCAGGTCAGCCACGCCGTGCAGGCCGCGCAACTCCTTGACGCGTTCGTTGAGCTCATGCACCAGGCTCTCGCGCTCGCGGCTCAGGCGCTCGCGCTCGGTGACGTCCCGCAGCACCTGGACCCAGGCCGTGTGCAGCCCCTCGCCTTGCAGCGGGGCCATGTGGTATTCCACGGTGCGTTGCCCGGGCAGCTCCTGAGTGATCAGGAAGCTGGTGTGGGTCTGCTGCATGCGCTGGCAGACCGGGCAAGTGCCGGTGGCGTCGTGGGGCGCGTGCAGCAGGGTGTGAACCGATTGGCCGACCAGGGCTTCGGCGGACTGGCCCAACCACGTTGCCGTGGCCTGGTTGGCCTGCACGATGGAGCCGTCTTCGGCCACGATCACGGTCGGATCGGGGACGGCATCGTAGCGGCTGGCCGTGCGGGCCAGCATGTCGAAGGGCGCCTGCAGGGTGTGCTGCACCAGGGCGTCGTACACGAACCAGTAGGCGTAGATCTTGAGCAGGTGGCCCACCAGGTTGGCGTTGGCGTACACGCTGACGTAGCGGGTGAAGGCGAATTCGGCGGCCATCATGACCAGGGCGGCGGCCAGCAGTCGGTGCAGCAGGTGTGCCGGCATCAGCGCCCGTCGGCGCCAGAACAGTGCAGCCGCCACGCCCATCATGGCGATGATGAGGTACTCGGCGTAGATCTTGAACGGCGTCAGGCCCTGGCCGTCGATGTAGGCCGTGGGGAAGTGGCCCGTGGTGATCAGCAGCACACACAACACCGTCCAGCTGCCGAACGCCAGGTGCAGCGGCAGCACGGGCAGCATGCGGCGCAGCATCAGGGGGGCGAGCAGCAAGGTGGCCGCTTGCAGGAAGCGCGCGGCGACCCAGAACTGGGTGGCGGGGTTGGCGCTGTCCACGGGCAGCAGCTGCATGCCCTTGAAGGTCAGGCTGTGCAGCAGGTCGAGCCCCGCACACCAGCCGATGCCCACAGCGATGAACACCACGAAGTGGTTGCGGGTGAACTGCACCGAAGTGGTGGCCACGGCCAAGGCGGTCCAGGCCACCACGGCCGAGATCAGTTCGGCCAGCATGTGCCCCAGGAGATAGCCGTGCTGGCTGGCCCACCAGGTGGCCAGGGCCATGAGGGTGGGGGGCAGCAGGGCGCGCAGCGGCCCGCGTGTGGACGTCGACCAGGCGGTGTCAGGCAAGGGAGAGGGGACGGTCACGATGGGGCGCACAAGCAGATGCCGGGATGGATCTCAGTCTAGCGGGTTGTGGTGTGCGGAACGTGACGGGCGTCAGACCGACAGCGTGGTCATGGCGTACATGGGCGTGCCGGTCCAGGGCATCCAGCAGGCCTCGGTGACCGCGCCCAGCCAGCCATAGCACTCGGCCACGCTGCGACGGCTGTGCAGGCGCAGCCGGGGGTGGGGGCGGGTGAGTTCGGCCTGGCTGGCCGGGCACCACAAGAACTGCGCGCCGGTGGGGCCCACCGTGGGGTGGAGGCGGGCCATGCCGCGCCCCACCTGGGACATGGTGTCGAGCATCATCTGTGAGCCGGGGGGCGCCTGCTCGGCAAACTCGGCCAGCACGGCTTGCACCTGGGCCGGGCTCAGGTACATCAGCACGCCTTCGCACAGCACGAACACGGGCTTGTGGGCGGGGCCGCTGGGCAGGCCCAGGCGCTGCCACCAGCCGGGCGTGCGCAGGTCGAGTTCGGCGTGGTGCTGGCGCGGGCTGTCCGGGTTGAGGCAGCGGGTCCGCAGGGCCATGACCTCGGGCAGGTCGGTGTCGAGCCAGTGGTTGTGGCCCTGGTCCAGCCACTGGAAGTGCTGCGACAGGCCGCAGCCCAGGTTCACGCCCAGGCTGTCCGGGTGTTCGCGGAAAAAGGCCTGGCCGGCTTGCTGGATGACCCGGGTGCGCCACAGGATGTTCTGCACCGTGGCGCGGTCTTGCAGGTAGGGCTGCAGGTCCAGCTTGAGCTGGCCGAGGAGCTGCACGGCCGCGGCATCTTCGCAGGCCAGCGCAGGGAAGCATTCGCCGCCGCATGCACGGGCCACCAGCGGGATGAGCAAGGTGCGGCACACCGGGGGCAAGGCGTCTTGCAGGCCATCGACCGATCTCAAAACTGCGCCCCCTTGGTGTGTAGGTCAGCGCTTCAGTTTATCGGACAGGGGTGGCACGGGGGCGCGGATGGGCCTGGGGTTTGCCCGAAGGTCAACTCCGCCAGCGCGCCCACGCCGCCAGGGCAATGCGGTAGGTGTTCAGTTGCACCTGCACCGTGGTGCGAATGTCATGCCCATAGCCGCCGGCCATCGCCATGGCCACAGGCAGGTGGTGCTGCCAGGCCCAGTCGAACACGCGCTGGTCGCGGGTGGCCAGGCCGGCATCGCTCAGGCGCAGGCGGCCCAGGCGGTCGCCTTCGTGCGGGTCGGCGCCAGCGAGGTAGATCAGCAGACCGGGCTCGCAGCGTCGTTCGACCTCGGCCAGGCCCTGCTCGAGCGCGGCAAGGTAGGGCTCGTCGGTGCAGCCGTCGGGCAGCTCGATGTCGCAGTCGCTGGGTTCCTTGCGAAAGGGAAAGTTCTTGGCGCCGTGCAGCGACAGGGTGAAGACGCTGGGGTCGCCGCGAAAGATTTTGGCGCTGCCATTGCCCTGGTGCACGTCCAGGTCGATGATGGCCACCTGCAGAGGGCGCGAGGGCGGGTCGATGCCGGCGCGCAAGCGCTCGATCTGCATCAGGCGGGCGGCCACGGCCGCGTCGTTGAACACGCAAAAGCCGCTCCCCTTGTCGGCATAGGCGTGGTGGGTGCCACCGGCCAGATTGGCCGCCACGCCCTCGCCCGACAGCGCCACGCGGCAGGCTTGCACGGTGGCTCCCACGGAGCGGCGGGCGCGCTCGTTCATGCCGGGGCTCCAGGGAAAGCCGATTTCGCGTTGCTGCGCGGGGCTCAGCGTGCCCTCGCGCACCGCGTCGATGTAGGCGGGGTCGTGGACCAGGGCCAGGGCGGCCTCGTCGGCCGGCTCGGCCTGTTGCAGCGTGACCTCGGGCAGGTGCTGCGTGATCTGGTCGCGCAGCATCTCGTACTTCGCCATCGGGAAGCTGTGCCCATCGGGCAGGGGCAGGACGAAATGGTCGGCGTAGAAGGCTTGCACGGAAATGATTGTGCGGCTTGCGCGTCGGTTCTGCGAGGCGGGCCGGTGGGCTGCAGCCGATTCGTCCTCGGTACATACTCATGACCTTGCACAACTGACGTTGTATGAAGGCTGACATGAGCGATTTGCTGCCCCATCACCCCGACGTGGACCGCCTGGTGGAACTGATGCGCCTGGCACCCCAGGGCGATGACCATTTTCTGGCGCAAAGCGATGACATCGGCACGCCCGCGCTGTTTGGCGGGCAGGCGCTGGGCCAGGCCTTGATGGCCGCCAGCCTGACGGTGCCCGCCGACCGCATGGTGCACTCGCTGCACGCCTACTTTCTGCTGCCCGGCGAACACGCGCCGGTGACCTACGAGGTGGACCGCGTGCGCGATGGGCGTAGCTTCAGCATGCGCAGCGTGGTGGCGCGCCAGAGCGACAAGATCATTTTCGAGCTGACGGCCTCCTTCCAGACGGCCGACGAGGGCCCGGAGCACCAGGTGCCGATGCCGACGCACCCAGGTCCTGAGGGCCTGGTGCCCGAGAGCGTGGGGCGTGATGCCATTCGCCACCTGTTGCCGATGCCCTACCGCGAAAAGCTGCTGGGCCCGCGTGGGCTGGAGTTGCGCCGCATCTCGCCGCTGCATCCGATGAACCCGCAGCCTCGCACGGGGGGCTCAGCCATGTGGGTGCGCTCGCTGGCCCGCTTGCCCGACGATCCGCTGGTGCACCGCGCCCTGCTGGCCTATGTGTCCGACCACGGCCTGTTGCTGGCCGCCACCGAGCCGCATGGCCTGAGCCTGCTGCGCGGCGATGTGCGCCTGGCCAGCCTGGACCACGCGATGTGGTTCCACCGTGATTTCCGTCTGGATGACTGGCTGCTGTACGTGATCGACTCGCCGAGCGCCGGTGGCGCGCGCGGGCTGTGCTCGGGTCGCTACTATTCGCGCGATGGTCGCCTGGTCGCCTCGGTCATGCAGGAAGGCATGATGCGCCAGATCAGGAAGGGCTGAGGCGCCCTGCGTGGTTCACCCGTGCGCCAGGACGCGGTGTACCACGCGGTTGCGGCCACCCTGTTTGGCGGCATACAGGCGTGCGTCGGCCATCTGGACGGGGGCGTCCTGGTCGTCCTGTGTGGGCTCGGCCATCGCCAGGCCCACGCTGATGGTGACCAGTCCGGCGGTGGGATCGGGCGCGCTCTCGACCGCTTGGCGCAGTTTCTCGGCCACCATGCAGGCGCCCGCCTCATCGGTGTGGGGCAGCAGGACGAGGAACTCCTCGCCGCCGAAACGTGAGACGAAGTCGCTCTCCCGCAAGGGGCCGCGCAGGCATTGCGACACCCGCTGCAGCACCTGGTCGCCCACGGCATGGCCATGCTGGTCGTTGACCCGTTTGAAGTGGTCGACGTCGATCATGAGCACGGCGTAGGGCAGGTGGCTGCGCCTCATGCGCAACCACTCTTCGCGCAGGCGCTCGTTGGCCGCCAGGCGGTTGGGCAGGCCGGTGAGCACATCGTGGCGGGCCAGGCGGTGCAGCGCCGCATTGGCGTACGCCAGTTCGGCGGTGCGGGCCTCGACCTTGGATTCCAGCTCGGCGTTGAGCTGGCGGATCTGTGCTTCGGCGTGGTGACGCAAGGTGGCGTCGATGCACAGGCCGGTGAAGTGCAGGGGGGAGCCGTCGGCGTCGTAGCGGACCTGTCCGTAGGCGTCGATCCAGCGCATCTCGCCCGTGTTGCGCACGATGCGGTAAGAGGCGACGAACGGACGGCGATCGCGGATGGACTCTTCGAGGGCGCGCTCGGCGTCGGGCAGATCGTCGGGGTGGACCAGGGCGCGCCAGGTGTCGAAGTGGGCCCGATCGTGCTGTGGGTCGAGGCCAAACAGCTGGAGCATGGCCGGCGACCAGTTGAGGCGTTCGGTGCGCATGTCCCAATCCCAGGCCCCGGCCCCCGCAGCGCGCTCGGCCATGTGGAGCAACTCCTGCGTCTGGCGCAGGGCGCGTTCCTGTTCCTGGCGTGCGGCCGCTTCACGTTCGGCGCGCAGCGCCATGCGGGTCTGGCGTGGCTCGGTGACGTCTTCCACCATGGCCAGAAAGCACGGGGGCTCGCCTTCGGCCACGGTCACGCGGGTTTCGTTGACGTGTACCCACAGCACGCTGCCGTCGGGGTGCACATAGCGCTTGTCGCGCAGGAAGCAGGCGATGCGGCCTTCGCGCAACTGGGTCTTGTGCGTGACCTCATGGGCGAGGTCATCGGGGTGGGTCAGGTGCATCCAGTCCTGTCCGCGCAGCGCCTCACGCGAGCGGCCGGCCAGGTCGGCGAAGCGCTGGTTGAGGTCGATGATGCGGTCGGTGGCCGGATCGATCAGCACGATGCCCAGGTGGGATTGCTCGAACACCGCGCGCCAGAGCGTTTCAGGCTTGGCCGTGACCAAGGGCCGAAGCGAGGCGGGTGGCTGCAGTTGAGCGGACATGGCGTGTCAGGGGCGCCGACAGGGGGCAAAAATCAACGACGAACCATTGTGAGGGGTGATGCCGGCGTTCAACATGTGAAAACTACCCGGAGTGACCGGGATTTTCCACGATGACCTCGGTTTGGCGCGTGCAACGCACACAGCCCCTCGCAAGGGGCTGTGGGGCGGGTCGGGGCGGTCAGCGCGCGATCAGAAAGCGGCCGAGCCGGTGATCGCACGGCCCAGGATCAGGGCGTGGATGTCGTGCGTGCCTTCGTAGGTGTTGACCACCTCGAGGTTGACCAGGTGACGGGCCACGCCGAATTCGTCGGAGATGCCGTTGCCACCCATCATGTCGCGCGCCATGCGGGCGATGTCCAGCGACTTGCCGCAGTTGTTGCGCTTCATGATCGAGGTCACTTCGACCGGGGCCTTGCCGGCGTCTTTCAGGCGACCCAGGGCCAAGCTGCCTTGGAGGCCCAGCGTGATCTCGGTGAGCATGTCGGCCAGCTTCTTCTGGATCAGCTGGTTGGCCGCCAGGGGCTTGCCGAACTGCTTGCGGTCCATCACGTACTGGCGGGCGCGGGCGTAGCAGTCCTCGGCCGCACCCAGGGCGCCCCAGGAGATGCCATAGCGGGCGCTGTTCAGGCAGGTGAAGGGGCCCTTCAGACCACGCACTTCGGGGAAAGCGTTTTCTTCCGGCACGAACACTTCGTCCATCACGATCTCACCGGTGATGGAGGCACGCAGGCCGACCTTGCCGTGGATGGCGGGGGCGCTCAGACCCTTCCAGCCCTTCTCCAGCACGAAGCCGCGGATGGCGTCCTTGCCGTTCTCGTTGCACTGCGCCCAGACCACGAACACGTCGGCGATCGGCGAGTTCGAGATCCACATCTTCGAGCCGCTGAGCTTGTAGCCACCTTCCACCTTGGTGGCGCGGGTGATCATGCTGCCGGGGTCGGAGCCGTGGTTGGGTTCGGTCAGGCCGAAGCAGCCGATGTACTCGCCGGTGCACAGCTTGGGCAGGTACTTGCGCTTGGTCGCTTCGGTGCCGAATTCGTTGATGGGCACCATGACCAGCGAGTGCTGCACGCTCATCATCGAGCGGTAGCCCGAGTCCACGCGCTCGACTTCGCGGGCCACCAGGCCGTAAGAGACGTAGTTCAGACCGGAGCCACCGTACTCGGTGGGGATGGTCACGCCCAGCAGGCCCAGCTCGCCCATCTCGCGGAAGATGGACGGGTCGGTCTTCTCGTGACGGAAAGCTTCCAGCACGCGCGGGGCCAGCTTGTCCTGGCAGTAGGCGCGGGCGGCGTCGCGCACGGCGCGTTCGTCATCGGTCAACTGCTGGTCCAGCAGCAGGGCGTCATCCCATTGGAAAGTGGCTTTGGCGTGTGCAGACATGAGGGGTTCCTTGGGGTGGTGGCAGGGCAGAGGGTTCAGGCTTGAGCGGCCGAAGGGGGGCTGAGCTCGCGGTCTTGCAGCTCACGCCACTGGATCTTGCCCGAAGCGGACTTGGGCAGGTGGTCGACGATGCTGACAATGCGGGGGCTCTTGTAGGCGGCCATGTGGTCATGGGCCCATTCAACGATCTCTTGCTCGGTGACGGTGCCGACGTGATCGGGCTTGAGCACGACGACGGCCTTGACGGTTTCACCGCGGCGCGGGTCTTGCGCCGCGATCACGCAGGCTTCCTGGATGGCCGGGTGGTGATACAGCATGGCTTCGACTTCGGCGGGCCAGACCTTGAAGCCCGAGGCATTGATCATGCGCTTGAGGCGGTCGACCATGAAGAAATAGCCGTGCTCGTCGGCATAGGCCAAGTCGCCCGTGCGCAGGAAGCGCTTGCCGTCGATCTCGACGAAGCTGTCGCGGTTGGCGTCAGGGGCGCGCCAGTACTCGCGCATGACCTGGGGGCCGTGGACGATGATCTCGCCGATCTCGCCGGCGGGCAGTTCGGCAAAGGTGGATGGGTCCACCACGCGCGCATCCACATCGAAAATGGGGATGCCCAGGCACTGCTTCATCGGGCGCTGGGTGGGGTTGATGTGGGTGGCCGCCATGGTCTCGGACATGCCGTAACCCTCGATGTAATCGGCCCCCACCAGGTTCTTGAGCTTTTGCGCGATGGCTTCGGGCATGGCCGCGCCGCCACCGCCCACGCTGTTCAGGCTGGACAGATCGAACGCATCGAGATTCGGGTGGGACAGCATGTCCACCACCATGGTCGAGATCAGCTGGGCGGCCGTCACCTTGTAGCGGCCGATGCACTGCAGCGCCACGTCGCGGTCCCAGCGCGGGATCACGATGGCGGTGGCGCCTAGGTAGATCGCGCCATTGAGCGCGTTCTGCATGCCCGTCACGTGGAAGAAGGGCAGCACCGCGAGCATCACGGTGTCAGCGCTGGACTTGAGCCACACGTGGCGCGCGATGGTGTTGTACATCACGCTGCGGTGCGTGTGCACGCAACCCTTGGGATGGCCGGTGGTGCCTGATGTGTAGGGCATCACGGCCATGTCGTCGGGGCCGGCCGTCATGGGGCTGGGCGACAGGTTGGCGGCCAGGGCGTCCATCCAGGCCACGGCACCCGCATCGCTGAAGCTGCGACGCGGTTCGGTCACGAAGGGCGGCACGCGCAGGTCGGTCGGCTCGGTCAGGTAGTCGCTGTAGGTGGCGACGATGGCGTGGCGCAGGCCTTCGCTGTCCGGCGCCTCGTGCACGCCTTCGTTGAGCAGGGGCTGCACGTGGTGGTACAGGTCCTGCGGCACGAAGATGGTGGTGGCCTGGGCATCTCTGACGTAGTGACGGAGTTCGTCCGTCAGGTTCATCGGGTTGACCGGCACCACCACCGCATCAGCCCTCAAGATGGCGTAGTACGCGAGTGCGTACTGCGGGCTGTTTTGCATGTAGAGCAGCACGCGATCGCCCTTGCGCACGCCGCAGACTTGCTGCAGGTAGCCGGCCAGCCGCTCGGTCTCGACATGGAACTGCCCGTAGCTCAGGGGCGTGTCGTAGAAGATGAAGTACGGCTTGTCGGGGTGCTGCGCGGCAGCACGCTCGACGTTGGCGTACAGGTGCGTGGCGGGGACGTCCAGGTGCCGGGGCACTTGGTCGGGCCAGTGAGCAAGGTGGCGATCGGACATGCTGTCAGTCTGAGGCTCAGGCCTGACCCAGCGCGATGAAGCGCTGCAGGTGGTGGTCTTCGTCGCCCAGCACATGGTCGATCATGATCAGGCGCTTGGCGTAGTGCGGCATGGGCAGCTCCCAGGTCACCCCGATGCCACCGTGCAGCTGGATGGACTCTTCGGCCACCAGGGCGCCGGTCTTGCCCACCGTGTACTTGGCGGCCGACAGGGCACGCTCACGGGCGATGCGGTCGCTGCCGTCCAGGGCCGAGGCGGCGTTGATGACGGCCGAGCGGGCCTGCTCGATTTCGAGCAGCACGGTGGCCATGCGGTGTTGCAGGGCCTGGAAGCTGCCGATGACCTTGCCGAACTGCTTGCGGGTCTGCAGGTACTCGATGGTGGCCTTCTTGCACACTTCCATCGCACCCAGCGACTCGGCCGCCAGGGCCAGCAGGCCACGACCGACGGCGTGCTCCAGCGTGGCGTGGCCTTGGCCTTCGGCGCCCAGCAGGGCCGAGGCGGGCACACGTACCTGGCTGAACGTGATTTCACCCGCGCGGGTGCCGTCCACATTGCCGTAGGCACGGATGCTCAGGCCGGCGGTACCCGCGGGCACGACGAACAGCGAGAGGCCGGCTTCGTCGTCCACATTGCCGCTGGTGCGGGCCGAGACCACGATCTGCTGGGCCTGGTCGGCGAAGGGCACGACGGCCTTGGCGCCGTCGATCACGTAGTGGTCGCCGTCACGGGTGGCACGGGTGCTGACGCGGTTCAGCGCGTAGTGGGCATCGGCTTCTTCGTGGGCCAGCGTGGCGATCAGGCCACCGCCGATGATCTCTTCGATCAGGGCCTTCTGGGCGTCGTTGCCTGCATGGGCAATGGCCGAGCCGGCCAGCACGGCCGTGGCCAGCACGGGCTCGACCACCAGGCCGCGGCCCAGGGATTCGAACACGGTGGCGATGTCAAAGCCGGTGCCGCCAAAGCCACCTTGCTCTTCGGTGAACAGGGCGCCGATCAGGCCCAGCTCGGCGAACTGGGCCCACTGCTCGGCGCTGTAGCCGGTGGCCGACTTGCTGATGGCGTGACGGGTTTCGATGCTGTACTGCTCGGCCAGGTAGCGGTCGAGCGAATCAGCCAGCATGCGACGGTCGTCGGATTGGTTGAAGTTCATGGTTGTGTTCCTCGCCAGTCGATGCTTACAGACCCAGGATCATCTTGGAGATGATGTTCTTCTGGATTTCGTTGGAGCCGCCGTAGATCGACAGCTTGCGATAGTTGAAGTAGTGCGATGCCGCAAAGGCCGATTCCTGCGGGCCGATGGGCGCCTCGGTGTAGGCCTCGTCCAGCGCTTCCTGGATGTAAGGCAGGGCGTAGGGGCCCAGGGCGCGACGGGTCAGCGACAGGATTTCCTGACGGATCTCGGTGCCCTTGATCTTGAGCATCGAGCTCTCCGCACCGGGCACGCCACCACCGGCCACGGCGGCGATCACGCGCAGGTTGGTGGTCTTCATGTTTTCCAGGTCGATCTCGACCTTGGCGATGCGGGCGGCGAACAGCGGGTCTTGGTCCAGCGGCTTGCCGTTCTTCTGCACGCGCGAGGCCAGGGCTTTGAGGCGCTCCAGGCCGGCCACCGAGTGACCGACGCCAGCGATGTTGGTGCGTTCGTGCGTCAGCAGGTACTTGGCGCAGTCCCAGCCCTTGTTCTCTTCGCCCACCAGGTTGGCCACCGGCACGCGCACGTCGGTGAAGAAGACTTCGTTGATCTCGTGCTCGCCGTCGAGCATGATGATGGGGCGGATCTCGATGCCGGGGGTGGCCATGTCGACCAGCACGAAGCTGATGCCCTGCTGGGGCTTGGCATCACGGTCGGTGCGCACCAGGCAGAAGATCATGTTGGCGTGCTGCCCCAGGGTGGTCCAGGTCTTTTGGCCGTTGATGACGTAGTGGTCGCCATCGCGCACGGCGGTGGTCTTGACCGAGGCCAGGTCGGAGCCGGCACCGGGTTCAGAGTAACCCTGGCACCACCAGTCCTGACCGTTGAGGATGCGCGGCAACCAGTAGCGCTTTTGCGCTTCGCTGCCGTACTTGATGATGACGGGGGCCACCATGGCCACGCCGAAAGGCTGGATGCGGGGCGTGTGGGCCAGCGCGCACTCGTTGTCGAAAATGAACTTCTCGACGACGCTCCAGCCCGTGCCGCCGTACTCGACCGGCCAGCCCGAGGCCAGCCAGCCCTTCTGGTTCAGCAGCGCGTGCCATTCTTCAAAGTCGGCCTTGGTGAAGCGCTTGCCTGCGTCGCCCTTTTGCTTGAGGCGCGCGGGCACGTCGTCGTTCAGGAAGCGTTGCACCTCGGCGCGGAAGGCTTCTTCCTGAGGGGTGAAATTCAGGTCCATGTTGGTGCTCCTCGGGGCGTTTTAGAAAATTTCGAACAGACCGGCGGCGCCCATGCCACCAGCAATGCACATGGTCACGACGGCCCACTTGACCTTGGGGTCCTGGGCCTTGCGGCGACGGCCTTCCAGTAGCACGTGGCCGACCATGCGGGCGCCGCTCATGCCAAAGGGGTGGCCGATCGAGATGGCGCCACCGTTGACGTTGAGGCGCTCTTCGGGGATGCCCAGCTGTTGCTGGCAGTAGATGGACTGCGAGGCGAAGGCTTCGTTGACTTCCCACAGGTCGATGTCTTCGACCTTCAGGCCGTGGCGCGCCAGCAGCTTCGGGACCGCGAACACCGGGCCGATGCCCATTTCATCGGGCTCGCAGCCGGCCACGGCAAAGCCGCGGAAGGCACCCAGCGGCTGCAGGCCCAGGCGCTCTGCTTCCTGGCTGTCCATCAGCACGCAGGCCGAAGCCCCGTCCGACAGCTGCGAGGCATTGCCGGCGGTGATGAACTGGTCGGGGCCACGCACCGGGGCCAGCTTGGCCAGGCCTTCGTAGGTGGTGTCGGCACGGTTGCAGGTGTCGTGGTCGATCGAGACTTCCTGGTAGGAGACCGCTTTGGTCTCCTTGTCGGTCACGCCCATGGTGGTCGTCACCGAGATGATCTCGTCCTTGAAGATGCCGGCGGCCTGGGCCGCGGCGGTCTTTTGCTGGCTGGCCAGCGAGAACTGGTCCTGGGCTTCGCGGCTGATCTGGTAGCGGCGGGCCACCACGTCAGCGGTCTCGATCATGGTCATGTACAGATCGGGCTTGTGCTCGAGCAGCCAGGGGTCGATGCCGGTTTCCAGGCCCGTGCCTTCCGGGCGACGCAGGCCGGAGATGCTCTCCATGCCGCCAGCGACCATGACGGGCGCGCCGTCCACGATGATGCGGCTGGCCGCGGTGGCCACGGCCATCAGGCCCGAGGCGCAAAAGCGGCTGACGGTGGCGCCGGCGATGGTGAGCGGCAGGCCGGCGCGCAAGGCGCTGTTGCGGCCCAGGTTGCGACCGCTGCGGCCTTCGGGGTAGCCGCAGCCGATGATGATGTCTTCGATCAGGGCCGGGTCCATGCCGGCGCGCTCGACCGCGGCCTTGACGGCAAAGGCCGTCAGCGTGGTGCCGGGGGTGACGTTGAACTCGCCCCGGTGGGCTTTGGTCATGGGGGTCCGTGCGGTGGACACGATGACGGCTTGACGCATGATGCGGGTCTCCTGGATGTTGGGCGGTGAGCGGCGGTTCAGGCCGAGCGGGATCAGGCCTGGTTCAGGCTGTCGAAGTTCTTGCCCTCTTGCACCAGCTTGACCAGCAGCGGGGCCGGTTGCCAGAACAGCGGGTCTTCCTTGGCGAAGGCCTCGATGTCGGCCAGGATCTGCGGCAGGCCGACCATGTCCGCGTACTTCATCGGGCCGCCCTTGTAGCGGGGGAAGCCGTAGCCATAGACCAGGGTCACGTCCACATCGAGCGGGCGCAGGGCGATGCCCTCGGCCACCACCTTGGCGCCCTCGTTGACCATGGCGGCCACGTAGCGGCGCTCCAGCTCTTCGCGGGTGAAGGTGCGCGGGGTCACGCCGGCCTTGGCACGCTCTTCGGCGATGATGGGCTCGACCGCCGGGTTGGGCTTGCCGCCGCGGCTGCCGGCTTCGTACACATACCAGCCCTGGCCGGTCTTCTGGCCGAACCAGCCGCGCTCGCACAGCTTGTCGGCGATGTGCACATAGCGGGCCTTGGGGTCACGGGTGGCGGCACGGCGCTTGCGCGTCGCCCAGCCGATGTCGCCACCGGCCAGGTCGCTCATCTCGTACGGGCCCATCGGGTAGCCGAAGGCGCGCACCATGGCGTCGATCTCGAAGGGCGAGGCGCCGTCTTCCATCATGTAGTCGGCGGCCTGGCGGTACACGGCCAGGATGCGGTTGCCAATGAAGCCGTCGCACACACCGGCACGCACGGGCACCTTCTTGAGCTTCTTGGCCAGCGCAAAGCCGGTGGCGACCACGTCGGCGCTCACCTTCGCGGGCACCACGATCTCCAGCAGCTTCATGATGTTGGCCGGCGAGAAGAAGTGCAGACCCACCACGTCCTGCGGACGCGAGACGCTGTTGGCGACTTCGTTGATGTCCAGATAGGAGGTGTTGGTGGCCAGCACGGCGCCGGGCTTGCAGACGCGGTCCAGCTCGGCGAACACGGCCTTCTTGACGCCCATGTCTTCGAACACGGCTTCGATGACGATGTCGGCATCGGCCAGCGCGTCGTAGCTCGTCGAGCCGTGGAAGCGCGCCAGGATGGCGGCCTTGCCTTCTTCGCTCAGGCGGCCCTTGGCGATGGCGCCGTCGTACACCTTGGCGACGCGCGACTGGCCCAGGGCCAGGGCGGCGTCATCGCGCTCGATCATGGTCACGCTCAAGCCGGCGTCCAGCAGGGACACGGCGATGCCGGCGCCCATGGTGCCGCCACCGATCACGCCCACCTTCTGGAAGGGGCGGGGCTGGGCGGACTGGGTCTCGGGCGACTTGGTGACCTCACGTTCGGCAAAGAACACGTGGACCAGACCGGCACGCTGCGGGCTGTGGAGGCACTGGGTGAACAGTTCGCGCTCGACGGCCAGGCCTTCGGCAAAGGGCAGGTCCAGGGCGGCTTGCACGCAGTCGACGATCTTGGCGGGCGAGAACAGGCCCTTCTTCTTGGCCACGTCGGCACGGGCGGCGTCGATGGCGGCTTGCTGCGCGGCGCGGTCGGCCAGGGCGGCGGTCTGCTCGCCGCTGCGGCGCACCGGGGCGCCATCGGCCAGCAGGCTGCGGGCGTAGGCGATGCCCTCGGCGGCGATGTCGTCGCTGGTGGCGAGGTGGTCGATCAGGCCCAGGCGCAGGGCTTCCTTGGCGCCGGCGTGGCGGCCGCTGAGCATCAGGTCCAGGGCGGCGGCGGCACCGATCAGGCGGGGCGTGCGTTGGGTGCCGCCCGCGCCGGGCAGCAGGCCCAGGTTCACTTCGGGCAGGCCCAGCTTGGCGGTTTCCACGGCCACGCGGTAGTGGGCCGACAGCGCGATCTCCAGGCCTCCACCGAGTGCGGCGCCGTGGATGGCCGCGATCACCAGCTTGTCGCAGGCTTCGATCTGCTGGCACACCTCGGGCAGCGAGGGGGCTTGCGGCGGCAGGCCGAACTCGCGGATGTCGGCGCCGGCAATGAAGTTGCTGCCCGAACCCGTGATCACGATGGCGTGCACGTCGGCGTTGGCGTTCAGTTCGGTGATCGCCTGTTGCAGACCTTGGCGCACCGCGGTGCTCAGCGCATTGACGGGCGGGTTGGAGAGGGTCACCAGGGCAATGTGGTTGCTCACGGTGGTCTGGACAACGGGCGCGGCAGCGGTGGGTTCCATGGTGTGTCTCTTTCTTGGGGCAGAAAACGACCCGGGCCGGATGGCCAGCAGGTTGACACGGATTGTTCGGCAGGGGCGCTGTCTTGACAATCCCATCAAGCATTGACAGACTGTCAAGCGAAATTTGACAGTTGGCCCGCTCAACGGGCCGCACTCTTGCGCTATGGAACTGCAGTCCCTGTCGATGTTGGTCGAAATCCTCGACGCTGGCAACCTTTCCGAGGCCGCCCGGCGCCTGAAGATGAGCCGCGCCAACGTCAGCTACCACCTCAACCAGTTCGAGCGCGCCGTGGGGCAGCAACTGGTGCGCCGCACCACCCGCCGCATCGAGCCCACCGAGATCGGCCTGCGCTTGTACGAGCACGGCCGCCAGATTCGCAACGAGCTGGAGGCGGCCCGCGAAACCGTCACCACCCTGGGCCAGACCCTGCAGGGGCGGGTGCGCCTGAGCGTGCCCAGCGGCTACGGCCAGTTGGTGATGGCGCCCTGGCTGATCGACTTCAAGCGCGCCTACCCCGGCATCGTGCTGGACGTGGTGTTTGAAAACCGCGTCGTCGACCTGATGCGCGACGAGGTGGACATTGCCGTGCGCGTGATGACCGACCCACCCGACAACCTGGTGGCCCGCGACATGGGCTCGGTGCGCTACGTGGCCTGTGCCACGCCCGGTTACGCCCAGGCCCAGGGCATGCCCGCCACGCTCGAAGACCTCTCGCGCGCGCCGCTGATCACCTCGGCGGTGGTGGGGCGCCAGCTGCGCCTGGCGGCCTATCTGGAAGGCGAGCGCCACGAGGTGCCGCTGTCGCCCACGCTCACCAGCGAGAACTTCCTGTTCCTGCGCGAGGCGATTGTGGCCGGCCTGGGCGTGGGCCTGGTGCCCGACTATGTGGTGCAGGACCTGGTCGAGCGCGGCGAGATGGTCACCGCGCTCGACAACTGGAAGCTCAGCATTTTCGGCACCAAGATGTACATGCTCTACATGCCCAACCGGCACCACACCCGGGCAGCGTCCACCTTCATCGACTTCATGCTCGAGCAGGCGCGCCGCGTGGCGTGAGCCTGGCCGGGACTCAGTCCAGCACCGCCTCGCAGGCCCGGGCCCGGCCCTCGGCCTTGGCGCGGTAGAGCTGGGCGTCGGCCAGGGCCAGCAAGGCGGCCGCATCCCCCTGGGAGGTCGGGGTGCGCACGGCCAGGCCCGCGCTGATGGTCAGGACCTCGGCCACGGTTGAGGCAGGGTGAGCGATGGCCAGCTCGCGCACGGCCAGCTTCATGCGCTGGGCCACCTGCCGGGCGCCGTCCAGGTCGGTGTCGGGCAGCAGGCAGGCGAACTCTTCGCCGCCGTAGCGGCACACCACATCGCCGGGGCGCAGGGCCGTCGCGGTCAGGGCGTGGGCGACCTGGCGCAGGGCCTCGTCGCCACGCTGGTGCCCGTGCACGTCGTTGTACTGCTTGAAAAAGTCCACATCGATCAGGATCAGGCTCAGGGGCTTGCCCGTGCGCTGCGCCCGGCCCCATTCGTCGCTCAGCCGCTCATCGAAGTAGCGGCGGTTGAAGACGTGGGTGAGCGCGTCGATGAAGACCAGGCGCTTGAGCAGGTCGGTCTGGCGCTTGAGGGTCAGGTGGGTGCGCACCCGCGCGCGCACCACCGACGGGTTGATGGGCTTGGTGATGAAGTCCACGGCCCCGGCGTCCAGGCCGCGGGTCTCTTCCTGGGCTTCGTGGTGGGCCGTGACGAAGAGCACGGGGATGTCGCGGGTGGCGCTGTCCTGTTTGAGCTGGCGGCAGACCTCGTAGCCGTCCAGGTCCGGCATCATCACGTCGAGCAGGATGACGTCGGGGCTTTCCTGTCGCGCCGTCTGCAGGGCCTGCGTGCCCGAGGTGGCCATGAAGACCTGGCAGTCGTCGGCAAAGACGCGGTAGAGCACCTGGATGTTGGTGGGCTGGTCATCGACCACCAGCAGCCGGGGCTTGCGCGCGGGCTCGTCGAGCAGATCGGCCAGGGCGGCATCGACAGGCAGCATCCGTGTCACTCCAGGGGCCAGGTGGTCAGCAGATGCTGACCGTGTTCGATGGCGCGGGCAAAGTCCAGCTGGGCCATCGCGTCGTTGAGGGGCGTCAATGCCTCGCCCAGGGCCGCGGCGTGGGCGGCCTGAAGGCGGGCGTGGCAGTCGAGCGCGGTCATGTCCGAGTGTTGCAGCAGTTTAATCAGCTCCTGTAACTGTGTGTGCAACAGAGTGCGGTCGAGGGGCGCCAAGGCGTCGGAGGAGGCCTGCGGGGGCGGGGCCAGGGCGGCCAGCAGCGCGGGCAGGCGGGCGTGGGCCGCGTCCATGGCGCTCAGCAGCGGCGCCAGCCAGGCGGGGAGGGGGCCTTCGGGCAGGGGCGCCGGGCAGGCCTGCTCGGCCGCCGCCGCCAGCGCTTGCAGCGGTTGCAGGCCCAGGGTGCCGGCCAGGCCCTTGAAGCCGTGCAGCCAGGCCCGCAAGGCGTGGGCGTCGCGCTGGGTCCAGTCCTGGCGGGCCTGCGCCGCCGCGCCGGGCAGCTCCTCGCAGAAGCGGGCGAGCAGGCGCAGGTACACGTCCTGGCGGTGGCCCAGGCGGGCCAAGGCGGCCTCCAGGGCCACGCCCTGAGCCTGGGCTTCGGCCTGGGCGAGTGCGGGCAAGGTCGGCGTCAGGCTGCGCACCGTCATGGCCAGGGGGCTGGCGGCCGAGGCCGGGGCACGCCGGCCGTGGGTCAGCACGGTCTCGACCAGGTGGTTCAGGTCGAAGGGCTTGCCGACGTGGGCCACCATGCCGGCTTCACGGCACGCGGCCAGGTCGGCGGGCAGGGCGTTGGCGGTCATGGCGATGACGGGGGGCGCGGCCTCGCCCAGGGCCTCACGCAAGGTCCGCGTGGCCGTCAGGCCGTCCATCACGGGCATCTGCACATCCATCAGCACCGCGTCGATCAGGTCCGGGGCGTTGAGCACGGCCTGCACGCCCTCGGCGCCGTTGTGGGCCATGCTGACCTCGGCGCCTTCGCCTTCCAGCAACTCGCTGGCCACCTGGCGGTTGTTGGGGTTGTCTTCCACCAGCAGCAGGTGCCAGCCGGCGAGGCGGCGGGGGTTGGTGAGCGCGTCCAGCGGCATCGGGGCGCTGGGGTCGGCGTCGGCGGCGGTGGGCAGGCGCAGCACGAGGTCAAACCAGAAGGTGCTGCCCTGTCCCGGCGCGCTGCGCACCAGCACCTGGCTGCCCATCAGCTGGATCAGGCGCCGGCTGATGGCCAGGCCCAGGCCGGTGCCGCCGTACTGGCGGGTGGTCGAGCCTTCGGCCTGCGAGAAGCCTTCGAAGATGCGCGAAAGCGCGTCCTGGCTCATGCCGATGCCGGTGTCCCGCACCGAAAAGCGCAGGCTCACCTGCTCCTCGTCTTGCGACAGCACATCCAGCGTCACGTCGACCTGGCCCTGGTGGGTGAACTTGATGGCGTTGCCGCCCAGGTTGATCAGCACCTGCAGCAGGCGCATGTCATCGCCAACCAGGCGGTCGGGCAGGGCCGGGTCGAGCACGAAATGCAGGGCCACGGGCTTGTCGCCCAGGTTGGCCGACATCACCACGTGCAGGTCGCTCAGCAGTCGGGCCACCGAGAAGGCGCGCGGGTGCAGGCTCATCTTGCCGGCTTCGATCTTGGAGAAGTCGAGGATGTCGTTGAGCAGGCCCAGCAGGGACTGCGCCGCCCGCTCGGCCTTGCTGGTGTAGTCGAGCTGACGCGCGTCCAGCGTTGTCTTGTGCAGCAGGCGCAGCATGCCCAGGATGGCGTTCATGGGCGTGCGGATCTCGTGGCTCATGTTGGCCAGGAACTGCCCCTTGGCCGCACTGGCCTGTTCGGCCACCTGCTTGGCCTGCTGCAGCGAGGTCTCGTACTCCAGGCTCTGGGTGCGGTCCTGGACGATGCCCAGGTAGCCCGTGAGCTCGCCCTGTTCGGAGCGCATCTCGGTGACCACGATCGACACCGGCACCAGGCTGGCATCCTGGCGGACATAGTTGAGATGGCGCACCTGGCCCAGCACGCCCGGCTCGATCAGGAGTTGTCGCGGCGTGGGCTCGGCACCGCCGAGTCGCGCGCGCAGGGCCTCGCGCCGCGCGGCGAGGCGGGCCGGGTCATGGAAGCGCACGGGCGTGGCCTGGCCGACGATCTCGCTGGCGGGGTAGCCCAGCAGGTGTTCGGCCCCGCTGTTGAACACGCGGATCACCAGGTCGGCATCCGTGGCGATCACCGCGATGCCGGACGCGGCATGGAGCACATTGGTCAGCAAGGTGCTGGTCTCGCGCAGCTGCTGCTCGGTCAGCTTGCGCAGGGTCACGTCGTGGCGGATGGCGACGAAGCGCTCGACCCGGCCGTCGGCATCGAGGAAGGGGGCGATCACGCTGTCCACCCAGTACAGCGAGCCGTCCTTGGCGCGGTTGCAGATCTCGCCGCGCCAGGGGCGGCCGGCCGTGACGGTGGCCCACAGGTTCGCCCAGAAAGCGCGGTCGTGCACGCCCGAGTTGTTGATGTGGTGGGTCTGGCCCGCCAGTTCGGCGCGGCTGTAGCCGCTCAGCGCGCAGAAGGCGTCGTTGACCTCGACGATGTGCCCGGTGCGGTCGGTGACCGAGATGACCGCGTGTGCATTGAGGGTGCGCAGCAAGGCGTCGGTTTCACGTTGGGCGGCCTCCAGCCGGTGGGTGGCCTCTTTCAAGTCGGAGATGTTCTGGGCGATCTCGATGAAGCCCAACAGCTCGCCTTGCGCGTTGCGGCGGGGCTGGATCTCGGTGTCGATCCAGAAGGTGTGGCCATCCTTGCCGCGGTTGAGCAGTTCCACCCGGCAGCCTTCACCGCGTGCCAGGGTGGTGTCGAGCTGTTCCAGCCGATCGGCCGGGCATTCGGGGGTGCCCACGAGCGTGCGCATCAGCTGGCCCTTGGCCTCGTCAAAGCTGTAGCCGTACAGGCGCGTGAAGCCTTCGTTGACCCAGCTGATCCGCATCTCTGGGTCGGTGATCATCACGGCATTGGAGGTGCGGCGGGCCACCTCGGCCAGGCGTTCGAGGTCGGCCGTCAGCCGGGCCGCATGGGCTTCGGTGCGGGCCCGGGCGCTGGCGAGCATCCAGGTGGCCAGGGCCAGCAAGGCGCTCAGCAGCGAGCCGCCCAGCACGATCCAGCTCGGGGTGCTGCGGTCCACGCGCTGCTCGAACGCGGCGTTGGCCTGGGTGCGCAGCACATACTGCCGCCCGGCGATCGACAGCGTGCGCTGGGCGGTGAAACGTTGGCCGAACTCGCTGGCGTCGGGGCCGTCGGCGCGGAACATCTCGACCGGGGCGACATCGGTTTCGTCGCTCAGGCTGATGTTGAGCTGTCGGTCGCTGGTGTCGAACAGACCCTGCATCAGCTCGTCGATCACGATGGGCGCGTAGTAGATGCCCACCAGCCGCTCGCGGCGCTGGGCCGCGTTCAGGGGCGGGGAGGCCCCGTGGTACAGCGCCAGCAGGTACAGCACGCCCGGGCGCTGTCGTTCGTCCTGCTTGAGCGTGATGGGCCCGGTCAGCGTGGGTTGTCCGCTGTCAATGGCGCTCAGCACCGCGGCCCGGCGCACCGGATCGGATCCCACGTCCAGCCCCAGGGCGGCCTGGTTGGTGGCCGAGGGCTCGAGCATCTTGATCACGTACAGATCGGGCGCGTCGCCCTGCGTGCTGACCGTGAAGGTCTCGGCGTGGTCGGCGCGTTCGGCGCGCTCGAACTCGCTCAGCTCGCTGCGCGGCACCTTGACGATGTAGCCAAAGCCACGCACGCCCGGGAACTGCTGATCGAGGTTGATGGCGTAGACATAGTTGCGAAACGAGGCCCGGTCGAGTTTCTCGCTGGCGTTGTGGGTGCCGTGCGCGCCGCGCAGGCCGAACAGGGGCATGGCAAAGCGCTGGTGGATGCTTTGCTCCAGGCGTGTGGAAATCCGTTCGAAACGCTCACGGGCCTGCGTTTCGATGGTGGCACCGGTGCGTTGGCCGGCCCACAGGCTCAGCAGCATGCCGGTGGTCAGCACGATCATGCTCAGGCCCAGGCTGCCGGCCGCATCGAGCGCGAGGGTCGGGTGCCCCCCCTGGCGGGCATGGCGCTGGAAGGCCCGCACGCTGCGCCACCACACGATGGGGGCCAGGGCGAGCACGAGCAGCACCGCATCGGCCACCGCTTCACGCCAGCCGCTGACGCCGGGCAGGCTCAGCGGCACCACCCGCATGATCACCAGCTCGATCAGGGCTGCCGCGAGGGTGATTTCCAGAACCAGGCGAATGTAGGGGGTCGAAAGCTTCATGTCGCGGGGCGGTGAACGTGCGGTGATTGTCACCCGGTCGGTGGCGGCGCGGGCGGCGTTTCGGCTTTTCGGTCACAGGGCTTGTGCGGACTCAGACCTCTCCACCATGGCGCGACCGGGGTGATGGGGCTAAGTTGCGACGATGGCCGGCGCCGGGCCTGTGCCCCCTGCCCCACACGCGGCACTGGCGAATTCGGCGTAAGCTCGGCGCGCATGACGCTGAACTACCTCGAATTTGACTACAGCGAAGACGCCGAGGGCATCGGCACCTTCGAAACCCTGGCCTCGGTGAGCCCCTCGCAGGTGGCCGCCGTGCACGCCGAGGTGGCCGAGGTGCTGGCCTGGGCCTTTCGCACCTTCCCCGATGGGCACGGCCCCGTGGCCGAAGGCTTCGAGTGGGACCACGACCTGCAAGGCCAGCGCGAGTTCACCGCCGCCGAGTCCCTGTGCTTTGACGAGCGCAGCGGCCGCATCACCGTCGAGCCCCAGCCGCCCGGCACGCCGCGCCACACCGTGAGCCTGTCGCTCAGCGGCACGCCCGCGTTCTGCGAGGCCCTGCGGACGCAGTTCGACCTGGGCTGAGCCGCCGGGACGGGGCCGGTCGTTCGCGGGGGGCTCACTACAATGGCGCCCCTTCGGCTGTGGCCCCTTTCGGTCACGTCGAGCCCCGCTTTCCCGGGCGCGTGTCGCCTCGTTACCTGTCTGTCTGCCCACCATGAACATCACCGTCCTTGAGGAACTGCGCGCCTACATCGATCCGCTGACCCCGGAGGAGCACGCTTCGCTGGAGCGCAGCATCCTGGCCGAAGGCTGCCGCGATGCCTTGGTGCTGTGGGGCGAGGTGCTGGTGGACGGGCACAACCGCTACGGCATCTGCCGCAAGCACGGCTTGCCGTTCCAGACCGTGCAAAACCCGCGCTTCACCTGCATGGAAGACGTGCACCTGTGGATGATCGATCAGCACCTGGGCCGGCGCAGCGTGTCCGACTTCCAGCGCGGCGTGCTGGCGCTGCGCAAGAAAGAGATCCTGAGCGCGCGCACCCAGGCCGTGCAGGCGGGCGTGGCCGCGGCCCAGGCCGAAGCCGCCGCGGCGCAAGCCGAGCGCGAGGCGGGTGAGGGCGGCGACGCTGACGTGCCCAAGGCCGCAGTGCCCAGCCGAGAAGAGCTCGCCCGCGTGGCCCGCCTGAGCAGCACCACCGTCGCCCAGATCGAGAAAATCCAGAAGGCCGCCGCCCCCGAGCTGGTCGAAGCGGTCAAGGCCGGCACCATCTCGATCAATGCCGCGGCCACTGTGGCCTCGCTGCCCGTCGAGCAGCAGGTGGCTGCCGTGGCTGGGGGCAAGAAAGAGTTGCAACAGGCGGCCCGCCAGGTGCGTGAGGCCCGTGCCGCCGCGCGCGTGGCCCGGGCTCCGCAATCGGACGATGGCCCCTCCGCAGATGCCGACACCGCACAGGGTCAGGGCGATGCCGACGACGACCCCCGCCCCGGCGAGACCCCGGACGCCACCATCGCCCGCCTGCTGCAGACGGTGGCCAGCCTGCGCGCCGAGAACGCCCGTTGGCAGGCACGCTGGCAAGCCGCCCAAGCGACCCAAGCGGGCGCCGGCGATGCCGCGTCGACTGACGCCGGATTGCCGCCGTTTTGACGCGATGGCCAGGGCGGTGATTTCGGGCACACTTTGAGTTCGGCCCCCCTCATCCCCGACTCACCCCCTTGACCGCCTTGACATGACCGCATCGTCTTCCTCCTGGTGGACCCGACCTCGCTGGTGGCTGATCGCCGCCGTGCTGCTGCTGGGGCTGATCGCCGCCGGACTGTGGAGCCGGGCCCAACCCGTTGCCGTGCTCACCGTGGCGTCCCAGCCCCTGGTGCGCACCCTGCAGTTCACCGGGCGGGTCAAGACCCCGGCCCGGGTCGATGTGGGCGTGACCCTGACCGGCCGGGTGCAACAGGTGCGCGTGCGCGAAGGCGACCTCGTCGCCCAGGGCGATGCCCTGATCGAGCTGGAGGCCGACGAATGGCGTGCCGCCTGGCAACAGGCCCAGGCCAGCTGGCAACAGGCCCAGGCGCGACTGGGCAGCGTGCAGGCTCTGGCCCTGCCGAGTGCCGAAGCCACTTTGGCGCAGACTGAGGCCACCGTGCTGCAGGCCGAGCGCGACCTGGCCCGCACCCGCGAGCTGGTCGCCCAGCAGTTTTACAGCCAGGCCCGCCTGGACGAAGCCCAGCGCAGCGTGGCCGTGGCCCGCGCCCAGCGCGACGCTGCCCGTGTGCAGGTGCAGGCCAACCGTCCGCAAGGCGCCGAGCGCGCCGGCAGCCAGGCCCAGTTGGCGGCCGCCAAAGCCGCCGTCGAAGTAGCGCGCGCCAAGCTGGACCAGGCCACCGTGCGCGCCCCCGGCCCGGGCCGCGTGCTGGTGCGCAGCGTCGAACCCGGCCAGATCGTGCAGGCCGGCAAAAGCCTGCTGACCCTGTCGGTCGACGGCCCCACCGAGCTGGTCGCCCAGGTGGACGAGCGCTACCTCGGCCAGTTGCAGGTCGGCCAACGCGCCGCCGTGCTGGCCGATGCCTACCCCCATCAGCCTTTCGAGGCCGTGGTCGACCGGCTCGCCCCGGCCGTCAATGCCCAAAGCGGCGCGGTCGAAGTGACGCTGCGGCTGCAGGGCGAGCGCCCCGCCTTCTTGCGCGAAGACATGACCCTGTCCATCGAGGTCGTCACCGCTCGGGAGGCCGCCGTGCTGGCGCTGCCCTTGCAGGCGGTGCGTGAGCCCGCTGACGGCGCGCCGACCCGTGCCGCCGACGCTCGGGCCACCGTGTTGGTGCTGGCCGAAGGGCGGGCGCAGCTGCGCACCGTGACGCTGGGCTTGCGCACCCTGGATCAGGTCGCAGTGCGCAGCGGTCTGAGCGCGGGGGAGCAGGTGCTACTCGACCCGACCGTGGCGCCGGGCACCCGGGTGCGTGCGCAGTCGCGCGCCGAGTCGGCCACGGCCAAGGCCGGTGCAGCCGCTGGCCATGACGGTGTCTCGCGTGACCGTGCCGAGGGCGGCATCTCGCAAACCTTCAGCCGCTGAAACGGACTTTGTCGTGCGCCTCCCGACCCTCTCTGCGCTGGGCTTCGAATGGCGGGTGGCCGTGCGCTTCCTCACCGAGGGGCGTTTCCAGAGCCTGCTCATCATCGTGGGCGTGGCCGCCGGCGTGGCCGTGGTGGCCTACATCTCGGCCCTCATCACCGGCCTGCAGCGCAACACCCTGGAAAAGACCCTGGGCGCGCAGGCCCACGTCAGCGTCTCCCCGCTCGACGAGCGCGTGACCCCGGCCCTGCCGCCGCAACCCGGTGCCTTGCGCTGGCGCGACACCCAGGCGCGCGCCCAGCGTCTGCAGACCATCACCAACTGGCAAGCGATTGCCGCCTTGCTGGCCCAGCGTCCAGGCGTCTCGGCCGTGTCCCCCATGACCTCGGGCGCGGCACTGGCCCAGCGTGGCGAGGCCACCCGCGCCATCGCCCTGTCCGGCGTCGAGCTCAGCCGCTACGACCGCATCGTCAACCTGCGCAGCAAACTGGTGGCGGGCCAACTCACCCTGGCGCCGGGCGAGGCCATCATCGGCCAGACCCTGGCCGACGACCTGGGCGTGCGCGTGGGCGACCGCATCACCGTGGTCATCAACGAGCGCCGCGACACCGTGCGCCTGACCGGCCTGGTGGACCTGGGCATCAAGGACCTCAACCGCCGCATGGTGCTGGTGCCGCTGCGCTCGGCGCAGACCCTGCTGAACCTGCCTGGCGGCGTGACCCAGATCGACCTGCGCCTGGACGACGTCTGGACCGCCCAGACCCTGGCCCAGGGCCTGGCGCGCGAGCTGCCCAACAAGGTCGAAAGCTGGCAGGAGGCCAATGCCCAGCTGGTCTCGGCCTTGCGTGCGCAGAGCGTCAGCACCGCCGTGATCCGCACGGTGGTGATGCTGGTGGTGGTGCTGGGCATCGCCAGCGTGCTGGTGGTGTCGGTGGTGCAAAAGCAGCGCGAAATCGGCATCTTGCGGGCCATGGGCACCACCCGCGGCCAGATCCTGCGCGTGTTCCTGCTGCAAGGCGTGCTGGTGGCCACGCTCGGTTCCTTGCTCGGCGTCTTGCTGGCGGCCGGCCTGATCGCCGGTTTCACCGCCTTCGTCAAAGGCTCGGACGGCCTGCCGCTGTTCGCCATCACCTTGCCGCCCGCCATGGCCGTGCAGATCGTGCTCGTGACCATTGTGGCCGGCGTGCTGGCGGCCGTGGCCCCGGCCCGCCGGGCCGCGCACATGGACCCGGCGCAGGCCATTCGGATGTGAGGCGCACGCCATGAGCCAGCTTCTCTCCACACAGCCTGCCATGCCCGCATCGCCGTCATCGCCCGCCCGGCCCGAGCCGTCTGCGGCAACGTCTTCCTCCCCGTCACAAGCGGGTCGCGACCTCGTGGTGCTTTCAGACCTGCGCAAGCGCTACAACGTCGGTCAGCCCAACGAAACCGAGGTGCTGCACGGCCTGAACCTGCGCCTGAACACCGGCGAGTTTGCCGCCCTGATCGGCCCCTCCGGCTCGGGCAAGAGCACCTTGCTCAACATCCTGGGCCTGCTGGAGCCAGCCACCGGGGGCCGCTACGTGCTCGACGGTGCGTCCGTGACCGCGCTCGACGACGAGGCCCTGACCCGCCTGCGCCGCGACACCCTGGGCTTTGTCTTCCAGTTCCACCACCTGCTGCCCGCCTTCACCGCGCTCGAAAACGTGCTGCTGCCGGTGCTGGCCCGCGACGGGCGCATTGGCGCGCAGGAACGCGAGCGCGCTCGCAGCCTGCTCGACGCCGTGGGCCTGGCACAGGCCATGGACCGCGTGCCCGGCGCCCTGTCAGGCGGTATGCAGCAACGGGTGGCCATGGCGCGCGCGCTCATGCTTGAGCCCAAGCTGGTGCTGGCCGACGAGCCCACCGGCAATCTCGACACGGCCTCGTCCAGCGAGGTGTTTGCGCTGATGCGGCGCATCCACGACCAGGTGGGCACCACCTTCCTCATCGTCACCCATGACCCTCGGCTGGCCGCCCGTTGCGACCGGGTGATCGAGCTTGTTGATGGCGCGGTGGCCCGCGATGGTGTGCCCGATCCGGCGTGAGCGTCAGGCGTCTTTGCGGGCCTTCTTTTTCTTGCCCTTGCCCTTGCCCTTGGACTTGTCCTTGCCGACGCTCTTGTGCGGCTTGTCGCCGGAGGGGCGTGGCGCACGGGCCTCGTCCCAGACGCCCGAGGGCAGCCCACCGGCCTTGCCGCCGGGGATGCCCCGCTCCAGTTCGGCCTCCAGGCGCTCGCACAGGGTGCGCAGGATTTTGACCCGCGCATAGCGCTTGTCGTCTGACTCGACCAGGGTCCAGGGCGCTTCGCCGGTGCTCGTGCGCTCGACCATGTCGCACACGGCCTGCTGGTAGGCATCCCATTTCTCGCGGTTGCGCCAGTCCTCTTCCGTGATCTTGAACTGCTTGAAGGGCACCTTGGCGCGCTCTTCAAAGCGGCGCAACTGCTCGTCGCGGCTGGTCTGCAGCCAGAACTTGACCACGATGATGCCGGCCGCGCTCAGCTCGTGCTCGAAGTCGTTGATCTCGTTGTAGGCGCGCAGCCAGTCGTTCTCGCTGCAAAAGCCTTCCACGCGCTCAACCAGCACGCGCCCATACCAGGTACGGTCAAAAATGGTCAGATGCCCGCGGCGCGGCAGGTGGTGCCAGAAGCGCCACAGATAGGGCTGCGCTTTTTCGGCCTCGGTGGGGGCGGCCACCGGCACGATCTGGTACTGCCTCGCGTCCAGCGCCGAGGAGATGCGCCGGATGGCGCCGCCCTTGCCCGCGGCATCGGCCCCTTCAAACGCACACACGAGGGCGCGGTCCTTGAAGCGCGGATCGCGCATCAGCTCGAACAGGCGGGCCTGCCAGCGTGACAGCTCGCTCTCGTACTGGCGTTCCTCCATCTTCAGGCTTAGGTCCAGCTCGGTCAGCACATTGCGCCCGTCGGTGTCCACGCGCACCATCGGGGCCACCGGCGGGCGGGGGGAATCGGGGCTGGCCAGGCGGGCGCGGATCGCGTCCAGCATCACCTTGCCCACCGTCAGGTTGCGGTAGCGGTCGTCGCTGCCGTCCAGCACCACCCACGGCGCTTGCGGCGTGTTGGTCATGCGCAGCATGTGGCCGGCGGCATCTTGCAGCTTGTCAAAGGTCTTGAGCCGGTCCCAGTTCCACTGCGTCACGCGCCAGGCGGTGCGCGGGTCGCTCGCCAGCGACTTCAGGCGCTGACGCTGCGCGTCCTTGGTCAGGTGGAACCAGAACTTCAGCACCAGCGCGCCCTCGTTGGCCAGCATGGCCTCGAAGCGGTTGATCTGGTCGGCGCGCGCGTCCAGCTCCTTGAGCGAAAGGTGGCCCAGCAGGCGCTCGCGGATCGGGTCCGAATACCAGGAGCCCGCGAAGATGCCGATGCGGCCCTTGGGCGGCAGCGAGCGCCAGTAACGCCACATCAGGGGGCGCTCGCGCTCCTCGTCGGTGGGGGCGGCAAACGCCAGGGTGGACAGGAAGCGCGGGTCCATCCATTCGTAGAGCAGGTTGATGGTTTCGCCCTTGCCCGAGCCATCCTGTCCGCTGATGAGCACCAGCACGGGCATCTTCTTGCGCTGGTACAGCTCGATCTGCGCGTCCAGCAGCGCGGCGCGCAAGGCCGGCACCTCGGCGCGGTACACGTCCTTGCTGATCTTGTGCCCGATGGCGGCCGATTCAAACATCGTGCTTCTCCTGCTCGCTCACCACCCAGCCCAGCAAGGCGGCCCGGTCGGCGTCGCTGATGGTCATGCCCTCGCGCTCGCACGCGGCCAGCGCCACCCCGCAGGTGGTGGCCACGAGGTCGTCAAACGCGGTTGGGGCGCTCGTCGGATCAAAGCCATTGAACAGCAACGCCCGCAGCAGCGCATGGATGTCGGGCCGGCTCACGCTCACCTGTGCGTCCAGGCACAGCTCGTGGATGCGCTTGCTGGTGCTGGCCAGGGCATAGGGGCCTTCGGCCAGGGCGGCGGACAGGGCCTGCAGCACGGCGCGGTACTTGTAGCCGGGCATGGCGGGCAGGTTGGCCACCTGCAGCATGGGCGCCACCTGCGGCCAACGCGGATCGAGCGAGGGCAGGTCGCCCGCCGTGGCGGCCGACTGGCTCAAAAAGTCAGGCGCGTGGCGCTGCGGGTCCAGTGCATGCCCGCCCAGGTGCGACCACGAGATCTCGACCCCCGGCGGGTGCAGGGTCTCCAGCAGGCGCTTGAAGGTGCCGTGTCCCAGCCAGTCGGTGTCGATGCCGGGCACGTGCTGGCGCACCAGATGCGCCAGTCGGGCCACGGCCACCGGGCGGGCCGAGCTGGCCACGGCGTCGACCAGCAGGCGCTCGATCTGCGCGCGCGGGTCGGACAGGGGGGCGGCGGCCGTCGATGCGGTCGCGATGGGGCTGTGCGGTGCTTCCGCCCGCGCGCTGCGAGGGGCCTCGGGGGGCACGGCACCACCGGCCCCCCGCAGGCGGCGCGGGTCATACAGCCAGTTGTTCTCGCGGTCGATGCGCAGCGGGTCCAGCGTCAGGTCGCGCAGAAAGCCCGTGAAGGTGCCGCGCCCGGCCCAGCGCGAATCGGTCAGACCCGGCACCTGGGTGGCCAGGATGCGCGTGAGCGCGGGCAGCATGATGGGCTCGGGCGATTTGTCCATCACTGACCAGATCAGGGCCTCGGCCTGGGCCAGCAAGCTCTCGAAGTCCGGGGGGGCGGTGGGGGTGCTGTCTTCGTCGCCAAAGCCCAGGGCCTCGCTGACGAAGGCGTCCGGGTCGATGATCAGGTCGGACGAGGCGTCGTAGGACGCCGAGGTGGCCCCCGCCGCGAAGATGGTGGTGCGGCGGTCGTCGCGGCGCAGCTTGCGCAGAACGGGCGTGAAATCGGCATCGGCCGAGAACACGATGAACTCGTCGTAGTGCGTGGGGCTTTGCAGCACGTCCACCATGTCCAGCACCATGTGGATGTCGGTGCTGGTCTTGCCCGCCGAGGTCATGGGCGGGCAGTCGATGATCTCGAAGCCCGCCTTGCTGAAACCAAAGCGAAAGCGCTGGTACATCACCGGGTTGAGGTAGCAGCGCCGCACCAGGATGCGCCGCTGCACCGGCGCCTCGGGGGCCAGTGGCATCGCCAGCTGGGTGGTGACCCAGTTGAGCCAGCGCAGCGGGTCGCTGGCGAAAGCCTCGGCATAGGCCACGTCCAGGCGGCGCAGCCCGGAGTACACATTGTCAAAGTCGACAAACAGCGCCGATTTCAAAGCGGGCACCGTGCTCATCGCAGCACCATCACCGGGACCGGGCTCAGGCGCAGCAGGGTGGTGGTCGTGCTGCCCACGATGAACTCGCGGATGCGCGAGTGTCCGTAGGCCCCCATCGCCAGCAGGCTGTGCGGCCGCTGGCCCAGCAAGGCCAGGATCTCGGTTTCCGGCACGCCGGGCGACAGCAGGGACTCGACGCGGCGGCCGTCGGCTTCCAGCTTCTGGCGCGCGGTCAGCAAGGTGGCGCGGTGATCCGGCGTGTCGGTGCCCACCATCAGCAAAGTGACTGGCAGGCCGGTGAGGATGGGGCTGGCGGCGAGGCGCTCGACCACGCGCTGAGCGGTGGGGCTGCCGTCGTAGGCGACCACGATCTGGTCGGGGGCGGTGAAAGTCTCGCTGGGCACCACCAGCACCGTGCGGCTGACGCTGCGCACCAAGCGCTCGATGTGGTGATCGAGGTGGCGGCGACCGCGCGTGGTCGGCTGGCGGTTCTGGCCCAGCACAAACAGGCGCGCATCGTTCTGCCAGGCCAGTGCGGCCTCGCTCAGTTCGTCCTGGCGCACCACGCTGTCCACCTCGCGCACCCCGGCTTCGCTGGCGTGCGCCTGCGCGGCGCTGACCATGCGGCGGCCGGCTTCCTGGGCGATCTGGCTGCGTTGGGCGTCGAGTTCGCCGAGTTGCTGCAACAAGACGTCGGGCGCCCCCAGGCCAATGGCGCCGTTCGCATCGGTGCCCAGGGACAGGCTGACCTGCGGCTCGACCACATGGGCCAGCACCAGGGGCAGGGACAGCCGGCGGGCCGACCAGGCGGCCGCATCGATCACGGCAGGGGTGTTGGTGTGACCGTCAATGCAGGCGTAGACCTTGTTCATGTGTGCTCTTTGTCTGTGGGGGCGTCGAAATTCTATGTGGTGTCTCGCCTGTGCCCCCAGGCCAGCATGGCGTGGTCTTGGGGATGGGCTCAGGCCTTGTCGGGCGAGTCGCTGTCGTGTTCGCCCTCTTCATAGACCACATTGGCGCGGCCCACCAGCAGTGGGTCGGGCATGGGCACATGGCTCATGTCCTTGTTGGTGTAAGGCAGCTTGTGCAGCACATAGCGCATGCCATTGAGGCGTGCGCGCTTCTTGCAATCGCTCTTGATCACCGTCCAGGGGGCATCGGCCGTGTCGGTGTGGAAGAACATGGCTTCCTTGGCGCGGGTGTAGTCGTCCCACTTGTCGAGCGAGGCCAGGTCCACGGGCGAGAGCTTCCACTGCTTGAGCGGGTGGGTCTCGCGTTCCTTGAAACGGCGGCGTTGCTCGTCGCGGCTCACCGAGAACCAGAACTTGATCAGGTGCACGCCCGAGCGCACGAGGTTGCGCTCGAACTCGGGCGCCTGGCGCATGAACTCCTTGTACTCGGCATCCGAGCAAAAGCCCATCACCTTTTCCACGCCTGCGCGGTTGTACCAGCTGCGGTCGAACAGCACGATCTCGCCGGCGGTAGGCAGGTGCTGCACATAGCGTTGGAAGTACCACTGACCGCGCTCGACGTCGCTGGGCTTTTCCAGCGCGACCACGCGGGCGCCACGCGGGTTGAGGTGCTCCATCATGCGTTTGATGGTGCCACCCTTGCCCGCCGCATCGCGCCCTTCAAACAGGATCACGACCTTCTGCCCCGTGGTCTTCACCCAGGCCTGCAGCTTGAGCAGTTCGACCTGCAGGCGGTATTTTTGCTTCTCATAGCTCTTGCGGGCCATCAGGTTGCGATAGGGGTAGGCCGTCGCATCGCGCCATTGCGGGCTGAGCGCCTCATCGGGGTGCACCGTCACCTCGGGCTCGTCCAGCATGCCCTTGAGGGCGGCGCGCAGCACCTCGGCGTCGTCGGGCGAGGCGCCTTTCAGCACCGACTCCAAGGCCTGGGCCAGGGTGGCGGGGGGCGTTTGCGTGACGATGTCACGCAAGGCCTCGACCTGGGCGATCTGCCTCGCTTCGGTGGCCTGGGCGGCCACCTGCAGTGCCAGACCCTCAGGGGTCAGCGCGGTGCTGATGTCGCCGGCCGTGGCGCGACGTGATGAGGGGCGGCGTGAGCGAGGCGAGGAAGTGGGCGCGGCCATCGAGGAACGTCTCCGTGTGGTCTGGGTGAAACAAAAAGCAAGCGTACTCCGATGCCCTCTGAATGAACGGGATGGCTGCCTGGATTGCTCATTTATTCCACCTCGGGGGCGAAACAAAAAGAGGGCAGATCCTGGGGCATGGCTGCTCTGAACGTTTTCCCTGATGCCTTGGGGGGGGCGGGTCCTGAGAATCCCTGATGACCTTCGCAGAGCCAACAAGGGAGACAAAATGAAGCGTTTCATGATTGCCGCGCTGGCGGCCGCCAGCCTTCTGGCCGCCTGTGGCGGCGGCGACAGCGGGACCAACCGCGTGACCGCGCTCAAGGTGGTGGGGGCCAGCCTGGCGGACTCGGGCACCTTTGGGTTCAAGTTCACCGTGCAGGCGGCGGGGGGCACACCCTATCAGGTGTACCCGGAGCGGGTGGCGACTGCCTACGGCCTGCCGGCGCTGTGCGCGGCCTACCGCTTCACTGCCCCCAGCACCTTCACGCCCCAAGCCGGGTGCACCAACCATGCGGTGGCCGGGGCGGGCATCAACTACGGTGTGTTTTCGGACACGAACAGCGACAGCGTCAACGACCTGTTCACCGCGGCGCCCTCGGTGCCCGCGTCTCAACTGCGTCAGTTGGTGAACCTGGGAAGTCAGGGCTTTGCCTGGGGTGATCTCTTGATCGTGGGCGAAGGCTCGGCCAATGACACCGCCACCCTGGCGACGGCCTACCTGACCGATGCGCAAACGGCGGTCACCTTGAGCCCGACGACGCTGTTCAAACAGGTCATCACCGCGCTTCTGAACGATGGCGGCGCCGTGGCCGGTGCTGGGGTTCTGGCCACCGACGGCGGTCTGGCGGCCGGGACGGCCTACATGCAGCAGCTCGCCAGGACGCTGGTGGCCTCGGTGCGGACGAACGCCATCCAACGGGGTGCACGCCGCGTCTTGATCCTCAACACCCTGGATGTCACCCTCACGCCGCGCTTTGAGGCCACGTTGGCGCAGATCGCGGCAGGCCCCGGTGGGGCGACGCAGGCCACCAATGTGCGCACACTGGTCCGCGCCTGGATCAACGCCTACAACACCACCCTGGCCCAGGAGGTTCAGCAACTGGCGGGGCAGGTGGTGGTGGCCGACTTCTATGCGGCCTTCAATGCGCAGATGGCACAGCCCGCGCAATATGGGCTGACCAACATCACCCACACGGTGTGTGATGAGACGTATGCCCGGTCCACGGCGTATACACCCACTCCGGCAACGGCAGGCAGCACCTCGCTGAACACGCCTGCGGTGGTGCAGGCCTGCAACGACAGCTACGCCGCCACCATCACGCCCTCGGCCAATGCCACCGGCACCACCTGGTGGACCACCTACCTGTTCGCCGACAACTTCCACCCGACACCCCGTGGCCACGAGTTGCTGGCCGATGTCGTGACCCAGCGCCTGCGTACCGCTGGTTGGCTGTGAGCACGTGATCCAGCGCCTGCTCGGCGTCTCAGAAACACCAACGGGGCCCAAGGGCCCCGTCGTCACGTCAAGGACTCCTCAGACTCAGGCCGCCTGTGCCTTGGCTGTCACGGCCTTGCCGCTCTTGAGGCCCAGCTTGGCCATCAGCGCCTGGTCCTTGTCGAACTCGGGGTTGCCGGTGGTCAGCAGCTTGTCGCCGTAAAAGATGGAGTTGGCGCCCGCCAGGAAGCACATGGCCTGCACAGCCTCGCTCATGGCCTGGCGACCCGCCGACAGGCGCACGCGCGCCGTGGGCATGGTGATGCGGGCTACCGCGATGGTGCGCACGAACTCCAGCGGGTCGAGCTGCGGGGTTTCGGCCAGCGGGGTGCCGGGCACGCGCACCAGGTCGTTGATGGGCACCGACTCGGGGAACACCGGCAGGTTGGCCAGCTGGGCGATCAGGCCGGCGCGGCCTTCACGTGTCTCGCCCATGCCGACGATGCCGCCGCTGCACACCTTCAGGTTGGCCTTGCGCACATGTGCCAGCGTGTCCAGGCGGTCTTCCAGGTCCCGCGTGGTGATGATGTCGCCGTACAGCTCGGGGGCGGTGTCGAGGTTGTGGTTGTAATAGTCGAGGCCAGCGTCTTTCAGAGATTGGGCTTGGGTGTCGGTCAGCATGCCCAGCGTGCAGCAGGCTTCCAGGCCTTCTTGCTTGATCACGCCGATCAGTTCGGCCACCTTCTCGATGTCGCGGTCTTTCGGGGCACGCCAGGCGGCACCCATGCAGAAGCGGCTGGCGCCGGCGTCACGCGCGGCCACGACGGCCTCGCGCACTTCGTCGGGGGACATCAGCTTGCTGGCCTCCACGCCGGTGTCGTAGGACGCCGATTGCGGGCAGTAGCCGCAGTCTTCCGGGCAGCCGCCGGTTTTCACCGACAGCAGGGTGGCGTGTTCGATCTCGTTGGCGTCCCAATGGGCGCGGTGCACCTGCTGGGCCTGCCAGAGCAGGTCGTTGAACGGCAGGTTGAACAACGCCAGCACCTTCGCACGCGGCCATCGGCCATCGGCGAAATCCGGGTCGGTACAGTCACCGCCACAGCCGTGGCTGTTGAGCACGGACTTCTTGGGCACCAGCTGGATGGGCTTGGCCGAGGTGTCGGAGGCCGGGGCAGCAGAAGACGGGGTCGTGCACTGGGACATGGCGAGGTCCGCGCCTGAACGCGGCTGGAGTTGAAACACAAGCGGGTGCCAGTTTAGTCTCCTTGGTAGGTGACTGTGTTGACGTCATTCGCAACACGTTGACGTGAGTGGGTATTCGCGTCAGGGGTAAGCTTCGCCCCATGCGTTTTGAACACCTCATCGAAGTCAATGCTCCCGCCGAGAGCCTGCAGCTCGTGGCGCCCACGTTCACGCGCGAACAGCTTTGGCAGGGCCTGATGCTGCGCGTTCAGCAGCCGCAGCGTTTCCCCATGGGGCCGGAGTCCTGCACCTGGCGCGAAACCGAGCCAGGGGTCTATGCGCGCACCGTGGTGTTCGGCCCGCACATCCTCAACGATGTGGTGGTGACCCAGCCTCACGCCGAACTGGTGTTCACACCCGAGGCCCACGGCGGCACCGCCCCGATCCGCCTGACCATCCGCATCGAAGAGCCGCAGCCGGGGCGAATGCTCCTGCGCTTCATCTACGAAGCATTGGCCGAACAGAGCGACGAAGAGCGCTACTACAACGACTACCGTCACAACGCGTGGCTGCACAGCGACCGCGACATGGTGCGCACGCTGCGTCAGTGGCTGTCGGACGAGGGGCTGTGAGCCCGCGTTGAGCGTCAGGCTGCTGGCAGGCGCACGGTGAAGCGGGTGCCCACGCCCGGCTCGCTCACCACGCTCACGCTGCCTTGCATGCGCTCCACCAGTTGCTTGACGATGTAGAGCCCCAGGCCGGTGCCCTCGGCGTGGTTCATGGCCGAGGGCAAGCGTTTGAAGGGCTGAAAGAGCTGGGCCGCGTCTTCGGCGCACATGCCGATGCCGTCGTCTCCGATGTCGATCACGATGTCGTCGCCCTCCTGCCGGGTGTCGATCGTGGCATGCCCCCGGGTGCGGTTGTACTTGCAGGCATTGCTCAGCAGGTTGATGACGATCTGGCGCAGGCGCTGGGGGTCGACCTGTGCGCACAAGGGGGTGTCGGCCGCCCGGTTCAGGATGGTGACCTGGTGCGCTTGGCGCGCGGCATCGAGCAGGGGCAGACACTCGCGTACCAGGGCGTTCACGTCCACGCTGCTCAGGTGCAGGGTGATCTCGCCCGCCTCCACTTTCGAGAGGTCGAGCACGTCTTCGATCAGGGCCAGCAACTGCTGACCGGCCGTCAAAATCCAGTGCACCTGCTGGCGCTGGGCCTCGGCCAAGGCGGGGCGCTCAGCGAGTCCCAGCAGTTGCGCAAAGCCCAGGATCGCGTTCAGTGGCGTGCGCAACTCGTGGCTCAGGCGTGAGAGGAAGGCCCGCTGCGCCTGGGCCACCCGCTCGGCGGCTTCGCGTTTCAAGGCCTGCTCGGCCTGGTGTGCGGCGTCGGTCACATCCCTCAGCACGCCGATCAGGGCGGCACTGCTGCCGCTGTCCGGCGAGAGGCGTCGGCCACAGGCTTCCAGCGTGCGCACCGGGCCATCCGGGTGGCGCACACGGTAGGTGATCCGGTAGTCCTGCCCGTCCCGCAAGACCTCATCCACCTCGTTCTGGGTGCGCTGGGTGTCCTCTTCCACGATGAGGGTGCGCAGCGCGGCCCGCGTCAAGGAGACGGCCTGGGGGCCCAGCCCGTGCATGGCCGCCGCCGCGCCGTCGAGCTGGATGGTGCCGGTGGCGGCGTCCATCTGGTAGAGGCCCAGCCCGGCCGCACTGGAGGCCAGCTCCCAGCGCCGGCGTGCCTCGGTCAGCGAGCGGGTGTGGCGACTTTGCTGCTGGAGGGTGCGCCAGATCAGCAGCGCACTGCCGAGGGCCAGGACGGTGGTGATGAGCGCGATGCCGGTCAGCAGCACGGTGGTGGTCGTGCGCGAGGCCTTGGCCCACGAGAGGGCGAGGCGGCGGGCCGTGTCGTGCATGCTCACCTCCAGCACGTCGATGCGTCGCAGGGTGGTGTCGATGTCGTCGGGGCTGGCGTCATGCTGGGCAAGCACGCGCAGGCGCAGGGCCTCCTGGTCCAGTTGCCGCATCTGCGCGTCGGTCTGGCGCCAGGCGTCACGGGTGGTGGGGTTCATGAAGCGTGTGCCGAACCAGCGGTACAGCCTGAGCATGGCTGCCACGTCGTCCGGATGGCGGCCGGCCTCGACCATCAGTGTTTCAACCTGCGGCAGACCCTCCGGGCCGTACTGGCGCAGCAGATCACGGGTCTGGCGTGCGCTGTCGGGCAGGCGCATGGCCTCGCGGTAGCGGGCCCAGTCGGCCTCGGTGTGGCTGCGGGCGTAGCGCAGCAGGGCGCTGATGGCCTGGGCTTGGGCGCTGGCCGTCTGGTTGGTGCTGAGTTCGTAGGCCCGGACGGCAGCCTGGATCTGCACGGCCGCCATCGCCAGCGCACCCACCATCACGAGGACGAGCAGCGGGAGCCCGAACAGCGTGAGGTGGCTCCATCGAATGGCGTGGGGACGGACTGATGGCGAGCGTGAGGTCATGCAGCGGAGGCGGGCAGGCCCAGACACGGGGCTCGCGCAAGCAGGCCGAGGGTCTCGGGTGGGTTCATTGAGTGTATGCACAGTCCGCCCGCTTGGGCACCCTCCAAGCTCAGGGATTGTCCGATTTTCTCAGGCGGTTGGCAGGCAGGCATGGGGGAGGCTGGTCCAGAAGGGGGGCAAGCGCTGGGCGGCTTGCCAGGCCTGCTGCAGGCGGGGCACCTGGTCCTGCATGGCGGCCCGGTCAGGCCCCAGGCCCCGGACCACGCAGACGGCCGCCGGGCGGCAACGGCCGGCGGCCTGCACATCGTCGGGGCTCAGCAGCCCGCCAATGGCCACCACCGGGGCGGGGCTGTGGCGCACCCACCAGCTCAGGTTCTCGGGGCCTTGGGGCACCCAGGGCATGTCCTTGGTGGTGGTGGGCTTGACCGGCCCACAGGCGATCAGGCTGGCGCCGCAGCCGGCCGCGCGGGCCAGCTCCCACAGGCTGTGCGAGCTCAGGCCCAGCATGAGGTGCTGGCGTGCGTCCAGCAGGGTGCGGTGGTCGGCGGCATCCAGGGCCAGCAGGTCTTCCTGGCCGAGGTGCAGGCCCACGGACGCTGGGGGCGCGATGGGGCGGCGCGCCCAGGCCTGCAGGGCTTCCCGCCAATGGTCGTTGATGAAGAGCTGGGCCCCCACCGCCAGGCAGCGCGCCAGGCTGTCGTGCAGATGGGGCAACAAGCCGGCGCGGGCCTTGTGGCGCAGCTGCACGCAGCGCAAGCCCGCCTGCAGCGCGTGGCCCAGGTGCGCGCTGTCCGGCAGGATACCGTAGAGCCCATCGGGTGGCGGGGCAAAGGGCTGGAACAGCGGGGCCGGGGCGCATGCGGCGGGGCGGCCCAGCGTCAGTTGCCAGGGCAGCGCCTCCCCCAGTCCCAGCCAGGGCAGGGGGGCGCCGCCGGCCTGCACGCCGGCGGCAAAGTCGGCGTGGGCTTTCACGGGGCCGGCGCCCTGGCCGGCGGCGTGCGAGCGCATCAGCGCGTGGTGGGTGAGCATCTTGGCCAGCACGATGGCATCGGCCTCGACGTGGCCGAGCGCCCAGGCCGCCGCCACCGCGCTGGCGAAGGTGCAGCCGGTACCGTGGGTGTGGGGCGTGGGCACGCGGGGGGCGCTCAACCAGCCGTGGGCGTGGGGCGTGTCCAGCCAGTCCAGGCTGTGCGCCGCCGCGGCACCACACGGGCGCGTCGGGGCATCTCCTCCGGTGATCACCACGCTGCGTGCCCCGAGGCCCCGCAGGGCGCGGGCCAGCGCCGGGATGGCCTCGGCCGGGCCACCGTGTTCGGCGGGCTCGCCCAGCAGGCACCGGGCTTCGGCCCGGTTGGGCGTGATCACGGTGGCGCGGGGCAGCAACAGCGTGCGGTAGGCGGCCACGATGGCCTCGTCGCTGAAGGTGGCGCCGCCCGCGCTGGCCCCCAGCACCGGGTCCACGATCAGGGCCAGCTGGCGGTGCGGATCGACGCCCGCCGGGGTCTGAGCGCGCCCCTGGTCCACCCAGCGTGCCACCGCTTCGATGGCCGCCACACTGCCCAGCAGCCCGGTCTTGATGGCACGGGGAGGCAGATCGCCGGTCAGCGCGTGCAGCTGGCTGGCCAGCTGGTCGGCGGGCACCGGCCATACGGCGTCGACCCCGCATGAATGTTGGGCGGTCAAGGCGCTCACGACCGGGCACAGGTGCACCCCCAGGGCATCGGCGGCGCGTTGGTCCGCACTCAGTCCGGCGCCGCCGGAGGTGTCCTGGCCCGCGATGCTCCAGATCACCGGCGGGCGTTCACGGGGTTCGGTGGGCGGGGCAGTCGCCGGGGTGGCGCGTGGGGCTGTCTGCTGCGTGGCGTGCAGGTCGGGCTTCATGGCAGCACAAAGGGTTGGCCGCCCACTGGGGTGGAGGCAATGGCGACGTCGCTGGTGGGCATCAGGCCGGCGCGATGGCCGTCCCGTCCCGCTTGCACCGCATGACGGAAGGCGCGGGCCATGCGCACCGGATCGTGCGCCTGCGACACCGCCGAGTTCAGCAGCACTGCGTCCATGCCCAGCTCCATCGCCGCGGCGGCGTGCGAGGGTGCGCCCAGGCCGGCGTCGACGATCAGGGTGACGTCAGGCAGGCGGGCGCGCAAGGTGCGCAGCGCCCAGGGGTTGAGCAGGCCCAGGCCCGAGCCGATGGGCGCCGCCCAGGGCATGAGAATGCGGCAGCCCGCATCGACCAGGCGGCGCGCGCTCACCAGGTCATCGGTGCAGTAGGGCAGCACCTCGAAGCCATCGCGGGTGAGCTGTGCGGCGGCCGCGACCAGCTCGAACGGGTCGGGCTGCAGGGTCTGCTCGTCGCCGATCACCTCCAGCTTGATCCAGTGGGTGCCCAGCAGCTCCCGTGCCATGTGGGCCAGGGTGATGGCTTCGTGGGCGCTGCGGCAACCGGCGGTGTTGGGCAGCAGGTGGGCGCCGTGATCGCGGGCGGTGTCGCGGATGATCTGCACAAAGCCGTTGTCGCCGCCACCGGGCACGGCCAGGGTGCGCTTGAGGCCCAAGGTCAGCACCTGGCTGCCCGAGGCCAGGATGGCCAGGCGCAGGGCGTCCGGGGACGGGTAGCCGGCCGTGCCCAACAGGAAGCGGCTGCTCAGCGTGGTCTCGCCGATCTGCCAGGTGTCGTCGACGGGGTGGGTTGGGGATGACATCGGTTCAGCCTCCGGTGATGGGTGAAAAACACAGCACCGCATCGCCATCGGCCAGCGGGTAGCTGGCGCGTGCGGCGCGGGCCACGAACTGGCCATTGACGGCGGTCGCGACGCTGTGGTCGTCCTGGTTTGTCTGGCTCAGGATGTGAGCCAGGGCGCTGGCCAGCGTGCTGCCGATGGGCAACTGCACGGGGCCGTGGTCGCTCTGGATGGTGATCAGCTCGGTCATGGCATCAAACAGCAAGAGGAGCAACAGGGTGGGGGCGCCGCGCGGTGGCGCCGGTAATGTCCAGCGTCGTGCCCAGGCCGATGCGCGCCAGGGCCTCATCGACCACCGAGGGGGCCAGCAGCCAGCCGTGGCGGTACAGGCCGTTGAGGCGCACCAGGCCGGCTTCGGTGTGGATCTCGGGGTGGTTGTCGGGCAGGGCCGGGCGCAGGTTGGTGTCCAGGCGCACGATGCGGGCCTCGGCCAAGGCGGGCAGCACACTGTGGGCGGCTGCCATCAGTTCCACCGCGCTGCGCAGGGACATGGGCGAGCGGTCTTCACTTTCGAGCTCGCTGGCCCCCACCAGCACGAGGTCGCCCGGGCGCGGGACGATGTAGACCCGGTGGCGGGGGTGCAGCAGACGCACCGGACGGTGTAGTCCCGCCCCCGGCGCATGCAGCCAGACAAGTTCACCGCGCACGCCGCGCACCGGCGCATCGGGGCGGGCACCCACGCCGCGGGTGTCAAACACCCAGTCGAACCCCCGCAGCGTGGTTTCACCCTTCACGCCCAGCGCGCCGGGCTTCACGGTGGCGACGGGTGCCTGCCAGTGCCACTGCACGCCGGGCGCGTCGGCGTGCAGGGTCTGCATCGCCTGCACGGCATCGATCTGGCCTTCGCCGGGCAGCATCCAGGCATGCAGTGGCCCCAGGCTGCTGTGCAAGCCGGGCTCGGCTTCGCGCAAGCCGCTCGCGTCCAGCGCCTGAGGCTGCTGCGGCCAGGCCGCCTCCTGCGCCAAGGCGGCCAGGCGGTTCAGTACGCGGTGGGCCGCACCCAGGTCCGGCCGGTGCGCCACCATCAGGCTGCCCCGGCGGGCAAAGTACGGCGGCACGACGCGGCGTTGCGCCCATCCGGCACACAGCGCCTCCCAATGTGCCAGGCTGTCCCAGCCACGGGCGGCCAGGTCCGGCTCGGCGGTCTCCAGCTCGGCCAGCGGGCTGAGCATGCCGGCCGCGGTGAAGCCGGCCGCGCCCTGCCCGTCAAAGCCGGGCGCCGGGCCCGGTGCCGGATCGAACACGCTGACGGCATGGCCGCGCTGGGCCAGGGCCCAGGCCAGCAGGCGCCCCAGCAGGCCCGCACCGGCAATGCCGATGCGGGGCAGCGAGGAGGTCAAGGTCTCGCAAGACATGGCAGGCTCCCCGTACGGTCAGGACCGCGTGTCGGCGGGGTGGATCGGGATGTAGAGCTCCCCGCCCACCTGCTTGAACTCCTCGGACTTGGCGGCCATGCCCTGTGCGAGGGCCTCGCCATCGGCCACGCCTTGCTGCGCCGCAAACTCCCGCACCTCCTGCGTGATCTTCATCGAGCAGAACTTGGGGCCGCACATCGAGCAAAAGTGCGCCACCTTGGCCGCGTCCTTGGGCAGCGTCTCGTCGTGAAAGTCGCGCGCCGTCTCGGGGTCCAGACCCAGGTTGAACTGGTCCTGCCAGCGGAAGTCAAAGCGCGCCTGCGAGAGCGCGTCGTCGCGCGCCCGCGCCCCCGGGTGGCCCTTGGCGATGTCGGCCGCGTGCGCGGCGATCTTGTAGGCGATCAGCCCCTGCTTGACGTCGTCGCGGTTGGGCAGGCCCAGGTGTTCCTTCGGCGTCACGTAGCACAGCATGGCCGTGCCCATCCAGCCGATCATGGCCGCGCCAATGGCCGAGGCAATGTGGTCGTAGCCTGGCGCGATGTCGATGGTCAGCGGGCCCAGGGTGTAGAAGGGCGCCTCGTGGCAGTGTTTGAGCTGCTCGTCCATGTTGGCCTGGATCAGGTGCATGGGCACATGGCCAGGGCCTTCGATGATCGTTTGCACATCGTGTTTCCACGCGATCTGCGTGAGCTCGCCCAGCGTGTGCAGCTCGGCAAACTGGGCCTCGTCGTTGGCGTCCGACAGGCACCCCGGGCGCAGGCCATCGCCCAGCGAGAAGGTCACGTCGTACGCCTTCATGATCTCGCAGATGTCTTCGAAGTGCGTGTACAGGAAGTTCTCCCGGTGGTGCGCAATGCACCACTTGGCCAGGATCGAGCCGCCGCGCGAGACGATGCCCGTGCGGCGCTGCGCCGTCATCGGGATGAAGGGCAGGCGCAGGCCCGCATGGATGGTGAAGTAGTCCACCCCTTGCTCGGCCTGCTCGATCAGCGTGTCGCGGAAGATCGCCCAGGTCAGGTCCTCGGCCACGCCGCCCACTTTTTCCAGCGCCTGATAGATGGGCACGGTGCCAATGGGCACGGGGCTGTTGCGCATGATCCAGTCGCGTGTGGTGTGGATGTGCTTGCCGGTGGACAGGTCCATCACCGTGTCGGCGCCCCAGCGGATCGACCACACCAGCTTTTCCACCTCCTCTTCGATCGACGAGGTCACCGCCGAGTTGCCGATGTTGGCATTGACCTTGACCAGGAAGTTGCGGCCAATGGCCATCGGCTCCAGCTCGGTGTGGTTGATGTTGGCGGGGATCACGGCACGACCACGGGCCACCTCGTCGCGCACGAACTCGGGCGTGATCTCGCGCGGGATCATCGCGCCCATCGGGTGGCCACGCAGCCGCGCTTCGCGCTCGGCGTCCTGGCTGTACTTGCTGCGCCAGTCTTCGGCCAGGTCCAGGCGGCGCTGGTTCTCGCGCAGCGCCACAAATTCCATCTCGGGCGTGATGATGCCGCGGCGGGCGTAATGCATCTGCGTCACGTTGGCGCCGACCTGGGCGCGGCGGGGTTGGCGCTGCAGTCCTTGAGCGGCGGCACGCAAGGCGGCCATGCGCACGTCATGGCGCTCGCCGGGCTGCAGGCCGTCGTCCATCGCTTGCACGCTGCGGCCTGCATAGGTCTCGGTGTCGCCGCGTGCCACCACGGCAGCCTCGCGCACCGGCGGCAGGCCGCAGGTCACGTCGATCTCGACATTCGGGTCGGTGTAGGGGCCCGAGCAGTCGTACAGGGTGACGCATTCCCCGTTGGTCAGCGCCACCTCGCGCATCGGCACGCGCACGCCGTCGTGGCTGCCCTCCACATAGACCTTGCGGGAGGCGGGCAGGGGCTCGCGCGTCAGGCGGGTCAACTCGGCCAGCGCCTGCTGGGCAACGATCGGGTCGGGGGCATTCATGGGCGTCTCTCCTTGGCAGCAAGTGGGGCAACACAAGCTCCGAGGGACGCCGCAAGGGGCCGTCAACGGGCAGACGAGGGTGGGGTGCGCAAACAGGCCTGGCCAGTGGCGGCGTGCCGCGCACTGGAAGGGCGGCACCCACCTTCGGCACCGGGTCGGGCCTCTGGCAGAGACGGCTCTTCTTTCGCCGGTATGAACCGGATCAAGTTCAGCGGGTTCGGCACGATGCCATCTCAGCGCCCACACACTTCATGTGCGGCACACCCCGGAGCAGCGCACAGTGTACGTCGGGGACGCCGCCGCCGGCAAGGGGAGTGTCATGGGGCCCGTCACGCGCCCGCAGACCGACGTGCGCGTGTGCGTGGACGGGGCGAGGTGCACGCGGCGTGCACTCAGGGCGCGGTTTTCAGCGGGTCTTCGCGCGCTGCACCGTGATGCGGTGATCACGCTGCGGCGTGACTGCGGACCCGCAGCTGCCACAGCCGCCTCCGCAGGCCGCGGTGGGCGCCTGGGCCCCGGGCATGGCACGTTCGCAAGGCGTACCCTCGGCGCTCACCGGGCGCTGCCACAGCCCCCGCCACGTCGGCCACCAGCGCCGCACCAGATACGCCAGCGCGACCAGCCCGATGCCCAGCGTCACCCAGTTTTGCCAGTCGAAGAAGAAGGCGGCGGCAGGCATGTCAGGCACTCCACTGCAGGGCGAGCCGGTACACGACCCACGACATCGCATACGCCAGCGAGAACAGGTAAGCCGCCATGATCAGCGGCACCCGCCAGCCATTGGTCTCGCGCCGCACGGCAATCAGGGTGGGCAGGCACTGCGGCGCATACACATACCAGGTCATCAGCGACAGGGCGGTGGGCAGGGACCAGGCCTGAGCCAGCACGCCTTGCAAGGCGGTGTGCAGGTCATCGCCAGTCTGGGCAATGGCATAGACCGTGCCCAGCCCCGCCACGGCCACTTCGCGTGCGGCCATGCCCGGGATCAGCGCGATGCAGATCTGCCAGGTGAAGCCAATGGGCTCGAACACCACCGCCATCGCGCGCCCGATCATGCCGGCCAGGCTGTACTCGATCGCTGGCGCCGTGGCCCCTGCAGGCGCGCCGGGAAAGTTCGCCAGGAACCACAGCATCACCATCAGCGACAGGATGATGGTGCCCACGCGGGTGACGAACACCTTCGCCCGCTCCCACAGCCCCACCGCCAGGTTGCGCAGATGCGGCCAGTGGTAATCGGGCAGCTCCATCAGCAGCGGCTGGGCTTCAGACTGTTTGAACACCCGCCTCAGCACGAGCGCCACGATCAGGGCCGAGACGATGCCCGCCATGTACAGCCCGAACAGCACCAGGCCCTGCAGGTTGAACAGGCCACCCACCGTGCGATCCGGGATGAAGGCCGCGATCAGCAGCGCATACACCGGCAGCCGCGCCGAGCAGGTCATCAGCGGCGCGATCAGGATGGTCTTGAGCCGGTCGTGCGGATCGCCAATGGTGCGCGTGGCCATGATGCCGGGGATGGCGCAGGCAAAGCTCGACAACAGCGGGATGAAGGCGCGGCCCGACAGTCCCACGCTGCCCATGATGCGGTCGAGCAAAAAGGCCGCACGCGGCAGGTAGCCCGAATCTTCCAGCACCAGGATGAAGCCGAACAGGATCAGGATCTGCGGCAGGAACACCAGCACCCCGCCGGCCCCACCGATCACCCCCTCCACCAGCAGCTTGCGCAGCATCCCGTCGGGCATGTGCGCCTGCACCCAGGCGCCGATCTGACCCACGCCGGTGTCGATCAGGTCCATGGGCCCCGCCGCCCAGCTGAACACCGCCTGAAACACCAGGAACATCAGCGCGGCCAGGATCACCGGGCCGAGTACCGGGTGCAGCACCCAGTGGTCCAGCCGGGCGGTCAGCGGATTGCCTTCTTCGGGCATGTGCACGCAGGCAGCAAGCAACTCACCCACGCGGCGGTGGCTCTGCTCCACCGGCGTGGCGGCCACGCGCGCCATCTCGCGGGGCCGTGTGGGGGCGGGCAACTGCGCCCAGCCCGTCTGGTCCAGCGTTGCCAGCAAGGCCTGCTCGCCGCCGCTGCGCACCGCCACCGCTTCGACCACCGGGATGCCGAGTTCGGCCTGCAGGCGGGCCACGTCGATGTGGATGCCGCGTTGCGTCGCTTGGTCCATCATGTTGAGCACCAGCACCATGGGCACGTCCAGCGTCTGCAACTCCAGCACCATGCGCAGGTTCAGGCGCAGGTTGGTGGCGTCCACCACGCAGACCAGGCCCATCGGCGCTGACTCCCCGGCGCGCACCCCGGCGATCACATCGCGGGTGATGGCCTCATCGGGCGTGGCCGCCAGCAGGCTGTAGGCGCCAGGCAGGTCCAGCAAACGCCAGGCCTGGCCGGCCGGCGAGACAAACTGCCCCTCCTTGCGTTCCACCGTCACGCCAGCATAGTTGCCGACCTTCTGGCGTGCCCCCGTGAGGCGGTTGAACAAGGCGGTCTTGCCGCAATTGGGGTTGCCAACCAGCGCGATCAGCGGGGTGGTTGACACAGGGGGTGTCGCAGCCGCCATGACCGTCGCTCCTGCAAACTACAAAGAATAAAATAGGTCACCGTGGGGCTCAGCCCGGCAGCACCTCGATCAACGAGGACTCCATCCGGCGCATCGCAAACGTGCTCGTGCCCACCCGCACGGCCAGGGGCCCGTGACCGTGGAACACCCGTCGCAGCACCTGCACGCGCTCGCCCGGGACGAAACCCAGCTCCATCAAGCGCCGCTTCAGAGCCCCGCCATCGTGGTGGCTGCTGCGCACCTCCCGGATCGTGGCAAAGGTGCACACCGGCAACTGGTCCAAGGTGGTGGCCAGCAGGGTGGGCGAGGGAGCGCGGTGTGCCGTCATACCCCATTCTATGAACAAATGCGAACCATTCGCAACAAGGGGCCTTGATTCACATCAGCTCAGCGCGCTTGACAGAACATGTTCATGGGGGGTGTTTACCCCACACTGACGGGGGATGTTTCTCAAGCAGCACTTCCAGACCCATCCGCAGGTTGTTGATTCATAACGACTTTTCCTTTGCAATTTTGCCCTCGAATCGGTTGTAAGTCTTTGATTTCATTGGAATTTTTTCGCTTGCCGGCTGTTCGGGAGCGTCGCCATCGGGTAAAGTGGGATTTAGTGCAAATTCGTGGGGTTTTGTGTGAGTCTGGTCTTTCAGGGAGCATCAGCGCTGTCGCTGGACGCAAAGGGACGCATGGCCGTTCCGGTGCGCCATCGCGACGCCCTGCAAGCCCTGTGCAGCGGCCAACTCACCGTCACCAAACACCCTGAAGGCTGCCTGATGGTCTTTCCGCGCCCCGCGTGGGAGATCTTCCGCGACAAGGTGGCCGCCTTGCCCATGTCCGCCTCGGGCTGGAAGCGCATCTTTCTGGGCAACGCCCAGGACGTCGAGATCGACAGTGCGGCCCGCGTGCTGGTGGCGCCCGAGTTGCGCGCCGCTGCCGGCCTCACCAAGGACGTGATGTTGCTGGGCATGGGCAGCCACTTCGAGTTGTGGGATGCGCAGCGCTACGCCGCGCACGAGGCCGAAGTCATGGCGCAAGCCATGCCCGACGCGCTTCAGGACTTCACCTTCTGACGCGATGCAACAGGCCACATCACCTTTGCAGCATCGCACCGTCCTGCTGCACGAGGCAGTCGATGGTTTGTGGGATCCGGCCGTGGGTCCGCATCCGCAGGGCGTCTACGTGGACGCCACCTTTGGCCGTGGTGGCCACTCGCGCCTGATCCTGTCCAAGCTGGGCCCTGAGGCTCGCCTGATCGCCCTCGATCGCGACCCGGATGCCATCGCGCACGCCACGCAAGGGCCGGACGCCATCACCGATCCGCGCTTCCAGATCGTGCACGCGCCGTTTTCTTCTTGGGCCGAGGTCATCGCCGACCTGGGTCTGGGCCCGGTGCACGGCCTGCTGATGGACATCGGCGTGTCCTCGCCCCAGATCGACAACCCGGAGCGCGGCTTCAGTTTCCGTTTCGATGCGCCGCTCGACATGCGCATGGACACCACCCAGGGCGAGAGCGCGGCCGATTTCCTGGCCCACGCCTCGGTCGACGAACTGACGGAAGTGATTCGCACCTATGGAGAAGAACGGTTTGCTTGGCCCATTGCAAAGGCGCTTGTCGCTCGTCGCGATGAAGGCCAGCCTGTGCGCACCACAGGCGAGCTGTCCGCGGTCGTGGCTCGTACGGTCAAAACCCGTGAAGTCGGTCAAGATCCCGCCACCCGCACCTTCCAGGCTCTTCGGATTCACGTCAACCGCGAGCTCGGCGAGCTCGAAGATGCGCTGGCCTCTGCCCTGACGATGCTGGCGCCCGGCGGGCGTCTGGCGGTCATCAGCTTCCACTCGCTGGAAGACCGCATCGTCAAGACCTTCATTGCCAAACACAGCAAGGAAGAGGTCGATCGCCGTGTGCCGTTTGCGGCCCCGAAGCCGCTGATGCTGCACGCCATCGGGCGTGTCAAGCCGTCTGAAGCTGAGGTGGCGGGCAACCCGCGCTCGCGCTCGGCGGTGCTGCGTGTGGCCGAGCGCACCGAGGTGCCCTGGTCGCCGGAGCCTGAGGCAGGGGCTGGTCGCGCGCCGCGTGGCAAGGCCGGGGGCACCAAAGGGGGCGGCGCGAAGGCCGGTGGGCGAGGGGCGCGTAGATGACCCAGCGCCTCAACATCGCCCTGGCCGTGGCCCTGTTGCTGAGCAGCTTCTGGCTCATCGGCAGCAGCCATGAGTCGCGCGGCCTGTTCGTGGCGCTCGACAAGGCCCGCGCCCAGGCCAGCGAGTTGCAGATCGAGTTCGAGCGACTGCAGGTGGACAAGCGTGCGCAGGCCACGCCGCTGCGCGTGGAAAAACTCGCGCGCGACAAGCTCAAGATGTTCGACAACTCGCCAGCGCGCACTCACTATGTGGCGCTGTCCGAGTCGGGCAAGGTGCTGTCGTCCTCGCCCGCCAAGGTGCAGGAGGTGGCCCCATGAGCCGCCTGGCCGATGTCTGGCGTCGCCTGTTCCGCCGTCCGCGCAAGCAGGGCCCGGCGGCCATGCCCACCATGCGCTACGCGACCAGCCCGCTGCTGGCCTCGCGCACGCCCGTGTGGCGCGTGAAGTTCCTCATCGGCGGCATTGGCCTGGGCTTTGCGGTGCTGATCGGTCGCGCCGCCTGGATCCAGATCATCCACAACGACTTTTTCCAGCAGCAAGGCGCCAACCGCTACGAGCGACGCATCGAGCTGCAGGCCAACCGCGGCCGCATCCTCGACCGCAATGGTGAGCTGCTCGCGTCCAGCGTGCCTTCGCCGTCGCTGTGGGCCATCCCTAAAGACCTGAAAGCCAGCCCGGAGCAGGTCCGTGAGCTGGCTCGCCTGCTGAACATGCCGCAGGCCGATCTGGACAAGCGCCTCAAGTCCAACCCCAACTTCGTTTGGTTGCGTCGCAAGGTGGACGACGAGGTCGCGCAGTCCGTGGCCGCACTCAAGATCAAGGGCGTGTACGAGCTGCGCGAGTGGAAGCGCCAGTATCCCGAAGGCGAAGCCGCAGCCCATGTGGTCGGCTTCACCAACATCGAAGACGAGGGCCAGGAAGGCATCGAGCTGGCCTACCAGAACCAGCTGGCCGGCCGCGACGGCTCACGCCACGTCATCAAGGACCGCCTGGGCCGTGCGGTGGAGTCGGTGGGCGAGTTGGTGCCGGCCGAAAACGGCCAGGCCGTACAGCTCTCGCTCGACGCCAAGATTCAGTTCTACGCCTACCAAAGCATCCGCGATGCCGTGAAGGCCCACAAGGCCAAGGCCGGCAGCGTGGTCGTACTCGATGCCGTGCGCGGCGAGGTGCTGGCGCTGGCCAACGTGCCCAGCTACACCCCCGAAGACCGCCGCAACCTGACGGGCGCGCAGTTGCGCAACCGCGCCCTCACCGACACTTTCGAGCCAGGCTCGACCATGAAGCCCATCACCGTGGCCCTGGCACTGGAAACCCGTCGCGTGCGGCCCACCACCGTGTTGGACACGGCCTCGGGGCGCTTCACCATCGACGGCTCGACCATCTCGGACACCCACCCCAAGGGGGACCTCACGGTGGCCCAGGTCATCCAGAAGTCCAGCAACGTGGGCACGGCCAAGATGGCCTTGATGATGCAGCCCCGCGAAATGTGGGAAATGTTCTCGGCCGTGGGCCTGGGCAAGAAACCGCAGTTGGGTTTCCCGGGCGCGGTCACCGGCCGTCTGCGCCCTTACAAATCGTGGCGCCGCATCGAGCAGGTCACGATGAGCTACGGCTACGGCCTGTCGTCCAGCCTGTTCCAGATTGCGCAGGCTTACAGCATCTTTGCCACCGATGGCGAGCTGGTTCCGATGAGCATGATCAAACGGGATCAGGGGGAGGGTGAGCGGCCGCCGCTCATGGCTGAGGGCGACGACCCTCGCCCCACGTTGGCCTTCAAGACCGCTTTCCGCCCGGAGGCGGTCGCGTCACATCCGGCGTCGGCCGCGCAGGCCGAGCCGGTGCAGGTGCGTGGCACCCGGGTGATCTCGCCCGAAACGGCCCGTGCCGTGCGCGAGATGCTGCAGTTGTCGACCGGCCCGGGCGGGACCGCGCCCCGCGCGCAGGCCATGGGCTACAGCGTCGGCGGCAAGACCGGCACGGCGCACAAGCAGGAAGGCCGTGGCTACGCGAGCAACAAGTACCGCTCCTGGTTCGTGGGCATCGCGCCCATCAGCAAGCCGCGCATCATCGTGGCGGTGATGGTGGACGAGCCCGGCAACGGCCAGTACTACGGCGGGCTGGTGGCCGCACCCGTGTTCAGCCAGGTGGTGCAGCAGACGCTCAAGCGTCTGGGTGTGTTGCCGGACATCGAGGTCCAGTCCCAGATCATTTCGAACGAGCCCGGCGAAGTGGAGAGTTTCTGATGAGTCAACCTCTTCTTCATCTTGCAGACACCGCCCAGGCCTTGGCCTGGTTGCGTGCCCAGGGCGTGACCACCTTGACCGTGGACAGCCGTCAGGTGGCAGCCGGCGCCGCCAATGGCCTGGGCTTCATTGCCTGGCCGGGCGCTGCGCGCGACGGTCGCGCCTTTGTGGCGCAGGCGCTGGGCGATGGTGCCCGTGCCTGCCTGGTCGAGGCCGAAGGCGTCGAGGCCTTTGGCTTTGCCGATGCCCGTGTGGCCGCCGTGCCCGGACTCAAGGCCCGCAGTGCCGAGATCGCTCACGGTTTCTATGGCGAGCCCAGTGCCTCGCTGCAAGTGGTCGCCGTCACCGGCACCAATGGCAAGACCTCGACCTCGTGGTGGACGGCCCAGGCCTTGTCCGCGCTGGGGCGCCCCTGCGGCGTCGTCGGCACGCTGGGCGTGGGCGAAGTGGGTGCGGTCGTGTCCACCGGCCTGACCACGCCCGACCCGATCACCCTGCACGCCACCTTCCGCTGCTTCGTAGATCAGGGCCTGCAGGCTGCGGCCATCGAGGCCTCGTCCATCGGCATCGAAGAGCTGCGCCTGCACGCCACCCACATCGCCGTCGCCCAGTTCACCAACTTCACGCAGGACCACCTCGACTACCACGAGAGCATGGAGGCCTACTGGCTGGCCAAGCGCGCGCTGTTCGACTGGCCGGGCCTGAAGGCCGCCGTCATCAACCAGGACGACCCGATGGGCCAGGGCCTGGCCGACCATGCCCGCAGCCGCCACCTCGATGTCTGGACCTATGGCCTGCAAGGCCCGGTGCGACTGCAGGCTCAAGATCTGAGCTACGAGGTGCAAGGCGTGCGCTTCACGGTTGTCGAGCGCTCGGAGTCCCTGCACGATGTGGTCGCGCGGGGCGTGGTGCACGCGCCGGTCATCGGCAGTTTCAATGTGTCCAATCTGCTGGCCGTGCTGGGCGCCTTGCGCGCCCAGGGCGTGTCGCTGGCCGACGCGGCGCAGGCCTGCAGCGGGCTGCAACCGGTACCCGGGCGCATGCAGCTGGTACCGGCGCACGCGCATCAGCCGCTGGTGCTGGTGGATTACGCCCACACGCCGGACGCCCTGCTCAAGGCGCTGAATGCCCTGCGGCCTGTCGCCGAAGCACGTGGCGGCAAGCTGTGGTGCGTGTTCGGCTGCGGCGGTGACCGCGACCCGGTCAAGCGCCCAATGATGGGCGCCGTCGCCGAGCAGTACGCCGACCAGGTCGTGCTGACCAGCGACAACCCGCGCAGCGAGTCGCCGGCTTTCATCCTGTCGCAGATCCTGGCGGGCGTGGCCGGTCGTGACCATGTGGACGTGATCGACGACCGCCGCGAGGCCATCCGCCATGCCGTGCGCGATGCGGCGGCCACCGATGTGGTGCTGTTGGCTGGCAAGGGCCACGAAGCCACGCAGGAGATCGCCGGGGTCAAGACCCCGTTCAGCGATGTGGACGAGGCCGTGGCCGCCCTGGCGCAGCGAGGTGAAGCATGAGCGCACCGATGATGACGCTGGGCTTGGCTCACAAGCTCTTGCCTGATGCGGTGTTGACGGGGGCGTCGGCCACGCCGATCGCCCGCGTGCACACCGACACCCGCACCCTGCAGGCCGGCGATCTGTTCGTCGCCCTGTGCGGTGAGCGCTACGACGCGCACGATTTCCTGCCGCAGGTGGCGCAGTCTGGCGCCGTCGCCGTGATCGGCCAGCGTGGTGTGACCGACTGCGGCCTGCCCGGCCTGACCGTCGCTGACACCCGTGCCGCGCTGGGCTGGCTGGCTGCCGGCTGGCGCGCCCGTTTCGACCTGCCTCTCATCGGCGTCACCGGCAGCAACGGCAAGACCACGGTCACCCAGATGATCGCCGCCATCCTGCGCACCTGGATGGCCTCCCAAGGCGATGCCGACGCGGCCTTGGCCACGGCGGGCAACTTCAACAACGACATCGGTGTGCCGTTGACCCTGCTGCGTCTGCGCGAAGGCGCACACCGTTGTGCCGTGGTCGAGCTGGGCATGAACCACCCAGGCGAGATTGCGCAACTGGCTGCTTTGGCCGCGCCCACCGTGGGCCTGGTCAACAATGCACAGCGCGAGCACCAGGAATTCATGCACACGGTCGAGGCCGTGGCGCGTGAAAACGGTGCCGTACTGCAGTCCTTGTCGCGCGACGGCGTGGCGGTCTTCCCGGCCGACGACACCTACACCCCGATCTGGCGCGAGCTGGCACAGGGCCACCGCGTCATCGATTTCGCTACCGAAGGCCAGGCCGCGGTCACGCTGGCGGCCGCCGACTGGGTGGCCGAGCCGACCCCGCATTGGCAGCTGCGCGTGCACACGCCCATGGGCGAGGCCTCGTTCAGCCTGCACATGGCTGGCCAGCATAACGTCCGCAACGCCCTGGCCGCCACGGCCGCAGCGCTGGGGGCGGGCGTGCCTCTGACCCTCATCGCCCAGGGCCTGCAGGCTTTCGAGCCCGTCAAGGGCCGCTCGCAGCTGCGCTCGCTCACGCTGCATGGCCGTGCGCTCACCCTGGTGGATGACAGCTACAACGCCAACCCCGACTCCGTGCGCGCCGCCATCGACATGCTGGCTGGCCTGCCCGGTCCGCACTGGCTGGTGTTGGGTGACATGGGCGAGGTGGGCTCACAAGGCCCCGCCTTCCACGCCGAAGTGGGCCACTACGCCCGCGCGCGCGGCATCGAACACGTCTGGACGGCCGGTGAGCTGTGTGCCCATGCGGCGCAGGCTTACGGTCCGTCCGCCCGTCATTTCCGCAGTGGCGCCGACATCGTCGCGGCGCTGCCGACCCCAGACCAGGCCCCGATGGTGGGCTCGGTGCTGGTCAAAGGTTCTCGATTCATGAAGATGGAACAAGTTGTCGCCACCCTGACCGGAGGTGCCCATGCTGCTTAACCTGGCCATGTGGCTGCAAGGCCTCAACCCCGAGTGGGGCTTCCTGCGGGTCTTTCAGTACCTGACGTTCCGCGCCGTGATGGCGGCGGTGACCGCCTTGCTGATCGGCCTGGCGCTCGGCCCGATGGTGATCCGCAGGCTCACCGCGCTGAAGATCGGCCAGCCCATCCGCGAGTACGGGATGCAGAGCCACCTCGCCAAGCGCGGCACACCCACGATGGGCGGGGTGTTGATCTTGCTGTCCATCGGGCTGTCCACCCTGTTGTGGTTCGACTGGGCCAACCGCTTCGTCTGGATCGTGATGATCGTGACCACGGGCTTTGGTGCCATCGGCTGGGTCGATGACTGGCGCAAGGTCGTGCTCAAGGACCCCGAGGGCATGCGTTCGCGCGAGAAGTACTTCTGGCAGTCGGTGATCGGTCTGATTGCCGCCATCTATCTGGCGTTCAGCGTCTCCGAGGTCAATGCCCTGCGCGTGCTCGAACTGTTCGGCAACTGGGTGGCTTCGGGCTTCTCCAACGAGTTGCCGCCCAAGGCTGACCTGATCGTGCCCTTCTTCAAGACCATCAGCTACCCGCTCGGTGTGTGGGGCTTCATGGTGCTGACCTACATCGTCATCGTGGGCACCAGCAACGCGGTCAACCTGACCGACGGTCTGGACGGCCTGGCCATCATGCCGGTGGTCATGGTCTCGGGCGCTTTGGGCATCTTTGCCTACGTCACCGGCAATGCGGTGTTTGCCAAGTACCTGCAACTGCCGCACATCCCCGGCGCGGGTGAGCTGCTGGTGTTCTGCGCAGCCCTGTCGGGGGCGGGCCTGGCCTTCCTGTGGTTCAACGCCTACCCGGCCCAGGTCTTCATGGGGGACGTGGGCGCGCTGGCCTTGGGCGGCGCCCTGGGCACCATCGCCGTCATCGTGCGCCAGGAAATCGTGCTGGCCTTCATGGGTGGCGTCTTCGTGGTCGAGGCCCTGTCGGTCATGGCCCAGGTCGCCTACTTCAAGTACACGAAGAAGAAATACGGCGAAGGCCGCCGCATCCTGCTGATGGCGCCGCTGCACCACCACTTCGAGAAATCCGGCTGGAAAGAAACGCAGGTCGTGGTCCGCTTCTGGATCATCACGATGCTGCTGTGCCTGCTGGGCCTGTCCACCCTCAAGCTGCGCTGAGCGAACGCCATGCACTACCTTCGTGACCTCACCGTGCTGATCCTGGGTCTGGGTGACTCAGGCCTGGCCATGGCGCGCTGGTGCGCCCGGTGCGGCGCCCACGTGCGCGTGGCCGACACGCGCGCAACGCCCCCGCAAGCGGGCACCCTGGCCGCCGACGTGCCCGCTGCCACGTTGCACCAGGGGCTGGATGAGGCCTTGCTCGACGGCGTGAACCTGGTGCTCAAGAGCCCAGGCCTGATGCCCAATGATCCGGCGGTGTCCGCCCTGACCGCCCGCGCCGACGCGCTGGGCATCCCGGTGCGCGGTGAGCTGTCGCTGTTCGCCTCGGCCCTGGCCGACCTGAAGACCGATCTGGGCTATGCGCCCAAGGTGCTGGCCATCACCGGCACCAATGGCAAGACCACGACCACCTCGCTGACCGCCCAGCTCGTTGAGCGTGCCGGTCTGCGCGTGGGCCTGGCCGGTAACATTGGCCCGACCTTGCTGGACACCTTGCGCATCGCGCTGGACGCCGAGCCGACCCGTGAGCCCGCTGGCGAGCAGACCGCGTTGGCTGTCGAGGGCCGCGAGCCCTTGTTGCCCGCCGAGGCCGAATCGGGTGCCGCCGAGGGGCAGATCGAGCACGATCTCGGTGAGGGCGAGGCGCCGTCTGCGACAGAGGCTTCGGCCGAGGCTGCCACGACGCAGGTCGAGGCCTTGGTATCGACCGACGAGGAGGCTCCCGCCGCAGCACCTCTGAGCGATGACGCCGATGCCCCTCTGATCGAGCTGGCCCCTCCCGCGCCCGCCGCCCCGACCTTCGAGGTCCTGCCCGAAGCCTGGGTGCTGGAGTTGTCGAGCTTCCAGCTGGACGGCGTGAGCAACTTCGAGCCCGATGCCGCCGTGGTGCTCAACATCACCCAGGACCACCTGGACTGGCACGGTTCCATGGCCGCCTATGCCGCCGCCAAGGCCCGCATCTACGGCAAGCAGGCCGTGATGGTGATCAACCGCGACGACCCCGAAGTGGCCGCCATGGTGCCGCCCCCCGAGGTCATCAAGTCCGGTGTGCGCGGCCGCCCAGCCAAGCTGGTGCACCGCCAGGTGGTGCGCTTCGGGCTGGACACCCCCCATCATCCGGGCGATTTCGGCCTGGTGACCGAGGGCGGCATGGCCTGGCTGGTCCGCGCGCGTGAAGCCGACCCGACCGTCAAGCTCAAGAAGGGCGAGGCGCACGAGATCCTGCTGCAGCGCCTGATGCCAGCCGATGCGCTGCGCATCCGTGGCCGTCACAACGCCTCCAATGCGCTGGCGGCCCTGGCGTTGGCCACCGCGATTGGCTGCCCGCTGGCGCCGATGCTGCATGGCCTGCGCGAGTACCGGGGCGAGCCGCACCGCGTCGAGCATGTCACCACCGTGGGGGGCGTGGACGCGATCGACGACTCCAAGGGCACCAATGTGGGCGCCACCGTGGCGGCCTTGCTGGGCCTGGGCGCCGACCTGTCGCCGGGCAAGCTGGTCATCATCCTGGGCGGCGACGGCAAGGGCCAGGACTTTGCGCCGCTGGCCGAGCCGGTGGGCCGCTTTGCCCGCGCCGTGGCCCTGATCGGCCAGGATGCGGCTGCGCTGCACTCGGTGCTGGCCGAGGTCCGCACCCCGGCGGGCGAGGCACTGCCGATGGTCCGCCATGACAGTCTGGAGGCCGCCACGCGCTGGGCCTTCGCACAGGCCCAGTCGGGCGATGCCGTGCTGCTGAGCCCGGCCTGTGCCAGCCTCGACATGTTCCGCAACTATGCCCACCGCGCCGAGGTGTTCGTGAGCACCGTGCGCGAGCTGGCCATCGAGCGGGGAGACATGGCATGAGCCAAGCCCGCACCCGCCGCCTGCCTTGGACCGCCCTGATGGACGCCGTGCGCGCCCGTCTGGGCCGGGGCACGGGCGATGTGGTGGGTAGCTTGCCGGTGCGTGACCATGTCAACGTCAACGCCGGTCAGCCGACGCGCATGATGGGCTTTGACCAGGCCCTGGTCTGGGTGACCTTGTCGCTGATGCTGCTCGGGCTGGTGATGGTCTACTCCGCCACCATTGCCTTGCCGGACAGCCCGCGCTTTGCCAATTACACGCCCACCTTCTTCCTGCAACGCCACTTGATCTCGTTGATCATGGCCGTGGCCCTGGCGGCCGTTGTCACGCAAATCCCGATGGCCAGTTGGGAACGCTTGGCGCGCCCCTTGTTCCTGGTCTCGTTGCTGCTCTTGGTGATGGTGTTGATTCCCGGCATTGGCAAGGTGGTGTACGGCGCGCGGCGCTGGCTGCCGCTGGGCATCATGAACTTCCAGCCCTCCGAGCTGGCCAAGCTGGCCATCGTCCTGTACGCCTCCGACTACATGGTGCGCAAGATGGACGTCAAGGAGCGCTTCGTGCAGGCTGTCTACCCGATGGCCTTGGCCGTGGGCTTTGTGGGCATGCTGCTGCTGGCCGAGCCTGACATGGGGGCTTTCATGGTGATCGCCACCATCGCCATGGCCATCCTCTTCCTGGGGGGCGTCAATGGCCGCATGTTCGCGCTGATCACCGCGGTGCTGATCGGGGCCTTCGGCCTGATGGTGGGCCTGAGCCCATGGCGGCGTGAGCGCATCTTCGCCTACCTCGACCCCTGGTCGGAGCAGAACGCGCTGGGCAAGGCCTACCAGCTCACCCACTCGCTGATCGCTTTCGGGCGCGGCGAGATCTTTGGCGAAGGCCTGGGCTCCAGCCTGGAGAAGCTGCACTACCTGCCTGAAGCCCACACCGACTTCCTGCTCGCCGTGATCGGCGAAGAGCTGGGCTTTGTGGGTGTCTCGGCCGTGATCCTGACCTTCTTCTGGCTGGTCGTTCGCCTGTTCAACATCGGCCGTCAGGCCATCGCGCTCGACCGTGTCTTTGCGGGCCTGGTCTCGCAAGGCGTGGCGGTGTGGATGGGCGGCCAGGGCTTCATCAACATGGGCGTGAACCTGGGTGTGCTGCCCACCAAGGGCCTGACCCTGCCGTTGATGAGCTTTGGTGGCTCGGGCCTGTTGCTCAACGCCATTGCGCTGGCCATCTGCTTGAGGGTGGACATGGAAAACAGACAGTTGATGCGAGGGGGGCGCGCATGAGCACCTCACCTCGTCACCTCGTCATCATGGCGGCCGGCACCGGCGGGCACATCATGCCTGGCTTGGCGGTGGCCGATGAAATGAAGCGTCGCGGCTGGACCGTGAGCTGGCTGGGCACCGAAGGCGGCATGGAAAACCGCCTGGTGCCGCCCACCGGCATCCCGCTGGACACCATCTCCTTCAACGGCTTGCGCGGCAAGGGTGCCAAGGGCGCGCTGCTGGGTGGCGTCAAGCTGCTCAAGGGCTTTGCCGAGTGCGCCCGCATCCTCAAAGCTCGCCAGGCCACGGCCGTGCTGGGCATGGGCGGCTATGTCTGCTTCCCTGGTGGCCTGATGGCCAAGGCCCGAGGCCTGCCGCTGGTGATGGTGAACGCCGATGCGGCGCTGCTGCTGAGCAACCAGGCCTTGCTGCCGCTGACCAATGTGCTGGCCTGCGGCTTCGACGGTCCGGCCGCCCGCCACAAGGTGGCCCGCGTCACCGGCAACCCCGTGCGCGCCGAAATCGAGGCCATCGCGCCGCCGAGCGAGCGCTTTGCCGGACGCACCGGCCCGCTGCGCGTGCTGATCGTCGGGGGCAGCCTGGGCGCCCGCGCGCTCAACGAGGTCGTCCCGCAGGCGCTGGCCCTGATCCCGGCCGAGCTGCGCCCCCGCATCACCCACCAGACGGGCATGGCCAACCTCGACGCCGTCAAGGCCAGCTACGTGCAGGCCGGCCTTCATCCGGCCACCGATGCCGAGGTGCTGCCCTTCATCAACAACATGGCCCAGCGCCTGACCGAGTGCGACGTCATCATCTGTCGCGCCGGGGCCATCACCGTCAGTGAGTTGTGTGCCGCTGGCGTCCCCAGCGTGCTGATCCCGCTGGTGGTGTCGACCACCGCCCACCAGCGCGACAACGCCGTCTACATGGCCGAGCATGGCGCCGCCGTGCACCTGCCGCAATCCGAACTGTCGCCCACCTCGCTGGCCCAGCGCTTGCAAGGCCTGCAGCGGCCTGACCTGCTGGCCATGGCCGAGAAAGCGCATGGCCTGGCCCGTCTCCAATCGGCCGCCGCCGTGGCCGATGCCATCGAAGAAAACGTGAAACCCTCTAACGCAAAGGCGTCCCCATGAAGCACGCCGTCAAGAACATCCATTTCGTGGGCATCGGGGGCGCCGGCATGAGCGGCATCGCCGAGATCCTGCACAACCTCGGCTACACCGTGTCGGGCTCCGACCAGGCCGACAGCGCCACCTCGCGCCGCCTGGCCTCGCTGGGCATCCGCGTCCATGTGGGCCACGATGCGGCGAACATCGCCGGGGCTGAGGCCGTGGTCACCTCCACCGCCGTGAAGGGCGACAACCCCGAGGTCATCGCCGCCCGCGCCAAGCGCATCCCCGTGGTGCCGCGCGCCGTGATGCTGGCCGAGCTGATGCGTCTGCGCAAGGGCATCGCGATCGCCGGCACGCATGGCAAGACCACCACCACCTCGCTGGTGACCGACATCCTGACCGCAGCCGGGGTCGACCCGACCTTCGTGATCGGCGGCAAGCTGCACAGCGCTGGCGCCAATTCGGCCTTGGGCAAGGGCGAGTTCATCGTGGTCGAGGCCGACGAGTCGGACGCCTCCTTCCTGAACCTGATGCCGGTGCTGGCGGTGGTGACGAACATCGACGCCGACCACATGGAGACCTACGGCCACGACTTCGCCCGCCTCAAGCAGGCTTTCGTGGACTTCCTGCACCGCATGCCGTTTTACGGCTCGGCCATCTTGTGCGGCGACGACCCCGGCGTGCGCTCGATCATCCCGATGGTGTCGCGTCCCGTGATCACCTATGGCTTTGGTGAAGACGCCCAGGTGCGCGCGGTCGATGTCGAGGCCTTGCCCGGCGGCCAGATGCGTTTCACCGTGCAACGTCGCAATGGCATCGTCATGCCCGACATGCAGGTGACCCTGAATCTGCCTGGCGTGCACAACGTGCTCAACGCCCTGGCAGCCATTGCCGTGGCCACCGAGATCGAAGTGTCCGATGAGCCCATCATCCGTGCCTTGGGCGCCTTCACGGGTGTGGGTCGCCGCTTCCAGCGTTATGGCGAGCACCCCGCCGCCGATGGTGGACGCTTCACCCTGATCGATGACTACGGTCACCACCCGGTCGAGATGGCTGCGGTCATTGCGGCGGCGCGCGGGGCCTTCCCCGACCAGCGCCTGGTGCTGGCCTTCCAGCCGCACCGCTACACCCGCACGCGCGACTGCTTTGAAGATTTCGTCAAGGTGCTGGGCACCGCCGATGCCGTGCTGCTCACCGACGTCTATGCCGCAGGCGAAGCCCCCATCGTCGCCGCCGATGCGCGTGCCCTGACCCGGGCCGTGCGCGTGGCTGGCAAGGTCGAGCCCGTGTTCGTCGATGACGTGAACGACATGCCCCAGGCGATTGCCGCCAACACCCGCGACGGCGATGTGGTGATCTGCATGGGCGCCGGCTCGATCGGCACCGTGGCGGGCAAGACGGCCGAACTGTTGAAGGATGCAAACTGATCATGAGCCCCATTCACCTCACAGCCCCGACGGTGAACCCCGCTGACCTGGGCAAGGTCGCCGTCCTGATGGGCGGCACCTCGGCCGAGCGCGACGTCTCGCTGATGTCGGGCGCCGGCGTGCTGCAAGCCCTGCAATCGCAAGGCGTCAACGCCTTTGCCTTCGACCCGGCCGAGCGTCCGCTGCAAGAACTGCAAGCCGAAGGCGTGGCCCGTTGCTTCATCGCCCTGCATGGGCGCGGTGGGGAAGATGGCACCGTGCAAGGTGCGCTGGAACTGCTGAAGATCCCCTACACCGGCTCCGGCGTGATGGCCTCGTCCATCGCCATGGACAAGGTGATGACCAAGCGCATCTGGCGTTTCGAGGGCCTGCCCACGCCGGAGTGGCGCCTGGTGGCCAACGCCCACGAGTGCGAGCAGGCCCTGATCGCCCTGGGCGCACCGATGATCGTCAAGCCCGCCCGCGAAGGCTCGTCCATCGGACTGACCAAGGTGACCGATGTGTCGCAATGCGCAGCCGCCTATGCCGCCGCTGCCCAGCACGACCCCGAGGTGCTGTGCGAGCAGTTCATCGAAGGTGAGGAAACCACCTGCCCGGTGCTGATCGTCAACGGCGTGGCCCAGGCCCTGCCGGTGATCCGCATCGTCGCGCCCGGTGGCAACTACGACTACCAGAACAAGTACTTCAGCGATGACGTGAAGTACCTGTGCCCCAGCCAGCTCGACGCGGGCGAAGAAGCCGAGATCCAGCGCGAAGTCGTGCGGGCCTTCAAGACCCTGGGTTGCCGGGGCTGGGCGCGTGCCGACGTGATGATCCGCCAGTCCGACCGTCAGCCCTTCCTGCTCGAAATCAACACCTCACCGGGCATGACCGGACACTCGCTGGTGCCCATGTCGGCCAAGGTGGCGGGCCTGAGCTACGAGCAGCTGTGCTTGCACCTGCTGGCATCGGCCAGCCTGGACACCCAGATCCGCTGACCCGCCCTTCACCACACACGCCCACCACCATGTTGGCCGCCGCCGCCCTCAACCGCTACAGCTCACCCGATGAGACGCCGCAAGACGTCCGCTGGATGAACGCGGCCGCCATCGCGCTGGCGGTCGTGGCGGTGCTGATGGTGATGGCCGCGGGCCTGATCAAGCTGGGGCGTCTGCCGTACTTCGAGCTGCAGCGCGTGCAGATCGAGGGGGACCTGCAGCGCAACAACCTGGCCACCGTGCGGGCCAACACCGTGCCGCGTCTGTACGGGGGCTTTTTCCAGGCCGATCTGGTGCGTAGCCGCGCCATCTTCGAGTCCGTGCCCTGGGTGCGCAAGGCGGTCGTGCGCCGGGTCTGGCCCAACGAGCTGCGCGTCACGCTGGAGGAGCACCAGCCCGTTGCCTACTGGCGTCAGGCCCACAGCGAAGACCAGCTCGTCAACACCTTTGGCGAGGTCTTCGATGCCAACCTGGGTGACGTCGAAGACGAGCGCCTGCCCACGCTCGAAGCGCCGGCCAGCCCCGACGGCAGCCAGTCGCGCCACATGCTGGACATGCTGAAACGCCTGCAGGCGGTGTTCAAGCCCCTGGGCGAGGTGCTCACGCTCAAGCTGAGCGACCGGGGCTCCTGGTCGCTGCAACTCGATGACGAGGCGCAGGTCGTGTTGGGCCGCGGCAGCGATGAAGAGATCCTCGTGCGCGCCGAACGCTTCGTGGCGACTTTGCCTGAATTGCGCCGCTACTACCCGGCGCCCCTGTCTCAAGCCGATCTGCGCTATCCGCAGGGGTATGCCGTCAAGCTCCGTGGCCTGACGACCCTGCAGGACGGCGCGGCTCCTCCCAAGAAACCTCTGTCTTCAACCCGTTAACGCAAACACACCATGGCCAAGGAATACAAGGATCTGGTTGTCGGACTCGACATCGGCACTGCCAAGGTGATGGCGGTCGTGGCCGAAGTCATGCCCGGCGGTGACCTGCGCCTCGCAGGCCTGGGCATGGCGCCCAGCCACGGCCTCAAGCGCGGCGTGGTCGTCAACATCGACGCCACGGTGCAGTCCATCCAGCAAGCCCTCAAAGAGGCCGAGCTGATGGCCGACTGCAAGATCGCCCGCGTCTGGACCGGCATCACCGGCAGCCACATCCGCGGCCAGAACAGCACCGGCATGGTCATCGTGCGCGACAAGGAAGTTGCGCCCATCGACGTGCAGCGTGTGGTCGAGACGGCCAAGGCCATCAACATCCCCAACGACCAGCGTCTGCTGCTGGTCGAGCCGCAAGAGTTCATCATCGACGGGCACGAGGTCAAAGAGCCCATCGGCATGAGCGGTGGCCGCCTGGAGGTCAAGGTCCACATCGTGACCGGCGCCCAGAGCGCCGCCGAAAACATCGTCAAGTGCGTGCGCCGCTGCGGCCTGGAAGCCGAGCAGCTGGTGCTCAACCCCAGCGCGTCGAGCTCGGCCGTGCTGACCGAGGACGAAAAATCCCTGGGCGTGGCCATGGTCGACATTGGCGCGGGCACCACCGACGTGTCCATCTTCACCGATGGCTCGGTGCGCCACACGGCCGTCATCCCCATTGCCGGTGACCTGATCACCAGCGACATTGCGATGGCGCTGCGCACACCCACGAAGGACGCCGAAGACATCAAGGTGGACTACGGCGTGGCCAAGCAACTGCTGGCCGACCCGAACGAACACGTCGAGGTCCCCGGTCTGGGCGACCGCGCCCCGCGCATGCTCTCGCGTCAGGCCCTGGCCGGCGTGATCGAGCCGCGCGTCGAAGAAATTTTCTCGCTGGTTCACCAGGTGATCCGCGAGTCTGGTTACGAGGAACTGTTGTCGTCGGGCATTGTCCTGACGGGCGGCTCAGCGGTCATGCCTGGCATGGTCGAACTGGCCGAAGACATCTTCCTCAAGCCCGTGCGCAAGGGGACGCCCTTGTACGCGGGCCCCCTCCACGACATGGTGGCCAGCCCGCGCTCGGCCACCGTCATGGGCTTGCTCGAAGAGGCAAGGCTCGCGCGTTCGCGCGGGATGAAAGCGGCGCAGCAGGTGGGGTCGGTTCAGTCCCTGTTCGGCCGCGTGCGCGACTGGTTTGTAGGCAGTTTTTAAAAAATAGTTTTCACACGATTTCAACCGGCAACCGTTAAACAAGAGAGAGGTACGACATGGCCATCGAGATGATCGACAACTTTGACATGGGTACACAGATCAAGGTGATCGGGGTGGGCGGCGGTGGCGGCAACGCCGTCGAGCACATGATCAGCGAGAGTGTGCAGGGCGTGCAGTTCATCTGCGCGAACACCGATTCGCAAGCTCTGAACCGCTCCAGCGCCGAAGTGCTGCTGCAACTGGGCAATTCGGGTCTGGGCGCTGGCGCCAAGCCGGAAGCGGGCAAGGCCGCGGCTGAAGAGGCCGTCGAGCAGATCCGCAATGCGCTGGACGGCTCGCACATGGTGTTCATCACCGCCGGCATGGGCGGCGGCACCGGCACCGGCGCGGCCCCCGTGATCGCGCGCGTCGCCAAGGAAATGGGCATCCTGACCGTGGGCGTGGTGACCAAGCCTTTCGAATTCGAAGGCAACCGCCGCCTGAAGCAGGCCGATGCCGGCCTGGCCGAACTCGAAGCCAATGTCGACTCGCTGATCGTTGTGCTCAACGAGAAGCTGCTCGAAGTCATGGGCGACGACGTCACCCAGGAAGAAGCCTTCGGCAAGGCCAATGACGTGCTCAAGAACGCCGTCGGTGGCATCTCCGACATCATCCACATCCCTGGTCTGGTGAACGTCGACTTTGAAGACGTCAAGACCGTGATGAGCGAGCCCGGCAAGGCCATGATGGGCACGGCCACCGCCGGCGGCCCGGACCGCGCCACCAAGGCGGCTGAAGCCGCCGTGGCTTGCCCGCTGCTGGAGGGCATCGACCTGTCAGGCGCCCGTGGCGTGCTGGTGCTGATCGCCGCCTCGAAGGCCACCTTCAAGCTGGCCGAGTCGCGCAATGCGATGAACACCATCCGTCGTTATGCTGCCGATGATGCGCACGTGATCTACGGCACGGCCTACGACGAAAGCCTGGGCGACCAGCTGCGCGTGACCGTGATCGCCACGGGCCTGTGTTCGGCCAAGCGGGCTGCCGCCCCGATGACCGTGGTGCACAGCGCCCTGCGCACCGGCACGGACAACATCCCCGTGCTGACCGACCCGGTGGCCCCGCACCCCAGTGGCCTGGGCATGGGCCGTGCCACCGCCGGTGGTGACTTCAGTGGCCTGAACACCCCGAGCGTGTGGCGCAGTGGCCGCACGCAAGCGGCAGCGAAGGTCGACGCTCTGGCCAGCAACGGCATGGACGAGATCGAAATCCCGGCCTTCCTGCGTCGTCAGGCCGACTGATTTCGCCCTCTCTCTCGTTGTTGCCTCTTTCCCCCTGCGCCGTGCCGGTCGCAGGGGGCTTTTGGCCGTTTGTTGTTCTCTCTCAGTCGAAACGATGCGTGCCTGCTGACAAGGCTCGCCAGATCGCGTCCGTCATCCGCACATAGCCGTCGGGTGTCAGCACATACAAGGCATCGTGGACCACGGCCGGGTCAAAGCCCTCCCGTTTGAGCGCCACCTTGCTGTACTTGAACGTCGCGGTGACCGCATGGTCGTCGCGCAGCCGCAGAAACAGCGGCACCGCGTAGCGCGGAAGTTGCTCGCCCAGTGTCCGGGCCAACGCCGCCCCATCAAGCGGGCCCGCGCCATCGCTCAGCGTGATCGCCGCCATGCCGGCACGCCCGTCCGCCCCCGGCACCGTCACCCCGTAGACCACCGCTTCGGCCACCTCTGGCTGATGCGCGAGCACGCCTTCCACCTCGGTGGTGGCCACGTTCTCGCCCTTCCAGCGGAAGGTGTCGCCCAGGCGGTCGACGAACTGCATGTGGTGCAGCCCCTGGTGGCGCACCAGGTCGCCAGTGTTGAACCAGGCGTCCCCCTGTTTGAACACGTTGCGCAGCACCTTGGCTTCGGTGGCTTTGGCATCGGTGTAGCCGTCCAGTGGCGCGCGGGGGGTGATCTCGGTGATGAGCAGGCCCACCTCACCTCGGTTGACCCGGCTCATGTGCTGGCGTCGGCCGCTGCGCACAGGCAGTTCGGTGTCCAGGTCCATGCGCACGATGGCAAACGACAAGGGGCACAGACCGGTCGTGCGAGGCAGGCCCAGGGCGTTGATGAAGGCCAGGTTGCACTCGCTGGCGGTGTAGAACTCGGCGATGTGGGCCACCCCGAAGCGCTGCTGGAAAGCATTCCAGATTTCGGGGCGCAGCCCGTTGCCGATCATGGCCCGCACAGCATGCTGGCGATCGTCCGTGCGGGCGGGCTGGTTGAGCAGGTAGCGGCACAGCTCCCCGATGTAGCAAAAGGACGTGGCCTGATAGCGCCGCACGTCGTCCCAGAAGCGCGAGGCGCTGAACTTGGGCACGAGCACCAGGCTGGCACCGGCCCCCACCACGGCGCCCCAGGACACTGTCAGGGCGTTGTTGTGATACAGCGGCAGGGGGCAGTACAGCACGTCGTCGGGCCGCAGTCGCAGGCCCATGATGCCCATGCCCGACATGCAGCGGTGCCAGCGGTAGTGCGACATCACCGAGGCCTTGGGCAGACCGGTGGTGCCCGAGGTGTAGATGTGAAACGCCGGTTGGTGCAGGCGGATGGCGGCGGTTTCGGGTGGGTTGTGGCTGGGGGCCAGGGCCAGGCGCTCCTGCGCCCAGGCGAGCTCGTCGGGCGGGGGCGTTTCGCCTTCCCACCACCAGCGTTCGCACAAGGTAGCGCGCTCGGCGGAGGGCAGGCTGTGCAGGGCCTCGGCACAGGCCTCGCCCACCACCACCAGGGTCGGGTGGCTGAGGCGCAGGCTGTGCGCGAGCACCTCGCCGCGCTGCTGGTTGTTCAGCAAGGTGGCCACTGCGCCCAGCTTGACGGTGCCCAGCACCCAGGCCAGCACCTCGGCGCGGTTGTCGAGCAGCACACCCACGCTGTCGCCCTGGCGCACGCCTGCAGCCTGCAGGGCGTGGGCGCAGCGGTTGGCCCAGGCATTGAACTCGGCATAGGTCCAGCGCCGGTTGCCGCAGACCACGGCCGGTCGATCGGGGTGGCGGGCCGCCTGCTGGGCGAAGGTCTGGCCGATGGAGCCCAGGCGGGTCGGGCGCAGCCGCAGCAGGCCGATCAGGCCTTTGAGCAGCAGGCGCAGATCGGTGCGGACGGTGCGCCAGGCGGCCGGAATCCAGTCGGTGAGGCGAACGAGTTGGGGCGCGGCCGGCGCCCGGTCGGATGCGGGAGGGGTCATCGGTCCAGTCTAGGCGGCACCATGGCCCGACCTGGACAGCGGGCCGCATCGACCCCCTGTGTGGGGGTGAATATGCGACAGGTGCGCCGAGTCCGACGGCGTGCGGCGTCAGTCCTGGCGTGCTGCCCAGCCGTCGTCCAGGCCCGCGGCCAGCGCGGCCTCGCGGGCGGCCTCAATGGCCTGTCCGATGGCCGGCCCCTTGAGACCACGCGCCAAGGCTTCGGCCGAGACGCGGGCGGTGTCCACAGCCTGCCCCAGGGCCAGCGCTTTGTTCAGCCGCACGCCTTGCGGGTAGGGCTGGTCGGCATAACCCAGGCGTCCGCGGGCGTCGCACTCGCAGGCCAGCAGCACCTCGGCAAAGCGTTGCGGCTTGCGCCAGGCGTCGCAGCGCCCGAGCAGGCGCAGCACCGCGGCGGCGCCAAAGTTCAGGCTGCCGTGGAGGTTGCCGTGCTCGCGCGCCACCACCTCGGCCAGTTCGCGGCACTCGTTGGGCACGCGCAGCCGTTCGTTGACGGCGCGCAGCAGTTGCACGCTGCGGCCTTCGTGCCCCAGGTGGCGCGGCAGGATGTCGGCCGGGGTGGTGCCCTTGCCCAGATCGTGGCCCAGACAGGCGTAGCGCACGCTCAAGGGCGCCTGCAGACGTGCGCTCATGTCCAGCACCATCATCACGTGCACGCCGGTGTCGATCTCGGGGTGGTAGTCCGCGCGCTGGGGCACGCCCCACAGGCGGTCCAGCTCGGGCAGCAGTCGCGCCAGCGCGCCACAGTCGCGCAGCACCTCGAACATGCGCGAGGGACGGTCCTCCATCAGGCCGCGGGCCAGCTCCTGCCACACGCGCTCGGCCACCAGGTGGTCCACCTCGCCAGCGTCCACCATCTGGCGCATCAGGGCCTGGGTCTCGTCGGCCACGGTGAAGTCGGGGAAGCGGGCGGCAAAGCGCGCCACGCGCAGGATGCGCACCGGGTCCTCGGCAAAAGCGGATGAGACATGGCGCATCACCCGGTCGCTGAGGTCGCGCTGGCCGCCATGCGGGTCGATGACGCGGCCTTCGGCATCTTCGGCCATCGCGTTGATGGTCAGGTCGCGACGAACGAGGTCGTCTTCGAGCGTGACGTCGGGGGCGGCGTAGACCTGGAAGCCATGGTAGCCATGGCCGTGCTTGCGCTCGGTGCGCGCCAGCGCGTATTCCTCTTGGGTGTCAGGGTGCAGGAAGACCGGGAAGTCTTTGCCCACCGGACGGAAGCCGGCCGCCACCATGGCGTCGGGCGTGCTGCCCACCACCACCCAGTCACGGTCACCGCCCGGGCGGCCCAGCAAGCGGTCGCGCACGGCGCCGCCAACGAGATAGATCTGCATGGATGGCAGTGTAGCGAGGCTGGCCGTGTGGGGCCGCTGCCGCCACCCCGTGCACACGGCTGGTGCGTTCAGCCTGGCACGGTTGATGCAGAACTGACGTCAGGCGGAGACGCCTTTCGCTTTCTTCAGCGCCGCCAGAGCGAGGTAGTCGGCCACCGGCACTTCCTCTGCGCGGCGTTGCAGATCGAACTCGGTCTCGATGCCGTGCTCGCTCATCCAGGCGCCCAGCGTGTGGCGCAGGATCTTGCGGCGCTGCGAAAAGGCCACGGCCACCATCTTGGCGAACTCGGGCAGATCCACGTCAGGCGGTGTGGCCAGCGGGATCATGCGCACCACGGCCGAGTCCACCTTGGGCGGCGGGTCGAACGAGCCGGGCGGCACGTCCACCACACACTCCATGCGGTAGCGCCACTGCAGCATCACGCTCAGGCGGCTGTAGTCCTTGTTGCCCGGCGTGGCCACCATGCGGTCCACCACCTCCTTTTGCAGCATGAAGTGCTGGTCCACCACCTGGTCGGCCCAGGGCAGCAGGTGGAACAAGATGGGGCTGGAGATGTTGTAAGGCAGGTTGCCAATCAGTCGCAGCTTTTGGCCGCAGGCCTGGGCCAGGGCGCCAAAATCCACCTTCAGGACATCGGACTCGATGACGTTCAACTCGGGGCGCTTGCGCAAGCGCGCGGCCAGGTCGCGGTCGAGCTCGACCACGGTGAGCTGGCCACTGCGCTCGACCACCGGGTTGGTCAGGGCGCCCAGGCCCGGGCCGATTTCGACCAGGGCCTGGCCGGGTTGCGGCGCGATCGCGCGCACGATCTCGTCGATCACGCCGTGGTCGACGAGGAAGTTTTGGCCAAAGCGCTTGCGGGCAATGTGGCCGCCACCGCCTTGCACGGCGCGCTGGCCGCCCGGACGGGCGGGCTTGGAGCGGGAATCAGGGCGCATCGCGCATTTCCACCCAGGCGGCGGCACGCAGCTCGCGGGCCCAGTCTTCGTAGGTCGATTCAAAGCGCCGTTCGCGCAGCACCGCGCGGGCGGCTTCGCGCTTTTGGGCGTCGGTGAGCTTGACCTCGCGGCGTTCCAGGAGCTGGATCAGGTGGACCCCGAAGCGGCTGACGATGGGCTGCGAGATTTCGCCGGCTTGCAGGGCGGTCAGCGCTTGTTCGAACTCCGGCACGAACTGGCCGGGCGAGGCCCAGCCCAGGTCGCCCCCGTTGGCGGCGCTGCCGTCTTGCGAGTTCTGGCGGGCCATTTGCGCGAAGCTGCCGCCCCCGGTCACGATTTCCTTGCGGATTTCGGCCAGGCGGGCCACCTGGGCCTGCGTGGACTCCTTGGGGTTGCTGCGCAGCAGGATGTGGCGGCTGCGTTGCTGGGTGTAGGTCGCTTCGGCGCTGTTTTCGCGCTCGATCAGCTTGAGGATGTGGAAGCCGGCGTTGGAGCGCACCACCGGTGCCACCTCGCCCACCTTCAGCTCGCGCACGGCCGAGACGAACAGGTCGGGCAGGCGGCTGATCGGCATCATGCCAAACGCGCCGCCCTGTTCCTTGGTCTGGGTGTCGGCCGAGTGCGTGCGCACCAGTTGGTTGAAGTTGCCGCCGCTGCGGGCCTGCTCCTGCACCTGACGGGCCTTGGCAAGCAGCGCCTCGACCTGGGCGGGCGTCGCCCCCTCGGGCACGGGGATCAGGATGTGAGCCAGGTTGAGCGCCACCTCGGCCTGGGCGGTCGGGTCGGTGGCCAGGAAGGCGTCGATGTCGCTGTCGCTGATCTGGATGCGGGCGTTGACCTCGCGGTCACGCAGGCGCTGCAGCACGATCTGCTCGCGCAGGCTGGCGCGGTAGCGCGGGTAGTCCAGGCCGTCGGCCTCCATGCGGCGCTGCATCTCGCGCAGACTCAGCTTGTTCTGGGCGGCGATGTTCTCGATGGCCGCGTCAACCTCGGCGTCCGAGACGCCCAAGCCCACGGTGCGCGCGTACGAGATCTGCACCTTCTCGTCGATCAGCGCATCGAGCACCTGGCGGCGCAGCTCGTCCGGAGGGGGCAGGCGGCTGCCCGCTGGCGCTGTTTCCTGGATGCGGGCCACCCGCTTGTCGACGTCGATGTGGGTGATGGGCTCCTGGTCCACCACGGCCACGATGTAGTCCGCCGTGGTCGGCTTGCCGGCGAGCTGGAGGCCAGTGCTCAACTGGCGGGTGCCGGGAATGCGCGGCACCACCGAAGGGGCGTCCGGGTTGCGCAGCTGAGCCTGGGCCGGCGTCAGGCTGGTGAGCAACAGGCTCAGGCACAGACCCTGGACCAGGGGGCGCAGACGGGGCTTACGGAAGGGGTGTGTCATCGTCGAGGAAAGGCTGGGGGGCAAGGGCCGGAGGCTGCGGCGCTTCGTCGCGCAGCAGGCGGTAGCCCGGGATGCTGGTCTGCAAGGTGCGCAGCGGGTTGGAGCCCAGGGCCAGCCGGGACAGGCCGATGAGCTCCAGCTGGAACATGAGGCGGGTGGTGGCTTCGCTCTGGCCGATGGCCACGCGCTCCATCACGAAACGGCCGATCCAACAGCCCGCATCGTATTCGAAACCCGCCAGGGTGTTGGTGAAGCGGTGGTCACGCTTGTCGTAGATCACCCGGCCCACGGTGTACCAGGCGCCACCGCACTGGTTGCCGCCACTCAGGAGCTGGCCGGGTTTGGGAACATCGGGCGAGCTGGCCTTGGCCATCACCTCTTGCAGCGGCGGCTTGCGTCCGCTCAGCGGCCATTGCCAGCCCACTTCCAGCTGCTCGCTGTTGTTGCGGTTGTAGCGGTAGGTGGCCCCGATGGTGCGCCAGGCCCCCGGCGAATAGCGCACGCCCAGGGTGGCCTGCTGGGTGGCCTGGTTGTCGGCGCCCAGCTGGGTGGTGCCGTCGAGGTACCAGCTCGGGAAGACCGAGGTCGAGCCCAGCAACAGCGTGTCGGACAGCCCGGCCTTGATGGGGTCGGCGCCGTAGGGGTTGAGGCGCTGTTCGGACAGCAGCCACTTTTGCACGATCCCCAAGCGCAGGGTCTCGGCGCCACGTTCGTCGAGCAGGCGCGAGGTGGCGCCCATCGTGATCTCGTTGGCGTCGGAGATGCGGTCCACGCCGGTGTAGGCGTTGTCGTTGTTGTCGCTGCTGAAAATGGCGTACTGGTTGAAGTCTCGCGGTGCGCTGTCAAACAGCGGCAGCATGCTCTGGTCGCGGTAGGGCGTGCGCACGTAGCGCACACGCGGCTCCAGGGTCTGCGTCAACTGGCGGCCAAACAGTTCGACCGGGCGCTCCAGCTCGGTGCGTGCGTCCAGGCTGACGGTGGGGACGGTGCGGGTGAGGCTGCGCTGGTTGCTGCCCTGCACCTTGTCCAGATCGTAGCTGGTGCTGTGCAGGGCCAGACGCGGTGTGAGCGTGAGCGGGCCCAGGTCGAACGACTGGTCCAGCTGCCCGACGGCGTGCACGCGGTTGCCAGAGACCTTCTGTGCGTCCGGGTGGGTGAAACGGTTGAACTCACCCTGGAGCTGCCAGTTCAGGGCCTGGTTCACGCCGCTGCGGCTGCGGATGCCGACCTGGGGCGTGCGCCGGTAGGGCGCCTCGATGGCGCTCAGTGTCGGGTCGGAGGCCGGGTCCAGGTCTCTCAGGGTCTGCCAGCTCTGCACCCCGGCATACAAACTGGTCTGGCTGTCGCCCAAGCCCCAGTTGCGTTCATTGAGCACCTGCTCGACACGCAGGTGGCTGTCGTACAGGCGAGGCGTCTTGTTCTTCAGGTTGTGGGTGAAGTCGCGCCAGTAGTCGTCGTCGGACACGCGCAGCAGTTGGAGGTCGTAGACGGTTTGTGAGGGCGAATCTCCCATGCGCAAGCTGCCCTGGTGGATGTAGTCCACCAAGCCGCGTGCGCGACCGGCCACGCGGTCGTCCGGCAGGCCAATCAGATTGAGTGTGCCCTTGTCGTTGGGGGCCAGGTAGCGGTACTCCAGGTCCAGGCCCAGCCCGCGGCGGGTGGACAGCAGCGGCGCAATGGTGGCGTCCTGGTCGGGCGCGATGTTCCAGTAATACGGCAGCGAGAACTCGAAACCGCTCTTGCTGTCGAAGTAGAAGCTGGGCGGCAGCAGGCCGGACTTGCGCTCATCGCTCAGCGGGAAGCTCAGGTAGGGCGTCGCCAGGATGGGCACGCCCTTGAACCAGATCACGGCATTGCGCGCGATGCCCTCGTTGGCCTCCATGTCCATGTAGACACTGCTGGTTTGCAGCGACCAGTCGGGCTCAGCCGGCAGACCTTCGGCCGTGTTGGCCGGGGTGCAGCTGCTGTAGGTGGTGCGGGTGGCGCGCAGGCGTTTTTCGCCCAGGAACTCGACCAGCTCGGCTTGGCCGCCGGCCTGTGGACGCGCAAACCAGAAGCGCGGGCGCACGAATTCGCCTTCGAGGCGGTCGAGCTGCAGCGACAGCTCCGGGCCCAGGAAGATGTTGCCCTGGCGCTCGATGCGCACCTTGCCCACGGCCCGGGCCGTGTTGTCGGCCTGAGTGTGGGTCAGTTCATCGGCCTGCAGCGACAGGTCGCCTTGGCGCAGGCGCACCTTGCCGGTGGCGCGGGTGCGCTCGCCGGCTTCGCCTTCCAGGTGGTCGGCCTCGAAATACATCGGCTCCTTGCCCTGCTTGCCGCCCGTGACGACTTGGGGCAGCGAGAAGGGCAGGGCCGTGGGGGTCGACGCCCCCGAGGCGGGAGGCATCGCCTGCGCCAGCAAATTGGGTGGCGATGGGTCCACCGCCTGGGCGCGGGCGGGCACCGTCAGGGCGAGGCTCACCAGCGCCAGGCCGGCCGCGTAAGCGGTCGGGGTCCAGCGGGTGGGCAGGACGCCAGGGCGTCGAGGGGGGCAGGCCAGGAGGGAATTCACGGTCACGATGGCGCGTCGCTAAAGGGGCGGCGGCGGGGCCTGCGCAGGTGCAGGCTGGCCTTGCCTAAAATCGGTGCATTATTTCATGTCCCTCTGCCTTCTGACCGTTCCCTGACTCCGCCATGACCTCCTCGTCGTCCACACCGGCTTCGGCCTCGCCTGCTTCCGACATCCACTGGGCCGATCTGGCCCGTCAGCAGGCCTTCGGGATCTGGCTGGCCGCGCAGGCGGGCCGCCATGGTGTGCAGCCCGACAGCCTGCGCTCGGCCAGCGCCGATGCGAGCTTCCGCCGCTATTTCCGGGTGGACGCCCCCATGGCCCCGCGCGGCACGTTGATCATCATGGACGCGCCCCCCGAGAAGGAAGACTGCCACCCCTTCGTGGCCGTGGCCCGCCTGCTGGAGGCCGGCGGAGTGGGCGTGCCCCACATCCTGGAATGGGACGAGGCCCAGGGCTTCATGCTGCTGTCCGACCTGGGCCAGCACACCTTCCTGGCCACACTGGAGGCCACCGACTACGACCACGGTCCTGCCTCTCACAACCGCGCCCTGTACATGAGTGCGATCGACGAGCTGGTGCGCCTGCAGGGTGTGCCCGCCGACAGCCTGCCGCCCTATGACGACGCCCTGCTGCAGCGCGAACTCGACCTCCTGCCCGACTGGTACCTGACCCAGCTGCGCGGTCTGACGCTGGACGAGGCCGCGCGCACCATGCTGGCCCAGACCTTCGCCCTCATCAAGGCCGAGGTGCTGGCCCAGCCCACCGGCTTCGTGCACCGCGACTTCCACAGCCGCAACTTGATGGCCGACCCGGCCGATCCCAAGGCGCGTCTGGGCGTGATCGACTTCCAGGACGCCGTGCGCGGCCCCCTGACGTACGACCTGGTCTCGCTGCTGCGCGACGCCTACGTGATCTGGGACGAGGACATCCAGCTGGACTACGCCGTGCGTTTCTGGGAAAAGGCCCGCAAAGCCGGTTTGCCCGTGGCGCAGGACTTTGCCGATTTCTGGCGTCAGTTCGAGTGGATGGGCCTGCAGCGCCACCTCAAAGTGCTGGGCATCTTCGCCCGTCTGGGCCTGCGCGATGGCAAGCGCCAGTACCTCGACGACATCCCCCGCGTGTGGACCTACGCCCACCGCGTGGCCTCGCGCTACCAGGGCCTGGGCCCGCTCGCGCGCCTGCTGGAGCAGGCCGAAGCGGCCCACGGCGGCATCCAGACGCAGGTCGGTTACACGTTCTGAGGGGCGTTCGCAAGAAAACTGCGCAAAAAAGCAGCAAGAAGCGGATAATCCGGCCTCGATGAATGAAAATCTCCCCCAAGACGCGGCCGTGACGGCCGAGGTGAGCGCCGCCCCCGAGGCCGCGCCCGAAGCCCCCGCCCGGTTTGACACGCTGCCCCTGGATCCCAAGATCCTCAGCGCCATTGCCTACCCCACGATGACGCCGATCCAGGCCAAGGCCATTCCCTTGGTCCTGGCCGGTCGCGACGTGATGGGCGCTGCCCAGACCGGCACCGGCAAAACCGCCGCCTTCTCGATCCCGCTGCTTCAGAAAATGATGAAGCACGAGAACGCCAGCATGTCGCCGGCGCGCCACCCCGTGCGCGCCATCGTGTTGGCGCCCACGCGCGAGTTGGCGATCCAGGTGGCCGACAACGTCAAGACCTACGCCAGCAAGTGCAACCTGCGCTCGGCGGTGGTGTTTGGCGGCATGAACATGAAAGAGCAGACAATCGAGCTCAAGGCCGGCGTCGAGGTGCTGATCGCCACCCCGGGCCGCCTGATCGACCACATTGAGGCCAAGAACTGCAACCTCTCGCAGGTGGAGTACGTGGTCCTCGACGAAGCCGACCGCATGCTCGACATCGGCTTCCTGCCCGACCTGCAGCGCATCCTGAGCTACCTGCCCAAGACGCGCCAGACCCTGCTGTTCTCGGCCACCTTCTCGCCCGAGATCAAGAAGCTGGCGCAAAGCTACCTGCAAGACCCGGTGCTGGTCGAGGTGGCCCGTCCGAACCAGACGGCCACCAATGTCGAGCAGCGCTTCTACCGCGTCGATGACGACGACAAGCGCCACGTGATCCGCCAGATCCTGCGCGACCGCGACATCAAGCAGTCCATCGTCTTCGTCAACTCCAAGCTGGGCGCCGCCCGCCTGGCCCGCACCTTCGAGCGCGATGGCCTGCGCACCACGGCCCTGCACGGCGACAAGTCGCAAGACGAGCGCATGAAGGCCCTGGACGCCTTCAAGCGCGGCGAGTTCGACCTGCTGGTGGCCACCGACGTGGCCGCGCGCGGCATCGACATCGCGGCCCTGCCGGCGGTGTTCAACTACGACATCCCCTTCAACGCCGAAGACTATGTCCACCGCATTGGCCGCACCGGCCGTGCGGGTGCCAGTGGTCTGGCTGTGTCGCTGGTGACGAGCTCCGATGCGCGCCTGATGGGCGACATCGAAAAGCTGATCAAGAAAAAGCCCGAGGTCGAGCCCTTCGAGCTGGAGCGCAACCGTCGCAGCGACCGGGGTGAGCGCAGCGAGCGTGGGGACCGTGATGGTTACCGTCGCGAAGCCCGCGAGGGGGATGTTGAGAGCCGTCCGCGTGCCAGCGAAGGCCGTGAGGAGCGCGAGCCACGCCCCGTGCGCGCCGCACCGCAGCGTCGCCCATCGTCCGACCCCTTCTTCGACAAGCCCTACGAAGCCGATCCGTCGGCCGATCCGGCCTGGGAAACCAAGAGTGCAGCGGGACAAGCCGCCCCCGCAGGCGGTGGTTCGGGCCTGTCGCGCTTCCTCAAGCCCAAGCGCAAGGTCGCGGCCTTGCTGGGCGGCACGGGCACGAACCGCCGTTGAGCGGCGGCCTGCGGGTCCCTGCCAACAAACACGCCAGCGGCTGCCTTACGGGCAGCCGTTTGTCCTTCCGGGCTCTCAGGGCAGCTCCACGTCCCGCATGCGCGCGGCGATCGTGCCCGCGCGGCCCATGACATAGCCTGAGCTGGGCTGCTTCTCGAAGCGCTTGGGCGCGGGCAGCATCACCGCCAGTCGGGCGGCCTGGATCGGGGCGAGCTGAGCGGCGCCGACGTGGAAGTAGTGGTTTGCCGCGGCCTCGGCGCCGAACACGCCTTCGCCCCATTCCACGTTGTTGAGGTAGAGGGTGAGGATGCGCTCCTTGCTGAGCAGGCCTTCGAGCATGAAGGTGATCAGCACTTCCTGGCCTTTGCGCAGGAAGTTGCGCTCCTTGCTCAAGAACAGGTTCTTGGCCAGCTGCTGGGTGATGGTGGAGCCCCCGATCACCTTGGGCACCGCCTGCGCGGCCGCCGGGGGCAGCGGTGGGGTGCGCCCGCGTTTCACCGCCCGTGCTACCGCACGCTCATGGCGGGCCAGCGCCGCCTGACGGGCGCGCTCGGCCCTTTCCTCGGCCCGGTTGTTCTTCTTCCAGGCGTTTTGCAGGGCCTCGAACTCGATGCCGGCGTGGTCCACGAAGTTTGCGTCCTCTGACGCGATCACGGCGCGCTTGAGGTGATCCGAGATCTGATCGGCATCGCGCCAAGTCTGGCTCCACATCAGGGTGCCACTGTCGGCGACGATGCGGCGCATTTCACTGCGCTGGAAGGTTGTGGACTCGGGCGCGAGCACGGCCATCAGCGCCACGCGGGCCACAAAGTAGAGCTGCAGGCTCAGGCCGGCCAGCACGATGAGGGCCAGGATGCGCCAGACGGCGCGCACCGGGGAGGTCATGGGGTGGGCTTGGGTGGCGTGAAGGTTCAGTGGCTGGCCGGGCCGTCCACCAGCGCGCGCATGGCCGTCAGCACCGGGGCGGTGTCCGGGCGCACGCCGCGCCACAGCGCGAAGGATTCGGCGGCTTGTTCGACCAGCATGCCCAGGCCATCGCGGGCGACAGCACCGTGGGCGCGGGCCCAGTCCAGGAAGGCCTGCGCAGCCGGCCCGTACATCATGTCCAGCGCGAGGCTACCGGGGTGGAGCACCTCGGGGCCGACCGGGATGCCGCCCCCCGACAGGCTGGCGGCCGTGCCGTTGATGAGCACGTCATACGCCTGGCCCGGCTCATTCAGTGAGCGGGCGCTCAGCGTGACGCCATGTTCGCAGGCCCAGCCGGCATGGCGATCGACCAGCACCTGGGCCTTGTCGGTCGTGCGGTTGGCCACCACGATCTCGGCCGGACGCGCCTCGATCAGGGGGCCGAGCACGCCGGCACTGGCGCCCCCGGCACCGAGCAGCAGCACGCGCGCGCCGGCCAGTGTCACCCCGGCATTGACGGTGATGTCGCGCACCAGGCCCACGCCGTCGGTGTTGTCGGCCACCCAGCCGCCGTTGGCTTGGGCATCAAAGCGCAGGGTGTTGGCAGCCTGGGCCAGCTCGGCACGCGGGGTGCGACGCGCGGCCATCTCGAAGGCCTCGAACTTGAAGGGCACGGTGACGTTGCAGCCCTTGGCGCCTTCGTCGGCAAAGTGGCGCAAGGTGGCGGCGAAGGCGTCCAGCGGGCACAGCAGGCGCTCGTAGACCATGGCCTGGCCGGTTTGCTGTGCAAACTGCGTGTGGATCAGCGGCGAGCGGCTGTGGGCGATCGGGTTGCCCGCCACAGCGTAGCGGTCAGGGGCGGAGGCGGTCATCGTGATCAGGCAAAGGGTTCAGGGCGCCGCGCTGGGGGCGGCCTTTTCAGTGGTGGCTTCCATGCCGGCGTCGCGCGTGAAGCGAAAGCGCGAGGAAATCAGCAGCAGGTCATTGCCCGCGCTCACCTCGGCGGGAACCATGCCAAAGGGGCCGGCCTGCATGACGATGGCGCGGGCACGCTTGTCGAGCAGGGCATTGCCCGAGCTTTGCAGCACGATGGCGTCCACCACCTTGCCTTGGCGGTTGAGCCACACTTCCATCACCAGTTCGCCATAGAGCTTTTGCCCCTTTTCCATGGGGAAGTAGGTGGTGCCCGCGCGTTCGACCTGGGTGCGGAAGGCGCTGTAGTACAGCGCATCCACCGAGCGCAGCGTGGCGGGACTCAGGTAGCGCTTCTTGGGGCGGGCGTTCTCGTCGTGGATGCGCTTGTCGATTTCGGCCAGCAGCTTGGTCAGCTGTCGGCGGCGCTCTTCTTCGGCGCGGCTTTGGGCGGTGTCGGCCTTGTCGCGTGGCTGAGGGGGGGGCAGGGCGGCCAGCTCGTTGCGCACCTGCGTCAGCAGGTTCTGCTGCTCTCGCTGCATCTGCTGGATCATGCGCGTGGTGTCTTCCATCGCGTCGCCCATCGTCGCGTCTTGCGAGGGAGGCAGAGGCGAGGTGGCGCGCCCCTTGTCGGCTTCCCCGCCGCCGCTGAGGTTCTGCTGCGCCAGCGCCTGGGCCTTCTCGGGGGCCTCTTCGCTGGCCGCGTTCACCAGGATCACCTCCAGCGGGGTGTCCTTGAAGGTGCGGTTGAACCCGTCTGGGTCCACGAAGCGAAAACCCAACAGGGCCACGTGCACCGCCACCGAGATCCCCAGGCAGATCTGCAGCAGGGTCAGGCGGCTCCACAGAGAGCGAAGGCGGTCCAGCATCCGGGGCACGTCCAATCGTCAGCGTTCAGTCAAAGGGCCTCAGGCCGCCGGTGCGTCGCCCGTCGGGGCATCGGCATCGCTCACGTCAATGGCCAGGGTCAGCGGTCCTGCATTGTCGAGCACCTCTTCGTCGCCTTCGCCCTCGGAGTCACCCTCATCCGTGGTGCTGCCAGCCTCGTCCAGGCGGGCGATCACGCTGGCGTGCACGTCCAGGGTCAGCAGGTCCACGCCGGTGATGCGCACGCGCACGCGGGCATGGCGCGGCAGGCTGTCGGCGCCAATGGCCTTGAAGACCAGCGGCAGGCTGTCGGCGCGCACCAGGCCGTTGACCATGACGGCGCAGTCGAGCTCGCTGAGGTCTTGCTGGCTCAGGTATTTCAACGTCCAATAGCGCTCCATCGCCGACTGGAAGCCGTTGTAGGTGCTGTAGGCCGTGTCGAAGTTGGAGATGACGGCAAACAGCTCGGCATCCTTGGGCTTGAAGGGCGCGGCCAGCGCGGCGGTGCGGCCATTCTTGGCGCAGGCGACGATCTGCCACTGGTTGACCAGGTCGACATAGCGGCGCAGTGGCGAGGTGGCCCAGGTGTACTGCGCCACGCCCATGCCGGCGTGCGGCGCGGGCTTGGTGCTCATGCGCACCTTGATGCCGGGCTGCAGGCTGGCCTGGCTGCGGTAGATGCCGGGCACGCCCAGCTCGGCCAGCCAGCCGCCCCAGGTGCTGTTGGCCAAAATCATGGCCTCGGCCACGATCAAGTCCAGCGGGGCACCGCGTTGGCGCGTGCCGATCAGCACCTGTTCGATGCCGGTGGGCTCGATGCCGTCGTGCATCGTGTTGGTACCGGCCTCGCTCACCAGCTTGAAGGTGTAGTCGGGGCGGTTGAAATTCTCGGGCTTGCCGCGCACGACTTCGCGCTGGGCCTTGAGGTGCTTGGCCAGACGGAAGGCAAAGGCCAGCTCGGCCGCATGCGCATAGGTCGCGGGGGCTTCGCCGGTCAGTGTGGGCTCGGTGATGACGCCGTCGAGCTGATCGTGGCGCAGGTTCGAAACGATGGGCACGCGCTCGAGCTTGGTCTCGGTGGCTGTGACGGCCAGCGTGGCCTCGTCGAAGGTGACGTACAGCGAGACGGCCGGGCAGTCGCGCCCTTCCTGCAGCGTGTAGGTCTGCACCACGTCGTCGGGCAGCATCGTGATTTTGTGGCCCGGCATGTAGACGGTGGACATGCGCCCGCGCGCCACGCCGTCGATCGGGCTGCCCGGCAGGATGGCCAGGCTGGGCGCCGCAATGTGGATGCCGAACACCACGGTGCCACTGCCCAGGCCCTGCACGGACAGGGCATCGTCGATCTCGGTGGTCATCGAGTCGTCGATGGAGAAGGCCTGTGCGGCCGACACGGGCAGCTCGTCCTTGATCGGGGGCGCTTCCAGGGCCGGGAAGCCGGTGCCCTTGGGGAAGTTCTCGAACAGGAAGCGCTTCCAGTGGAACTGGTAGGGACTGTCGATGGCGCCCGCGTCCTTGAGCAGGTCCAGCGGGGCGCGCTGCGCCTGCTTGGCGGCCTCGACCACGGCCTTGTACTCGGCGCCGTTCTTGTCGGGCTTGAACAGGATCTTGTAGAGCTGGTCCTTGATGGGGGCGGGGCATTGGCCGCTGGCTAGCTCTTGCGCCCATTGCTCGATCTGCAGCGCGATCTGCTTCTTGCGCTCGATGGCCATCAAGGCCTGCTTGAGGATGTCCTCCGGCGCCTTCTTGAAGCGGCCCTTGCCGCGGCGGTGGAAGTAGTGCGGGGTCTCGAACAGGCGCATCAGCATGGCGGCCTGCTGGACGGCGTCGGCGTTGTCGCTGAAGTACTCGCGGGCCAGTTCGTCAAAACCGAAGTCTTCTTCGGGGGCCACTTCCCAGACCAGGTCCGTGTCGATGTCGGTCGCTTGCGCGGCGGCCTGGGCGATCAGTTCAGCCGGGCTGGGCTTGGCGAACTTGAGCAGCACGTTGGCGGCTTTCACCTTCACGCGCTTGCCCGAATCGAGCTCGATCTGCATCGAACTGTCGGCTTCGGACATCACACGACCGGCCAGGAACTTGCCGGCGTCATCAAAAAGGGCAAACATCGAAATGGAATCTCGCGAGGGTGGAAGCGTGATTGTCCCATCCCGAGGGCCCCTGGCGCTTGCCCAGATGCATGAGGCGCGTCTGTGGGTTCAGCGGCACAGCCGGGCCAGGGGTGCTCAGGCGACGGGCACGGGCAGGCCGAGCCAGCCCAGCACCGTGGGCAGGTGGGTGGCGAAGTCGCTGAGGGCGTGGTCGTTGCCCGGCAGCACGGTGAGCTGGGTGCCCAGGTAATGGGCCACCATCTCGCGCCAGTCCAGCACCTCGTCGCCCTCGGCCACCAGCACGTGGTAGCGCTCCGGGCGGGTGATGGGGTAGGGGTCCATCGCCTCGAACTCGCCGATGAATTCGGGGCGGAAGAAAAAGTGGTCGGCCGGGTTGTGAAAGTTGCTCTGTTCGCCGATGTGGCGCGCCAGATCGCGTGCCGGGGCCACGGCGGGGTTGATGAGCAGCGCACGGCAATCGAACTCCTCGGCCATCACGGTGGCATAAAAGCCGCCCAGCGAGGAGCCGATCACCACCGTGCGCTCGCGGGGCCAGTCGAGGACGAGCGCCATCAGCTCGGCGATGGCCTCAGCAGGGGAGGGCGGCAGCTGTGGGCACAGCCAGGTCAGGTTGTGGCCTTGCTGCTGCAGGTGGGCGATGGCGGCGCCCAGTTGGCGCGCCTTGGCCGACTGGGGCGAGGAGCGAAACCCGTGCAGGTACAGCAGGTGAGTCGGCGTGGACATGGCAGGTGACTTTCTGGCAGACACAGGGGCTGCGCCGTGATACGGTGCAGGCGTGCACCGGTCAGTATGCCGCGTGCAGGCGTTGCCGCATCATGGGGTGTGTCTGCCCCAGTGCGTCGCCGCCGTCGTTCAGACAATGCCAGAAGGGGCGTACACCATGTCCATCACGTTCAAATCCCAGGCCACGGGCGACCTGTTCATGGTCCAGGCCCATGCCGAATCCTTGTTGAAGCTGCTGGGCAAGGCGCCGGCGGCGAAGGGCATCATCGAGCCGAAAGACATGCCGGCCGCCTTGCAGATCCTGCGCGCGCTGGGTGATGAGGCGTCCGAGGACGAAGGGGCCCACGCCGCAGATCATGCGCGAGGCGCAGACCATGACGAGCGCGACGAGGGTGATCAGCGTGAGCCGGACTTCCTGGGGGAGCGGGTCAGCCTGCGTCTGCGGGCCTGGCCGCTGATCCAGATGCTGGAGAAAGCCCACGCGGCCGACAAGCCCATCGTGTGGGGCGTGTGACCCGGGGCGTGTCAGCCGGGTCACTCTGAGCAACCAGGGGGATTGTGCGCTGCAGCACGATTGAGGCATCATGGACGCATGCTTGAGCACGCCACCCGCATCCTCGCCATTCGCCATGGTGAAACCGCCTGGAACACCGAAAGCCGCATCCAGGGCCACACCGACATTCCCTTGAACGACACCGGTCTGTGGCAGGCCGAACGGGTGGCGCAGGCCTTGCGGGGCGAGTCCCTGCAGGCGGTCTACAGCAGTGACCTGCAGCGTGCGAGCACCACGGCCGAAGCCATTGCCCAGGTGCAACAACTGACCTTGAGCCTGGATGCGGGCTTGCGCGAGCGGCATTTCGGTCACCTGGAGGGGCTGACGCACCAGGAGATCACGTCTCGCTGGCCCGAGCAGGCCCGTCGCTGGCGAGAGCGCGACCCCGCTTTCGGGCCCGATGGCGGCGAAGCCCTGCAGGCTTTCTACGATCGGGTGGTGGGCACCTTGGCCCGGCTCGCGCGGCGCCATCCTGGCGGGTGCATTGCCGTGGTGGCCCATGGTGGGGTGCTGGATTGTTTCTACCGCGCGGCCAACCGCCTGCCGCTGGACGCGCCACGCGCCTGGAAGGTGGGCAACGCGGCCATCAACCGCCTGCTTTACAGCCCCGAGGGGTTCACCATGGTGGGCTGGGCCGATGACCAGCACCTGGGTGAGACGCTGGACGAACACAGCGACGGGGCCGTGCGCGCGGCGTAAGACGCGTCTGGCGTGCTTCAGCCCGCCGAGGGCGTGGCTGGCGGCTGTTGCCGCAAGCCGTTCATGAACAGGTCCAGGCTCTGCTCGCCGCAGCTCACCAGGTCGAAGGCGTCGGGGTCGAGCATCCAGTGGTTGATCAGGCCGTTGAGCATGGCCTGATAGCTCATCGTGATCACCTGCGCATTCAGGTGTGCCGAGACGTGGCCCAGCGATTGCGCCCGCTCGACCGCCGTTCGCACGCACAGCTGGCAAGTCTGGTGGATTTCCAGGTGGCGCTCGCGTATCCCCATCAGGTCGTCCACGTACTCCACCTTCTGGGTCGCGATGCCGAACACCCGGCGCGTGCGGGGGTCGTGGGCGATGCGGGTCAGCGCGTCCATGGCCGTGCGCTTGAGTTCGGCCAGCGGGGGCAAGGGAGTGTCCAACAGCGTCTGCGCGGCCTCTTCCATGGGTGAGGCGGTCCGTGCCATCATGGCATTGAACAGTTCCGCCTTGTCCTTGAAGTGCCAGTACACGGCGCCTCGGGTCATCCCTGCAGCCTTGGCAATTTCCTGCAGTGAGGTGCGCGACACCCCGCGCTGCGCAAACAGCACCTCCGCGGCGTCCAGCAGGACCTCGCGGGTGTGTTGTGCATCTTCTTTGGTGCCGCGCATGGGGGTGACACAAAATCAGTGGAGAGTGTGGGGATTATCGTTCAATCGGACACATACATACATACAAGAATGTATGTATATTTCGGTCTTGTATTGTCGACAAGATCCGTCTTCCAAGAGGTGCCCATGGTCAGCCAAGATCCCACAGCGTTTTCTCAATTGCAACCCGATGCCACGGCGCCGCGCTGGCGTGGTCGTTCGAAGGCCGGGTTGGCGCTGTGTGCCGTGACGGTGGCCTTGCTGGCAGGCTGCGGCGATGACAAGGCCGCTGCGCCGGCAGGCGCGCCGGGCGGCGGCATGCCTCCAGCCCAGGTGGGCGTGGTCACCGTGCAGCCGCACAGCGTGCCGGTGATGAGCGAATTGCCGGGCCGCCTGGAGGCCGTGCGCACCGCGCAGGTCCGTGCCCGCGTGGCCGGCATCCTGCAAAAGCGCCTGTTCACCGAAGGCGCCGATGTGAAGGCGGGTCAGCCCCTGTTCCAGATCGATCCGGCCACGTTCCAGGCCGCGTTTGACAGCGCCCAGGCCACCCAGGCCAAGGCCGAGGCCAACTTGGCGCAGGCCAGTGCCCTGGTCCAGCGCTACGAGCCGCTGCAGGCCGCCAAGGCCATCAGCCCGCAGGAATTCCTCAATGCCCAGGTGGCGCAACGCCAGGCGCAGGCCGACGTGGCCGCCGCCAAGGCCGCCGTGCAGACCGCGCGCATCAACCTGGGTTACGCCGCCGTGACCGCCCCGATTTCGGGCCGCATCGGCCGCGCCCTGGTCACCGAAGGTGCGCTGGTGGGGCAGGGCGAGGCCACCCAGCTGGCGCTGATCCAGCAGGTCAACCCGCTGTACGTCAACTTCACCCAGCCGGCCAACGAGGTCATCAAGCTGAGGGCAGCCCTGAAATCTGGCGCTCTGCAGCGCGCCGGGGCCGATGCGGCCGAGATTCGCGTGGTGCTGGACGATGGCAAGGAATACCCGCTGCCGGGCAAGTTGCTGTTCTCGGACCTGAGTGTGGACGCCACCTCCGGTCAGGTGTCGCTGCGCGCCGAGCTGCCCAACCCCGATGGCTTGCTGCTGCCGGGCATGTATGTGCGGGTGCGCCTGTCCCAGGCTCAGGTCGAGGGCGGCATCCTGTTGCCCCAGCAGGCCGTCACCCGTGGCGCGCAGGCTGACACCGTGATGGTGGTCGACGACAAGGGCATGGTCTCGTCCCGTCAGATCAAGCTCGGTGGCGCCAAGGGCAACGACTGGGTCGTGCTCGGCGGTCTCAAGACCGGGGAGCAGGTCATGGTCGATGGCTTCCAGAAGATGATGAACCCCAAGGCGCCCGTCAAGGCGGTGCCGTGGCAGCAGCCGAGCGCGCAAGCCGGCATGGGTGCAGCCCCGGCTGCTTCCGCTGCGGCATCGAAGTAAAGGGGCGCGAGCATGTCACGTTTCTTCATTGATCGGCCCATCTTTGCGTGGGTGATCGCCCTGTTCATCCTGGTCTTCGGCGCGGTGTCCATCACCAAGTTGCCGATCGCCCAGTACCCCACGGTGGCGCCGCCGTCCGTGGTCATCAACGCCACCTACCCAGGCGCCTCGGCCAAGACGCTGGACGAGGCCGTGGTCAACGTCATCGAGCAAGAGCTCAATGGCGCGCCCGGTCTGGCCTACATGGAGTCGGTCAGCCAGGCCAACGGCACCGCGTCCATCACGGTCACGTTCGAGACGGGCACCAACATCGACCTGGCCCAGGTCGAGGTACAAAACCGCCTGTCGCGCGCCACGCCGCGTCTGCCCAGCGCCGTGACGCAGCAAGGCGTGCGGGTTGAAAAATCGCGCAGCAACATCCTGATGTTCGCGATGCTGTCGTCCTCCAACCCAGCCTACGACCCCGTGGCGCTGGGGGACTACGCCTCGCGCAACCTCGTGCCCGAGATGCTGCGTGTGCCCGGCGTCGGCCAGGTCACCATGTTCGGCACCGAGCGTGCCATGCGCATCTGGGTGGACCCAGCCAAGCTGGTGTCCTTTGGCCTGAGCGTGACCGATGTCAACAACGCCATCCGCGCGCAGAACGCGCTGGTGCCGGCTGGCGGCCTGGGTGAGTTGCCCAATCTGAGCAAGCAGACGATCTCGGCCACCGTGGTGGTGTCCGGTCAGCTCAGCAACGCCGATCAGTTCGGCAACATCGTGCTGCGCGCCAAGGCAGACGGCTCGACCGTGCGCCTCAAGGACGTCGCCCGCATCGAGCTGGGCGCCCAGACCTACAGCGCCTACGCCCGCCTCAACGGCAAGCCCGCCCTGGGCATGGCCATCCAGCTCTCGCCCACCGGCAATGCCCTGGCCACGGCCACGGCCGCCAAGGCGCGCCTGGAAGAGCTGCGCAAGTACTTCCCCACGGGCGTGGACTACTCCGTGCCCTATGACACCTCGGGCTTCATCAAGCTGTCCATCACCCAGGTCGTGCAGACCCTGGTGGAGGCCGTGATCCTGGTGTTCCTGGTGATGTTCCTGTTCCTGCAGAACTGGCGCTACACCCTGATCCCGACCCTGGTCGTGCCGATTGCGCTGCTGGGCACCTTCGGGGTGATGTCGGTGTTCGGCTTCTCCATCAACGTGCTGACCATGTTCGGCATGGTGCTGGCCATCGGCATCCTGGTCGACGATGCCATCGTCGTGGTCGAGAACGTCGAGCGCATCATGGTCGAAGAGGGCTTGGCCCCGCTGGCCGCCACCCGCAAGGCGATGGGCCAGATCAGTGGCGCCATCGTCGGCATCACCGTGGTGCTGGTGTCGGTGTTCATCCCCATGGCCTTCTTTGCGGGCTCGGTGGGCAACATCTACCGCCAGTTCTCGCTGTCGATGGTGGCCTCCATCCTGTTCTCGGCCTTCCTGGCCCTGACCCTGACCCCGGCCCTGTGCGCCACCCTGCTCAAGCCGGCCGCCGACGATCACCACGAGAAGAAGGGCTTCTTTGGCTGGTTCAACCGCGCCTTCAGCTCCACCACCCATGGCTACGAAAGCTGGGCGGCCCGCCTGGTCAAGCGTGGTGGCCGCACCCTGGTCATCTACGCCGTCATCGTCGGGGCCGTGGGCTGGATGTACGTCCGCATGCCCACCTCGTTCCTGCCCGATGAAGATCAGGGCAGCCTGATCACGCTGGTGCAGTTGCCCGCCGGTGCCACGGCCCAGCGCACCGAGACGGTGATGAAGCAGGTGGAAGACTTCTACCTCAAGCAATCCGAGGTCAAGTCCGTCGTGGGCGTGATCGGCTTCAGCTTCTCGGGCTCCGGGCAGAACGCCGGCCTGGCCTTCGTGACCCTGAAGGATCACCACGAGCGTGTCGGTGCCGAGCACAGCGCACAGGCCCTGGCCAAGCGTGCCTTTGGCGCCTTGATGGGCGTGCGCGATGCCTTCATCTACCCGCTGGTGCCGCCCCCGATCATGGAGCTGGGCAACGCCACCGGTTTCGCCGTGCACGTGCAAGACCGTGCCTCGCTGGGCCATGACACCCTGCTGGCCGCTCGCAACCAGCTGCTGGGCATGGCGATGCAAAGCCCCATCCTGACGGGCCTGCGCCCGGAAGGTCTGGAAGACGCGCCGCAGTTGCAGATCGACATCGACCGCGACAAGGCCAACGCCCTGGGCGTGGACTTTGCCGTGATCAGCGCCTCGCTGTCGTCCTCGCTGGGCTCGGCCTACATCAACGACTTCCCCAACTCCGGGCGCATGCAGCGCGTCATCGTCCAGGCCGATGCCAAGGACCGCATGCAGGCTGAAGACCTGCTGCGCATCAACGTGGTCAACAGCAGTGGCCAGAATGTGCCGCTGTCGGCCTTTGCCACCACCCGCTGGGTGACCGGGCAGATGCAGGCGGTGCGCTACAACGGCTACCCGTCGATGCGGATTTCGGGCGCGGCCGCGCCGGGCTACAGCTCGGGCGACGCCATGGCCGAGCTGCAACGTCTGGCCGAGCAGTTGCCGCCGGGCGTGGGCATCGAGTGGACGGGCTTGTCGCGTGAAGAGCGCCTGTCGGGCTCGCAAGCCACCATCTTGCTGGTCTTCTCGCTGCTGGCCGTGTTCCTGTGTCTGGCTGCCTTGTACGAAAGCTGGACCATTCCGGTGGCCGTGCTGCTCGTGGTGCCCCTGGGCATCCTGGGCTCGCTGTTGGGTGCCAACCTGCGTGACATGCCCAACGACGTCTACTTCAAGGTCGGTCTGATCACCATCATCGGTCTGTCGGCCAAGAACGCCATCCTGATCATCGAGTTCGCCAAGGAACTCCATGAGCAGGGCATGAGCCTGATCGAAGCCACGCTGCGTGCCTGCCACCTGCGTTTCCGCCCGATCATCATGACCTCGCTGGCCTTCATCCTGGGCGTGCTGCCCCTGGTGCTGTCGTCGGGCCCTGGCTCGGCCAGCCAGCGCGCCATCGGGACCGGCGTGATGGGTGGCATGATCGCCGCCACCGTGCTGGCCGTGTTCTTCGTGCCGGTGTTCTTTGTGGTGGTGCGCCGCCTCTTCCCGGGCAAGCCTGCCGCTGCCCCCGCTTCCGATGTGGAGACCGCTCATGACTAAGACCACCCGCCTGCTGCGCCCGGTCATTGCCGTGGCCGCGCTGTTGAGCGTGGCCGCCTGCTCGCTCACGCCCGAGTACCAGCGCCCGGCCCTGGCCGTGCCCGATCAGCTGCCTGTGACGTCAGCGGCTTCGGCGGCCTCGGCCGTGTCGTCGCTCTCCCAGGTGGCCGAGCTGCCCTGGGCCAGCTACTTTCCTGACCCCCGGCTGCAGGGCCTGATCCGTCAGGCCCTGGACCAGAACCGGGACCTGCGCGTCGCCATGCTCAACATCGAGCAGCTGCGCGCCGCCTACCAGATCCAGAACGCCGACCGCTTCCCCACGCTCAGCGGGGCCGTCAGCGGTTCGCGGGGTCCGTCGTCGACGCCCCCCAACGACCTCACCACCTCCGTCACCGGTGGCGTGACCGTCGCGGCGTACGAGCTTGACCTGTTCGGCCGCGTCAAGGCCCTCAGCGAAGCCGCTGCCGCTCAGGTGCTGGCCTCGGAAGAGGCCCGCAAATCCGCGCACATCAGCCTGGTCGCGGCCGTGGCCAATGCCTACTACGCGCTGTGGGCCGACCGCTGGCAAGTGGCCCTGGCCGAACAGACCTTGAGGACGCGTGAAGAGTCCTTCAAGCTGCTCAAGCTTAAGTTCGACCACGGCGTGCTCAACGAGCTGGACCTGAGCTCCTCGCAGTCCCTGGTCGAGGCCGCCCGCGTGACCCGGGCCCAGTCGCAGCGTCAATGGGCGCAAGACCTGAACGCGCTGAACCTGCTGCTGGGTTCGACCGCCCCAGCCGATTTACTGCCCCCCGTGCCGCAGCTCGATGCCCAGGCCGTGGGCCGCAGTGCCGACTCGAAGGCCGCCAGCCAGGCCGTGCTGGCCGCGCTGTGGCCGGGCCTGAGCGAGCTGCCCGTGGGCCTGTCGTCCGAGGTGCTGCTGCAGCGCCCGGACATCGCCCAGGCCGAGCAACAGCTCATCGCCGCCAACGCCAACATCGGCGCGGCCCGCGCCGCCCGCTTCCCACGCATCAGCCTGACGGCCAGCGCGGGCGTCGTCAGCGACTCGCTGTCGGGCCTGTTCAACGACGGCCGCACCGCCTGGAGCTTTGCGCCCTCGCTGAGCGTGCCGATCTTCGACGCCGGCCGCGCCAAGGCGGGGGTGGCCGTCGCCGAAGTCAAGCGCGACATCGCCGTGGCCCAGTATGACAAGGCCGTGCAGACCGCGTTCAAGGAAGTGGCCGACGCCCTCGTCGCCCGTCGCAGCTACGCCGAACAGGCCGAGGCCCAGCTGGCGCAAGCGCAAGCCGAAGCCACGCGCCTGCGCCTGTCCACCTTGCGCTACGACACCGGCGTGGCCAGCCAGCTTGATCTGCTCGATGCCCAGCGCGCGCTGTTCAATACGCAGCAGGCGCTGATCGCGGCCCAACTGGCGCGCCAGCAGGCCCACATCGGCGTCTACAAGGCCCTGGGTGGCGGCTGGGTGGCGCAGCCCGCCGCGTCCGCGACCCAGCCCGTCGCGCCATAATTCCGGTGTGAACACCACCGCCACCCTGACCCTGCGCGACCGCTGGTCGCTCTACCTCGACCTGATCCGCTGGGACCGCCCCCAGGGCTGGCTGCTGCTGCTGTGGCCCACCCTGGCGGCCCTGTGGATGGCGGCGGATGGGTTCCCGGGCTGGCACCTGCTGACGGTCTTCACCCTGGGCACCATCCTGATGCGCAGCGCCGGCTGTGCCGTCAACGACTTTGCGGACAAGGACTTCGACCGCCACGTCGAGCGCACCGCGCAGCGCCCGCTCACCAGCGGCCGCATCTCCGTCAAGGAAGTGGTGCTCATCGGCGTGGTGCTGGCGCTGATTTCGTTCGCGCTGGTGCTCACCACCAACGCCAATACCGTGGCGCTGTCTTTCGGGGCGCTGGCGGTCACGATCGTCTACCCCTTCACCAAGCGCTTCTTCGCGATGCCGCAGGCGGTGCTGGGCGTGGCCTATGCCTTTGGGATCCCGATGGCTTTCACGGCCGTCCTCAACGAGATCCCGCCTGTGGTGGGGTGGTTGCTGGCTGGCAAGCTGGCCTGGGTGATCGCCTACGACACCGAATACGCCATGGTCGACCGCGAGGACGACCTCAAGATCGGCATCCGCACCTCGGCCATCACCCTGGGGCGCTTCGATGTGGCGGGGGTCATGACGCTGTACGCGCTCTGCATCGCCTGCTGGTGGCAGGCCGGTCAACTGGCCGGCATGGGCTGGGTGTTCCAACTCTCCCTGCTGGTGGCCGCGGCCCAGGCCCTGTATCACTACACCCTGATCAAGGGCCGCGAACGCCTGGCCTGTTTCAAGGCGTTCCGCCTCAACCACTGGCTGGGTTTCAGCGTGTGGGTCGGCGTGGCAGCCGATCTGGCGCTGCGGGGTTGATCAGGGTGGGCTGAAGTGGGCTGAACTCGGCCGCTGGCGCGGGCTCATGCGCCAGCGAGGTGGCCGTGGGCGACATGCCACCCACGGACGGTGGGCGCCCACGTCGCGTTGAGGTCAGCGCCCGAACTCGTCGCCCAACTCGGCCGCCCGCTGTTGCGCGGCCCGCATCGCCGCCACGAACGCATCCTTCACGCCGTTGGACTCCAGATGGGTCAGCGCCGCATACGTGGTGCCGCCCTTGGACGTCACGCGCTCGCGTAACACCGCCGGGCTCACGTCCGACTGCTGCGCCAAGGCGGTGGAGCCCGCAAAGGTGGCCTGGGCCAGCAGGCGACCTTGCTCGGCGCTCAGGCCCATGTCCTGCGCGGCTTGCATCATCGCTTCGATGAAATAGAACACATAGGCCGGGCCTGAGCCGGACAAGGCCGTCACGGCGTCCAGATCGGCTTCCTGCGTCACCCACAGGTGCGCTCCGGTGGCGCTTACCATGCCTTGGATGGCGGCACGCTCGTCGGCGGTCACTTCGGCGCGGGCAAACAAACCGGTCATGCCCTGGCCCACCAGCGCCGGCGTGTTCGGCATGGCACGCACGATGCGCGGCGTGCCCAGCAAGCGGGCGATGTCGTCGGTGCGCAGGCCGGCCATCACGCTGTAGTGCAGGGCCTGCGCCGTCAGCGGCGCGTAACTTTGCGCCGCGTCCTTGAACTGCTGGGGCTTGACCGCCCACACCACGGTGCGCGCCGTGTGCAGGGCGTCGTCCGGGCCGGCGGCGGTCTGCACCCCCAGGGTGTCGGTCAGACGCTGACGCTGCTCGGGCACCGGGTCAATGACCAGGATGCGGGCCGGGGCGGTGCCCTGACGCAAGAGGCCGCCAATGATGGCGGTGGCCATATTGCCGCCGCCGATGAATGCGATGTCGATGGGAGTGCTCATGGGCGTCATCATGCCGCAATCGCGCTGGGCCGCTGACGGCCCGCACCCGCCTCAACGCTGGCCAAACAGCGCCGTGCCCACCCGCACCATCGTCGAGCCCTGCGCCACGGCTGCTTCCAGGTCGGCGCTCATGCCCATCGACAGCACATCCAACGGCAGCCCGGCGGCGCGCAGTTGCTCGAACACCACACGCACCTGCGCCAAAGCCTCGGCCTGCACGGCCGGATCGGGGGAGGGCGCGGGCAAGGCCATCACGCCCCGCAACTGCAAGCGGGGCAGGGCGGCCACCGCCTGCGCCAGCGCCAGCGCTTCGCTGGGCGCCACGCCGCTCTTGCTGTCCTCACCGCTGGTGTTGACCTGGATGCACACCTGCAGGGGCGGCAGGTGTGCCGGCCGCTGCTCGCTCAGGCGCTGCGCAATCTTGAGTCGGTCCACGCTCTGCACCCAGTCAAAGTGCTCGGACACCACGCGGGTCTTGTTGCTCTGCAGCGGGCCGATCAGGTGCCAGGTGATCTGGTCGCGCAGGTCTGCCAGCTCAGCCATCTTGTCGAGGGCCTCTTGCACGTAGTTTTCGCCAAACCAACGCTGCCCGGCGTGAAATGCGTCGCGCACCGTTACAGCTGGAAACGTTTTGCTGACCGCCAGCAACGTGACACTGTTGGGTGAACGCCCATGTTGCGCACACGCCGCCTCAATCCGGTTTCGTACGAGTTGCAGGTTGTTTGCGATCGTCGCCATAATGGGTCTGTAACAAATGACAGGTCGACATCATCCATGGATATCACGCAACTGCTGGCCTTCTCGGTCAAAAACAAGGCCTCTGACCTTCACTTGTCGGCCGGCCTGCCTCCGATGATCCGGGTGAACGGCGACGTGCGTCGCATCAACGTCGATGCGCTGGACCACAAGCAGGTCCACGAGATGATGTACGACATCATGAACGACGCCCAGCGCAAGCACTTCGAAGAAACGCTGGAGTGCGACTTCTCGTTCGAAATCCAGGGCCTGGCGCGTTTCCGCGTCAACGCCTTCAACCAGAACCGCGGCGCCGGCGCCGTGTTCCGGACCATTCCATCCAAGATTCTGACCTTGGAGCAACTCAACTGCCCCAAGATCTTCGGCGACCTCGCCCTCAAACCACGCGGCTTGGTGCTGGTCACCGGCCCCACCGGCTCGGGTAAGTCCACCACGTTGGCGGCCATGGTGAACCACCTCAACGAAACCGAATACGGTCACATCCTCACGGTGGAAGACCCGATCGAATTCGTGCATGACGCCAAGAAGTGCCTGATCAACCAGCGCGAGGTCGGCCCGCACACCATGAGCTTCTCGAACGCGTTGCGGTCGGCGCTGCGTGAAGACCCCGACTGCATCCTGGTGGGTGAATTGCGCGACTTGGAAACCATCCGTTTGGCCCTGACCGCCGCCGAAACCGGTCACTTGGTCTTTGGCACCCTGCACACCTCCAGCGCCGCCAAGACCATCGACCGCGTGGTTGACGTCTTCCCCGCCGCCGAAAAGGAAATGGTGCGCGCCATGCTGTCCGAGTCGCTGCAGGCCGTCATCTCGCAAACGCTGTGCAAGATCAAGGACGGCAGCGGCCGCGTCGCCGCGCACGAGATCATGATCGGCACGTCGGCCATCCGCAACCTGATCCGCGAAAACAAGATCGCCCAGATGTACTCGGCCATCCAGACCGGCAGCGGCCAGGGCATGCAGACGCTGGACCAGAACCTCGCCGACTTGGTGCGTCGCAACATCATCTCGCCGGCCGAGGCCCGCTCCAAGGCCAAGATCCCCGAGAACTTCCCGGGTTGATCCCCAGGCGAACCACACGCACGCGGCCTTTCACCGACCCCACAAAATCAGGACATCACCATGGAACGCGACCAGGCATCCAAATTCATCAACGACCTGCTCAAACTCCTGATTTCGCGGGGCGGCTCTGACCTCTTCCTCACCGCCGAATTCCCGCCCGCCATCAAGGTCGACGGCAAGATCAACAAGGTCTCGCCCCAGCCTCTGAGTGGCTCGCACACCATGGCGCTGGCGCGCGCCATCATGAACGACAAGCAAGCCGCCGAGTTCGAACGCACCAAGGAGTGCAACTTCGCGATCGCTCCCACGGGCATCGGCCGTTTCCGCGTCAACACCTACATCCAGCAAGGCCAGGTCGGCATCGTGCTGCGGGTCATCCCGGCGCACCTGCCCACCATCGACGGCCTGGGTCTGCCCCTGATCCTCAAGGACGTGGCCATGGCCAAGCGCGGCCTGGTCATCTTCGTGGGCGGTACCGGCTCCGGTAAGTCCACTTCGCTGGCCGCCATGGTGGACCACCGCAACGAGAACTCCTACGGCCACATCATCACCGTTGAAGACCCGATCGAATTCGTGCACCCGCACAAGAACTGCATCGTCTCGCAGCGCGAAATCGGCATCGACACCGAGGGTTGGGAGCAGGCGCTCAAGAACACCCTGCGCCAGGCCCCCGACGTCATCCTGATGGGTGAAATCCGCGACCGCGAGACCATGGAGCACGCCATCCAGTTCTCCGAAACGGGTCACCTGTGCATGGCCACCCTGCACGCCAACAGCGCCAACCAGGCCCTCGACCGCATCATCAACTTCTTCCCCGAAGACCGCCGCGACCAGTTGCTGATGGACCTGTCGCTGAACCTGCGTTCGCTGGTGTCGCAGCGCCTGCTGCCGCGCGAAGCCGGCAAGGGCCGGATCGCCGCCGTGGAAGTGATGCTGAACTCGCCGTTGATCGCCGACCTGATCTTCAAGGGTTCGGTGGGCGAGATCAAGGAGATCATGAAGAAGTCGCGCGAGCTGGGCATGCAGACTTTCGACCAGGCGCTGTTCGACCTCTACGAGGGCAACTACGTCACCTACGAAGACGCGCTGCGCAACGCCGACTCGCTCAACGACCTGCGCCTGCAGATCAAGCTGCACAGCCAGCGCGCCCGCAACCAGGACCTGTCGGCCGGTACCGAGCACTTCCAGATCGTCTGATCCCGGGCCAAGGCGAGACGGCCCCCGTCTGACACAATCGGCTCTCCATCCCGGAGAGCCCGATGAACGTCGCCGACAAGACCTACGAGCCCACGCCTGCCCGCCGCATCGCCTGCATCGGTCTGGGCACCATGGGCGCCCCCATGGCCGTCCACCTCCAGCGCGCTGGCCACACCGTCACCGTCTACAACCGCACTGCGGCCAAGGCCGCCGCCTGGGTGCAGGCGCATGGCGGTCAATCCGCCCCCACGCCGCGTGAAGCCGCCCAGGGCGCCGACATCGTTGTCACCTGCGTCGGCAACGACGACGACCTGCGCGAAGTCTGCACCGGCCCGCAAGGCGGGTTCCACAGCCTGGCGCCCGGCGCCGTCGTCGTCGACCACACCAGCACCTCGGCCGAAGTCGCCCGCGAACTGGCGCAGGCTGCCCGCGAACGCGGCTTCAGTTTCATCGACGCCCCCGTCTCGGGCGGGAACCTCGGCGCCCTCAACGGCGTGCTCACCGTCATGTGCGGTGGCGATGCCGAGGCCTATGCCCGCGTCCAACCCGTCATCGCCGCCTACGCGCGCGCCGTCACCCACCTGGGCGACAGCGGCGCGGGCCAGTTGGCCAAGATGGTCAACCAGATCGCCGTGGCCGGCCTGCTGCAAGGCCTGGCCGAGGCCCTGGCCTTCGGCCAGAAAGCCGGGCTGGACATGAGCCAGGTGCTGAACGTGATCTCGCAAGGCGCCGCCAGCAGCTGGCAGATGGTCAACCGCGGCCCCACCATGATCGCCGACCAGTTCGACTTCGGCTTTGCCGTCGACTGGATGCGCAAGGACCTGGGCCTGGTGCTCGACGAAGGCCGACGCCTGGGCGCGCGCCTGCCCGCCACCGCCCTGGTCGACCAGTTCTATGCCGACGTGCAGGCCATGGGCGGCGGTCGGCTGGACACCTCCAGCCTGATCAAACGCTTGCGCTGAGTCCTGGCCACCGACGCACGCTTCCCGCGTGCGATCCGTGCAATCCGTGCGACCGGGCCCGGGCCTCACCAGTCCGGCCGAGCCCTCTCAAGGCTGGGGGCTGCTCTCGCTGGCCGTCGGGCTGGCCGGGCGCGGCAGCTTGCGAGCCAGTTCATCCTCGCTGATGATCTGGAACACCTTGACCACCCGACGCACCCCGGAGATGGTCGCTACCAGCTCGGCGGCCCGGTTGGCCTCGCGCTCGGTCACCATGCCCATCAGGTAGACGTCCCCGCGCTCGACCACCACATCGAAGGCATTGCTCATCAGGTCGCGTGCGTCCACCAGCGTGGCGCGCACCTTGGTAGCCACCAACAGGTCGTTCGAGCGCGACGAGATCGTGCTGTTCAGGCTCACGATCAGCTCATTGACCACGCCCGACACATTCTCGGTCTGCCCGGCCGCCACCGCAGCGGCGGCACGGTCGGCCTCGGTCGGCACCTCACCGGTCAGCAGCACCATGCGGTTGTACGCGTTCACACTCACATTTCCGCGGTCCTTCAGTACGTCGCGGATGCGGTTGCTCGCCTTGACCTTGATGCCCTGATCTTCCAGCTGCATGCCCGAGGTGCGGCGGTCGGTGGCCACAAAAGCGCCGCCCACAGCGGTGCCCAGCACCAGCGGCGCGCAGGCCGACAGGCTCAGCGCAGCGGCCAGGGCTGCGGTCCAGCGCAACACAGCGGGGGTGAAAGTCGAACGGGTCATCAGGCATCCTCTCCAAGCAGGTGGGTGTCCACGGCCGCACACAGGCCTTCCAGGGCCAGCCAGGCGATCGCAAACAAGGTGGATTCGCGCGTGCCCGGCAGGGGCACCCACACATCCGTGTCACGCAACTGCGGCCCCAGCGTGCGGGCCGCCTCTCCTGTGAAGATCACCAAAGTCAGGTCGAGTTCCGCGGCCGCTTCCGTGGCCGCCAGCAGATCCGGGTCATCGCGCTCCAGCGAAAACGCCAGCCACACATCGCCAGGGTGCCCCAGCGCGCGCACCTGTTGCGTCAAGGTGGACTGCACCGGGCCAGCCGGCGGCACCAGGGCCACGGCCGACAGGGGAGGGCGCTCGCGCCCGGTGCCCCGCACCAGCCAGGTGGCGGCCTGCTGGGCCAGCCAGGCCGCTTCACCTTCGCCGGCGCACAGCACCTTGCCGCCCGAGGTGATGGTGTGCATGAGGGCCAGGGCCGCGTAGTTCAACTGCTGGGCCAGCCGCTCGGACGACTGATACAGCCAGTCGGCGGTTTCCAACAAGGGTTGCTGCAGATAAGACTGCTGAAAGGAGGATTCCGGCATGGCGCGGATGATACGGCAGCGTGGGCGCCCTCCGGTGTCAGGACGCATCAAAGGCCGCAGGCAGCCAGGTCACTTCCTCGCCATCGATCGCCACCACGTCGAAGCGACAAGGCGGCCATGCCTTCAGGTTCGACAGGTAAAACTGCGCCCCCAGGATGCAGCGTCGCTGCTTGCCCCGTGTCACGGTCGCCGCCGCCCCCCCGTGTGTGCGCGCACTGCGCTGACGCACCTCCACGAACACCAGCGTGCCCTCCGGGTCCGGGGCGCGCATGATCAGGTCCACCTCGGCGCCGCGCGCACTCGGGCCGCGCGCCACCCGATAATTGCGTTCCACCAGCGTCAGGCCCTGCGCCAGCAAATGTTGCAGCGCCCGCTCCTCCGCCTCATCTCCCCGGGACTTTGTTGTGACCATCGATGCCAATCTGCTGCTCCAGGCGGCCCAACACGTGGCCGGCGGCCAACAGTATCCCAAAGGCGCGCTCTACCTCATCGCCACCCCCATCGGCAACCTGGCCGACATCACCTTGCGCGCCGTCCAGGCCCTTACCCTGGCCGACGTCGTGGCCTGTGAAGACACCCGCGTCACCGGCGGCTTCCTGCGCCACCTGGGCATGGACAAACGCCTCGTGCCCCTGCACCAGCACAACGAAGTCGGCGGCGCCCAGGCCCTGATCGAGCTCATGCAGGCCGGCCAGCGCGTCGCCTACGTCAGCGATGCCGGCACCCCCGCCGTGTCCGACCCCGGCGCCCACCTCGTGCAAGCCGCCCAAGCCGCCGGCCTCACCGTCGTGCCCCTGCCGGGCGCCAGCAGCGTCACCACCGCCATGAGCGTGGCCGGTGACACCGTCGCCCAGGGCTTTCGCTTCCTCGGTTTCCTGCCCTCCAAAGGCGCCGCCCGCCAGACCCTCTTGCGCGAAGTGGCCGGCCAGTCCTGCAGCCTGGTGCTCTTCGAAGCCCCGCACCGCATCGAAGCTCTGGCCCGCGACTTGGTTGAGGTCCTGCCCCAGGGGCGCCTCACCCTCTGCCGCGAACTCACCAAGCAGTTTGAAGAGATCGCCACCTTGCCCGTGGCCGACTTCCCCGCCTGGCTCACGGCCGAACCGCACCGCCAGCGCGGCGAATTCGTCATCGTCGTGCACGCCCAGCCCGAAGCCGCCGTGGAGACCCTGCTCACCCCCGCCCAGGCCGAGCTCCTGCGCGCACTTGTCCAGCACATCCCGGTCAAACAGGCAGCCGGTCTGCTCTCTGACGTCACCGGCCTGCCGCGCAAGGCCTTGTACGAGCAAGCCCTGACGTTCCGCCAAGCCGACGCCGCCGAGTGACACAGGCAGTGGCGCTGGTCCCGTGAGCAAGGGGCGGGGGTAACCCGCGAAGTCAGGGTTCACCACTTGTGACATTGCCCGTATCCCGAATGACAGTAGAGGCTACCGTACATCGGATACGGCGCACTCACCGGGAGCCCTCCATGATCTTGTCCCTCGTCCGTCGTGGCCTGACCGCCCTGATGCTAATTGCGACCCTGTCTGTCGCCCATGCCGGCACGACCGCCCAGACCCGCTACCCCATCGTGCTGGTCCACGGCTTCATGGGCTTCAACACCGTCCTGGGCATTCCCTACTGGTACAAGATCCCCGAAGCCCTGCGCAAAGAGGGCGCCACCGTCTACATCGCCTCCGTCAACCCCTCGCAGACCACCGAATACCGTGGTGAAGAGCTGATCCGGCAGATGCAGCAATGGGCTGCCCGAGACGGTGTGCAGAAGTTCAACCTCATCGGCCACAGCCACGGCGGCCCCACCGTGCGTTACGCCGCTGGCGTCATGCCCGCCATGGTCGCCAGCGTCACCACCGTCGCAGGCGCCAACTTTGGCTCCCAAGTGGCCGACCAGCTCGAAGCCAACATGACCCCGGGCGCCCTGTTCGAGAAAACTGCCACCGGCCTGGCCAAGCTGATCTCCTTCCTGAACGGCACCCCCAGCACCTCCGACGTCAACCTGCGCGTTGCGGTCGAATCGCTCAGCGCCGCCGGCCTGGCCAAGTTCAACGCCCGCTTCCCCGCTGGCGCCCCGACCACCCCCTGCGGCAGTGGCCCCGAGGTCGCCGCAGTCGATGGGTACCCGATCCGCTGGTACTCCGTCTCCGGCACCTCCGTCAAAACCAATTTCTGGGACATCTCCGACGCGCTGCTTGACACCTTCGCCTCGCAGTATTTCACCGAGGCGCACGACGGTCTGGTGGGGCGCTGTGCCAGCCACTGGGGCAAAGTCCTGAAAGACAACTACGACTGGAACCACCTCGACGAGATCAACCAAGTCTTCGGCCTGGTCGGTCGCAACGCCCCCAGCCCGTTGGCCTTCTACGTCCAACACGCCAACCGCCTCAAGCAGGTCGGCCTGTAAGCAGCCCCCTCAGACCTGACGCGCCTGCTCGTCCCTCCACCGTTGGCTGTGAGCCCCATCCGTCCCCTGTTGCTGACACGTCGGTGCATCCCGACGGCCTGGGTGCTGGCGGGCGCGGGGGCTCTCGTGGCCCTGGCCTTGGCCTGGGGGCCTCTCAGCGGCTCCCGCGAGGCGGCACCGTCAGCGCACGCGGATCACACGATGTCGCCCGGCACCCCGGCCGGCATGGGTCACCTCATCACGTCATCCGCCGCCACCGCCCCGCCGTTGCCGTCCGGCCTCACGCTGGCCCAAACGCGTGAGCGTCTGTTTCGCCACGGCTCCCTGGCCGGCACCAGCCCCACTGGCGACTGGTGCGTTCGCGGCACGCAACTCCAGCCCTGTGAGGCCCTGCGTCACCGCTTCGAGTACTACCTGCTCGCACAAGGAGAGGTCGAGCCTGCCGATCTGCGCGCCCTCGTGGCCGACGAGCTCGCCCGCGCACACGGCCCCGGGCCCGTGGCCGAGGTCCTGGCCTTGTGGGGCCGCTATGTGACCCTGCGCGCCCACCCCTACCGCACAGTCTTCGACCCCCACAACCTGGCGACCTGGCGCACCCTGCTCGACGAACAACAGCGCGCCCGTCGCCAGATCCTGGGCCAATCCTGGGCTCAGGCCTTCTTCGCCGCCGAAGAGGCCGAGGCCCGAAGCGATCTGGTCCAGCTCGAACGCGGCGCCCCCTTGCCGGCCGACCCCGGCCTGCCCGTCCCGTCCGCCGCTCCGGACGCCTCCGCCGGCAACACCACCGCCGTGCACACCGAGCGCGTCGCCCGCTACGGCGCCGCCGCCGCCGACCGCCTCGCCCAGGCGGACGCCCAATGGGCCGACTGGACCCGCCGCCTGCAAACGGCCCAAAGCGAATGGAGCCGACTGCAGTCCGCACCCGAGCTGTCGCCCTCGCAGCGCCGTCAGGCCATCGACGCGCACATCCAATCCCACTTCCGCCCAGACGAACGGCGCCGCGTCGAGGCCCTGCTCGCACTCTGACCTGCTGGACGCAGGGCTTCGCGTCCGCCCCGCGCAGCCTTACGCCGCCATGCCTACAATGCGCCCATATGATCGCCGTTGACGCCACCATCGCCCGCCTCCAGACTGCCCGCGAGCTGCTGCTTGCGCCTTACCAGCTGGACGAGTCCACCCTGCTCAAAGCCCTGCGGGTCATCACCGACCACCGCGTGGACGATGCCGACCTCTACTTCCAGTACACCCGCAGCGAAGGCTGGAGCCTGGAAGAGGGCATCGTCAAGTCCGGCAGCTTCGGCATCGACCAGGGCGTCGGCGTGCGCGCCATCTCCGGCGAGAAGACCGCCTTCGCCTACTCCGACGACATCTCCGAAGCCGCGCTGCTCGACGCCGCCCGCACCGTGCGCACCATCGCCGCTGCCGGCCAGAGCCGCAAGGTGAAAGTGGGCGAGCCCCGCATCGCCCCCAGCCGCACCCTCTACCCGTCCTTCGACCCCATCGCCTCGCTCGACAGCGCCGCCAAGGTCGCCCTCCTCGAAGACGTCGAGCGCCGCGCCCGCGCCAAGGACCCCCGCATCGTGCAGGTCATGGCCGGTCTCGGCTGTGAATACGACGTCGTCATGGTCGCCCGTGCCGACGGCACCCTGGCCGCCGACGTGCGCCCCCTGATCCGCCTGTCCCTCACCGTCATCGCCGAACAGCATGGCCGCCGCGAAGTCGGCTCCGCCGGTGGCGGTGGCCGCTACGACCTCAGCTACTTCAGCCAGGCCGTCACCCAAACCTATGTGGACCAGGCCGTGCACGCCGCACTGGTCAACCTCGAAGCCCGCCCCGCGCCGGCTGGCGAGATGACCGTGGTCCTGGGCAACGGCTGGCCCGGCATCCTGCTGCACGAAGCCGTCGGCCACGGCCTGGAGGGCGACTTCAACCGCAAGGGCTCCAGCGTCTTCTCCGGTCGCATCGGCCAGCGCGTCGCGGCCAAGGGCGTCACCATCCTGGATGACGGCACGCTCCCGGACCGCCGTGGCTCGCTCAACATCGACGACGAAGGCCACGCTACCCAGCGCACTGTCCTCATCGAAGACGGCATCCTGCGCAACTACATGCAGGACGCCACCAACGCCCGCCTGATGAAGACCGCGCCCACCGGCAACGGTCGCCGTGAAAGCTACGCCCACCTGCCCATGCCGCGCATGACCAACACCTACATGCTGGCCGGCGACAAGGACCCGCAGGAAATCGTCGCCTCCATCGACCGGGGTCTGTACGCCGTCAATTTCGGCGGCGGCCAGGTCGACATCACCAGCGGCAAGTTCGTCTTCTCCGCCTCCGAGGCCTACTGGGTCGAAAACGGCAAGATCCAGTACCCCGTCAAGGGCGCCACCCTCATCGGCAACGGCCCCGACGCCATGACCCGCGTCAGCATGATCGGCAACGACCTCGCCCTGGACCCCGGCGTGGGCACCTGCGGCAAGGAAGGGCAGAGCGTGCCGGTCGGCGTCGGTCAGCCCACCCTGCGCATCGACGGTCTGACGGTGGGCGGCACCGCCTGAGTTTTCCCATCCCGGCGCCGTGTGGCGCGGGGGTGTTTCGCCCTTGTGATTTTTTATGCGAGAAGTACTTGACCCCTCGTCACGGCTTCAGGCATAATGCAAGGCTTCGCTGTTCAAGCGATCAATTCTGGCCTGGTTACCCTCGCTGGCTTGCTGCAAGACTCAAATTGCAACTGGCACGCGCTGCGGCAGGACTCTCGGAGTTGTTTGCTTGTTCAGATCCGCCCGTTCTACGGGCCCAAGACTGACCGTTCGTTGTTGCGTAAGTGGTTTGCGCAGCCGATCGGGCCAAGTTGGGGTACACCATGATCCAAATGCAATCGCGACTTGACGTCGCTGACAACACGGGTGCTAAGAGCGTCATGTGCATCAAGGTGCTCGGTGGCTCAAAGCGTCGTTACGCCGGTATTGGCGACATCATCAAGGTCAGCATCAAAGAAGCTGCTCCGCGTGGTCGCGTCAAAAAAGGCGAGGTTTACAGCGCTGTGGTCGTCCGCACTGCCAAGGGTGTCCGTCGTCCTGACGGCTCCCTGGTGAAGTTTGATGGCAATGCCGCCGTGCTGCTGAACGCCAAGCTGGAGCCGATCGGCACCCGCATCTTCGGCCCCGTGACGCGTGAACTGCGTAGCGAGCGCTTCATGAAGATCGTGTCGCTGGCTCCCGAGGTTCTGTAACCCCTCGGCGTAACGCAAAGGACCGCTTTTATGAACAAGCTCAAGACAGGCGACCAGGTCATTGTTCTGACCGGCCGTGACAAAGGCAAGCGTGGCACCGTCTCCGCTCGCGTGGATGTCGACCATCTGTTGGTCGAAGGTGTGAACGTTGCCAAAAAGCACGTCAAGCCGAACCCTCTGAAGGGCACCACCGGCGGCATCGTTGACAAGACCATGCCCATTCATCAGTCCAACGTGGCAATTTTCAACCCTGCTTCTGGCAAGGCTGACCGCGTCGGTATCAAGCTCCTGGCTGACGGCAAGAAAGTGCGCGTCTTCAAGTCCAGCGGCGAAGAAATCAAGGCTTGAGGTCAAACATGGCTCAAACACAAGCTCGCCTGCAGCAGTTTTACCGCGAAAAGGTCGTTCCCGACCTGATGGCCAAGTTCGGCTACAAGTCGATCATGGAAGTGCCGCGTCTGTCCAAGATCACCCTGAACATGGGTGTCTCGGAAGCCGTGTCGGACAAGAAGGTCATGGAACACGCCGTCGGCGACCTGACCAAGATCGCTGGCCAAAAGCCCGTGGTCACCATGTCGCGCAAGCCCATCGCCGGTTTCAAGATCCGCGAAAACATGCCCATCGGCTGCATGGTCACCCTGCGCGGTGCCACCATGTTCGAATTCCTGGACCGTTTCGTCACCATCTCGCTGCCTCGCGTTCGTGACTTCCGCGGTATCTCGGGTCGTTCCTTCGACGGTCGTGGTAACTACAACGTCGGTGTCAAGGAACAGATCATTTTCCCGGAAATCGAATACGACAAGATCGATGCCATCCGTGGTCTGAACATCAGCATCACGACGACGGCCAAGTCCGACGACGAAGCGAAGGCTCTGCTGGCTGCTTTCAAGTTCCCGTTCAAGAACTGAGGTACATCGTGGCTAAAGTATCCCTCAAGCAGCGCGAAGCAAAACGCGAACAACTGGTTGCCAAGTACGCTCAGAAGTACGCCGAACTGAAGGCCATCAGCAATGATGCCAAGAAGTCCGACGAAGAGCGTTACCTCGCCCGTCTGGAACTGCAAAAGCTGCCCCGCAATGCCAACCCGACCCGTCTGCGCGCTCGTTGCGGTCTGACTGGTCGCCCACGTGGCACCTTCCGTCAATTTGGTCTGGGTCGCAGCAAGATCCGTGAATTGGCTTTCGCTGGCGACATCCCCGGTGTCACCAAGGCGAGCTGGTAATCCCAGCAGGTCACGAACAGGAGTTATCCCATGAGCATGAGTGATCCCATCGCCGACATGCTGACACGCATTCGCAACGCCCAAATGGTCTCCAAGACCGGCGTGGCCATGCCGTCGTCAAAGCTGAAAGTCGCGATTGCCCAGGTCCTGAAGGACGAAGGCTACATCGACGGTTTCGCCGTCACCGGTGAGGCTGCAAAGCCCACGTTGGAAATTTCGCTGAAGTACTACGCTGGCCGTCCGGTCATCGAGCGCATCGAGCGTGTGTCCCGCCCCGGTCTGCGCATCTACAAGGGCCGTCACGCCATCCCTCAGGTCATGAATGGCCTGGGTGTTGCGATCGTGACCACCCCCAAGGGTGTCATGACCGACCGCAAGGCTCGCGCTGCCGGCATCGGTGGCGAAGTGCTCTGCTACGTCGCCTAATCGAGGAGGAATCGCAATGTCCCGCGTTGGAAAAATGCCGATCTCCGTCCCTCAAGGTGTGGACGTCCAGATCACCCCAGCTGCAGTCACCGTCAAAGGCAGCCTCGGTACGCTGAGCCTGCCCTCCAACAGCCTGGTTGTCGTGACAAACGACGCCGGTGTGTTGAAGGTGGCGCCTGCCAATGATTCCGTGGCCGCTAACGCCATGTCCGGCACGATCCGTGCCCTGCTGAACAACACCGTCAACGGTGTCAGCAAGGGTTTCGAGAAGAAGCTGAACCTGGTTGGCGTGGGCTTCCGTGCCCAGGCCCAGGGCCAAAAACTGAACCTGCAAATCGGTTTCTCTCACCCTGTGGTGAAAGACATGCCTGCAGGCATCAAGGTTGAGACGCCCACCCCGACCGAAATCCTGATCAAGGGTTCCGATCGTCAAGTGGTTGGTCAGATTGCCGCCGAAATTCGTGCCTTCCGTCCGCCTGAGCCCTACAAGGGCAAGGGTATTCGGTACGCAGAAGAGCGTGTGGTCATCAAAGAGACCAAGAAGAAGTAAGGAGCTGATTCATCATGGCAACAAGCAAGAAGGAACAGCGCCTGCGTCGCGCACGCCAGACGCGTGCCCGCATCGCCCTGCAAGGCGCAGTGCGTCTGACGGTCTTCCGCACCAACCTGCACATCTACGCCAGCGTGATTTCTGGCGACGGCAGCAAGGTCCTGGCCACCGCCTCGACCGCCGAAAAGGAAGTGCGCGAACAACTCAAGGCTGCTGGCAGCAACACCGCTGCAGCGACCTTGATTGGCAAGCGCATCGCCGAGAAGGCCAAGGCTGCTGGCGTCGAGAAGGTCGCTTTCGACCGCGCTGGATACCAGTATCACGGTCGTGTGAAGGCCTTGGCTGAAGCCGCGCGTGAAGCCGGTCTTCAGTTCTAAGCCGCGTCTGCAACCGGAAGGAATTTCAAATGGCTAAGTTTCAACCCAAGGTAGCGGACGAAGGTCGCGACGACGGTCTGCGCGAGAAAATGATCCAGGTGAACCGCGTGACCAAAGTGGTCAAGGGCGGTCGGATCATGGGCTTCGCAGCTCTGACCGTGGTCGGCGACGGCGATGGCCGCGTTGGCATGGGCAAGGGTAAGGCGCGTGAAGTGCCTCTGGCCGTGCAAAAAGCGATGGACCAAGCCCGTCGCAACATGGTCAAGGTCTCGCTCAAGAACGGTTCCGTGCACCACAACATCCGTGGCGAACACGGTGCAGCCAAGGTGCTGCTGGCTCCGGCTCCCGCCGGTACCGGCATCATCGCTGGCGGCCCGATGCGCGCTGTGTTTGAAGTGATGGGCGTGACCGACATCGTGGCCAAGAGCCTCGGTTCGAGCAACCCTTACAACATGGTTCGCGCCACGTTCGACGCCCTCAACAAGGCGACGACCCCGGCCGAAGTCGCTGCCAAGCGCGGTCTGAACGTTGAAGACATCTTCAACTGATCGCGGGAGAGCTGAGATGAGCGAAAAGAAAACTGTCACCGTCAAGCTGGTGCGTAGCCCGATCGGCACCCGTGCCGATCACCGCGCCACTGTGCGTGGTCTGGGTCTGCGTGGCATGAACAGCACGTCTGTCCTGGAAGACACGCCTGCTGTCCGCGGCATGATCAACAAGATCAGCTACATGGTCGTGGTGCTGTAAGCACTTTGACACTGGGGAACACCATGGAACTCAATAGCATCAAGCCCTCCGCAGGTGCCAAGCATGCCAAGCGCCGTGTCGGTCGTGGCATCGGCTCTGGCCTGGGCAAGACCGCTGGTCGCGGTCACAAGGGTCAGAAGTCGCGTTCGGGCGGCTACCACAAGGTCGGTTTCGAAGGCGGTCAAATGCCTTTGCAACGTCGCCTGCCCAAGCGTGGCTTCAAGTCGCATCTGCTGAAGTACAACGCCGAAATCACCCTGTCCGAGCTGCAAGCTCTGGGCGCGGCTGAAGTCGACGTCCTGTCGCTCAAGCAAGCTGGCCTGATCCCCCAGATCGCCAAGGTGGTCAAGGTGATCAAGTCGGGCGAACTGTCGTCCAAGGTTGTGCTCAAGGGTATCGGCGCTACCGCCGGCGCCAAGGTTGCAATCGAAGCTGCAGGTGGCTCGCTGGCTGAATAAGCCAACGAACACTGCGCGAACTTAAGACAGAGAACGGACTCAGCGTGGCAACTTCTCCCACACAACTGGCTCAAAGCGGTAAGTACGGCGACCTGCAACGTCGCTTGGTCTTCCTGCTGCTCGCCTTGGTTGTCTACCGTATCGGGGCGCATATCCCCGTGCCCGGTATCGACCCGGCGCAGCTGCAACAGTTGTTCAAGGGCCAGCAAGGCGGCATCCTGAGTCTGTTCAACATGTTCTCGGGCGGTGCGCTTTCGCGCTTCACCGTGTTCGCGCTGGGCATCATGCCCTACATTTCCGCGTCCATCATCATGCAGATGATGGGCTATGTGGTGCCGACCCTCGAAGCCTTGAAAAAGGAAGGTGAGGCCGGTCGCCGCAAGATCACCCAGTACACGCGTTTTGCGACGCTGGGCTTGGCCTTGTTCCAGTCCTTCGGCATTGCCGTCGCCCTGGAAGGCACAGCCGGTCTGGTGATCGATCCTGGTTTTGGTTTCCGCATGACTGCGGTGATCAGCCTGACTGCGGGCACCATGTTCCTCATGTGGCTGGGTGAGCAAATCACCGAACGCGGTCTGGGCAACGGTATTTCGATCCTGATTTTTGGCGGTATCGCTGCGGGCCTGCCCTCTGCCATGGGTGGTCTGTTCGAGCTGATCCGCACCGGTGCCATGAGCATCCCGGCAGCCATCTTCATCCTGGCGCTGGTGGTTCTGGTCACCTATCTGGTGGTGTTCGTCGAGCGGGGTCAGCGCAAGATCCTGGTCAACTACGCCAAGCGTCAGGTTGGCAACCGTGTGTACGGTGGTCAGTCTTCGCACCTGCCTTTGAAGATCAACATGGCTGGCGTGATCCCACCGATCTTCGCTTCTTCGATCATCCTCTTGCCGACGACGGCTGTGGGCTGGTTCGCCACCGGCGACAGCATGCGCTGGTTGAAGGACATCGCCGGGATGTTGTCGCCAGGCCAGCCGATCTACGTTCTTTTGTATTCTGTTGCGATCGTCTTCTTCTGCTTCTTCTACACGGCGCTGGTGTTCAACAGCCGTGAAACCGCAGACAACCTGAAGAAGAGCGGTGCTTTCATTCCTGGTATCCGCCCCGGTGACCAGACTGCCCGATACATCGACAAGATCCTCGGCCGTCTGACTCTGGTGGGTGCGGTGTACATCACGGCCGTGTGTCTGCTGCCCGAGTTCCTCGTGCTCAAGTACAACGTTCCGTTCTATTTTGGTGGCACCTCGCTGCTCATCATCGTGGTCGTCACGATGGATTTCTGGGCGCAGGTTCAGTCCTATGTCATGTCTCAGCAGTATGACTCGCTGCTGAAGAAGGCAAGTTTCAAGTCGAACTGAACCGCATCAGCTGGTCTGGTGCGATGAAGGGCCAGGTGACCGGTTCACCTGGTTGAGTCAGGGTTGCGACACCTCAATCAGGTGGACGTGCTCTTTCAACACAGTTTTGATGAGGCCAGCAGGCTGCATCACTTCCAAGCGTCGCGCTTTTGCATTACAATCGCGGATTGCTCTGGCCAAAAGTGACGTTGACTGCTTGCCGTGCGTTTTGAGTCGTGCTCGCATCGTGTTCCGGGCGAAGTGAGCTTGAATTAGTTGACCCCGGAAACGTGGGCGAATTTCCGTTGAGAGATCAACGGTTCAGGAGAAGACCATGAAAGTCTCGGCATCCGTCAAGAAGATGTGCCGTAATTGCAAAATCATCCGCCGCAAGGGCGTGGTTCGCGTGATTTGCACCGACCCGCGTCACAAGCAGCGTCAAGGCTAACCGCCTGACCTGGCGACGACACAAGCGTTCAGAGGACAGTTATGGCACGTATTGCTGGCATCAACATTCCGCCGCACAAGCATACCGAAATCGGTCTGACTTCGATCTACGGCATTGGTCGCACCACCGCGCAGAAAATCTGCTCGGCGGCCGGCATTCCCTTCAACAAGAAGATCAAGGAATTGACCGACGGCGACCTGGAAAAGATTCGGGAAGAAGTGGGCAAGCTCACCATTGAAGGTGACCTGCGCCGCGAGCTCTCGATGAACATCAAGCGACTGATGGATCTGGGCTGCTATCGCGGCTTCCGTCACCGTCGTGGTCTGCCCCTTCGTGGCCAACGCACTCGCACTAACGCTCGCACTCGCAAGGGTCCGCGTAAGGCGATCGCTGGCAAGAAGTGATCAGGCTAAGCGACTGAGTTCAAGAGAGATAAATCATGGCTAAAGCACCTGCGAACAGCGCTGCACGTCGTGTGAGCAAGAAGGTCCGCAAGAACATTGCTGACGGTATTGCCCACGTGCACGCATCCTTCAACAACACCATCATCACCATCACGGACCGTCAGGGGAACTCCCTGTCTTGGGCTTCGTCTGGTGGTCAAGGCTTCAAGGGCTCGCGTAAGTCCACGCCGTTCGCTGCCCAGGTGGCTGCTGAAGTGGCAGGTCGCGCAGCTCAGGAGCAAGGCATCAAGAACCTCGATGTCGAGATCAAGGGCCCCGGTCCTGGTCGCGAATCGTCGGTGCGCGCCCTGGCATCGCTGGGCATCCGCATCGCTTCGATCTCTGACGTGACGCCCGTGCCGCACAACGGCTGCCGTCCTCAGAAGCGTCGTCGCATCTGATGTGATTTGCAGGCTTGCCTTGTCGGCAGGCCGCTCCACACCTCGCAGGTCATGGTGACATGGTCGGCGAGGTTGTTTCGTTGCGTATTTCTGACGCGCCGTTCGGTGTGTTCGGAGATGACAGCTCGCTTGCTATAATGGCAGGCTCTTTGCGGTTGCGCGGTCGTGGCGTTTTGGCGCCCGGGCCGTAGCCGATAAGCCCACCGTCTGTGCTGGTGTACATCGCCGCCAGACTCGCGTCGGCCCTTCGCTGACGTCAGACAGATTACAAGGACACCTAAAGTGGCACGTTACCTCGGACCCAAGGCCAAGCTGGCCCGCCGTGAAGGCACCGACCTATTTTTGAAGAGCGCCCGTCGCCCCATCAGCGACAAGGCCAAGTTCGACACCAAGCCCGGTCAACACGGTCGCACCTCTGGTTCGCGCACCTCCGACTTCGGTCTGCAATTGCGCGAAAAGCAGAAGGTCAAGCGCATGTATGGCGTGCTGGAAAAGCAATTCCGCCGCTACTTCGCTGAAGCCGAGCGCCGCAAGGGCAACACCGGTGCCAACCTGCTGGGCCTGCTGGAATCGCGTCTCGACAACGTCGTCTATCGCATGGGCTTTGCCTCCACCCGCGCCGAAGCTCGCCAGTTGGTGGGCCACAAGGGTGTGGTCGTGAACGGTCAAGTCGTGAACATCCCGTCCTTCCTGGTCAAGACCGGTGACGTGGTTGCCGTGCGCGAAAAGGCCAAGAAGCAAGTTCGCGTTCAGGAAGCATTCAAGCTGGCCGAGTCCATCGGCATGCCCGGCTGGGTTCAGGTCGACGGCACCAAGCTCGAAGGTGTGTTCAAGAAGAGCCCGGACCGTGACGAGTTCGGCTCTGACATCAACGAATCGTTGATCGTCGAACTGTATTCTCGTTAATGCACGCCACAGGCTGCACTGCACGGCATTGCGTCGTGTTGTGCGGCCTTGTGCATTTGTATTTCAGGGCCGGAGCAGCCGCTCCGGTTGGTCCAGCGGCCTTATCGGTGTAACGAGCCGAGGGTATTGACAGGAAGACCTCATGCAAACCAATTTGCTGAAACCCAAAGCCATTCAGGTGGAACCGCTGGGCGGTAACCGTGCCAAGGTCACGCTCGAACCGTTCGAGCGCGGCTATGGTCACACCCTGGGCAACGCGCTGCGTCGCGTGCTGCTGTCGTCGATGGTCGGTTTCGCGCCTACGGAAGTCACGATCGCTGGCGTCCTGCACGAGTACTCCGCCATTGATGGCGTTCAGGAAGATGTGGTTCACATCATGCTGAACCTCAAGGGTGTGGTGTTCCGTCTGCACAACCGTGACGAAGTCACGCTGGTGCTGCGCAAGGATGGCGAAGGTCCGGTGACGGCCGCCGACATCCAGACGCCGCACGACGTCGAGATCATCAACCCGGGTCACGTGATTGCCCACCTGTCGCAAGGTGGCAAGCTCGACATGCAGATCAAGGTCGAAAAGGGCCGTGGTTATGTGCCGGGTAACATCCGTCGCTATGGCGAGGAAAGCAGCAAGGCCATCGGCCGCATCGTGCTGGATGCCTCGTTCTCGCCGGTTCGCCGCGTGAGCTACACGGTCGAAAGCGCCCGTGTGGAACAGCGTACCGACCTGGACAAGCTGGTCATGGAAATCGAAACCAACGGCGCCATCACGCCGGAAGAGTCGATCCGTGCTTCGGCCAAGATCTTGGTGGAGCAGTTGGCTGCGTTCGCACACCTGGAAGGCAACGATCTGCAGACGCTGATCGATGCGCCGAAGTCCAGCGCCGTGTTCGATCCGATCCTGCTGCGTCCGGTGGACGAGCTGGAGTTGACCGTGCGTTCGGCCAACTGCCTGAAGGCCGAGAACATCTACTACATCGGCGACCTGATCCAGCGTACCGAGACCGAGCTGCTCAAGACCCCGAACCTGGGTCGCAAGTCGCTCAACGAGATCAAGGAAGTGCTGGCCTCGCGTGGTCTGGCCCTGGGCTCGCGCCTGGAAGCCTGGCCTCCTCAAGGCCTGGACAAGCGTTGATTTTTGAAAGTGCGTGATCCATCTTGGGTCACGCGGTGCACCCGGCGGTACCTTGAAACGGCCGTCGGTTTTTATAAGTAAGAAAGGACTAGCACCATGCGTCATGGACACGGACTCCGTAAACTCAACCGCACTTCGTCGCACCGTCTGGCGATGCTGCGCAACATGGCCAACTCGCTCATCGAGCACGAAGCCATCAAGACCACCGTCCCCAAGGCCAAGGAACTGCGCCGCGTTGTCGAGCCGCTGATCACCCTGGCCAAGGAGCCGACCGTCGCCAACAAGCGTCTGGCGTTTGACCGTCTGCGTAACCGCGACAACGTCGTCAAGCTGTTCAACGTGCTGGGCCCGCGCTTTGCCAAGCGTCCTGGCGGCTACACCCGCATCCTGAAGATGGGCTTCCGCGTGGGCGACAACGCTCCGATGGCCTACATGGAGCTGGTTGAGCGCACCGAAGAAGCTGCTGTCGAAGCCGCTGCTGAATAAGCACGCTGGCGTTTGACGCCCTGAAGCCCGTCACGTGCAAGCGTGGCGGGTTTTTTCTTGGCTCAACGGTTTTCACCGCAGCGACGGGTGCATCAGGGCACGAGTGAAGGTTCGGTTTGAACGCGGCGCGAGACCTTTCGACCTTTTTTCGGGCGCTGCTGGTCAAACGGGATAAGTTGTGCCATAATAGCTTTCTCTGTCGCGGGGTGGAGCAGTCTGGTAGCTCGTTGGGCTCATAACCCAAAGGTCGTTGGTTCAAATCCGGCCCCCGCAACCAAAATTTGGCGAAAGCCTTGAGAAGTTGTTTGATCAAAACAGCTTTTCACAATCCAGTGCATGGTGCGGCCCCCGGGCTCGCATCGTGAAGTCAGAAGTTGCTTCTGGCGCGTCACCTCTGTCGCGGGGTGGAGCAGTCTGGTAGCTCGTTGGGCTCATAACCCAAAGGTCGTCGGTTCAAATCCGGCCCCCGCAACCAAGTTCAAAGGCCCTCTCAAGAGGGCCTTTTTTCGTTGGCACAGCATCGTTGGTGCTGTGCTGGGGCGGCGTTCAGCCTGCTTGGGCCAGGGCCCGCCCGATCACGAGGCGCTGGATGTCGCTGGCGCCTTCGTAGATTTGGCAGACGCGCACGTCCCGGTAAATGCGCTCGACCGGAAAGTCACTCACATAGCCATAGCCGCCATGAATCTGGATGGCGTCGGACGCCACTTTCTCGGCCATCTCGGACGCAAACAGCTTGGCCATCGAGGCTTCGGTCAGACAGGGCAGGCCGGCATCTTTCAGTTGCGCGGCGCGCCAGACCATCAGGCGCGCGGCATCGACCTGGGTGGCCATGTCGGCGAGGCGGAAGCTGACGGCCTGATGTTCGATGAGCGGCTTGCCGAAGGACTCGCGTTGGCGTGCGTAGGCGAGTGCGGCGTCCAGCGCGGCACGGGCCATGCCGATGCACTGCGCGGCAATCCCGATGCGCCCGGCTTCGACTTGGGACAGGGCGATGCGGTAGCCTTCGCCGGGGGCACCGACGATCGCGTCGAGCGGGACACGGCAGTTCTCGAAGATGATCTGCGCGGTGTCGCTGGCGCGCTGGCCGAGTTTGTCTTCGATGCGGGCGACGATGTAGCCGGGGGTGGCGGTGGGCACGAGGAAACAGGAGATGCCCTTTTTGCCGGCGCTCTTGTCGGTCACGGCCAACACGATGGCGACATCGGCGTGCTTGCCGGTAGTGATGAACTGTTTGACGCCGTTGAGCACCCAGTGATCACCGTCCAGGGTGGCGCTGGTGCGGATGGCCGAGGCGTCGGAGCCCACGTGAGGTTCGGTCAGGCAGAAGCAGCCCAGGGCCTCGCCCTTGGCGAGCGGGACCAGCCAGCGCTGCTTTTGGGCTTCGCTGCCGTACTTGGCGGTGATGCCACATGGCAGCGAGTTCTGGACGCTGACGATGGTGGAGGTGGCGCCATCACCGGCGGCGATCTCTTCAATGGCCAGCACGAGGCTCATGTAGTCCAGGGCGGCGCCACCATAGGCCTCGGGCACGGTCATGCCCATGACGCCCAGAGTGCCGAGTTCCTTCAGGGCGTCGGTGGGAAAGGTGTGGTGGCGGTCCCAGTCGGCGGCGTGGGGGGCTAGGCGCTCGCGGGCGAAGGCGCGCAGGGTGTCGCGCAGCAGGGTCTGTTCATGGTTGAGGATCATGCGGTGGTGCCTTTCACAGGCGCTCGATGGCGATGGCCGTGGCCTCGCCGCCGCCGATGCACAGGCTGGCCACGCCGCGCTGCAGGCCCCGTTGGCGCAGGGCGCCCAGGAGTGTCACCAGGATGCGCGCACCCGAGGCGCCGATGGGGTGACCGAGGGCGCAGGCACCGCCGTGGACATTGACCCGCTCGTGAGGCAGTTGCAGCTCGTGCATGGCGGCCATGGTGACCACCGCAAAGGCTTCGTTGATTTCCCAGAGGTCCACGTCTTGGGTGGTCCAGTTCAGACGGTTGAGCAGGGCGCGCATGGCGCCCACCGGGGCCGTGGTGAACCAGGCAGGCTCTTGCGCGTGGGTGGCGTGGCCACGGATCACGGCCAGCGGCGTGAGGCCCTGAGATTGGGCTGCAGACTGGCGCATCAGCACCAGGGCGGCGGCGCCGTCGGAGATGGAGCTGGAGTTGGCGGCAGTGACGGTGCCATCCTTGGCGAAAGCCGGCTTGAGCTGGGCGATTTTGTCGATCTGGGCCTTGGGCGGTTGTTCGTCTTGCTGCACCACGGTGTCACCTTGGCGTCCGGTCACGGTGACCGGTGTGGTCTCCCACTCGAAATGACCGTCACGGAGGGCGGCTTGGGCCCGGGTGGTGGAGGTCACGGCGTAGGCGTCCTGGGCTTCGCGGGTGAAGCCGTAGTGGCGCGCGCAGTCTTCGGCAAAGGTGCCCATCAGGCGACCTCGGGTGACGGCGCTGTAGTGGTCTTCCAGTCCATCGAAGAACATGTGGTCGATCATCTGGCCGTGGCCCAGGCGCTGGCCGCTGCGCGCCTTGAGGAGCAGGTAGGGCGCGTTGCTCATGGATTCCATGCCGCCGACCACGACGGCCTGGGCGCTGCCGGCCAGGAGCAGGTCGTGGCCGAGCATGGTGGCCTTCATGCCGGAGCCGCAGACCTTGCTGATGGTGGTGCAGCCGGTGGACAGGGGCAGGCCGGCATCGAGCGAGGCCTGACGGGCGGGCGCCTGGCCGAGTCCGGCGGGGAGCACGCAGCCCATCAGCACTTCGTCGATGGCCTGCGGGGGCAGGCAGCTGCGGGTAAGGGCGGCGGCGATGGCCTGGGCGCCGAGTTGCGGGGCACTCAGGCTGGCGAGGCTGCCTTGAAACGCACCCAAGGGCGTGCGGGCAGCACTGACGATGACGATGGGGTCGACGGTGGGGCTGAGGGTGGCGGGCATGAGCGTCTCCTGGGTGTGGATGTGACGAGGCGCCCCGGAGGGCGCCTGTCGACGAGGATGTCTGCCAGTATGTCAGCCTGTGAGGGTCTGTGAAACCCGGTGCTCAGCCCTCGCTGCGCCGGCTTTGCCAACGCTGCAGGGCACCGCCCACCAGCATGGCGGGGACGAACAACCAGGTTTCGCTGTTGCCGGACAGGAGGGTGGCCAGGGCGGGGCCGGGGCAGTAGCCGACCAGTCCCCAACCGATGCCGAACAGTGCGGCGCCGCCGAGCAACTTGCGGTCGAGCTGGGTCAACGTGGGCAGGTGAAAGCGGTCGCCGTACAGGGGCACTGGACGGCGCAGGACGAAGCGAAAAGACACCAAGGTCATCAGCACCGCGCCACCCATGACAAAGGCTAGGCTGGGGTCCCAGTTGCCGGCCAGATCGAGGAAGTCGAGCACCTTCAAGGGGTTGGTCATCTCGGCGACGGCCAGGCCCAGGCCGAACACGACACCGGCCACCAGGCTCACAAGGGGTTGCATCATGATGAGGTTCTCCGGACGGCTCACAGGCCGAGCAGGTGGCGGGTGACAAAGACGGTGGCGACACCGGTGACCATGAAGACGCCGGTTGCGGCCAGCGAGCGCAGCGACAGGCGGCCCAGGCCGCACACGCCATGGCCGCTGGTGCAGCCGTTGCCCAGCGAGGTGCCATAGCCGACCAGCAGGCCGGCCACGATCAGCAGCACGGGGGAGATGTCCGCACGAGGGTTGGCTGTGCGGCCGGTGAAGGCGAACCAGGCCCAGCTGCCGCCGACCATGCCGAGCAGGAACAGCAGGCGCCACAGCCAGACGCGGCGGGCCTGATGGGTGCGCCAGGCATCGACCAGGCCGTGCGCGATGTTGCTGATGCCGGCGATGCGGCCTGTGCCCGCCAGCAGCACCACGGCCGAAGCACCGATCAGCAGGCCGCCGATCAGTCCCGAGACAGGGGTGAATGAACTCATGAATGGACTCCAGAAATGCAGGACACCGGCAGACCGCGGGGGCGGTCTGCCGGTGTGTCAGAGGGCGTGGCTCAGAAGATGAGCTTCAGAACTTCCAGCCGTACGATACACCGATGATGTCTTCCTTAAGGCGGATGTTGGCATCACCTCCACCAAAATTGGCGGGGATTGCGCCGGGCCCCTTGACGGCCTTCTCGAAGGCGTGGCTGTAGTGCGCGCTCCACTCGCTGTTGGCGCTGGCCTTCCAGGTGAAGCCGGCGGTCAGGTGGTCTTGCACCACGCCCGGGGCGAGGATGTTGAAGAAGGTCTCGCTCTTGGGGATGGGCTGGGTGGCGTGGCTGTAGCCGGCGCGCAGGGTCCAGGCATCGTTGAGCTGATGGATGACGCCGAGCTTGACGACCTTGACGTCCTTCCAGCCGAAACCAGGGCCGTCGCTGCCACCAAGTTGCTGTGTGGCGAACTTGCTCAGCGGGTGACCGATGGACTTCACATCGCTCAGCTCGATCACCTGGTAGTCGAGGCCGAGGGTCCAGTCTTGAGTGGGCTGCCACGACACACCGACACCGTAGTTGGCAGGGATGTCGAAGCCACCTTGCTCGGCGAACAGGCCTTTGTACTTGTCGAAGCGACCCTGGATCTTGGAGGCCCAGGTGGCGCCCAAGCGCCATTGCGGGGCAATCTGGCCGATCCAGCCCAGCCGCACGCCGACGCCGTTGGAGGTGTCGGTGCCCTGATTGTGGACATTGCCGGAGGACTCGCTGTACCCCGGTTGGGTGAAGGGGCTGAGGCCTCGGATCGAGAAGCGTTGATGGGCCAGGTTCAAGGCAGCCCCGAACACGTGATCGGGCGTGGCCTTCCAGGCCACCGAAGGCGAGATGAACAGCTGCTCCAGGTTCATCTTGGTGGGGCCTTGCTCACCGAACCCGGTGAATGGACTGGTGTTGTAGCTGGTGTTCATGCCGCCGTTGCCGTACACGGCCAGACCCACGCTCAGTTGCGGGTTGATCTGGCGGGTGTAGCCGAACTCGGGGATCAGGAAGAAGTCGCGGCCGTCGGCGCTGTACTTGCCATCCAAGCTCGTCGTGAAAGAACCGCCACTTCCATCAGGGAACGTGGCAGAGTTGCCGGTGATCTCCGCACTCCGGCTCGGGTTGAACAGGTTCACGCCCACGTCGAGACGGTCACCCGTGAAGGCCGTGCCGGCTGGGTTGGTAGCGGCGGTCAGTCCGTCTTGCGGCAGGGCGATGCCCACGCCAGCGATCGCTTGCGATTTGACGCCGTAGCCGTGCGAGAAGTAGCCGTTGGTGGCCAGGGCCGATTGCGGCAGGGCGGCCGCGCACAGGGCGGCGAGGGTGGCGGCGCGCAAGGGCGAAGCGGAGAAGAGCTGGGACATGAACGTCATCCTCTAAAGCTTGTACGGGTACGGGTTGGGGTGTCGAGGCCCGACTGTACCGACAATGCGTCATGTCACAAACGACGATTTCGCAATGTCTTTATGCGTTTGGCGCATAAAGAATGCGTTGAGCGAGGAGGGAATGTTTCAAGGCGCCTTGGCACGCTGTTCCTTGGCCAGCAGTTTGTCCACGCGGGCCTGGGCGCGGTTGCGCACCAGGAAGCGCTCCAGCCCGGACACGTCGGCCATCAGCTGATCGGCCTGCTGGGTGCAGCGGGCCAGGCGGCTGCTTTGCAGGGCGGGGGCGAGCTGGCTCCAGCGGGCTTCCGCGGCCTTGAGCATCTGGTCGGCCTCGGGGTTGCGCAGGCCCTTCTTGTAGGCCACGCCGATGAACACGAAACCGTGTTCGGTGTCTCTCATGATGGCCTGGTTGCGTTTGTCCGAGGGGGGCTGCTTGAGGTGTTGCACCACGCGGTCCTTGAAACCGGCCGTGCAGTCCGAGGCTTCGAGGTAGAAGGCGGTATCGCTGGACGGCTGCGCGGCAAGGGCGCTGCCGGTCAAGGTCAGGCTGGCAAGGAGCAGGCTCAGGAGGCGCATGGCAGGTGGGGGAGCAATGTGAGGCACATGATCTTCAACGCGCACCCTGGGCTCCCGGTGGACATCCGCAGAACGCTAGCTGACCTTGACGTGGCATTCGCGCCGCAACAGCGCCAGGGCGCTTTGCAGGGATCCCTCCGCGTCGCTGGTCAGTGTGGCACGGGCCTCGTCGAGGAAACTTTGCCACAGCTTGAGGTAGTCGGCCTGGTAGGCAGCCGGGGCGTGGGCCTGAATGTACTGGCTGGCCAGTTCCGGGCTCAGCCCCGTCTTGCGGATCTTGCGGATCAGGGTGCCAGCGGTGCGGTCGGTCAGCAGGGTCTTGGGCGGGCTGCCAGCGGCGACACACAAGAAGAGGGTGAGCAGCGCGGCTTCGTCGTCGTTGCCGGCGGTGACCTTCTTCCAGGTGGCCGATGCGCTGCGCTCGTGCTGGTCGACCTCGGCCAGGCCGCTGTTGAGCCAGAAATAGCGACCCATGAAGGCTGGGGTCTGCTGGAAGAGCTTGCGGATGGGCGTGGCCGCGTCGAGCATTTTCGGCAGGTCGGCCAGCAGGCTTTGGCGCACTTCTTCCACGACCGCGTGCAGCGGGACGGGCAGTTCGGGCGGCAGGGTGATGCGGATGGCGCTGCCATCGCTGCCATGGCGTTGGCGCAGTTGGAGCACGATGTGGCCCAGGGCGCGCCAGTCAGGCATCTCTGTGTGGCCGGTGCTGAGCACCAGCAAGGCGGTGCGGATGACAGCTTCGGCCTCGGGGCCGGCGTCGCTCAGCTCATCCTCGTCCAGGCCCAGGTCTTCGGCCAGCCACTCGGCGGCGGCCATCAGCGCGGCGGCGTGGCTGCGGCGTGCCAGCTCGGCCCGGTAGTCGGCCAGGGGGCGCAGCGTCCACTTGGCCAGTTGCGGGATGTGAACGTCGGAGAAGTCCTGGCGCTCGTTCATGCCGAAGTGACTGGTCTGCGGCATGACGATGAGCCGCTTGAGCATGTCGGAGCCGCCCTTGGAGCGCGACAGGAAGCTGTGGTCGCGCAGCGATTCGGCGGCACGGCGCAGGTCGCCCTGGCAGCTGTCTTCCAGGTACAGGCTCACCAGGTTGACGATGCGGTCGCGGGCACGCTCGAGCTCGGGGCGCAGGAACTCGCTGCCGAAGTAGGCGGCGATCTGCACCATGCCTTTGGGCGCGCTGCGGCCGATCTCGTCGAGCTTGGCCTGGTTGATCAGGCCGTGCTGCATGCCGTACTGCAGGGCCTTTTCGAAGAACGGCCGGGCGTCATACAGCGAGACGCCAGCGGGTGGGGCGAGCGGGGCGTCCGACATCAGATGGCCGATTCGTCGTCCGAGTCCAGCACCACGGTGGTGACGCGACCGAAATCGGTCTCGCTGGTTTCCACCTTGTTGCGGTCTTCGTCCTCGTCGTCTTCGAACTCGGGGCGACCGGATTCGAAGGCGCGCACCTTGGCGCGCAGCACCAGCAGCATCTCGGTGAACAGGTCGGGGCACTCGTAGCGCATCAGCCAGGCCAGCTCCATCCAGTCCTGGTCGGCGACTTCGTCGTGGTCGAGCACGGGGCGGGCGTAGGCCGAGGCCATCAGGTCGCTCTCGCTGAGGATCTCGCCATCGTCGTCGACCGCGTCAAAGCGGCCGGTGCGGGCGAAGGCCTCGATGCGGCTCCACTTTTCGGAGAAGTAGTTGGCCAGGGCCTCGGCACCGCCTTCGATGGCGGCCAGGGCGTTGAGGAAGGCGAGCGCGTCGGCGTCTTCACGGAAGATGACCGAGTTGACCATGCCGCGCAGGTGGGTGTGGCTGAGGTCCTTGTAGCGCTTTTCGATCACGACGGCGCGGGCGAACTGCTCGGGCGTGATGACGAGGTTGACGACCGATTCTTTGGAGGTGTCGAACTCGCGGATCACGGCCAGCACGTCCTTGGGGGGCAGCTGGTCGAGCACGACCATCAGCGCGCCGTCGCCTTCGGTGTCGGCCAGTTCGGACAGCGCCGATTCGGCGCCGACGATGTCACCGGCGGCGATCAGGCTCTGGGTTTTCGTGATGAGGGCAAGGTGTTGGCTCATGTCTCAGTCTTTGCGGTCGAAGCCTTGGTCGGACAGCCAGTCGGCGCCGGCTTCGTCGCGGGCGCGCTGGTCGGCGTCGTCGCCATCATCGTCGCGGTCTTCGTCGGCGTCTTCACGGTCTTCATCGTCCGTGTCGTCGCCGCCCTCGTCGCTGGCGCGGCCCGGGCGGGCGTGCATGTACTCCAGCGCGGCGGCCAGGGTCATGAACCAGGGGCCGGCGGGCTCGGTCAGGATGGTGTCAACCAGTTCCTGGGCCCAGGGGGCCAGCTCGACGGCGTCGGCGATGGCGTCCCAGTCGGGCAGGTCATCGGCGTCCTGGCAGATCAGGTGTTCGAGCACGGCTGGTTGCACGAAGCGGAAGGCCTGGTGGAAGACCACGGCCACCATCTCGGGGCTGATCTCGATCATCTTGACCAGAAAGCCCAGCTCCTGGCGCTTCTCGGCCAGACGTTGGCGCAGCACGCCACGTCCCTCCGAGTCGGAGGTGAGGTCATCGAGTTCAGCCTGGTAGGCCGAGCGCAGTTGCAGGAAGAAGGGGGAGAGGCTCACGTCGGGGTCAGATCAGGGTGCGGAAATAGGCTTGCCAGATGTCCTGCGCGGTTTCGAGCGGGTCATCAAGCAGGTTGCGACGCCGATTGTCGTCGTAGGCCTGGCGCTTGTCCGGGTCGGACAGCACGTCGTAGGCCTGTTGCACGGCCCGGAAACGGGCTGGTGCATCGGGCGAGGGATTGCGGTCAGGGTGGTACAGCGCCGCCTGCTGGCGAAAGGCCTTCTTGATCTCGGCCAGCGGGGCGCTGGGCGCCACCCCGAGGGCGGCGTAGTGGTCGCTCATGCGTTGGCGGTGTCGTCCGCATCCGGCGCGGCCAGGGTGGCGTCACGGCGGGGAGCGTGTTTCTCCAGGGCGGTGCCCACGGCGCGCTTGAGCTTGTCCATGGCGCCGTGGATGGCCTGGTGGGCGTTGGCGGCGTGGTCCTTCACGACGACGGGCTGCAGGCCCTTGACGTGGGCTTCCAGTGTGCAGTGGATGTCGTCCTTGTTGGCCTTGGCGTGGCTGTTGGCGTCGGCCAGATGGGCTTCCAGGCGGGTGATGTGTTCGCCGAAACGGTGCAGTTCGTCCTGGGCCAGGGTTTCGAGGTATTCGGCCGTGCGGACGCCGCCGTCGATGTTCTTGTCGGTGTGCAGCAAAACTTGCATGGTAGGACTCACTGGTTCAAGAAAAGGAAACCCTGGGCCAAGGGCCTGGGGTTGCGCGCGCCGCAGCGTCTGCAACAACTCAAGTATGGGCCAAATGCGGGACTGCAAGCCCAGGGGTGGGCCGCATCAGCGCCAGGGGGCGCTGGCGTCCAGCAGCAAACTCAGGGTGCGCGCCAACTCGGCCAAGGCGGGCGCCAAGCTGTCATCTTCCGCGCCGATAGCGTCTTCGACGTCGCCGGCGGCGTCCATCACGTCCAGGGCGCACAGAAAGCCTGCGCTGCTGCGCATGGTGTGCATGCGCCGGGCGGCTTGCACGCGCTCGCCCGCATCCAGATCGGCGCGGGTGCGGGGCACGGCGTCGGCGTATTCGGCCACGAACATCTTGAGCAGGTCGATGAACATGTCGCGGTCGCCGCCCAGGCGCTGCGAGGCACGCTTGCGGTCGATGCCTTCGATGTCCGGGAATTCGTGGTCGCTGTCGAGAGGGAGGTCCGGGGGCGGCGTGGGCACGGCGGCGGTCTGTGTGGGTGGCGGAGCGATCCAGGCGGCCAGCACGAGGGCCATCTGATCCAGGTCCATGGGCTTGGGCAGCACGTCGTTGGCGCCGGCCGCACGGGCGGCGGCCTGCTGGTCGTCGCGCACGCCGGCGGTGAAGGCGATGATGGGCAAGGTGTGTTGGCCCAACTCGTCGCGGATCAGGCGCGTGGCGGTCAGGCCGTCCATCACGGGCATCTGCACGTCCATGAGCACGGCGTCGAAGCCTTGCGGGCGGGTGCGCAGGATCTGCACGGCCTGCTGGCCATCGGCCGCGAGGGTGGCGGTGGCCCCTTCCAGGCGCAGGGCGCGTTCGACCAGGTCGCGGTTCATGGCACTGTCGTCCACCACCAGCACCTGGGCGCCGACCAGGCGCGGGCCCGAGGCGGCCGCCACCGTGGTCGGTGCGTGTAGGGCTTCGACGACGTCGGCGCTGGCGCGCGGCAGCGGCAGCGAGAACCAGAAGGTGCTGCCGCGGCCCGCTTCACTGTGCACGCCGATCTCGCCGTCCATCAGCTCGACCAGGCGTTTGCAGATGGACAGGCCCAGGCCAGTGCCGCCAAAGCGCCGGCCAATGCCGCCGTCGGCCTGGGTGAACGGTGCAAACAGACGGTCGATGGCCTGCGGGGTGATGCCGATGCCGGTGTCGCTCACTTCGAAGCACAGGCGCAGCTGCTGGTCCGTTGCGTCGCTGACGCGCACGGTGACGGTGACCTCGCCGTGCTCGGTGAACTTGATGGCGTTGCCAGTGAGGTTGAAGAGCACCTGTTCCAGGCGCAGACCATCGCCCAGCAGGGGGCCCAGGGGCGTGGCGGGCGCGATCAGGCGCAGCGTCAGGCCCTTGGCGCGAGCGAGCTGGCCCATCAGGCTGTCCAGGCTGGCCAGCAGGCTGGACAGGTCGAAGGGGCGTGGTTCCAGGCGCAGCTGACCGGCCTCGATCTTGGAGAGGTCGAGCACGTCATTGAGGAGGGCCAGCAGCGACTGGCCTGCCGTGCGGATGCGGGCCACCATGTCGCGCTGGTGCTCGGGCAGGGGCTCGCGCTCCAGCACCTGGGCCAGGCCCAGTACCGCGTTCATGGGTGTGCGGATCTCGTGGCTCATGTGCGCCAGGAACTCGCTCTTGGCGGCATTGGCCGCTTCGGCGGCTTCGGTCGCCTCGCGCAGCTCACGCTCGTGGCGTTTGCGCTCGCTGATGTCTTCGACGATGAAGAGGTGGCGCGGCGCATCCGAGGCGTCCACCTGGATCGGGGCACCGGTCACGCTGGCCCACACCACTGTGCCCTCGGGGCGCACATAGCGCTTGGTGAAGGTGTGGCTGGCCAGCCCTCCCGCTTTCAAGGCCGCGATGTGGGCCTGGGAGATCTGCTGGTCGTCGGGATGGGTGTAGCGCTGCGGATCAACGCCGATCAGGTCCTCGGGGGCGACGCCGATGATGTCGGACAGGCGGCGGTTGACCTCCAGCAGCAGGCCGCTCAGGGAATCGACCAGGGCCACGCCCAGCGGGGCCTGCTCGAAGATGACGCGAAAACGCGATTCCGCCAGTTGGCGGGCCTGCAGCGTCTGCAACTCCTGCTGTTGGCGGGAGCGGCGCCAAGCCTGGAAGGCCACCGAGTACACCAGCAACAGGCCCAGACCCATCACGATGCTGGTGGCCCACGCCATGTTGCGGATGCCGGCATAGGCCTCGCGCTCATCGATCTCGGCCAGCATCAGCCAAGGGGTGCCTTGCACGGCCGAAGCGTAGGCCAGCACGGGCACGTCGCGGTAGTCCCGCCCGCCCGACAGGATGCCGCGCTCGCCTTGCGCGGCCCGGCCAGCTGGCAGCGCGGGGGTGTTCAAGGGTTCGGTGAGGGACAGCTCGGCTTGCGGGCGATGGCGCAGCGGCGTCACGAAGCGCACCTGCGCGTCCTCACGCTGCACCAGATAGGTTTCGGCCGTGCGGGTGGGCACGGGCCAGGTGCTCACCAAGGGGTAGAGGGTCTGGGCGGCGCTCCAGCTCAGGTAGGCCACCCCCAGGGTGCCTTGCGCGCCCGAGCCGATGGGGGCGAGCACGCCGAACTGCACACCGCCCTGTGCGGTGCGGTGCAGGTTGACCAGTTCGATGCGGGGGCGCCGCAGGATGTCGGCGATCAGTGCGGTGTGGGGGGTGAGGTCGGCCTGGCCGGCGACAAAGGCCGGGCGCCCTTGGGCGTCGAGCACCGCCAAGCCTTGCCAGCCTTTGACGCGCACCCCCTCGCGGGCCAAGGCCTGCATCTCGGTGAGCAGGGCCGGGTTGCGACGTCCGCTGGACAGCCACTGTGCGAACAGGTCTTCCAGCCGCGAACGCCCGGCGAAATTCACGCGCGCATCGGCACGGATCTCGTCGAGCAGGTCCTCGATCTGCAGGGTTTTCTGCTCGGCGATGACGGTGAGGGTGCGGTGGGTTTCGCTGCGGATCTCATCGGCCAGCGACCGATAGGCGAACACCCCCATGACCGCGATCAGCCCGGTGAGCAGCAGCAAAGGCAGCGCCAAGCGCAGGCGCTGCCGCAGGGTGTCGGTGACGAAGGGCTCGGAGGTGGCGCGGGCAGGGCTCATGGGCGCCGAAGCGATCCGGTCGGGGGCGCCAGGGGGCGCCAACCGCTTCACGGGCGCGTGGCCTGCACCAGGCACTCTGACAGCTTGTCGAAGTGCGTCAGGGCCGCGGAGGTCAGCTCCACCTGCTTGCGGCGGGCGTCTTCGGTGTCGGCCAGGGTGATCCAGCCCTTGGCGCGCATGGACTTCAGGCGCGAATGCAAGGTGGCAGGCGAGCCCAGTTCGGCCGTGCCGATCAGGTCGCGTACGCACAGACGCTCCTGGGCCTGGTTGGTGCGGGCCACCAACTGCAGGATCTGCTCTTCCAGGGGGTCCAGCGGCGGCAGGCTGGGCAGGCCGCGCACGGCTTCAGCCAGCTTCAGAAAACGCAGGTAGATGTCGGCAGGGCGGGTCACGGCGGGGGGGCTTCCTTGTGGGAGGGGTCTGGAGGGCTTGACTTATGATGGATACCCTGGAACGTATATATTTTATGACAATCCTGTCGCGGCTCGGTCTTTACCTGGGCATGATCATGGTTACCTTTGTCGCCTTCTTGACGATGGTGGGGGTGAACCATGCCCTTTTCAAGACGCTCGAGTTCATCCCCGGCATCAACTGGGTTTATCTGCCCGCTGGGGTGCGCCTGCTGGCAACCTTGCTGTTTGGGTTCTCGGGGGCCATCGGCTTGTTGCTGTCCGCCTGGTGCGTCAATTTCTCGCTTTTCTTCCCGGATGATTTTCCCCGCTCTTTCGTGGGCGGGATCATCGCGGCCGTGGCGCCTTACAGCGTGTACATCATGGCGCGGCGCTTTTTTGGCCTGCAAGGCAACCTGATCAACCTGACGGCCGGCAAGCTGTTGATCTGCATTGTCGTGTATTCGCTGGCCAGTCCCTTGATGCACCACGTCTGGTTTCATTTGCGTGATCCGGTGGGGCATGACTGGTCAGGCTTCTGGGTCATGGCAACCGGCGATTTCCTGGGCTCGGTCGTGGTGTTTTACACCCTCAAATTCGCGCTCAATCGCTGGTTACCGCCCCGGGCCGCGGGCACGCTGCCTCCTCATTGACGGGAAGCGTGCCCGCGAAGGGGCGATGACAGCGCACGCTTCATTATAGAAACTGGAGCGACGATGTCCAACGCCTTGGCGTCACGCAGGCAGGAAAGGGTAGTCGGTGTAGCCGTGCGGGCCACTGCCGCCGTAGAAGCCGGTGTCGGCAAACGGCTCGTTGAGCAGCGCGTTTTCCTTCAGGCGGCGCACCAGATCGGGGTTGCACAGGGCGGGGCGACCGAAGGACACCAGATCGCCGTGGCCACTGGCCACCGCCTCTTGGGCCATCACGTTGGAGTAGCCGTTGTTGACCATCCAGACGCCGCTGTAGAGCTTGCGCAGGGCGTCGTAGTCGAACGGGGCGTTGTCACGCGGGCCACCGGTGTGGCCTTCGACCACGTGCAGGAAGACCGGGTGCAGCTTTTCCAGCTCGCGCACCACGTACTCGAACAGCGGCTGCGGGTTGCTCTCGCTGGAGTCATTGACGGGCGAGACGGGCGAGAGGCGGATGCCCACGCGGTCGGCGCCGATCTCGGCGGTGACGGCGGTCATCACTTCCAGCAGGAAGCGGGCGCGGTTTTCGATGCTGCCACCGTACTGGTCGGTGCGCTGGTTCGAGCCGTCGCGCAGGAAGGCGTCCAGCAGGTAGCCGTGGGCGCCATGGATTTCCACGCCGTCAAAGCCGGCTTCGATGGCGTTGCGTGCCGCGGTACGGAAGTCCTTGACCACGCCAGCGATCTCGGCCGTTCTCAGCGCACGCGGGGTGGAGCAATCGACCATGCCCTGGCCGGGCACGAAGGTCTTGGCCTTGGCGGCAATGGCCGAGGGGGCCACGGGGGCCTGGCCGTCGGGCTGGTAGGCGGTGTGCGACATGCGGCCGACGTGCCACAGTTGCACGAAAATCTTGCCGCCCTGGGCGTGAACGGCGTCGGTCACCTTGCGCCAGCCGGCCACCTGTTCGGCGGTGTGCAGGCCGGGGGTGTTGGGATAGCCCTGGGCCGTGGCCGACACCTGGGTGGCTTCGGCAATGATCAGGCCCATGGTGGCGCGCTGGGTGTAGTACTCGACCGTCAGCGGGCCGGGCACGTTGCCGGCTTCGGCGCGGCTGCGGGTCAGGGGGGCCATGACCACGCGGTTGGCCAGGGTGATGGGGCCCAGTTGGAAGGGCTGGAACAAGTTGCTCATGTAAAGGTCTCCGTGGAAGAAAAAATCAAGGACGCAGCAGGTGGTCGAGCATCAGCGCGACCGTGTCCTTGAGGGCTTGGGTGTGGTGTTCGATCTTCATGCGCAGCAAGGCCCCTTCCCAGGCGTCCCAGAAGAAGGTGGCCAGGGTGTCGGCATCGACGTCGGTGCGCACGCTGCCTTCGGCCTGGGCGCGGCGCAGCAGCTCGGCCAGGCGCGTGCGCCAGCCCGACAGCGCGGTGTTCAGGACGCCGCAGCACAGGGCGCTGGTTTCGGCCACTTCGGCGGCGAAATTGCCCACCAGACAGCCCTGGCAGCCTTGCTGCTCGTGGTGCGCGATGAAGCGGGTGAAGACGTGGCGCACCGCATCGTGGGCGCCAGGTGGCGCGTCGCTCAGGCAGCGCTCCCAGGCCTCGTCCACCCACCGCGCGTAGTGCGCAATGATGGCTGCAGCGAAGGCTTCCTTGCTCTCGAAGTGGTTGTAGAAGGAGCCTTTGGGCACGCCCGCCTGGTCGGTGATCTGCTGGATGCCGGTGGCGTGGTAGCCGCAGCGCGTGAACAGCGTATGGCCGGCCTCGGTGAGGCGGCGGGGGATGTCGGTTTTGTCAGCGGTGCGGGCCATGGTGTAAATAATATGACCAGTCGTCTTAAATTGCAAATGAGGGCCTGAAGCCCGTGTCGGCGCAGGGTTTCCGAGGGATTCCGACCTATGCTTGTCATCCTGACCCCGGAACATCTGACTTCTTTGGCCCCAACGACCTCTGCAATGACGAATCTCTCCCTGCCTACCGCCCAGCCCGACGCGCTCACCGGCGACGTCCAACATCCCAACGACGTGTTCGGGCGCCTGTTCCGTGCGTGCGAGCATCTGCCGGCCGTACGCTGCGCGGTGGTCCATCCTTGTGATGCGGACTCCTTGGGCGGCGCGGTGGCTGCGGCTCAGCGTGGGCTGATCGAGCCTGTGCTGGTGGGGCCGCAGGCCAAGATCCGTGCGGTGGCGCAGGCGGGCGGCTGGGATCTGTCACCCTGGCGCCTCGTTGACACCGAGCACAGCCATGAGGCGGCCGATGTGGCCGTGGCGCTGGCGCGCTCGGGTGAGGTCCAGGCTTTGATGAAAGGCAGCTTGCACACCGACGAGCTGATGGCGGCGGTCGTGGCCTCGGCCACCGGCCTGCGTACCGCGCGGCGCATCAGCCATGTGTTCGTGATGGACGTGCCGGCTTACCCGCGCATGCTGCTGGTGACGGATGCGGCGGTCAACATTGCCCCCACCATCCGCGACAAGGTCGACATCGTGCAAAACGCCATCGACCTGGCGCAGGTGCTGGGTGTGCCCGAGCCCAAGGTGGCCATCCTGGCCGCGGTGGAAATGGTCAATCCCGAGATGCAGGCCACCATCGATGCGGCCATGCTGTGCAAGATGGCCGATCGCGGCCAGATCACGGGCGGTCTCATCGACGGGCCGCTGGCCTTTGACAATGCCGTGAGCGTGGAAGCGGCGCGCACCAAGCACATCAAGTCCCAGGTTGCGGGGCTGGCCGACATCCTGGTGGTGCCCAACATCGAGGCGGGCAACATGGTGGCCAAGCAGTTGCAATACCTGGCTGGGGCCGACAGTGCCGGCATCGTGTTGGGTGCGCGGGTGCCCATCGTGCTGACCAGCCGGGCCGACTCGGTGCGCATGCGCCTGGCATCGACCGCCGTGCTCAAGCTGGTGGCGCACGCGCGTGCGCAAGCTGCCGCCGCGGCCTTGGCCTCATAAGGGGAGGGCACGCACGATGACGACCGACGCCATTGCAGTGCTCAACGCAGGCTCGTCAAGCCTGAAGTTCTCGGTGTTCACGGCACGGATCTTTCGCCACCTGTTCCATGGGCAGATCGAGGGCATCGGCACGGCGCCACGTCTGAAGGTGTGCAATGTGCGCGGTGAGGTGATGCTCGACCAGCAGTGGTCCGGGGATGCTGGTTTTGACCACGAGGCCGCCCTGGCCCATCTCTTGAAAATCATGCCGCAGTTCCTGCACCGCATCCAGGTGGTGGCGGTGGGGCATCGGATCGTGCATGGCGGCGTGGCCTTCCAGGAGCCAGTGGTGCTGACGCCGGCGGTGGTCGAGCAACTGGCCGAGCTGGTGCCACTGGCGCCGCTGCATCAGCCTCACAACCTGGCGCCGGTGCGCGCCTTGATGAAGCTGGCGCCGCGCATCCCTCAGGTGGGCTGTTTCGACACGGCTTTCCACACCAGCGCGCCCGAGGTGTCGCAACGCTTTGCGCTGCCGCGCGAGTTCCACCACGCGGGCGTGCAGCGCTATGGCTTTCATGGCCTGTCGTATGAGTACATTGCCTCGCAGTTGCCGCAGGTGGACCGTCATGCGGCCAAGGGCCGCACCGTGGTGCTGCACCTGGGCAATGGGGCCAGCATGTGTGCCTTGCAGCACGGGCGCAGCGTGGCCAGCACCATGGGTTTTACCGCGCTGGACGGCCTGCCCATGGGCACCCGCTGCGGCAACATCGACCCCGGCGTGCTGCTGTGGCTGATGGACGAGCGGGGCCTGGACGCCCGCCAGATTGAAACCCTGCTCTACAAGCAGTCAGGCCTGTTGGGGGTCTCGGGCCTGTCGTCGGACATGCGCACCTTGCTGGCCAGCGACCACGCGGCGGCGCACGAGGCCGTCGATTTGTACGTGTACCGCATCCAGCGCGAGCTGGGCTCGCTGGCGGCTGCGCTGGGCGGTCTGGACAGTCTGGTCTTCACCGCCGGCATTGGCGAGCATGCGCCGGCCATCCGGGCGCGCATCTGCCACGACGCGGCTTGGCTGGGGGTGAAGCTGAACGAGGCGGCCAACACGGCCGGGCCCGCCGAGCCGGGACAGCCGCACCGCATCAGCCTGCCCGACAGCCCGGTCAGCGTGTGGGTGATCCCGACCAACGAGGAGCTCATGATTGCGCGCCACACCCGCCTGCGGGTGCCTGACTTCCGGCAGCGGGGCAGCGAACGCCTGATTCAGCCTGCGGAAGCCACCTCCGCCTGACCCCCAGGCGCTACAATTTAAAGTTCGATGAGCGCCACACGGGTGGCGACACCTTTGAGAAGGATTCCCCCCCATGTCGATGGACGATCGCGACGGCAAGATCTGGATGGACGGCAAACTGGTGGAGTGGCGCGACGCCAAAGTCCACGTGCTGACCCACACGCTGCACTATGGCTGCGGCGCTTTCGAAGGCGTGCGCGCCTACAAGACCGCCAAGGGCACCGCGATTTTCCGTCTGCGTGAGCACACCGAGCGCCTGTTCAACAGCGCCAAGATCCTGCGCATGCCCATGCCCTTCACGCTCGATGAGGTCATGCAGGCCCAGATCGACGTGATCAAGGCCAACAACCTGGAAAGCGGCTACCTGCGTCCGCTGGTGTGGCTGGGTTCCGAGAAAATGGGCGTCAGCCCCAAGGGTGCCAAGGTGCACCTGATGGTGGCGGCCTGGCCTTGGGGCGCCTACCTGGGCGAAGACGGCATGAATCGCGGCATCCGCGTCAAGACCTCCAGCTTCACCCGTCACCACGTCAACATCACGATGACGCAGGCCAAGTCGGTGAGCAATTACACCAACTCCATCCTGGCCAACCTCGAAGCCACCGAAGACGGCTACGACGAAGCCCTGCTGCTGGACACGGCCGGTTTCGTCTCCGAAGGCTCGGGCGAGAACGTGTTTGTGGTCAAGGAAGGCGTGGTTTACACCCCCGACCTGTCGGCTGGCGCCTTGAACGGCATCACCCGCAAGACCGTGACCGCGATCTGCAAGGACCTGGGCCTGGAGCTCAAGGAAAAGCGCATCACCCGCGATGAGATCTACATCGCCGACGAGGCCTTCTTCACCGGCACAGCCGCTGAAGTGACCCCGATCCGCGAACTCGATCGTGTCCAGATCGGTGCCGGCTCGCGTGGCCCCATCACCGAGAAGATCCAGTCGGCCTATTTCGACGTGGTCTATGGCCGCAACGACAAGTACGCCGACTGGCTGACCCTGGTCTGATTGCCGAGGACTTGGAACATGAGCTCGAACGCACAATCTCCCAAAGCCGTGGTGGAAGTGGGCGCGGCCGACCTGCAAGGGCCGGGCGTGGTGTTTTGCCCGAACCCCAAGCAGGCGCTGTGGAGCAACCACCCTCGCGTCTACATTGACGTGGTGGCCACCGGCGAAGGCAAGTGCCCTTACTGTGGCACCGTCTACAAGCTCAAAGACGGCGAGCACGTGCACGCGCACTGAGGTGCTGGGCCGCTGATTGCGCTGGTGCAAGCCCGGGTTCGCCCGGGCTTTGTCTTTTCTGATTCCTTGTGTCCCTTTTTGGTGACCGTTTTCGATCCTGTCTGGAGCCGATCATGCCCGAGGTGCTCTCCGATCTGTACGCCTTGCAAACCCTGCCCGACCTGTTGGCCTGGCGGGTGAGGCTCACGCCGCAGGCCGCGGCCTACCGTCATTTCGACCCCGCCAGCCAGGCCTGGGTGACGCTGGACTGGGCCCAGGTGGCGCAGCGGGTGAGCCTGTGGTCGTCGGCCTTGCAGGCGATGGACCTGCCGCAGGGTGCGCGCGTGTCCATCTTGCTGCCCAACGGGCTGGACGCCGTCAGCATCGACCTGGCCACCTTGGCGCAGGGCGGGGCGCCGGTGCCCCTGCACGCGATCGACAACCCGGCCAGCATTGCCTACATCCTGTCGGACAGCGCCGTGTCGCTGTTGGTGGTGCAAAGCGTGGACCAGTGGCAGGCGATTGCCGGCGTCGGTGCCGACCTGCCGGCGCTGCGCGCGGTGGTGGTGTGTGACAACGCCGTGCCGGATGCGCCGGCCGTGTCCGGCCCGCGTTTGCTGAGTCTGCGCGACTGGCTGGCAGCGGGACAGACGGGGGCGGGGACGCCCGCACGTGGCGCCGTGACGCCTGGTGCCGATGACCTGGCGGCCATCGTCTACACCTCGGGTACCACCGGCAAGCCCAAGGGCGTGATGCTCACGCACCGCAATGTGATGAGCAACGTCAAGGCGGTGATGTCGGTGATCCAGCCGCGCGCCGACGATGTGTTTCTGTCCTTCCTGCCGCTGTCGCACACCTTCGAGCGCACCGCGGGCTACTACCTGCCGATGGCAGCCGGTGCCTGCGTGGTGTATGCGCGCTCGGTGGCGCTGTTGAGCGAAGACCTGCGCAAGGTGCGCCCCACCGTGCTGATCTCGGTGCCGCGCATCTATGAGCGGGTGCAGGCGCGCCTGCAGGAGGTGCTGGCCACATCGCCCCTGAAAGCCCGCCTGTTTGCCTGGACCGAGGCCGTGGGCTGGCGGCGGTTCTGTCGTCAGCAGGGCCTGACGGTGCCGTCTTCCCCCTGGTCGATGTTCGATGGTTTGGTATGGCCGCTGCTGGACAAGCTGGCCGCGCGGCCCTTGCTGGCCCAGTTTGGCGGGCGCCTGCGCGTGGCCGTGAGCGGCGGCGCGCCTTTGTCGCCCGCCGTGGCGCGCTGCTTCCTGGGCGTGGGCATGCCGCTGGTACAGGGCTATGGCATGACCGAGACCTCGCCTGTGGTGGCCTGCAACCTGCCGACCGACAACGACCCGTCCTCGGTGGGGCGCGCCTTGCCGGGCGTCGAGGTGCGCATTGGCGAAAACCGCGAGTTGCAGGTGCGCGGTCCCAGCGTGATGAAGGGCTACCTGAACCGCCCCGAGGACACGGCCAAGGTCCTGTCGCCCGAGGGCTGGCTGGGCACGGGCGACCAGGCGGCCATCGAGCAGGGCCGCATCCGCATCTTGGGCCGCATCAAGGAGATCATCGTCACCTCGACCGGCGAGAAGGTGCCACCGGGTGACCTGGAGCAGGCCCTGACGGGCGATCCGCTGTTCGAGCAGGCCTTTGTGCTGGGTGAGCAGCGTCCCTTCATTGCCGCCGTGGTGGTGATGAACCCGCAGGTGTGGGCCCAGCTGGCGCAGAGCCTGCAACTGGACCCGAAGGACCCAGCCAACCTGCAGGCGCCCGCGGCCGTGAAGGCGGCCCTGGCGCGCATCCAGCAGGCCGCGTCGAGCTTCCCGCACTACGCGGTGCCCCGCAAGGTGTGCTTGACGCTGGAGCCCTGGACCATTGAGAACACGATGATGACGCCCACCCTCAAACTCAAGCGCAACAACCTCATGAGCCGCTTTGCGGCCGAAATCGAGCGCCTGTATGCGCGCTGAGCGCACCCGGTGTGCACCAGCAACCGTCATGTGCCCGGCCTACAATCGTTCTCCATCATGAAGACCACGCACGAATTCGTTCTGACCCTGTCCTGCCGGGACGCCACCGGCATCGTTCACGCGGTGTCGGGTCTGCTGTATCAGGCCGGCTGCAACATCATCGACTCGCAGCAGTTTGGCGATGTGCAAAGCGAGGACAGCACCGGGCTGTTCTTCATGCGCGTGCACTTTGCCGCGCCCGACCACCTGGCCGATGCCCGCACGCTGGAGAGCCTGTTCTCGCACGTGCGCGAGCAGTTCCAGATGACGGCCGCCATCCACGCCCTGGCCCGCAAGCCCCGCGTCCTGATCATGGTCAGCAAGCACGGGCACTGCCTCAACGACCTGCTGTTCCGCTGGCGTTCGGGCTGGTTGCCAATCGACATCCCGGCCATCGTCTCCAACCATCCGGACTACGCCGAGCTGGCGGCCAGCTATGGCATCCCTTTCCACCACCTGCCGCTGCCCACCGGTTCGAGCGCCGAGGTCAAACGCGCCCAGGAGCAGCAGGTCGAAGCCCTGGTCAGCCAGGAAGGCATCGACCTGGTCGTGCTGGCGCGCTACATGCAGATCCTCAGTGCCGAGTTCTGCGGTTTCCTCAAGGGGCGGGCCATCAACATCCATCACAGCTTCTTGCCGAGTTTCAAGGGTGCCAAGCCTTACTATCAGGCGCATGATCGGGGCGTGAAGCTGATTGGCGCCACCGCGCACTATGTGACGGCCGATCTGGACGAAGGCCCGATCATCGAGCAGGACGTGGAGCGGGTGGATCACACCCTGACCCCGGAAGACTTCACCGCCGTAGGGCGGGATGTGGAATGTGTCGTGCTGGCGCGTGCCGTGAAGTGGCATGCCGAGCGCCGTGTGCTGATGAACGGTCACAAGACCGTGGTGTTCAAGTAAGGACGCTTGCCATGAAAGATCCGCGCGCACTCAAGGCGACCCAGGCCCTGATGACCTCGGCCGACGACACCGAAGCCTCGTTTTACGACGCCATGCGCCATGGTGACGTGGACAAGGTGATGGCGTGCTGGGCCGAGGACGAGGAGATCGCTTGTGTCTCGCCCGGTGGGCCGCGCACGGTGGGCACGGTGGCAGTGCGGGCGGCCTTTGCGGCCACGCTGGCGACCGGGCCGGTGCACATCACCATCGAGCATGTGCGCCGCATGGAGACGGCGGTGTGCGCTGTGCACCACGTGACCGAGAAGGTGCAGGCCATGACGTCCGAGGGCTTGCAGACGGCCTTCGTGATCGCCACCAATGTGTACCTGCGCACGCCGCAGGGCTGGCGTATGGTGGCGCACCACGCCAGCGCCGGCATGCCGCAGGATCTGCCGGACATCTCCGAGCCACGCTCGACCTTGCACTGAGCAGGCCATGCTGCACTACCAGGCGCCGCGCTGGTTGATGGGGACAGGTTCCCTGGGCGGCAACGTCCAGACCATCTGGCCTGCGCTCTACAGCCACCCGCGCGCCGATCAGATCACGGCCACGGTGAGCTACCAGCGCGAACGCTGGAACACGCCCGATGGGGATTTCATTGATGTGGACTGGCTGGCGGCCCCCGCAGGGGCGCCGGCGCCTCGCCCTTTGCTGGTGCTCTTCCATGGGCTGGAGGGCTCGTCGCAAAGCCATTACGCACGGGCCTTTGCCCACTGGGCCCAATCGCAAGGCTGGGACTATGTGGTGCCGCATTTTCGGGGCTGCTCCGGGGAGATGAACCGCACCGTGCGGGCGTACCACTCGGGCGATCACGAGGAGCTGGACTGGGTGCTGCGCCGGCTGGCCCTGCGCCACACCGGCCCGATGCTGGCCGTGGGCGTGTCGCTGGGGGGCAATGCCCTGCTGCGCTGGGCTCAGGAAGCAGGCAGCCAGGCTGGGGCGGTGGTGAAGGCGGTGGTGGCGATTTCGTCACCCGTGGATCTGACCGCGGCCGGGCAGGCGCTGGGGCGCGGCTTCAACCGCCATGTCTACACGCGCATGTTCCTGCGCACGCTCAAGCCCAAGGCGCTGGCCAAGGCGCGGGCGCACCCTGGCGTGGTGAAGGTCGATGCCCTGCTGGCCGCGCGGGATCTGTACGAGTACGACAATGCCTACACGGCCCCGGTGCATGGTTTTGCCAGCACCGAGGACTACTGGCAACGTGCGTCTGCCAAACCCGGTTTGCGTGCCATGCGTCATGTGCCGGCGTTGGTGCTCAATGCCCGCAATGACCCTTTTGTGCCGGCCGAGAGCCTGCCGCGCCTTGAGGACGTGGGGCCGGCCGTGACCCTGTGGCAGCCGGACGAGGGCGGGCATGTCGGTTTTCCGCAAGGGCGCTTTCCGGGGCATGTGGCCGACCTGCCGCGTGCGGTGGGCCGCTGGCTCGCACAACATTTGTGAGGACTGTCATGGACGACATCGTCAAAGCCGCCATCAAGAAGTGGCCCAATGTGCCCCACTGCTACGGTTGGCTGGCGCTGGATGCACGCGGCGACTGGTATCTGCGCGATGAGCCCACGCAGGCGGCTGGGCCGTTTCCGCAGCTCAAGGGCAGCCTGATCAAGCACGACAAGCTCAAGGCCTTCATTCACCGTAACTACGCTGCCGATGAGCGGGGCGCCTGGTTTTTCCAGAACGGCCCGCAGCGGGTGTACCTGCAGCTGGAGCTGGCGCCGTGGGTGCTGGGCGTGCGCCGCCGCCATGCAGACGAAGGCGTGTGCGGGCAGGCCGCCAGGTTCGAGGTGCAGGCGCACACCGGTCAGGACGTGGGCGAGGTGCGCTCGTGCTGGCTGGACGAGCAGGGGCGGCTCTATTTGCTCACCGAGATGGGGCTGGGCGTGGTGCGCTCGATGGACATGGACGCGGCCGCGGATGCGGTGGCCTCGGGCGTGTGGGGCGAGCCTCAGGAGATTGCGTTCGCCGACATGCCCTCGCGGTTTGGCTTTGTGCGCGAGCCGGTGCCGGCGGCGGGGTGATCTGTCAGGCTGGATCGCGTCATCGGTGGTGCCATGAAAAAAGCCGGCTGCAAGAGCCGGCTTTTTCGATAGCGATCCGTGAGCGAGGGCTCAGGGTGCCGATGCGGCCTCGGCAGCGGGGGCTGCGGGCTCTTCGAACTTGGCACCACCGGCGTTGGCCATGAAGGCGGCGGCACGGGTGATTTCCAGGTCGCTCATGTCGCCACCGCCTTGTGCGGGCATGGCCTTGAAGCCCTGGAGAGCGTGGCTGGCCAGCGTGGTCAGACCTTGGCCAATGCGAGGGCCCCAAGCCGCGGCATCGCCAAACTTGGGCGAACCCAGCATGCCCGCGTCGTGGCAGGCAGCGCACTGAGCCTTGTAAGCCTCTTCACCCTTGCGTGGGCCGGTGTTGGCCGATGCCAGTTTGATCTGCACAGTGCCCACGGGCATGATGCGGTCGGCGGTGGCCTGGGCGCTGAGGGCGTTGGTGCCGGCGGCCTTCTGGCTGTGCGACGAGACGTACATCACCAACAGCACGATGATGATCACCGGGATGATGAACGCGGCTGCCACGGCAACCATCAGTTGCTGGGGGGTGCTGATCGGGCCTTGATGACCGGACTCTTGGGTTTGGGGCGCTTGGCTCATGGGGTGTTCAGGAGGCGCTGGTTGGTGAGGGGGTGACATCGGACCGGCAAGACCGGCCGTCTGAAAGGGACATTATAGGTCGAGCGTCGCCTTGTATGAAACGCATGCGCACAGAGCCCTGCTAGAATCCGCGCTGCTGCGCCCGTAGCTCAATGGATAGAGTACTGCCCTCCGAAGGCAGGGGTTGCTGGTTCGATCCCAGCCGGGCGCACCATACCGATTCAGCATGTCAGCCACCTTCAGGGTGGTTTTTTTGTGTCTGGTGGGGCCCAAGTAGGCCACACAGCGATCGGCGGCCGGAGCGGGCCAGGCTTGTCCGGAGCCCTGTTGCTACAGTACGCGGCTGTTCTCCTTTTCCAGAAAGCCGCCGATGTCCGAGCCCATTCGCCTGACCCAATACAGCCACGGAGCCGGTTGCGGCTGCAAGATCAGCCCCAAGGTGCTGGACGTGATCCTGGCGGGCAGCGGCGCCCAGCACCTCGACCCCAAGCTGTGGGTGGGCAATGCCTCGCGTGACGATGCGGCGGTGTATGCGCTGGACGACGAGCGCGGCGTGGTCTCCACCACCGATTTCTTCATGCCCATCGTCGACGATCCGTTTGACTTTGGCCGCATCGCCGCCACCAACGCGATCAGCGACATCTACGCCATGGGCGGCGACCCCTTGATGGCGATTGCCATCCTGGGCTGGCCCGTCAATGTACTGCCACCCGAGGTGGCGCGCGAGGTGGTGCGTGGCGGCCGCTCCATCTGCGACGAGGCGGGCATCCCGCTGGCCGGCGGCCATTCGATCGACGCGCCCGAGCCGATTTTTGGTCTGGCGGTGACCGGCGTGGTCGAGAAGCGCCACCTCAAGCGCAATGACACGGCCACGGCAGGCTGCCGCCTGTATCTGACCAAGCCACTGGGCATCGGCATCCTGACCACGGCCGAGAAGAAGGCCAAGCTGCGGCCGCAGGATGTGGGCCTGGCGCGCGACTGGATGTGCACGCTCAACCGCGCGGGCAGCCGTTTCGGCAAGCTCGCGGGCGTGACAGCCATGACCGATGTGACGGGCTTTGGCCTGCTCGGCCATCTGGTGGAGATGGCTGATGGCAGCGGGCTCAGCGCCTGGGTGGACGATGCGGCCGTGCCGCGTCTGCCGGGCGTCGAACACTATCTGTCCGAGGGCTGTGTGCCGGGCGGCACCGGCCGCAATTTCGACAGCTATGGCGACAAGGTGGCACCGATCACCGAGGTGCAAAAGCAGCTGCTGTGCGATCCGCAGACCAGTGGCGGGCTGCTGGTGGCCGTCACGCCAGACGGGGAGGCCGAGTTCCTCACGGTGGCGGCCGAGCTGGGGCTGAAGCTCCAGCCCATCGGGCAGCTCATCGAGCGACAGACCTTCGCGGTCGAGGTGCGTTGATGACGAGCAGCACGGCGCTCAACCGGGACGACTACCGCGCCATCTTCCTCAACGACGTCCCGATGATGGACGTGCGCGCGCCGGTGGAGTTCGACAAGGGCGCGTTCCCCGGCGTGGTCAACCTGCCGCTGATGAACGACGCCGAGCGCCAGGCCGTGGGCACCTGCTACAAGCAGCAAGGTCAGCAGGCGGCGATCGAGCTGGGGCATCGCCTGGTGTCGGGCGCGCTCAAGGCCGAGCGCATCGCGGCTTGGGCGCAGTTTGCTCAGGCGCATCCCGATGGCTTGCTGTACTGCTTCCGCGGTGGCCTGCGTTCGCAGATCGTGCAGCAATGGCTGGAGACCGAGGCGGGCATCGTGTACCCGCGGGTGGTCGGCGGCTACAAGGCAATGCGCGGCTTCCTGATCGAGACGTTGCAGCAGGATGTCACGCAGTCCCGTTTCGTGGTCCTGGGCGGCCTGACGGGCTCGGGCAAGACCGAGTTGCTGAACGAGCTACCGCATAGCGTGGACTTGGAGGGGCTCGCTAACCACCGTGGCTCGGGCTTTGGCAGCCGCCCCACCGGGCAGCCGGGGCAAATCGATTTCGAGAACGTGCTGGCGATTGACGTGCTCAAAAAGCGTGCGCGGGGGCATGACTGCTTCGTGGTCGAGGACGAGGGCACCCACATTGGCCGCTGCTCGGTGCCGCTGGCGTTGCGGCAGACCATGGCGCAGGCCCCGTTGGTGTGGCTGGAGGTGCCGTTTGCCGAGCGCGTCGAGCGCATCCTCAGCGACTACGTGGTGGCGCAGCAGGCTGACTTCGCGGCGGTGTATGGCGAGGGGCCGGGTGAGCTGGCCTTCCGTGAACACCTGCTGGGCAGTCTGGCGAAGATCGCGCAGCGGCTGGGCGGTGAGCGCTACCAGCGTTTGCAAGTCATCATGCAGGCTGCCTTGGCAGCGCCGGGCGCGGGCGATGTGGGCCTGCACCGTGAGTGGATCGAGGCCCTGCTGCACGGCTATTACGATCCGATGTACGCCTTCCAGCGACAAAAGCATGCGGCGCGCATCGTGTTTGCGGGCGGTGCATCGGACGTGCTGGCCTACTTGCGCGCGCAGGGCTGACAGTCGCAGCCCTCGTCGTGCACGTTTGATCAGACTGGCGCAGCCGGGTAGCTGTGGCGGACGGTCTCCAGGACCGTGTAGCTGCGTGCGCTGATCGTGCTGATGAAGATCCAGTCACCGGTGACGGTGGTCGGGGTGAAGGTCATCTTCAGGAAGCCCCGCCGCGACGGGTCCATCCACTTCAGGTCATCCACCACGTTCTCGAAGATGAATTTGACCTGAGCTGACGGAATGGCCGCCAGGTACTCTTCGAGACCGGGTGAGCTGACGCTGGAGGTGGCGAATTCCGCGCCCACTTGAGCCCCAGGCACACTGACTGGCTTGAGGTTCGAGAACCAGGCGTTGTGCGTGTCGCCCGCCAGCGTGATCAGCTTTTTGCCCATCTGGTAAGCAGTCATCAACACGGTCTCGCGCGCAACCGGGTACCCATCCCACGCGTCCAGGTTGTAGCCCAGCTTGGTCTGGCTTATCAAGCCATCCTGCTCAGGGGTGCGCAGGTTGGCTGGGGTGGCTTTGGCGCTCAGGTACGCGGTGACGGCGGCCTGCGCAGCGCTCACATCGCCCCCTTCCAAGGTGCTCAACACAGACACCGGGAACGCCATGTTGCCCATCAGCACCTGTTGCCCCAGCACCTGCCAGGTGGCGGTCGAGGCCTGCATCTGCCCTTGCAGCCAGCCCAGTTGCGTGTTGCCCAGCAGCTGACGCGTCCCTGACGTCAGGGTGTCCTTGGCTGCAGACGCGGTGGCCGGATTGAGCAGCTCACCAAAGCTCACCTGCTTGTCGCGGCCGATCAGCCGCGTGTCGAGCATGTGCAGGCTGAGCAACTGGCCGAAGTCAAAGCTGCGGTAGATGACGCTGGGGTCGCTGCCTGTGCGAATCGGCATCCACTCGTGATACGCCTGCAAGGCCGCCTGCTTGCGCGCCGCAAAACTGCCTTCGGTGATCGGGTCGTGGTTCTCCGCTCCATCCTTGTAGCTGTCATTGGCGATCTCGTGGTCGTCCCACACCGCAATCATCGGCATGCGCGCGTGCAGGTCCTTGCTGTCCGGATCTGACTTGTATTGCGCGTGACGTTGGCGGTAATGGCTCAACAGCGTCAGTTCTTGCGTCGGTTGTGAGACCCGGCCCAAAGCCGCGGCATTGGCAGAAGCATAGGCCGGGCTGCCATCGGCTTTCGTTGCGCCGTACTCATAGATGTAGTCCCCCAGATGCACCGCGAACTGCGCATCCGAGCGCGCTGCTTCGGCGTAGACGTTAAAGAACCCCGCAGGGTAGTTGGCGCACGAGAACACCGCCAGCTTGACCTCGCTCACGTTGCCCGTGGGCAAGGTGCGTGTGCGGCCCACCGGGGACAGGTGGCGACCTTGGCGGAAGCGGAAGTGGTAAGCGGTGTTGGCCGAAAGGCCGGTCACATCGACCTTCACCGTAAAGTCGGTGCTGGCACTGGCCTGGGCCTGCCCCTGGCGCACGATCTGGGTGAAGGCATTGTCGGTGGCGATCTCCCAGCTCAAGGCCACGGCATCGTTGCGATCCGGATAGCGGGCATGCGTCCAGAGGATCACCCGATCCGCCAGAGGATCCCCGCTGGCCACGCCATAGTTGAAGGCCGGCGGAGCACCATCGTCCCCACCTCCGCAAGCCGACAGGGTCAGGCCCGAGGTGCCCGCTGCCGAGAGGGCAGCCAGCTTGATGACGAAATGGCGACGTGAAGAAGAGTGAGACATGGGCAGGCACAGTCAAGTCGAAGACGCCCAGCTTGCTTGATGGGCGTGACGGTGCCATGACGCCTTCCGATTGAGGTCTAATTGGGGATCGAGGACATTCTCACCATGCCGGTCAGCCCGCCCCCCCCATCTCCTGCCGCCGCCGCCGAAGCCCATCTGACGCTGGACTACCTCCTGCGTCGCATGCGCTTCAAGAGCGACTTTCCGGCGCTGGGCACGTCCATCACGCGCATCCAATCCCTGTCCGGTTCCGAGAGCGATAGCCTGCACACCCTGTGCGACGAGATCCTCAAGGACGTCGCCCTGACCCAGAAGCTCTTGCGTGTGGTCAACACCGCACACTACCGCCGTGCGGGCACCGATCCCATCAGCACCGTCTCGCGCGCCGTGAGCCTGATCGGCCTGGCGGGGGTGCGCAACCTGGCCTTGTCCCTGATGCTGCTGGAGCACATGGAAGACAAGGTCCATGCGCAGCAACTCAAGGTCGAGTTCCTGCGCACCGTGATGGCTGGCACCCTGGCCAGCGAGCTGTCGCACCAGTCACGCGACGCCGAAGAGGCGTTCCTGGGCGCCTTGTTCCGCAACCTCGGCCGCTTGCTGGTCGCCTTTTACCTGCCGGAAGACGCCGAGCAGATCCGCGCGTTGACCACGGTCAGTGAGGAACAGCCCGAGCCCCTGAGCGATGCCCAGGCCTCGGTGAAGGTGCTGGGCGTCAGCCACGAACAACTGGCGGGGCACATTGGCCAGAGCTGGGGCTTGCCTGAGGGCTTGCTGGCCTGCATGCGCAGCCCCGAGGGGCGGGTGCCGACACGCTCCCTGGCCGCGCGTCCGGAGCGCCTGTGGTGGCTGGCGAGCATGGCCAACCAGATGGCGCAGACCATGCTCGACACCGAGCCCGTCAAACTGGGCGATGCCCTGACGAAGCTGGCGCGCACCTATGCCACCTCGCTCGACCTCACGTCGGACGACGTCAGCCAAGCCGCCGCGCGCGCCCGCAAGCGCCTCACCGAGCTGACCCAGGCCCTCAACCTGACTGTGCCCGCGCACTCACCCGGCGAGCGCCTGCTCGACACCTTTTATGTGGATGCCCCCAACAGCGGGCAAACCGATGGGCCCACGCCCGACGCCCTCGGGCTGGGCGATGACACCGGCACGCTCGCGCCCGATCTGCCACCGCCCGCCGTCGACGCCACCAGCATCCTCACCAACGGCATCCAGGACATCACCAACTCCCTGGTCGAGTCCTTCCGCCTCAACGACGTGCTGCAGATGATTCTGGAGACCATGCTGCGGGCGCTCAACTGCCGCCGCGTGGTGTTCTGCCTGCGCGATGCCCGCACCGGTCAGCTCACCGGTCGCCTCGGCCTGGGTGAGGGCGCCGATGTCGTCCGCGACCTCTTCAAGGTGCCGCTCGTGCTGCGGCCCGGTGAAAATCCGGAGCTGTTCACGGCCGTCTGCCTCAAGCAGGTCGACACCCTGATCGCCGACGCCAGCGCCCCCAACATCGTCAACCGCCTGCCCACCTGGTTCCGCGATCGGGTGCAGGCCCCCACCTTCCTCGTGCTGCCCCTGGTGATGAAGCGGGCCGGCCAAGCCGACATGGTGCTGGGCCTGATCTACGCCGACAAGGGCCAGGCCGACAGCCTGCAGATCAGCGAGAAGGAGCTGTCCTTGCTGCGCACCCTGCGCAACCAAGCCGTCATGGCCTTCCGTCAGGCGGCCAGCGGCTGAGGTCAGCGCCCGTTCCACCCGTTTTCCTTGTGCCAGATCAAATCCAGCAGATTGCATTCCGTTACGATCCACTCCCTCTTCTGGGGGTTCCCGGGCTGTGTTGGGCGTCTCCACGGGGCTGATCTTGCGGTTTGGTTTGTTTGAGTGTCAGTGTGTGCGTTGTGCCCGAGGACGTCATGGGTGACGTTGCTTGGCGCTGGCAGCGCGCTGCCCGGGGGGTGGCCCCTTTCCTCACGGTCGACGATGGCCGCACATCCACGTCGCTCCCGGCCCCCAGCACCCAGCCTGTGCGCCTGATCATGCAGGTCCTGCGCCCCGCAGCGCTGGCCTTGATGGTGGTGGTCCTGCTGTTCTTGTTTGGCGTGTCGCGTTACCTGCACAGCGTCGAGGTGCGGCGCACCGAAGCGTTCGCGCAGCACGCGGTCGCCATGTGGCAACACCTGCGTGAGCAGCAACTCGGGCAACTGCGCCTGCTGACGGCCTCCTTGGCCGAAGACCGGGCGCTCGCGCAGGCCATGCAACAAGGCGACGGGGGGCGTCTGCAAGCCCTGGCCCGCGAGCGCTTCGACAAGCTCCGCCAGACCCATGGCGTCTCGCACGGCTACTTCATCAACCCGCAACGCCAGGTGCTGCTGCGCGCGCACGACCCCGCCCACCGGGGCGACCTGATCGAGCGGCGCACCTTGCTCGATGCCATGTCCACCGGCCTGCCCGTGGGCGGCATGGAACTGGGCGCCCTGTCCACCTTCACCCTGCGCCACGTTCAGCCCTGGTATCTCGACGGCGAACTCATCGGCTACCTGGAGCTGGGCTCGGACGCAGACTGGTTCATCCACGAACTCAAGCGCCTGCTCAAGCAGGACATGGCCTTGCTCATCAACAAGCGCTACACCAGCGAAGCGCGCTACAAAGCCGGCCAGAGGGTGTTTCACCTGCCCGGCCATTGGGGTGACGATGCCAAGGTGGTGGTGCTGGGGCAGACCCTGCCGCATCTGCCCGGCGGCCTGCTCCCCGCTTGGCGTGACCTGGCCTTGCGGGGGGGCAGCGGGGTGTTGGACCTCAGCGACGCCAGCCAGGCCTGGTCGGTGGCCCTCCGTCCGCTCACCGATCACAGCGGGCGCGAGATGGCCTCGCTGGCCGTGCTGCGCGACGTCGCGGCCGAGCGGGCCGACGAAGCGCACCAGCGCCTCAATCTCGCGGCGGCTGGCGCGGCCGTGGTGGCCTTGCTCATGTGCGTGCTCTTCCTGCGCGTGCGCGCCGCCGAAGACTGGATCCGGCAGTCCGACGCCGCCTTGCGTCTGGCCGCCACCGCGTTCGAGTCGCAGGAGGGCATCATGGTGCTCGACGAGCGCGGCACCATCCTGCGCGTCAATCAGGCCTTCACCGACATCACGGGCTACGCGCTCGACGAAGTGCAGGACAAACGGGTCGACGCCTTGCGTGCCCCCGACTGTCCGGCGCCGCTGGCCACCCACATTCAGCAGCAGTTGCGGCAGCACGGCCATTGGTTGGGCGAGGTGCGCAGCCAGCGCCACAACGGCGAGGTCTACGACCTGCGCCTGAGCCTCACCCTGGTGCGGGGGCAAGGCCGAGAGCCCACCCTGTGCGTGGGCAGTTTCTCCGACGTCACCGAACACAAGGCCGCCGAGGCCCGCATCGAGCAGCTCGCCTTCTTCGACACCCTCACGGGCCTGCCCAACCGACGCCTCTTGCAAGACCAGCTCCAGCAGGTGCTGACTGGCAGCCCCCGACACGGCCAGGCCGGCGCCGTGCTGCTGATTGATCTGGACGACTTCAAGACCCTCAACGACACCCTGGGTCATGACATGGGCGACTTGCTGCTTCAGCACATGACGGCCCGCCTGCAGACCTGTCTGGGCGCGCAAGACACCCTGGCGCGCTGGGGCGGCGACGAGTTCGTGGTCGTCATGCAGGGCTTGAGCCCTGTGCCCGCCGAGGCTGCTGCCCAAGCGCGTTCGCTTGCGGCGCGTTGCCTCAGTCTCTTGTCCCAGTCCTGCGACCTGGCCGGGCAGGAGTACCACATCAGCTGCAGCATTGGTGTCACTCTGTTTGGTACGCCGCCGCCCGTCAGCCTCGACGAGCTGATGCGGCAGGCCGACCTGGCCATGTCCGAGGCCAAGACCGCAGGCCGCCACACCCTGCGCTTCTTCGACCCCGAGATGCAGGCCGCCCTGAGCCGCCGCTCCGCCTTGGAGGCCGACATGCGGCGCGGCTTGCAGCGCCAGGAGTTTCAGCTCCATTACCAGCCCCAGGTCGACGCCAGCGGGCGCGTGTTTGGCGCCGAAGCCCTGGTGCGCTGGCAGCACCCGGAGCGCGGCATGATCTCACCTGCCGAGTTCATCCCGGTGGCCGAGCACGCCGGCCTGATCCTGCCGCTTGGCGCCTGGGTGCTGGAGACCGCCTGCCAGCAACTGGTGGCCTGGTCTCTCCAGCCCGCACTGGCCCACCTCACCGTGTCGGTCAATGTCAGCGTGCGCCAGTTCCGCCTGCCCGACTTTGTGGACCTGGTGCTGGGCATTCTGGCGCGCACCGGCGCCAACTCGCAGCGCCTTAAGCTGGAGCTGACCGAGAGTGTCCTGATCGACGACATGGAGGCGGTCGTCGCGCGCATGGACACCTTGAAAGGCCACGGCGTGGGTTTCTCGCTCGACGACTTTGGCACTGGCTATTCGTCCCTGAGCTACCTCAAGCGCCTGCCGCTCGACCAGCTCAAGATCGACCAGTCCTTCGTACGCCACGTGCTGACCGATCCGCACGATGCCTCCATCGCCCGCACCATCGTCGCTTTGGCCGATGCCATGGGCCTGGCCGTGATTGCCGAAGGCGTCGAGACCGAGGCACAGCGCGACTTCCTGCACCAGCACGGCTGCCGGTCCTACCAGGGCTACCTCTTTGGTCGCCCGATGCCGGCAGAGGCTTTCGAGCAGTTCGTGCAGGGATAATGCGGGCCATGTTCCGCATCGTCCTCGTCGAACCCGAAATCCCGCCCAACACGGGCAACGTCATCCGCCTGGCGGCCAACACCGGCTGCGAGCTGCACCTGATCGAGCCCCTGGGTTTTTCGATGGACGACAAGCTGCTGCGCCGCGCCGGGCTCGACTATCACGAGTACGCGCCGGTGCGCCGTCACGCCAACTGGCAGGCGTTCATCGACACCATGCAACCGGACCCGAGCCGCCTGTTCGCCTTCACCACACGGGGCAGTCGCCCCTTTGGCGAGGTCACCTGGCAACCCGGTGACTGGTTCGTGTTCGGTTGCGAAACCCGCGGGCTCGATCCGGCCCTGCGCGACGGCTTTCCGCTGTCGCAACGCGTGCGCCTGCCGATGCGCCCGGAGCAGCGCAGCCTGAACTTGAGCAATGCCGTGGCCGTGGCCGTGTTCGAAGCCTGGCGCCAGAACGGCTACGCGGGCAGCGTCTGAGCTGACCCGCGTTGCACTGACAGGCGCTCAGAACGCGCTGCCTTCGGCCTTGGCCTCACGGCCCATCAAGGCGCCCACGGCCTGCGCCGGGCTCAGGCGGTCGTCCAGCACAGCCACCACCGCTTCGGTGATGGGCATGGACACCCCCAGGCTTTGCGCACGCTGCAGCACCGTGGCGGCGCTGTAGACCCCTTCGGCCACATGGCCCAGGTCCTGCAGGATCTGCGCGAGCTTCTTGCCCGAGGCCAGTTGCAGTCCCACCGTGCGGTTGCGCGACAGGTTGCCGGTGGCCGTCAGCACCAGATCTCCCAGTCCCGACAGCCCCATGAAGGTGTCGGGGCGGGCGCCCAAGGCCACACCCAGCCGGGTCATCTCGGCCAGGCCGCGCGTGATCAGCGCAGCGCGGGCGTTCAGGCCCAGACTCAAGCCATCGGCAATGCCGGTGGCAATCGCCAGCACGTTCTTTACCGCGCCGCCCACCTCCACCCCGATCGGGTCGGTCGAGGTGTAGACACGCAGGCTGTCGGAGTGGAAGGCGGCCACGGCCTGTTCGGCCAGGGCGGTGTCGGTGCTGGCCGCCACCAGGGCGGTGGGCTGGCCCAGCGCCACTTCGTGGGCAAAGCTGGGGCCGGACAACACCCCGTTGCGGGCCTGCGGGCGCAGCGCCTGCGCGATCTCGTTGCCCAGGCGGCCCGAGCCCTTTTCGAAGCCCTTGCACAGCCACAGTGCGGCAGCATCGTCGGGCAGGCTTTGCAGCATGCTGCCCAGCGCCGCCATCGGCGTGCCAATGATGACCAATCCTTCGGGGCCGCGCGCATACGCCACGGCTTCGTCGAAGTCGTGGGTCAGGCGCAGCGCCTCAGGAAAGGGTGCGTCGGGCAGGTAGCGTGCATTGCAGCGCGTCGCCTGCATGTCGGCGACCTGCGCGGCGTCGCGGGCCCACAGCAGCACCTCGCGGTGGTGCCGCGCGGCGCTGATGGCCAGCGCCGTGCCCCACGCGCCCGCTCCCAGAATGGCGAGCCGGGTGCCCATCCGCTCAGGCGTGGCCGGCGGCAGCGGCTTGCTGCAGCTGCGATTCGTACATGGCCTGGAAGTTGACTTCGGTCAGGTGCACAGGCGGGAAGCCGGTGCGGTTGATCACGTCGGCCACGGTGGCGCGCAGATAGGGGTAGACGATCTGCGGGCAGGCGATGGCGATGATCGGCTGCATCTGGTCTTCCGGCACGTTGCGGATCTCGAACAGACCGGCTTGCTTGGCTTCGACCAGGAACAGCGTCTTGTCATTGACCTTGGTGGTCACGGTGGCCGTCACAGACACTTCGTACAGGCCTTCTTGCACCGGCTCGGCGTGCAGGTTCAGCTGCACGTCCACCTGGGGCTGGCCTTGTTCCAGCAGGATCTGGGGCGCGTTCGGCAGCTCCAGGGACAGATCCTTCAGGTAGATGCGCTGAATGCTGAAAGAAGGTTGGTTGGCTTGGTCTTGGTCGCTCATGAGAAATCCTTTGTATGCGGGTGATCAATCCAGGGCGCTGCGCATGGCGCAAGTAGTTCAGGCCAGCCAGGCAATCGCAGAGGATTATGAACCAGCCCGATGACACCGCTTCTGTCGAAGCAGCCCCGCATACACGGAAGTCGCAGCGCAGCCCCCAAACAGGCGGGGGCCGACGCCGGGCACTTCACCCAGCCGGGGTCAGGCGCCGTTGAGCAGCGGCAGCAGGCCGCCTTGCTGGTCCAGCGCGATCAGGTCGTCGCAGCCGCCCACATGGGTCTCGCCGATGAAGATTTGCGGCACGGTGCGGCGGCCGGTGGTGGTCATCATGTGCTCGCGCTGTTCCGGGTCCAGGTCGATGCGGATCTCTTCGATGGCCTCGACACCACGCTGCTTGAGCAGCATCTTGGCCCGCTGGCAGTAGGGGCAGACCAGGGTGGTGTACATCTTGACGGCTTGCATGGTGTCGTGGATCCGTTGGAATCAAAAAAATGGGACAGCAGGGGCATTGTCCCCGCGGTCCCAAGTCCGCCTGATCTGTGTGGAGATCGGCGCGTGGTGTATGGCCCGTTGCAGCCCGACGGCTCAGGCCGACCGATCAGGCTTTCTCGGTGGGCAGGTTCGCCTCGCGCCAGGCCTTGAGGCCACCGGCCAGCGACTGGGCGTTCTCGTAGCCCATCGTCTTCAACTGTGCCACGGCGCGCGCCGAGCGGCTGCCGGCGGCGCACATCACCACCAGCGGGATGGCCTTGTTGGAGGGCAGGCCCTTGCCTTCGGCCAGCTGGCCCAGCGGGACGTTCTTGGCGCCGCTCACGTGGGCGGCCGCGAACTCAGCGGGTTCGCACACATCGATCACCTGCGCCTTTTGCTTGTTGATGAGCTGGACAGCCTGTGCCGGGGTGACGCCGCCACCCACACCGCCCGACTTGACCTGCTGCCACAGCAGCATGCCGCCCGATGCGGCTGCGGCCACGATCCAGTACCAGTTGTCAGCGATGAAGCTCGAAGAATTCATGCAAGTGCTCTCTCGTATGCCCGCGATCAGGAAGCCACGGGTCGGGGGATTATAAAATCGCTGGTTGCCCGGCTGGTCTCGACTGGCCCACTTTCACCTCGATGGGATCGCACGTCATGTACAAACTCGTCCTGATTCGCCACGGCGAATCCACCTGGAACCTGGAAAACCGCTTCACTGGCTGGGTCGACGTCGATCTGACGCCCACTGGCGTGTCGCAGGCCATGTCGGCCGGCCAGCTGCTCAAGGCCGAAGGCTACGAGTTCGACATCGCCTACACCTCGGTGCTCAAGCGTGCCATCCACACCCTGAACTACTGCCTCGACGAGATGGACCGCATCTGGTTGCCGGTGGTCAAGAGCTGGCGCCTCAACGAGCGTCACTACGGTGGCCTGCAGGGCCTGAACAAGGCCGAGACTGCCAAGAAGCACGGCGACGAGCAGGTGCTGGTGTGGCGCCGCAGCTATGACACCCCGCCGCCTGCCCTGGACGCCAACGACCCGATGGGCCAGCGCCAGGACCTGCGCTACGCCGGCCTGCCCGTTGATCAGGTGCCGCTGACCGAGTGCTTGAAAGACACCGTGGCCCGCGTGCTGCCGTACTGGAACGAAGAGATCGCCCCGACCATCCAGGCGGGCAAGCGCGTCGTGATCGCTGCCCACGGCAACTCCATCCGCGCTCTGGTCAAGTACCTGGACAACATCAGCGACGACGACATCGTCGGGTTGAACATCCCCAACGGCATCCCCCTGGTGTACGAGCTGGACGCCGACCTCAAGCCCATCAAGCGCTACTACCTGGGTGACGCCGAAGCCGCTGCCAAGGCGGCGGCCGCGGTGGCCACGCAAGGCAAGGCCTGATCAGGCTTTCTGGTCAGCCTCAGGGGGCTGACCAGATCAAGGGACAGTGGTCGGAGAGTTGCCGACCCAGGTCCTGAGGTCCATACGGCAGGCGCGTCAACCGCAAGGTGGCGCGCCTGTTGTCATATCGGGCCTTGAGGCTGTCGCTGAACAGGATGTCGTCGATGTAGCGGTTGTGGCGGTCATCGGCGTCGCAGGGCCAATAGGGCTGGCCGGCGGTGGCACGGTGCAGCACGGCACCGCGGGGCTGGTCATCGCTCCAGGCGGGCAGCAGGTTGAGCGGCGCGCTTTCGTCGGGACCGGCGGTGCGGCGTTCGTCCTGGTCCAGGTGGCGGTTGAAGTCCCCCAGGATGGCAAAGGCCACACCGTCGCGCACGCGCTGGTCGATCCAGGCCTCCACCACTGGCGCCTGGCGTTGCAGCCCGCGGCAGGGGCTGAACGACCGGTCCAGATCGCCGCGGAAGCAGCCGCTCTTCAAGTGCACATTGAGCAGGCGTACCTCCTGTGCCGTGCCCGGGTAGAGCGTCAGGTCGGCGCCGGCGCGCGAGCCGCCGTCCACATCCAGGGCGCTCAGCTCGCCGTTGCAGCGGTAGGGCACGCCATCGCGGATGGCAAAACCCACCTTCTGCGGGTGCGCGCGGCGCTCGAAGCAGTCCAGCTTCCAGCCCTGGCGAAACACCTGACGGGCGGCCTCGGGGCCGTCCACCTCTTGCAGGGCCACCACGTCCACGCGGTGGGCGCTGTGCAGGGCCTGGGCCGTGCGCGCCAGGGCATCGAAGTCTGCCTGGGTGCGTGCGGGCGGCGGGGTGCGGCCCGGCGTGCAGGGCAGGGCCCGTTCATGGCTGCGGGGTTGCTGGCGCTGGCAGCGGGCGCTCAGCTCTGCCTGGGTGGCCGGTGTCATCAGCCACTCCAGGTTCCAGGTGGCCAGGCTCAGGCTGGCGCCGGTGGCCGCTGGGCGGCCCCGGTCAAACCAGCCGGCCTGGGCTGACCAGGCGCCCAGAGCCGCGAGGCCCAGCGCAGCGATCCAGCGGCGGGTGCGAGACCCGCGTGTGCGACGCACGTTGGCGGCTCAGACTCAGACGCCGAGCGCGGCGCGGTCGAGCGTGTAGTTCTGCGGGCCGGCCACGGCAATCTTGATGGCGCCGATGCGGTTGGCCAATGCCACCGACTTGACCAGGTCCCAACCTTGCGACAGACCGAACAGCAGGCCGCCGCGGAAGGCGTCGCCACAACCGGTCGGGTCGACCACGGCCGCGGCCTTCACGCCGGGCACATGGGTGACTTCGCCTTGCACGTACACATTGCAGCCTTCGGCGCCCAGGGTTTCGATCAGGCCACGCAGGTGACCGCGCGACAGCTCGGCCAGGCTCTGGCCGGTGCGTTCGGCCAGCATCTTGCCTTCGTAGTCGTTGACGGCCACCCAGCTGGCTTGGCTGACGAAGCGCTTGAGCTCGTCACCGTTGAACATCGGCAGGCCCTGGCCCGGGTCAAACACGAAGGGGATGCAGGCGGCCTGCAGCTGCTCGGCGTGCTGGATCATGGCATCGCGCCCGTCCGGGGCCACGATGGCCATCTGGATGCTGGGGTCGGCCTCAATGCGCTGGATGTGGGCCTGGCCCATGGCGCCCGGGTGGAAGGCCGTGATCTGGTTGTTGTCCTGGTCGGTGATGATGATGGCTTGGGCGGTGTAGTCGTCGTCCACAGTGTGGACGCGCGCCAGGCTGATGCCGAGGCTCTCCAGGTGATTGCGGTAGAGCACACCGTCCTTGCCCAGCGTGGCCATGATCAGCGGGTCGCCGCCGAGCTGCTGCAGGCTGTAGGCGATGTTGCCGGCACAGCCCCCGAACTCCTTGCGCATCGAGGGCACGAGGAAGGACACGTTCAGGATGTGCACCTGATCGGGCAGGATCTGCTGCGCGAAGCGACCGGGGAAGGTCGTGATGGTGTCAAAGGCCAGGGAGCCGCAGATCAGAACGGACATGGTGAGTCTCGGGTGAGGGATTCAGGGGTAGAACAGCTCGGCGGTGTAGCCGGCGGGCTGCAAGGTCGGGGCGCGCAACTGCCACACCAGGGTGCTGCTGTGCTGCGGTGGCACGGCGGCCGGGCGCGGCGCGAAGCGGGTCGAGGGTTCGCTGCCATCGGCCCATTGGGCATCGGCGGGCGAGAAGCTGCGGCGGGCCACCACCGCGCCGGAGGTGTCAGTCAGGGTCAGGTCGACATGGGGCCAGGCCAGTTCGATGGCGGCGCGGTTGCGCACGACCACGGCGAGGCGGTAGCGGTCAGGACCTGCCGAGTCGGCGCGCAGCAAGGTGGCGCTGTCGACCTGCAGGTCATCGATGCGCAAGGGGGGCTGCAAGGTGCAGTGCGCCAGTTCGCACCACTGGGCCAGCCCGGCGCGCCAGCTCGGTTGCTGGGCCGCCAGGGCGTCGCGGAATTGGTGCACCACCTGCACGCCCAGCGTGAGCACGAGGGCCAGCGCCAGGCCGGTGAGCACGCCGCGCACGGAGGGCTGGCGCCAGAAAGCCTGTCGCTGAGCCCGGCGGATGAAGTCCGGGGTGGCCGGGGCGGCGGTCTTCTTGCTTGGCTTCTTGGTGGGCGCGGGGGGGCGTGAGGCCGCGGCGGGCGAGGGCCCCGCGCGGTCGGCCGCTGGGGCCGTCGAGGGCGATGGCTCGGTCGACGGGGCGGTGAAGCGCGGCGTGGCGCGCGCCTCGGTGGCAGGCGCGGAGAGCGGCGCGGCCAAACCGAGTTCATCGGCTTCCGCATCCAGCAGGGCATCGGTGGGGAATTCGGCGTCGGCGAACTCCGGGCCGTGGCTGCGGCGGCGTGGAGCCGGGCGCTCCCGGTCCGAGGGCATCAGGTAGCGCGAATCGAGTGCATCGGCCTCGTCGGTGCTGGGCAGCTCGGCCTCGGGCAGTGGCGGGGGCGCCAGCGGAGAGGGGGCAGGCACGATCGGTGCGGAGCGGACGGGCACAGGTGGCTCGTCAAAGGGCGTCGGCGGGGGGCGTCGTCCCCAGCTCATCTCTGCCGCCGGCACGCGGGTGTCGAGTTCGAAGTCGGTGGTGGCCGGCACGGGCCGGGGCGGCTCGGACGGCAACTCGTCTTCGGTCAGGCGGCCGAAGGCGGGAGGCGGTGGGGCCGGTCGTGGCGGAGGCGTCGGTGCTGCGGGGGCAGCACGCGGTGCGCTCACCTCAGGTTCGGGGGCAGGCGGTGCCGACGTGCGGCGCGGTGGGGGCGCCTCGCTGTCCATGTCGAACAGGGTCGGGAGGGCGTTGAACACCTCCTGACAGCGGCCACAACGCACCCAGCCTTCAGAGACCTTCAGTTGGTCTTCGACGATCTTGAAGATCGTGCCACAGTGGATGCATCGGGTCGCCAGGCTCATAAGGCCCGTTTATGCCATTGATTTGGCTGGTTTTTGCGCCGTCATGAGGATCCACCCCTCTTCGGCGTTGGCGACCTGCAACTGCAGGCCCACTTCCGCATAGGCATCTTTGAGCTCTTGCTCCTGGCGAGCCAGGATGCCGGCGAGCACCAGATGGCCTCCGGGCGCCACATGACCGGCCAGCAGCGGCGACAGCATCTTCAACGGCGTGGCCAGGATGTTGGCCAGCACCACCGGGTAGGTGGCCTGGGCCTCGCCCACCACGTCGGGCAGGCCGGCCACGATGGGCAGGCTGCCGTCCGCGGCCTTCAGATGGGCCAGATTGGCTTCAGCATTGGCCTCGGTGGACTCCACCGCCGCCGGGTCGATGTCGACCGCGTCCACGATGCCCGAGCCATGCAAGGCCGCGCCAATGGCCAGGATGCCCGAGCCACAGCCGTAGTCCAGCACGCGCTGACCCCGGTAAGCGGCCGCGTTTTGCGCGATCCACTTCAGGCACATGCGCGTGGTGGGGTGGGTGCCGGTGCCAAAGGCCAGACCCGGGTCCAGACGCATCACCGTCTTCGCTTCAGGGGGGATCTCGTGCCAGGTCGGCACGATCCAGAAACTGTCGGTGATGGGCACGGGCTTGAACTGGGACTGCGTCAGGCGCACCCAGTCCTGCTCGTCCACCGGCTGGATGCCCTGGACGTGGATGTCCGTGGCCCAGTCCTGCGACAGGATCAGGGTGGCGGCCTCCAGGGCCTCGGCCTCGCTCGGGAAGAGGCACTTGAGGGTCGAGCGCTGCCAGGCCTCGCGGGCCACCTGCATGCCGGGCTCGCCCCAAAGGGCCTCTTCGTGCTCGGTGTCGGCGTCGGCGTCTTCCACCGACACGGACAGGGCGTCGATCTCCATGAGCGCATCGCTCAGGGTTTCGACTTCGGCCTCTTTGGCCAGCAGGGTCAGTTCAAACAATGCCATGTGCGATCCGACCTCAGCGCTTGCGCGCAGCCATCCAGTTTTCGAGATAGTGGATGTCGGTGCCGCCTTCGACGAACTTGGCGTCCACCATCAGCTCGCGGTGCAGCGGGATGTTGGTGTTGATGCCTTCGACCACGGTTTCCGACAGGGCGGTGCGCATGCGGGCCAGGGCCTGGGCACGCGTGTCGCCGTGCACGATGATCTTGCCGATCATCGAGTCGTAGTTGGGCGGCACGAAGTAGTTCGTGTAGATGTGCGAGTCCACGCGCACGCCGGGGCCACCGGGGGCGTGCCAGGTCGTGATGCGACCGGGCGAGGGGATGAACTTCACCGGGTCTTCGGCGTTGATGCGGCACTCGATGGAGTGGCCACGCAGCTCGATCTGGCGTTGCGTGAAGGGCAGCTTTTCGCCGGCCGCCACGCGGATCTGCATCTGCACGATGTCCACGCCGCTGACCTGTTCGGTCACCGGGTGTTCCACCTGCACGCGGGTGTTCATTTCAATGAAGTAGAACTCGCCGTTTTCGTACAGGAACTCGAAGGTGCCTGCACCGCGGTAGCCGATCTTCTTGCAGGCGGCGGCGCAGCGGTCGCCCACCTTCTCGATCAGGCGGCGGGGGATGCCCGGGGCCGGCGCTTCTTCGATGATCTTCTGGTGGCGGCGCTGCATGGAGCAGTCGCGCTCGCCCAGCCACACGGCGTTCTTGTGCTGGTCGGCCAGGATCTGGATCTCGATGTGACGCGGGTGCTCCAGGAACTTTTCCATGTAGACCTGCGGGTTGCCGAAGGCGGCACCGGCTTCGGTCTGCGTGGTCTGCACCGCGTGCAGCAGCGCGGCTTCGGTGTGCACCACGCGCATGCCGCGGCCACCGCCGCCACCGGCGGCCTTGATGATGACCGGGTAGCCCACCGTGCGGGCAATGCGGATGATCTCCTTGGGGTCGTCGGGCAGGGCGCCTTCGGAGCCAGGCACGCAGGGCACGCCGGACTTGATCATGGCCTGCTTGGCCGAGACCTTGTCACCCATGATGCGGATGGACTCGGGCGTCGGGCCGATGAAGGTGAAGCCGGACTGTTCGACGCGCTCGGCGAAGTCGGCGTTCTCGGACAGGAAGCCATAGCCGGGGTGGATGGCCTCGGCGTCGGTCACTTCGGCGGCCGAGATGATGGCCGGCATGTGCAGATAGCTCTGGGCCGAGGGGGCTGGGCCGATGCACACGGCCTCGTCAGCCAGCTTGACGTACTTGGCGTCGCGGTCGGCCTCGGAGTAGACGACGACGGACTGGATGCCCATCTCACGGCAGGCGCGCTGAATCCGCAGGGCGATCTCGCCGCGGTTGGCGATCAGGATTTTCTTGAACATGGCGAAGCCTCCGCCTTATTCAATGACGAACAGAGGCTGGCCGTATTCGACAGGCTGGCCGTTCTCGACCAGGATCTTGGTGATGGTGCCGTCCTTGTCTGCCTCGATCTCGTTCATGATCTTCATGGCTTCGATGATGCAGACAGCCTGGCCTTCCTTGACCACGTCGCCGACTTCGGCAAAGGACTTGGCGCCGGGGCTGGAGGCGCGGTAGAAGGTGCCGACCATGGGCGAGGTCACGACGTGACCGGTTTCCACGGCCGGTGCGGGGGCCGCAGCGGGCGTGGCTTCGGCGGCCGGTGCCGCAGGGGCGGCGACGGGGGCGGCTTGCGGCGCAGCCTGCATCATGACCACGGGGGCGGCGCCGGCCTTGACGATGCGGACTTTGCCATCGGCCTCGGTGATCTCGAGTTCAGAGACGTTGGACTCGGAGACGAGGTCAATCAGGGTTTTGAGTTTACGCAGGTCCATGGTGTGTGACTCCAGCAAAGCAGCGAGCGGTTGACGCTCAGAAAAGGGAGGGCGGTGAGCCGGATCCGTGTGGGATCGGTCAGCCGCGTGACGGGGCGCCCAGGCGGTCCAGGGCGGCGTCCAAGGCATGGCGATAGCCCGATGCACCCAGCCCCACGATCACGCCTTCGGCGAGGTCGGAGAAGTAAGAGTGGTGCCGGAAGGGCTCGCGCCGGTGAACATTCGACAAATGCACTTCGATGAAAGGCAGGGCCACGCCGGCCAAGGCATCGCGCAGGGCCACGCTGGTGTGCGTGAAGGCCCCAGGATTGATGACGATGAAGGCCGTGCCGTCGGTGCGAGCCGCGTGCACACGGTCGATCAGGGCACCTTCATGGTTGCTCTGAAAGGACGTGAGCGTGGCGCCGCGCCGGGCGGCATGCTCGGCCAGGCCACTGTCAATCTGCGCCAAGGTGGTGGCCCCGTAAACCTCAGGTTCGCGGGTGCCCAACAGGTTGAGATTGGGGCCGTGAAGGACAAGAATCTGCATGTGCCTCTGGCAAACCCTTACACCGATACTGCAATGGTGTGCGAAGTTAGGCCAAGAAAATCAAAGTAGGCGGATTTTAGCCACAAATGTCTTGGCGACCAGATATTTCTTAAGTGATGACCCCATGATGGGGTTTTCGGTCAGCCGGGCTGGATGCGCCGGGCCTGTTCGCGCAGTTGCGTCAGATCGGTGGCACCCATCAGGCGATGCCGCACGCGGCCCTGGGCGTCGATCAAGACCGTGAAGGGCAGCCCGCCCACGGTGTTGCCCAGGGTCTGGGCGAGCTCGGTGCCGCCGAAGCCGGCGAGCCCGATGTCGAATCCTACCTGTACTTTGGCCAGAAATTCGCGCACTGGGGTGGGGCCATCAATGGCCAGTCCCACGACTTTCCAGCCTTTTGCGGCGAATTCACGCTGAAAGTGGTCCAGCTCTGGCATTTCCTTGACGCAGGGCGGGCACCAGGTGGCCCAAAAATTTAGCACGAGCGGGCGCCCTTTCAGGGTTGACCAAGCCAGCGGGGTGCCCTGCGGGGTGTCGAATTGCTGCCGCCAAAAGGCCGCCGTGAGCTGGTCGCCCTCGATCAGGGGTGCGCTGGCGGCCGCTTCGGCGGGGAGGCGCACCTCCGGATGGGCGTCGAGGGCAGCGGTCTGCGCGGGCGCAGGAGTGCTCCGTCGCCAGGCGAGCCATCCGCCCGCCAAGGCGGCGCCCAGTCCGGCCGCGATCAGCAGCGTGCGGCGCGCCTGACCCTGCTGGGTCGAGGCGGATGAGGGCGAGGCGGTGAGCTGGGGGCGGCGTGAGGGCATCGGAGGCAGAGTGGGCGATGTCGGGGAGGGGGCTGAGGTGCGAGGAGGTCAGGCCAGTGTGCCCAGCAGTCTGCGCAAGGCCTGGAGGTCGCCTCGTTCGGTGCGTCCTTGGACATCGGGTTTGAGGGCACCGCGCAGGTCGTCGGCATCCAGAATGGTCAGGTGCAGGCCGATGGGCTCGTTCAGCGCGGGACAGGGGATGGTCAAGCTCAGGCGGTCCACTGGCTGGCCGCGCGGACCGGGGGCGCTGCTGACGTCGAAGTCCACACCCTGATTGAGCAGCAGGATCTCGGCCGACTTGCTGTCGTCGCAATACAGCTGCAGGTGGATGTCGTTGAGGCGAGTGGCCGTGCCGCGCCAGACGGCGCCAGTGAGGTGGGGGCGGAACTCGGCCAAGCGCTCCATCCAGAGTGCTGCCAGTTCGCGCAAGGCGCGCAGCTCGGCGGGCTGGGTGTCGGCGCAGAACAGCGAAAGGTACTCGAACACGGCGGCCTCGACCTGGTCGTTGTCAGGCAGGTCGCCCCGGCCGGTCAGGCCCAGTTGTTTGGCCGCACGGCGCTTGGCGGGGCCGTACTCCATGCCTTCTTCCACCACGATGCGGGCTGCGGTCTGGGCGATTTCGTTGCTGGCGCTGCTCATGGCTGGCATTGTGACCGCTCTGGCGGCAGGTGGGCGAGGGGCGCAAAAAAGCCCGGCCTGCGCGAGGGCGGCAGCCGGGCTGAGCGGGGGGGGGCATCCCAGGCCGCAGGCCGCGGCCAGGTGATCAGCTCTCGCGGCGCAGGGCCGGGAACAGGATCACGTCGCGGATGTTGGGCGCGTCGGTCAGCAGCATCATCAGGCGGTCGATGCCGATGCCGCAGCCACCCGTGGGAGGCAGGCCGTATTCCAGGGCGCGGATGTAGTCGGCGTCGAAGTACATGGCTTCTTCGTCGCCGGCATCCTTGGCGCTGGCTTGCGCGGCAAAGCGGGCGGCCTGCTCTTCGGGGTCGTTCAGCTCGCTGAAGCCGTTGCCGTATTCGCGGCCGGTGATGAACAGCTCAAAGCGCTCGGTGATGCTGGGGTTGGTGTCTGAGGCGCGTGCCAGCGGCGAGACCTCGACCGGGTAGTCGATGATGAAAGTGGGCTGCCAGAGTTTTTCTTCCACCACGGCTTCGAACATGCCGAACTGCAGCTCGGCCAGGTTCCAGCGAGCGGGCGGCTCTTCGCCCAGGCTCTTGAGCTTGTCGTGCAGGAAGGCGGCGTTGTCGGCCTCCTCCGGCGTCAGCCCGGCGAACTGGATCAGCGAGTCACGCACCGTCAGGCGAGCGAAGGGCGACTCCAGGTCGACTTCCTTGCCGCCGTAGGTGACCTTGGCGGTGCCGACGGCCGAGTGGGCCGCATGGCGCAGGATGGACTCGGTGAAGTCCATCAGGTCGTGGTGGTTCCACCAAGCCGCGTAGAACTCCATCATGGTGAACTCGGGGTTGTGTCGCACGGACACCCCTTCGTTGCGGAAGTTGCGGTTGATTTCGAACACGCGCTCGAAACCGCCCACCACCAGGCGCTTCAGATACAGCTCGGGCGCGATGCGCAGGAACATCTCCTGGTCGAGTGCGTTGTGGTGGGTGGTGAAGGGCTTGGCATTGGCGCCGCCGGGGATGGGGTGCATCATCGGCGTCTCGACTTCCAGGAACTGGTGGTCGACCATGAAGGCGCGGATCGAGGCGATGGCCTTGGAGCGGGCGATGAAGCGTGCGCGCGACTCTTCGTCGACGATCAGGTCGACGTAGCGCTGGCGGTACTTCTGTTCCTGGTCAGTCATGCCGTGGAACTTGTCGGGCAGCGGACGCAGGGCCTTGGTCAGCAGGCGGATGGACGTGACCTTGATCGACAGCTCGCCGGTCTTGGTCTTGAACAGGGTGCCTTCGGCGCCCAGGATGTCGCCCAGGTCCCAGTGCTTGAAGGCCTGCAGGGCGTCGGGGCCGATGGCGTCCAGCGTCACGTAGACCTGGATGCGGCCGGTGGCGTCTTGCAGCGTGCCGAAGCAGGCCTTGCCCATGACGCGCTTGAGCATCAGGCGCCCGCCCACGCTGGCGGTGATGCCCTGGGCTTCCAACTCCGGCGCTTCGGTGCCGTCGTGGGCCGCGTGCAGCTGGGCGGCGCGGTCAGCCGGCTTGAAATCGTTGGGGAAGGCCACGCCCTGGGCACGGATGGCAGCCAGTTTCTCGCGGCGCTCGGCCACCAGTTTGTTGGTGTCGATCGTGGGTTCCGGAGCCGTTTCGTGCGGGAGATGGGTGTGCGACGTGGTCATGGGGCGGCAAAAGTGGAGTCGGCCAAACCTTCGATTGTATGAAACCGTGGGCACAATGACAGTCATGTCTGTGCAAGATTCCGATTCCCGCGCCTCTGGGGCTGCCTGGCGCAGGCTCTGGCAGGCCTTGCCGAAGGCGGCGCTGGGCAATCTGGTGGCGAAGTTGCTGATCGTCAGCCTGGGGCTGGCGATCACAGTGATGGTGGCGCGCCAGGGGCCGCGGGTGCAGGGCGCTTTTGCGCTGTTCGTGGCGGTTGAGGCTGGGCTGCTGACGCTGTTTTCAGGTCTGGGCCTGTGGCTGGCGCGGCAGATGTCGCAGCAGGTCGATGCGCGGTCGGCGCGCACCCTGCCGATGTTGCGGGGGGTGCTGCGGGCGGCGGTGGGCTTGGGCGCGCTGGCGTCTTTGGGTTTGCTGGCCGTGTCCTGGGGCGCTGAGAACCTGCCCTATTCCCAATTGTGGTTGCTGGCGCTGGCGGCGCCGTTCCTCTTGTTGGTGCCCACGGCCACGGGCCTGTGGTTGGGCGAGGGGCGCATGTGGCCCATCAATCTGGCCCAGGTGGCAGCCCCAGCCTTGGTGCTGGCGGGCTTGGCGGGTGTGGCCTGGATTGGCGAGGGGACAACGCGCTCGGCGTCCATGATTGTGCTGGTGCTCACCGCCTGGGTGAGTGGCAAGTCGCTGGTGGCGGTGCTCACCGCCATCTATGCGCTGCGCAATGCCAGCCAGCGTGACGAGGATCTGGTCGAGCACCTGCGCCTGTCGGCACAACCACCCCTGGGCGACATCCACCCGGTGTGGTGGCAGCAGTGGCCTTTTGTGGCGACCATCGGCATCACCAATGTTGTCAGCCTGCTCAATTACCGGGCGTCGCTGTTCCTGGTCGAGCATTTTCAGGGCTTGAGCACGGTGGGCACTTACTCGGTGGCGGTGACGGTGGCCGAGTTGCTGTGGTTGCTGTCTTCCTCGGTGACGGTGTCGCTGTATGCCCGCATCGGGCATCCGGATGGGCGGGTGGCGGCGAGCATGACGGTGCAGGCGGTGCGCATCAATGTGCTGGCCACGCTGGCGGCGGCGCCGGTGTTGCTGGGCCTGGCCTGGTGGGGCCTGCCGTGGGTGATGGGCGAGGTGTACGCCGCGTCCTTGTGGCCGCTGGCGGCGCTGCTGCCGGGGGTGGCGGCGTATGCGGCGGCGTCCAGCCTGTCGGCGTTCTACACCAATCACCTGGGGCGGCCGCAGTTGTCGGGCGGGATTGCGGGTTTGTCCTTGCTGGTGAGTTTTGGGCTGGGGTGGCTGCTGGTGCCGCGCTGGGGCGCCTTGGGTGCGGCCGTGTCGTCCAGCCTGGGCTACATCGTGGCCATTGCGGTGGCGTATGGGGTGTTCCTGCGACATGCCAGGCTGCCGGTGCGGGCCCTGTGGCGGCCCGCCTTGACGCGTCTGCCTTGACCCTGGTTCGGCGCGGCCCGCTCTCGAGAGGGCTGGCCGGTCGGGGCGGGCTCGGATCGGGGACAATAGGAGGTTGACAGGCTCCAGGGCCTTGTCTTGCCCGCGGCCTTTTTCATCCTACCCATGTCGGTCCTGATCCAGCGACTCAAACACCCTGTCGTGCGTGTGCTTGCGGCCTTCACCGGCCCGCGCATCGTCTACGGTTGGCGCAACGCCGATGGCAGTTGGCGTGAGCACACCCGGGTCAGCACGCACAGTTGCATCGAGGGGCGCGACAAGCTCATGCTGCAGGACCACGTGTTCATTGGCCACTTCAACCGCATCGATGGCTCCAACGGCTTGCTGATCGAAGAGGGCGTGCAGGTGAGCAATTACGCGTCCATCCTCAGCCACTCCAGCCACCAGGCGGTGCGGGTGATGGGGCGCCGCTATGTGAACGACCCCAATCCGCTGGGTTATGTGCGCAAGGCCACCCGCATCGGGGCTTACAGCTTTATCGGGCCACACAGCGTGATTGCCCCGGGTGCCCAGGTGGGCAAGGGCGTGATCGTGCAGGGTTTCAGCTTCGTGTCGGGCAGCGTGCCGGACTTTGCCATCGTGGCCACGCGTGAGCAGGGCAAGCGCGCCGAGGTGGTGGGCGACACCCGTGAGCTGGACCGGGCACTGTTGCAGCGTCATCCCGAGCTGCAGGCGCTGTATGCGCAGTGGGCCGGCAAGGACCATTTGCGCCGGGTGCTGAACGGTGGCGCCGAAGCCAGCACTGCGCTGAAGGAGCAGGCATGAGGGCCAAGGTGAGCTCGGTGGGCAAGGCGAGCCCGGCGTTGGCAGCAGGTCAAGGGGGGGAGGGGATGCGCATCCTGTTCTTTGCCGATGCGTCCAGCGTGCACACCCGCCGCTGGGTGGCCGCCGTGGTCGAGCGCGGGGCGCGGGCCGTGGTCATCACCCGCCAGCCGGCAGAGGTGCCGGGGGCCGAAGAAGTGATCGCCGTGGTGCCGGGCTCGGACAAGCTGAGCTGGTTTACCGCGCTGCCGCAGGTGCGCCGGGTGGCGCGCGAGGTGGCGGCACGCTTCCAGCCGGATCTGGTCCATGGTCACTATGTGACGTCCTACGGCCTGTGGGCCACGGCCTGCGGACTGAGCGTGCCCAAGGTGCTGACGGCCTGGGGCAGCGACATCCTGGTCACGCCGCGTCAGAGCCGCCTGATGCGCATGGTGGTGGCCTGGTCCATGCACCACGCCGACCTGGTCACGGCCGATTCGATGGACATGATCGACGAGATCGCGCGCTATCACCCCGCCGGTCCCTGCCATCAGATCCTGTGGGGCGCCGACACCGCCAAGTTCGTGCCGGCCACGCCCGCCGACGGCTTCGAGGTGGTCAGCTTGCGCACCTGGGAGCCGAACTACAACATCGACGTCATCATCGAAGCGATGGCGCGCGTGGTGGCCGAGCGGCCAGACACGAAGGTGATGCTGCACCTGCTGGGTGGCGGGCTGCAACAGGCCGAGCTGATGCAGCGGGTCAAGCACCTGGGCATGCAGGACCATGTGCAGTTTCATGGCCGGGTGGGCGATGCCGAGATGGTGGCCGCCATCCAGCGCAGTCGCGTGTCGGTGTCCGTGCCCACCAGCGATGCCACCTCGGTGTCGGTGCTCGAGTCCATGGCCTGCGGCCTGCCCATCATTGCCTCTGACCTGCCGGCCAACCGCCAGTGGATCGACGAACAAGGCGGCTGGATCGTGCCGGTGCGCGACGTGGACGCCTTGACCCAGGCCTTGCTGCAAGCCCATGACCACCCTGAGCTGGCCGCGCAGAGGGGCCTCCACAACCATGCCCGCATCGAGCGCGAGGGTTCGCGCCGCGGGCAGATGGACGCGATGTGGCGCCTGTACCAGCGCGTGCTGCACCCGCTGACGCCGCGCCTGGCGCGCCGCCGTCCGGCCGAGCGCAACTGATCTGCCTGCCGACCCCATCCTGCCACCTTTGACGCCCCCGCCGCCCATGTCTGATGCCCGCATCGTCTCCGTCATCGTGCCGTGCCGCAACGAGCGCGACCACATTGAGGCCTTTTGCCGCAGCGTGGCCGCGCAGCAGGTGCCCGAGGGCTGGACGCTGGAAGTGTGGGTGGCCGACGGTCTGAGCGACGACGGCACGCGCGAGCGCCTGAGCGCCTGGTGTGCGCAGGACACGCGCTTTCACATGATCGACAACCCCGGGCGCATCGTCTCGTGCGGTCTGAACCGCTGCATCGAGGCCAGCCAGGGCGAGTTCATCGTGCGCCTGGACGTGCACACGGTGTACGCCCCCGACTACATCGCGCGCTGCCTGGCCGTGTGGCAGGAAACCGGTGCCGACAACGTGGGCGGGCCGTGGCGTGCGCAGGGCGAGAGCGGCCCGGTGGCGGTCGTGCAGCGTGCGGTGGCCGCGGCCTTCCAATCCCGTCTGGTCGCGGGTGGCGCGCTGTCGCGTGACTTGGCTTACAACGGCGAGGTGGACACGGTGTACCTCGGATCGTGGCCGCGCGCCACCTTCGAACGTTTCGGCGGTTTCGACGAGAACCTGGTGCGCAACCAGGACGACGAGCACAACCTGCGCATTCACAAAGGCGGCGGGCGCATCTGGCAATCGTCGTCCATCCACTCGACCTACTTCCCGCGGGCCAGCAAGATGGATGTGTTCCGCCAGTACCGCCAGTACGGTTACTGGAAGCCGTTTGTGATGCTCAAGCATGGGCAGGCGGCGGCCTTGCGTCACCTGATTCCCGGCCTGTTTGTGGCCGCGCTGATCCTGCTCTTGTTGGTGACCCTGATCGGGGTGCCGACCTTGCTGTGTGCGCCGCTGTCACCGGGGCTGCGCGAGGGCCTGACCCTGGCGGTCACCGCAGCTGCCACGCTGGCCTTGTTGCAAGGCTGGCTCTATGGCACGGCGGTGTTCTGGATCAGCTGGCGCATCGCCCGCGAGCAGGGGCGCGATCTGCGCTGGCAGCTGCCCGATGTCATCGCCGCCTATCATTTTGGTTACGGTCTGGGTTCGATCCGCGGCTGGTGGGACGCCCTCGTGCGCCGCCGCCCCGATCCGGCTTTTGGCCGCCTGACGCGTTGACCTGTTTTCAGTGAGATTCCCATGAGTTCAGTTTCTGCCTCGCAGCCCTTCCTGCCCTTTGCCTTGCCCGAAATCGGCGAGGAGGAAATCGCGGAAGTGGTGGACACCTTGCGCTCTGGCTGGGTCACCACCGGCCCCAAGGCACGCCTGTTCGAGCAGGCCTTTGTCGATTACCTGGGCGATGCCAGCCTGCAGGCGATCGCCGTCAACTCGGCCACGGCCGGGCTGCACCTGGCCTTGGAGGCGCTGGGCATCGGTCCCGGTGACGAGGTGATCACCACCACGCACACCTTCACCGCCACGGCCGAGGTGGTGCGCTACCTGGGCGCGGACGTGAAGCTGGTGGACATCGACCCGGCCACGATCAACATCGACCCCGCTGCCATCGAGGCGGCCATCACGCCGCGCACCAAAGCACTGATGCCGGTGCACTACGCCGGCCTGTCGGTGGACATGGATGCCATCCACACCATCGCGCAAAAGCACGGCCTGAAGGTGGTGGAAGACGCGGCCCACGCGCTGCCAACCACCTGGAAGGGCCAACGCATTGGCACCTTGCGCAGCGATGCCGTGGTGTTCAGCTTCTACGCCAACAAGACCATGACCACGGGCGAGGGCGGCATGCTGGTGACGCGCGATGCGGCTCTGGCGGCCCGCGCCAAGGTCATGCGCCTGCACGGCATCAACCGCGATGCCTTCGACCGCTTCACGGCCAAGGTGCCGAGCTGGTACTACGAAATTGTCGCGCCCGGCTTCAAGTACAACCTGACCGACATTGCCGCGGCCATGGGCCTGCACCAGCTCAAGCGGCTGCCCGGTTTCCAGACCCGCCGCGAGCAAATTGCCGCGCGCTATGACGCCGCCTTGGCCGACCTGCCCCTGATCCTGCCGCCGCGCCCGGTGCATGCGGGCGATCTGCACTCGTGGCACCTGTACGTGGTGCGCCTGAGTGATGAGGCCACGCTCAACCGCGACCAGCTGATCGAGAGCCTGTTTGCCGATGGCATTGGCGTGAGCGTGCACTACATCCCGCTGCACCTGCACCCCTACTGGAAAGAGCGCTACGACCTGAAGCCTGAGCAGTTCCCGCACAGCCAAAAGGCCTACGAGCGCATGGTGACCCTGCCGCTGTACACGCGCATGACGGACGACGATGTCGAGCGCGTCATCTCCGCAGTGCGCAAAGCCTGTGGCCGTTGAGGTTGATGTGACGTTGAACTTGACTGCGCGATGAGCAAGCGGCTGTTCGACCTGTTGATGTCGTCCCTGGGCCTGCTGGCGCTGGGGCCGCTGCTGATCTTGATCGCGCTGGCGGTCAAGCTGGACTCGCCCGGGCCGGTGTTTTTCCGGCAGGAGCGGGTGGGGCGCTTTGGGGTGCCGTTTCGCATCCACAAGTTCCGCACCATGCGCCACGACCCGGCGGGCAGCGGCTTGCAAATCACCGTGGGGGCCGACCGTCGCATCACGCAGGTGGGGCAGTTCCTGCGCGCCAGCAAGCTCGACGAGCTGCCGCAGTTGATCGACGTGTGGCAGGGCACCATGAGCCTGGTCGGCCCGCGCCCCGAGGTGCCACGCTATGTGGCGCATTACCCGGCTGCGCTGCGCGACAAGGTGCTGTCGGTGCGCCCGGGCATCACCGACATCGCCTCGATCGAGTACCGCGACGAGAGCACCGTGCTGGCGCGTGCTGCGGACCCGGAACAGGCCTATATCAACGAGGTGCTGCCCCACAAGCTGGCGCTGGCGGCCAGCTATGTGGATCAGGCCTCGGTGTGGCTGGACATCAGACTGATTCTGCGCACGCTTGGCGCGATCGCGCGCGGCTGAGGCCTGCCAGGCCGACGAGGCCCAAGCCCATCAGGGTCCAGGTGGCAGGTTCGGGGACGGCCGCGATGACCGTGCCGTCTGAGACGGACACCATGAAGCGGGTGCTCAGGTTCAGGGCTGCGTAGTTGCTGGCGATTCCCTGGGCAGCGGTTTTGGCAAAGGGGGTGAGTTGCAGTCCGCTGCTGACCAGATTGAAACCTTCTTGGGTGAAGCTCAATTGAGGCAGGCTGAGGGTGAAATTGCTGTATTGGGCATCACCATCCCACGGGGTGTATGTCGTTTGGGTCTGGATTTGTTGCCCGTTGAACTGCCAGATCGCCGCACGTGTCACCGCCCCATCGAGGCTGGTTTGCACATCGGCCGAGATGTTACCGGCCAGCAGATCAATGTGCAGGTTATCCAGAATCAGGGTGCCTGCTTGGAGGGTGACGCCGGCCACCTTGGGGAAGTCATAGCGGAAGCCATTGACACCTTGCCAGCCCAGGATCGTGTCGCCTTGCATGACGGGCGTGCCGCCGCTCAGGTACATGGGGTTCGGAGTGCCGGGCTCTGGAACGATCGGGGTCGGAATGACGCCGTCCGGGGGCAGTGCCGTCAGGTTCGTGCCAATGAGGTTGTGCACATCGACGGCGCCGCTGCTCCAGTTCAGCTGCGCAGAGGTGGGATCGATATTGTAGATAGTGGCCTGTGCGCTGGCGCCCGACACGGCCAGCAGTCCCAGGCAGCTGAACTTCGCGAATGTGGATGTCATGTGTGCTCCCTGATGTGTGTAAGTGGACCCGAACGGCGGCAGGCACGACTCGGAGTCGGATTCATCTTACGAACGATCAGGGAATCAGAACGCCCCCCGTTAAGGTGGATGAGGGATCGCCTGGGGCGATGGGGCGACGTCGGGCTGCACCTCAATGCGCCGCCTGAAACATCGCCTCCCCCGCTTCCATCGGGTTGCCGGTGCGCTCATAGGTCTGGCACCAGAGCGGATAGCTGTGGATGACCTGATGCTGCCAGGGGTGGAAGCCCGGCTTGTAGTAGCTCAGCATGGCGCCGGTGTTGCGCGCGAACAGGCCCTTGTAGCCGTAAAGCCACCACGCGCCCTTCACACACAGCCACAGGCGTTGGCCACGTGAGAAGCCATCGCCTTTGAGCAGGCGGTTGGTCAGGCGCATGCTGTCGGTCAGCACCTTGTAGAGGGCATGGGTCATGGCCACACAGCGCATCACATAGCCCACCTGGGCCACCTTCTGCATCACATCGAAGGCCACCGCCTTGTGTTCCATCTCTTCGATGGCGTGCCAGGCCCACAGGGCGCGCACCTTCGGGTCGGCGGGGCCCATGGCATCGCGGGTGGCAAACAGCATCTGCGCCATCATGGCCGTGAAGTGCTCGAACGCGGCGGTCAGCGCCAGGTTGTACTTCGCCGAGTAGCGCCGGGTATAGCCATCGAACAAGGCCTTGGCTTCAACCAGGATGCCGTCGACATCGCAGCCCTGCTGCCGCAGCAGGTCGTTGTAGTGCGTGTGGGCGATGCCATGCTGGCCTTCCTGGCGGATGAAGTTCTTCACGTCCTCGGCCAGTTTCGGGTCGGTGATCTGGTGGCGAAAGGCACGCACGCTGGTGATGAAGTAGCGCTCGCCATCCGGAAACGCAGCCTGCATGCCGTCGAACACGCGGGTCTGGAACGGTCGGTTGCCGTACCACCAGCGCGGGGTCTGGGCGTCCAGCCCGAAGTCGAGCTTTTCACGCGGCACGATGTGCTCGGGGCCTTGGTTTTTGATGTGGCTCATGTCCAGTCTCCTTTTTGCCTGTGAGGGCAGTCTAGGAAGGGGCCATGGCCTTCCCAATCTGCGCGCACGACAGCAAGGCATCGCCGGCGACAAACGGGCCGATTTCTCATCCAGATTCCAGTGTGCGGAATCCGGGTTTGCGCGAAGGCTGGGCTGGGTGATGATGTGCCCCTTGCATTCGTTTCCAACCGTCACCCCATCGAGATTCCCATGAGCACTCTGTCTTCTTCCACTTCGCAGGATGGCCTGCGTTTTGATGGCCGTGTGGCCATCGTGACTGGCGCCGGTGGCGGCCTGGGCCGCAGCCACGCCCTGCAACTGGCCGCGCGCGGCGCCAAGGTGCTGGTCAACGACCTGGGCTCGGCCCGTGATGGCAGTGGCGGCAGCAGCGCCGCAGCCGAGGCGGTGGTGGCCGAGATCCGCGCATCCGGTGGCGTGGCCATGGCCAATGGCGCCTCGGTGACCGACCCGGCGGGCGTGCAGGCCATGGTCGAGCAGGTGATGGCCGAATGGGGCCGCATCGACATCCTGGTCAATAACGCCGGCATCTTGCGCGACAAGAGCTTCTCGAAGATGACGCTGGACGACTTCCGGCTGGTGGTCGATGTGCATCTGATGGGCAGCTTCTACACGACCAAGGCGGTGTGGGACATCATGAAGGCGCAGGGCTATGGGCGCATCATCTTCACGACCTCGTCCTCGGGCTTGTTCGGCAACTTCGGCCAGGCCAACTACGGGGCTGCCAAGATGGCCGTGGTGGGCCTGATGCAGACCCTGTCGCTGGAAGGCGAGAAGTACAACGTGCGCGTCAACTGCCTGGCGCCCACCGCGGCCACGCGCATGACCGAAGACCTGATGCCGCCGGCCGTGCTGGCGCTGCTGACACCCGAGAGCGTGTCGCCGGGCGTGGTGTTCCTCGCCAGCGAAGGAGCCCCGTCCCGCACCATCTTGTGCGCGGGCGCGGGCGGGTTTGCCGCTTCGCACATCACCCTGACCGAAGGCACAGTGGTGCTGGAAGGCACCGATGCGGCCGAGCAGGTGGCCGCCCGCTTTGCGCAGATTGATGACCGCGCGGGCGAGATCGTGCCGGCCAGTGGCTCGGCCCAGTCACAGAGCCAGTTGGCCAAGGTCATGGCCGTGCGTTCGCTGGGTTGACCGCACGGCGGAGCGCGGCCGTTTGATCGAACGGTGCATATGCAGGCGCGCAAAGTCGTTGCCTGCATATGGATGGGCGATTTGCTTCGTTCACGACAGATCGGTGTTTTTCTACAGTGAACTCACTGATTCACAACACACCGCTGTCACCATGTCGAACTCTGTCAAACACCCCTCTACCCGTCGTCACCTGCTGAGCGTCGTCAGTTCTCTGGCGCTCACCGCCACGGTGGCCCTCGGTTCCCTGGCGCCTGTGGCCGCCCACGCCAAGGACATCGAACTGCTCAACGTGTCGTACGACCCGACCCGCGAGCTCTACGCCGAGTACAACAAAGCCTTCTCGGCTTACTGGAAGACCAAGACCGGTGACAACGTCACTGTGAAGGCCTCGCACGGCGGCTCGGGCAAGCAAGCCCGCTCGGTCATCGACGGCCTGGACGCCGACGTCGTCACCCTGGCTCTGGCTTACGACATCGACGCTGTCGCTGAGAAGGGCCTGATCAAGAGCGACTGGCAAAAGCGCCTGAAGCTCAACAGCTCGCCCTACACCTCGACCATCGTGTTCCTGGTGCGCAAGGGCAACCCCAAGGGCATCAAGACCTGGGACGATCTGGTCAAGCCCGGTGTCTCGGTCATCACGCCCAACCCCAAGACCTCCGGCGGCGCCCGCTGGAACTACCTGGCCGCCTATGGCTACGAGCTGAAGAAGACCAAGTCTGAAGCCAAGGCCAAGGAATTCCTGGGCAAGCTGTTCGCCAACGTCCCGGTGCTGGACTCGGGTGCCCGTGGCTCCACCACCACCTTCGTCGAGCGCGGCATTGGTGACGTGCTGCTGGCCTGGGAAAACGAAGCCCTGCTGGCCATCAAGGAGCTGGGTCCGGACAAGTTTGACGTGATCGCCCCGCCGCTGAGCATCCTGGCCGAGCCGCCGGTGGCCGTGGTCGACAAGGTGGTGGACAAGAAGGGCACCCGTGCCGTGGCCCAGGCCTACCTGGAATACCTGTACTCGCCGCAAGGTCAGGACATCGCTGCCCAGAACTACTACCGCCCGACCGATCCGAAGGTGGCTGCCAAATACGCCGCGCAGTACCCCAAGGTCAATCTGTTCAAGATCGACGAACTGGGTGGTTGGACCAAGGTGCAAAAGGAGCACTTCGGTGACGGTGGCGTCTTTGACCAGATCTACGTGAAAAAGTGAGGACGCCGAACACGCACGATCATTAAGTGGGGTGGTGCCGGCGCCGGGAGGGGATCTCGCGCCGCTGCATCTTCAGGGCTGCTTCGCATCGAGGCAGCCCTTTTTTGTTTATTGCATAAGCAAGTAAGAAATCAGTTGTTTGTCGAATGAGGTCCGTTCTTTAACATGCTTTCATTGCATCTAGAAAGGGCTTTGTCATGCTGTTTTCTTTGAAGACCTCCTTGCTTCGTCTGACCGCTGTGGCGGTGGTGGCCTCGGGCCTGAGCGCCGCGGCCCACGCCGACGTCACCTTGCTGAACGTCAGTTACGACGTCACCCGCGAGTTCTACAAGGACTACAACGCGGCCTTCATCAAGCACTGGAAGCAAACGGCCGGTGAGACCCTGACTGTCAACCAGTCGCATGGCGGCTCCAGCAAGCAGGCGGGCAGCGTTGTGGCGGGCCTGGCGGCTGACGTCATCACCATGAACCAGGCGACCGACATCGACATCCTGGCCGACCGTGGCGGCCTGGTGCCGGCCAACTGGGCCAAGCGCCTGCCGCACAACAGCTCGCCCACCGCCTCGGTGAGCGTGATCCTGGTGCGCAAGGGCAACCCCAAGGCCATCAAGGACTGGGCAGACCTGGCCAAGCCGGGCGTCTCGGTGGTGGTGCCGAACCCCAAGCTGTCGGGCAATGGCCGTTACACCTACCTGGCTGCCTGGGGCTCGGTGATCAAGTCGGGCGGCACGCCGGCGCAGGCCCGTGCCGTGGTCGAGAAACTGTTTGCCAACGTGCCGGTCTTTGATGGCGGTGGGCGTGCGGCCACCACCACCTTTGCTCAGCGCAACATCGGCGATGCCTTGGCCACCTTCGAGAGCGAAGTGCCTTTGATCAAGGCCGAGTTCGGTGGCGACTATCAGGTGGTCTACCCCAAGAGCACCATCCTGGCCGAGAACCCGGTGAGCGTGGTCGACAAGGTGGTCGACAAGAAAGGCACCCGCAAGCAGGCCGAGGCCTACCTGAACTACCTCTACTCGGAAGAAGGCCAGACCATCGCGGCCAAGCACAACCTGCGTCCGCGTTCGCCCCAGGTGCTGGCCAAGTACAAGTCGGCCTTCATCAACATCCCGACCTTCACTGTGGACGAGGTGTTCGGTGGCTGGCGCAAGGCCCAGAACGACCACTTCAAGGACGGTGGCATCTACGACCAGATCACCGCCAGCGGTCGCCGCAACCAGTAAGCGTTCGCTCCGAAGTCTCCCAAGCGAGTTGTCATGATTTTCTCCAAAACCCTGCTGCGGCGGCACACCGTGCTGCCCGGCTTCGATCTGGCACTGGGGCTCACGCTCACCTACCTGTGCCTGATCGTGCTCATTCCCTTGAGCGCCACCTTCCTGCGCAGCACCGAGCTGACCTGGGACCAGTTTGTCGAAGTGGTCACCTCACCCCGCGTGATGGCTTCTTACAAGCTGACCTTCGGGGCCTCCTTGCTCGCGGCGGTGATCAATGGCGTGTTCGGGCTGCTGGTGGCCTGGGTGCTGGTGCGTTATGACTTCTTCGGTCGCCGCATCATCGATGCCCTGGTGGACCTGCCCTTTGCCCTGCCCACCGCCGTGGCGGGCATCACGCTGACGGGCCTGTATTCGGCCAACGGCTGGATCGGGCAGTACCTGGAGCCGCTGGGCTTCAAGGTGGCGTTCACCCCGGTGGGTGTGTTCGTGGCGATGACCTTCATCGGCTTGCCGTTTGTGGTGCGCACCGTGCAGCCCGTGCTGGAAGACATGGCCTCCGAGCTGGAAGAGGCGGCCGCCACCCTGGGCGCCAGCCGCTGGCAGAGCTTCACCAAGGTGATCCTGCCCATCCTGATGCCGGCTTTGCTGACGGGCTTTGCGCTGGCCTTTGCGCGGGCGCTGGGCGAGTACGGCTCCATCATCTTCATCGCCGGCAACATGCCGATGGTGTCCGAGATCACGCCACTGCTGATCATCACCAAGCTGGAGCAATACGACTACGCCGGGGCGACATCGATCGCCGTGGTGATGCTGGTGATGTCCTTCATCATGCTGCTGGCCATCAACGGTCTGCAGGCCTGGACGCGCAAGCGTCAGGGCAAGTAAAGAGGTGCCTGGATCATGAGTGCTGTTTCTTTGGCCCAGCCCGCACCGGTGCAGAGCGTGGCCCCACCCAACGTGGCACACGCCACCACCGAGCCGGTGTGGGTGCGTCGCGTGCTGATCGGCGTGGCGCTGGTGTTTTTGTCGCTGTTCCTGTTTGTGCCGCTGGTGTCGGTGTTCTTCGAGGCCTTCAAGAAAGGCTGGGAGGTCTACGTGGCCGCCATCACCGAAGCCGATGCGGTCTCGGCCATGTGGCTGACCCTGATCGCGGCAGCGATCTCGGTGCCGCTGAACCTGGTGTTCGGGGTGTCCGCCGCCTGGGCGATCGCCAAGTTCGACTTCCGCGGCAAGAGCGTGGTGCTGACCTTGATCGACCTGCCGTTCTCGGTCTCGCCCGTGATCGCCGGTCTGATCTATGTGCTGGTGTTCGGCCTGCAAGGCTGGTTCGGCGAATGGCTGATGGACCACGACATGAAGGTGATTTTCGCGGTGCCGGGCATCGTGCTGGCCACCATCTTCGTGACTTTCCCTTTCGTGGCGCGTGAGCTGATCCCGCTGATGCAGGCGCAAGGGCAGGAGCAGGAAGAGGCGGCCCGCGTGCTGGGGGCTTCCGGTTGGCAAACCTTCTGGAAGGTGACCCTGCCCAATGTCAAGTGGGGCCTGCTGTACGGCGTGATCCTGTGTAACGCCCGCGCCATGGGTGAATTCGGCGCCGTGTCGGTGGTGTCGGGTCACATCCGGGGGCAGACCAACACCTTGCCTTTGCACATTGAAATTCTCTACAACGAGTACCAGTTCGCCGCGTCGTTCGCCGTCGCGTCCCTGCTGGCCAGCCTGGCGCTGGTCACCCTGGTTCTCAAATACATCGTTGAACGCCGGGTCCATCAGCAGATGGCCCAGGCCCAGCAAGCCGGAGCGGCAGCATGAGCATTGAAGTCAAGAACCTGGCCAAGCGTTTCGGCCAGACTGTGGTGTGTGACAACCTGAACCTGAACATCCCCTCGGGGGAGCTGGTGGCCTTGTTGGGCCCTTCGGGCTCGGGCAAAACCTCCTTGCTGCGCATCATTGCCGGCCTGGAAACGCCAGACAGCGGCACCGTGCTGTTCAACGGTGAAGACACCACCCACGTGGCCGTGCGTGAGCGCAATGTGGGCTTCGTGTTCCAGCATTACGCGCTGTTTGGCCACATGACCATCTTCGAGAACGTGGCCTTCGGCTTGCGCGTGCGCCCCAAGGCCACCCGCCCGCCCGAAGCCGAGATCAAGAAGAAAGTCACCGAGCTGCTCAAGCTGGTGCAACTGGACTGGATCGCCGACCGCTACCCGCATCAGTTGTCCGGGGGGCAGCGTCAGCGCATCGCCCTGGCCCGCGCTTTGGCGGTGGAGCCCCAGGTGCTGCTGCTCGACGAGCCTTTCGGCGCGCTCGACGCCAAGGTGCGCAAGGAGCTGCGCCGTTGGCTGCGCCGTCTGCACGACGAGATGCACATCACCAGCGTGTTCGTGACCCACGACCAGGAAGAAGCCATGGAAGTGGCCGACCGCATCGTGGTGATGAACCAGGGCCGCATCGAACAGGTGGGGGCCCCCGACGAGGTCTACGACCACCCGGCCACACCCTTCGTGCTCAAGTTCCTGGGCGACGTCAACCTGTTTCATGGTCGTGCTCATGCCCAAGGTGAGGTCGGACAGGTGGCACAGGAGGCTCAGTCGGTGAGCTATGTGCGCCCGCACGAAATCCAGGTGCTGGCCCAGCCCGTTGAGGACAGTGTGGCGGCCACGCTGATCGATGTGCTGACTGTGGGCCCCAACACCCGATTGGCCTTCGAGCGCGGCGATGGCAAGGGTGAAATCGAGGTCGAGCTCACGCGTGACGAATACGCCGCCCTGCGTGATGCTGGCGTGCTGGTCGTCGGCCAGGTGGCGCACCTCAAGGCCCGTCGTGTGCGCCACTTTGAAGCGCCAGCGCAGGCGGGGACGGTATGAACTTTCAGCAATTGCGCTCGGTCCGCGAAGCGGTGCGCCGAGGCTTCAACCTGACGGAGGTGGCGGCGGCGCTGCATACCTCGCAGCCGGGTGTCAGCCGCCAGATCCGTGAGCTGGAAGACGAACTGGGCGTGGAGCTGTTCTTGCGCGTGGGCAAGCGCCTGACCGGCATGACCCCCCCAGGTCAGCAACTGCTGCCCACGGTGGAGCGCCTGCTGCGCGAGGCGGAGAACCTGCGCCAGGCGGCACGCGACTGTGCCTCGCACGATGTCGGGCCGCTCTCGCTGGCCGCCACCCACTCGCAGGCCCGCTACGCGCTGCCCGGTGCAGTGAAAGATTTTCGGCAACTTTATCCGCAGGTCACCTTGAGTCTGCACCAGGGCTCACCGCGTCAGATTGCCCAGATGCTGCTCAACGGCGAGGCCGACATCGGCATCGCCACCGAGGCGCTGGACCAGTACGAACAGCTGGTGACCTTGCCGTGCTACAGCTGGACGCACAGCGTCGTGGTGCCGCCCGAACACCCGCTGCTCGACGGTGAACCGCTGACGCTGGCGCGCCTGGCGCGCTTCCCGATGGTCACCTATGACGAAGGGTTCACGGGGCGCTCCCACATTGACGAGGCCTTCGCCAAAGAGGGGCTCAAGCCCAGCATCGTGCTGTCCGCCATGGACGCCGATGTGATCAAGACCTATGTGGAGCTGGGCATGGGCGTGGGCGTGGTGGCGTCGATCGCGTTCGATCCGGATCGTGACCGCAACCTGCGGGCGATCGATGCCGGACACCTGTTTGCGATCAACATGACGCGGCTGGCCTTTCGCCGCGGCGCGTTCCTGCGCGGCTACGCCTACGGTTTCATGGAAACGTTTGCGCCGCCCTTGACCCGCGAGGTGGTGGAGCAGGCCGTGCGGCAGTCCACCGAGGTTGTGGCCGCTTGACTGACGTCTGGGCTCAGGCGTGCCCGCGCTGGTAGCGCAGCATGCGGCCCTTGTAGGGCGTGCCCTGGGCGTCACGGCCGCTGAGGTCGATTTCTTCCAGCGTGAAGCCGACCTGGGCCATGCGCTTGTTGAAGGCAGAGCGGTTGCCCCGGTTGGGGTCCACGATCAGCACCTCGGCGCAGGGCAGGGCATGCAGGGCGATGAAGCCCGACAGCTTGCCTGACTCGTCGCGCTCATAGAGCACGTCACTGCCGATGATCAGGTCGAAGCGCCCCGACACGGCCGGGTGACCGGGGCGCTCTACCGTGTCGGCGTCGTCGCCCCAGTTGCCATGGCGGTACGGCAGGGGCGACAGGTCGTTGAGGTCGATGTTGCGGTTCAGGAAGGTCTCGGTCAGCGGGTGGCAGTCGGAGGCGGTCACGTCGGCCCCCTGACGGTGCGCCACCATGCTGGCCAGCGCCAGGCCGCAACCCACTTCCAAAATGCGCTCACCGGGCACCAGGGGCCGCTCGGCCATCCAGCTGGCCAGTTGCAGCGACGAAGGCCACAGCAGCCCGAACAGCGGCCACGCCGCGCTGGAGATGCCCAGGGCTTCGGCTTCCCCCAGCGGGTCGGCGTACTGCTGGCGGTCGAGCAGGGATTGGATGTGCAGGTCGTGGGCGCCAGGGATGGCGATGCACTCTTGTTTGGTCTGATAGCCCGGCATGTGCTGCGGTGCCCTTCGAGGGAGAGCGACCCCGTCGGACGACGGCGCTCTCGGCGTGAATCGGCGCAATGCGGCGGGCTCATGGGCCACTCGGGCGATAGCGGTGCGGCGCAGGGCGGCAGGCTGTCGGGCCGAAGGGGCATTCACGCGGGGCAAGACGAGGTGGCTGGGCGCGCCGGGTCAGGCGTCCCCGCTCCAGTTTAGCCGAAGACTGTAGAGGGCAACGCAACGCAGCACTTGTCCAGGCGGCCGCTCAAGAACATCCCTGATCACCCGCTTGGGCTGACTGGGGCCGCCCAAAGATTGGTTTGCCTGGCGGCCAGATTGCGGTTTGGCCTCCACTGGTCGAAGCGACACGGCCCGGCCTTCTTCATGCCGAGGCCCGAGTGTTCACTTCGCTGTGCGACGACGAGCCAGAGCCAGCCCGACCAAGCCCAACCCCATCAGCGCATAGGTTGAGGGCTCTGGGATGGGTGGAATCGGAGGGGAAAGGAAGCCGGTGGACAGCGACAAACGCATCGTACCAAAGTCAGCAGAAGCGCCTTGCAGGGCAATCAGCCCGATCGAGTACAGCCCCAGACCGGCCTTGAGGTTGTTGAACCCTGCGGTGGTCAGAGCCAAACCAGATAGGTTGATGTCAAAGGTGCCTGGCGAAGTCAGCGATGTCGGGCCAGCGATGTCGGTGAAGGACCAGGCCAGCACATTGGCGGCGTTAACGTTGACCGTTGTGCCAGTGCTAGTCTTGCCGGCCCCCACGAAGTCAGCGTAGATGTTCTTGTTGACCATGTCGATCTTCAAGTTCGTCACGCTGACGGTGCCGCCGTACGATACACCCTTGACCGCAGCTGCGATCTGGGTGGCGCCACCCACGCTGGTGGCTGTATTAATCAAGCCATTGGCAGCGACGTCCAGTTGGGTCACCGGTGCAGCCACACCCACTGCGGTGTAGTCACCGGGGACACCGGCGATGTTGGAGGTGGCAGGGGCAGCAGCGACCACCTGCACGCCACCGGTGTTCAGAGCATCAATCAGCGTCTGGCTGAAAGTCAACGCGCCCGAACCGCTTATGAAGGGCAAACCATTGACAGACTGTGATGGGTTTCCAGCAGTCAGCGTGACGGCGCTGGCGGAGCCCGCAGCAACGAAAGCCGCAGCTACAACACTGCTCTTGAATGCAAATTTCATGTATTTCTCCACTGGTTTGAATGTCGGCCTTGGTGTTCACGCGTTCGCGGAGCCCAAGCGTCCAGATCGATTCTGATCAAGTCAGTGTTATGGCATAGGCCACCCCGCTTTGACGTGCGCGCCCCCCGCTTGCTCAGGTGTCGGGCTTACCCTGCCCATCTTGGCGATGGGCTTCGGCAAGTGTTTGGCGCCGTTGGCGGGACGCTGTCGGCAAGCTGCCAAATTGATCTCTTTTCAGGGGGGGACGCAAAGTGCCACCATGAGCGGTTCATCGCTTCCAGTGCAACGACGTTCGACACAAACGCACGAAGCGCGCATCGCCCCCTTGAAACTCCGCACGCCGTCCCTATAATCTATTAGCACTCACCACTGGCGAGTGCTAACGGTTGGGTCGCGTTGGTGACCAAGCCCCTCATTCGTACCGCTGATGTGAGCATTCACTCACGTCGCATCCATTGTCAAACCGATGTCTCAACAGACAGGAGAAGTCATGAAACTGCGTCCTCTGCACGATCGCGTGATCGTCAAGCGCTTGGAACAAGAAACCAAGACCGCCCTGGGCATCATCATTCCCGACAACGCCGCCGAAAAGCCTGACCAAGGCGAAGTGCTGGCCGTCGGTCCTGGCAAGCGCAATGACAAGGGCGAATTCGTTGCCCTGAACGTGGCTGTGGGCGATCGCGTCCTGTTCGGCAAGTACTCGGGCCAGACCGTCAAGGTCGATGGCGAAGAGCTGCTGGTCATGCGTGAAGAAGACCTCTTCGCCGTCGTCGCCAAGTAAAGCACTGACGCTTTCCTCGGCGCAGACTGAGCGCGAGGCAAGCGTGGCTTACCACCCCATTTACTGAATTCGGAGAAATACACATGGCAGCAAAAGACGTCATCTTCGGCGGCGAAGCACGTGCTCGCATGGTCGAAGGCGTGAACATCCTGGCCAATGCGGTCAAGGTCACCCTGGGCCCCAAGGGCCGCAACGTGGTGCTCGAGCGCTCGTTTGGCGCCCCCACCGTGACCAAGGACGGTGTGTCCGTGGCCAAGGAAATCGAACTCAAGGACAAGCTGCAGAACATGGGCGCGCAGATGGTCAAGGAAGTTGCTTCCAAGACCTCTGACAACGCTGGCGACGGCACCACCACCGCCACCGTGCTGGCCCAAGCCATCGTGCGCGAAGGCATGAAGTACGTGGCCGCCGGCATGAACCCGATGGACCTGAAGCGCGGCATCGACAAGGCGGTTGCCGCCCTGATCGTCGAGCTGAAGAAGCAATCCAAGGCCACCACCACGACCAAGGAAATCGCTCAAGTTGGCACCATCTCCGCCAACTCGGACGCTGACGTCGGCGAAATCATCGCCAACGCCATGGACAAGGTCGGCAAGGAAGGCGTCATCACCGTTGAAGACGGCAAGAGCCTGAACAACGAGCTGGAAGTCGTCGAAGGCATGCAGTTCGACCGCGGCTACCTGTCGCCTTACTTCATCAACAACCCTGAAAAGCAAGCTGCCTTGCTGGACAACCCCTTCGTGCTGCTGTACGACAAGAAGGTGTCCAACATCCGTGACCTGCTGCCCACCCTGGAGCAAGTTGCCAAGGCTGGCCGTCCGCTGCTGATCATTGCTGAAGACGTCGATGGCGAAGCCCTGGCCACCCTGGTGGTCAACACCATCCGCGGCATCCTGAAGGTCGTGGCTGTCAAGGCCCCTGGCTTCGGCGACCGTCGCAAGGCCATGCTGGAAGACATCGCCATCCTGACCGGCGGCAAGGTCATCGCTGAAGAAGTCGGCATGGCCCTGGACAAGGTCACCCTGGCTGACCTGGGTCAGGCCAAGCGCATCGAAGTGGGCAAGGAAAACACGACCATCATCGACGGCGTGGGCGAAGCTGCTGACATCGAAGCACGCGTCAAGCAAATCCGCATCCAGATCGAAGAAGCGACCAGCGACTACGACCGCGAAAAGATGCAGGAACGCGTGGCCAAGCTGGCTGGCGGCGTGGCCGTGATCAAGGTTGGCGCTGCCACCGAAGTCGAAATGAAGGAAAAGAAGGCCCGCGTTGAAGACGCCCTGCACGCCACCCGTGCAGCCGTCGAAGAAGGCGTGGTCGCTGGTGGTGGCGTCGCTCTGCTGCGCGCCAAGCAAGCAGCTGGCAACGTGCACGGCGACAACGCTGACCAGGAAGCCGGCATCAAGCTGGTCCTGAAGGCTGTTGAAGCGCCTCTGCGCGAGATCGTGGCCAACGCCGGTGGCGAACCCTCCGTGGTCGTCAACGCCGTGCTGGCGGGTTCGGGCACCTACGGCTTCAACGCTGCCAATGACACCTACGGTGACATGATCGAAATGGGCATCCTGGATCCCACGAAGGTCACCCGTACGGCTCTGCAGAACGCCGCCTCCGTGGCCTCGCTGATGCTGACCACCGAGTGCATGATCTCCGAGGCTCCTAAGGACGAAGCCGCCGGTGGCATGCCCGACATGGGTGGCATGGGCGGTATGGGCGGTATGGGTGGCATGGGCATGTAATGCCCTGGGGTGCGGTTCGCCGCACCCGCCGTACCTGCTGCCTGGCAACCTTGCCAGACAAGAAAAAGGCCGCTGGGTTCAGCGGCCTTTTTTCATGTGCTCACCGATCGCAGATCAGGTGGCACGGCCCTCGCGCACTGCGCGGTCGTGGGCCTCGGTGTCTTCCTTGATGTGGCGCGCCACAAAGCGGCCGATGTAGGCACCCATGATCAGGGTGAAGGCAATCACGCCCAAGCTCATCAGGCCATAGTCGGTGGTCAGGAAGTCGGTCAATGCTTGCATGATGGTTCTCCGTTGTGCTTTCTTGGAGCTATCAAACCGCGGATCGAGCCAGAGCGTTCTGACTTACATCAAGTTTGTATGCGCACCCAGCCGGATTGGCAAGCGGGTTTGACACGGCACAATCTTGCGCATGTCTTCGCCTGCACGCCTGTCCCTTCGCCGCACCGTGTGTGCCTTGCTCCTGAGTGGGCTCGCGTGCCTGCCTGCGTGGGCCGATCGCCCCAAGGTGGGCCTGGTGCTGTCGGGCGGTGGTGCCCGGGGACTGGCCCATGTGGGTGTGCTCAAGGTGCTGGAGCGCGAACGCATCCCGGTGGATGTGATTGCCGGCACCTCCATGGGCGCCATCGTGGGTGGCCTGTATGCCAGTGGCCTGTCTGCGCTGGAGGTCGAGCGCGAAGTTCAGCGCCTGGATTGGGACAACGTCTTTGCCAGTCGCGTGGAGCGTCGCGAGCTGTCCCAGCGCCGCAAGGAGCACGACTTCGAGGTCTCGCCCTTGCTGGAAATCGGCATTGGCAGCGATGGCTTGAAGGCACCCCTGGGGTCTTTGTCCAGCCGCGTGCTGGAGGCCCACCTGCGCCGCCTGACCCTGTCGGCCAGCCAGATCCGCCATTTCGACCAGTTGCCCACGCCGTTTCGCGCGGTGGCCACCGACATGGAGACCGGTCAGCCCGTGATCCTGGCCGAGGGCGATCTGGCCACGGCCTTGCGCAGCAGCATGTCGGTCCCGGGCATCTTCGCGCCGCTGGAAGTGAGCGGCCGCATCCTGGGCGATGGCGGCCTGGTCAACAACACGCCGGTGGACGTGGCCCGCGCGATGGGGGCCGATCGGCTCATCGTCGTCAACATCGGCACCTCGCTGGCGCCGCGCGAGACCCTGTCCACCCTGACCGGGGTGACCGCGCAGATGATCAACATCCTGACCGAGCAGAACGTGCAGCAAAGCCTGCGCACGCTGACGCCGCAGGATGTGCTGATCGCGCCCCGGCTTGAGGGCCTGACCTCGGCCGATTTCAACCGGGCCCGTGAGTTCATGGACCAGGGTGAGGTGCAGGCCGAGGCCATGGTGCTGCGCATGCAGGACCTGCAACTGTCCGAAGCCGACTACGCCGCCTGGAAGGCCGCGCGCCAGCGCCGTCAGCCGCCCCCACCGACCCTGCAGTTCGTGCGCACCGAGGGGTCCGAGCTGACCCGCCCCGACCTGCGCGCCGACATGTTCGCGAGCCAGCCTGGCCAGGTGTTCGACGTGGCCAAGGCCGAGCGCGACATCAACCTGTTGGCCGCCTCGGGCGATTACCTGCGTACCGACTACCGACTGTCGCGCACGCCCGAAGGCGAGGCCGGTCTGGTGTACGACCTGGAGGACAAGCCCTGGGGGCCGAACTACCTGCAGATGGGGCTGGACTTCAGTGCCGACAACCGGGGACGCAGCGCGTTCAACCTCAAGCTGGTGCACAACCGCCATTGGCTCGACAGTGCGGGCAGCGAGTGGCGCAACATCCTGCGTCTGGGCACCAGCCCGCTGGTGGGCACCGAGTGGTACCGGCCGATGGCGTGGCACCTGCCCGATGGCCTGAGCGGCTTTGTCGCCGCAGCGGCCAGCGCCCAGCGCCGCACCTTCGACGTCTACCGCGACCCGGATGGCCCCGAGGACGCACGCAACGAGCGTGGCCAGACCCAGATCGCGCTGGAGGCGGGGCTGAACTGGCGCGAGTTGGGCGAATGGCGGCTGGGCTGGGTCGAGCAAATCGGGCGCGACAAGCCCTCGCTGGCCACGGCCGACTACCGCCTCTCACGCCCGACGGCCGCCTTGACCGAGCGCTGGCGCGAAAGCGGCTGGCGCCTCAAGGCCGTGTTCGACCAGTTGGACCACGCCTACTTCCCGTCCAAGGGCTGGCGCGTGGAGGGTCAATGGTTCCAGGGGCAGGGCCGCAATCGCCAGGACAGCAGCTATGTGGCGGGCTATCTGCGAACCTTCGACGTGCAGGGCCAGTGGGTGAACTCCTGGGGGCCGCACACACTGAGCCTGATGGGGCGGCTGGCCCTGTCGGAAGGGGCGCAACCGGCCATAGGCCGCTTCGGGCTGGGCGGGTTCCAGCAGCTCTCCGGGTACGCGCCGTTCCAGGTGGCCGGGCCGCAAGTGGGCTTGCTGCGTCTGGGCTACCACGTGCGCCTGAGTGACATGCTGCTCACCCGGGGGCTGTTTGCCGGCACCAGTCTGGAAGTGGGCAATGCCTGGCAGCGCCCGCGGGACGTCTGGCTGGGGGCCAAGAAGACCGGGCTGAGCCTGTACCTGGGGGCTGACACGGCCATCGGGCCGGTCTACACCGCCATCCTGCACAGCCCGGGTGTGGGGCCCACCCTCATGCTCTTCGTGGGTCGGCCTTGAGGACGGTGGCGGGGGTCAGACGCGGCTGAGCGCCTGGCCCACGGTGGCGCGCAGGTGATCGAGCACATGCTGCGCCACCTTGTTGAGCGGCAACACCTCCTGCACCGCACCGGCCGCAATCGCCTCGCGCGGCATGCCGAAAACGACACAGCTGGCCTCGTCCTGCGCCACACAGTAGGCGCCCGCGTCGCGCATCTCGCGCATCGCCTTGGCCCCGTCGGCGCCCATGCCGGTCAGCATGATGCCGATGGCGTTGGGGCCGGCCACGCGCGCCGCCGACTTGAACAGCACTTCCACACTGGGCTTGTGGCGGTTGACCGGGTCACCGTCCTGCACGCGCGCAATGTAGTTGGCGCCCGAGCGCTCCACGCTCAGGTGCAGACCGCCGGGGGCGATGTAGGCGTGACCGGGTAGGATGCGCTCGCCATCACTGGCTTCCTTCACGCGGATCTTGCACAGGCCGTCCAGGCGTGCAGCGTAGTTGCGGGTGAAGCCCGGGGGCATGTGCTGGGTGATGACCACGCCCGGTGAGTCCGCGGGCAGGGCGGTCAGTACTTCCTTGGTGGCCTCGGTGCCGCCGGTGGAGGCGCCGATGAAGATCAGCTTTTCGGTGGACAGACGACCCAGGCTGTAGGAGCCCGTGTTCAGCGGCTTGGCCGCGACGGTCGGCGTGCTCGCCGCCGTGCGGACGCCGCTCGCAGGTGCGGTCGCGGTCGACGTTGCGGGAGGCGCGGCCGGCGTCAGGCGGTGAATGCGCGCCTTCGAAGCCACCCGGATCTTGTCTGTGATGTCGTCCGACAACTGACGCAGGCCATCGACCACGCCAATCTTGGGCTTGGAGACGAAGTCCACCGCGCCCAGCTCCAGTGCCTTGAGCGTCACCTCGGCGCCGCGCTCGGTCAGCGTGGACACCATCACCACCGGCATGGGCCGCAAACGCATCAGCTTGGAGAGAAAGTCCAGGCCATCCATGCGCGGCATCTCCACGTCCAGCGTGATCACGTCGGGGTTGAGGTTGCGGATCATCTCGCGGGCCACGAACGGGTCGGCCGCCGCACCGATGCACTCCATGTCGGCTTGTCGGTTGATGATCTCCGTCAGCATGCTGCGAACCAGCGCCGAGTCGTCCACCACCACCACAGAAATCTTGGGCATGTCGTTCTCCACCTGTCAGAACAGGTCGATCGAGCCGCCGCCCGTCGAGACGGGGGCCACTTTTTGCGCCGCCAGGCGCTCTTGTTGAAGGATGGCTTCCGGGTTGCTGGGCGTCAGGCGCTTGACCATGGCCTTGCCACTGAAGGGCAGGAAGCAGACCTTGCGCGGGTAGATGTCGAGGACGTCCTTGGACACCACCGGGATGCGCTCGGTCTTGAGATAGTCCATCACGAAGGCGGTGTTGCGCTCGCCCACGTTGATGGTGTTCATGCCACTGATGACGGCCCCGCCGCCAAACACCTTGGCCTCCATCGTCATCCGCGAGGCGCCCAGCTTCATCAGCTCGTTGATGAGCAGTTCCATCGCATACGAGCCGTAGCGCCCGGAGTCCTGGCCGTTGCCGCCGCTGTCGGGCAGCATGAAATGGTTCATGCCCCCGACCTTGGCCTGGCGGTCCCACAGGCACACGGCGATGCACGAGCCCAGCGTCGTCATGATCAGCAGGTCTTCGTGGTAGACAAAGTACTCGCCTGGCAGGATCTTGACGGCCTCGGCCTTGAAGTGGGCGTCGAAATAGAAGAAGGAGGCTTCACCCGGCTTGGGAGAGCGGGCTTTGAGGCGCGCCAGACGTTCCGTGCGCGGCCCAGGCACTTGGTGGAGCGCGGCCGCTGCGGAGGCAAGCGACCCTGGCCGGGCCGGTGTCCCTGTAGCGGCGCCGCGCGCGCTCCCGAAGGGTGGAATGCTGGACATGAGGGGAATCCTTGTGGCGACGCGGCTCAGACTCGGTCGTAGACCGTCTTGCCCTTGAGGACGAAGATGTCGCGCGATTCGGTGAAGTTTTCGGAGTGACCGACAAACAGCAGCCCCTTGGGCCTCATGACGCCATGGATGCGCTCCAGCACCTTGCGCTGCGTCGGCCCATCGAAGTAGATCATCACATTGCGGCAGAACACCACGTCAAAAGGCTCGCCCAGTTGCCATTGCGTCTGCATCAGGTTGAAGGGGCGGAACTCCACCATCCGCGTCAACTCCGGCTTGACCCGGATGTAGCCGCTGTTGTTGCCCTTGCCCCGCAAGAAGAACTGCTTGAGCCGCTGCGGGCTCAGGCCGCGGGCCCCCGCGTCGTACACCGCGCGGGAAGCCGTTTGCAGCACGTTGGTGTCGATGTCGCTGGCCAGGATCTTGACCGGGGCGTTCAGCCCGACGGTTTCGGCCACCGTCATTGCCAGCGAATACGGCTCCTCCCCCGTGGAGGCGGCGCAACACCAGATGCGCGTGGGCTGGGGGCCGCGGGCCTTGAGCCAGTCGGTCAGGGTGTGGAAGTGGTGCTCTTCGCGGAAAAACGAAGTCAAATTGGTGGTCAGGCAGTTGACGAACTCCTGCCACTCCTGCTGCGCCTGGGCGCCGGAGGCACTTTCCAGCCATTGCAGGTAGCCCTCGAAGGAGGGGTGACCGGTTTCGCGCAGGCGCCGCGACAGGCGGCTGTAGACCATGGCCTGTTTGCCCTCGTGCAGGCTGATGCCGGCGCGGTCGTAGATGAGGGCGCGCACCCGCGCGAAGTCGCGGGCATGGAAGTTGAACTCGCGGTCGGCAACGATGTCCATGAAGGAGGGGCGTCAGGCGCCAAAGCGGAGGCAGGTGGCAAGGTGCACCGATGGTTACACCTTACCCTGAAATGGGTCAATCGGACGCGATGCGCGCGGCTTGAATCTGCTTTGCCGCTTGCGCCACAACGTTCGCTGAACCTTGCTATTAGGCCCTTCATCTGGGGGCTTGGGTGCGTCCTGCCCTGCTAGACTTGCGGACAATTGACGAATTTGTCGTGGAGTGAGCCATCGCATCCCCCAACTGTCACCCTGCCGTCCCTGACACGAGGCTGATTCCGGAAGGCCTGCTTGATCTGAGCAATGCTGTGGCCTTGCTGACCCAGGCGGGCTGGCGTGTGCCGGTGGGCTGCCGCGTCGGTGAATGGCCGTGGGTGCAGGCCATCGTCGAGGGGCTGTGCGACCTGTCCAGCCGTGACCCGCTCACTGGCCTGGCCAACCGTCGGCAGTTCGAGGCCTCCCTGGCCCGCGAGATCGACCGGGTGGCCCGCGTGGGCGAGCCCTCGCTGCTGCTCGTGGCCGACATCGATCACTTCAAGGCCATCAACGACACCCATGGACACGTGTCCGGAGATGCCGTCATCCGCGCGGTGGCGGAGTGTCTGCAGGAGTGCGTGCGGCCCATGGACATGGTGGCCCGCGTTGGGGGCGAAGAGTTCGCCATCATCCTGCCCAATTGCCCGCCTGCCTTCGGGCAGACGGTGGCCGAGCGCATTCGCCATCGGATCGCGCAACGGCAGATCACCTTGCTGGGCGGCGCCACCACCTCGGTGACGGTGAGCATCGGCGGGGCCTTTGCGCCGCAGTGGGTGCGCTCCTCCGTCATCCTCTGGTCCGAGCGTGCCGACCAGCAGCTCTACCGCGCCAAGGCGCAGGGCCGCAACCGCACCTGCCTGGACACGCCGCCCCTGACGGTGGTCAGTGCCGAGGAAAAAAGCTTCCTGTTCAGCAGTCTTGCGCAATCTGACACCCTCTCGGCCTCAGAAATTCTTGAGGAACACCCGAAAACGACCTCATGATGGTGCCCATGCCAGTTTCCGAGACAAATCCTTCCAAACCGTCCACCCGGCTTGCCCGCACGGTGGCCGTCACCAGCGGCAAGGGCGGGGTGGGCAAGACCTTTTTCAGCGCCAACCTGGCCACGGCGCTGAGCCGTCAGGGCCTCAAGGTGCTGGTGCTGGACGCCGACCTGGGCTTGGCCAACCTCGACGTGGTGCTCAACCTCTACCCCAAGATCACGCTGCACGACGTGTTCACCGGCAAGGCGCAGCTGGACGAGGCCATCTTGCCGGCCCCCGGCGGTTTCCATGTGCTGCTGGCTGGCTCGGGCCTGGTCGAGTACTCGCGCCTGACGCCCGAGGTGCGTGAGAAGCTGTTGGAGATCTTCGAGGCCGTCAAGCCGCGTTTCGATGTGATCCTGATCGATACGGGCGCTGGCATCTCCGATGTGGTGCTCTATGCCGTCTCGATGGCCGGCGAGGTCATTGTGGTGGCCACGCCCGAGCCCACGTCCATGACCGACGCCTACGCCACCATCAAGGTGCTGTCGGCACAGCAGTCGCGCGAAAAACTGCACCTGGTCGTCAACCAGGTGGCGCGTCCGGGTGATGGGCGCACCATCTGCCAGCAACTGCAGCAGGTGGTCGACCGCTTCGTGGTCAGCCCCACGGGGGTGGTGCCCAAGTTGCAGTTCCTGGGCGACATCCCGTTTGACACCAGCGTGCGCGAGGCCGTGCGCAAGCGTCAGTTGTTGCTGGAACTGCACCCTGGCAGCCCCGCCGCCCTGGGCGTCAGCCAGGTGGCCGTGCGTCTGCTGGGTCGCGCCTGATCGTCCATTCCGTCCTGTTCCTGTTGTTTGCCCATGCACGATCCTGCCCAGGACGATGATCCCGCCGAGGCCCTGCCGGCCCCCACTGCGTACACCTTGCTCGGCGGCGATGCCCGGGTGCGCGAACTGGTCGACCGCTTCTACGACCTGATGGACCTGGAGCCGGCCTACACCGAGCTGCGGGCCGCTCACGGCACCACGCTCGACGATGCCCGCGACAAGCTGTACTGGTTCCTGAGCGGCTGGCTGGGTGGGCCGAGCCTGTACATCGAGCGGTTCGGCCATCCACGACTGCGTGCCCGGCATCTGCCGTTTGCCATCGGCATCAAGGAGCGTGACCAGTGGGTCGCCTGCATGAGCCAGGCCATGGTCGATGTGCAGGTGCCCGACGAGCTGGTGCTGCGTCTGCAGCAGGCCTTCATGCAGACCGCCGACTGGATGCGCAACAAGTAAGGCGTCAGTAGCTGGCCTGACCCTTGGTTTTGCCGGGCTTGAGCAACACCACCAGCGCACCCACGCCCCCTTCGTCGGCCCGCGCCTGCACGAAGGCGAGCACCCGCTCACTTTGCACCAGCCAGCGCCGTGTCTTGTCCTTGAGGACAGGTTGCTTGCCGGGCGAGCCCAGGCCTTTGCCATGCACCACGCGCACGCACCGCCAGCCTTTCAGGTGGGCCTGGCGCAGGAACTCGCTGAGCGCTTCGCGGGCCTCGTCGGTGCGCAGGCCGTGCAGGTCGAGTTCGCCTTGCAGCGCCCACACGCCCCGGCGCAGTTTGCGCACCACGTCAATGCCCAGCTCGGGCCGCCGCCACGACAGCGTCTCGTCGGTGTCCAGCAGGCTTTCTACATCGAACTCGTCCGACAGGGATTCGCGCAGCGCGGCTTGCTCGTCGAGCTGACGGCGCGCGGGGATGGGCTGAGGGCGCGGCGGGGGGAGGTGGGCGCGGCCCGTGTGGGGCAGGCCGTGAACGGCACCGACCATGCGCTTGAACAGAGCCGCATCGGCCTCCTGGCTGCGCTGAGTGGCCTCGCGACGCGCTTGCTCGGCGCGCTCCTGCTCACGGCGTGCCGCAGCCTCTTTCGCGGCCTTGCCCAGGGCGCGTTTGAGGTCGGCGAAATCACGCAGCGTGGTGTTGAGGGGGGGCTTGTTGGTGGGGCTCACAAGGCGCAAGCCTACAACAACTTAGATCAGGCCTTTTTCGGCGAAGGACAGGGCGCCGCCCCGCCCGACCACCAGGTGATCGAGCACTCGCACATCGACCAACTGCAGGCTGCTTTTGAGCGTCTGGGTGAGCAACTCGTCGGCTCGCGAGGGCTCCAGCACGCCGGACGGGTGGTTGTGCGCCAGGATCAGGCTGGCCGCGTTGAGCTCGAGCGTGCGCTTGAGCACCTCACGGGGGTAAACCGAGGTTTGCGTGAGCGTGCCCCGAAACAGCTCCTCGCAGGCAATCAGGCGGTGCTGGGCATCGAGAAACAGCACGGCGAAGACCTCGTGGGGCAGGGCGCCCAGGCGCATCTGCAGGTAGTCCTTGACGAGCTGCGGCGAGGAGAACACCGGCTGGCTTTGCAGCGTGCCCGAGAGGCTGCGCCGCGCCATCTCCATCACGGCCATCAGCTCGGCCCGCTTGGCCGGCCCCAGGCCCTTGACGCGGGTCAGTTGCGCTGGCTGCGCGGACAGCAGGCCGGCGAGGCCCCCCAAGTCGGTGAGTACCTTTTCGGCCAGTTGCAGCACGCCCAGGCCTTTCATGCCGGTGCGCAGCAGCAGGGCCAGCAGTTCGGCATCGGCCAGCGCGGCGGGGCCGTGCGTCAGCAGCTTTTCGCGGGGCCGAAGTGCGGCGGGCAGGTCTTTCATCGGGGCGGTGGCAGGCGGTGGATGGAGCGGCACATTCTCGGGTGGGTCGAGTCGGGTGCCTATCCTTCGGAAGAACGCCCTCGGATGGGTGGGCCTGATGCGGAACAAGTCTTTCGCAGATGCGCCTGCGCAAACGGCTTCTGAAACCTAAAATCAGCGTTTTCTTATCCGGAGCCCCGCTGCCGCGTCTGTCGCGCGGGAGACACCCCCATGACCTCTGCTGCCCCCCTGGTGACCCCTGGCGCTTTCCTGACCCTGCACTACCGCCTGGCGGGGCCGGATGGCGGTGACGTGATCAACACCTTCAACGACAAGCCCGCCACCTTGTCGCTGGGCTCGGGCGAGCTGGCACCGGCGCTGGAAGCGCGCCTGATGGGCTTGGCCGAAGGCACCCGCACCGTCATCGATCTGGCCCCGGGCGAAGCCTTTGGTCCGCGCAACCCGGAGATGATCCAGCGCGTGGCCCTGTCCTTGCTGCGCCAGTTGGGCGACCTCGACGAGACCTGGGATGTCGGCGATGTGGTGCAGTTCCCGACGCCCGATGGCAAGGGGGCCTTCGCCGGGGTCGTGCGCGAGATGGACTCCGCTGGGGAGTGGGCCTTGTTTGACTTCAACCACCCCCTGGCCGGCGAGTCGTGCACGTTCGAAGTGCAGCTGATCGGCGTGCTCTGACATGACCCAAGTCCAAGATGTTTTGCTGGCCGAGCCGCGTGGCTTTTGCGCCGGCGTCGACCGTGCCATCGAGATCGTCGAGCGCGCGCTGGCGCAGTTCGGTGCGCCCATCTACGTGCGCCACGAGATCGTGCACAACACCTATGTGGTCAACGACCTCAAGGCCAAGGGCGCCATCTTCATCGAAGACCTGGCCGAGGTGCCGCCCGGCGCCACGCTGATCTTCAGCGCCCACGGCGTCAGCCAGGAAGTGCGCCGTGAGGCCGATGCCCGTGGTTTTCAGGTGTTTGACGCCACCTGCCCGCTGGTCACCAAGGTCCACGTGGAAGTGGCCAAGCTGCACCGCGAGGGCTATGAGTTCATCATGATCGGCCACAAGGGGCACCCCGAGGTCGAAGGCACGATGGGCCAGGTCAGCGAAGGCATCTATCTGGTGGAGGACGAGGATGACGTCGCCACGGTGCAGGTGCGCCACCCCGAGAAGCTGGCCGTGGTCACGCAGACCACGCTGTCGGTGGACGATGCGGCGGGCATCCTGGCCGCCATCAAGCAGCGCTTTCCGCACATCCGCGAGCCCAAACAGCAAGACATCTGCTATGCCACGCAGAACCGCCAGGATGCGGTCAAGATCATGGCGCCGCAGGTGGACGTGGTCATCGTGGTGGGCAGCCCCACCAGCTCCAACAGCAACCGCCTGCGCGAACTGGCCGAGCGCCTGGGCACCCCGTCCTACATGATCGACAGTCCCGATGACCTGCAAGAGGGGTGGTTCGACGCGCACCCGCGTGTGGGCCTGACCGCGGGCGCTTCGGCCCCGGACGTGCTGGTGCAGCAGGTGATTGCCCGCCTGCATGCGCTGGGTGCTGTGGGCGTGCGCCGCATGCAGGGTGTGGAAGAGCATGTGCGCTTTCCACTGCCCAAGGGGCTGGGTGGCACGGGGCTGGACCGACCGCTGCCGACCGAGCGCAACACCGACAATAGCCGCTAAGCTAGATCCACATTCCAACCTGATTCCTCACCATGCTTGACATTGCCCTGCTGCGCAAAGACCTCGACAGCGTGCTGGCCCGCCTGGCCAAGCGCAAGAACCCGCAGCCCTTCCTGGACGAGGCCGCCTACCGCGCGCTCGAAGCCGAACGCAAGACCATCCAGAGCCGCACCGAAGAGCTGCAGTCCCAGCGCAACAGCCTGTCCAAGCAGATCGGCATGCTCAAAGGCAAGGGCGAAGACGTGTCGGCCGTGATGGCGCAAGTGGGCGGGATCGGCGACGAGCTCAAGGCCAGTGCCGACCGCCTGGAGGTCATCCAGACCGAGATCGCGGCCATGCTGTTGGCCGTGCCCAACCTGCCGCACGACAGCGTGCCGGTGGGTGCGGACGAGTCGGGCAACGTGGAAGTGCGCCGCTGGGGCACGCCCGCTACATACAGCTTCGAGGTCAAGGACCACGTGGACGTGGGCGCGCCACTGGGGCTGGACTTCGAGACGGGTGCGAAGCTGTCGGGCTCGCGCTTCAGCTTCCTGAAGGGGCCTGCCGCACGCCTGCACCGCGCGCTCGCCCAGTTCATGCTGGACCTGCAGACGCAGGAGCACGGCTACACCGAGTGCTACACGCCATATCTGGTGCAGGCCAAGGCGCTGCAAGGCACCGGCCAGTTGCCCAAGTTCGAGCAGGACCTGTTCCATGTCACGTCGGGCGACGGTGAGGCGTCTGACAGCAAGTGGTACCTGATCCCGACCTCGGAGGTGACGCTGACCAACTCGGTGGCCGACACCATCGTGCCGTTGGACCAGTTGCCCATCAAGCTCACGGCGCACAGCCCATGTTTCCGCTCGGAGGCGGGCAGTGCTGGACGTGACACGCGCGGCATGATCCGCCAGCACCAGTTCGACAAGGTGGAGATGGTGCAGATCACCACGCCCGAGCAGAGCTATGAGGCCCTCGAAGAGATGGTGGGCCACGCCGAGGCCGTGCTGCAAAAGCTGGAGCTGCCGTACCGCGTGATGTCGCTGTGCACCGGCGACATGGGCTTTGGCGCGACCAAGACCTATGACCTGGAAGTGTGGCTGCCCGCGCAAAGCGCTTACCGCGAGATCAGCTCTGTGTCGAACTGCGAGGCCTTCCAGGCCCGCCGCATGCAGGCCCGCTTCAAGACCGCGCAAGGCAAGAACGAACTGGTGCACACCTTGAATGGCTCGGGCCTGGCGGTGGGCCGTGCCATGGTGGCGGTGCTGGAGAACCACCAGCAGGCCGATGGCTCGGTGTACGTGCCGGTGGCCCTGCGTCCCTACCTGGGTGGTGCCGAGTTCATCCGCATGGCGTGACGACGCCTGCAACGCCAAAAACTGGTGCTATACTTGCGGGCTACACACCGTTGACCACGGGTGCACCAGTTTAGGAGAGGTGGCAGAGTGGTCGAATGTACCTGACTCGAAATCAGGCGTAGGTGTATAACCTACCGTGGGTTCGAATCCCACCCTCTCCGCCAAGCATAAAGCCCAAGTGATTGATTCACTTGGGCTTTTTTGTTTTTTGTTGAGTTCGCTCTACCATCGTTTCCACCTTTGAGTTACGGATGGGGTTGGATCGCTTTGAACGTCTTTGTAGGTAGGTTGGGTAGTCGATGGTTGGGCCGGTGGAGGATGGGGCTGGCATCGGGCGGCCAACTCCCTGACGGCCAACCCGGCGGCAACGCTTCCGGCACTAGGCGTCCCCGCCTTGGTTCACGACAGCCGCATCGGCGCGATCTTTGTGAACTAAGCGTAGCGATCCATGAACTGTCACTTAATCCCATAACCTATTGTCATCAAAGGGATTTGTTGGCAAAATTGGTTTTAAGTCCTGCACCTATATCTAGATAAGAGATCGCAAGATCAATAAATTCTGGTTCATCGGCTGTTGGCCGTAAGAAATGTTGGCGCCGACCGAAAACTGAGCCACTTATGAGGGGTGTGCCGATCTAAAACTGAGCCAGGTGTTCAACCTACCCTGCTGCTTTTTGATGCAGCGGGGTTCGAGGAGTGATCACCATGGACATGATCGGCAGAATCCGGCGGCTGCACAGCCGAGGCAAGAAGTCAGAGCGGGAGATCTCGCGGATGACGGGGCTGTCGCGCAACACGATAGCCAAGTGGCTCAAGGCGCCATTGGATGGCGAGCCCAAGTACCGGCGAGGCGAGCAACCGGGCAAATTGACGGCCTTCCACGAGGTTCTCAAGCAGGCACTCAAGGCCGATGCCCATCGGCCCAAGCACGAGCGCCGCACGGCGCGGGCGCTGTACAGCGAGCTCAAATCGGCAGGTTATGAAGGCGGCTACAGCCGCGTGACGGACTTCATCCGCCAGTGGCGCCAAGGCGAGGGCCAAGCGGCAGCGACGCGAGCCTTCGTGCCCTTGTCGTTCGAGCTGGGCGAGGCATTCCAGTTTGACTGGAGCGAAGAAGGCCTGGTGGTGGGCGGCATTTACTACCGCCTGCAGGTCTCGCACATGAAGCTGTGTGCCAGCCGTGCGTTCTGGCTGGTGGCGTATCCCAGCCAGGGGCACGAGATGCTGTTCGATGCGCACACGCGCAGCTTTGCGGCGCTGGGCGGGGTGGCCCGTCGGGGCATCTACGACAACATGAAGACGGCCGTGGACCAGGTCAAGAAGGGCAAGGGCCGAGTGGTCAACGCCCGCTTTGCGGTGATGTGTGCGCACTACCTGTTCGACGCCGACTTCTGCAACGTGGCCAGTGGTTGGGAGAAGGGCGTCGTCGAGAAGAACGTGCAAGACAGCAGGCGGCGCATCTGGATCGATGCAGCCAAGCAGCGCTTTGGCTCCTTTGCCGAGCTCAATGCCTGGTTGGGCGAGCGCTGCCGCAGCCTGTGGGCCGAAGTTCGCCATCCAGAGCACCAGCAGTTCAGCGTGGCCGAGATGCTGGAGCATGAACGTGCCCACTTGATGTCGATGCCTCAGCCCTTTGACGGCTATGTGGAACGCCCGGCGAGGGTGACCAGCACCTGCCTGGTCTCAGTGGCACGCAACCGCTACTCTGTGCCCTGCGAGTTGGCCGGGCAGATGGTCAGCACCCGGCTGTACCCGACGCGGGTGGTCGTGGTGGCCAACGATGAGGTGGTGGCGCAGCACGAGCGATTGACTGACCGAGGCCAGACCCGTTATGACTGGCAGCACTACATCCCGCTGGTGCAAAGAAAGCCCGGTGCGCTGCGCAATGGTGCCCCCTTCGCCGACCTCCCTCCGGCCTTGCAGCAGTTACGCAGAGGGTTGCTGCGCCAGGCTGGTGGCGACCGTGTCATGGCGCAGGTACTGGCCATTGTGAGCACAGCTGGCCTGGATGCGGTGCTGGTAGCAGTGGAGTTGGCGCTGGAGAGCGCGCCACCGTCTGGCAAGGTCAGCGTCGAGCATGTGATCAATGTCCTGAGCAGGCTCAATCCTGCGCCCACGCCAGAGGATGCGCAGACCTGTCTGCAGGCGACAGTGGCACCACTGGCCAATACGGCGCGCTACGACAGCTTGCGCGGGCAAGGCGGCACGGAGGAGATCAACCATGCGTGATATCGCCGCAGAGCTTAAGCAACTGCGCCTGCACGGCATGGCGGGCGCCTGGCTGGACCTGATCGAACAAGGGGCCAGTACGGGCTCAGAGGAGGCACGGTGGTTGATTGAACACCTGCTGCAGGCCGAGGCCACAGACCGAGCCATGCGCTCGGTGAGCCATCAGATGCATGCAGCCAAGTTCCCTGTGCATCGAGACCTGGCTGGGTTCGACTTCGCTGTGTCACCCGTTGACAGCAAGCTGGTTCACACGCTGGCAGAGACAGGCTTCACAGAAGTGGCGCACAACGTGGTGTTGGTGGGAGGGCCTGGCACCGGCAAGACCCACCTGGCCACGGCCATCGGTGTGTCCGGCATCACCAAGCATGGCAGGCGCGTGCGCTTTTACTCCACGGTGGATCTGGTCAACGCGCTAGAGCAAGAGAAGGCACAAGGCAAGGCCGGACGCATCGCGACGAGCTTGCTGCGCCTGGACCTGGTGATCCTCGATGAGCTGGGCTACCTGCCGTTCAGCCAGGCCGGCGGTGCGCTGCTGTTCCACCTGCTCAGCCGGCTATACGAGCACACCAGCGTGATGATCACGACGAACCTGGACTTCGCGGAATGGTCGCGCGTCTTTGGAGATGCCAAGATGACCACGGCGCTGCTGGACCGGCTCACGCACCACTGCCACATCCTGGAGACGGGTAACGAGTCACATCGGTTCCTGCACAGTTCCAGCACGGCCAAGAGGCGCATCAAGGCACGAGAGCAGTCTCGGATGCAGGCGGCGGCAGAGGGCAAGGCCTGACACGCAAAGCAAAGGGGGAAGCCGCTGCGCGGCCTCCCCCTTGATGATCAACCAAGCCAGCCGAAGGGATCAAAACCCGGCAAGGCTCTACACTTATCCACAGCTGACCACCCTTTGGTCGGCTACCAGCCCTGGCTCAATATTGGATCGGCACGGTGGCTCAGATTTGGATCGGCGCGCACATTGCTATCTTCAAATGCAAAGGTAAAGCGAGTGCCAAAGGTGGGTTGGCTGGATTTGGGGACAGGGGAGGTCTACGAATCTCCATGGCTATGGTCACCGAGAGGTTGCAGACTCAAAGTCCAAGCAGCAAGTACCCAGTAATTTCATCTACGATGCTGGCCTAGCTATCAGGCTGCAGCCTAGATCAGGATGCAGGCACGCTGAAGGTGTGTCCTGGGCGTCAACCCATTCAACATGCATTTGAAGTCAGGCAGCTTCAACTTTATGCCAGCACGCGATACAGAGTGGTGCGCCGACTTGCTGCTCACCACGGAGCGTCCCCGAAAGGAGTGTTGAGAAAAGCGCCGTATCGTGAGCGCAAAAAAGCCCGGGAATGAACCCGGGCCAAACGTGGAAACAACTACGAAACTTTGAGCCATTTGAGACCTTTGTTCGTCAAGCGTTGACCTCTGCCAAACATTGCTCTCATTCATGTATAGCTTGTGCAGTGATCGATGATGGACTGTTGAGGCAAATATTTATATTCCTATACATCCCATTGTGACGCCCTAGCATTCGCAGAGAGATGTCCTAGAGTTATTGAAGGTGCTGGCCATCGTTGACCGTCAGTCCGTTCGGTGCTGACCTGAATTTTTGAACTGACCCACGGCAGCATTCGACCCGCTGCGGTCAATCAACGCTAGGATTTAAGCGTACTGAATCACTTGAATGCCGACCGAAGATGCCAGGTTTGTGTGCGAGCCAACAAACGACCAGTAGGATGCCCGAGCATGTACACCCCTATGAAATGCGTATGACAACACTGAGCCCCGAACTTCGCGACATGCTGCACGCGTTGACTTGGTACATGACGGCACGGAAGACCGCGCTGCGCGCAGCTTTGTCGTTCCGCACACCACTCACAACGATCATGCACACTGATATGCGCGTCCAGTACAGCGCCTATTTCCAGAATCTGTTGTCCGCAACTGAGCTAATGCGCGAACAGACGCTGCTACCTCCAAAGTCTTTTGAGACGGAGCTGTATGCGCGGTTCGTCTTCCCTGGATTTCAGGACGGCGAGTCGAACTACGAATACATCAAGTACCTGAGAAACGCCATCGTCCATCGCGGATACGACATCACGTCGGCCGCGCACGTTGCCGGTGATTTCCTAATGCTCGTCGCGGAACCGAGTTTTCAAAACAATGCTAAGAACCCTGCAAAGATCAAGACTTTCCATACCTTCGACAAATACTTGCTGAATATCATCACAAAGTGTGAGTCGGTTATTGGTGGCGTGATATTCGATACTTTGAACAAAGCTGGCGTCTTCCAGGCAACCATAGATCCGCAAGCCGCAATTGCTGAAACTCGCACCGCTATTCAGAACTCGCACGTGATGCCAGATTGGGTCAAAGCGATGGCTTCAGCGACGGAACTCAAACCCGAGTGGTTCGTCGATATGCACAGTTCAATGCATGGCCAGCTACGCGAAGCACTAGCACCGCTCGAGATCTCGAATCCGGTCTAAAGAGCCGATCGCCAGCGGCTGCAAATGGCCGGTTGCGGCTGTCGCAGTTCGACCCTAAGAGCGGCTAACACCACCCAGAAAATCGAAGATTTTCGGTTGAGACGAGGCGCGAAGCCGCAGCCAGTACAAGCTAAGCAACGACGTATCAAGGGTTGTGTTATCGGCTCTAACAGCTACTTATTTAGCACCACCTACACCCCGAACGCCTGCATGGCCTCGTCCACAAAGCAGCGTAGCTTGGCGGTGCGCTGGCGGTCGGCGGCGTAGATCAGGTGCATGGGGCGCGACGGCCCTTCAAACGCGGGCAGCACCCGCTGCAGGCGGCCGGCGTGCAGATCGGCCTGCACCAGGTCTTCGGCCGCCAGCAAGATGCCCGCGCCTTGCAGCGCGGCCCGCAGCTGGGCCTGGCCGCTGTTGACCTGCAGAGGGCAATTCACCCGCACGGCAAAGCGCTGGCCGCCCTGGGTGAACCCCCATTCGTTGAAGACCTTGCGGTTCCAGAACACAAAGCCGATGCACGGGTGCTTAACCAGATCGGCCGGCTGCTGCGGCTGGCCAGCGCTGGCCAGGTAGGCCGGCGACGCGCACGCCACCATGCGGTAGGGGCGCAGCGGCCGCGCCACCAGGCTGCTGCTGTCGCCCACGGCCGCGTCGCCAATGCGAAACGCGGCTTCCATGCCCTCTTCCAGCAGGTTCACCACCTGGTCGGACAGGCGCAGATCCACCTCCACCTGGGGGTAGCGCTGCATAAAGCCCACGGCAAAGTCCACCAGCGACTGCGCACCAAACTGGTGGGGCGCGCTGATGCGCAGCTGACCCTGGGGCGCACTGCCTGCCTGCAGCGCCAGCGCGTCGGCGGCATCGGCCTGCTGCAGCAGCTGCACGCAGCGCTCGTAGTACAGCTGGCCCAGCTCGGTGAGGCTCTGGCGGCGCGTGGTGCGGGTCAGCAAGGTGGTGTGCAGCCGCGCCTCCAGCGCTTGCACGTAGCGGGCCACCATCTGCGGCGTCAGGCCCAGCCGGGGTGCGGCAGCGGCAAACGAGCCGGCATCCACCACGGCCACCAGCACTTCCATGGAGCGAAAACGGTCCAGCATTCACTACCTTCAGTTGTTAAACATCCATTTACCAGTGTATTTATCCAACTGATAGTTGTCATTACGCTCAGGGCTTTCCACGTTTGAAGCCTTGTTGCCATGTCTGCGCCTGTTTCCGATGCCGCTGCTTTCTCCACCCTGGTGCGCCGCCGCCGCGCCACCCGCCAGTTTTTGCCCACGCCGCTGACGCCCGCGCAGCTGCAGGCCGTGCTGGCCGATGCGCAGCACGCCCCGTCCAACTGCAACACCCAGCCCTGGCAGGTACACATCGTCTCCGGTGCGCAGCGCGCCGCGCTGTCTGCCGCGCTGCAGCAAGCCGCCATCCAGGGCGATGCCGCGCCCGACTTTTCCTTCGACATGGCAGCCTTCCACGGCGTGCATGCCCAGCGCAGCCAGGCCAGCGGCAAAGCGCATTACGAGTTGCTGCAGATCGCCCGCCACGACACCGCTGCCCGCCAGGCCGAGGGCCTGAAGAACTTCGACTTTTTTGGCGCACCGCATGTGGCGCTGTTGTTCATGCCCGAGATTGGCGACAACGTGCGCACCGCCGGCGATCTGGGCATGTACGGCCAGACGCTGCTGCTGTCGCTTACCGCTCACGGGCTGGCGGGCATTCCGCAGACTTCGGTATCGATGTTCGCCCCCACCATCCGCCGCGTGCTGGGCCTGGGCGCAAAGCACAAGCTGCTGTTTGCCATCTCCTTCGGCCATGCCGACCCGGCGGCTGCCGTCAACCAGCTGGACGTGGGCCGAGCGCGGGTGGAAGACAGCGTGGTGTTCCACAGCTGATGGCGAGTTTATCGGCCAAATCAGCACCTAACGCACTATAAGAGCGCTCTAGCAGCTATGGAATCCAGAGTAAAACTGGTAGCTGCCATCCGGCGGCACCTCGCCTGCACCGACACACCACCATTCGGTTGTCTTTGGCGGTGGCTCCGGGCTGTCCTGCCTGGCCAGGTAGCAGGTCTTTGATGCGCTCCCAGTGCCCGTCACTGAGGGCGTATCTTTTACTCATTCTTCCACTTGGTGCTGGAGCCGCAACTTTCAACCGCAAGGGTATTAATTGATGACACGCCCTAATCATATTGATCGAATTTCCATCCATCACCATGGCTTCTATATGGAACAACGAGTCTCTGCTTCTGGCCGAGTGTGTGATTTCGAGCCTGCGCCGTAAAGAAGCCGCTCAAGTCGTGCTGCCTAGTCCCTGACAAGAGCAGCACGACCGTAAGCTTGGTTCAGATTTCGGTTTGTTCGGAAATCTCCAGTGCATCGTCAACCTCTATGCCGAGATACCGGACGGTCGACTCCAGCTTGGAGTGTCCAAGCAGCAACTGGACGGCACGCAGGTTTTTGGTTCGTCGATAGATCAGCGTGGGCTTGGTTCTTCGTATCGAATGGGTACCATAGCTTGCGCGCTCCAGCCCTAGCTCATCCACCCAGTGGGCTAGGATACGGGCGTACTGACGTGTTCCCAGATGAGGGGATCTGTGGATCCTGCTTGGGAACAAAAAGCTATCGGATTTCAGCTCCGCATGCCTGATCCATGCCTGCAGGGCATCTCGTGTCGTTGATGTGATTTCAAATTGCACAGGCCGCTGCGTTTTGTGTTGCATAACGATGGCGCGTGTCGCCATCTGATCACCGTGGCAAACGTCCCTGACCTTCAAAGCAACCAGGTCACAGCCTCGCAATTTGCTGTCGATACCCAGGTTGAAAAGTGCAAGCTCCCGGATTCGGTGCTCCATTTGCAGGCGCACGCGAAGTGCCCAGATGTCTTTGACCTTGAAAGGGGCCTTTTGGCCCACGATTTTTCCCTTGTTCCACGGCTCATGATGGATAGCGCTGGCGACGGATTCCATGATGGTCTCCCATCGAGTTGAGGGAGACCATCAATACGCTTGATTGGCCAGGAAGTCGATGCACTGATCCAGCATCAGCTCAATGAATTCGCAGTCGAATGGCAGCTAACTGGCGTATCTTTGAAGTACCGTAGTCGGCCAGTTGCAGTCCAAGGCGAGAAAGCGGTCCTGGGCTGCTTCTTGCCAAACTCAGCCAGTCACGACCAGCTGCCTAGTCAGTCGTAACCGGCACAGGGGCAGTTCAACCGGAATACGCATTATCGAACTAGCCTACTGCCTCCTCTGCTTCAGAGCTACAAGCAAAGCTCCGCTAGCATCAAAGTATCTTGATCGAGCACTGAGACTTTGATGTGCTTCGCAAGAATGCGTGCATCAAGTGCACGTACAGGTGCAGACCAACCCGATTCCGGACCGTGCGTAAGCTTCTTTTTTAACCGCTTGCTGAAGCGCCCCGGGTTTCGCGGAGGCCAGTTGGTTTAAGTCAGACGGTCACGGCCTGACCAGCGCGTTGTTGGTGGTAGTTTGCCTCGAACTCGGCGGGCGGGACATTGCCCAGTGGCCCCATCAATCGATGGTGATTGAACCAAGAGACCCATTCCAGCGTTGCGAGCTCGACGGCCTGCTTGGTCTTCCACGGGCCACGGCGGTGGATCACCTCGGCCTTGTACAAGCCGTTGATGGTCTCAGCCAGGGCGTTGTCATAGCTGTCTCCCTTCGAGCCCACGGAGGGCTCGATCCCGGCCTCAGCCAGGCGTTCGCTGTAGCGAATGGAAAGGTATTGCGAGCCCCTATCGGAATGGTGAATCAGGCCATCGTCCTGTGATGTTGAATCACGAGCAAAACTGAGCCACTGAAGGGTCTCCGTCACGTCCAATTTTGAGCCACGTTATCCACCTACCCTGCTGCTTTTTGCAGCAGCGGGGGACAGGAGTGATCAACGTGAGCACATTGAGCAAATTGCGCCGCATGGTCCACCGTGACCACCTGAGCGTGCGCGAAGCCAGCCGCAGGCTTGGCATCTCCCGCAACACGGCCACCAAGTGGCTTGAAGCCGATGAGATGGTCGAACCCCGTTATCCCAAGCGGGCGGCCATCCCGAGCGTTCTAGATCCTTACAAGGAACAGCTGTCCACCTGGCTGAAGGCCGACAGCCACCGCAACAAGCGCGAGCGCCGTGGCATCAAGGCCATGTTCCGGGCATTGCGGGCCATGGGCTATCCGGGCAGCCGAGGCCCGGTCTATGAGTTCGCCAAGCGCTGGCAGCAGGCGCAGTCCGATGCGCCCACGCGCATGGCCTTCGTGCCCATGAGTTTCGAGATGGGCGAGGCCTTCCAGTTCGACTGGAGCTGCGAGTACCTGTTCGTGGGCGGCATGCGCAAACGCCTGGAGGCCGCGCACACCAAGCTGGCGGCCAGCCGCGCCTTCATGCTCACCGCCTACTTCAGCCAGGCCCACGAGATGCTGTTTGATGCCCACGCGCGGGCCTTTGCTGCCTTCGGTGGCGTGCCCCGCCGGGGCATCTACGACAACATGAAGACCGCTGTCGACAAGGTTGGCCAGGGCAAGAGCCGCACGGTCAACGCCCGCTTCGAGGCCATGACGGGCCACTACCTGTTCGAGCCTGAGTTCTGCAACCGCGCCGCCGGCTGGGAGAAGGGCATTGTCGAGAAGAACGTGCAGGATCGCCGTCGCGGCATCTGGCTGGAGGCGGCCGAACGCCGCTGGCCTGACCTGGAGAGCCTCAATGCGTGGCTGCACCAGGCCTGCCTGGACGCCTGGCATGAACTGCCGCACCCCGAGTGGCCCGAGCTGACCATTGCCGACGTCTGGCAGCAAGAGCAGACGCACCTGATGCCCAACCCTGCGCCATTCGATGGCTATGTCGAGCAGGTGGCACGGGTAACGGCCACCTCGCTGATCCACTATCAGCGCAACCGCTACAGCGTGCCTTGCGAGTGGGCGCACGCAACGGTGAGCCTGCGCGCCTATCCTGACCGCTTGGTGGTGGTCGGCCCCAGCACCGATGCGCCCGAGCCGCCAGTGAGCCTGCCACGCAGTTTTGAGCGTGGGCAGACCTTGTACGACTGGCGCCATTACATCAGCCTGCTCGAACGCAAGCCCGGGGCCTTGCGCAACGGCGCGCCCTTCAAGACCATGCCCGAGCCCCTGCAACATCTTCAGGCGCACCTGCTGCGCCACCCTGGCGGCGACCGCGTGATGGCCCAGGTGCTCATGGCGATTACCTTGCACGGGCTCGATGACGTGCTCGTTGCCGTCGAGTTGGCGCTGCAATCCGGCCGCGTGAGCGCCGACCATGTGCTCAACGTACTGGCCAGGCTCAAGGAACCCGAAGCTGTGCACAGCTTGCCCGAAGCCGCCTTGACTTCACTGACGTTGCAGGAGCCGCCTCAGGCCGATGTGTCGCGCTATGACCGCCTGCGCCAGATCCAGGAGGGTGACCATGTCCAATGACATCGCCGCTGGCCTCAAGGGCTTGAGCCTGCACGGTATGGCCAGTGCCTGGCCTGAACTGCTGGGTATCGCGCGGCTCAAGTCGCTCGACCATGAAGCCTTGCTGCATCAGCTCATCAAGGCCGAGGGAGCGCACCGGGAAGTGCGCTCCATGGCCTATCAGATGCGCGCTGCCCGATTTCCCCATCACCGCGACCTGGCTGGCTTTGCCTTCGAGCAGGCCCAGGTGGATGAGGCGCTGGTGCGCCAGCTCCACGAGCTCAAGTTCATCGACTCAGCCCACAACGTGGTGTTCGTGGGTGGACCGGGTACCGGCAAGACTCACCTGGCCACCAGCCTTGGCATTCACGCCATCCGTGCACATGGCAAGCGGGTGCGCTTCTTCTCCACAGTGGAGCTGGTCAACATGCTGGAGTCCGAGAAAGCACTGGGCAAGGCCGGGCAACTGGCGCATCGGCTCATGTACGTCGATCTCGTCATCCTCGACGAGATGGGCTATCTACCCTTCAGTCAGGCCGGTGGCGCCTTGCTGTTCCACCTGCTGTCCAAGCTCTATGAGCGCACCAGCGTGGTCGTCACCACCAACCTGTCGTTCTCGGAGTGGGCCAGCGTGTTTGGCGACGCCAAGATGACCACGGCGCTACTGGACCGGCTCACCCATCACTGCCACATCGTCGAGACCGGCAATCAGAGCTGGCGATTCAGGCACTCGACGGCACAACCGGCCGCCAGCAAGTCCAACCGCATTAAAACACCCAAAGGAGCAGACCAGACAGTAGACTTATCCACATCCGAGCAGTCCATTTCTTCGTCAACCTAGTGGCTCAGTTTTGGACGTGACGCCTGGCTCAGTTTTGCTCGTGATTCAACAATCAGGGCTTTACCCTGATTGGCCAACGTACCGGGCTTCACGGCCTGAACGGCCTACCCGGTACTCATCGGCTAGGGCCGACGTGTCCAGCGCGGTCCTCGCTGCGCTCGGGCAAACGCCTTCTCCGTGCGCTTTTAGCGCACCGCACTTTGCACCGACTACGACGGTGCTTGTTGCTCTCCGAACGCATTTGCCCGAGTGCTTCGGGACCGGGGCTGTACGCCCCCGGATCTACGGCAACGCGGCTGGGGCCTCTCTCGGCTAGGGCCTCGTCCCTTGCCCGGCTCCCCTGCTAGTGCACGTCCCGCCTTGGGGGGCTGGACGCTGCTCCGGGCGCCTGCCCTGTGCAGCCGTGCCGGTGCTCTCCGGCCCTGGGGGGCCTGCGCGGAGCGTCCGCCGATCCCCGGCATCCTTGCTCCTTGCCCGCATCCTGCCGCACTCGTACAGCGGTCGTTATGTCTGCTTAACGATGCCCGAAAACTGTCTTAAGGCTGCCTCCAAGACACATTTTTGGTGGGTTGCATGGGCCCTGACGCAGGCACGAAGATGCGGAAAATTTTCTACACAGAGCTTCTACACAGAAGCATTTCATTTGAGCCATAAGGTTTTGATATACAATGAGGGAATCGAGAGGGTACCGAATCCCACCCTCTCCGCCAAAACAAGAAAAGCCTTGTAAGTCAATGACTTGCGAGGCTTTTTCTTTTTTCAGATCACGCTCCGTGCCGCCCTGCAAGCTCACCAGGGAAGGGGGTGGCCTTCATGATCAAAGAAGTCGCAGCCAGCTTGCCCGGCGGCCTGTTCGATGACGCGCACCAAGCCGCTCACGCTCTCTTCGACACTGAGGGTGGCGTTGGGGCCGCCCATGTCGGTGCGGACCCATCCGGGGTGCTGGGCCAGCAGGTGGATGTCCAGCGCGTCGCCCTGTTCAGTGGCCCACTTGCGGATCAGGCTGTTGAGCGCGGCCTTGCTGGCGCCATACAAGCCCAACTCCGGCGACAGCCCCAGTTCGACGCTGCCCAGGATGGAGCTGGTGAAAGCCAGCACGCCGCCACTGGGGACGAGCGGTCGTAGCGTCCGCGCAAGGCGCAGCGGCGCGACGGCGTTGGTGAGGAACACGTCGGTGATGTCCGCCGGGGCGAGATGCGCGACGGCCTGGTCTTCGGGGCCGGAGACGCCGGCGTTCAGGATGACCCGGTCAAGGGGCCTGTGCGAGAGCGCCTGCACGATGGTGGTGCCAGCGTCCGGGTCGTTGAGGTCACACGCGATGGTGTGCAAGCGTGTGGGGTACTGGGTCTGCAGGGCGTTCAGACCGGTGGCTGCCTGGGGGTGGCGGGCAATGGCGGTGACATGGTCGCCGCGGGCGAGGTAGGCCTGGGTGAGGCCCAGACCGATGCCGCGCGAGGCGCCGGCGATGAGGACATGGGACATGTGGACTCCGATTCAGCTCACGTTGTGTGAAGGCGGGGTGGCAGCGGGCACACGGCCCTGAACGCCGCGCGAGACCGCGAAGCCGGTCACGCAGAGCAAGGCGGCGATGGCACTGAACGACGTCAGCAGGCCGCCTTGATCGACGAAGAGGCCGACCACCAGCACGCCCAGGGCCTGCCCCAGGAAGAGGCTGCAGGCGAAGAGGGTCATGCCGGTGCCGCGGGCTTCGGGGGCCATCTGGGTGGCCTGGGTCTGCAAGGTGCTGTGGAGCATGTAAAAGCCCAGGCCCGCGAGACCGCAGCCGCTGATGGCAAAGGTCGCGATGGGAGACCAGGCGATGCCGATGACGCTGGCGGCCAGCAGCAGGCCGCCGCCCAGGGCCAAGCCGCGCTCACCCAGGAGCGTGATCCAGCGGCGCGCAAACTGGCTGTAAAGCAGGCCGCCCACGCCGTAGAGCACCATGATGGCAGCCGCCGTCGAGATGGAGAAGCCGAACTGGCTGACCAGCCAGGCGGGCGCGAACGGCAGCCAGCCATAGGCCAGCGCCCCTTCGATCAAGGCGAAGCCCAGGACCCAGCGCACGCGCGGAATGTGTAAGAGCGCCTTGGTGCGGGCGATGGAGGCGCGGGCACTGAGCGGGACGGCCGATGCCGCAGAAGCGGCAGGAGCATGGCGCCGCAGCAGGCTGATGGCGGCGACGAGAAAGCCCAGCCCGAGAGCGAGGAAAGCGCTCTGCCAGCCCCACATCTCGGAGGCGAAGCCGCCGAACCACTGGCCTGCCATCATCCCGAGCACGATGGACCCCAGCAGGCGCGCCAGCGTTTCCTGTCGCTGTTCGTAAGACACCTGATCGCCCACCCAAGCCAGGGACAAGGGGATGACGGCGGCCGCGGTGGCGCCCATCAGGGCGCGGGCGATCACCAAGGTGCTGAAGTTGGGCGACAGCGCCGTGAGCAGGCAGATGAAGGCGCTGGCCAGGCAGGCCCAGGTGATCACCTTGAGCTTGCCCATCGTGTCGCCCAGGGGGCCGTAGAACAGTTGCAGCACGCCGTACGCGAGGGCGAACGAGGAGACCACCCAGGCCGCATCCCCTGTGGAGACCTGGAAGCTGTGCACCAGCGAAGGCAGCATGGCGTCGCAGATGCGCAGGGCGGCCATGGCCGAGAAGCTCGCCAGGCCCAGCAGCCGGAGCGTGGCGGCGTGGTCAGGGTGTGCGGTGTGGGAGGCAGAAGGGGTCATGGTCAGGCGGCCCACTCCATGAGCAGACCCTTGGCGGGAACGCTGTCCCCTTGTTGAACGCAGAGGCTTTGCACGACGCCCTCGCGCTCGGCCACCACCAGGCTTTCCATTTTCATGGCCTCGATGATGGCGAGCACATCCCCCTGGTTGACGCGCTGGCCCGCCTGGACCGCGACGCGGGTGACGGTGCCGGGCATGGGGGCGGCGATGTGGCGGGGGTTGTCCTCGTCGGCGAGGCGATGGCGGCGGTGCGAGGTGCCGGCACCGGCCTGCGGAACGCGTACCAGGCGGGGTTGGCCATTGAGTTCAAAGAAGAGGCGGCATTGGCCATCGGGATCCGCCGGCGTGCGGCCTTGCAGTTGCACGTGCAGGATCTTGCCGGGCTCGATCGGCACGGCGATCTCTTCGTGCTCTGGCAGGCCGTAGAAGTAGGTGGGGGTGGGGATGGCGCTGACGTCACCGTACTGCTTCTGGTGGCGCGTGTAGGCGAGGAAAACCTGGGGGTACATCAGGTAGGACGCCAGGTCGGTGTCGCTGAGCTTGTGGCCCACGAGCTGTTCAGCACGTTGGCGCTCGGCTTCCAGGTCCACGGGGGGCAGGTGCTCGCCGGGGCGGCCGGTCAGCGGGGCCGCGCCTTTGAGGACCTTGTGCTGCAGGGCTGCGGGGAAGCCATCGGTGGGGAAGCCCAGTTCGCCCTTGAACAGCGAGACGACCGATTCGGGGAAGGCGAGGTCCTTGGCGGGATCGAGCACGTCAGCGGGTTGCAGACCGTTGGCGACCATGAACAGCGCCATGTCGCCCACGACCTTGGAGGTGGGGGTGACCTTGATGATGTCTCCGAACAGCAGGTTCACCTGGGCATAGGCTTCGGCGATGTCGGGCCAGCGCGAGGACAGGCCCATCGAGCGCGCCTGTTCGCGCAGGTTGGTGTACTGGCCGCCGGGCATCTCGTGGCGATACACGTCGGAGGTGCCGCTGCGGATGTCGCTCTCAAAGGGGCTGTAGGCGCGGCGCACGTCTTCCCAGTAATGGGACAGGTCGCGCAGGGCGGCGAGGCTGACCTGGGGCTCACGCGGTGCGCCTTCGAGGGCGGCCACGAGGCTACCCAGGTTGGGCTGGGAGGTCAGGCCGCTCATGGCGTCGAGTGCGCCGTCCACGATGTCGCAGCCGGCTTCGATGGCCGCCATGACGCTGGCGCCCGCGAGGCCGCTGGTGTCGTGGGTGTGGAAGTGAATCGGCAGGCCGGTTTCTTCCTTGAGTGCCTTGACCAGGGCGTAGGCAGCGCGGGGGCGGCAGACGCCGGCCATGTCCTTGATGGCCAGGATGTGGGCGCCGGCTTGCTTGAGCGCCTTGCCCATGCGCACGTAGTAGTCCAGGTTGTACTTGCTGCGCCGCGCATCGAACAGGTCACCGCTGTAGCAGATGGCCGCCTCGCACAGGGCACCGGTTTCGCGCACCGCGTCGATGGCGACGCGCATGTTGTCCACGGCATTGAGTGAGTCGAAGACGCGGAAGATGTCCACGCCGCCCTGGGCCGCTTGCTGTACGAAGTAGCGCACCACGTTGTCGGGGTAGTTGGTGTAGCCGACGGCGTTGGAGGCGCGCAGCAGCATCTGCAGCGGGAGGTTGGGGGCGGCCTCACGCAACTGGGCCAGGCGCTGCCATGGGTCTTCGTTGAGGAAGCGCATGGCGACGTCGAAGGTGGCGCCGCCCCAGCATTCGAGCGAGAACAGGTGCGGGGTCAGACGGGCGTAGTGCGGGGCCACCTTGACCATGTCGTGGGTGCGCATGCGCGTGGCCAGCAGGGACTGGTGGGCATCGCGCATGGTGGTGTCGGTGAGCAGCACCTGGGGTTGCGCCAGCACCCATTGGGCGAAGCCCTCGGGGCCGAGTTCGCGCAGGCGGTCGCGGGTGCCGGCGGGCACCGGCTGGCGCAGGTCGCAGTGGGGCAGGGTGGGCTGCGGCAGGGGCAGCGCGGGGAGCGTGCGGCCCTTCATCTCCGGGTGGCCGTTGACGCTGATCTCGCCGAGGAAGCGCAGCAGCTTGGTGGCGCGGTCGCGGCGCGGGTGGACGCGCAGCAGCTCGGGCGTCTGGTCGATGAAGCGGGTGGTGCACTGGCCGTTGCGGAACAGGGGGTGGCCGATGACGTTTTCAAGGAAGGCCAGGTTGGTGGCGACGCCGCGGATGCGGAATTCGCGCAGGGCGCGGTCCATGCGGGCGGTGGCGTCGTCGGCGGTGGCGCCCCAGGCGGTGACCTTGACGAGCAGGGAGTCGAAGTAGGGCGTGATGACCGCGCCGGAGTAGGCGGTGCCGCTGTCCAGGCGCAGACCGAAGCCGCCGCTGGAGCGGTAGGTGCTCAGTCGCCCATAGTCGGGCACGAAGTTGCGCTCGGGGTCTTCTGTGGTGACGCGGCATTGCAGCGCGTGGCCGTTGACGCAGATCTGGTCTTGCGGCGGCACGATGCTGCCGGGCGTGCCGATGGTGGCACCCTGGGTGATGGCGATCTGGGCCTTGACCAGGTCGATGCCGGTGACCTGTTCGGTGACGGTGTGCTCGACCTGGATGCGCGGGTTGACCTCGATGAAGTAGAAGGCGCCAGTGTCGGCGTCCATCAGGAACTCGACGGTGCCGGCGTGGGTGTACTGGACGGCGCGGCCGATGCGCAGGGCGGCGTCGCACAGAGCTTGGCGTTGGGTGTCGTCGAGGTAGGGGGCGGGGGCGCGTTCGACCACCTTCTGGTTGCGGCGCTGAACCGAGCAGTCGCGCTCGAACAGGTGCAGCAGGTGGCCGTGGGTGTCGCCCAGGATCTGCACTTCAACGTGGCGGGCGCGTTGCACGAGCTTTTCGAGGTAGATCTCGTCGTTGCCGAAGGCAGACAGGGCTTCGCTGCGGGCCACGGGCATTTGCGTGAGCAGGTCTTGTGCGCTTTCAATGATGCGCATGCCCCGGCCACCACCGCCCCAGCTGGCTTTGAGCATGACGGGGTAGCCGATGCGATCGGCGGCGGCAAGCGCTTCATCCGGATCGCGCGACAGCGGTGGCGTGGCCGGCATGACGGGGACGCCAGCGGCCTCGGCCAGGTTGCGGGCGGACACCTTGTTGCCGAGCGCGCGCATCACGTCGCTGGTGGGGCCGATGAAGGCGATGCCGGCGGCCGCACAGGCGTCGGCGAACTCGGGGTTCTCGGAGAGGAAGCCGTAGCCGGGGTGAATGGCGTCGACACCTGCTGCCTTGGCCACGCGGATGATCTCGGCGATGTCGAGGTAGGCGGCGATGGGCTTTTGGCCGACGCCGATGGGGTAGCTCTCGTCGGCCTTGAAGCGGTGCAGGGCGAAGCGGTCTTCGGTGGCGTAGACGGCGACGGTGCGGATGCCCATCTCGGTGGCGGCGCGCATGACGCGGATGGCGATTTCACCGCGGTTGGCGACCAGAAGGGACTGGATGGGGGCTCGGTTCATGGTGGGACGTCCAGGCTAGGCGGGGGCAATGAGAGTCTGAGTGGTGGCGCCAGGGTGAGGGGCGCCACGCCCGCCCGTCGACAAGGACGGGCAGCGAGCAAGGTGAGGGGCGTTGGCAGGCGGGTGTGGCGGGGCGCGGGGTCAGTCCGGGACGGGGCAGGGCTGGGGCGCGGTGGCCTGGTTGGCGACAAAGGCCCAACCGAAGCCGACCGCCAGCGCCACACCGACGACCAGGCCTGCGGCCAGGTGCAGGGCGCTGCCGAACAGTGCGGGAGCGACGAAGCCGCTGATGAGGGCGAAGATCAGCATCTGCACGAAGTTCTGCACGGAGGCGGCCAAGCCGCGCATGGTGGGCAACAGGCCTTGGGTGGCCACCGACAGCACCGGCATCACCAGGGCCACGCCGAAGGTGTAGATGAAGATGGGCAGCACCGCCCAGGGCACGGTGGCGGGATAGAGGGCGCAGTAGCCGAGGTTGACGAGGGCGGCGAGGGCCATCAGACCCATGCCCAGCGTCAGCTGGGCGTTCGGGGACAGACGATGGGCGAGGTGGCCTCCGAGGCCCGAGCCGACCACCATACCGCCGATCATGGGCACGAACAGCCAGGCAAAGGCGGTTTCGGGCAGGTGCAGCACGTCCATCACGAAGTGGGCGGCGGACGAGATGTAGAGCGCGAAGCCGCTGAAGGCAAAGCCGGCCGAGAGCACGCCCAGCATGTAGGGGCGAAAGGTCAGGGCGTGTTGGTAGCTGTGCAGCAGCCGCACCGGATGCAGGGTGTGGCGTTCGTTGCGCGGCAGGCTTTCCGGCAGCCACAGCAGCGTCAGGCCGATCAGCACCAGGCCAATGACGCACAGCAGCGCGAAGTTGGCCTGCCAGCCCAGGTAGACGTTGAGGTAGCCGCCGATGACCGGGGCGATGGCGGGTGCCACGCCAAAGACCATCATGATGTGGGACATCATGCGCTGCGCCGCCGCGCCGTGGAGCAGGTCACGCACGATGGCCTGGCCCACGACCATGCCAGCGCCGGCCGAGATGCCTTGCAGCAAGCGAAAGAGCAGCAGCCAGTTCAGGCTGGGCGCCAGGGCCGCACCGATGGACGCCAGGGTGAACAGCAGCAGCGAGGCCAGGATCACCGGCCGGCGGCCGAAGGCATCGGACAGCGGGCCGTAGAACAGGTTCATCACCGCATAGCCGAAGAGGTAGATGCTCAGTGTCTGCTGGACGGCGACGTCGCCCACACCGTAGTGCGCAGCGATGCTGGGGAAGGACGGCAGGTAGGTGTCGGTGGCGAACGGGCCGAGCATGGCCAGACCGCCGAGGACCAAGGTGAGGGCAAGCGTGTGCATCGCAATTCAGGCGCGGAGGCTGAGGTGGGTGGTGACGATGTCGTCGAAGACTGCGCAGACGCGTCGCATCAGGTCTTCACGAGCGCGACCGGGTTGCCAGATGAGGCCCATCTGCAAGGAGATGTTGGGCAGCACGAAGGGCAGCTTGGCGAGCAGCTTGAGATCGACGAAACGGTTGGCCAGGGCGTTGGACAGCACCCCCACGGCATCGGTGCCGCGCAGGATGCCGATGTTGCTCATGTTGGAGACCGAGTCGATGTGGCGACGGGGCAGGGTGATGTCGTGCTGTGCGAAGAACTCGTCGATGGCCGCGCGGGTGATGGTGCGAGGCGGGGGCAGCAGCAACGGGTACTGGGCGACGTCTTCCCAGGTGATGCGGGCGCGGCGCAGCAAGGGGTGATCGACGCGCACGACCGAGGTGATGGGGTCTTCGTAGAGCGCGCGGGTGGTGAGGTCGGACGCGGTGTTGGAGTGCGAGAGGTTGCCGATGATGAAGTCGAGTTCACCCGAGCGCAGCTTGGGCAGCAGGGTGCTGGTGGTGCCTTCTTCGACGCGGATGGAGGCGCCGACGGAGGTGGCCTCGATGCGCTGGATGAACTGCGGCACGAGGATGGCGGCCGCAGCCGGCAGTACACCCATCGAGAGCTTGGCAACGCGGCCTTCGCGGATGTGTTGCAGCTCGTCGTGCGCTTTGTTCATCTCGTTGAGGATGTCGCGGGCGTGGCTGATGAGGCTGGAGCCGCGCACCGTGGGCTCCATGCCGCGGATGGTGCGTTTGAACAGCTCGACGTTCAGCTCGGCTTCGAGCGCGGTGAGCGCCTTGGAGACGGCCGGCTGGCTGACATTGAGGTGCTCCGCAACTTTGCTGACGCTGCGGTGTTCGTCCAGCGCCACCAGCATCTGCAGGTGACGGAACTCGAGTTTGGCGACGAGGTTGCCGTGGGGGAAGGTCATGGAAATGCGGCCTGGTACTGCTCTGAGGCGACGATCTCAGCAACACGTCGAGTGTAGTGAGTCATGGGGTGGCCTGGGCACGCTGCAAGATCCGTTCCGCCAGACGAATCACCGGTGCATCGACCATGGCACCGTCCACACGGATGGCGCCGCCGCTGGCCTGCTGGACGGCGGTGAGCACGCGCTGGGCCCAGGCCGTTTCCTCGGGGCTGGCGCGGAAGGCGCGGTGCACGGTCTCGATCTGTTTGGGGTGGATGCACATCTTGGCACCGAAGCCAAAGCGGCGGCTGCGCTGGGTGTCGCGCGTGAGGGCCTCGGTGTCGTCGACCGCGGCGGTCACACCGTCGACCGGGGACGGCAGCTGATGGCAGCGCGAGGTGGTGAGCAGGGCCCAGCGGGCGGGCGCGAGCTCGGCCTCATCGGGGCCGCAGGCCATGCCGAGGTCGGCTTGCAGATCAAGGTGGCCGAGGGCCAGGCGGGCGACCTGGGGGGCCGCGGCGATGGCGTCGAGCTGGGCAAAGCCCTGGGCGCTTTCGATCAGGGGCAGCAGGGCCAGGCCGGGCAGTTGCGTGGCGACCTCGTGCAGCGCCGTGCCGGATTCGGCCTTGGGCAGCATCAGGGCCAGCAGGCCGGGAGCGTGCGAGGGTGATTGCAGATCGCGCAGCAGGTGTAGGTCGGCGGCCCACTCGCGGGTGCCATGGGGGTTGCTGCGCAGCAGCAGGCGAGCGCGGTCATCGGCGCTCAGACTTGGCCAGGCGGCCAGCAGGGCCTCGCGGGCGCTGGCCTTGCGTTCGGGCGCGACGGCATCTTCGAGGTCGATGATGACGAGGTCGGCGCCGCTGGCCAGGGCCTTGGCCCAGCGCTCGGGGCGGTCACCGGGCACGAACAGGAAGCTGCGCGCCCAGCCGAGGCGTGAGGTGGGGGAGTGGCTCATGCGGTGCGCTCCGGCAGTAAGCGATCTACGGTGGGCCAGGTGGCGATCTGCCACAGGCGGTCGACAGCAGCGGCCATCTCGGCGGCGCTGGCGCCTTGGCTGAAGGCGGCCAGGCGCAGGGCCTTGGCTGTCAACTCCTCGCGACAGAGGGTGTTACCGGGGTCACCCTTGGGTTCGTCCACGCGACCTTCGAAAACGCGGCCATCGTGGGTGGTCACGGTGACCTTGCCGATCCAACGGCGTGGGTAGGCCCGGTCCACCTCTTCGTCGAGCACCATGGTGACGCGGTCTCGCAAGGCCTGGGTGACCTCGTCCTGGAAGTGGTGTTCGAACTCGACCAGGCCGGCGTGGCCATACTGCGCCACCAGGGCGAGCACCGTACCCATCGAGAACTTGCTTTGGTGCACGGTGACCGGTTTGACCACGGGGCCGAGCACGTCGATGGCACCTTGGTGCACCCGGGTGGTGATCTGGGCCAGATCCTGGTGGCTCAAACCGTGCGCCTGCATCACGGCCAGCAGAGCATCGGCCGCCGGGTGGGTGTGGCGGCAGGAGGCGTGGTACTTGAACGAGGTCTCGACGGTGGTCCAGCGGGTGACGGGGCCACCGCTCAGGACCTGGTCGAGGCCATCGGTCAGGCGTGCCGGGTCGGCGTCGGTGGACATGCCCACGCCCATGCCTTGTGGGCCCTCGAAGATCTCGGCTGCGCCGGTGAAGCCTTGTTGGGCCAAGGCGGCAGACATCAGCCCAGCGGCGGCCGCGTGGGCGGTATGGAGTTGCTTGCTGTCGGCAGCGGTGCGCAGGAACTCCCACAGGCCGGCCGACTGGGTGCCGGCCGAGCCGAGGGCGTGCTGCATCTGCTTGGCGTCGAGTCTGAGCAGGTGGCCCACCGCGGCGGCCGCGGCCAGGGTGCCGGCGGTGCCGGTGGTGTGGAAGACGCGGTAGTGTGAGCGGCCCAGGAACTCGCCGACACGGATGCCCACTTCGTAGCCGGTGACGCAGGCGGTCAGCAGGTCACGACCGGAGGCGCCCAGGGCCTGCGCCATGGCCACCGCAGCGGGGAAGACGACCGTGGCCGGATGGAAGACCGAGCCGTTGTGCACGTCGTCCTGCTCAGCCACGTGCGAGGCGGCCGCGTTGGCCATGGCGGCCATGTAGGGGCTGGTGCTGGCGCGGGTGGTGATCACTTCAGCGGGGCCGCTGGCCGGCCCCATCAGCTGGGCGAACTGGGTGATGGTGGCCACGGGGCGGGAGCCATGGCCGGCCACGGCCGAGCCGAACCAGTCGATGAGCAGGTCTTCGATCTTGTGGACGACGCTGGCGGGCAGGTCGTCAAAGCGGAGTTGGGCGGCAAAGGTGGCCAGGGTGGCGCTGGGGGTGCTCATCGCAGAGGGGTCCTTGACAGGGTCAAAACGGTGACAATCAAGTCGGTCAGATCGCGGATGCGTCGCGCAGGCGGGCGACGGTGGTGTCGTCGCGACCGAGGCTGCTCAAGATGGCATCGGTGTGCTCGCCCAGACGCGGCACAGCGTCCATGCGGTAGTCGAAGCTGCTGTGGCGTCCGGGGGGCAGCAGCGCGGGGATGGTGCCGGCGGGCGAGCCCACCTCGGTCCAGCGTTCGCGGGCTTTCAGCTGCGGGTGGGCCCACAAGCCGGCCATGTCGTTCATCTGGGCGTTGGCGATCTGCGCCTCGTCGAGGCGGGCCAGCACCTGTTCGGCCGTGAGGCTGGCGAAGGTGTCGAGAATGATGGTGCGCAGGGCCTGGCGGTTCTGGTTGCGGCGCGCGTTGGCGTCGAAGCGCGGATCGCTGGCCAGCGTGGGGTTCTTCAGCACGGCACTGCAGAAGACCTTCCACTCGCGCTCGTTTTGCAGACCCAGCATCACGACCTTGCCGTCGCCGGCCTCGAAGGGGCCATAGGGGTAGATGGTGGCGTGGGCGGCGGCGGCGCGGGCCGGGGGCGTGGCGCCTTCGAAGGCGTAGTACATGGGGTAGCCCATCCACTCGCCCAGGGCTTCGAGCATGGACACGTCGATGTGGCTGCCCACCCCGGTGCGCTGGCGCTGCAGGAGGGCGGCCAGGATGCTGGTGTAGGCGTACATGCCTGCGGCGATGTCGGCAATCGAGTTGCCGGCCTTGCAGGGTTCATCCGGTGTGCCTGTGACCGACAGGAAGCCCGCTTCGCTCTGGATCAGGAGGTCGTAGGCCTTCTTGTCGCGGTAGGGGCCGTCGTCGCCGTAGCCGGTGATGTCGCAGCAGATGAGCTGAGGGTGGCTCTCTTTGAGCGATTCATAGCCCAGACCCATGCGTGCGGCAGCACCGGGCGCGAGGTTCTGCACCAGCACGTCGGCATCGCGCAGCAGGTCTTTCAAGACCGCCAGCGCTTCCGGGTGCTTCAGGTCCAGCGTGAGGCTTTCCTTGGAGCGGTTGACCCACACGAAGTGCGAGGCTTCGCCGCGCACGCGCTGGTCGTAGGCACGGGCGAAGTCGCCCACGCCCGGGCGCTCGACCTTGATCACGCGCGCGCCCAGGTCGGCGAGCTGGCGGGTGCAGAACGGCGCCGCGATGGCGTGCTCCAGGGAGATGACGGTGATGCCGTCCAGCGGGCGGGTGCGCATGGTGGGGACTCCCTGCAATCAGAAGGACCTGGGCAGGCCCAGGATGTGCTCGGCCACGTAGGACAGGATCAGGTTGGTCGAGATCGGGGCCACCTGATAGAGACGGGTCTCGCGGAACTTACGTTCGATGTCGTACTCGCAGGCGAAGCCGAAGCCGCCGTGGTACTGCAGGCAGACGTTGGCCGCTTCCCAGCTGGCCTTGGCGGCCAGGTACTTGGCCATGTTGGCTTGCGGGCCGCAGGCTTCGTGGGCGTCGAAGCGGCGGCAGGCTTCGTAGCGCATCAGGTTGGCGGCCTCGATCTCGATGTAGGACTCGGCGATCGGGAACTGCACGCCCTGGTTCTGGCCGATAGGACGCCCGAAGACCTCGCGGTCTTTCGCGTAGCGGCTGACGCGGTCGATGAACCAGTAGCCGTCGCCGATGCACTCGGCAGCGATCAGGGTGCGTTCGGCGTTCAGGCCGTCGAGGATGTACTTGAAGCCCTGGCCTTCTTCCCCGATCAGGTTCTCGGCCGGGATCTCGAGGTTCTCGAAGAACAGCTCGTTGGTCTCGTGGTTGACCATGTTGGGGATGGGGCGCACGGTCAGGCCGGACTTCTCGGCCTCGCGCAGGTCCACCATGAAGATGGACATGCCTTCGGACTTGCGCTTGACCTCGCTGAGCGGTGTGGTGCGCGCCAGCAGGATCATCCAGTCGGAGTGCTGCACGCGCGAGATCCAGACCTTCTGGCCGTTGATCACGTAGCGGTCGCCACGCTTGACGGCGGTGGTCTTGATCTTGGTGGTGTCGGTGCCGGTGGTGGGCTCGGTCACGCCCATGGACTGCAGGCGCCATTCGCCGCTGGCGATCTTGGGCAGGTAGAACTGCTTCTGGGCTTCGGAGCCGTGGCGCAGCAGGGTGCCCATGTTGTACATCTGGCCATGGCAGGCGCCCGAGTTGCCGCCGCTGCGGTTGATCTCTTCCATGATGACCGAGGCCTCGGTCAGGCCCAGGCCGGAGCCGCCGTATTCCTGCGGGATCATGGCGGCCAGCCAGCCGGCTTCGGTCAGTGCGTTGACGAAGGCTTCGGGGTAGGTGCGTTGCTCGTCGATCTTGCGGTGGTACTCGTCGGGGAACTGGGCACACAGGTCACGGACGGCTTCGCGGATGTCGGGGAAGGTTTGGTCGGCAGGAGACATGGGAGGGGCAAATCGAAAGAGGACGAAAGAGAGGGGGCTGAGGCGTTCAGGCCAGTTCGGCACTGGCCTGCATGGTCAGCCAGCCTTCGTGGTCATGGGCCCAGAGCTGGACATGTCGACCGTCGGCCGAGGGACGGCCGCACACGGTGAAGGCATGGATGTCGAAAATCGGGCGCACCGCCTTGAAATGGAAGCTCAGAACATGAGCCTGTGGAGCATGACGACGGACCAGGTCCAGCAGCAGGGTGGCGATCAGGGGGCCGTGCACGACCAGACCGGGATAGCCTTCGACCTCGGTGGCGTAGGGGCGGTCGTAGTGGATGCGGTGGCCGATGAAGGTGAGGGCCGAGTAGCGAAAGAGCAGGGCGTCGTCGGCGCGGATGTCACGCTGCCACGGGGCGCCGCGCTCCGCTGCCGTGGGGGCGGGTACGGGGTCGCCGGCTTGTGGCGCAGCGCGGTACACCAGGTCCTGGGTTTCGGTGAGCGCAAGACCGCGGGCGTTGTGCACTTCGTGGACCACCTGCACGAACACCAGGTCGCCGCTGCGACCCGCCTTGTGCTGGACCGAAGCGATGCGCGACTGGCGCTGCACCGCGTCACCCACCTGCACGGGGTTGGCGGGCTCCCAGCGCACTTGGCTGCCTGCCCACATGCGGCGGGGCAGGGGCACAGGGGGGAGGAAGCCGCCGGTGCGGGCGTGGCCATCGGACCCGACCTCGCTTTGCAGGTGCTGGGGCAGGAAATACAGCCAGTGGCTCAGGGGTGGCAGGTGGGTGCCCGCGGTCACGGAGGCGTCGGCATGGTCGAGCGTGGCGTGCCAGCGGCGCAGGGCCGAGGCCTGCACGTCGTCGGTGAGAAGCTCGGTCTTGCCCAGCCAGGTCTGCAGGTGCGTGAGGGTGGCCGGGGCCAGCGTGCGGTCGTTCATGGCGTGATGACAGGAAAGGATGGGTCCATCATGCAAGCCCCGTCCTGCGTGCACAATCACGGATTTGTGGAGCGAGCCTTCGGATAATCTGAAGGCTTTTGGTCTGAAGATGATCTGAAGGGAAGCGCCGGTGCATTTCGATCTACAGGATCTGAGGCTGTTTGTGCGGGTGGCCGAATCGGGCAGCTTGACCCGGGCGGCCAGCTTGCAGCATGCATCGCTGGCGGCCGTGAGTGCCCGCATCAAGTCCCTGGAAGAGCAGGTGGGCATGGACCTGCTGGTGCGCCAGGCCCGCGGTGTCAAGCTGACGCCACCGGGGGAGGCCTTCCTGCACCACGCCCGGGTGATGCTGCGTCAACTGGAGTCCATGCGCTCGGACTTGCAGGAGTACGGCGGCGGTCTGAGAGGGCACTTGCGGGTGCATGCCAACACGACAGCCGTGTCGGACATCCTGCCCGACGTGCTGGCAGGTTACCTGGCTGAGCACCCCAGGGTGAACGTCGACCTTCAAGAAAAACCGAATGCTGAGATTGCGAGAGGGGTGCTGGACGGTCGCTGTGACCTGGGCATCGTGGCCGGTCAGGTGAACCCACTGGGGTTGCAGGCGATCCACTTCAGTACCGATCAGCTGGTACTGGCTGCTTCACGCAAGCACCCGCTGGCGAGACGCAAGGCAGTGAGCTTTGCCGAGGTGATCAACGAGGACATGGTGGGCATGCACCAGGGCAGCACCTTGCAGAATTTTCTGGAAGGCGAGGCCCACCGCCTGGGCAAGTCGCTCAAGTTGCGGATTCAGCTGAGCAGCTTCGATGCCATGTGCCGCATGATTGGCGCGGGCGTGTGTGTGGGCGTGGTGCCCGAGAGCACGGCGCTGCGCAATCAGGACAGCTTGCGCATCGCGCTGGTGCGCTTAACGGACCCCTGGAGTGTGCGCGAGCGCTTCATCCTGGTGCGAGACCGCGCCAGCTTGCCGGGCTATGCACAGGACCTGATCACCGCCCTGGAGCGCCGTTACCAGAACTCGTGATGGTGCAAAGGCTGAGGGTCGAACTGCATCGGCCAGCTTGGGGGCTTGGCTTCGGTTGCATCTGTGGTGATCATCTGGGTGCACTCGCGCAGCACCATGTGAACGAGCTTGAGCTCCATCGCCATGTGGCGCTCGCGCATCCAGATGGCGCCAATGCGCATGCGTGTGTCGCCCAGGCTCAGCGGCAGGCGTGCAAGCAGGCCATCTTTGGCGAACTGATCGGCCACATCGCGCGACAGGAAAGCGATCGAGTCGGTGGCTTGCAGCACCCCTACATTGGTCATGATGGACGACGAATCGACCTGCAGGCGTGAGATCTGGATGGCGTTCTGGGTCAGGAAGGCATCAATGTGCTGGCGGATCTGGGTGCCCTGTGGTGACAGGATCACGGGGTAGTCTTCCAGCGCGCTCCAGTCGAGCAGGCGCCGCTGGGTGAGGGGGTGATCGCGGCGCACGGCCAGCACCAGCTCCTCTTCGTACAGCATCTCGTGCATGAGGTCTTCGCTCAGCGGGCGACGCGGCAGGATGCTGATGGCCAGGTCGAGGCTGCCGACGCGCAGGTCATGCACCAGGCTGGAGATGGTGCCTTCGCGCACAGATATGGCCAGCGGCATGGCCTCCGCGTCGAGTTTGGCCACGAAGCGTGGCAACAGCGCTGCTGTGACCGAGGGGCTCACACCCAGGCTCACCCGCGGCACACGCCCCTCTTGCAGGTCTCGCAGTTCTTCCTGCGCATTGAGCAGTCGGTTGAGCACCTGCCGGCCGTGACGGATCAGGCAGGCACCGTGTTCGGTGGGCTCGATGCCGTGGGCGTTCGTGACGAAGAGTGGCGCTTCCAGCGAGTCTTCCAGGCCGCTCAGCACCTTGAGCAGTTGTGCCTCCTTGAGGCCCAGGAACATCGCCGCACGAGAGACCGAACGAAAGTCTTCGAGCGCGACCAGCACCTGGAAATGTCGGATCTTGAGGTTGGCGCGGATGTACCAGTCGAGTAAAGCCATGGGTCTTCCGTGTTGAAGGGGGCGAGGTTACTTGCGCAAGTTCCGTGCCGCATTGGGGATACCCCCCGGTCGATATAACTGCCTCCGATTTTTTGGGCATCAACGATTCATTAGACGTTGATGACACCGGCTGACACCATGCGACCACGCACTGAGAACAACCACTTCATTGCGTTGAATGCCCCATCCCTATTGGTTCTGTAATGGTTTCTCTACTTCCGGGAACATGACGATGCTGAATGCCAAGATGATTTTGAAGGGTGCTGCTTTGGGCAGCTTGCTGGCTTGTGCCGTGAGCGCTCAAGCGGCCAACTGGTACCCCCTGACCTTGAACTCGACCAAGGACGGCAAGACCACGCAGGTGCCTTATTCGCCGCTCGCCAAGGCCTCCAAGCCCTGGATGGTGTGCGTGTCCTTCCCGCACATGAAGGATCCCTTCTTCCTGGCCGCCAATTACGGCATCGTTGAAGAAGCCAAGCGCCTGGGTGTGCGCGTTCAGGTGATGGATGCCGGTGGCTACACCCAGGTGAGCAACCAGATTTCGCAAATTGAAAACTGCGCCGCCGGTGGCGCCGATGCCGTGGTGATGGTGGCGATCGCCGCAGACGGCATGAACAACGTGCTGGCCAACCTGAAGAAGAAGAACATCCCCGTGGTGGACGCCATCAACGGCGTGACCTCCAAGGACACCGGCGTGCGCGTGCTGACCAGCCCGCGTGACGAAGGTTTGCGTGCCGGCCAGTACCTGGCCAAGAAGTATCCGAAGGGTGGCAAGGCTGTGAAGGTGGCCTGGCTGCCAGGTCCAGCCGGTGCCGGTTTCGTCGAGGCCTTCAACGCCGGCTTCCACGAAGGCATCAAGGACAGCGCCGTGGTCGTGGTCGAAACCAAGAACGGCGACGTGGGCAAGGAAGTCCAGGCCCGCCTGGTGGAAGACCTGCTGCAGACCCACAAGGATCTGGACTATCTGGTGGGCACCGCCGTGATGGCCGAGTCGGCTGTGCCGCTGCTGCGCGCCCGCAACCTGCAAGACAAGGTCAAGCTGCTGTCGGTCTACATGACCCCGGGCGTCTACCAGGGCCTCAAGAGCAAGTCGATCGAAGCGGCCGGTAGCGCGCCTGTGGTGCTGACGGCTCGGATCATGCTGGACTCCGCCGTGCGCCTGCTGGAGAACAAGGTCGAGCACACCGACATCGGCACGCTGGGCAGCGTGTTCACGCAGAGCGAAGTCTCGAAGCTGCAGCCGGACACCGTGCTGGCGCCGGCCTCGTTCAAGCCTGTCTTCCGCTTTGGTGGCAAGTGAGTTGCTGAACGTGGACCGCTGAACCCTCTGAGAGACCTGTCACCATGCTTCATCCCACCCGCGTCGATGTGGTCGAGCAGCCCGTGCTGCAAGCCCATGGCCTGAGCAAGCGCTACGGCCAGCATCTGGCACTCCATGACGTCAGCTTCAGCGTGCGCGCCGGCCAGGTGCACGTGCTGTTCGGCGAGAACGGGGCTGGCAAGTCCACCCTGATCTCGATGCTGGCGGGCGCCCGTGAGCCCAGCGAAGGGGAGATCGAGGTGGCAGGTTTCCGGGGCGCGTTTCGCTCCGTGTCCGAGTCCCGGCAACACGGCGTGCGCGCCGTGTTCCAGGAGTTCTCGTTGATCCCGATGTTGAGTGTGGCCGACAACATCACCCTGGGTGAGGAGCCTTTGACGGTGGGAGTGATCCTGTCGCCGAGCAAGGCACGGGAAGAGGCTCAACGTTTGATCCAGGTGCTGGGCTTCGACCTGGACCCTGACACCCGTGTCGAGACCTTGCCGCGTGGCAAGCAGCAGATGGTCGAGATCTGCAAAGCGCTGCGCCACCGTCCAAAGGTGCTGATCCTGGACGAGCCCACAGCGTCACTGTCCGAGCACGATGCACAGTCCCTGTTCAAGCTGGTGCGCCAGCTCAAGGACCAGGGCACCGCCATCGTCTACATCACCCACCGCATGCACGAGATCCCGCTGCTGGGTGACGAGGTGACGGTGTTGCGCGATGGCCGTCTGGTGGCCACGGTGCCGGCGAGCACGCCGGAGAGCAAGCTCATTGAGCTGATGACCGGCCGCACGATGGCCAAGATCTACCCGGTGCTGCGCGACGAGTTTGGGCCGGAGCGCCTGGTCATGGACCATGTGACCCTGCGTCACCAGGTGGGTCAGGTCGCGGTGCGCGATGCCAGCCTGCAGGTACGCGCCGGTGAGATCGTCGGCATCGCCGGCCTGGTGGGATGTGGCAAGAGCGAGTTGGCGCAGGCCTGCTTCGGTCTGCACCGCCTGCAAAAGGGCGAGATCCGTCTGGATGGTCAGGCGCTGCGCTTGCGCCGCCCGGCCGATGCAATCGCCAGCAAGATCTGGTACAGCCCGTCCGACCGAAAGAACGAAGGTTTGGCGCTCGGCCGCCCGGCGCGCGAGAACATGTCGCTGTCGGGGCTGGTGTGGGGCTCGTTTGCGAGCCGCTGGCTCAAGCCCAAGCGTGAACGCGCCATGCTGCACGACGTGGCAGGCCGTGTGGAGTTTCCCAAGCAACGCCTCAGTGAGCCGGTGGGCAACTTCTCCGGTGGCAACCAGCAAAAGGTGCTGTTGGCCAAGGGCCTGGCGCAGGACATTGAGGTGTACCTGTTCGACGAGCCCACGGTGGGGGTCGACATCGGGGCCCGCCTGGCGATCTACCAGTGCCTGGGCGAGCTGAGCGCCGCCGGGGCCGCCATCGTGATGGTGTCGTCCGACCTGCCCGAGTTGATGGGCATGACGCACCGGATGCTGGTGATGAACGAGGGCCGCATCGTGGCCGAGTTCCAGCGCGCCGAGTACGACGAGCACCGCATTCTCGAAAAGTTTTTTTGATTCTTCCAAGGACTTGCCATGCAATCCCCTCCCACCGCTGCCCTGTCTGTGACGCCGGAACCCGTCGCGCCCTCTTTCAAGCTGCTGCCCTGGCTGCAGCGCAACCGCCAGCAACTGGCGCTGCCCGTGATGTTCGTGGCCGCCTTGATCTGGTTCTCGTGGCAGGCCCCCGGCTTCCTGTCGAGCGACAACCTGACCAATGTGTCGCGCCAGTCGGTGTACCTGTTGATCGTGGCGCTGGGCCAGCTCATTGTGCTGATCTGCGGCGGGCTGGACCTGTCGGTCGGCGCGGTGGTGTCACTGACCTCGGTTGTGAGTGCCACGGTGATGGCCGCGGTGTACGCCGCTATGCCGGATTCACCGGGTCTGGCCATCGCGGCGGGCCTGGCCTCGGGAATCGTCATCGCCCTGCTCGTGGGTGTCATCAACGGTATCGGCTCCACCTGGTTCAAGATCCCGCCGTTCATGATGACGCTGGGCCTGTCGTCGGTGCTGTTTGGCATCACCTTGCTGGTCAGCGGTGGCGTGCCCATCTACGGTCTGCCGCCTGAGCTGGGTCAGATCTTCGGCTACGGCCAGTTTGCCGGCATGCCCATCCCGTCGCTGGTGGCCCTGCTGCTGGTGGTGTTGACCTATGTGCTGCTGGAGTGGTCGCGCTTTGGTCGCCACCTGTATGCCACGGGCGGCAATGCCCGCGCCGCCGAGCTGTCCGGGGTCAACACCACCCGCGTCACCATCATCGCCTTCATCCTGTCGAGCCTGATGGCCATGCTGGCCGGCATCTTGTTGACCGCCCGCCTGGACACCGGTGAGTCGAACATCGGCGCCAGCCTGCCCCTCGAATCAATTGCCGCCTGCGTGATTGCCGGCGTGAGCTTGGCCGGTGGCCAGGGACGCACCTTCACCGTGCTGATCGGCACCCTGCTGATCATGCTGGTCCAGAACGGCCTGAACCTGATGCAGGTCGGCGCCTATGCCCAAACCATGTCCATCGGCGCGATCCTGATCTTCGCCATGGCCCTGTCCCGTCATTGACCCCAAGGTCACCGACCTTCCTTCTCAACCCCCTGTCTGTTCCTACTGACTTTACCGAGCGAGACACATCATGAATGCACCCATGAACAAAGCTGCGCTGATTCCTTACACCGGCAAGGAATACCTCGAGAGCCTCAACGACGGCCGCGAGGTCTGGATCTACGGCGAGCGCGTCAAGAACATTGCCGAGCACCCGGCCTTCCGCAACTCGGCCCGCATGGTCGCGCGCTTCTACGATTCGCTGCATGACCCGGCCCGCCGCGACGTGCTGACGACTGAAACCGAATGGGGTGGCTACACCCACCGTTACTTCCGCGCTCCGATGAACGTGGCCGAGCAAGTTGCCGCCCGTGACGCCGTGGCCGAGTCGCAGCGCATCTCCTACGGTTGGATGGGCCGTTCGCCGGACTACAAGGGCTCGTTCCTGGCTACGCTGGGTGCCAACGCCGCCTTCTACAAGGGCTATGAGGCCAACGCCACGGCCTGGTACCGCAAGGCCCAGGAACGTACCGCCTACATCAACCACGCGATCATGAACCCGCCGGTGGACCGCGACAAGCCGACGGCCGACACCAATGACGTGTTCATCCGCGTCGTGCGTGAAACCGATGCCGGCATCTATGTGAGCGGCGCCAAGGTGGTGGCCACGGCCTCGGCCCTGACCCACTTCACCTTCGTGGCCCACGCCGGCCAGATTCCCATCAAGGACGGCTCCTACGCCCCCGTGTTCATCGTGCCGACCGGTGCGCCCGGCGTGAAGATGATCTCGCGCATGTCCAACGAGCAGCGTGCCGCGGTGATGGGCAGCCCGTTCGACTACCCGCTGTCCTCGCGCATGGACGAGAACGACGCCATCCTGGTGCTGGACAACGTGTTCGTACCCTGGGAAGACGTGTTCATGCACAACAACGTTGACCTGGCCAACCGCTTCGCGCCGGACTCCGGCTTCAATGCCCGCGCCGCCATGCACGGTTGCACCCGTCTGGCCGTTAAGCTGGACTTCATGACCGGCGTGCTGTCCAAGGCGCTGAGCATCACCGGCAGCAAGAGCTTCCACGGCGTGCAGTCGCGCTTCGGTGAAGTGGTCGCCTGGCGCAACACCATGTGGGGTCTGTCCGACGCCATGGCCAAGAGCAACATCCCTTGGAATGGCATGGTGCAGCCGGACGCTCGCTACGGTGCAGCCTACCGCACGATCTCGCAGATCGCTTTCCCGATGATCAAGCAGATCATCGAAGCCAGCGTGTCGAGCGGCCTGATCTACCTGCCTTCGCACGCCGACGACTTCAAGCAGCCTGAGCTGCGTGGCTACCTGGACCGCTTCGTGCGCGGCTCGGGCGGTGTGGACGCCGAACAGCGTGTCAAGGTCATGAAGCTGCTGTGGGACTGCATCGGCACCGAGTTCGGTGGCCGCAGCGAGCTGTACGAAATCAACTACCTGGGCTCCAACGACGTGACCCGCCTGGCCAACCTGTGGGAAGCCCAGGGCAGCGGCGACATGGCCAACATGGAGGCGCTGGTGGACCGCTGCATGGGCGAGTACGACCTCAACGGCTGGACCACGCCTGACCTCATCAACAACGATGACGTGAGCTACCTGCGCAACAAGAAGGCCTGATCGACGGCTGCACCCACACAAGGAGCTTTGACGATGCCCACCGCCATCGACGTCGCCTACGTCGTTTACCAGGCCACCGATCTTGACCGCATGGAAAGCTTCATGCAGGAATTCGGTCTGGTCACCGCCGAGAGGCGTGGTGACGCGCTGTTCATGCGCGGCGCCTCCTCGGCCCCTTTCATCCATGTGACGCGCAAGGGGGCGGAGAACCGCTTCGTGGGCGGTGCGATGCAGATGGCCTCGAAGGCCGATCTGGAGGCACTGGCAGCCTTGCCGGGTTCGTCGGCGGTGGAGCCCATCACCGACATGCCTGGTGGCGGTTGGCGCGTGCGCATGCACACCCCGGACGGCGTGCCGCTCGATGGGGTGTGGGGTCAGACGCCTGCTCAGGCGCTGCTCTTGCGTGAGCCCAATGCCTTCAATGCGGGCACGGTGAAAACGCGCGTCAACTACTCCTTGCGTCCCAAGCGTGAGCCCGGACTGGTACTGCGCATTGGCCACTTCGGTTTGCGCTGCGCCAGCCACGACGACACGCTGCTCTGGTTCCGTGAACGCTTTGGCGTGCTGGATTCGGACTACCTGTGCGTGCCGGGCGACGAGAGCAAGGTGATCGGCACCTTCCTGCGCTTCAACCAGGGCGAAACGCCGGTGGACCACCACTTCATGCTCATCACCCAGTCGCGCAACCCCGCCGATACGGGCGTGCACCACTGCAGCTTCGAGATGCAGGACATCGACGCGCTGATGGGGGCGCACGACTACCTGCTGGAGCGTGGCCATGAGTTGGAATGCGGCGTCGGCCGCCACCTGGTGGGCAGCCAGATCTTCGACTACTGGAAGGATTCCTTTGGCTTCCGTGTCGAGCACTACACCGATGGGGACGTCTCCAACATCCACTACCAGCCGGTGCGCTATGCCGTGGCGGCGGACGAGACGACCCAGTGGGGCATGCAGCCCCCCAAGACGTTCTTTGACTGAGTTTTCCCTTCCCCTTGACTTCAATCCTTGTTGAAAGGTTTCCCATGTCTTTGAAAAAGCAACGTTTCATCTCCCCGGATGTCGCCGAATACCCTCCCGGCCACTGGTCCAACTGCATCCGTGTTGGCGACCAGATCTGGCTGTCGGGCTTCACCTCCCGCGCCAATGACCTGAAGACCATTCAAGGCGAAGGCAGTGCTTACGAACAAGCCAAGATCATCTTCCAGAAGATCAAGAGCTGCCTGGAAGCGGCGGGCTCTGGCATGGAAGATGTGGTCAACATGACCATCTTCGTGGTCAACATGGCCGACAACAAGGAAATCTGGCGTGCTCGCCAGGAGTTCTTCACAGGCGACTTCCCTTGCTCGACCCTGATCCAAGTTTCGAGCTTGGCCCAAGGCGACATCAAGCTGGAAATTCAGGCTGTGGCCATGGCCGGCAGCGGTACCAAGGCCTGAGCCACCTGATTGATTGCCATTGCGTTTGGAGCTTGTCATGCCCCCCATCGAACTGAAACACACAGAAGCCAGTGCGACCGTCGCGCCAGCCTCTCCGTTCACGTCCAGAGACTTTCGGGATGCGATGGGGCGGTTTGCCGCCGGCGTGGTGGTGATCACGACCAAAGTGGGCGAGGATGCCCACGCCATGACGGCCACGGCCTTCATGTCCGGCTCGCTGGAGCCGCCTCTGGTCATTGTCTCCATCGCGCACACCGCGCGCATGCACGACAAGATCAAGGACTCCAGCGTGTTCGGGGTCAGCATCCTGGGCAGCCGCCAACAGTCGGCGAGCAACCATTTTTCGGGCCGGGGCGTGGAAGGCTACGCCCCCCAATTTGAATTCCTGGGCGGCGTGCCTGTGCTGGCCGAGGCCGACGTGCAACTGACCGCCGATGTGCGTCACAGCTATGCCTGTGGCGACCACACGCTGTATGTGGGCGAGGTGCGCCAGCTGATCAATGCGCCGGTCGAGCCTCAACCGTTGGTTTATCACAAGGGCCGCTACGTCCAGGTGCAGGCTGCGGCGTGAGGCACGGATGAACGCTGTTTCCCAGTCTCCTTCGTCTTGCGGGATCGGCGCGCCCCTGCCGCGCCGTGAAGATGTGAGGATGGTGACCGGTCGCGGTCGCTATGCCGACGATGTGCGCATGCACGGCCAGGCCTATGGCCATGTGCTGCGCTCGGATGTGGCCCATGCCCGCATCCGTCGCATCGATGTCAGCGGGGCCCTGACGGTGCCCGGCATCCTGGCGGTGTTGACCGCCGACGATTACGCGCAAGATGGCTGGGGCGACATCCCCTGCCTGAGCATCCCGCCCACCATCACGGGCAAGACTTACCATGCCACGCCGTTTCCGCCCCTGGCTCAGGACCGTGTCCTGGCCATTGGCTCGGGCGTGGCCTTTGTCGTGGCGGAGACGCTTGCAGCGGCCATGGACGCGGCCGAGCGCATCGTCGTCGAGTACGAAGCGCTGCCCGCTGCGCCCACCGTGGAAGACGCCATCGCGCCGGGGGCCCCGCTGGTGTGGCCGCAGGCCGAGGGCAACCGCTGCTTCGTGCACGAACTGGGCGATGCCGTCCAAACCGATGCCGCGTTCGCGCAGGCCGATCGCGTGGTGTGCGCCCGCATCCGCAGCCAGCGCGTGGCCGGCAACCCGCTGGAGCCGCGCACCTGCCTGGGCCATTACGACCAGGGCACGCAGCGCTGGCACCTGACCAGCTCCACCGCCAACCCGCACCGCATCCGCCTGCTGCTGGCCGAGCACATCATCCGTGTGCCCGCACACCGCGTGCACGTGGTTGCCGGCGATGTGGGCGGCGGCTTCGGCACCAAGGGAGGTCTCTACCCGGAAGAGATCCTGGTGGTGTGGGCCGCGCAGCGTGTCGGCCGCCCGGTCAAATGGGTGTGCGACCGCAGCGAAGCCTTCCTGTCCGACTTCAACGGCCGCGACCAGATCGCAGATGCCGAGATGGCCTTGCGCGCCGATGGCACCGTGCTGGGCCTGCGCGTGGTGCTGAACCACAACCTGGGGTGCCAGCTCGGGCCCTCGACCGCGCACCCGCCGCTGGTCGGCTCACGCATGTTGTCGGGCGTGTACGCCTTCCCGGCCATGCACGTCACCATCCAGGGCATCTTCACGCACAGCCGCACGCTGACCACCTACCGAGGCGCCGGACGTCCGGAATCGACCCTGGTGGTCGAACGCATGATGGAGCTGGCCGCGGCCGAGCTGGGCATGGACCCGATCGAGATCCGCCGCCGCAACTTCATCCGCCCCGAGCAGATGCCTTACCGCACGGCCATCGCCGAAACCTACGACTGTGGCGAGTTCGAGGCCATCCTCGACAAGGCCCTGGTGCTGGCTGACTGGGATGGCTTTGAGGCGCGCCGCCGCGCCAGCGAGGCCAAGGGCCTGCTGCGCGGCCGTGGCCTGTCGATGTACATCGAGGTGTGCGCCACCATCAGTGACCGCATGGAGATCCGTTTCGACGCCACAGGCGGCCTGACCATCCTGGCCGGCACCTTCTCGTATGGACAGGGTCACGAAACGAGCTACCCCCAGATGATCCACGAGTGGCTGGGCGTGCCGATCGAGCGCATCCACTTCCTACAGGGCGACACCGACAAGATCGCCAACGGACGCGGCAGTTTTGGCTCACGCAGCATGACCGTGGGCGGCTCGGCCCTGAAAGCCGCGTGTGACGAGGTCATCGAGAAGGGGCGCCGTGTGGCGGCCATCTTGCTCGACGTGCCCGAGACGGCCTTGCGCTTTGAGCGCGGCGTGTACCACGTCGAGGGCAGCGACCAGCAGATCACCCTCGACCGTGTGGCACGCACCACCTACGCCTGGGGCACGCCCAAGCCCTTGCCGGCCGATCTGTGGAACGGCCTGGAGGGCCGCGGCTACTTCAACGCCAACCCGCAGAACTACCCGAACGGCTGTTACCTGGCCGAGGTCGAGGTCGACCCCGAGACCGGGGTGGTGACGCTGGACGCCGTGTCCGCCGTGGACGACGTCGGCACGGTCATCAACCCACTGGTGCTGGAAGGGCAGATCCATGGCGGCATCGCACAAGCCGCCGGGCAGGTGCTCAAGGAAAAGATCGTGCATGCGCCCGACGGGCAGCTGCTGACCGGCTCCTTCACCGACTACGCCATGCCCCACGCGGCCGACTTCCCGCGCTTCAAGCTGGCCATGCACCCGGTGCCCACGCGCACCAACCCCCTCGGGGTCAAGGGCGGCGCCGAGACCGGCACCGTGGGCCTGCCGCCCGCGATCGTGACCGCCATCGTCGACGCGCTCAAACCTCTGGGCATCACCGACATCGAAACGCCCGCCACGCCGCTGGTGGTGTGGCAAGCCATCCAGGCGGCACGTGCCGCCCGGGCTGTGGAGAACACGCAATGAATCTGTACATGGTCTACCGACTGGACCGCACCGACGGCCAGGCCCCTGCCATCCGCGAGGCCGTGCGCCCCGCCCACCGCGCCTACATGGACCGCTTCAGCGCCCGCGTGCGCCTGGGTGGCCCGGTGCTGGATGCCAACGGCCAAGGCTGTGGCGGCCTGATGGTCATCGAAGCCGAGAACGAAGACGATGTCCGCGCCATGGTGCAGGACGACCCCTTCGAGCACGCTGGCCTGTCTGCCCACATCGATATCCGACCCTTCCGCTGGCAGACCAAGCGACCGGCCGATTTGCCCCCCCTGTGAAGCACGCGTAGAGAGAGGACCACCGCCATGGAGCTGAGTGGAGCACAAGTCATTCCCCAGTCGCGCGAGCGTGTCTGGGCCGCCCTGATGAACCCGGCCATCTTGCAAGCCGCCATCCCCGGGTGCGAAGCCATTGAAGACCAGGGACAGGGGGTGTTCGCGGTCACCGTGATGGCCGCCGTGGGGCCCGTCAAGGCTCGCTTCAAAGGCCGCCTGCAACAGCTGGACCTGCAAGCGCCCACGCGCTACACGCTGAGCTTTGAAGGGCATGGCGGCATGGCCGGCTTTGCCAAGGGCAGTGCCGAGGTCGACCTGGAGGCTGTCTCCGAATCGGAGACCCGCCTGGTCTACCGCACCCAGGCCGAGATCGGGGGCCGTCTGGCGCAGATCGGCTCACGCTTGGTAGACGCCGCGGCCGCCCACATGTCCAAGCAGTTCTTCGAGCGCCTGGTGCAGGCCATGCAGGCGCCGGCCCCTCAGGCGGTCGCCTCGGTGGCGTCGGCTGCCACCACGCCGGCCAGCGTCGGGTCCGCCCCGATTGCGGCCCCTGCCGCTGCGGCAGCGATGGCCCCGGTGGCCGTGGGGGGCGTCGGACTGGGTTCGGTCGTCAGCGTGCAGATGCCAGCGTGGACCTGGGCGTTCACCGTCAGCGTCATCGCCTTGCTGGCGGCCTACCTGGGCACGCACTGAGGCCCACGCCTCAGGTCCTTCTTGCCCGACCGACACGCAGACAACAGGTTTCCCATGCCCCAGATCTCCCTCACCGTCAACGGCATCGTGCAGACGCACGAGGTCGAGCCCCGCACCTTGCTGGTGAAGTTCCTGCGCGAGCACTGCGGCCTCACCGGCGCCCACGTGGGCTGTGACACCACGCAATGCGGCTGCTGCACCGTGCACCTCGATGGCCGTGCCGTGAAGTCCTGCACCATGCTGGCCGTGCAGGCCGATGGCGGCCAGGTCACCACCATCGAAGGCCTGGGCTCGCCCACGCAGATGCACCCCATGCAGCAGGCCTTCCAGACCCACCATGCGCTGCAATGCGGCTACTGCACCCCCGGCATGATCATGCAGGGTGTCGACATCGTCCGCCGCGGCAAGGCGTGCGACGAGCGCACCATCCGCCATGAGCTGGAAGGCAATCTGTGCCGCTGCACGGGCTACCAGAACATCGTGGAAGCGATTGCCGATGTGGCCCAGCGTTGCCCCGAATCGTGCGGTGCACCGCGCGCCGCCTGCACCGGGGGCTGAGCATGGTGGATTTTGACTATGTGAAGCCCGCCACCCTGGCCGAGGCCCTGTCCGTGTTGCGCAGCGACCCGGAGGCCAAGCCCTTGTCGGGTGGCCAGACCCTGATCCCGACGCTCAAGCAGCGCCTGGCACGTCCCACGCTGCTGGTGGACCTGCAGGCCCTGCCCGAGCTGCGCGGCATCGAAGTGAACGACACGCACGTCAGCGTGGGCGCCATGACCCGCCACGCCGAGACCGCCTCACACCCAGGCATCGCCGCCGCCATCCCTGCCTTGACGCACCTGGCCAGCGGCATTGCCCACCCGCAGGTGCGCCACGTCGGCACCATGGGTGGCTCGATCGCCAACAACGACCCCGCCGCCGACTATCCAGCCGCCCTCGTGGGCCTGGGTGCCGAGGTGCAGACCACGGCGCGTGTGATCCCGGCCGATGACTTCTTCACCGGCCTGTACAGCACCGCGTTGGAACACGGCGAGCTGGTGCTGCGCATCCGCTTTCCGCGGCCACGCCGAGCCGGCTACTGCAAGATGCCCAACCTGGCCTCGGGCTATGTCACCACCGGCTGCTTCATCGCCGAGATGGCGCCCGGGGTGGTGCGCGTGGCCGTCAACGGCGCCGGTCCCTGCGTGTTCCGCCATCGCGAGATGGAAGCGGTCCTGTCTGCCGATTTCTTGCCGCAGGCCCTGAGCGCCTGCACCCAGTCGCCCGAAGGCCTCAATGGCGATCTGCACGCCACACCCGCTTACCGCGCCCAACTGGTGCGCGTGGCGGCCGGTCGTGCTCTTGCCATGGCCTTGCGCACCGAATCTTGAACAAGGAGCACCTGTATGAAATGGATGTCATTTGCCAGCCCCATGGGCAGCAGTTTCGGGGTCGTCCGGGGCGACCACATCATCGACGTGGGGATGCGCCTGGGCGCCACCTGTCCTGATCTGCGCACAGCCCTGCGCGGCGGCTCGCTCGACCGCTTCGCCCCGCTGGTTGAAGGCGCCACGCCCGACCATCACATCAACGACGTGATGTTCCTGCCCGTCATCCCCAACCCCGGCAAGATCCTGTGCGCCGGCCTGAACTACGTGGCCCACCGCCTCGAAGGCCAGCACAAGACCGAAGCCACCGTGCCCCCATTCTTCACCCGCTTTGCACAGTCGCAAGTGGGTCATGGCCAACCGATGGTCTGCCCGCGTGAGTCGAGCCAGTTCGACTACGAGGCCGAACTGGCCGTGGTCATCGGGCGCGCGGGCCGCCGCATTGCCGAGGCGGATGCCCTTAGCCACATCGCCGGCATCAGCTGCTACAACGACGGCTCGGTGCGCGATTGGCAGCTGGCTTCCGGCCAATGGACGCCGGGCAAGAACTTTCCCGCCACCGGCGCCTTTGGTCCCTGGATGGTGACGAGCGACGAGCTGGCGCCGGACAGCGTGCTCAGCCTGGTCTGCCGCCTCAATGGTGTCGAGATGCAGCGCACCACCACCGACCTGATGATGTTCAACATCCCGCAGCTCATCGCGTTTTGCTCCACCTTCACCACGCTGGAGCCTGGTGATGTCATCGTCACGGGCACCCCCGGTGGCGTGGGCCTGCGCCGTGATCCGCAGGTGTGGATGAAACACGGTGACGTTGTCGAGATCGAACTCGAAGGCGTCGGCATCTTGCGCAACCCCATCGTGAAGGAGGCCGCATGAGCCAGCCCGCCCCACACCAACCGATCTCCGACGAACTGCGTGCCAAGCTGTCGCGCTGTGGCGCGGCCACCCTCAGCAACGCCTTGCTCAAGCGCGGCTACCGCAACACCTTCCTGCTGGGTGTGCAAGGCGTGGCGGCCGACCAGACACCGATGGTGGGGCCGGCCTTCACCCTGCGCTTCATCCCCGCGCGCGAAGACAAGGACAGCATGGCGCTGTACGCGCGTGACGATGGCCTGCACCGCCGCGCCATCGAAGAATGCCCCCCCGGTGCGGTGCTGGTGATGGACGCCGGCGGCGATGCCCGCGCCTCGTGCATGGGTGACATGATGGCCCTGCGCTTGAAGATGCGCGGCGTGGCTGGCGTGGTCACCGACGGTGGCTTCCGGGACGTGCCGGGCATTGCTGCCACAGGGTTGCCGAGTTTTCAGCGCCAGGCTTCTGGCCCGGCCACACCGATTGCCTTGCACCCGGTGGAGTTTGACGCGCCGGTGGGGTGCGCCGGGGTGGCGATCTATCCCGGTGACGTGATCGTGGGCGATGGCGAGGGTGTGGTGGCCATTCCGCGTGAACTGGTGGAAGAAGTGGCCGACGAAGCCTTTGCGGCCGCCGAATATGAGGCATTTGCCGCTGCCCATATTGCCCGTGGACGTTCCATATTCGGATTGTTTCCGGCTACGCCTGAAAGTCGCGTTGAATATGAGCAATGGGTGGCAGCGGGTCGTCCTGCTCTGGTTTGAATATGGTCTGGTAACTGGTTGGATGCTTGGTGGTGTGGGTTGACAACAACGGCCGATGTCACCTGAATAATCAATTGCGAGCAGGTGTTGAAGCATGGTTTGAATATCTCGCACCAAATGGGTGAAATGCATTCACCATGACAGGGAAAACCCGCCCCATTGAGAGCCCGGTTGGCATATTGCCGCCGGGTTTTTTCCTTTTGGGTGAAAAGGGCGTGTGGGTTTGTCTGGATATAACTTATCGGAAATTTTGATGTTGTCTTAATTCATTGGTCATTCACTGTTTGTGTCGGAACAATGAAACCCACTTGTGACAAATCTTCTTCGTTGCAAGACGTCCCGATCGGATGTGCGCTCCATCGCATCTGAGCCGGCGCGGCCTGGCCCAGAAATATTGGCGGCCAGTCACCGCTCGGGACGCCACAAGAGTTTCAAGCCCCTTGGGGCCCTTCATTCACACGTACGGAAAGGTGATTCATGAAAAAGACAGTCATTGCGCTGGCAACCCTGGTGGCTTCGGCCGCATATGCCCAATCGAGCGTGACCTTCAGTGGCGCGGTGGACATGAGCATTGAAAAGTCCGGCTCGGGTCAGCCGGTCAAGCTCGAGTCCGGTCGCAGCAGCAACACCTTCTTCCGCATCGCCGGCGTCGAGGACCTGGGCGGTGGCTTGAAGGCCAACTTCTTCATCCAGACCGTGGTCTCGGCCGACACCGGCTTCAGCTCCAGCGTCGGCAACGACGGCTCCTTCGTGGGCCTGAGCGGCGGCTTCGGCGCCATCAACATTGGCAAGAGCCTCAACCCCATCTTCCTGCAGGCCCTGGCCTACACCGCCAACAACACCAAGGGTGTGAGCGGCTTCGCGACCCTGGGTGATGGTCTGGGTGACCAGCCGTTCCTGGCCGGTGACAAGGGCACGCTGAACAACGGCGGCGTGACCGTGAACAACCAGGTCACCTACAGCACGCCCAACTTCTCGGGCTTCAGCGCCACCGTGGGCTATGCGCCGTCGGAAATCAAGGGCAACAAGAACCACCAGGTCGTGACAGTGCAGTACGCCAATGGCCCGCTGATGGTTGCGCTGGGTCACGGCACCCGTCCTCGCTCATTGGTGCTGGATGCCACCAACGCTACCAACGTGCCCGACGAGATGATGAGCCAAGTGGGTCTGGCGTATGACTTCGGCGTTGCCCGTGCCACCTTGCTGTTCCAGAAGGACCGCAACTACGAAGACTCGAACGCCTACTCCCTGGGTGTGACCGTGCCGGTGAGCACCGGCAGCATCTGGGCTTCGTTTGACACGCGCCAGCTGGCCAACGACGAAAGCGTCAAGGTGCTGCAACTGGGCTACAAGCACTTCCTGAGCAAGCGCACCCACCTGTACGCGAACTTCGGCACGCGTGACAAGAGCTGGGATACGCCCACCAACTCCATGACCACCGACAAGCGTGTCACCGGTTACGGCTTCGGTATCAACCACACCTTCTGATCGCACGTCGATCAGGTCAGGCTGAATGCACTGATTCAGCCTGACACCCCTCGCTCTTTGGTCTTTACAGGGTTCTCCTTTCGGGTCGGCTGCAAAGTCCGACCCGTTTTTTTTGCGCAGGGTGTCAGTGCCGCGTGCAGGACGGCTCTAGCAGGGCCGGGTTGCGGTCCTGGGCGTTCTTGGCGTGGCCGACCTGCATCTGCGTGGGCAGCGCGATGCCGTTCTTCGCCGCCACGATCTCGGCCAGGATGGACAGCGCGATTTCCGCTGGTGTCTTGCTGCCGATGTACAAGCCGGCCGGGCCACGCAGGCGTTCAACCTCGGCCTCTGTCAGGTCGAAGTGCTCACGCAGGCGCTCACGGCGACGCTGGTTGTTCAGGCGCGAGCCAATGGCGCCCACGTAAAAAGCCTTTGTCTTCAAGGCGTCCATCAAGGCCAGATCGTCGAGCTTGGGGTCGTGGGTGAGGGCGATCACCGCCGTGCGTTCATCGGGGCGCAGGGTCTGCACCACGTCATCGGGCATCTCGCTCACCAAGGACACCCCACTCAGGGTCCAGCCTTGTCTGTGCTCGATGCGCGGGTCGCACACGGTGATGTCAAAGCCCAGGCCCAGGGCCGTGGTGCACAGGTACTGCGACAGGTCGCCTGCACCGATCACCAGCAAGCGGTAACGGGGGCCGAGCACCAGGCTGAGGCGTTCATCGCTCAGGCTGGGAACCGCATCGCTGTGGGGTGCAGCGTCCAGCGTCACTTCACCCGTGCGCAGGTCCAGATCGCGCTGCACCACCTCGCGGGCGCGCAGGGCGTCCAGCAAGGCGTGGATGCGGCTGCGTGCGGCCAAGGGCTCCAACACCAGTTCGATGGTGCCACCGCAAGGCAGGCCATAGCGGTGGGCCGTCTCCTCGTCGATGCCGTAGCGCAGCACCTGGGGCAGGCCGTCGGGGCACAAGGCCGCGGGGCCGGCTTCACGCAGGCGCGCCACCAGATCGTCTTCAATGCATCCGCCCGATACCGAGCCCACGGTCAGGCCATCGGGCCCCAGCACCATCAAGGCACCGGGTGGGCGGGGGGAGGAGCCCCAGGTCCTCGCCACGGTGACGAGGATCGCGCTGCGCCCCTCGTCGAGCAGGCGGGCGCAGGTTCTGAGAACGCGGGTGTCGAGGTCTTCCATGGGGTCTGTCGGTGGGGGCAGGGGCGGGCTCACAGCGTCAGAGCCAGGGCGGTGGCAGAGACCTGCGCGCCGGAGTGATGGGGATCGCGTTGGTGGAGCAGCTCATCGCGGATCTCGCGGAACAGCGCGCGCACCTGTTGCTGCGCCTTGGTCATCTTGCGCTCCACCATCCACACCAGGCCCACATGCATGTCGATGTTGGGCAGGGCCAGCGGCAGGATGCGCAACACCCCGGTGTTCTGGAAGTACTGTGCCACCTCGCGCGACAGGCAGCCGACCGAATCGGTGCGCTGCAGCACGCCCACGTTGGTCAGGGTCGAGACCGAATCGATGTGCCGGCGCGGCACGTTGACCTCGTGTTGCAGCATGAAGTCGTCGATCAGGTTGCGCGTGAACGTGCCGATGGGGGGCAGCACCATGGGGTAGTGCGACAGCATCGGCCAGCCGAGATGCGTTTCCTCGGTCAGCGGGTGGCCGGCCCGGGTCACGAGCACGACCGGGTCGCGGTACAGCAGCTCGGTGCCGAACTCGACGCCCATCGGGCGCGGTGGCAGGTTGCCCACGATCAGGTCCAGGTCGCCCGCGCGCAGCATGGGCAGCATCGACTCCATCGTGCCCTCGCGCACCGAGGCGGTCACGTCGGCAAAGTCGGCTTCCAGCCGGGCAATGAACTCGGGGACCAGCGAGGCCGTGGCCGCCGGCAGCACGCCCATGGTGACCTTGGTCACCCGGCCCTCGGTGATGTCCAGCAGCTCGGAGCGCAGCGAAACCATCTCGTCGAGGATGTTGCGCGCATGGCGGATCAGGCAGCTGCCGTGTTCGGTGGGCTCCATGCCGCGGGCGGTGCGCTCGAACAGCTTGACCTCCAGGCCGCTTTCCAGTCCCGCCAGGGTCTTGGAGATGGCCGGTTGCGTCACGTTGAGGTAGTCGGCCACGCGGCCGACGCTGCGCATGTCATCGAGGGCGACCAACAGCTGCAGGTGGCGCAGTTTGACGTTGGCGCGGAGATACCAGTCGAGTTGGGCCATGGGGTGTCCGGGCAAAGGGCGGAGAACGGCTCCACCCGATGGCATGAATAGATGTGTTTTTTAAGCACAAATCGTGCCTAGCATGATTTGATGCCGTTTGCGGGGTGATTTTGCGCACTGTCTGGCGGCGTGACGGGATTCTGCACCCTCTGAGTGCTGCTTCAGCATTGGGGAAAGCCCTTGCGCACCAAGGGAGGGCATGCAGAGAGGGTTTTCCCTTAAATGGTGCTCAGGGTTAGTACGGCATAACCAAACTGACATATAACCGAATGGAAATATTCAATAGACGTTAGGTCCCGGCATGGCCAACACTGTGACCGTCAACAGCGCATCTCGGCTGTTTTTTTCGGACCCTGTACCTGCCCTCTGGACGCGATCATGAAGACTCATTTCCCCCTCGCCAGATTCGTTGCCGCCACCGCCTTGGCCTGCGCCGCCGTCGGTGCTCAGGCGGCCGAGTGGTTCCCCTTGCCGGTCAACAGCACGGCTGCCAATGGCGCCACCAGCCAAGTTCAGTACCAGGCCTTGCCCAAGGCCGCTCAGCCCTGGAAGATCTGCGTTTCCTTCCCGCACATGAAGGACGCCTTCTGGCTGGCCGCCAACTACGGCGTGGTGGAAGAGGCCAAACGCCTGGGTGTGAAGCTCCAGGTGCTCGACGCCGGTGGCTACACCCAGCTGAGCAACCAGATCTCGCAGATCGAGAACTGCGCTGCCGGTGGTGCCAAGGCCGTGGTCATTGGCTCCATCTCGCAAGACGGCCTCAACAACCTGGTGGCCGAGCTCAAGAAGAAGAACATCCCCGTGGTGGACGCCTTCAACGGCATCGTCTCCAAGGACGTGGGCGCTCGCGTGCTGACCATTCCGCGTGAAGAGGGCGAGCGCGCCGGTCGCTACCTGGCCCAGAAGCACCCCGCTGGCAGCAAGCCCGTCAAGGTGGCCTGGTTGCCGGGCCCGGCGGGCGCCGGTTGGGTCGAGCTGTTCAACGCCGGCTTCACCTCGGCCATCAAGGGCAGCGCCGTGCAGATCGCCGAAACCAAGTACGGTGACACCGGCAAGGAAGTGCAGTCGCGCCTGATCGAGGACCTGCTGCAAACCCACAAGGACATCGACTACGTGGTCGGTACCGCCGTGACCGCCGAAGCCGCCGTGCCGGTGCTGCGCGCCCGCGGTGTGGCCGGCAAGGTCAAGGTCGTGTCGGTCTACATGACCCCCGGGGTCTACCAGGGCCTCAAGGCCAAGACGATCGACGCATCGGGCATGGCCCCGGTGGTGCTGACCGGCCGCATTGCCATCGACCAGGCCGTGCGCCTGATCGAGAAGAAGGACGTGCTGACCAACGTCGGCCCGGTGGGCAAGGTCTACACCCCTGCGGACATCGGCACCCTGAAGGTCGACACCGTGCTGGCGCCGGCCAACTTCCGTCCCACCTTCCGAGTCGGTCAATGAGTGCCGTGCCGGCTCATCTGGATGCGGCCCACGGCGTGAGCCAGGCCGAACCCCTGATGCGGGTTCGGGGCCTGAGCAAGCGCTACGGCACGCACCTGGCGCTCAAGGGCGTGGACCTGGACCTGATGCCCGGGCAGGTGCACATCCTGTTCGGTGAGAACGGCGCCGGCAAGTCCACGCTGATCTCGATGATCGCGGGAGCCAACCAGCCGACCGACGGTTGGCTGGCGGTGGCGGGCCACAAGGGCAGCTTCCGCTCGGTGGCCGAGGCACGCGCCCATGGCGTGCGCGCGGTGTTCCAGGAGTTCTCGCTGATCCCGCACTTGACGGTGGCCGACAACATCACCCTGGGTGAAGAGCCGGTGGCAGCGTTCGGTTTCCTGTCGCACGCCTCGGCACGTGAGCAGGCCGTGCGCCTGATCGCCGACCTGGGCTTCGACATCGATGCCGATGCCGTGGTGGCCGATCTGCCGCGCGGCAAGCAGCAGATGGTCGAGATCTGCAAGGCCGTGCGCCAGTCGCCCCGCGTGCTGATCCTGGACGAGCCGACGGCCTCGCTGTCCGAGCACGACACCCAGGCGCTGTTCGCGCTGGTGGCGCGACTCAAGGCGCAGGGCACGGCCATCATCTACATCACGCACCGCATGCACGAGATTCCCCTGATCGGGGACAGCCTCACCGTGTTGCGCGATGGTGCCCAGATCGCCACCGTCTCGGCGCAAACCCCCGAGTCGGACCTGATCGAGCTGATGACCGGTCGCACCGTGTCGGACATCTACCCCGCGCCGCGTGGCGAGCCGGGCCAGGTGCTGATGTCGCTGCGTGGCCTGAGCACCGCCGATGGCGCTGTCATCGAGGCCAGCCTGGATGTGCGCGCCGGTGAGATCCTGGGCGTGGCCGGCCTGGTGGGCTGCGGCAAGAGCGAGCTGGGTCAGGCCTGCTTCGGTTTGAGCCCGATTGCCGCTGGTCACCTGATGGTCGATGGCAAGCTGGCGCGCTTCAAGCACCCGGCCGATGCGATCGAGGCCGGTGTCTGGTACTCGCCGCCCGACCGCAAGCGCGACGGCCTGGCCCTGATGCGCCCCGCACGCGAGAACATGACCCTGTCCTCGCTGGCTTTCGGCAAGGCGCGTGGCGTGTGGCTGCGTGCCAAAGCCGAAGGTGAACTGCTGTCCCACCTGTCCTCGCAGGTCGACTTCCCCCAGCCGCGTCTGGGCGAGTCGGTGGCGAACTTCTCGGGGGGCAACCAGCAAAAGGCCTTGCTGGCCAAGGGCCTGGCCCAGGACGTCAAGGTCTACATCTTCGATGAGCCCACGGTGGGTGTCGACATCGGCGCACGCCAGGCCATCTACAAGTATCTGGGCGAGTTGAGCGCGGCCGGCGCCGCCATCGTGCTCATCTCCTCGGACCTGCCGGAGTTGCTCGGCATGTCGCACCGCCTGATGGTGATGCGTGGCGGGCGCCTGGTGAGCGAGTTTGCGCGTGCCGATTACGACCAGCACCGCATCCTTGAGCAGTTTTTTGAGTGAGTTCCATCATGTCCACAAGCACGACCCTTGCTGCCCCCGCTGTGGTGGCGAACGTTCCTGCCAGCGAGGCCCCGGCCGCCTGGCGCCAGTGGCTGGCCCGTCACCGTCAGGCGGCGGTGCTGCCGGTGCTGTTCATCGGTGCCATGGTCATCTTCACGGCCCTGGCCCCTGGCTTCCTCAGCCTGGACAACCTGACCAACGTCGCGCGTCAGTCGGTCTACCTGCTGATCGTGTCACTGGCTCAATTGTTGGTCCTCATCGGTGGCGGCCTGGACCTGTCGGTCGGTGCTGTCGTGGCCCTGTCCTCGGTGGTTGGTGCGTCGGTGATGGCCGCTGTGCTGCAAGCCATGCCCGACTCTCCCGGTCTGGCCATCCTGGCGGGTACCGCTGCCGGCCTGGCCTCGGGGGCGGTCATCGGTCTGATCAACGGCTGGGGCACCTCGACCCTGCGCATCCCGGCTTTCATGATGACGCTGGGCATGTCCTCGGTGGTGTTCGGCATCACCTTGCTGGTCAGCGGGGGCGTGCCCATCTATGGCCTGCCGCCTGAGTTCGGTCAGCTGTTTGGCTTTGGCTCGCTGTTGGGCGTGCCGACCCCGGTGTGGGCGGCCCTGGCAGTGGTGGTCGCGGTGTACGTCCTGCTGGAGCGCACCCGCTACGGTCGCCACCTGTACGCCACGGGGGGCAACCTGCGTGCGGCCGAGCTGTCCGGGGTGCGCACCCGTCGCGTCAGCATCATCGCCTTCGTGCTTTCCGGCGTGCTGTCGGCCCTGTGCGGCCTGCTCCTGACGGCCCGCCTGGACACCGGTGAATCGAACATCGGCGCCAGCATGCCGCTCGAATCCATCGCGGCCTGCGTGATCGCTGGTGTGGCCCTCGCCGGTGGCGTGGGACGCGCCCTCGCGGTGGTGGTGGGCACCTTGCTGATCGTGTTCGTGCAGAACGGCATGAACCTGATGCAGGTGGGGGCCTATGCTCAGACCATGGTCATCGGCGCGATCCTGATCACGGCCATGGCATTGTCGAGAAAGTAATAACGCAGGGCCTCATGCCTGGGAAATGGGCGGCAATGGGTTGTTCTACTCATGTCGCACAGGTTATGAGTGCCACTTGCAATCGTCATTAGACAAACCGGGCCCTGTCCCAGAACATGGGCCCGACAGCACCACAACAACAGCAGTTTGAGTGAGGCGCTCGGTACCCCCGAAGCCCTCTGTATCCCCAGGAGAACTTTCCATGTCAGCAGCAGAAGTCAACAAGGACCACATCCCCTTCACCGGCCAGGAATACCTGGACAGCCTGGACGATGGCCGTGAGGTCTGGATCTACGGCGAGCGCGTCAAGAAGATCACCGAGCACCCGGCCTTCCGCAACTCGGCCCGCATGATCGCCCGCATGTACGACGCGCTGCACGATCCGGCCAAGAAGGACATCCTGACCGTGCCGACCGAGTGGGGCGGTTTCACGCACCGCTTCTACCGCGCGGCCAACACCATCGAAGAACAGGTTGCGCAGCGTGACGCCATCGCCGAATGGCAGCGCATCTCCTGGGGCTGGATGGGCCGCTCGCCCGACTACAAGGGCTGCTTCCTGGGCACCCTGGGCGCCAACGCCGACTTCTACAAGGGCTTTGAAGAGAACGCCCGCCGCTGGTACCGCAAGGCGCAGGAAAAGACCTGGTACGTCAACCACGCCATCATGAACCCGCCCGTGGACCGCGACAAAGGTCCGGACGCCGGCAAGGACGTGTTCGTGCGCGTCACCAAGGAAACCGACAAGGGCATCTATGTCAGCGGCGCCAAGGTCGTGGCCACCGGTTCGGCCCTGACCCACTACACCTTCATCGGCCACGTCGGCCAGGTGGCGGTGCAGGACCCGGCCTACTGCCCGGTCTTCATCATGCCCACCAACGCCCCCGGCGTGAAGCTGCTGTGCCGCGTCTCCAACGAGTACCGCGCCGCCGCCCTGGGCAGCCCCTTTGACTACCCGCTCTCCAGCCGTCTGGACGAGAATGACGCCATCCTGGTGATGGACAACGTGTTCATCCCCTGGGAAGACGTGTTCCTGCATGGCGACCTGAAGCAGGCCAATGCCTACAACGTCGGCTCCGGCTACCTGGAGCGAGCCTCCATGCACGGCTGCACCCGCTTTGCCGTCAAGATGGACTTCCTGGTCGGCCTGCTGACCCGCGCGCTGGAGATCACCGGTGCCAGCACCTTCCACGGCGTGCAGTCGCAACTCGGTGAAGTCATCGCCTGGCGCAATGCCTTCTGGGCCTTGTCCGACGCCATGGCCAAGAGCGCCCAGCCCTGGAACGGCATGATCCGCCCGATGCCCGAGCCCGCCGGTGCCTACCGCGTGCTCAACCAGGAGGCGATGCCCAAGATCAAGAACATCATCGAGACCGTGGTGGCCTCGGGCCTGATCTACCTGAACTCGCACACCAGCGACTTCAAGTGCCCCGAGATCCGCCCCTACATCGACCAGTACGTGCGTGGCTCCGGCGGCGCTGATGCCGTCGAGCGCGTCAAGGTCATGAAGATGCTGTGGGACGCCATCGGCAGCGAGTTCGGCGCCCGCCATGAGCTGTACGAGATCAACTACATCGGCTCCAACGACGTGACCCGCCAGACCAACCTGTGGTCGGCCAAGGGCAATGGCCTGTTGGACCAGTGCAAGGCCTTTGCCCAGACCGCCATGGACGAGTACGACCTGGACGGCTGGACTGCGAAGGATCTGATCAACCCGGATGACGTGAGCATCCTGACCAAGCGTTGAGTGTCGCCATGAGGAATCTGTCCATGACCGCCCTTGCCATGATGGAAACCATGCCCCCTGCGGTGGCCACGCCCGCCTCGCAGCCCGCCACGCCGCCGTTCACCTCGCGCCAGTTCCGTGATGCGATGGGCCAGTTCGCCACCGGCGTGGTGGTCATCACCACCGAGGTGGATGGTGAGCCCCACGCCATGACGGCCAACGCCTTCATGTCGGGCTCCCTGGAGCCGCCGCTGGTGATCGTGTCGGTGGCCTGCACGGCCAAGATGCACGACAAGCTGCAACGCGCAGGCCGCTTCGGCGTCAGCGTGTTGGCCAAGCCCCAGCTGTCGGTCAGCAACCACTTTGCTGGCAAGCCATCGCCCGACTACGCCCCGACTTTCCAGTCGCTGTGCGAGATGCCCGTGATCGAGGGCGCGGCGGTGCAACTGGCCGCAGACCTGCAGCATGCCTACCCCTGCGGTGACCACACGCTGTTCATCGGTCGGGTGCAGGAGCTGTGCCTGGACGGCGAATGCGATGGCCCGCTGCTGTACCACGGTGGCCGCTACGCCGCCCTGAACCAGCTGAACTGAGCGCCCCGGGGCTGCGGCCCCCTCCAACGAATTGACTGTGAGTGAAGACCATGGCCCGAGCCATTGACATCGCCCAAGTGAGCTATGAAGCGCCTGACCTGGCCTTGATGGAGCGCTTCATGACCGACTTCGGTCTGCGTCGCGTGCCCAGTACCGATGGGGTGCTGTACATGCGCGGCAGCGGGCACCAGCATCACCTGCACGTGACCCGCCACGCCACGAAGCAACGCTTCATCGGCGCCACCCTGGAAGTGGCCAGCAAGGCGGACCTCGAAGAGCTGGCGGCCTTGGCAGGCTCGTCACCGATCGAGTGGTCCAACGAACCCGGTGGTGGCTGGCAGGTGCTCATGCACACACCGGACGGCATCGAGATCCGCGCCGTCTGGGGTCGTGAGCACGCCGCGCCGCTGCCCATCCGGGGCCCGCATGCCTTCAACGCCGGCCAGGCCAAGCACCGCGTCGGCTCGTCCATCCGCGTCAAGCGCGAACCGTGCGAGGCCATGCGCCTGGGCCACTTCGTGCTGCACGTGAGCAACCACGACGAGACCGTGAAGTGGTTCCGCGACCGCTTCGGCATGTTGCCCTCCGACTTCTTCGTGCCGCCCGGCACCGATGGCCCGCCCTACGGCACCTTCCTGCGCTTCGACCGCGGGGCCGAACTGGTGGACCACCACAGCCTGCTGATCCTGCAGTCGGACTGGGTGGGCGTGCACCACTGCTCCTTCGAGGTGCAGGACCTCGACGCCATCATGGGTGCGCACGACTACCTGGTCCAGCAAGGCTGGCAGCTCGACTGCGGCGTGGGTCGTCACCTGATGGGCAGCCAGGTCTTTGACTACTGGAAAGACCCGTTCGGCTTCCGCGTCGAGCACTACACCGATGGCGACGTGGTCGATGCCCGTCACCAGCCGGGCGTGTTCAACGGCACGGCGCCCGAAACCACCCAGTGGGGCATGGAGCCTCCCATGGAATTCTTCCAGTGACGAGGATCACCACATGAGCTACACCACTGAACCGATCTCCGACATCACGCGCGAACGCCTGATGAAGGTGGGCACGGCCAACGTGACCAATGCGCTGCTCAAACGGGGCTTTCGCAACGTTTACCTGCTGGGCCTGGCACCGCTCGATCCGGCACAAGGCCAGCTGGTCGGCCCCGCCTACACGCTGCGCTTCATGCCGGCCCGTGAAGACCTGGACACCATGGCGAACTATGGCAAACGCGACAACCTGCATCGCGTGGCGATCGAGCAGTGCCCACAAGGCGCTGTCCTCGTGATCGATGCCATGGGCTCCACCAAGGCCGCGGCCATGGGTGACATGATGGCCCTGCGCCTCAAGAACCGCGGCGTCAAAGGGGTGGTCACCGATGGGGGTTACCGTGACGCGCCGGCCATCCTGGCCACCGGTCTGCCGTGCTACCAGAAGCAGAGCGCGCCGCCGGCGACCGCCATTGCCATGCACCCCATCGAGCTGAACGGCCCGGTCGGTTGTGCCGGCGTGCCGGTCTACCCCGGTGACGTCATCGTTGGCGACGGCGAAGGGGTGGTCTGCATCCCGCGCCATCTGGTCGACGAGATCGCCATCGAAGCCCTCGACGCCTTCGAATACGAAGCCTATGCCGCCCAGCTCATCGAGCGCGGCACCTCCATCCTCGACTGCTTCCCGGCCACCCCCGAGAGCCGAGCAGCCTACGACCAATGGATGGCCGCCGGCCGTCCCGCCTTCCCACTTCTGGAGACCACACCATGAGCCCCGATGTCAACACCATGAAGACGCTGGAAATCCTCATCAACCGTGATGACCTGGATCCAGACCAGTGGATCAACTTCCCCGAGTACGGCTTCCGTCAGTACTTCCTGTTCAAGAACACCGAGACCGGCGCCTCCATCGCCATCCTGGAGTTCGACAAGGGCGGCCGCATCCCGGTCAAGCACGTGCACGCGTCCAACCAGTTCATGTACTGCCTGGAAGGGGACTACGAGTACACCGACGTGGCCCTGCGCCTCAAGCCCGGTTCCTTCTACATGAACCCGGTGGGCCAGGCCCACGGTCCGACCATCGCCCACGAGCGCAGCGTGCTGATCGAGATCTACGACGGCCCCCACTACAAGGAAAAGCCGGTCTTCCACACCGACGAGACCATCGGCGACTTCCTGGCCAAGCCCTGAGCCGCGCCACCCCCATTCAGATTGAGAGTTCATCCATGTTTGACACCCAAGACATCCTTCAGAAGGCCGGCATTGCTGCCGTCCAGTCCGGCTCTTATGGCGCCACCCTGGGCTGGGCACCGGTGGACGGCCGCAACACGTTCGATGCCATTTGTCCCGCTGACGGCAAGCTGAGCGCCCGCATCGCCGGCTCGACCGCTGAAGACTACGAAGCCATCGTCTCGGCCTCGCTCGACGCCCAGAAGCGCTGGCGCATGGTGCCGGCCCCCACCCGTGGCGAGTTCGTGCGTCGCATCGGTGAGCTGGTCGAAGAAAACATGGAGATGCTGGCCGCCGTGGTCATGCTCGACACCGGCAAGTCCCTCATGGAAGCCAAGGGCGAGCTCAAGGAAGTGGTCGACATGGCCACCCTGTCGGCTGGCCAGTCGCGCATGATGTACGGTTTCACCCAGCAGTCACAGCGTGCCAAGCACCGCATGTACGACCAGTGGCTGCCGTTGGGCGTGGTCGGCATCATCACCGCCTACAACTTCCCCGCCGCCGTGTGGGCGCAAAACGGCTTCCTGTCGGTCATCGGTGGCAACACCGTGATCTGGAAGCCCAGCCCCAAGGTGCCGCTCACGGCCATCGCCATGCAGAAGTTGGCCAACCAGGCCATGAAGGAGTTCAAGTGCGAGGGCGTGTTCTCGCTCTACACCCCGGCCGACAACCAGCTGGCCGAGCTGCTGCTGCGCGACACCCGCGTGCCGCTGATCTCCTTCACCGGCTCGTCGGGCGTGGGCCGCAAGGTCGCTGATCTGGTCGGCCAGACCCTGGGCCGTCGCTTCATGCTCGAATGCTCGGGCAACAACGGTTGCATCGTGGACGAAACCGCCGATCTGAAGCTGGCCGCCCGCGCCATCACCTTCGGTGCCGTCGGCACCACCGGCCAGCGCTGCACCAGCACGCGCCGCATCATCGCGCACCGCTCCATCGTCAACGAGCTGGTCGAACTGATGGCGTATTCCTTCGAGCAGATCACCATCGGTGACCCGCGCGAACCCGGTACCGTGGTGGGCCCGCTGATCGACGGTTCGGCCGTGGGTCAGTACGAAGCCGCACTGGCTCAGGCCGTGAGCCTGGGCGGCAAGATTGTGTACGGTGGTCAGCGCATCAACCGCCCCGGTCACTACGTGCAGGCCGCCATCGTCACCGACGTGAAGCCCGAGTGGGAGTGCGTGCAGCACGAGACCTTCGCGCCCATCGTCTACGTCATGCCCTACGACACCCTGGAAGAGGCCATCGCCATCCACAACGGCGTCCCCCAAGGTCTGGCCTCGGGCATGCACTCCACCAACCTCACCCACATCGAAACCTTCCTGTCGGCAGCAGGCAGTGACTGCGGCATCGTGCGCATCAACATGGGCACCACCGGCGCGGACGTCGGCGCTGCTTTCGGGGGCGAAAAGGAAACTGGCGGTGGTCGTACCGCGGGGTCCGACTCCTGGAAGGGCTACATGCGCCGTCAAAGCGTGTGTGTGAACTGGGGCGGCGAGTCCGCCTGGGACAGCCGCATCAAGCTGTGATCACCGATTTAGGAAGTTTTCAAACATGACCATTCTCAAAAAGCGTTCCTCCTCTCCCGCCGTGGCCGAGCCTGTCCCAGGCATGTGGACCAACTGCATGACCGTGGGCAACATCGCCTACATCTCGGGCATGACCGCCCGCGGCAACGACCGTGTGACCATCCAGGGCAAGGACGAGTACGAACAGTCTCGTGTGATCTTCCAGAAGATCAAGGACCTGACTGAAGCTGCCGGCGGCTCGATCAACGACGTCGTCAAGATGACCATCTTCGTCGTCAACATCGAGCACAACCACCTGGTGTGGAAGGCACGTCAGGAGTTCTTCAGCGGCGACTTTCCGGCCTGCACCCTGGTGGAAGTGAAGTCGCTGGCCAAGGGCGCCAGCGCCCAGATCCTGGTCGAGATCGAGGGCATTGCCCACATCGGCTGCAGCGGTGAAAAGGCCGTGGCATGAAGCTGATCTCTTTCCAGACCCGAACGGGCGACAGCTTTGGTCTGGTCGACGGTCAGGACGTGTACGACCTGGGCCGTCGCCTGGGTCCCGAATGTCCTGACCTGCGCACGGCCATCGCGCAGAACCAGTTGGCGCAGTTTGCCCAGTTGGCCGGCAGCGTGGCACCGGATCACCAACTGAGCCAGTTGACCTTGCTGCCGGTCATTCCCAATCCGGGCAAGATCGTGTGCGTGGGGCTCAACTACCACGCGCACCGCCTCGAAGGCGGGCATGGCGAGGTGGGGGATCCCACCTTGTTCTTGCGTGTGGCGGAGTCTCAGGTGGCCCATGGGCAGCCGATGATCTGCCCGAAGGAGTCGGACCAGTTCGATTATGAGTGCGAGATTGCTGTGGTGATCGGCCGGGGTGGCGATCGGATCACTGAGGCCGATGCACTCACCCATGTGGCCGGCATCTCGGCCTACAACGACGGCTCGGTGCGCGACTGGCAGATGGCCACGTCGCAGTGGACCGCCGGCAAGAACTTCCGCGCCACCGGGGCTTTCGGGCCCTGGCTGGTGACGACGGACGAATTGTCGCCGGATCGCGTGCTGAGCGTCGTCACCCGCCTCAACGGTGTGGAGATGCAGCGCAGCACGACCGACCTGTTGATCTTCTCGATTCCGCGCCTGATCAGCTACATCTCGTCCATCATGCCGCTGTCACCTGGTGACGTGATCGTGACCGGCACGCCCGGTGGCGTCGGCTTCCGGCGCTCGCCGCAGGTGTTCATGCACCATGGCGACGTGGTGGAGGTGGAGGTCGAAGGCGTGGGTGTCTTGCGCAATCCCATCGTCAAGGAAGGCGTTTGAGTGCTCAACGGAACTAAATGCACTGGCTCCGTTCACCTCTGAGTTCGACTGGCTGATGTCCTCAGGGGCATCGGCCTGCGGCCCCGTTTGGCCCCCAGGATCGGCGTTGCGGATTTTACGCAGCTGGTGCGCCACGGGTGCGGCGCAATGGCACAGTACGGCCATGCACATCATCATTTTGGGCGCCGGCCGGGTTGGCGAGAGCGTGGCCGAGAGTTTGGTCTCCGAGCAGAACGACATCACCGTGATCGATCAGGACCCGGTGCGCCTGAGGGTGCTGGAAGAGCGCCTGGATTTGCGCGGGGTCGTGGGCAATGGCATCCAGCCCTCGGTGTTGCGAGAGGCCGGAGCGCAGGACGCCGACATGGTCATCGGGTGCGCCACCTCGGACGAGTCCAACCTGGTGTTCTGCAAGGTGGCCTACAACGTGTTTCAGGTGCCCACCACCATCGCACGTCTGCGCTCACCCGAGTTCAAGGAGGGCGATGAGCTGTTGTCCAAGGCAGGATTTGCGGTCGACCAGGTCATCTGCCCGGAGGATTCGGTCACGCACTACATCAACAAGTTGCTTGCCTACCCCGAGGCCCTGCACGTGCTGGAGTTTGCGGGCGGTCGGGTGTGCCTGATCGGGGTGAAGGCCGTGGCGGGCAGTGCCTTGGCCGGACGCACGCTGGCGGAGGTCAGGCAGTGCTTCCCGAGCTTCGAGATGCGGGTGGTGGCGCTGTACCGTCAGGATGTGGGCATCGAGCCGACACGTGACACGGTGGTGCTGCCTGGCGACGAGGTGTTCGTGCTGGCCGCTCAGGAGCACATCCGGCAGGTGCTGCGCGCCATCCACAATGTGGACCAGCCGGTGCAGCGGGTGATGATCGGTGGCTGCGGCAAGGTGGGGCTGCGTCTGGCACGCAGCCTGATCGGGCAGTACCAGGTCAAACTCATCGAGCAAAAGCTCACCCGTTGCGAGTACCTGGCCAGCCAGCTGCCTTCGGATGTGCTGGTGCTGCACGGGGACACCGTCGACGAGGATCTGCTGGAGGAAGAGAACGTGGCCGACATGGACATGTTCCTGGCGCTGACGGATGACGACGAAGACAACATCATGGCCGCGATGTTGGCCAAGCGATTGGGGGCGCGCCGGGTGATGGCGCTGATCAACCGTCGCTCTTATGCCGACATGTTGAACGGCGGCATGATCGACATTGCGGTCTCGCCCGCCCAGACGGTGATCGGGGAACTGCTGACCCACATCCGCCGCGGTGACGTGGTGGGGGTGCACAGCCTGCGCCGCGGTGCGGCCGAGGCCCTGGAAGGGGTGGCGCGGGGAGATGTCAAAACGTCTCGGCTGGTGGGGCGGCGCATCGAGGACATCAAGTTGCCCGCCGGCGCGCGCTTCGGTGCGATCGTGCGAGGGGAGGGGCGACAGTCTCAGGTGCTGATGCCACACCACGACACGCTCATCGAGTCGGATGACCACATCATCATCTTCATCCCCCACAAGCGGCTGGTTCGTGCGGTAGAGAAGCTGTTCCAGGTCAGTGCCACCTTCTTTGGGTGAACGTCATGCAGTTGTTTGGTCCGGTTTTGGCCTTGCTGGCGCGCATCCTGATGGCGTTTGCCTTTGCCTTCTTTGTGCCTTTGGCCTGGGCCTGGTACGGAGATGCGATGGCCCTGCGCGCGGTATGGGGCGCGTCGTTCGGGCTGGCGTTTGGCAGCGGCTGGTTGCTGTTCATGGTCAGCCGCAGGTACCGACGGGAGCTGTTGCCGCGCGATGGTTTTTTGCTGGTCAACCTGGTGTGGGTGGTGCTGACCTTTTACGCGATGGTGCCCTTGCTGTTTGCGGTGCCGGGCATCACCTGGAGTCAGGCCTTTTTCGAGGCCATGAGTGCCTTGACGGCCACCGGGTCCACGGCTTTGTCAGGTCTGGATCATCTGCCGGTGTCGGTCAATGTGTGGCGCTGTTTCCTGCAACTGGTGGGCGGTTTGGGCATTGTGCTGCTGGTGGTGGCGGTGTTGCCGCTGTTGGGGCTGGGTGGCATGCAGCTCTACAAGGCCGAAACCCCGGGGCCCATGAAAGACGCCAAGTTCACGCCGCGCATTGCCGAGACGGCCCGTGGCCTGTGGGCGGTGTACTTTGTGCTGTCGGTTGCGTGCTTTTTTGCCTACCGCTGGGCGGGCATGAGCTGGGCCGATGCCTTCATGCACATGTGCACGACCATGGGCCTGGGCGGCCTGTCTTCGCACGACGACAGTTTTGGCTACTGGCATTCGCCGGCCATCGAGTGGGTGGCGACCCTGTTCATGACCCTGGCGGGCATCAGCTTCCTGCGCTATTTCATGGTGTGGCGCTCACGCTCGCTCAAGCCGGTCACCGACGACCGCGAGATCCGCATGTACATCGTGGTCTTGCTGGTGGCGACGCTGGTGGTGTTTGTGAGCCTGTTGGACCACCGGCCTCAGGCGACCGCGGGAGACACCCTTCGCACCGCGCTCTTCCATGTGGTGTCCGTGGCCACGACCACGGGCTACGCCTCGCAGGACTACACGCAGTGGCCCGTGGCTTTGCCGGTGTTGATGATGTTTCTGGGCTCGTTCGTCTCGTGCGCTGGCTCCACGGGGGGCGGCATCAAGATGGTCCGCATGGTCTTGCTGGTCAAGCAGGCGCGAAGGGAGCTGGTGCGCATCATCCATCCCCGGGTGGTGAACCCGGTGACGCTGGGCGGCCAGACGGTGCCCGCGCCGGTCATGCATGCGGTGCTGGGCTTCATGCTGATCTACGGCGGGGCCACGATGGGGTTGACCTTCCTGATGCTGCTGTCCGGGCTGGACATCGTGACCGCATTCTCGGCGGTGGTGGCCACGGTCAACAACATCGGTCCTGGGCTGGGGCAGGTGGGGCCGGCGGGCCATTTCGGGGGCTTGAGCGCCTTCCAGCTCTCGGTGCTCAGCTTTGCCATGCTGCTGGGGCGACTGGAGTTCCTGACGGTGCTGGTGCTGTTCACCCGGCATTTCTGGCGCCGCTGAGGCGGCCGGATGGCCGGTGCCCAGTGGTTCACTGGGAGATCGCCTCCGTCCGATAATGGCTGTTTACGCGATTGACGGAGACGGGCCGTGTTGACCTTCATCTACCTGGTGGCCATCACGGCCGAGGCCATGTCCGGTGCCTTGGCCGCCGGGCGTCGCAGCATGGACATCTTCGGGGTGGCGGTGGTGGCGTTTGTCACCGCGCTGGGCGGCGGCACGGTGCGCGACATGATCCTGGGGCACTATCCGATCGGCTGGACGCAGCACCCCACCTACATCTACCTGGTGATCGGGGCGGGCTTGTTGACCATCGTGGTCGCGCCTTATATGCACCACCTCAAGCGCACGTTCCTGGTGTTGGATGCGCTGGGGCTGGTGGCGTTCTCGCTGATCGGCTGCGATGTGGCGCTGCAGATGAACTATCCCGTGGCGGTGGTGATCATGGCCGGGATGATCACGGGGATCTTCGGGGGCATCTTGCGCGATGTGCTGTGCGCGCAGGTGCCGGTGGTGTTCCAGCGCGAGATCTACGCGATCGTGTCACTGGCGGTGTGCGGGCTGTTTCTGTCGCTCAGGGCGTTGGGGGTCGATCAGGAGCTCAACACCCTCATCAGCTTCGCGGCTGGCCTGTCGCTGCGGCTGGCAGCCATCTACTTCAGCTGGAGCCTGCCGACTTTTGCCTACGACCGCCGCTGGGATTGACGGCGTGCGTCTGACCTCGCTGGTGAGGCGTCAGGGCAAGCGCACCGCCCCCAAGGCTTCGTAAAACTGCGCCAGGTGGATGCCATCGACCACGCCGTGGTGCGCCTGCACCGCTACGGGCATCACCCAGGTGTCACCGCGGGCCGTGAACTTGCCCAGCGTGATCACAGGAATGTAGGCGTAGAGCGGGTCGTAGGGGTGCGTGAAGGCGGTGAACGACAGCCACGGCACCGTGGTGATGAAGAACATGTGGTGCTTGGCGCCCACCGACAGGTCGGGGGTGAGCTTCACCGCGTCCATGCGGGTCTGGTTCTCTCGGCAGTAGGCGCCAAAGTCGTCCAAGTGGATGCCGTCACAAAAGGAGAACAGCCCGCCTTCGCGCGCCACCGTGTAGCCGGGGTCGGTGCGGTCGCATTCGTACAGCACGCCGTCGATCACACGCTGGCGAAAGGCGGGCACGGCCTGCACTGCTCGGGACACCGCGTAGCTCATGCCCAGAAAGAACGAGACGCCCAGGGTCTGGCAGGCTTGCCGGATGGCCGTGATGTCGACCTCGCAGGTGACGCTGAGCTGCGGCATGCTCCGCTCGGCGAAGGCGCGCAGGATGTCGGCGCGCGGGTAGGTGTCGAGGTCGATCCGGCGGAACGTGGGGGGCGGGGTCGTCACGGTGAGGCCCTGGAGCGTGAAGGAAGTGGCATTACACCAGGGTTCACATCCCCGTCCGCCACCAGAGAAGCAGGGGTGCTGGCACGGTTTAAGGGTTTACCCTAGAATCGCGGCTGTTCTCATTCAAGCTTCCTCACCATGTCGACCGATCCGAACGTCAATCTGAACCTCATGCTGGGGCTGAGCGTGGCGCCTTTGAGCGTGGCCAATGCCTATCTCAGCCAGCTGGAGCGGGGTTCGATCCACTCCCTGCAATCGCATGACCGTGCGATGTCGCGGGCCCTCAACACCTTCAACACCCTTTGGTTCAACCTGGGGCTGGACGCCGTGAGCGCGTCCCGCAACGCGGTGCGCTGCGCCGAGGACCTGGGTGTGCCCAACCCGCTGTTGTCGGCGACCGATGAGGTGCTGTCGCAGCAAGAAGCTTCGCTGCGGGCCACCGCGCGCAAGGTGGTGCGCATCGCCTACGCTTACTGAATTGATCGCATCCGGGGCGCTGACACGGCGCTGTCAAATTCATTCTCTATAAAGCGATCCTTGCTGTTCCAACATGAGAACGGTCAACTGTAAGCACTGGAGATGGATGATGCGATCGCTTTTGAGCATGTCTGCCGCACTGGTTGTGGCGCTGTCCTTGACGGCCTGCGGCACGATGACGAATGAGGCTGCGGTGTCGGCCGAGGGCTTCCCGACGCGCACGGCCGACGGCCTGCTGGTCGGCCCCAATGGCATGACCGTGTACACCTTTGCCAAGGATGGCAAGAACTCCGGCATGTCGGAGTGCTACGACGCCTGCGCGACCAACTGGCCGCCGCTGACCGTGCCGACTGGCACCCTGGCCACCAAAGAGTATCCGCTGATCATCCGCATGGATGGCACGCGTCAGGTGACCCTGGATGGTCAGCCCCTGTACTACTTCGCCCAGGACGCCAAGCGCGGCGAGACCACCGGTGACGGCCGTGGCGACGGCGCCTGGAAAGCCATCCGCCGCTGAGCCTCCTCGCAGCAGGGGCGCTCACCGCGCTGTTTTCAGCATGGGTCGGGCCTGACGCTCGACCCATTTTTTCGTCTCGCTCACCCACAGCACTGCGCTGCCCATGCCGAGGCAGAGCCCCCACTGTGCCGCGCTCAAGGGCACGGTCCCGAACGCCACATTGAGCACCGGCAGGTGCACCACGGCCACCTGCAGCAGGGCGGACAGGCCCACTGCGCCCCACAGCCACGGGTTGACGAAACCCTGCTGGAATGCGCTGTGGGTGTCGGACCGGGCATTGAAGGCATTGAACAACTGCGCGAACACCAGCACGGTGAAGGCGGCCGTGCGAGCCAGGTCCAGTTGCGCCTGGCCTTCGATCAGCCCCCCCGGCAAATGCCAATCCAGCGTCAGCAGCGTACACACGGCGATGACCAGGCCGTTGAGCATCACGTTCGCCCACATGCGCAAGTCGATCACCCGGTCGCTCAGGCGGCGTGGTGGCCGCGCCATCACGTCGTCGGTGGGCGGGTCCATCCCCATCGCCAACGCCGGGCCGGAGTCGGTGATCAGGTTGACCCACAGCAGCTGGGTGGCGAGCAGGGGCAGGATCACCCCGTGCGCCTCGTCCAGCAGGCCCAGCCAGCGCGCCGCCACCACACCCAGGAACACCGTGAGCACCTCGCCCATGTTGGACGACAGCAGATAGCGCAGGAACTTGCGGATGTTGTCGAAAATGGCGCGTCCCTCGCGCACCGCCTCGACGATGGTGGCGAAGTTGTCATTGGCCAGGATCATCTTGGCCGCCTCCTTGCTCACCTCGGTGCCGGTGATGCCCATGGCGATGCCAATGTCGGCAGCCTTGAGCGCCGGGGCGTCGTTGACGCCATCGCCGGTCATCGCGACGATGTGGCCCTGGGCCTGCAAGGCATCGACGATGCGCAGCTTGTGCGCCGGGGCCACGCGGGCAAAGACCGAGGTGGTGCGCACGGCGTCGGCCCAGCCAGCATCATTGAGCGCATCGAGCTCGGTACCGGTGAGGGCGCGGGCGCCGGGTTCGACCAGGCCCAGATCGCTGGCGATGCGCTCGGCGGTGCGCGGGTGGTCGCCCGTGATCATGATGACCCGGATGCCGGCGCGCCGCGCCTGCGCGATGGCGTCGCCGGCTTCCTCGCGGGGCGGGTCGATGATGCCGGCGGTGCCCACGAAGATCAGCTGCTCTTCCAGCGCATGACCGGCCTGCAGGTCTTCATGCGCGGCGATGGGGCGGTAAGCGACGGCGAGCGTGCGCAAGGCGGCCTGGGACAGTTCCTCCACCTGCGCCAGGGCCTGGGCGCGTCGTTCGGGCGTCATCGGCTCGATCGCCTGGCCCACGCGCAGGTGCGTGCATCGCGCCAGCAGCACATCGGGCGCGCCCTTGCACACGATCACCGGGGCATTGCCCTGCTCTCGGTCGAGCGCCAGGACGGACATCATCTTGCGGTCCGAGGTGAAGGGTACCTCGCTGATGCGCTCGAAGCGGGCATCGCGCTGCGCCTGCGCGCCCAGTTTGTGTTCGGCCACCAGGAAGGCCGCCTCGGTGGGATCGCCCTGAATCTCCCACTCCCCGGTGGGCGTCTGGCGCAGGTCGGCGTTGCCGGCCAGGCTGCCCCCGCTGAGCAGGGCGATGTGTTCGCTGTGCACGTCCCCTCCGGTCAGGGCCTGCCCCTGGTGCTGCACCTCGCCGTTTGGCGCATAGCCCACGCCGGTGACCTGGGTGTGGCCCGAGGCGGTCATGCCGCGCTGCAGCGTCATCTCCGAGCGGGTGAGGGTGCCGGTCTTGTCCGTGCAGATGACGGAGGCCGAGCCCAGGGTCTCGACCGAGGACAGGTGCTTGACGATGGCCTGGCGGCGCGCCATGCGCTGCACGCCGATGGCCAGCACCATCGACAAGATGGCGGGCAGGCCTTCGGGCACGGCGGCCACGGCCAGCGACACGCCCAGCATCATCACCGAGATCAGCGAGGCCACACTGTGCACCTCGGTGACCAGCAGCACCGAGCCCACCACCAGGGCGCAGATCACGATCACCGCCAGGCCCAGCATCTGGCCGACCCGGCGGATCTCCTTTTGCAGCGGGGTGGCGTCCTGGCGGGTCTCGGCCAACAGGTGGGCGATGGCGCCCATTTGCGTGGCCATGCCGGTGGCGGTGACGATGGCCAGGCCGGTGCCTTGCGCCACGGCCGTGCCTTTGAAGACCATGTTGTGTTGATCGGCCACCGCTGCGGGGGCACTCAGGATGGTGGCGTCTTTCAGCACCGCTTCGCTCTCGCCGGTGAGCGAGGCTTCCTGCACACGCAACGAGGCGGCCCGCACCAGGCGCGCGTCGGCGCCCACGGCATCGCCTTCACCCAGCACCAGCAGGTCACCGCACACCAGGGCTGCGCTGGGCACCCGCGTCAGTTGGCCGTCTCGCATCACCGCCGAGGTGGCCTCAACCATGCGGGCCAGCGCCGCGGCGGCATCGGCAGCTTTGGCCTCCTGCACGTAGCCCAGGAGGGCGTTGAGCACCACGATCACCACGATGACCACGGCGTCGACCGGCCAGCCCACGCGCCCCTCGATGGCCCAGGCGAGCAGGGTCACCACCACCGCGGCCATCAGCAAGTAAATGAGCGGGTCCTGGAACTGCTTGAGCAGGCGGCGCCACGCCGGGGGAGGGGGCGTGGTTTGCAACTGGTTGGGGCCGTCCTGGGCGAGGCGGCGGGCGGCTTCTACAGCTGTCAAACCGACGACAGGGTCGGTCTGCAGGGTGGCCGCCACGGCGTCGGCTGTCTGCAAGGAGGCATTCAGGGGCAGGTCGGTGGTGGCCATGTCAGCGTATCGCGTAGAAAGGCCAGACGTTGCGCCTCACTGCGCACCATACAACCTTCTCGGGACTCAGGAACGTGGCACGAACGAGATCACCTGTCCACCCAGCGGCGGCTGGCCGGGCGTCACCAGATCGGCCAGCGTGACCCCGTCCAGCACTGCCAGGTACTGGGCCATCGCGTCTTTCAGGGTGCGCTTGAGCAGGCACAGGCCATCGAGCCGGCAGGTGTTCAAGCTCGCGTCAAAGCACTCCACCAGGTTGAAGTCCGTTTCCGTCTGCCGCACCACGGTGCCCAGCACGATCTGATCGGCGGGTTTGAGCAGGCGCAGGCCACCGCCACGTCCGCGGGTCGTCTCCAGCCAGCCATTGGCGGCCAAGGTCATGGCGATCTTGGTCAGATGGCTGCGCGAAATGCCATGCGCCTGCGCGATCTCGCTGATCGTGGGCGGGGTGGGGCGGCTTTCGGTGGCGGCGCAGTACATCAGCACCCGCAGGCTGTAGTCGGTCCACTGGGTCAATCGCATGGCGTGAGTGTGGCATCACAAAAAGATTCACACAACATGAATCTTCTGTGCTTAGAATATGCATACATTGTGAATCTTTAAGGAGTCCCCATGCACGCCCCCCATGCCCTTGCGCCCGCCGCCCCCACTTCGACCGATCTGGCCCAACAATCGCTGGGCGAGATCGCCGTGGCCCTGCCCGGTGCCACCGCCGTGTTCCGTCGCCTCAAGCTGGACTTTTGCTGCGGCGGTCAGGTGCGCCTGGTGGACGCCTGCGCCGCCAAGGGGCTGGACGCCGACGCCCTGGTGAGCGAGCTCAAGGCCTTGGTGCGCGACGATGTGGCCCCGGCCACCCCGGAGCCGAGCGCGCTGGTCGATCACATCGTCTCGCGCTATCACGAGGTACACCGCGCCCAGCTGCCCGAACTGATCCGCATGGCTCGCCGCGTGGAAGCCGTGCACCGCGACCACCCGCAGGTGCCAGCCGGTCTGGCCGATCACCTCGAGCGCATGGACGAAGAGTTGCGCGAGCACATGGCCAAGGAAGAGGGCGTGTTGTTCCCCATGCTCAAGGCCGGTGGCCACCCGATGGTGGGGCAGCCGATTGCCATGATGCGCCACGAGCACGTTGACCACGGTGAGCACCTCGCCCGCCTGGCCGAGTTGACGGGCGAGCACAACCCGCCGCCTGGCGCCTGCAACACCTGGCGCGCCCTGTTTGCCGGCACGGCCCAGTTGTCGGACGACCTCATCCAGCACATCCACCTGGAAAACAATGTGCTGTTCCCGGCGTTCGAAGGCGCAGCGCGCTGAGGGTGTGACACAGCTTGGTCAAGGGTGGGCGGCAGATTTCTCAGCTTTGCTCACCCCTGACCTTCTGGTTTTTCCGGGTGAAGGGTAAAATCTCGTTACCCCAAGTGTGTGTCAACTCCATGACCACGCAACACCCAAGAGAACACGATGATCTTTGGAAAGCTGCTGCCCCGTGAGGGCAATTTTTTTGAGCTGTTCAACCAGCACGCCCAGCACACTGTCACGGCGGTGCACGCTTTTGCCGACCTGGTCAAAAATTACGGTGATCCAGCCCTGCGCGAGCGCTACAACCGCGCCGTCGACGACGCCGAAGGGGCGGCCGATTCGGTGACACTGGAAGTCAACCGCCTGCTGCATCAAACCTTCATCACCCCGATCGACCGCGAGCAGATCCACTCGCTGATCAACACGATGGACGACGTGGCCGACCTGCTGCAGGACGCCGCCGAGGCGATGTCGCTGTACGACATCCGCGCCATGACCGAGCACATCGTGCGCCTGACCGACCTGTGCGTGCGCTGCGTCGAGCGTCAGAAAACCGCCCTGGGCATGTTGCATCAGGTGGGGCAGTCCCAGACGGCCGCCGCGGCGCTGAAGATCTGCGCTGAAATCGACCAGCTCGAAGGCGAGGCCGACAAGGTGCTGCACACGGCACTGAGCAAGCTGTTCCGTGAAGAACCCGATGTGCGTGAAGTGATCAAGCTCAAAGCCATCTATGAGTTGCTGGAAACCGTCACCGACAAGTGTGACAACGTGGCCAAGCTCATCGAGGGCGTGATCCTCGAGAACTCCTGATCCGAGGGGCCTGATCATGGCAACCATGCAGGTGGCCCTCTGGGTCATCATTTTCCTGGTAGCGCTGGCGCTGGTGTTCGATTTCATGAACGGCTTCCACGATGCCGCCAACTCGATCGCCACCGTCGTCTCCACCGGCGTGCTCCGGCCGGGGCAGGCGGTGGTCTTCGCCGCCTTCTTCAACTTCATCGCCATCTTCATCTTCCATCTCAGTGTGGCGGCCACGGTGGGCAAAGGCATCGCCGCGCCCGGGGTGGTCGACGTCTACGTGGTGTTCGGGGCCCTGTGCGGCGCCATCACCTGGAACGTCATCACCTGGTACTACGGCATTCCCAGCAGCTCCTCGCATGCGCTGATCGGCGGCATCGTGGGCGCCGTGTTGGCCAAGGCGGGACCCGGCGCGTTGATCTCCAGCGGCATCGTCCGCACGGTGGCTTTCATCTTCGTGTCGCCTCTGCTCGGCTTTGTGCTGGGTTCCTTGATGATGGTGCTGGTGGCCTGGATCTGCCGCCGCACCGCGCCGGCGCGGGTGGATCGCTGGTTCCGTCGCCTGCAACTGGTTTCCGCCGGGGCCTACAGCCTGGGTCACGGGGGCAACGACGCCCAGAAGACCATCGGCATCATCTGGATGCTGCTGCTGGCCACCGGCTATGCGTCCACATCCGACGCCATGCCGCCCACCTGGACCATCGTGTCCTGTTACCTGGCGATCGGCGTTGGCACGATGCTAGGGGGCTGGCGCATCGTCAAGACCATGGGCCAGCGCATCACCAAGCTCAAGCCGGTGGGCGGGTTCTGCGCCGAAACCGGTGGTGCGCTGACGCTGTTCATTGCCACGGCGCTGGGCATTCCCGTCTCAACCACCCACACCATCACCGGCGCCATCGTCGGTGTGGGTTCGGTGCAACGTGCCAGCGCGGTGCGCTGGGGCGTGGCCGGCAACATCGTCTGGGCGTGGGTGCTGACCATCCCCGCAGCGGCCACGGTGGCGGCCCTGGCCTATGGCGTGAGCCGGCTGCTGTTCTGATCTGATCCTCGTGGTCCCTCGGCATGACCGAGGGCCAGCCCCCAAGGCGCCCCATTTTGCAATGCGGGCGCCTTTTTCATGTTGCACAGGGTTGGGCCTGCTTCACACATATTTACCGCGGGCGCACACACAGTTCACGCCTCGGGCGCAAGATCACACCACCAACCACCCAAAGATGGAGTGATGATCATGACCCAACGTTCAAACACCACCACGGCGGCTCAACCCGTCCAGAGCCTCTGGATGCTCGGCAGCGTCCTGGTGATCGGTGCGGCCGCGGCCGCCTTCAGCGTCAGCGCCCTGGCTGGCGGACACCGTGGCCCACATGGTGGCCCTGGCGCTCAAGGCGGGCTTCATGGTGAAGCCTGCATGCACGAAGGCCGAGGTGGTCAACCCGCGGGCGGCATGATGGGTGACGCCCGTCACCTCGATCGACTGCTGGGTGACACCCACAAGCTCACCGACGCCCAGCGCACTCAGATCCGCGACATTCAGACCCAGGCTCGTGCCGACCTGAAGACGCTGCATGAGCAAGATCGCACACCGATGCACCATGGCATGTCCCTGTTGACCGAGGCCAAGCCCGATGCCGCCGCTGCCGAGAAGGCGCGCCAACAGATGCTGGCACGCCATGACAAGGTCAGCCAGCGCATGCTCAAGGCCCAACTGGACATCGCCAACGTGCTGACGCCTGCTCAGCGCGCCCAGCTTGCCACTGCGATGAAAGCGCGTCAGGAGCGCATGAATGAGCGCGCCGAGCATCGCGGCGCCCACCACGCCGAGCGTGCAGCCTCACAGCCTGTCGCCCGTCCGTCGGCCCCGCGCTGAGCGCCCCCCTTGAGACCGAGCCGGAGCACGCGACAATGGCAGACATGAGCAATGAGCACATCCTGTTGATCGATGACGACCTGCGCCTGAGCGCCATGGTGGGCGACTACCTGCGCAGCCATGGCTACGAGGTTTCCAACGCCCCCAGCCTGGCCGCCGGGCGGGAGCAGCTGGCCCGTCAGACCTTCGATGCGCTGGTGCTCGACCTCATGTTGCCCGATGGTGACGGCCTCGACCTCTGCAGGGAACTGCGCGCCTCACCGCGCCATCGGCATCTGCCCTTGCTGATGCTCAGTGCGCGCGGCGAGCCCACCGATCGCATCGTCGGCCTCGAAGTCGGCGCCGACGACTACCTGCCCAAGCCCTTCGAGCCGCGCGAGTTGCTCGCCCGCATCCGCGCCTTGCTGCGCCGCGCCGGGCAAGCGCCGGACGAGGGAGACGATGTGCTGCGTTTCGGTCGCCTGGAAGTCGACAACGGCCTGCGGCAGGCCCGGCTGGACGGCCAGTCCTGCGATCTGACGTCTTACCAGTTCGACCTGCTGCATGTGCTGGCCCAGCACCCCGGCCGGGTCATGAGCCGCGATCAGATCATGGACGCGCTCAAAGGCCATCCGCTGGAGGCCTTCGACCGCTCCATCGATGTGCACATCTCGCGCATCCGGGCGGCCATCGAGGCCGATCCCAAGGAGCCGCGTCGCATCCTCACGGTGCGCGGCGTGGGCTACGTTTTTGCCAAGAAGCAGGACGCCGACACCGGGGCCGCATGAAAACCCTGGCGCTGCGCATTTACCTGACCGTCGTCGCGGTCCTGCTGATCTTTGCGCTGGTCACAGGCTGGCTGGCCCAGCACAACCTCGAACACGAGCGCACGTTGGTCCAGAGCCAATCGGCGTGGACCGAACGGGCGGCCGCGTGGGGTGAGCTGCTGGAAAACAGCCTGCCGCCGGTCACCGCGCCCACGGAACTGCAAGCCCAGGTCTTCCTCGACTGGGCCGACAGGTTGCGCCTGCCGATGGCCCTGGAGTCGCCCGAGGGTGAGCGCATCGCCACGTCCATCTTGTTGCAAGAGCGCCTGCGTCTGGGCGGCGAGCTTCGCCCGGTGCTGCACCGCGTTCAACTCTCGGATGGGCGCAGTCTGTGGATGGCCAAACGCTTCAATGGTGGGCCGCGCATGCATCCCCGGGCCACCGCGTCGATGCCTGACGGCCCACCGCCGCCCGATGCGTCACAGTTGCCCATCCAGCCGTGGCTGGAGCCGCTGTCACCCATGCTGCCACCTTGGCTGGCACACGGCGCGCCTGCGCTGGCGCTGTCTTTGATCCTGCTTTTTGTGGCGGTGGCCGCGGGGGCGTGGCCGGTGGCCCACCACCTGACCCGTCGTTTGCAGGCCCTGCGCCGTGGGGTGGAGGTGTTCGGTGCGGGCGAGCTGCACCACCGCGTGGCCGTGGAAGGGCGCGACGAGGTGGCGACCCTGGCGCGCAGCTTCAACGAAGCGGCCCAGCGCATCGAAGACCTCATCACCTCGAATCGCAGCCTGCTGGCCAATGCCAGCCATGAGCTGCGCTCCCCCTTGGCCCGCCTGAAAATGGCGGTGTCCATCATGGCGGACTTGCCCCCTGAGCGCTCGGCGCAGATCAAGGACGAAATCCACCAAGACATCCGTGAGCTAGACGCCCTGGTCGAAGAGGTACTGCTGGCCAGTCGCATTGACGCCCGGCAGGACATCGACCGTGGGCCGGTGGACCTGGTGGGATTGGTGGCCGAAGAGGCAAGCCGTGTCGGGGCCGACATCGAGATTGAAGACGGTTTCCCAACGCAACCCTACTCAGGCGACGAGCGCCTGCTGCGCCGCGCCGCGCGCAACCTGCTGGAGAACGCACGCCGCTATGGCGGCCCTGACATCCGGGTACAGCTCACGCATGGGCCCGGATACACCAGCCTGCGGGTGAACGACCGCGGGCCCGGCGTGCCGGACGATCAGCGCGAGCGCATTTTCGAGCCCTTCTACCGCCTGCCCGGCCACGCCGAGCATGCTGGGGGCGTGGGGCTGGGGCTCAGCTTGGTCCGTCAGATCGCCCTGAAGCATGGCGGCCAGGCGCGCTGTGAAGCGCGTGAGGGAGGGGGGAGCTGTTTCGTGATCCAGCTGCCCGCCACCTGACGGGCTGAGCTCAGCCCTTGCGGCCGATGCTGTCGTAGGCCAGCCCGGCTTGCTGCACCAGGCTGGGCTCATACAGATTGCGACCGTCAAAGATGACTGGGGACTTCAGCGTGGCCTTGATGCGGTCGAAGTCCGGGCTGCGGAACTCCTTCCACTCGGTCACGATCACCAGGGCATCGGCGCCTTCCAGCGCGGCCATTGGGTTCTCGGCATAGCGCAGGCGCGGCTCATCACCAAAGATGCGACGGGCCTCTTCCATGGCCACCGGGTCATAGGCGGTCACGGTGGCGCCACGCTCGAACAGTTCGGCCAGCACCACACGGCTGGTGGCTTCACGCATGTCATCGGTGTTGGGCTTGAAGGCCAGGCCCCACAGTGCGAAATGCTTACCCTTCAGGTCTTCCCCAAAGCGGCGCGTCACCTTGTCGACCAGCACATGCTTCTGGCGGTCGTTGGCCGCTTCCACGGCCTTGAGTACCAGCAGTTCCTGTCCTTCGTCGCTGGCTGTCTTGATCAAGGCTTTGACGTCCTTGGGGAAGCAGCTGCCACCATAGCCGCAGCCGGCGTACAGGAAATGCGTGCCGATGCGCGGGTCCGAGCCAATGCCCAGGCGCACCGCTTCAATGTCAGCGCCCATTTTCTCGGCCAGCAGGGCCAGCTCGTTCATGAAGCTGATGCGGGTGGCCAGCATGGCGTTGGCGGCGTACTTGGTCAACTCGGCACTGCGCACGTCCATCACCACCAGGCGTTCGTGGTTCCGCTGGAAGGGCGCATACAGGGCGCGCATCAGCAAAATGGCCTGCTCGTCGTCGGCGCCCACCACGATGCGGTCGGGGCGCATGAAGTCGTCCACCGCCGCGCCCTCTTTCAGAAACTCGGGGTTGGACACCACCGCAAACTTGGCATCGCTGCCGCGCTTGGCCAACTCGTCGGCCACGGCGGCGCGCACCTTGTCGGCCGTGCCCACGGGCACCGTGCTCTTGTCCACGATGACCTTGTAGTCCGTCATCAGGCGCCCGATGTTGCGGGCCGCGGCCAGCACGTACTGCAGGTCGGCCGAGCCATCTTCATCTGGCGGGGTGCCCACGGCGATGAACTGGATGGTGCCGTGCGCCACCGCGCGGGCCACATCGGTGGTGAAGTGCAGGCGGCCGGCCTTGACGTTGCGAGCCACGACCAGGTCCAAGCCCGGTTCATGGATGGGGATGCCCCCGTTTTCCAGGATCTCGATCTTGCGCGGGTCGACGTCCAGGCACAGCACGTCATTGCCCATTTCGGCCAGACAGGCCCCCGTGACCAGGCCGACATAACCCGTGCCAACAACAGAAACTTTCATGATGGGATGCTTCTCTCGAATTGAATAGGAATGAGGGTCAGGCGTGGTAGCCGCGATACCAGTCCACAAAGCGGCGCACGCCTTCGCTCAGGTCCACCTGAGGCTGCTGACCGGTCCACTCGGCCAGGGCGCTGACGTCGGCATAAGTCGCGGCCACGTCACCGGGGGCCATGGGCTGCAGGTCCTTCTGCGCTTCAACGCCCAGGGCCTGCTCCAGCGTGCCAATGAAATCCAGCAGCGGCACCGGCTCGCTGCGACCGATGTTGAACACCTTGTACGGAGCCCACGACCCAGCGGCCGAAGGCTCGGCGCGGTTGAAGTCGGGGTCGGCCACCGGAGGGCGGTCCAGCGTGGCCACCACCCCGCGCACGATGTCGTCGATGTAGGTGAAGTCGCGCTTCATCTGCCCATGGTTGAACACCTTGATGGGCTCGCCCGCCAGGATGGCGCGGGTGAACAGCATCGGGGCCATATCCGGGCGCCCCCAGGGACCGTAGACCGTGAAAAAGCGCAAACCGGTGGTCGGCAGACCGTACAAATGGCTGTACGTGTGCGCCATCAGCTCGTTGGCCTTCTTGGTGGCCGCGTACAGGCTGACGGGGTGATCCACCGGGTCGGTCTCGGCAAACGGCATCTTGACGTTGCCGCCGTACACGCTGGAGCTGCTCGCATACACCAGATGCGCCGTGGTGTGGTGGCGGCACGCTTCCAGGATGTTCACAAAGCCCACCAAATTGGACTGGGCATAGGCGTGTGGGTTGGTCAGCGAGTAACGCACGCCTGCTTGCGCGGCGAGGTGCACCACGCCGTCGAAGCGCTCGCGGGTGAACAAAGCCTGCAGTGCGGCGTTGTCGGCCACGTCCATCCGCTCGAAACGCCAGTGCTCGGCCCCCGCCTGCTGTTGCAGATGGGCCAGCCGGTCTTGCTTGAGCTGCGGGCTGTAGTAATCGTTGAGGTTGTCGATGCCGACGACCTCGTCCCCCCGGGCCAACAGGGCCTGGGCCACGTGCATGCCGATGAAACCTGCGGCACCGGTGACAAGAAATTTGCGCATGGCCCGTATTGTCCGTCAGGCGCGGGCATCTCCCCAGCGCAGGCTGGTGCTTTCGTCACCCTGGTAGGTGGTGTGGCCGTGCCGGTTCACGCAATACTGAGACGAGGCCACCACTTCCTCGAACACCGTGCCTTCGTTGAGGCGGGTGTATTCAAACAGCACGCTGCGCACCACCTTGCTGCCTTGGCGCAGCAGACTGCCATGCCCAATCCAGGCGGGGCCTTCGATGGTGACGCCTGGCTCAATGAGGGTGCTCGAACCGATGTACACCGGCCCGGTGATGTGCACGGTGTCCCAGTCAATGCGGGTGTTCAAGCCCACCCAGACGCCAGGGCGAACCTCGGTGCCGGGCATGTGCATCTGGTTGACCTCACCGCGCAGCACCCGCTGGCACACCGCCCAGTAGTCGCTCACCCGGCCGATGTCGATCCAGTTGAAGAAGCGGCTCTGTGCGAAAAAGGGCAGTTGCTTCTCGACCAGCAGGGGGAAGAGCTGGCTGCCAATGTCGAACTCCTGCCCCGGCGGCACCAGATCGATCACGCTGGGCTCGAAGATGTAGATGCCGGTGCTGGCCAGGCGAGAGCGCGCTTCAGCGGGTTTCGGCTTTTCCTGGAAGGAGGTGATCCGGCCCTCGGCATCAGCCACAACGATGCCGTAGTTTTGCACCTGGTCTTCGGGCACCTCCAGTGCCACGACGCTGGCCATGGCTTGCTTGGCATGGTGCTCGGCCAGGGCGGCTTCGATGTCCAGGTCGATGATGGCGTCGCCGCACAGCACCAGGGTCGTTTCGTCAAAGAAGCCGCTGAAGTCCTGGATGCGCCGCATGCCGCCGGCAGAACCTACCGGGCGCGGCACGATTTCCCCGTGTTCACGCACGCCTTCGTAGGCATAGCCGATCTGTACGCCCCAGCGATGGCCGTCCCCAAAGTAGTTCTCGATCTTCCAGTGGTTGAACGCCACGTTGATCATGATCTCCCTGATGCCGTGGCGGGCCAGGTGCTCGATGATGTACTCGAGCACCGGCTTGCCGAGGATGGGCACCATCGGCTTGGGCGTCTGCTTGGTCAGGGGACGCACCCGGGTTCCTTGCCCGGCTGCCAGGATCATTGCTTTGGCCATGTGGTCTTCTTCGCGCCAGAGGCGTTGATGATGTTTGCCGCACATCATGCAACAAATGCATGTGCGCCAGATGGCGTGGTCACGACCTCCCCCCCCATTGGAGCGACATTCTGTATCGAGATGTCATCGGGGACAGCAAGGGTCTCCTTGCATAATCTGGCCTATTTCTCGTTCCAGGACTCAGGATGATCCTCATCACAGGCGGCGCCGGCTTCATCGGCGGCAATTTCGTGCACCATTGGTTCGAGCGCTGCGCGCGCCTGGGCTTGCCTGAAGAGCCTGTGGTGGTGTTCGACAAGCTGACCTACGCGGGCAACCCGCACACGATTGGCGAGCACCTGCAAGCCGGTCGCGCCACCCTGGTGCAGGCCGACATCGCCGACCGCGAGGCCGTGCGCCAGACGCTGGTCACCCACCGCCCGCGTGCCATCCTGCACTTCGCCGCAGAGAGCCATGTCGACCGCTCCATCCACGGCCCGGGCGAGTTCATCCACACCAATATGGTGGGCACCTTCAGCCTGCTGGAAGAGGCGCGGGCCTACTGGAACAGCCTCGAAGGGGCTGACAAGGATGCCTTCCGCTTCCTGCACGTTTCGACCGATGAGGTCTACGGTTCGCTCAGAGACACCGACCCGGCGTTCAGCGAAACCACCCCTTACGCGCCCAACAGTCCGTACTCGGCCAGCAAGGCCGGCAGCGACCACCTGGTGCGGGCTTACCACCACACCTATGGCTTCCCCACGCTGACCACCAACTGCAGCAACAACTACGGGCCGTATCACTTCCCGGAAAAGCTCATCCCGCTGATGATCCTCAACGCGCTGGATGACAAGCCGCTGCCGGTGTACGGCGACGGCCTCAACATCCGCGACTGGCTGTATGTGCGCGATCACTGCGAAGCGATCTGCCAGGTGCTGGAGAAGGGCCGTCTGGGCGAGACCTACAACGTGGGCGGCATCAACGAGATCAAGAACATCGACGTGGTGACCACCATCTGCCGCAAGCTCGACGCGCTGCGTCCGCGTGCCGATGGCCAGCCCTACGAGAGCCTGATCACCTATGTGAAGGACCGCCCGGGGCATGATCGTCGCTACGCGATCGACCCGACCAAGATCCAGAGCGAAATCGGCTGGAAGCCGGCCGAGACCTTCGAGTCGGGCATCAACAAGACGGTGCAATGGTTCCTGAACCACACCGATTGGATCGACACCGTGCGCTCGGGGGCCTACCGCGACTGGATCGACCAGAACTACGCGGAGCGCGCATGAACATCCTGCTGCTGGGCAAGAACGGCCAGGTCGGGTGGGAGTTGCAGCGGGCCTTGAGCCCGTTGGGCGTGGTGACCGCGCTCGGTCATGACAGTCCCGGGCCCGTCCAGTGCCCCGATCTGCGGGCCGACTTCAGCCAGCCCGAGCAGGTGGCCGCGCTGGTGCGCGCCGTGCGCCCGGACGTCATCGTCAATGCAGCGGCCCACACCGCGGTCGACAAGGCCGAGAGCGAGCCCGAACTGGCACGCGCCCTCAACGCCACCACGCCGGGCCTCATCGCCCAGGAAGCCGCCCAGCTGGGTGCGCTGTTGGTGCACTACAGCACCGACTATGTGTTCGATGGCAGCGGCGACCAGCCACGCAGTGAAGCAGCAGCCACCGCACCGCTGAGCGTGTACGGACAGACCAAGCTGACTGGCGAGCGGGCCATTCAGGCCAGCGGTTGCCGGCACCTGATCTTCCGCACCAGTTGGGTCTATGCCGCACGCGGCGGCAACTTTGCCAAGACCATGCTGCGTTTGGCGGCCGAGCGTGATCAGCTCAAGGTCATTGCTGATCAGATCGGCGCACCTACCGGCGCCGACCTGATCGCGGATGTCACAGCGCACGCCATCCGTGCCGTGCAGGCGCAGCCCACGCGCGCCGAGCTGCTGGGCCTGTACCACCTGGTGGCCAGTGGCCAGACACACTGGCATGACTACGCCCGCTTTGTCATCGAGTGGGCACGGGCGCACGGTCTGCCGATTCGGGTGGCCCCTGACGCGGTCTTGCCCATTCCCACTGCCGAGTATCCCACCCCCGCGCGGCGCCCGCTCAACTCGCGTCTGGACACCAGCAAGGTCTGCCAGGCCTTTGGCTTGACCTTGCCGCACTGGCAGCAGGGCGTCGAGCGCATGCTCATTGAAATCTCAGGGAAGTGATTCACACATGAACCGCAAAGGCATCATCCTCGCCGGAGGCTCCGGCACCCGTCTGCACCCCGCCACCCTGGCCATCAGCAAGCAGTTGCTGCCGGTGTATGACAAGCCCATGGTCTATTACCCGCTCAGCACCTTGATGCTGGCCGGCATCCGCGACATCCTGCTCATCAGCACCCCGCAAGACACGCCGCGTTTTCAGGCGCTGTTCGGTGATGGCAGCCAGTGGGGCCTGAACCTGAGCTACTGCGTGCAGCCCAGCCCGGACGGCTTGGCACAGGCCTTCATCCTGGGCAAGGACTTCGTCGGCAATCACCCCAGTGCCCTGGTGCTGGGCGACAACATCTACTACGGCCACGACCTGCAGGGCCTGCTGCACAACGCCAACAGCCAGCCGTCGGGCGCCAGCGTCTTTGCATACCACGTGCACGACCCCGAGCGCTATGGCGTGGTCGAGTTCGATGGCCAGCATCGGGCCCTGAGCATCGAAGAAAAGCCCAAGGCGCCCAAGAGCAACTACGCCGTCACCGGCCTGTATTTCTACGATCAGCAGGTGTGCGACATTGCCGCCCACATCCAGCCCAGCCCGCGGGGCGAGCTCGAGATCACCGACGTCAACGCCGTGTACCTGAAGCAGGGTCAGCTCAGCGTCGAGATCATGGGGCGTGGCTATGCCTGGCTCGACACCGGCACGCACGACAGCCTGCTGGAAGCCGGCCAGTTCATCGCCACGCTGGAAAAGCGCCAGGGCCTCAAGGTGGCCTGCCTGGAAGAAATCGCCTACCGCTCCGGCTGGATCACGGCCGACCAGCTCGAGAAGCTGGCGCAACCCATGCTCAAGAACGGCTACGGGCAGTACCTGCTCAAGGTCCTGCGTGACCAGGTTTTCTGAACACCATGAAACTCATTCCCACCCGCATTCCCGACGTCGTGATCGTCGAGCCCGCTGTGTTCGGCGACGACCGAGGCTGGTTCATGGAAAGCTACCACCACGGCAAGTTCGCGGCCGCGTTGGCCGAGCTGGGCCTGCCAGCGCCACGCCCCTTCGTGCAGGACAACCACTCGTGCAGCAAGGCGGGCGTGCTGCGCGGCCTGCATTATCAGCTGCCACCGCATCCGCAAGGCAAGCTCGTGCGTGTCACCCAGGGTGCGGCGTTTGATGTGGCCGTGGACATCCGCAAGGGGTCGCCCACCTTTGGTCAGTGGGTGGGGGTGGAGTTGTCGGCCGAGAACAAGCGTCAACTGTGGATTCCCGAAGGGTTTGCGCATGGCTTCGTGTCCCTGAAGGATGACACCCATTTCCTCTACAAGACCACCGATGTGTACGCCAAGGACTGTGAGCGCGCCATCTTGTGGAACGATCCGGACATTGGCATCGACTGGCCCTTGAACGGGCTGCAACCCGAGTTGGCAGCCAAGGATGCGCAGGCCCCGAAGCTCCGCGATGCCGAGACGTTCTGAGGTGTCCGTTGCCATGAGGACCCGAGGCGTGCATACATGACCGCGCCCATCCTGCCCCCCGAGATGACGGCGGCGGTCGTGCCCTGGTGGCGCCGTGTCTTGGTCTACGGGGTGTTTGCATTGTTCGCCGCATGGTGCATCAAGGCCTTCCACCATGACATCGTCCAGATCGATCTGAGCCCCTTGCGCGCAGGCTGGACGGCGGTCGCCATCGCAGCGGTGCTGTCCCTGTTCAACTACGCACTGCGCGTGTGGCGCTGGCGGATTTACCTGCAGCGACTCGGGCACGATCTGCCCTGGGGCTTTGTCTCGCTCACCTTCATGGCCGGTTTCGCATTCACGCTCTCACCGGGCAAGCTGGGCGAAATGGTGCGGGCACGTTATTACCAGCAGCATGGCATTCCCGTGTCGGCGGTGACCGGTGCGTTCTTTGTCGAGCGCCTGCTCGATCTGGCCGTGATGATCTTGCTGGCCGTGGCGGTGCTGGCCGAGTTGCAGGCCTACCGCGCCTTCCTGTGGGTGGCGGTCGGGCTGGTCGGTGCCTTGCTGGCCAGCGTCGCGTTGGTGCCCTGGACCCGGGTGGCTGCCCACCTGATGGTGGTGCCGCAGGGCAAGCTGGTGCTGGCGCTGCGGCCCGTGGTGAACATGCTGGTCAGCGCACGGCAGTTTCTGGCCCCCGGCCTGTTGCTGTCGGGCCTGTTGATGGGGCTGATGGCCTGGGGTGCGGAGGCCGTCGGCCTCAAGCTGGTGGCCGACGTGGTGGCCCCCATCGAGCTGTCCATTCCCGCGGCCATGGGCATCTATGCCATCGCCATCATCGTCGGAGCCTTGTCTTTTTTGCCGGGTGGCCTGGGCAGTACCGAGGCGGTCATGGCCGCTCTGCTGTTTGCCCATGGCTACACCATGCCCCAGGCCATCTTGTTGACCCTGGTGTGCCGTTTGTTGACCCTGTGGCTGGCCGTGGTGATCGGCTGGCTGTGCGTCTGGGCCCTGCGGGGCAAGACCTGATTGAGCGTGCGCGTGATGACCCAACCCCTTCCTTTGTGTGTGGACCTGGACGGCTCCCTCATCCACAGCGATCTGCTGCTGGAGTCGTTCCTGTTGCTCATCAAACGCAACCCCCTGTATCTGTTCCTTGCGCCGCTGTGGTTGCTGCGGGGCAAGGCCCATCTCAAGGCTGAGATCGCGCGCCGCGTCAGCCTGAATGGCGCCGCCTTGCCCTACACCCAGCCTTTCCTGGACTGGTTGCGCGAACAAAAGGCCACCGGGCGGCCGCTGTGGCTCTGCACGGCGTCGGACGCCCGTCTCGCGCAGGCCGTGGCCGACCACCTGGGGTTCTTCGATGGGGTGCTGGCCAGCAATGGGCAGACCAACCTCTCGGGGCGCCATAAGGCGGCCGAGTTGGTGGCGCGTTTTGGTGCCAAGCAGTTCGATTACTGCGGCAATCACCGCGTGGACCTGCCGATTTGGGCTCAGGCACGCTCGGCCATCGTGGTCAACGCGCCCGAATCGGTGCGCCAGGCCGCGGCAACGGTGGCTGAGGTCAGCCATGTGGTGCCAGCGCCGACGGTGGGGGCCAAGGTGGTCTTGAAGGCCCTGCGGGTGCACCAGTGGGCCAAGAACGCCCTGGTCTTTGTGCCGATGCTGGCAGCGCACCAGTTGAACCTGAGCACGCTGGTGGCCAGTCTGGTCGCTTTCATCGCCTTCAGCCTGTGTGCCTCGTCCGTGTACCTGCTCAATGACATGCTCGACCTGGAGGCCGACCGTCAGCACCACAGCAAGTGTCGACGGCCATTTGCCGCTGGGCAGCTGAGCCTGTTGTTTGGCCTCACGGCTGCGCCCTTGCTGTTGCTGGCGGCCTTGTTGCTGGCGCTGGCCTTGCCGACGGCTTTCTTTGGGGTGCTGGGTGCCTACTACGTGGCCACGCTTGCCTATTCCTTCGGCATCAAGAAAATCGTGATGGTGGACGTGCTGGCGCTGGCCGGGCTCTACACCATCCGCATCGTGGCGGGTTCGGCGGCTGCAGGCATCCCCTTGTCGTTCTGGCTATTGATCTTCGCCATCTTCATCTTCCTGAGCCTGGCCATCGTCAAACGCTATGCCGAACTGCATGCCATGCGGGAGCAGGGCAAGCTCGCCGCGCAGGGGCGGGGCTATCAGGTTGAAGACCTCAGCCTGCTGCAAAGCCTGGGCGCGTCGTCGGGCTACCTCAGCATCTTGGTGCTGGCGCTGTACTTGAACTCGCCCGATGTGGCACAGATGTACCACCAGCCCAAGTTCGCCTGGCTGTTGGTGCCCATCATGCTGTACTGGATCAGCCGCATCTGGATGCAGACCTACCGAGGTCGCATGCACGACGATCCCTTGGTCTACGCGCTCAAAGACCGCATCAGCCTGCTGACCGGTATGGCTGCGGCCATCGTGCTGTATCTGGCGGTGTGAGCCGGGCATGAGTCAAGCAACCCACCGGCGCGTTTTCACCTCCTGGGGGCGGGTGCAGCGTGTTCCGCATCTGGCGCTGGGCGTGAGCAGTCGTCATGCGCCCTTGTCCTTGACGGCTGATGTGCTAAGCATGTTGCCTTATGGCAATGGCCGCAGCTATGGCGACAGCAACCTCAACCCGGGGGGCGCCTTGCTGCTGGCCGGGCAACTGGATCGCTTCATCGACTTTGATCCGGCCACAGGCTTGCTGCGCTGCGAAGCCGGCGTGCTGTTGTCTACCGTCTTGCGCCTGGTGGTGCCCCAGGGCTGGTTTCTGCCCGTCACACCCGGTACACAGTTTGTGACCGTGGGCGGTGCCATCGCCAACGATGTGCATGGCAAGAACCACCATGTGGCAGGGTCCTTTGGCAACCATGTGACCCAGTTGGAGTTGTTGCGCTCGGACGGTACGCGCCGTGTGTGTTCTCCCACGCAGGATTCCGACTGGTTTGCGGCCACGATCGGCGGGCTGGGCCTGACGGGCTTGATCACCTGGGCCGAGATTCAGTTGCGCCGGGTGGCCAATCCCTACATGGACGCCGAGACCATCAGGTTTGGCAGTCTGGAAGCGTTTTTCGAACTGAGCCAGGCTTCTGAGCGTGACCATGAATACACGGTGTCATGGATCGACTGTGCGTTCACGGGCAAGCGACTCGGGCGAGGGCTGTTCAGCAGGGCCAACCATGCTCCCGCGATGATGGACCTGTCGCAGTTGCCTGCCGCCTTGCCCGTTGGGGTGAGCGAGACAAGCCGACGCGTGCCGATCACGCCGCCCCTCTCGCTGATCAACACGCTGTCCCTTAAAGCCTTCAACACCCTGTACTTCCACAAGCAACGGACCGAGTTGGTGCGCAGCGTGCAGCACTACCGGCCCTTTTTCTACCCCTTGGACGCCCTGCTGGAGTGGAATCGCATTTACGGCCCGAAGGGCTTTTACCAGTACCAGTGCGTGATCCCGCCTGACGAGGCCTTGCCAGTGACGCGGCGCCTGCTGCACACGATTGCCCACAGCGGCCAGGGTTCCTTCTTAGCCGTGCTCAAGCAATTTGGCACACCGGCCTCGCGCGGCATGCTGTCCTTTCCACAGCCCGGTACCACACTGGCGCTGGACTTCCCGAATGTCGGACCGCGATTGCATCGTCTGTTCGAGGAACTGGACCGCATCGTGCTGGCCGCAGGTGGGCGCCTGTACGCCGCCAAGGATGGGCGCATGGGGCCGGCATTGTTCCAGGCGGGCTACCCGCGCTGGCGTGAATTTGCAGATTATGTGGACCCGCGCTTCAGCTCCGGCTTGTGGCGTCGGGTCACGGAGACAACATGAGAAAAATCCTGATCGTCGGTGCCACCTCTGGCATGGCCGAAGCCTGTGCGCGCCTGTGGGCCCAGCGTGGCGACCACCTCTTCCTGGCGGCGCGCAACCCCAGCCAGTTGCAGTCGGTCTGTGACGACCTGCGTGCACGCGGGGCGGCCCGTGTGGGGCAGAGGGTGTTCGATGCCAACGACCTGACGGCGCACGCGGCCTTGCTGGCTGACGCGACACAGACCTTGGGGGGACTGGACACGGTGCTGATCGCCCACGGTACGCTCACTGACCAGGAGCGTGCGCAACAGGACGTGGCCTACGCCCTGCAAGAGATCCAGACCAATGGCACCTCGGTCGTGGCGCTGATGACGCTGGCGGGTGAGCAGTTCGCGCAACAAGGGCACGGCGCCATCGCAGTGATCTCATCGGTCGCGGGGGATCGCGGTCGTCAGAGCAACTACGTGTATGGCAGCGCGAAGGCCCTGGTGTCGGCCTTCGCCTCCGGTATGCGTCAGCGCCTGGCCAAGCAGGGCGTGCACGTCATCACCATCAAGCCCGGCTTCGTGAGCACGCCCATGACGGCGCATTTGAAGCAAGGCGCGCTGTGGGCCAAACCCGAGCAGGTGGCCAAGGACATTGCCCGCGCGATCGACCAAGGTCGGCGCGTGGTTTACACCCCCAGCTTCTGGCGCTGGATCATGCTGATCATCAAACACATCCCGGAGTTTGTGTTTGTGAAGCTCAAGTTGTGAGACGGTCTAGTCAGCGCGGCGTTCAGGCGTAGCGTTGGAGGAAGTCCTCATACGCCAACCGGATGCCCTCTTCCAGGCTGGTCGAGGCTTTCCAGCCCAGTTGCGCCAGGCGGGAGACATCCATCAACTTGCGCGGCGTGCCATCGGGTTTGCTGGCGTCGAACGTTAAGGTTCCCGTGAACCCTAAAACGCGCGTGACGGTTTCTGCCAACTCTCTGATCGTTACATCGGTGCCGGTGCCAATGTTCACCAAAGGGCCGCTGTAGCCTTGTTCCATCAGGTACACGCAGGCATCGGCCAAGTCGTCCGCATACAAGAACTCGCGCATCGGTGTACCCGTTCCCCAGACGCACAGCTCCTTGTCGCCGCGCACCTTGGCCTCGTGCGTCTTGCGAATCAAGGCCGGCAACACGTGGCTGTTGTTCAGGTCGTAGTTGTCATTGATGCCGTACAGATTGGTGGGCATCACGCTGATGTACTCGCGAACGTACTGTGCGTTGTAGGCCTCGCACATCTTGATGCCGGCGATCTTGGCGATGGCGTAGGGCTCGTTGGTCGGCTCCAGTGGCCCCGTCAACAAGGCGTCCTCACTCATGGGCTGAGGTGCCATCTTTGGGTAGATGCAGCTTGACCCCAGGAACATCAGTTTCTGAACCCCCGCCAGGTGTGCACCATGGATCAGGTTGGCTTCGATCATCAGGTTTTGATAGATGAAGTCAGCGCGGTAAATGTTGTTGGCCTGGATGCCCCCGACCTTGGCTGCGGCGATGAACAGGTAATCGGGCTCCTCTTCACGCAGGAAATCATGAACCGCTTGCTGGTTCAGCAAGTCGAGTTCTTGTCGGGAACGGGTGATCACATTCTGGTAACCCGCCTGCTGAAGGCGCCGGACGATGGCGGAGCCGACCATGCCACGGTGCCCGGCCACGAAAATTTTGGCGTTCTGATCCATGATGTGATGAGGAGAAGATTCAGTCAGGAGTGTGGCATGCGGCTGCATGACGGCGACGGTCGGTGCGATCAACGGTGGCCGTCTGGGTTCAGCTTGCCACGTTCAAACAGCATGGCTTTGAGGGTCCGGTACACGAACACCGTGTTGGTGACGGCGTATCGCTTGGCCAGACGACGAGGCTCGCTGCACAAACGGTGGAACCACTCCAGCCCGATCTTCTGCATCCAGACTGGGGCTCGCTGAATGGTGCCCGCGTGGTAGTCGAATGCCGCCCCCACGCCCAGCATCACAGCATTGATCTTGCCGCGATGCTGAGCCATCCAGATTTCTTGCTTGGGGCAGCCCAGACCGACAAAGACAACGTGCGCACCAGATTGGTTGATCTGGTCAATGTAGGCTTGGTCTTCGTCGGGTGTCAGCTCGCGGAAGGGGGGGGAGACCATGCCAACCACACTCAGCCGTGGGAACGATCCTCTGATGCGTTCCTTGAGCTTCATGAGTGTGTTCTCACTACTGCCAAAGAAAAACACGGACTGCCCCAGTTTCTCTGCGGATTCCAGGTAACGCCACGTCAAGTCGGGGCCATTGATTCGCTGCTGGTGGGGGTGGCCACTGTGTCGCATGACCCAGGCAACAGGCGCACCATCTGGCAGAGCCAGATCAGCTTGTGCCACCACCTCTTTGAACACGGGATCCTGGCTGGCCGTGACGACCGAGTGCACATTGCAAAGGGTGACATAACGGGATTGGTGCTGCCGGCCCCATTCGATGATGCACGTCAAGGCCGCGTCCCAACTCGTCGCATCTATGTGAGAGTCCAGTACAAGGGCGCCGTTCCGACCGATGGCGTGATCAGGGTGAGTGTGGATGTGTGTCGGCATGTGTGCGTGGTCAAGGGGCGATCGTCAGGAGGGGCTGTCGGCGACAGTCTGCCTGAGGCCACTCCTCACAGAGGATTCAAGCCGTGATCCCCCAGGCTCGGGTTGATTTTAGGAGTGAAGGGCCGATGCCACGCTCCGGGAATGTCACTGAATGAACTTCATACATGTGGCTCAGTGCCGTCGATGTACTGGATATGTCACCTCGTGCGAATGCCGTATGCCCCAGCGCCAGGGTATTAACCCGAAATGTGGAGCGTGAATGAGTCTCTGAGATCGTGCGTCCCTTTGATTGCGGGGTGGTGGTGAAAGGTGTTGGCCTCAGTGGTAACCATGGGGTGGGCGGGCTCGTTACCTCATATCTCTCGTGGTGCTGGTGTGATGAGGAGAGGGACCCGTCTTCAGGGGGGTATGGATGTCCCGTGGTGGAGGAACTTCTGCTCACTTATCGGTCACATTACGCTCTGTACATTTCATTTTTACCCGTCTGCCCATGGCTGCTCCCCCTACGTCTGTGCGTGAACCCGGATCAACAGGTCTGGCTATCGAGGTGACATATCCCGTACGCGCACTGCTGTGTCTTCTGCTTGGCATGGCCGTGATGTACGTGCCGACTTTCATGCGACTGGCTGAAACGGTGTGGGCCACGGATGAACAAGGCCATGGTCCCTTGATCTTGGCGGCTTGTGCCTGGTTGTTGTGGGACATGCGCGCCAGCTTGTTTGGCGGGCAGGCTCGTCCAGCGCCGATGGCAGGTTTTCTGTTGTTGACGGTAGCGGTGCTCACCTACGTCGTGGGGCGTTCCCAGCAGATCATCGAATTGGAGGCAGGATCGCTGCTTCTGACCCTACCGGCCTGCATGCTACTGATCGTTGGCGTGGCAGGCGTTCGGCGTGCCTGGTTTCCGTTGGCATTTCTGTTTTTCATGGTGCCCCTGCCAGGTGTGCTGGTGCAGGCCATGACCATGCCTCTCAAGAGTGCGGTGTCGGTGGTGGCAGAGCAGTTGATGTACTGGGCGGGTTACCCCATTGCGCGGACCGGCGTGACCTTGACGGTGGGGCAATACCAGTTGCTGGTGGCTGATGCCTGCTCAGGCTTGAACTCATTGTTCACCCTTGAAGCTTTGGGCTTTCTGTACATGCGCGTGATGAACTACACCTCCAAGGCTCGTAACGTGATCCTTGGTTTGGCGATCATTCCGATTTCGTTCATTTCCAACGTCACCCGCGTCATCATCTTGATCTTGGTGACTTATCACTTGGGTGACGAGGCGGGGCAGGGGTTCATGCATGGCTTTGCCGGTATGGTGCTGTTCGCAGTCGCCTTGGTGCTGACCTACGGTGTGGACCGCTTGCTGGCCGCGCGTTTTGATGATCAGGGAGGCACCCGTGGCAACCGTTGACAATTTTGGCCGCGGCGCGTCGCGCGTGAATTTGTTGTCCGTACTGCTGGCAGCGGCGCTGATGATGGGTGGGTTCGGTGCGGCTGCGTGGTTGACACCTCGACGCGTGATGGCGGACGAGTGGCCTGCGATGAACCTTGAGCGTTCTGTGCCGGAGTCCTTTGGCGCTTGGCGCGTAGATCCGTCGGTGGTGCCTGTTCTGCCTGACCCGACGGTGACCGAGAAGCTGGACGCTTTGTACTCGCAGACCTTGAATCGAACCTATGTCCGTCAAGACGGTGCGCGGGTGATGCTCTCCATTGCTTATGGGAAGAATCAGAACTCGGCCTCGACAGCAGCGCACCGGCCGGAATTTTGCTACTCCGCACAGGGTTTTGTGGTGAAGGGTTCTTCTGTAGAGCAGCTCAGGGTGCAGGACCATGATTTGCAAGTGGTGCGTCTGATGGCGACGGCAGGCCAGCGGCGTGAACCCATCACATATTGGGTGACACTGGGGCACAGCGCGAGCATTCCTGGTTTGTCTCGCAAGCTGGCGCAATTGAAGTACGGTCTGCAAGGCTGGATCATGGATGGCATGTTGATGCGCATTTCCAGCTTGACACCCACAACAGATCAGGCTGAGCTGAATGCGGCCAAAGTGCTGCATGCGCAGTTCGTCAATGATCTGGCTGTTGCAATGCCCGCTTCAGACCGGTCTCGTTTTTTCGGTTCCCTCAAAGAAGATTGACATGTCCAAGAAAGTTGCACTGATCACTGGCGTTACGGGGCAGGATGGCTCCTACCTGGCCGAGTTCTTGTTGAAGAAGGGATACGAAGTACACGGCATCAAACGTCGCTCTTCACTTTTCAACACGGATCGCATTGATCACTTGTATCAGGATCCACACGTTGATAACCGCAACTTCATCCTGCACTATGGCGATCTCACGGATTCGACCAGTTTGGTCCGCATCGTTCAAAAGGTGCAGCCCGATGAGATTTACAACCTCGCCGCTCAGTCACATGTTGGCGTGAGCTTTGAGGAGCCCGAGTACACGGCCAACGCGGATGGTCTGGGGGCATTGCGATTGCTGGAGGCCATTCGCATTCTTGGGCTAGAGAAGAAGACCAAGTTCTACCAAGCATCGACTTCGGAGTTGTATGGCTTGGTGCAGGAGATTCCGCAAAAGGAAACCACACCTTTTTACCCGCGCAGCCCTTACGCGGTGGCGAAGATGTACGCCTACTGGATCACGGTCAACTACCGTGAGGCCTACGGTATGTACGCCTGTAACGGCGTGCTGTTCAACCACGAGAGCCCCGTGCGTGGTGAGACGTTCGTGACGCGCAAGATCACACGTGCGATCAGCCGCATTGCGCTGGGTCTGCAGGACTGTCTGTACCTGGGCAACATGAGTGCACTGCGAGATTGGGGGCACGCCAAAGATTATGTGGAGATGCAGTGGCTGATGCTGCAGCAGGAAGTGGCGGATGACTTTGTGATCGCCACGGGCGTGCAGTACAGCGTGCGCCAGTTCGTGGAGTTCGCGGCCAGAGAATTGGGCATCACGCTGGCCTTTGAGGGCGAGGGTGAGGGCGAAGAGGGCAAGGTGGTAGCGATCGAACCTGTCAACGGCCAGTTGCTGGCAAAGTGCAAGGTGGGGGATGTGATCGTGAAGGTTGATCCTCGCTACTATCGTCCAACCGAAGTCGAGACTCTGCTGGGTGATCCGACCAAGGCGCGCGAGAAGTTGGGTTGGACCCCCAAGATCAGTTTGGCAGAGTTGGTGGCAGAAATGGTTGTCAGCGACTACGACTCTGCCAAGCGCGATAGCCTCGTTAAGCTGGCCGGTTTCCAAGCTTACGATTATCACGAGTGACCGACAGCGTGATCGATCGTGATGCGGGCTCGCCCGCTCGTCTACGTGTGCTGATCGCCCATAACGCGTATCAGTTGCGCGGAGGGGAGGACAGCGTGGTCGAGGCCGAAACCGCCTTGCTGCGCCAACGGGGGCACGAGGTCGATCTATGGATCCGGCACAACAACGACGTCAGTGGCATGTCACGTTTGAACGTGGCACAGCAGACGCTGTGGTCGACCGAGACCGTCCGCACTTTGCGCGATCGTGTCGCTCGCTTCCAGCCCGACGTCATCCACGTGCACAACACCTTGCCGCTGATTTCGCCCTCCGTATTCTGGGCAGCAGCGGGTGAGGGTGTGCCTGTGGTTCAGACACTGCACAACTTCCGACTGCTGTGTCCGCAGGCCACTTTCTTGCGTGAAGGGCGGGTGTGCGAGGAGTGTCTGGGTCGCCTGTTGCCTTGGCCTGCAGTGCAGCACCGCTGCTACCGTGAGTCGGCGGTGCAAACCGCGGCCGTGGCCGCGATGGTGACGCTGCACAAGGGGTTGGGCACCTGGCGGCACAAGGTGACGCGTTACATCGCGCTCAATGAGTTCTGTCGTGGCAAGTTCATTGCGGGGGGGCTGCCAGCTGATCGGATTGACGTGAAACCGAATTTCGTCGATCAGTTGGCACCGCCCGATTGGTCTGGCCGGCACGGTGGGGTCTACGTGGGCCGATTGTCGGTTGAGAAAGGCGTGGCGACCTTGATCGAAGCCATGCAGGCCCATCCGACACACGGCGTCGAGGTGATCGGCAGTGGACCACTGGAGGTTGATCTGAAGGCGGTGGCCGGCGATGCTTGGCTGGGTGCGCGTCCCTTGAGCGAAGTCTTGACGCGCTTGTCTCGTGCGGCGTACCTGGTGTTGCCTAGTGCTTGCTATGAGGGCTTTCCACGCACTCTCGTGGAAGCCTATGCGTGTGGCGTGCCAGTGATTGCCAGTCGTCACGGCTCCTTGCAGGAGTTGGTGAAAGAAGGGCGCACGGGCTTGCTGTTCGAGCCTGGCAATGCTGCCGCCTTGGCCGAGTGCATCCGCTGGGCTCAGTTGAACCCGCAGGCGATGCTGGAGATGGGGCGCGCTGCCCGAGCCGAGTACGAAGCGCTTTACACGCCAGAGCGAAATGTGGCGCAGCTGGAAGGGATCTATCGCCGAGCCATGGCTGATTTGCGTGGCGCACGGCTGCAAGGGGGGGCCTATGTCCGGTGAGGTCAAGGCTCCTGCAGGCCAAGAGTCTGTCTTTAAAGGCGTTCACTATTCCTTGCTGGATCAAGCGCTGCTGAGTGTCTCCAACTTTCTGATCGGACTGGTGTTCATTAAATATGCCTCCAAAACCGATTACTACGCCTACAGTCAACTGGTGGGCTATATAGCGCTCACGTTGGCAATCCAGGCGGCATTGATCAACACGACGGCGCTGACTCTGTTGCCGCAGCGTACAGGTCAGGCCAGGCGAGACATGGCTGATGCATATTTCGGCTTGCAGATCGCGCTCAGCGTTGTGATGGCCTTGGTGGGGGGGGCGGTGATCTGGTTGGTGCCGGCCTCCATCGCGATGGAGGCTGTTACCTGGCCGTTGGCCGGTGCCATGAGTTGCATGGTGATTGGTGTCTGGCTACGAGAGTTCTTGCGCAATGTTCAGTTCATCCGACTGAGGCCTGACCTGTGCCTCTGGCAGGACGTGATGTATGTGCTGGCTCTTGCGGTCAGCGTGGGCTTGCTGATGCGATCGAGCGAGATCTCAGCGGCGGGTGTGTTGTACGTGATGGCGCTGGCTGGCTTATTGAGTGCGCTGCCTTGGTTGCGATCAGCTGAGCTGTCCCTGGCGGTTCGATGGCAGGCGTGGTTGACCCTTCTGCGGGATATTTGGCCCTATGCGAAGTGGTCGTTGCCAGCAGGCTTGGTGGCGTGGGCTTTTGGGAACGGGTATTTGTTGATTGGAGCCCGCGTCGTAGGCCCTGAGACCACGGCCGAGGTGGTGGCTGCAAAGTTGTTCGCGGCGCCGCTGGGAATGGTGTTCGTTTCATGGGCCAACATCTTCCGTCCCCGAGTCAGCCGCAGTTTGACGGATGGTGACGTGCGCGGTGTGAGTCGACTGACCTGGATCTCCATGGCCGGCGTATTTGCCATCGTACTCACTTACACCCTGACGCTGGCGTTTGCATATCCGACGCTAGAGGCTCATGTTTTGGGACAGAAGTACCGCGGCTTGTCCATTGACATTGCCTGGTGGGCGTTGTTCTTCTTCGCCAGTGGTTTGTCTGGCATATGTAATGGGGTTCTCTTGGCAGGAGGGCGTTTCCGTCAGTCTTTTTATGCGGCGGCCATCAGCTCGGTCATCAGCATTCCAGTCATGTATGTCTTAGGGGTTTTCTACGCCAAGAACGGTCTGATGCTGGGCTTGGTTCTGGGTGAAATGACGTACGCGTTGGTGCTCTTCTTGGGTATGCGCCGCCTGCTCAAGCAAGTGCGCCACGCAGGTGTGGATCAGTCGGGAGGCATCCTGTCATGAAAAAAATAGAATTTCCAACGTTTTACGCAGCCCCCATTTTTCTGGCAGTGGTACTGAAATCCGGCGTTGACGCCTTCTTTGAGGTCAACGTCGTCAAGTACCTGTATTTCTTCTTGCTCATTTTCGGCGTCTTCTTCATGCGCACCGGGCGAGCCTTTGATCGGCAACTTCAGGGCCGAGGCGTGAACAACCTGCAGTCGGTGCTGTGGGTGTACGTGATGCTGTACTTCACATTTCTTGTGATGCTAATGATGGTGCAAAACGGGTCCCCGCAGATGATCTTCAAGATCGTCAGTCCGTTTATCTTCTTTGGGCTATTGGTGGCCGCCAAGGACAAGAGTCTTCCTTTTGCGTTGGCCCTAGGCGCGGCTTTGAACATCCTCGCTAATGCTGCCCTTATCCCTTTCGATTTCGGCTGGACTTACTGGGGAGGGGTGCGTACGTTCAAAGGCTTTTATATGTTCAAGACGGACTTGTCATACAGCTTGGCCACGTCTGTGTTGATCTACGCAGCCTGGAATCGTTACAAGCCCACCCCAGATCTCTTGATCTTGACTTTGGTGTCTGTGGGCATGGTCGTGTTGGCGAACTCTCGTGCCAATTATCTGACCATGCTGATTGTTCTGGCCTTCATTGCCTACAAGAACGGCACCCGACCTGCGGTGTTGGCCGGTTATGCGGCCTTCCTGGGGGTGGTCGCTGCGCTGGTGATGTTGCTTTACGATCCATCCAAGTTGGGGTTTGACACGTCAAACATGGGTTCCTTGACACAGGGCCGAGACCGCATTCTGGAGGTGCTTTTCCGCTACGGACTGGCCACTTATGGTCCGCTGGAATTGCTCTTTGGCCGCGGTTTGTATGCGGACTTGTTGATCTACATGGAGAACGTCTCCGATGGTGTGCCACATGGCGCCCACAACGATTATCTGTATCAAATGACCACGCAAGGAATTTTTGGCCTCGCCATGAACTTCAGCGGGTGGTACTTGGTTTGGCGTATCGCCAACAGCGCAGGACGACGTCAGTGGGCCGGAGGGCTCGCTTTTGTGGCGTTCTTGATGTACTTGGTGCAGGGCATGACCATGACAGTGTCATTGTTTGCCTTGAAGACATGGCCACTTGCGAGTGTGCTGTTGCTGATTTTCGCTTCTCCCGATGAACCAGATGGGAAGGTGGCCGTTACCTCGCCCCCCCAAAAAACCAAGGCCTTTGCGCTGTGGGGAAGTTGATGCAGGCAACCAAGCGACCTATTCGATGCGCAGTGATCACGAACGTACCGGCCCCCTATCGTTTGCCGACTTGGGATCTCCTGGCGGCTTCGGGGCATGTCGAGCTGCACATGGTGTACTGTGCAGGGGCTCACATTGACCCGTCTCAGGACGGGCGATCGAGCCGGTATCAGGTGCACTTCCTGAAAGGGCGCTATGAGATTCACGACACACGGTTCTCGCACGCTGATCCAGGTGTCTGGCGCCTTTTGAATTCGATTCAGCCTGATGTCGTCGTGACCTCCGGCTTCATTCCCACGTTCCTGTTTGCTTTCGCGTGGGCGGTGATGCATCGCGTGCCTCATGTGACCATGACCGATGGCACGCTTGAATCAGAGCGCAGCTTAAGCTGGAAGCATAGGCTGGTTCGACGCTTCGTCTTCAGTTACACAAAATCCTTTGTCGGTGCATGCCAGGGGTCGACTGACCTCTACCTGAGTTACGGTTTGCCCCGTGAGCGTATCCATGTGTCTGCACTGTGTACCGACAACTCTCGGTTTGCTTCGGTGGAAGTTCCGCGTACTCAAGACCTGTTGTTCTGTGGGCGATTCATCGCCTCCAAGAATCCATTAATGGCGATTCGTGTGGCACATCTGGCTGCACAGCGGCTGGGACGACGCCTCGTTCTGAGGTTCGTCGGTAAGGGGGACATGGAGCCGGCCATGCGTCAAATGGCACAGGAAGTGTCTGAATGGGTAGACGTCTCCTTCGCAGGCTACCTGTCTCAGGCTGAATTGCCGTTGGAGTATGCAGCCTCGCGCGTTTTTCTCTTTCCCACATCGTTCGACTGCTGGGGGGTCGTAGCAAACGAAGCCTGCGCTACCGGTGTGCCTTGCGTGGTATCTCCGCACACGGGCGTGGCCGGGGAGTTGATCGTCGATGGCGTGAGTGGATTCGTCTGCCCGCTGGAGACGAGCGCCTGGGTGGAGCGTTGCGTGGAGTTGCTCAGCGATGATGTCTTGTGGACTTCGATGTCGGTGGCCGCGCGCCGAGCGGTCGGGAGTTATACCTACGATGCGGCTGCTAGGGGTGTGAGTGCGGCCGTGGAGCAGGCTGTCTCTCGTGCAGTTGGGGCGGGGGGGCGAGCATGAGCCAGCCGGTGATCATCCTGGCCTCCTTGATGCGACTGGAGGGCACTACTGGCGTGCAGGCGCACATGCGTGAGTTTGTCGGCTATCTGGCTGGCCGCGGTCTACCTTATGAGGTTGCGACGCCTTTTCATTGGTCAACCAGCCCATTCTTGGCGCTTTTCATTGCCTCGCGTCGGTTGCTGGAGCATCTGCTTAAGCCGGCCGCCGTGGCTTTGTACCGGCGCGGTCATTCTGCTTTGCTAGGGGTGCGTTTGCGCGCACTCCTGCGCCGACATCCGAATTGCGTCGTGTATGCCCAGTGCCCCTTATCGGCCGATGTGGCTTTGCGCGCGCGCCGACATCCAGAGCAGCGCGTGGCACTGGTCGTGCACTTCAATGTGTCTCAATCCGAAGAGTGGATTGGCAAGGGAATGATCGCTCGCGACGGTCCGATGGATCGGGGCATCCGCGCCTTGGAGTCATCGGTTGTGCGTCGTGTGCAGGGTTTGATTTTTGTGTCTGCTTTCATGCTGCGCGAGTTGGGCAAGGTGTGGCCAGGTTTGGATCATTCAAATGCGGCGATCATCCCCAACTTCGTCAAGCCGCTGTCAGGTACATCTGCGTTGCCGAGCGTGGTCGGGAGAGACCTCATCTGCATAGGCACGCTAGAGCCGCGCAAGAACCAGGGCTTCTTACTGGAGGTGCTGGCTGAAGCGCGGCAACGCGGTCGCATTGTTAGCCTCACGCTTGTGGGTGACGGGCCAGATCGTGGCCCCCTGACCAAGCGGGTGAATGAGCTGGGGCTGGCTGAACAAGTTCACTTTGAGGGTTTCTCGCCGCAAGGACGAGCCTACATTCCAGGGCATCGGTTGTATGTGCATGCTGCGGTGATGGAGAATCTGCCGGTGGTACTGCTGGAGGCGCTGTCGGCTGGAGTGCCGGTGATGGCTGGTGCGGTTGGTGGAATCCCCGAGATTTTTGACGATGGCGTGCAGGGCCGATATTGGCCTTTGGATGACGTCAGTCGCGCATGTGACATCCTGTTGGCAACGTTGGATGATGACAAAGCACTGGTGGCCATGCGCGCGGCAGCCATAGAGCGTTTTCAAGCATGTTTCGAGGCCGAGACCGTTGCAGGTAGTCTGTATGGTTTTCTGGTTTCAATGCCTGGCGGTCAGTGACCAAGTGTTGATCGGGCATCGCGTCGTACTGGGGGTTATCGTGTTTGCAGAGTGTCTTGGACGCGTTGCAGGTCCTTTGTGGCGTGCTCTTCTGGGCGCCTTGCGCCCTGTGCGTTGGCGCTATGGATGGCAGGCGTTGTTACTGGCGGGCTGCAGCATCATGTCGCAAGCCCAGGCGCAGAAGCCTGCGGCAGCATCAGCGGTGCCGGCAGTGAGCATTCTCAAAGACGGGGGTTTCGACGGCGCCACGCGACAGTTAGCGGACTGCACTCGGGTCTCTGGCTCCTTGCCCATGTCGTGGGGTGACAATTCTTGCTGGCACCCTCTGGCCCGCGTGAGCTATGAAGCCGTGGTTGCACCTGCGCGTTCGGGTAAAGCGTTGCAAGTGACCTTGTCTGAGGGCGTGTTCCAACTGGTCCAGCACGTGACGATGCCTGTTGACTCGCATTTGCGCGCTGGTATTTGGGTGCGAGCCCAGTCCCCGATGATGGTCAAGGTGTCCGTCAGGCAGGGCGGGGCACCTTACCTTGAGTATGGTGCGCGTACCCTGCGCGTGGGGGATGAATGGACGTGGCTCGACGTGTCAGCTTTCAGCCATGGGCTTTGGGAGCAGTCGAGCAGGCAAGCCGTGTTCATGGTGTCCAGTGCGACACCGGGCATTCTCTGGGTGGACGATGCCTCACTGATTGGAAAAGTGCAGCCCCTGTCGTTGCCGAAGGGGGAGGTGCCTGTGACTTTCTTTGGTACCCACATCATGCACGCGCGCAACGTCAAAGGTGGCTTGGTCGATTCGCAGGCGGGGGCGGTGCGAATCTGGGACAGCAGCGAGTCTCAGTGGTTTCAAGTTCAGAAGAGTCGTCCCCAAGGCGGCAAGCGCACTTACCAGTGGAGTACGCTGGACGATCGCGTCTTGCAAGCAGAGCGGCAGGGTACGGACCTTCTCATGGTGCTCGGGGGCTACGCCCCTGCATGGGCGTCGTTGTCCGAAGATGCCGATATAGAGGGCCTTTCTGATTGTTACCGCTGCGATGAGACGCCTCGTCGACTTGGTGACTGGCAGAACTGGGTGTCGGATTTGGTGGGTCGATATAACGGTCGCGCGATTCGCAGCTGGGAGATCTGGAACGAGCCGAATTTCCCGCCCCGCCACCCTTGGTGTCCATCCACCGATGCCTGTCGCAGCGGCTTGGGCTCAGGGTATCGGGGGACGCCAGAGCAACTGCTGGAGTTACAGAACGAGGCCATTCGCCTGATTCGGCAGATCGACGCAACGGCTCAGGTGGTCACTGCGGGCATCAGTTACCACCATCGCAATTATTTGGACTATTTCCTGCGCATCGGTGGTGGCAAGAAGGCTGACGCCATTGGGTATCACATCTATCAGGAAGGGCCCCCGGAGTTGCTGATGCCTCATGTGCTGGCTTTGCGAGGATTGATGCAGGATCATGGCCTGGCAAACAAATCTTTGTGGAGCACGGAGAGCGCAATTTCCGAAATTGCGCTGGATCTGGACCCGGCTGTGGTCGCAGCCCGCCAGAAGGGGCTTCAGGCACCTACACGCACGGAATTGGGTCCGGCCTATTTGGCACGATTTTTTGTTGTCGGATGGGCGTCCGGCCTGGGGCGCATCTACCAATATGCATGGGACGACCAGCATGGCTGGCCAAGCTCACCGACCTACTTCAATCGAAGGAACAACGCGACGACAGGTGTCAATGCGTCGGGCGAGGCTTTCAGACAGGCTCGTCGGTGGCTGACCGGGCAGACACTGATCCGTATGGAGACCGGCCAAACTGGGGGGATGTGGCGCGCTGTGCTGAAAGATAGCAAAGGGCGAGAGTCTCAAATCGTATGGCACCCAGCAAAGCCCGTTGATATGGGGATTGGCGTGCCTCCCCCTGCTGGAGCTACGCAAGTTTGCCGGATTGATGGAGTTTGCCAGCCGATTCCAGCCTCAGGGCTGAAAGCGGACTTTCGCCCTATGTGGATCGGGCCGTAGCGTCCGCTCAGGTCAACTTGCCCTGTTCAGGCTGGCGTCCGTCGTGGAGCCTGGACGCCCTGTCTCACGCGCTGTGTTCGTTGACGATGGCGCCCACAATTTTGGCCGAGCTCATGCCGACAAGTTTGACCAGTTCACTGAGCGCTGGCATTCGGCTCTTGTTTTGGCTCGACACAAGCAGCACAGCCCCACAACGTGCGGCGATCACGGCACCATCGGTGCCTTGAGACGCTGCCGGCGTATCTACGATGATCCTGTCGAACTTGGTCTTGAGTTCGCGCATCAACAAGTCAAAGGCGGGACGTTCCAGCAACTCAAGGGGATTTGGTGGGGTGGCGCCAACCGGCAACACGAACAGATTCGGTAACTCCTTGACCGCCTGGATGACTTTGGAAGCCGTGCGCCCCGACAAAATGGCTGACAGCCCACCATTGCGATCGGTCAGGTTGAAGAGTTCGTGCATGCGGGGGTTGCGGAAGTTGGCATCAACCAACAGGGTGCGACCCGGGAGTTGCGAGAAGGCTACGGCCAAGTTGGCTGCAAAGTATGTCTTGCCATCACCGGAGTCGGGGCTCAGCACGGCGATGGCTGGACGTGGGCCTTCCGAGCTGTATACCTTCATGATCAGATGGCTTCTGATGGTGCGAAACGCTTCTGCTTGATCGGTGAAGGGGGCGTTGCCGACAATCAATTCCGGGTTGAGCGAGTTCCTGCCTTCGCTCGCGTAGGGATAGTGGAACTGCTGAGCCAAAGCCCAGAGAACGTCGTCGGTCTTGGCCAAACCCAAGGCCACGGCGGCCTCGCCAAAGCGAACGCCGTTGTCCTTCTGGTAGGACAAGATCTGTTCGATCTGATCAGTCGACAGGTTATTGGCTTCACTGATCAACTGGCCAATGGATTTTTCCATCGGAGCCGCTTGCGTGTCCGGAAAGTCGTCGGATTCGTCGATAGGACCCAGGCGGGATTGGCTGAAATGGGGCTTCATGAATGCCTTTGGATGGGGCGTGCAGTCAACAACAGAGATCACGAGGCAGATTTGCTGCCAAAGGCGAGGCGCAGGCGAGCCGTTTTGAGGCGATGAGATTTCGGCGCCGGCAGTACGCCGATGACAGGAATTTCCAGAGCCTGAGTGATGTCAATGGGACTGCGTACTCGACGGTCAAAGAGTTCAACGGTCATGGCCACCATGAGCGCCAGAAGTGTGCCCAGCACGAGCGACACCGCGGTGTTGAGAAAAACGCGAGGCGAGGTCGGCGAGGTGGGTTCGGTGGCACTGCTGAGCAAGTAGATGCCAGACTGGCTGGTCTGGCTCTCGAGGTTGGTCTGGCTCAGGCGTTCCTGGATGGAGTCGTAGATGCGTTGGGCGGTTTCGACTTCACGCTCCATGACCTGCAAGTCTGTGCGACTTTCCTTGAGCTTGAGCAAGCGCTCACGTTGCGCTTCGAAGGCTGCGATGGCCTCAGTCTCACGCTGTGCGACCATGGAGGCACCACCGCTCACGCTGCCGGTCACTCGACTGGTTTCGCTGCGAATCTGGGCGCGCAGGCTGTCGATCGTGGCGCGGGACTCGATGACCTGCGGGTGAGCGTCACCGAGGCGTTCGTTCAGCTCGCGCAGGCGACCTTCTTGGCGGGCCAGATCAGTCTTGAGGTTGGCCACCACAGGGTTGTTCAACACGTCGTTGAGTTGATCAGGATTGGCCGACGCCTGGGCGCGGCGGCTGGTGGTTTCTGAGCGCATGGCGCGCAGGGCGTTGACTTGGCTGGAAAGTTCTGCAAGACGCGCGGTTTCGACGTCCAGCCGCTCATCGGTCAGCACGATGCCCTTCTCTCGCTGGGCTTCTGCGAGTTTTTCGCGGGCGCGCTCAAGCTTTTCACGGGCCGCGCGCGCGCGTTCTTCGAAAAACTCGGCGTACTGGCGGGCTGGACCGACCTTGATCTGTACCGTGGACTCGATGTAAGCGCGTGCGTAGGCGTTGGCGAGCGTGGAAGCGAATCCGGGCGAGTTGCCCTCGTACTGGATTTCAATGACGTTCGATTCACGCGAGGGTTTGACCGCCAGGCCTTTGTCGATGAGGTTGGCCGCCCACGCAGTCAAGTCACCTTGACCCTTGGTTTGCTTCATCCAGAGCTCGCGCATCTGCGGGTTCTCGGTGAGTCTGAGCGTGCGAACCACCCGCTGCGCTACGTGGGTGCTCTTGATGATGTCGACCTGGGTGGCCAAATAGGTACTGGCCATGGCGCCAGCCATCGGGTAAGGGGAGACCGGGTCGGGCCGCACGTCGGCCATGACGGTGGCCGATGCCATGTACTGCTTGGTCAGCATCAGGCTGACGCCCAATGTGCTGAGCACGACGACCGTGACAATCGATAAGACCAGCACCCAGCGGGAACGGATGATTCGCAGGAATTGGTTGAACGTCATGGTCGTCTTGGCGGGGCAGCGAGCTTCGGAATGGCGGAATTGCGGGGCAGGGGTCAAACCCCCGCCCGGGGCATCATTTCAGACCGGTCAGGCCTTTGTTGAGGGCGTCGGCGTCAACGCTCGGTGCTGATGCGCCGTCCACTGTCGAGGGGGCTGCAGAGGGTTGTGAGGGTGCTGAGGCCACGGGGGCTCCTGCTGCCACGCCAGACGCCGGTTTGTTGGCAAACTTTCCAAGGTACTCCACCTTCGCTGCCTCACGCAAAGCCTTCATCTCCTTGGTTGCAAACTCACGACGACGCTCAGCTGTGAGGTACTGCTCGATGGCCGGCTTGGCCTGTTCGAACGCGACTGGCTGGCTGCGCGAGGCAACCACCAGCAGGGCCTTGAAGCCGTCGTTGCCTGTGATGTAGAGGGCCTCGCCGTCGCCGACCTTGCTCAGCGGGTCGATGATGCCGAGTGGCAGGCCTTCAGCAGCCTGGGTGATCTGGTTGGCGCTGAACTTGATGCCGCTGGCTTTGAGCACTTCTACGAACTGAGCCGGGCCGCGCGCCGCCTTCAGCTGCTCCAGCAGTGCCGGGCTTTGTTCCTTGGTGGCCGGGACCGTGAACTCTTGCAGCGCATAGACCTTGCGCTGAGAGAACAAGGCGGGCTTTTCATCGTAGTACTTGCGGATGTCTTCGGCTGAAGGGGTGCCCGCACCGGATGCGGCCGCTTTTTCCAGATAGGTTCGCGCCAGGATGTTGCGGCGTGTGGCTTCCAAGAGCTGCACCACTTGCGGGTCACGGTCGAGCTTCTGCGCCTCGGCCTTGGCGACGGCCAGTTGCTGGTCGATCAGGCTTTCCAGGACTTGATGGCTGGCCGCTTCGGCCTGCTCGGGCTTCAAACCTTGCTGGCGCTCCAGTACCTGGTTGATCTGGTGAACGGTGATCTCGCTGCCGTCCACGCGAGCCGCCGCCTGGGTGGCCTTGCCTTCAGCGGATTTGGACTTGTCGCCACAACCCGCCGCCAAGGCGGCAGCAACGACGACGGGCAGCAGCGCCATCGTGCGGATGGTGCGTTGACGGGCAATGGCTTGCAGGCGATGGGTCATGGTGTGGCAGGTGTTGATCAAATCAAGGTGGGTACCAGAACGGGTGCACGCGTTCTTTTGCGTCACCACCAGATGATCACGCAGGGAAGGTGTGAGTTCCCTGGGGTTTTCTCCTGCCGCTCACATGGGGGGCTGTGCCTGTTGTGTGGCCGTGACAGTGCTAGCTCCGCCGCCGCGATCGTCAGTGGCCAGGGAAAACGCTCTGCCAGAGGGTCAGCACGGCTTCGCGGTGCGGTGCAATGGCGGTCAACGCATCGCCCGTCAACTTGGTGCTGGCGTCGTCCAAGCGTGCCCGGTGCTGGATGCGGCGCAGTTCCCGATAGGCCTGCCCCGCCGCTTGGCCGATGCCAGGCGGCAACAGGCCCGCGTCTTCGGCGCGCTGCAGCAGGGCGATGTTGCCGACGTTGTCCAGCAGTTCGGCGTGGGTGTGGCTGTGGGTCAGCACCAGGTACTGCACAGCGAACTCGACATCGATCATGCCGCCGCGGCTGTGTTTGATGTCGAACTGCTCGGACGGGCAGGCGTGGGCCTCGCGCAAGCGCTCGCGCATGGCGATGACTTCCTCGCGCAGGGCCACGGGGTCGCGTTGGGCGGACAGCACACTGCGACGCGTGGTTTCAAAGCGCTCGGCCAGGGCCACCTCGCCGGCACACCAGCGCGCGCGACTGAGGGCTTGATGCTCCCACGTCCAGGCGGTGTTGCTGCCTCGCTGGCGTTGGTAGTCGTCAAAGGCGTGGAAGCTCGTCACCAGCAGGCCGGAGTTGCCGTTGGGGCGCAAGGCCGTGTCGATGTCGAACAGCTCGCCGGCCGAGGTGCGCAGCGTCAGCCAGGTGACCAGTTTGCGGGCAAACAGCAGGTAGGCATCGATGGCGCTGGGGGTGTCGGGGCCGGCCTGAGGGTCCGGGGCATCCTGGGTTTCGTCGAACAAGAAGACGACGTCCAGGTCGCTGCCGTAACCCAGCTCTTTGCCGCCGAGTTTGCCGTAGGCAATGACGGCGAAGTGGGGCTGGCGGCCCACGGCGTAGCGGCCTTGTTTGCCAGGGCGTTGCTGGAGGTAGCTCCACGCCCACTTGATGGCAACAGCCAGGGTGGCGTCGGCCAGCGCAGAGAGGTCGTCGGCCACCTGCTCGACGGTGAGCGTGCCTTCCACGTCGCGCACCAGGGTGCGGAACACCTCGGCGTGGTGGGCGCGACGCAAGGTGTCGAGCAGCGCTTCCTCGTCGGCCTGGCCGGCGCGTGTCCAGGCGGTGTGGCGGTCTTCGAGGTCGCGCTGGTAGGCCGCAGCATCAAAGCGTCCCTCCAGCAGGCGCGGGTCGGCCAGCTCGTCGATGACGCCTGGGTGGCGCAGCAGGTAGTGCATGGGCCATTTGGCCAGGCCCAGCAGGCGCAGCAGGCGGTTGAGCACCTCGGGCCGTTCGTCCAGCAGGGCCAGGTAACTGTCGCGGCGCAGCAGGGGGGTGAGCCAGTCGACAAAGTGCCGGACGGTGTCGGCATTCATGCAGGGGGCGCCGTCTGGGGCTTCGGCAGCCGCCATGGCCGCTTTGGTGGCGCGCCCGATCAGCTTGGCCAGGCGCAGCTTGGCTGCATCCGACAGCAGAGCCACCTTGCTGTGCAAGGCGAACTGGCGCACGTGCGGCGCGATGGACTCGGGGAGCTTGGCGAGGAACTCTTCGCTGTCGACCGGCAGGGGCGGGCCGCCGCAGCCTTTGCAACCGTTGGCTTTGGGGTCGCGGCCATCGTGGAGCAGGGCGTCGAACTCGGTGGCCACGAACTCGCGCACCTTGCACAGGGCTTCGAGCAGTTGGCAGGTGCTGGAGCGGCATTCGGGGCGCTCGGCACGGTCCGGCGTGAGCGGCTGGATGCCCAGGCTGTCGGCGATCCAGGCCAGATCGCCATCCTCGGTGGGCAGCATGTGGGTTTGCTGGTCGTCGAGGAACTGGATGCGGTGCTCGATGCGGCGCAGGAAGGTGTAGGCCTCGGCCAGCTTCTCGGCCTTGTCGGGCGGGATCAGGCCGCGCGCGGCCAGGCGGGGCAGGGCCTTGAGGGTGGAGCGGGTGCGGATTTCCGGGAACTGGCCGCCACGGACCACCTGCAACAGTTGTACGGTGAACTCGATTTCGCGGATGCCACCGCGGGCCAGTTTGACGTCGTTGGCGCGTTCGGGGCGGCCCGCGGCGCGGCGGGTGGCCTCGTCGCGGATCTTGCGGTGCAGTTGGCGCAGGCCTTCGAAGACGCCGTAGTCGAGGTAGCGACGGAACACGAAAGGCATGACCAGGTCGCGCAAGGCGAGGGCGCGCCCATGGTGGTCCCCACCGGGCATGGCGCGACGCGGCGCGATGATCCGGCTCTTGAGCCAGGCAAAGCGCTCCCATTCGCGGCCCTGCACGAGGAAGTACTCTTCCAGCATCCCCATGCTGACCACGGAAGGGCCGGAGTTGCCGTTGGGGCGCAGAGCCAGGTCGACGCGAAAGACGAAGCCGTCGTCGGTGGTGTCGCCGATCAGGGTGGACAGCCGGCGGGCGATCTGGCTGAAGTACTCGTGGGCGGTGATGCGGCCGCGCACCACGCCGCCATCTTCGACACCGGTGGTGTGACCTTCGTCTTCGTAGACGTAGATGAGGTCAATGTCGGACGAGACATTGAGCTCGCGACCACCGAGTTTGCCCATGCCGATGACCCACAGGTCGATGCGCTGGCCTTGGGCGTCCAGCGGGGCGCCGTGTTTGAGGTCGAGCTCGGCTTCGGCGGCGGCCAGGGCATGGTCCAGGGTGACTTCGGCCAGTTCGGTTACCGAGGCGGTGATCTCCAGCATGGGCGCGCCGGCTTCGATGTCCAGGCAGGCCAAACGCTCCATGACGAGGTGGCGGGCCACGCGCAGGGCCGAACCCAGTTCGCGGCCTTGCTCACGCAGGTGGGCGATCAGCGTCGTGATGTCTGCGGTTCGGGGGGTGCCGGGGGCAGATTGGGCGAACCGAGCGAGTTCGTCGGAGTAGCGTCGGCGGACGCGTTGCACGTAGCGGGAATGGGCCGCAGGGGTGGTGGTGGGTACCGCGTCGAAAGGGAAATCAATCATGGACCGTGTCGCCGGCGAAGAGGTCTGTGCTAGGGTGATCGCTTGTCGATCCCTGGGGCTGTACTGGCAATGGTAGAGCAGCGGTCAGGCCACTTTGTAGGCGGTTCGACGGATGAACTGTCTGATCCATGTCTGAGACTCCTGTTGCTCCCACTGAGCATTCACCGCAAACTACCGCCCCTCGACAGCGCCATCCGCTGTGGTCGTCGGCCCTGTTCATGGGGCGGGCGACGCGGCGTTTGACCCGCATCACCCTGAGCCTGTTGGGAGCCCTGGTGTTGCTGGCCGCGGTGGCGTGGGCGGTCTTGCTGTTCCAGATTCTGCCCCGTATTGGCGATTGGCGGCAGGACCTGGCCGAACAAGCCACTCGGGCATTGGGGGTGACCGTGCGCATTGGCGCGCTGCAGGGGCACGCCGAGGGCATGTGGCCGGTGCTGAGCTTGCACCGGGTCGAGCTGATGGATGAGCGGGGCCAGGTGGCCTTGTCCTTGCCGGAAGTGTCGGCGCGGGTGTCGCTGGCCACCTTGTCGCCCCAGGCGCTGTGGGCGGGCGAGGTGCGGCTGGACCGGCTGGAATTGGTGCGACCGGATCTGGATGTGCGCCGAGATGCGGGTGGGCAGATCCATGTGGCGGGCTTGCGCCTGTCGCCTCAGGCCTCGGCGGGCACGGAGGCGTCCTCGGCTGGCGCCGACTGGGTGCTGTCGCAGTCGCTGATTCAGATTCGCCAGGGCCGGGTGCGCTGGACAGATGAGAAACTGGGTCGCCCCATGCTGGCGCTGCAACAGGTGGATCTGGCCTTGCGTCACCGCCTGGGGCTGGGTCGCCGTCACCATGAGCTGGTGGTGGCCGCCACGCCGCCCACTGAGTTTGGTCAGCGGGTGCGCGTGGAAATGAATGTCAGGCAGCCCTTGTGGGCGCTGAACGACCGGGCCGCCTGGTGGCAACGTGGGTGGCCGACGCTGACGAAGCCCAGTCAGTGGCAGAGCTGGACCGGGGCGGTGGTGCTGGACCTGCCCCATGTCGATGTCCAGACGCTGCAGCGTCATGTGAGCCTGCCTGTCGAAGTGCGCGGGGGGCGGGGCGGCGTTCGTGCGGAGTTGCGCTTGAAAGAGGGGCGCTTGGCGGGGGGCGTTTTGCAACTCGCCGTGCGGGGCGTGGATGTGCGGCTGGCGCCGGAGCTGGCGCCGCTGAGCTTCCAGCGCCTGAGTGGCCGCCTGAGCCTGGAGCACCGACCCGACCAGACCGGGTTGGCGTTCGAGCAGCTGGCGTTTGAGTTGAACGATGGCCTGTCGTGGCCGGTCAGTCAGGGGCGTCTGGTGTGGCGCCATGCGGCCGATCCGCTGGTGGATGTGGCGAAGGCCTGGCGCCAGACCCGCGGCGGGCAGGCCCAGGCCGAGCATCTGGACCTGGCCTTGCTGGCGCGGGTGGCCGATCGCCTGCCCTTGGCTGCCGCCCATCGTCAGGCCTTGCAGGACTTGGCACCGCAGGGTGTCGTGTCGGATCTGGATCTGAGCTGGGAGGGGGCGCCGACCGCGCCCACACGTTACCGCGTCAAGGCCCGTATCCAGGGCCTGGGTCTGGCGGAGTCGGCCGATGGGATGAGGCCGGGGCTGGCGCAGGCCGATGTCACCGTGTCGGCCAGTGAGGCGGGCGGACGGGCCGATGTGGCCATGAAGTCGGGTTGGCTGGCTTTTCCTGGCGTGTTCGAAGAGCCGCGCATCGCCTTGGACAGGCTGAAAGCCCGCGTGGACTGGTCACAGCGCGGCGTGGCTGGGGGGGGGGCGAATTGGTCGGTGAGCGTGAGCCAAGCCAGTTTCGCCAATGCCGATGCGGAGGGCTCGCTGGAGGCGACCTGGCGCACGGCTGCCGCCGGTGAGCGCAACGCGCAGGGCCAGTCTGTGTCGCGTCTGCCGGGTGTGCTGGAGATGGACGGTCGGCTGGTGCGCGGCGAGGCCACCCGCGTGTGGCGCTATCTGCCCCTGAGCATCCCGCCCGACACGCGCGACTACGTGCGCCAGGCGTTCCACAGTGGTCATGCCGAAGGGGTCACCTTCGAGGTCAAGGGCGATCTGGATGCCTTCCCCTTCAAAGACGATGTGGGCGGGCGCTTCCGCGTGCGGGTGCCGATCCGTCAGGTGGTCATGGACTATGTGCCGCCGGCGCTGCTGGGGCTGGCCGCTGACGCGAAAACGGGCGTCTGGCCGGCCTTCACGTCCCTGGAAGGGTTGCTGCGTTTCGAAGGCCAGCGCATGCTCATCGAGAATGCGCGTGGGATGCTGGGTACCATGGGCACGGGTCGCTTTGCCCTGAGCGAGGTGTCGGGCCAGATCGACGACATGGGGGCCGACGACCCCCGCCTGACCATTCAAGGGCGAGGCGCCGGGCCGATGGACGACCTGCTGCGCTTCCTGGCCACCTCGCCGGTGGGCGAGTGGACGGGCGGTGCGCTCAATGAGGCGCGCGGCGGTGGGCGAGGGGCCTTGCAACTGTCGCTGGACATCCCGCTGAACCGGGGCGAAGACACCCGCGTCAAGGGCTTGGTCACCTTGCTGGACAAGGACCAGGCCAGCCTGCGCTTGAGCCCGTCGATTCCGGCGTTTGCCTCTTTGCGCGGCACCATCGCCCTCACCGAGACGCAACTGGATGTGCAGGCGCGCACCCGCGTCTGGGGGCAGGAGATGGTGGTGCAGGGCAAGCGGGGGGCGGACCGTGTCGTGCGTTTCAGCGCGCGCGGCAGCATGTCGGCGGAGGGCCTCAAGCAGGCGCAGGAGTATCCGGCCCTGGCCCGATTGGCGTCGCACCTCTCGGGGGAGACGCCCGTGACGGTGACGGTGGCAGCCGGGGCGCGCACCGAGGTCCAGGTGAACTCGACCTTGCAAGGGATCAGCGCGGCGCTGCCGGCCCCCCTGGGCAAGCCGGCCGCTGCGGTGTGGCCGCTGGCGGTCACCTATCGCACAGAAGGCGAACGGGGCGAGCAGGATGCCATTGTGGTGGACGTGGGTCATCCGCAGTCCTTGGCCATGACGCCAGTGGCTTTGCCTCGCGTGCGCGTGGACCTGCGCCGCGAGGTGAGCGCTGCCGAGGCGCGGGTCACGCGGGGGCTCATCAGCGTGGTGCAGGCGCCTGCGGGGCAGGCGGTGGCGCTGCAGGCCTTGCCCGCACAGGGCGTGGCCGCACAGTGGCTGAGCCCCACCATGGACCTGGATGCCTGGCTGAAGGTGGCCGACACCCTCCGTGGCCCGGCCGGGGTGGCCAGCGCCGCTGGCGTGGGCGATGGGCTGCCTGAGACGGTGAGCCTCCAGACCGGGGCGCTGACCTTCCGCCAGCGCACCCTCAAGGACGTGTCCGCCACCCTGGCTCACCCGGCCCGCGATGTGTGGCGCCTGCAGCTCAGCGCCGATCAGGTGGCCGGCCAAGTCGAATGGGCGCCCGAAAAGGCCCCCCTGGCCGCGGGCCCGTCGTCCACCCGGGTGACCGCCCGCTTGTCTCGCCTGTCCATCCCCAACGCCGAGGCGCAGGCCCTGCAGAGCCAGGCGACCGCGCAGATGCTTGCCAGCGAGGGGGCCACCCAACTGCCCGCGCTGGACATCCAGATCGACCAGTTCGAATGGCGTGGCCTGGCCTTGGGGCGCTTGGAAGTCGAGGCCCTCAACCGCCTGGTGCCCGTGGCGGGTGGCGCGCCGCTGCCTGAATGGCGTCTCAACCGCCTGCGCCTGACCACCCCCGACGCTCAGCTGGACGCCTCGGGCAACTGGGCCGCCCTGGGCACACCCGGTCGTCCGCGCTCGGCGTTTGGCTTCACCCTGGACCTGCGCGACAGTGGTGCTCTGCTGACACGCCTGGGTCTGCCTCAGACGCTGCGTGGCGGCAAAGGCCAGCTCACAGGGCAGGTCAACTGGCTGGGCTCGCCCCTGGAGCCTGATCCGCTGACGATGTCCGGTGACATCAAGGTTCAGATCAACGCCGGCCAGTTCCTCAAAGCCGATCCGGGCATCGCCAAGCTGCTCGGGGTGTTGAGCCTGCAGTCTCTGCCGCGCCGGCTGACGCTGGACTTCCGTGACCTCTTCCAGCAGGGTTTCGCTTTCGACGCCATCGATGGCGACGTCAAGGTCACGCAGGGCGTGGCCGCCACCCGCAACCTGCGCATGCGGGGCGTGCAGGCCATCGTGCTGATGGAGGGGCAGGCCGATCTGGCCAAGGAAACGCAGAACCTGCACGTCTTCGTGGTGCCGCAGATCAACGCCGAGGCAGCCTCGCTGGCCTATGCCGCGATCAACCCCGTGATCGGCATCGGCACCTTCATTGCCCAGTATCTGCTGCGCAAACAGGTGGCCGATGCCAGCACCCAGGAGTTCATGGTCACCGGCTCCTGGGCCGACCCCCACGTCGAAAAACTGGAGCGCGGTCCCAAACCGGCCGAGGTCACAGCGCCCCGAAAACCTTCTTGAGCAAGGCGCTGCCTGTGCCCACCGGGTCCTGGCGGATCTTGCGCTCTTCTTCGCCAATCACCATGTACAGGGCGTCCAGCGCCTTGCCCGTGACATGGTCCTGCAGGGTGCCGCCCTGGCCCTGCAGCAAGCCGAACTGCTTGGCCTTGCCGGCCAGATCGTTGTAGCGCTGGGTCACCGACAGTTTTTCCAGCGAGCGGTTGACCACAGGTTGGAACTGCGCTGTCAGCGGGTCACGTGTCTTGCGGGCGAAGTACTCGGTCACCGCATTGTCCCCGCCTTGCAAGATGCCGGCGGCGTCCTGCACGCTCATGTCCTTGATGGCCTTGCTCAACAGCGGGCGGGCCAGGGCCACCGCTTGCTCGGCCGCGTGGTTCATGGACTCGGTCAATTGTTGCAATTGCTTGCCGCGCCCCATGGTCTGTAGCAAGGGGGCGGCCTGGTCCAGCGGAGAGGGCAGGCCGATGCGCACCTTCTCATTGTTCAAAAAGCCATTGTTGGCACCCAATTGCGACACCGCCACCTCGGCCCCCTTGTCGAGGGCAGCCCGTAGCGCGGCCGTGGCGTCCTTGCTGCTGAAGGCCGCTGCCCACCCTGTTGCCGGCAGGGTGACGAGGCCCAGGCCGAATGTGCCCACGGATGACAATACACTGCGACGTTTCATGTTGTTTCCTATCTAGTTTGCTGCGGTTAACCCATGCCAATGAGTCGACGTCTGATGATCTTGGGCCTGCCCGTGCTCCTGAGTGCCTGCCTGTCGGGCACCGGTTCGGATTTGCCGGACTTGCCCTTCACCCAACTGGACGGTAGCCAGCATCGCACAAGCGCGTTCAAAGGCAAAGTGACCGTGCTCAACTTCTGGGCCACCAGTTGCACCACCTGCGTCAAGGAAATGCCCCAGATCGTCGCCACCCACCAGCGCTTCCAGGCACAGGGGCTGGAAACCCTGGCCGTGGCCATGTCCTACGATCCGCCGGCCTACGTCATGCAGTTTGCGCAGAGCCGCCAGCTGCCTTTCCGGGTGGCCATCGACCACGACGGCAGTCTGGCCCAAGCCTTCGGCGACGTGCAGCTCACACCCACCACCTTGGTGATCAACCGCGAGGGCAAGGTCGTCAAACGCTACGTGGGCGAGCCTGACTTTGAGGCACTGAACGTGCTGCTGGGCCAGTTGTTGGCCCAGCCAGCTGCCTGAGGCCTCGCGCGATGCTGTTGGCCCATCTGGCGCGCTGTGCGCGCATCGGTCCGCTGCTGGGCCTGGCGACCCTGACGGCCTGTTCACCCGCGTTGGACTGGCGCGAGGTGCGCCTCCCCGAGGCGCCGGGTCTGCAAGCCCTGTTTCCCTGCCGACCCGATCATGTGACGCGGACCGTCACCCTGTCCAGCGCGGCTCAGCCGCTGGCCATGCAGATGTGGTCCTGTCAGACCGGTGAGGTGACCTGGGCACTCAGCCGCGTGCAGGTGCAGGATGTCACCGAAGTGGGGCCGACCTTGGGCGCGCTTGCCCGCGTCATGCGAGATAACCTGCACGCCGCCAGCCAGATGGCGGGCAGCCAGGCGCCCGTGGCGGTGACGCCGCTGGGGGCGGTGCAGGTCCGCGGCATGACCCCGCAGCCCCAGGCACAGGGGTGGCGGTTTCAGGCCTGGCGGGTCGATGGCTGGGGCCGGCCGCTGGAGATGGGCGTCACGGCGTGGCATTTTGCCCACGGCCTGCAGGTTTTTCAGGCCTCGGTGTCTCGTCCCGTCGGTCCGGCTGGGACAGAAACCCCCCAGGCAGCGCAAGATGCGGAGTCGTCCTTTCGCGACGGATTCCAGTTCCCTGGTTGACCCCTTCACACTCACTCCATGCCCGGCCTGTTCATCATCGCGCACGCTCCCCTGGCCTCAGCCTTGAAGCTAGCCGCTGGGCATTGTTTTCCCGAGCTGGTACAGCACCTGCAAGCGCTCGACGTGCCCCCCAACCTGCCTTGCGACGAACTCGAAGCGCAGGCGCGCGTGCTGTTGAGCCTGGCGCAGGACGCCGACCCGCGCGGCGAGGCCCTGATCCTCACCGACGTGTTCGGCGCCACCCCTTGCAACACCGTGCAACGGCTGGCCGATGGCCAACATGTGAAGGTGATCACCGGGGTCAATGTGCCCATGCTCTGGCGTGCCCTGAATTACGCCTCCGAACCGCTGGACACCCTGGTGACCCGCGCGCTGGCCGGGGGCACTCAGGGCGTCATGCAGATTGCTTCCAGTCGGCCTCAAAACCAGGCCAGCCAACCTACCAGCCATGATCAAGACCACCGCCAACATCAGCAATAAGCTGGGCCTGCACGCCCGTGCCTCGGCCAAGCTCACCAAACTGGCCAGCAGCTTTCCCTGTGAGGTGTTCATGAGCCGCAACGAGCGCCGTGTCAATGCCAAAAGCATCATGGGCGTGATGATGCTCGCCGCTGGCCTGGGCAGCACCGTGGAAATCGAGTGCGACGGCCCACGTGAAGAGGACGCCATGAAGGCCCTGCTGGCGCTGATCAACGACAAGTTTGGCGAAGGTGAATAACCCGACGAGGGTTTACCCTTCATCTGCCGCGAAATTGGCACAAGTCCCTGCAAAACCGTGATTTTTTGTTGCGCCGAGACAGCAGAGATTGTGCCCAGACGTAAGTTCTCGAGGCAAAGTTGGCTCATCCCGCAAAGGGGGTGATCAGGCATCTGTCCCCGGCTGCGGATCACAGACTGTCCCCGCGTACCAAGGAGTCACAATGCCCCGTTTTACTTCCGTCCCGTCGTCGATTTACCGCGCCCCTCTGAAGGCATCCGCCCTGGTGCTGGCGCTGGCTGCGGCCACCAGCGCCATGGCCGTTGAAAACGGCAACCAGCGTTACTCGGCTGGTATCGGCGGCAGTGACATGACCACGCCGGTGGTCCCTGGCCTGTATTTCCAGGCGCCGATGGTGGCCTATCATGCTGACAAGATCAGAGGCAATGACGGCAAGCAGCGCCAAGTTCTCGGTGCACCGGTGAACATCGATACGGACACCTACGCGGTCTTGCCCCGTCTGAGCTACATCAGCAGCCATCGCTTCCTTGGGGCGCATGTGGGCATCACGGCCATGCTGCCCATCGTGAAGCGCAAGGCAGCGCTGACAACGGTGGATCCCGCCAGCCCTCTCGCATCCATTGTGAGTGCCAAGAATGGCTCTGCGTCGGGTGTGGCTGACCTGGAAATCTCTCCTGTCATGCACTGGGAGATCGGTGATCACCAATCGGTGACCTTCGCCCCGACCGTGATCATGCCAGTGGGTGACTTCAAGAACACGCGACGTGCCAACCCTGGTTTTGGTGACTACTACACCTTCCGTCCGTCCGTGCAGTACGCATTCATCGGCGATGGTTGGGATCTGGGTGGTCGTGCGGTGATGTCCTTCAATACCCGCAATAAGGACTCCGGCTACTACAGCGGCAAGATCTTCAACTTTGACTGGCAGGCCATGGCCTTCGTGTCGGAAGACATCCGCGTGGGCGTCCAGGGCTACTTTGTGCGTCAAGTCCAGGCCGACACATCCAATGTTGCTCTCGAACAGTCTTTGATCAACATGGAAAAGGGCAGCAAAGCCAGCGTCAACGCCATCGGACCCGCTGTCGCTTGGCTGAAGAATGGCGGTGAGATGCTGATCGAAGGCAAGTTCGTCAAAGAATTCGGTGCCAAGAACCGCACCGAAGGCCAAGCGTTCTGGCTGACCATTTCCAAGCCTCTGTGATCCTTCCGCCTTTCTGTCTGGAGGTATGACCATGCATGACGAACGTCAAAAGCCCGAAGCCATCAACACCCTGCGGCGCCAGTTGACGCTGGGCGCGGCGGCTTCGACGCTCCTGCCCTGGGCTGCGCCTGCCATGGCACAGGGCGTCGAGCTGGAGGGGGTCGAGCTGGCTCCGACCGTGACGGCCTATGGCCAGAAGCTGGTGCTCAACGGTGCGGGCGTGCGCAAGCGCGGCTACTTCAAGGCCGACGTCACGGCCTTGTATCTGCCGGAGAAGACGAGCTCGGCCGAAGCGATCTTCAAGCTCGACGGCGTGCGCCGCATCCAGCTCAACATCCTGCGCCGCTTCACCTCGTCCACCATCACGCGCATCTTCCTGGCCGACTTCAAGGACCACGCCACCGAGGACGAGTTCAAGCGTCTGATCGGCCCGATAGGGCTGATCGGGGCCGCTTACTCGAACGTCAAGGAAGTGGTCAAGGGCGATGTGGTCAACTTGGACTGGGTACCTGGTCGGGGCTGGCTGGCCACCCACAATGGTCGCTCGCTCAACGAGAGCGATGGCAAGCCACTCGTGATCAGCGACAAGCTGGCCTACCAGATCTACATGCGCATGTACATTGGCGAGGGTGCACCTCCCGATCTGCGTAACGGTCTGTTGGGACTCACCAAGGGCTGATCGACTGATCGGTTCTGACTACCGCGCTGCTCAGCGAGTGGCGCGGTAGTGTGCCTCCAGCATCGGGGGCAAGGGCGTGTCGAGCAGGCACGCACACATGCGCAGGGCATCGGCACTGTCGTCGCTGAGCAGGCCCTGAGGGCTGTGGTTGAACGCTTCTTCCACCCAGGCCTTCACCAAGATGGCGCGCAACACCCAACTCAACTCCTGAACGGCCGACAAGGCGTGCACCAAGCCATCCGCATCCGGAGGCGTGGGCATCAAGCTGGTCGACGTGTCCTCGCCGCAGCGCTGCATGACCTGGTCATACCAGACTTGGGAGGCGGGGTGAACCCCGTCTGCGCGTTCCTGCATCGGGATGAAGCGAGCCAGATAGGCGCTCAGCGCCGCCACGTGCGCGCGCTCGGCCTCAGGGAGGTCGGCGATGTCGGCGTGATGATGCGTGATGGGCAGGATCAAGGGCGTTCCACCCGGCTGGCTGTTGAGCCGATGGCGCAGGGTCAGCCACCACAGGCGATCGCGTGGACTGATGCGGCCATCGGCGCGCAGCAGGTTGCGCGCGTCGAGCACCACCTGGCGTCGCAACTCGATCGGGGCACTGGTCAGTTGTCCGGTTACGCGCTCGAACTCTGGCATGCGGTGCGGGGGCAGCAAGGCCTGCACGTCGTCCAGGATGCGGGCACCGTGCGCCAGTTCCTGGCATCGCACCGTCCACCATTGACGCTCGGCGGCATTGCCGGGGTCCAGCATCAGTGCCAGCACCAGCAAACGCTGCTCGGTCGGGCCCTGGAGGCGTTGCAGACGTGCCAAGCTTTCCCGGTCCGCGTGCAGGCGGGCGGTCCAACCTTCACTGTGAGCTTGGATCAGGTCGTGCTGGACGGCGGCGTGGGGGGCGAGGCTTGCACCACCGGCCGAGGCCAGCCCATCATGAGCGACTGCGGCCAGGGCGCCCTCAGGCGGGGTGAGGGCGCGCGGTCGACGCGGCTCGGACACCTTTTCACGCAACAGGCGCGCCGGCAGGGGTGGCAGCACGGTGCCGCACACGCGCCGGATGCGTTCGGCCAAGCGCGGGTGGCAGGCCAGCAGATGGGTCTGCCCGGGTTCGTGCAACAGCAAGGCGGCCACCATCTCGGCGGCGGGATGCTGCATGCGGCCCGCCAGCAACTTCTGGTCGTGCCAGATCTTGCGCAGCACATTGCCCAGGCCATCGCGCGTGCGGGTGAACTGGATCGCGCTGGCGTCGGCCAGGAACTCGCGCTGTCGCGAGATGGCCGCTTGCAGGATGCGACCGGCCAGCCAGCCCATCCAGCCCGCCGCCGTCAGCACCAGGCCCACCAGCCAGGCCAGCGGGTTGACCTGACCGTCCTGGTTGGGTTGCATCAGGGTTTGACCATAACCGTGGATGAGCGATAAGCCCCACACCAGGGCCAGCATCCGCATGCTCAAGGGCAGGTCGTCTTCCTTGATGTGGCCGAACTCGTGGGCCACCAGGCCTTGCAGTTCGGCGCGGTTGAGGCGCTCCAGCGCGCCGCGGGTCACGGTCAGCGCGAGGTCGTCGGCGCCCCACCCGGCCACAAAACCATTGATGGCGTCTTCTCGGCGCATCACGAACACGCGGGGAACGGGTTGCGCGCTGGCAAGGGCCATCTCGTCGACCACATTGAGCAGGCGCCGCTCCAGCGCGTCATCGGGGTCGGTGATCTCGACACCGCCCAGCCAGTGCGCCACCCGCGCGCCCCCGCCCGCCCGCAGGCGTTGGGTTTCGACGAAGGCGCCACCCACCACGAACAACACGACCACCGCCGTGTTTGTTTCGAAAAACAGGTTCGGAAAGCCGAAGCCCGTCGGCACGACCAGCTTGTAGACCAGGGCCAGCAAGAGGTTGATGGCCAGGGTGAGCGCGACCACCAGCACGCCAAACCACAGCATGAGCTGGGTGGTGCGTGCCTGGGCGGCCCATTGGTGCTGACGAAAGCGCATGAACCCCTGCGGTCAGAAGCTGACCTTGACCGGGGCGCGTTCGGCCTCGGAGGTGGTCGACTGCAGCATCTCCGCCGTCTGGAAGCTGAACAGGCCAGCCAGCAGGTTGGTGGGGAACTGGTGGATGGCGTTGTTGTAGTCCAGCGTGACGTCGTTGAACAACTGGCGCGAGAAAGACACCTTGTTTTCGGTGTGGATCAGCTCCTCGCGCAGGTCGGTCATCTGCTGGTCAGCCTTGAGTTCGGGGTAAGACTCGACCACGGCCTGGAAGCGGCCCATGGCGCTGCCCAACACCCCTTCGGCCAAGCCCAGGCTCTTGATGGGGCCGCTCTGGTTGGGATGGGACTTGACCATGTCGGTCGCGGCCATGACCTGCGCACGCGCGGCGGTCACACGCTCCAGGGTTTCACGCTCGTGTTCCAGGTACTTGCGCGCCACCTCGACCAGGTTGGGGATCAGGTCATGCCGGCGCTTGAGTTGCACATCGATCTGCGCGAAGGCGTTGCCGATTTCGTTGCGCATGCGCACCATGCGGTTGTAGGCCCCGACGACCCAAAACAGCAGGACGGCGCCCAAAGCCAGCAGGATGATCTGTGTGGTACTCATGCATTCCCTTTGTCGTGTTGGTATTGTGCGTAGCCCTCCCGACGCAGCTCACAAGCAGGACAGTGCCCACAGCCATAGCCCCAGGCGTGCCGCTGACTGCGGTCGCCCAGGTAGCAGGTGTGGGTGTGCTCGATGATCAGGTCGTTGAGGGCCTGGCCTCCCAGTGTCTCACTGAGTGCCCAGGTTTGCGCCTTGGTCAACCACATCAGGGGGGTTTCGACGGTCATCGGGCTGTCCAGGCCCAGGCTGATCGCCACCTGCAAGGCCTTGAGCGTGTTGTCGCGGCAGTCGGGGTAGCCGGAGTAGTCGGTCTCGCACATGCCGCCCACCAGCACCGAGGCCCCCCGGCGATAGGCCAGGGCGGCCGCAAAGTTCAGGAACAGCAGGTTGCGCCCCGGCACGAAGGTGTTGGGCAGCCCGTTGGCCTGCATTTCGATGGCGCGCGATTCGGTCAGCGCGGTGTCCGAGATCTGGCCCAGCAGGCCCAGGTCCAGCAGGTGGTCTTCGCCCAAACGAGGTGCCCAGTCGGGGAAAACCTGCGCCAGTTCGGTGCGGATGCGGCCACGGCAATCGAGCTCGACCTTGTGCCGCTGGCCGTAGTCAAAACCGATGGTTTCGACGTGGCTGTAGCGTGCCAAGGCCCAGGCCAGGCAGGCGGTGGAGTCCTGGCCTCCCGAGAAAACAACCAGTGCGGTGCGCGGATCCTGTGACATGACGGTGCAAGACAATGTTTTTTATGACTTTTTGAGCATAGCTTATGCCAGCGCAAAGGCCCCAAAAGCGCGGGGTCGGATGACGCCTGTGTGACGATCTGAGGGACAATTCAGGGTTTTCGTCAGGATCAATCAACATGGCCGCGTTCAATCAAGAGACCGTCACCTACGTTCACCACTGGAACGACACGCTGTTCAGCTTCAAGACCACCCGCGACCCAGCGCTGCGTTTTGCCAGCGGCCATTTCGTGATGATCGGCCTGGAAGTGAACGGCAAGCCCTTGATGCGCGCCTACTCCATTGCCAGCGCCAACTACGAAGAGCATCTGGAGTTCCTGTCGATCAAGGTGCAGGACGGCCCCTTGACCTCGCGCCTGCAGCACTTGCAGGTGGGTGACAAGGTGATGGTGAGCCGCAAGGCCGTGGGCACCCTGGTGGTGGACGACCTCAAGCCCGCGATGAACCTCTACCTGTTCGGCACCGGCACCGGTCTGGCCCCGTTCATGAGCATCATCCAGGACCCCTACACCTACGAGAAGTTCGAGAAGGTGATCCTGGTGCACGGCGTGCGCACCGTATCCGAGCTGGCCTATCACGACTACATCAGCCAGGAGCTGCCCGACCACGAACTGCTGGGCGAGCTGATCCGCGACAAGCTGATCTACTACCCGCTGGTGACGCGTGAGCCTTTCCGCAACCAGGGCCGCCTGACCGACCTGATCGAAAACGGCAAGATGGCCGCCGACCTGGGCCTGCAGCCGCTGAACCCGGCCACCGACCGCGCCATGATGTGCGGCAGCCCCTCGATGCTGGCCGACCTGTGCAAGATCCTGGACGCCCGTGGCTTCCAGATCTCGCCCTCGCAAGGCGTGGCCGGCGACTACGTGATCGAGCGCGCTTTCGTGGAAAAGTAAGCTCGACCCCTGATCGCCTCATCATGCCCCGACAGCGCGACCCGCTTCGGGGCCTTCTTGTTGGCGCGTTCGGTGCGGGGTGATCTGCTGCACCACGCCGGTGAGGGTCTGGCGAGCGGCCTGAGCCCGGGGGTGATCCCAGTACTTGTCGAAGAAGTAGTGCATCACCGTGTTGACGAGGGGCTCGACAAAGGTGACGACCCCAGCGATGGCGATGCTGCCCGTCATGGCGTAGGTCACGCTGAAGGCGGTGATCACGTGCATCACGCCGAAGGTTGCGGTTTTGGCCATGGTGGACTCCTTTGTCAGTCGGGTTCTTGTTTGAGAATGGTTCTCATTATTCCGACTGAGGCGTCATTGGTCCATTCGACTGATTTGATGGTGTTGATAGTTTTTGACGAAACCTGATCGAGCCAGTTGAACGGACGGTGTGGTGAGCTTCCTTCGCCACCCGGCGTCACAGCATCTGCCACGCATCGAGCCCGGTCTTCAGAATGAGGGCGCCCACCACCAACAGGAAGGCCACGCGGACAAAGCCGGCCCCGTGCTTGAGCGCCAGGTGGGTGCCCACCGCGCTGCCGGCCACATTGGCCACCGCCATCGGCAGGGCCAGCGCCCACACCACGTGCCCATGCGGGATGAACCAGGCCAGGGCGGCCACATTGGTGGCGAAGTTCAGGCGCTTGGCGGCGGCGCTGGCATGCAGGAAGTCCCAGCCCAGCAGGCGCACCAGCGCGAACACGAAAAAGCTGCCGGTGCCCGGGCCAAACACCCCATCGTAAAAGCCGATGAGTCCGCCAATGCCCGTGGCGATCAGCATCTCGCCGCGCGCTGACCAGTGGGGCGCGTGGTGGTGGCCCAGGTCCTTGCGCCAAAGGGTGTAGGCCCACACGGCGGCCAGCACAAAAGGCAGCGCCACCCGAAAGCGCACGGCCGGGATCAAGGTGGCCAGCCAGGCGCCCACCAAGCCGCCCAACATGGCGGCCACGATGGCGCCCATCAGGCGGGCCGAAGGCAGTTTCACGCGCCGGGCGTACTGCAGTGCCGCCCAGCCGGTGCCCCAGATGGACGCCGCCTTGTTGGTGCCCAGCAGCGTGGCCGGCACGGCCTGAGGGAACAGGCCAAACAGCGAGGGCACGATGATGAGCCCGCCGCCGCCCACGATGGCGTCCACCAGGCCGGCGCCGGCCGAGGCCAGCAGCATCAGGCTCACGTTGCTGAGGGTGAGGTCGAGCATCACAAGGGCGTTGTCAAAACAAAGAGCCCGGCAGGGCGCCGGGCTCGTGTCAGCTCAGGAAGCTTGTGCAGATCAGCTGCGCACTTCGCCCTGGCCCAGTACCACGTACTTCAGCGAGGTCAGTCCCTCCAGGCCGACTGGGCCCCGTGCGTGGAACTTGTCGGTGCTGATGCCGATTTCAGCGCCCAGGCCGTACTCGAAGCCGTCGGCAAAGCGGGTCGAGGCGTTGATCATCACGCTGGCCGAGTCCACCTCGCGCAAGAAGCGCATGGCGTTGGGGTGGTTGGTCGTCAGGATGGCGTCGGTGTGGTGCGAGCCGTACTGGTTGATGTGGGCCATCGCCTCGTCCAGCGAGTCCACCACCTTCACCGCGATCACCGGGCCGAGGTATTCCTCGTACCAGTCCTGCTCGGTGGCGTCCACCACCTTGGCACCGGCCACCTTGCCCAGCACGGACTTGGCGCGCAGGTCGCAGCGCATTTCCACGCCCTTGGCGGCGAACACGGCGCCGATCTTGGGCAGGAAGGAGTCGGCCTGCTTCACGTGCACCAGCAGCGACTCGGTGGCGTTGCAGGGGCTGTACTTTTGCGTCTTGGCGTTGTCGGTCACCTTCACGGCCAGGTCCAGGTCCACCTCGCTGTCCACATAGGTGTGGCAGTTGCCGTCCAGGTGCTTGATGACGGGCACGCGGGCCTCGGCGCTGATGCGCTCGATCAGGCTCTTGCCGCCGCGCGGGATGATCACGTCCACGTACTGTGGCATGGTGATGAGCTGGCCCACGGCGGCGCGGTCGGTGGTCTGCACCAGCTGCACGGCGTTGGCGGGCAGGCCAGCCTGGGTGAGGGCGGCTTGCACCAGCTTCCACAGTGCCAGGTTGGAGTGGATGGCTTCGGAGCCGCCGCGCAGCACGCAGGCGTTGCCGCTCTTGATGGCCAGCGAGGCCGCTTCAATGGTGACGTTGGGGCGGCTCTCGTAGATCATGCCGAACACGCCGATGGGCACGCGCATCTGGCCCACGCTGATGCCAGTGGGGCGGCGGCGCACATTGGTGATCTCGCCGGTCGGGTCGGGCAGGGCGGCGACCTGTTCGCAGCTCTCGGCCATGGTCTCGATGACCTTGTCGGTCAGGCGCAGACGGTCGACCATGGGGGCGGCCAGGCCGTGGCGCTCGGCGGCCATCACGTCGGCCTCGTTGCGCGCCTTCAGCTCGCCCGCATGGGTGCGGATCTGCGCGGCCAGGGCCAGCAAGGCGTTGTTCTTGGCGGCGGTTGAGGCTGCGGCCATGGTGGTGGCGGCCACACGGGCGGCTTGGCCCACGGCCGTCATGTACTGGTCGACCGGCAGGTCAAGGGCGGAGGAGGTGGTCGCGGTGTTCATAAGGCAAGATTGTCGCAAACTCTGCTCGCCATGCACCAGGTCATTCACATTCACCCTGACGCCCCCGTCAAACCGCCCGAGGGCGCACCCTGCAATGGCTGTGGGGTGTGCTGTCTGGCCGAGCCTTGCCCGGTGGGGATGGTGATCAGCCGCAAGCGACACGGTGCGTGCGCGGCCCTGGTGTGGTCGGATGCGGCAGGGCGCTATCACTGCGGCTTGATGCTGTCGGCCGGCGCCGTGCCGGTCGATGCCTCGGCGGCGTTGGGGTGGCTACGGCCTGTGCGCGCCTTGGCCCTGCGCTGGGTGCGCCGCCTGATCTCGGCGGGCAGTGGCTGTGATGCCAGCTTGGAGGTGGCCGCGTATCCTTCAGTCGACAACGGGGTCGGTGAAGGGACGCACCCGGGGCCGCATCACGGTCAGCGCGAAGACCGAGGCTGAGGCCTCAGCGCACGCCGAACATCATGGTGCGCGCCAGCAGGCGCTTGACCGGGCCCAGCGTCTGCACCGCGCCCAGGCCCAGGCCGCGCACGGTGGCCAGGATGGGGGCGGGCCACGTGAAGCTGCGGGCCAGGAAGTCGGTGGAAGCCACCAAGGCCAGGCGGTCGGGCTGACGGCGCCGCTCAAAGCGGCGCAGCGCGCGTTGCACCTTCATCTGGCGCGCGGCATCGTCGTCCACCGTGGACCAGGTCTGGTCTTTGAGGGCACCGAGCAGTTCGTGCACATCGCGCATGCCCAGGTTGAAGCCCTGGCCGGCCACCGGGTGCAAGGTCTGCGCGGCATTGCCGATGCGCACCACCTGGCCGTCGCTGACCAGGCGTCGGTGCGCATTGAGGCCCAGCGGGAAGGCCTTGAGCGATGACATCTGGCGGAGCGTGCCGACCTCTTCGTGGAAGATGGTGTTGAGCAGGGTGAGGCGCTGGGCGTCGTTGAGTTCGCGCACCGGGTCGTCTCCCTGCTGCACGCACCACACCAGCGCGGCACGTCGGCCGACGGGGCCGCCGACTTCCACCTGGCCCGGAGGCAGGGGCAGCAAGGCGGCCGGGCCGGAGGGGGTGAAGCGCTCGTAGGCCACGCCGGGCGCGCTGGTGTCGTCCAGCAGCACCTGGCCGACCCAGGCGGTCTGCTCGTAGTCCCGGCTCACGCCCTCGGGCCACTGCAGCTTGGGTTGATCGGCGAACACGCCGCCCTCGGCCACGACGGCCAGGTCAAACGATTCGGCGATGTCGGCGTCGATCTCCACGCCCTGGGGCAGGGGCTTGAAGCCGCGCACCGGGGTGCCAAAGCGCATGGCCAGACGGTGCTCGTCGGCGCTGACGGCCTTCAGCCAGGCTTCTTGCAAGGGCGCGACCAGGGTGCCGTAGCTCACGACCGCGCCCAGCTGGGGCACGCCTTGCTCCTGGGCACTGATGCGCACGGCGGGCTGTTGCGACCCGGGCCACAAGACGGTGGGCTGCTGCTGGGACACGTGCACCGCCTTGATCGGGGCACTGTGACCACTGGCTTCGATGGCATCCCAGATGCCCATGCGATGCAGCTCCTGCACGGTGCCTTGTGACAGGGCCAGGGTGCGGGCATCGGCGCGCACGTCCTTGTCGGCAGGGCGGGCATCGAACACCGTGATGCGGGCTGCGGGCAGGGCGCGTGCGGCTTGCAGGGCCAGGCTCAGGCCGGCCGGGCCGGCGCCGATGATGGCCAGGCGCAGCTCGACCGAAGGCAGGGGGGCGGAGGTGTCGGAAGCGTGAGAGGCGGACATGTGCAGACCTGAGGAGAAAAAGCCGGGTGCCCCTGTATTGTCCTGTGGAATATCGGTGCAGGGAAACCCGCAGCCTTCCTATAATCTCGGGTCTGCCCTTGACCGGGCGTTTCCTCGGCAACCCCGCGTGAGCACCTCCACCTCCCCCGCCAGCTACCGTACCCTCGCCGCGCCCGACATGGCCGAGGTCGATCAGGTCATTCACCGTCGTTTGTCTTCGCAAGTGGCGCTGGTCAACCAGATCTCGCACTACATCGTCAACGCGGGTGGCAAGCGGGTGCGCCCGATGGTGCTGCTGCTGGTGGCGCGCGCGCTGGGCTGCAACAGCTCGCAGATGCACGAGCTGGCGGCGGTGGTGGAGTTCATCCACACCTCCACGCTGCTGCACGATGATGTGGTCGACGAGTCCGACCTGCGCCGTGGCCGCCAGACGGCCAACGCCATGTTCGGCAATGCGGCCAGCGTGCTGGTGGGCGACTTCCTGTATTCACGCTCCTTCCAGATGATGGTCTCGACCGGACGCATGCGCGTGATGGAAGTGCTCGCCGAAGCCACCAACGTGATCGCCGAAGGCGAGGTGCTGCAGCTGGTCAACATGCACGACCCCGACATCTCGGTGGACGATTACCTGCGCGTGATCGAATACAAGACGGCCAAGCTGTTTGAGGCCAGCACCCGCCTGGGCGCCTTGATCAGCGACGCGTCGCCGGAAGTGGAAGAGGCCTGCGCCGCCTACGGCCGCGCCCTGGGCACCGCCTTCCAGCTGATCGACGACCTGTTGGATTACGAAGGCACGACGGCCGAGCTGGGCAAGAACATTGGCGACGACCTGCGTGAAGGCAAGCCTACTTTGCCGCTGCTGGCGGCCATGTCGCGCGGCACGCCCGAGCAGCGCGAGATGATCCGCAACGCCATCATCCACGGTGAGGTCGAGCGCATGCCCGACATCGTCGAGGTGGTGAAGGCGACCGGCGCGCTGGAGGTCACCCGTGAGGCGGCACAGGCCCAGGTGGACGTGGCGAAAAAGTGTCTGGCCGCCTTGCCGCCTTCGGAGTGGCGCGAAGCTCTGCTAGAATTGTCGCTCGATTCGATTCACCGGTCTTCCTGATTGGTTGGCAGTCGGAATCTGAATCGGGGTGTAGCTTAGCCTGGTAGAGCGCTACGTTCGGGACGTAGAGGCCGGAGGTTCGAATCCTCTCACCCCGACCAAAAAACACACCAAAAAGCCCAAGTGAATCAAGCACTTGGGCTTTTTTCTTTGAATCGTCATGAATGTCGTTTCAAAGCAAATTTCCGGACTCAGTGTCCCAAATTTGTCCCAAGACTTGAATGGGCATGAATGCAACCACTGGTGGCGCGCAGATTAGGCCTTTGACAGGCTCTGCATGGATCTGTACTGTTACGAACAGCCATGCATCTCGCACCGTTCACCCCAATTCCCAAACAGCTTCTCACGAAATACCGAGAGGCTGGGATGCGTGCGGCTGTTCGCTGCTGCGCGATCATGGGCATCCTGATGGTGCTCATGTTTTTGGCGCCTTCGATTTTTTCCGGCATCACTGGCGGACTGGTGACTCACGCGCTGGCCTTGGCCGTGACCATGTGCATCGTGGGCATTCTGGCTTCCATCTACTTCATCTGGTCGCCAGCACATGACGAGTTGGTTCGTCGAAAGAACGAGCCGTACCACGAAGGTGCCCGCGTTCGGTGGAATGCACTGGCCCGCCGCTTCTTCTCGGTCTCACCTCTCCGGGCGACGCCGCCGCCCCGAGCCGTCCATCGCTGAATTTGCGTCGCAGCGCTCGAAAGCGCTGTTAAGGCGACCGTGTCGCCCAACGCTTCGCGATGGTGAAGAAAATGACCAAACGTCCGGCCACCCAGAGCGGTGGCATCCCTCGATGCATTCGAATTGAAGAACTCTCCGCACTGATCGGCAAGACGGCAACCACGATCAGGACATGCGCGACCAACAAGAAGTACCAGCACCTGATCCCCGCACCGTTCAAGATGCCGCACAGTCGGCGCTTGTGCTGGTGGGAGCACGAAGTGCTGGCCTGGATCGAGTCCAACCGCCCCGCCGAACCTCCACCCCCTCGGCGCCCACGTGGAAGGCCGACCAAAGTGGAGCAGTTGGCTCGTGAAAGGTGGGCTCAAACGGCCGCAACTCGCGCATGCGAGGAAGGGGGCGCCCAATGAGTGCCGCCAAGCTGATCAATGCCAATGTTGCCATCAGCATGGATGCCCCCACAGGCGACGAACTGATGTTCTGTCACTCGATCATGAGTCAGATCGGGCTGCCCCGAAGCCAAGTCAAGGAAAGAGAGTTCCACCACACCGTTGGGGCAGCGTGGCTGAGTATCCATGCAGGCTTGCTAGATGAGGGGGAGGGACCGGTAGAGCAGCCAGTGCCATATGGCGCCACAGCACGACTTGCGCTGACCTGTGTTTCAACGCTCGCGTTGCGGCACAGGAGTTGCGAGATTGACCTCGGGCGCAGCGCTGCAGAATTCCTCTCCATGCTGGGACATGACCTCCAAGGGCATTGGTATCGGATGCTTCGGCGGCAAATGCATGCCTTGGCTGCGTGTCGCCTGCAGCTTGGGTTTCAAGGGCGAACTGTCAACAGCCTTCCCATTCAGCAGTTTGATGCCTGGCAGCCGCGCTCCTTCGGATCGGGCTCGCGCTGGCCGGGGCTTCTTGTGCTGAGTGCAGAGTTTTACGCTGAGCTCATCGAACACAGCGTGCCGCTGGATGGTCGTGCCCTTGCCGCGCTGAAGGGCTCGGCTCTTGCCTTGGACATCTATACCTGGCTGGCCTACCGCCTTCACCAAATTCAAAGTGCCCCCGTCGCAATCCCGTGGGCTGCCCTGATGCGCCAGTTTGTACATCAGCCGCAAGGGCGGCATGCGCAGGAAACCTTCCGACGTGGTTTTTTGCATGGCCTTCACAAAGTCCAGATGGTCTACCCAAAGGCGAAGGTTGTACCTTTTGGCGGAGGACTGGAACTGCACGCCTCACCACCTCCCGTCGCCAAGCAAGTCTTTGCTGCGGCCAAGCTGAAGGGCGGCTCGCATGAATGATCTCATCGAAGACTTGAAGGCCAAGCTGCTGCATGCCACGGAGTTGATTCAACAAATCGCCTCGGAGCGCAATCGCAGAACCGGTCGCTCACCCAATACCGAGCACGACTATCTGCGACTCGGACAGACCTTGCTGACACGCGCCAAAACTGCTGATGGTGGGCTGGTCGGTGCGGTGTCAGACACCCGCCGCCCAACCACCTTCCAGAAGCGGATCGCTGCGCTGCGTTTCACCTTGCAGTCGAGGCAGCTGGAACTGCTGGACAGCATCGTGGAGCCGGTGACCGCAGAGCGAGCTCAGAAGTGGTTGCGCACGCTCGACGAGCAAATCGGCCACATCCAATCGGTCATTGAACTCCGACGGCAGGGCCTGGTGGGCAAGAGGGCACGGCGCCGCAGCAAGAGAGTTGCACTGGGCGGACTGCCCTCAGACTGGCGGGAGCAGTTATGCCAACGAGGTGGCACCGGTCGGTACGCCGACGCCCTGCTGCTGGCAGCCTTGACCGGGTGTCGCCCTTCCGAGCTGGAGCGAGGCATCAAGGTCTCTCGGGTGGTCGATGCTGAAACTGCGCGATCACTGATTCAGATGCTGGTTCCCGGGGCCAAGGTCAAGAAATCACAAGGACAGCCCACCCGGTGCATTCGATATGCTGAAGACGATGACCATCCTCTGGTGCTGAAGCTCAAAGAGGCATTGAGCCAGTCTCAGCAATCGCCCTTGGTCGTCCAGATCAACCACGCGGGCAACTTCTCTGCGGAGGTGCGGCGATTGGCTGCCAGTCTCTGGCCCGCACATCCGCAACCAATCACGGCGTACTGCTTGCGACACCAGTGGGCAGCGGATGGCAAGCGGATTGGTGATGCAGGTGCTGTCAGTCGTGGACTGGGACACCTGTCTGACAAGACTCAAAGGCTTTACGGGACGGCATCGCAAGGGAGGCGTGGCCATCTTCTGCAGCCTGTGAGCGTGGAGGCAGAACGGCCCGTCAAAGATGCGTCTCCAAGCGGTACTGCGGACGCGTCAGAGAACCTAGATCAGCCCGAGCCGAGCGGCTGATGAAAGCCTTGGGTTAGCTGCCCGCTTGGGCACGTATTGCGACCGAAATAAGGTAGCCCATCCGCAGATTGGGGCAATGAAGAGGTTCATTGCCCCAATCACGCCTGACGCTGGTCAGGTACGGCAAAACTTTGCGTCGCAAAAATGCATGCAAAGGCAGTACATTTGCGGCACACCATTGACGAGACGCTGCCATGTCACGCCTGAAGGACGAAACCCTATCCGCACCAAGCTGCTCAAGGATGGGCACATCGACACGGTGATTGGCCTGCCCGCCAACCTGTTCTTCTCCACGGGTATCCCGGTCTGCATCCTGGTGCTGAAGAAGTGCAAGAAGCCGGACGACGTGCTGTTCATCAATGCCGCCGAGGAGTACGACAAGGCCAAGCGGCAGAACGTGCTCCAGCCTGAGCACATCAACAAGATCATCGGCACCTACCAGTTCCGCAAGGAAGAGCAGCGCTACTCGCGCCGGGTGAGCATGGAAGAAATCGAGAAGAACGATTTCAACCTGAACATCTCACGCTACGTGAGCACTGCGGAGGACGAAGAAGAGATCGACCTAGCGAAGGTGCACGAGGAGTTGGTGGCCTTGGATCGGAAGATCAAGACAGCCACACAGCAGCACAACGAGTTCCTCAAGGAGCTGGGGCTGCCATTGCTGCCCTGACTCCCCGGAAAGGCCCACCGCGTGAGCTATCCCAAACCCTGGAAGAGCTATGCCGATCAACTGGACAAGTTGATCGGCCGGGGCATGGTCGTCACCGACCGAGCTCGGGCGCTGGACTACCTGGAGCGCATTGGCTACTACCGCCTCAGCGGCTACTGGTTCGCGTTCCGCGAACGCAGCGAGCCGTTATGCCTGTTGGATGAGCTCGGTCGCAAGCCGAAGAAGGTGCGCGAAGAGCGCATCGCCCTCGATGCTTTCAGGGCTGGGACCACCTTCCAAAATGCGGTGGACCTGTACGTGTTCGACAAGCAACTTCGGCTGCTGGTTATGGACGCGCTGGAGCGCATTGAAGTCGCGCTGCGCGTGGACGTGTCCCACACCCTCGGGCAACTTGACCGCTTTGCCTACCTCAAGCCCGAGCTCTTCCACGACGAGTTCAGCGTCAAGCTCGACAAGGATTCCGGCGTCACCCGGCACCACGAGTGGCTGGGCAAGCATGCGCAGTTGATCGGCCGATCCCGGGAAGAATTCGTTCGGCACAACCGGACGAAATACGGCCTACCACTGGCGATCTGGGTGGCCTGCGAGGTGTGGGACTTCGGCACGCTTTCGACGCTGTTCAACGGCCTTCGTGAGGCCGAGCAAGATGCGATTGCCAGCCAGTACAGAGTGAGCAACGGCCGGGTGTTCGCGACATGGCTGCGAAGTCTGAATTACCTGCGCAATGTCTGTGCGCACCACAGCCGTCTTTGGAATCGGAACATCGTCGATCAGCCGAAGCTGCCGTCGTCTGCAGAGCAGGCCTGGGTCACACCGTTTGAGACCGATGCGCACGCGCGGGCACGCTGCTTCTTGCTCTTGAGGATCACCCGACATCTGCTGGGCGTGGTCAACCCTCGGTCAAGCTGGCCTGATCGTATGAAAGCACATCTGCTCGCCTTCCCCGACCTGTCGCACGTTGGCCTGAACGTCGCTGGCATGGGTGCCCCTGGCGGCTGGGAGGCAAACTGGTAAGCACAGACAATAAAAAAACCCCTCAGCAGCTTCCCTGCCGAAGCAGAGTCGCCGAGAGGGGCCGTGTTGGCGCAATTTTAGGCTACGGAGCGAAAGTCCGTCAACGTCCGTGGTTGTCCGTCGACGTCCGGCAAGGGTTAAAAAACGGACAAATTGGGAGGAAAAATGGCGATTTGGCTGGTTCGTGCGGGGTCGCACGGTGAGTACGAGCAGAAGTTCATCCAAGAAGGGCGGGTCTATGTGACCTGGGATGACCTGAACCTGGACCTGTCCAAGCTGCAACAGCGTGGTGACTTGACTGCGGTGATGACGGAGCGCTACCCAGAGGCGAAGCCAAAGGCTGTGCAGAACTGGGTGAGTCAGGTCTGGCCCTTCGCACACGAGATGCAAAAGGGCGACCTCGTGGTGCTTCCGCTGAAGACTCAATCTGCAGTCTACGTCGGCGAGATCACCGGGGACTACCGCGCTGAGAAAGACGGCCCGAACCCCTTCTTCCATTCCCGAGCAGTGAAGTGGATCGGCGAGGCCATTCCCCGAACGCACTTCGGCAAGGACTTGCTGTTTTCCTTTGGGGCGTTTCTCACCATCTGCCGCATCCAACGCAACAACGCAGAGCTGCGCATCGCTGCCATGCGCGTCAACGGGTGGAAGGCGGAAACGCTCGCTTCGCCTGCGAAAGCCGCTACAGCAACGACCACCGATGCAGAGGCCGCCGACACTGACCTGGACGAGCTGGCCCGTGACCAGATCGCTGCACTGGTCTCGGCTCGCTTCAAGGGGCACGGGCTGACCCGATTGGTAGAAGGAATCTTGAAGGCGCAGGGCTACACCACCTACCGCAGCCCTGAAGGCGCTGACGGCGGAGCGGACATCCTCGCGGGCTCTGGCCCCCTGGGCTTTTCTGTGCCGCGCTTGTGCGTGGAGGTGAAATCCGAGGATTCGGCTATTGGCCGGGAGCCTGTGGACAAGCTTCTGGGCGCCATGACGAAATTCAACGCCGACCAAGGCCTGTTTGTGGCATGGGGAGGCTTCAAGGGCAATGTGCAGAAGGAGCTGGCGTCGCAGTTCTTCCGGCTGCGCCTGTGGACGCAGAAAGAATTGCTCGAACATCTATTTGAACAGTACGAGCGTCTGGACGATGACCTCAAGGCCGAGTTGCCGCTGAAACGGGTGTGGATGGTGGCATCGCAAGACGAGGTGCTTTAGCACGGTCCGACGCCGGGCTCATCCGACAAATTTCAATCAAAAAAATGTCTGCCAGGTCACAGGGAGGAAACCAGTGCCGAAGCAACTCACGCTTCTACTCGATACCAATGTCCTGATTCCCCTTCAGGACTCGTACGCCGTTTTGAGTGACTGCCTTGCAAGCTTTCATCGCTTGGCGCTGACTGGTGGCCACCGGCTTGTCTACCACCCGGCCAGCCTCGAAGATTTTGGGCGGGATGCGGACGCAGCTCGTAGGGCTAGAAATTTGGAGCACATTCGTCGGTATCCAGCACTTGAGAACCCAGCCAAGTGTCCCTGGAATTTGCCGACCACAAGCCCAAATGATGCCTGTGACAACGAAATCCTGTACGCGCTTGAATGCGATGCGGCACACGCGCTCGTCACTGAAGACAAAGGACTATTGACGAAGGCCCGTGGACGTGGGCTTGGCCATCGCATATACAACATCCAGACGGCAGAGGATTGGCTGCGGCGATTGCATCAGCCATTCGACGTTACCTTACCAAACATCGACGATGTGCCGCTGCACAGCTTGACGCCTGAGCTGTCGAGCGCATTCTTCGATAGCTTGCGTGATGGCTACACCGGGTTCGACGACTGGTTCCGCAAAAAGTCCCGCGAGAATCGGAAGGCCTGGGTCTACAGAGATGAGGCTGGTGTGCTGGGGGCGCTCTGCGTGTATGACGTTCAGACAGACGAAGTCATAACAGAGGAAGGGCATCGCCTTGAGGGGAAGGCGCTCAAGCTTTGCACATTCAAAGTAGGTCAGAGCGTGCGAGGTCGGAAGATCGGCGAACTTTTTCTGAAAGCCGCATTTCGGTTCGGGACCGAGAATGCCTGCGAACACATTTTCATCCATGCGGATGTGGAGCAGCACGGCTATTTGGTGAACCTTCTCGTTGATTTCGGGTTCGATGACGTCGGCACTTACGGGTCTGATCGGGTCTTTGTGAAGCGGCACCCTGTCAACGCTCCGGAAGCAGGGGAGCTGTCTGCACTTGAATATGTACGACAGTTTTTCCCCCACTATCTAGCCGACCATCACGTACAGAAGTTCCTGGTTCCGATCCAGCAAGGCTTCCATCAGATTCTCTTTCCTGACTATCACGCACTTCAGCCCCAACTTTTTGCGACGCGCGGCAGTGTGGGAAATGCGATCAAGCTGGCCTACCTCTGCTATGCCGCTTCAAAGCAAATTCGCCCTGGCGACATACTTCTGTTTTATCGGTCAGAAGACGAGCAAGCGATCACATCGCTGGGTGTTGTTGACCAGTTCGAGGAGCTCAGCGATGCCGCCATGATCGCCGCCATGGTCAGTCGGCGTACGGTGTACAGCATCAAAGAGATCGAAGCCATGGCCGCAAGGCCAACGAAGGTCATTCTCTTTAGGCTCATCAAACACTTTCTTGCTCCGACCAATTTCCAGCGCCTCCGGAAGGATGGGGTGGTCGCGGGCAACATTCAATCCATCACGAAGATTTCCGATGACGCGTTTTCAAGAGTGCTTACAGCCTCAGGGGCCTAGGGCCATCCTGCTATCAGTCAAACCACGGTTTGCTGATCAGATCATCGCTGGGACCAAAACGGTGGAATTTCGCCGGTCATGGGCCGCCAAGCCTGTTGGTTTGGCCGTCGTGTATTCCAGCTCGCCCGTCCAACGCCTCATTGGCATTGTCGAAATTGAAGGCACTGTCCTGGCGTCACCTTCCTCGGTGTGGACGAAATGTCGTTCGCGCGGGCCCGGGCTCGAACGGAAGGAACTGATGGAGTATTTCAGTGGCAAGAGCCAAGCCTATGGGGTCTTGCTCGGTGGGGTGACGCTTCCATCGAAACCAATTTCGCCAAAGTCGTTGTTCAAAGCCTTTCGGGCCCCCCAGTCATATCGCTATCTGAGCGCAAACGAACTTCGTCGCATCGGCAAGCAGTTTGGACTCGTTGAGGAACTCGAATGACCATCTTTGTTGCCGGAATTCACGGCGCAGGTAAGACCTTTGCCACCAAGCCAGCTTGCCAGAAGCTTGGGCTGATACATGCGACCGCCAGCCAACTTATCAGGGAAGAGCGAGGCCTGGCCTCATGGGACGCCGGAAAGGTGGTCTCGGACGTGGAGCTGAATCAGCGTGCGCTCATCGCGGCTGCCACGCGCATTCGACTGGGGGGCGCGACGCTTGTCTTGGACGGCCATTTTGTGCTTCGTCGGGCGCCTGGTGTTCATGAGCGGTTGTCTGTTGATGTGTTCCGCGCGCTAAGTTGTTCATCTCTGCTGTTGATCCGTAATCCGGTATCAGTGGTTCTTGATCGACTGATCGCTAGGCAAGACATGACCTGGAGTCATGCCGAATTGGAAGGCTTCAGCGAGGCCGAGGATACCCACGGGGCCGAGGTTGCAAACGCACTCGGAATCACCTTGACCATTCTGGATACACCCTGCCTCGCCGACGTGGAGACTTGGTTGAAAGCGGCTTCCACCACCAACTGACTCGCGTGATTTTCACCCAATGGTTGTCACATTGGTGGCCCCATCTACGACATGCTGTTAACACCGTCTTCACACAGTGCCCCCACATGTTCGGCACAAGGTCGCCACAGTCTTCACTCCTTGTTGACGCCCTACCTCGCACAGTTCAGTAGGACGCGCCGCATCAGAAACGTTGTCCCCACGTCGCACTGCACATTCTTTGAGCTGCGTTCTCGTAGCTCAAAGAATGTGGCCGCTGGGCGTGATTTCGCCAGAAATCAGGCATGGTGGCCGATTGGGGACAACTCGAAAGGTTGATGCGTCCAGCCCGTCAAGGCTGTTCAACGATTGCGGCCACATGCCGACACGCCGCCATCGTTGCGGCGACGACGCCTCCACTTTGCTTCAAACCGCGACAGCATATGCACTGTGTCTTTTACCGTGATCACTTGCTGAGAATGGTCAGGTAGCCAGGTTCTCAAGATCTGCAATCAGCTGCAGTTGATGAAGGTATTCACCGTGATTCCGCGCAAGCCAGCGGACCACCTTGGCGTTTTCCAGCAGGGTCTTGATGTAAGTCTTGATGATCACCAGTTGCAGGTTGTCAGGCCCATAGCGCTCCTCCAGCAGCTTCGTGTCTGCCTGAACCGCAGCGAGTTCCCGCCGCAACCGGTTGAGCGTCTCTGAAGAACTGCTCTGCTGGGTCTTGATGCGGACCTCATCCAGTAACTGTTCTGGTGCGGTGGCCTGCAACATGGCCATGGCCATCTTGACCGAGTAGTTGTTCAGGTCAATCATCGACTTGGAAACGTCGATTTGGCGCAGTGGCTTCATCTGGCGCAGCACGTTGAACATCGACCTGGAGGCCGGCTTGTCGGCCAGAAGGCGAATGGCTTCGTCGCAGATGCCATCAAGCAGCTTGAATCGGGCAATGATGGCCGCCTTGGAAATGTCCAGGGCATTGGCCAGTGTCTCGGGGGAGACGCCACGATCCACCGCGCGCACAATCATGCGGTGCTCTTGAATGGCCGATAGCCGATTGACTCTTTTGTTGTACGTGTAGGCCTCATCGTCTTTCGAGATGAGGCACAAAGCGCTTTCGGATTGCAACTCCTTGAGCGCTTCGAGTCGGAGGTGACCGTCAAGAACCATGTACGACCCTTGATGTGCCGGATGTGGGATCACGGCCAGGGGCTCGACGATTCCGATGGCTTTGATGGATGCCCGGATCTGCGAGTATTTGACACTCTGCTGGAGTGTCGCCGGCTGAGGCTTTGAGCCCAGAAGCAGGTTCAGCGAGACCTCGACCAGATCGCGCTCGAAGCCCAGCTTCAATGGTTTGTTTGTGCGGTCCATTAGAAGAGCCCCCCGATCTGCGCGTTCTCGGCCAGCGGCTGGGGAATGCTGGTCAACTTCTCGGCTTTCAGCAACGCACAGAAATCTGTGCTCGTGAACAGCTCCTTGAAAATCTGTTTTGACAGCATCAAGGACTCCTGTGCATGCTCGGCCTTCTTCTGGATGCGTCTGTGTTCGTCGGTGTTGCGCTGGTACAGCTTCGCAAGGTCTTCAGGGCTCAGATGTCGGGAGGGGTTCTTCGCGCCATAGACCTCCGGTCCATGGCGCTTGCCGCTGCGCATGCGGTGCTCCAGGATCCGTCGCATCACGCTGATCTTCTTCCCCTTGAGGTCACCCCTCTCGTAGGCGTCGTGCAGCAGTTGTTGAGCTTCGGTTTCAGATGCACGGGAGATTTGAACCGCCACATGCAACGGCACGTGACCGGCCTCTGTCGCCGCAAGCAGGCGTTTCTCGCCACGCTCCAGGAGGGTGGCGACATTGTTCACCCACGACGCGGAGCAGCCAATCTTCTTGCCAACCTCGGCGTCGCTGTACCCCCTTGCCCGGAGCACTGTCACTTGTTCAATCGTTTCGCTGGCGCGAGGTGTGCGCCGCGCAATGTTCTCGACGATGCTCATCACGTGTCCGACCTCTTCGTTAGCGTCCACCACGATGGCTGGTATGTGCTCGTGGCCCAGCGATTTGCACGACTCCAGTCGGCCCTGGCCGCAAACGAGCGCATATGACTTTTCCTCGCCATGAGGCAGGCGTCGGACCGTGATGGGGCGTTTGAGGCCGACAGCAGAAATGTTGTCGGTGATTTCCTGATGGATCCGGCTGTTGCGGACACGGGGGTTGGCGACAATGATCTCGTCGATGGGAATCATCTCGACTTGATTCTTCGATGTGTTGGTCATGCTGCCTCCTCAAGTGGAACACGTGCCGTCAAGGTGTAGAAGTCATCCAACGTGTCTGTGCGATAGGCGTCAAGAACAAAGCCGTTTTGTTCCATCGTGGGGAGCGCATCGACAGAGAAGTCGATTGAGGGCAGCACGTAATAGTCGAGTGCCGTGCTGTTCGTGGCGTTCATGCGTGCCACGACGGTGATGTCCGGCCGAAGACTCGTGTCCAGGCGGATGCGCCATCGATAACAGCCTGCGGGAGTGGGCTTGCATCTAGCGATGACGACCGAGACGGTGAAGTCGTCATTGACGATCAAAAGATCGTTCTCAGCGTCTTGTCGGACCCAGCCCCTGCCGGATGAAATGCACCGAGAGATCTCGGCGATCAGGTCAGGATGTCGCCGGCGCAGTTCCCGATTGATTTCCAGGTATGCGAAGTCACGTTTGGGGTTGAAGCCAACCAGGCTGTAGGCGCGCAGCAAGCTGCCGAATCGAGTGCGATAGGCGGAGCTGGAGGGGACGCCGTCTTCCTCATCGATAAGAAGCCCAGACAGCGCCCCGTGTTTTTCAAGCAAGCACTTGAGTAGGTCGAGCATCTGCGATTCGTCGAGATGCCTGGATCGGGCCGTAATGATGGCCCTCGCGCGCATGAAGTCGTCTGTTGGGACGATGGCAGGGAAGGCGCCATCCTTGCGGATCCATTCATCGGGCGTATTGCGCTTGTGTTCAATCTTCAACTTGAATGACGTCTTGTTGTAGACGTTGTTGCCGACGTACTTTTCGTTGGTCAAGACCTGATGAACGGTGCCCCGTGTCCATAGGCGGCCAAGGTCCGTCAACACGCCGCGCCTGTTCAGGGTCGAGGCGATCACGCGCTCGGGCATGCCGTCATCAAGAAACATCCGGTAAATCTGTCGAACAGTTTCGACTTCTTCGGCCGGTCCAGGGATGAGCAGCACCCGATCTGTCTGGATGCTCTTTTTCTCACCCCTCGCAAGGATTGCTTTGATGTTGTGCTGCTCGTCAATCAACTGGCGTCGAAGGCCAAAGCCTGGTGCGCCACCTTGACGATAGCCTCGTTGCACCAGGTTGCGATGTCCAGCGAAGACCTTGACCGACAGCTCACGGCTGTACTCCGCCGCCATGCTGCGCTTCAGGCCGACCATGACTGTGGAAGACAGTGACCCGTCGTTGGTGAACGGCTCGGCGCAATAAATGACCTTGATACCGCGCCGCTTGCAGGTTTGCTCGTAAACGGCTGCTTCATCCGGGTCAGGGAAGCGCCCCCATCGGCTGATGTCGTATACAAGAATTGCGCGGAACTCAACGGCGGAATTCTCGACGTCTTGAAGCAGTTGTTGAAGGCCAGGACGTCCCCTGATGTTCAAGCCACTCTTGCCTGCGTCTGTGTATGTCTTGATGATCCGCATCTTGTGTGCGGCTGCGTATTCAGCGATGGCCAACGATTGGTTGTCGGTGGAATAGCGCTGGTGTTCGGTTGACATCCGAACGTATTGCGCCACCGGTATGGTGGTCAGATCTTCTTGTGAGTTTTCATGAACCACCACGAACTCCCTACGCAAGGGTAAGAGAACCACATGGTGTTTTTTCAGTATTGCAGTTTGATGACGATGGGTGACGTGGTCCGCGTAACATTCGAAACGTACAGGTTGAAAGCTTGCCCATTGAGTCGATCCCTCTCGCGGAATCGCAATGTCGTTGAGTGAATCAGCTGCTGCCAAGCCTGTTGCCAGAGGACCCATCGTCGCGGACGATCAGACCAAGCGTTCTGCCGCCATCAATGAACAGGGGCGCCTGCCTCGTATCAAAGCCTTGGAGATAAACCAACTTTTCGTTGCGCGATGGTCATACCGGAGAGAAGATTCAGTGCTTCACCCACAGTGAAGCGCCCCGGCCGACGCCATGTCTCGCACGGCTGTGGAGCGTGAGGCGATGACGACGTCGCAGCATGGAATGTCATGCCAACCGTCATCCCAAGATCGCGGGACCGGCACGACGTGTTGCATAACCAGGCACACGGTCGGCTTTGGACAGGCAGACTGAGCCCCGGCTATGTGGGACAAGGTCAAAGCGTCAGAGCGCAGGAGCTTTTCCTGATAACTTCGTCATTTGGATTAGCTATTGACGCGCAGATCCATGGGGGCAGACTGAACCGGAAGAGGAGCCTTCGCGGTGTGAAGCTTGGGTGCTCCAGAGGCACGTTCACAACCAGGATGGCTTATCGATTGACGAAGCGATACCCCACACCGACCTCGGTCAACAGGTGTTGGGGCATGGATGGGTTGGCCTCGACCTTTTTGCGCAGGTTGGCCATGTGCACGCGCACGTAGTGGGTGTCTTCACCATGTCCCGGGCCCCAGACGGCCTTAAGCAAATGGCTATGCGTGATGACGCGATCCGGCTGACCGGCCAGGTAAGTGAGCAACTTGTACTCAATAGGGGTGAGGTGGACCAGTGTTCCCCGCTTGCTCAATTGGCGCCTGACGAGATCCAGCTCCAGTTCGCCAAAGCGAATGGTGCTGTCGCCACTGGGCGTCTGATGCAGGTGTCTGCGTAGTTGAGCTCGCACTCTGGCCATGAGTTCACCGGAGCCAAAGGGCTTGACCAAGTAGTCGTCGGCACCTGCATCCAGTGCATTGATCTTGTCGGCCTCGGCGCTGCGTGCTGATAAGACGATCACAGGTGTAGTCGACCATGTTCGGAACTCGCGGATGAAGTTGGCCCCATCTCCGTCAGGTAAGCCCAGGTCGAGTACCACGAGATCAGGCCGACGGGTGCCCGCTGCGATCAGGCCTCGTCGCAACGTGTCAGCCTCGTGTGATTCGTGCCCCTCCGATTCGAGAGTGAGTCGAACAAAGTGCCGGATCGTCGGATCATCTTCGATGACCAGAATGTGTGCATGCAGTTCGCTCATGTGAGGCAACTCGTTACAAAGGCTGAGGCAGTGACGCTACCATCATCGCTGGGTGGTGTTCCAGTCGGTAGCGTCACGATGAAGCGGGCACCCCCGCCATTGCGTTGTTCCGCGTGAATCTGCCCGCCGTGTGCCTGAACAATGGCGCGGCAAATCGCTAGCCCCAAACCCACGCCGGGCAGTGCACTTTCACGGGTGCCTCGCTCGAATTTTTGGAACAAAGCCTCCTCTCGACCTGGGGGCAATCCTGGTCCTCGGTCATCGATGCAGATGGTGACTGTGCCACTGGCGCAGTCTGCATGCAGCTCAATGGGGGAGCCTGCGGGGGTGTACTTGGCGGCGTTCTCCAAGAGGTTGACGAGCACACGCTCAATCAGTACGGCGTCCAGGTGAAGCAAGGGCAGGTTCTCGGCAAGATCGACGGTGATCGGACGATCTTTCAGTGTGGGCTGGCTCGCTGCAAGCGCGCTGCCCACCACTTCCTCCAATGGTTGCCACTGGCGATTGAGCTGCACCGCACCGGCTTCCAGCCGGGCCATGTCAAGCAGATTGTTGACGAGGACTCCCATGCGAATCGCGGACTGGCGCATGGCCCCTGCGATCTCGCGCTGTGGGGGGGCCAGTGTGGGCCTGGATGTTTCGAGGGCATCGGCCATGCCCACCAAGCCTGAAAGAGGCGTACGCAAATCGTGTGAAATGGCTGACAGCAGCGAGTTGCGCAGTCGCTCGGACTCGATCTGAATGGTGCTGGCCTGAGCCACCTCAATGTAATGGATGCGTTCGAGCGAGATCGCCAGCAATGAGGCGCAGGTTTCCAGCAGTCGATGCTGAGCCGAATCGAGGTTGGTGTGTTCCGGAGGCATGATGACAAGGGCCCCGCGGGTTCGCATGGGTGCGTTCAGGGGGAGTACCAGTGTGCGACTGGCAGGCAGGGTGTCGGTCCCAGATCCCGCTGCACGACCTTTGCCGAAGGCCCATTGGGCCACGGCCATGTCAACTTCGCACCGGCCTCCATTCACAGACTTCAGTTGATCTGCATCGTCGGCGACCAGCAAGGTACCTTGGGCCTGAAACTCGGCAGCAAGAAAACGCTGTGCGATGTCGGACACCTGTTCAACCATCAGGGCGGATGACAAGTCACGGGCCATTTCGTACAGGCTGCGCACCCGTTGCTCACGGCGTATGGCTGATTCCGCCTGAACCTTGAGCACAGCGGTGAGTTGTCCGATGGTCAGGGCAACGGCGAGCATGACCATGAACGTCACTAGGTACTGGACGTCGCTGACAGCGAACGAAAAGCGAGGGGTGACAAAGAAGAAATCGAATAAGCCCACGCCCAGGAAGGCAGCAGTCAAGGCCGGACCGCGGCCGAAGCGCAGTCCGACGCCCACCACGGTCAACAGGAAGAGCATGACGATGTTGGACAACTCCAGGATCTGCTGCAAAGGTGTGGCGAGCAAGGCTGTGAGCACGCATGCCGCCACTGCCGCGCCATGTCCTTGCCACGCCATGGCTGGCTTGTCTGAGGGCGCAGCGGGAGATGCGGGCGCATTGCTCGTGTTGCCGAGACTTGCGGCTGGGGTGGACACCTGCAGGACATCAATCTCAGAGGCCATCTCTGCGATGCGATCTGACAGCACGACGTCCCAAGGCCAGCGTCGACCATGTCGCCCCATCACCAGCCTGACCAAGTTCTGCTCACGAGCGTAGCGGACAAGCGCCTGAGCGACGTCAGAACCGGGGCGAACCGCCGTGGTCGCGCCCAACTGAGCAGCCAGCTTCAAGGTGCGATCCACTTCGGGAGAAACAGCACCGTCCTGGCCCGATGTGGCAAGTGGCTCGATGTGCACCGCATGCCAGTTCACGTCCAGTTGTGCAGCCAAGCGCGCGCAGCTTCGTACCACCTTGTCAGCCTGCCCGTCCGAGCCTACGCAAGCCAGCAGGGCCTCACGGTTTGGCCAGACGCTTTCAACCGATGCCTGTCGGCGGTAGGCCAGCACCTGGTCATCAACCCGATCAGCCGTGCGACGCAGAGCCAGCTCGCGCAAGGCCAGCAGATTGCCCTTGCGAAAGAAGCTGCCGGCAGCACGTTCTGCCTGGTCTGGCAGGTAGACCTTGCCCGCTTTGAGTCGCGCCAGTAGTTCATCGGGAGGAAGGTCCACCACGACCACCTCGTCGGCTTCGTCGAACAGACGATCAGGGACGGTCTCCCACACTCTTATGCCGGTGATGCCGCTGACCACATCGTTGAGGCTTTCGAGGTGCTGGACATTCATGGTCGTCCAGACGTCGATGCCAGCTTGTAACAACTCTTCGATGTCCTGCCAACGTTTGGGATGGCGTGAACCAGGTACGTTGCTGTGAGCCAACTCGTCTACCAACACCAAGGCATTGTTGTGTTCTTGACCGAAGGCCAGTGCGGCGTCCAGATCGAACTCTTTGAGTGCTCGATCGCGGTACTGAACCTGACGAAGGGGCAACCGTGGCAGACCTTCGGCCATGCGCTCAGTGTCATGGCGGCCATGGGTTTCCAGCAGACCGATGATCAGCGAGCGACCCTGTGCCTGACTGGCGCGAGCGGCCGCCAGCATCGCCCAAGTTTTGCCGACCCCCGCAGAGGCACCGATGAAGATCTTCAAACGCCCCCGATCCGCGCGGATGTCGTCCTGCTTCACCTGTTGCAGCAATTCATCGGGGTCAGGCCGTTCTCGTCCGGAATACATGGCGGGTTCCTTCTTGTTCTCCGAAGTGTGCGCTTGATTGCATCAAGAAGGTGTCAAGACGGTGGGGCATGTGGTGCCTGGATGCCATAGGGCTTTCAGGCAGATGTGCGGTCCAGTCGCCATAAACGCGACGGGCCAACGTGTGCAGCGCAGGCAGCCAGACAGGGGCGTCCGAGAGGATCTGACTGGCAGCCTGAACGCTGGGAGAGTGGTGACACGCCAGCTCTGGAGCACCATGTTGGCACCAGGCTGTCAGGATGTCGGGGGTGATCTCCAAGTGGCATTGCAAGGCCAGATGTGGACCGAGGCGGAAGCCCTTGTTTTGGCAATGCTGTCCGATGAGGATGCGCTCAGCACCGGCTGGAATGTCGAAGGTTTCATGGTGCCAGTTGAACGACGGCACCGCCTGAAAGGTGCCCCAAAGGCCGTGAGCGTAAGGGGTGGGCGTCAACATGCGCCACCCGATGTCAGGTCGCGGCAAGCGTCGGACCGAAGCGCCAGCGACGCCGGCGAGCATCTGGGCGCCGAAGCAATGCCCGAGGACAGGCACGTCTTGCGAAAGTGCATCTTGAACCAAACGTTGCTCTTCGTAGATCCAACGAATCGGATCGTGGATGCTGTGATCGCTACCCAGTAGGGCGATGCCGCTGAAGCGGCTGGCTGACCGAGGGAGCGGGTCGCCCTGACTGGGTTGGATGTGGACCATGGGGATGCCCCACTGGGTCAGCAGCGCTTTCAGCATGCCAGGGCCTTGCACGGCATCGTGCTGAATCACGGCAACGGGTCTCATCTTGGTGAGCGCAACAACAGGGTGGCGCGTTGGTTTGGACCATGCCCAATCTAGGTATCGCGGCGGCAAGACGATGTAGAGAAGGCGGGTTTGGGTGTCAAGAATTGGTGAAGCTCGTGCATGAGCGAGTGGTTCAGGTCGGTCTTGATGCGTTCTTGATCCGGGCATGCCAAAGCTTGGCCCCGTCTTGACGGCTGCCTTCCTACGATCGATGGCATCGGATATGAACAGGAGAACCCGATGGACATCGTGTTTGTCGCGCTGGGCGCGACGTTCTGGCTGCTCATCGTCGGCATGGCGATGGGGTGTGATCGTTTGAAGCGGAGTGCGTCATGAGTGGCGAGTTGCTGCTGTGTGGAGGCCTAGCCGTGGGGTTGCTGGCTTACTTGATCGCGGTTTTGCTCAACCCGGAGGACTTTTCATGAACACCCAATCTTTGGCTCTAATAGGCCTGTTCTGCGTGGTGCTGCTGGCCGCGGCATGGCCCTTGGGGCGGTACATCCATGCAGTGATGGAGGGGCGTGTGACCTGGATGCGCCGGGTTGAAACGCCGCTCCTGCGTGTCTGCGGCGCGCAGCCTGAAGTTGACATGGGCTGGAAGCGTTACGCACTGTCGCTGATCTTGTTCAACTTGTTGGGCGTCATCGCGGTCTATGCCTTGCAGCGCCTGCAGCATGTCCTGCCTCTCAATCCGCAAGGAATGGGTGCTGTGACACCGGACTCTGCATTCAACACAGCCGTGAGTTTCGTGACCAACACGAACTGGCAGGGATACGGTGGTGAGTCGACGATGGGTTACCTCACACAAATGCTCGGTTTGGCGGTGCAGAACTTCCTGTCGGCGGCAACTGGGATCGTGGTGGTGGTGGCCTTGATCCGCGGCTTTGTGCGTCACAGTGCGCAGGGGCTGGGGAATGTCTGGACCGATTTGATGAGGGCCACCTTGTGGGTGCTGCTGCCCATTGCCTTCGTGTCCGCGGTGGCCTTGGTTCACCAAGGCGTGATTCAGAACTTGCTGCCTTACGTTGAGCTCCAGACCCTGACCGGTCAGAAGCAGACAGTGGCGATGGGACCAGTGGCCTCTCAGGAAGCCATCAAGATGTTGGGCACCAACGGTGGAGGCTTCTTCAACGCCAACTCGGCACACCCGTTCGAGAATCCGACTGCTCTGAGCAACTTCATTCAGATGCTCTTGATCTTCCTGATTCCGGCGGCGCTGTGCTTCACGTTTGGTCGCATGGTGGGTGATGCGCGCCAGGGCTGGAGCGTGATCACGGTGATGTTCGTGTTGTTCATCGCGGGGGCATGGTCGGCCACGTACTTCGAACAACAAGGCAACCCGATGTGGCGTGAGCTTGGCGTGAACCAGGCTCAGACGATGGATCAGGCAGGCGGCAACATGGAAGGCAAGGAGGTGCGGTTTGGCATCGTTGCGTCTGCCCTGTTCGCCACTGTCACGACCGATGCCTCGTGTGGCGCGGTCAACGCCATGCACGACTCCTTCACCCCACTGGGCGGCATGGTGCCGTTGATCAACATGCAACTGGGTGAGGTGGTGTTCGGTGGTGTGGGGACGGGCCTTTACGGCATGCTGATCTTTGCGGTGATGGCGGTGTTCCTGGCTGGACTCATGATCGGCCGCACGCCGGAATATTTGGGCAAGAAAATCGAGGCCTTCGATATGAAGATGGTATCGATGGTCATTCTGATCACGCCAATTCTGGTGCTGGCAGGGACGGCCCTTGCCACGTCGGTAGAAGCTGGGCGTGTGGGTGTGGCCAATCCGGGGCCACATGGTTTCTCTGAAATCCTGTACGCGCTCACTTCTGCCGCGAACAACAACGGCAGTGCGTTCGGCGGTTTGTCGGCCAACACGCCCTTTTACAACGTGCTGCTGGCCGTAGCGATGTGGTTCGGTCGTTTTGGTGTGATTGTGCCTGTGCTGGCCCTGGCGGGCTCTCTGGCAGGCAAGAAGCGCCTCGCGGCTCACCAAGGGACCATGCCCACACATGGCCCGTTGTTCGTGGTCCTGTTGATGGGGACGGTACTCCTGGTCGGTTTACTGAACTACGTTCCGGCGCTGGCCTTGGGTCCGGTGGTGGAGCAACTGATGCTGTGGCGTTGAAGGAACCAACATGACACGTTCTGTTTTCAAGTTGTTTGACCCCGTGTTGCTGCAGCCCGCTGTGCTGGATGCATTTCGCAAGCTTGATCCGCGCATGCAATGGCGCAACCCCGTGATGTTTGTGGTCTACGTGGGCAGTTGGCTGACCACCGGTTTGGCGATCCATGCCTTGTCCGGTGGTGGCAGCGGCGGCGAGTCGTCGGGCTTCGTTGTTGCAGTTGCCTTATGGCTGTGGTTCACGGTGCTGTTCGCGAATTTTGCCGAGGCGCTGGCGGAGGGGCGCAGCAAGGCCCAAGCCGCTTCCTTGCGCAGCCTCAAAAAGCAGACCTGGGCCAAGAAGCTTGAGTCGGCTGATGTCGGGGCGAAGTGGCATCCCATCGAATCGTCGGAGCTGCGCAAGGGTGACCACGTGATGGTGCAGGCTGGCGACGTGATTCCGGCGGATGGCGAGGTGATCGACGGTGTGGCCTCTGTGGACGAGAGTGCCATCACCGGTGAATCGGCACCGGTGATTCGTGAGTCGGGGGGGGACTTTTCTGCTGTCACAGGCGGCACGCGAGTGCTGTCGGACTGGATCATGGTGCGGGTGTCGGTGAACCCGGGAGAAACCTTTGTCGATCGCATGATCGCGATGGTCGAAGGCGCCAAACGCCAGAAAACCCCTAACGAGATTGCCTTGACCATCCTCCTGGTGGCCCTGACCATCGTCTTTTTGGTGGTCACTTGCAGCCTGTGGCCGTTCTCAGCGTTTGGCGTGATGGCCTCTGGGGCGGGGGAGCCGGTGTCTGTCACGGTACTCGTGGCCTTGTTGGTGTGCTTGATCCCGACAACCATCGCCGGGCTGCTGTCGGCCATCGGTGTGGCGGGTATGAGCCGCATGATGCAGGCCAACGTGATTGCCACATCGGGTCGGGCGGTCGAGGCTGCCGGGGACGTGGATGTGCTGCTGATGGACAAGACGGGCACCATCACGCTGGGCAACCGTCAGGCCAGCGAGTTCCTCCCGGCACCAGGTGTGAACAAGGCCATGCTGGCCGATGTGGCTCAGTTGGCATCACTGGCCGACGAAACGCCTGAAGGTCGCAGCATCGTGGTGCTGGCCAAACAACAGTTTGACCTGCGTGGCCGTGACCTGCAGTCCCTGAACGCTAATTTTGTGCACTTCTCGGCCCAGACGCGCATGAGTGGCGTCGATCTGGGTGAACGCCAGATTCGCAAGGGGGCGGCCGAGGCCATTCGCAAGCACGTGATCGCATTGGGCGGGCATTTCCCGAGCGCCGTTGATGCCGAGGTTGAGCGTGTGGCTCATCAAGGCAGCACCCCGCTGGTCGTGAGCGATGGCGCTCATGTGTTGGGTGTGGTTGAACTCAAAGACATCGTCAAGGGTGGCATCAAGGAGCGCTTTGCCGAGTTGCGTCGCATGGGCATCCAGACCGTGATGATCACTGGCGACAACCGTCTGACGGCCGCGGCCATTGCTGCCGAAGCCGGGGTCGATGACTTTCTGGCTGAGGCCACCCCTGAGATGAAGCTGGCGCTCATCCGACAGCACCAGGCTGAAGGCCGGCTGGTGGCGATGACGGGTGACGGCACCAACGATGCGCCCGCTTTGGCGCAGGCCGACGTCGCCGTGGCAATGAACTCGGGCACACAAGCCGCCAAGGAGGCCAGCAACATGGTGGACCTCGACAGCAATCCGACCAAGCTCATTGAGGTGGTCGAGACTGGCAAGCAGATGCTGATGACACGCGGCTCGCTGACCACTTTCAGTGTGGCCAACGACATCGCGAAGTACTTTGCAATTGTTCCAGCGGCCTTCGTGTCGACCTATCCGCAACTGGCGGCGCTGAACGTCATGCACTTGACCAGTCCGACCTCGGCGGTGCTGTCTGCCGTCATCTTCAATGCGCTGATCATCATGTTTTTGATTCCGCTTGCGATCAAGGGTGTGCCGTATCGCGCGCTGGGCGCTGCCACGCTTTTGCGCCGCAACCTGCTGATCTATGGCCTGGGCGGGGTGCTGGTGCCCTTCATCGGCATCAAGCTGATCGATCTGGGCTTGAGTTTCATGGGCCTCGTCTGAGGTCACGACTAGGAGATTCACATGCAGTCGCAATCACCATCTCATTCGTACGTTCGTCCTGCCGTCAGCCTCTTCGTGATGTTGTCAGTGGTGACTGGTGTGGCCTATCCACTCGCGGTAACAGGCGTGGGGCAGGGGCTGTTCCCTGCGCAGGCGAACGGTAGTCTGGTGTCGCACGATGGCGGCCAGGTTGTCGGGTCTCGCCTGATTGGCCAGGCCTTCACCGACCCTGGGCATTTTTGGTCGCGCCCATCGGCGACGGCGCCGACGCCTTACAACGCGGCGAACTCGGCAGGCTCCAACCTCGGGCCGCTGAACCCCGCCTTGTCAGATGCGGTCAAGGCACGTGTCGAGGCTTTGCGCGCCGTTGATCCAGGGAACACCCGTCCCGTTCCGGTGGATCTGGTGACCGCGTCCGGCAGTGGGCTGGACCCGCACATCAGCGTGGCCGCGGCGCAGTTTCAAGCCGCTCGCGTGGCCAAGGTACGTGGCCTGCCTCATTTGGTGGTTCAGGACTTGATCGACCGCCACACCGAGCAACCGTGGCTGGGCTTCTTTGGGGAGCCACGTGTTCACGTTCTGGCGCTCAACATCGATGTGGACGCGGTGGCTCGGGCACGAACTTCCAGTGGACAGAACTGACCTTCGTCAAAACGGATGAACAACATGAACAAACTCACTTCTTTGTACCGGTTTGCTGGCCGGGTAAGTGCTTGCCTCGCTTTGTCTTCTCTGTCCATGGTGAGCCGTGCGGCGCCTGACCCAATTGATGCCAAGGCCCTCACCATTGCGAGCAACATCAGCGTGGTGAACCACTATCGCTTTCGAGGCATTGATCAGACCTGGGGGCACCCCGCATTGCAGGGCGGCGTCGATGCTAATTGGTCGAATGGCTGGTACGCCGGCCTGTGGGCTTCCAATGTGTCGGGTAACAGTTACCCAGGCGGGTCGCTGGAGCTGGACTACTATGGAGGCTTCAGTGGGCGTTTCGGGGATGACTGGAGCTTCTCTGTGGGGGGGTATGGCTATGCTTACCCCGGCGCCAACCTTGCCCATTCGGCTTGTCCTTCTGCAGCAATGGCTGCGCCATGCTCACAAGTCTCTCAACGCTTTGACACCTTCGAGGTTAATGCAGGGATGAGCTGGAAGTGGGTGAGCTACAAGCTGTCGATTTCGGCGACCGATTATTTTGGCGCCAATGTTCGCACGGGCTACAGCGCGGGTAGTCGGGGTACGCGATATCACGACCTGTCGGTTAACTTGCCTCTGAGCGACCGAGTCAGCCTCGTTGGGCATTGGGGGAGAACTGAGCTGCGAGTTCGCTACGATGGCATGAACCCCTCGTACAACGACCTGAAGCTGGGGGTCAACGCGACGTGGGGCGACGGTTGGAATGGTGGGCTGGCGTGGGTCAGAGCGGGGAATGACCGCTTCTATCGACCTCCTACGGGTGGGTTGTCGTATGCCAGTCAAGAGACAAAAGACCTCAATCGCAGTGGACTGGTCCTGCAGTTCGGGCGAACCTTTTGATCGATAGCGCGAGTTGAAACACACAGACAACAGTCAAACTCGCGACTCGACGAGAGAGCACATCCAAAGGAGGCACTTTGTCGCCCGTCAAAGCACCACACTGCTCGCACTGCAGAAGGTGAATGTCCCCAGGACCTCGCGCGCATTCTTTGAGCTGGCTTCTAAAAGCTCAAAGAATGTGGCCGCTGGGCAGATTTCGCCAGTAATCAGGCACGGTGGCCGATTGGGGACAACTAGAAGGGTTGATGCGTCCAACAAGACAAGGCTGTTCATCGATTGCGGCCACATGCCGAGTTCAGGGCATCTTGATGGCTGGCGACCCACTTCGCCAACTCCGCAGGACTGACACCAGCGCTCAACGCTGACCTCAGTGCGCGTTCCAGCTGCACCCAGCCTGCGGGGTTGGCCGTATTGAACGCCAACTCAGCGGCATGGCCTTCATTCAGCCGATACAAGAGGCCATCCAGCAGTTCGTCGTCGCCGACGTCCATGGCAACCTGCTGCGCCAGCTCCAGCAAGGCATTGCTGGCCAATTGAACGGAATCGGTGCTGATGCCTGCCAAGGCACACGGCAGGGTCACCACGCGCTGCGCATGGGTGATGCCCGCGACGTCTGCCAAGCCGCTGGTGTCCGGTGTCACGGCCAGCCGTATCCAGGCGCCGCCCCATTGCAGAAAGCGGGTTTTGGTCAGGCCTGGCTGCTCGTCCTGGAAGAGCCATGTGGGCGGACTGTCTTTGGCTTCCAGCAGTGTGCACACCGCTCTCAGTAGATCCAACTGCCCACAGTCTGCCCACTGGTGCAGCACGTCGCCACGCAACTGCCCACCCTCGATGCCCAGGTGATGCGTCAAGGCCGTCACCCGCGCAGCGGAAATCACCTGAGGCTTGCCGCGCAGCCAGACCGACAGGTTCGCCGTACGGATGCCAGTGGCTTGGGCAACGGCGCTCAGCGTTTGCCCACGCAAGCGCAACAAGGTACTGGCCAGTTGGGGTATTCGGTCTGGACTCATGGTGCGCATGCCGTGGAACGAGCTATCACTGTAATTCACTATAAGACGAGAGGTTAGCTCGATTCCGGGTTTGCCTGATTTGCCTCTTGTTGTTATAGTAATTTATAGTCAAAAATCAAAGTCCATGGCAACCTCATCACGTTACCGCACCATGAGCCGAGCAGCCTACCTGCGAGCCATCGCGGCCATGAAGGCGCGTCACCCTTGGTTGGGAAGTCAGGTGGTCGAGCCCGCGCCGGGCCATATGCTGGTGGTGGAGCAGTTTCTGGCCAAGGCTGAGCTGCTGATGCAGCCTGAGAACCTGCAGGGCACACCACTGTTCTGCGCAACCACCTACCGCGACAGGCTTTGTCTGCGGATGGAACTCACTAACGCCAGTGTGAGCCGCGACCGGGCTTTGCTGGATTTGATCGATGTCTCGCGACACGCCGCACAGCAGCACTGCCCTGTTTGCGGCGCTCCGGTGATTGGCGGCGATGCCAATGCAGGCCAGGGTGTGCGCTGTAAAAGGCACGAGGCATCCATAGGGCTGTTCACGGAAGACATCAAGCGCAACCGCAGGTTGGCGTTGGGGCTGGGCTTGCTGCCAGCGCCCGCTGAACGTGTGCGTTCGATCCGAGGTGAGCCCATCGATCCATCGGTGCCCATGGACGAGGGTGTGTCATTCGTGGTGCAAACCTTGCACCACGAAACCCCGCTCGAACCACCGCTGGCACCTTCCAGCCCGCCGGCCGCGCGAGCCACGCCGCAGATCGCCTTTCTTGACGTCAGCGGCTTGCGCAGCTTCGTGGACCGACACCGCACTAAGTCTGAGGAGAAAGCCAAGCGTGCCCATCACATTGCCGAGCGCATCCGCGCAGCAGGCCACGAGCGTCGTTGCTTGGGGGAACTCCCCGATGATTGGCCTGACCTGATTGACGAGTTCACTTGCAACTTCCCAAACTTTGCAGAAGTGGCCGAGGTTCTGCACGACTATTTCGCGCTGCATGCCATGGGTGATGGGCGCGTGTCCTGGTCTCCCCTCTTGCTGGTGGGACCGGCTGGCATTGGCAAGACTGAGGCCGCACGGTGGCTGGCAGAGCGGTTGTGCCTGCCTTTCCGCGTCATGGACATGGCCAGCGCACAATCGGGCTCGCCACTGGCCGGGTCGGAGTCGTTCTGGAGCAACTCGGAGCCCGGTGTGTTGTTCGAATTGCTGGCCTATCAACCTAAAGCCAACCCGGTCGTGGTGCTGGACGAGTTGGACAAGACCGACAAGGACCGCCCGTACGACCCGCTGGCAGCGCTGTACACGTTGCTGGAGCCTCGCAGCGCTCGTAGTTTCATCGACCTGTCCATTCGAGACTTCTCGATTGATGCCAGCCATGTGAACTGGATCGCCACGGCCAACAGTGCGGACAACATTCCGGCGCCGCTGTTGTCACGCATGACGGTGCTGCAGGTGCAGGCCCCAACAACTGAGCACGCGGCTCACATTGCCCAACAGATTTATGGGCGCATGCGGGCGGAGAGCCCTTGGGGTTCGGCCTTCTCGCCGAGGCTGGATGAGCAGGTGGTGAACCAGTTGAAGAACTTGCCACCAAGAAGCGTGGGCTTGGCGATCAAGCGCGCGCTGGGGCGGGCTGCGCGGGAAGAGCGAGATTACATTCGAGTTGGAGACTTGCCATCCATGCCCAGCCCAACTCGCAATCCAATGGGATTCACGGCATGAGCCCATGCAGTGCAAAACAGAAAAATTCTTCAGCGGTCGCGCGGGATACGAACTGAAGCCAGATCTCTAACCTTTCGACTGTTGCCGATGTGCGCAACACAACCATTGAAAGGTCCAGTATGTCCAAGTCTTCTGCCAAGTCCACTCCCATGACCAGCCAAGCTGCTGCACGCATCCAGTCGTCAACCGCAAAGTCCAACGGCGGGCAGGTGGCTGCTGGTAGCTTCGCTTCGCGGGCACAGAGCTCGGCTGCCACGAATCAAGGTGGCTCCAAGGGCTCGAAGTAAGCTCAGTTGAGCCTGGCGCCAGTGATGGTGCCGGGCCCGAAACTGCCAATGAGATACAGCAACGACAAGACGGTGTCCGCCTTGGTGCGAACACGGGTCAGCTCAGTTTGGAAGTACGTGAACGGGAAAACGCATGGCAAGCTTGTTGCGCCGAATGGCCGGAAGCTTGCAGTGCCCGGAACCCCAAGCGACTGGTGGGCCAGCCTGAATTTCCGCAGGGACATTCGCCGCATCGGCGCGATCAAATGACCATGACAAAACAATTACCCCCGTATCCGAGATTCGGCGAGTGCATCTCGGCCTTGGCCGGAGCAATAGATGCCAACAAGGCCGGAAGTGATGTGGGACGCTTGGCCAGAGAAGGCGATTTCGATTGGCGACGGCTGGATATGGTCATCGACGAGGTACTCGTTGACAACAGCGCAACTGTCATTGGAGATATCGCTCATCAAATCTTCGCACGCTGGGTATCCTCAGTTCGGTCCGCCTATACCCATCTGGTGCTCAGCGTGTCACTGGATGCCCTGGGGCGAAACGAAGCACTTCCGGTCTTGGTTGAGCATTTCTTTGCCCCATTCGGCGGACAACTGCTGCTGCAAGTCAGCGCCGAGCTGCCGGGCCCTGACTTGCAGCGGTTGCTTGCTGACAGCGAGCAGCCGCTGCGGGTGACATTCGAATGGCTGGACGGAGCCGTCGGAGGCCCTGTAGAAAAACTGCTGTATCCGGGGAGCACAGGATCGGCTCGGTTTGAGCAGGAAAAAGTACGTAAGTGGCGTACCGGCACCGACATTCCTTCAGCGCAGAGCATCAAGCTGTTTTACCGAAAGCTGGTCGAGTGCTGGAAGCCCATCCCCGCTGTCACCGACCGGCGTAATGGAGCCACTTCGTGATCGGCATATTGGAGCCAGCCGATGATCGGCGTTATGGCACCAGTGCGTGATCGCCGTATTGGAGCCAGCGGCGGATCGGCGTAATGGAGCCAGTCTGCGCTGACTGAACAGCCTCCCGAATCGATTCGGGCCATCTCTACCCTGTGGGCTTTTTGCCTGGAGACAGGGAATGGCCCGCAGGAGATTCGAGATGCATCACTACCGACAGGCCCTGCTGCGCATGCGTCAGGGTGACTCCGACCGGGACATTGCCGACGCCAAGATCATGGGGCGGCGCAAGGCTGCCCAGTGGCGGGCGCTGGCCCAGGTGCATGGCTGGCTGGATGCCCAGGCACCGCTGCCCGACGATGAGGCCGTGGCGGCCGCCCTGCAGCCACCCAAGCGCGCCAGTACCACTGTCTCCAGCCTGGAAGAACATCGCGACAAGGTGGCCGGCTGGGTCGAGCAGAACGTGCCCGGCACAGCCATCCACCAGGCGCTGCAGCGTCAGCACGGCTGGACGGGCAGTTACTCGGCCGTGCGCCGCATGGTCGCCGGCATCCGCGCCACCTTGCCGCCGGAGGTCACCTGCCGCCTTGACTTTGCCCCGGGCGAAGCTGCCCAGGTGGACTTCGGTGCCGGCCCCATCTTGCTGCACCCGGATGGCAAGCCGCGGCGCACCTGGGCCTTCGTGATGACGCTGGCGCACAGCCGCCACCAGTACCTGGAGTTCGTCTGGGACCAGACGGTGGCCACCTGGCTAGGCTGCCACCGCCGAGCCTTCGAGTGGTTCGCAGGCGTGCCCGAGCGCGTTGTCATCGACAACGCCAAGTGCGCGATCACGAAGGCTTGCGCCCAGGACCCGGTCGTGCAGCGCGCCTACGCCGAGTGTGCCGAGGGCTACGGCTTCAAGATCGACCCGTGCCCGCCGCACGACCCGCAGAAGAAGGGCATCGTCGAGGCGGGCGTCAAGTACGTCAAGGGCAACTTCCTGCCGCTGCGCGAGTTCCGTGACCTGGCCGACCTCAACGCCCAAGCCAGGGCGTGGGTCATGGAGACGGCGGGCCTGCGCATCCACGGCTCCACGCGCCAGCCACCGCTGGCACTGTTCGCCCTGGAGCAGCCGCTCTTGAAGCCACTGCCGGCCATCGCGCCGGACCTGGGCACCTGGCACAGGGTGAGCGTGCACAAGGACTGCCATGTGCAACTCGAGCGCATCTTGTACTCGGCCCCGTTCGCGCTGGTGGGCAAGACGCTGTGGCTGCGGGCCACCGATGCGGTCGTGGCCTTGTACGAGGACTACCGACATGTGGCCACGCACCCGCGAGGGCAACGCCCCGGCCAGCGGGTCACCTGCAAGGCGCACCTGCCGCCTGAAGCCCAGGCCTTCTTCGCCAAGGACCGTCAGTGGTGCGCCAGCCAGGCCGCTGAAGTCGGCCCCCAATGCCGAGCGCTCATCGAGCGGCTGCTGGCAGACAACGTCCTGGAGCGGCTGCGCGCCGCACAGGGCGTGCTGGGTCTGCTCAAGCCCTATGGCGCCAAGCGGCTGGAGGCTGCCTGCGCGCGGGCCCTGGCGCACGAGTCGCCGCACTACCGCACCGTCAAGACCATCTTGAGCACGAAGGCGGATGTGCAGGGCGCTCAAGCCGACAGCCACACCCCGCCTGCCTATGCCGGCACCAACCGCTTCACGCGGCCTGCCGCCGAACTCTTCCCCACTCCATCCCCAACCTCGCAGCCCAGCTCGCTGCATTGACCCCCAAGGAGATCTCCATGACCATCATGAACCCCGCGCCCGAACTGGGCCCCCAACTCAAGCAACTGCGCCTCTCAGGCATCCTCGACTCGCTGGAGGCCCGCAACCGCGAAGCCATCCAGGGCAAGCTGGCCTACACCGACTTCCTGGCCTTGCTCATCAGCGATGAGGTGGCCAGGCGCGAGCAAAAGAAGTTCAGCTCGCGCCTGCGCCGAGCCCAGTTCCGCACAACCAAGACGCTGGACCAGTTCGACTTCGAGCGCCTGCCCAACCTCAACCGCAGCCTGGTTCACGACTTGGCCACCGGGCGGTATCTGCAAGAGAAGGCCCCTGTGCTCATCGTCGGCCCCTGTGGCACAGGCAAGTCTCACCTGGCTCAGGCCCTGGGGCACTGCGCCGTGCGCCAGGGTGTCGATGTCATCTTCACCACCTGCGCGTCGCTCACCCAGAGCCTCAACGCCGCGCGCGCCACGGGCGGCTACGAACGTAAGCTCGCCACGCTGGCACGCGTGCCGCTGCTGATCATCGATGACTTCGGCCTCAAGCCCCTGCGCTCGCCCGCAGACGAGGACCTGCACGACCTCATCGCTGAGCGCTACGAGCAGGCCGCCACCATCGTCACGAGCAACCTGGACTTCCCCGAGTGGGATCAGGCCTTCCCCAACAACCGATTGCTGGCTAGCGCCACCTTGGATCGCCTGCGGCACAACGCCTACTGCATGGTCCTCGACGGTGCGTCGTATCGCGCGCCCAGAACCGCCGCCGGCAGCGTCAAATCCAGCCCCGCGAAAGCGGCAAAATAACCCTGTTCCTCAACCCCCTCGGGAGCCCTGTTCAGCAGCCAGAAACTGGCTCCATTACGCCGAACATCCCTGGCTCCATTACGGCGATCCGTGACACCCGCTTGCCCTGTTTGGCTGCTGATTGCCTCTGCCCTGTCACGGCTAGAGAGGCAATGGCCGGGATCACTGCGGTCTTTGATGCTCCTTCAGGCGCGAGGGATTGCATCGCCCAGCAGACCTGTTGAGGATGTTCTCTCCGAGTTGGTCGTCCGCGCCGGACAGGCATGGCCCGAGCTCGCCGAAGCTGGCGGTCACCTGTGGCACGACCTGCGCCGAACGTCAACAAAGCAGCCTGGGGATCGGGAACGCACCTGGCAGCAAATCGAAGCACTGGAGCAACTGGCAAAACGCCTTGACCCAGAGGGACATACCGCCTACCACTACAGCTGGATGAAGGGCCGTTGGCATGCGCTGTCCGGGCAGTACCAAGAAGCACTCCCGCACTACAAGCAAGCCTTCGAGCAGGCATGCTACCGAGCGGGACACCAGATCAAAGACATTGTTTCCGAAGCGTCCTGCCTCTCGGCCTTTCTGCCGAAGGAGCGGGTGTTTCTGAAACAGCTCAAGCACGTCGGCATAGTCCTCGGGCTCTACCGCAAACCTGAAGCGGGAACGGTTCTTGAAGATTGGGAGCTTGATCAGCTTGCGCTGCAGTTGCCGGTCGAATTCCCAGCTTGCGGACGGTTCGTTGAATGTCAGCAAGATCTGACCGATGAGCCGATCCAAGGATGGCTTTTCCTTGACCGCGACGCCATCTCAAAGATGAAGCCCGATCTCAAGGCGCCGAGCCGCCTGCGGGCAGTGCACTCGGCGGATGGGCAGGTTCGGCGCTGGCCACAGTTGCGCCTCTTTGCTTCCTTCGGACTTCTTGAACAAGTCCAAGCGCTGCTTGACGCGGGCGCCTCGGTAGACGACCTGGACAGCTCAAACGCCTCCCCACTGCTCTGCGCAATTCAGCACGCAGAGCAGACGGGCAGGCGCGAGGTGCTGGACCTGCTTCTTGTCCACCCCCATCAACCAGCCACGATCAATGCGTTGACCCAGCGCAAGCGACTGATGCCATTGATGTGCGCGATCGATCTTGGTCTGCCTGATGTCGTGGCTGCCTTGGTCGAGCAAAACGCAGATGTTGAACAGCGAGCTCTGACCGACAACCAGTCGCCGCTGTACTACTTGGTGTCCCAGATGTCCGGGAGGGTCAACCCAACCCAGATGCTGTGCACGCTGACTGCTCGAATGATGCAAGAGCCCGACTCGGTGCTTAAAGACACGTTGCGTCGATTTGGCGTCGGGCTCGCAGGCGCATTCGGATCAAACACAACCGCTCTGAGCTCGCATCAAGAACTGGCCATTGCTGTGGCCAAAGCAATGGTTGACCGGCACGTTTCAAGGCACTCAGTTTCCAAGTTGATGAGGATCGCCGCAATACTTTTGGAGGCTGGTGCCAAGCCAAACGCAACTCACAGATACCCGGTTCCTGGCCGAACACCGCTGATGTTGGCGGCCGAGAGTGATTTGCCCGAGCTGCTTGATTTGATGATCCAACGTGGTGGTGATCCACTCATGCCAGATGCACACGGGCAAGACAGTTGGCAGATCGCACGTGCCTTTCATTCAAGGCGAGTACTGAGCTACCTGAGCCAAAGGTACCGTTGACGACAGGCCCGTGGCGTTTGTCCGTGCAGGCTTGCAACTGCAGCCGAGTGTTCATCAGGCGATTACGATAATTACTGTAATCGTCTTGTGCTCTCAGCCGCGTTGATGCGACTGACCACACCCATGGCAGAACCATGTCTTCCGCCACTGGTCTTTGGCAACGCTGTAGTCTTTGGCCTGGATGTGCCAGGCCTTCATCAGCAGCCATCCCACTGCAATGAGGCCCAAGCCAGCAAGCGCCTCTTTCCAGTTGTGGGCGAGCATGGCGACCGCTGACATGTCCAGCCTGCAGCTCCGCTCGAATACGTCACAGCTTGTCGATGCATGGTAAACGACCGCGCAGCCAAGTCCGAGGCTCACCACAAAAGGCATAGGCGATGGTGGCGAGGGTGGCGCGCAATGCTGAGCAAGCAACGTGGCCTGCGAGCCGTGGCTGCTCCCTTGCGCAAACTGGCCATTCGACGTGAAGGCGATGTGCTCAGCTTGAAAGTGCTGTGTTCCATTAGCATGCGCCACAGCCATCCGCTGAATGTGGGGGCTGCCGCAGCGAGGACATTGCATCGACATGTTCATCCCTCCGTTCCTTCTGTGTTGATGGTGCAGGTCAGCGTGGGATCGCGACCCTCCATATCAGCAGAGAGCACGCCGACTTTGGTCAATCGGCCATAGGTTCTGCCGTCCTTGCCCAGCTGCAGTGCGGCCGCCTTCACCACCTGCTGCAAGCTGACACCGGACATGAAGCTGCGATAGACGTGCTCGCCACCATCGCGAGAGACTGCGATCTTGTGCACGGTGAGCCCATGAACCCTGAGGGGCTGGGTCAAGGTGACCGGGGTGATGCCTTGGCCTGGTCGCCATCCCGACAACCTGAGTGCGGCCTCTGCTTGATCAAAGCGTTTGCTGATCGAGGCGCAAGACAGCGCCTGCTCAAGTTGGGCCTTGGCCTTGCTTCCAGCTGGCTGCGTAGTTGTGCTGGCGCCATAACCGACCAGCCACAGGTTTGTCGGCGCGCCCGGTTGCCAGCCGGTGTCGCGCACCAGTTGTTGAATGAAGCCCTGGAAGGCGAGCTGTTGCCGCTCGCTGATCGGCTGCCTGTCGGGACTGGCCAGCATCGGCGGCTTGGGGCCGGATGTGCGCAGGTTGCCGCTGTGCTCAAGGGCGGTTTGCTGCATGAACAGATGCAGGTTGGCGGCGTTGTTGACCGCATAGCCGACCGATTGCCCCCAACACACGGAGAAGGCGGGCACAGCTTCCGACTTGCTCATGCTCCACCAGATCGTGGCGGTTGCCGACCAACAGTCGTTCCGGGCCCAGTCCGTCACTGTGACTGCCACACGGGGAAAGTACGTCTTTGCCGTCCCGTCGTAGGGATGCTTGCTGAAGACACCTGCCAAACGCGTCGTGCGGACGCTTGGCAAGGCGGCGCCTTCTTGGCGCTCGAAGTTGTTGGGGGTGGCGGTTTGAGCAGACTGGGCCTGGGCGCCCAGTGAGAGCCGCACCTTGGTTGATCCGTCCGGTTGCGCTTGGGTGGTTACGCACCCTGAAAGCGTCTGAATCAGAGCCAGTACACAGATGGACGCCTTGCAATGACTGCGTGACGTCACGTAGCCTGTGGTGTGGAGTCGTCGCAAGCCTTCCATGATCTCATTTTCCTCTCGAATGTTATCTATAGACACGTGTCAATAGTGTACATATTCGGAAGACTTGCTGTCCATGAGGCCGAGTCGAAACCAGTCGTTGATCGAAGCCTTGGGGGTGGAGATCAAGGTGCGCCGCTTAGAACTCGGCTTGTCGCAGGAGGACCTGGCTGGGCGCTGTGAGTTGGATCGGCCCTATATCACCTTGATCGAGAGCGGGCGCAAGCAGCCCACCATCAGCGTGCTGCACCGGCTGGCAGGAGCGTTGGAGTGGTCGCTTGCGGAAATGTGTGGCCGCGTCGAGGTGCGCTACCAGGCAATGGCAGCGTGATGGGCGTGACCAGACTGTGGCGCGATGGGTGGCGTCAGAGCTTGAGCAGCACGGCGTAGGCACCAATGGCGGCAAGGGATGCCGCGCATGCCACGGTCGCCAAGGTCACCTTGACCCTGTCGAGGATGGACACTGGTGAGTCATCGTCATCGGATTCAGACGATGTGGAGAGGGGCAGGTACAGAAGCCCCCCCAAGCCCAGTGCGGCCAACAGGTGCGTCTTGTATGGCCAGCCCGCGTGAAACATGCACGCCGTCAGAAGGCAAAGCCCAGCGCAGCAAGCAGCGATGATCGCCCAGGCCCGTAAACGCTCACCCTGTGAGGCGGGCGCGAGGGGAACATCGGACGTGACGCGCATCGACATGATGATCGCTGCCACCATGGCAAAACCTTGGGTCGCGGCAATCACGGCAAGCTGATTCAATGCGCTGTCTCCGGCCAGAAGTAGTCAAACGAGGAGGATGCGCCTGTCGCCCCGACCGCAGCCCCCACGAACATCATGACACCGACCACCCAACCTGCTGGGTTGCTGACCATCGCGACAACACCGACCGTCGCCAACGCACCACCCGCTACGCCACCCGCAACCGTGGTGCCCTCTTTGGCTGCCTGACGAGGCTTGTCTTCAGCGGTGGCAACGTTGTAGACGGCGAAGGCGAGCGTCGCCACCAGGAAAACTCGCCCTGCAGCGCCGTACAGCTTCACGCGCATATTGACGCCATGATTGGACTTGCCTGCGCTATCGACGATCTGCACCCAAACCTTTTCTTTTTGCACGGAGGTCAGCGACTCGAACGGCCGTCCGAACATTTCATTGGCTTTCAGGCTCTGCATGTAGTCCAGTGGCCGTCCGGATGCTTTCATGTCTTTTGACAAGGCCAGGCCGAAGTCGGTGATCCTGGCTCGTGTCAGCTCCATGATCTGATTGCGGATGGCATTGGCCGTCTTGGCCGCTTCGTGCGGGGTGATCTTGCCCTCTTTCACGAGCTGGATCAGTTCTGCTCTGGCGGCGGCTGTCTTGCGGGTGTAGTCGGCGCGCGCAGGTGGGTCTTTGATGATGCTCTCGGCAAATGCAGCAGAGGCCGTTTCCATGCCCTGAAGCGCCATTGCAAGCTCGTTGCCTTGTGCCTGCGCTGGCGTCGTGTCGCTCTTGACGGTGGACTGAGATTTTTGGGTCGTGATGACCCTGAGTGCTGGGCCGTTAGCCATCGATTGCTTCCCCCAGGATTTCACAAGTCACTTCGGCAGCGGAGCTGCCTGTGGGGATCGCGGAGGTTTGCCCCTTCTCATCGGTCAGGCCCTCAATGACCTGATCCTTCCAACGCAGACGGTACGGCTGCTTGGCCAAGGGCATGCCGGTCAAATCGCACCTCAGCACAAAGCAATGGTCGAACAAGGCCTTGATCGCTTCGTTGACGGCCTGGACAGCCGCTACACCTGAGCTGGCAGTCACGGCCTGCGCACCATGGCTTGTGTTTGATGAGCCACCGCCGTCACCCACACGAGAGACAACCTGGCTGGAGATCAGCACAGCGCCACATGCGCACAGATCGCCGTGTCGAGCAACTGGGGCACCATCCACGATCATGGTCGGGTCACCCGTCACGATGACGGTGGCGCCATGGCCCTTCTTCGGGCAAGTGACTTGGTCACCGACGCGCGCCAAGCGCTTGCCATGGGTGTCTGTGGTTTGCGTGGACCCAATGACCACGCCACCATGGCTGGTCTGGTCGCCCATCACGATGAATGGCCTCATTGCTTCCCCTGTCATTTTTTTGGGCGAATCTAGCAGACCTGATCACCGCCTCAACGTCTCGCCGAGTAACAAAGCGTTGCCTAACTACCTCCATTTCGTCGTCCTGTGGCGTGTCCACAGAAGTGGCGCCCCACTACCAGTTGAGCTATCTGAACGCTATCAGAGCCCCTATCTGTACAGAGCAGGGGCGATCTATCGAACACGCCCGGGGTGATCTATCGAGGAAAGGCTGCCGCCAGGCGGGGCGATCTATCGAGATTTGGCAGGGGCGATTTAACGTGGACAACTTCGGCTGTCCACGACCTTGTCCACATCAACCGAGCTTCTTGGCAAGGTCTTCGGCGCGAGGGTGGTAATAGCGCTTGAGCATGCGCAGGTCTTTGTGGCCAGTGACCGCCGACAGCTCCAGGACATTCGTCAGCTTCTCAGCCAGGCGCGATGCGGCTTCGTGGCGTGTGTCGTGGAAATGAACGTCTTCAAGGAAGCCTACGGCAGGGCGGCGTTTGGCTTGTTTGCAATCGGCTCGGTATTGCTCTTGAGCGCGCTCAATGGCTCGGGCAAAGCCTTTGCGCAATGCCATTGCGGTGGTCGGGAACACGGGACCGGCTCGCTCGGGCTCTTCGGTATCACCGCTCTCCTCATCCACCTGAGGCAGAGGCAGAGCCTTCAGGATTGCAACGGCCCGTGTGGACAAGGGCACCGTTCTGGGATCACCGTTCTTGGTGTCGGGCAAGTGGGCGGTCTGGCGCTTGAGGTCCACGTTCTCCCAAGTGAGCGACAGCAACTCACCGCGTCGCATGGCGGTCTCGATCGCCAGCTTGACCAGTGGCAGCAGCCAAGGGTTGCGGGCGCCCTTGCTGAACGTGCCATCGGCCAGGCGCTCCCCACCTGTCAGGGAGGCCAGGAGGTAGGTTTCTTCCTCGGCGGAAAAGCGGCGATCACGAGCCCGCGCTTTGTCGGGGCGCTTGATCAGTGGGATCGGGTTTTCGACATGCACATCCCATTCACGGCGGGCATGGTTGAACACGGCAGACAGCACATCGATTTCGCGATTGACGGTGGCGCCACTGACCTGCTTGAGACGCCGATCTCGCCAACTGGCCACCGCACTGCTGGTGACCGCCGACATCTTGAGCTTGGGCAGGGTCGCATCCTTCAGGATGACGTCGATCTTCACGGATTCGATGTCGGCCGATTTCTTGGATGGCGTGACCTCCGTTTGATAGCGGCGCAGAATGGCTCCCAGGGTGTTTTTCTCTGCCTCGCGCCGATCCACCACGCCGCCCGTGTCGGCGGCACGCTCCAGTTCACGAACCCACTTCTCGGCGTCCTCCTTGTAGGAGAAGGTGCGTGACTGCGCGGGGTAGCCCTTGCGCCGCACCTTGGCTTGCCACTGCAATTCGCCGCGTTTCGTGATCGTGCCCATGTCTCTTGTGTCCCAAATTTGTCCCAATTAATGCTGGGGAAGCTTAGAACATCCGTGGATACGCGGCAAGTGCTTAGCGTTCGGGACGTAGAGGCCGGAGGTTCGAATCCTCTCACCCCGACCAATTCACAGTTAAAGGCCGCTCAGGACACGCACCTGGCGGCCTTTTTCTTTGGGCATACCAGACTTGCGTTCAGGCAGCGTCCCCGGTCCGGTCGTATGCTCATGCCTGATGACGGGCGCCGTGCCCGCGCGGTTGCAGCAAGTGGACGAACACTGGAAAGATGAATGGCGCGCCCTCCTTCAGCATGAAGGGGCGATGAACGGTGCGCGGGCCTTGCTGGCGTTGACCTGTGTGCTGGCCGTGGGCTGGTGGGCCGGTTGGCAAGACGAGCTGATGCCGGTGTTGCTGGGCGTGATTGCCAGCGCCCTGACCGAGACCGACGACAACTGGCGCGGGCGCCTGCGCGCGCAGTTGATGGCCCTGAGTGCCTTTGTGGTGATGGCCTGGGCGGTGTGGTTCACCTTGCCCTGGCCCTTCCTTTTGATGGCGGTGCTGGCCGTGTCGGCGTTTGGCCTCACGATGCTGGGCGCGCTCAGCGAGCGCTACCGCGCGATTGCCTTCGGCTCGCTCATCTTGTTCATTTATGTGGCCATGTCGGCGCGCACCAGCCGTCTGTATGCCCTGGATGTGACACCCTTGATGCTTGCAGGTGCCGCCTGGTATGGCGTGGTGTCGGTGGGGTGGGCTGCGCTGTTGCCGCAGCCGCCGGTGCGCCACCGCCTGTCGCGTTTGTATGCGCTGCTGGGGGAGTACCTGCATTTGAAAGCGCAATTGCTGGAGCCGGTGCGTGATGCCGACCGGGCCCAGCGTCGCATGGCGCTGGCGCTGCACAACGGGCGCGTGGTGGAAAGCCTGGGCGTGACCAAAGAGGCCATTTTCAGCCGAGTGGGCAAGGGGCGTCCGCCAGCCTGGTTGCAGATGGCCCTGCATCAGTACCTGGCCGCGCAGGACATTCACGAACGCGCCAGCTCCTCGCACGAGCACTATGAGTGGCTGGCCGACGCGTTCTTTCACAGCGATGCGTTGTACCGTTGCCAGCGTGTGCTGGCGCTGACGGGCGATCAGGCGCTCAAGCTGTCGGTGGCCATGGCACACCGCACCCGGCCTCAACATCATGGCGCCACCGCGCGAGCCATCGAGGACATGCAGGCCGCCATCCAGCACCTGACGCAGGCTCAGCCCGCCGGGCGATCTTTGCGCGCGCTGCAGGCTTTGGGCGACAACCTCACGGCCCTGGCGCAGGTGTTTCGCACCGTGCTGGAGCCGGTGCCCGGAGAGGTCGACCACAGTTTGCTGGACACGCATCCGCGCACGCTGGGTGAAGCATGGCGGCGCCTGCGTGCGCAGCTGAGCTTGCGATCGGTGCTGTGCCGCCATGCCTTGCGTCTGAGTGTGTCCCTGGTGGCGGGCTTCGGGGTCATGCAGCTCACGGGCGATCCGCATGGGTTCTGGATCTTGCTGACCATTGTTTTTGTGAGCCAGCCACAGTACGCGGCCACGTTGACGAAGCTGACGCAGCGGGTGACGGGCACGGTCATCGGGCTGGCACTGTCCTGGGCGCTGATCCGCTTGTTCCCGGGGGCGGTGCTGCAGGCGGTGCTTCTGGTGGTAGCGGGGGCGGTGTTCCTCGGTTCGCGCCGCACGAACTATGTGATGGCCACCGGTGCGATCACCACGCTCTTGCTGCTGAGCTTCCATCAGATGGGCATGGCGCAGGGCGTGATCCCGGCGCGTCTGCTCGACACGGTGCTGGGTGGGGCGATCGCAGCGGTGGCGGCTTGGCGGGTGTGGCCCAATTGGCAGGCCCGCCAGTGGCCGACACTGGCGGCCCAGGCCTTGCGCGCACAGGCCCTCTACCTTCATGAAATCCTCGGGCAGTACCAGACGGGCAAGCAAGACCATCTGGCCTACCGCCTGGTGCGGCGCAATGCGCACAAGGCCGATGCCGCCTTGTCCAATGCCTTGTCGACCATGCTCAAGGAGCCCGCGCGGGTGCGGCTCGACACCGTGGTGTGCGGACGCTTCCTGACGCTGTCGCACACCTTGCTCAATTACCTGTCCGCGCTGGGGGCGCACCGCAGCGGCGCGTCGGTGCAACCCTTGAGCGCGACGGTGCTGGCGCAGGCCGAGCGCCTGCAGGCGCAATTGGGTGAGCTGGCCGAGGCACTGGAAGGCAGGACCGGTGGTCTGCGTCGCGAAGCGGGGGGGACGACACTGATGGCTGGGATCTGGCATGAGCCTCCCGGTGAGGACACGTCCGAGTCCAGTCAGGCCACGCTGTCGCGTACCGAACGCCTGCTGCACGCGCAGCTCACCCTGGCTTTGCGACTGATGCCCCCCTTGCGTGACGAGGTGCTGCGTCTGAGCGATCGCGTGGCGGCGTAGGGGCGTTCGCCCACTTTCTGGGACTAGTGGGTCTTGTGGGACTTTTGGGTTTGGTGGCGCCGCTGGCGCCAGCCCAGCCAGAGGAGGGCCAGGCCTGTCAGGCCCACCGGCAGCAGCGAGCCCAGGTTCAGCCAGGTCCAGCCCTGCGTGGTGATCAGTGCGCCCGAGGCAAACGAGGTGACCGCCATGGTGGCGAACACGCAGAAGTTGATGGCCGCCTGTGCCTTGTCTTTCTCTTCCGGGCGGTAGCTTTGCATGGCCAGCGTGGTGCTGCCGGTGAACAGGAAGTTCCAGCCCACACCCAGCAGGAAGAGCGCCACCGCGAACTGGTGCAGGTCTTGGCCCGACAGGGCCACGCCGATGCAGGCCAGGTTCAACGCCACCCCTGCGCCCATGATGGTCAGCACCCCATGGCGTTTGATGAGGTGGCCGGTGACAAAACCGGGGGCGAACATGCCGATCACGTGCCATTCCAGCACGAAGGCGGCGTCGTCAAAAGGCATGCCGCACACCTGCATGGCCAGCGGGGTGGCCGCCATCAGCAGGTTCATCACGCCATAGCCCAGGGCGGCGCCCACGGCCGAGACGATGAACACAGGCTGGCGTACGATCTCGCGCAGCGGCCGGCCCGTGTCTGTGCCCTGAGCCTGGCGCCCTTCGGTGGGAAACCGAATGCCCATCATCACCAGCATGGACAGCAAGGCCACCGCCGCCAGCGCCAGATAGGCACCCAGGAAGGGCGTGCCGAGGCCATCGCGGGTGTACTTGGCCAGATTGGGGCCGACCACTGCACCCAACAGTCCCCCCGCCAGCACCAGAGAGATGGCTTTTTCGCGGAAGGCGGGGGCGGCCAGTTCGCCGGCGGCAAAGCGGTAGAGCTGGCCATTGGCGCTGTAGTAGCCGGCAATGACGGTGGCCGTGACCAGCAGCCAGAAGCTGCCTAGCCACAGCGCCAGGGTGCACAACAGCGCCGAGAACAGCGCCACCGCCAACCCGAGCTGGAACGACACCTGCCGACCCCAGCGTTGCTGGCTGCGCGCGACCAGGCTGGTGGACAGGGCGCCGCCCACCACATAGCCCATCACCGGCAGGGTGGCCATCCAGCCGGCAGGGGCGAGGCTGAAACCCACCAGGCCATTGATGGCGATGAAGACAACGTTGTTGGTGAGGAAGAGCCCCTGGGCCGCAGCCAGAAGCCAGAGGTTCTTGTTCATGGACGCCGTCGATGGGGGTGAAAGGGTCTGCGCATGATACCGGCAAGGGTATGTGGCATCTGTTGGGAGGGAATACTTGAATGCGCCGTCAAGGCGTCTTCAAGGCGGCCTCCAGCATGTCGATGAACACGCGGGTCTTGGCCGGCATCAGCTTGCGCCCCGGGAACACCGCCCAGGCCGTGTGCGAGGGCAGGCACCAATCGGGCAGCACCCGGCGCAGTTCGCCCCGTTGCAGCCAGGGCTGGGCGAACAGGTCGGGCACCGCGGTGATGCCGGCGCCGGAGCGCGCCAGAATCAGCAGCAGCTCCGGCTGGTTGGCCATCACGCGGCTGGGCGGTGAGCCTTCCCAGCGCTCCTCGCCGCGCGTCAGCACCCAGTGGCCGGGTTCGGTGGTGTCGCTGGCGCGTCCTGGCAGGCGCACCGTGTCGTGCTGCAGCAGGTTTTCCGGGCAGCTGGGGTCGCCGTGCTCGGCCAGGTACTGGGGCGAGGCATAGAGGCCGTTGGTGAACACGGTCAGGCGGCGCGCGGCCAGCAGGGTGTCGTCGGGCAGGGCGCCCATGCGCACGGCCACGTCAAAGCCCTCGCCCAGCAGGTCCACCCGCCTGGGCGACAGGTCCAACTCCAGCGTGATGCGCGGGTGCAGGGCCACGAAGGCGGCAAGCATGTCGGCCAGCAGCAAGGTGGCAAAGTCGCTGGGCATGGACACGCGCAAGCGGCCACTGGGCGCCGCCTGCCGGTGTTCGCGCAGGGCGGTGACGGCCTCCACCTCGGCCACCACCTGGCGGGCGTGCTCCAGCAACAGGCTGCCGAATTCGGTGAGGGTTTGACGGCGGGTGGTGCGCAGCAGCAGGCGCTCGCCCAAGTGGGACTCCAGCCAGGCCACGCGGCGCGAGACGGTGGACTTGGGCAGGCCCAGGCGCTCGGCCGCCCGGCTGAAGCTGCCCAGGTCGGCCACGCGGGCAAAGATCAGCAGGTCATTGGCTTCGATGCCTGCCGTGGGTTCGGTGTATTGTTCCATTGGCGGATCAATGTTACCCATTTCAGGCACTTATCAGAGGGATTGTTGAGGAATAAAGTTCATTCATCGACTCATCCACTTGGAGCCCCTCATGAAGATCCTGCAAATCAATTCCAGCGCCCGCGTTGAAGGTGCCAACTCCACCCGTTTGGCCAACACCGTGACCGCCCGTCTGCTGGCCAAGCACCCCGGTGCCAGCGTCACCGTGCGCGATCTGGCCGTGACCCCGCACCCCGTGCTGGACGCCGCCGCCCTGGGCGCGCTGTTCACCCCCGCCGACCAGCGCACGCCTGAGCAAGCCGCCCGCGTGGCCCTGGACGACGCCCTGATCGCTGAAGTCCAAGCCCATGACGCCATCGTGCTGGGCGTGCCGATGTACAACTTCGGCGTTCCCGTGCAACTCAAGACTTGGCTGGACGCCATCGCCCGTGCTGGCGTGACCTTCCGCTACACCGCCAACGGTCCGGAAGGCCTCATCCAGGGCAAGAAGGTGTACGTGGCTTTCGCCCGTGGTGGCATCTACCGCGACACCCCGGCCGACTCGCAAACGCCTTACATCCAGACCATCCTGGGCTTCCTGGGCATGACCGACGTGAAGTACATCCATGCTGAAGGCCTGGCCATGGGCCCCGAGGCCGTTGACAAGGGCTTCACCCAGGCCGAAGACGACCTGCTGGCCGCCCTGGGCTGAGCCATCGGGCGTCGGCCGCTGTCATTCGCTTTTCATTCGCTTCCGTCCGATCAAGGAGACCTCTCATGAACAGTTCAGACACCTCGGTGACCGTCCAGCGGTCACGCACGGTCGAGCAATTGATCGTGGGCCATCCCACCTCGGACGGGGCGGGCGTCAAGCTCACCCGCGTGCTGACGCAGAACCTGCAGCGCCGGCTCGATCCGTATCTGATGCTCGATGCCTTTGGCAGCGACAACCCCGACGACTACATTGCCGGGTTCCCTGACCACCCGCACCGGGGCTTCGAGACCATCACCTACATGATCGCCGGCCGCATGCTGCACCGTGACAGCGCGGGCCACGAAGGCCTGCTCGAAAACGGGGGCGTGCAGTGGATGACGGCCGGGCGGGGCGTGATCCACTCCGAAATTCCACAACAGGAAGACGGGGTGATGGAAGGCTTTCAGCTGTGGCTGAACCTGCCGGGCAAGGACAAGATGTCCGCGCCCTGGTACCGCGACTTTGCGGCGGCCGATTTGCCCAAGTTCACGACGGCGCAAGGCGTGGACGTGACCGTGATTGCCGGGCAAAGCCATGGCGTGACGGGGGCCGTGACCCGCGAGGCGAGCGCACCCACCTACCTGGACGTGCACCTGCCGGCGGGCAGCCGTTTCGAGCAGGCTTTGCCGTCGGGGCACAACGCCTTCGTGTACGTCTACCGCGGTGAGGCCCGCATCGCCGACACCGCGGTGCCTGTGCAGCGCATGGCCATCTTGCGCAACGACGCCGAGGCCGATGGGGTGGTGATCGAGGCCGCGACCGAGACGCGGGTGTTGCTGATCGCCGGCCAGCCGCTCAATGAGCCGATTGCGCAGTACGGGCCGTTCGTGATGAACACGCAGCAGGAAATCTACCAGGCGGTCAACGACTTCCGTGGCGGTCGGCTGGCCTGAACCAGGCCCGGAGCGGGCGTTGAGTGGGCGTTGCCCGCCCCGCTCGCGCACCTGAACATGGCAACGGGCCCGTGCTCTCGCAGCGGGCCCGTTTTCATTTACCTGAGCGTCATCAGAAGCTGTGGCGGATGCCGGTGGCCAGACCGATCTGGTTGCCACCTGCGACCGTCGTGCCGCCGGCCGCGCCGTTGCTCACGGACAAGACCTGCGTGCCGCTGTTGTCGATGCTGCCGGCCGTGGCGTACACGGCGGTGCGCTTGGACAAGGCGTAGGTGCCGCGCACAGCGAACATCAGCGACTTGTTGGCGCTGTCCTTGTACTTCAGGTGGAAGACCTGGCCGTCGACCGTGACCTTGGGCGTGACCGGATAGGCAGCGCCGACGTACCACATGTCGCTGCGCTTGGCGGCGGTGATGCCGTCGTGCTGTTTCGCGCTGCTGCCGTCGTTGTCACGGCTCAGCAGGCCGGCGCCCAGCTTCACGCCAGCGACCTTGGCATACGCGCCCAGCGAGATGCGGCGGTCGGTGAGCTCGGAGCTGGTCAAGCCTGCAGGGGCCCAGGAGCCGGCACCGCCACGGATTTCGTCCACGGCCAAGGCCGCGCCCCAGGTGGGCGAGTCGTACTTCACCAGGGCCGACCATTCACGGCAGGCCTTCTTGTCGGTGCCGTTTTCACCACCACAGTTCGTGCCGCCGGGGTTGCCGGCCGTCGAAGCGTCACGGCCCGTGCTGTAGGTGGCGCCCACGGTCACGCCCGAGAACGTACCCAGGTAGCCAATGGCATTGTCGGTGCGCGCATTGGGGATGTAGACATCGAGCGAGCCCGAGCCAAAGGTGTTCGGGCCCAGGATGTCCGAGCCCAGCAAGCCGTGGAACAGCATCGTGTACTGGCGACCCAGCATCACCGAGCCCCAGTTGCCGCTCAGGTTCACGAAAGCCTGACGGCCGAACAGGCGGTGGCCCTGGTTGAACGAGCCCGTGTCGGCACCAAAGCCCGACTCCAGCGTGAAGCCGGCGCGCAGGCCGCCCCCCAGGTCTTCGCTGCCGCGCAGGCCGAAGCGGGAAGGCACCGAACCGGTCAGACCCGGCATGCGGGTGAGGCTGTCGCCATGGGGGCCGGTCTTGCTCAGGTGTTCCACCGCCACGTCCACGATGCCATACAGCGTGACGCTGCTTTGAGCGTGGGCCAGGGTGCCAACAAGCGCCAGACCGGCGCCAAGAATGTACTTTTGCATAAGGGTCTCCTCGGTGATCACGATGCCCGACAAACGACCGCCTCAGGTCGTGAGAGGCGCACTGATCGTCAGTGTACATATTGGTTGTCTTTGATGAAAAGCAGGAAAAGCCTCTGTGACTGTTTGACTTGGTTCAAGGGAGGCACCAAGGGAACCCCCGTGCATCCATATTTACACTGAATGTTTGTTGGCTGATGATTGGTGTACTGTCTACATGGCCGAGGAGCTTCGCATGCACGCCATTCCCTCTTTGCGCACCCTGATCTGGAGAAAGCATCGGGCGGCAAGATGAAAGTCGCGGTCAGCCCGCTGCAACCTCGAACTGAAGCACCGGGCACCCCTGACAAGGTGACCCTCAACGCGCCCCGCTGCACGCTGCCGTGCCGGGGCGCGCTGTCGTTGGGGTGTGGATGTCACACCAAGGACGTGTGCCATTTGCTGCGCTGCACCAAGATGTTGATAATGCCCGTTACCCCATGAACAGGTAGTCCTATGGCGTTGACAAAGTCTTTCCTTTCGCTTTCTGTGGCGCTGCTCGCCGCCACCTTGCCGGCTGCTACGCTGGCGGCCGAGACGCTCAAAATCGGCATGGTGCTGCCCTTGAGCGGCCCCTACGCCGCCTACGGGCAGCAGATCGAGCGGGGTGCGCGCGTGTACCTGCAGCAACACGGCGGCAGCATCGCCGGGCGCAAGGTCGAACTCATCCTCAAGGACGACACCGGTGTTGCGCCCGAGGTCAGCAAGCGGGCTGCACAAGAGTTGCTCAGCACCCACAAGGTTGACATCCTGGCGGGCTTCGGCCTCACGCCCGGCGCGCTTGCCGTGGCCCCCCTGGCCACCGCTGCCCGCAAGCCCATGATCGTGATGAACGCGGCGGCCTCCCAGGTCACGACCCAGTCCAACTACATCGTGCGCGTCTCGCAAACGCTGCCCCAGGTCACCGCGCCCATCGCCACCTGGAGCGCCATGAACCGGGTGCGCAAGGTGTTCACGCTGGTGAGCGACTACGGCCCCGGCCACGACGCCGAAACCGAGTTCAAGCGCACCTTCAAGTCGCTGGGCGGTGAAATCGTGGGCGATGCCCGCATCCCGGTGGGCCAGCTTGACTTCGCCAAGGTTCTGCCGCGCATCAAGGCCACGCAACCCGACGCGGTGTTCCTCTTCGTGCCCCCCGGCGACCAGACCGTGGCTTTCGCCAAGGCCTTTGCCCAGGCCGGGCTCGACAAGTCCGGGGTGCGCATCATTGCCACCGGTGACCTGACCGAAGAAGGCTCCCTTGATGCCATGGGCGACAGCGCCCTGGGTCTGATCACGGCGCACCACTACTCCGAGGGCCACAACTCGCCCGAGAACAAGGCCTATGTGAAGGCCTACACCCAGGCCTACCCGACCAGCCGCCCAAACTACATGTCGGTGGCTGGTTATGACGGCCTGCAACTGGTGGCCAAGGTGCTGGCCAAAACCGGCGGCGACGCCAGCGGTGACCGCTTCGTGGCCACGGCCAAGGGTCTGAGCTGGACCAGCCCGCGCGGTGCCATGACCATCGATGCCCTCACGCGTGACGTCGTGCAGACCGTCTACATCCGCAAGGTGCAGCGCGTGAACGGCAGGCTGCAGAACGTGGAGTTCGACAAGATCTCCAACGTCAAGGACCCCGGCAAGGAGTGAGCGGATCGCTTGGCGCGGGGGGATGTCATCCGTTTGGCTCCCTGCCGCGTTAATCGAGCACGTTCACTTTTCGTGTGCTGCTCCCATGAACCGTTATACCGAACAGCAGATCGTCAATTTCTGTGTTGCCCAGCATGACCGCTTTGATCCCACGGCTTGGCAGCATCTGGACGGGGTGAGCCCCGAGCAGAAGGCATGCGCCATGCTGGTGCTCTCCAACGCCCGTTGGTATGGCCGTCTGCATGAAATGCGCGACTTGGTCCGCCAGTCGATCCCGCACCATGCGGGGCGGCTGTCCGAGTTGGCCGCCCGCGTCGGCTTCAACACCACCTTGTTCGTGCAGCGCCTGCAAGCGCAGCTGTGGATGAGCACCGAACCCAAGCGCTGAGCCAACTTAGCCTACTAGCGTAGCCCTGTCGCGGGCATGGCAGCCGATGCCACGGTGCCCGTTTCCACAGGGTAAATCCGCACGGGCCGTGTCGCGACCGGAAAGCCTGCAGATCCCAGGGTGTCCGCGATCGCTTTGTTGGTGTCGAAGTAGACCTGCCAATAGTGATCGGTATGGCAGTAGGGCCGCACGGCCAGCTTGGGGCCGAACTCGTTGAACTCCAGGATCTCGACATCGACGGCAGGCTCTGTCTTGATGTTGGCCACGCCCGAGACCGCCTCTCGCAGCAGCAGGACGGCTTTGGACAAGTCTGCGCCGCCAGCCAACTGGGCCACCAACTCCACGCGTCGATACGGATTGGCCGTGAAGTTCTTGATGTCGCTGCCGATCACCTTGCTGTTGCCCACGACCGTCTTCACGTTGTCGGGGGTGTTGATCGTCGTGCCGAACAGGCCCAACTCGATCACGGTACCTTCACTGCCCCCGACCATGACGTAGTCACCCACCTGGTAGGGCCTCAAGACCAGCAGAAAGATGCCGGAGGCGAAGTTGCCGAGCAGGCCGCTCCACGCCGCGCCAATGGCCACGCCTGCACCGGCCACCAGTGCGGCGAAGGAGGTGGTCTCGACGCCAAAGTAGCCCAGAATCGCGACGACCAAGATGATGTTCAGCGCAACGACAATGAAGTTGACGAGATAACGCTGTACGGTGGCATCGACGCGCTGCCGGGTCATCGCCGCCCCGATGAGGCGCGTGGCCAGGCTGATGAGCCAGCGGCCGATGATGAAGACCACCACCGCGCCGATCACCTTGAGCCCGAAGGCCACCAGAATTGGTTGCGCCTGGTCCAGCCAGGTCGTCACTTTTGACGTGTCCATATTTCCTCCTTGCGTTGCCTGAATTGGCTATTTGGGAAGGAGACTAGTCGATTTCAAATGGTCGGTCTACCGCTTCTTCTCTCCCCGCCATGCGTTGGCTGGCGTTTCAAGGTGCCATTTCATTCGGCAACAACTGGAGTTCGTAGCCACTAACTTCCACTTCATTGCGCTCGTCCACCCAAACCCTGACCTCCAGGTCCGTGACGTCACGCTGAAAGTGGACGACCGCATTCCTGACCAGCTCACCGTGGGCATTGGGCAAGAGCTCAAATTTCGCGTGAATCTGACGACCTGTGCGTGATGCCAGGTCGACATAAGCGCCCTCGGTGAGTCGAGAGGTGCCGTGCACTCTGAGCCGGTAGTGGCCTGCATGCAAGATGCGATAAGGCCCATACAGCAAAAAACCGGACTGCCCGTCCGTGATCCGCGCCCCATCGCTGGCCTTTCCCACGGCCGAGGGCAGACTCAGCACGGCCCGTCCATCGACCCGCAACCCGGGCTGATAGCTGCTCAGTTCAATCAACTGCACGGTGTCACTAAGGCTTTGAACTTTGGCTACCTCGAACTGTCCGACCGCGCGCTCAATCTGCTGGACGCAGGTGTCTGCCGGGTCGCCCAGGCAATAAACACGCACGTGTCCATGCTGTTCGAGGTGCTGTGTCATGTACGCCCGGGCTGTATCCCGGTTCGCCTCTCCGCGGAACGTCAATCCATAGGCCTCCTGCTGATGCAGCATGTCGCGGAGAACCGATGGCCACACCAGCCAGTAGTCACCCGCATACAAGTGGCCACCTGGACGGGTGAGGGCATTCACTTTCTGGAAGACCTTGTACTGATCGAAAGAGATCGGCACGGCACATGTCGCGACAGACGCGGCCAGCGCGGTGGCCACGACCACCAACTTGCCAAGCGCCTTGTTGAGCTTGAGCAGGGTATGGGTGATGAACAGGCTCGCCAGGAACAGCAGCGCAAAAATCACATAAATGAAATAGCGCCACGGGAACTGATTGATGGCCACCCAGCCACTGGTGGAAAAAAGCAGGAGCCAACCCAGCGAGAACAGGGTCACGCTGATGGTGATGTACCTGACCTGACGACCATTCTCACCCGTTGGCATGAAAGCATCAGAGCGGGCCAGCAGTCGCAGGCCAACCGCGCAGCCTGCAAACACCAGGCCTTCGATCGGTCGAAGGGACTCGAGCAGCCCGCGCAGCACTTTCAGCGTGCCTGTGAGCAGCAAGGAGAGGTGAAAATTACTGTATGAGGCCTCGCCGAACTGACGCGAGACGTAGTTCCACGCGACGAACGTCAGGATGGCAAGCCCGACCCAAATCACCTCGATGGGGTCGATTCGGCGGCGATAAAGCGTCATGACCAGAACCACGAAAACCGCGGGGATCACCGTAGATGGGTTCAATCCCATCGCCACAATGAGGGCCAATGTTGGCAGCAGCCATGAAGACCAACTCGCAGGTCGCTGATACAACAGCAAATAGAAGGATAGCCCGCACAGCAGCGCCGCCAAGGCGTACTCGATGTGCCAGATCGCGATTTCACCGATCGCATACGGCGTGAATGTGATGACGAAGCCCGCTGACATCACCACAAACGCCTGAAGCGAAGTCGTGTTCACGTCTGCTGCCTTGGCTACCCTGGCCGCAAAGCGCGAGAACAGGTAAAGCAAGGCAAAACACGACAGGGATGCGATCCAAAGGACGGCGAACAAATTGGCAGCCGGATCCCGGAGCCATGCGGTGGCCCAGGGCAGTACGTTGAGCAGCCGGTTCTGTCCCCAGTAGTACAAGGTCAGTTTCTGGAGCGACATGACCGTGTTGATCAGTATGTCGGCATTGAGCACATCAGGCGCAAACTTCCACACCGTCATGGCCGAAATCGCACACAGCCAGAGGCCGGTCAACACCGGCACAACAGCCGTGCGCTCTGGCTTCATCGTCGTGGCATGTTCGCTCATGGTTGACACGCGTAGTCTTTGGCGGGTGTGCTGGTGCGGAAGGGGTCTGTCAGGTCATCGTTGTACTGTCCCATCAGCAGCCGTTGCTTGGGTAGCCAGTGCATCCTGAAATAGCGGCTGAATGTTGCCAGGTCACGCCCTTTGGGCGTCAGCAGCACACAACCGTCCCGGATGACGATGGTGCCCGACTCCAACTGCTCGGTAAGGCGCACATCCACCAAGCGATGCTCCTTCATGTATTCCTGCGTGAAGACAGCCTCGAAGGCCGCCTGCTGAATGCCGCCGCCACGCTGCTGCAGTTTCTCCAGAATGTAGAAAGACAGCGACCGGTCAATGACCGTGGGTACCGAGATGGCAAAGGCATAGCCACTGATCAACCAGATGAAGATGAGCTGACACTTTTCGAACCTTCCCAGCCCATGGAAATAGCGCATCCCGAACAGCGCCACACTCGCAATGCAGGCTGCCAGCACTACATCCAGAATGGCCGAATAGAAAACCACGTTCACCTTGAAGTAGGTGATGTGCACATGGTAGAGCGCCAACAAGACGACCGCGAAGAGCAAGCTTGCGATCAGTGCGCGAATGAATTTCATGCTTTGAACACCAGAAACTTGTTGCCCACATAACTCACGACCACCTGTAAGGCCGTGACGACGATGAATCCCGCTCGGTAGTCCAGCCCGTGCTGGTCTGTCCAGAGCCACAGACACAAGCCGTGCAGGCCGGCCATCGTTCCGTACAGCAAGCCGAACCTGAACGCCTGTTGGTGGACGCGGCCTGATGTGCGTTGAAACACAAAATAGCGGCTGCCCAAGAAAGAGGCTGAGATGCCGAATAGCGCTGCGATGGCATTGGCCAAGCCGGCCGATTGGAAGCCCAAGCCTTCCATGTTCAGGGTGAGCACACCGTAATGCACGCCAGTGGCCAGCACACCATTGACGACATACCTGATGACTTCAAGCACCTGCACGCTCATGTCAATTCCGTTGGAGCTTCGGTGGCCATCACTAGCTCAATGAAATCGTGATGAGCCACGGCAGTCGTGACCGTGCCGCCTCGCACCACGCCGGTCAGCATCAAGGTCATCAGGGCCAGCGCGCCGGTTTGAAGCAGCATCAAGACCAGAATGCCCAACGCGATTGAGAACCAACCGGGTGTGGAGAAGCCGATCAGCTTCAAAACGATGGCGGCCGTGATGCCCCCGATGGACAGTGCCGCGATGCCAGCGCAAGCCAGTCCGACCCGTACGAGCACATCCTCAGCAAACACCATCAGCCCCTTGAAGCCGTGCAATGCCAAGCCAACGAAATTCATCTTGGATCTACCGGCGTAGCGCGGGCCGCGATTCAGGGGGCACACACCGGTCCGCAGTTTGGATGCCAGCACGGCACCGGCCACATGGATGGGCAATTCCTGCATGGTTACCAGGCGCTTGACCGCTGCGGGCTTGAGCGCCATGAAATTGCCGAAGCTGATTGCGCGTCCAGTCATCAGCCTGAAGAAGCGCTTATAGATTACGTAGAAAGCCTTGAAGCGCCACGTTTCTACCCGACTCTTGCGCTGTGCCACCACCACGTCCAGTACTGGGGACTCAAGCATGGCCAGCAAATCGCGCAGCGTAGAGGGCAGGTCCTCGCCATCGGAGTCCATCACCACCACACGCTGCTGCGTGTGCAGACGCTCAGCCACATAGCTCAAACCAATCGCGATCGCGCGCTGATGGCCCACGTTGCGCTTCAGCTTGAGCACTACGCCGTGCACCGGCGCATCATTGAGGCTGTCAATCTCAACAGGTTGGTGAACGGAGCCATCGTCCACGGCGACCACAAAAATTTGGTCACCCCACTCGATCGCCAATTCCTTGAACAGGCGTCTGCTTGCCTCCGTGTCCTCATAGACCGGTGTAACGACGATCACGCGATGCTGTGGGCTGATCATGACGCGAGCGAGGCTCTGAAATAGTCAATGGTTTTGGCTAAACCTTCCGCCAGCTGAACCTTGGGCGTCCAGCCCAACTCAGACTTGGCTACCGTGATGTCAGGCTGGCGCTGCATGGGATCGTCCTGCGGCAACGGCTTCATGACCAACTTTGAGCGACCACCCACCATTTCCAATACGGTCTCAGCCAACTCACGGATGGTGAATTCGCCCGGGTTGCCGATGTTGACGGGGCCCGTCATGCTGGCCGGGCTCGCCATCATGCGCACGAAACCTTCGATCATGTCGTCGACGTAGCAGAAGCTGCGGGTCTGTGAGCCATCGCCGTAGATGGTGATGTCCTCGCCGCGCAGCGCTTGGACGATGAAATTGCTGACCACTCGGCCATCATTCGGGTGCATGCGCGGGCCATAGGTGTTGAAGATGCGGACCACCTTGATCTCCAGACCATGCTGCCGCCAGTAATCAAAAAACAGCGTTTCTGCGCAGCGCTTGCCCTCGTCGTAACAGGAGCGAATGCCAACGGGGTTCACGCGTCCCCAATAGCCTTCAGGTTGGGGGTGAACCTCTGGGTCGCCATAAACCTCGCTGGTTGATGCTTGCAAAATGCGAGCCTTGGTGCGCTTCGCCAGGCCCAGCATGTTGATCGCCCCGTGCACGCTGGTCTTGGTGGTTTGAACCGGGTCCCGCTGGTAATGAATTGGTGACGCCGGACAGGCCAGGTTGTAAATCTCGTCCACCTCGATGTAGAGGGGGAAGGTTACATCGTGCCTCATCAGCTCAAAGTGGGGGTTGCCCAACAGGTGGGCCACATTGTCTTTGGTGCCACTGTAATAATTGTCGACGCATAACACGTCGCAGCCCTGTTGCAGCAATCGTTCACAGAGGTGTGACCCCAAGAATCCAGCTCCACCCGTGACCAGCACTCGTTTTCGGTTGGCGATACGCAAGGCCATGTCCCCTTTGGTTCAAGCAACGCTTAGATCGTTATGGAAAAAAGCCCTAAGTCATTGATAACTTAGGGCTTTTTGGTTGCGCCCAGTTGTGCTGGACGCTGTGTATGGTGGAGCCGGGGGGAATTGAACCCCCGTCCGTAAGCCATCATCGAGCAGTTCTACATGTTTAGCTGTCTGATTTGAGTCTCGCCAACCTGATCGCGCAGCAGCACGCTACCAAGCCAGCCAGTCACTTGATCTCGACCTCAACTGAGTGACCCAGCTGAAGCCCAGCCTATGTGAATGACCTCACAGTCCTTGTCTTACGACGCAGACCCAGCCCATAGGCCAACTGTTGTGAGGCTCACCGGTATTAAGCGGCGAGTGCGAACTTTTGATCGTTTGCAGTTAGTTTGTTTCCAGATGGATTTACGAGGTGGCTGGTCCTCGACATGCCCTGTCCCGAATCCGCACCCACGTCGAAACCAGGTCGGCCCCAGGAAAAGTAGAGTCATTGTAGGCTTGATCGCTCTCGCCGTGTTGACCTTGTTGGGTGATATCGGGTCGCCTGGAGGGATTTCAAGACCCGCTGGGCTCAGATTCTTCCACCAGCCCCTTGCACAGCGCATTCAGGCGATCCTCGTCCTCGTCCGACAGGTTGGGGCCGGCCGTCAGGCGGGCCACGCGCTCGATCAGGCGCAGGCGGGCGCGCAGGGCATCTTGCACCGCCTCGGCTTCCGCAGCCACCTCGTCGCCAATGGCGCCGGGGCTCCACAGGCCGCTCTCATTCCAGCCAGCGCGCAGCTTGTGCAGCAGGTAGAGCGTCAGGTCGGCGGCGCGCTGCAGCCCCGGGCTGGGCTCGGCGGGCAGCACCCCGTCCACGTGGATCATGGTTTCCTGCAGCGTCACGTTCAGGCGGTCCAGCTCGGACAGCAAGGCCGGCAAGGCGCGATGCGGTTTCATCGGGGGCGCATGGCGTGCCGCCGACGACAGCGGGCCGGCCAGGAGTTCGTCAAACTCTCCGGGCACCACGCGCAGGGCCACGCTGGCGTGGTGCAAGGTGGCACCGGGCAGGCGCAGCGCTGCCAGCGCCTCTTCGGTGGCCGCCAGCAGCTTGCCCAGGGTGGACATCTTGTCGCCGGTGAGCCGGTGCGGGTAGCCGGAGCCGTCCAAGCGCTCATGGTGCTCGCCCACCGCGCGGGCAATGTCCTTGGGGTAGTCGGTCAGCTGCGTCAGCAGCAACTGGCCAATGTGCGGGTGCACCACCAGCTGACGGTAGCTGTCCACGTCCAGCGTGCTCAGGGCATCGGCCTCGCCATAGGCGGGCGAAATGTACATCTCGCCCACATCGTGCAGCAGGCCGGCCGTCATCGCCAGCGCCACCAGGCGGTCGTCGGTGCTGCGCGAGCGGATCAGGGCGCCCGCCACAGCCATCGCGTCGATGGCGTGCTGGAACGCGGCGGGGCGGGCGGTTTCCACTGCACTCAGCAGCAGTTGCACCACCGAATGCAGGCGCACGGCGCCCGTGCAGCGCACCAGCGCCTCGGCATGGGGTTGCAGCAAAGGGGTCAGCGGGCCTTGGCCCTTGATCAGCTTTTGCATCGCCTCCTGCAAGGTGGCGTTGTTCACACCGTCCTCGGCCATCAGGCAGGTTTCCAGCGGCTGCTTGAGCGCGCGGTCCATCAGCTTGCGCTGCAGGTCGCGGGACACGGGCTGATCGCGCGCCCACAGCTTCATCCCGTTGATGTCGAAAATGTCGCTGGACGCGATGATGGAGCGCGTCTCGCTGGCTTCCAGGATGGTGGCCAGGGCGTGGGGGTTGGCGACCTTGAAATCGGCGTCCGAGGTGACTGGGCTCATGTCTGACTCCTCATGGGCATGCCCGGCTGTGCCGCGCGGGGGATGTCCAAACCTTAGCATGCCATCACCCAAAAAAAACACCAGACCGTTGCGGGTCTGGTGTGCGGGGTGCGTTCGCTGGAAGCCGGGCTGGTCAGCTGCGATAGTCGGCGTTGATCGTCACATAGTCGTGCGACAGGTCACAGGTCCACACTGTGGCCGTGGCCTTGCCGCGGGCCAGGCCCACGCGGATGGTGATCTCGGCCTGCTTCATCACGCGCTGGCCATCGGCCTCCTGGTACTCGGGGCGGCGGCCACCCTGGGTGACCACGTGCACGTCGTCCAGGTGCAGCTCGATCAGGCTCTGGTCCAGGTCGTCGATGCCGGCATAGCCCACAGCCGCCAGGATGCGGCCCAGATTGGGGTCCGACGCAAAGAACGCCGTCTTGACCAGCGGCGAATGGGCGATGGCGTAAGCGGCCTTCTGGCACTCTGCCTCGTCGCGGCCGCCTTCCACCGTGATGGTGATGAACTTGGTGGCACCTTCGCCGTCACGCACGATGGCCTGGGCCAGCTTTTGCGACACCTCGATCAGGGCCGCCCGCAGGGCTTGCCCGTCAGCACTGTTCAGGTCGGTGATCTCGGCGTGCTTTGCCTTGCGCGAGGCCATCAGCACGAACGAGTCGTTGGTGGAGGTGTCGCCGTCGATGGTGATGCGGTTGAACGAGGCGTTCGCGGCTTCGGTCACCAGCGCCTTCAGCAGACCGGGGGCCACGTTGGCGTCGGTGGCCAGGTAGCCCAGCATGGTGGCCATGTTCGGCTTGATCATGCCGGCGCCCTTGCTGATACCGGTGAGGGTCACGGTCTGGCCGCCCAGGGTGATCTGCTTGGAGTAGCCCTTGGGAATCGTGTCCGTGGTCATGATGCCTTCGGCAGCCACGGCCCAGTTATCTTCCTTCAGGTCGGCAATCGCGCCCGGCAGGCCGGCTTCGATGCGCTCCACTGGCAGGCTTTCCATGATCACGCCGGTCGAAAACGGCAGGATCTGCTCGGGCGAGACGTGCAGCAGGCGGGCCAAGGCGATGGTCGTGGCGCGGGCGCGCACCAGACCGTCTTCGCCGGTCCCGGCGTTGGCGTTGCCGGTGTTGATCAGCAGGGCGCGGATCTCATTGCCCGCGGCCAGGCGTTCCTGGCACAGCTGCACGGGCGCGGCGCAAAAGCGGTTCTTGGTGAACACGCCGGCCACGGCCGAGCCTTCGTCCAGCGTGATCACGGTCAGGTCACGGCGGTTGGCCTTGCGCACGCCGGCCATCGTGATGCCGAGCTTGACGCCCGGCACCGGGTGCAGGTCAGCGGGGTTGGGAGCGGTCAGGTTGACGGGCATTGCAATACTCCGAAAGCGATCAGGCCAGCTTGCCGTGGCAGTTCTTGTATTTCTCACCACTGCCGCAGGGGCAGGGGTCGTTGCGGCCCACGCGGGGCACTTCGCTGGCGGCAGTGGCCGCATCGGCGTCCGTCACCGGCTTGCCATCTTCGTCCGGATGGGTGTAGGTGATGTTGCTCAGTTGCTCGCCTTGCTGCTCGATGGCCAGGGCGGCCTGCGCGGCTTCTTCTTGCGATTGGATGCGCACCGTCAGCAGCGTGCGGGTCACGTCCATCTTGACCACGGCCAGCAGTTGGCCGAACAGCTCGAAGGCCTCGCGCTTGTACTCTTGCTTGGGGTTCTTCTGGGCGTAGCCGCGCAGGTGGATGCCCTGACGCAGGTAGTCCAGCGCCGAGAGGTGTTCACGCCAGTGGCTGTCGATCGACTGCAGCAGCACCATGCGCTCGTAGCCACCGAACTGCTCCTTGCCGACGATGGCCGTCTTGGCCTCGTAGGCCTGGTTGCCCACCTCGATCACGCGCGCCAGGATGTCAGCGTCTTCCACCGAGGTGGCGCCTTCGACCCACTTCACCAGGTCGACGGTGATCTGCCATTCCTCGGCAAGCACCTTCTCCAGCGAGACCAAGTCCCACTGTTCTTCCAGGCTGTTGGCGGGCACGAAGGTGCGCACCACGTCGGTCAGCGCGCCCTTGCGCAGGTTGGCGATGGACTCGGCCACATCGACCGTTTCCAGAATCTCGTTGCGCTGTTGGTAGATGACTTTACGCTGGTCGTTCGACACGTCGTCGTACTCCAGCAGCTGCTTGCGCATGTCGAAGTTGTGGCCTTCGACCTTGCGCTGCGCGCTTTCGATGCTGCGGCTGACGATGCCGGCTTCGATCGCTTCGCCCTCGGGCATCTTCAGGCGGTCCATGATGGCGCGCACGCGGTCACCGGCGAAGATGCGCATCAGCGGATCGTCCAGCGACAGGTAGAAGCGCGAGGAGCCGGGGTCACCCTGGCGGCCGGCACGGCCACGCAGCTGGTTGTCGATGCGGCGCGATTCGTGGCGCTCGGTGGCGATGATGCGCAGGCCACCCAGCTCCTTGACCTTGGCGTTCAGCTCGGCCTGGTCCTTCTTCAGGGCTTCGATCTTGGCGGCCTTGGCGGCTTCGTCCAGCGACTCGTCGGCTTCGATGGCCTGAATGTCTTTTTCGATGTTGCCACCCAGCACGATGTCGGTGCCACGGCCCGCCATGTTGGTGGCGATGGTGACCATGCCCGGACGACCGGCCTGGGCCACGATGTCGGCCTCACGGGCGTGCTGCTTGGCGTTGAGCACCTGGTGCGGCAGGCCTTGCTGCGTCAGCAACTGGGCGATCAGCTCGGAGTTTTCGATCGAGGTGGTGCCCACCAGCACGGGCTGGCCGCGCTCGTGGCATTCCTTGATGTCGGCGGCGATGGCCGTGTACTTTTCCTTGGCGGTCTTGTAGACCAGGTCGAGTTGGTCCTTGCGGGCCAGCACGCGGTTGGGCGGGATCACCACGGTTTCCAGGCCGTAGATGGACTGGAACTCGAACGCTTCCGTGTCGGCCGTACCGGTCATGCCGGCCAGCTTCTTGTACATGCGGAAGTAGTTCTGGAAGGTGATCGAGGCCAGGGTCTGGTTCTCGGCCTGGATGTGCACGCCTTCCTTGGCTTCCACGGCCTGGTGCAGGCCATCCGACCAGCGGCGGCCCGACATCAGGCGGCCCGTGAACTCGTCCACGATGGTGACTTCACCGTTCTGAACCACGTAATGCTGGTCCTTGTTGAACAGGTGGTGGGCACGTAGCGCGGCGTACAGGTGGTGCATCAGGGTGATGTTGGCCGCGTCGTACAGGCTGGCGCCTTCAACCAGCAGGCCGGCTTCAGACAGCAGTCGCTCGGCGTTTTCGTGGCCGGCTTCGGTCAGGAAGACCTGACGCGACTTTTCGTCGGCGGTGAAGTCACCGGGCTCGATCACGCCCTCTCCGGTGCGTGGGTCAGCTTCACCGATCTGCTTCTTGAGGTGCGGCACCACGGCGTTGATGCGCACATACATCTCGGTGTGGTCTTCGGCCTGGCCGGAGATGATCAGCGGCGTGCGGGCCTCGTCGATCAGGATCGAGTCCACTTCGTCGACGATGGCGTAGTTCAGCGGACGCTGCACGCGGTCGGCCACCTCGTAGACCATGTTGTCACGCAGGTAGTCGAAGCCGTACTCGTTGTTGGTGCCGTAGGTGATGTCGGCGCTGTAAGCCGCTTGCTTGTCCTCACGGGGCATCTGGGGCAGGTTGATGCCCACGCTCAGGCCCAGGAAGTTGTAAAGCTTGCCCATCCACTCCGCGTCGCGGCGTGCCAGGTAGTCGTTGACGGTGACCAGGTGCACGCCCTTGCCGGTCAGGGCATTGAGGTAGACGGGCAGGGTGGCGGTCAGGGTCTTGCCTTCGCCGGTGCGCATTTCGGCAATCTTGCCGTTGTGCAGTGCCATGCCGCCCAGCAGCTGCACGTCGAAGTGGCGCATCTTGAAGACACGCTTGGAGCCTTCGCGCACCACGGCAAAGGCTTCAGGCAGCAGGTCGTCGAGCGCCTCGCCCTTGGCCACGCGTTGCCGGAACTCTTCGGTCTTGGCACGCAACTGATCGTCGCTCAAGCCTTCGAGTGTGGGCTCCAGTGCGTTGATCTTGGTCACCGTGCGACGGTATTCCTTCAGCAAGCGTTCGTTACGGCTACCAAAAATCGAGGTGAGAAGCTTGGGCAACATGGAGCAATCAATCCAATCGGTCGGTGTGTCAGCCACGTGGCTGGCGCTTGGTTTCTGGGGACACTTTCCCCAGTCCACCAAAGCGAAAAAGTGTAGCACCCAGGGCAGGCGGTTCCGCCGCTGGGGCAGAGTGCTTGCTCAGGGGGTTTTCACGCGTCATTTCGGGGGGCGAGCCACGCTGTCAGCGCGCACAGCAGCGCCATCGCCAGCACCACCACCGCGCCCGAAGGCCAGTCGAGCATGGCCGACACGCACAAGCCCAGGGTGTAGGCCAGTGCGCCCGCTCCCCAGGCCAGGGGCAGTTGCCAGCGTGGCGGCGCCCGGCGCACGGCCAGCGCCGGCATGATCAGGCTGCTGAACACCAGGTAGACCCCCACCAGCTGCACTGAGGCGGTCACCGCCACGGCAAACAGCAGGTAGAAGCCCGCCTGGCCCAGCCAGCGCTGCGCCCCGAACCACACGGCCAGCACGCCGGCCGACAAGGCGGCCACGCCCCACAGCTGGTTGGGTGTCACCCACAGAATCTGCCCTACCAGCAGGTCTTTGAGGTGCTCGCCGCCGTGCGGGTTGCCCGCCAGCAGCAAGATCCCCACACACGAGGCCAGCACGAACAGGGCGCCGATCAGGGCTTCCTGGATGTCGGGCCAGCGTCGCTCCATCCAGGTCAGCAGGGCGGCCCCCAGCAAGGCGGCCCCCACGGCGGCGCCTTGCACGGCCCAGCCATCGTCGGGCCAACCCAGCGCGCCGGCCGCGATCACGCCCAAGCCTGCAATCTGGGCAATGGCCAGGTCGATGAAGACGATGCCCTTGCGCAGCACGCGCTGGCCCAGGGGCACATGCGTGCTCAGCACCAGCAAACCGGCCACCAGGGCCGGGCCCACGATGGACCAGTCCACCGGGTGCCAGTGCGAGGGTGAGAGTGCGTCGAGACTCATGGGGGCCTCTTTCTTTACTTGGCGGCGGCCAGCAGGCGCGCCACCGTGTCGTCAAACAGCCCGAACAGGTCTTTGGCGCGCTCGTTGCCGCCCACGGTGAAGGGCAGCACCACCACGGGCAACTGGGCGCGCTCGGCCAGCCATTGCGCACCCCGTCCATCGTTGTAGGCCGCGCGGATCACCATCTTGGCGGGTTGTTGTTGCAGCTGTTTGAGGACCCCGGACAGGTGCGAGCTGGAGGGCTCGATGCCCGGCTTGGGCTCCAGCGCCGCCACCTGCTTCAGGCCCAGCCAGTTCTCCAGGTACGGAAAGCCCTTGTGCTGCACGACGATGGGAAGGCCCTTCAGGGGGGCTGCGTCCTGGCTCCAGCGTTGCACCGCGGCGCCCCAGCGGCGGTTGAAGTCGGCCAGGCGGGTCTCGTAGGTGCGGGCCTGAGCGGGGTCGATCTGGCTCAAGCGATGCGCCAGAGACACCGCCACCAGAGCGATGTTGCGCGGGTCGGTCTGAATGTGCGGGTTGCCCTCGGCGTGCACGTCGCCATCGGCACGGTCCAGTCGGGTGGGCACGTCCAGCATCCGCACCGAGGCAGCCGCTTCGAAATGCCCGGGTTGACCGGCTTGTACCTTGGGGTTGCCGGCCTGACGCAAGAGCACGGGCAGCCAGCCCACCTCCAGCTCGGCGCCGGTGCACACCACCAGGTCGGCGTTGCGCACCGCGGCGATCAGGCTGGGCTTGGCTTGCACCAGGTGGGGGTCTTGCAAGGCCTGGGTGGCGGTGTAGACGCTGGCTTGCTCGCCGGCCAGCTCACGCGTCAGCGCGGCCCACTCGGGTTCGCAGGCAAACACCTTCAGAGCGTGGGCAGGTGTGACACAGGCCAGCAAGGTGGGCAGCGCCACCAGGCAGGCATATTGTGGGGATGTCATTCGCATGGTGGGCTCCGGTCAAAAGCTGTGCGCGCCGTGGGCGCCCAGGCTCATTTGGTATTGCAGGTACAGCTGGGTGTCCTTCACGCCTTGGCGGGCCTGGTCGTTGTTCAACTGGATGCGCCAGCGCTGGAACTCGCTGGGCGACCAGTCCAGCATCAGGCTGGTGCGTTGGGGGTTGTGGTCGGCCTGGGCCAGGTGCTCGACCAGGTCGGCACCCAGACGCTGCGAGCCGCTGCTCAGACGGTCGTAGCGCAGGCCCACGCGCCATTGCGGCACAAACTGGTACACCCCTTGGACATACCAGCCGGATTGGCTGCTGCGGTACAGGCCCGTGGCGCCGTCGGGCAATTCCACCGGAACGGGCGCAATCGCTGCGCTGCCCGACTCGGTGCGCCGGAAGTACTCGCCCTGCAACGCGAAGTTGGTGCGCTTGGCGTTGCCATTGGGGGCCCATTTCCACACGCCGTCCAGTACCCACAGGCGGCTGGTGCCGGTGAAGCGGCTTTCTTCTTCGTGGCCTGCCGTGGCGTCGTGCACATGGCCCGTGCCCCACAGACGGTCTTGCGCCTTGGTGCGCAGCCACGAGGCGCCCAGGCGCCAGCTGTGGCTGTCGCCCACATCGCCCCCGGTGCGGGCAGACAGCAGGGCCGAGCCCAGCGCGTTGGCGGCTCGGTCTGACCTGGGGAAGGAGGCACCGTTGCCCAGTTCGGCGCCCAGCTCGATGTACTGCGTGGTGGGCAGCACCCACTTCAGCTGCGCGCCCTCTTGCTTGTACTGGCCGCCCAGAAACGCTTGGTGAACCAGGGGCAGGTCGACAAAACTCCAGGTGTGGGCGTGCTGTTCGTTCTGGTAGCCCAGGGCGCCGTAGAAGCGGCCGCCCTTCAGCGTCAGGCCGTAGGGCAGGGCGGTGGACTGCACAAAGGCCTCTTCCACGGCCACTTCGTTGTCGCCGTCCAGGCCCAGGGTCAGCGCGCCATAGGCCAGGCTGTCGACGTTGGTACTGAAGGTGATTTCCGACTCGCCCAGGCTGAAACCGCGCTTGCCAGGGCCCAGGCCGTGGCCGTCGCCGCCCAGCTTGAAGCCGCTCAGCTCCCAGCTTTCCGGGTCTTTCGACAGGTTGGCATAGGTGCCCGTCAAGATCATGCCAATGGCCGGATTGAAGGCGCTGTTGCCCTTGCGAGTGGCGCTCGGTGCGTCGGCCGGAGCTGCTGGCGCCGTGTCCGGTGTCGTGGGTGGTGCCGAGGCCTGTTGCGCCTGGTTCAAACGGGATTCCAGCGCCTGCAGGCGTTGCTCGTACTGCTGGCGAAGTTCCTGAAGCTGGGAGCGCAGTTGCTGCAACTCGGCCTCGCTGGTGGTGGCGTGAGCGGGGAGGGCGGTAAACAGGGCAGCGGCGATCGCGCCCATCACGGGGGTGTACTTCAACATGGTGTTGGCTGTCTGACAAAAGCAAAATGCGGCCCGACGCCACATGCTCAGACCCCGTGTGCGCACGGGCGGCGGCATGGCGTCAGCCAAACGGCCCTCACGTTCCAAGGGCCGGCGACACATTTCAAACAGACAGCGAAGGCGGCGCGCGCGACCAATAGGCCCGCTCAAGCGGCACGCTGCGCAGCGTGGGCGCCGTCAGGCTGACCAGCGCGTGGCGCGCCAGGGTCAGGTGCAGGGCAGGGGGCGTGGAGGCCAGTGCCGCCTGGGCGCCATGGTGGCCCAGGCATTCCTGACACAGCACGTGGGCCGCCTGGTTGGCGTCTTCCAGCGCGTGTTCCAGGTCGTGACGCAGGCCGGCCTGCTGCATCCACAGCATTGCCATGGCCAGCAGCACACGCCAGCCCCACCTTGTCATCATCTGACCCCGCATGGGCGATACTGTACCAATGGTTTTTGAACGAGCTTACCCGTGAACAACAAGCGCTGGACGCCCACAGCCACCTTCAAGCCCATGGTGCCCGACGTGCCCCAGGTCAAGTCGGCCCTGGAGCGCTCCGAGACTCTGGCCAGCCTGATGCAGCGCCTGCGCGCATCTCAGGAATGCCTGGCGGCCGTCAAAAGCTGTCTGCCGCCCGCCATGGCCGCGCACGTGAAAGCCGGCCCCATTGACGAGGAGGGCTGGACCTTGCTGGCCGCCAATGCGGCCGTGTCGGCCAAATTGCGCCAACTGCAGCCACGCATCGCAGCGGCCTTGGCCGCCAAGGGCATCAAGGTCAACGCCATCCGGGTGCGGGTGGCGTCGCAGTGAGGAGGCCGGGCTCAGCCCGTGTGCGAGGATGGCTGGGCAGGCATTTGCGCCACCCACGCCTGCCGCTGGCTGACGGCCTTACCTTGCAGAGCAAACCCCAGCAAAGCGCCGGCTTCGTCTGCGGTAGGCGCTGACACAAAGCGTGCCTCCAGCGCCTCGTCTGACGAAGTCACCTCCCACTGGCCCACCACCCCAACCGGGGGCGGGCACACCACTGTGGGCCAGGCCGGGGTCTTCACCACCACGGGCATGACCGGGTAAGACACCGGTGTGGGCGTGCCCGCCAGCGTGGCCGCCAAAGCGCGGGCCTGCTGCATCAAGGGCATCACATAAGGCAGCCACCGGCCCTTCACCTCGGCACAGTCCCCCAAGGCATGCACATGCGGCACGCTGGTGGCCAGCAAGCTGTTGACCTGCACCCCGCGCCCCACGGCCGCGCCTGCCTGAGCCGCCAAGCTGGTGCGTGGTTTCAACCCCACGGCCGACACCACCAGGTCAGCCTGCAAGGTGTTCCCATCGTTCAAGACCACATTCAGCCCGCTGGCGTTGCGGTTCACCGCAGACACACCCACGCCCAGCTTGAACTGTGCGCCCGCAGCCTCCAGCCTTGCTTGCAACAAGGCGCTGGCCTCGGCGGGCAGCAGGCGAGCCAACACCCGGTCGGCCACATCCACCACCGCGGGCACCACGCCGCGCGCAAGCAGGTCATTGGCAAACTCGCAGCCAATCAGGCCACCGCCCAAAATCACCACGCGCTGCGCGGGCTGGCCCGCTGCGGCCGAGTCCAAAGCCTGCGCAAAACGGGCAAAGTCGTCCAGGTCGTTCACCGACAGCACCGCATCGGCGGCATCGCCCAGCAGGGGCAGTCGGATCGGGTCGGCGCCTACGGCCAGCACCAGGTCGCGGTAGCGCAGCACTTCGCCCGAATCCAGCGTCAAGGTTTGCGCGGCAGCATCCACCTGCACCACACGGGTGCGCGGCAGCACACGGGCGCGCAACTCCTCGGCCATCTTCTCGGCCGACTTCATCACCAGCGTGGCGGCGGTCTTGCCACTGGTCAGCGCGTTCGACAGCATGGGCTTGGAATAAAAACCCGCACCGCACTCGCTCACCACCACGATGGGCAGCTCGGCACTCGCCTTGCGCAACTCGCGCGCCAGGTTGTAGCCAGCCAGCCCGGCCCCCACGATCACAACAGGTTCAGACATGTGACGCTCCGGTGATCAGATCTCGACCATCTCGAAGTCGGCCTTGCCCACCCCGCAGTCGGGGCACACCCAGGTGTCGGGCACGTCTTCCCACTTGGTGCCGGCCGCGATGCCGTCTTGCGGCCAGCCCTGAGCTTCGTCATAGATGTAGCCGCACACAATGCACTGGTAGGTTTTCATGAGGTAAAGCAAAAAAGGAAGGATTTTGCGCCAGCGGGTGCGTGAGGGTGGGGCGTGGATACGCCATGAGTTGGCGGGGAGGAAACCCCGTGGATCTGAAAGTAGCCTCACTACCTGCCGAGATTGAGGGCCGGTGCTGATGTGGTCATCGCAGCGTGTCACCCAGTCGCCAACATGATGGCCGATAATCTCACCCCTCACCCGTTATCCCGAGCGCAGTACCCCCACGGGCCACGTCATGCAGCCAACCACCGCTCCGGATACCACCGCCTGGTACCTGATTCACACCAAGCCCCGGCAGGAGCACATCGCGCTGACCAACCTGGAGCGCCAGGGCTACACCTGCTACCTGCCGCTGCTGCGCGTTGAAAAAATTCGCCGCCGCAAGGCCGAAGTGGTGCGCGAGCCCATGTTTGCGCGCTACCTGTTTGTGCGGCTGGACACCAGTGACAACGGCCCCAGTTGGGCACCCGTTCGCTCCACCCTGGGGGTGAGCCAGCTGGTGCGCTTTGGCACCCGGCCCGCCAAAGTAGACGCCCCCCTGGTTGACCTGCTGCGCAGCCGCGAGGAGGCCCAGCCCACCGAGCCAGTCTTCACCCAAGGTGACACGGTGGTGATCACCGAAGGCCCGTTTGCGGGGCTGGAGGCGGCCTACCAGATGGCCGATGCCGAACAGCGCGCCATGGTGTTATTGCACATCTTGAGCCAGCCCGTGCCGGTGAAGATTGACGCAGCGAGCCTACGCAAGGTGAGTTGACGCATTTGCGCGGCACAATGTTCAAGTTCTGACATTGCTCGGAACCACTGCCAGCTCACCCCCACCGCGCATGCCGATCGCGACACGGCACGGCGGTAGCGTGCCCAAACCAAACATCATGACCAGCCGACAAGCCAAGATCCAGGAAGACACCACCTTCCGGATCATGCGCATCTTGCAAGAGAGCCCCGACGTGAGCCAACGCGACCTGGCCGAGCGGCTTGGCATCAGCCTGGGCGGGCTGAACTACTGCCTGAATGCGTTGATGGACAGGGGCTTGGTGAAGCTGGAGAACTTTCAGAACAGCCAGCACAAGTTCAAGTACGTGTACGTTTTGACCCCGGCAGGCATTGCCCAAAAGATGGCCATGACGGGGCGCTTTCTCAAACGCAAGATGGAAGAGTACGAAGCGCTGAAGGCTGAGATTGAAGCCTTGAAGGCAGAGGCCGCCATCGAGTTACCTGCGCCCATGCATACCGAAGCTACAGCAACAGCCGTGGCAAGCAATCAATGACGACATCACCCAAAATTTACGTAGCGGGTCACAGGGGCATGGTGGGTGCAGCCATCGTGCGCCACCTGCTGGCCCAGGGCCATCCGGCCAGTCACATCGTCACCCGCACGCATGCTGAATTGGACCTGACCGACCAGGCCGCGGTTCGCAGTTTCTTCGCCACCGAAAAGCCCGACCAGGTGTACCTGGCCGCAGCCAAGGTGGGCGGCATCCACGCCAACAACACCTACCCGGCTGACTTCATCTACCAAAACCTCATGATTGAGGCCAACGTGATCGAAGCCGCCTTCCGCAACGGCGTGCAAAAGCTGCTGTTTTTGGGCAGCAGTTGCATCTACCCCAAGATGGCACCCCAGCCTATGGCCGAAGATGCCTTGCTGACCGGCCCGCTGGAGCCAACCAACGAGCCTTACGCCGTTGCCAAGATTGCTGGCATCAAGCTGTGCGAGAGCTATAACCGCCAGTACGGCGCCAGCCACGGTTTGGACTACCGCAGCGTCATGCCCACGAACCTCTATGGCCCTGGCGACAACTACCACCCGGAAAACAGTCACGTCATCCCCTCGCTGATCCGTCGCTTTCATGAAGCCAAGGTGAACAACGCACCCAGTGTGGCCCTGTGGGGAAGCGGCACTCCTCGCCGCGAGTTTCTGTACGTGGACGACATGGCTGCTGCCAGCGTGCACGTCATGAACCTGCCCAAGCCAGCGTACGACGCGCATACCAGCCCTACGCAAAGCCACATCAACGTGGGCTATGGCGACGACATCACCATTGCCGAACTGGCCACGTTGGTGGCGCAGACAGTGGGCTACCAAGGTGAACTGGTGCAAGACACCAGCAAGCCCGACGGCACACCGCGCAAGCTCATGAACAGCCAGCGGTTGACAAACCTGGGTTGGCGCCCGCAGACCTCACTGACCAAAGGCCTGCCCATGGCCTATGCAGATTTTCTGAAACACAACGTATGACTGACAGTTTGAACCACATGAACGCTAATCAACCCAAAGTTGCCCTCATCACTGGTGTCACAGGCCAAGACGGCTCATATCTGGCTGAGTTTCTGCTTGAAAAGGGCTACATCGTTCACGGTATCAAACGCCGGTCTTCATCGTTCAATACCCAACGTATTGACCATATTTACCAAGACCCGCACATTAACAACGCCCGCTTTCATCTGCACTACGGTGACTTGACAGACTCGACCAACCTTATCCGCATTGTTCAGGAAACCCAGCCCGACGAGATTTACAACCTGGGCGCCCAAAGCCATGTGGCTGTGAGCTTTGAAAGCCCGGAATATACGGCCGATGTAGATGGACTTGGAACTGTGCGTCTGCTTGAAGCCATTCGCATCCTTGGGCTGGAGAAGAAAACGCGTTTCTATCAAGCCAGCACCAGCGAGCTTTACGGCATGGTGCAAGAAACCCCGCAAAAAGAAACCACGCCGTTTTACCCTCGCAGCCCGTACGCCGTGGCCAAACTTTATGCGTACTGGATCGTGGTGAACTACCGAGAAGCCTACGGTATATACGCCTGCAACGGTATCCTGTTCAACCATGAAAGTCCTCGTCGTGGTGAAACTTTCGTTACCCGCAAGATTACGCGCGGCCTAGCCAACATAACCCAGGGTCTGGAAGACTGCCTGTACATGGGGAACCTCGACGCTCTGCGTGACTGGGGGCACGCAAAAGACTATGTCCGCATGCAGTGGATGATGCTTCAGCAGGACCAACCCGAAGACTTTGTCATTGCTACTGGAGTGCAATACAGCGTCCGCCAGTTCATCGAATGGAGTGCGCAAGAGTTGGGTATCGCACTGCGCTTTGAAGGGGAAGGCATTGACGAGGTGGCAATCGTTGATGAAATTAAAAGCGATAATCTCACGGCGATCAAAGTCGGTCAAACCGTCGTGCGCGTAGACCCCCGATATTTCCGCCCCACGGAAGTGGAGACATTGCTTGGTGACCCCGCCAAGGCCAAAGGAAAACTGGGCTGGATTCCTGAAATCAGTGTTCAGAAAATGTGTGCGGAGATGGTTGCGGAAGACCTAAATTCTGCTAAAAGGCACGCGTTGCTGAAGGCCAATGGTTATGATGTGAACGTGAGCATAGAGTAATTTAAGAAATAGCCTGAAACGTCCATCGGTCAATTATTTATTTTTTGGATTTGGAGAAATTAATGAAAATAAGCAAAAAAAAATGGATCGTTGTTACCACCATTAATCATCCTACAAAGGCAATCCAGAAGATATCTGAAATCATCTCTGTCGACGGTTGGCGCTGTGTTGTTGTTGGAGACAAGAAGACTCCAGCCAATTGGTCGGCACCTGGGATCGACTATCTTTCCTACGATGATCAGATGCGCATGTTCGGGCGCCTTTCTGAATTGCTTCCTGTCAACCACTATTGCCGAAAAAATTTAGGCTATCTATATGCGATGCGCCAAGGCGCAGAAGTGATTCTCGAGACTGACGATGACAACATTCCTTACGATAGTTTTGGCAAGGAAATCAGTGCTGAGGTCGAGGGTGAAGAGATCAGCGGCACCAAGTGGGCGAATATCTACAAACACTTTACGTCGCGTCTAATCTGGCCACGCGGCAATCCGCTCGACACTGTCCATGACGCCGGTCTAGTGATAGGCGCCCGAACGGCGCGAGCACCGCTGCAGCAGTTTCTAGCAGACGGCGATCCCGATGTCGATGCGGTCTATCGGCTGTTGTTCAAGGACCCGCTCCACTTCGAAAAGCGGGTTCCCTTGTTCCTGAAGGCGGGAACTTGGTGTTCATTTAACTCGCAAAACACGCTGTTCTTCAAGGAAGTCTTCCCCTTGCTGTACCTGCCGTGTCATGTCAGTTTCCGGATGACGGACATATGGCGATCGCTCGTGGCGCAGTTGTGTCTTTGGTCTGAGGGGAGTCAGTTGGTATTTCGGAGTGCGACTGTTGTGCAGGAGCGCAATGAACACAACCTCATGCGCGACTTCTCAGAGGAAATTGATGGTTATCTAAACAACGACAGAATTGTAAATAGATTGGTCGATTTGCTTGACAGCCATCGGGGCCATCCGCTTCAAGACGTCGTGCGCGCCGCATGGGTAGCCCTGCGAGACATTGGGGTACTGAGAGATATCGAGCTCGAGATCTACGATGCATGGTCAGCGGAATGTCGAGCCTTAGCATGAAAGTCGCGATTTACGTGAGCGAACTTGATGTCAAAGGAGGCACGCACAAGCAGGTATTGCGCCTTGCTCAGCACCTTCGCAAGCACCGGTACGACATCCAGATCATCACCGCAAGATATCAGGCAGGTCAGGGCTACCCTGAATTTGCTGAGTTCCCGATCCTTACATTTCCGGAAAGCATGCACTCAGGCATGATCGGCAAACTAATGAATCGCCTTCGTCCCGCTCGACTCGCCATGTGTATGCCGAGGGTCGACATTGTCAATGTCCATGACAATAGAGGCCTGCTTTTTGGTTTCATCGCGAGCATGTTGGGCAAGGGAAAGCGGTATGTCTGGCAAATCAACGATTTGGACCCTGCCTTCAAGATCGGCGCTCATAGGAATCATGGTCGTTCCACATTTCGCGAGATTCGGCAGCGCCTTGCCAATCGCTGGTGGGCGAACAGGGTCGATGCGATCACAGTGAACGTCAGCAAGAACTGCGCACGGGTGAAGGAGTATCTGCATAAGGACGCGACGGTCTTGTACTGTGGCGTGGACTTTCCTGAATCGGAATTCCCTGCAAAGGGCACTGCTGCGTCAGCCCCGTTTTGTTTGCTGTCAACGGGCGTCTTTTTCCCTTACCGCAACTATGAGACGCTCCTACTCGCATGCGCCCTGGCCAACAAGCGTCTGAATCAGCCGATCAATTTAACCATCGTTGGTGACACAAGGTATCGTCCGGCGTATGTCCAGAAGATTCGTGACCTTGCCGACACGGCAAAAGTAAGGCTGACGATTCGTGAGAACCTCAGTCAGGCTGAGTTAGATCACGTTATTGCCGACAGTCATGCCTTCGCGTTCGTCAACGTCGACCAAAGTTGGGGTTTGGCCGTGTTCGAGGCCGCCGCCCGGACGACACCAGTGATCCTGTCCAAGAGCGTCGGCGCGATCGAGCTTCTGGGTGGGAAACCCGGATTCCTGATGGTGGATCCTTTGTGTCCGGAAGACATTGCTGAGGCAATCATCTCTCTGGCGACAAACGCTGAGCAACTGAATGCTGTCTCTGTTATGGCGCGTGACACTGTTAAAGACATGTCTTGGGAACGCATGTATTGCTCGCCTGCCGAAGCACTGTTCAATCGGCTGGTGGATGACTGAGCGCTGCGATACCGACATATCCGAGCATTATCATGACGCCACGTGATCACAAGATTATCCGGCAAACCCTCTTAGGACTGGGCCTTCGCTTTCTGGCGGTAGGCAGCTCGTTCCTGATGATGCCATTCATGCTGGAGCGACTTGGTCCAGTGCAACTCGGGGTCTGGCTGGTGCTGCTCTCGGTGTTCCAGTGGATCACCTTTTTTGACATCGGTGTGGCTGCCGGCGCTCGCAACGAAATGGCGCGGGCCTTCGCAAGCAAAGACGCAGACCGTATCCGCCAAGCCATCGCGAGCGGCTTGTTCTACACGGTTGTCATATCCTTGGTGCTTGCGATTGCATGCGTCGCCATCGGCGCGTTCACGCCGGTGATCTCCTTCCTTGAAAGGGTGCCTTTCCATGGTCACACCACGGGCTACGCGCTTTGGATTGTCGCGCTTGGTTCTTGTGCAGCATTTGCTCTCAACTTTGTACAGATGATTTACGCGGCTGAACAACGCACTTCGGCCGTGTCCTACTTCTCAGCTTCCGCGAACATCATCTTTCTCGGCCTCGTCTATTGGTGGCCGTTGACGATGTTTGATCATCTTACGCAGATAAGCAGCCTTTATCTGATCGGCATGGCGACAGCCAACCTGTCCCTGGTTCTCTGGTATTTCCGGGGGCGCTTGGAATTCGTTCCTCGCGTGAAGGATATCCAATCCGAAATGCGTAAGCGCATCCTCGGCTTCGGCATCCGCATCTTCATCATTCAGATTGCAGCGCTGGTGGTTTTCACTACATCTCGCATATTGGTTAGTAGCTTCCTTGAGCCATCGGCTGTTGTCGTCTACGATGCAGCCTTCAAATTGTTCTCCGTGATCACGATGCTGCATTCACTGTTGATGGCTAATTTCTGGTCCAGCTTCACGGAAGCGCATGCGGTCGGAGATTGGGAGTGGATTCGTCGTCGCGTGAAGTTACTTCAACTACTCACAGTCCCGATTCTGGTGGCTAACTTACTTTTGGCAATGATTTCACCTTGGATTATTGAACACTGGATGACTCACGAGCAGGTAGGACCGATGGGGCTATATGTGAGTTTCGCACTAATGTCTTCGCTCTCAGCGTGGTCAAACGTGTTTGCCTATTTTTTGAATGGTATTGGTGACACCAAGGTTCAATTGCGAACCTCGCTAGCGGCGTTGGTGGTGCATATTCCATCTTGTTATCTTTTTGCCAATGTGCTTGGGTTGGGGCTAACTGGAATAAATCTGGGTACTATCGTATCGATTGCATTCTTCGCGGTGGCTGGTCCGATTTATGTTTGGCAGTTGTTGCGAAAGCAACCTGGCTTATATGACGTCAGCTACGATCCTCTCAGGAAAACTTCAGCGATTTGAGCTATGGATTCCCGGCATTCATCGCAATTAAATATCGTCATCTGTACCTACAACGCAGCAACACATCTACGAGGTTGCCTGCTGTCTATCGCGGCGCAGCAGGATCCAGATATTCGGTTGTGGATTTTTGACGGTGCCTCGACTGACGATACACTCAAGATTGTAGATGAGTTCCATCATCTAATTCATCATGTCGAATCCATGCCGGACAAGGGGGTTTATGACGCGATGAATCGTGCAGCCTGCACTGTACCCCATGGCTGGTTGCTGTTCCTGGGTGCTGACGACCGCTTGATGCCCAACGCAATCAGTCGCCTGCGCCGAGCATGGCCGCAACTTCCACCAGATACAGGTGTCGTTTATGGGGATGTTTACCGACCGCGAGCAAATGCGGTGTATGACGGCGAATTCAGTAGATGGAAGCTGGTGCGTCGTAATATTTGCCAGCAGGCAGTCCTGTATGAATCTGATGTGCTAAAGCGTTTCCCTCTTGATGCCAGATTTCCGATAAATGCCGATCATGTCCTGAATCTTCGCCTAGTCCTGTCAGGGATAAGATTCAGCTACGTCAAGGTATGTTTGGCATATTACGAGGATGTTGCTGATGGTATCAGCCGTGACCGCGGTGACGCTGACTTTATAAACTTCAGGCGCTCGCTCATTCGCCAGTATGGTGACTGGCCATTGTTTATGTTTGCATGTGCAATTGATGTCAAACAGAGATTGCGGCTTAAATGTCGGAAATTGCTGGGCGTGTAATTGGATTATGCCTGCCATCGAATTTATCGCAATGTTGGGGCCTAGTGATGTTGCTTGGCTATTGGCTCTTCAGTTGATTTTCTTCGCCCTGTTGTATTGGACTGTCAGTAGTCGACAGTCTTCAATTGTCGACCCGTTTACAGTGCCGCTGCTCTTTGCCGCTTCAGCATGGTCCACTGTAGTCTTTCTCTATTTGAGCGGTCTGTGCTCAACGCGGATGTTCGTCACTTTTGTACTGACGGGGATTGCATATCTGGTTGGATACCGATGGGTCGCTCCTAGGTTGACTCATGCGCAGTCAGCGGACCAAGCACCTCCGACGCGGAAGCCGATCGATCACGCAGTTTTTATGCAAATGGGGGCAGTCGTAACGCTGCTTGTTTTAGGTAGTATAGCGATTAACATCTTCATGTTCGGCTTGGGTATTGAACACGAGAACCGTTTAGAGATATATAGCAACTCTGCCGGGTTTGGAGTGCTCAAGAGGGTCAATGATGCCTTGATGCCTGTATCTATTTTCTTTCTCACCTATGTCGTCACTCGGAAGCGTCGCATAGGACGCGTGATTCCATTCGCGACTCTTCTCTTCCTGGCTGCCTACACAGTTCTCGATGGATCTAAGTCTGGCTTGGTCTCAATCTTTCTGATCGTTGCCGCAACGTTGCGGTGGTTGCATCTGAGGATTGATGGCCGCATTCGACCCATCAGTGCAAAGACGGCTATTATCGCAGTTATGCTCGCGCTGATCGTTGCTGCTTTGGTGTTGACGATGCAACTGGATGCATTTGCCGATTTTGAGAAGTTCATGAGTGGCCTTGTCTTGCTTTTCTACCGAGTAACCTTGGCCGCAGATATTTATATACTCGGATTTCCAAACGACTCTATCGACCGTATTGCGCAGACATCGGCGCCGCTACTGGTTTTGTTTCAGGATCCATTATCGACTTTGCGCCTCGCCTCGCTGGATGTGATACCAATTGGGACGCAGTTGTATAATTATCTTACCATCTCTCATGAGCTTAGTGCTGGCGGCCCCAATGCCCATCTCGGCATTTATTCATATTACCTATTCGGTGAGTATTTTTCTCCGATATTCTGTCTTTTTGTCGGTATGGCTATAGGTGCCGTCCGCAAGATTTACTCTCGCCGCAGTATTAGTCTCGTGCATGGGGCGTGCGCTACAGCTGTTATGGTAAATACCGCTTACGCCTTGGTTGATCCGAGTTATATGATTCATCGCATCACTAACCTCGCGTTATTTCTATTTCCGATTTATATGACTTTCCATGTCAGGGGTTTGGTGAGGCGATGAAATTAGCGGTTGTAATACTGAACTGGCGAAATTCTGCGGCTACAATACATTGCGCATCCCTGTTGTTAAAAGGGTTCACTGATGGGTCTAACATCTATATTGTTGACAATAATTCAGATGATGGGTCAGTTGAAGCGTTTCGCCGCAGTCTTCCAGAATGTTGTATTTTGGAAAATACCGAAAACAGCGGCTACACCGGCGGCAATAACCTCGGCCTCCGCTCCGCTTTTTCCGATGGGTATGATGCCGTTCTGATCCTCAATAATGATATTGAGCCACGATTGGATGAAGGCTTTGTGTCAAGGGTGGCGCGCATTGTCGCGGCAAATCCAAACACTCTAATTGGTGTGCCAGTGCACGATGTTGATGGTCGACCAGTTTATCCCCATATTCCGACTGTGTTCTTTAGGGTATTGTTCAGAGCTTGTGGTATTGATGTGGCAACTCCATTAATATGTGGTTGTGCGATGGTTGTCACCCGTGGTACCTTTAGATCGATTGGCGTATTAGATGATCGATACTTCATGTACTGCGAGGAGCTTGATTATTCTGTTCGATTGACAGCAGCTGGCGGTCGGGTTGTGTGCCCTGCCGAGCTTGGCTACGTGGTACGTGATGACAAAGAGGAACGTCGCCCTTACGTATACTATTATCAAGCCCGAAACCTGTTGCGCCTTATTAATCAGCATGCCCGTTCGAATAAGCTATTTTTGGCTTTCGGTTCTGTCTTGGTTTCGTTGAGGCAAGCAATCTATTCAGGGAGAGTTGCAAGTGTCTACTTGACTTGCGTTGGTGTGAGTGATGCGTGTCGGGGGCGGACCGGGCGCAATCCAGTGGCGCATATTTGAGGCAATCAAATTAATGAATCAAAAAATTAACGTTATTCAAACTATCGCTGACCTTGACCTCAAATCCGGCGGACCGTCCCGCTCTGTCACGGAGTTGAACCAGTACCTAAACCGGACAAGTTCCGTCAGCGCGACCATCGTCACTCAGCGCAATCCTCATCAGAAAATTGACGAGCATCTTAAGGCGAACCTTCGCATTTCATATGGCTCAGATATCATGGTCAAGCTTGGGCTGCCACTTGCCCATGAACTGCGGAGAGCAATCGCCCAACTTAATCCGTCATTGATCCATAACCATGGGGTCTGGCATGGTGCCAATTACTGGAGCAGTAAGACTGCGCGGAACCTAGGCATTCCGTTCATCATCCAGCCACACGGCATGCTGGAATCTTGGGCATTGAGCTTTCACAAATTCAAGAAGCAGATGGCGATGGCGCTATATCAGAGAGATCACCTTGAGCGTGCCGTTGGATTCGTTGCAACATCAGAAATGGAGTATCGTAATATCCGTAGTCTGAGGCTGCGCCAGCCTATCGCAGTCATTCCTAACGGGATCGCCGATCTTGAGTGCAAGCGTATAGAAAAGAAGAAACCGGTAGCGTACCGACAGCGTAACTTTCTGTTCCTCTCCCGGGTCCACCCGAAGAAAGGGCTGATCAATCTATTGCAGGCCTGGGCCTCAATAGACACGCAGGGCTGGATGCTGAACATTGCAGGTCCTCCGGAGGGTAATCACCTCACGGAGATTCAGGCTGAGATCGCGCGGCTGGGTATCAGTAGCAGCGTTGCATATCTCGGAGAGCTCTACGACGAGGCCAAGAATGCGGCTTATGCAAACGCCGACATTTTCGTTCTGCCGACGTTCAGCGAGAATTTCGGTATCGTGGTTGGCGAGGCCCTTCTTCATGGCATTCCTGTGCTGACAACCAAGGGCACACCGTGGTCCGATCTTGAGACGTATCGAGCCGGCTGGTGGATTGATATCGGGGTAGAGCCGCTGAAGCGGGCACTTTCTGAGGCTATAGCATTGACCGACAACGAGCGTCACGACATGGGCGAGCGCGGCTATCAGTTGGTGCAGCGCTTTGATTGGCCGACCATCGCAGTACAAATGAGTGAGTTTTATCAATGGTTGTCGCGCAGTGGCCAGCGGCCACCTCATGTTTATGTCGATTGATCATCATGACTCACCGTCCTTCCACTATGAAATTGAGCATCGCAAACAAGGGAGTGAGGATGTTGTGGAGGCTGACCTGGCTGTTGCTGTTTCGGCCCAGTCCCCGTCCAGCCCATGCGTGGCGCAGGCTTCTGCTGAGAATTTTCGGTGCCAAACTCGGTAGGCGCGTGCACCCATATCCTTCAGCTAAAATTTGGGCTCCATGGAATCTCGTCATGGGGGATGACGCCTGCTTGGCAGACCACGTGGACTGCTACTGTGTTGAGCGGATAGTTATCGGTGCGCGTTCGACGATCAGCCAGTATTCTTTCCTTTGTAGTGCGAGTCACGACCACCGGCAATCCAATTTGCCATTGGTGGCGGCACCGATAGTCATCGGTGATGATGTCTGGATCACAGCTGACGTGTTCGTTGCTCCGGGCGTTACCATTGCGGATGGCGTGGTCGTTAACGCGCGATCGAGCGTGTTCGAGGATCTGCCTCCATGGACGATAGCGGGAGGCTATCCGGCTCGTCCCCTTAGACGCCGCGAGTTTTGGACAGAGGCGGTGAAATGAACAATCTCAAATCAAGGTTGGCCCCGACTGTCGCAATCATCCTCGCGTTCAACGAAGAGTTGCACATTGAGCGGGCGATCTCAAGTGCGTTCCGCCTTGCCGAAATGGTCTACGTCATTGACGCTCTGTCGACGGATCGCACAAAGTCTTTGGCGGAGGCTTTGGGCGCTGTGGTCCTGCAGAATCCGTGGACGACCCACGCGGGGCAGTTCAACTGGGCGCTGGAACAGTTGCCGCCAGACACAGGCTGGGTCATTAGGCTGGACGCTGATGAGTTCGTCGATGACGAACTTATTGAGGACTTCCATCGCATGAAACAAGGGCCCTACTGCGGACTAACCTTCAATCGAGAAATACACTTTTGCGGCAGTCGCATTCGCTTTGGTGGCCTTTTCCCGGTGCCGGTGGTCCGCGCCTTCCGTCTCGGCAAGGGGTATTGCGAGCAGCGACTCATGGACGAGCATATTCTCGTTGATGGAGCAACTGGTAGCGTAAGCGGTTTATTGATTGATCAAAATCTCAATCCGCTCGATTGGTGGATCGACAAGCACAATCGTTATGCAAGTCTAGAAGCGGCCGAGACCCTAAATCGAAAATACGGTTTCCTAAATCAGGAAAACGCCGGGCGGGGCGGTTCTTTAAGGGCTAGCGCGCGCACAAAGCGTTGGATAAAGAATGCAATTTATCTTCGCTTGCCTGCGAAATTTCGTGCAAGGCTTTATTATTTTTATCGTGCCTACATTAGGTTGGGCATTTTGGGTGGTGAGGATGAGCGTACTTTCCATTTGCTGCAAGGATTCTGGTACCGATATTTGGTAGATGCGAAAATAGCCGAAGTCGAACGGTATGTGCGTAATCATGGGTGTGACGTGCGCGCTGCTTCGGCTCGCGTGCTTCGCGTATCCTTTAAGGAATGAGTGTGGTTAGTCCTTCCATTTCAGTTATTACCGCAACCTGGAACAGCTGCAGTACTCTGTTGCCATGCATTGAATCGGTCAATGCCCAAACTTGGCGTGACGTTGAGCATGTCTTTGTGGATGGAGGTAGTACTGACAACACTTTGGCTTTGATAAAAGCAGCTAGCACACGGAAAAATAAATTAACTTCTGAACCCGATCGGGGTATTTACGATGCACTGAATAAGGGCATCAAAATGGCTTCTGGGGATATCGTCGGCTTCCTTCATTCAGACGATACTTTTGCGGATCCCGAAGCGCTTGCGCGCATCGCATGTGTCTTTGAGGATCCGACAGTTGATGCTGTTTATGGCGATCTCGACTATGTGGGGCGCGAGGATCGGTCAGTTGTGATCCGCCGTTGGCGTTCCGAATCATTTGAACCACTACTGCTGAGGCAGGGTTGGATGCCCGCACACCCGACCTTGTATGTGCGTGCCGCAGTTTATGAAAAAATCGGAAGGTTCGACACTAATTATAAAATATCAGCAGACTATCTTAATGTTCTGCAAATGTTTGGGCAACCCAACTTTAAAGCCGTGCATGTTGAGTCAGTGCTTGTAAAGATGTGCACCGGAGGTATCAGCAACCGATCCTTGAGGACGATACTCCGTAAGTCTGCGGAGGACTATCGGGCGCTGCGGACTTCGGGAGTTGGGGGCCTCGGTACGCTGGTTAGAAAGAACTTACGCAAGGTCTCCCAATTCTTTTGGTCAGCGTAAATTTTGTTAGTCAGGGGCCTGATGCCGCTCTAGTCATGCCTAGTATTCGATTTCGGCAACAAAGACCAGTGGTGCTCGGGCGTCATGCTCACAAGCAAGAACCATACAATAGGCCATTCAAGTCACTAATTGTGAACCAGAACATGCACCATTTTATTCGGACCAGTTTGTTGGCTAACGCAGTTTCTTTTTGTCTGTGTGGCGCGGTTTATGCCAAAGCTCCTGCCGTTCCCTTAAGTTCAGGGGTTGCGTCTCCGATGTTGACCATTCGGACTGCGCCGGAAGCGACGGTTGAGGCGGCGCCCCCCCTTCAGTCTAGGTCCGAGCTGGTCGAGCCTACCGCCGTGACCCCAGAGGTACTGCGCGACATCGACGCCAACGCCACCGAGTTCCAGCGCTTTGTGCAGGACACCACCGGGCGCCAGCTGCCGCTGTTTGGCTACAACTTGTTCACCGGCCGCACCTTCCCGTCGCTGCAAAACGTGCCCGTGCCGGCCGACTACGTGATCGGTCCGGGTGACGAGATCGCGCTCAAGGTCTGGGGCGTGGTCGAATCTGATGCCCGCCTCACAGTGGACCGAAACGGCCAAGTCGCCATCCCGCGCGTGGGCGTGGTCACCGTGGCCGGCCTCAAGTCGTCGCAGCTTGAGCCCGCGCTCAAGGCCCAGGTGGGCCAGTATCTGAAGAACTTCCAGCTCAACGCCACCATGGGCCGTTTGCGCTCCATGCAGGTGTTCGTGGTGGGGCAGGCGCGCAAGCCCGGTGCCTACACGGTTTCTAGCCTGTCCAGTCTGGTCAGCGTCTTGTTTGAAAGTGGTGGCCCGGCAGCCGGCGGCAGCATGCGCAAGGTGCAGCTCAAGCGCAATGGCCAGGTCATCTCCACCATCGATCTCTACAAGTTCATTGCAGAGGGCGACAAGTCTGCCGACACCTACCTGCTGCCGGGTGACGTGGTCGTGATTCCGCCCGCAGGGCCGCGTGTGGCGATGATCGGTGCCCTGGGCACCCCCGCCATTTATGAATTGAGCCGGCCAGAAGAGCCCATCGCGCAGGTGCTGGCCTACGGCGGCGGCATGCTGTCGCTGACCACGCCGCACAAAGTGTTGATCGAACGCATCGAGTCCAACCGCGTCAAGGCGCCACGCTCGGTCATTGAGCGGGCGTTGGATGCGCGCGGCCTCAAAAGCACGGTGAAAGACGGTGACGTGGTCACCCTGTTCCAGATCAGCCCGGCATTTTCCAACGCGGTCACCCTGCGGGGCAACGTGGCAGTGCCGCTGCGCCACAGCCATCGTCCTGGCATGCGCATTGCCGATTTGATTCCTGAGCTGGAAGCCCTGGTTCAACCCGACTACTACACCCGCAAGAACATCCTAGTCCAGTTCGAGAAGGATGAGCAGAGCGGCAAAGACGGCAAAGACGGCAAAGGCGAGAAGGCTGACGGCGCCAAGAAAGAGCGTGTGTCCGCCGAGCGCCAACTCAACGATGTGAAGAACCTGCTGGACGAGATCAACTGGGACTACGCTGCCATTGAGCGCATGGACCAGAAGGAAGTTCGCACCCAACTCATTCCCTTCAACCTCGGCAAGGCCATTCGCGACAAAGACCCGGTTCACAACCTCGAGTTGCAGCCCGGTGATGTGGTGACCATTTTTGGCGTGAAAGACATGCCGGTGCCTGTGGGCAAGCGCACCCAGTTTGTGCGAGTGAGTGGCGAAGTCAAGGTGCCGGGCTTCTATCAGGTCCACCCAGGCGAGACCTTGCGCCAGGTGGTGGAGCGCGCTGGCGGCTTGACCGAGCAAGCCTACCCTTACGCCACCGAACTGACCCGTGAGAGCACGCGGGTACAGCAACAGGCCAATCTGGACCGCGCCATTCGCCGCTTGGAAACCGACATCGCTGGGCAGGCCGTTACCACGATACAGAACGCCAGCAGTGCAGAGTCGGCTGCCACCGTGCAGGCACAGATTGCTGCGCAGCGGCAGTTGTTGGCGCGCATGCAAAGCCTGAAGGCATCGGGTCGCATTGCGCTGGAACTGAAGCCCGAGCGCGCGGAGTACCCCGATTTGCCGCTGGAAGATGGTGACAACATCACCATTCCCACGCGCCCTGGTTTCGTGAGCGTGTTCGGCGCGGTGTTGGCTGAGAACGCCTTCATTCATCGCAAAGACGCCACGGTGGACGACTATCTGGAACGTGCCGGCCTGTTGCGTGAGGCCGATATTGACGCCGCCCTCATCATCCGTGCGGATGGTTCGGTGGAAGGCAATTCCGCACACCGCCGTTGGTTTGGCGGTGGCGGCTTCATGGGCAAAGAGCTGCAACCGGGCGATGCCATTTTTGTGCCCGAGAAGTTTGACCGCCGCTCGGCCTACACCCAGTTCATACAGGGGGCGAAGGACTGGACGACCATCTTCTATCAGTTTGGCCTGGGTGCCGCTGCAATCAAGACCATCCGCGACTGAGGCCGGACATGAGCGATATGCGTGAAGAGACGGAAGACGAGATCAGCTTGCTGGACCTCGCCATCACCATCAAAGAAAACATCAAACTGCTCGTGTTGGCACCAGTGGCCGCAGGCGTGCTGGCCTTGGGGGGCAGCTTCCTTATCGCGCCCACGTTCACGGCCAGTACCAGTTTCCTGCAACCACAACAGCAGCAAGGGGCCGCCGCCGCCATGCTGCAAGGCCTGGGCGCTTTGGGCGGTTTGGCAGGCGCCGCGACGGGCTTGAAGAACCCAGCCGACCAGTATGTGGCGTTCATCAAAAGCCGCAGTGTGCAGGACGCCTTGGTCAAACGCTTTGATTTGCAGAAGCGCTATGAGGCCGAACTGCATGAAGATGCCTTGCGCGCCTTGGAAGGTGTGGCCCGCGTCAGTGCCGGCAAGGACGGCCTGATCAAGGTGGAGGTGGACGACCGTGAGCCCGCTTTTGCGGCCCAAATGGCCAACGCCCATGTGGAAGAGCTGCGCAAGTTGCTGGACCGTTTGGCTGTGACCGAGGCGCAGCAGCGCCGCGTGTTCTACGAGCGGCAGCTGGAGCAAACCAAGGCCAAGCTGGCCGTGGCGCAATCAGCCTTGCAGCGCAGTGGTATCAATGAAGGCGCTTTGCGTGCTGAGCCCAAAATGGCCGCCGAAGCCTATGCAGGGCTGAAGGCCGCGGTCACCGCCGCACAGGTGAAGCTGCAGTCCATGCGCACCTACCTGACCGAGCAATCGCCCGAGTTCAAGCTGGCGCAGTCCGAGTTGGGGGCCTTGCAGGCCCAGCTGTCGAAGGCCGGATCGGCCAACAACGCGGCAGCGGATGACGACTACATCGTCAAATATCGCGATTTCAAGTACCAGGAATCGCTGTTCGAGATGTTTGCCAAGCAGTTCGAGCTGGCAAAGCTGGACGAAGCGCGCGACGGTGCCTTGATTCAGGTGGTGGACGTGGCGCAGACGCCCGAGCGCAAATCAAAGCCGAAGAAGGCCATGATCGCCGTTTTGACGACCCTGGCGACTGGCTTTGTGTTGCTGTTGTTTGTGTTCGTTCGCCAAGCCTGGCGCAATGGCCTGCAAGATGAGGCGACTGCGCAAAAGCTGAAGCAGTTGTTCTGACACTCAGCGAGCGGCCAAGACAACAATGTCGGGTTCATCGTCTGCCCACAATGCTCGGTGCAGAATGACATACAGCGTCACGGTGACGATGATGGCGCAGACGTGTAGCCACGCTTTGTGAGGTGTGGTGATTGCCACCAGTTGGCAGGCAGCCACAAAGATCCAAATCTTCACGCTGGTGACGCCATGGCTGACCCAGTGGGGCAAGTGCGCATTGGAAGCCTTGCCTTGCAGCCACTTGAAAAGCAGCTGGTGCATGTGCGCCATGTCGGGCAGGCCGCTGGGCACTTTGTAGATGACATGGCGGCGGAACATGGAGTAGCAGGTCTCGAGCACGGGGTACAGGCAGCACAGCAGCACCGTCCAGCTTGACAGATTGGGGTGCCGGGCGACCAGCAGGATGGCGCACTCGGCCAACCAGAAACCCGCCAGGTAGGCACCGCCATCCCCCAGGAAGATTTTGCCGAAGGGGTAGTTGAGCACCATGAAGCCCAACAGCCCGGCGATGCCCCACAGGCACAGCTTCATCACCACTGAGTCACCATGCAACCAGGCCAGCGTGGCCAGCCCGCCCAGCATGATGCAGACGGCACCACCAGCCAAGCCGTTCAGGCCATCGATGATGTTGACGGAGTGGGTGATGCCCCCCACCACGACGATGGTGAGCAAGATGGTCAGCATCGGGATCTGTTGCAGCAAGGCATCCAGGCCCGGGGTGTCCGCATCGGGCATTTGGGCGCCGAGCAACCACACTGCGAGCGCCGCAGATACAAAAGAACTCAGCAGTCGCACGCGCACTGACACCCGCTTGGTGAGGTCTTCCATGAAACCAGCCAGGAACACGGGTAAGGCGCACACCAGCAGCGTCAGCGTGGCGGGGTAGCTGTTGCCCTGCACCGCGTAGCTCGCCAATCCAGCCATGAGCAAGCCGACGATCAAACCCAAGCCGCCGACGCGGGGCACGGGCTGGGTGTGAAGCTTCTGGGCACCGTTCAGGTCGTGGTCAAGCGAGTGCTTGCCATGCCAGTTTTGTGTGAGCACGACCAGCAGGCAGGCGCCAAAACTGGCAGCCACAATCATCAAAAGTCGTTCAAGGAGCAGGGGATCGTGCGGGGGCATGAGTGAGCGCGTACAGGTAGGTAGCGCTCACCATTCTAGTGCGGAGGCGGCCGCGAACCTAGGGTTTTCAGTCGTCACACCCTCGGTGGAGTATGGCCACCTCGCTTGCTGGTCATCAATCTTGCAAATCGTCGGTGCTGGGTTTGGCCTCAACCCGATAGGCTTCGCTGGCCCAGGCACCCAAGTCGATGGCCTTGCAGCCTTTGCCGCAAAAGGGGCGGTAGGGGTTGTCTGTGCGATAGGCGTGCATGACGCCGCAGGAGGGGCAGCGCACCATCAGTGGCTTGGACGCAGCGTCATTGGCGGGCATGGCCGGTTGGTGAGGAGCAGAGGACTGGGCCATGGCGGTCAGGCACACAAGGTGAGTTCAAATCCTGCGTCGGTATCAGAGGCGATCTTCAGCTTTCCATCTGCATCAGGGCGCATCAAGCGGATGGAAACCAGAAGGCGGTTGGCGCTGATTTCGGGGACAAGGCCCAGTGCAGGGTCGATGCGCAGGCGCAGCAGTTGATAGCTGCGGTTCTCTTTGAGGCTTTGCTGGTACTGCCCGCAAGGCGCCGCCACCATGTGGGGGTGCCCCGCATCCCGCAGCAGTCCCAGCATCACCCTGAGGGCCTCGGCCAGCGGCGTGAGCGTACCGACCCAGCGCTGAATGTCGGCCTGCCGCTTGGCGGCAGGTTCGTGTTGCCAGGCGTAGTAGGCGGGCAGGTCGAACTCGCAGGTGCCGCCGGGAATGCTGACGCGGCTGCGGATGCTCATGAGCCAGTCGTTGGCGGCCAGTGATTGGCCGGCCTTGCCTTGCATCTGGCTGAGCCCGCTGTGCGCGCGTTCGATGCGGGCGAGTACCTCATCGAGAATGGATTCTTCGATGGCGGGGTTACCGCGGTAGCTCATGAACTGCGCTTTGTGACGGTCGAGGTCGCGCAGCACATCGGCTTTGAGGTCGGCGCGCGAGGCCACATCCATGACCTCGAACATCGTGGCCAGGGCGTAGTGGTGGTCCACAGGGTCGTCACGCTGCATCAGCAAGCCCAGGCGGTCGAAGAGGTGCTCCAGCCGCAACATGGTGCGAATGCTTTCGCCGAATGGGTATTCGTAGAGGATCAACGCGTCACCTGATGCTGTTCTGTCACGATGGGGTCTGATTGTTCCACATGCTCCACAGCTTCCTGACCTCGGAGCGGAGTTCTTCCAGGCTGAGCCCCTCATTGAGGAGGATATGGTCGGCCAAGGCGCGGCGAGCGTCGCGTTGCGCCTGTTTGGCGAGCACGGCTTCAACGGCCTCCCGAGGCCAGCCCGAGCGCACCATGACGCGGGCGATCTGGGTTTCGGGTTCGCAGTCGACGACGAGGATGCGGTCGACCTTGTCTTTCCACTTGCGGCCCGATTCGGCCAGCAGGGGCACGTCGTAGATGATGTGCTGATCGGGCAAGGCCAGACGGGCGTGCTGGTCAGCGTGCAGACCGATCAGGGGGTGGAGGATGGCTTCGAGCCGCGCCATGGCCAGGGGATCGGTGAAGGCGAGCTCGCGCATGCGGACACGGTCCATCGCCCCGGTGGCGTCGATGAAAGCCTCGCCAAACTGTTGCGCGATGTGCGGGATGGCGGCGCCCCCCGGCGCGGTGAGCGCGCGCGAGATGGCGTCGGTGTCGACCAGATGGGCCCCGAGGTCGACCAGCATCTGGCTGACCGTGGACTTGCCGCTGCCAATGCCTCCTGTCAAGCCGATGGTCAGGCGGGTCATGTCAGCCAAGCCATGTCGAGCCAACGACGTCAGGCCCAGCCCAGCCAACCCAGCACGCGGGCTGATCCTGCCAGGGTGACGACCAGGCCGGCGCCAGCCAGGAAGGGGCCGTAGGGCACATACACGCCTTCGCGCAACTGGCTGCTGAGCTTCATGCCGATGCCGACGACCGCGCCGATGATGGATGAGCCCAGGACGATGGGCAAGATCATTGACCAGCCCAACCAGGCGCCCAGCGCCGCGAGCAGCTTGAAGTCGCCATAGCCCATGCCTTCTTTGCCCGTGGTGAGCTTGAACAGCCAGTACACCGACCACAGGGACAGGTAGCCGGCGACCGCACCCCACAGGGCTTCAGTCAACGGCAGGTTCCAACCCAGTGCGGCAGCGACCAGTCCGGCCCACAGCAGGGGCAGGGTGATGTTGTCGGGCAAGATGGTGGTGTCCCAGTCGATGGCCGAGGCGGCGACCAAAGCTGCGACAAAGCCACACCACAGCAGGGTGGTGGGCTGGTTGCCAAAGCGCCAGGCACAGGCGGCAAACAGCGCGGCGGTGGCCAGTTCGATGAAGGGATAACGCGGCGAAATGCGCGTGCCGCACGACGAGCACTTACCACGCAGGGCGAGCCAACTCAGCACGGGGATGTTTTCGTACCAACGGATGGCGTGGCCGCACGACGGGCAGCGCGATGCCGGCTTGGACAGGCTGAGGGTAGCACCGTCACCTTGGCCCTGAGCGGGCTGTTCTGCCTGAGTGGCATGCCCTGTCTGCCCGGCTTCCGGCAGGCCCAAAACCGAGCGGGCTTCGGCCTGCCACTGCTGCTCCATCATCTTGGGCATGCGGTGGATGACCACATTGAGGAAACTGCCCACGCACAGGCCCAGGATGCCCAGCCCCCAGGGCGTGAGCACGATGTCGGTCAACACCGACCACAGCGAATCAACATCCATGAGCGATCAAACCACCTGGCCGAGCTTGAAGATGGGCAGGTACATCGACACGACGATGCCGCCGATGATGGTGCCCAGGATCACGATGATGAAGGGCTCCATCAGGCTGGACAGCGCCTTGACGGCCTCATCCACCTCTTCTTCGTAGAAGTCGGCTGCCTTGCCCAGCATGTGGTCGAGCGAGCCCGATTCTTCACCGATGGAGCTCATCTGCATCACCATGACGGGGAACAGGTTGACGTTCTGCATGGCCGTGGTCAGGCTGGTGCCGGTGGAGACGTCTTTCTGGATTTTCTCAGTGGCTTCCGTGAAGACGGCATTGCCCGAGGCACCACCCACCGAGTCGAGCGCTTCAACCAGCGGCACGCCGGCGGCGAACATGGTGGAGAGGGTGCGCGTCCAGCGTGCGACGGCCGACTTGAACATCAGGTCGCCAAACACGGGGACCTTGAGTAGCAACCGGTCCATGGTTTTCTGCATGGCCTCGGAGCGCTTCCAGCTTTCCAGAAAGAAGTACACCCCGCCCCCGATGATGCCAAAAATGGCCCACCAGTAGGACACGAAGAACTCGGATATGGCCATCACCATCAGCGTGGGCGCTGGCAGGTCAGCGCCGAAGGAGGTGAACACTTCCTTGAACGCCGGGATCACGAAGATCATGATGACGGCCACCACCACGAAGGCCACCACCAGCACGGCGATGGGATAGGTGAGCGCCGACTTGATCTTCTGCTTGATGGCGATGGTTTTTTCCTGGTAGGTGGCCAGGCGCTCCAGCAGGGTTTCCAAAATACCGGCGGCTTCGCCGGCTTCGACCAGGTTGCAGTAAAGCGCGTCGAAGTACAGTGGGTGTTTGCGGAACGAGGCCGACAGGCTGGTGCCGGTTTCGACGTCGCCTCGGATGTCGGCCAGCAGTTTGGTGACGCGGGGGTTGGTGCTGCCGCGTCCCACGATGTCGAAAGCCTGCAGCAAGGGGACACCGGCCTTCATCATCGTGGCCAGTTGGCGCGTGAAGATGGCAATGTCCTTTTGCTTGATGGAGCTGCCGCCCGAGGTGCGACGCTTCTTGACCTTCTGGACCAAGACGCCCTGCCGGCGCAGGGTGGCTCCGACCAAGGCCTCACCGCCAGCGCGCATTTCGCCTTTGACGATTTTGCCGTTGCGGTCTTTGCCTTCCCATTCGAAGACAAACTCTTGCGGTTTCTTGGCAGGTGCCGTGGCCATGTGTCAGGACTCCGTGTCGGTTTCGGGGGTCTTATTCGTTGGTGACCGCGATCACCTCTTCCAAAGAGGTGACACCCGCGCGCACTTTGACCAGACCCGATTCCCGCAAGTCTCGCACGCCTTCTGCCTTGGCTTGCTTGGCAATATCCATAGCTGTGCCTTGCGAGAGAATGATTCGTTGTATTTCCTCACTTATGGGCATAACCTGGTAAATGCCAACCCGACCTTTGTAACCGTTGTTACAGGATGAGCAGCCGACGGCCTTGTACGGCTTCCAGCTACCGTCGAGCTCGGCCTCTTTGTAGCCCGCTTTGAGCAGGGCTTCGCGCGGGTAGTCGGCCGGAGCTTTGCAGTTTTCGCAGAGTTTACGTGCCAGGCGCTGGGCGGTGATCAGGATGACCGAGGAGGCGATGTTGAACGGCGCCACGCCCATGTTCATCAGGCGGGTGAGGGTGCCGGGGGCATCGTTGGTGTGCAGGGTGGACATCACCATGTGGCCGGTTTGCGCGGCCTTGATGGCGATGTCGGCCGTGTCAAGGTCACGGATTTCACCGACCATGATGATGTCGGGATCCTGACGCAGGAAGGCCTTGAGGGCCACCGAAAAGTTCATGCCCGCCCGGTCGTTGACGTTGACCTGGTTGATGCCGGGCAGGTTGATTTCGGCTGGGTCCTCCACGGTGGAGATGTTGACGCCGGGCTGGTTGAGGATGTTCAGGCAGGTGTACAGCGACACGGTTTTACCCGAGCCGGTGGGGCCAGTGACCAGCACCATGCCATAGGGACGGCCGATGGCAGCGAGCAGGCGTTCTTTCTCGGCCGGCTCATAGCCCAGCGCTTCGATCCCGAGCTTGGCGCTGGACGGGTCGAGGATACGGATCACGATCTTTTCGCCAAACAGCGTGGGCAAGGTGCTGACCCGGAAGTCGATGGCCTTGCTGCCGAACTTGAGCTTCATGCGGCCGTCTTGCGGCACGCGTTTTTCGGCAATGTCGAGTTTGGAAATGACCTTGATGCGCGAGGCGAGCTTTTCTTTGATGGCGATGGGCGGTTGGGTGACTTCGCGCAATTCGCCGTCGACGCGGAAGCGGACGCGGTAGTTGGTTTCGTAGGGCTCGAAGTGCAGGTCGGAGGCGCGGGCGTTGATCGCGTCGATCAGCATTTTTTGGAGGAAGCGCACCACGGGGGCGTCTTCCACTTCGGCGGCCGTGTCTGACGACTCTTGCTGAGGGGTGCCCGTGTCTTCGGTGACGTCAAACTCGAAGTCGCTGGAGGCCAGGGCCGCCAACTGGTCTTGCGCGCTGGCGGTGCTGCCCTCCAGCATCTTGAGCAGTTTGTCGTGCTCGACGATGACCCATTCCGGGTTGAGCTGGGTGGCGAACTTGATGCGCTCGACCGCCTCCTGATTGGTGGGGTCGGAGGCGGCCACGAACAGGCGGTTGCCCCGCTTGGACAGGGCCAGGACCTGGTATTGCGACGAGAGCTTGTTGTCGATGATGCCCTTGGGTAGGCGCTGTGCATCGACGGCAGACAGGTCCATGACCGGGACAGACAGGGCCTTGGAGAGCGTCTGGGCCAGCGCACTGGGGGTGAGTTTGCCGCTGCTGACCACGGCGTGGACAAAGCTGCTCTTTTGCTCTTTGGCTGTGCGGGCCAGGGCGTCGGCTTCCACGCTGTCGAGCTTGCCGGCATTGACCAGCACACGGGCCACACCGGTGAGGTGACCTGGGGATTCTGCGAGGATGGAGTCGGCCATGGGTGAGGGCAACGTCAAAAGCTTAATCGAAGCACGATTACTTCAACCGCATCTCAACTGTAAACGATGCGTACGGGTATGGGCTGGCTCAAGTCGCAAGCCGCTGTTGTGCCCTTCTTGCACCAATCTGACGCAAAGGCGTTTCAATGTATCTATAAACCAGTTCGACGGCAATCAACAGCAGGAGTGCGCCAAGCGCAAGACTGGCCAAAACCAAGGTCTTGGTTGAGGACGGGTGCCAGTCAAATCTGTGGAAGATTTCGCGAACGGCAAAATAAACGGGGACATGTGCGAGGTAAATACCGTAAGACCGGGCGCCGATCGCCACAAGGATGCGTCGCAAGGACGCGATTGGCATCAGAGTGTTGGCGTCACATGCGGCCAAAAACACCAGCAAGGTGGATGTGAGCGCGATGAGGGACATGTAATGCGTGGTCCACTTGAGGGTGCCGCTCAAGGCACCCATGAAAACGACACCGGCGATGAGAGTTGTGAGGCCAAGCGCAGGTGGGACTTTCTTCACGATGTCTCGAAGACCTTGCCAATAAGGTCGGTGGCTGGCCAAGGCGATGAAAACACCGAGGCAAATGGCATCGCTTCGGAAGAACATCCACCAGACCCCTCGTGTCGGCAGTAGCAATTGGATGCCAATAATCGTGGCAAACAAGAACCAAAGACGCTTTCTGAGAAAAATAAAAAGAATGGGGAAGAGGAGATAAAACTGCTCTTCGAGGGAAAGTGACCAGTAAACAAAGCTGGCGCCCATTTCGCACCTCATGAAACACTGCGCAAAATGAATGTTGTAGAGGTTGATGAGGGCAGTCCAGGCGGAATATATATTATTATTGAGTGGGCCGAACGCGCCAGACTGGTTGAAGAACGCCGAGGCAACCAAAATGGCAGCCAGCCAAAACCAGGCGGCCGGCCACAGGCGCCATATGCGCTTGATCCAAAATGCAATGGCCACATGCCAGACACGGTTTGGCGCGGCATTCTCGATTTTTGGAATCAGGTCTCTGGCAATGACGAACCCGGAGACGCAAAAAAATAGGTCCACGCCAAAGGTGCCGCCAAAGAACTGGAAGGCAGATTGCAGCGCAGGGATGCCAACAGGGAACAGGTTATCAATATGCTGCCACAGCACAACCATGACGGCCAAGGCGCGCAGGACTTCGATATCTTGAATTTTCCCGACAGGAGATGGGGCTTTCATCCGTGATTGATTTTTTGTGAAATTTTCGTGACGTCAGCGTGTGACATAGAAGGTGGAGCGAATGACGCCGCCAAATTCATGGGATTCCGAAACCACTTCCTTGCATATGTACTTGAGGTTGAAGGGTTCGCAGGAGATATCAATGCCGCTCGGTGGATCCCGAAGCAGGCGGATATCGCCGCCGGCTTCTTTGTCAATGTTTGCCTGGAATGGACCAGTTGGCAGGTGTTCGGTGATCAGGATATATCGGTAAGATTGAATCTTCTGGACCACGATTGAAATCTGCGCGTTGTCTAGATGTTGCAGGACCTGACGCACCATGCAGAAGTCTCCGCGGGGGAGGCGGTCGCGTGTGATGTCAAGGCATTTCCATTGCACGCGACTGGCTGTGAAAACGCGTTGGTTATGCTCGATGAGAGCCGGGACGACATCACAGGCGATGTATCGAGAAAACCGATTTCTGATCTTCGATCCAACATTGAAATCGCCACAACCCAGGTCGACGGCGTTCAGTTTTTTCTTGAATCGGTGTGCCAGGTTGCTGACTGCTTCGATATATTGATCGACAATCGCCGGGGTGTGGGAGCCTGTGCCTGAGTAAAATGGGTCTCCGTTCTTTCCCCAGATGTTGTTTTGGTATAGCTGGCTGAAAACGTCCTGATTCGGCGCGCCAGTATTGTCGGGTGCGCGCGGTTTGACGATGTTGCAAAAGAACTTTCTCATGCCAGCTCCATTTTGATGCATGGACGATTCACGTGTGATGACACGAAGTCTGTTCAAGGCTGGGCGGCTTGACTACGGGCACGGCGATCACTTGTTGCAGAGCGGTGATGGCGACCTTCAAGGAGCAGTGCGTTTCGAGGTGCTGCATGGCGGCGCGTGACATGGCCTGGTAGGCGGATGGTTGCTGCTTCGCGCGCTGGTAGGACTGGGCGTAGGCGTTGCGCAGAGCCTCCCAACTGACTTGACAACTCAAGGTGCTGAATGCCAGCCGGCTGTCGTGAGGCCAACTCGAGAGTGTTTTGAAGCTGGGCAGGATGTAGGCGTTGTCGGGGGTGATGTAGTCGGCCATGGAGGTGTGGTCCGGAGAGATGGCCGGAACGCCCATGGACATCAGCTCCATCAAAGGCAGGCACTGGCCTTCGCCCGTCGAGAAGTTGACGACGTAATCAATGCCGTCGAGAAACTGGTCGTAGTCGTGGTCTTCCAGATACCCGTTGAAGATGTAGATCTTGCATTTCATCCACATGAACTTCTTGAGCATGAAGGTCATGTGGATGAAGGTGTTGGTGCTGTCGAGTTCGTTGAGCTTGAGCACCAGGACGGCATCTTCGACGTCCTGGAAGGCCATGACAAACCCGGTGACGATGTCGCACCAATTTTTGCGCGCGTCAGATGGATTCAGGATAGAGGCGTACACCACCCCTTGCGCATGCAGGTGTTGCAGTGGTGGGGGAGGCGCTTGGATGGTGGCGGTGTGGGCCGCTTCGTCGTGCTTGAACAAGCGCGTGACTTTGTGGAGGCGTTTCTGCCAGCGCGCAGCACGCCGTTGCCATTTGGTCATTTGCATGGGGGCGGGGCGCTCCATGTCGAGACGAGACTGGCGCAGACCTTCGTCGAGGTCACTCGGGATGTGGTCTGCAGAGTTGTACAGCATGCCTTTGACGTGCAGGTTCATGCCCTTAGCCGGGGTGCGACCCTGCTCTCCGTGATACTGCAGGCCTCTGGCGTGGAAGCGGTCCCACACTGGCGCGGGAATGGACCAGACGGGAAAGTCTTCACCCATGGCGTTGAGGATAGCCTGTCGCGCGAATTTCGAGTGGGTGATGGCGCACCCGGCGCGCGTGAGGTTGTAGCGCCAGTCGGTTTCTGGTTGGCCGTCCCAGCTGTAGTCAGGGATGCGATCAAACTCCCAGGCCACCAGTGGCACGGTGGGGCAGCGCTGCGGCATGAGGGTGCAATGGGGGGGCGCAAAGGAGAACAGCACGCATGGGCGACCTTGCTGGGCAGCGAGGTCATATGCGAGGTCGGCTTCGGTCAAGGGGTCATGGATGATCTTGATCTCGCCGAGGGCGGCCAGGGCAGGCGCAAACCACTTCAAGACAAAGTAATAACTGTATTCAGACTTGCCAATTCGACTGGAGATGTTGTCGGCATTGGTTTCTGAGTAGAGAAGCAGAAGCGGTTGCATGGTTCGAGGGGCGGTAATGGGGGCGCGGCTGTCGATCAGGCGACGAGGTTCACAAACTGGCAGATGTCTTTGGCAACCTGCTGCCAGGTTCGCAGTGGGGCTTGCTGGATTGCGGCTTCCTTGCGCGCCAAAAATTCAGGATTGTGGAGAGGTAAAAGGGCCTTCGCAATCAGGTCATTCACGTCATCTGGCTCGAAATACACCATGAGATCGCCACAGACCTCTGGAATGGCGCTGCGGTTGGAGGCGATGCAGAGGCGGTTGAACCACGCTGACTCCCCCACGGGCAACCCCCAACCTTCGTAAAGGCTGGGGTAGATGGTGTACAGGCAGTGCTCGTACAGATAGGCCAGGTCTTGGTCGGTACAGTCCGTCAGCAGGCTGACGTGTTGAGCCAAACCGGGGTGTGCGTTCAGGGTGCGAAAGAAGGCTTCGGTCTGCCATCCAGATTTGCCCGCAAAGATCAGGTGTGGCGTGAGAGGTTGGTTCGGTGCAGGGGCTTGAAGCATGCGTTGCCATGCCTCCAGAAGCTGCGCGCCGTTCTTTCGGATCTCGAGGGTGCCCACGCACAGGACGTATGGTGAGTGTTGCGTGGCGCGGAGCACCTGGGGGTGGTGCGTGGTGATGCCACGTTGTCCGCGTTGAAATCCTGCAAATTCATGGGCGAGCGCAATGGTGATGATCTGCGCGTCGGGGTGGTGGGGCAGCGTACGCAGGTCTCGCTCGGTGGCGTGAGAGACGCAGATGAAGTCGGTGGTGTAGTTCAGTGCATCCTGAAGGAAACGCTCGTATGACGCTTGGTGATCGGGAGGGAAGAAGTGGGGCGCGAAGTGCGGGATCAGGTCGTGCATCATCTGAATCACGCGTCCGCCTTGCCCGCGATGCTGCATGACGAGACGCAACAACTCGGGGCTGAGCTGGCTAGCGCCTAGAAACACCAGGGTGTCTTGCGGGTGGAGTTGGTGAACCACACGAGCGCGATCTCTCATCTTTCCAGGTTCGGCGAGCATGCGCAGGAGGGCCGCAGCGTGCATCTTGGTCTTGAGAAGGCTTCGTCGAATTTTGTGGTGTTGGTGCGCCGTGAGTTGGCGCCTGACAACGACTCTGCTGAGCGGCCAGGCGCCTCGGATCTGCTCTACGCGTTTCAGGATGGCGTGCAACGCTTCGTCGGCTTTCGGGAACAGGTCGTTGATGCACGCCGCGTGGTAACGATCTGTGACTGCATCGTGGTATCCGCAACGGACGTTCCGGTTGCCGTGCACCCGGTGGATCTCCTGCAGGACGCGGATCTGGACGCGCTGGATGCCCGACACGTGCTGGTGTGCTTGCGCGTAAGCAATGATGTCGGTGATGTCGAAGTAGATCACAGGAGGTCAGGCAGCGCTGTTGACAGAGTGTGAGGCGAGGCAATCAGAGCCGACTCAGATACAACTCGACGTATTGGTCAATGCAGTGTGACCAACTGAACTGAGCGGCGTGTTGTTGGACCAAGCGAGGCTGCGAGGCATTGCTGTGAAATTGGCGGAGCCCTGCTTCGATGACTGTCTGCATGTCATGGGGCTCGAAACTGTGCCAGTAGTAAGCTTTGTCTCCACCAATCTCGGGCATGCAGGTGCGGTCGGACAGAAAGACAGGCTTGCCAAAATACATTGCCTCAATGGTGGGTAGTCCAAACCCTTCGGTCAAAGACGGCAGCAGGAAGGCCTCACAGTGCTGATACAGCCAGGCTTTTTGTGCGTCAGAGATGTCAAAGTAGCATGAGGCGTTGGTGATGTTGTCGGCTTGCAGGCGTTTTGCGAAGTTCTTGGAGTCATCCGATTCGGCCCCCGCAAACACGAACCTTTTTTCGGGCCACGCCTTGGCAAGACGGGCCAGAGCCTCCACATTCTTGCTGGACGCCATGCGGCTCAGGTGGAAGAAGAATGGTTGCCCCACCAACTCAGGCAGGGCCTCCTGGTGGAGGTCGAGCAGCGAGCGCACACCGTTGTAGATGCGATGCACCGGACCTGACCATCCAAGTCGGTTGTTAAGGTCCTGTTTGACATAGTCGCTGATTGTGACGATGGTGTCGGCACGTCTCAGATTCTTCAGTTGGCGTTTGAGAGCACGTTCTTTCTCGGCGCCGGTCATGAAGTAGAACAGGTTCAGATCGTGCAGCGTCAGGATCTGAGTGCGTGTGCCAATGGGGGCCTTGAGCCGAATGTGCTGATTCAAGCTGTGCCAGATGTCGAACCGGATAGGCCGAATCTGGATGTGGCGTTGGCGTGACCGGGCGTGCAGGTATTCGACCTCTGTGCCGAACAGTCCGTGATGGGTTTTGGGCAAGTGGTAGTGCAGGTGTACGCCCTGCTTTTTCAACTCTGGAGCACGTGCCGCAAGCGTCAAGCCAAATTGGCGTGAAAACTCTCCAATTCCGTCATTGAAGTGCTTGATTTCACCAAAGCTGATGCCGATGTTTTTCTTGGTTTGTGTACGCTTCATGCTGATCAGTGGTGTCATATTTTTGTTGTGGGTGACCAGAGGTGTTGAAACTTGTTAAGTCTGCGTATCATTGAGCAGCGCATGGCGTAGATGGCGAGTTCGGATCCTTGCGTGTTAATGCCGCACCGCGTGATTCCTGACATGGCTTCGGCTTTAACGCAGACGGGTTGTGGGTCAGCGCATGACGTCCGAACACTGGTGGTGTGGGGGACGTTAGGCGGCAGACTGAATGCGAACCATCCCAGCATACTGGCCGTTGACGGCCATCAGTTCGGCGTGGGTGCCTTGCTCAATAATTCGGCCCTCTGACATCACGCAGATGACGTCCGCGTTGCGAATGGTGCTGAGTCGGTGGGCGATGAGGATCAGGGTTTTTTCATGCCGCAGATCTTCAATGGAGCGCTGTACGACGGCTTCGGATTCGGAGTCGAGCGCGGACGTGGCTTCGTCAAAAATCCAGATGGCAGCGTTGCGGTAAAGGGCTCGTGCAATGGCCAGACGCTGGCGTTGCCCGCCGGACAGCATGCTGCCGTTGGTGCCGATGCCAGTGTCCATGCCTTCAGCCATGGTGGAGACGTGGTTCCAGAGGTTGGCTGCACGCAGGCATTGTTCGACTTTGTCTCGGTCAATGCCGTGGGGGCTGGCGTAGGCGACGTTTTGCGCCACGCTGCCATCAAACAGGATGATGTCTTGCGAGACGACGGCGAAGTGCTTGCGCAAGCTGGCCAGCTTCAGGTCCTCAGTGGGGGTATGGTCGAGCAGGATCTGGCCGCCTGAGGTGTGGGCAAAGCGCAGCAGTGTGTTGACAACAGTGGTCTTGCCGGCCCCCGATGAGCCCACCAATGCGACGGTCTGGCCAGGTTGGATGTGCAGGTTGAAGTGGTTCAGCGCAGGCGTGGGGGCCCCTTCGTACTGCACCGTGACGTCCTGGAATTCGATTTCGCCTTTGCATTCGGGCATGTCCTGGGTGCCGTGGTCGGGTTCAGGCGGTGCATTGATGAGTTCGAAGGCGCCGCGCGCGGTGATGAGGGCACCCGTGACAGGTTGGTAGACGTCGGTGAGGTGGCGCATTGGTGAGATGGTCATCAGCAGCGCGGTGATGAATGAGACGAATTCCCCCACCGTGGTTGAGCCCTGGCTGGCTTGGTAGATGGCCAGGGTGATGATGACGGAGACACCAATGGCCGCTACAACCTGCGTCATGGGGGTGATGAGGGAGCTGGTGGCCATGGTCTTGAGAACCATGCGCCGCAGGGTGTGGGCCTCCTTGTCGAAGCGGTTCAGCTCGAACTCCGCGGCGTCGAAGGTGCGCACGACGCGCCAGGCGCGTGCGTTGTCATCGACCGTGTTGACGAGGCGTTGCTGTGATTCATACGAGGCCTGCCCGACCTTGTTCAGCCGCTTTTGCACCAGCTTGATGGAGATGGCCAGCAACGGCATGCTGATGAAGGCCAGCAGCGTGAGTTGCCAGTTGAGGTAGAGCAGGTAGCCGATCAGGAAGGTCAGCGACATGGCGTCCTTGATGACGGAGATCATCGAGTTACCGATGACCTGGGACGACACCTGGGGATCGTTGATGATTTTGGTGACGGCCAAACCTGGGCTGATCGTGCTGAACAGCTTGGCATCCGCAGTCAGGAGCGCACGCATCAGGTCACGCCTGAGGCTCAGGACGACACTGGACACCGCCGAGGTCATCACATAGTTGCCGGCGAAGTTCAAAAATCCGCGGACGGCAAACAGTCCGATGACGACGATGGGGACTATCCAGAGCGGGTAGTCCAGTCCTTCTTTGAACCCGGAGTCGATGAGCTTCTTGAACAGTGCGGGAATGATGGGCTCCACCGCGGCGCCCATGGTGAAGAACAGGAATGCGCCCGCGAACATCTTCCAATGCGGCTTCCCGTAGGCAACGATTTTCTGGCCGGTCTCTTTGAGTTCCATGTCGTACTCAGGGTTGGGGTGCGGTTTTGTGCGCAACGTTGCGCAGCAGTGTCATGACTTGATCGACGGTGATGTCGGAAAGTCGTGCTGCGCATACGTTGTGCATGTACAGAGGGTCGTGATCGAGGGGCGGACGCGCGCCGATGAGCGCAAAGGTGGGCGTGCTGACGGCGGCTGCCACGTTGGTCATGCCGGTGTCGTTCCCAACGCAGGCGTCGGCCAAGCGCAAAGCGGCGGCACTGCCGAGTGGGGGAGCATCCGTGACGATGACCAATCCGGATCGAGTGGGGCCGGGCAAGAGGGCCGCAATGTCTTGCGCCAACTGGGCTTCTGCAGGCCCTCCCAATAGCAGCACGCTGCCCGTTTGGCTTTCGATGATGCGCCGAGCAAGCTCTGCAAAGTTGGCGGCGCCCCATTGTTTGTGGGTTTCACTGGTGCCAATGGCAAACGCGTACAGCGGGCGTGGCAGCCCTGCCAAGCGGGTTTGCATCTGTGCCACCAGTTCCGCAGGCGGCTCGATGCGAGGTACGACGGGGGCTGGGCAGAACCCGTGGGCAACCATGAAGGCGCTGGCTTCATGAAACGCGGCAACCGAGGGACCTTGGTGCGCCGCAATGTAGGGCCCTTGGTTCAGGAACAGACGCTGCAGGCGGCGGTAGCCGAAGCCCATTCGCGTTGGAATACCGCTGAGCCAGGCAATCAATCCTCGGCTGCTGCGGCCCGAGAACAAGATGATGCGGTCAAAGCTACTTTCTTGAAGTTGACGCGCCATGCGTCGCATGCCGGCGAGCCCTGCATGCTGACCCTTGCGCTTCTCACCTCGGCGTGGACGGTGATCATGATCGATGATCTTTTCAACCCATGCTTCTTTGCCGATGAAGGCCCGAGTCAGCGTCGAGGGCTGGGCCACGATGGTGACTTGGCCATTGTGGCTGCGCTCGGCAATCATCTTGAAGTAATGAATGTGCCAGACAAGATCACCAATACCGGTGAACTGCAGCAGGAGCACTGTGCGCGGCCGGGTGTCTGGATGGGGAGGCATGAGGGCGTCAACGTTTGGAAAACCAGCATTTTGCCTCGCTTAGGCTGCGGGGCGCGTTGGAGCTGGATGGCAACCCGGCGCTTTCCAGAGCAAGGTGTGGTGTTTGGCGTGACAATATCGGATCGAGTTGCTTGTCGCGTTCTCCATGTCTGACCTTTTTCAACGTAACCTGGCCGATCATCTGGTCGTGATGAGTTCATTGCATGAACTGTCCGACGCCGTGCGCGCCGCCGGGGAGGCCGCTGCCAGTGCCTTGAAGGCTGGTGGCAAGCTGATGTTCTGCGGGAATGGGGGGTCGGCGGCCGACAGCCAGCATCTGGCCGCCGAATTGACTGGCCGTTTCATCAAGGATCGTCGGCCTCTGGCCGCTGTGGCGCTGTCGACCGACTCCTCTGCGCTGACGTGTATCGGTAACGACTACGCCTTTGACGAAGTTTTTGCGCGTCAGGTGGCGGCCTTGGGCCGTTCAGGCGATGTGCTTGTCGCCATCTCTACCTCAGGCAATTCACGGAATGTGATCCGGGCCGTTGAAGAGGCCCGCGTCCTTGGCGTGTCGGTGATTGGTTTTCTAGGTCGTGACGGCGGCGCTTTGAAGGCCTTGTGCGATGTATCCATTGTGGTCCCCAGTCAAAGCACCGCACGCGTTCAGGAGTCGCATATTTTGATCGGCCACACGCTTTGCGGGCTGATTGAAGAGCACTTGGGTTTGGCCTGATGCGCTGACTTGTTTCATTCTGAAAGAAATTCAAACAATGAGTATCGGAGTCATTCCTGAGCGGAGCGTGGTCGCTGCGCGTCGCATCCTGGTTGTGGGCGACGTGATGCTGGACCGGTACTGGTTTGGGATCGTCGATCGCATTTCGCCCGAGGCGCCGGTGCCGGTGGTCAGGGTGTCCAGCGAGCAGGAGCGCGTGGGTGGGGCCGCCAACGTGGCGCTCAACGTCAAGACCTTGGGGGCGCAGGTGACGCTGCTCAGCGTGGTGGGACAAGATGAACCGGCAACGCGGTTGAGCGCCTTGCTTGAGGGCGTGGGTGTGCGCGCGGTGCTGGGTCAGGATCCACGCATGCAGACCATTGTCAAACTGCGGGTGATCGGTCGCTCTCAACAAATGCTGCGCGTGGACTTTGAGCGTGAGCCGGACCATGAGGTCTTGGCGCAGATGCTGGGCGACTTTGAGCGAGAGGTGCAACAGCACGACCTGGTGCTGTTTTCAGATTATGGCAAAGGCGGCTTGGCGCACATTCCCCGCATGATCGAGATGGCCCGTGCGGCCGGCAAGATGGTCTTGGTCGACCCGAAGGGCAGTGACTACGATCGCTATGCCGGGGCGACCATCATCACGCCCAACCGTGCAGAGTTGCAGCAGGTGGTTGGGGCGTGGCAGGACGAAGCGGATCTGCAGCGCAAGGCCGAGGCGCTGCGCACCCGTCTGGGCTTGAAGGCACTGTTGCTGACGCGCTCTGAGGAGGGCATGTCACTGTTTGAGGAGGGCAGGGTGTCGAATGTCCAGGCACAGGCCCGTGAGGTGGCGGATGTGACGGGAGCTGGTGACACCGTGATTGCCACGCTGGCCTTGATGTTGGCGTGCGGGTTGAGCCTGGAAAACGCCATGGGACAAGCGAACCGCGCAGGCGGTCTGGTGGTGGCCAAGTTCGGCACGGCGACCGTGAGCTACGAGGAGCTGTTCGCGTGAGCGGTCTGTGGGACAAAGTGTGTGCGCCGGATGAGGCTGCGCAGCGCGTGGCGGCTTTGCCAAAGCCGGTGGTGTTCACCAACGGCGTGTTTGATGTGCTGCACCGCGGGCATGTGAACTACCTGCACGAGGCGCGCGCCCTGGGCGGCTCGCTGGTGGTGGCGGTGAATTCCGATGCCTCGGCGCGCATGCTGGGCAAAGGGCCGGATCGGCCGCTGAACAAGGCCGAAGATCGCGCAGCGGTGCTGGCGGGCCTGGCGTCGGTGTCGCTGGTGACTTTCTTCAATGAACGCACGCCGGTCGAGCTGATCAAGGAAGTGCGGCCTGACCTGTACGTCAAGGGCGGCGATTACGACATGGAAGCCCTGGAAGAGACCCGCGTGGTCCGCAGTTGGGGCGGGGATGCCGTGGCCATTTCCTTTGTCGATGGCTATTCGACGACCTCGCTGGTCAAGCGCATCCGTGCGGGGAAATCGGCTGGCCGCAAGGCCGCCTTCCTGGACCGCGATGGCGTGATCAATTTGGACCGCGCTTATGTGCACCGCTGGGATGAATTCGAGTTTGTGCCCGGCGCGGTGGACGCGATGCGTCGCCTGCGCGAGGCGGGCTACACCCTGGTCGTGGTGACCAACCAGTCGGGTCTGGCGCGCGGTATGTACACCGAGGCGCAATACCAGGCGCTCACGGCACAGATGCGTCAGGCGCTGGCTGAGGCCGGGGCCGAGGTGGCCGGGGTCTATCACTGTCCGCATCACCCCAAGGGCAAGGTGCCTGAGCTGGCGGTGGACTGCGATTGCCGCAAGCCCGAGCCCGGCATGATCTTGCAAGCTGCCCAGGAGTTGGGCTTGTCGCTGGCCGATTCGATCATGGTGGGCGACAAGCCGTCGGACATCCAGGCGGCGCGGGCCGCCGGCGTGGGCAAGGCCTACATCGTGCAGTCTGACAACGACGAGTCTACGGACGACTTGGCGGGGGCCGACGCGGCTTACGCGGATCTGCGCAGCTGCGTGGATGCGCTGCTGCCGGCTTGAAGCTGGTGCAGCGGCAGAGGCGGCGGACTTAGCGAGGGCGGCAGGCCTGCTCGTACACGGCCAGGTTGCCCTGCACCATGGCCGTGATCGAGAAGTGTTCTTCCACCCATTGACGCCCTGCCGTGCCATAGCGCTGACGCAGATCGGCTGAGGCCAGCAGGGTGTTCAAGGCGCTGGACAGCGCGGCCGCGTCGCCAGGTTCGATCAGCTCGCCATTCAGGCCGGGTTGGACGATCTCCGGGATGCCGCCGGCACGGCCGCCAACCAGCGGCACGCCGCAGGCCGCCGCTTGCAGCAGCGAGACGCCCAGACCTTCCATGAAAGCCGGGTGGGCGAGGATGTCCAGGCAGGGCAGGATCTGGTCGAGGTCGCGACGGAAGCCCGGCAGTTGTACCCGTGCCGCCAGCTCCGGCGAGGCCTGTATACGGGCCTGGATCTCATCCCGGATAGGCCCCTGGCCAAACAGGATGACCTTGGTGCGCGGATGCTGCGCGAACACGGCGGGCAGGGCGTCCAGCAAGGTCTGATGGCCCTTGCGATTGATGAACTGGGCCACCATGCCGATGACCAGCTCGTCCGGCGCGATCTGGAAGGTGTCGCGGAACCAGTCGAGATGCTGGCGATTGGGCTGGTACTGTTGGGTGTCAACCGCGCTGAGCACGCAGTGCAATTTTGGGGCGGGCACACCTTCGGAGAGCAGGACCTGACGAATGCCGTCCGAGATGGTGACCACCTCGTCGTACAGGCGGTACTTCAGGTTCACGACCCAGCGTGCTTCAGGGTTGTCGACGCGGCGGCTCAGCACCACGGGTACGCCTTCCAGACGGCCAGCCAAGGCGCCCCAGATGTCACTGCCACGACGGCTGTGCAGGTGGACGACGTCTGGGCGTACCTCGCGGATCAGGCGGCGCAGTCGGCCGAGCAGGCCCACGTCCAGGTCCCCCTTCATGGGCAGGGTGACCACCCGCACGTGCGGCGCGGCTTCCCGTGCGATGGCGCTGCCATCCGGGCAGGCGAGGACACAGTCGACGCCGCGCTCTTTCAGGCCGCGCAGCAGGAACACGACCTGGAGTGCGCCCCCATAGAGGTGCATGCCGGCTTCGACGTGCAGGACCTTCATCGTGTGAGTTCCAGTTGACCGAGCGCGGCATCAAGGACCCGCTCGGTGGTGAGTTGCTTCATGCAGGTGAAAGCGCCGTTGCAGGTGGGGCGCCGACGGCAGGGCGAGCAGGGCAGTGCGTCGTAGAGGATGCGGGTGAGCTGAGTGGGGCCTTCCCGGTAGGGGCGGGTCGAGCCGAACAGCACCACGGTCGGGATGCGCAGGGCTGAACCCATATGGGTCAGGCCAGTGTCGACGCCGATCAGCAATTGGGCGTCGGCGATCAGGGCCACGCTTTCGTCCAGTTTCAGCTTGCCAGCGAGGTTCAGGCAATGAGGTTGACCGGCACAGATGCGGGAGGCTGCCTCTTGGTCTGTGGGGCCGCCGAGCACGACTGGTTGCAGCCCGCGCGAGAGCAATGCCCGAGCCAGATCCGACCAGTTGGATTCGACCCAGTGCTTTTGGGGGCGGGTGGTGAAGGGCGCCAGCACCACCAGCGGGCGCGAGGCGGCGGTGTCACCCCAGGCCGATTGCAGGGATTTCTGCAGCGCCTCACGTGCACGTTGGCGAGGCTCGGCGCCCACGGCCAGATCGTGCACGAACGAGCCCTGGGGGGCGCCGAGGTAGTGCGCCAGGTAGCGGTACTCCGAGCCCATGACTGGATCGGCCCCGGGGGGCGGGGTGACGACCTCGTGGACCAGGCGGTGGCTGCCTTCGCGGGCGATGATGCTCACGCGACGTGGGGCTCCGGTCAACCAGGCGATCAGGCCGCTCTTGAGCAGGCCTTGACCGTCCAGCACCAGGTCGAACTGCTCGGCGCGCAGGCGGGTCCGGAAGGCGCGGACGGCGCGCCACAGCGCCATGTAGTGTTTGGCCTTGAGCAGGGCTTCCCAGTCGCCACGCGGCCAGATGATGACCTGCTTGAGGTGGGGGTTGTGGCGCAGCAGCGGGGCACAGCCCGCCTCGCAGACCCAGGACACCTCGGCCTCCGGGTAGAGCGTGTGGAGCGCCGGGAGCAGGCCGGAAGCCATGACGATGTCGCCCAGGGCGGACAGGCGCACGATCAGGATGCGGCGGGGCGCTGACAAAGCGGTGCGTGGAGCGCTCATGGGTGCGTGGCTGCCAGGCAGCGCTGGTAGACGGCCAGGGTTTGTTCGACCATGCTGGTGTCGGTGAGGTGTTCGAGGTAGAAGGCACGGCCCGCACGAGCCAGTTGGCTGGCGGTCTCGGCGGCCTGGGTCAGGCGTGTGATGGCGTCGGCCAGTGCGGCGGGGTCCTCGGGTGGCACCAGCCAGCCGGTTTGGTCGGCCACGACGATCTCGGGAACACCACCCACCGCGGTAGCGATGACGGGCAGGCTGGCCGCGAAGGCCTCGATCACGGACAGGCCCAGCGCCTCGCGGCGCGACGACAAGGCATAGGCGTCGAAGGCCGGAAGGATCCGTTGCACGTCGTTGCGGTAACCCAGGTAGTGGATGCGCTCGCGGTTCTGGGGCAGCGCTTGAACCTCCTGGCCGAATGCCGTGGCGGGGTCGCCGATGAGGTAGAGGTGCACGCGGGGATCCGACAGGTGGGAGCAGGCCTGCACCAGCAGGTCTTGGCCTTTGTCGCGGATGAAGCGGCCCACGTTGACGACCGCGAACTGCTCCTCGGGGATGCCGAGTTCGGCGCGCAGCGCGGCGTGCTCTCCCTGCGGTCCCTCGGGCATGCCGTTGTAGATGACGGAGGTGCGTTCGGCGGCATGTCCGTGTTTGAGCAGGTTGTTCTGCACTGCACGCGACACCGCAATGACATGGGCACAGCGGTCCATGTGTTTGTGCGCGGTGGTGGCGTGTGCTGTGCACACCGCTACGGGGGCTTTGTGCTGGTGACCCGCCAAGCCGGCGTACTGTGCGCCGCGCACCAAATGGCCGTGGACGATGTCAGCCCGCCAGCGTCTGACCAGGCGGCGCAAGGTGAAATGCGAGGCCAGGTCAAACAGGCCGGACATGCGCAGGTGCTGGCAGGGGATGCCTTGCTCCTGGCAGGCACGTCCGAGCCAGGAATCCAAGGGGCCGGCGTACATCACGTCGTGACCCGCGGCGCGTTGGCCCCTCATCAGCACCAAGGCGTGGTTTTCGGCACCACCATAGCCGTGGCTGTGCAAGACGTGAACGATGCGCATGCGTGTCAAGCCCTGTCGGGTTGAGGGCCTTGCCCTTTGCGTTCGTGCTTCATGTGCAGCTTCCACGCAAACCCGACCAGGTTGTCGCCGTAAGAGATGGCCTTGCGGGTCAGCTCAAAGGGGTTGTCGGAGAGGTTGCCGGCCCCGCGGATGCAGGTGGTGGCGGTGCGGTAGCCGGCTTCCTGCACCAGGTCGCGGGCGCGCAGGGAGTAGTCGCCGTAGGGGTAGCAGAAGTCGGGGACTTCCTCGCCCAGCAGGTCTTCCAGGGTCTTCTTGGAGTCGAAGATCTCGGCGCGTTGGCGGGTCTCGTCCAGGTGCGACAAGCGGGGGTGTGTGGCCGCGTGCGAACCGAAGTCGCAGCCTTCACGGCGCAGTTGTTTCACCGCGGTGGCGTCCATGAGCTTGGGCTTGACGGGCCAGTCGGGCAACCAGGCGGTGTCTTTGCCCAAGAGCGAGCTGACGAGGTAGACCGTGGCGGGCAGGCCTTCCTTTTGCAAGGCTGGCCACGCGTGCTCGCGGAAGTCGTCGTAGCCGTCATCGACGGTGATGACCACGGACTTGCGCTGGTAGGGCTTGCCTTCGAACAGGCGCTGGCGCGCTTCGGTCAGGTTGATGACGTCGAAGCCTGCCCATTTCAGGTACTTCAGCTGCGCGCGGAAGCGATCGATGTGGCAGAACAGGGCCCGATGCGCCTCAGGGCGCGGATACGGGCCGATCTGGTGGTACATCAGGATCGATATGGGCGGCTGAGGGGGCATGGCGCAGGCAGGTCCTTCGGGCGTGATCTTGGATTATCCCCCGCCGCGTCTGTGGGCGTAGGCTCAGGCTGTAATCAACCTCAAGCCGGCTGGCAGCGCTTCCCCGAAGCTCCGCTTCTGATCGGCCTCGTCCAGCTCCACCACCGCGCGCACCATTGAGCTCCAGCTTGTCGGGGCGCGGATGGCCTCCAGGCGCTGGATCACCGTTTCGCGCAACTCGGCGGGCAGATCGCGGGCGCGATCGCCGCTCATGCGCGCCAGGGTGGTGGCGGCAAAGGCAGCGTGGTCCACGGTACGCCAGTCCAGGCCCAGCAGGGCGTTCAGCCAGACGCTGGCGGTGTCGGATGGGACGACGTTCTCCGCGTTGCCGTAGAGGGAGATGCGCGCGCCCAGTCGCCCCACCGCCCACCAGGTGTGGGGCTTGTCGCCGGTTTTCTGCAGACGTTGCACCAGCCAGTTGCCGACTTCCACGCGGTAGGCGGCGGGCACGCGCTCCAACGAGGCCACCAGGCGCACCATGTCGTCGTAGCTGTTCTGCAGGGGGTCTTTGTCGCGCCGGGCGTGCTGGATGGACATCAGGTGTTCGCCCACCACTTCCAGCAGTTGCAGTTGTTGCGCGGAGTCGAGTCCGCCGGCGGCGCGGCGCCACAGCGTCCACCATTCGGACCAGTTGTTGCTGTCTTGTGTGTACTGGATACCTTGTTCAAACAGGGGCCAGACTTGCTCGATGCGCCAGGCATCCAGCGGGGCGCCCAAGCCGGGGCGCAGGCAGTAGCCGGTCAGGTTGAGCCACACGCGTTCGTGTTCGGCGCTGCGTCGGCGGCGGCGCATGCGGGCCCACAGGGCATCGAACAGGGCGCGCAGCAGGGGCAGGTCCCAGGTGTCACGGGCGCCCAGGCATTGCTCCAGCCGGGTGCGCAGTTGACGCACGGTTTTCGCGTCCACGGCCTGGGCCAGGGGGCCGAACACCTGGTCGATGAGCTGCACGGCCTGGGGCAGGCGTGGATGCGTAGGGGCATCGGTGGGCACTGTGTGGGCGGAGTCGGGCGATGGGGTGCCGCGTAACTCGAACGCCAGTCGCCAGCGCTGGTGCGGGTCATCGAGGCGGGTGCAGTGCACTTCCAGGGTGCCCACCTCGGTCATGGTCGCGCTCAGGCGCACCTGAACGTCGAGGGCACGTTGTCCGCCAGGTCGGGGCAGCACGGTGGTGATGGGCGGCAGGCGCACGAAGCGCTCGTCGTCCAGGTCGATCAGCTCACCGGCTTGCCAGGCCGTATCGGCCACCGAGGAGACCAGGTGGAAGCGCACGGCCTGGCCCAGGCGCAGGGCAAAGGTGCGGTCGGGCAGGACCACTTCGGTGTCTTCGGGCGTGCCGCGCGGCAACACGCAGATGCCTTGGCGTTGGCCCGGGGTGTCATCGAGCACCAGCAGGTAGCTGCGTGCCGAGCCGCCACCGATGCCTCGGCCCAGCTCGGGCACGCGTTCGGACCGCACCAGGGCGTAGGCCACGGCGCCGCGCGCCACGGCCACATCGGGGGCATCGTTGTGCAGCACCTGCACCGCGTGTCCGGCCCAGTCGCCCAAGGTGTTGGCCAGACGCTGGGCCAGCACCGGGGCGCGGAAGACACCGCCGTTGAGCAGCAAGGTGTCGGGCACGGGCACGGGCACGGGCACGGGCACGGGCACGGGCACGGGCACCGTGCCTGGCACAGCGGCGTTCGGAGCCGACCCCAGCGCTTGCCGCGAGGCCTGGGCGTGGCGGTTGAGAAAAGCTGCCAGGTGGCGCGTGACGGCCGGGTCGGCCGGATAAGGCAGGCCGAATTCGACGATGCCGGCACGGCGTTGGCGCGGGTGCGTCGTGGCGGCTTCGCGGGGCATGAAGCCGTCGACGATCAGTGGCAGCACCTCATCGCGTTGCAGCGTCACCGAACTGGCGCCGCCGATCAACTGAGCGCCACCCCCCAGCAAGGTGACGGTGACCTCCTGCGGTGCTGGGTCGGACAGCAGTTGCTCTTTGGCGATGCGGCAGCGCTGCACCAGTTGGGCCAAGCGCGCGGCCGACAGCGGCGTGCGCTGCGCCATCCGGCGTTCGACCAGGTGGGCGAGGGCCAGGTCCATGTTGTCGCCGCCCAGCATGAGGTGGTCGCCCACACCGATGCGGGTGAGCTGGGGCAGGCCCTGTGCATTGTGGGCGACCTGAATCAGCGTCAGGTCGGTGGTGCCGCCTCCCACGTCGCACACCAGCACCAGACGCGCCTTACCAAGCGCCTCGTTCAGATGGGTGCGGTGGCGGAACAGCCAGTCGTGGAAGGCCGCTTGCGGCTCTTCCAGCAGGCGAAGGTGATTCAGGTTCAGGCCAGCCTGTTCGGCGGCGGCCAGGGTGAGGCTGCGCGCGCCTTCGTCGAACGATGCCGGCACGGTCAGCACGATGTCTTGCTCGGCCAGCGTCGCGTCGGGGAAGGCGGCGTCCCAGGCCGCGCGCACGTGCGCCAGGTAGCTGGCGCTGGCTGTCACGGGCGACACCTTGGGCACGTCCTCGGGGGCGCCCCAGGGCAGGATGGCCGCCGTGCGGTCCACACCAGGGTGCGACAACCAGCTCTTGGCGCTGCTGACCAGGCGTCCGGGGACCTGGGCGCCCAGCGCGCGCGCGTATTCGCCCAAGACAGCGGGGACCTCGGTGGCCGGCGAGGGGGGGGCAGTGTGCCCCCCCCCGGCGCCCAACTCGCCAGGCGCGGGGTGGTAGCGTACCGAGGGCAGCAGTTCGCTCGCCGCCACCTCGCCCGGCCCCACGGCCTGCCGGATCGGGAACAGCCGGATCGCGTCGTCACTCGCCGACGCCAGCGCCGCGTGGTCGGCGTACGCCACCACGGTGTGACTGGTGCCGAGGTCGATCCCGACGGTGTAGCGTGCGCTCACAGGCCGGTGCTGGGCTGGTCAGAAAGGCTGTCCGCGCGGGCGTCGAAGGTGACCTTCCAGCGCTCGCTGCTGCCCACCGGCAGGGCTTCGAGTTCCAGTACACCGGCTTCCGTCACCCGGGCATGCAACTGCACGCGCACGATCTCACCGGCGGTGCGGCCTTGTGCGGGCAGGTTGGCTTCGATCTCGGTCAGTTCCTGCAACTCATCGGGCCCCCAGAAGTCGAGCAGGGTGCCGACGCTGTCCTGGCGCCGCACCGACGAGCCGAAGAAGCGGAAGCGCACGGGCTCGCCCACGATCAGGCCAAATTCGGCGGCCGCCACACCGGCTTCGCTGCCTTCTTCCATGCCGAACGGCGCCAGGCACAGGGCCTGGATGGGCGGCTCCATGCCGGGGATGGCGGGCATGTTCGATTCCACCGCCACGTAGTAGGCCTGCGCCGTGCCACCGCGGATGCGCACGCCGCGTCCGCGACGCACATAGCCGTAATAGGCCGCGCCACGGGCCACGGCCAGGTCCAGATCGGCGCCCCCCAGCAAGCGGGCTGTGGGAGCCCCTTCGGCACTCAGCCAGCCGTTGAGGATGCTCAGCACGCGCTCGGCCAGCAAGCCGGACTTGAGTACGCCGCCGTTGAACAGCACGGCGGTGGGGTGCAAGAAGCTGGCGCTGGCCGACGGTTGGCCTTCGAAGCCATTCAGCTCGGCCAGGGCGTCGCGCTGGCGGCTCAGGAAGGCGCCCAGATGGCGGGTGATGGCCGCATCTTGCGCATAGGGCAGACCCAGCTGCGTCAGGCCCCCGCGGGCGCGGCTCAGGGGCGCATCCGACACCGCCGCCTGCGGGAAGAAGCCTTCCAGCAGGATCTGGGTCAGTTCGTCACGCGTCACCTCGGTGCGGATGGCACCGCCGATCAGCTTCGAGCCGCGGCTCGGCACCACCACCGGCACGGCGGCCACGCTGGCGTCGTTCAGCAGCATCTCTTTGGCCTGGCGGCAGGCATGGGCCAGTGCGCGGGTCTGCCACGCGTCCAGCTGGGTGCCTTGGCCGGCCAGCTTGCGTGCCACGCCGTAGGCCAGCGCCAGGTCCATGTTGTCGCCGCCCAGCAGGATGTGGTCGCCCACCGCCACGCGTTGCAGCTCCAGGTTGCCCTCTCGCTCCAGCACGGCCATCAGCGACAGGTCGGTCGTGCCGCCCCCCACGTCGATCACCAGGATCAGGTCGCCGCGCTGTACTTCTTTGCGCCATTGCCCTTGGCTGCGCTGGATCCAGCTGTAGAGCGCGGCCTGTGGCTCTTCCAGCAGGGTCAGGTGGGCGTAGCCTGCGTGCTGTGCGGCCTCGGCCGTGAGCTCGCGCGCGCCCGGGTCGAACGAGGCCGGGATGGTGACGGTGATGTCTTGCTCGTGGAACGGCGCCTCCGGGTGAGCCTGGTTCCAGGCGTCGCGCAGGTGTGTGAGGTAGCGCACCGAGGCAGCCAGCGGCGACACGCGCTCAACCTCGGCCGGCGCATCGGCCGGCAGGATGGGCGCGCGGCGGTCGACGCCGGGGTGGCACAGCCAGCTCTTGGCGCTGGACACCAGCCGGATCGGCGTGGCCGCACCGCGCGAGCGGGCCATCTCGCCCACCGCCACCGATTCGGTCGTGGACCAGGGCAGGTTCAGGTCGCCAGGGGCGAATTCACTGCCATGCGGCAGGTACAGGAAGGACGGCAGCAGCTCGCGTCCTTCCACCGCACCCGGCGCGGTCAACTGCGGGATGGGCAAGACGCCTTGCAGCACCTTTTCGCCATCGCTGGCCTGCGTGTCCACCCACGACAGCGCGCAGTGCGTGGTGCCCAGGTCGATGCCAATCGTGTAGCGCGACGGGGTGCTCACAGTTCCACCTCGGCCTGCGCCACGATGTGCGCGTCATGCCCCTCGGCCAGTTGCGGCAGGCGCACCTCGGTGGCGCGCCAACCCCGGTGCGTGAGCGTGCCCGTGAACGGGGCCTGGCCAATCACATTGCCGGTCAGGCGCACGGCGCCGGCGTCAAAGCCGGCAGGCAGGGTGAGGCGGCTGCCTTCGTTTTCGGCGCGAACAGGGGTCAGGCTGACGTGCTCGCGCAGCACCTTGCGGCAACCTTCGTGCACCACGCGGGCCGCGGCGCCGATCTCGGCATCGCTGTAAGCGGCGATGTCTTCCTGCACGAAATCAACGAGTCGGGCCTCGCGCTGCAGCAGCGACAGCAGTTGCAAGGCTGCGGTGGTGTCGGCGGCCTTCGGTGTGGCGGCGGCCACAGGCGCGGGTGTTCCGGGGACGGGTGTCACAGGCGTGGGTTCGGCAGCCGGGGCGACGGTGGGCGCAGCTGTGGGCGTCGATGACGGCGGCAGGGCTGCGGGCGCCTCGGGCATGCCGCCCGAACGCAAACGTGCCACGTCGGCGGCAAAGTCAGGGCGCGAGAGGATGCCGAAGAAGCTGCCAAACGCCAAGGAAATGCGGCGTGACAGAGAAGGAGGGGCTTTGCTCATGATGGGATGCGGAACAGGTGTCTGGGGCGCGAGGCGTCAAGGGCGTTGCGCACCTGGATGCGTCCGGGGTGGCGCGCGCGGAGGCGACATGTTACCTAAGCCCGGTTCTGTCGGGATGATCCCCTCTGACGCCGTGCACAGATGGCCGGTTGGTAACCGGGCCGGCTACCATCACCACTGAATTCTCTTTGTGGCGCTCACATGGCTTCTGCACCGTCTCCCTTGCGCCAGATCCCGGCGGGCGTCTGGATGCTGGGTTTTGTCAGCCTGTTGATGGACATCTCCTCCGAGATGATCCACAGCCTCCTGCCTCTGTTCATGGTGGGCGTGCTGGGCACCAGTGCCCTGACGGTGGGCCTCATCGAAGGCTTGGCCGAGGCCACCGCCCTGATCGTCAAGGTCTTTTCAGGCGCGCTCAGCGACTATCTGGGGCGGCGCAAAGCCCTGGCTGTTGTCGGCTACGCCCTGGGCGCGCTGACCAAGCCCCTCTTTGCCATCGCCCCCACCGCGGGCATCGTCCTCACCGCCCGCCTGCTTGACCGCGTGGGCAAGGGCGTGCGGGGCGCCCCGCGCGATGCCCTGGTGGCCGACATCGCCCCACCGGAGATGCGCGGCGCGGCGTTCGGCCTGCGTCAGTCCCTCGACACCGTGGGCGCGTTTGTCGGTCCCTTGCTGGCCGTGGGGCTGATGCTGTGGTGGGCCAATGACTTCCGGGCGGTGTTCTGGGTGGCCGTCATTCCGGGCGTGCTGGCTGTGTTGCTCTTGTGCTTCGGCGTGCAAGAACCCGCGCGCCATGAAGGCGAGCGCCACGTCAACCCCATCCGGCGCGAGAACCTGCGGCGCTTGAGCCCCGCCTACTGGTGGGTGGTCGCCACCGGTGCCGTGTTCACCCTGGCCCGCTTCAGCGAGGCCTTTCTGGTGCTGCGCGCCCAGCAGGGGGGTATCCCGATCGCCTGGGTGCCCCTGGTCATGGTGGCCATGAACGTGGTCTATGCCCTGAGTGCCTACCCCTTCGGTCGTCTGTCGGACCGCGTGAGTCACACCACGCTGCTGGCCGGCGGGCTGGTGGTGCTCCTGTTGGCCGATCTGGTCCTGGCTTACGACGACCACTGGGTGAGCGTGCTGCTGGGCGTCGCGCTGTGGGGTGTCCACATGGGGATGACGCAGGGCCTGCTCGCTACGATGGTGGCAGACACCGCGCCTGCGGACCTGCGCGGCACCGCCTACGGCTTCTTCAACCTGGTCAGCGGCCTGGCCATGTTGGTGGCCAGCGTGCTGGCCGGCTGGTTGTGGGACCAGTGGGGCGCCTCGTCCACCTTTGTGGCCGGTGCCGCGTTCTGCTGTGTGACGCTGCTCGGACTGGGCTGGCGCGCCTGGCGCACTGTCCCGAGCCACTGAGGGCGTGCCTGACACACGGCCATGCCCCTCATGGTGCGAAGATGCACCGCAACCCTGACAATCTTGCCCATGATCCGCTTTTCTCTTTCCCCTCAGATTTGGCGCTTGGCGCGCATTCGTGCGGGGTGGGGCGCCGTGACGTGCGCGCTGTGGCTCTCTGGCTGTGGCAGCGTGTCCAAGCCAGCGTCGGCGCGCCATGAGGCGTTTGGCGCGTCCGAGACCTATTCCCGCCTGATCGACGCCACCCCGGCCCAGACCTGCGAGGCCGGCCGCCGTGCGCTGCTCAGCCAGGGCTACATCGTCAACAGCAGCAGCCCCGAGTTGGTGGAGGGCACCAAGCACTTCCAGCCCGATGTGGAGTCGCATTTGAAGATGCTGATCCGTGTGGTGTGTGTGCCCGAAGACGCCCAGGGCCAAGTCAGCCTGGCCTTCGTCACCGGGGTGCAAGAGAGCTATAGCCTCAAGAAAGCCAACACCTCGGCCAGCCTGGGCCTGAGCGCCATCGGCTCGCTCTCCATTCCCTTGATGTCGAGCAGCGACTCCATGGTCAAGGTGGGGGTCGAAACCATCTCGGAAGAGTCTTTCTACGATGGCTTCTTCGGCCTGCTCCAGCAGTATCTGAACGAAAAACCCTGACGATCGGCCCGGGTTGCACAGGGCAGAGTGCCCTTGTCAGCGGCGTTGCGCTCGCGCACCGTAGGGGCAGTAGTTGGGGCGTGGTCCCACCTGGGGGTGCTTGCGGCAGGTGTTGGGGCGCTGCTCGTACACCGTGCAGCGCCGCGTGACGGCATCCAGATACTGGCAATCGCCACTAGCGCGGCGCGACAGCGTGAAGATGCTGTGCTTGAAATTGAAGTGCTCGATCGCGCCCGCCTTGCTCAGGCGCTTGGCAATCTGCTTGGGCTCTTCGTGTTCGGCTTCAAACGGGTCCACCAGGCCCAGCCGGACCAGATCGGGCAATTTCACCTCGACCGGCATCGTGCAGCAGTTGGCCACGCAGGTGTCGCACAGGCCGTTGCGGTAACGGGACCAGGTGTCCGGGCGATCGACGTCGACGAGGTGGATCGAAGTCTTCATGGCGTGGCGATGAGGCGGGTGGGTGAGGAGGAGGGGCAATCAGGCGAGCGCCCCGACACGGTAGGCAGGTGCCGTGCCACACGCCGCGAGCTGAAACGAAAAGCCCATCACGATGGATGGGCTTTTGAAGCATTCAGTGGCCCGGGACAGAACCGATCCACGGGCGACAGTATAAAAGTTTGGAGCCGGCTTGTCCAAGCGCGCGGTGGGCCCAGGGCGGCTGTTCCGCGTCGCTCGACTTCGTGATATCCGCTCACACAGCCTTGACTGTCTAGCCGGGTGGGCTTACAACACAACATCAGCGATCCGATTCTCAAGGGTGTTCTCTCGCCACGTGAGGGTGAAGATCCCCCCGACACTGGTTTTCACGGTGCGCGCCTCATCTCTCAGCCCCAGGCTGAAGGTGAGCGCATGCCAACGCAACAGGAGTCGAACATGGTGAACATGAACCGACGACAGTTCCTGCGCGTCAGCGGCGCAGGCTTGGCGGCGTCCAGCCTGGTCGCGCTGGGCTTCTCGCCCACGGCAGCGCTGGCCGAAACCCGCCACTACAAGCTGGCGCGCGCCACGGAAACCCGCAATAACTGTACCTATTGCTCGGTGGGCTGCGGGCTGCTGATGTACAGCCTGGGCGACGGAGCCAAGAATGCCCTGGGCGACGTCATCCACATTGAGGGCGATCCCGACCATCCGGTGAGCCGGGGCAGCCTGTGCCCCAAGGGGGCTGGCCTGCTCGACTTCGTGCACGCCCCCACGCGCCTGAAGCATCCCGAGGTGCGAGAAGCCGGCAGCAAGGAATGGAAGCGGATCAGCTGGGATGAGGCGATGAGCCGTATCTCCAAACTGATCAAGGCCGATCGCGACGCCAACTTCCAGACACAGAACGCCAGTGGCCAGACGGTGAACCGCTGGCTGACCACCGGCATGCTGGCCGCGTCGGCCTCGTCCAACGAGGCGGGCTACATCACCCACAAGGTGATGCGAAGTACGGGCTTGCTGGTCTTCGACAACCAGGCACGTGTTTGACACGGCCCGACGGTAGCCGGTCTGGCTCCGACGTTTGGCCGAGGCGCGATGACCAACCACTGGGAGGACATCAAGAACGCCGATGTGGTGCTGGTGATGGGAGGCAACGCCGCCGAGGCGCACCCGGTGGGTTTCAAGTGGGCCATCGAGGCACGCAACCACAACAAGGCGAAGCTGATCGTCGTTGACCCGCGCTTCACGCGCTCGGCTGCGATGAGCGACTTCTATGCGCCGGTGCGCGCAGGCTCCGATCTGGCGTTCCTGGGCGGGGTGATCAACTACCTGCTCTCGAACAACAAGATCCAGACGGAATACGTGCGCCACTACACCAACGCCCCGTTCATCGTGGGGGAGGCGTACCAGTTCAACGAAGGCATCTTCAGCGGCTACGACGACGCCAAGCGCAGCTACGACCCCTCGAGTTGGGCCTACGAGAAGGACGAGGCCGGTTTCGCCAAGGTGGACATGACCATGGCGCACCCGCGCTGTGTGCTCCAGGTCATGAAGAAGCACTACGCGGGCTACACCCCCGAGATGGTCAGCAAGGTCTGTGGCACCAAGCCGGCGGACTTCCTCAAGGTCTGCGAGTACATCGCCAGCACGGCGACGCCGGGCAAGACCATGACCATCCTGTACGCGCTGGGCTGGACCCAGCACAGCACGGGCTCCGAGATGCTGCGCTGCGGTGCCCTCATGCAGCTGCTGCTGGGCAACATCGGCGTGGCCGGGGGCGGCATGAACGCGCTGCGTGGGCATAGCAACATCCAGGGCCTGACCGACCTGGGCTTGCTGTCCAACAGCCTGCCGGGCTACCTGAGCCTGGCGCGCGATGCCGAGCAGGACCTGACCGGCTACCTGGAGGCCCGCTCCACGAAGCCCTTGCGCCCAGGGCAGATGAGTTACTGGCAGAACTACCCCAAGTTCTTCGTCAGCCTGCAAAAGGCCTGGTGGGGCAATGCGGCCACGGCCGACAACCAGTGGGCCTTCCACTACCTGCCCAAGTACGACGTGCTCTACGACGTGCTGCGCGCGTTCGAGATGATGAACCAGGGCAAGCTCAACGGCTACATCTGCCAGGGCTTCAACCCGGTGGCGTCCTTCCCGAACAAGAAGAAGATCGTCGCGGGCCTGTCGAAGCTGAAATTCTTCGTCACCATCGACCCCTTGAATACCGAAACCTCGGAGTTCTGGCGCAACCACGGCGAGTTCCACGACGTCAAGAGCGAAGAGATCCAGACCACGGTGTTCCGCCTGCCCTCGACCTGCTTTGCAGAGGACGAAGGCTCGATCACCAACTCCGGTCGCTGGCTGCAGTGGCACTGGAAGGCCGCACCACCTCCTGGCGAGGCCCGCACCGACATCGACATCATGGCGGAGCTGTTCGTGCGACTGCGCGCGCTGTACCGCAAGGAGGGTGGCGCCTTCCCCGACCCGATCTTGAATCTGACTTGGCCGTACAAGGTGCCGCACCGGCCCGGCCCGGACGAGTTGGCCCGGGAGTACAACGGCAAGGCCTTGTCCGACGTGACCGACCCGGTCGACCCGACCAAGGTGCTGGTGAAGGCCGGTGAGCAGGTCTCGGGCTTCGGTCAGTTGCGCGACGATGGCAGCACAGCCAGCGGCTGCTGGATCTACGCAGGTGCCTGGACGCAGGCCGGCAACCAGATGGCCCGGCGCGACAACAGCGACCCCTGGGCCATCGGCCAGACGCTGAACTGGGCTTGGGCCTGGCCGGCCAACCGCCGCATCCTGTACAACGCCGCCTCGGTGGACCCGACCACCGGCAAGCCCTGGCGCGCCGACAAGCCGCTGGTGGCGTGGAACGGCAAGGCCTGGGCCGGCTCCGATGTGCCGGACATCGCGGTCACGGCCGACCCCACCGCGCCCGATGCCGTGCGGCCCTTCATCATGACCGCCGAGGGCGTGGCGCGCCTGTTCGCCCCCACGGGCATGGCTGAAGGCCCGCTGCCGACGCACTACGAACCGTTCGAGACCCCGCTCGACGTCAACCCCATGTACAAGGACCCGCGCGCCAAGTCCAACCCCGCAGCGCGCGTGTTCAAGGGGGACATGGAAGCGTTCGGCAAACCCAAGGACTTCCCGTACACGGCCACCAGCTACCGCCTCACCGAGCACTTCCACTACTGGACCAAGCACGCGCTGTCCAACGCCATCCTTCAGCCCGAGCAGTTCGTCGAGATCAGCGAAGCGCTGGCCAAGGAGAAGGGCATCGGCCATGGTGACCGGGTCAAGGTGTCGTCCAACCGCGGCTTCATCAAGGCTGTGGCGGTGGTCACCAAACGCATCCCGGTGCTGGACTGCGGGGGCCAGACGGTGCACACCGTGGGCCTGCCCAACCACTGGGGCTTCATCGGTCAGACCAAACCGGGTTATCTGGTGAACACCTTGACCCCCTTCGTGGGCGATGCCAACACGCAGACGCCCGAGTACAAGTCGTTCACGGTGAACATCGAGAAGGCCTGACGGTGAGCCCGTCCGCCATCTCGTGTCCCCCAACCCTTTGGGAGCGCTGACATGTCTTCCCTGCAATCCCTCGACATCGCCCAGCGGTCGGCCACCACCACGGCCTCGCCCGATGCACGCGAGCGCATCCCTGAGGTGGCCAAGCTCATCGACGTCTCCAGCTGCATCGGCTGCAAGGCCTGCCAGGTGGCCTGCATGCAGTGGAACGACCTGCGCGAGGAGGTCGGCACCAACCATGGCACCTACGACAACCCGGTGGACCTCACACCCCAGGCGTGGACGGTGATGAAGTTCTCCGAGGTCGAGGTCACCCCCGGCCGGCTGGAGTGGCTGATCCGCAAGGACGGCTGCATGCACTGCGAGGACCCGGGCTGCCTGAAAGCCTGCCCCTCGCCCGGTGCCATCGTTCAGTACGCCAACGGCATCGTCGACTTCATCAGCGAGAACTGCATCGGCTGCGGCTACTGCGTCAAGGGTTGCCCGTTTGACGTGCCGCGCATCAGCGCCAAGGACAACAAGGCCTACAAATGCTCGCTGTGCGCCGACCGCGTGGCCGTCGGGCAGGAGCCGGCGTGCGCCAAGGCCTGTCCCACCGGCGCCATCCGCTTCGGCAGCAAGGACGACATGCTGGACTACGGCGCCGAGCGGGTGAGTGAGCTGAAGACCCGGGGCTATGAGCAGGCCGCTGTCTACAACCCCGAGGGGGTGGAGGGCACCCACGTCATGTACGTGCTGCAACATGGTGACCAGCCCGAGCTGTATGCCGGCCTGCCCAAGCACCCGGTCATCAGCCCGATGGTGGCGCTGTGGAAGGGTTTGGCCAAGCCGGTGGCGCTGGCCACCATGATCGGTGCCGCACTGGTGGGCTTTTTCCATCACATGAAGCAAGGCCCGCTGGAAGTGCCAGAGAAGGATGAGGACCTCGTGCCCGACGGCGAGCCCAATGTGGTGGGCGCCAAGGGCGAGGGCCGCACCCATGTCCGCGATGCGTGAGGAGAAGCTGCCATGCAAAAGCTCTACATCCAGCGCTACACCGACAACCAGCGCATCAACCACTGGCTGGTGGTGGTGGTCTTCGGTCTGGCCGGCTTCTCGGGGCTGGCGCTGTTCCACCCCCACCTGTTCTTTCTCACGCAGTTCTTTGGTGGCCCGCAGTGGACGCGCATCGTGCACCCGTACTTGGGCATCGGCGTGTTCCTGCTGTTCCTGCTGATGTTCGTGGGCTTCTGGCGCGCCAACATCTGGCGCCGCGAAGACGGGCGGTGGGTCAAGGCCGCGCCGAAGCTGGTGTTCGCAGGCGATGACTCGCAACTGCCACCCGTTCACAAGTACAACGCCGGGCAGAAGCTGGTGTTCTGGAGCATGACGCTGTGCCTGATCGTGCTGCTCGTCACCGGCGTCCTGTTCTGGCAAGCCTGGTTTGCCAGCAGTGTGCCGATTCCGTTGCAGCGCGTGGCCGTGGTGCTGCACGCGCTGGCGGCGTTCATCATGTCGCTGACGGCTGTGGTGCACATCTATGCTGCCATCTGGGTCAAGGGCACGTTGCGTGCCATGACGCAGGGCACCGTCACGGCGGGCTGGGCCAAGCACCACCACCCGCTGTGGTACCGTGACAAGATGAAGGGGCGCACCCACCCCCATCATCCATCACCGGGGCAGTCCTGACTCATGACTCTGACCGCCAGCGCACGTTTGCGCACGCCCGAAGAAATCGCCCTCAACGCGGGAGCCGATCTGCCGCGTTTGCTGCTGCCTGGCGCCGATGTGTTTGCCGAGCGTGCCTTGCGCTTGCGCCAGCTGGCGGCGGGCCACGCGATGCGCGACTACCTGTTGCTGATGGCCGGGGTCTGTGAGGCCCAGCACGCGCAGCTGGCGCGCTACCCCGATGTCCCACTGCCCACCGAGACCCAGGCCGATGCCGCCGCCGAAGTCGGCCAGCCCTTGCTGGAGGCCACCGGCTGGCCGCGCGATCCCGCCTGGCGCGCGGCATGGCGCGAGCTGATCGCCCGGGTGCTGGCGCAACTCCCGGCCGACAGTCCCGCTCAGGCGGGCGTGCAGGCACTCACGCAATGGGACGACACCCAGTTGGAGCAGCAAGCCGAGTGGCTGCTGGCAGGCATCACGCCTGGCCTGGATCTGGCCGCCGCCCCGCTGATCGCGGCTGGCCTGCAGCTGTACTTCACGCACCTGGTGCGGGCCACCGCGGGCGCGCAACGCCAGCCCTTCGGTATCACGCAGGACGCCACGCGCTGCCCCTGCTGTGGCAGCCTGCCCACCGCCAGCATCACCCGCGTGGGCGGTGACCGAGAAGGCCATCGCTACCTGCATTGCGCACTGTGCAGCGCCGAGTGGCACATGGTGCGCGTCAAGTGCACGCACTGCCTGGGCACAGGCGGCATCCGCTACCAGGCCCTGCAGGCGCTCGCCGATGCCGAACGCGGAGGGCGGCGCGAAGCCGTGCAGGCCGAAACCTGCAGCGTGTGCCAGCACTACCTGAAGATCGTGCACATGGACCGCGACCTGCACGTCGAACCTGTGGCCGACGACCTGGCCAGCCTGACGCTCGACTTGCTGGTGTCTGACGAAGGCTTCATCCGCCACGGCGTCAACCTGATGCTGCTGTTTGGGTGCAGCGACGAGGACGGTGCCGCCGAAGCGGTGCCGACGCCCCCGCCCGATGCCCCCTCCGAGCGAGGGCGACGCTGATGACCCGGCCCGCTGAATCCGTGGTGCACGGTTCGCAGGCCCCGGCAGACGCCTCTCCGAAGGCGCGCCCCCAAGACCTGCCCGCCACCGACCGCCTGCTGCGCGAACCCAGCGTGGCCGCGCTGGTGGTTGAGCATGGCCACACCCTGGTCACCCATGAAGCACGCGCCTTGCTGGAGGCCTGCCGTGCCCAGGCGCTGGCCGGTACCTTGCTGACCCACGACGCCGCACCTGACACGCTCGTGCACGCCTTGGCCGCCCGGGTGAGCGCGCGCTTGACCCCGCGCATGCAGCCGGTGCTCAACCTCACCGGCACCGTCATCCACACGAACCTGGGCCGGGCCCTGCTGGCCGACAGCGCCCTGCAGCACCTGCTGGCCGTGATGCAGGGGCCCAACAACCTCGAATACGATCTGGCCACCGGTCAGCGCGGTGATCGCGACAGCATCGTGGAAGGCTTGCTGTGCGAGCTGACCGGCGCCGAAGCCGCCACCGTGGTCAACAACAACGCGGCCGCCGTGCTGCTGAGCATCGCGGCGTTGGCGCGGGGCCGGGAGGTGATCGTCTCGCGCGGTGAACTGGTCGAAATTGGCGGGGCCTTTCGCATGCCCGACGTGATGGAGAGCGCGGGCGCCAAGCTGGTGGAGGTCGGCACCACCAACCGCACCCACCCGCACGACTACGAGCGTGCCATCACCGATCGCACCGCGCTGCTGATGAAGGTCCACACCAGCAACTACGCGGTGCAGGGCTTCACCAGCGCGGTGGACGAGGCCACGCTCGCGGGCATCGCCCATGCCCGCGGCCTGCCACTGGCCACCGACCTGGGCTCGGGTGCGCTGGTCGACCTGAGCGCCTGGGGCCTGCCGCGCGAGCCGCTGCCCCAGGACATGCTGCGGGCCGGCTGCGACGTGGTCAGCTTCAGCGGCGACAAGCTGCTCGGCGGCCCGCAAGCTGGTCTGATCGTCGGCACGCGCGAAGCCGTCGGGCGCATCCGCAAGTTCCCGATGAAGCGCGCCCTGCGCATGAGCAAGCTGCCGCTGGCCGCGCTCGAAGCCACACTGATGCTGTACCTGCGCCCCGAGCGCCTGACGCAGGATCTGCCCACCTTGCGCCTGCTCACCCGGCCGCTGGCCGACATCGCAGCCACCGCACAGACCGTGCAACCCGCCTTGCAAGCGGTGCTGGCCCCGCACTACACCGTGGAAGGCGTCGCGCTGCAAGGCCAGATTGGCTCGGGCTCGCTGCCCGTCGAGCGTCTGCCGTCGGCCGGTCTGGCCATTGCGCCGGTGGAGAAGAAGGGCAGTGGCCGCGCGCTGGAAGCATTGGCGGACGCCCTGCGTGCGCTGCCTGTGCCCGTGATCGGCCGTATCCAGGACGACCGGTTGCTGCTGGACATGCGCTGCCTGGCGCAGGCCTCGACGCTGGTTGATCAGCTCGACCAACTGCGTGCGCCGCTGGCGCGCAAACCACGGTCACCGTGACGGCAGGCGCGCGATGATCATCGGCACCGCAGGACACATCGATCACGGCAAGACCACGCTGGTGCGGGCCCTCACTGGTGTGGACACCGACCGTTTGCCGGAAGAGAAAAAACGCGGCATCAGCATCGAGCTGGGCTATGCCTTCCTGGACACGCCGGGCGGCGAGCGCATCGGTTTCATCGACGTCCCCGGCCACGAGCGGCTGGTGCACACGATGGTGGCCGGCGCCAGTGGCATGGATGTCGCGTTGCTGCTGGTGGCGGCTGACGACGGGCCGATGCCGCAGACCAGCGAGCACCTGGCCGTGCTGTCGCTGCTGGGCATCGACCGGGGCGTGGTCGTCATCACCAAGGCCGACCGTGTCGACACCGACCGCATTGCGTCCGTGCAAGCGGAGATGCGGGCCTTGCTGGCAGACACTTCGCTGGCGGAGGCACCCATCGTCGCCGTGTCGGCGCCTACAGGGGCGGGAATCGATCACCTTAAAGCCCTGCTGTTCGAAGCGGCTGCCCGGCACCACCCCGATGCCGACGCGCAACGGGCGACGCAGGCTTTCCGCCTCGCCATTGATCGCGCCTTCACGCTGCAGGGTACGGGCACCGTGGTCACCGGCACCGTCCACGCGGGCACGGTGCGGGTGGGGGATGAGCTGGTCCTGGTCCCGACCGAACGCGGCGAACCGCAGCGCGCCCGCGTGCGCAGCCTGCACGCCCAGAACCAGCCAGTCGAGGCCGCGCATGCCGGCCAGCGGTGCGCCGTGGCGCTGGTCGGGATCGCCAAGGACGAGGTGGCGCGCGGCCAGTGGCTGGTGGATCCAGCGGTCGCGCAGGCCACCCAGCGGCTCGATGTGCAGCTGACGCTGTGGCCCGGCGAAGCCCAGGCGTTGCGCAGCGGGGCGCGGGTGCTGGCCTACCTCGGCGCGGCTCAGGTCACGGCGTCGGTCGCCGTGCTGCGTACCGAGGACGGAGGCGATGCCCTTGCTCCGGGTGCCACAGGCTGGGTCCAGCTGGTGCTGTCCACGCCCTTGGCCGCCTGGCACGGCGAGCGCGTGCTCTTGCGCGACGCTGCAGCCAGCCGCACGCTGGCGGGGGGCACGGTACTCGACCCCTTCGCCCCCACGCGCTATCGCCGCACGCCGCAGCGGCTCGCGGAGCTGGACGCGTTCACTCGCCCGAGGGCCACCGAGCGGCTGGCGGCGTTGCTGGCCGTGGCCCCGCATGGGGTCGATCTGACGCGCTTTGCGGCCGCACAAGTCCTGCGCACGCTGCCTGCGCTGGAAGCGGCCGCCGCCGCGCTGGCCCAGGAGGGCTGGGCGCTGGGCCCGACGCACGTGGCTGGCTTCCAAACCGCCGTGCTGGCCGCGCTGGCCCGCTTTCACGCGCAGCAGCCCGACGAGCTGGGCCCCGAAACCGCGCGTCTGCGCCGCCTGGCCGCGCCGCGTTTGCCGCTGCCCCTGTGGCAGGCGCTGCTGACACACCTGGCGGCCGAGCAGGCGCTGGTGCTGCACGGCGCGTTCGTGCACCTGCCCACGCATGGCGCCCAGCTGTCGGCCACCGAGTCGCGCATCGCACAGAAGGTGCAGTCGCCGCTGCTCGCCGCGGGCTTCGAGGGTGCCTGGGTGCGCGACCTGGCCAAAGACGCGAAGGAGCCCGAGCCGATCGTGCGCACCACGCTGGCACGCTTGGCGCGCCGGGGCGAGCTGCACCAGCTCGTGAAGGACCTGTACTACCCCCCCGCGACCATGCAGCGCCTCGCCACGCTGGCGCGCGACGTGGGCATGGCCCATGCTCGCGAGGTCCAGGCGGCGGATTTCCGCGACGCCACCGGCCTGGGCCGCAAGCGGGCGATCCAGATTCTGGAATACTTCGACCGTGTCGGCCTCACGCGCCGCGTGGGCGATCTGCACAAGCTGCGCACCGATTGCGCGTTGTTCACATGAGAGACAGGGAAGGGCAACCATCCTGGTGGATGGGCCGGGCTTCAAACCCGGTGGGTGGCGCCATGCGTCGCCGGGTGGGTTCGACTCCCATGCCCTTCCGCCCCACCCATCCCGCTCCGTCCGAGCTTGCCGCCCTTGTCCTCGCCCTTGCCCATGTCTGACGCCGCCATCGAGCCCTGGCCGATTCTGGCCGATCTGCACTACCTGGTCGAGCATCAGGTGTGGGCGCGCCTGCACGAGGATGGCACCGCGACGGTGGGCATCACGCAGCTGGGCATCCGCCTCTCGGGCGAGGTCTATATGTGCCGCGCCAAACGAGTGGGCACGGCCCTGTCCCAGGGCGACACGGTGGCGGTGGTGGAACTGTCCAAGGCCATCGTCGCGGTGAAATCCCCGGTCAGCGGCACGATCATCGAGGTCAACGACGCACTGGACGACCAGCCCGAGTGGGTCCACCGTGAGCCCTATGGCGCTGGCTGGATCGCCCGGCTGCAACTGACCGACTTCGCGGCCGACCAGACCGCGCTGTTGCAGGGCGACGCAGCCGCGTCGGCCATGGCCCACCATGCCTGGCTGCACCGGCTGGAACTGCTGCCAGCGACGGCAACCCCGGCGCCTCAGCCCGGCGAAGGCAACACACCATGAGCTTCACCGAGCACAGCGTCGACGGCGTGGCGATTCTGCTGTGGGCGACCGATCCGGCCGTCCCTGAGCGGCTGGCCACGCCTTTCTTCCACGCGGCGGCGGCGGCGGCCATGGACGTGCCCGTCGAAATCTATTTCACTGCGGCCAGCGTGCACCTGCTGGTGCCGGGCGTGGCCGAGGCCTTGCGTGCCAGCCCGCGCATCGCCAAAACCATTGCCGAGCACATGTGCGACGCCCACGAGCACGGGGCGCGCTTCTTCGCCTGCACCGACGCGTTGCAGGCACAAGGCATCGACCCCGATCACCTCATCGCGGTGTGCACGCAGCGCGGTGGGGCCGTGCAGTTCATGGCGCGCGCCCTCGATCTGCGCTGGCGCGCGTTGGTGTTTTGAAATACCGGTGTTGAAAGCGCGCTCGCGGGCCGTGCCGAGCAGGTGATCGCCATCCACAAGAGGGTGTTGCAACCACGCCACTCAACGATGCCGCGCTGTGTTGAGCTTGGCTCACACAAGCCAAAGCCAGAAACAAAAAAGCCCATCGCGATGGATGGGCTTCTTGAGAATTTTGGTGGCCTGGGGCGGAATCGAACCACCGACACGCGGATTTTCAATCCGCTGCTCTACCAACTGAGCTACCAGGCCATCTCTTCGTCGATTGCTGCGTTGCAGTGATCAGCGAAGACCTGAACTATAGCATCAATTTGCAGCCGATTTCTTCGATCGACCCAAATCAACACCCAGCTGCTTCAATTTTCTGTACAGGTGGGTGCGCTCCAGGCCGGTTTTCTCGGCCACGCGGGTCATGCTGCCGCCTTCGCGCGCCAGGTGGAACTCGAAATAGGCACGCTCGAAATCGTCACGCGCTTCACGCAGAGGGCGGTCGAGCTCGAAACTTTGCTCGTGCGACAGGCCGTTCTGAGCGGCCGGGCTGATGGCGCCGTTGTGGGCTGGCGCGCCATAGGCCACCGGCTGTGGCGTGTGAACCGGATCGCCACCGATCAGTTCACTGCGCAGTGGCAGCGGTGTGCTGCTGAGTGGCACGGCATACGAGGCCGCAGCCGTGATGGGCGTGACGGTGGCTGTGTGCACCGGCTGAGCCGGCGCTGCCGCACGAGGGGCGGGCTTGGACAAGCCTTGCTCCACCGTGCGCAGCAGCTTTTGCATCGTGATGGGCTTTTCCAGGAAAGCCTGGGCGCCGAACTTGGTCGCTTCCACAGCCGTGTCGATGGTGCCGTGACCGGACATCATGACGACCGGCATGGTCAACTGACCGCTGGCTCCCCATTCCTTCAGCAAAGTGATGCCGTCCACGTCGGGCATCCAGATGTCCAACAAGACCAGATCGGGTTGGCACTGTTCACGCAGCTGGCGCGCCTTGGCGGCGTTTTCAGCGACTTCAACGGTGTGACCTTCGTCGCTCAGGATTTCTGACAGCAGGGCGCGAATGCCCAGTTCGTCGTCAACAACAAGAATGGTAGCCATGAATATGAGGGATCCCTCAAGTGGGAACTACGCGTAGTGTGGCCCAGCTTGAGGTGGTTCGGATGAAAGCTTTGAAAATGATAGCGAAACTTGCGCCCCTGTCGGGCCTGAAGCGCTCGTGGCGTCCCCTGTGCCTGAGGGTGTGCCCCCCACAGATCCCAGATTGCGAATGCGCACCAGGGCGCCGTGCTCGTCGGCAATCTTCTTGACCACGGCCAGGCCCAGTCCCGTGCCCTTGGCCTTGGTGGTGATGTAGGGCTCGAACGCGCGCTTGATGACCTTGTCTGGGAAGCCCGGTCCGTTGTCGCGCACCGCCAGGCGCACCGCGCGCACCTCCCCGTTCTCGGCCAGGGACACGTCGGTGCGCAGCTGGACGCGCGGGGCTTCGCCTTGCGGTGGGTGTTCGCCCACGGCATCCAGCGCGTTCTGTACGAGGTTGTGCACCACCTGACGCAGCAGCGCTGGGTCGCCCATGATGCGGGGCAGAGCGGGCTGCAGGTTCAGCTGAACCGTGCCTTGCTCCACCGCCTGACCATACAGGGCCAGCACGTCGTTGACCAGGGCATTGAGGTCGAGCGAGACCAGCTTGGCCGACGGCAGGCGGGCGTAGTCGCGGAACTCGTTGATCAGGGTCTTGAGCGCCTGCACCTGGGTCACGATGGTGTCGGTTGAGCGTTTGAGCAGGTTCTGGCCGGGCTCGTCGAGCTTGTCGTGCAGCTTCATCTGCAGGCGCTCGGCCGACAGCTGAATGGGGGTGAGCGGGTTCTTGATCTCGTGGGCGACCCGGCGGGCCACCTCGCTCCAGGCCTCGGCGCGCTGTGCCGACACCACCTCGGTGAGGTCGTCGAACACGATCAGGCGCTCGTCGGGCGGCAGGTCGGCGCCGCGCACCAGCAAGGTCAGGGGCTCGGGGTTGCCGGGCAGTTGCAGCTCGTAGGACTCCTGCCATTGCTGGCGCTCGCCGGGCGTGGGGTCGTGGGCGTAGAGCTCGAAGCGTTGGGCCAGGGTGGCGGCAAAGGCCTGCAACTCGGGCACGTCCGACAGTGGGCGGCCCCGGTACACCGACAAGGGCAGGCGCAGGATGCGGGTGGCGCCGGGGTTGACGGTGTCGATGCGGCCCTGGGCGTCGAACACGATCACGCCAGCTGTCAGGTTGTCCATGATGGCCTGCAGGTGGGCGCGGGCGCTGTCGAGGTCGTGCACGCTGCGGTCCACCAGGCTGCGGGCGTCGGCCAGCTGCTGGGTCATCTCGGCAAAGGCGCGGGTCAGGCCACCGAGCTCGTCTTTCGAGGCAAAAATGGCTTTGGGGCGCAGGTCACCCCGCGCCACCTCGCCCACGCCTTCGGCCAGCAGCAGCAGCGGGTGGGCCAGTTGCTGTCCCAACGTGGCGGCCAGCAGGAAGGCGCCGAACACCGCCAGGATCAGCGACAGCGTGAGCGTGCCGATGTACATGCGCCGCAGTCCTTCGCGGCCCAGTGCCCGTTGCTGGTACTCGCTGTAGGCGGCCTGTACGTTGAGCGCATTGCGCGCGATCTCGGGTGCCAGTTGCTGTTTGACCATCAGGTAGTGGCCGCGCGCCTGCAGGCGGAAGCTGCGGTCGGGCATCCAGGCCAGCGCGACGATGCGTGCGGACGAGGGAGCCACGTCGTCGTCCAGGTTTTCGACCTGGGCCATGACCCCCTTCTGACGCGCATCCTGTCGCCACGAGGTGGCCACCCGCTTAGTCATCAGGGGCACTTTGCCCGAGCCCCCGGCACTCCACTCCACCTGCCCGGCTTCGCTGACCAGGCTGACGGTTTCTGCGCCCAGTTGCTCGCGCAGACGCTCCAGCTCCAGCAGGCCTGGGGGGGTATCGGGAGCGCTCCCCAGTCGGTCGGCGGCCACCTGGGTCTTCTTGGCCAGATCCTGGGTGAGGGTGTCGAGGGTGTTGCGCCCCAGGTTCAGACCCGCCTCCAGAGCGCCTTCCACCCGCACGTCGAACCAGGTTTCGATGCTGCGTGAGACGAATTGGTAAGACACGGTGTAGATCAGCACGCCAGGCAGCAGGCCGACCAGGCCGAAGATGCCGGCCAGCTTGAGCAGCAGTCGGCTGCCGAAGCGGCGCTGGCGCAGGCGCAGGGCCAGCCGCCCCAGGGCGATGAGGATGACCAGGCCCAGCAGCGCGGCCGTGGCCATGTTGCCCCACAGCAGCCAGTTGAAATAGGGCTCCAGCTGCTCGCTGTTTTGCGTGGCCAGCACCAGCAAAAAGGTCAGCACCAGGCCACCACCCAGCATGGCCACGCTGGCAATGATCCAGGTCCAGCGTTGGTTCAGTTTGAGGGTGGCCATGGCGGGCGTGGCTCAACGCGCGGTGGACACGCCCACCCGTCGCTCGATCTGCAGGGCCCAGTCGGCCTGACCGCCCAGCCCGATTTGCAGCGGGCGTGGCAACTCATTGGCGTCCAGCTGGAAACTGAAGTCCACATAGCAGTCGGCCGGATCGGCATCGCCGAGTTTGTCGGCAATCAACCAGCGGCTGCCCTGGCGCAACACTTCCAGCGCTTCGCTCAGGCGGCTGTAAGGGCGGCTGAAACCATCAAAATTGAGACGCCACTGGCGGGTCAGGGGCTGGTAGGCCAGGCGCCAGCGCCGGGTGGCCGAGGCGATGCGCCGGTCGGTCCAGTACCAGCGCTTTTCGAACACCTCGGCATGCGCCACGAACACCACGGCAATGCCCTTGGAGAGCATCTGTTCGACGTCACGGTGCAGGTCAAAGCGCACCTCGTAACTGAGGGTCAGACCTTCTTCGCTGTGCTGGGCCAGCAGGCGGGCCAGCTCGGCACCGTTGTTGGCCCAGGCCGCCCACGCGGCGCCGCCTGTGGTTGCCAGGGCAGCAGTCCACAGGGCAGAGGTGCTGCGGAGCAGCAGGTCTCGGCGGCGCATCAGAGGCATCAGGAACCCGTCGGGGCCTTGGTCAGGAGAGCGTAGAAGAAGCCATCCCCCCGGTCTTGGCCGGTAGGGTCCAAGTATTCGACCACAGGCAGCAGGTGACCGGGGGCCGGGAGCGCCTGGGCGTCCGGCGTGCGTTGCAAAAACGCGTCGATGCGGTCCTGACCTTCCATCTTGAAGACCGAGCAGGTGCAGTACAGCAGGCGGCCACCCGGTTTCAGCAGGGGCCACAGGGCTTGGAGGATGGCGTCCTGCGTGCGGGCGAGGGCGGCGATGTCGGTGTCGCGGCGCAGCCAGCGCACATCCGGGTGACGGCGCACGATGCCCGAGGCGCTGCAGGGGGCGTCCAGCAGGATGGCGTCGAACGCCTGGCCGTCCCACCACGTGGCCGGCTGGCTCGCATCGGCAGCCACCGTGCGGGCCTGCAGGCCCAGGCGCTGCAGGGTCTCGTTGACGCGCACCAGGCGTTCGGGGTCGGCGTCCAGCGCGGTGACGTCCAAATCGGCCAACTCCAGCAGGTGGGCGGTTTTGCCGCCCGGGGCCGCGCAGGCGTCGAGCACGCGGGCGCCCGCGGGCAGTTTGGCGCCGCCGGCGTACACGAGCAGCGGGGAGGCGATCTGTGCGGCCGCATCCTGCACCGACACGTCGCCGTGGTCGAAGCCGGGCAGGCGCTGCACCGGCACGCCATGGGGCAGCACGATGGGCTGGGGTTGATCCGGCGCATCGGTGACCGCCGGGGCGTCGTCAGGCAGCAAACCGGCCCCGATCAGGCGGGTACGGTAGGCGGTGCTGCTGCTGTGGCGCAGGTTGGCGCGCAGCGTCATCGGGGGCTGCTCCTGGTTGGCCATCAGGATGGCCTGCCAATGTTCGGGCCAGTCTTTCTGCAGGCGCTTGATCCACCACGCCGGGTGGTTGAAGTGCGCGACCGGGTCGTTGTCCAGTTCGGCCAGCAAATCGGCCTGTTCACGCAGGAAGCGGCGCAGCACAGCATTGACCAAGCCGCTGGCCGGCTTGGCGCGCCGCTTGGCGGCTTCGACCGCCTGGTCCACCAGGGTGTGGGCGTTGTATTCGGTGCCACAGGCCAGGGCCAGGGCCGACAGCAGCAAGGCATCGACCCAGGGCTGCGGGGCTTTGGGGACCAGACGGGTGCGCAGGGCCTGGGCCGTGCCCAGGCGGCGGAGCACCGCAAAGGACAAGGCCTGCACCCCGGGGCGCTCGGCCGCTTTGCGCTCGGCCAGGGCGTCGGTCAGGGACTGGCCCTGGCGCACGGCGGCCACCGCATCGGCACAGCCACTCAGCAGCTGCCACAGGGGCAGGGACAGGGGGGAAGAGGTCGAAACCGTTTTGCTCATGCCGCGCAGTCTATGCGCTGCCCGGCTCAGGCCCCCAGGAAGTGCTTGCGATACCGTGCGGGCAGGTCGGCAATGCGCATCAGCATCGGCAGGTCGGCGGTGTTGAAGTCGGGGTCCCAGGCCGGGGCACCCAGCACCTTGGCGCCCACGCGCAGATAGCCCTTGATCAGCGCGGGCGGCTCCACCTTCAGGTGGCGATCCAGCTCGTCCACCGGCAGCGGCAGGCGCGGGCGCACCTGCAGGTCGATCGGGGCCAGGTGCGTCTGGCGCAGTTGTTCCCACAGGCTGGCGGCCACGTGGCCCCCGTCGCGCATGCTGATGCTGGCGCAGCCGATCATGGTGTCCAGGTCGTTGCGCACCATGAACTCGGCCAGCGCGCCCCACAGGGCCATGATGGCCCCGCCGTTACGGTGGTCCGGGTGCACGCACGAGCGGCCCAGCTCCACCATCTTGCCGCGCAGCGGGCGCAGGCGGGTCAGGTCGAACTCGGTTTCGCTGTACAGGCCGCCGATGCGCTTGGCCGACTCGGGCGTCAGCACGCGGTAGGTACCAATGACTTGGCCGGGCTCACCGGTTCCGGTGTCCAGACGCACCAGCAGGTGTTCGCAGTAGGGGTCGAACAGGTCGATGTCGTGGCCGGCAGGGCTGCCTACGGGCACACTCAGGCGGGCGCCCATCTCCAGGGCGAACACCTCGTATCTCAGACGCTGCGCGGCGAGAACATCTTCCGCAGTGCGTGCCCAAATGACTTCAATGCCTGCCCGTGTGCTGGCCTCGGGCGTCGACCCCGGGTGAAGTGACCTCCGCGCGGCGCGGGATTCGGCCGACAAGTGGGAGGACAGGTCTGCCATGGGCAGGGTCGGCAGGGGGAGGTCACGCATCGTCTCTCCAATCTTCAGGTCTTTGTGGACATGAGGGGACAGTTTTGACGCGTCCGATGACGGCGCGGTGAACGTTGGATGACAAGCCCATGACGCTGCGTGCCTCTGCCCTATGAGAAATCCCGACCGCCAGGCAGGACGGCGGCTGATACGATGGTCGGTATGAGCATCCAGATCTTTGGCTTGCCAGTGTCCCGTGGTGTGGCCATTGGCCGCGCGGTGCTGGTGGCCTCCAGCCGCATCGACGTGCCGCACGTCTTCATCGATCCCACCCTGATCGATGGCGAAGTCGCGCGCCTGTTGACGGCTCGCGACGTGGTGGCCGCCGAGTTCGATGCGCTCAAACGTGATCTGCCCGCCGATGCCCCGGCCGAATTGGCCGCCTTGCTCGACGTGCACCACATGTTGCTGCAAGACGATGCCCTGATCGGGTCTTCGGCCGACTGGATACGCCAGCGCCACTACAACGCCGAATGGGCGCTGTCGGCCCAGTTGGAAGTGCTGGCACGGCAGTTTGACGAGATGGAAGACGCTTACCTGCGTGAGCGCAAGGCCGACCTGGAGCAGGTGGTCGAGCGGCTGCTGCGCAGCCTGAGTCGGGGCGTACCTTCGGCTGTGCCCGCGCCGGGTACAGGCGTGCACGATTTCGGGGGCGACGAGCCCCTGGTGCTGGTGGCCAGCGACATCGCCCCGGCCGACATGCTCAGCTTCAAGCGCAGCGTGTTCAAGGGTTTTGTCACCGATGTGGGCGGCAAGACCTCGCACACGGCCATCGTGGCGCGCAGCATGGACATCCCTGCCGTGGTGGGCGCGCGCCAGGCCAGCAACCTGATCCGGCAGGACGACTGCATCATCATCGACGGCGACGCCGGCCTGGTGATTGTCGATCCTTCGCCCATCGTGCTGGAGGAGTACCGCTTCCGCCAGCGCCAAAGCGAGCTGGAGCGCAGCCGTCTGGCCCGCCTGCGTCACACGCCGGCGGTCACCCTCGACGGTGAGCGTGTCGAACTGGTCGCCAACATCGAAATGCCCGAAGACGCTCCGGCGGCCCTGGAGGCGGGTGCCGTGGGCGTGGGCCTGTTCCGCAGCGAGTTCCTGTTCATGAACCGCGGGGGCCATCTGCCCGACGAAGAAGAGCAGTACGACGCGTACCGGCGTGCCGTCGAGGCGATGAAGGGCCTGCCGGTCACGATCCGCACGGTCGACATTGGCGCCGACAAGCCGCTGGAGGGCATGACCCCGTCCGAGCTGCGCCAGGAATCGGTGCTCAACCCGGCCTTGGGCCTGCGCGCCATCCGCTGGAGCCTATCCGAGCCCAGCATGTTCCGCCGCCAACTGCGGGCGCTCTTGCGGGCTGCCGTACATGGCCCGGTCAAGGTCATGATCCCGATGCTGAGCAACCTGCGCGAGATTCGCCAGACGCTGGAGCATGTGGACCACGCGCGTCGGCAACTCGTCGAGGCGGGCAAGCCGTTTGGTGAAGTGGAGCTGGGCGCCATGATCGAGGTGCCGGCAGCCGCTTTGACCCTGCCGGTGTTTCTGCGCCATTTCGATTTCATCTCGATCGGCACGAACGACCTGATCCAGTACACCCTGGCCATCGACCGGACCGACGAGGAGGTGTCCCACCTCTACGACCCGTGGAATCCGGCCGTGCTCAGCCTGATCCAGACCTCGATCGCGCAGGCGCGCGCCGCCGGCAAGGGCGTGAGCGTGTGCGGCGAAATGGCGGGCGATCCAGTCTTTACCGAGCTGCTGCTGGCCATGGGGCTGCGCACCTTCTCGATGCACCCCACCCAGGTCGCCGCGGTCAAGCAGCGCGTGTTGCGCGTGGACACGCGGCGCTTGGCGCCACTTGTGCCCGAGGTGCTGGCCAGCGATGCCCCGGAAGCCGTCTGTGCTGAGCTGTTTGCCGCCGCGCACAGCGGCGGTGCGGCGGCGGGGCCGTGGATGGCCGCACCCGCCGCCCGTCAGAGCGCCTGAACGTCAGCGCATCAGCTGCCTCAGCGCGCTGCGACGTTCAGCGGGGCCGTTCGTTCAGCTTCCACCCAGCGTTTCCCAGCGCTCCAGCAAGCCCATCAGCTCTTCGTCGATCGCTTCGACGCGTGCGTGCATGGCCGCCACGTTGCCGCCTTCCTTGCTGTAGACATCGGGGTCGGCCAGTTGCTGGTTCAGTTCGGCCTGCTCGGTCTCCAGTGCCTCGATGCGGGCAGGCAACTCGTCCAGTTCACGCTGCTCCTTGTAGCTGAGCTTGCGCTTGGGCTGGGCCACCACCGGTGCCGCTGCCGGCGCAACGGGCGCCGTGTCGGCCGCCACGGACACGGGCGTGCGGCTGTCGGCGGCCGAGCCTTGCTTGGTGGCCGAGGCGATGGCCGACGCGCCGGGCTTGCCCGCTGCCAGCGCCTTGGCGCGGCGCGACTGGATCAGCCAGTCCTCGACGCCGCCTTCGTACTCACGCCAGCGGCCTTCGCCTTCGGCCACCAGGGTGCTGGTGACCACGTTGTCGAGGAAGCGGCGGTCGTGGCTGACCAGGAAGACGGTGCCGGGGTAGTCGGCCAGCAGGTCTTCCAGCAGGTCGAGCGTGTCGATGTCCAGGTCGTTGGTGGGTTCGTCGAGCACCAGCACGTTGGAGGGCTTGGCGAACAGGCGTGCCAGCAGCAGGCGGTTGCGCTCGCCACCGCTCAAGGTGCGCACGGGCGAATTGGCCCGGGCCGGCGAGAACAGGAAGTCCTGCAGATAGCCCATCACGTGCTTGCGTGCGCCGTTGATCTCGATCCACTCGCTGCCCGGGCTGATGAAGTCGGCCAGGGTGGCGTTGAGGTCCAGGTGGTCGCGCATCTGGTCAAAGTAGGCCACGCTCAGGTTGGCGCCTTGCTTGACGGTGCCGCTGTCAGGTTGCAGCTCGCCCAGAATCATCTTGAGCAACGTGGTCTTGCCGGCGCCGTTCGAGCCCACCAGGCCCACCTTGTCGCCACGCAGGATGGTGCCCGAGAAGTCCTTGACGATGGTGCGGCCGCCATAGCTCTTGCTGACGTTTTCCAGCTCGGCCACGATCTTGCCGCCGCGGTCGCCTTGCGAGACCTCCAGCTTGACCCGTCCGACGACATCGCGGCGTGAGGAGCGCGCGCTGCGCAGGTCTTCCAGGCGCTTGATGCGGGCCACCGAACGCGTGCGGCGTGCTTCCACACCCTTGCGAATCCAGACCTCTTCCTGGGCCAGCAGCTTGTCGAACTTGGCGTTGGTCACAGCCTCGTCGGCCAGTTGCTGGGCCTTGAGGCCTTCGTAAGCCGTGAAGTTGCCCGGGTAGGTGCGCAGCTGCCCACGGTCGAGCTCGACGATGCGGGTGCAGACGTTGTCCAAGAAGGCCCGGTCGTGGGAGATCAGCACGATGGCGCCCTTGAAGGCCACCAGCAGCTCTTCCAGCCAGGTGATGGCGTCCAGGTCCAGGTGGTTGGTCGGCTCGTCGAGCATCAACACGTCGGGGCTGGCCACCAGCGAGCGGGCCAAGGCCACGCGCTTTTTGGTGCCACCCGACAGGCCCGAAATCGCCAGGCTGGGGTCCAGGTGCAGACGCTGCAGGGTTTCGTCAACGCGCTGTTCCCAGTTCCAGCCATTGCGGGACTCGATGAAGGTCATCAAGGCATCCAGGTCCTCACCTTCGGCGTGGGCCTCGAAACGTTCACGGGCCGCCTTGACCTCGGCCAGGCCTTCGCTGACGGTGCTGAACACGGTCGCGTCGGTGGTGAAGGTCGGCTCCTGGGGCACATACGCCACCTCGATGCCCTTTTGGATCTGCAACTGGCCGTCATCGGCCTTTTCCAGGCCCGCCATGATCTTGAGCAGCGAGGATTTGCCGGTGCCATTGCGGCCGATCAGGCCAACGCGTTCGCCGGTTTCGAGTGCAAACGCGGTGTGGTCGAGCAGGGCCACGTGGCCAAAGGCCAGGCAGACGTCGCTCAGGGTCAAAACAGCCATGGGAGAGAAGATCCGAAAAAAAGAAGGCGCCGGCATGCCCGGCGCAGGTGCTCATTGTCGCTGCTGGCGCTGAACGGCGCTTTCCAGCGCGTCGATGAAGCGTTGGGCGACGTTCCAGCCGGTCTGGTCGGTGATTTCCTGGAAGCAGGTCGGGCTGGTCACATTGATCTCGGTCAGGCGGTCGCCGATGATGTCCAGACCGACCAGCAACAGACCGCGCGCGGCCAGAATCGGCCCCAGTTCCCGGGCAATGGCCCAATCCGATTCGCTCAAAGGCTGAGCCACGCCCTTGCCGCCGGCCGCCAGATTGCCACGTACCTCACCGCCTTGCGGGATGCGCGCCAGCGCGTAGGGCACGGGCTCGCCATCGATCACCAGCACGCGCTTGTCGCCTTCGCTGATGGCGGGCAAGAAAGCCTGCACCATGATGGTCTGCGCGCCGTCCTTGGTCAGCGTCTCGGCGATGCTGCCCAGGTTCAGTCCATCGTCCTTCACGCGGAAGATGCCCATGCCGCCCATGCCGTCGAGCGGCTTGAGGATGATGTCGCGGTGCTCGGCATGGAAGGCGCGCACGGCCTCGATGCTGCGCGTCACCAGGGTGGGGGCGATGTGCAGCGGGAATTCAAGGATGGCCAGCTTTTCCGGGTGCTCACGCAAGGCCTGCGGCTTGTTGAACACGCGGGCGCCCTCGCGCTCGGCCTGGGTCAGCAGGTGGGTGGCGTAGAGGTATTCGGCGTCAAACGGCGGGTCCTTGCGCATCAGCACGGCGTCCATGCTGCTCAGCGCGATCGAGGCCTGTTCCTGCTCGTCAAACCAGTCGTGGGCGTCGCCGGTCAGGGTGATGCGGCGGGCCTGCGCCTGCACCAGACTGCCGCGCTGCCACACCAGCTGCTGGGGCTCGCAGGCCCACAGCTCATGCCCGCGCGAGGCGGCCTCGCGCATCATCGCGAAGGTGCTGTCCTTGTAGGTCTTGAAGGTGTCCAGCGGGTCGGCAACAAACAGAAGTTTCATGATGGGGTGCGATCGATCGTCGAGGGGCGAGCCCTGAAGTGTTCCACGAACAGCGTCAGCGTGCCGGCCACCAGGCCCCAGAAGGCCGAGCCCACGCCCATCAGCGTGACGCCCGACAGCGTGACCAGAAACGTGATAACGGCCGCCTCGCGGTAGCGGGCCTCTTGCAGCGAGGCCGCCAGCCCGTTGGCGATCGTGCCCAACAGGGCCAGGCCGGCCACGCCCATGATGAGTGCGGTGGGAAAGGCGGTCAAGACGCCGGCCACTGCCCCGCCCAGCAGCGCCATCACCAGGTAGAACAGCCCGGCCACCAGGGCCGCGGTGTAGCGCTTGTGCGGGTCAGGGTGGGCGTGTGGCTGCAGCACAATGGTGGCGGTGATGGCCGCCAGGTTGAAGGCGTAGCCGCCAAAAGGCGCCAGCAGCACCGTGGTTACCCCGGACCAGCTCATCAAGGGCGAGATGGGGGTGCGGTAGCCGAACACGCGAATGGCCGACACCCCCGGCACCGCCTGCGAGGCCATCGTGACGATGAACAGCGGCAGCCCCATGCCCAGCATGGCCTGCCACGACCACTGCGGCGTGACCCAGACCGGCAGCGCCGGCTCCCAGCGCAAGGCCGCCGTGTGCAACTGCCCCTGCACGGCGGCGATCAGCACGCCCGCCAACAGGACACCCGGGATGGCGTAGCGGGGCCACAGGCGCTTGCCCAGCAGGTAAGTGAGCAGCATGCCGATCACCAGCGCTGGCTGGGGCGTGGCCGCAGCAAACGCCATCAGCGCAAACTTGGCCAGGATGCCTGCCAGCAGCGCCGAAGCCAGCGCCACGGGAATGCGGTTCATCACCCGCTCGAACCAGCCCGTCACTCCGCTGAGCCACATCAGCACCCCGCAGAGCAGGAAGGCCCCGGTGGCCTCGGCCAAGCTGACCCCACTGGCCGCGCTGGCGATCACGGCCGCGCCCGGTGTGGACCAGGTGATGAGGATCGGGGCACGTGCCCACAGCGACAGGCCCAGCGTGGCCAGACCCATGCCCAACCCGAGCGCCAGCACCCAGGACGTCACCTGGGCGGGCGTGGCGCCCAGTGACTGGGCCGCGTGGAAGATCAGGGCAATGGTGCTGGTGAAGCCCACCAGCGTGGCGACAAAGCCGGACGAGATCGCCGTCAGGGAGGTGTCCCGGGCGATCTGGCGCAGGGAAAGTCGCTGGGTGCTCAGATCTCCACCTTGGAGCCCAGTTCCACCACGCGGTTGGTGGGCAACTTCAGGAAGGCCGCCGCGCCCGAGGCATTGCGGTGCATGCCGGCAAACAGCTTTTCACGCCAGGGCGCCATCTCGCCACCCATGGTCGGGATCACGATGTCGCGCGACAGGAAGTAGCTGGTTTCCATGTCCTCGACGAACACGCCATGCTCCTTGAGCAACTTGAGCGCACGCGGCACATCGGGCTCGTTCTTGAAACCGTAGTGCAGGATGACCTGCCAGCATCCGTTGCCCAGCGACTCGACCTCGATGCGGTTCTTCAAGGGCACCCAGGGCACCTCGTGCGAGCGCACCGTCACGAACAGGTTCTGCTTGTGCAGGACCTTGTTGTGCTTGAGGTTGTGCAGCAGCGCATTGGGCGTGGTGCCCGCATCGGCATTGAGGAACACCGCGGTGCCGTCCACGCGCAACGGCGGGCTGCAGAACACCGCCTCCAGGAAGGGGCGCAGGTCAATGGCGTCCGAGCGCAGTCGGGCGCTCAGCAGCTCGCGGCCGTCCTTCCAGGTCAGCATCAGGCTGAACATCACCACGCCGATCAGCAGTGGGAACCAGCCACCGTCGATCACCTTGATGACGTTGGCGCTGAAGAACATCAGGTCGATCGCAAAGAAGGAGGCGGTGGCCAGCACGCACACAAGCCAGGACATTTTCCAGGCAAAGCGGATGACGAAGAAGGTCATCACCGTGGTGATCATCATGTCGATGGTGACCGTGATGCCGTAGGCCGCCGCCAGCTTGCCGCTGGAGCCGAAGAAAATCACGGCCAGCACGATGCAGCCGTACAGCGCCCAGTTCACGAAGGGGATGTAGATCTGCCCGGTTTCCTTCTCGGACGTGTGCAGGATGCGCAGGCGGGGCAGGTAGCCCAGCTGGATCACCTGCTTGGTCACCGAAAACGCCGCCGTGATCAGGGCCTGCGAGGCGATCACCGTGGCGCAAGTGGCCAGACCCACCAGCGGGTACAGCGCCCAGTGCGGGGCCATCTCAAAGAAGGGGTTGGCGACGTTTTCGGGGTGGGCGAGCAGCATCGCGCCCTGGCCGAAGTAGTTCAGCACCAGGGCGGGCATGACCAGGCTGAACCAGGCCAGGCGAATGGGCAGCTTGCCGAAATGGCCCATGTCGGCGTAGAGCGCCTCGGCCCCGGTGGCGCACAGGATGACGGCGCCCAGGGCGATGAAGGCCAGCATCGGGTGGTCGACGATGAAGTTCAGCGCGTAATGCGGGCTCATTGCCACCAGCACCGCCGGGTTTTGTACGATGTGGTGCAAGCCCAGCACCGCCACCACGAGGAACCACAGCGCCGTGATGGGGCCAAAGAACTTGCCGATGCCGCTGGTGCCATGCTTTTGCACCATGAACAGCAGGGTCAGCACCACCAGGGTGATGGGCACCACGTAGCGCTCCAGCTGCGGCGCGGCCACTTCCATCCCTTCCACGGCCGAGAGCACCGAAATGGCCGGCGTGATCACACCGTCCCCAAAGAAGATGGCCGTGCCGAAAATCCCCAGGGCCAGCAGCTTGCCCCGCAGGGCCGGTTGGTCTTTCACCGCCGTCGATGCCAGCGTGAGCATGGCCACCAGGCCGCCTTCACCGTTGTTGTCGGCCCGCAGGATCAGCGTCACGTACTTCAGCGACACGATCACCGTCAGGGTCCAGAACATCATCGACAAGATGCCGTAGATGTTCTCTGGCGTCAGCGGCAGATGCCCGTGGTTGAACACCTCCTTGAGCGCATACAACGGGCTGGTGCCAATGTCGCCATAGACGATGCCAATCGCCCCCAGGGTCAGGGCGGCCAGGTCTTTGGCGTTGGGCTTGGCGTGAGGAGCGTGCTGCACGATGAGGGCGTTTCACAAAAGAGCGAGGTGGCCATTTTGCCTGGGTTCACAGACATTTTGTTGCACCGCAACAGTGCATTGTCCTCAGGTATACACCTCGGCATTCGGGTCATTCGCTTCCAGCTCGTAACTGGCCGCCAGCATGGCCAGCCGCGCCACCACGCCGTACATGTAAAAGCGGTTCGGCGCACTGGCACCGGGCTTGACGCCGGGGCGGGGCAGTTGGGTCGGTTCCGGGAAGCCCAGGGGTACAAAATGCGACCCGGGGGCGTTCAGGTTCTCGTCAACTCCCCGCTCGGCATGCACGCGGTAGAAACCGCCCACCACATAGCGGTCGATCATGTAGACCACGGGCTCGGCTACCGCCTCGTTGATCTGCTCGTAGGTGGCCACGCCTTCCTGGATCAGCACGCGGTTGACGGCCTGGCCGTCCTTGACCACCGACATCTTGTTGCGCGTGCGGCGGTTGAGGTCGACCACCTCCTTGGCATCGCGCACCGTCATGATGCCCATGCCGTAGGTGCCGTTGTCTGGCTTGACCACCACGAAGGGCTTTTCGTTGATGCCGTATTCCTTGTACTTGCGGCGCACCTTGCTCAGCATGGCGTCCACCTGCGTCTCCAGGCATTCCAGGCCCGTGCCCTCCTGGAAGTTCACCTCGTCGCACACCGAGTACATCGGGTTGATCAGCCAGGGGTCCATGCCCAGCAGCTTGGAAAACTTCTTGGCGACCTCTTCGTAGGCCGCAAAGTGCTGGCTCTTGCGGCGCACCGCCCAGCCGGCGTGCAGCGGCGGCAGCAGGTACTGCTCGTGCAGGCCCTGCAGGATGTCCGGAATACCCGCCGACAGATCATTGTTGAGCAAGATGGTGCAGGGATCGAAGTGCTTGAGACCCAGGCGGTGGCGCGTGCGCACCAGCGGCTCCAGCGTCAGGTGGCTGCCATCGGGCAAGGCGATGTCCGTGGGCTCGGTAACGGTTTCGTCCAGGGAGCCCAGGCGCACATTCAGGCCGGCCAGCGTGAAGATCTGCACCAGGCGCGCCACGTTCGACAGGTAGAAGGTGTTGCGCGTGTGCTTTTCCGGGATCAGCAGCAGGTTCTTGGCCTCGGGGCAGATCTTCTCGATGGCCGCCATCGCGGCCTGCACGGCCAGCGGCAGCATCTCGGGCGTCAGGTTGTTGAAGCCGCCCGGAAACAGGTTGGTGTCCACCGGGGCCAGCTTGAAACCCGCATTGCGCAGGTCCACCGACGTGTAGAACGGGGGCGTGTGCTCCATCCACTCCAGGCGGAACCAGCGCTCAATGGCGGGCACTGACTCCAGCATCCGTTGCTCAAGCTCGTTGATGGGGCCGGTCAGCGCGGTGATCAGGTGGGGAACCATGGGAGGAAGCGCCTTGTGTAGTCTGAGAGAAGAGGATCCATTTTAGGAAGATCGCTGTCCATTGGGGTTCAGTCCCATGCAATGCAGTGATGCAAAAAAACAAAGAGGGCCTCCCGCAGGAAGCCCTCTTTTCATGCTGGAGGGGGCGTCATGACGTCCCCTCCTCCGCGTTCACCACATCACTTGTGATAAGCGGTCTCGCCGTGCGAAGTGATGTCCAGACCTTCGCGCTCTTCCTCTTCGGGAACGCGCAGGCCGATCACCAGGTCCACGATCTTGTAGCAGATCGCCGCCACGATGCCCGACCAGACGATGGTGATGACCACGCCTTCGGCTTGCACCAGCAACTGGTGGGCGATGGAGAAGTCTGCGGCACCCGTGCCACCCAGGCTGGGGGCCGTGAACACACCGGTCAGCAGGGCGCCGACAATGCCACCCACACCGTGGATGCCGAACACGTCCAGTGCGTCGTCGGCGCCGAGCATTTTCTTCAGGCCGCTGACACCCCACAGGCAGACGAAGCCGGCGATCAAGCCCATCACGATGGCACCCATCGGGCCGACCGAGCCGCAAGCCGGTGTGATGACCACCAGACCGGCGACCGCCCCCGAGGCAGCGCCCAGCATCGAGGCCTTGCCCTTGAACAGGGCCTCACCCATACACCAGGCCAGCACCGCAGCAGCCGTGGCCATCAGGGTGTTGATGAAGGCCAGCGCGGCGCTGCCATTGGCTTCCAGGGCGGAGCCGGCGTTGAAACCGAACCAACCCACCCACAGCAGGGAAGCCCCCACCATGGTCAGCGTCAGCGAGTGCGGGGTGAAAGACTCACGACCGTAGCCAATGCGCTTGCCGATCATGTACGCACCCACCAGGCCGGCGACGGCCGAGTTGATGTGCACAACAGTGCCGCCAGCAAAGTCCAGCGCGCCCTTGCTCAGCAGGTAGCCGCCGGCACCCCACACCATGTGGGCGATCGGCAGGTAGCTGAACGTGAACCACAGAGCGGTGAACAGCAGCACGGCACCGAACTTGATGCGTTCGGCAAACGCGCCGACGATCAGGGCGCAGGTGATGCCTGCGAAGGTGCACTGGAAGGCCACGAAGATCAGCTCGGGGATCTTGGACGTCGGGGTGAACGTGTCGGCCATCGAGGCAGGGGTGATGCCGCTCAGGAAGGCTTTGGACAGGTCACCGATGATGGTGCCGGCTCCGCCGAACGCCAGGCTGTAGCCATAAGCGGCCCACAGCACCGACACCAGCGAGAAGACCATCAGCACCTGCATCAGCACCGACAGCATGTTCTTGCTGCGGACCAGGCCACCGTAGAACAGTGCCAGACCCGGCACGATCATCAGGATCACCAGGATGGTGGCGATCATCATCCAGGCGGTGTCGCCTTTGTTGACAGTGGGGGTGACCTCAGCGGCAGATGCGGCTTCCGGGACGGCGGCCACGGCGGGCGCCACGACCGCCGCGACGGCGGACGCGACCTCGGGTGCTGACGCCGCAAGGTCCTGGGCGTGGGCAACGCCCAGCAGGCCCAAGGCCGCGAGCCCCAGCGTGAATGACGCAATGAGCTTTCTCATGAAATGCCTCTTGATAGAACGAATGGAGTGACGGCACGAGTCCACCCAGGGGTGTCGGCCACAAAACGGGAATGGGGGATCAGGCTTGCGACCCGATCACAGGGCATCCTTGTCCACTTCACCGGTGCGGATGCGGATCACCTGCTCCAGTGGCGTGACGAAAATCTTGCCGTCCCCGATCTTGCCGGTGCGGGCCGATGTTTCGATGGCTTCGATCACACGGTCGAGGATGGCGTCATCCACGGCCGCTTCGATCTTCACCTTGGGCAGAAAATCGACCACATACTCCGCGCCACGGTACAGCTCGGTGTGGCCCTTCTGACGGCCAAAGCCCTTGACTTCGGTCACCGTGATGCCCTGAACGCCGATGGCGGACAGAGCCTCACGGACTTCGTCAAGCTTGAAAGGCTTGACGATGGCGGTCACCATTTTCATGTTGGTACTCCGGTGAGGTTGGTAAAAGTTTGTTGACACCCACCATCTGCACGAAGTGTGCCAGCTGTTGCGGAGGCTGGGACGGGGAACGAATCGGCCTCCGCACGCGCCCTGTCGTCTGATGCGGCGGGTCTGGGGTGCCCTGGTTTGGTGCGGTCTGGGGCCTCGGTGGCCCCCCTGATCAGGCGACCCACCAAAGCGGTGCGCCCACACAAGCGGTGTCTGCCTCGCCCCTCAGAGGGAGTGCGGCATGCCGGGGAGGTGGCCACAATCGGCGCTTCCTTTCTGCCGCCCTGCGGTGCCGCCGCTCCTCCATGTCACTTGCCATCGTTCACAGTCGCGCTCTGGATGGCCTCAAAGCCCCGGAGGTCACCGTCGAGGTCCACCTTGCCAATGGCTTGCCATCGTTCACCTTGGTGGGCTTGGCCGACACCGAAGTGAAGGAAGCACGCGAGCGTGTGCGTGCCGCCCTGAGCAACAGCGGGCTCGACTTCCCGTTCAACAAACGGATCACCGTCAACCTGGCACCGGCCGATCTGCCCAAGGAATCCGGACGTTTCGACCTGCCGATCGCGCTGGGCATCCTGGCCGCGATGGGGCACATCGATCCGGAGCGGCTGGTGGACCTGGAGTTTGCCGGTGAGCTGTCACTGGGCGGCGAGTTGCGACCTGTGCGGGGTGCCTTGCCGATGGCGCTGGCCTTGCTGCGGGCCGCCGAGGGCGGTCGGACGCGGGGCCTGGTCCTGCCACAAGCCAGTGCCGACGAGGCCGCGCTGGTCGAGGGCGCGTGCTTGTATGGCGCCCGCCACCTCACGGACGTGGTCGAGGCCTTGCTCCCCTCGGGGCAGGGCGCAGGCGCCAGTCTGGTGCGCACCCAGTCGGTGCCTTTTGAGCCGCTGCGCGCGCGCCTGGGCTTGCCTGATCTGCGGGAGGTCAAGGGGCAGTCAGCCGCCAAGCGTGCGCTCGAGATTGCCGCGGCCGGAGCGCACTCCGTGTTGATGATGGGCCCGCCAGGCAGCGGCAAATCCATGTTGGCGCAGCGCTTTGCCACCCTTCTGCCCGAGCTGGCGCCCGCCGAGGCCTTGGAGTCAGCGGCCGTGCTCAGTCTGGCCGGGCATTTCGATGCCCGCCACTGGCGCCGCCGCACGGTGCGCAGCCCGCACCACACGGCCTCACCGGTCGCCCTGGTCGGTGGCGGCTCGCCCCCGCGCCCCGGCGAAATCTCGCTGGCGCACCATGGGGTGCTGTTTCTCGATGAGCTTCCTGAGTTTCCCCGTGCCGCGCTCGAAGCCCTGCGCGAGCCCCTGGAAACCGGCCAGATCACCATCTCCCGTGCTGCCCGACGCCATGACTTTCCGGCGCGTTTCCAGCTGATTGCGGCGATGAACCCCTGTCCGTGCGGTCATTTCGGTAATCCGCTCAAGGCTTGTCGTTGCACCCCCGACCAGGTGGCCCGCTACCAGGGGCGCCTCAGCGGACCCCTGCTCGACCGCATCGACGTGCAGGTTGAGGTGCCGGCGGTGCCCCCGGAGGTGCTGGCGCGCAGCTCTGAAGGGTCGTCGTCTGACGAGGTGGCGCAGCGCGTGCTTGCCGCCAGGGCACGGCAGCTGGCACGGCAAGGTCGGCTCAATGCCGAACTCGAAGGGGCGGTCCTCGATCAGCACGCCACCGCCGAACCGGCCGCGCAGGCCTTCCTGCAGTCGGCCTGCGCGCGCCTGGGGTGGTCAGGCCGCGCCTACCACCGCGTCCTCAAGCTGGCGCGCACCATAGCCGACCTGTCGGAGGCCGATCACATCGCCGCCGTCCACATGGCCGAGGCCATCCAGTACCGTCGCGCCCTCGCGCCGACGTGAAGCATGCGCCTGGTCACACAAGCCGGGCCGGTTCAGGACTAGACTCGGCCACCATCTCAACACGCTGGAGAGTTCTGCATGTCTCGTTCCATCCTGTCTGGTTCAATTGGTCGACGCGCTCGTACGGTCTTGGCCACGCTGGCGCTGTCCGTGTCCTTGGGTGGGGTGGTGGCTCAGCCCCTGACCCCTTCGTCCGCCCCCTCGAAGAGCGCGAAACCCGCGCCGGCAGCGGCGCCGTGGGTGCAGGTCGATTCGGCCTGGGTGCGCCCCATGGTGCCCGGACAAACGGCCACCGGCGGCTTCATGGTGCTCACGGCCCGTCAGGCGCTCACCCTCGAAGGGTTCAGCATGGCGCGCGCGGGCGTGCCGGAGTTGCACGAGATGAGCATGGACGGCCACGTCATGCGCATGCGGGCCATTGCCTCCCTGCCGCTGCCGGCTGGCCAGGCGGTTGTGCTGCGCCCGGGCGGGCATCACCTGATGTTGACCCAACTCCAGGAAACCCTGAAAGAGGGCGAGTTGCTGTCGCTGACGTTGAAATTGCGCACAGCTGACGGCAAGGCCGTGACGCAAACCGTCAGCCTGCCCGTCAAGGCCCACATGATGATGCCGGCCGCAGGGGCGTCAGCGCCCATGGACCCAGACGCGGGCGGTCACCACCACCACGGCATGGCTCACTGATCTTCCAGGCGCCGGGGCGGGTAGGTGTCCCAGTTCTGGCAGCCAGGACATTGCCAGAAATAATGCTGGCTTTCAAAGCCGCACGCCGCGCAGCGATAGCGTTGCAGGGGCTTGGCCGCACTGGTCAGCGCCTTTTGTAACACCTCGACCTCGGGCTCGTCCAGCGGCACATGGCTGACCAGGCGCTCGCGAATCAGACTCTGGGCCGCCGACAGCGAGGGCTGCTGACGCAGGTGCGCCATGATTGCATCGCGCCGCTCCGTGGCATCGGACTGCAGCGTGCCGATGGCGGTCAACACGTCCATCGTGGGGGCCTGGGCGTACACCGACTGCAGTTTGGCGAGGGCCGCAGGGGCTTCACCACACGCCTGGGCACTGCGTGCATAGTCCATCGCGATCAGCGCAAAGGACTGCGATTGCTTGACCATCAGCTCGTCCCAGATCCGCAGGGCCTCGGCATGCCGGCCCTGGCGCACCAGGCGCTGGCCTTGCAGTACCAGCGGCCGTGCGGCTTGAGGCGCGGCTTCGCGGGCCCGGGTCAGGGCCTGATCGGCCTCGTCGGCCCGGCCACGCGCATCGGCCTCCTGGGCCACTTCGCACCAGTGGTGCGCGCTGCGCTGTGAAAAGGAGCCGGTCCCGGTGGCCTCCAGTTGGCGCGCCACCTCGATGGCGGGGTGCCAGTTGCGCGAACGCTCGTACAGCGAGAGCAAGGCCAGTCGGGCGTCGGTGCTGAAGGCGGTGCCCTCCAGGGCCTTGAACGCTTCTTCGGCGCGGTCAAACAGACCGGCCTTCATGAAGTCATGTGCCAGAGCGTGCTGCGCGCGCTCCCGCTCCTCCCGCTTGAGATCGCCGCGCGACAAGAGATGCTGGTGGATGCGGATGGCGCGCTCGTACTCGCCGCGGCGGCGGAACAGATTGCCCAGCGCGAAGTGCAAGTCGGTGGTGTCGGGGTCGTGCTGAACGGCTTCGATGAAGGCGTCGATGGCTTTGTCCTGCTGCTCGTTGAGCAACAGGTTCAGGCCCTTGAAGTAAGCCTGAGGGGACGCCTGGTCTTCGCGTTTGAGCTGGCGCAGGTCCAGGCGGGATGCCATCCAGCCCAGCAAAAACACCACCGGGGCGGCCAAGAGCAGCCAGTACAGATCGAATTCCATGGGCGAGAGGAGAGAGGCTTACTTGGCCGGCTTGCGGGGCGCTGGCATGTCGGGCGGGAAGGGGAGTTCGGGGGGCAGCGTCAGTTCCGAGGCGGTGCCGTGGTTTGTGCCCACGGCAGGGGCCGTGCCCGCCTCGTTCTGTGCCGGCGAAGGTCGCAGCAGCAGACGATGGCGAGCTTCACGGCGTTGACGCCACCAACTGGGCACCATGGCCAGCACGCCGGTGGCGCAGCCCAGCGCAAAGGCGGCCAGCACGATGAAGACCATCGGGGCCTGCCACTGATAGCCCAGGAACCACTTGAGGTCCACCGTGTGCTGGTTGTTCAGCGCAAAGGCGAACAGGACAAAGAACAGGAGGCCGCGCCACAACCAGTTCAGGGTACGCATGGGAGTCAGCTGTGTGAGGTGTCAGGGGAGGCGGCTGCCGGCGCGCCGGCATCGGTGACAGTATCCACCTTGTCGACCCCTTCGCGCAGCGCTTTGCCGGGTTTGAAGTGCGGCACCAGCTTTTCGGGGATCAGAACCTGTTCGCCCGAGCGTGGGTTGCGACCCATGCGAGGCGGGCGCCGGCTGATCGAAAAGCTGCCAAACCCGCGGATCTCGATGCGGTGACCTTTGGCCAGGGCCTCGGACATGGCGTCCAGGATGGTCTTGACGGCGAATTCGGCGTCGCGCTGGGTCAGCTGGCCAAAGCGTTCGGCCAGTCGGGCCACGAGGTCGGAACGGGTCATGTCAGGAAGGCGGAGGAAGGGAGGTTGTGATGAGCATCAGCAAAAAAGCCCCACGGGCCTGGAGATGCCAGGACCTGGGGCTTTGTACCACGCTCATCACAACCCCCACCGGCCGGAGCCGGCAGGGATGTGGTGCGCAGAAGACGGATCAACCGTTGTTCTGGTCGAGCTTGGCCTTCAGGAGGGCGCCCAGGCTGGTGGTGCCGGAGCCTTCCTTGGTCGTTTCGCTGCTCAGACGTTGCAGAGCTTCTTGCTGCTCGGCGTTGTCCTTGGCCTTGATCGACAGCTGGATGTTGCGGGTCTTGCGGTCGATGTTGATGATCACGGCGGTGATCTCTTCACCTTCCTTCAGCACGTTGCGTGCGTCTTCGACGCGGTCACGGCTGATTTCGGAAGCGCGCAGGTAGCCCAGGATGTCGTCACCCAGGTTGATCTCGGCACCCTTGGCATCCACGGTCTTGACGGTGCCAGCGACGGTGGCGCCGCGGTCGTTCAGGGTCGTGAAGTTGGTGAACGGATCGCTGTCCAGCTGCTTGATGCCCAGGGAGATGCGCTCGCGCTCGACGTCGATGGCCAGAACGATCGCTTCGACTTCCTGGCCCTTCTTGTAGTTGCGCACGGCGGCTTCGCCAGGCTCGTTCCACGACAGGTCGGACAGGTGAACCAGACCGTCGATGCCGGCAGCCAGACCCACGAACACGCCGAAGTCGGTGATCGACTTGACAGGGCCCTTGACGCGGTCACCGCGGTTGAAGCTCTGAGCGAAGTCGTCCCATGGGTTCGGCTTGCACTGCTTCATGCCCAGGGAGATGCGACGCTTGTCTTCGTCGATTTCCAGGACCATGACTTCCACTTCGTCGCCCAGGTTGACGATCTTGTTGGGAGCGATGTTCTTGTTGGTCCAGTCCATTTCGGAGACGTGCACCAGGCCTTCGATGCCGGGTTCGATCTCAACGAAAGCACCGTAGTCAGCAATGTTGGTGACCTTGCCGAACAGACGGGTGGAGGCGGGGTAACGACGCGACACGCCAACCCAAGGATCGTCGCCCATTTGCTTCAGGCCCAGCGAGACGCGGTTCTTTTCTGCGTCGAACTTCAGGACCTTGGCGGTCAGCTCTTGACCCACGGTCACCACTTCGGACGGGTGACGGACACGGCGCCATGCCATGTCGGTGATGTGCAGCAGGCCGTCGATGCCGCCGAGGTCCACGAACGCACCGTATTCGGTGATGTTCTTGACCACGCCGTTGACGATGGCGCCTTCGCGCAGCGTTTCCATCAGCTTGGCGCGCTCTTCGCCCATCGAAGCTTCAACCACAGCACGACGCGACAGCACCACGTTGTTGCGCTTGCGGTCGAGCTTGATGACCTTGAATTCCATGGTCTTGCCTTCGAACGGCGACATGTCCTTGACAGGGCGCGTATCGAGCAAAGAACCAGGCAGGAAGGCACGGATGCCGTTGACCAGAACGGTCAGGCCGCCCTTGACCTTGCCATTGACGGTACCGGTCACGAAGTCGCCAGACTCCAGTGCGGTTTCCAGGGACAGCCACGAAGCCAGGCGCTTGGCCTTGTCGCGCGACAGGATGGTGTCGCCGTAGCCGTTTTCGATGGCGTCAACCGCCACGGACACGAAGTCACCAACTTGGACTTCGATCTCGCCCGTGTCGTTGCGGAACTCGTCGATAGGCACATACGCTTCGGACTTCAGGCCGGCGTTGACCACGACGAAGTTGTGTTCCACGGCGACCACTTCAGCAGTGATGACTTCGCCGGTGCGCATGTTGGCGCGTTGCAACGACTCTTCAAAAAGGGCGGCAAAAGATTCAGACATTGAATTTCCTGTGCTGGCGTGAACCAGCGGAAACGCTCAGATCGACAGGAACGACCAGAGCGGGTTGGGTTGAAGAACATGACAGTCAGGTCGACGAGGGGTCGACCCAGATTGCTCATGCCCTGGCCTGGCGGTCAGGGCCGGCTGTCACAGCCTTGTATCGGCCTGCTTCGCGTCGCGAACTCAATGTCCGGCGATCACGTGAGGCCAGCCTTCCACCCACCAACCCAGCACCGTGTCCATCGATTCTTCGATGGTGAGGGCGGAATTGTCGAGCTTGCGGGCATCTGCAGCAGGCACCAGAGGCGACACCGCGCGGGTACGATCCCGCAGGTCGCGCGCTTCCAAATCTGCGCAAATCTCTTCTAGATTAGCAGAAAAACCTTTTTGGATCAATTGGCGGTGCCGGCGCTCGGCACGCTCGGCGGCCGTGGCGGTCAGAAACACCTTGAGCGCGGCATCCGGGAAGATCACCGTGCCCATGTCGCGGCCATCGGCTACCAGGCCTGGCAGGCCGCGGAAGGCCTTTTGCAGCTCGACGAGGGCCTGGCGCAGACCAGGTACGGCGGAGATGCGCGAGGCGGTCTGGCCGACTTCCTCGCGGCGCAGCTCGGCGCTGACATCGCGGCCGGCCAGCCACACCTGCTCGCCGTCAAAACGCAGGCTGATGTCCGTGCCGACCTGACGGGCCAGGGCTTCCAGCGCCACGGCATCGTCCAGATCCACGTTTTGTTCGAGGGCCAGCAGCGCGGTGATGCGGTACAGCGAGCCGGAGTCCAGGAACTGGTATCCCAGGCGATGTGCCAGCGCGCTGGCCAGCGTGCCCTTGCCCGAGGCGGTGGGCCCGTCGACCGTGATCACGGGGATCAGGTCCGGATCGGTCTGGGCGACCTGGAACAGCGACTCGAAGTAATCGGGAAAGGTCTTGCCCACGCAACGCGGATCGTCGATGCGCACGGACACCGGCTTGCCCGCCACCGCCGTGGGTGCCAGCGGGTTGAACGCGGCCAGTGAAAAGCACATGGCCATGCGGTGATCGTCGTAGGTGTGGATGCTGCCGTGCTGCCAGGCGCCGGTGGCCGGTGGGGTCACTTCAATGAAGTCTTCACCCTCGACCACGGAGGCGCCCAGTTTGCGCAGCTCGCAGGCCATCGCGGCAATGCGGTCGGTTTCCTTTACGCGCCAGCTGGCGATGTTGCGCAGGCGGGTCGTGCCCTGGGCGTACAGCGCCATCACGGCCAGGGTCATGGCCGCATCGGGGATGTGGTTGCAGTCCATGTCCACGGCGGTCAGGGGCCAGGTGCCGCGGCGGATTTCCAGCCAGTTCGGGCCGGACGTGACTTGGGCGCCCATGGCTTGCGCGGCCTCGACGAAGCGGATGTCGCCCTGGATGGACGCCGCGCCCACGCCCTCGACGCGCACCGGCGTGTCGATGCCGGCGATGGCGCCCGCAGCGATGAAGTAGGACGCCGACGAGGCATCGGCCTCGACGTGGATCTGGCCAGGCGATTGGTAGCGGCTGCCCTGCGGGATGACGAAACGCTCCCAGCCCTGGCGCTCGACCTGGATGCCAAAGCGCGCCAGCAGGTTCAGCGTGATCTCGATGTAGGGCTTGGAAATCAGCTCGCCGACCACCTCGATGGTCAAGGCCTGTTGCTGCGAAACCAGCGGCAGGGCCAGCAGCAGGGCGGTCAGGAACTGGCTGGAGACGTCGCCGCGCACCTTGATGGGCGCCGACAGTGCCAGTTGCCCACCGGCCAGGCGCAGCGGCGGATAGCCCTCGGTGCCGGTGCACTCGATGGTGCAGCCCAGCGGACGCAAGGCATCGACCAGGTCACCAATCGGGCGTTCGTGCATGCGTGGCACGCCCGACAAGGTGAAGATGCCGCCTTGCGTGGCCGACAGCAGCGCCAAGGCGGCGGTCAGCGGGCGCATGGCCGTGCCAGCATTGCCCAGGAACAGGTCGGCTTCCTTGATGGTCAGTTGGCCGCCCAGGCCCGTGATGTGCACCGTGTCACCGTCTTGCTGCAGCTCGCAACCCAGCGTGCGCAGGGCTTCGAGCATCACATGGGTGTCGTCCGAGGCCAGCAGGTCGTGGACCACGGTCGTGCCTTCGCTCAGCCCGGCCAGCAGCAGCACCCGGTTGGAGATGCTCTTGGAGCCTGGCAGGCGCACGGTGCCGCCAGCAGACAGCAGCGGGGGGAGGTCAAGGAAGGCGGTGGTGTACATGCGAAAGGAAACTCGTGTGCCCCGCCCCAGGCGGGACAGGTCTCAGAGGCGGGAGACCGTGGATTTGGGATTCAGTTGCCACTGACTGCGGGAGGCCGACGCGGTGTCGATCAAGGCTTCCAGGGCAGGGCCATTCCAGTCCCGCATCTGGCGCTCCAGCTCTTCCAGGGCACCCCGGAAGGCTTCGGACTGACGCAGGATTTCTTCGCGGTTGGACAGCAGGATGTCACGCCAGATGGTGGGATCGCTCGCCGCAATCCGGCTGAAGTCGCGGAAACCCGGTCCGGCCAGCGACAGGTATTCCTGCCCGGCGGGCTGCTCGGCCATGGCATTCATGTAGGCAAAGGCCAGCAGGTGGGGCAGGTGGCTCACGGCGGCGAAAGCGGCGTCGTGGTGCTCGGGGCTCATCTTGAGCACCTGGCAGCCCACGGCTGCCCACACGTCGGTGGCTTTTTGCACCAGCACCGGGTCGGTCTGATGCAAGGGGGTCAGGATGACCTTGCGGCCCTGGTACAGGGTCGGGTCGGCATGCTCGATGCCCGCCACTTCACGCCCGGCGATCGGGTGGGCGGGCACAAAGGAGGGCAGGCGCTCTTTCAGCACGCGGCGGGCCGCATCGACCACATCACGCTTGGTCGAGCCCACGTCCATGAACAGCACGCCGGGGTTGACCAGGTGGCGAATCGACTTGAACGTGCCTTCACTGGCCGCCACGGGCACGGCAATCAGCACGATGTCGGAGCCGGAGACGGCCAACAAAGCCGACTCGGCCGCCACGTCGATCACGCCCAGGCGGCGTGCCTTCTCGACGGTCGAAGGTGATTTGCTGTAGCCGACGACCCGCTTGACCAGGCCGGCCTTTTTCAGGGCCAGGGCGAACGAGCCCCCCATGAGGCCACAGCCGATCAGGCCAAGTTGGTTGAACATGCTGCAAGATCCTTGGAGTTCAGTGCACGTCCAGCGGGAAGCTGCCGAGCACCTTGAAGAATGAACACTGGGCGCGCAGCTCCTGCAGGGCGGCGGCCACATTGTCCTGCGCCGGATGGCCGGCCAGGTCGATGAAGAATACGTAGTCCCAGTTGCCCGAACGCGCCGGACGCGATTCGAAGCGGGTCATGGACACCCCGTGGCGCTTGATCGGCACGAGCATGTCGTGCACTGCGCCCGGGCGATTGTCCACAGAGACGATCAGGCTGGTGCAATCGTGACCCGTTGGGGCCACGCCCACGTGAGGGCCGGGCCGGGTGACGATGACGAAGCGGGTCCGGTTGTGGGCCTCGTCCTGCACCGCCGCCTGCACGACATGCAGGCCGTACTGGGTGGCCGCGCGCTCACTCGCCAGCGCGGCGATGGTGGGGTCTTCGCCGGCCAGGCGTGCGCCTTCGGCATTGCTGGACACCGGGCGCCGCTCGGCGTTCGGCATGTTCTCGCTCAGCCAGTGTTGGCACTGGGCCAGGGCCTGGGGGTGGGCGCACACCACGGCGATGCCCTCGCGCGAAGGCACTTTGCGCAGCAGGTTGTGCGTCACCAGCAGGCTGGTTTCGCCCACGATGGTCAGCGGCGAGGCCAGCAACAGGTCGAGCGAGCGGGCCACCACGCCTTCGGTCGAGTTTTCGACCGGCACCACGCCGTAGTCGGCCGAGCCGGCGATGGTGGCGCGGAACACCTCATCGACCGATGGACAGGCCAGCGCGTCGATGGAAGAGCCGAAGTAGTTCAGTGTGGCCTGCTCGCTGAAGGTGCCAATGGGGCCGAGGAAGGCCACGCGTTGCTGGGCCTCCAGCGCGCGGCAGGCCGACATGATTTCGCGCCAGATGGGCGCCAGACTGCTTTCGCGTACCGGGCCGGGGTTCTGAGCCTTGACGCGGTCGATGACCTGGGCTTCGCGGTCCGGCCGGAAGACGGGCGAGCCATCGAGCTTCTTGACCTCGCCGACGGCCTGAGCCAGTCGGGCGCGCTGGTTGATCAGGGCAATCAGTTGCTGATCGACCGCGTCGATGCGCACGCGCAGGTCGGCGAGTTGGTCGTCGACCGGGCGATCGTCGGGCTGGAAATGCGCGGAATCAACCATGGCGTGCGGCAAAGGTCTTCATGTAAGCCACCAGGGCTTCGACGCCTGCCAGGGGCATGGCGTTGTAGATGGAGGCGCGCATCCCGCCCACGCTCTTGTGGCCCTTCAATTGCAGCAGCCCGGCTTCCTTGGCGCCGCTCAGGAAGGCGTCGTTGAGCGCGTCAGAGGGCAGGAAGAAGGGAATGTTCATACGCGAGCGGCAGTTGCCGGCCACCTTGTTGACATAGAAACCGGAGGCATCCACGTAATCGTAGAACAACTTGGCCTTGGCCACGTTGCGGGCCTCAATGGCCGCCAGGCCGGTGAGGTCGCCCTCGCGCTGGCGCTTGATCCACTGGAACACCAGGCCGGCCAGGTACCAGGGGTAGGTGGCAGGTGTGTTGTACATGGACGCGTTGTCGGCCACGATCTGGTAGTCGAAGGCCGAAGGCGTGATGGGCAGGGCGTGACCGATCAGGTCTTCGCGCACGATCACCAGGGTCAGGCCGGCTGGGCCGATGTTCTTCTGGGCGCCGGCATAAGCCAGGCCCACGCGCGACCAGTCGATGGGCCGCGAGACGATGTGCGAGGAGCAGTCGATCACCAGCGGGGCCTGGGTGCCCAGGGCCGCCAGATCGGGCAACTCGTGCATCTCCACCCCGTGGATGGTTTCGTTGCTGCACACATGCACGTAGGCCGCGTTGTCGCTGATCTGCCAGCTGCCGTAGTCGGGCAGGGTGGTGTGGTGATCGTCAGCGTTGCTGGCAGCGATGTGCACTTCGCAGTACTTGTGCGCTTCCTTGGCCGACTTTTGCGACCACGAACCCGTGATCACGTAATCGGCGCGGCCCCCGCGCGACAGGTTCATCGGCACGATCGCGTTTTCGGCGATGGCGCCGCCCTGCATGAACAGGATCTTGTGGGTGGCCGGCACCGAGAGGATCTCGCGCAGGTCGGCCTCGGCCTGCTGGGCAATGGAGGTGAACTCCTTGCCGCGGTGGCTCATCTCCATCACGCCCATGCCCGAACCGTGCCAGTCCAGCATCTCGCTGGCGGCCTGTTGCAGGACTTCTTCAGGCAGGGCGGCCGGGCCGGCTGAAAAATTGAAAGGGCGGGTCATGGGCACAATCCAGGCACAAACGGTGCGTCAGGCGGGAGTTCACGACGCCGGCGGCGGATGACCAGTCCGGCGTCGTCTCGGGTTTACTTCTTGGCGGCAGGCTTGGCAGCCGGCTTGCCCTCACCCTGGCTCAGCTTGCCGCCGGTGGCCTTGTCCAGGATGGCTCGGATGTTGGTTTCGGCCGCTTGCAGCTTGGGCGTGACCTGGGGGCGGGCGTCGGCGACGACCTTCTCCAGCAGGGCGTTGCTCATCTCGGGCAGCAGGCTCTGGTAGCGCTTGAGGACGGGCGACTCCAGCATGGCTTGCAGCTGCTTGAGCTCGTCTTCGCTGAACTTCTCTTCGTAGATGGGGCCCAGCACGCTGGTGCTCAGCTTGCCGGCGCTGGCACGCACGGCCGGAACGGCGCCATCCAGGTACTTCTTGATCTCCGCGTCCACCTGTTTGGCGGTGGCTTCACGCTTGTCTTCGGGCACGGCCTGCACCAAGACCTGGCGAGCGCCCATGGCCAGCTGGCGGGCGGGTTGTTCGGCCACGTTGCGCGACATGTCGTCCAGCGCGCCCTGCTGCGAGCTCAGGATCTTCTGAACGACGTCCTTCTTGTCAGCATGGGCCGACAGGGAGGTGGCGACCAGTGTGGTGGCCACAGCCATCGCCCATGCGGTTTTCTTCAGCGTCATCGTGTGTCCTTGCAATCCGGTAGAGGTGTGAAATCCCTCGTGGTCCGAGGGGGTGTCAGCCTTGGTGTGGTCCGATCAGCTTTCGGTTCCGTCCGCAGTATCGCCGGTGGTGTCTGCGTCGATGTCCTCGGCGTCGCTGGCACTGGCTTGCGCGTCGTTTTCAACGATGCGTTGCAGGCCGATCAGCTTGGCGCCCTCGTCCAGGGCGATCAGCGTCACGCCTTGCGTGGCACGGCCCAGTTCACGGATCTCGGCGACCCGGGTGCGCACCAGCACGCCCTTGTCGGTGATCAGCATGATCTCGTCTTCCGGGCGCACCAGGGTGGCCGCAACCACCTTGCCGTTGCGCTCGGACTGCTGGATGGCGATCATGCCCTTGGTGCCGCGACCGTGGCGGGTGTACTCGACGATGGAGGTGCGCTTGCCGTAGCCGTTCTCGGATGCGGTCAGCACGCTTTGGGTTTCGTCCTCGGCCACCAGCATGGCGATGACCGATTGGCCGTCTTCCAGCATCATGCCGCGCACGCCGCGGGCGCTGCGGCCCATCGGGCGCACGTCGTCTTCGTCAAAGCGCACGGCCTTGCCGCCGTCCGAGAACAGCATCACATCGTGCTTGCCGTCGGTCAGCGCAGCGCCCACCAGCACATCGCCCTCGTCCAGGCCCACGGCGATGATGCCGGCCTTGCGGGGGTTGCTGAAGTCGGTCAGCGGGGTCTTCTTGACGGTGCCCAGGCGCGTGGACATGAAGACGTAGTGGTCTTCCGGGAAGCTGCGGAACTCGCCGGTCAGCGGCAGCACCACGTTGATCTTCTCGTCCTTGTCCAGCGGGAACATGTTGACCATGGGCTTGCCGCGCGAGTTGCGCGAGCCCTGCGGCACTTCCCAGACCTTGATCCAGTAGACGCGACCGCGGTTGCTGAAGCACAGGATGTAGTCGTGCGTGTTGGCGATGAAGAGCTGGTCGATCCAGTCGTCTTCCTTCGTCGCCGTGGCCTGCTTGCCGCGACCGCCACGCTTTTGCGAGCGGTATTCGGACAGCGGCTGACTCTTGATGTAGCCGGTGTGCGAGATCGTCACCACCATGTCGGTGGGCGTGATCAGGTCTTCGGTGCCCAGCTCTTGCGCATTGTGCTCAATGGCCGAGCGGCGTGCGCCCAGCTTGGTCTGGCCGAACTCCTGGCGGATGGCCGCCAGCTCGTCGCCGATGATGACCGAGACGCGCTCAGGCTTGGCCAGGATGTCCAGCAGATCGGCGATCTGGGCCATGACGTCCTTGTACTCGCCGATGATCTTGTCCTGCTCCAGGCCGGTCAGGCGTTGTAGACGCATCTGCAAGATCTCGCCCGCCTGGTCTTCGGACAGGCGGTACAGACCGTCGGGCTGCATGCCAAAGCTCAGTGGCAGACCGTCCGGGCGGTACAACTGGGCATCGCCCTCGGTGCGAGACAGCATCTCGCGCACCAGGCCCGAGTCCCAGCTCTTGCTCATCAGCGCGGCCTTGGCCACCGGCGGGGTGGGCGAGGTCTTGATGGTCTCGATGAACTCGTCGATGTTGGCCAGCGCCACGGCCAGGCCTTCGAGCACGTGGCCGCGTTCGCGCGCCTTGCGCAGCTCGAACACGGTGCGGCGGGTGATGACCTCGCGGCGGTGCTCCAGGAAGACCGTGATCAGGTCCTTGAGGTTGCACAGCTTGGGCTGGCCGTCGATCAGGGCCACCATGTTGATGCCGAAGGTGTCCTGCAACTGCGTCTGCTTGTACAGATTGTTGAGGATGACTTCGGGCACTTCGCCGCGCTTGAGCTCGATCACCACACGCATGCCGGACTTGTCGGACTCGTCCTGAATGTGGCTGATGCCTTCGATCTTCTTCTCGTTGACCAGCTCGGCGATGCGCTCAAGCAAGGTCTTCTTGTTCACCTGGTACGGGATCTCGTCAACGATGATCGCCTGGCGATCACCCTTGCCAATGTCCTCGAAGTGCACGCGGGCACGCATGACCACGCGACCCCGGCCGGTGCGGTAGCCATCGCGCACGCCCGACATGCCGTAGATGATGCCGGCAGTCGGGAAGTCGGGCGCCGGGATGATCTCCATCAACTCGTCGATCGAGCAGTCCGGGTTCTTGAGCGAGTGCAGGCAGGCGTCAACGACCTCGTTGAGGTTGTGCGGCGGAATATTGGTGGCCATGCCCACCGCGATGCCGGCCGAGCCGTTGATCAGCAGATTGGGCAGGCGGGCCGGCAATACCAGCGGCTCTTTTTCGGAGCCGTCGTAGTTCGGGCCGAAATTGACCGTTTCCTTGTCGATATCGGCCAGCATTTCGTGGGCGATTTTGGACAGGCGGATTTCGGTATATCGCATGGCGGCGGCGCTGTCGCCGTCGACCGAGCCGAAGTTGCCCTGGCCGTCGACCAGCATGTGGCGCAGCGAAAAGTCTTGGGCCATGCGCACGATGGTGTCGTACACCGCCAAGTCGCCGTGCGGGTGATATTTACCAATGACGTCACCAACGATACGGGCCGACTTCTTGTAAGGGCGGTTCCAGTCGTTGTTGAGTTCGTGCATCGCGAACAGCACGCGACGGTGAACGGGCTTGAGGCCATCACGGGCATCGGGCAGGGCCCGGCCCACGATCACGCTCATCGCGTAATCGAGGTAAGAACGCCGCATCTCCTCTTCGAGGCTGATGGGCAGGGTTTCCTTGGCGAATTGCGTCATGCGTGCTTCACGGTGAGAAGGGACATCCGGACGGAGGTGGCCATCGGGTCGTCATGGACTTCTACGGGTGCCGACCAGACGGGCTGTCTGGGCAGCACGGAAAGGATCATTGTAATTGGCCGATCATGTCGCCGTCGCGCAACAATCCAGGGGTGGGGAGACTTCCCTCGTGTTCTCGCTTCATCAGTCAAAGTCACTATGGCACAATGATTTCGTAATGTGCCCTTGGTCTAGGCCTTGGGCGTCCGGCACCATTTCGGTTCGGTCTGTTGCCCGTTAAGGGTGCTTCGCAGTGAAATGCTGCGTCTATATACGTGAGGACTCGCATGATCAAGCTCAATCAAGTCGCTGCTCTGTTCGCTACCGCTGCTCTGGCCGGTGGTGCTTTTGCCCAAACCGTGGACAACTGGCGTGGTACCGACGGCACCGTGTGGAAGAACGGCACGAACGAGTACTGCTGGCGTGACGCCAACTGGACCCCGGCGACCGGCGTTCAAGGCTGCGATGGCGTGCCTGCTCCCGTGGCTCCCGCTCCTGCTGCCGCTCCGGCTCCTGCCGCCGCACCGGCTCCGGTGGCTGCCCCCGCCGCTCCTGCTGCTCCTGCCACCGAAAAGGTGAGCTTCGCTGCTGACGCCTTCTTCGACTTCAACAAGACTGCTCTGAAGCCCGAAGGCAAGGCCAAGCTGGACGATCTGGCTGACAAGGTCAAGGGTCTGAATCTGGAAGTCGTGATCGCTGTGGGTCACACCGACTCCGTCGGTTCTGACGCTTACAACGACAAGCTGTCGGTCAAGCGTTCGGAAGCCGTCAAGTCCTACCTGGCTGGCAAGGGCATCGACGCTTCCAAGATCTACACCGAAGGCAAGGGCGAAAAGCAACCCGTGGCTGACAACAAGTCTGCCGAAGGCCGCGCCAAGAACCGTCGCGTCGAAATCGAAGTCGTCGGCACCCGCAACAAGTAATTGTGGCGCTGCGCAGGTGGCCCCAACGGGTCACCGTGACGCGACAAAAAACCCCGCCTCGGCGGGGTTTTTTCATTTGTGGGCATCGCGCGAGACGAGCGCGATGCCCCGTGTGCTCAGGCCAGTACCACGTCCTTGCCACTCAGGCGCTTGGCCAGTTGGGTGGCCAGACGGTTGGCGGTGCCATAGATCGAGAGTTGCGGGTTGGCGCCAATGCTGGTCGGGAACACCGAGCCGTCGTGCACCGACAGGTTGTCGAGTTGCCAGTGCACGCCGTCGGGACGCACCACGCCCAAGGCTGCGGTGCTCGCCATGCCACAGCCGCCCATGACGTGGGCGCTGCCTGCGCCGGTCAGCAAGGGCTTCATGTCGAAGGCGGCGATGGCCGCCTTGGCGGCCGCCCAGGTGCTGTAGTCCTCGCTCTGCTCATGGAAAGGGCGCACCACCTTCGCACCTGCCGCGAACTGGATCTCGGCCATGGCCAGCATCGAGCGACGGAACCCGTCGAGCACGTAGTCGGTCAGAGGGTAGTCCAGCACGGGGGAGCCATCAAGGTGAATGCGCACCTTGCCGCCCGCCGACTCGGGGTGGAAACCGTCCCGCATCAGCGACAACATCATCTGCGTGTGAGGATACTGCTGGAAACGCGTCATCAGGCGCTGACCGTGCCCCCCCATGAGGATGGAGGCCATGCCGGGGTGCAGGGGAGCGGCCTCGACCTTGAAGCCGATCGGGCCCTGCAGCGGCGCATCGTGGACGAAGTGGTCTGAGTACAGCGATTGCGGGGCACCTTGCCAGCCCTCAATCCGTTCGTTGAAAATGCCAGCCGAAAAGCTCACCGGATGCAAGAAGGTGCGACCGCCCAGCAGACCGTGGGGATCGGGGGCGTCGGAGCGGCGCAGCAGTGCGGGGGAGTTGATGGCGCCACCGGCCACCACGTAGTGCTTGGCGACCACGCGCATGGTCTGATCGGACACCTTGTCACCATTGAGGCGGATGGGTACGCAAACCAAGCCCTTGACTTGGCCTTTCTCGATGTCGAGTTTGTGGGCGCGGGTCTGGTAGAACAACCGGGCGCCCGCGTTGAGCGCGCTGGGAATGGACGTCACCAGCATGGATTGCTTGGCGTTGGTCGGGCAACCCAGACCGCAGGAGCCGAGGTTCCAGCAGCCTTTCACATTGCGTGGGATGACGGCCGACGAGATGCCCAGCTTGGCCGCACCGGTGCGGATCACCTCGTTGTTGGGGTTGGGCGGGATGGTCCACGGCGCCATGTTCAGCCGGCGTTCGGCCTGCTCGAACCAGGGGGCCATGGCCTCGGTGGTGAAGTCGCGCAGGCCATACACCTCTTGCCAATGGCGCAGCGTGCTGTTCGGGGTGCGGAAGGAGCTGGTCCAGTTGATGACGGTGGTACCGCCCACGCAGCGGCCTTGCATGATGCTGATGGCGCCGTCCATGGTGCGGCGCGCGGCCGACTCTTGATAGAGGGTGCGATAGGCCTCGGACTCTTTCTGATTGAAGTCGGAGCTGGTGCGCAGGGGGCCTTCTTCGATCAGGACCACGTCCAGTCCGGCGCGGGTGAGCAACTCGGCAGTGATGCCGGCGCCGGCACCCGTGCCGACGATGACCACGTCACATTGAATCTGACGGGGCAGGCCTTGTTCGCCATGGGTGGCTTTCCAGCCACGCGCCAGGCCGTCGCGGAAGGGGTCGGGAAGCTTGCTCATACGTCGAGGGGGCCGGGGTAGCCGGTCAGGGGCCAGTTGGCGCTGTTGGAGAAAAAGCTCATGCAGGTCAGTCCCCGCACGACCTGGTAAGTCAGGCGCTGCGTGGGCAGGGGGTTGATGCGCATGGTGTCGAGGGCGCGTTCGATCTGGGCATCGCTGGCGTCGCGCCAGGAGTGACCCAGGTCGGTCAGCATGTAGCGGGTCGGAGCGTTGCCCAGCAATCCGAGGACAGCGTTGACCTGAATCTGCATCACGGCGGGGGTGCCGCGAATGAAGTCTTCCAGGTTGTCGAGGTGGGCCTCAAGGGTGGCGGCGCGCAAGGCGGCGTCCTGGGGCAGCATGGGGCCCAGGATGCCGCGGGCGAGGCCATGGCACACGTCCCGACCATGCGCAGTGAGCTTGCCGTCGCGCAGGCCACGGTGCCAGAACACCATGCCGCCCAGGGTGGCGCCCACTGCGCCAATGGCCAGAGCGGTCTTCAGAAACCAGCGTCGCTTGGGCATCAAGGGGTGGTCTATGGCGCGGTCAACCATGGGGTGAGTTTCCTTGCGGAGTTTTCAAATAGGAAACATTGTGAGTCAAATTGATGTTGGCGTGGGATGTGGTGACTTGGCGTAAACCCCCGCCTGAAGGGGGCGGAAAGTCACCTGTTCAGGTGGCGTTCATCAAAAAAGAAACGCCTGTGATGCGCTTCGAGGGTGAACCCTGGGGCGCGAGTGTTGCAGAATTCATGCAGCACTGGAGCGGATGCTCTGGCTGCTGCATTGGCATTGAATTCAGCCGTAACCGATCAGACTAGAGGACGACGATGACGAGTACCAAACCCTGGCTTGCCCACTACGAACCAGGCGTGCCCGCCGAAATCAATCCCGAAGAGTATTCCTCGTTGGCCGACCTGCTGGACCAGTCGTTCAAGCAGTTCGCGCAGCGCGACATGGCTTCCTTCATGGGGGTGCACTGGACCTTCCGTCAGATCGATGAGATGTCCAATGCCATGGCCGCGTGGCTGCAGGCCCAGGGCCTGGCCAAGGGTGCCCGTGTGGCACTGATGATGCCCAACGTGCCTCAGTACGTGGTGGCCATTGCCGCCGTGCTGCGTGCCGGTTATGTGGTCGTCAACGTCAACCCGCTCTACACCCCGCGCGAACTGGAACACCAGCTCAAGGATTCGGGCGCCGAGGCCATCGTCATCCTCGAGAACTTCGCCACCACCCTGCAAGAGGTTGTCGCCCGCACCCCGATCAAGCGCATCGTGTTGGCCTCGATGGGCGACATGCTGCCTTTCCTGAAGGGCACGCTGGTCAACTTCGTGGTGCGCAACGTCAAGAAGATGGTGCCGGCCTACAGCCTGCCCAACAATGCCAAGTGCACCCTGACCCCCTTCAAGGACGTTGTGGCCAAGGGCCGTTCGCTGAAGTACACCCGTCCGGCGCTCAAGCCCACCGATGTGGCCTTCCTGCAGTACACCGGTGGCACCACGGGCGTGTCCAAGGGCGCCACGCTGTTGCACCGCAATGTGGTGGCCAACATCCTGCAAAACGAAGCCTGGTTCAAGCCCGAGCTGAGCAAGCTGGGCAGCGCTCCCCTGGTGGCGGTCTGCGCGCTGCCGCTGTATCACATCTTCTCGCTGACGGTGTGCTACTTCATGGGCGCTCGCCTGGGTTCCATGAACATCCTGATTCCGAACCCGCGCGACTTGCCGGCCGTGATCAAGACCCTGAGCGCCTACAAGGTCAACCAGTTCCCGGCGGTGAACACCTTGTTCAACGCGCTGGCCAACCATCCTGATTTCGCCAAGCTGGACTTCTCCGGCCTGAAGGTGTCGATGGGTGGTGGCATGGCCGTGCAACAGGCCACGGCCGAAGCCTGGAAGAAGATCACCGGTTGCCCCATCGTCGAAGGCTATGGCCTGTCGGAAACCTCGCCGGTGGCCACGGCCAACCGCCTGGACAACACCGAGTTCAACGGCTCGATCGGCTATCCGCTGCCCTCGACCGAAGTGGCGATCTTGGACGACGATGGCAACCACCAGCCCATCGGCGGCGTGGGCGAAATTTCCATCCGTGGTCCTCAGGTGATGGCAGGCTACTGGCAGCGTGACGACGAGACGGCGAAGGTCATGACCTCCGACGGTTTCTTCCGCACTGGTGACATCGGCATCATGGACGAGCGCGGCCAGGTTCGCATCGTGGACCGCAAGAAGGACATGATCCTGGTGTCGGGCTTCAACGTGTACCCCAACGAGGTCGAGCAGGTGGTCAACCTGCACCCAGGCGTGCTGGAATGCGCGGCCGTGGGCGTGCCCGATGCCAAGGCTGGCGAGGCGGTGAAGCTGTTCGTGGTGCGCAAGGACACGACGCTGACCGAAGAGGCGCTCAAGGCCTATTGCCACGAGCAGCTGACCGGCTACAAGTGCCCCAAGTACATCGAGTTCCGCACCGACCTGCCCAAGACCAACGTGGGCAAGATCCTGCGTCGCGAACTGCGCGACGAGAAGAAATAACCGAGGCGACCGGCTGGGGGCACGACCCCTGCTGGTGACCGAGGAGGCAAGCAGAAGGCCGCTGTCCCCGAGAGGGGCAGCGGCTTTTTTGCGTACCACCGCACTTGGGGTCCTACCATGGAGGGCGTCCTCTTGGGGGGATATGAGACCTTTAAGGATTGCTGAAGAAGCATTTACGAAACGGATCGGGGCACTTTTCCTACAGTGGTTTGCGTCAACCACAACAGCTCGGCTGTGGAGCCGGGCAAACCTCAGGAAGAGCCATCATGACCACTGACCGTTTCACTTCAGATGCTGACCTCATCGTCTCGTCGCGTTTCAATCTCTACCAGGCCGTGCACAAGGGCATGCGCGCTTTCATGGTTGATACCTTGGTCCGGGTGGGCCACATCGATGCCGCAGACTGGCAGGAGTGCATGGACTGCGCCGAACAGGTGCACACGCTGTTGCATGTGTGTGGAGAGCATGTGGCCCACGAGAACCGCTTCATCCACCCGGTCATGGAGCGCCACGCGCCGGGCAGTGCCGGCCATGCCGAATCAGACCATGCTGATCACCTGGCGGGTATCTCGGCCTTGCGCGCGCGGCTGGCGCTGGCCACATCGGCATCGCCGCAGGAGCGTGACGCGCATTGGCTGGGGCTGTATCACGAGATGAGCCACTTCGTCGCCGAGAATCTGGCGCACATGCTGCTGGAGGAGCACTCGCACAATGCCGTGCTGTGGCAGCACCTCAGCGACCAGGAGCTGGTCGCCTTGCACGATGAGCTGGTGGCGAGCATTCCGCCCGACGAGATGGCGGTGCATTTCCGCTGGATCTTGCCCAGCGTATCGCATGCCGAACGCGTGGGTATGTTGCAGGGGATGCGTCAAGGCATGCCCCCTGAGGTCTTTGCCTCGCAGCTGGACATGGCCCGTCCGCTGCTGCAGGCGCGCGACTGGCTCAAACTCAAGGCGGCTTTCCAGGGAGAGCTCGCCGTGCCCCAGGAGATGCTGGCATGACCCCGCGCGAGATGTTGCGGCAGATGCTGCGGGTGCGATCCTATGAAGAGCGTGTGGCGGCACTTCAGGCGCAGGGGCCCTTTCCGATGACGTGTTCCTCGCAGGGGCAGGAAGCCAGTGCCGTCGGTGTGGTGGCGGCGCTGCGACCCGAGGACCGCATCCTGACCAACCATCGAAGCGCGGCCCATTTGATCGCCCGGGGGGCGGATCCGACGCGCATCCTCGCCGAGGTCATGGGCAAGGCGACGGGCTATTGCCAGGGCAAGAGTGGGTCGCTGCACATTTCGGTGGCCGAGCTGGGCGTGGTGCTGACGTCGACCATCGTGGGCGGTGAGCTGTCGATGGCGCCGGGCGTGGCCCTGGCGCGCAAGATGGGACGTGAACCTGGCATCACCGTGTGCTTCTTCGGGGATGGCGCGGCCTGTGAAGGGATCTTCCACGAGTCGCTGAATCTGGCCACCGTCTGGCAGTTGCCGATCCTGTATGTCTGCGAGAACAACCAGTGGCAGGCGTTCGTACGTCGGCAGGAAACGATGCTCACCGAGCATGTCAGCGCCTGGGGGGCGGGCTACGGCTTGCCTTGTCAAACCGTGGATGGCAATGATGTGCAGGCGGTACATGACGCCGCCCGGCATGCGGTGGACACCATCCGCGCCACGGGTCAGCCTTATCTGCTGGAGACCTTGACCTACCGTCAGCGCGGTCATTACTCGGGTGACACCGAAGTGCACATCACGGCGCAAGAGCGCGACCCCTGGCTGGCCCGAGACCCGATCCAACGCCAGATCAGCCGCCTGCTGGGCGGGGGCACGCTCACGGAGCAGGCGCTCAGTGAGTTGCAAGACGCGGTGCACGTCGAACTCGACGCCGCTGTGCGGCAGGCGCAGGCCGCACCCTATCCCGCGCCGGAGGCGCTGTGCACCGATGTGTACGCCTGAGGAGGATGCAACGATGACCACAACGACCGCACACGAGGCGCTGTACCGCGCCTTGTCCGAAGAGATGCAGCGAGATGCGCGCGTGATGCTCATGGGCGAGGGCGTGGCCACGCTGCACCCCGATCTGGTCGAGGCCTTCGGGACCGAGCGGGTGCGCAACACGCCGCTGTCCGAAGCAATCGTGGCGGGGTGCGCCGTGGGTGCGGCGGCCAGTGGCCTGCGTCCGGTGGTGGACATGCTGTATGCACCGTTTCTGACCTACGCGATGGATGCGATCGTCAACAGCGCGGGCAAGTTGCGCTACATGTCAGGCGGGCAGTTCGCCTTTCCGCTGGTGGTGCTGGCCAATACCGGCGCCGGCTGGGGCGTGGGGGCACAGCACTCGCACAACCTGGAGGCGTGGTTTGTACACAGCCCCGGGCTGAAGGTGGTGATGCCGTCCACCCCGGCGGATTTCTACGGTCTACTCAAGAGCGCGATCCGCGATGACAACCCGGTGGTCTTCCTCAATGACATGACCTTGTTGCACCAGCCGGGTGACCTCACGGACGAAGCGGAGGCGGGCCTGGTGCCGATCGGGCGCGCCGCCGTGCGCCGACCGGGCAGCGACGTCACTTTGGTCTCCTATGCCAAGACGGCGCACACTTGCCTGGTCGCCGCCCACACGCTGGCCCAGCAGGGCATCGAGGCCGAGGTGCTGGACCTGCGCAGCCTCAAGCCGCTGGACATGGGCACCGTGCTGCCGTCGGTGCGGCGCACGGGGCGACTGGTGGTGGTGCATGAAGCCGGCCCGTTGTGCAGCGTGGGCGCCGAGGTGGCGGCCCAGGTGGCCGAACGGGTCTTCGATGCTTTGAAGGCCCCGGTGCGCCGCCTCAGCAGTCCCGATGTGCCGACGCCCGCCAGTCATCCACTGGAACAGGCTTTTGTGCCGCAGGCCGCGCAGATTATGCAGACCGTGCAGGAGTTGCTGGGTGTGCCCGCCGAGGCTCAGCTCTCCACGAGCTGAGTCGTCAACGTTCGCGAGACCTGGAGTTGGAAGCGGCCCCGCCCGGTCTTGTGCATGCGGATGAAGTCGGTGCGCTCGGCCAGGCGGCGTTGCAGCAGCACCAGGCGCGCCTCCAGGTTGTCGGCGATGTCGGGCAGGGCCAGGTCCGGGGCCAGCCGCAGCTCACGGTTGGTGAACTGGTCGCGGCCTTCTTGCTGAATCACCTGCAGGAGCTTCCAGAAGATGGCGCCGGCCACACCCTTGATGAGGTAGTCCTCGTCCAGAAAGATGCTGTGGTCGGCCTTGAAACAGCGCACGCGCACGGGTTTGTCGGACGCCGGCCCCCGCGTGGCGTGTGGCTGTGGTGTCCGCGGCGACTCATCCGGCGTCGGATCGACGGCTGCCGTGCAGGCGAGGTTGCGGGCCATCCAGGCGAACTGATGTGCCAGGATCTGCAGCATGTCCTCCTCGTCGTAGGAGAAGCGCAGGTCCTCGGGGCTTTCGACGTAGAGCACGCCGTACAGGGTCTGGCCGGCCAGGATGGGCACGGCGAGCTGGCTGCGGCTTTCCGGCAGACCGGGCATGGGAATGGCGGTCTCCAGGTGGTGATGCAGCCCCAGGGCTTCGGCACTGTCGCGCACGGCCTTGCCGTAGGTGTACTCGCTGGTCATGTGCGAGATGCGGATGGGCGTGCGCTCGCGTGCGGCCACCCCGATCACGCCATGCCCGATCGGAATCTCGGAGCCGACCCCGCTGGTCGGGTAGCCGCGGCTGGCCACGGTGAACAGGCGCTCACCCGATTCATCGAGCTTGAGGATCATCGTGTGATCAATCTGGGCCACGTTCTGCAAGGCGGAGAGGGTGTTGTCCAGCAGCTCATCGAGGTCCTGGCTGCCATCCAGCAGGGTGCTCATCTGGCGCAGGCGCGGCAGCGAGTCAGATGCCGTGGTGGCCAGTACGCTCGGTGGCGCGTGGGTCTCCATCTGCTCGACCACGTAGATGTCCGCACCCAGCAGGCGGAAGACATCGGCCATGCCGGTGTGGGAGGCGATCCCGGCCAGTTTGGCTTTCATGCTCTCGAACAGTGGGCCGCTGGTTTCGGTGCGCAGGTAGCGGACGTGCAGGCGGTGGCCGGCGCCGGTGAACGGGTCCACCACTTTCAGGACGGCGTTCGGATTGGCCAGGATGTTCTGGCGGGTTTTGTTGAAGAACTGGAAGGTGGTGGCGAGGTGCTGGCGGTCGACATACTGCACCTGCGACAGGTAGGCGATGTTGGGCGTGCCGTCGGACGCGCAGGTGGCCAAGGTGCTGGGGATGGCACCTTCAAAACAGGTGCGCAACGGGCTGATGTTGACGCTGTTCATGCCGCCTCCTGCCCGACAGGCTGGCCGGCCCGAGGGCCAGGGGTCTGCTCGAACACGGCCTCTGGCTGGAAGCTGATGGCGACCATCTGGCCGACATCGACCGCCATGTAGGCCTCGGCAAAGGGGCGCGGGTAGCCCAGGGCAACGATGCCGTCGATGAAGGCATCGCGGTAGCGCTGTATGTCGAGCATGTCGTCGGCGCTGGCCGCGGACAGTGCGATCTGTCGCCCCTTGATCTGCAGGGCGGCTTCGGTTTCAGGCAGGCAGAACACCACCGCGATCACGTCCTGCGCCAGGACATCCTGCAAGAGCTGGCGGGCTTCTTCGCGGCGCACGAACAAGGTCAGGCGCTGGCGATCAGGTGAGGCGCGGCAGGCGAAGCCGCGGCATGAACTAGGGCGGTGGTCTGCCGAGGCAGAGGCCAGGTCAATGGCCACCTCCCGCTCGATGAACGCGACGGTGGGGTCGGTGAGCAAAGTGGCGGACATGGTGGCGAGCGCACGAATGCGTTTCAGTCCTGCAAAAACAGCGCCTGCAGGTCGTTCAGAAAATCAAAGCCCTTGTCGGTTGGCCAGGCGCGGGCGAGATCACGAGCCAGCAAACCTTTGGCTTCGGCCTCGGCCAGCGGCTGCTGGATGCTGGCCAGGGTCAGGCCCGTGCGCTCTGAAAAGCGCAGCAACTCGAAGCCGTCCTTGAGGCGCAGGGCGTTCATCATGAACTCGAACGCCCGCGATTTCAATGGCACCTCCTGCTCGTTGGAGCAGGCCAGGCCTTGCGCGGCCTTGTCCATGTAGGCGGCCGGCTCGCGCCAGCGCACCTGGCGCACGATGCGGTCGGGAAAGCTGATCTTGCTGTGGGCGCCAGCGCCGATGCCCAGGTAGTCGCCAAACTGCCAGTAGTTCAGGTTGTGCGCGCACTGGTGGCCCGGGCGGGCATAGGCCGACACCTCGTAGCGCTGCAGGCCGGCGGCCGTGGTGCGCTCGATCAAGTGATCCAGCATGTCGAAGGCGGTGTCCTCGTCGGGCAGGCCTTTTGGGGGCTGGGTGGCAAAGCGCGTGTTGGGCTCGAGCGTGAGGTGGTAGAGCGACAGGTGCGGGGGCTCGAACGCCAGGGCCTGCTGGATGTCGGCCTCCAGATCGGCGGCTGACTGGCCCGGCAGCGCGTACATCAGGTCGAGGTTGAAGGTGTCAAAGCACGCCTGGGCTTCTTCCACGGCCGCGACGGCTTGGGCGCGGTTGTGCACGCGCCCGAGCGCCCGCAGTTTGGCATCGTCAAAGCTCTGCACGCCAATGGACAGGCGGTTGATACCGGCCTGCCGGAAGGCCTTGAAGCGGTCGGTCTCGAAAGTGCCAGGGTTGGCCTCCATCGTGATCTCGGCGTCGACTTCCAGCGGCAGGCGGGCGCGGAGGTCGGACAACAATTGGTCGATGCTGTCCGGCGAGAACAAGCTGGGCGTGCCGCCACCGATGAAGACGGTGTGGACGCGGCGGCCCCAGATCTGCGGCAGGGCCGATTCCAGATCGGCGCGCAATGCATCAAGGTAGCGGGCCTCGGTTTGTGCCGAGAGGTGGCCGGCCCCGGCCGAACCTGCGCTCAGGGCCGCGTTGGGCTCATGGGAGTTGAAGTCGCAGTAGGGGCATTTGCGCAGGCACCAGGGCAGGTGCACGTACAGCGACAGCGGTGGGAGGGTGCTCAGGGCACCAGGGCGTTGCAGCGTGATCATGCGGATTGCCAGGGCCAGTGAGCGCTTGCGGGACCGTCAGTGCCGATGCCCCAGCGGGCGGTGATGAGTTGCAGCAGTTGCTGGCAGGCCAGCGCACGGTGGCTGACCGCGTTCTTGGTCTCGGGGGGTAGTTGAGCGGCGCTGTGCTGGTGTTCGGGCAGCCACAACAGCGGGTCATATCCGAAGCCATGTTCGCCTAGGGGTGCGTGCAGCAATTGGCCGCTCCAGTGGCCTTCGGCGATCAGCGGCTCCGGGTCTTCGGCGTGGCGTACGGCCACCAGCAGGCAGGTGAAGTGGGCCTGACGGTCGGCGTAGGCGGCCATCTGTTCCAGCAGCCATGCGTTGTTGGCCAGGTCGATGTGATTCCGTCCGGCATCTTCGGCCACGCGTCCGGCATCAACTGCGTAGCGCGCCGAGCGCACACCCGGGGCGCCGCCCAGGGCGTTGACGCACAGGCCGGAGTCGTCGGCCAGCGCGGGGCCACCGCCCAGGCGTGCCGCGTGACGTGCCTTGGCCAGGGCGTTCTCGACGAAGGTGACGTGGGGCTCTTCGGCTTCGGGGATGCCGAGCGCGCCTTGCGTGACCAGCGCCACCCCCAGCGGGGTGATCAGGGCCTGCAGCTCGCGCAGTTTTTTGGCGTTGTTGGACGCCAGGATCAATTGTTTGCTCATCGGGTGTCAGCAGCGTGGGTCAGATCCCGATCGGGCTGGCCGCCATGCTGGCGTTGCGATGGCATGCCTGATCAGGCTTTGCGGGTTCCGTTGGCGGAGCGGCGGATGGCTTCGTTGATCTCTCGGATCGACCGCTCAATCGCCGCTTCGTCCAGGTCGTCGTCCTCGACATTGTCGCCCGGACCAGCATTGCTGCCGAGGCTGGCCTGGATGGTGGAGGCAAAGACTTCGTCACCGAGCTCGTCGGTGGACACGCCCGGCTTGACTTCGTCGGTGGCCGACTCCCACTCCATGGCGATGATGGTGACGTTGTCGCACTTGGCACCGCCGTTGCGCAGCGCCACTTCGACCAGCTCAGGCACGGATTCGGCAATGGGGCTGGCGGCCAGGTGGTCGGTGATGATGTCGTCTTCGACCGTGCCCCACAGGCCGTCGGAGCACAGCAAGATGCGGTCCCCCTCTTGCAGCAGCAGTGGGCCAGAGGTATCGACCACCGGCTTGCCGGGGCTGCCCAGGCAGGTGAACAACACGTTGCGGTTGAAACGGTCGTTGGGCAGGGCGCTGTGCCCCAGAGTCTGCTGCAGCTCGGTGTAAGAGTGGTCTCGGGTGCGGGCGATCAGCTTGTTGCCACGCACGAAGTACAGGCGCGAGTCCCCGCAGTGCGCCCAGTAAGCCATATTGCCTTGCAGGATGCAGGCGACCAGCGTGGTGCGCGGGTTGTCGATCAGGCCCTTTTCGCTGGCATAGCGCAGCAGCTGATGGTGGCCCGCCATGATGGCGTCCTGCAGAAAGCGCAGGGGGTCGTCCAGGACCGGCTTGGCGTCACGTTGGAACATCGCGGCCATGGTCTGCAACGCCAGTTGCGACGCCACTTCGCCCTCGGGGTGTCCGCCCATGCCGTCGGCCAGGGCAAACAGCCCGGCGTCGCGCGTGTAGCAGTAGCCCATGCGGTCTTCGTTCTTCTCGCGGCCACCCTTGCGGCTGATCTGGTAGACGGAGAACCTCATGTTTTGGCACCGGTTTTCAGGTTTTCAAGTTGCAGCTTGACCCGCTCGGCAAAGGTGAGCTTGGAGTAACGGCGCTCGGTTTCGCGTGCCAATTCTTTTTGCAGGGCAAAGACGCTCTGGGGGCGCGCCAGCGGGTCGAGCGACATGCACCACTCGGTCACCTCGATGAGGTTGTCGGAGTAGACATTGCGCAGTCGCGACAGGGACAGGCCCAGGCGGTCTTTTTCAATGCGCTGGGGCGCGTCGTTGGGCGGGTAGCCCTGCATACAGGCGTAGATGCAGGCGCCGATGGCGTAGATGTCGGTCCAGGGGCCCAGCGAGCCGTCGCGGCGGTACATCTCGGGCGCGGCAAAGCCGGGCGTGTACATCGGGCGGATGAAGTTGCCTTCCTTGCTCAGCACCTCGCGCGCCGCGCCAAAGTCCAGTAGCACCGCTTTGTTCTCGTTGGTGACGAAGATGTTGGCCGGCTTGATGTCCAGGTGCAGCATCTTGTACTGGTGGACGATGCGCAAGCCGCGCAGGATCTCGTCGAACAGCGAGCGGATGGTGGACTCGCGGAACACCTTGTCGCGCTTGAGTTCGCGGGCTGTGACGATGAAGTCCTGCAGGGTGTCACCCTGCAGGTAGTTCATCACCATGTAGACGGTTTCGTTTTCGCGGAAGAAGTTGTAGACCGACACCACGCTGGGGTGGGCGATCTGGGCCAGCGAGCGGCCTTCTTCAAAAAAACTTTTCAGCCCCAGGCGGTACAGTGGTTGCTTGTCAGGTTTGACGCGGGGAATGAGTTCGCCGGCGGAGCGTTCTGCCAGCGAGGCGGGCAGGTATTCCTTGAGCGCCACCAGCCGTTTGTCTGGATCTTCAGCCAGGTAAACCACGCCAAAACCGCCCGCAGCGAGCTTCTTGACAATCTGGTAGCCGCCCACGACGGTGCCCGGGGGCAACGGGGCAGGTTTCGGCTTTGACATAATCGAGTTTTGTCTGGTGTCAAGTAACCATGTCAGTCTACTCCATGACCGGCTTCGCAAGCGCGGTGTCGTCGGCTCCCGACCACGTCAGTGAAAACACCGATGAGGGCGATGCGCCAATTGCGTCACGCAAAAGCGCCACAGGGGCGGTGGGGGCCGAACTGCGTTCGGTCAACAGCCGTTTTCTCGACCTGAGTTTCAAATTGGCCGACGAGTTTCGAGGGCTCGAACCCGCCCTGCGCGAGCTGCTGACGGCCGGTTTCAAACGTGGCAAGATCGAGTTCCGTTTGCAGCCCCAGCGTGCCGCCGAAAGCGGCTGGCCTCAGCCCCAGACCGAGCAGCTGCACACCCTGGCCCGGCTGGAGGGCACGGTGCAGAACTGGCTGCCCAAGGCCGCGCCCCTGTCTGTCAACGAGGTGCTGACGTGGTGCCGTGCTGCCGCGCCCACCGTGCGCCTGGAAGAGGCTGCGCTGGAGGCCGCGCGCCAGTGCGTGGAGGCCTTGAAAGAGGCCCGCGAGCGCGAGGGCGCCCGCCTGGTGGCCGTGTTGCACGACAAGCTCAAGGGCCTCAAGGCTCTGGCCGAGCAGGCGGGGCCGCTGGTGCCGCAAGCCGTGCAGCGACAGCAAGAGCGCTTCGTGCAGAAGTATCAGGATGCGCTGCAGGCGGTGGGCGGTGCGGTGACGCCGGAAGCGGCCCAGGAGCGTGCGCTGAGTGAGGCGGCCGCCTATGCCTTGCGCATTGACGTGGACGAAGAGCTGCAGCGCCTCAAGGCTCACCTGGACGAGATTGGTCGCCTGCTGAAAAAAGGCGGCGAAGTGGGCAAGAGGCTGGACTTCCTGATTCAGGAGTTACACCGTGAAGCCAATACCCTGGGCTCGAAAGCGGCAGCGCTGGAGCTGACCCAGATTTCGGTGGACATGAAGGTGCTCATCGAACAAATGCGTGAACAAGTGCAGAACATCGAATGACGACCGCTCAAACCCCCTCTTTGACGCAGCCCGCCTCCGCCGAGACGGACTACCCCGGCAACCTCTTTGTCGTGTCAGCCCCCAGCGGCACCGGTAAATCCAGCCTGGTCAACGCCTTGCTGGAAGTCGACTCACGCCTGCAGGTGTCGGTGTCGCACACCACCCGGGCTCCGCGCGGCCAGGAGCAGCATGGCCGTGAGTACTGGTTCACGTCGAAAGACGATTTCCAGGCCATGATTGAGGGCGGCGAGTTCTTCGAGCATGCCCATGTGCACGGCAACCACTACGGCACCTCGCGCAAGGCGATCGAGGCCCGCATCCAGAGCGGTGAAGACGTGGTGCTGGAGATCGACTGGCAGGGCGCGCTGCAGATCAAGCGCATCTTCCCTAACGCCATCCTCATCTTCATCATGCCGCCCAGCTACGAGGAGCTGCTGCAACGCCTGAACCGCCGCGGCGAAGACACCCCCGAGGTGATCGAGACGCGCATGACCAACGCCCGCATCGAGGTCGCGCAGGCCCAGTATTTCGACTTTGTGGTGATCAATGCCTTGTTCGAGTCGGCTTTGTTCGATTTGAAATCCATTGTTCACGCGCAGCGGTTAAAATACTCAGCTCAGCGTCGGAACAAGCCCAATGTGTTTCGTGCGCTCAATTTGATCTGAGTCTGATTCAGACCTTACCGGAGCACCCACATGGCCCGCATCACCGTTGAAGATTGCCTGCAAAAGATCCCGAACCGCTTCCAGCTGGTGCTGTGCGCAACCTACCGTGCCCGCATGCTGAGCCAGGGTCACACCCCCAAGATCGAGTCGCGCAACAAGCCCAGCGTGACCGCGCTGCGCGAGATCGCTGCCGGTCAGGTGGGCCTGGAAATGCTGCGCAAGGTGCCGACCTGATCGCACGCTGACCCCCTTGGCGCATGCGCCAGGAAGAGTCCACCCGAAAAGGCCCGGCGCAAGCGCGGGCCTTTTTCTATTTGTCCGATAGACATCGCCCGCTCAAGGGTGCACGTATCCGCGCTAAAGTCTAAAGATGACCCCGGCCACCGACGCAGCCGCCGCCTCCTTTGCGGCCCTGACCCACAAGCTCGACTACCTTGACGAGGCGGACATCCGCCGCGTGCGCGACGCCTATCGCTTTGCCGATGAGGCGCACCTGGGCCAGTTCCGCGCCAGTGGTGAGCCCTACATCACCCACCCGATCGCGGTGGCGGGCTTGTGCGCCGACATGAAGCTCGATGCGCAGGCCATCATGGCCGCGCTGATGCACGACGCCATGGAGGATTGCGGCGTCACCAAGATCGAGCTGATTGAGCGTTTCGGGGCGCCCACGGCCGAGATCGTCGATGGCTTGACCAAGCTCGACAAGCTGCAGTTCTCGACCAAGGAAGACTCGCAGGCCGAGTCCTTCCGCAAGATGCTGCTGGCGATGGCGCGCGACGTGCGCGTCATTTTGATCAAGCTGGCCGACCGCTTGCACAACATGCGCACGATGGATGCGATGGTGGCGCACAAGCGCACCCGCATTGCGCGCGAGACGCTGGACATTTATGTGCCCATCGCGCACCGGCTGGGCCTGAACCAGACCTACCGCGAGCTGCAGGAGCTGTCCTTCCAGTACATCAATCCCTGGCGCCATGCCGTGCTGGCGAAGGCGGTCAAGCGCACGCGTGGCAACCGCCGCAATCTGGTCGATCGCATCCAGAACGAGGTGCAGGAGGCCTTCCAGGCCGCCGGTATGCACATCGAGGTGTATGGGCGCGAGAAGACCATTTTTTCGATCTACAACAAGATGATCGAAAAGGGCCTGAGCTTTGCGCAGGTCAGTGACATCTTCGGCTTTCGCATCGTCACGCACGAGTTGCTGGACTGCTACAAGGCGCTGGGCGTGCTGCACCAGCTCTACAAGCCGCTGCCGGGGCGCTTCAAGGACTACATCGCCATCCCCAAGCCCAATGGCTACCAGTCGCTGCACACCACGCTGGTCAACCCGGTGGGCACGGCGGTCGAGTTCCAGATTCGTTCGCAGATGATGCACGACGTGGCCGAGAAGGGCATTGCCGCGCACTGGATGTACAAGGAGCAGGCCGATGCGAACGATGCCAGCCCGCAGCAGGCCGCCGTGTGGCTGCAGTCACTGATCGACATCCAGCAGGAAACGCGCGATTCGGCCGAGTTCCTGGAGCACCTGAAAATCGACCTGTTCCCCGAGTCGGTCTATGTGCTGACGCCCAAGTCGCGCATTGTGGCGCTGCCCAAGGGTGCGACGCCGGTGGATTTTGCCTATGCCATCCACTCCGGCGTGGGCGACAAGTGCGCGTCGGCCAAGGTCAATGGCGATCCGGTGGCGCTTCGCACCGAGCTGCGCAGCGGCGATGTGGTCGAGATCATCACGGCGGCGGGCGCGCGCCCGAATCCAGGCTGGCTGACCTTCGTGCGCACGGGGCGTGCGCGCTCCAAGATCCGCGCCTACCTGAAGAACATGGAGGCGGAAGAGTCGCTGGCGCTGGGCACCAAGCTGCTGACTCAGGCGCTGCGCGCCGAAGGCCTCAAGCTCCCGCTGGGAGATGAGACCAGTGAAGGTGCCGCCGGGGCCTTGTGGCAGGAGCTCATCCGTCTGGGGGGCAACCGCAGCCGAGACGAGCTGTTGATCGACATCGGACTGGGCCGCAAGGTGGCGAGCATGGCTGCCAAGCGCATGGCGCACCTGATGGCCGAGTCGGGTCAGCGCCCGGATGCCCTGACGCTGACGCTGGGGCGGTTTGCCGATGACGCCCCCACGTACAGCTCCGTGGTGATCGACGGCAGCGAGGGTGCCACGGTGCGTCTGGCGCCGTGTTGTTGCCCGGTGCCGGGAGACCGCATCAAGGGCTATCTGGGCCGCGGCGAAGGCCTGGTGGTGCACACCCAGACCTGTGCGGTGGGCCGGCGCCTGTTCGAGCGCGATGGCGAGCGCTGGATCGAGGTGAACTGGTCCGACGAGCCCACGCGCATGTTCGAGACCGTGCTCAAGGTGCTGGTGGCCAATGGCAAGGGCGTGCTGGCGCAGGTGGCCGCGGCAATCAGCCATGCCGAGACCGACATCACCCACATCGAGATGGGCAACGAGCGCCTGGGCGAGACCGCCGAGTTGAAGCTGACGCTGGAGGTGCGGGACACCGATCACCTGGCCGAAGTGATCCGTTCGCTCAAACGCTGCCCGGTGGTGCTCAATGCGGAGCGCCTGAGCGCCTGACCACATGCCCCGATGGGCGAGGCTGGGCTTTCAGTGCGCCGTCTCAGGCGCGGGGTAGTGCACGTCGAGGATCTCCAGCCGCTCCAGGCCCCCGGGGGTCATCAGCTGCACCTCATCGCCCACACGCGACTTGAGCAGCGCCCGGGCGATCGGTGAAATCCAGCTTACCTCGCCTTGCAGGTTGTCGACCTCGTCGATGCCCTTGATGGTGATGGTGCGCGCCACGCCAGCCAGGTTTTCATAGGTCACGGTGGCGCCAAAGAACACCTGGTCGTTGCCATGGTGCAAGCTGGGGTCGGCCACCTCGGCAATGTCCAGCCGTTTGGTCAGAAAGCGGATGCGCCGGTCGATTTCGCGCAGGCGCTTCTTGCCGTAGATGTAGTCGCCGTTCTCGGAGCGGTCGCCGTTGGAGGCGGCCCAGTGCACGATCTCGACGATCTTGGGGCGCTCGGTGTCGATCAGGTGCAGCAACTCGGCACGCAGGCGCTGGTAGCCCTGCGGGGTGATGTAGTTTTTGGTGCCCGCAGGCAGGGGCGGTGGCGACAGTTCGTCGTCATCGTCGCTGTCTGTTTCCTTGGTGAAGGCTTTGCTCATGGGGTGATTGTGCCGTGTGCCCGCCTCCCCCTGAACAGGGAGGGGTGAGAACCCGCTGATCGGGCATGAGGCCGCCCGCATGGGGGGGAAGCTGCGCCAAGATGGCGCTTTGCATCGAGCAGGGGTGACAGTGCAGGGATCAAGCGTGGGGCAGCGCCGTTGGCCTTGGGGGCGATTGGCGCTCTTGGTGTTGTATCTGGCGGTGCTGGGTCTGGTCTGGATGGCGTGGCGTGATCCGGCCTGGCGGGTGCTGATGAGCCCGCTGGTGCTGGCGCAATTCGGTCGCGAGGTGCTGGCCTGGCCGCTGGGGCCGTTCTGGGTGTTGCTGGCCTATGTGGTGGCGGTGTTGCTGGCCATGCCGGTGCTGGCGTTGATCACGCTGGGGGTGCTCATCTTTGGGCCCTGGCCGGGCATGGCTTACGCGCTGGTGGGCATGGTGGCCGGTGCGGTGGTGACCTATGGCGTCGGGCGTCTCACAGGTGCCCAGGTGTTGGATCGGCTGCTGAAGGGGCGATTGCAGCTCATGTCGGCCCACCTGTATCGACGTGGTCTGTGGACGATCGCGTTGCTGAGGGTGCTGCCGGTGGCGCCCTTCATTGTGGTGAACCTGGGGGCGGGTGCCTTGCGCGTGCGTTTGCGCGACTATGTGCTGGGCACGGCCTTGGGTTTGCTGCCGGGGACGGTCTTGATTTCGCTGTTCATGCGCCAGGTGCAGCAGGCTGTGCGGACTGCCACACCTGGGGCCTGGCTGGCGCTGGCGGGCGGCGTGCTGCTGGTGGTGGGGGCGCTGTGGTGGTTGCGCCAGTCGCTGCGAGGCTCCAAATGACGAAAGCCTGAAATGACGAAAGCCCTCAAGCTTGCGCCTGAGGGCTTTGTCTGGTGCGGCTGGCAGGATTCGAACCCACGACCCCTTGGTTCGTAGCCAAGTACTCTATCCAACTGAGCTACAGCCGCTAAAAATGTTCTCGGTTCACCTTGTCTTGCGATTTGGTGCGGCTGGCAGGATTCGAACCCACGACCCCTTGGTTCGTAGCCAAGTACTCTATCCAACTGAGCTACAGCCGCCGAGAAGTGAAACTATAGCAGGTTTTTGACCCGCTTGTAAATGGGGTGTCGTTTTTTCTGCCAGTTTTGCCGTGGCGTGGCCGTCAGTCGCGCTCAGGCAACGCCGCCAGACGGTAGAAGCGGGCGGCCTCGTCCGGGCGGTTTTCGCGTTCGGCCATCAGGCCCAGTTGCGCCCACGCGGTGCGACGGTCGTTGACGTTGAGTTGCAGGTCGTTGGCAGCCGATAGCAGCATGCCGCGCGCCTTGCCCCACAGTTGGCGTTCGGCCAGGGCCAGGCCCAGGGTCAGGGCCAGGGCGGGGTTGCGCAGGGCGGCGGGGGTGGTGGCGTCCAGGCGGGGCAGCCATTCGGCTTCCAGCCCGGTCAGGCTGTCGCGCAGGGCCGCAGCCAGGGCATCGACCGCTTCGGGAGACTGCTTGTGGAGCTGATCCCAGAGCGGCGCCAGCCATTGGCGGGCTTCATGAGGCGCCCCCAGGTGGGACATGCGACGGGCGGCGTTGGCGACCAACAGCGGGTCGCGTTTGTCCTGCATGTCCAGGTTCACCCACAGCGCGCGCATCTGGTCGGCATCGCGGGCGCCTTCCAGGGTTTCGCTGGCCAGGGTGCGCAGCAGGCCTTCGGCGGCCGAGGGGGTGAAGCCCTGGTGCTTGGCCAGCAGGCGCGCGGTGCGCAGGGCTTCCATGGGCTGGCGGGCCAGTCGCGCGGCTTGCAGCTTCAGGCGCAGGGCCTGGGTACGGCGCGCCACACCCGGCGGCAGTTCGGACAGCTCACGCAGGGCGCGGACGGCATCGCGGTCTTCCAGGGCGCTTTCGGCCGACATCAGGCGGGCGCCTTCTTCGGTGGCGCGGGGCTTGCGCGTCAGCTGTGCCATCTCCAGCGCGCGCTGCAGGTGCTCGTCGCGGCGGGTGCGGTCTTGCAGGCGGTGCAGGCTGCCGGCCGAGAGCATGTGCGCCAGCGCCGTGAACTCGGCATCCAGGGCGAGCTCGGGGGTGTCGGCCTGGATGGCGATGGCCTTCTGGCAGGTTTTGTGGGCGCGGGTGTAGCGGCCGGCCAAGTACAGGGCCAGGCCTTCGCGCAGTGCGGCCTGCGCCACGCGGTCGCGGCGAGAGGTGCGCCACTGCTTGGCGCGCTCGGGCAGGGCGAGCAGGCTGTCGAGGGCGCGCACCAGCGAGTACACCGCCAGGAACAGCGCCACCATCACCAGCAGGAAGAGGTTGAGCGAGAAGTCGGTGCGCCAACCGCGCCAGTAGATGGTGACCAGGCCGTCGTTGGCGCCCAGGGCCGTGGCCCCCACAACGGCAATCACGGCAACCAGCAAAAGCCAGACGATGGAGCGCATGTGCGTCGGTCCTTCAGGGCAAAAGGTCAGCGGCCGGCCGACACAGCGGCCAGGGCAGCGAGGGTGTCATCCGGACGGGGCACGGTGGTCTGGGTGCTTTGTTTGGCCACATCGAGCAGCATGGTGCGCAGCAGTTGCGTTTTGCGTGAGTCGGTGTCGAAGTAGCGCGGCACGGTGGCCTCGACCTCTTGCAGGTCGCTGGCAGCGATCGCCGTCTGGCGGCTGAGCAAGGCCAGGCGCGCGTTGAGCAGGCGCAGCTTGATGTTTTCGCGCAGGAAGTAGCTTTGCTCGGGCGAAACCAGCATGCCTTCGGGGCGCTTGATCTCGGTGACGCGGATCAGGTTGCGTGTTTCGAGCCAGACGCGTTGCCCGGCCCGGCTGAGCCAGTCATAGGCCTGGGCCGTCCAGCTGGTGGTCTCGGTAGCACTGGCGGCCGGCGCAGATGCCTTGGCCTTGCGGTCGGCGGGCTGGGCCTTGGTGGTGGCGGCCGGATGCAGGCGGGCAGCTTCAGGCGAGTTGAGCAGTGGGACTTCGTCCACCAGGCGGGTCGCTTCGTCCAGGCGCACCGTCAGGGCGCTGAGGTCGGCGACCCGGGTGGCGCGCACCTGATCCAGGTCCTTGGCCACGGCGCGGCGCACATTGTCCAGGCGCGGCTGGGCGGCGCGGGCCAGGCGGGCGTCGGCCGATTGCAGGGCCACGACCAGGGGTTCGGCGCTGCCGGTCAGCGATGCTTGTTGCGTGGCCACGCGCAGACTGGCTTCGAGGTCGGCCAGCAGGTTTTCGTCGCGCGAGGTGCTGAGTGTCTTGATCAGGTCTTCGACCTGAGTGCGCTGCAGCGCTACCTCGGCCAGCCGACTTTCCAGCAGGGCGGTGCGGGCGGCCGATTCGCGTGAGAGCTCCTGGGCCTGACGTGCGAGCAGGTGGGCTTCGGTGGCCTGCGTTTGGCTGCTTTGCTGGCGGCGCACCAGTTCTTGCTCCAGGCCCTGCACACGCGACTGCGCTTGCCAGGCCAGCCACAGGCCACCGGCCGAGGTCAGGCTCAGCACAAGCACGGCCCAGCGCACCCACTCGGCCGGGGCGTGCGTCGGGGTGAGGTCTTGTTCGACCTGCGGCGCCACGGGGGCGGGCAGGGCTTCAGGGGTGGGGGGGGATGGCTCGTTCACAGTGATTTGATTGTATCGACGCCAGCCTGAAATGCGGACAGGGGGCGTAGTGCGGCCACCACTGCTTGCAAGGTGGGCCGGGTTTCGAGGATGTGGGTTAGGCCCAAACCGTGAGCGCGTTCAGTGATGCGGGGGTGCGTGCTCAGGGCGCGGGCCTGTGACCAGTCGGTGCTCGGGCACGAGGGGAGTGCGTGCAGGTGTTGGGCGACGAGGTGTTCGATGCCCTGGGAGCTGCTGAACAGCCACACATGGGCGCTGGGCGCGGCCAGGGCGGCGCGCGCCAGGGCTTGCTGGGCGGGAGTCCAGTGCCCGGGGCCGCGTTGGTAGCAGAGCAGGGCGTTCACCTGGGCACCCTGCGCGCGCAGTTGTTCGGCCAGCCAGGTGCGTCCGCGTGCCTCTTGATGGTCGCCGCCGCTGATGATGCAGACCGATTGGCCCTGCCAGTTCAAAGGGGCGAGCGCGGGCCAAAGCGATTCGGAGTCGAACTGCTCGGCGTCGGCCTGGGGGCTCAGGATCTGCCTGGGGGCCAGGCTGTAGGCGGCGCCTGCCTCGATCAGTTGGCGCGCCGTGCCGGGGCCAGGGGCGGCCGCCAAGGTGTCGGCGGGCCAGAGGGTGCCCGGCGGGCGCAGTCGAAAGAACCAGTCCACTGCCGCGGGGCTGACGAACATCAGCAGGCGTTGCTGCGCCAGGTGGTGCCAGAGTTCGGTCACCGGGGCGGGGTCGGCCGGCGCCTCTATGGCGATGAGCGGCAGGGCATACGCATCGAGCTGGTGCTCACGCAGCGCCTGCACCCATTCGTCAGCCTGAGGCTGCGGGCGGGTGACCAGGATGCGGAGCGGTGCCACGGCGTGCACGGCTTACAGTGCGGCCAGCCAGTCTTCGCCGGCCTGGGCTTGCAGCTGGGCAGCGATCTGGCGGCCCAGGGCGTCGGCCTCGTCGGCCGTGCGCGGGCGACCGCTGGTCGAGGCCTGAACGAGGAAGGGCTGCTCGGGGTGGCCCAGCAGGGCGCGCAAGACCAGCACCGGTGCGCTGTCGTCGGACGGGCCGGGTTGCCACTCGGCAAAGGCGGCCAGCGGCATGGAGCAGCTGCCGCCCATGGCGCGGGATACGCCGCGTTCGGCCAGGGTGGCCAGCCAGGTGGGGGTGTGCGCCAGGGTGGCCAGGGCCTCGGGCAGCTCGCCGTGATTGCTGCGGATTTCCAGGCCCAGGGCGCCTTGGCCTGCAGCGGGCAGCATCACGGTGGTGTCGATGTGCTCGCGGATGCGCTCGGCCAGACCCAGGCGCTTGAGGCCGGCGGCTGCCAGGATGATGGCGTCATATTGACCGTCGTCGAGCTTGCGCAGGCGGGTGTCGAGGTTGCCACGCAGGGCTTCGATCTTCAGGTCGGGGCGGCGGGCGCGCAACTGCACCATGCGGCGCAGGCTGGAGGTGCCCACCACGGCGCCTTGGGGTAGGGCATCGAGGCTGGCGTGCTGGTTGGAGACGAAGGCATCGCGCGGGTCTTCACGCTCGAGCACGGCGGCCAGCGCGAAGCCGTCGGGCAGCTCCATGGGCACGTCCTTGAGGGAGTGCACGGCAAGGTCGGCGCGGCCTTCTTCCAGGGCCACTTCGAGTTCCTTGACGAACAGGCCCTTGCCGCCGACCTTGGAGAGGGCGCGGTCCAGAATCTGGTCACCCTTGGTGGTCATGCCCAGCAGCGTGACCGTTCGGCCAAAGCGCGTTTGCAGCAAGGATTGGACATGCTCGGCTTGCCACAGGGCGAGGCGACTTTCACGGGTGGCGATCACCCAGGGCTTGGAGAGGGGGGCAGACACGGTCATGTGGCGATGCTATCAGCCGCCAGCGTACCTGGGGCCCCCTTGGGATCAAACCTTGCGCGCGGCCAGGGCGAGTTGGCGCTTTTGCGTCTGATTGATGTAGTGCTGGAGGTCGCGCTCGCCTTGCTGAAGGTTGACGAACTCGCAGCCCAGGCGGGCGCCCCGAGTCTCCGGGTGGTTGGGCGTGGCGTGGCGCATGACGAAGCTCACATCGAGCCAGGTGTCGTCATCCAGGCGCAGGCTGCACGAGGGGATGCGGGTGCCGTCGGCAATGGCCGGCGTGTCTTCGGGCAGGAACAGGGCCATGCCGCCCAAGCTCACATCCAGCACACGCAAGGCCAGGGTGGTCTTGGGGTGTTGGGGATGAGCGAAATGGGCGGTGGGCAGTGCGCTGACCGCAGGCTTGACGCGAAAACTGGTGCGCCGCTGAAATCGGTACAGCTCACGTGGGTAGCGGGCGTTGATGATGTGCTGGTCGCCGTGCACCAGCACCAGGCCTTCCAGGTCGAACTGCAGCTTGATGCTGTCGAGGTAGGCGACTGCCGTGACCTCTTCCGATTCGAGCAGGGCACGCAGGCCGGCGTGGTTGCCTTCGCCACTGAAACCCACCACGCCGCGATCGGGCTCGATCTGCCAGATCAGTGTGGTGTAGCTGTGCCCTTCGGGGCTGCTGAGTGTGACCAGGGTGCGGGAGGCTTCGACCTGGCGCAGCAGGTCGAAGATCTCGACGGTGGACGTGATGCGGTAGTCATCCAGCGCGCTGGCCTGCGCGCGGTCGTTCAACGGTTTGCTCATCGTCCAGGATCGAGATACTCAGTGCATCTTCTTGGGGTCTATGGAAGTGCCCATCATACGGCTGAGATCGTTGAGCCATGGCTCGCTGAGTGTGCGGATTTCCGCATCGTTGAAGAGGATGCGCTGCATGATGCGGCTCTTGAGTGCGCGCTCGTCGCGGCCGAGGGAGCAGCTTTCGGAGGCGTGCTTGAGTTGGGCGATCAGCACGGCGCAGGCGCCTTCGAGCTTGACCACGGTGTCCCAGTCGCCGGTGCGGGCAGCTTGCAGCATGTCCTGGCTGGCGGATTCGATGCCCTCGTAGTAGCCGAGCAGGTTGTGGGAGAGCTGTTCGGTTTCGCGGGCGGTGATGAGGTCAGGGGCGTTCATGCTTGGATCCTCATGGCTGCGGTGGAGGCGGGGGCGTCGGAGGTGGGTGCGATGGCCACCCAGGCGTCGCGGATGGGAATGAGCAGGTTCGCGCACTCTTCCAAAGCGGCTGGGTCGTTACGCAGGTTGGCTTGGGTCAGGCGGGTGGTGATGTAGCCGTACAGATCATTGAGTCGCTGAGCCAAATCGCCCCCTTCGGCGAGGTTCAGGCTGGCCTTAAGACCCTCGTCGATGATGCTGACAGACTTCGTGATGGCCTTGCATTTGGCCTCAATCTGGCCGTTCATCATGGCGCCGCGTGCTTGCGCGATGCTTTCCAGCGCGCCATTGAGCAACATGGTGGTGAGTTGATGGCCGGACGCACCATTGACGCCAGTTTCGACGTCAATGCGGCGATAAGCACTGCTCATGTTTCGCTGGCTGAACATGCTGGCTGATGAACCTGTGGCTGTGGCGTACATCGTTGATCTCGTGCGGGTGGTGCTGATAACAGCGTTGTGTTTGTTATCGGCAGCAAGCACTGTAGCTTGACCCCTTTATGCCTGCTTGATGCCATAGAAACAGGCCTCAAAAAGGCAGCAGTTCCGGCTTATGCACGTGAGGCAACTGGCAGGAAAGACGGCTCATTGTCCTCCATTCCGGCTGGGGTGGGCATGCCTTGGTACTGGTCCAGCAAACGCTGGCGACGCAAGGTGCCAGCCGTGCTGCTGGGGGTGCTCGCAGCCAGATCGGCGTTGGGCTGGACACGTGCGCCAGCCTCTGGCGAGGCTACGTTCGGGCTAGCCGGAAGGTCGGCCAGAACCTCTTGCGCCAGCATTGTCTGGCTTTGGCGCACAGTTGCGGAATTCTGCTGCAAGGCAGTGGTCAACTGCTGCGTGTCGATCTTTAACTCGCCTTCAGGTGTGCGTGTCATACCCATTTGTGCCAGGGTGCGACCCAGTTCGGTGGGCTGACCCGATGTGCCGAGCAGGCTCTCCGCGCCGCGGTGAACCGTACTGGCCACGCTGCCACCCAGGTTCTGCAGGGCGTTGTAGGCCTGCGCAAAGTTCTGGGTAGCCCGTTGTATGCCCGCTTGGTCAGACATCACGTTGATGGTGGCGGGTGCATCGGTGGGGTTTTTCAGCACCAGGCTCAAGCCATCCCGGCTCTCGATCAAATTCAGCGGGGATTCCACCGATTCATCGTTGATCCGAACCTGGGCATTGCTGGCCGATTGCAGCAATTGCATACCGCCCTTTCCAGCTGACGAGGGGTCGAAACCCAGCGCGCTCAGGGCGGCGACGTCTGAGCCGCTTTCAGCGGGCGCGGCCTCTTCCGTCGTGATCCTGAAGCCATTGTCCACCCCCGTGCCAGTTGAGCGCAGCACCAGCCTGGAGCCGGTTGCGTCGGACACAACGGTGGCTACCACGCCAAGCCCCGCAGCATTGATCTTATCGCGCACGCGATCCAGCGTGTCGTTTTTGGGGCCAAGCACCACATTGGCCTTGGGCCAGTTGGGGTTGGTGGCGAAGGTGGTGGGTGGCACGTCCCACGAACCCATTTCGATGTTCAGTGTACCCAGCCCAACGACGGTGGAGAGCGATGAAAACGTGGCGGTGCTGATGACTTGGGCGGACGCCAGTCGGCTCACCTCGACCTGAGAGGTTCCAGCGGACGTCTGGGCATTGCTACGTGCGGTGACAGCATCCGGGGCGCTGGAAGAGGCGACGGTGGATGACCACAGTGTTTTGCTGGCCAACTGCGATGCCGCTTCGGCCAGTGCAGTGATGGCACTTTGCCGCATGCCGTCAGATGAAATCTCAGCAACATCCTCAACTTGGGGTGGGCGTTGCGCCCCCGCTTTCAGGCGTGTCGACGTGGCGTTACTCATCACTTTCGTGAGATCAACGCCCTCGTTTGCACCCGCTGATGAGATGGTCGCCATGATGAACCCCAATATCGCAAGACACCTGAAAGAGGAGCAATGGCAAGGCGCCATCAGAAAACTCCTAGATGTTTACGATTTCGGATGTTTTTCCGTCAACTTGAGGGCTCAAGTGCAAAGTGTTACGAATTTGAGTTCAAGCCCGAAATCATCTGTGAGACGTAGTTCCCCTGCGAGCTGATGCTGGCCATTGCCTTGTCAAGGGCTGTGTACTGAGCGCGCAGGCGTTTTTCATACAAGGCAGCCTTCGCATCAATCTGCTCCTGGCGCTTTTCGTTCAACTTGACTGAGCTGTTCAGTCCCGTTGTCTTAGTGGTGAACAAACCATCGGTGCTTAGCAGGTTGCTGGCGAGGGTGTTGATTCGGGTCGCGAAGCCGTTCTTGCTGGGGTCCACAGCGTCCGTGTTGGCGAACAGCTTTCTCACCTCGGTCAGATTATTCAGTGCATCGTTGAGCTTGGTGGTGTTCACGGTCATTGTGCCGCCGCCCTTGCTCTCCAGGCCGATAGAAGACAAGGTGGTGAACACGGCGGATCCAGAGGTGGAGCTGCCGAGCAGGGCGCGGAACTGATTGAGTGTGCCCACGGCCATGCTGTCGCCCTGGAGTGTGCCGCCGGTTTTCGTGCCTTCGTCGTATTTGGTGTTCGTCTTGAGCAAATTGGTCAGCGACGTGAAGGCGTTGGCAAAGTCAGTGATGGCGGTGGCAATGCTGGTCGTGTCCTGTCCGACCGACACACTGACGGGCCCCGTGGTGACCTTGCCGACCGTGAGCGAGATGCCGCTGAGGACATTTGAAAAGGTGTTGGAGCTGGAGCGGATCGCGATGCCGTTGATGGTGGCCTGTGCGTCTGATGGTGCTTGGTTCAGGGTGGTGCCGTTGGCGCCGTTTTTAGGGTCATAGGCCAGGGCGGACAAACCCAGTCCGTCGGTGTTGTTGGCATCCTGATCATTGGTGACCTGAATGCGAAAGCCATTGGTTATGCCCGTTTCCTTGGACGTCATCACCAGGCGAGCACCATTGGCATCGTTAACGATCGACGCCGAGATGCCAGAGCCCAGGGCATTGATCTTGTCGCGCACGCTCTCCAGGGAGTCTGTGGCCTGGACCGTCACGGACAGAGGCGTGTTGCCACTCTTCTGCGTGAAATTGCCGCCCGCCCATGTGCCCATGTCGATGGTCAAGGTGCCTGCGCCAACCAGATCGGTAGCGGCGCCAAACACCTTGTTGCTAACCACTGACTGACTGGCCGCCAGGGTTGATACGGTGACGTTGTAATTGCCGGTAGCAGCTCCCGTGGTCGTGGCAATACTGACGGCTGTGCTGTCTGCTGATTTTGCAGATGTGCTCTGCCAGATGTCGGGGCTTGTCAGCTTTTGCGCCGCATCCTTGAGTGTGGAAACCGCAGACTGAACTTTACCGTAAGCTGAAATTTTGGTCTGAAGTTTGGTGGCTTCGGCCTTGAGTTGCGTGATGGGCTGACGCTCCAGCGCAACCAACTTGGTGACGATGCTCTCAGCATCCAAGCCGCTACCTACGCCCAGGGAGCTGATGGTGGCCGCACTGAATGATGTCGACGAAGTGGTAGCCATAATGTCAATCCTTCACGGTGGAGCAGGTAATCCTCTGATCAGCCATCCTAAAGCTTTGTGGCGCTGAGTCCAGCACTGTCTTTATCGGCATGCTTGGAGACAACTTGAGAGCCTGCACCCCCGTCAAGGCGATCAGCCTTGCAGCAGCTTGAGAACCTGCTGTGGCAACTGGTTGGCTTGGGCAATCATGGCATTGCCCGCCTGCTGCAGAATCTGCGCGCGCGACATGTTGGCGGTTTCTGCGGCGTAGTCTGCATCCATGATGCGGCTCTTTGCTGCACTCTGATTTTCTGCTGCCACCTGCAGATTTGAGATCACAGCATCAAGTCGGCTTTGTGCGGCACCAAAGGTGGAGCGCACGGTGGACGCCTGTTCAATGGCTTTGTCGATGAAGCCGATGGCCAGCAAAGAATTGGCGGCAGTGTCGATGAGGGTCGTGGCCTGGGCGCTGTCAAAGATGGCGCCCGATGCCAGATTGGCGCTCTTGACGGTGATCTGGTTGTCGGCGGTGGTACCAGCGCCTACCTGGAAGACGATGCCTGCCGCCGCTGTTGCGTCGAACAAGGGACGATCATTGAACTTGGAGTTCGTGATAACACGGGTGATTTCTTCTTGCAGCGCCGTGAACTCGTTGGCCAGAGCAGCGCGGTCGGTGGTGCTGTTGGTGCCGTTGGCAGACTGGATGGCCAACTCACGCATGCGTTGCAGCGAGTCGGTCATCTTGCCCAACGCGCCTTCAGCAGTTTGCGCCAGCGAGATGCCGTCATTGGCATTGCGGATGGCAACATTCATGCCCTTGACCTGGGAGTTCATTCGCTCGGCGATGGCCAAGCCTGCTGCGTCGTCCTTGGCGCTGTTGACCCGCAAGCCCGACGAGAGCCGCTGCATCGACACCGAAAGGGAGTTTTGCGATGCGTTCAGGTTGCGTTGAGCGTTCAGTGAGCTCAGATTGGTGTTGATCGTTTGAGGCATGTTGCTTACTCCGGCAGAGGCTGACGAATTTCGACCCGCTGGGCGGGGCGGCCTTCACAGGCATCGAGAGTGGCCTGCTGATTGCATTCTCTGCATTTGCGCGATCGCGTAAGCATCAATAAGCTGGGTGAACGCCTCCTATTCTTCGTTGCGCATGAAAAACAAAGGGCCCCACGGGGGCCCTTTGTTTGTATTCTGACGCGGCGTGATCAGCGCAGCAGCGACAGCACCTGCTGAGGCAGCTGATTGGCTTGCGAGATCATCGCGTTGCCGGCCTGTTGCAAAATCTGAGCGCGAGACAGGTTGGCTGTTTCGGTAGCGAAGTCCGCGTCCATGATGCGGCTCTTGGCAGCCGAGGTGTTTTCGACGTTGACCTGCAGGTTGGAAACCACGGCATCCAGGCGGCTTTGGGCGGCACCGAAGGTGGATCGAAGGGTCGAGGCTTGCTCGATCGCCTTGTCGATGGCAGTGATGGCCGTGCCGGACTTGGTTGCGTCGGTAATTTCGATGGTGGCTTTTACCGTCGCGTCAAAGAGATCTGTGCCTGCCTTCAGTTCCTTGCTCTTGACCGTGATCTGGTTGTCAGTCGATGTGCCTGCTCCAACTTGGAATTTGAAGCCAGTTTCCGCAGCTGAATCGAACAGTTTCTGGTCATTGAACTTCGAGTTGTCAATCACGCGGACGATTTCATCTTGCAACTCCTTGAATTCGTTGCTCAGAGCCGTGCGGTCGCTGGTACTGTTGGTGCCGTTAGCCGACTGCACAGCGAGTTCACGCATGCGCTGCAGCGAGTCGGTCATCTTGCCCAACGCGCCTTCAGCGGTTTGCGACAGGGAGATGCCGTCGTTGGCGTTGCGGATGGCAACGTTCATACCCTTGACTTGCGAGTTCATGCGCTCGGCGATAGCCAGGCCAGCTGCATCGTCCTTGGCGCTATTAACGCGCAGACCAGACGACAGGCGCTGCATGGCGGTAGACAGGGCCAGTTGTGAGGTGTTGCTGTTGCGCTGGGCGTTCAGGGAAGCGAGGTTGGTATTGATGATCGAAGGCATGATGAACTCCTAAGGTGATGAAGTCGCGGCATTAGTGCCAACTGCTTTGCGCGGTGCATCAGCCGCCGCATCGCTTTTCCGTTACCAGACCACTTGGGTTGTCTGGTCAGGCTGCGGTACCTTGTTGAGCACCGTTATTTTTGTTTTCGACCCGGCGACAGTCTTCTTTAGGGGTTTTTTGCGTTTGATAGCAATCGAATGTTTCGTGCTGTCTATGGGTGAGATGGGTTTTCGGCGTACTTGGCCGCTTCTTGAGCCCCAACTGGGACTCCTTTTCAAGGAGTCGTTTTGATGGGAATTGCTCGTGCTCGGTATGGGTCCGCCTTGTCAGGCTGCCCCAAGCTGTCGTAGAACACCACGAGATTGTGAGCGGCCAGATGGCTACCACGGCCATGCACTGCGCCTTCCAGATCAGGGGTGTCTCCCAGTGCCAGGCTCTGTTGCCAGCAGGACTCGATCATGGGCAACAAGGCGTCGGCTTCTTCTGGGTGGGCCAGAGCCTGGCTCAGTAGGACATCGCCCAAGGTGAAGTAGAAGTCGGCGGAGTGCGACCAGTGGGGCATTTCGGCTTCGGCCAAGTGGATGGCTTGCGCCAGTCGGTTGCATGCCTTCAGGGTGTACAGGCTGCGGAGTACCAGGTCATGCCGCCAGGTCGGCGTCTTGCCTGCTTCGGTTCCCAGCAGTGATTGGGATGTGTCATAGGCCTCGCTCGCGAGCTCGAGTCGACCATGAACCTCGTGTTCCTTGCCAATCTGGTAATGCAGGTAGGCGTCATCCGGTGCCGCCTGTATGGCCACTTCCAGCAGTTTCCAGTTGCGCTCCCTCTTGGCTTCCATTTGCGCTGGCATGTAGCCGTCATGATTGAGTCGGACGGTCAGGTTGCGACGAGGCAAAGCGGAGATCGGTTGCTCATGGATGCTACCTTCATAGGCGATGCCGGCAGGCAGCGCGCGTGGGATCCAAGTCGAAGAGGCTTGATGTGACGCGGCGCCTTCCGGTTCGAACGTGCTGTACACCTCAAGGCGGCCCACAAAGTCAGGCGCTTGTCGCTTCAGCGCGAGCAGGATCTCGCCTCCTTCGGTCAGGCATTCATCGGCATCGATGATGATGTTCCAGTCAGCTGTACTGTGCGCCAGCGCAGCGTTGCGGGCGGCGGCAAAGTCGTGCACCCACTCAAAGTGATGCACCTGGGCGCCTTCGGCGCGCGCTAGGGCCGCCGTCTCATCGGTGGAGCCAGTGTCCAGTACGATCATGTGGTTGACCCAGGGGCGCATGCTGCGAAGGCTGTTTGTAATGCAGCGCGCCTCGTTGCGGGCGATCATGACGAGGGCAGTGGTGTACATGGGATGCAGTCACAAATTGCAGCGTAATCGGTAGCCCTGAATCAAGTATCAAGACTTTAGAAATCCATACACCTTCTCTAACTTGGCCCAGCCACTGTTTTGAAGGGCAGAGTTGACTTGGACTGCAAAGTTTGTGTCGTGCTGGATCATGCGGCAAAAAACCTGCACGGTATGGACCAGTGCGGCAACGTCAGGTAGATGGCCGTCGGTATTGCACTGGGCAGCCAACATCAGGCGCAACAATCCGAATCGTGAAACGATTTTCAGGTATTGTTGATAGGGTGTCGAGCCCTCAAGTGGAAACAGTTCACGGAACATCTCATTGAGGAGATAGTTCTCAAGCAGGTAGGGGGTGGCACGAAGCGCTTCTGGCAGTAGCGTTACGCCATGGCTGTAGCGCGCGATGAGTTGTTCGCTGCTCAGGCGTCCGGTCTCGGGATCGGCGCCCAAGCCTTTGGCAATCGCATCAACCACTTCGTTCTGGACGGCTGAGGCCGTTCGGGTTGCTTTTTCTTGCCAGAAGATGGCAAAAACTTGCGCCTGCACGGGGTGGTTGGTCTGCATGCCTGACAATGCGGCAACGACCTCACCACTTTCCACCATCGCTACAAAGCCCTCCAGCAAGGCGGGTACCGCTGCGTGCCCACCCTGTGCCAGCGTGTTGGTCAGACTCTCGCAAAACACGCCCAGCACGGCCATTCTTTGCCACAGCTCAAGGCCTTTCGTGCGCATGAGTTGCAGGCAGAAGATGCGAACCTCGTTCATCAAGTCCATTGGCATGCCTTGCTTGGACGTGATCATGCTGACGGTGTCGGGGCGTACGGTGATCGTTCCCTCCACAAAGTCGAACGCGTCTGCTGCCAGCAGGGCTTGTCGCGCGGCTTCGGGGCACGAAAGCGTCAGTGCTTGTTCATGCTGGCCTCCAAAGTTGCGAGAAAAGCGGGGATAAGTGAAGCAGGTGTTAGACAAATAGCTTTCACCCAGGTCGCGTTGGACTGCGCAAAGACGCGCTTCCATGAAGGGGCACTCTTTTGACTCGGGTTTGAGTTCAATGCGTGCGTAGTTGTTGTCACTGGCCTGGCTTCTTTGGCGCTTGACGTCTTGCGTGAAGCGCTGGCCCAGACTCTGGTCATTGATCTGCTTGTAGGCGTTGAAGGTCTTTTTGTCGACCGTGACACGCCATCCCGTGCAACAAGTGTCTTCGCAATCAGGGCCAAGGCAGCTGAAGCGGGTCACATACTTTGGCAACAGAGCTGCGTGGGTGCGGGTTTTATGTAGGGCGCTCATGTAAGACCTTTATGCATGACGAAATCTGCAGCTTGAGCCGCGCCTGTACCCAAGTTGTTTAACTCATGGGAATTGAGGCTCGCCACTCTAGTGCCGAGTGCTCATTTGATTGTGAGCGAAGACAGATGTGTTTGCATTGGAAATAGCAGTGAATTGGCGGGCTTAAAACACCTTCTTCCCCGTCAACCTCTCATGCTCCCGCACCGCAAACCGGTCCGTCATCCCTGCGATGTAATCCGCCACCGCCCGGTGCAGATCCTCGCGCTGCGCAAAGTCAGTCGGCATCGCTGACGGCTGCGTCACATACGCCGCAAACAACTCTGACAGCACCTGCTTGGCCTTGGCCGTGGTCTCATTGACCTGCGGATGCCGGTACAGCTCCTTGAACAAAAAGCGCTTCAAGGCCGTGCTGTCTTCCCGCATGGCGGCGCTGAAGCGCACCAACGGCGGACACTGCCTGGCCTCATCCGCCGATCCGGGCATGTGCTCTGCCAACAAAGCCTGCGTCGCCCCGATCACGTCATATACCTGCTGCGACAGCATGCGCCGAATGGTGTCAAACAGCAGCCGGCGCCCTTGCAGCTGCGGAAACTCCGCCAGCGTTTCATCCCGAAAGCGCACGAACAGCGGCACCGCCTCCAGCTGCTCCATCGTGATCAGCCCCGAGCGCACGCCATCGTCAATGTCATGTGCGTTGTAGGCAATCTCATCGGCCAGATTGCACAGTTGCGCCTCCAGGCTAGGCTGCGAGCCTTCCAGAAACCGGCGCCCCACGCCGCCCGGCTCTTGCGCTTCCAGCATCTCGGCATGCCGACGCGAGCAATGCTTCAAGATGCCCTCACGCGTCTCAAACGCCAGGTTCAGCCCGTTGTAAGCCGGATAGCGCTCTTCCAGTTCATCCACCACGCGCAGCGATTGCAGGTTGTGCTCAAACCCCCCATGCCCCTGCATGCACTCGTTGAGCACATCCTGTCCGGCGTGGCCAAACGGCGTGTGCCCCAGGTCATGTGCCAGGGCAATGGCTTCCACCAAGTCCTCGTTCAGCCCCAGCGAGCGCGCAATGGAGCGCCCCAGCTGCGCCACCTCCAGCGAGTGCGTCAAACGTGTGCGAAACAGGTCGCCCTCGTGGTTCAAAAAGACCTGGGTCTTGTAAACCAGGCGTCGGAACGCCGTGCTGTGGACGATGCGGTCGCGGTCGCGCTGAAAATCGCTGCGGGTGGGGGCGGGCAGCTCGGGGTAACGACGCCCCCTTGTCTGCTCAGGATGACTGGCGTAGGGGGCGAGGGTCATGGTACGTCCTGCTCAGCGCGTGTGGGCCGCGATCACGTCGCGCACCGCCGCTTCGGGCGCAGGGCGCATCCCTGCCTGTCCCAACGGGCCGATCACCACGAAGCGGATCTCGCCGCCTTCGGCCTTCTTGTCCACCTGCATCAGCTCCAGGTAGCGGTCGGCGCCCAGGTCGGGCGCGGTCACGGGCAGGCCGGTGCGCGCAATCAGCGCACGGATGCGCTGCGACGTCGCTTCGTCAATCAGGCCCAGGCGGGCCGACAGGTCAGCGGCCATCACCATGCCGGCGCCCACGGCCTCGCCATGCAGCCACTCGCCATAGCCCAGACCCGACTCGATGGCGTGCCCGAAGGTGTGGCCGTAGTTCAGGATGGCGCGCAGGCCAGATTCCTTCTCGTCCTGCCCCACCACCCAGGCCTTGATCTCACACGAACGCTGGATGGCGTGCTTGAGCGCGGCACGGTCACGGGCCAGCAACTGGTCCATGTGGGCTTCGAGCCAGCTCAGGAACTCGGCATCGGCAATCGGGCCGTATTTGATGACCTCGGCCAAGCCGGCCAGCAGCTCGCGCTGGGGCAGGGTGTCGAGCGTGGCCAGGTCGCAGATCACGCGCTGGGGCTGGTAAAACGCCCCGATCATGTTCTTGCCGGCCGGGTGGTTGATGGCGGTTTTGCCGCCCACGCTGGAGTCCACCTGGGCCAGCAGCGTGGTCGGCACCTGCACAAAGGGCACGCCGCGCATGTAGCAGGCGGCGGCAAAGCCGGTCATGTCACCAATCACGCCACCACCCAGTGCGTACAGCACCGTCTTGCGGTCGGCGGCTTCTTCCAGCAACTTGGTGAAGATCTGGTTCAGCGCGGGCCAGTCCTTGTACTGCTCGCCATCGGGCAACTCCACATCCAGCACGGCCTTGTGGTGCGGCGCAATGGCGGCGCGCAAGGCGGCGGTGTAGAGCGGGCCCACCGTGGTGTTGGTGACGATCAGGGCCTTGGACGACTTGGGCAGCCCCGCAAACGTGGCCGGGTCTTGCAGCAGGCCTTCGCCGATCAGGATGTCGTAGCTGCGGTCACCCAGGTCAATGGCGACCGTGGAGGTGCCGGACGACGGGGTGGAGGCGGGCGGAAGGGGGGTCGATGCCATGAACGCTGTGGGTCGCAGGTGAAAACGTGGTGCACACGCCCCGAACTTCGCGGAAGTTCGGTCCCAGCCGCGACGCATGGGGCATCAAACACAAAAATAAGGTGACGAGCCTGATCCTGGCACTGTTGGCTAACGGTTAGGGCTGCTTCGTTCCCGACCTGACCCGGTTGGCCGCGCCCCCATGCAGGGAGGCCCGTCACGAACGATTATAGGGGATCTTGACAGGTCAAGGCCGTGGGCAGGCCATGCTTCTCGCGGGCGCGCAGGCATTGCGCGTCACCCGCTTGCAGGGCATGGCAGGTGCTCGATCGCACGGGGTAGATGGTGCAACCCACCTGCAGGCCAATCTCGCCGCTCAGGGCCACGCAGCGGGGCGCCCGGGTGGAGGTGCCCGCCATGCAGCGTTGGTAATGGTCGAGTTTCTGGGTCAGGCCGACCGGGACGGTGCCTCCTGGGGCATCATCGGCCTCCCCCCAATAGAACGAGACCCGGAAATAGGCGCAACAGGCGCCACAGGTTTGGCAGTCAAAGGCGGCGCTCACAAATTCACTTTTTTCTCAGGTGGCGCTTGAGGAAACTCACGGCACGTGTCCAGGCCGGGGTGGCGCTGGCTTCGTCGTAAACCTCGGGGCGGGTCTTGTTGACGAAGGCGTGATCCGCTTCATAGAAGTGAATGTCGGGCTCTTCGCCCGCCGCCTTCATGGCGTCCACCAGGTGCGAGACCACGGTGGGGGTGCACCAGTCGTCACGCGTGGCAAAGTGCCCTTGGAACGGGATGCGGATGTCGGCCGGGTCGGCAAACGAGGCCGGTGGGATGCCGTAGAAGCACACTGCGGCCGACACACCCTCGAGGTGCACTGCAGCGGCCACGGTCAAGGCCCCGCCCATGCAAAAGCCCGTCACGCCCACCGGCAGGCTGCGCTGCGCGAGGTAGTCGGCTGCCCCACGCAGGTCTTGGTGCGTCGCATCACCAAAATCCAGGTTGTTCATCAGGTGGCTGGCTTCGTCGGCACTGGAGGTCAGGCGGCCACGGAACAGGTCAGGGGCCAGGGCGGTCAGGCCTTCGGCGGCCAGGCGCTCGGCCAGCTCCTTGATGTGGTCGTTGAGGCCCCACCATTCCTGAATCAGGATCACGCCGGGTGAGCCGGGGCCGGCGTCAGCCAGGTAGCCACTGGTTTTGCCGCCATCGGGGCGGGTGAAGTCGATCATGTGTCCCATGGTTCGTGCTCCTTGTCCGGCCCGCAGCGGCCGGGGTCAACGCAGTTGCAGTTCTTCGGCGCCGTAAACGACGTTCAAAGGCTCGATCACCACCTGCTTGGGGCCGTCTTCCACGCGGCCGGCCACCCAGGCGTCAATGCCCAGCGACTTCGAGATGGCCACGACGCGTTCGGCCTGGTCGGCCGCCAGGTACAGCGCAAAGCCCGCGCCCATGTTCAGCGTGCCATAGGCCTCGTGGTCGTCCAGGCCGCATTCCTGCTGCATGAAGGCCAGCACGGCGGTCTTGGGGGGTACGTTCGTGATGCGGTAGGTCAGCTGCTTGGGGTGACGCAGCAGCTTGCGCCAGCCGTGGCCGGTGACGTTGGCGCAGTAGTGGGGAATGATGCCTTCCTTGGCCATCGCCTCGGTGACGGGCGAGTACAGCGTGGTGGGGGCCAGCAGCGCCTCACCGTAGCTTTGGCCATTGCCGAGGTCGGTCAAATAGCCCTGGGGCAGGCGCTCGGCCAGCTTGCGCGCCAGCGACAGGCCGTTGGCGTGGATGCCGCTGGAGGCCAGGAAGACGATGGCGTCGCCCGCGCCCAGCTTGTCGCCCACCGACAGGCGGGTCTTGGGGCTGATGATGCCGGTGCACGACGCGGCCAGGTCGACGCGGCCATCGGCCACGATGCCGGCCAGCGCGGGGGTTTCACCGCCGCCCCAGGCCACGTTGCACACCTCGCAGGCCTTCTTCCAGCCGGCCACCAGCGCGTTGGCGCGCACCTTGTCGCCGAACCAGTCGGAGCCGCCCGCAGCCCAGTAAGCCTGCACCACCAGGGGCGTGGCGCCCACGGTGATCAGGTCGTTCACCGCCATGGCGATGGTGTCCTGGGCGATGCCGTCGTAGTAGCTCTTGCCCGTCAGTGTGGCCATCTCGTCGGCCACCAGGGTCTTGGTGCCCAGGCACTCGACGATGGAGGCCAGGTACATCGGGCCCACATCGACCACATAGGCCGACTCGCCGCGCGAGGCCAGCACTTCGCTGAAGCCGTGGCTGGCCAGGTTCGCGCCGGTTTCGGCCGCAGCACGCTGGGCGGCGACCTTCAACGGGTCGATCAGGTCATAGTTGACACCGGCCTGGTCGTAGGTGAGGGGCGCGTTGGCGTTGTGATGCGGGTCGGTAGGCGTGGTCATGGCGCGTCGGGCAAAGAGCTGTGGGTCGCAAAAGCGAGATTATCCGGCAAGGCGGACCCGCTTGCTCGCCACCCGTTGCTCATTGACTGATCTGACGCGCCGCTTCCACCTGGTATTCGAAGTAGCGCTGCCCGGTGAAGGCGATGGTCGACATCAGCACGGTGGCGCCCACCAGCAGGGCCGCGATCACGCCGAGGACGGCGCCCCAGCCGCTGGGGTGGGCGGCGCGCGTGTCAAGTCCGGCGTTGTGGCGTGCATGCCAGCGCTCGTCGGGCATCAGGCCGTAGACGATGGCCTGCAGCATGGTGCCCGCCACCATGAAACCCAGGATGGGAATCAGCAGCCAGGCCAGCTGGTCGTCCTGCCCGAATTCGGCCACACGCCGCAGCCCCCAGGCTCCGAGCAAGGTGGGAACGGGGTGCAGCCAGCCCCAGACATCGTTCAGGCCGTAGAGGTAAAAGCGGTGCACGCCCATGGGGCCGCCCAGCAGGGTCAGCCAGGTGGCGAGCGTCTTGGAGCGCAGGGTGGGAGTGGGGTGAGCGGTTTCTGGCATGGTGGGGTGGCACGAGGCGTCAAGTCAGACTATAATTTGCGGTTTTCCAGCCCGAGTTGGGTGGTTTCCATGGCCAACGCCATGACGAACCCCTGGCGCGTATCTAAACGGGTCGGATGATTGGACTGGTCAGGCAGGTGTCTGACTGAGCCCTGGCTGCTTGACCCCGAGTGTCTCCCGGGAAGAGTGGTCGCCCATTCAAACTGAAGGACACATCATGGTCGTGATTCGACTTGCACGCGGCGGCTCCAAGAAGCGCCCTTTCTACAACATCGTCGTGGCTGAGCAAAAGAACCGCCGTGACGGCCGTTTCCTGGAGCGCGTGGGCTTCTACAACCCGCTGGCTTCCGGCAACGCTGAAACCCTGCGCCTGTCGCTGGACCGCGTTGACACCTGGGTGAACAACGGTGCGCAGGCTTCTGACGCCGTCAACCGCCTGATCGTCGAAGCCAAGAAGGCTGCCGTTCCGGCTGCTTGATCGAGGCTGCATGAACGATCGCTCGACCCCTTCGCTGGTGCTGGATGATGGTGTCGTCTGGCCTGAAGACGCGGTGGAAGTCGGGCGCATCGTGGACGCCTGGGGCGTGAAGGGGGGCATCAAGGTGATGCCTTTCTCTTCGGACCCTCAGGCGCTCTTCTGTACGAAGAAATGGTTTTTGCGTCCGCCCGAACAGGCTGCGGGCGCTTTGTCGCGTCCGTCTGCCAAGACGGGAGCGGCCGCTGCGGCGCCTGCCGTGCGAAAACCGTCTGCTGTTGCGCCCGCCCGTTTGACGGCGCCGCGTTTCCTGCAGATGACGACGGTGCGCGAGCAGGGCGACATCATTGTCGGGACCGCCGAAGGGCTGGACGACCGCAATGATGCCGAGGCCCTCAAGGGCGCACGCGTGTTCGTGTCGCGCGCGGCGTTTCCCACGCCCGAGGCCGACGAGTTTTACTGGATCGACCTGATTGGCCTGAATGTGGTCAACCGTCAGGGCGAGTTCCTGGGCCAGGTGGCCGATCTGATGGCGACCGGCCCGCACAGCGTGCTGCGCTGCGTCGTGCCTGCGGTCGAAGGCCAGGACGCCGTCGAGCGTCTCATCCCCTTTGTGTCGGCCTACATCGACAGTGTCAGCCTGGCTGACAAGCGCATCGTGGCCGACTGGGGCCTGGACTACTGATCCACCCTCTTTGACCGGAGGGCTGCGATGGCCGTTCGCTTCGACGTCATCACCCTGTTTCCCGAATTGTTCGCCCCGTTTCAGACGGTGGGCGTGACGCGTCGTGCCTTCGAGACGAAGGCGGTCGATGTGCGCCTGTGGCAGCTGCGCGATTTTGCCGAGGGTGTGTACCGCCGGGTCGATGACCGCCCCTTTGGTGGCGGCCCGGGCATGGTCATGCTGGTCGAGCCGCTGGTGCGTTGCCTGTCGGTCATCCGCTCGGATCAGCGGGCTGGTGCAGCGCCCCGCCTGCCGGTGGTGCTGTTCAGTCCGGCGGGCAAGCCTTTGACGCAGCAGCGCGTGCAGCAACTGGCCGAAGGGCCTGGCGCCGTGCTGGTGTGCGGCCGCTACGAGGGCATTGACCAGCGATTCATCGATGCCCATGTGGACGAAGAAGTCAGCTTGGGTGACTATGTGTTGTCGGGTGGCGAGTTGCCGGCCCTGACGCTGATTGATGCCGTGACGCGCCTGCAACCCGGCGTCTTGCACGACGCCGCCTCTCACGAGCAGGACAGCTTCTCGGATGGCCTGCTGGATTGCCCACATTACAGTCGCCCGGAAGTGCTGGACTGGCCTGTCGATGGCAACGAGCGAGGTGTCGATGCAGCCGTCCCGCCGGTGCTGATGTCGGGTCACCATGCGCACATTGCGCGCTGGCGTCGTGAGCAGCAACTGCGCATCACGGCACAGCGTCGCCCCGAGCTGATCGAGGCGGCGAGGGCGCGTGGCGAATTGTCCAAAAAGGACGAGCACTTTTTATCTCAACTCACGCTATAATCTGCGGTTTTCCGATCCTCTACCCGGCTACCATTTTTTCACCCCGGTCGCGTTCCTTGTGAAACACAAGGTGTCATGGCTGGATTTTCAAGCGCGGGCAAGATCAATTAGGAGCTTTTGATGGCCAACATCATTCAACAGCTCGAGCAAGAAGAAATTGCTCGTCTGAACAAAGAGATCCCTTCTTTCGCCCCTGGCGACACCGTGATCGTTTCGGTCAATGTGGTGGAAGGTACCCGCAAGCGCGTTCAGGCTTACGAAGGCGTCGTGATCGCCAAGCGTAACCGTGGTCTGAACTCCAGCTTCATCGTTCGCAAGATCTCGAGCGGCGAAGGCGTGGAACGTACGTTCCAGTTGTACAGCCCCCTGATCGCCAAGATCGAAGTCAAGCGTCGCGGCGATGTCCGTCGCGCCAAGCTGTACTACCTGCGTCAGCGCAGCGGCAAGTCGGCACGTATCAAGGAAAAGCTCTCCTGATCGTTGCGACACCACGGTGACGAGCCGTGGTGTACACCGTTTCGCCCCAAAGCCACCTGCTGCGCAAGCCCAGGTGGCTTTTGTTATGGTGCGTCCATGGCTTTGAAAATTGACCCCCATCTGGCCGAGCGGCTGGGCAGTGACCGGCATTTGCCTCCCGTGCCGCTGGAGCGTTTGACCCGCGACGCGCTGATCCAGCGCTTTGCAGCGCCCCCGCCCTGGCAGACCGATGCCGACAACGAGTTGTGGATTCGGGCGAAGGAGTTCGTGCCCGCGTCGGTGCTGGTGCCGCTGGTGATGCGCGATCAGGTTTCGGTGCTGCTGACGCAGCGCACGGCCCATTTGAGCAAGCACGCCGGGCAGATCAGCTTTCCGGGCGGGCGCCAGGAGCCGACCGACCCGAACCCAGTGGCCACCGCCTTGCGCGAGGCGCAGGAGGAGGTGGGGCTGGATCCTTCGCGGGTGCAGGTGTTGGGCACCTTGCCTCCGTATGCGACCGGAACGGGCTTCATGGTCACGCCGGTGGTGGGCTTGATTGATCCTTTGGCAGATGAGTTGCAGCGCTTGAGGCTGCAGGCCGATGCCAACGAGGTGGCCGACATCTTCGAGGTGCCACTGCCCTTCTTGATGGATCCGCAGTTCCATGAGCGCCATGCGCTGGAGGTGAGCGGGGCCCGCTTCGAGTTCTTCTCGATGCCCTGGCGGCCGCCGCACGAGCAAGACCGTGAGTATTTCATCTGGGGTGCCACCGCAGCGATGTTGCGAAATTTCTACCGCTTCCTGTCCGCCTGAGGGTCTGTGAACGTTTCTGCCACATGCCTGCGTGAGCAGGCGGCTATGATCTCGCCATGAGTTTCTTTGCCGTGCTCTTCGCCTTGTTGGCGGAGCAGCTCAAGCCTTTGTCGACGCTCAACCCCATCCATCAGTCTTTGACTGGCTGGGTGCGCTGGGTGGGTCGCAATTTTGACGCGGGTGCCGATGTGCACGCCCGCGTGGTCTGGGCCGTCACCGTGGCGGCCCCGGCGGTGCTGGTGGGCCTGATCTATGTGCTGGTGAATCGCTACAGCACGGTGCTGGCGCTGGTGTGGGACGTAGCGGTGCTCTACCTCACGCTGGGGTTCCGCCAGTTCAGCCACAACTTCACGGCCATCCGCGATGCGCTGGAACAGGGCCGCGAAGACCGCGCCCGTGAACAGCTCGCGCACTGGCAGCATCTGGACGCCAGTGACCTGCCGCGCACCGAGGTGCTGCGCCATGTGCTGGAGTACTCGTTGCTGGCCGCGCACCGCCATGTGTTCGGTGTGTTTTTCTGGTTTGTGGCCTTGTCGTCCCTGGGATTAGGGCCGGCCGGGGCGGTGTTGTACCGCATGGCCGAGTTCGCCAGCCGCTATTGGTCGTACAAGAGCCAGGTGACGGGCGCGACCACGCACGATCGCCTGAAGAACCTGTCGCTCAAGCTGTTCACCTGGCTGGACCATGTGCCTTCGCGGATGACGGCGTTCGGGTTCGCGGTGGTGGGCAATTTTGAGGACGCAGTGGACGCGTGGCGCCGTCATGCAGTGCTGTGGGTGCGCCCCAACGAGGGCACGATCTTGTCGGCGGCTTCTGGGGCCTTGGGCGTGCGCCTGGGCGGTCAGGCCGCGCCGAGCGCCGAAGGCCGCGATGTGAGCCGAACCCTGAATCAGGGCGATGGCTCGGAGGTGATCGATGCCGAGGGCAGCACGACCGGCGCACCGCCGGAGATGGCCCACCTGCGCAGCGTGGTGGGACTGATCTGGCGCTCGGTGGTGCTGTGGATGCTGCTGCTGGCGCTGCTGTCGTTGGCCAACCTGATCGGTTGATCCGATCGGCTGGCCGGGTCAGCCTGGCCCTACGCCGATCCACCCAGCCCTCAGTTGCGCTGAGGGGCCGGCGGGTTGACGGTCTTGTTCGACCAGTCTTGCGCCCGGGCCAGCCATTCCACCAGGGCCGACACCATGTCGGCGCGGCTGAATGAGCAGCTTTCTTCGCTGAACAGCGCGGCGCTTTCCAGTTGATTCAACAGGCGTTCCAGCACGTCCAGGTAACGGTCGGGCAGCGTGGGCTCGTGTTCTTGTGAGGCGTCACGCATCGTGCGCGCCAGGTCTTCGAGTGACAAGGCGCCCACGGAGAAAGCTTCCAGGGCATCGGGGATCAGGGACAGGGTGTCGTTCATGGTCAGACAGATGGGGTGTCGGCGGGGCCGTGTGTGAAACCTTCAGGCGGGAGCCGCGCGGTCAATGCGGGGCTCACCAGCGCTGCTGGCTGAGTTCGTCAAACAGGCCGGTGTAGAGGCTCAGGCGCATCGGGCTGATTTCGCCGCGCTCGGCGGCGGCCCGCACGGCACAGCCGGGCTCTTGGCGGTGGGTGCAGTTGTAGAAGCGGCAGTCGGCGATGTGGGCGGCAATGTCGGGCATCCACTTGGCCAGTTCGGTGGGGGCGATGTGGTGCAGGCCGAATTCCTGGAAACCCGGCGAGTCGATCACGGCGCTCTCATGGCTGTCGTCCAGCCAGTACCAGAGGCTGGTGGTGGTGGTGTGGCGGCCTGAGTTGAGCGCCTGCGAGATCTCGCCCACCTCGGCGCGGGCGTGGGGCAGCAGGGTGTTGATCAGGGTGCTTTTGCCGGCGCCCGACGGCCCCAGCACCAGGCTGGCCTTGCCTTGCAGCAGCGGCATGACCTGGGCCTTGGCGGCGTCGGTGTCGACCTTGAGGGACATCTCGACCACGGGATAGCCCATGGCCACATATGGGGCCAGGCGTTGGCGGGCCGTCTCGGCACCCGGCAGGTCCACCTTGTTGAGCACGATGGTGACGGGGATGTCGGCGTAGCGGGCCGCGAGCAGGGCGCGCGTGAGCTGCGCTTCGCTGAACACGGGCTCGACGGCGATCCACACCAGCATCTGGTCGAGGTTGGCGGCAAAGGATTTGCTGCGCCATTCGTCTTGACGGTAGAGCAGGTTGCGACGCTCTTCGACCTGCACGATCAGGCCTTCGCCACTGCCTTCCAGCGTGGGTTGCCACAGCACCCGGTCGCCCACCACGGCTTCGCTTTTCTTGCCGCGGGGGTGGCAGATCAGGCGCTGGCCTTGTTCGTCTTCGACGATGACGTGGCGGCCGTGGGTGGAGACGACCAGGCCGCGCTGGCACTGGCTGGTGTCCGCGTCCTTGCCCTTGGCTTTGCGCAGGGGCGCGTTGTGACCGTGACGCTTCATGCCTGCATGGCCGCCAGGCGCTCGGAGGCGGGCGGGTGGGAGTAGTGGAAGCGAACGTACATGGGGTCGGGCGTGAGGGTGGACGAGTTGTCTTTGTACAGCTTGATCAGGGCGCTGGCGAGGTCGCTGCCGTTGGTGTGCGCGCAGGCGTAGGCGTCGGCTTCGTACTCGTCCTTGCGCGAGAAGTAGGCGAACACGGGCGAGATGAAGAAGGCGAAGGGCGGCAGGGCCAGCATGAAGAGCAGCAGGGCGAGGGCGTCGTTGGGGGCGCCCAGGTTGGGGCGCACACCCAGACCTGTGTAGAAGCCGACTTGCTGCGACAGCCAGCCCAGCAGCGCGAAACCGGCCAGGCTCAGGGCGAACATCATGACCATGCGCTTGAGCACGTGGCGGTGTTTGAAGTGGCCCAGTTCGTGGGCGAGCACGGCCTCGACCTCACCGTGGGTGAGTTTGCTCAACAGGGTGTCGTAGAAGACCACGCGCTTGGCGGCGCCCAGGCCGGTGAAGTAGGCGTTGGCATGGGCCGAGCGGCGGCTGCCATCCATCACGAAAAAGCCCTTGGCGGTGAAGCCGCAGCGGGCCATCAGGGCGTTGACACGGTCGATCAGGCCTTGGTCTTTCAAGGGCTCGAACTTGTTGAACAGGGGGGCGATGAAGATGGGGAAGATCACCATCAGCAGCAGGCTGAACGCCACCCAGACGGCCCAGGCCCACAGCCACCATTGCGCGCCGGCTGCGCCCATCAGCCACAGGATGAGGGCGGCGATGGGGCCGCCGAGCAGCAGGCCCAGCAGCAGTTGTTTGGCCTGATCGCCCAGCCACATGCCCCAACTCATGCGGTTGAAGCCGTGCTTTTGCTCCAGTCGGAAGGTGTGCCAGGCTTCCAGCGGCAGCTCGATCAGGGCGCCGATCAGGGTGAACGCGCCCAGCAGAACGAGCTGGTAGAGGAGGGCGCCCCAGGCGGGCAGAACGGCGTCGCGCACCACGACGTTGAGGGCGTTCAGGCCCCCCAGCAGGGTCCAGCCGATCAGCACGACGGTGCTGACGGCGGTGCTCAGCAGGCCAAAGCGCAGCTTGTCGAGGGTGTAATTGGCAGCGCTCTGGTGGCTGAGCGCTGGCACGTGCGGGGCGAAGGCGTCGGGCACGGTGTCGCGGTGGCGGGCCACGTGGCGCGCCTGGCGGGTGTCAAGCCAGAGCTTGGTGAGCAGGGAAGCGACGATGAAGGCCGCGAAAAGCAAGGTCAGGAAGCTGGATGGCATGACCGGGAGTGTACGTTTGCCCGCACAATTCGGGGCTCGTCCGGCGTGCAAATCCCTGTGCCCAGGTGTCTGCGCCGGAAACAGACCGATGCGGGTTGATGCCGGGTCGGACAACCGTTTTGTGTGATGCCCATGAGTGATGTGACCCCCGGCACGCCCGTGCCTGCCGATGCCCCAGCGACCGTGGTGCCGGTCTTGCCCAAGAGCGACCTGAACCTGATCTGGATCGACCTGGAGATGACTGGGTTGAAGACCCAGAGCGACCGCATCATCGAGATCGCGGTGGTGGTGACGGACCCGCAGTTGACGGTGCGCGTCGAGGGGCCGGTGCTGGCGATTCACCAGTCCGACGAGGTGCTCAATGGCATGGACAAGTGGAACAAGGGCACGCACGGCAAGAGTGGGCTGATTGACCGCGTCAAGGCCTCGACGGTGACAGAGGCGGAGGCCGAGCACGCCGTGATCGCCTTTCTGAAGAAGTATGTGCCCACCAACAAGTCGCCGATGTGTGGCAATTCCATCTGCCAGGATCGGCGCTTTCTGGCGAATTACATGCCCAAGCTGGAGGCCTTTTTTCACTACCGCAATCTGGATGTGAGCACGCTCAAGGAGCTGGCGCGTCGCTGGCGTCCGGAGCTGGTGAGCGGTTTCAAGAAGGCTCAAAAGCACACGGCGTTGGCCGACATCCACGAGTCGATCGACGAGCTGGCGTACTACCGCACGCATTTCCTGATCGATGTGGCGCCTGTGGTGGAGGCAGCTACGGAGGCGGGGGCGGGTGCCGGGGAGGCCGCGTGAGCGAGCCAACGAATGACGCGCTGCGGGCAGTGATGCCGGCCATCGTGCGGTTTGCTCAGCCGGAGCACAGTGGGGTCATCGACCACCCCAAGCCGGAGCGGCTGCAACAGGGCAACCCGCGCAGGGAGACCTGGACGCTGTACGAGTCGGCCGATGGGCAGACAAGTGCGGGCATCTGGGCGTGCGAGGTGGGGCGCTGGCGCATCGTGTTTCCTGCTGACAAAGAAGAGTATTTCTTTGTGCTGAGTGGCCATGTGCGCCTGCACGATGCCGCGGGCGCCTGGGTGGACGTGCGTGCCGGGCAGGGGGCGGTGATCCCGGCCGGATTTGAAGGCGCGTTCGAGGTGATCGAGCCGGTGCGCAAGCACTTTGTGGTGGTCGATCGGGGTTGACCCCGGCGATGGCCCCGGCGCCGGAGGAGAGCGAGGGCCGAGCGGCCCAAGCCGCCTGAGCCTGCTGTGAGTGGCTCAGCGCAAAGGCCAGCGTGTCAGTTGCGCCTGCCAGGCCGTGACGGTGGCGACCAACCAGTCGCTCACGGTGCGCCCTTCGGCGGACAGGCCCAGCGCGCGGCCGGCTTGCTGCAAGGTGGCCAGTGGGTCTCCCAAGGACAGGGCTTCGGCGCCGTTCTGTTTGGACAGCTTTTCGCCATTGGCGCCGCACACCAGCGGGGTGTGCAGGTAGCGCGGCGTGGGCAAGCTCAGGCACTGTTGCAGCCAGAGTTGGCGCGGGGTGTTGTCGGTGAGGTCCTCGCCGCGCACGATGTCGGTGACGCCTTGCTCGCCATCGTCCACGACCACGGCCAGTTGGTAGGCCCACAGGCCGTCGGCACGGCGGATGACGAAATCGCCCACGGCCTCGGCCAGGTTCTGGCTTTGGGGGCCCAGGCGACGGTCGTGCCAGTGCCACAGGCCATCGGATGTGTCAGCGTGCGTCGGCACCCGCAGGCGCCAGGCCCGCGCGGGCTTGCCTTGGAGGCCACCGCGGTCGGGCCGACAGGTGCCGGGGTAGACGAGGTCGCCGTGGCGCGGTTTGCTCAGGCCCAGCGCGGCGTTGGCCTGAGCGATGTCGGAGCGGGTGCAGCCGCACGGGTAGGCGTGGCTGGCGGCCACAAGCCGGTCCAGTGCCGCCTGGTAGAGCGCGCCGCGCTGGCTTTGGAACACCGGGGGCGCATCCGGATGTAGGCCGCAGGCGGCCAGTTGCGACAGGATCAGGTGGTCGGCACCGGGCACGCAGCGTGGGGTGTCCACGTCTTCGATGCGCACCAGCCAGCGTCCGCCATGCGCGCGTGCATCCAGCCAGCTGGCCAGCGCGGCCACCAGGGAGCCCGCGTGCAGCGGGCCGGTGGGCGAGGGGGCGAAGCGGCCGATGTAGCCACCGGCGTGGCGGCCGAGATCCCGGTGGGTGTCGGGTGCGTGGGCCGGGAGGTCGCCGGAGGGGGGCGTGGCCAGGCTCACAGCAGCAAACCTCCGTGCAGGTCCATCAGGGCCTGGCGGGTGGTGGGGCTGCTGAGCTGGTGCAGCCACCAGGTCAGGGCCATGCCGGGCGGCGTGTCGCCTTGGCGCCAGGCGTAGTGAATGCGAGTGACGCGCGGGGGACCGCTCACGGCCTTGCTGACCAGTTGGCCACTGACCAGATAGGGGCGCACCATGGGCTCGGGCAGGAAGCCGCAGCCCAGGCCGCGCATCTGCGCTTCGAGCTTGGACGACATGGAGGGCAGGGTGAGCACGTCCTGTCCGGGCAGGATGCCGATGGTCATGGGCTCGATGCCGCGGGCGGTGTCGGCCACGGCGACGATGCGGTGCTGGGCCAGGGTGGTGGTGCTCAGAGGTTCTTCTGCCTGGGCCAGCGGGTGATGCGGAGAGACTGCCAGCACAAAGGGCACATCGCCCATGACCTCTAGCCGCACGCCGGGGCTGGTGATGCGGTCGCCCGGGATGCCGATGGCCAGATCGGCCTCGCCGGAGGCCAGAGCTTCCCAGGTGCCGTTCATGACCTCGCTGAGCATGCGCACGCGGGTGGGGGGCTTGAGGGCGTAAAAGCCCTCGATCAGGTCAAAGATGGCGTGGGGGGCGATCACCTTGTCGACCGCGATGGTGAGTTCGGCCTCCCAGCCGGAGGCCACCCGTTTGACCCGGTTGGCCACGGCGTCCATTTGTTGCAGCAGCAGGCGGCCTTCGCGCAGCAACTCTTCGCCGGCCGCGGTGAGGCTGGCCTGGCGACTGCGCCGGTCGAACAGCAGCACGTCGAGGGCGTCTTCGAGCTGGCGCACGCTGTAGGTCAGCGCCGAGGGCACCTTGCCCAGCTCACGCGCGGCCGCGGCAAAGCTGCCGGTGCGGGCGATGGTGTCCATCATCTGGAGCGCGTCGGGGGTGAGGGCGTGGCGGCGGTCGCTCATGGTATTGATTCAATTTGTTTGAATGATGCCATCAGTCGGGCGCAGCCGCGAAACGCCCTCAGGCTTCTACAGTGAGGCAAACGGATGCACACACCTTGAAGGAGCCTTGCCATGCTGACCTTGCGCCGATCTGAAGAACGCGGCTATGCCGACCACGGCTGGCTGCAGAGCTTCCACAGTTTCTCGTTTGCCGAGTACCACGATCCGGCCCACATGGGCTTCGGGCCGCTGCGGGTGATCAACGACGACGTGATCGCGCCGGGACGCGGCTTTGGCATGCACGGCCACCGCGACATGGAGATCGTGACCTATGTGCTGCAGGGCGCCATCTGGCACAAGGACAACCAGGGCAACGACGCCCGCATCGTGCCGGGCGAGGTGCAGCGCATGTCGGCGGGCACCGGCATCTTGCACAGCGAGTTCAACCAGGCGCTGTACGACCCCACCCACATGTTGCAGATCTGGATTCAGCCCTCGGAGCGGGGCTTGCGCCCAGGCTATGAGCAAAAAGGCTTTGCGGAAGGCGACAAGCGCGGACGTCTGCGGGTGGTGGCTTCACCGGATGGGCGCGACGGTTCCGTGACGGTCCATGCCGATGCGACGCTGCGTGCGGGTTTGTTTGATGGGGCCGAGCAGCTGGAGATGCCGCTGGATGCTACGCGCAAGACCTATGTGCATCTGGCGCGTGGGGCGTTGAAGGTCAACGGCCAGGTGTTGAAGGCCGGCGACGCCCTCAAGCTGGAGGGCGAAAGCCAGCTCACCCTGAGCCAGGGGACACAGGCCGAAGTGCTGGTCTTCGACCTGGGTGCCTGAGGAGCGCGCTTGAGCGTTGAGCCGTGTTTGGCAGCTCAGCTTTGCTGGGCTTCGAGCGTGTAGGCGGCGTGATCGTCCTGCCCGATGGTCTCGACCAGCCAGGGCAGGGCCACGGCCAGCTTGTCGTACAAGGTGTAGGGCGGGTTGATGATGAACATGCCGCTGCCGAACAGGCCGACGCCGTCGCGCTCGGCACCCTTGACGCGCAGGGTGGCGTGCAGCCAATCCACCTTGGGCAAGTCGGCGGCCAGTCGCTTGAGCTGGGCCGGGAACTGGATGGCTTCACGGCGTGCCACTTCGGGGTACCAGATGGCGTAAGTGCCCGAGTTGAACTTGGGGATGGCGTCCTTGAGGGTTTGCAGGACGCGGCGGTAGTCGTCCTTGTTCTCGTAGGGCGGGTCGATGTGGACCAGACCACGACGTGGCGGGGGCGGTAGGCAAGCTTTGAGGCTGGCGAAGCCGTCGGCACCCTGGATGCTGACGCCGCGCTTGACGCCGGCAAAGTGCGATTCCAGCAGCTTGATTTCGGTGGGGTGGAGCTCGAACAGGCGCAGGTGATCGCCTTCGCGCAGCATTTGCGCGGCCAGCTGCGGCGAGCCGGGGTACCACTTGAGCTCGTCACCATCGTTGAGCTGGGCGACCTGTTTGAGCAGGCTGCGCACGGCTTCGGGGATGGATTTGTCGCGGCGCATGGGCCACAGGGTGGCGATGCCGGAGGTGGATTCGCCACTCTTGGTGGCGTAGCCGCTGGTGAGGTCGTAGAGCCCCCCACCCGCGTGGGTGTCGATCACCCAGAAGGGTTTGTCTTTTTGCAGCAGGTGCTCAAGCACCTGCACCAACACCATGTGCTTGAGCACATCGGCGTGGTTGCCCGCGTGGAATCCGTGTCGATAACTGAACATGGGGCAAGCGTAGCGGGTTTATGGCCGCTTGCCTCATCTCGGATCTGACTTTTTTGGTGTGTTTGAGGGAGAGCTGGCCACAGCCCTCTGATTCAGGACGCCAGGAAGGTCTGCAAGGCCTTGACGGTGCTGTCCGGGTCTTCCTCCTGGGGCAGGTGGCCCAGCTTCGGGAATGTGACCAGCTTGCAGCGCGGGATGTCGTCGCAGAACTGCGCGCCCAGGTCCGGCGAGATCATCTGGTCGCGCTCACCCCACAGCACCAGGGTGGGCTGGACGATCCGGCGGATGAGCGGCGAGCTTTCGCCGAAGGTGGCCTGGTCCATGCGTTGGAACAGGGCGCGGCGGTTGCCCACGCGCAGGTTCAGCTCGAAATAACGGTCGATGCGCTCCTGGGTGACCCGTTCGGGTTCACCGAACACGCTGCGCAGGCTCGCGGCCATGAGGGGGCGTGGCAGGATCCGCTCGGAGACCCAGCGCAGGCCTCGCATGCTGGCGATCTGGAAGCCGATGGGCATGGACAACACCGAGGGCTGGTAGCCGTCGGCATCGATCAGGACCAGTTTGTGCACGCGCTCCGGCGCGAGGATGGCGGTTTGCCAGGCGATTTCACCACCCAGGGCGTTGCCGGCGAGCACCACCTGCTTGATCTCCAGCGTGTCGAGCAGGCGCAACACGAAGCGGGTGTACACCTCGATGCGGTAGTCACCCTGGGGGCTGGGGCCGGTCAGGCCGAAGCCGGGCAGGTCGACGCTGATGACGCGGCGCTGACCTTGCAGGCGGCTTTGCCAGCCTTCGAAGCTGTGCAAGCTGGAGGACATGCCGTGCAGCAAGAGGATGGGCTTGGGGTCGTTGCGGGGGCCGGTGTCTCGGATGTGCACCTGCATGCCATCGAGCTCGACAAAACGCGAGGGCTCGGGTGCCCAGCGGGCGACGAGTTCACCCAGTTGCCGGTCGGGCTCCCAACTCCAGGCCACGGCGCCCGCCAACACCAAGGCCAGCACGACGGCTGACCACCACACACGTTTGAACCAGTTCATGTGCGCATCATGCCTGCTGGGCGGCGGGTGCACGGGTGACGCGGGCGATGAAGTCGCCGCAATGCTGCAAGGTCTGGCGGGCCTCGGGCAGCATCAGCATGGTGGGCCACACATGGGGCATCTTGGCCTTGAGGTGCAGTTCGCTGCGCACGCCCTGGGCGAGGGCGCGCTCGTGCAGACGGGTGGCGTCGGACAGCAGGATTTCGTGCTCGCTGGCGTGGATCATCAGCGGGGGCAGGCCGTGCAGGTCGGCAAACAGCGGCGAGGCCAAGGGGGTGGTGGCGGGCTGGCCGGCCAGGTAGAGGGCGGCCGCCTCGGGCAGGGACTCTGGGTTGAACATCACATCGACATCGGCCTTGCTGCGCATGGTCTCGCCCGAGCAGGACAGGTCGGTCCAGGGGGAGAACAGCACGGCGGCAGCGGGCATCGGCAGGTCTTGCTCGCGGGCGGCCAGCATGCAGGCCAGGGCCAGGCCACCGCCGGCCGAGTCGCCCGCGAACACCACTTCGGCCGGGTTGAAGCCCTGGTCCAGCAGCTCCTTCCACCAGGCCACGGCATCGTTCACCGCGGCGGGGAAGACGTGTTCGGGCGCCATGCGGTAATCGACCGAGAGCACGCGGGCCTGGGCGGTGCGCGCCAGGTAGGCGCAGGTGGGGCGGTGGGTGTCCAGCCCGCAGAAGAAGTAGCCGCCGCCGTGGAAGTACAGCACGGTGCGCTGGGGGTGGGCCACACTCAGCCATTCGGCCGAGCACAGGCCGGCGCCGGTGCGCCCCGCCAAGGGAGTGTGGGCGATGTCCTTCGGTGTCGGTGGGTTGCGTTGGGCCACCTTGCTGACCATGTGCCGCGCTTTGTGAACATTCAAGGGGCCCCGTCCCGCCCGTTTGAACTGGTAGCGCAGGACGAGGTTGGTGATGACGGCTTGGATGCTCATGCGCGGACGACCCGTGAGTGGAGGGTTTACGTTTTGACAATAAATGTTGTCAAACTATAAGCTGACAATAGAGTTTGTGAATATAGGTCTTCCCATGGACGTCAGCCTGCCCGATACCCCCCCCTTGAACAAGCGTCGCTATGGCGGCGTGCTGCCCGAAGAGCGCCAGCGTCTGCGCCGGGCCAAGCTGATTGAAGGGGCCATCGAGGTGTTCGGGACCAAGGGCTTTCATGGCGCCACGGTGCGCGAGGTCTGCGTGGCCGCACACCTGACCGAGCGCTATTTTTACGAGTCGTTCAAGACCTTGCCGGAGTTGTTCCTGGCGGCCTACAGCGAGTTGCGTGAGCAGTTGATGGCCTTGACCTTGGCCGCGATGGCGCAGCTGCCTCGCTCTTCCGATCCGCTGGAGATGCTGGCGCCGGCAATGCGGGTGTTCCTGGTGTTCATCCGCGATGACCCCCGGCGCGGGCGCATCATGCTGGTGGACTCGCTGGCTGTGAGCGACGAGGTGGCCGCCATGAGCGGCGCGACGGCGCGCGACTACTCCGCCTTGCTCAAACAGCATCTGACCCGCCTGTTGCCGCCCGAACAGCTGGAGGGCATCAGCCTGCCTTTGCTGGCCGACGGCATGATCGGGCTGAATGTGCTGCTCGCCGCGCGCTGGATGCAGCATGGCTTTGCCGAACCGATCGACAAGGTGGTGCGCACCAATTTGCTGCCCTACCAGGGGTTAATGCATTTGGCCAAATGCAAGAAGAGCGAATAAGCGTTAAGGTCAGGGGCATGCAAGAACATGTTCCTGAGCTGATGGGGTGGCTGGAGCGCCACCCGGTGTCGTATACCGTGCTGGCCCTGGCCGCGTGGATCACGCTGGCGTGGGGGGCCAATTGGTTGACCCGGCACATCCTGCTGCGCAGTGTGAACCGGGTGTTGAAGTCCACCACGCTGGCGCAGGACCCTGAGGTGAGGGCGCTGCGGGTGATCTCGCGCCTGGCGCATGTGGTGCCTGCGCTGGTGCTGACCTGGGGTATCCAGGCCGTGCCGGAGTTGCCGGAGCCCGTCGTCACGGTGGTGCAGAACGTGTGTGGCGCCTTCATCGTGCTGACGGTGGCGCTGGCGCTGGCCAACCTGCTGGACCTGGCCAACACCGTGTGGCAACGCCGGCCTGATGCGGCACAGCGCCCCATCAAGGGCTATGTGCAGGTGGTCAAGATCGTCGTCTATGCGCTGGCGGTCATCCTGATGATCGCCACGCTGGTCGACCGCTCGCCCCTGATCCTGCTGTCGGGGCTGGGCGCGATGGCGGCGGTGCTGATGCTGATCTTTCAGGACACGCTGCTGTCGCTGGTGGCCAGCGTGCAGCTCAGCTCGAACGACATGGTGCGGGTGGGCGACTGGATCCAGATGCCGCAGATCGGAGTGGACGGCGGCGTGGTCGACATTGCCCTGCACACGGTCAAGGTGCAGAACTGGGACAAGACGATCACCAACATCCCCACCAAGCGGTTGATTTCGGACTCGTTCCGCAACTGGCGGGGCATGACGGAGTCGGGCGGGCGGCGCATCAAGCGCAGCGTGTACCTGGACCAGCAGAGCATCCGTTTCTTGAGCGAGGCCGAGGCACAGGCGCTGAGCCGTTTCGATGTGCTGACCGACTACCTCGTCGCCAAGGAGGCCGAGTTGGCCGAGTGGAACGCACGGGCGCCGGGCAGCGAGCGCGATGTCGTGAACCGCCGCCGAGTCACCAATGTGGGCATCTTTCGGATGTATGTGGAGCGCTATCTGCGCCGCCAGCCTGGCATCCATCAGGGCATGACGCTGATGGTGCGCCAGCTTGATCCGACCTCGGATGGGCTGCCGATGGAGATTTACTGCTTCACGAACACGACCGAGTGGGTGGCCTATGAGGGCATCCAGTCGGACATTTTTGACCACCTGTTGTCGATCTTGCCCGAGTTCGGCTTGCGGGTGTTCCAGCATCCGTCTGGCGCTGATTTGCGCACGATGGTGGGGGCTACTCCGGCACCGGCAGCATCAACGGCGCCCGACATCGCACCCGAACGAGCGCCGGCGATGGCGGCTAGGCCAACGCCTTAAGCAGCCGGTGCCTTGGGGGTGAGTTGTGCACCCAGGGCTTCGCGGGCGTCGAACACGAAGCAGTCGCCCTGCCAGTGCGCGCCGTCCGTCAGCTCGAAGTACTTGAGGATGCCGCCTTCGAGTTGGTAGACGTGGTCGATGCCGGCCTCTTGCATGTAGAGCGCGGCCTTTTCACAGCGGATGCCGCCGGTGCAAAAGCTCACCACGGTCTTGCCGGCGAATTCGTCCTTGTGCGCCTGCACGGCGTCGGGGAATTCGCTGAATTTGTGGATGCGCCAGTCCACCGCGCCCTCGAAGGTGCCGTAGTCCACCTCGAAGGCGTTGCGCGTGTCCAGCGTGACGACGGGGCGGCCCTCGTCGTCGTGGCCCTGGTCCAGCCAGCGCTTGAGCACGGCTGGCTCGACCGCCGGGGCGCGCCCGGTGTCGCCGCGCTCGTCCGGGCGGATGGTGGGGTGGTTCATGCGAATGATCTCGCCCTTGACCTTCACCAGCAGCTTCTTGAACGGCACCGTCTCGGACCAGCTCTCCTTGGGGGCCAGGTCCGCAAAGCGGGGATCCTGGCGCAGCACGTCGACCCAGCCGCGCACCGCTTCACCGGGGCCGGCGAGGAAAAGATTGATGCCCTCCTCGGCGATCAGCACCGTACCTTTGAGGTCGCGCGCCTGCGCTTCGGCATGGAGTCGATCGCGCAGGGCGGGGGCGTCGTTCAGGGTGACGAATTGGTAGGCGGAGATGTTCAGGACAGGACTCATCCCCGCATTGTAGAAACTCAGGGCTGCTCGCGCAGGCCGAACTGGCGCACCAGGCGGGCGCGCTGGGCGGGCAGGAAGTTGATGCGTTTCACATCTCCACCGGTCGCGGCAATGACCCGCTTGTCCATGATGGCAAACCAGATGGGCGGCACATAGGCGGCCAGGAACATGCCGAAGTAGCCCGAGGGCAGCGTGGGCAGGTCGGGGTAGTTGCGCAAGGACTGGTAGCTGCGGGTCGGGTTGGCGTGGTGATCCGAGTGGCGTTGCAGGTGGAACACGATCAGGTTGGAGATGATGTGGTTGCTGTTCCAGGAGTGGTGAGGCTCGCAACGCTCGTAGCGACCATCGGGCAGCTTGCGGCGCAGCAGGCCATAGTGTTCGATGTAGTTGGCCGAGGTCAGCTGGAAGGCGCCCCAGAATGCGACCACCGCCAGCACCGGCACCATCTTCGGGCCGAAGGCGGCGATCAGACCGCCGTACAGCGCGAGCGTCATCAGGCCGGCCTGGATCATTTCATTGTTCAGGCTCCAGGGCGACTGGCCTTGGCGTTCCAGGCGTTCGGTCTCCAGATTCCAGGCGCGGAAGAAGGCGCCGGGCATCTCGCGCAAGACGAAGCGGTAGATGGTCTCGCCCATCTTGGAGGAGGCCGGATCCTCGGCGGTGGCCACGTGGCGGTGGTGCCCGCGGTTGTGCTCGATCGAGAAGTGGCCGTAGCCGCCCAGCGCCGAGTTGAACAGACCGATCTTGCGGCCCAGCCAGTCCTTCTTGTGGCCCAACTCGTGGCTGAGGTTCAGGCCAAAGCCCAGCATGGAGCCCGTGATGATGGTGGTGGCCAGCCAGGCCATCCATGACAGCTCATGCGTGGCCACGAAGATGCAGTTGAACAGCAGGCTGCCCCACAGCACGGGCACCACGGCATAGTTGATCCAGCGGTAGTAGCGGTCGGCCTCCAGTCGCGGCACCACGGATTCGGGCGGGTTGCTCAGGTCTTCGCCCAGCAGCCAGTCCAGCACGGGGATGGCACCGTAGAAGAAGGCTATGGCCACGAAATACCAGGCTTCGGAGGTGGCGCCCATCAGGTGCGCCACCGGGCCGATGGTGACGCCCGCAGGGCCGACCACCGATAGCAGCCACATCAGGCGTTTGCGGTCGCGGTAAGCAGGTTGTTGGTCGGTGGGAAGGGGCAGGGCAGCGCTCATGCAGATGTCTCCTCGGTGGGTTGGAACCATGGACACATCTTGCGTTTTCGGCTGGACGTGCAACACCGTTTGCGCTGGCACAATGTCGTCATATTGTGACAATGGCGCCGCGCTGAAACGATGTCGATGCACCCGCCAGACAACTGGCTCCAACCCTCGCTGCACCCGGTCTACGTGCGCCTGTTGTGCGCCGAGTTGCGGCGTCGGGGCTTCAGCGAGACCGAGATCCTGCAGGGCACGCGTTTGAGCTGGCACGATCTGCATGCCAGCAACCTGTTCCTGAGCCTGGAGCAGGTGCGCCGCGTGGTGCTGCGCGCCCTGGCCTTGAGTGATTGCCCGTGGTTGGGGCTGGTGGTGGGGCAGAGCACGCAGTTGTCCGCCCACGGTGCTCCGGGGTACGCGGCCATGGCCGCCCGCGATGTCGGGCAGGTGCTGATGGTGATGCAGCGTTTTGTGGCGCTGCGCCAGCGCGTGGCCCACTTCGACGTGCAGACCGAGGGCGGGCTGGCCCTGCTGTTGCGAGAAGACCTGGTGGCCGATGAGTTCCGGACCTACCTCATGGGGCATTTCGCGGGGGCCATGGTCCGTCTGATGGAAACCATCACGGGGCAGGATCTGCGCGCGCGTGTCACCATCCATTGGCCCTTTGAGGCGCCGGCGTGCGCGCAGGCCTACCGCGAGTTCTGTTCGCAGTGCAGCTTTGGGGCGCCGGCCTTGCGCATTGAGCTGCCGGTGGACCTGCTGACCTGCCCCAGTCTGGCGCCCGATGCCGAGGCCTACCGCGTGGCCTGGCGCGATTGTGAGCGCTTGCTCACGCAGCAGGAGCAGGGCAGCGTGACGTCGCGCGTGCAACAGCGTTTGGTCGCCTGTGAGGGGCAGTACCCCACGCTGGAGCAGATGGCAGAGATCGAACACGTGTCGGCCCGCACCCTGATCCGGCACTTGCGCGAAGAGGGCGTGACCTACCAGCAACTGCTCGACGGTGTGCGGGAAGAGCTGGCCTGCTGGCTGCTGGTGCAAACGCCCCTGAGTGTGGAGGCCGTGGCCGAGCGACTGGGGTATCAAGACACCTCCAACTTCAGCCGGACCTTCCGGCGCTGGCTGGGCGTGACGCCGCGTGAGTTTCGGGGTGCGACCGACAGTCTCTGACAGTCTCTGCGGATTGAACTGATCCGTGAGGCCCAGGCTTCTTACAATGCCCGGATGCCTTTCGTTCACCTGCGCTCCCACTCCGAATATTCTGTTGTTGACGGCACCGTCCGCATCGATGACCTGGTCAAGGCCGCGGCCAAGGATGGCCAGCCCGCCGTCGCGGTCACGGACCTGAGCAACCTGTTCGGGGCGCTCAAGCTGTACAAGAGCGCGCAAAAGAAGGGCGTGCAGCCCATCATCGGCGCGGATGTGTGGCTGGAGCCTGAAGAGCCGGGCAAGGCGCCTACGCGCTTGCTGCTGCTGATCCAGAACCGTCAGGGCTATCTGCGCCTGTCGGAGTTGCTGGGCGAGGCCTGGACGGCGCCGGGGCAGCGCACCCACGCCTGGGTGCACTGGGCGTCGCTGTGTGAGCGCAACGAGGGGTTGATCTGCCTGTCGGGGGCGGAGATGGGGCTGGTGGGGCAGGCGCTGTCGCATGGCGATGTGCCCAAGGCCGAGGCCCAGGCGCGCAAGCTGGCGGCGGCCTTTCCGAATCGCTTCTACATTGAGCTGCAGCGAAGCGGGCACGCGACCAACGAGCCCTACATCCGCGCGGCCGTGCCCCTGGCCGCCGGGCTGGGCCTGCCCGTGGTGGCCACTCACCCGATCCAGTTCCAGGAGCCCGATGATTTCGAGGCGCATGAGGCGCGCACCTGCATCGCCGAGGGCGAAACCCTGGGCAACCCCAAGCGCATCAAGCGCTTCACGCGCGAGCAGTATTTCAAGACCACGGCCGAGATGGAAGCGCTGTTTGCCGACATCCCCTCGGCCATTGCCAATACGGTGGCGATTGCACGCCGCTGTGCGCTGACACTGGTGCTGGGCAAACCGCAGCTGCCCAACTTCCCGACGCCGATCATGCCCAACGGCGAGCCGCAGCCCATGGAAGACTACTTCCGTGAGCTGTCGCACGAGGGTCTGGAAGAGCGCTTGCTGCACCTGTATCCGGACGAGACCGAGCGCAACGCACAGCGCCCGACCTATGTGGAGCGCCTGGACTTCGAGATCAACACGATCTTGAAGATGGGCTTTCCTGGCTACTTCCTGATCGTGCAGGACTTCATCAACTGGGCCAAGAACAACGGCTGCCCGGTGGGCCCGGGCCGGGGCTCGGGGGCCGGTTCGCTGGTGGCCTACGCGCTCAAGATCACCGACCTGGACCCGCTCAAGTACAACCTGCTGTTCGAGCGCTTCCTGAACCCGGAGCGGGTCTCGATGCCCGACTTCGACATCGACTTCTGTCAGGGCAACCGCGACCGCGTCATCGACTATGTGAAGGACCGCTACGGGCGCGATGCCGTCTCGCAGATCGCCACCTTCGGCACGATGGCGGCCAAGGCGGCCTTGCGCGACGTGGGGCGCGTGCTGGGCATGGGCTACGGCCATGTGGACAGCATCGCCAAGCTGATTCCAGCGCCGCCCGGCAAGTCCGTGACGCTGGCGCGCGTGCCCGAGAACCCCGACAGCGGCGTGATCTACGCCCGCAAGGAAGCCCCCGAGCTGGAAGAGCGCGAGAAGGCCGAGGAAGAAGTGGCCGCGCTGTTGGAGCTGGCCATGCGCGTGGAAGGCATGGTGCGCAACATCGGCATGCACGCGGGGGGCGTGCTGATTGCGCCGGGCAAGATCACCGACTTCTGCCCGCTGTACATGCAGCCGGGCAGCGACTCGGCCGTGAGCCAGTACGACAAGGACGATGTGGAAGCCATCGGCCTGGTGAAGTTCGACTTTCTGGGCCTGGCCACGCTGACCATCCTGGAGACGGCCAAGGAGTTCATCATGGCCCGGCATCCGGACCAGAAGGACTTTGACTTCGCCAAGATCCCGCTGAACGATGCGGCCACCTACCGGCTGTTGTCCGAGGGCAAGACCGTGGCGGTGTTCCAGCTGGAATCGCGCGGGATGCAGGGCATGTTGCGCGACGCCAAGCCCAGCCTGTTCGAGGACATCATCGCCCTGGTGGCGCTGTACCGTCCGGGCCCGATGGACCTGATCCCCTCGTTCTGCGCCCGCAAGCACGGCAAGGAAGAGGTGACCTACCCGCACCCGCTGATGGCCTCCGTGCTGTCGGAAACCTACGGGATCATGGTCTACCAGGAGCAGGTGATGCAGGTGGCCCAGCGGGTGGGGGGCTACTCGCTCGGCGGCGCCGACATGCTGCGCCGCGCCATGGGCAAGAAGAAGGCCGAGGAGATGGCCGAGCACCGGACCATTTTCTCGGCCGGTGCCGCCAAGAATGGCATCAGCAAGGAGCTGGCCGACGAGATCTTCGACTTGATGGAGAAGTTCGCGGGCTACGGCTTCAACAAGTCGCACGCGGCCGCGTACGCCTTGCTGGCGTATCACACGGCCTGGCTGAAGGTGCACTACACCGCCGAATTCTTCGCAGGCAACATGACGATTGCCAGCGACGACACGGACAAGCTCAAGATCTTCCATGACGATGCCACGCAGAACTTCGGCATCACCTTCACGCCGCCCGATGTGAACCAGGGCGCGTGGCGCTTCATCCCGCTGGACAACAAGACCATCTGCTACGCGCTGGGTGCGGTCAAGGGGACGGGGCAGGGCGCCATCGAAGCGCTGGTGCGCGAGCGCACGGAGAACGGACCGTTCAAGAGCTTCTTTGATTTCTGCGCGCGGGTGGACCGCAAGCAGGTCAACAAGCGGGTGGTCGAGGCCTTGATCAAGGCGGGCGCTTTTGACTCGCTGGAGCCGCATCGCGCCGGCCTGCTGGCCAGCGTGGGCCTGGCCTTCGAGTATGCCGACACCTTGCTGGCCAATGCCGACCAGGGCGGCTTGTTTGACTTTGGGGACAGCCATGCGGCGTCCACCAACGAGCCCGATCTGGTGCCGGCCGAGCCGTGGACCTTGAAAGAGCGCCTGGGCCTGGAAAAGACCGCGATTGGTTTTTACCTGTCGGGCCACCTGTTCGACGAGGCCGAGCCGGAAGTGCGTCGCATCGCGCGGCAACGCATTGGCGACCTGAAAGACAGTCGCGAACCCCAGGTGGTGGCGGGCATCATCAGCGAACTGCGTGTCATCAATGGCACGCGCGGCCGGGTGGGCCTGTTCAAGCTGGACGACAAGAGCGAGACGATTGAGGCCGTGGCCAACCAGGACACGCTGGACGCCAACAAGGAGCTGCTCAAGGACGACGAGCTGGTCATCATCACCGGCAAGGTCCAGACCGACCGCTTCTCAGGCGGGCTGCGCCTCAACGTTCAGTCGGTGATGAGCCTGGCGGCGGCGCGCTGTCGCTATGCCCGCTTCGTGCGCCTGACCGCGCGCGACCAGAAGCTGCCGGTGGACGAGCTGCTGCGCGAGTTCCCGGCGCGGCGCGTCGCGGCCCCGCAGCCGGATCTGCCCGATACGCATCAAGGCCTGAGCCTGCGGGTGGTGATCGAGCGGCGCACGCCCGAGGTGTCGGCGCGCGGTGAGCTGGACCTGGGCGATCAGGCCAAGGTGTATCCCAGCGATGCGGCGCTGTTGCGACTCAAGGAGCTGATGCCCGACGCCCAGGCCACCGTGGTCTACGGCGAAGGCTGAGCGCTGATCGCTGGCGCATGAAAAAAGGCGTGTCCTGGTGAGGACACGCCGTCAAAAGATGGGCCGGCACGCCCACCGTCGCACATCCGCTGGTGGCGGATCAGAACTGATCGTCTTGCAGGGCCAGGGTGCTGATGGCGCCGTTGATCACGCGGTCACGCCAACTGTTGGCTTCGACCAGCACGTGGTACTGGTAGTGGCGTGCGGTGATGACCTTGGCGCTCAGGAAAGCATCGTCCTGGCCGTTCTCGTTCAGCTGGCGCTGGGCAGCTTCGGCCGCGCGGTTCATCAACCAGGCACCCAGCACGGTGCCGCAGAGCTTCAGATAAGGCACGGCCCCCGCGGCGGTGGCCGCCGGGCTCTGGTTGGCACGGGTCAGAATCCACTCAGTGGCTTGTGACAGGGCTTCGAGGCCGCGTTGCAGGCTTTGTCCCAGGGGCTGCAGCACGGGATCGCCGCTGCCGACCTGACGCTGTGCTTCGGCCGAGACCGTGTGCAACAGCGCCTTCATCGTCACGCCATCGTCGCGGATCAGCTTGCGCCCGATCAGGTCGTTGGCCTGGATGCCGGTGGTGCCTTCGTAGATGGTGGTGATGCGGGCATCACGCACGTACTGCGCTGCGCCGGTCTCTTCGATGAAACCCATGCCTCCGTGGATCTGCACGCCGTCTGCGGTGATGCCCTGGGCGTTTTCCGTGCAGCAACCCTTGACGATGGGGATCAACAGATCGACCAGCGCCTGGCTCTTGACCCGCGTGGCCTCATCGGCGTGGCTGTGCGCGCGGTCCATCTGGGCGGCCGCGAAGTAGGCCAGGGCACGCATGGCCTCGGTGCGGGCCTTCATGTCCATCAGCATGCGGCGCACATCGGGGTGGCCGATGATGCCGCGGCTGCCTTCGCTCAAGGTGCGGCCTTGCACACGGTCGATGGCATAGGCGCGGGCACGCTGGTAGGCGCGCTCGGAAATGGCCACACCTTCCAGGCCGACGTTGAGCCGGGCGTAGTTCATCATCGTGAACATGTAGCCCAAACCCTTGTGAGGTTCTCCGACCAGATACCCGATGGCGCCAGGTCCGTCGCCAAAAGACATCACGGCCGTGGGGCTCGCATGAATACCCATCTTGTGCTCGATGGACGCACACACCAGGTCGTTGCGCTCACCCAATGAGCCATCGTCGTTGACGAGGAACTTGGGACACACGAACAGCGAGATGCCCTTCACGCCCGGGGGCGCATCGGGCAGGCGGGCCAGCACCAGATGGACGATGTTCTCGGCCATGTCGTGCTCACCCCAGGTGATGAAGATCTTGGTGCCGCTGATGCGGTAGTGATCCCCTTCCGGGACGGCGCGGCTGCGGATGGCCGACAAATCCGACCCGGCTTGTGGCTCGGTCAGGTTCATCGTGCCGGTCCACTGACCCGACACCATCTTGGGCAGGAATCGCTGCTGCAGCGCGGGGCTGCCGTGATGCACCAGGGCTTCGATCGCACCCAGGGTCAACATCTGGCACAGCGAGAACGCCATGTTCGACGACTTCCACATCTCCAGCACGGCGGTCGAGACCAGCGTGGGCAGACCTTGACCCCCGAACTCGGGCGAAGCGGGCATGCCGTTCCAGCCGGTTTCACAGAAGGCCGCGTAGGCCTCCTTGAAACCGTCGGCGGCGGTCACGACGCCGTTGTCCCAGCGGGCACCTTGTTGGTCACCCGGCCAGTTCAGCGGATCGAGCACGCCGGTGGCGAAGCGCGAGGCCTCTTCCAGCACCGCTTCGACCAGGTCGGGCGAGGTTTCTTCGAAACCGGGCTGGGCGCAGATCCCCTCCAGCCCGGCCACCTCCTTCATCGTGAACAACATGTCACGGACGGGGGCGTTGTAAGTCGACATGGCAATCGTCTCTCAGTCAAACAGTCAAACAATCCATCAGTGGGCGCTGGCAGCTGCGGCGCCGATGCCGGTTTGCGCACGCACGTTCTGGTCACGGTAGCCCGAGACGTCCACAGCAGCACGCGCGCTCTTATCCGTCACCGAGAACAGCCAGGTGAAGAAGAAGGCCAGCGGCATGGAGAACAGCGCAGGTTGCTCGTACGGGAACACGGCATGCTCGAAGCCCAGCACCACCACCCACACAGCCTTGGACAGCACCACGAAGGTCACCGCCGACACCAGACCGACGATGCCGCCGATCAGAGCGCCACGCGTGGTCAGACCCTTCCAGTAGATGGACAGCACCAGCACGGGGAAGTTGGCCGAGGCAGCGATGCCGAAGGTCAGGCCGACCAGGAAGGCCACGTTCTGCTTCTCGAACATGATGCCCAGGATCACGGCAACCACGCCCAGACCGATGGAGGCGATCTTGGAGACGCGCATTTCGTCGGCTTCCGAAGCCTGGCCCTTCTTGATCACGCGGGCATAGATGTCGTGCGCAATCGACGAGGCACCCGCCAGCGCCAGACCCGAGACCACCGCCAGGATGGTGGCAAACGCCACGGCCGACAGGAAGCCCAGGAACAGGTCGCCACCGACGGCCTTGGCCAGGTGCATGACGGGCATGTTGTTGCCGCCCAGCAGCTTGCCGCCGATCTCACCGTTTTCGAAGAACTGCGGATCTTTGCCCACGATCACGATGGCAGCCAAGCCCAGCAGGCACACCACGATGAAGAACAGGCCGATGAAGCCGCTGGCCACGAAGACCGACTTGCGGGCTTCCTTGGCGTTGGGCACGGTGAAGAAACGCATCATGATGTGCGGCAGGGCAGCGGTGCCAAACACCAGGCCCAGCGACAGCGACACGGCGGTCACCGGATCGGCCAGCAGGGTGCCGGGGTGCATGATGGCGGCGCCGTCCTTGTGGGCGTCCACCGCGCTGGCAGCCAGCGTCTCGATGCTGAAGCCGAAGTGGCTCATGGCCAGACCCAGCATCAGCAGACCGCCGGACAGCAGCAGCACGGCCTTGATGATCTGCACCCAGGTGGTGGCGATCATGCCGCCGAAGGTCACGTACACGACCATCAGCACACCGACCACGACCACGGCAATCGGGTAGTCCAGACCGAACAGCAGCTTGATGAGCTGACCGGCGCCGACCATTTGCACGATCAGGTAGAAGCACACCACCGTCAGCGAGCCAAACGCCGCGAAGGTGCGGATCGAGCCCTGATGCAGGCGATAGGAGGCGATGTCCGCGAACGTGAAGCGGCCCAGGTTGCGCATGCGCTCGGCCAGCAGGAACAGGATCACGGGCCAGCCGATGAAGAAGCTGATCGTGTACACGAAGCCATCAAAGCCGCGCAGGAACACCATCGAGCTCAGGCCCAGCAGGGTCGCGGCCGACATGTAGTCACCGGCAATGGCCAGGCCATTCTGGAAGCCGGTGATGCCGCCGCCGGCGGTGTAGAAGTCAGAGGTGGAACTGGTGCGCTTGGCCGCCCAGTAGGTGATGCCCAAGGTGAACAGCACAAAGACCAGGAACATGGCGATGGCCGTCATGTTGATGGGCTGCTTGGCCACCTGGCCGACGTCGCCGGGGCCGGCGAGGGCCACGCCCGCGCACAGCAACAGCAGGGCGCTCAGGGCGCCGGTTTTCATCAATGGCTTCATTTGGCGCGCTCCGCGATGGCGTGGGTCAGTTGGTCAAATTCGGTGTTGGCCTTGCGCACATACCAGCCGGTCAGCAGCCACGATCCGAGGATCAGGGCGGCGCCAATGGGCGCGCCGATGGTCAGGGTGCCACCTTCGAAGATCGTGGGGCTGAGCGCGTTGGGGGCAAAGGCCACGACCGCCATGAAGGCGTAATAGGCCACCAGGGTGGTCACCGACAGCAACATGGCCAGGCGGCCACGGCGTTGCACCAGTTGCTGGTAGGCCGGGTCAGCCTCCACGCGACGGTAGATCTCATTCGACATGGGTCTTCCTTGTGGGAGAGAGGGAGAGGAGGGTGCCGGTGGGCACCCGTGTGAAAGCAAGGCGCTTGGGGCGCTTACTCGATGGCGCTGGCCGACTTCACCTGCTGGCGCAGCACGAACTTCTGGATCTTTCCGGTGGACGTCTTGGGCAGCTCGCCGAAGACCACGCGCTTGGGCACCTTGAAGCGCGCCAGGTGCTGACGGCAGAACTCGATCAGCTCTTCCTGGGTCAGCTCATGACCGGGCTTGAGCTCGACGAAGGCGCAGGGCACTTCGCCCCACTTCGGATCGGGCTCGGCCACCACGGCGGCCGACATCACGGCAGGGTGGTGGAACAAGGCGTCTTCCACCTCGACCGACGAGATGTTCTCGCCACCGGAGATGATCACGTCCTTGCTGCGGTCCTTGATCTTGATGTAGCCGCTGGCATCGCGCACGGCCAGGTCACCGGTGTGGAACCAGCCGCCGGCAAACGCCTCGGCCGAGGCCTTCTCGTTCTTGAGGTAGCCCTTCATCACCACGTTGCCGCGGAAGCAGATCTCGCCAATGGTCACGCCATCGCAGGGCACCGGCTCCATCGTCATCGTGTCCAGCACGGTCACGTCTTCCTGCAGCGCGTAGGGCACGCCCTGGCGGCCGTTCAGGCGGGCACGGTCTTCGATCGGCAGGGCGTCCCACTCGGCGTGCTTGGCGCAGATGGCGGCGGGGCCATACACCTCGGTCAGGCCGTACACGTGGGTCAGATTGATGCCCGCGGCTTCGCAGCCTTCGATCACGGCGACCGGGGGCGCAGCGCCGGCGATCAGGCCGTTGACCGTGTGGTTCAGGCCGTCACGCAGCTTGGCCGGTGCGCTGATCAGCAGGTTGTAGACGATGGGGGCGCCGCACATGTGGGTGATGTGGTGCGCCTTGATCAGCGAGAAGATCACGGCCGGGTCGATGCGGCGCAGACACACGCTGGTGCCGGCGATCAGGGCCATCGTCCACGGGAAGCACCAGCCATTGCAGTGGAACATTGGCAGCGTCCACAGATAGGTCGTGTGCTGCGGCAGGTTCCACGAGATCACATTGCTGGCCGAGTTCAGGTAGGCACCACGGTGGTGGGTGACCACGCCCTTGGGGTTGCCGGTCGTGCCCGAGGTGTAGTTCAGCGAGATGGCATCCCACTCGTCACCCGGCAGGTACCAGGGGTGCTCGGGATTGCCTTCGGCCAGCAGGGCTTCGTAGGTGATCGAGCCCAGGTTCGCGCCGGGGGGCGCCGTCTCGTCTTCCACGTCCACCACGAGGATGTCCTTGCGCCCCAGCATGTCCAGGGCGGCGCGCATCACGCGGGCGAATTCGCGGTCGGTCAGCAGCGCCTTGGCTTCACCGTGCTCCAGCTGGAAGGCAACCGCCTCAGCGTCCAAGCGCGTGTTGAGCGTGTTGAGCACCGCACCGGTCATCGGGATGCCGAAGTGCGCTTCCAGCATGGCGGGCACATTGGGCAGCATCACGGCCACCGTGTCGCCGCGGCCAATGCCACGCGCTTGCAGCGCGCTGGCCAGACGGCGGCAGCGTGCGGCGGTCTCGGCCCAGGTCTGGCGACGCTCGCCATAGATGGTGGCCAGACGGTCCGGATAGATGGCCGCGGTGCGCTTGAGGAAGCTCAGTGGCGAAAGACTGACATGGTTCGCGGCATTTTTGTCCAAACCGGTTCCATAAGGGTTTATACTGATCATCACGGTCTCCATAGATTCACTGTCGCGCTGAGACACAGCGGGCCCGAAAGCCGGGCATGGCATGCCCTGTCTGCGAACGTCGGGGCGGATGATCGGGGAGGACTTTTTCACCACCTCCCAGCAAATGTGACGAATGTTTGCAAGCCGGATTCGGTGTGTTCCAGGCGCGGTGCGCTGCCTAGAATCAGCAGGCTTTGAGCCTCGCAACCGGAGACCCGCGTGACCCATCTAGATGCCGCTTTGCAGACTGACACCGGCCACTGGCGTCAACAAACCTTGCAAGCGGGCCTCGACCTGCTCGACCAGGGTCTCACCGTGTTCGACGCTGATTTGAAGTTGGTCGCCTGGAACCGCGCCTTCCTGCAACTGCTTGATTTCCCGGCTGATCTGGCCTTTGTGGGCGCCCCGTTCGAGAGCTTCATCCGCTACAACGCCCAGCGCGGTGAGTATGGGGAAGACGACATCGATGCCGCCGTGGCCGCCCGCGTGGACAAGGCCCGCGAGTTCGTGCCGCACGACATCGAACGTGTGCGCCCCGATGGCAGCGTGTTGCGTATCACCGGCCAACCCCTGCCCGGACACGGTTTCGTCACCCTGTATTCCGATGTGACCGAGCAGCGCCGTGCCGAGCAGGCCTTGCGCCAAGCCAACAGCGAGCTGGAATCCCGCGTGCTGGCGCGCACCGCCGAGCTGCAGGCCAGCAACCAGCGCCTGCGCGAGGCACTGGAGGCCAACGAACAGATCACCGCCTCGCTGCGTCGCAGTGAGCACCAGATGCGCCTGGTCACCGACTCGATTCCGGCGCTGGTGGCCTATTTCCGCGCCGATCGCACCTACACCTACGTCAACCGCGGCTATCAGGATTGGTTCGGTCTCGATCCGCACAAGCCCGATGCGGTCAGCGCCCGCGAGTTCCTGGGCTCGGACGTGTACGAGCGCATCAAGCCCAACATCAGCCGCGCGCTGGCGGGCGAAGACGTCACCTTCGACTACGAGTTGCATACCGTGGCAGGGCAGACCCTGGCCGTGCGCACCACGCTCGTCCCCGACATCGCAGCCGATGGAGACGTGGTGGGCTGCTTCGAGCTCACCTTCGATGTCACGCAGGAAAAGCAGTCACAGGCCCTGGTCGTGCGCGCCCAGAAGATGAAGGCCATGGGCCAGCTCACGGGCGGCCTGGCACACGACTTCAACAACATCCTCACGGTCATCATCGGCAACCTCTCGGCCCTGGCCGATGCCCGCCCGCAAGACCCACTGGTCACCGAGTTCACCGGCCCGGCCATCGCCGCCGCCCGCCGGGGCGCCGAGCTGATCCGTGGCCTGATGACCTTTGCACGCCAGCAGCCCCTTCAGGCCGGGGCGGTTGATGTCACGGCGCTCACCCAGTCGGTGACCCGCCTGGTGCGGCCGGCTTTGCCCGTGACCCTGCAGTTGGATGTGGTGCTCGACCGTGAACCGGCCTGGACCTGGGTGGACGCGACGCAGCTCGAAAACGCCTTGGTCAACCTCATCCTCAACGCCCGCGATGCCACTCAGTCGCACGGTCGCATCGTCGTGCGCACGTCCACACACACCATCGACGAACGCCAGGCCGAACGCCAGCGTGTGCAGCCCGGCACCTATGTGTGCCTGGAGGTGGTGGACGACGGCGTGGGCATGGACGCGGCCACCGTCTCTCGCATCTTCGAGCCCTTCTTCACCACCAAGCAGGCCGGCAGTGGCACCGGCCTGGGCATGTCCATGGTGTACGGTTTTGTGCGCCAGTCGGGTGGCGCCATCCAGGTGAACAGCACGCCCGGGCAGGGCACCACCGTGTCGCTGTGCCTGCCTGCGATCGAGGTGCCCACCGACGTGCCGGCGCTCGATGACACCGATTTTGCGTCCGACCGCAGTCGCCGTGGGGTGGCGCTGCTGGTCGAGGATGATCCCGATGTGCGCCGTGTCGTGCGCCGCAGCCTGCTCGATCTGGGCTTTGCCGTCATCGAGGCCGCGCACGCGCAGGAGGCGCAGGCTATCCTTGCGCAGATGCCCGATATCAATCTGCTCCTGTCCGACATCATGATGCCCGGTGAGATGAACGGCGTAGGCTTGGCTCGCCTGGCGCGTTTGCAGCGACCTCAGATGCAGGTGTTGCTGATGAGCGGCTGTGCGCCCAGTGGGGACGAGCTCATGGACCTGCCCGTCTTGCCCAAGCCCTTTAGCACCCGCGATCTGGCGGCGGCCCTGGAAGGGCTGACCGCGTGAGCATGCCCCCGGCCCTGATTTACGTCATTGAAGACGAGCTCTCGATCGCCCGTCTGGTGCAATCCGTGCTCGTCGAATTCGGCTTCGAGGTGGAGTGTTTCCACACCGGCGCCAGCGCACTGAGCCGTCTGCCGGTCCGTCGTCCCGATCTGTGCATCATCGACTTGGGCCTGCCCGACATGGACGGCATCGACCTGGTGCGTCAGATCAGCCAGCAGTCTCCCTGTGGCCTCCTGATCCTCAGTGGTCGAGGGCACACCGCCGACCGCATCATGGGTCTGGAGTTGGGCGGAGATGACTATGTCACCAAGCCTTTCGAGCCGCGTGAGCTGGTCGCCCGTGTGCGCAGCATCCTGCGCCGTCGCGGCCAGGTGCCGGGCGGTGGCCAAAGCGAGTCGCGCCGCGTGGCACGCTTTCTGAACTGGACGCTGGACTGCTCGGCCAACACCTTGCGCTCCGACGAGGGGGGCGAGCATGTGCTGGGCGTGGCCGAAGTGCAGGTGCTGCGTACCTTCCTGGAGCGTCCGCACCAGATCCTCACCCGTGAACAATTGGTCGGACGGCGTGGCTTATCTCCCCTGGATCGCAGTATTGACGTGAGGATTTCACGCCTGCGCCGCAAGATCGAAGATGACCCGCTCGACCCGCGTATCATCAAGACCGTCTACGGCGCCGGGTACGTTTTCTCGGCGACTGTCATCTGGGGTTAGGTGCCTCGCTGCACCCGCGCGATGAGAGGGTCTCCATGCGATCTGCCAAGAAGGCTGTGAATGTTTCTCGACTTGCCGCTCGCTGCGGGATGGCCTTGGCGCTGGCGGGCGTGCTGTCTGCGTGCACCTCGCTGTCCTTGCCTTGGTCTGAGCCCACAGGGGGCAACCGCCCCGAAACGGTCTGGGCGGTCACGGCCAACCACGAACTCATCCACTTCAATGCGGGCCAGCCTGGCAAGCTGCTCAGTTCCCGTCCACTGCAAGGCCTGAGTGAGGGCGAGGTCATCGTTGGCATCGATTACCGTGTGGCCCGTGGGGTGCTGTATGCCCTCAGCAGTGCCGGGCGCCTGTACACACTCGATACCGTCCAGGCACGTTTGAACTGGGTGCCGGCTCCGCTGCTGTCCTTGTCACCGCAACAGGCCCACGGATTCGATTTCAATCCCACCGTCGACCGCATCCGCGTCATCAGCGAAGATGGGCGCAACATGCGTGTGCACCCCGATACGGGCGCGCTGGTCGATGGCGATCCTGCCCAAGCCGGTGTGCAGCCAGACGGTGCCCTGCGCTACGCCGACGCGACCGTTCGGCCGCGCGTGGCCGGCATGGCCTACACCTATAACACCCGAGATGACAAGTTGACCACCGGCTATGCCATCGACATGAGTCAAGGCACGCTGGTGACGTTGGGCAGCGCCGAGGGCGTCAGCCCTGTCGTGTCTCCCAATGGTGGCATGCTGTTCAAGGTGGGCGGCCTGGGCCTGGGGCCTTTGCGTGAGGTCTCCTTCGACATTTCGGACGTGCGCAACACCGCCTTGGCGGCCGTGGTCACGCAGGGCGAGGCCCGGACCCGTCTCTATCGCATTGATCTGCGCACGGGGCAGGCCTCCTTGCTGGGGACCGTGGGCCAGGGGCAATCCTTGCGAGGGGTGGCGATTGAGCCGTGAGGGTTGGATTGCTTGGGGGCTCGCCGCTTGTTTGAGTCTGGGCGTGGGCACCAGCGGTGCAGCCAGTTTGCAGGTCACAGTGGTGGACGAGCAAGGCCGTCCCGTACCCGATGCGGTGGTGTTCCTGGATTCGGTCCAGGCCAGTAAGGTCGTGCGTCCCATGGCGCAGGTCGACATGGCCCAGCAGAACAAGCGCTTTGTGCCCGATGTGCTTCTCGTCACACGGGGGACGCCGGTGGCCTTTCCCAACCGCGACACCGTGCGCCACCATGTGTACTCGTTCTCGCCCACCAAGCGGTTCGAGCTCAAGCTCTACGTCGGCACGCCTGCCCAGCCGGTGGTGTTCGACCAGCCAGGTGTGGCCGTGCTGGGGTGCAACATCCATGATCAGATGATTGCCAGGGTCGTGGTGGTGGACACGCCATACCGAGCCCAAGCCGACGCCGATGGCCGTGTCGTGCTGGACAACGTCCCGCCTGATGCCTACCAGCTGCGCCTGTGGCACCAGCGTCTGCCCGTGGGGGCGTCTGCCCAGGCTCAGGCGCTGAGCATGACGGACAAGTCCGTGGCAATGCGCGTCGTGCTCCGCAAGCTGGAGGCGCCATGACCGACATGGCTCGCTCGTACTGGCGGGACATGTCGCTGTCCACCCGCATCGTGCTGGTCATGCTCATCTTGCTGCTGGTCGTGCAGGCGGCAGGTGGTGCGGTCGTGCGGGCCGCTGTCGAGCAACTGGTGCGGCAAGGGGTGCGTACCGAACTGGAGGTTGGTGAGCGTGTCTGGCAACGTCTGCTGGACTTGCGAGCACAGCGCTTGCAGGAGGCGTCGGTCGTGCTGGCCGCAGATTTCGGCTTCCGCTCGGCCATCGCCAGTGGCGATCAAGGCACCATTGCCTCGGCACTGGACAACAGCAGTGCCCGCATCGGCGCCACCTTGGCGGTGATGCTGTCGCCTGACTTCACGCAGTCCACTGTCAGTGAGGGTGCGCCACCGGTGCCCCACGAGGTGTTCCAGCACTTGGGCACACAGTTGGCTCGGGTGCCGCAAGGCGGGCGTTTGACCCGCATCGGGCCGCAGCCTTACCAGTTCGTCATGGTGCCTGTGAAGGCACCCGTGTTGATCGGCTGGGTGCTGATGGGTTTCCCGCTCGACCAACGGCTGGCCGAAGACTTTGTGCGCCTGTCCAATGTCCACATCGCCATCGTGTCCGAGCAGTCTGATCAGACCCTGGTGCCAGTCGTCTCGACCTTGCCACGGGTGCAGCAGGCCGCCCTGGTCGATGTGGTTCGTCAGCGCCTGTCGTCTGTCACGTTGGGCGAGGACATCTTCGCCGTGCGACAAGGCGCCATGGGCGCCACCGATGGCGCGATGCGCGCGATCTTCTTGCGCTCCATCTCTGAGGCAAGTGGGCCTTACCGGCAACTCCAGCTTCACCTGATCTTGATCACCTTGGGTGGCCTCTTGTTGTTCGCCGTGGGCAGTCACCTCGCCAGCCGACGTGTGACCCGTCCTCTCAAGGAGCTCACCGAGGTCACCGGGGTGTTGGAGCAGGGCCGCTTTGACATTGCCGTGCAAGGCACGCAGCGACACGACGAAGTGGGGCAGCTGGCCCGCGGTTTTGATCGCATGCGCACCAGCTTGGCCCAGCAGCATGAGCAGATCCTCAAGCTCGCCTACTGGGACCGTCTCACCGGCCTGCCCAACCGCGAGCAGTTCCGGGATCGCCTGGTGGCGGCACTCGATCAGGCAGGGCAAGGTCCCCTGGTGGTTCTCACCCTCAACCTGGATCGATTCAAACACGTCAACGAAGTGCTGGGCTATGCCTTTGGCGACGAGCTGCTCAAGGTGGTGGCCGCTCGCCTGCAGCAGCATGTGGGCACCGCAGCCGATCTGGTGGCGCGTGTGGGGGGCGACGAGTTCGTCATCCTGTTGACCCAGGCGGATGCCCAGGCCGCGCTGGCCGTGGCCGATCGCATCACCAGAGGTTTCGAGCACCCACTGGCGCTTGGGGAGCAGACGGTTGATCTCAGTGCCAGCATCGGTGCGGCCTGCTGGCCTGGCGATGGCGACGACGCCGACACCTTGATGAGCCGCTCCGAAGTCGCGATGCACGCTGCCAAGGCACGGACCACCGGCGTGGTGCTGTACGCCCCAGCGCTCGACTCGTCCAGCGCCCAGACCCTGTCTCTGCTGAGTGACCTGCGCCACGCACTGGCGCACGAGGAGTTGCGTTTGTACTTGCAGCCCAAGCTGCACACCGCTTCCGGGCAGATCAGTGCGGCCGAGGCTCTGGTGCGGTGGCAGCACCCTGAACGCGGACTCGTTCCCCCCATGGCCTTCATTCCGTTTGCCGAGCAAACCGGTTTCGTGCGCCAACTCACCTTGTGGGTGTTCGAGGAGGTGGCCCGTCAGTGGTCCAGTCTGCAAAGCGCCGAAGCCGGCCTGCGTGTGGCCATCAACCTGTCCACCCGAGATTTACTGGACCTGGATTTTCCGCAAAAGCTCAGCGCCATCATGGCGCGCCATGGTGTGCAGGCCGAGGCCTTTTGCCTGGAGATCACCGAGAGCGCGATCATGGACGACCCTCAGCGTGCCGAGAACACCCTCAACCGCTTGGCTGAGTTGGGCTTCAAGCTCTCCATTGACGACTTTGGCACCGGCTATTCGTCGCTGGCCTACCTCAAGCGTCTGCCGGTCAGCGAACTCAAGATCGACAAGTCTTTCGTGATGGGCATGGCAGACGACGACAGCGATGCCAAGATCGTCCGCTCGACCATTGACCTGGCCCACAACCTGGGCCTCAGTGTGGTGGCCGAAGGCGTGGAGACCGAAGCCATCTTGCAGCGTCTGCGCGATTGGCGGTGTGACGAAGCCCAGGGTTATTTGGTGAGCAAGCCCATGCCGGCGGCAGACTTCATCGCCTGGCGACAGCGTTGGCAGCGCCGTTGAGCGAGCCTGGTCAGAGTGGCTGACAAAATCCGTATGCTGTATGAAAATACAGTGCATGAGCGATTGGACGCCACCCCCTGATGCCCGTCTGCGTGCCATCCCCCTCAAGGGCCGTGGCACGGCCACCCGTTGGGCGCATCGCTTTGCGGCGCAGGCGCGCGAGGCGGTCGCCGATGGTTGGGAGCGCGAGGAGGATGAGACGACTGCGCGCCCCACCCAGGTCACGCCCGAGCAGGCCCGCAGCATCCTGTCGGGCAACCAGTCTCCCGACATCCCCTTCACCTGGTCCATCAACCCCTACCGCGGATGCGAGCACGGCTGTATCTACTGCTATGCCCGTCCCACCCACAGCTACCTCAACCTCTCGCCCGGGCTGGACTTCGAAACCCGTCTGGTCGCCAAGGTCAACGCCGCCGCCTTGCTGAGGCAGGAGTTGCAAAAACCCAGTCACGTGTGCAGCCCCATCAACATCGGCTCGGCCACCGATCCCTACCAGCCCATTGAACGTGAGTGGCGCATCACTCGCAGCGTGCTGGAGGTGCTGAACAGCTGCCAGCATCCCTACACCCTGATCACCAAGTCCAGCGGCGTCGAGCGCGACATCGACCTGCTGGCGCAAGCCGGTGCGCGCCAGCAGGCCTACGTGATGATCAGCCTGACCACGCTGGACGCAGCACTGTGCCGCAAGCTGGAGCCCCGTGCGGCGGCACCGTACCGCCGCTTGCAGACCATCCGGCGCCTGGCCGATGCCGGGGTTCCCGTCGGGGTCAACGTGGCCCCCATCATCCCTTTCCTCAACGAGCCCGAAATCGAGTCGCTCATCGAGGCCGCTGCGCAGGCTGGTGCGCAGTCCATCCACTACACCGTGCTGCGCCTGCCCTGGGAGGTCAAACCGCTGTTCGAAGAGTGGCTCGGCCACCATGCGCCCGACAAGGCCGCGCGCATCATGGCCCGCGTGCGTGAACTGCGCGGCGGCAAGGACTACGACGCTGACTTCAGATGGCGCATGAAAGGCGAGGGCGTCTGGTCGCAGTTGATCGCGCAACGTGTGCGCAAGGCCGTCGCGCGTCATGGGCTGGAACGGCGCCTGCCGGTGCTGGACGGCAGTGCGTTCAATCCGACCGCCTTGCGTCCGCCCTCTCCGCAACTGGGCCTGTTCTGAGTTCCCAACCCGGCTCGCCGAGGCCGAGCGGGTGATTGTTTGCCGGGCCATGCGCACCAGCAGAGCCGGGCGCGTCTAAAATCGACGCTTTCGTTTCTCTACCTAGACTCGACCATGTCCAAAACCGCCAAGCCCGTCAAGCCTGCCAAGGCCCCCAAGGCGGCACCTGCTGCCCAGCCGGTTGCTGCTCCCGCTGCTGCCGACAAGGCCCAGAAGATCAAGAAAGTCGTGCTGGCCTACTCTGGCGGTCTGGACACGTCCATCATCCTGAAGTGGCTGCAAGACGAGTACAACTGCGAAGTGGTCACCTTCACCGCCGACATCGGCCAGGGTGAAGAGATCGAACCCGCACGCGCCAAGGCGCTGAAGATGGGCATCAAGCCCGAGAACATCTTCATCGAAGACCTGCGCGAAGAATTCGTGCGCGACTACGTGTTCCCGATGTTCCGCGCCAACGCGCTGTACGAAGGCGAGTACCTGCTGGGCACCTCCATCGCCCGTCCCCTGATCGCCAAGCGCCTGATCGAGATCGCCAAGAAGACCAAGGGCGACGCCATCTCGCACGGCGCCACCGGCAAGGGCAACGACCAGGTCCGCTTCGAGCTGGGTGCCTACGCGCTGCTGCCCGGCGTGAAGGTGATTGCACCGTGGCGCGAGTGGGACCTGCTGTCCCGCGAAAAGCTGCTGGCCTATGCCGACAAGAACGGCATCCCGGTGGACTTCAAGAAGCGCAAGGGCGGCGCGCCTTACTCCATGGACGCCAACTTGCTGCACATCAGCTACGAAGGTGGCGTGCTGGAAGACCCGAACTTCGAGCCCGAAGCCAATATGTGGCGCCTGACGGTGTCGCCCGAGAAGGCGCCCAACAAGCCGCAAACCATCGAGCTGACCTATGCCAAGGGTGACGTGGTCGCCATCGACGGCGTCAAGCTGACGCCCGCGCAAGTGCTGACCAAGCTGAACGAGATCGGCGGCAAGCACGGCATCGGTCGTCTGGACAAGGTCGAAAACCGCTACGTCGGCATGAAGAGCCGCGGCTGCTACGAAACCCCTGGCGGCACCATCCTGCTGTCGGGCCACCGTGCCATCGAATCCATCACCCTCGACCGCGAAGTCCTGGCGCTGAAGGATGACCTGATGCCGCGTTACGCCCGCATGATCTACAACGGCTACTGGTTCAGCCCCGAGCGCGAACTGCTGCAAGGCCTGATCGACGCCAGCCAGGAAACCGTCAACGGCACCGTCAAGCTCAAGCTCTACAAGGGCACGATCATGTGCGTGGGCCGCGAGTCCAAGACCGACAGCCTGTTCGACGCCAAGATCTCGACCTTCGAGGACGACGCAGGCGCCTACAACCAGGCTGATGCGGCGGGCTTCATCAAGCTCAACGCCCTGCGTCTGCGCATCGGTGCCAACGTCAAGGCACAACGCGCGGGCGCTGTCCGTGCTGCCAAGACTGCCGCGAAGCCGGCTGTGAAGCCTGCTGCCAAGCCGGTGGCCGTGAAGACCACCGCCAAGCCGGTCGCCCGCAAGCCAGCTGCGACGGCCACCAAGCCTGCGACCACCGCAGCCAAGCCTGCCGCCAAGAAGGCTGCGGCCACCAAGTAAGACCTCTTGAAAGACCGGTGCCCGTGCATCGGTCTTTCTTCATTTTGGAGATCCCACCATGACCACCACCACCCTCGCAGGCAGCGTCGCCACGCAAGCCAGCGTTTACTTCGACGGCAAGTGCATCTCGCACACCGTGACCCTGGCTGACGGCGTTCGCAAGTCGGTTGGCGTGATCCTGCCCGCCACCTTGACCTTCAACACCGGCGCACCTGAGATCATGGAAACCGTCGCGGGCAAGGCCACCATCAAACTGGCCGGCGCCAGCGAATGGCAGACCTATGGCGCAGGCGAAAGCTTCAATGTGCCGGGCAACTCCTCCTTCGAGATCAAGGTCGAAGGCGAGCCTTACCACTACATTTGCCACTTCGGTTGATGTCAGTCTGAGCCGCTCGGGCGCCTGATGCGGCCAGGCGGTTCGCGACGCCATACCGCGTCCCCATTCAAAAAGCCGCTCCTTGGAGCGGCTTTCGCGTTTCAGTGTGGCCCGTACATCAGACCACCACCGGCTCAGGCTCCAGCCGGATGCCAAAGCGCCCGTACACGCTTTCCTGGATCGCGCGCGCCAGCGTCACCACCTCGGCCCCATTGGCGCCGCCCCGGTTCACCAGCACCAGCGCCTGACGCTCATACACCCCCGCGCGGCCAATCGACTTGCCCTTCCACCCACAGGCATCGATCAGCCACCCTGCGGCCAGCTTGAACGTGCCGTCTTCCAGCGCGTAATGCACCACATGCGGATCGCGGCCAATGATGTCGCGGCACTGTTCGGCCGTCACCACCGGGTTCTTGAAAAAGCTACCCGAGTTGCCGATCACGGCCGGGTCGGGCAGCTTGGCGCGGCGCACCTCGCACACCCAGTCGAAAATCTGCCGCGCGTCGGGTGCTGTGATGCCCGTCTCGGCCATCTTGCGCTCCAGCTCCAGGTAGCCCAGCACCGGCTGCCAGGGGCGCGGCAGGCGCAGGCGCACTGTGGTGATCAGACTTTTGCCAGCCAGGTGTCGCTTGAAAATGCTGTCGCGGTAGCCAAAGCCGCACTGCGCCGCCGTGAGCGTCACCGTGCGCCCGGTGATCAGGTCCACCGCGTCCAGCGATTCGAACCGGTCTTGCAGCTCCACCCCGTAGGCGCCGATGTTCTGCACCGGCGCTGCGCCCACCGTGCCCGGAATCAGTGCCATGTTCTCCAGGCCCGGCAGGCCCTGGTCCAGGCACCACGCCACCGTGTCATGCCAGCGCTCGCCCGCGCCCACCTCCACAATCCAGGCGTCGTCGCGCGTCTCCAGCAGGCGGATGCTCTTGATCTCCACCTTCAGCACACAGCGGTCCACGTCCTGCGTCAGCACCAGATTGCTGCCGCCACCCAGGATGAACTTGGGCGCGCGGCCCAGTTCTGGGTCATTGACCACCCGCTTCACATCGGCCTCCGAGTGGAGGTGCACCAGCGTTTGGGCGGTGGACGGCAGGCCGAAGGTGTTGAACTCACGCAGGCTCGCGCCGCGCTCCAGATCGAGCAAAGCAGAAGAAACTGGCGAAGAGTCGCCGGCAGACGGTGTGTGCATGGCAGAATTTTCGCAGACAACGGAGAACACCATGCCCAGTTTTGACACCAAGCTCGATCCCAACCTTGATTCCGTCGGCAATGCCGTCGACACCACCGGCAAGGAAATCGGCACCCGCTTCGATTTCAAGGGCACCAGCGCCGCCGTCGAATTCAACAAGAAGGACAAGCAGGTCATCATCTTCGGTGACTCTGACTTCCAGATCGACCAGGTGCGCGATGTGCTTTACAACAAGCTCACCAAGCAAAAGGTCGACATCCGCTTCATGGACGTGGGCAAGGTCGAGAAGATCGGTGGCGACAAGGTCAAGCAGGTCGTCAAGATCAAGGCTGGCATCGAAGCCGAACTGGCCAAGAAGATCACCAAGCTGATCAAGGACAGCAAGCTCAAGGTCAACGCCAGCATCCAGGGCGAGGAAGTGCGCATCCAGGGCGCCAAGCGTGACGACCTGCAGGCTGCCATGGCCCTGATCAAGAAGGACATCACCGACGCCCCGCTGTCGTTCGACAACTTCCGCGATTGAGTGCACGCCATGACCCACGTCCGCCCGATGCGTCAGATCCTGTTGGGCGTGAGCCTGACCTTGTGTGCCGGCGCTGCCCTGGCGCAAAGCGTAGCCATGAGCGGGGGCATGGGTCGCAAGGCCCTGCTGGTCATCAATGGCGGCCAGCCCAAGGCCCTGGCGGCGGGTGAGGCGCACCTGGGCGTCAAGGTCATCAGTGTCACGCCCGATCAGACGGTGGTCGAGATCGCGGGTCAGCGCCAGACGGTGGCGCTGGGTGGCGCGCCCGTCAGCGTGGGCGGGCGCAGCGGTGGGAGCGGTGGCACCCAGATCGTGCTGACAGCGGGCTCAGGTGGGCATTTCGTCACCCAGGGCAGCATCAACGGCCGCGGCACCCAGTTTGTGGTCGACACCGGCGCGACCATGATCTCGATGGGGGCAGCCGAAGCCAAGCGCCTGGGCATCAATTTTGAGACCGGTCAGCGCATGCAGGCCCACACCGCCAATGGCGTGACCACCGGCTACCGCATCAGCCTGGGCACCGTGCGCATCCAGGACGTCGAGGTGCACAACGTCGAGGCGGCCGTGATGCCGATGGGCATGCCCTACATCCTGCTGGGCAACAGCTTCCTGTCGCGTTTTCAGATGAAGCAGGAAAATGGCACCATGACCCTGCAGCGCCGTTTCTGACGGCGCGCGAGGCCTTCACGCGTGGACTGGTTGCACAATGGCGGCCTGATCCAAACCGGGTCGTCACTTCCTGTTTTTGCACCATGGCCAAACGACCACGCCTGCCCGCCGGGCACAACACCCTCGATCAGATCCTGTTTGGTCAGGGCTTCGGTGAGCGTCGCGTGTGTGAAGGGCTGATCCTCAATGGCCTCGTGCAGGTCGACGGCGAGGTGGTTGACGATCCCGATGCGGCCTTTCCGGAAGACCGACTGAGCCTGATCGTCGACGGTCAGCCCTGGGTGACCCACGTCAAGGCGCTGATCATGCTGCACAAGCCTGCGGGCTACGAGTGCTCGCTCAAGCCGGGCGCCTGGCCGGGCGTGCACAACCTGCTGCCGGTGCCCTTGCGCCGCCGGGGCCTGCAACCCGTGGGGCGGCTCGATCAAGATACCACCGGCCTGCTGCTGCTCACCGACGACGGCCCCTTGCTGCACAAGCTCACCTCGCCCAAGCACCACGTGCCCAAGGTCTACGAGGTGACCTGCAAGCACCCGGTCACGGCGGCCATGTGCGAGAAGCTGCGCAAGGGGGTGGTGCTGGATGACGACCCCGATCCCGTGTATGCCGATGCGGCTGAGCCGGTGGGCGAGGGTGAGACCCTCCATCTGCGCCTGACCTTGCTGCAAGGCAAATACCACCAGGTCAAGCGCATGGTGGCCGCTGTCAGCAACCGGGTCGAGGGTCTGCACCGCAGCCAGATCGGCCGCCTGGCACTGCCCGAGGACTTGGCCCCCGGTCAATGGCGCTGGATCGAAGACCCGGCCATCGTCCTGCCCTGACGCCCCGTCTTCCTCAGGCCGCCCCGGCTGGGCCGGTCAGAGGATGTTCGTGAAGTCGGTGTTCAGGTACTCGTCCTGAACGCTGGGCGCCTGCCAGGCACGCACCCAGTCCACAAATTCATGGGCAGGCATGGGGCGGCTGATGAAAAAGCCCTGCGCCTCGTTGCAGTGCAGCCCTTCCAGCAGCTTCCAGCTCTTGGCCGACTCCAGCCCTTCGGCCACCACCGACATGCCCAGGTTGTGCGCCAGGTCGATCACCGAGCGCACGATCTTGGCATCGTTCAGGTCATTCTGCATGTTCAGCACGAAGGACTTGTCGATCTTCAACTCGTGCACCGGCAGCGTCTTCAGGTAGGCCAGCGACGAATAGCCCGTGCCGAAATCGTCGATGGACAAGAGAAAGCCCAGCTCGTTGAGCCGGTTCAAAATCTGGCCCGCATGGGCCGGATCCTCCATTGTTGCCCCCTCGGTGATCTCCAGCACCATGGCGCCTGGCAGCACCTGATGGCGGGTCAGGATCGCGTGCAGGTGCTGGGGCAGGTCGCGGTCCATCAGGTCGTGCGCGGACAGGTTGACGGCAATCTTCAGATTCAGCCCCGCGTCGTGCCATTGGCGCCAGAGGGTGGCCGCCTGGTCCACGGCCCACAGGGTCAGCACCCGGATGAAGCCGGTTTGCTCGGCAAACGGGATGAACGCGCCCGGGGGGATGAGGCCCTTTGTCGGGTGCTGCCAACGGACCAAGGCCTCGGCACCCAGGACGGCATTCGTGCTCAGGCAGATTTTGGGTTGCAAGTGCAGTTGCAGCTCACGGCGGTTCACCGCCTGCTTGAGCTCCGTCAACAGGCTCAGTGAAGCGGCCTCGTCCGGATCCATGTCCGGGCTGTAGACCATCATGCTGACCATCTTCTGGCGCGCCACGTTCATGGCCATCTCGGCATGCGACAGCAGCTCATCGGCATTGCGGCCGTCTTCTGGGAACAAGGTGACGCCGGCCTGCGCCATCAGGTCAATCGCTTGGCCGTCCAGTTCGAACGGGGTGTCCATGCTGCGCAGCAGGGTCTTGGCCAACTGCGTGGCGCTCACCTTGTCCGCGCGTGGCACCAGACAGGCAAACTGGTTGCCGCCGATGCGGCCCAGCAAATGGTGGGTGTCGGGCAGGGTGGCCGACAGGCGCAAGGCCACCTTGCGCAACAAGGTGTCGCCCGAGGCCTGGCCCAGTACCGCGTTCACATGCTTGAAACGCTGAATGTCGAGCGTGATCAAGGCGCCGCTCTGCTTGCCTCGGTGCACTTCCTGAATCTGCTGCGCCAGACGCACTTGAAAGTAAGCGCGGTTGGGCAGGTGGGTCAGGGTGTCCCGAAAGGCGGTCTGCCGGATGTCGTCTTCCCGGGCGTGACGATAGCGGCTCAGCTCGCTCATCATCAGTCCCAGTTGCCGCAACTCGAATGGGCCCTTCGGCGCGGGCACCTCAGGCCACTCCTCCTGTGTCGCGCGATGGGTCCAGCCACTGAGCTGCCGCAGGCCTTCGCGCAGCCGCCAGCCTTGCTGCCACAACAGCGCGCCCACCAGCAGGCTGCCCAGCCAGGTCGCCAGCACCAATTGCCAGCGGGCGCGTGCCCAGCCGGGGTCGGGTTGATCCAGCTCGGCGCGCAGCCACAACACCGCACGGTCGCCTGGCAAGCCGGGCGCCATCACCGACAGGGTCGCGTGCACTTCGCCATTGGCAGCGAACTCGGACGGTGCGCCATCGGTCGTCGGATTCGTCAGGGCTTTGCGCTCGGGCAGGCTCAAGGCCTCGTAGGTGGCTGCCCAGGCCTGGGCTTCACCATGACTGGGCAGCCAGGCGCCGTCAGCACGCTCCTGCGTGAGCACCGCCACATGCACATTGGGCATCAACTGCAGGGCGTGCTGCAGTCCGGCCTCCAAGGCTGCCGGCGGCACGCTCAAGGTGGCCGCCTGCCCATGAGGCGGCTGCAATCCCATCGGTTGCAGCATCACGCGGGCCACCTGCATGCCTTGTCGCAGCTCCTCGCGTGTGTGACGCAGGTCTGCCTCCGCCTGCTGTTGCTGCAGCACCAGCCACACCACGACAGACAAGGCCAAGGCAAATGCCAACACGGGCAGAGTCAGCAGGCCGGGGAGGGGGAGGGCAAGTCGCTTGATGAGCATGAACGGCGTCGAGGGGCGCAGCAGGGTCTGTCACGGCATTCTCGGACAGGAGACCATCAAGACGGGGCGCACCTGAGCGCAATCCTGATGAAAATTGCGTTTCTGTCACGCTCTGCTCGACCGCTTCATAGGTGTTCGCATGCAGGCAGGATAATGATACCCATGCAGATCTTTCGCGGATTCCATCATGCAGCACTGGCGCCGGCCTGTGCGCTGACCATCGGTAATTTTGACGGGGTCCACAGAGGCCACCAGGCCATGCTGGCGCTGCTGCGCAATGAGGCGCAGCACCGCGGTCTCCCGGCCACCGTTCTCACCTTCGAGCCGCACCCGCGTGACTACTTTGCGGCCCTGACCGGCAAGCCTGAGTTGGCTCCGACCCGCATCGGCACCTTGCGCGACAAGCTCTCCGAGCTCGAACGCTGCGGCGTCGATCAGGTGGTGGTGTTGCCCTTTGACCAGCGTTTGGCCAGCCTCAGCCCCCAGGCCTTCATCGATCAGGTGCTGGTGCAGGGCTTGAAGGCCCGCTACGTGTTGGTGGGCGATGACTTCCGCTTTGGCGCCAAACGCGCTGGCGATTACGACCTGCTGGACGCCGAAGGCAACCGCCAGGGCTTCGACGTGGCCCGCATGATGAGCTACGAGGTGCACGGCCTGCGGGTGTCTTCGTCGGTCGTGCGTGAGGCCCTGGTTGCCGGCGACATGACCCAGGTCGAGCGCTTGTTGGGTCGCCCCTACACCATCAGTGGCCATGTCATCCACGGCGCCAAGCTGGGTCGCAGCCTCGATTGCCGCACCCTCAACGTCCGTTTCGGCCACGAAAAACCGGCCACCTCGGGCATCTTTGCCGTCCGCACCCACGGCCTGTCCGACCAGCCCCTGGAGGGGGTCGCCAGCATGGGCGTGCGCCCCACGGTGGAGGACGCCGGCCGTGTGCTGCTTGAGGTCCACTGCTTTGATTGGCCCGCCGCCCTCGGCAAGGAAGGGGGCTACGGTAAAATCGTGCGCGTAGAGCTCTTGCACAAGTTGCGAGACGAGGCCCGTTACGACGGCCTGGAGGCCTTGCAGGCCGCCATTCACCAAGACATTGCCGACGCGCGCGGGTTCTTCGAGGCTCAGCAGCGCGGCACCTAAGCCGAACCCTGAGCCCCCATGAGCCAAGACCAGACCGCCAAGCCCGGCAAGAGCCAACAAGAAGCCAAAAAGGGCGGCGCCAAACCCGCTGAGGCGCCCGAGTCCAAGTACCGCGCCACGCTGAACATGCCGGACACCGTCTTCCCGATGCGGGGAGACCTGCCCAAGCGTGAGCCGGGCTGGGTGGCCGAGTGGGAGCAAAACGGTCTGTACGACAAGCTGCGCGTGGCCCGTCAAGGCGCGCCCAAGTTTGTGCTGCACGACGGCCCGCCCTACGCCAACGGCAACATCCACATCGGGCACGCCGTCAACAAGATCCTCAAGGACATGATCGTCAAGGCGCGCCAGCTCAAGGGCATGGACGCCATCTACGTGCCCGGCTGGGACTGCCACGGTCTGCCCATCGAGAACCAGATCGAGAAGACCTTCGGCCGCAACCTCTCGCGCGACGACGTGCAGGCCAAGGCCCGCGTCTACGCCGCCGAGCAGATCGATGGCCAACGCACCGACTTCAAGCGCCTGGGCGTGCTGGCCGACTGGGCCCATCCCTACCGCACCATGGACTTCGGCAACGAAGCCAACGAAATCCGTGCGCTCAAGAAGATCATGGAGCGCGGCTATGTTTACCGTGGCCTCAAGCCCGTCTACTGGTGCTTCGACTGCGGCTCCTCGCTAGCCGAGTTCGAAATCGAATACGCCGACAAGAAGTCGCAGACGCTCGACGTTGCCTTCCCGAGCGCCGAGCCCGCCAAGCTGGCCGCCGCCTTCGGCCTCAGCAGCCTGAGCAAGGACGCCTTCACGGTGATCTGGACCACCACCGCCTGGACCATCCCCGCCAACCAGGCCCTGAACGTCCACGCCGAGTTGAGCTACGCCCTGGTCGACACGCCCAAGGGCCTGCTGGTGCTGGCCGAATCACTGGTCGAAAAGGCCGTGGCCCGCTACGGCTTCGAAGCCGATGCCTGCAAGGTCATCGCCACCACCGTCGGCGCCAAGCTCGAAGGCCTGCGCTTCAAGCACCCCCTGGCCCACGTCCACGAAGGCTACAACCGCGAAGCTCCCGTTTACCTGGCAGAGTACGTCAGCGCCGAAGACGGCACCGGCATCGTGCACGCCGCGCCGGCCTACGGTGTCGACGACTTCAACTCCTGCATCGCGCACGGCCTGAAGTTCGACGACATCCTCAACCCCGTGCAAGGCAACGGCGTCTACGAGGCCGAGCTGCCCCTGTTCGGCGGCATGCACATCTGGAAGGCCGCCCCCGTGGTGCTGGAGACCCTGCGCGAGCACGGCCGCCTCTTGGCCACCCAGGACATCGTCCACAGCTACCCGCACTGCTGGCGCCACAAGACGCCCGTCATTTTCCGCGCCGCCGCCCAGTGGTTCGTGCGCATGGACGAAGGCGAGGGCGTCTTCACCACCGCCAAGGCCGACAAGACCCTGCGCCAGACCGCGTTGGACGCGATCGACCACACCACCTTCTATCCCGAGAATGGCCGCGCCCGCCTGCGCGACATGATCGCCAACCGCCCTGACTGGTGCATCAGCCGTCAGCGCAACTGGGGCGTGCCGCTGCCTTTCTTCCTGCATAAGGTCACGGGCGAGCTGCACCCCGACACCATGGCCTTGATGGACAAGGCCGCCGACCTGGTCGAACAAGGCGGCGTCGAAGCCTGGTCCACGCTGGACATGGTTGCCTGGCTGGGTGACCAGGCCGAGGACTACGCCAAGTCCACCGACATCCTTGATGTCTGGTTCGACTCCGGCACCTCCTTCTTCCACGTGCTCAACCCCGCCCAGGGCAGCCACCCCACCGCCGGCCACGACGAACTGCACGAAGCCGACCTGTACCTCGAAGGCCATGACCAGCACCGCGGCTGGTTCCACAGCTCCTTGCTGGCCGCCTGCGCCATCTACGGCCGCGCGCCCTACAAGGGCCTGCTGACCCACGGCTTCACCGTCGACGGCCAAGGCCGCAAGATGTCCAAGTCCGTCGGCAACGTGGTCGCGCCGCAAGAGGTGTCCGGCAAGATGGGCGCCGAAATCATCCGCCTGTGGGCCGCCTCCACCGACTACTCCGGTGACCTGGGCATTGACGACAAGATCCTCGCCCGCGTGGTCGACGGCTACCGCCGCATCCGCAACACCCTGCGCTTTCTGCTGGCCAACACGTCTGACTTCAACCCCGAAACGGACGCCGTCCCGCACAACGAGCTGCTCGAAATCGACCGCTACGCCTTGGCCCGCGCCTCGCAATTGCAGGAAGACATCCTGGCCCACTACGAGCGCTACGAGTTCCACCCCGTGGTCGCCAAGCTGCAGGTGTATTGCTCCGAAGATCTGGGCGCCTTCTACCTCGACGTCCTCAAGGACCGCCTCTACACCAGCGCTGCCAAGAGCCCCGCGCGCCGCGCCGCGCAGACCGCGCTGTGGCACATCACGAATGGCATGCTGCGCTGGATGGCCCCGTTCCTGAGCTTCACGGCCGAAGAAGCCTGGAAGATCTTCAACGGCGGTGAAACGATCTTCACTGAAACCTACTGGGACTTCTTGGAAGCCGACAAGGACACCGAGTTGCTGGCCAAGTGGTCGCGCATCCGTGCCTTCCGCGAAGAGGTCAACCGCCAGATCGAAGAAGTGCGCACCCGCGGCGAAGTGGGCGCGTCGCTGCAGGCCAACCTGTTCGTCACCATCAACGCCGACGACCAGCGCCTGCTGGCTGACCTGCGCAGCCTGGGCGACGACCTCAAGTTCGTGCTCATCGTCTCCAGCGTCGAGTTGGCCGAAGGCCACAGCACCCAGATCGAGGTCAACCCCTCCAAGGCTTTGAAGTGCGAGCGCTGCTGGCACTACCGCGACGACGTGGGTGTCAACCCCGAACACCCCACCATCTGCGGCCGTTGCGACAGCAACCTGCATGGCGACGGTGAACACCGCGAGCACGCCTGATGGCCACCAAGAAGTCTTCGGGCGGCAGCGCGCGTGGCAACCAGAACCAGGGCTTGCTGCCCTGGTTGGGCATCGCCGCCATCATCATCTTGCTCGACCAGTTCACCAAGGTGCTCATCGTTGGCTGGATGCAGCACGGTGACAGCCGCGAGGTCTGGTCCTTCTTCAACATCGTTCGCGCCCACAACAGCGGCGCCGCTTTCTCTTTCCTGGCCAACGCCGGGGGCTGGCAGCGGTGGTTCTTCGTCGGCCTGGGCATCGCGGCCACCGGTTTCATCGTCTACATGCTGCGTCAGCATGGCGGGCAGAAGCTGTTTGCCTGGGCGCTCACACTGATCCTGGGTGGGGCCATCGGCAACGTGATCGATCGTTTGGTTCATGGTTACGTCGTGGACTTTCTCGACTTCCATTGGGGCTTCCTGTCCGGCATGTTCCCGGGCGGGCATTTCCCGGCTTTCAACGTGGCCGACTGCGCCATCTCGGTCGGGGCGGTCTTGCTCATCGTCGACGAGTTGCGCCGCGTGAAACGCGGGGGGTAAACCCCGTTCGATGCAGGGATGCGCCTGCGCTGTGAGGGCAGGGCGGTGTGCTACGCTGAACGCAGTACATCGACTCTGCCTTTGCCTGCCATGCCCGGACTGCTTCCCGCCATCGACCCTGACGGTCTGCTTGAGTTCTCGGTCGTTTACACCGACCGTGCGCTCAACCACATGTCCAAACGCTTCCAGGGCGTGATGACCGACATTTCGGCCATGCTCAAGCGGGTGTACAACGCGCACTCCGTGGCCCTCGTGCCCGGCAGTGGGACCTTCGGCATGGAATCGGTGGCTCGCCAGTTCGCGCACGGCCAACACGTGTTGGTCATTCGGAACGGCTGGTTCAGCTACCGCTGGACCCAGATCTTCGACATGGGCCAGATCCCGGCCAGCCACACCGTCCTGAAGGCCCGCCGCCTGCGTGACGACTCGCAAAGCCCCTGGGCGCCGGCCCCCATCGACGAGGTTGTGGCCACCATCCAGCGTGAAAAGCCCGCTCTGGTGTTCGCACCCCACGTCGAAACCGCGGCCGGCATGATCCTGCCCGACGACTACCTCAAGGCGGTGGCCGATGCCGTGCACGCTGTCGGTGGCCTGTTCGTGCTCGACTGCATTGCCTCGGGCGCCATGTGGGTGGACATGAAGGCCACCGGCGTTGACATCCTGATCTCGGCGCCGCAAAAGGGCTGGAGCAGCTCGCCATGCTGCGCCATGGTCATGCTCAGCGAGCGCGCCCGCCAGGCCATCGACGCCACCCAAAGCAGCACCTTCGCGATGGACCTCAAGAAGTGGCTGCAGATCATGGAAACCTACGAGGGAGGCGGTCACGCCTACCACTCCACCATGCCCACCGACGCCCTCGTGCGCCTGCGCGATGCCATGACAGAAACCGAAGCCTACGGTTTCGAGAAGGTGCGTCAGGAGCAGCTCACCCTGGGTCAGGAGGTGCGCACGCTGCTGGCCCGTCACCGCTACGAGAGCGTGGCCGCCGAAGGCTTCCAGGCCCCGGGCGTGGTCGTCAGCTACACCACCGACCCCGAGATCCAGTCCAGCAAGAAATTCCTGGCCCTGGGGTTGCAGACCGCCGCCGGCGTGCCCCTGCAGTGCGACGAGCCCGCCGACTTCCGCACCTTCCGTCTGGGCCTGTTCGGCCTGGAGAAGTGGCACCACGTCTCGCGCACCCTGCAGCAACTCGATCAGGCGCTGACGGCCATTCAGGCTGGCGCCTGAGGTTCACGCGTCGCGCAAGCTGCAGGGCGGTCGCTGTAGCCTCTCGCGCAACGAGGGCTCCGCACTTGCCCCAATGACACGGGGTGCCTACGGGCGTACCGTATCCAGATCATGACTTCCAGCAGGAGGGCGTATGGGTACGGTGGGTCGCTTGTCGCATCACGTTCTCGTTTCGCGTCGACGGGGTACCCGGCGCCGTTCCGTCCTCAAGCGTCACCACGGCCACTGGGCTGTATCGTCCCACGGGCACCAGCGTGACGATGCTGTGTCCGCTTCGTCAGCGGTGTCGCCGAATCAGGCTACGCTGACGCAAGGCGCGTCCACCGAGGAGGCGCGTCGCCCCAGCGTGCTCGATATGCCCCTGGCTTCTCTGTCTTGGTTCGACCCGTGGCGCTGGCTGAAGCTCGGCTGGTCTGACTTCCTGTGCGCCCCGGCGATTGGCCTGTTTTATGGCGCCTGCTTCGTCATGATGGGCTGGGCCTTGCTCGCCGTGTTCGAATTCGCGCCCCAATACACCCTGGCCCTGTCCGCCGGCTTTCTGTTGATGGGGCCGTTTCTGTGTCTGGGGTTGTACCAGGTCAGCCGTGGGCTGGAGCGGGGCGAGCCGCCGAACTTCTGGCGCTCCCTCACGGCCTGGCGCATCAGCAGCGCGCAACTGGCCATCTTTGCCGCCATCTTGCTGGTGCTGGAAATGCTCTGGGGTCGCTCCGCCATGATCGTCTTTGCGATCAGCTTCACCGGCATGCCCGATTTCACCGGCCCGCTCGCCTCCTTCTTCACCGAGGAGTACCTGACCTTCTTCACCGCCTACACCGTGGTCGGCGGCATCTTTGCTGCGCTGATCTACGCCATCAGTGTCATCAGCATGCCGATGATCCTCGATCGCGGGGTGGACGCCATCTCCGCCGGTCTGGCCAGCATGCGCCTGGTGAGCACCCAAACCGGTGTGATGTTGCTCTGGGCCGCTTTGATCTCTGGCTTGATCCTGCTGGCCTTGGTGCCCGGCTTCCTGGGGCTGCTTGTCGTGGGGCCGGTCCTGGGGCACGCCTCATGGCATGCCTACCGTGCCGTCATGCCGGCTGAGACGCCAACTCCCGGCGCCACCACCGACGCCTGAGGACGCGCTCAAGCGGATTCGGTCAGACAGAAACAGTCAGAACCGGCGCGGACCCCGCCCCGGCTTGAACGGAGGCTGGCCGCGCCAGTAGCGCATCATCAGCCAGCCGCCCAGCATGCCGCCCAGGTGGGCAAAGTGCGCCACCCCTGAGGTCGTGCCCGTCACGCCCAGGAACAATTCCAGGCCACCGTACACCGCGACAAACACCTTGGCCTTCATCGGGATCGGCGGGAACAAGGGCATGATCGTGCGGTTGGGGAACATCATCCCGTAGGCCAGCAACAGGCCAAACAAGCCCCCTGAGGCCCCGACGGTCGGATTGTTCCAGCCGCCCAGCATCGAGATCAGCAACTGGCACGCCGCGGCGGTCAGCACACTGGCCAGCAGAAACTGCAGATAGCGGCGCGGCCCCCAGATGCGCTCCAGCTCACTGCCGAACATCCACAAGCCCATCATGTTGAAAAAGATGTGCCCCATCGAGCCATGCATGAAGGCATAGGTCACCACCTGCCAGGGCATGAAATAGCCGCTCTGCAAAGGCCACAAGGCCATGAACTGAGACAGCAGGTGGCCAAAAGCCAAGTCCAGGCAGAACAAGGCCACGTTGATCAGAAGCAGGGCCTGGGTGATCGGGGGCAAGGGAGGCATGCGTCGCGTCGGTCAAATTGCAAAAACGCATCATAGAACGTCGCGCGGCGTGTCGCGCCTCGTCAGGGCGTGTTGGCTTGTGCTATCCTTTCGGTCTTCACACAGTGCCCTGGTGGTGAAATTGGTAGACGCGCCGGATTCAAAATCCGGTTCCGCAAGGAGTGCCGGTTCGAGTCCGGCCCGGGGCACCACGCAATGCCATCAAGAGCTCCGATCCAGGGGCTCTTTTTGTTTGCAGAGAATGGTTGGTCGCGATGTCCTATCCCACGCTTGAAGACGCCATTGGCAAAACCCCCCTCGTGCGCCTGCAGCGCATCCCCGGGGCTGACAACGAGGCCCGTGGCAACGTGATCTTGGCCAAGCTTGAGGGCAACAACCCGGCCGGCTCCGTCAAAGACCGCCCCGCCATCAACATGATCCGGCGCGCCGAAGAGCGCGGTGAGATCAAGCCCGGCGACACCCTCATCGAAGCCACCTCGGGCAACACCGGCATCGCCCTGGCCATGGCCGCCGCCATCCGCGGCTACCGCATGGTCCTGATCATGCCGGAAGACCTCAGCATCGAGCGCGCCCAGACCATGAAGGCGTTTGGCGCCGAGCTCATCCTCACTCCCAAGAGCGGCGGCATGGAATACGCCCGCGACCTGGCCGACCAGATGGTGCGCGAAGGCAAGGGCGTGGTGCTCGATCAGTTTGCCAACCCCGACAACCCGGCTGTGCACTATGAAACCACCGGGCCCGAAATCTGGCTGGACACGAAGGGGCAGATCACCCACTTCGTCAGCGCCATGGGCACCACCGGCACCATCACCGGCGTCTCCAAATACCTGAAAGAGCAGAACCCAGCCGTTCGCATCGTGGGTGCCCAGCCGCAAGAAGGCTCGCGCATTCCCGGCATCCGCAAATGGCCCGAAGCCTATCTGCCCAAGATCTACGATCCCAGCCGCGTCGATGAACTCATCTACGTCAGCCAGGCCGATGCCGAAGAGATGGCACGCCGCCTGGCCGCCGAAGAGGGGCTCTTCTGCGGCATCTCGGCCGCCGGTGCCTGCTGGGCTGCTTTGCAATTGGCGCAGAATCTGAGCAACGCCACCATCGTGTTCATCGTCTGTGACCGGGGTGACCGCTACCTCTCCACCGGGGTCTTCCCGGCCTGATCCACACAGGATCGACCTACCAGCCCGCATCGCCATGGACATCCACAAAGAACTCGACGCCCGCGGCCTGATCTGCCCCTTGCCCATCCTCAAGGCCAAGAAAGCCCTGTCCGATATGCACAGCGGCGAGATCCTCAAGGTGCTGGCCACCGACCCCGGCTCCGTGCGCGACTTTCAGGCCTTTGCCCGTCAGACCGGCAACGACCTGATTGACCAGCAAGCCCTGCAAGGCGACGGTCACGAGGAATACATTCACATCCTGCGCCGTCGCTGAAACGTCGCTGATCAGGCCTGTCGATCAGTCCAGCAGGCTGTCCCCCTGGGGCGCCTGCAAACCCAGATGCTTAAACGCCGTGGCCGTGGCAATGCGCCCACGCGGCGTGCGCTGCAGGTACCCCTGCTGAATCAGATAGGGTTCGATCACATCTTCAATGGTGTCGCGCTCTTCGCCAATGGCGGCGGCCACGTTGTCCAGCCCGACCGGGCCGCCATCGAAGCGATGGATGATGGCTTCCAATAGCTTGCGGTCCATCACGTCAAAGCCCGCCGGGTCCACATCCAGCATCGCCAGCGCCTTGTCGGCCATCTCGCGCGTGATGCGCCCATTGCCCTTCACCTCGGCGTAATCGCGCACGCGGCGCAGCAGGCGGTTGGCAATCCGTGGCGTGCCGCGTGAGCGCCGCGCCACTTCCATCGCCCCTTCCGCGTCAATGGGGGCTCCTAACAGACCGGCCGAGCGCGTCACGATGCGCTGTAATTCCTGTGCGGAATAAAACTCCAACCGGGCGACGATGCCAAAGCGGTCGCGCAGCGGGTTGGTCAACATCCCCGCGCGGGTGGTCGCGCCCACCAGCGTGAACGGTTGCAGGTCCAGCTTGATTGAGCGGGCGGCCGGCCCTTCGCCAATCATGATGTCGATCTGGTAGTCCTCCAGTGCGGGGTAGAGGATTTCCTCCACCACCGGGCTCAGACGGTGGATCTCGTCGATGAACAAGACGTCATTGCGCTCCAGATTTGTCAGGATGGCGGCGAGGTCCTTGGGCTTTTCAAGCACCGGTCCGGAGGTCTGGCGCAGGTTCACGCCCAGCTCGGTGGCAATGATGTGGCTCAGTGTCGTCTTGCCCAAGCCGGGGGGGCCGAACAGCAGCACATGGTCCAGCGCCTCGCCACGCTTGCGCGCCGCGCCAATGAAAATCTCCAACTGTTCGCGGGCTTTGGCCTGACCCACGTACTCGTCCAGGTCCTTGGGGCGCAGTGCCCGCTCCATCACATCCTCCAGCGGCGACGTCACCGCCGCGCCCACCACGCGATCGGATGCCTCGGTCACGAAAGGGTTGACGGGGGTGGATCGTGCCCGGCGCGGGGCGTCGAAGTCGTCGGTCTGGATGCTCATGGCTGGATTATCCGCTCGGCCCATTAGTTGCGCCAATGCAACAGAATTTCAGTGCGCATATCCATATGACAAAGCTGTCATCACAGATGCCCCCGAACTTTGTTGCAATGCCAACAGTTTCAGCGGACCGCGGCCTGGCTTCTCAGGCTCACAACCGAGGTGCCCAGCACCCGTCCACCGTCTCACGACATCGCTGAAGCGTGTAGTTCAACTTTGGAGAATTCCATGAAAAAGACTCTGCTGGCTCTGGCCGCCATCGCCGCCTCTTCGGCTGCTTTCGCTCAATCTTCTGTCTCTCTGTATGGCGTGGTTGACGCCTCGGTGGAGAGCGTCAAGGGCGACAAGACGGTCACGGCTGTCTCGTCGGACAATCTGGCATCTTCGCGTGTCGGCTTCAAGGGCACTGAAGATCTGGGCAATGGTCTGAAAGCCAACTTCGTGCTGGAGACCGCTGTCAAAGTTGACACGGGCGCCAATGGTGGCGGTTCGACTCGCTTCTTTGACCGCGCTGCATGGGTCGGCGTGTCCGGTGGTTTCGGTGAACTGCGTCTGGGTCGTCAGGACAGCGCCATCGGCCTGTTGGCAGGCAACTCTTCGATCCTGGGTGCTCAGGCCTACGACGATCTGAAAATCGCCAAGACTTTCTCGGGTGATGCCTATCGCCGCGTTGACAACGCTATCACCTACGTGTTGCCCAAGTTCGTCGATGGCCTGAGCGCACAACTGCAGTACAGCACGGCTGCTGGTTCTTCGTCTGCGGTCGGCACCGAAAACGCCGACAAGATTGGCAGCAACTATGGCCTGAACGTTCAGTACGCAGCCGCTGGCTTCAGCGCGGGTCTGGGTTACATCAATGCCAAGCGCAGCACGACTGTGGACGACACCGGCGTGTTGGCATATCTGGGTTACGACTTCGGCGTGGCCAAGCTGACTGGCTACTTCGAGCAAGACAAGCGCGACGGCGCCGCCGAAAAGCTGCAAGTCGTGGGTGGCCGCGTGGACGTGCCGGTGGGCAAGGACTTCAAGCTGCAAGCCTCTTACTCGCAAGTCAAGGATCAATCCCTCAGCGCCACTGATACCGTCGGTGACGACGCCAAGATCGTTGCGCTGAAGGGCGTGTACACCCTCTCCAAGCGCACCTCGGTCTACGCTCTGTTCACCAATGTGAACAATGACAAGGGCTCCAAACTGGCCTTGAGTGGCGCAACGCTGGCTACTGGCGATAAGTCGTCGCGCGGTTTGGCCGTTGGCGTGAGCCACAAGTTCTGATTCGCCTCAGACTGTTCGGCAATCTGAAAGGGGGCTTTGGCCCCCTTTTTCATTGTGTTTTCCGTTGCATGGGTGTCGTCATTTGCCGACAAAGCTGAGCGCCTTGTCACACAAGGCCGTCGATCTCGGCCAATAATTCCCAATTGCCCGCCGACGTCGCGTTGGTGGCCCTCCTTCTGCTCAATGGAGAAACCATGAACAAGAAACTGTTCGCTCTGGCCATCGTTTCGGCCGCATCGGCGGCTTCCGCCCAGTCCTCGCTGACCTTGTACGGTTTGGTTGATGCATCGGTCGAAAGCGTCAAGGCTGGCAAGACCGTCACCCGCGTGAGCTCCGACAACCTGGCTTCCTCGCGCGTTGGTTTCAAGGGTACGGAAGATCTCGGTGGAGGTCTGAAGGCCAACTTCGTGCTGGAAACTGCCGTGAAGGTGGATACTGGCGCCAACGGTGGTGGTGCTAGCCGTTTCTTTGACCGCGCTGCGTGGGTGGGTGTGGCCGGTGGTTTCGGTGAATTGCGTCTGGGTCGTCAAGACACCTCCATTGGTATCTTGGCTGGCAACAGCAGCATCCTGGGCGCCCAGGCCTACGACGACTTCAAGATTGCCGGCACCTTGCCTGGCGACAAATATCGCCGTACCGACAATGCCGTCACCTACGTTTTGCCGAAGCTGGTGAGCGGCCTTTCTGCTCAAGTCCAGTACAGCACGGCTGCTGACTACACTGCTACCGACAACGGTGAAACCGCTGGAAGCAAGAAGGGCGAACACTATGGTTTGAACGTTCAGTACGCAGCAGGCGGTTTCGGCGTTGGCGCAGCTTATTTGGAAGCAAAGGCTGACAAGGCCGGCGATGCCAAGGAAAAGTCGGGGCTGGCATACGTGTCGTATGACTTCACGGCCGCCAAGGTGACGGGTTACTACAACCGCAATGGCTCCGGTGTGGGTTTGACCGGAGCTCGCGAACTCTTGGGTGCTCGCTTGGACGTGCCGCTGGGCAACGCTTTCGCCTTGCAAGCCTCCGTGTCGCGTGCGCGTGACTTCAAAGACGTTCGCAATGATGCTGACGCCACCATCGTCGCTTTGAAGGGCATCTACAGCTTGTCCAAGCGCACCTCGTTCTACGCTCTGGTTACCACCGTTTCCAATGATGACCAGTCTGCCATCGCTGTGGGCGGCTTGCCAGGCGTGCTTGGCGAGCGTTCCACCGGCTTGGCCATGGGCGTCAGCCACAAGTTCTGACCTACCTGATTTGGTGTGGATGCAAAAGGGGTCTCGGGCCCCTTTTGTCGTCTCTGCGTCCTGATGAGTGTTACTGAGTGCCTGAACTGCCGTCATGACGTGTAGTGCCTAGACGACAATCTGGTGTAAACCCGCAAGTTCCTTCGAAGGTGTGCCAGCAACAATTCACGACACCCTCCCTGGGTTTCATTAGGAGATACAAGATGCAAAAAACCGCGCTGACCATCGCAGCCGCTCTCGCTCTGGCCACCTTTGGTGCGGGCACCGCCTTTGCTCAATCAAGCTTGACCCTGTACGGTAACGCTGACGTGAGCGTGGACCATGTGAAGAAGACCGCCGGTGTGGCGCTGGCCCCGTCTATTGGCCTGGGTCAAGGTACCAAGTCGTCAGTGACCCGCGTGTCGCCGAGCGCCACGTCGCAAACGTCTTTTGGTCTCAAGGGGGAAGAAAACTTGGGCGATGGTTACAAGGCCTCCTTCGTGCTGGAAGGCCAGTTGAGCCATGACACGGGTGCGCTGAGTCAGGACGGACGCATTTTTGGCCGTCAAAGCTACGTGGGTTTGACCACACCCTTCGGGGAAGTGCGTTTGGGCCGTCAATATGCCCCGATCTTCTACTCGACGGCCTTCATCACGGGTGAGCGCTTCGGTGCCACCGACTTGTTCATTGAAGGCGGCGCCACCAACAACCTGATGGTTCGTCAAGACAACCAGGTCAGCTACTGGTTGAAGGCAGGTGGTTTCACGGGTTCCGTGGCCTATTCGCCTAACGCTGGTTCTCTGAACCTTATCTCGGGTGCGCGTGGCGCCCAAGTGACCGGTGCGACCGGTGGCATTTTGGGGTCGCTCGGTTCTGGCGCGGAGTCCGCTGACGGCAAGATCGGCCGCTCTGTGGGCTTCTTCGGGAACTATGCGTTCGATTCGGCTTTGAACGCCACAGTGGGTTACCACCGGAACGATTTTGACGGCGCAGGCTTTGGCCTTTACCAGAGCGGCAGCACGATTGCCTCTGGCTGGACTCTGGACAAGTACCAAGCGTACAACTTGGGCGTCAAGTATGTGTTCCCGTCGAGCGGCATCCTGTTGGATGCGGCCTTTGCACAAGGTCGTTATGACATCGAAGGCTCCGATGCCAACCTGAAGGTGCAATATTTCGCTGCTGGTATCCGTGTGCCGGTTGATGCCTGGACCTTCTCGGCTCAAGCGTCGCAAATCAGGTTCAAGAACTTCACCAAAGGCAAAGATACTGGTCTGATGTTGGGTGCTGAATATGCGCTGTCCAAGCGGACTTCGCTGTTTACCCGCATTGGTCAGATCCGTGATGACGAGGGTAATGCTGCCGATGCCGGTTTCCCGGTACTTATCCAAGGTGGCCCAGACGTCATCGCGACCAATCTGGGTCTCCGTGAGACGCCAGTTTTCGCCGGCGCTGGCATCAATCCTGGTGGCAAGAGCACGTACATCGGTGCTGGCGTTCGCCATACTTTCTGATCGATTATTCTTTCGTCAGTCAAAAACCGCCTTCGGGCGGTTTTTTTGTGTCGGCCTGGAGTCATGTTGTCACATGATTGTTAAGTGTGTGGCTCCACGCACGCATAGGAAAAGCGCCCGAAGGCGCTTTGGAAATAACTGGACCAATGATGGCCGGATCAGAACGCGTGGATCATGCCCAACACAAAGGCCGACTGCTTCTTGTCTGCCACGCCGTTGACGGCAAACATATAAGGCGTGAAGTTAACGCCCTTGTTCCCGTTGTCGGCCATGGCAATCATCGCGTAAGTGGTCGTGCGCTTGGACAATGCATAGCGTGCCTGCAAGTTCAGCAGCGACGAATCCTGGTTGTTATGCACATAGGTGGCTGACACAATGGCTTGAGGATTGATCTGATAGCCGACACTCACGTTGTAGCCATGGCTGGAGGGGACCGGGGTGGTGGTTCCATTTGCCAGAGTACCCCGTGGACGCCCCACATCGGCGTTGTAGCTTGCGACGCCTTGAATGTCAGTCGTGTCGCCATGATCCACCTTGTACCAGCCCGCGCCCAGTTTGAATGAGCCCAAGGTGTACTGCCCGTTCACGTTGTACCAATCGCGAGAAGTCTTGCCGTCAGAGCCCTTGACCTGCTGTGCAGCAGCGCCCAAGCGCAGCGGCCCGTCCGTGTAAACCAACGAGCCAGCCATCTTGCGGCCGGCGCTGGAGTCCCCGGCAACTTCTCCAGGGCTGTATTGCAGGGTGGCTCGCACACCGCTCATCAAGGGTGACACGTAGGTGATGGCGTTCTTGGTGAAGAAGTCCAGAGAGGTGCCAGTGGCTGCAGCAGATGAAACACCAATGCTGTTGCCTGGTGTCACAACCCCTCCTTGGGCGTTGGCGATCGCCGGTGACATGGTGCGACCCAGGCGCAGTTCACCATACGTGGCGCTGACCAGCGAAACGTTGGCTTCACGCCGGAAGACGTCTGCATTGCCTGCGCCGGTGTCGGTGCGGACATCGGACTGCAGGTTGAAGTTGACGTTCAATCCTCCGCCAATGTCTTCTGATCCGCGCAGGCCCCAATAAGACGATTGCAAGGCACTGTCGCTCATGTACGTCGCGGACTTGCCTGCGGCATTGGCCTTGTTCACATAGCCCACGCTGGCATCCAGGATGCCGTACAGCGTGACAGACGATTGTGCGAATGCGCCAGCGCTTGCACTCAGTGCCGCGATGGCGATGAGGGTCTTCTTCATGGTCAGGGTTCCAATCTTGGGTTGAGGTGGCGAACTAAACGGATGACCTCGTATGCCGTAACCCCTCATAAAGGGGGGTTACTAGATTGAAGCCGGCTGGCCGGGGCTGTCATCTAGGGGCTCGGCCTAGGTTGACGTGTTATTTGTAGCGTAGATGCGTCAATATTCAGGACTGGTTGTGCGGGTGATTCAGGGTTTCAACCTAATTTCTGCAGGGCAAAACCGGACAACAGTCGGTGAACAGATCATGAATTGCCAACGGCATCCCACCTCAGCACGTGACCCGCGCCGTGAAGGGATGCCGTTCAGTTCACGTCTTAGAACGAATGCATCACGCCGAGTGCGACACCCGTTTGCTTGGTGTTGGCCGTCCCATATGTAGCGGCGTCCAGGTACATCGGCATGAAATTCACCTTTTCATTGCCGTTGTCCACGCGGTTGACAATTGCATAGACGGTCGTGCGCTTGGACAGCGCATAGCGAGCTTGCAGGGACACGGCCGAAGAGTCTTGCAGGCTCTTGATGAAGCCTGCAAACAGCATGATCTTGGGGTCAAGTTGGTAGCTGCCGTTCAGGATGTAGCCTTGGTTGTCAACAACCGCAGCACCTGTGTTGTGGTTTGCGTTGTAGTAAGCCGCGCCCAACTTCACCTGACCCAATGTGACGGTGCCATCAATGGTGTACCACTTGCGGCCATAGACGGTCGCCGCACCGCCGGTGAGGTCCTCGACATTGACATATGCACCGCCTACGGTGAAGTTGTTGCCTTGGTACTTCACGGCAGCATGAGTCGCGCTGCCGTTGCTGCTGTCGCCAGCTTGCTCTCCGGGAGCGTACTGGAGCGACGCACGAAGGCCGGACAGAGACGGCGAGATGTAGGTGATCGCATTGGCCACGAAGAAGTCGCCAGCCAAGCCAGCCCCGAGCAGCACGGTGCCGTGCATGGCGTTGCTGGGGGCCACGATGCCGCCGGAAACCATCTGAGCGACAGCAACGGAGGTGGCGCGACCCAGGCGCAGTTCACCCCATTGGTCGCTGGACAGTGAAACAAAGGCTGCGCGGCGGAACATGCCAGCGGAGTTGTTGGCCCCGGTACCCATGTTCACGTCGCTTTCGAGATTGAAGTTGGCTTTGAGGCCGCCTCCGAGGTCTTCTGTGCCCTTCATGCCCCAGCGTGAGGTGGAAATCGCGCTGTCGTTCATCAGGGTGACGGACTGCTTTTTAGCGTTGGCGTTGTCGATATAGGCCACGCTTGCATCCAGCGTGCCATAAATGGTCACGGACGATTGAGCAAATGCGCCGGCGGTGGCGGACAGGGCGGCCAGGGCCACGAGGGTCTTCTTCATGAATCGCTCCAATGTATTGACGTAAATCCGAGCAGTGGGAACATACGTCTCCACTTGCATGGTGCCCGTTGAAGGGTCAACGACATTGAAGCAGAGGGCGAAATGGCGCCGTCTCAGGGCTCACCCTGAGACGCACTCGTTTCGTCTTAATATGGCAACATATTTACGTAGTTTGAAGTTCAGGATAAAGGGTTAACCCTCGCGCTGGTTCAGCGCGGCAGCAAATGCTCGTGCTTGAACAGGTCGGCGGGTACTTCACGCTCACGGACCACCCACGCTTGCGACCCATCCACCATCACCTCGGCCGCCCGGCCTCGGGTGTTGTAGTTGCTGGCCATCGTCATGCCGTAGGCGCCTGCTGACAAAACCGCCAGCACATCCCCAGGCTGCACCGTCAGTTGTCGATCGCGCCCCAGCCAGTCGCCTGACTCACACACAGGCCCCACCACATCCCACACCTCGGTGGCACCCTCGCGCTGCTGCGTATTCACGATGCCCATGTAGGCCTCATACAGTGCGGGGCGCATCAGATCGTTCATGGCGGCGTCCACCACGCAGAAGTTCTTTTGCTCACCGGGTTTGAGGAACATCACTTCCGTCAGCAGCACGCCCGCATTGCCCACCAGGGAGCGGCCGGGCTCAAACACGATCTCGCGGTGACCATGCCCGCGGGCATCGATCTTGGTCAGCAATTGGGCGATCAGCACGTCAGCCGCAGGCGGTGTTTCGTCGGTGTAGGTGATGCCCAGGCCACCACCCAGATCCAGATGGTGGAGGGTGACCCCTGCGGCCTCAATCGCCTCAACGAGGTCCAGCACGCGGTCCAGCGCATCCAGGTAGGGCGCGATCTCCGTGATCTGTGACCCGATATGGCAGTCAATGCCCACCACCTCGATGCCCGGCAGTTGGGCGGCACGCTGGTAAGTGGCCAACGTCACTTCATGGGCCACGCCGAACTTGTTGCCCTTCAGCCCGGTCGAGATATAGGGGTGCGTGCCCGCATCAACGTCCGGGTTCACGCGCAGGCTGACCCGAGCGGTGCGGCCCACCTGCGTGGCCACGTCCGACAGCACTTCCAGTTCGGCCGTGCTTTCCACGTTGAAGCAGCGTACGCCGGCTTCCAGGGCCTGCTTCATCTCGCGGCGCGTCTTGCCTACGCCCGAAAACACCACCTTGCCCGCATCGCCACCCGCGGCGAGGACGCGCTCCAGCTCGCCGCCGGACACGATGTCAAACCCGCAGCCGGCCTGAGCAAACGTCTGCAACACGGCCAGATTGGAATTGGACTTCACGGCGAAGCACACCAGATGCTGACGGCCCTGCAGCGCCTTCTGGTAAGGGGCCAGTGCAGCCAGCATGGCGCGGCGCGAGTACACATACAGCGGGGTGCCATGCTCGCGTGCGAGATCGTGCAGCGAGAGGTCATCCATGAACAAGTCCTGGCCGCGATAGGCCAGAAACGGGGAGCCGGGGAGTGTCATTTGGAGGGGGCGGTAGGGGGTTGGGGGGCGCTGGCAGCAGGGGCGGGAAGGTACAAGCCGCCCTTCATGCCGCAGCCTGTCGTCAGCAGGGTCATGAACGAAAGGCTGGCGATGGCCAGTGCGCCTCGTAAAATTTGTGTCTTGCTTTTCATTTCCACATTCTAAGGAAGCCGACATGTCTCTCCCCGATTCTCCCTACGGACTGAGCGACGCACAGTACGACGCAGCCATCCGGGCGGCCCTGTCTCGCATTGAGTCCACGGTGGATCGGTGGCTGGAAGAGGATGTGGTCGACATCGACACGGCCCGCACCGGCGGCATGTTGACGATGACGCTGCCCAATCGCTCGCAGTTGATCGTCAACGCGCAACCGCCGCTGCATGAGTTGTGGCTAGCGGCGCGCCGTGGGGGCTTCCATTTCCGGCTGGATGGTGAAGGTCTCTGGCGTGACACCCGCAGCGGTGACGAATTTTTTGCGCTGCTGTCAGCCTGCGCCAGCGAGCAAAGCAAGCCTGGCCTGTCCTTCTGACTGGAGGCGGCTGGCGAGAGCTTGGTCCTGGTAGGGGCCTTACTCACCCTTCGGTTTGCCAAACATATCGAGGATGTCGCTCTTTTCGGATGCCGACGGGGCGGACGGTGCACCTGCTTCTGTCTCTGGGTTCTGCAGGCCCACATCGCGTACCCCGCTGCTGCGGGTGTACTCCTCGTAGAACCATTCGCCCCCGATGTTGACCACGCCTTCCGGCGGGCTCAGTTCCGTCACCGGGGTGTTGCGCAGCGCGGTGGCCATGTAGTCGATCCACACCGGCAAAGCCAGCCCCCCCCCGGTTTCGCGGTCGCCTAGCTTGCGTGGTTGGTCGTAGCCAATCCACACCACGGCTACCAGACTGGGGTGGTAGCCGGCAAACCAGGCATCCATCGAATCATTGGTGGTGCCCGTCTTACCGTACAGGTCGGGACGCTTGAGGGTGGCCTGCGCGCGCGCGGCGGTGCCCGTTCGCGTCACTTCCTGCAACAAGCTGTTCATGACAAAGGCATTGCGTGCGTTGATGCCGCGCATGCTCTCGTCCAGCACATTGGGGCGGTACTGCGCCAGCACGTGACCACGGCCGTCGGTGACTTTGAGCACGAGCGTCGGGTTCACGCGGTAGCCACCGTTGGCAAACACAGCGAAGCCATCGGCCATCTGCAGCGGCGTCACTGACCCGGCGCCCAAGGCCATTGGCAAGTAGGGCAGGTGCTTGGCGGCGTCAAATCCGAAGTTGGTCAGCCAGTTCTGTGCATAGTGGGTGCCCACAGACTCCAGCACGCGGATCGAGACCATGTTCTTTGACTTGGCCAACGCGCGGCGCAGTGTCATGGGGCCTTCGAACTTGCCGTCGTAGTTTTTTGGCTCCCAGGCTCGGCTGCCAGTGCTGCCGGAGTTGTAGAACAGCGGCGCATCATTGACCACGGTGGCGGGTGTGAAGCCCTTTTCCAATGCCGCGGAGTAAATGAAGGGCTTGAAGCTGGAGCCGGGCTGGCGCCATGCCTGTGTCACGTGATTGAATTTGTTGCGCTCGAAATCGAATCCCCCCACCATGGCGCGGATCAGGCCAGTGCGTGGGTCCATGGAGACAAAAGCACCCTCCACCTCAGGCAGTTGCCGCACGGCCCATTTGCCATCGCTGCCTTGCTCGACACGGATCACGGCGCCGCGACGAATCTGATGCTTGGGGCTCGCCTGATCGGTCAGCGCCTTGCCTACGGCCTTCAGTCCATCTGGTCCGATGTCGAGTTGTTCGCCCGATTGCAGGGAGGCCAGCACGCGCCCGGGGGCGGCCTGCGTTACCACGGCTGCGCGCAAGGTGTCGCTGTCCGGGTGGTCCTCCAGGGCCTCGGCAATCATGATGTCCACCTGCTTCGGGTCGGTGGGGAGTTCAATGTAGGCTTCGGGGCCGCGCCAGGCTTGCCGGCGGTCAAAATCAAGCAGCCCTTTGCGCAGTGCCTTGGTCGCGACGGCCTGCTCGTCCAGGTCCATTGAGGTGTACACCTGCAGGCCGCGCGTGTAGGCATCGGCACCGTACTGTTCGTGCATCAAGCTTCGTGCGGCTTCTGCCACGTATTCTGCATAGGGCGGAATCGGCGCCTTGGTCCGATAACGGAGTTGTTCCGCCTTGGCCTCATCTCGTTGCTCGGCCGTGATGAAGCGGTTCTCGTACATCCGGTCGATGATGTGCTGCTGGCGAATCGTCGCGCGGCGAGGGTTGCGTACCGGGTTGTAGGCGGAAGGCGCCTTGGGTAATCCGGCCAGCATGGCCGCTTCCGCCACGCTGATGTCCTTGAGGGGCTTGCCGAAGTAAATATCACAGGCTGCGGCAAACCCATAGGCCCGCTGACCCAGAAAGATCTGGTTCATGTAGAGCTCCAGGATCTGATCCTTGCTCAACTTGCTTTCGATCTTCATGGCCAGCAAGATCTCGTAAATCTTGCGGGTAAAGGTCTTCTCGGTAGGCAGATAGAAATTACGTGCCACCTGCATCGTGATCGTCGACGCTCCCTGGCTTCGAGATTCTCCAAAATTAGCCAAGCCAGCGCGCAACACGCCCAGATAGTCCACGCCGCCGTGCTGATAAAAGCGTGCATCCTCAATGGCAAGCACGGCGTCGCGCATGACCTTGGGGATCTCCGCGATCGGCAGAAAATGCCGCTTCTCCTCGCCAAACTCTCCAATCAAGGTTCCGTTGCTGGCGTACACCCGCAGCGGCATCTTCGGCTGATAGACGGCCAGGCCGTGCACCTCCGGGAGGTTGGGGTAGGCGACGCATAGGCCCACGGCCACCAGCAGGATCACCGACAGCACCCCTGCTACACCCAGGCCGAGCAAGGTCAGAAGAGGGGTCAGGATCCAGCGACGCCACCAGGCTTTTTTTAGGGGGGGGGCCTTGTCCGGGGTCGGATCGACGTTGCTGGAGTGCGCTGATGTGCTCATTGGGTCATGCTTGAATGCAAGGGCATTATAGGAAGTTGCTGCCTTCGCGAGACCGGTCCTGAGGTGTGACATCAGGGTTGCGCCAAGTCATTCGCTGATTGAAACCGCTTGTAAGGCGTGTGCAGGGCGCAACGGATTGGGGATTACTCAGGGCAACTATCCCCTCTGTTTCAAATCCTTTGCTGATAGCATTGAAGTGGTTTATTAACTTTCCAGCGTCTTTGATGGGCGCGTGGGGGACGGTGTGAGCTTTCTTGATACGCTCCTAGGCCGCAAGCATCAGGCAATGATTGGGCTGGACATCAGTTCATCAGGCGTGAAGCTGGTCGAGTTGAGCCAGGCTGGGTCTGGCGAATTCATTCTGGATCGGTTTGCATCAGAGTCTTTTGAAAAAGGCTGGATTGCTGACGGTCAGATCGAAAAGTTCGACGAGGTGGCAGATGCCGTCCGCAAGGTGGTGGCCAAAAGTGGCTCACGCACCAAGCAGGTCGCCATGGCCATGCCGCAGTCGGCCGTGATCACCAAACGGATCATGCTGCCGGCCGGCCTGCGCGAAGAGGAAATGGAAATGCAGGTGGAGGCCGAGGCCAACCAGTACATTCCGTTCTCTCTGGACGAAGTCAGCCTCGATTTTTGTGTCGTGGGCCCCAGCCCCACCTCGGCCGGTGACGTCGAGGTGCTGATTGCGGCATCGCGCAAGGACCGCGTTCAGGACCGTCAGGCCTTGGCTGAAGCGGCGGGACTCAAGCCTGCCGTGCTCGACATCGAGTCCTATGCGTCTCGACTGGCCATGCAGCGCATCGTGAGCGCCTTGCCTGGCGAGGGCAAGGATGCCTTGATTGCCTTGTTCGAGATCGGCGCGGAGAACACCAGCCTGAAAGTCTTGCGCGACGAGGAGTTGCTCTACGACCGGGACCAGGCTTTTGGCGGCTCTCAGCTCACGCAACTGATCTCGCGGCAATATGGCTTCTCTTTCGAGGAGGCCGAGGCCAAGAAACTCTCGGGTGATCTGCCGGAAGACTATCCATCCACCATCCTCGGGCCGTTTGTTGACAGCCTGTCTCAGGAAATCGGACGGGCCTTGCAGTATTTTTTCACCAGCACGCCGCATCACAAAGTGCATTACGTCATGCTGGCTGGCGGAACGGCCGGTTTGCCGGGGCTCAAAGACCGGGTCACGGAACTCACCGGGTTTGCCTCCATGGTTGTCAATCCGTTCGAGGGCATGAAACTCGGCTCGGCTGTGCGTGAAAGCAAGCTGCGCCGCGAAGCGCCTTCTTACCTCACCGCTTGTGGCTTGGCCATGCGGAGGTTTCTCGCATGATTCTGATCAACCTTTTGCCTCACCGTGAGGAAAAGCGGCAACTGCGTAAGCAGGCATTTTTTGCGGGCTTGGGCGCTTCTGTGGCCATCGGGGCTGTAGTGGTGGGTCTGTGGTACGCCTTCCAGCAACAGATGATCAGCGGCCAGCAGGCGCGCAATGATTTTCTGGCTGAGGCCAATCGCAAGCTCGACGATGAGATCAAGGACGTTTCATCGCTCAAGGCCGAGATCGAGTCCCTCAAGGCTCGCCAACGCGCCGTGGAAGACCTGCAGACCGATCGGAACATGCCCGTCTACCTGCTCAACGAACTGGTCAAGCAGACGCCTGAGGGCATCTACCTGACGTCCGTCAAGCAGGATGGTCAGTCGGTCATGGTTGCCGGGACAGCGCAGTCGAACGAGCGCGTGTCAGAGTTCTTGCGCAACACCAGCAACCATTCCGAATGGCTGGAGCGTCCGGAATTGCAGGAAATCAAGGCGTCGGTGCGCGCAGGGAAAGACCCGCGCGATGCCAAACGGCTGTTTGACTTCTCGGTGCGCATCAGCTTGAAGCGACCCGCAGATGTGTCCGCGGCTGCGGCCTCTGCTGCCAGCGCTGTGCAGCCAGCTGCCTCCGCGGCCAAACCGTCCTGAGGTGCGCAATATGGCAAATCCAAATATTGATTTGAACGAGTGGTTTGAAAAGGCCCAGGAGCAGTTCCGAGGCCTCAACCCCAACGAGCCGGGGCAGTGGCCGCTGCTGCCCAAAATTGTGGCGTTCCTTGCTGCTGCCGGCTTTGTGATCTTTCTGGGCTGGTATCTGTTGCTGTCTTCGCAGGCAGACGAGTTGCAGGCGGAGCGCGACAAAGAGGTCCAACTCAAGAACGACTACCGCGGCAAGGTGGTCCAGGCTGTCAACCTGGGCGAGCTGCGCAAGCAACTCATTCAAGTGGGCGAATACGTCAAGCAGCTCGAAAAGCAGCTGCCAGGCAAAGCTGAAATGGCCGCGCTGTTGTCGGACATCAACCAGGCGGGCCTGGGGCGTGGGCTTGACTTCGACCTGTTCCGTCCCGGTCAGGTTGACGTCAAGGAATACTACGCCGAGCTGCCCATCGCCATCCGCGTGACGGGTCGCTACCACGACATCGGCGCGTTCACGGGTGACATTGCCAACCTGTCCCGCATCGTGACGTTGCACAACCTCAACATTGCCAGCGCCACGGGCAAAGACAGCACGGGTGCCTTGTACATGGAGGCGACCGCTCGCACCTACCGTTACCTCGACCCCACCGAGATCGAGGCGGCACGGGCCGACAAGAACAAGAAGGCGGGGGGCAAATGATGCGTCAACCCCAACACAAGTTGCTGGCCTTGTTGGCTGTGCTGAGCCTGACCGCTTGCGGTGGGCAGCACGATGAGCTGCAAGCCTGGATGGACCAGCAGCGGCAAGAGGTCAAGCCCAACATTCAGCCGCTGACCGAGCCGCAAAAGTTCCACCCGCAGGCCTATGTCGGCATGGACTCTGAAGAGCCCTTCAGCCAGAGCAAGCTGACTGGGGCACTCAAGAACGAAGCCACACAGCCCAACTCTGCGGTATCGGCCGAGCTGAATCGCCGCAAGGAGCCGCTGGAGGCCTTCCCGCTGGACGCCATGAGCATGGTGGGCAGTGTCAACCGCAAAGGCGCGCCCTATGCGCTGCTGAAGGTGGATGACCTGTTGTACCAGGTGAAGGTGGGCGACTACCTCGGTCAGAACTACGGGAAGATCTTGGCGATCACCGAAACCGAGATCACGTTGCGAGAAATTGTGCAGGACGCCGCAGGCGAGTGGATTGAACGTCCCACCACCCTGCAGTTGCAGGAGGGTGGACGATGAAGACGAAGCTGGAGACTATGAATATGAAACCGTGGCGCGTTGCGATGGCTGGCCTGTCCTTGGCTTTGGTCTCACCCTTGACCTGGGCGGCTGCGGCCATTCAGGCCATCACCAGCACCCAGCAGGCGGGAACCGATGTGGTACGCATCGAGTTGTCCGAGCCGCTGGCTGCCTTGCCGGCGGGCTTCATCGTGCAAACGCCGCCCCGCATTGCCATCGATCTGCCGGGCGTCGGCAGCGAGCTGGAGCGCAGTGTCGTGGAGATCAACCAGGGTAATGTGCGAACCGTGAACGTGGCGCAAGCCGGTGAACGGACCCGTCTGGTACTGAACCTGCGCCAGGCCACGACCTATACCGCCAGTCTCCAAGGCAAGACCTTGTTACTGAGCTTGGCCCCTGCGGTCACCGGCAATGCACCCCAGGCAGCCGGTACCACCCGTGTCGGCTCCAGCGAGGTAGTGCACTTTGCCGAGAGCAAGAACGTCAACCCGCTCGCACTGAAGGACATCGACTTCCGTCGTGGTCAGGATGGTGCGGGGCGTGTGGTCATTGATCTGCCCAACAGCCAGGTAGGCGTCGACATCAAGCAGCAAGGTCAAGGTCTGGTCGTCGAATTCATGCGCACGACCTTGCCGGAGCGTCTGCGCCGCCGCTTTGATGTGACCGACTTCGGGACACCGGTGCAAAACATGACGGCAGAACAGGTCGGCGATCGTGTCAAGCTGACGGTCAAGCCCAAGGGTGACTGGGAGCATTCCGCTTACCAGAGCGATAACCAGTTTGTGCTGGAGGTGCGCGCCCGCAAGGCCGAGCCCAACAAGCTGACCCCGGGACCGGGTTACGCGGGCGAAAAGCTTTCGCTCAACTTCCAGAACATCGAAGTTCGCGCGCTGCTGCAGGTCATCGCTGACTTCACCAACTTCAACGTGGTGACCAGTGACACCGTGACCGGTACAGTCACGCTGCGCCTCAAGGATGTGCCTTGGGATCAGGCGCTGGACATCATCATGCAGGCCAAGGGCCTGGGCGTGCGCAAGACCGGCAATGTGCTGTGGATTGCGCCCAAGGATGAGATCTACACGAAGGAAAAGCTCGACCTCGAAGCCAAGAAGCAGATCCAGGATCTGGAGCCATTGCGCACACAGGCTTTCCAGCTGAATTACGCGAAAGCGGAAGAAATCGCCAAGCGTTTGACGGGTGATTCTGGCTCGGGTGGTAGCGGCTCCAACACGAAGACGATTTCGCCGCGCGGCAGTGTGTTCCATGAGCAGCGCACGAACCAGATCTTTGTGACGGACATTCCGTCCAAGCTGGAAGAAATCCAGCAAATGATCTCGAAGATCGACATTCCGATGCGGCAGGTGCTGATCGAGGCACGCATCGTGGAAGCCACGGACACGTTTGGCCGCAACTTGGGCGTCAAGCTGGGTGCCTTGGACATGCGTGGCGTGCGTGGTGGCGTGCCGGGCTATGGTGTGGGTGGCGATAACCGCGTGGCGCTGACAGGTACCTATCAAGGGGTGGGGGAACAAACTCTCCAGGCGAAAGCGACGGATGGTAGCTACACCCCGAACACCTATTTTGTGAACATGCCGTCGGCGGGCATCAATGGGATCAACCCGGCCTCGGTGGCGCTGTCGCTGTTTGGCGCCAACTCCAACCGATTCCTGAACCTGGAGCTGTCTGCGTTGGAGGCTGAAGGCAAGGGCAAGATCGTGTCCAGCCCGCGTGTGATCACGGCTGACCAGGTTAAGGCTTTGATCGAGCAGGGCACGGAGTTGCCTTACCAGACCGCGACTTCCAGCGGCGCTACATCGATCGCTTTCCGCAAAGCCAGCATGAAGCTGGAAGTGACCCCCCAAATCACGCCTGAAGGCAGCATCATTCTGGATGTGGACGTCAACAAGGACAGCGTGGGGCGTATCACGACGGCGGGGTATGCCATCGACACCAAACATGTGCAAACACAGGTGTTGGTCGAGAACGGCGGCACGGTGGTGATTGGCGGTATTTACATGCAGAGCGAAACCGAGAACAAGTCGCAAGTACCCTTGCTGGGTGACATCCCTGTGCTGGGTAACTTGTTCAAGACACGCTCAAAGACATCGGAGCGCTCGGAGTTGCTGATTTTCCTGACACCGAAGGTGATCACGGAAAAGGGCGCTTTGCGCTAACAGAGAAGTATTGGGATAACCCGATCAGGGGGAAATTATGAATTGGAAGAATTGGTTGGTTTCGATTGCCTCTGTCGGCTTGTTGGCAGCTTGCGGTGGCGGTGGAAGTGATGCGGGGACATCCCCGTTTAAGCCGGGCGGTGGCGCTACTGGTACGGGTGATGCTGGCTCGGAGTCAGTTGCAGCGGCCATAGATGTAACGTCTAGCAAGTTGCAGCTTGATTCCGGTGCCGGAGATAGTGCGGTTATCACGGTGTTGGTGAAAAAGGCGGGTAGTGTTGTGCTGTCCGGTGCACCTGTGACGGTAACTGCGTCATCGGGTACCCTCGTTGTTTCCGCTGCGACTTCTAATGATGCTGGCGTTGTGACTGCCACTTTGACGCCGGGTACATCGACGGCTGACAAAAGCAACCGCACGATCACCGTGACTGCAACGTCGGGCGCAGTTTCAAGTTCAGTCGCAGTTCAAGTGGCCGGAACAAGCTTGGCGTACTCAGGGGCGACATCGTTGAGCGTCAGCACGTCGCCAACAACCCTGAAAGTATTGTTGAAGGACGCCAAGGGTGCGGCAATTTCCAATTCAACGGTCACAGTTTCTGCAAGCCAGGTGAACAATCAGTTTGCAGCGCGGACAGCAACTACAGACGGCAATGGCGTGGCGACCTTCAGTTACACACCGGCTAATGCGGGGGTAGACGCACTGATTTTTTCTGCACTTGGCACGACCGTGACGGCGAATTTGTCCATCAGCGGCGAGGATTTCGTGTTTGTCAGCCCGGCGGCTAATCAGCAGGTAACTGTCAGCGCCAGCCAGCAATTGACGGTTCGTTATCGCTTGAATACTGTTGCTCAAATCGGCAGAACGGTCAGCTTTGCAACGACTGGTGGTACCTTGACTGCCGGGTCGGCGGTCACGAATGCGAGCGGTGAAGCGTCGGTTGATATTTCCTCAACTTTTGCGGGTTCAGCCAGCGTGAGTGCCACGATCGCCGGTGTAGGGACCATTACCTTGCCGGTTTCTTTCGTGGCAGTGAATCCTTCCAGTTTGGTGTTGCAAGTATCACCTTCTGCGATTGGAGCCAACCAAGCTGGTAGCACAACGCAACAGGCGACGGTCTTGGCACGAGTGAGGGATGCGCAAGGTAATCCGGTTGCCAACAAGGTTGTCAATTTCTCTCGTACGGCCGATCCTAGCAACGGAAACCTGAGTGCCGCCTCGGCAACCACCGATGCGAATGGCGAAGCTTCGGTGAAATATATTTCCGGCGCTTTGTCAACGGCCAGTAATGGCGTGAAGCTCAGTGCCACCGTTGCAGATACACCAGCAGCCACCGGAACAGCTGATTTGACGGTGAGCGAAAAGGCACTGTTCATCGCGTTGGGAACGGGTAATGTGATTACCAACCTTGACGAACAGACTTACCGTAAAGCATGGTCTGTGTCCGTGACCGATGCAAACGGTGTGGCCGTGTCTGGGGTTAACTTGACGCTTCGATTGCTGCCAATGAAGTACGGCAAGGGCTCGATGAGCCTATCAGCGACACCTGATGGGGCAGGCGGTTTTACATTTAGTGCGCCCTGGACTGTCAGCGACACTACAGTAGTAAGTCCTACTTTGGATGTGCCATCTGGTAAGCGCTTGTGGTGTGATAACGAAGACGCCAACTTCAATGGCACGTTGGATAACGCCCCCCCTAGTGATGAGGACGCCAACAATAATAATGTCTTGGAGCCAGGTAATGTGATCGCGTTGGCGGCAGGTAGCGGTTCTGTGACCACCGATGTCAATGGCCGGGCCACCATTTACATTGATTACGCGGAGAGCTATGCACCCTGGGTCAACGTCACCTTGAGGGCGACCGCTGTGGTGTCTGGCACCGAGTCGGTGAAGGACGCCAATTTCACTGTGTCCGGTTCCTCCGAGGACTTTAGGAATTCGGATGTGGCTCCTGCTGGGCTGAATAGCCCGTTCGGCAAGAAGGCATCATGCGCGGTGGCAGGTTGATTTTGAATGAGCATCTCTCTCGTCGGCCTCCCCGGCGGTGGTAAATCCACCGTCGGGCGGCAACTGGCTAAACGCATCGGCGCTCGCTTTGTCGATTCCGATGCGTTGCTCGAAGAGCGGATCGGCATGCCGATCCGTTCCTTCTTTGAGATGTACGGTGAATCTGCTTTCCGCGACCGGGAAGAGGCCGTCATTGATGAGCTGACGCGCCATGAAGGTGAGCCGCTGATCATTGCGACGGGGGGCGGAGCTGTGTTGCGACCCCCCAATCGAGCCCATCTGCACGATCGCACCACGGTGATTTACCTGCGCTCTTCTCCCGAAGAGCTGTACCGTCGTCTGCGTCACGACACGCAGCGCCCGCTATTGCAGGTGGCTGATCCGCAGGCCAAGTTGCGCGAGTTGTACGAACAGCGTCACCCGCTCTATGAAGAGGTGGCGCACTACAGCGTGGACACGGGGCGGCCTTCGGTTGCCACACTGGTCAACATGATCATGATGCAGTTGGAGGTCGCAGGTTTGTTGCCGCCAAGCATTCAGGCATCCGCCAGCGTGCCCACCAAGACGGGCTGATGCACGTCGGTGTATGTCGTTCATGAAACAGGGGCCAGATCGGCCCCTGTTTGCTTTCAGTTCTGGCGTAAGAGCAACGCGCGCTCAGGCCAGACTTAACCCCTGCAAATACTGCTTGAACCAAGCGCCCACCTGCGGGTGCTGCAAGGCCAGTTCCACATTGGCCTCCAGGAAGCCTTCCTTGCTGCCGCAGTCGTAACGCTTGCCGTCGTAGCGGTACGCGTATACCTTCTCGCTACGCAGCAGGCCAGCGATGCCGTCGGTCAGCTGGATTTCGTTACCCACGCCGCGAGGCTGTTGGCGGATCTGCTCGAACACGCCCGGCGTGAGGATGTAGCGGCCAGCCACCCCCAGGCGGGACGGTGCCACTTCAGGGGCGGGCTTCTCAACAATCTGGGAGACCTCCATGACGCGATCGCTCTGCATCTGGCCGGCCACGATGCCGTAGCGTTTGGTGTGCTCGGCAGGCACTTCCTGCACGGCAAGAATGGAGCCCTGTAGGGCTTCAAACTGCTTCACCATCTGCTTGAGCACGCTGGTCTCGCCCACCATCAGGTCGTCGGCCAGCAGCACGGCAAAGGGCTCGCCGCGCACGAGGCGTTCGCCGCAGAGCACGGCGTGGCCCAGGCCCAGGCTCTTGGGCTGGCGCACAAACACGCATTCCATGTCAGTGGGCTTGATGGAGTGCACCAACTCCAGCAGCTCATTCTTGCCGGCTTGTGCCAGCTCGTATTCCAGCTCGAACGCAGTGTCAAAGTGGTCTTCAATGGCACGCTTGTGGCGGCCGGTCACGAAGATCATTTCGCGGATACCGGCGTCATAAGCCTCTTCCACGGCGTACTGGATCAGGGGCTTGTCCACTACCGGCAGCATTTCTTTGGGCTGTGCTTTGGTCGCGGGCAGGAAACGGGTGCCCAGGCCCGCCACCGGGAAGATGGCTTTCGTGATGCTCACAGATCGAATCCTTGGTGTGCTGTTCGTGGGATGCCGTTCATGCCGGCGATCAACCCAGGCGGTTGAATTGCTGCTGCACGCGCTCCAGCGTGGTGCCGAAGTCAGCCATACGTTGCTTCTCTTGCTCCACCACGGCGGCCGGGGCGCGGGCCACGAAGCTTTCGTTACCGAGCTTGGCCTGAGCCTTGGCAATCTCACCTTCCAGGCGCTTAATTTCTTTGGTCAAGCGTTCTTTCTCGGCGGCCACGTCAATCTCGACGTGCAGAGCCAGGCGGGCATCACCTTGCACGGCCACGGGGGCCAGGGCGGTGGCTTCGGCGAAGGCGGCTTCGTCCAGTTGCTTGACTTCGCTGAGCTTGCCCAGAGCCTTGAGCACCGGGGCGGCCTTGGCGATGAACGCATCGTCACCGGTGACCAGCAGCGGCATGCGCTCGGCCGGCGAGAGGTTCATCTCGCTGCGCAGGTTGCGGGTGGTACCCACAATGGCCTTGAGCTTGGCCACCCAGTCGTCGGATTCAGCACAGACCTTGCTCAGGTCGGCCTGAGGGTAGGGCGCGACCACAATGGTGTCGTCCGCGTCGGCGGCCTTGCGGCCGGCCACAGGGGCCACCACTTGCCACAGCTCTTCGGTGATGAAGGGGGTGATGGGGTGCAGCAGGCGCAGCACGGTTTCCAGCACGCGGATCAGGGTGCGGCGGGTGGCGCGGGCTTGGGCCTCGTTGCCGCTGTCTTTGGCGGCGTTCAACTGGGCCTTGGCGATTTCGATGTACCAGTCGCAGTACTCGTCCCACACGAACTGGTAGATGGCGTTGGCGACGTGGTCCAGGCGGAACTCGGTGAAACCTTGTTCGACCGCGGCTTCCACGCGCTGCAGTTCGGACACGATCCAGCGGTCAGCCGGGCTGAAGTCCAGGTAACCGGTGGCGGCACACTGGCCGGGTTCCTTGGCCAGGTTCAGACCGCAGTCCTGGCCTTCGGTGTTCATCAGCACGAACTTGGTGGCGTTCCACAGCTTGTTGCAGAAGTTGCGGTAGCCCTCGCAGCGCTTGGAGTCGAAGTTGATGCTGCGGCCCAGGCTGGCGAGTGCGGCAAAGGTGAAGCGCAGCGCGTCGGCCCCGTAGCCGGGGATGCCTTCGGGGAATTCCTTTTCGGTGTTCTTGCGAACCTTGGGTGCCGTCTCAGGCTTGCGCAGGCCGGTGGTGCGCTTGTCCAGCAGCGGGGCCAACTCGATGCCGTCGATCAGGTCGACCGGGTCGAGCACATTGCCTTCGGACTTGGACATCTTCTGGCCTTGCGCATCGCGCACCAGGCCGTGGATGTACACGTGCTTGAAGGGCACTTTGCCGGTGAAGTGCTTGGTCATCATGATCATCCGGGCAACCCAGAAGAAGATGATGTCGTAGCCGGTGACCAGCACGGACGAAGGCAGGAACAGGTCCATTTCCTTGGTCTGGTCAGGCCAGCCCAGGGTGGAGAAGGGCACCAGCGCGGACGAGTACCAGGTGTCGAGCACGTCTTCGTCGCGGGTCAGCTCGCCCTCGTAGCCGGCGGCCTTGGCGCGGATGCGGGCCTCGTCTTCATTGCGTGCGACGAAGATTTCGCCGTTGCTGCCGTACCAGGCCGGGATCTGATGGCCCCACCACAGTTGGCGGCTGATGCACCAGTCCTGGATGTTCTTCATCCACTGGTTGTAGGTGTTGACCCAGTTTTCGGGGACGAACTTTACCTCGCCCGATTCGACGGCCTCAATGGCCTGTTCGGCGATGGACTTGCCCTGCGCGCCGGGCTTGGTCATGGCGACGAACCACTGGTCGGTCAGCATGGGCTCAATGATCTGGCCGGTGCGGGCGCAGCGCGGCACCATCAGCTTGTGCTTCTTGACTTCGACCAGCAGGCCTTCGGCTTCCAGTTGGGCCACCAGGGCCTTGCGGGCCACAAAGCGGTCCAGGCCGCGATAGGCCTCGGGGATCTCTTCCAGGTGCGACACCACCTGCGCATCGAGCGTGAAGATGGTGATCATCGGCAGGCTGTGACGCTGGCCGACCTGGTAGTCGTTGGTGTCGTGGGCCGGGGTGACCTTGACGACGCCGGTGCCGAAGTCCTTCTCGACGTGTTCGTCGGCGATCACGGGCACGAGGCGGCCGGTGATGGGCAGCTTGACCAGTTTGCCGATCAGGTGGGTGTAGCGCTCGTCTTCGGGGTGGACCATGACGGCGGTGTCGCCCAGCATGGTTTCCGGACGGGTGGTGGCCACGACCAGGGTCTCATCGCTGCCATCGATCGGATAGCGGATGTGCCACATCGAGCCGTCTTCTTCCTCGCTTTCGACTTCGAGGTCTGACACGGCGGATTTGAGGATCGGGTCCCAGCTGACCAGGCGCTTGCCGCGGTAGATCAGGCCTTCTTCGTACAGTTTGACGAAGGTGTCGCTCACGACCTTGGACAGCTTGTCGTCCATGGTGAAGTACTCGTGCTCCCACGAGACCGAGTCACCCATGCGGCGCATCTGTTGCGTGATAGTCGAGCCCGATTGCTCCTTCCATTCCCAGATCTTGGCGACGAAGTTCTTGCGGCCCAGGTCGTGGCGATTCTGGCCCTTTTCCTGCAGCTGGCGCTCCACCACGATCTGGGTGGCGATGCCGGCGTGGTCAGTGCCCGGGATCCACAAGGTGTTGTGGCCCTTCATGCGGTGGTAGCGCGTCAACGAGTCCATGATGGTCTGGTTGAAGGCGTGGCCCATGTGCAGCGTGCCGGTCACGTTGGGAGGCGGCAGCTGGACGCAGAAGGAGGGCTTGGACTCGTCGAGCGTGGGCTTGTACAGGCCGCGCTGTTCCCACTGGGGACCATATTTGGCTTCAATGGGAGCGGGATCGAAAGATTTGGCGAGTTCGGTCATGGTGTGGGTCGGCAGGCCGCACCGGTGTGGCACAGCAGTCTCAGCAGCAACGTGCCATTTTAGGTGCAGGCGTGGGTGTTGCAGAGGTGGTGCGTCAGCTCTTGTTTCATGAGGTGGATCAAGTTCTTGGCCGTTTCAGATCACGGTGTCATGATGTGGACTTGGCGTGAGCGGTGGTTGGTCATAGGATGGGCATGAGGCCGGACCACGACAGAGACCGGCCCACAGGCATGGAGGTGTGCATGTACGAACATTTGTTGGTGCCGGTGGATGGCAGCGAGCTGTGTGACAAGGCGATTGAGCACAGCATTGGCTTGGCCAAGATGCTGGGTGCGTCGATCACCGGTTTCACGGCCGAGCCGCCCTTGCCCGTGCTGGTGGTGGAGCAAGCCGCCGTGGCCTACGACGTGGAGACCTTCCAGGAGCACGAGAAGCGCTGCGAGGCCCACGCCCGCGAGATTTTGTTGGCGTTTGCCGAGAAGGCGCGTCAGGCCGGCGTGGCGTTCGATGGCCAGTTCGTCATCACGGACAACGTGCAGCAGGCCATCGCTGACATGGCCGCGCAGCGAAATTGTGATTTGATCGTGATGGCCTCACATGGACGTCATGGGCTGGATGCCCTCATTCACGGATCTTTGACCAAGAGCGTGCTGGCCCATTCCCAGGTGCCATTGCTGGTGCTGCATTGATTTTCTTCAACCACAAGGAGCTGACCATGAGCGAACTGACCTCGAACCAAAAAGACAAGCTGATGAGCGACCTGAAGCTGGTGATGGCCGATGCCGAAGCCTTGCTGGCCGCCACGGCGGACGACGCCAGCGGTGGCATTGCAGAGTTGCGCACACGCGTTCAGGCCACGCTGTCTCATGCCAAGGACGGTCTGATCGACGCTCAGGCGGCTGTGGTGGACAAGGCCAAAGCGGCTGCCAAGGCTACCGATGGTTATGTGCACGACAACCCCTGGAAGTCGGTCAGCGTGGCGGCGGGCGTGGGCTTGCTGGTCGGGATTCTGATCGGCCGTCGTTGATGGTTGCGGGCTTGATCTGTTCATGACCGATCCGTCCAACGGGCCCTCCTCGCAGGGCCGAGGGCTGGGTGCTTCGCTGCAAGGCTTGATGGCCACGGTGCTGGCCATCTTCCACACGCGGCTGGAGTTACTCGTCACCGAAGTCGAAGAAGAGAAGCGGCGCCTGCTGGCCACGGTGGCCTGGGGCGCCGTGGGCGTTCTGGTGGGCTGTTTCACGCTGGCCTTTGCTGCGGTGTTCATCACGGTGCTGTTCTGGGACAGCCATCGCCTGTTGGTGGTGGGCTTGATGACCTTGACGTTTGGCCTGATCAGCGCCTGGGCCATGCACCGGGTGAAGACACTGTTGCGTGAATCGGGGCAGATGCTGGCAGCGACCTTGGCCGAGCTGGACGCCGATCGCCAGGCCTTGATGCCGTCCCCCACCGTGCAGGCGCCGGTTGACGAAGCAGGGGGCAAGCCATGAGGGGCGCGAGGCATGATGATTTGCGGCTTCGCAAGCTGATGCTGCTTCAGCGCAGTGCCGTGCAGCGTCAGATGCTGGCCATCCAGACCCGGCAGGTCATTGCGCCCGCCGTACGGGTGGCCGACCGCGTGAAAGCGGGTGGTCAGTGGGTGCGGGCGCATCCCGCTTTGGTGGCGGGTGTGGCTGCGCTGATCCTGGCTTGGCGACCGAAAGCGGTGCTGGGCATCGCGGCGCGGTCCTTGGGTCTGTGGCAGACCGGGCGGCGCGTGTTGCCGCTGGCCGTGCGTTTGTGGGGACAGTGGCAGCAGCGCTCGACCCGATCCTGAGTTTCACGCAAGGAGTGCACGCGATGCACATGACGTTCTACGGTGCGACCAACACGGTCACGGGTTCTCGCACGCTGGTTGAAGTGGCTGGCAAGCGTTTGCTGGTCGATTGCGGCCTGTTTCAGGGCTTCAAGGCGCTGCGTGAGCGCAACTGGGATGAGTTGCCGTTCGATCCGCGCAGTCTGGATGCGGTGCTGCTGACGCATGCCCACATCGACCACAGCGGGGCCTTGCCCTTGCTGATGCGCAATGGGTTCAAGGGGCCGGTGTGGACGACCGCGGCTTCGGCCGATCTGTGCGAGATCCTGCTGATGGACACGGCCCATCTGCAGGAAGAAGAAGCGCGCTACCGCAATCGGCACAAGGCGACGAGCCATGAGCCGGCAGAGCCGCTCTACACGGTGCGAGATGCGCAACTGTGTCTGTCTCACCTCAAGCGCGTGCCGCAAGGCGGGGCGATTGACCTGGGGGACGAGGTTCAGGTGCGCTTCACGCGTGCCGGGCACATCCTGGGGGCATCGAGCGTGCACATTGAGCACCGAGGCAAGTCGGTGCTGTTTTCGGGTGACCTCGGGCGGGACGATGACTTGGTCATGTATCCACCTGAGACCGGTCAACAGGCCGACTGGGTGGTGGTGGAATCGACCTATGGCGATCGCTTGCATCCGACCATCGATCCGATTGACAAGCTGGGTGACATCATTCGCCGCACGGCCGCACGCGGGGGCGTGGTGCTGATTCCAGCGTTTGCCGTGGGCCGCTCGCAGGGACTCATGTATGCCTTGTATCGGCTCCGGCAGGCGGGAGCGATCCCGGACATGCCGATTGTGCTGGACAGCCCGATGGCCATCTCGGCCACCGAGGTGTACGACCGGCATCCTGAAGAGCATCGCCTCACGGCCGAAGAGGTGCAGGGCATCCGCGACATGACGCGTTTCGTGCGGACGGTGGACGAGTCCAAGGCCTTGTTGAAACAGCGCTATCCGATGGTGATCATCGCGGGCAGCGGCATGGTGACGGGAGGGCGCATCTTGCACCACCTGGCGTACTACGGCCAGCATTCGCGCAACACGGTGGTGCTCAGTGGCTTTCAGGCGGGTGGCACGCGGGGCGCGTCTCTGGCGGCTGGGGCCACATCGCTCAAGATGTTTGGCGAGTACGTGCCCATCCGGGCCGAGGTGGCACAGATTGAGGGGCTGTCTGCCCACGGGGATCAGGCTGATTTGCTGCACTGGCTGGGCGGCTTGGGTAAGGCGCCTCAGCAGGTCTTTGTCACGCATGGTGAGCCCCAGTCGGCCGACACCTTGCGTTTGCAGATCAAGGAAAAGCTGGGCTGGAAGGCGCGAGTGCCCGATTACCGCGAAACGTTCAAGCTGGACGAGACTTGACCTGACGCAAGACCCTGCTGGCCTCAGGCGACTACCTTCGGGTTCCTGTTTGTGATGGAACCTGACCATGTCTGCCAACCTCGCCGAGCCGCTCTCCTTGCCTTCTGCTTACATGGACGAGGCCTTGGCCGCCCAGTTGTTTGACAGCGGGTTGAAGTCCATGACTCTGGGCGGGCGGGAGTTGTTGCCGATTGTGCAGGGCGGCATGGGCGTGGGCGTGTCGGCTCACCGTCTGGCAGGCACCGTGGCGGCCATGGGTGGCATGGGCACCTTGTCGGCCGTGGATGCGCGGCGCCACCATCCTGATTTGATGGCCCGCACCGAGGGGCTCTCCAGCCGCATCGGGCAGGACGAAGATACCCGCCGGCAGGTGGATGCGGCCAACCGCGAGGCCGTGGCGCGTGAGATCCGGGCGGCGCGCGAGGCGTCGCACGGGCACGGCCTGATTGCGATGAACGTGATGCGCGCAGTGAGCGACTACGCCGGGTACGTGACGGCGTCGCTGGAAGCCGGCGTGGACGCGGTGGTGGTGGGGGCCGGTTTGCCCTTGGACCTGCCTGACCTGGCAAAGGACCACCCCGATGCACTGTTGGTCCCCATCCTGTCGGACGCGCGGGGCGTGCAACTCATCGTCAAGAAGTGGGAGCGCAAGAAGCGCCTGCCCGATGCCATCGTGATCGAACACCCGCGTCTGGCCGGCGGGCATCTGGGGGCAGCCAAGATTGCCGACCTGAACGATCCACGCTTTGATTTCGAGCGGGTGATCCCCGAGTCGCTGGCATTTTTGCGCTCGGCAGGCATCGAGAAAGACATTCCGCTCATTGCTGCGGGTGGCATCCGCTCTCACGCGGACATTCAGCGGGTGCAGGCCCTGGGCGCGGCCGGCGTGCAACTGGGTACGCCGTTTGCCGTGACCGAGGAGGGCGATGCCCACCCCGAGTTCAAGCGCGTGCTGGCCGAGGCGCGCGACGAAGACATGGTCGAATTCACCAGCGTGGCGGGCTTGCCGGCCCGCGCGGTGGGCACCCCCTGGCTGAAGGCCTATCTGAAGATCGAAGACCGCTTGCAGGCGGTGGTGCACGCCAAGAACCGCTGCACCAAGGCGTTTGATTGTCTGGCGCAATGTGGTTTGCGCGATGGCCTGCCAGGCTGGGGGCAGTTCTGCATCGACAACCAGTTGGCAGCGGCGCTGCGGGGTGATCTCAAGAAGGGCTTGTTCTTCCGCGGCGTGGGCGAGTTGCCCTTTGGCTCGCAGATCCGCTCGGTGCGCGAGTTGATGGAGCGTTTGCTCACCCGTTCAGTGGCCTTGCGCGCCGTCTGAGAGGGCTCAGGCGGCAGGGCGCCTAGAATTCCCGAATGATTGAGCACAGCGCGACTCCCGGTTTGTTCCCCTCTGCGGCCCCTGGGGGCCATTCTCCTTTGCTGGCCGGGCTGAACCCGGAGCAGCTGGCCGCCGTGACGGCGCCACCGGGGCCCGCCTTGATTCTGGCCGGTGCCGGTTCGGGCAAGACGCGTGTGCTGACCACGCGCATCGCCTGGCTGCTGCAGACTGGGCAGGCATCGCCCGCGGGCATCATGGCGGTGACCTTCACCAACAAGGCCGCCAAAGAAATGCAGGCGCGTCTGTCGGCCATGTTGCCGGTGAACACGCGCGCCATGTGGATCGGCACCTTCCACGGCCTGTGCAACCGCTTCTTGCGCGCGCATGCGCAACTGGCCGGTTTGCCGCAGGCGTTTCAGATTCTGGACACGCAAGACCAGCTCTCGGCCGTCAAGCGCATCATCAAGGCGCTGAAGTTTGACGAAGAAAAGTGCGTGCCCAAGCAGACCAGCTATTTCATCGCCAACGCGAAGGATGCCGGTCAGCGCCCCAAGGATCTCGCCCCGCGCGACGAGCTGGGCCGCATGCAACTGGCGGTCTACCAGGCCTACGAAGACCAATGTCAGCGCGAAGGCGTGGTGGACTTTGCCGAGCTGATGCTGCGCACCTACGAGATCATGCGCGACCACCCGCAGGTGCGTGAGCATTACCAGCGCCGTTTCAAACACATCCTGGTCGATGAGTTTCAAGACACCAACCGCCTGCAGTACATGTGGTTGAAGATGTTCGCCGGCAATCCGGCGCTCACTGGCAACAGTGTGTTTGCCGTGGGCGACGACGACCAGAGCATCTACGCCTTCCGCGGTGCCCAGGTCAGCAACATGGCCGACTTCGAGCGCGAGTTCCGCGTCGAGAAAGTCGTCAAGCTGGAGCAGAACTACCGCAGCCATGGCCACATCCTGGATGCGGCCAACACCCTGATCGCGCAAAACAGCCAGCGCCTGGGAAAGAACCTGCGCACCGACGAGGGGCTGGGCGAGCCCATTCGCATCTTTGAGGCTGCCAGCGACTACGCCGAGGCGCAGTGGGTGGTGGACGAGGCCCGTCAGTTCAAGCGCGAAGGCCAGCCCCTGCATGAGGTGGCGGTGCTGTACCGCAGCAACGCGCAGTCGCGGGTGATCGAATCGGCGCTGTTCAACGCCGGCGTGCCCTACAAGGTGTACGGCGGGCTGCGCTTTTTCGAGCGCGCCGAAGTGAAGCACGCGCTGGCCTACCTGCGCCTGATTGAGAACCCCAACGACGACACCAGTTTCCTGCGGGTGGTGAACTTCCCGACCCGCGGCATTGGCGCACGCAGCGTGGAGCTGGTGCAGGATGCGGCGCGCACCAGTGGGCGCAGCCTGACGCAAAGCGTGACCGCCGTGCCCGGCAAGACGGGCGCCAACCTGCAAGGCTTTGTGGCACTGGTGGACGCCATGCGCGAGGCCACGCGTGGCCTGACGCTGCGCCAGATCATCGAACATGTGCTGGACACCTCGGGCCTGCGCGAGTTTTATCGCAACGAAAAGGAAGGCCAGGACCGCCTGGAGAACCTGGACGAACTGGTCAACGCCGCCGAGGCTTTCGTGACCCAGGAAGGGTTTGGCAAGGACGCCGTGGCGCTGCCGGTGGACGAGCCGACAGGCACGATCGCCGTCGGTTTGCCGGCCGCCGTGGCCTCGGTGGACATGCTGCCCGATGCCGAGACGGGCGAAATCATCTCGCCCTTGCTGGCGTTCCTGACCCATGCGTCACTGGAAGCGGGAGACAACCAAGCGCAGGCCGGCCAGGATGCGGTGCAGTTGATGACCATCCATGCCTCCAAGGGCCTGGAGTTCAACAACGTGTTCCTGACCGGACTGGAAGAAGGCCTGTTCCCGCACGAAAACTCGGCCACCTCGACCGAGGGGCTGGAAGAAGAGCGCCGCCTGATGTATGTGGCCATCACCCGTGCGCGTCGGCGTCTGCACATCAGCTTCTGCCAGACCCGCATGTTGCACGGCCAGACCCGCTACAACATCAAGAGCCGCTTTCTGGACGAATTGCCAGAGGGCGCGCTGAAGTGGCTCACGCCGCGCAACCAGGGCTTTGGCTCGGGCTTTGCCGCGTCCTACCAGGACGCCTGGTCCAGCGGCAAAGGAATGGGCTCGGTGGTGGGTGCGGGCGCACAGCCCTGGCGCGGCGGCGGTGGTTCAGGCTCGGCCGGTGGCAGCCGCGGGGGCTATGGTGGGCAGGCCCATGGCGGCGGCTACGGCAAGCGTGAGGAGTCCTTCAAGGACCTCACCGCGCCGATCCCCAAGGCCATGGCGCAGGCCAAGTCCGAGGCGGGTTTCAAGGTCGGCCAGGCCGTGTTCCACAACAAGTTCGGTGAGGGCGTCATCCTCACGCTGGAAGGCAATGGCGCCGATGCGCGCGTGCAGGTCAACTTCGGCCGTCACGGCACCAAGTGGCTGATGCTGAGCGTCGCCAAGCTCACGCCCATCGAATGAGCACCAGGGCCTCGCGTCGCCAGGCGCGCAGGCCGGGCCACCATCCGGCAGGAGATCAGACCAGCCCGTTGCGGATGGCGTACACCGTCAGCTCGGAGTTGTTGGTCAGGGCCAGCTTTTCCAGCACCCGCGCCCGGTAGACGCTCACCGTCTTGGGGCTGAGAAGCAACTGCTCGGCGATGTCCGATAGGCGCTTGCCCGAGGCGATCATCACCAGCGTCTGCAACTCGCGGTCCGACAGCTTCTGGTGCGCATCTTCCTGCGTGGGCGTGGTCAGGTTGTCCACCAGCATCTGCGCCATCTCCGGCGTCACGTACTTCTTGCCCTGGGCCACGGTGCGCACGGCCGCCACGATCTGGGCCGCATCGCTGCCCTTGTTCAGATAGCCCGAGGCGCCGGCCTTCAAGGCCCGCATCGCGTACTGGTCTTCGGGGTACATCGACACCACCAACACCCGCAGCGTGCTGCCTTCTTCCTTGAGTACGTGCAGCACGTCCAGACCGCTGCGGCCGGGCAGGTTGATGTCGAGCACCAGCACGTCGCAGGACTTGTCGCGCAGCAGGGCGCGCAACTCGCCGTAGTCGGCCGCTTCGCCCACCACCTCGATGTCTTCCGAGTCGGACAGCGTGTCGCGGATCCCGCGGCGGATCAGGGCATGGTCGTCGCAGAGAATGACTTTGATCATAGGTCGCCCCATGCGGTGGGGTCGTCGTGGTCGTTGTCCATGATGCCAGTGTCGTCGGGCAAGCCGGTGAGCAAGGCGTCGATGAAGCCATTCTCAGGGCCGGACAGGGGCACCGACAAGATCAGGCTGGTGCCTTGCGGGTTGCTGCTGAGGTCCACCCAGCCGCCCACGGTTTCGGCGCGTTCGTGCAGCCCCCGGATGCCGAAGGAGCGGGCCTTGGCCAGGTCGTCCGCGCTCAGGCCGCGGCCGTTGTCGGTCACCTCGACGGACAACACACCGCCGGCCTGCGTCAGGTCCACGCTGACCTTGGTGGCCTGCGCGTGCTTGGACACGTTGGTAAGGGCCTCCTGGGCAAAGCGGTAAGCGACCAGCGGCACACCTGAGGCCAGGTCCGGCTTCTCGTGGCTGGCGCGGAAGGTGGTTTCAATGCCGGTTCGCTTGGCGAAGCGGTCCGCCATCCATTGCAGGGCCGGCACCAGCCCTTGCTCCAGGATGGCCGGCCGCAGGTTGTGCATGATGCGCTGGCTGGCGTCATGGGCGTGCCCCACGGACTCCAGGGCTTGGCGGGCGCGCTCGGCAATCTCCGGGGTGGGCGCGTGGCGTGCGATCCACGCCAGGTCGAATTTGACGGCGGTCATCGCGCCGCCCACATCGTCGTGGATCTCGCGGGCGATGGCGGCGCGCTCCTGCTCGATGCTGGCCTGCAAGTGCTGAGCGAGCTCGCGCAACTGCTGACGCGAGCGGCTCAAGGCCAGATCGGCGCGTTGCTTGGCGATGCGGGTGCGGTTGGCCTCGATGGCCAGCATCGCCGCAGGCGCCAGGCGGGCCAGATTGCTCTTGAGCAGGTAGTCGTTGGCGCCGTTGCGCATGGCCTGCACGGCAATGTCCTCGCCAATCTCGCCGGACACCAGGATGAAGGGCACCAGTTTGCCCAGGGCCCGCACCTTGTCGAGCGCGGCCAGCCCAGAGTAGCCGGGCAGGTTGTAATCGCACAGGATCAGGTCCCAGTCCTCGAACAAGGCGTCGCTGAGTTCGGCCTCGGTGTCGATGCGACGGATGTCTGCATTGATGCCGCCACGCTGCAGATGGATGGCCACCAGGGCGTGATCGGCCTCGTTGTCTTCGATGTGCAACACCTTCAGACGCAAAGGCGGCATGGAGGGCACATCGCCAGCAGGAGCCGGGGGGGCGGGCGAGTGATCGGACACGGGCAACCTTCCATCCTTGTATTTACGCCAAGTTTTACCGCGTCGACGTGGGCTTCGGTGGCGTTGTAACTGAAAAATTCTAACAACCGGCTCATGATGGAGCCTGTTCGGGTGTCAAGCGTCGGCACAATACACCGACAACCCATATATTGATCCGTTTGCCCTGTGTGCAAGTGCCCTCAACCTGCTTCCGTGGAGCCACGATGAGCTTCGACGATTCCGTCGCCAACCAGCCTGCAGTGATGCCCCTGCTGTTCGCGGCCGAGCTGCAGGACCACCTGATGATGGCCTCCACCGACTTGGAGCGCCTGCAGCGCCTGCTCGACGACGCCTGCCTGGCCCTCATCGACGGCTTCCACAGCTCCGCCGGGCAACTGGCCGAGGTCATTGACCAGGGGCATGAGATCACCCCGGAGTTGCAGGAGGTGCGTGGCAAGCTGTTCAAGGCGGTCACGGCATTGCAGTTTCAGGACATGGCCACCCAGTTGATCGCCCACACCAATCAGCGCTTGCGCAGTTGCGCCGACCAGATTGCCCGCGATGCTCTGGGGTCTGATGACCCGGACGGTGTTGCCGTGGTCGAAGACCTGCCCCTCAAGCCCAATCCGGTGACCCAGGACGAAATGGACGCGGGATCGGTGGAATTGTTCTGAAATTCCGCCCGGTGAAATCCTGCCAGCCTCTGACTGGTCATAACATCCATCACTTGCTTACAAAGCATTGTTCATTCAAGCACCGGAGAGCGACATGCACTCGATTCTTGCCGTCGACGATTCTGCATCCATGCGTCAAATGGTTTCTTTCACCCTCAAGAGCGCTGGCTACAACGTCGTCGAGGCTGTTGACGGGCAGGATGCATGGGAAAAAGCCGGTGGTCGCAGCTTTGACCTGGTCCTGACCGACCAGAACATGCCCCGCATGGACGGGATCAGCCTGACCAAGAAACTGCGCGAGAACCCCCAGTTCAAGACCACGCCCATCCTGATTCTGACCACCGAGTCGAGTGACCAGATGAAGCAGGCGGGCCGCGCTGCTGGGGCCACGGGCTGGTTGGTCAAACCCTTTGACCCCAACAAATTGATCGAGGTCATCCAGAAGGTGATCCGCTGATTCTTGCGGCGCGCCGTCACCCACGGTGCAGCGACGACATTCAGGAGCCTCCATGGCAGAGATGAGCACAGACAACAGCAGCGCTTCGGCAGGCATTGACCTTAGCCAGTTTTACCAGGTCTTTTTTGAGGAAGCCGGCGAGAACCTCGACAACATGGAGCAACTCCTGTTGAACGTGGATCTGGCCGCGGCCGACGACGAGGAACTCAACGCGATTTTCCGTTGCGCCCACTCCATCAAGGGCGGGGCAGCCACCTTTGGTTTCAGCGATGTGGCCGAGTTGACCCACCAGATGGAGACCTTGCTTGACAAGCTGCGCCGCCATGAGCTGATCCCCACCTCACCCATGGTCGACGTGCTTCTGCAGTCGGGCGACGCCCTGCGTGCGATGCTGGGCCGCCATCAGGGTTCGGGGGCCGATCCGTTCGACACCACCGAGTTGCTGGTACACATCCGCGCCATGGTGTCGGGCGAAGGCAAGCCCGCGCCAGTGGTGACGCCGGCTCCGGTGGTCGCCGCACCTGTGCCCGTGCCGGCTCCTGTTGCTGCCGCGGCCCCCAGCAGCGGCCAGCGAACGACCGAGCTGCGTGTCGGCCCCCTGACCGACGCGAGCCAGGCCGACAACCTCATCGACTTGTTCAAGGAAATCACCGACCTGGGCACCATCGAGCCCTTGCCCGATGACCCGGCGCTCGCAGGCATTCGCCGCTTCAAGGTGGTGACCGGTACGTCTGAGGCCGACTTGCTGGACCTCTTCACCTTCCACGTCTCGCGCGAGCAGGTGGCGTTCCTGCCCTTTGGCGCACCGGCTCCAGCGGCCGATCCTGGGTACGGCTTCTTCGACGACGAACCTGCTCCCGTGCAGGCCGCACCGGCCGCCCCGATGGCCGACAAGGCCGCACCCGAGGCGGGATACGGCTTCTTCGACAATGCGCCGGGCTCCCCTGAGAAGCCCGGGACCCAGGTGGTGGAGACGGCGTCCGCCCCCAAGCCGAGCGCGCCTGCTCCCGCACCTGCCAAGCCGGCCGCAGCCCCCAAGGCCGATCGCCCGGCCGGTGGCTTGGAAGCGTCCACCATCCGTGTGTCCGTCGAGAAGGTCGACCAACTGATCAACCTGGTGGGCGAGCTCGTCATCACCCAGGCCATGCTGGCGCAAAACAGCCGCGGGCTCGACCCGGTTGTCTACCAGCAACTGGTGGCCGGCCTGACGGACCTGGACCGCAACACGCGTGACCTGCAAGAGGCCGTGATGTCGATCCGGATGATTCCGATGTCGACCGTGTTCAGCCGCTTCCCACGCATGCTGCGCGACCTGGCCAACAAGCTGGGCAAGAAGGTGGAACTGGTCACCCAGGGTGAAGCCACCGAGCTGGACAAGGGGCTGGTCGAGAAGATCACCGACCCGCTGACCCACCTGGTTCGCAACTCCTGCGACCATGGCATCGAAATGCCTTCCGAACGCGTGGCCAAGGGCAAGCCTGACGTCGGCACCATCACGCTGGCGGCCTCGCACCAGGGCGGCTCCATCGTCATCGAAGTGCGTGACGACGGCAAGGGCTTGTCGCGTGAGAAGCTGCTGAGCAAGGCCCGTGAGAAGGGCCTGGACGCGCCCGACTCCTTGACCGACGCCGAAGTCTGGGCCCTGATCTTCGCGCCGGGTTTCTCGACGGCCGAAGAGGTCACCGACGTGTCGGGCCGCGGTGTGGGCATGGACGTGGTCAAGAAGAACATCACCTCGCTGGGTGGCACGGTCGAGATTGACTCGGCCGAAGGCTACGGCATGCGAGTGGCGGTGCGTCTGCCCCTGACCCTGGCCATCATGGACGGCATGAGCGTGGGCGTGGGCGAAGAGGTCTACATCCTGCCGCTGTCGTCGGTGGTCGAGTCCTTCCAGGTCAGCCCCGAAATGATCAAGACCATCGGTGGCTCCGGCCGCGTGGTCGAGGTGCGGGACGAGTACATGCCCGTCATCGAGCTGGAAAAGGTGTTCGATGTGCCCCGCTTTGACTGGGAACACAACAGCGGCATCATGGTGGTGGTTGAGGCCGAGGGTGGCCGCGTGGCCCTGCTGGTCGATGAACTGCTGGGTCAGCAACAGGTGGTGGTGAAGAACCTCGAAACCAACTATCGCAAAGTCAACGATGTGTCGGGTGCGACGATCATGGGAGATGGCCGTGTGGCCCTGATCCTGGACGTGGGCAGCCTGGTGCGTCGCTCGCGCCACTGAGCGGTGCGAGCCTCATCTGAATTGGAGAATGTGTTCATGGGTAGCTTGAGCGTGGTCGAACAGCCGGACTCGCAGGCCAATCTGGCGCGTGAGTACCTCACCTTCCGTCTGGGCGACGAAGAGTACGGCATCGACATCCTGAAGGTGCAGGAAATCCGTGGGTACGAAAACCCCACGCGCATTGCCAACGCGCCGCACTTCCTCAAAGGGGTGGTCAACCTGCGCGGCACCATCGTGCCCATTGTCGATTTGCGGCTGCGCTTTGGCTGCAGCTCGGCCGAGTACAACTCTTTCACCGTGACGATCGTGCTGCACATCGGGCAGCGCACCATCGGGACGGTGGTGGACTCGGTCAGTGATGTGGTGGAGATCCCGGCTGAGGCGATTCGCCCCTCGCCCGAGATGTCGTCGGCAATCGACGCCGCCTACATGCGCGGCCTGGCGCAGGTCGGCGAGCGCATGGTGATCTTGCTCGACATTGAAAGCATGTTGATGAGCCCGGACATGGGCTTGGTGGACTGAGCGTCCGTCTTGGTCATCACTGCATGAACAAGGGCGCCTGCGGGCGCCCTTGGTGTTGGTGCGTCGGATGCGGGGCGCGTTCGCCGCGTCCGGTGCCGTCAGGCAGCGGGGGCGGCGTCCTGGAAAGCGGCCACCACGGCCGCGTCCAGCTCTGACAGCGACACGGCCAGACGCTGCGTGGCATCGCTGACCTCGCGCTGCTTGGTTGCCCAGATCGGCGCGGGCCAGCGGGCATCCCAGTCGTAGCGGGCAATCACGTGCCAGTGCAGGTGCGGCACCACATTACCCAAGCTGGCCAAGTTGACCTTGGTGGGCTGCAGCACCTGCCTTAGCACGGTTTCCACCTTGGCCACGGCCTGCATCAGCTGACTGCGGTCGGCGGGCACCAGATCAGTCCATTCCGCCACGTGATCATTCCAGATCACGCGGTAGAACGCCGGGTGATCGGCATCCACCGCGCGGATCACACGGAACCGATCCGTGCGCCACAGCAGGATGCCGCCATCCTGCTCGCAGAGTTCGCAACCCGATACCAAGGGTGTGTTCATCAGACCAAGACCCGTTCGATGCCGCCGTTGTTGGCCTTGGCCACATACTCCGGCATCCAGTTCTCACCCAGGATCTGCTTGGCCATTTCGATGACGACATAGTCGGCTTCCAGCAGGCCGGTCTGGGCATCATCGACGTAGCGGCTCAGACCTTGCAGACAGGCCGGGCAGGACGTCAGGATCTTGGCGTTGTCCTTGGCGCCGATCAGGCCTTGCTCGCGCAGGGCCGCTTCGCCCTTGCGAATCTCCTCTTCCTTGCGGAAGCGCACTTGCGTGGAGATGTCCGGGCGACTGACGGCCAGCGTACCGGCCTCGCCGCAGCAACGCTCCGACTTGATCACGCCATCACCCAGCAGGGCCTTGACGGTCTTCATCGGATCCTGCTGCTTCATCGGGCTGTGGCAGGGGTCGTGGAAGAGGAAGCCCCCGGCATTGGGCAGGGTGATGCCCTTTTCCAGCAGGAACTCGTGGATGTCGATGATGCGGCAGCCCGGGAAGATCTTGTCAAACTGGTAGCCCTGCAACTGGTCGTAGCAGGTACCGCAGGACACGACCACCGTCTTGATGTCCAGGTAGTTCAGCGTGTTGGCCACGCGGTGGAACAGCACCCGGTTGTCGGTGATCATCTTCTCGGCCACATCGAACTGGCCGGCGCCGCGTTGCGGGTAACCGCAGCACAGGTAGCCGGGCGGCAGCACGGTCTGTACGCCGGCGTGCCACAGCATGGCCTGCGTGGCCAGACCCACTTGCGAGAACAGGCGCTCCGATCCGCAACCCGGGAAGTAGAACACCGCCTCGGTGTCCGCCGTGGTGGCCTTGGGGTTGCGGATGATGGGGACGTAGTCCTTGTCCTCGATGTCCAGCAGCGCGCGCGCCGTCTTCTTGGGCAGACCACCCGGCATCTTCTTGTTGATGAAGTGGACGATCTGCTCTTTGATCGGCGCCGTGCCCACCGTGGCCGGAGGCGCGCTGGTCTGCTTGCGGGCGACGACCTTGAGCACCTCGTTGCCCAGGCGTTGCAGCGGCATGGCCACGTCCACCAAAGCCGAACGGATCAACTTGATGGTTTGCGGATTGTTGCTGTTGAGCATGGCCATGCCGGCCGCGCCCGCCGGGCGGAAGCTCTTCTTGCCGAGCTTGACCAGCAGGTTGCGCATGTTCATCGACACGTCGCCGAAGTCGATCTTGACCGGGCAGGGCGTCAGGCACTTGTGGCAGACCGTGCAGTGGTCCGCCACGTCCTCGAACTCTTCCCAGTGCTTGATCGACACGCCGCGGCGGGTCTGCTCTTCGTACAGGAAGGCCTCGACCAGCAGCGAGGTCGCCAAAATCTTGTTGCGCGGGCTGTAAAGCAAGTTGGCGCGCGGCACGTGCGTCGAGCACACCGGTTTGCACTTGCCGCAGCGCAGGCAGTCTTTGACGGAGGTGGCGATGTCGCCAATGTCCGACTGCTGCATGATCAGCGATTCGTGGCCCATCAGGCCGAACGAGGGCGTGTAGGCCTCGGTCAGGTCGGCGGCATGGACGTCATCGCCCAGGCGATGCAGCGCCTCGCCGCGCAGCAGCTTGCCCTTGTTGAAACGGCCTTCCGGGTCCACCTTTTGCTTGTAGGCCGTGAAGTTGGCCATTTCGGCGTCGGTGAGGAACTCCAGCTTGGTGATGCCGATGCCGTGCTCACCCGAGATCACACCGTCGAGCGAGCGCGCCAGCTTCATGATGCGGGCCACGGCTTCGTGCGCCGTTTGCAGCATCTCGTAGTTGTCGCTGTTGACGGGGATGTTGGTGTGCACGTTGCCGTCGCCGGCGTGCATGTGCAGGGCCACCCACACGCGGCCACGCAGCACTTCTTTGTGGATGCGCTTGAGCTCGTCGAGGATGGGGCGCAGGGCGCCGCCATTGAACTCGTGGGCCAGCACGTCGCGGATCTCGCGCTTCCAGCCGGCACGGATCGTCCAGGTCTGCAGCAGGTTGAAGACGGTGTCGCCGGCTTCGGGCGTGTAGCTGCCGTTGCGATGCTGTTGATAGCCGTGGGCCACCAGCTCCTCATCGACCTCGGCAATCGGGGTGTCGATGTGCTCGGACAAGAACGCCCAACGGGCGCGCACCGTGGCCAGGTGAGCACGGGCAGTGGCGATCTTCTCGCTCAACGCCTCTTCGTTGGGCAGCTCTTCGGCATCTTCGACCTTGCCCATGAAGCCCGCGATGTGCTGCGTGCCGGTCTGGAAGAAGTCGTCCAGCGCATCGACCAGGGCCAGCTTGTTGCGCAGGCTCAGCTCGATGTTGATGCGCTCGATGCCCAGGGTGTACTCGCCCATGCGTGGCAGCGGGATCACCACGTCTTCGTTCACCTTGAAGGCGTTGGTGTGCTTGGCGATGGCAGCGGTACGCTTGCGGTCGGCCCAGAACTTCTTGCGGGCTTCGGCGCTCACGGCCACGAAGCCTTCACCCGAGCGGCCATTGGCCAGGCGGATGACTTCGCTGGTGGCACGGGCCACGCGGTCCTCGTCGTCACCGACGATGTCGCCCACCAGGATCATCTTGGGCAGGGTGCCGCGCTTGCTCTTGGTGGCATAGCCCACGGCGCGCAGGTAGCGGTCGTCGAGGTGCTCCAGGCCGGCCAGGATGGCACCGCCCGGTTGCTTCATCTCCTCGAACATGAAGTCCTTGATCTCGACGATCGAGGGCACGCCTTCCTTGGGGTTGCCAAAGAACTCCAGGCACACCGTGCGCACGTGCTTGGGCATGCGGTGCACGACCCAGCGGGCGCTGGTGATCAGGCCGTCACAGCCTTCCTTCTGGATGCCCGGCAGGCCGGCGAGGAACTTGTCGGTGACGTCCTTGCCCAGGCCTTCTTTGCGGAAAGTGCGGCCAGGAATGTCCAGGCGTTCAGTGCGGATCGGGGTCTTGCCGTCGGCCTCGAAATAGCGCAGCTCGAAGCTGGCCATCGGGATGTCGTGGATTTTGCCCAGGTTGTGGTCCAGGCGCACCACGTCCAGCCATTTCGCATCGGGCGTGACCATGCGCCACGAGGCCAGGTTGTCCAGGGCCGTGCCCCAGAGCACGGCTTTCTTGCCGCCGGCGTTCATGGCGATGTTGCCGCCCACGCACGAGGCTTCGGCCGAGGTGGGGTCCACTGCGAAGACAAAACCCGCACGCTCGGCGGCATCGGCCACGCGTTGCGTGACCACGCCCGCGCCGGTCCAGACGGTGGCCACCGGCTGGGCCACACCCGGCAGGTTCACCATCTCGACCTCAGTCATCTGTTCGAGCTTTTCGGTGTTGATCACCGCGCTCTTCCAGGTCAGGGGCACCGCGCCGCCGGTGTAGCCCGTGCCACCCCCACGCGGGATGATGGTCAGGCCCAACTCGACGCAACCCTTCACCAGGGCGGCCATTTCTTCTTCGGTGTCCGGGGTCAGGACCACGAAGGGGTATTCGACGCGCCAGTCGGTGGCGTCGGTCACGTGCGAGACGCGGCTCAGGCCATCGAACTTGATGTTGTCGTGACGTGTGACTTTGCGCAGCACGCGTTGGGCGCGCTCACGCAACGCGCCCATCTGCTCGAAGGCGCGGGCAAAACGGTCCACAGCGGTGCGGGCCATGCCCAGCACTTCGCCGACGAGGGCGTCGCGCGTGCGGTCGTCGCTGGGGGTGCGACGCTTGTCGACCTCACCCAGGCGGTGGTGCAGCGCTTCGATCAGCTGGCCACGGCGCTTGGGGTTGTCCAGCAGGTCGTCTTGCAGATAGGGGTTGCGCTGCACGACCCAGATGTCGCCCAGCACTTCGTACAGCATCCGGGCGGAGCGGCCGGTCAGGCGCTCGGTGCGCAGCTGGCTCAGAGCCTCCCAGGCACGCTGGCCCAGCAGACGCTGGACGATCTCGCGGTCCGAGAACGAGGTGTAGTTATAGGGAATCTCGCGCAGGCGTGGCTGGCCGTCCGTGTGGGCGTCGGCAGCCTGGGCGATCATGTGGGTCAACTCGGTGGGTGCGTTCATGAGGTCGCCAGACGCGAAGGGCCGGATTTCGGAAATGCGCAAGGCACCTGGGGGTAATGAATCACTCCCAGGCGCTGCTGTGGGGAAGGGTTTTCGCGCCTGAGTCGAGATGTTAACGCAGCGGGTCATGCCCTTAGTCAGAAAAGGGCGCTTAGTACGGTCTTATGGCAGCGTTTGGATGCGTTTGAACTCGTTATGCTGACAGCACTGACATCTTGATGACTTTCTGCCGAGTCGAACATGCACGCTGCTGCTCCGAACACCGCCTGGCCTTATCCCTGCTGGATCGCCCACCGAGGTGCGGGTGAACTGGCCCCCGAGAACACCCTTGCAGCTTTCCGCTTGGGCGCCGAGCATGGGTTTGCCATGTTCGAGTGCGATGTGAAGCTCAGCGCCGACGGTGAACCGTTTCTGTTACACGACACCGAGTTGGATCGCACAAGCAACGGGCGCGGCGAGGCAGGTTTGCTGACTTGGGATGCCCTGTCCCGCCTGGATGCCGGCAGCTGGCATGGCCGTCCTTACGCGGGAGAGCCGCTGTTGCGTCTGGAGGCCTTGGCCCGCTGGCTGCAGGCGCTGGGCATGATGGTCAATCTGGAGATCAAACCCACACCGGGTGACGAGGTGCGCACCGGCCGGGTGGTGGCTCAGCAGGTGGCGCGTCTGTGGTCGCAGGCCCACGTCAAGCCGCTGCTCAGCTCATTCAGCACGGTGGCGCTGGAAGCGGCGCGCCAGACCCAGCCCGATCTGCCCCGGGCGCTGTTGCTCGATGAGTGGGCCGACGAGGGCATCAAGACGGCCTTGCGGCTGGGTTGCCTGGCTTTGGTCGTGAACCACATGCATCTGAATGCCGAGCGCATTGCCGCCATCCACGATGCGGGCATGAAGGCCCTGAGCTACACGGTCAACCAGGCCTCGCGCGCCAGCATGTTGTGGCGCGCCGGGCTGGATGGGCTCATCACCGATCGGGTCGACGTGTTCGAGCCCCAGGCGCGCCTGGGGGCGAATCCGGCCCGCCTGATGGTGGAGGCCGAGGCCTTGATGGCCTGATGTTGGTTTCGGCTTACGCCCGTGAGGTCTGAAGCACCCATTTCGAGGGTAGGGCGGGTGGGTCGGCTGTTCCGAATTAAAATACAAAATTACAAAGCGAAACCTAAAGAGGTCTTGCGTTAACGTTGTCTCGGTGGTGAGCCGGATGAGCTTGAGAGCGGTCGGCTCCTGTTGAGTGGCGTGTGAAGTGCGAATTGGTGATTCTGGAATGGGCTGCGTATGCCGACGGTTTGGTCACTCGGGACGAGTGGCTGGCGTGGGCATGTGATTCTGCGCGTCTGCCGGCTGAGCACGTTCAGCAAGTGCCGGCGCTGTCAGACATGCCGGCCATGATGCGCCGTCGGGTCGACCGCTTGGGGCGCCTTGCCTGCCAGGTGGCCTACTGGTGCCAGCAGGTCGCCGGTGATGCTCCCCTGGTTTTTGCGTCGCGTTACGGCGACGCTCACCGCTCGCTCCAGCTTCTGGGTGACCTGGTTCAGCAGCAGCCGCTGTCGCCAACGGGGTTTGCGCTGTCGGTGCATAACGCCGTGGCTGCCTTGTATTCCATTGCGCGCGGTGACACACGCAATGCGGTGGTCGTGGCTGGCGGGCGTGCCACGGTGACGGCGGCCTTGATCGAAGCGGCGGCACTGATTGCCGACGGTGAGCCCGAGGTGTTGGTGGTGTGCTACGAGGCGCCTTTGCCTGAGCACTACGCGCATTTTCAGGATGAGCAGGTCTGCGAGTTTGCCTGGGCGTGGCGCGTGACGGGCGCGCACCGCGGGGGGGAAGGCATCGCCGTTCAGGTGCAGCTTGGCGAAGAGTCTGCTGATGAGGCTGCACCGTCGCCCCTCACGGGGTGGCCTGAAGGCCTGGTGGTCTTGCGGCAGGTGCTGCGGCGAATGGGTGATGCGGGGAGCGACGAGGTGATGGTCCGTCATGACCGACCCGGTGTGTGCGCACACTGGAGCGCCCATGCTTGATCGCCTGGGTTGGTGTTGGCGCTTGGTCGCCACAGGGCTGTGCTTCGCCAGTTTTGGGCTGGGCGGCTTGCTCTTGTGGGCGCTGGTGTTCCCGGCCGTGTCGCTGCTGGTCCGTGAGCCTGCGCAGCGTGCGCGCGTGTCGCGGCGGATCATCCATCTGACCTTCTGCTTTTTTGTGGGGCTGATGCGCTGGCTCGGCGTGCTGACCTATGAGGTGCATGGCCTGGAAAGGCTGAATCGCCCCGGTTTGCTCATTTTGGCCAACCACCCCTCGCTCATCGATGTGGTGTTTCTGATCTCTTTCACGCCCTTGGCGGACTGCGTGGTCAAGGCAGCCTTGCTGCGCAATCCCTTCACCCGGGGGCCGGTGCTGGCGGCGGGGTTCATTTTCAACAACGCTGGACCGCCGATGTTGAGTGATTGCATCGCGTCGGTGCAGTCGGGCAGTCACCTCATCATCTTTCCGGAGGGCACGCGGTCGACCCCCGGAGCACCGCTGGCCTTGCAGCGTGGCGCAGCGAATGTGGCTGTCCGAGGCCGCATCCCGATCACGCCGGTCGTGATCACCTGCGACCCATCGACTCTGACCAAGGGCGAGTCATGGTGGCGTGTGCCGCCCAAGCGGCCGCATTTCTGTCTGGTGGTGCGCGAAGACCTGCCGACCGACAAGCTGATCGAGGGCTGTACCAGCGATGCGCTGGCCGCTCGTCGATTGACCGATTACCTGAGCGATTACTTCACATCGGAGACCCGTCGTGACTGTTGACATGGATACCCAAACGCTGGAACAGGAGATCAAGGAGCTGATCATCAGCTCCCTGGCACTGGAAGACCTCTCCCCCGAGGAAATCAACCCCACAGAGCCTTTGTTTGTCAAAGGGCTGGGGCTGGACTCCATCGACGCGCTGGAGCTGGGGCTGGCCCTGCAGCGCAAATATGGCGTGTCCGTGTCGTCCGACTCGGAGGAAACCCGTCGCCACTTCGGGAGCGTGCGTGCGCTGGCTGCGTTCGTGACGTCCCAGCGTGCGCGTTGATGCACGCTTCTGAAATCTTGCGGAATGCCTGTTATGACCAAAGACGAAATCCTTCAACGCATCGTTGACATCCTGGTGAAGACCTTTGATCTGGATCCCGCCTTGGTGGTGCCGCAAGCCCGCCTGCGTGAAGATCTGGACATCGACAGCATCGATGCGGTGGACCTGATGGTGCAGCTCAAGCCCATGGTGGGCCAGCGCTTGCAGCCGGAGGCTTTCAAGACGGTGCGCACGGTCAATGATGTGGCCGATGCCTTGTACAAGCTGGTGTCTGGCGAGCAGGTCGGTGCCTAAACGGCTGTGGAGCAACCTCGCCCTGGGGGCGGTGACCTTGGCGTATCCCGCCGTGGTCTATCTGTCGCTGGGGCGGTTTGAGCCGCGCTGGCTGGCCTTGCTGTTGCTGGCCATCGCCTTGGTACGGCTGGGCTTGGGTCGCACGCTGGCGACTTGGGGGGTGGTGGCGGTGGCGTTGACTCTGGCCATGATGAGTTGGCTGGGCAATGCCTTGATGCCGGTGAAGCTCTACCCGGTGGCTGTGAATGTCTTCATGCTGGTGATGTTTGCCTCGACCCTCATCCATCCACCCAGCGCGATCGAACGCCTGGCCCGCTTGAGAGAGCCCGATCTGCCCGAGGTGGCCGTTGTGTACACCCGCAAGGTCACGTTCGTGTGGTGCGGCTTTTTCCTGCTCAATGGCAGCATCGCCTTGGCCACGACCCTGTGGGGCACGGAGGCGCAGTGGGCCCTCTACAACGGCGCCATTTCTTACGTCTTGATGGGTGTGATCGCCGCGGTGGAGTGGTTGGTGCGCCAGCGCGTTCGCGGTTCGGCTGCGGCGGTGCCGATGACCGGGGGGCCGCATGCGTGAGTGGATGGCGTTGAGCGAGTTGGCCTGCCGACCGGCTGATGCCAATCGGGTGGTGGCGCGGCAAGCGGACGGCACGCTCCGCACGCATGCGGATTTCGTCATGCTGGTCGAGCGCTGGCAGTGCGCCTTCCTGGCTCAGGAGCGCCGCGTGTGGGCGCTCTATGTTCAGGACCCCTGGGTGTTTGCCACCGCCCTGTTCGGCGCGTGGCATGCGGGCAAGGAGGTGCTGCTGCCCGGCGATGATCGCCCGGCCACCTTGGCAGCCTTGCGGGAGCTGGGTTGTGGCCTGGCAGGTGATCTGCCTGAGGGTTTGCAGGCGGCCGCGCCGGGCGGGGCGGTGCCTGCGCGGCATCCCCTGGATCTGGACGCCACTGTGCTGAAGGTGTTCACCTCGGGGTCGCAAGGGCAGCCGCAGGCCATTGACAAGACCCTGGCGCCGTTCTGGTCCGAGGTCGAGGCGCTGGAGCAGGCCTTCGGGGTGCGCCTGGATCAGGGGGGCGCGGTCCCTCCCGTGATCTGGGCCACAGTGTCCCATCAGCACATCTACGGGCTGCTCTTTTTGGTGCTGTGGCCGCTGGCTGCCGGCCGACCCCTGGCGACCCAGCGTCTGCTGTATCCCGAGGACATGATCCAGGCGCTGGGTACCGGCCCCGCGGTGCTGGTGGCCACGCCCGCGCACCTCAAACGGCTGGGGGAGCATCTGAACTGGGCGGCGGTGCGTGCGAACGTGCGCGCGGTCTTTTCGTCCGGCGGACCTCTGCCTTTCGAGGTGTCCACGCAGGTGGCAGATCTGACTGGCGAGCGGCCGATCGAGGTGTTTGGCAGCTCGGAGACCGGCGGCATCGCCTGGCGCCAGGCTAGCCAGGCTGACACCGCCTGGGCGCCGTTTGCCGATGTGCAGTGGCGCATGGAAGAGGGCTGCTTGTCCGTGCATTCGCCCCGCCTGCCTGCGGCAGGCTGGTGGCGCACGTCGGATCGGGTCGAACCAGCGGGGCAGGGCAGCTTCCTGCTGTTAGGCCGGCAGGACCGCATCGTCAAGATCGAGGAAAAGCGGGTGTCCCTGACCGCAGTCGAGCAGGCTTTGCGCGAGACCGAGTGGGTGCAGGAGGCGCGGGCGGTGGTCGTGCTCACGCCCATTGGTGAGCGGGTGGGGGCGGTGTTGGTGGCGTCGAGCGCCGGGCGGGCGTTGCTGGCACAGGGCCGCCGTGCGCTGACGGATCGACTGAAAGAGGCCTTGGTGAGCACACTTGAGCCGATGGCCTTGCCCAGGCGTTGGCGCTTTGTGGAGGCCATGCCGCTCAATGCACAAGGCAAGACCCCGGAGGGCTTGCTGCGCGAGTTGTTTGCCGAGACCACGTCGAGCGGGGCGGTGATGCCCGAGTCGCCCCCAGTGACGTGGCTCACGCGCGGCGCCGACGAGGCCCTCGCGAGCCTGGACATCCATGAACGGCTGTCGGTGTTCAAAGGCCATTTCGACCGTGCGCCGATTCTGCCGGGTGTGGCCCAGCTGGACTGGGCGCTGATGCTGGGGCGTGCGTGCTTTGACCTGCCGCCTCACTTCGTGCGTCTGGAGGCGCTCAAGTTTGTGAATCCGGTGACGCCGGGCACCACGTTGTATGTCAGCCTGCAGCGCAAGACCAAGCCGCAGGAGCCCGATCTGGCGGTGTTGCAGTTCCGTCTGTACTCGCAAGCCCCGCAGGCGGACGCGGAGGTGGAGGCAGCTGGCGAGGCGAGGGAGCATGCCAGTGGCCGCGCGGTCTGGCGTGTCGACGAAGGAGCCGGCCGTGTTTAAACCGGTGGCCGTCATCCCTTGCTACAACCACCCGCAAACCATTGGCCTGATGGTCGACTCGGTGCGGGCGCATGGCCTGCATGTCATCGTGGTGGACGATGGCTGCGAGCCAGGCTGTGCCCGGGTGCTGGATGAGCTGGCCGCCCGGCAGGGCACAGGCATGACTCTGGTGCGCCTGCCGGTGAACCAGGGCAAGGGCGGCGCCATGATGGCGGGATTGCGTCAGGCGCTGGCCTTGGGTTTCAGTCACGCCTTGCAGATTGATGCCGATGGTCAGCACGATGTGGCCGACATCGACAAGTTCCTCGCTGCGGCGGCACAGCACCCCGACGCGGTGATCTGTGGGGTGCCGGTGTACGACGAATCCGTTCCCAAGGGGCGCCTGTATGGCCGCTACCTCACCCATGTATGGGTCTGGATCAACACGCTCTCGCTGGACATCCGCGACTCGATGTGCGGATATCGGGTCTATCCGTTGCAGCCTGCGGTGCATTTGATCAATCAGGTCAAGCTGGGGCGCCGCATGGATTTCGATCCGGAGTTGCTGGTGCGGCTGCATTGGCGTGGGGTGCCCATCGTCAGCCTGCCGACCCGGGTCAGCTACCCGCTCGATGGGGTCTCCCACTTCAAGATGCTGCTGGACAACGTGCTGATCTCGCGCATGCACGCACGCCTGTTCCTGGGCATGCTGCTGCGTCTGCCCATGCTGTTGTGGCGCAAGGTGGCTTGATGGGGCATGCACCTGTGGCGAAGGATGTGGCCGCCCCGCACTGGGCGAGTTTGACCGAGCATACGTTTGTCTCGGGCATCCGCCTTTTGTTCTGGATTTATCGCGTCCTGGGGCGTCTGCCGTTTCGGGCCTGTCTGTACCCCGTGGTCATCTACTACTGGGCGACCCGGCGTCAGGCGCGTCATGCGTCTTTGGTCTACCTGCAGAAGCTGGAGGCTCACACCCAGGTGCTGGGGCATGCGCCGGGTTGGCGAGACACGCTGGCCCACTTCCTGTCCTTTGCCGACACCATCCTGGACAAGCTGCTGGCCATGAGCGGGGCCATGCCCGAGGGGGCCTTGCGCACGGTGGGCGAAGAAGGGCTGATGGCGCTGGTCGCACAGGGGCGGGGGGCGGTCATCGTCACGGGGCATGTGGGGTGCATGGAGTTGTGCCGCGTGAGTGCCGAGCGCCATCGTGGCGTGCGCCTCAATGTCCTGGTGCATACCATCCATGCCGAACGTTTCAACCGGCTGCTGCAGCGCCTACATCCTGACAGCGAGGTGCGGCTGATTCAGGTCACCGAGGTCAACCCGGCCACGGCCATTTTGCTGGCGGAGAAGGTGGCCCAGGGCGAGTTCGTGGCCATCGCGGGTGACCGCGTGCCGGTGCATCAGAGCATGACCGTGCCGGCGCACTTTCTGGGGCAGGAAGCCCAGTGGCCGGTGGGGCCTTATGTGCTGGCCGCTTTGCTCAAGTGCCCCTTGTACGCGATGGCCTGTGTGCGCGAAACCTTGCCCGGTGGCGGCCTTGGCTACGTGCTGCATGCGCATTGCCTGGCGGAACAACTGGTGCTGCCGCGCAAGGCCAGGGCCGAGGCCATGGCCGTCTGTGCGCAGCAGTTTGCAGATTGGCTGGAGACCGTGCTCGCACGCTCGCCCCTGGCCTGGTTCAATTTCTTTTCTTTTTGGCAGCAGGGGGCGGTGGCGCCTCGTGCGGAACAACATGACGGATCAACACACTGAGGGCGCCCAGGCGGTGGTCTTTGACGGCCAGCGCCTGGCGATCGACGATGTGGTCGCGCTGGCATCGCGCCAGCGGACCGCGCAACTGAGCAGGCAACCTGACTTCACGGCGCGCATCGAGCGTGGCGCCGCCTTTCTGGATCGCCTGCTCCGTGAGGACGGGGTCATTTATGGCGTGACGACGGGCTATGGCGACTCCTGCACGGTCAGCATCCCGGCCGACCTGGTCGCCGAACTGCCCCATCACCTCTATACCTACCATGGCATCGGGGCCGGGCGGTATCTGAGCCCGCAGGAAACACGGGCCGTGCTGGTGGCACGCCTGGCTTCGTTGTCGCAGGGCGTCTCGGGGGTGAGCCTGGGCCTGTTGGTTCAGCTCGAACAGCTGCTGGTGCACGATGTCCTGCCGCTGATTCCCGCCGAGGGGTCAGTGGGGGCCAGTGGCGACCTCACGCCCTTGTCCTATGTGGCGGCCGTGTTGTGCGGTGAGCGCGACGTCTGGTGGGAAGGGCGTGTGCAGCCGGCCAAGGAGGTCTTGCCACGCCTTGGTCTGCAACCGCTGCGCTTGCGCCCGAAGGAGGCGCTGGCCTTGATGAACGGGACTTCGGTGATGACCGGCCTGGCCTGTCTGGCCTGGCAGCGCGCCGAGCGGCTGGTGCGCCTGGCCACGCGCGTGACGGCCTGCAATGTGTGGGCGGCCGATGGCAACGCCCACCATTTCGACGAGACCTTGTTCGGCTTCAAGCCGCATCTCGGGCCGCAATCGGTGGCGCGGCGTCTGCGCCAGGACCTCAACTGTGATCGCCCGGCGCGCAATGAGCAGCGCTTGCAGGATCGCTACTCCTTGCGATGTGCGCCCCATGTCATCGGTGTGCTGGAGGATGCCTTGCCCTGGCTGCGCCAGCTCATCGAGAACGAGCTCAACAGTGCCAATGACAACCCGCTGATCGACCCCGATGGCGAGCGGGTTCTGCATGGCGGGCACTTTTATGGAGGCCACATCGCCATGGCGATGGACACCCTGAAGACTGCCGTGGCCAACGTGGCCGACCTGCTGGACCGGCAACTGGCCTTGTTGGTCGACAGCAAGTTCAACCATGGCCTGCCGTCCAATCTCTCGGGCGCACAGGGGCCGCGTGCTGCGATCAACCATGGCCTCAAGGCTCTGCAGATCAGCGTGTCGGCCTGGACGGCCGAGGCCCTCAAGCACACGATGCCGGCGTCGGTGTTCTCGCGCTCGACCGAGTGCCACAACCAGGACAAGGTCAGCATGGGCACCATCGCTGCGCGCGACGCGCTGCGTGTGTTGGAGCTGACCGAGCAGGTGACGGCTGCCATGCTGATTGCCGCCCGTCAGGCCATGGCCTTGCGTCAGTGCGTGGCGGCATTGCCCCTGCCGGATGCGCTGGCAGCTTTCTTGGGGCAGTTGTCCGATCACATCGCCTTGGTGGAGGAGGACCGCGCGCTGGATGTGGATTTGCGCCGTCTGATCCAGGGCATTCACGATGGCGTATGGGAGCCGTATCGTGATTGAGCCGACGCCTGCGGATGCGCGGCCGGATCTCAGTCACGAGATTGAGCTGACGCCGGCTTTCCATGACCTGGATCCGATGGACATCGTCTGGCATGGAAACTACGTCAAGTACCTGGAGATCGCGCGCAATGCCCTGATGGCAAAGTTCGGCTACGACTACCCGCAGATGCGGGAGTCCGGCTATGCCTGGCCCATCGTGGACATGCGGATGAAGTACGTCGGTTCGATCCACTATGGCCAGCGGGTCCGCATCCGCGCCACGATCGTGGAGTGGGAGAACCGCCTGCGCATCGACTACGTGGTCACCTGCGCCGAGACGGGGGCGCGCCTGCACAAGGCGAGCTCGATCCAGGTGGCGCTGTGCATCGCCACACGGGAGATGTGCTGGGTGTGTCCGCCCGTGCTGTTTGAGCGCCTGGGCGTGAAAGGGCCGCAACCATGAAGCGACGTCAACTCATGACGTGGATGGGCGGGGCGGTGCTGATGTCTTTGTGGCCGGCCCATGGCGGGTATGCGCAATCGCCATCGCAATCGTCTGTCCCAGACTGGTTGACCGAAGCCGCCCGTCGCATGGACAACGCAGTGGTCATCCGGGGCGACTTCGAGCAAATCAAGACGATCAAGGGCTTCAAGAAGCCCCTGTTGTCACGCGGACGTTTTCTGATCGCGAGGGGCCAGGGCATTCAGTGGCTCACGCTCGAACCCTTTCCCTCTACGCTGGTGGTCACACGCGAGCGGCTGATGACGGTCACCGAGGGAGGCGTGCAGCAGATGGATGCGCGCCAGGAGCCTGGCTTGCGTGCGGTCAACGAGCTGTTGATGGCGGTGTTGGGGGGTGACCTGAGAGCGTTGAGCAAGCGCTTCCAGGTCGACGGCGCTTTGCAGGGTTCGCAAGGCTGGCGCATGTCACTGGTGCCCAAGGACGAGGCCTTGCGGCGCTTCATCGCTCGCATTGACATGGAGGGCGACCGCCATGTCCAACAGGTGCGCCTGACCGAGGGCGCCGGCGATGAGAGCCGCATCCGCTTTGCCCATCACAGCAGCACCAGCCTGACTCAGGCTGAAGCCGCGCGCTTCAATTGAAGACAGACAAGGGACTGGGTGTGAGCGACCGTTCTGAACGTGGACCCCTCTGGCTGCCGCTGTTGTGGCTGCTGGTGGTCGCCGTGCTGGGCTGGCACCAGTGGCAGTTCTGGCAGTCGCCGCGGCTGGACTCTGATGTGTTTGCGCTGTTGCCGCAGGACGAGCAGCAACCCGCTGCACAGCGGGCGATGAAGCAGTTGGCCGAGCAGGGCGAGCGGCGTGTGGTGGTGATGCTGGGCGGTGCTGACTGGGAACGGGTCCGTCAGGCGGCGCAGCGATTTGACCAGGCACTCCAGGCGGAACAGGCCGGGCTCCGGCCTGTGCAGGATGCGGTGCCGTCTGACCAGATCATGTCCTTCTATGCACCTTGGCGCGACGTCTTGCTGACCGATGCACAGCGTGCCGCCTTGCCCCAGGCCGATGTGTCGGCTTTGGCGGCACAGGCGATGGGCCGGCTTCATGGCTTCAGCATGGGGCAACCGACGAATTGGCTGGCTGACCCCTTGGGCTTGTGGTCCTCATGGTGGGCAGAGCGTGGCGGCTTGAGCGCCGCACGACCGCGTGATGGTCTGTTGTGGGTAAAGGAGCAGCCAGCAGGTCGTGACTGGGCGGTGCTCTTGTACGAGACCCACGGATCGGCCTTCCGGTTTGATGGCCAACGCCGTTGGGGCGATGCGCTGGCGAACGCCGAGACGGCGGCGCGTGGCGATCTCGGTGCCGGCTTGACGGTACTGGCGGCGGGTGTGCCCTTGCATGCGGAAGCGGGGGCTGCACAAGGCAACCAAGAGATGAACACCATCGGCTGGGGATCGCTGCTGGCGGTGATCGCACTGGTGCTGGCGGCATTCAGGGCTGTCGGTCCGATGCTGTTGATTGCCCTGTCTCTGGTGATCGGGTGTGCGGCGGGCCTGTCCGTGACCGTGCTGGTCTTTGGTCAGGTCCATCTGCTCACACTGGTGTTTGGTGCCAGCCTGGTGGGCGTCGCCGAGGACTTCGGGATCCACTACTTTGCGTCCCGACTGGGCGAGCCCGGTCAGCCACGCTGGTCCTTGATGCGGCATTTGCTGCCCGGTCTGCTGCTGGCATTGGCCACCAGTGTCTTGGGCTACTTGGTGCTGGCGGTGGTCCCCTTCCCAGGCTTGCGCCAGATGGCCCTGTTCTCGGCCGTCGGTCTGATGGCGGCCTTTGCCACGGCGGTCTGCTGGTTTCCTTGGATGGACCGAGGCCAACTCAGCGCTGGCCGGTTTGCGATGGGCATGGCCTCGACCTTGACGCACTGGCCTGTGTTGACGAAGGCACGTTTGTGGATCGCGCTGCTGACCCTGGGCATCATCTGCGCAGCGGGTCTGGCGCGTCTGCACGTCAACGACGACCTGCGGCAACTGCAGTCGTCTCCGCCCGCTTTGCTGAAGGCGCAGATGGCCGTGGGGCGTTTGCTGCAGATGCCCAGTCCGGCCCAGTTCTTCCTGGTGCAGGGGCGCACGGAAGACGAGGTGTTGAGCCGTGAAGAGGCACTCAAGCAGGCTGTGGCCGCGTGGCAGGCAAAAGCGCCTCATGGCGACACCCGGATCGGGGTGAGTGCGGTGTCAGACTGGGTGCCGTCCCGCCAGCGTCAACATGACAACCGCGCACTGACCCAAGCGCGTGAGCGCGCGGTGCTGCATGAAGTGGGGCAGGCGGTCGGCGAAGACCTGCACCGGCCCGCCTTTGCCGAACAGCCCTTGACGCTGAGCCAGTGGCTGACCAGTCCGGTCTCCAGCGGCCTGCGGGCCCAGTGGCTGGGGGCGCAGGACGACGGCTTTGCCAGTGTCGTGCTCATCCGCGGGCTGAGCCAGCAGGCCCAGGCCCAAGCCTTGCGCACCCTGGCGCCGAGCGTGGCGGGCGTGCAATGGGTGGACCGTGCCGACGACATCTCTGAGCTGATGGGACGCTTTCGTGGCGTCATGGGCTGGTTGCTGGTGCTCGGTCATGTCCTGGTGCTGGTCACCTTGTACCTGCGCTTTGGCCGCTCGGCATGGCGGGCCTGGTTGCCCTGTGCGCTGGGCTCGCTGGTGTGCGTGGCGATCCTGGGCCTGATGGGCGAGCCCTTCCAGCTGTTCAATCTGCTGGCCCTGATGCTCTTGCTGGGCATGGGGGTCGATTACGGCATCTTCTTGCTGGAACACCCCGGCGAGCAGCAGGGCCATGCCTGGCTGGCGGTGCTCCTGGGGGCCATCAGCACGGGGCTGTCCTTTGGCCTGCTGGCGCTGTCGTCCACACCGGCCTTGCGGGCCTTCGGGTTGACCTTGTTGATCGGCTTGACGCTGGTCTGCCTGCTGGCCCCCACCATGCGACTGATTCATCCAACGAAAAGAGGAAATTCGTGAAACTGGAACACAGCGACATCCTGATCATCGGCGCCGGCCCGGCCGGCGCGGTGGCGGCCGGTTTGTTGAAGAAGCAGGGGCATCAGGTTCTGATCATTGAAAAAGAAACCTTCCCCCGCTTTTCGATCGGCGAAAGCCTGCTGCCTCAGAGCATGGCCTACATCGAAGAGGCCGGCATGCTGCAAGCCGTGGTCGAGGCCGGGTTCCAGTTCAAGAATGGGGCCTCGTTTGCGCGTGGCGACCGCCGTACCGACTTCGACTTTCGGGACAAGTTCTCGGCGGGCTGGGGCACCACCTACCAGGTGCAGCGTGCCCGCTTCGACCATGTTTTGGCCAAGGAGGCCGAACGCCTGGGCGCCGAGGTTCGCTACCAGCACGAGGTGCTGGCGGTCGACCTGTCCGGTGAGCGTCCCATCGTGACCGTGCGCGACCCGGCCGGTGACACCTACCAGGTCAGCAGTGCCTTCCTGCTTGATGCCAGCGGCTTTGGCCGGACGCTGCCTCGTCTGCTGGACCTGGAGTACCCGTCCAACTTCCCGGTGCGCGGTGCCATCTTCACGCACGTGAAGGACAACATGCCCCTGGGCGGTGAGTTTGACCGCCAGAAGATCCGGATTTCGGTGCACCCCGAGTTCTGCGACGTCTGGTACTGGACCATCCCGTTCTCCGATGGACGCTGCTCCCAAGGCGTGGTGGCGCACACGGACTTTCTGGCGCGCTACACGGGCACCGACACCGAGCGCCTGCAGCAGTTGGTCGCCGAAGAGCCGGGCCTGGCCCGCTTGCTGGACAATGCGGAGTGGGACACGCCCGCCCGTCACATCACCGGCTACTCGGCCAATGTGAAGAGCCTGTGGGGACGGGGCTACGCCCTGCTGGGCAATGCGGGCGAGTTCCTCGATCCCGTCTTCTCCAGCGGTGTCACGATCGCCTTCAAATCCGCCAGCCTGGCGGCTGCCTGCCTGGACCGGCAGTTCAAGGGCGAGACGGTGGACTGGGAGGCTGACTACGCTCGCCCCTTGAAGGCGGGTGTGGACACCTTCCGCGTGTTTGTCGAGTCCTGGTACGCCGGCGGCTTCCAGCAGGTCATCTTCCACGAGAACGCTTCCCCCGAGGTTCGTCGCATGATCGCGTCGATCCTGGCAGGCTACGCCTGGGACACGTCCAACCCTTATGTTGCCGAAGCCAAGCGACGCCTGGGCGTGCTGGAGGCCTTGTGCGCCCAGTGAATCGGACGCGTCGGCATGTGCTGGCCGCTCTGGTGGGCAGCAGCTTGGCGCTGATGCTGGGCGGCTGTGCCAGTTGGCGGCCGGTTGAGTCGGCGCCCCTGCTGCGGCTGAGTCCGGCTTCGCTGGGCCGGGAGCTGGCCGTCGTGCAGCGCATGGAGGTCGAGGCACACGGACAGGTGCGCGTTTTCGAGACCGCGCTGGAAGTGGATCAGGACGAACTGCGTCTGGCCGTGTTGCAACTGGGGCAGACCATCGCGCGTCTATCCTGGGATGGCCAGACGCTGACGCAATCCCTGGCGCCGGGCTGGCCCAGCGTGGTCTCCGCCGACAATGTGTTGAGTGACCTGCAGTATGTCTGGTGGCCTCAGGCCCAGGTGCAAGGAGCCTTGCCCACAGGCTGGACGCTGCTGGCACGGGCCGACGGCCGCGAGTTGCGGCATGGCGATGCCGTGGTGCTCGACATGCGTGCCGTACGCCCTGGCGTGATCGAGCTGAGGCATCGTGAGCGTGGTTATGTCGTGCGACTGCAGACACAAGGCGCACAACCTGATTTTGGGGCCCCATGACAAAGGTTTATCTGCAAGAGCTTGGGCTGATCTGTTCGCTGGGTAGCGGCGTGAGCACCGTGCGCCAGGCGCTCATGCATCCCGCTCAAGCCCGTGGCTTGACGCCGACCGATCGCTACTCCCCGGGTCGCGTCCTGCACGTGGGTGAGGTGGCGCAGGCGCTGCCTGACCTGCGGCACCTGCCGGTGCCCTATCAATCGCGCAACAACGCCATGGCCTGGGCGGCATTGGCGCAGATCCGGCCCGCGGTGGACGCGGCCATCGCCCGCCATGGCGCGGACCGCGTTGCCATTGTGGTGGGGACGAGCACCTCCGGCTTGCCGGAAGGCGAAGCCGCACGCGCGCAGTTCGAACAAGATCAGTCATGGCCAGATGACTTCACCTATGCCCAGCAGGAGTTGGGCAATCTCGCCGAGTGTCTGGCCGTGGCCCTGGGGCTCACAGGCATCGCCCATGTCATCTCGACGGCCTGTTCATCGGGGGCCAAGGCGCTGGCCAGCGGGGCCCGCCTGCTCAACGCCGGCCTGGCCGATGCGGTGATCGCGGGTGGATGCGATGTGCTGGGTGCGTTCACTGTGGCGGGCTTCTCGGCGCTGGAATCGGTCTCGCCCGAGGTGTGCAACCCCTTGTCGCAGCACCGTTGCGGCATCAATCTGGGCGAGGGCGCCGCGATGTTCCTGATGGGCCGTGAAGCCGGCCCGGTCAGGTTGGCGGGTTGGGGTGAAACCTCCGATGCGCACCACATGTCGGCACCGGATCCGACCGGCCTGGGGGCGATCCGTGCCATGCGTGCTGCGCTGGCACGTGCCGGCCTGGGCACCGACGCCATCGACTACCTGAACCTGCATGGCACAGCGACCCCGCACAACGATGCGATGGAATCGCTGGCGGTGGCCGAGGTTCTGGGCTGCGAGGTGCCCGTCAGCTCCACCAAGCCGCTGACGGGTCACACGCTGGCGGCCTCCGGGGCCTTGGAGGCAGCCTTTGCTTGGCTGACGCTGGTCGACAACCCACAGGGCCTGCTGCCACCGCACTGGTGGGATGGGCAGTCCGATACGGCCCTGCCAGCCTTGGCCGTGGTGCGACCGGGTGACCGACTCGGGCGCGCACCGCGCTACGTGATGTCCAATTCCTTTGCCTTTGGTGGCAGCAATGCCACCTTGATCCTGGGGGCCGCCTGATGGCTGAGAATCTGGCCGCTGTGGCGGTGGAAGACCTGGTCCCGCACCGCGGCGCCATGAGCTGGCTGGACACGGTGTTGTCGGCCGATGACGAGACGGTGGTCGCGCAGGCCACGCTGCGCCCCGACAGCTATTTCGTGCGGGATGGTCGCGCACCGATGTGGGTCGGTGTGGAGTACATGGCGCAGACGATTGCGGCCTGGGCGGGCAACCGCGCCCGTTTGAAAGGCGAGGCGGTCAAGGTCGGCTTGCTGCTGGGCACACGGCGCTACAGCGTTCACCGCCAGGCTTTCCTGGTCGGCGATTGCCTGCGCATTGAAGCCCGTTGCGAGCTGATGGGTGACAACGGCCTGGGCATGTTCGCCAGCCGGATCTTCGTCGATGACGCGCTGGCCGCTGAGGCCAATTTGTCGGTGTTCGAGCCGCCCAACGAGGCGGCGTTTCTGAATTTCTCTCGGGAGTCTGCATGACAGATCGGTTTGTGTTGGTCACAGGATCCAGCCGGGGCATTGGCCGGGCCATCGCCCTGCGCCTGGCCAAGGACGGCTTTGACATCGTGGTGCATTGCCGCCAGCAGCGCGAGCATGCGGAAGCGGTGGCCGATGCCGTGCGGGCGTTCGGTCGCGAGGCCCGCGTGCTGAGCTTCGATGTGGCCGACCGCGTGGCCGCTGCCGCCGCGTTGACGGCCGACATGGACGCGCATGGCGCTTATCACGGCGTGGTGTGCAATGCCGGCATCGCGCGTGACAACGCCTTCCCGGCGATGAGCGGCGAGGAGTGGGACGAGGTCATCCACACCAATCTCGATGCCTTCTACAACGTGCTCAACCCGGTGATCATGCCCATGGTGCGTCGGCGTTCGCCTGGCCGCATCGTGACGATGGCCTCGGTGTCGGGCCTGATGGGCAACCGTGGGCAGACCAACTACAGCGCCGCCAAGGCCGGCATCATCGGTGCCACGAAGGCGTTGGCGATCGAGCTGGCCAAGCGTGAGATCACCGTCAATTGCGTGGCCCCCGGCTTGATCGACACCGACATGATCGAGCCCCATGTGCTGGAAGAGGCGCTCAAGATGATCCCGGCGCGTCGCATGGGTCAACCCGATGAGGTGGCGGCCGCGGTGGCGTTCCTGATGTCGCCCGATGCGGCTTACATCACCCGTCAGGTGATTTCGGTGAATGGAGGGATGGTCGGATGAAACGCGTGGTGATCACCGGAGTGGGGGCGCTCAGTCCCCTTGGACATGACTGGGCGACGGTGCGCGCCCGGCTGAAGGAAGAGCGCAATGTGGTGCAGTACCTCACAGCCTGGGATGAGTACGAAGGACTCAACACACGCCTGGGCGCGCCGGCTGCCCACTTTGACCTGCCTGCCCACTACAACCGCAAAGCCACCCGCAGCATGGGGCGCGTCGCGGTCATGGGAGTGCGCGCCAGCGAACTTGCCCTGACCGATGCCGGGCTCCTGGGCGATCCGCTGGTCAGCAGTGGCCGCATGGGCATCTCCTATGGCTCATCGGTGGGGTCCCCCGCTGCGATCGGCGATTGCGGCAACATGATCATGCACAAGACGACCGAAGGGATCACGGCCAACACCTACATCAAGATGATGTCCCACACGGCGGCGGTCAACATCGGCGTGTTCTTCGGCATCACCGGGCGGATCATCACCACCTCCAGCGCCTGCACGGCAGGCAGTCAGGGCATCGGCTACGCCTTCGAAGCGATCCAGAGCGGACGCCAGGTGGCCATGTTGGCGGGCGGCGCCGAAGAACTCGATGCGATCGATGCCGCGGTCTTTGACACCCTGTTTGCCACCAGCACGGTCAACGACACCCCTCATCTGACGCCTCGGCCTTTCGACGCCGAGCGCGATGGCCTGGTGCTGGGGGAGGGCGCCTGCACCCTGGTGCTCGAAGAGTTGGGCCATGCCCAGGCGCGTGGCGCCCGGATCCTCGGCGAGATCATCGGCTTTGGCACTAACAGCGACGGCACCCATGTGACCCAGCCCAATGCCCGTACCATGGCCCAGGCGATGCGCCTGGCCCTGGACGGTGCCGCCGTGCCGCCCGAGGCCATCGGCTATGTCAACGCGCATGGCACGGCCACCGAACATGGCGACCTGGCTGAAACCAATGCCACCGCCGAAGTGTTCGGTCGTCGCATTCCCATCAGTCCGCTCAAGAGTTACATGGGCCACACCTTGGGCGCCTGTGGGGCGCTGGAGGCCTGGATGTCGCTCGAAATGATGCGAGACGGGTGGTTTGCGCCCACCATCAACCTCACGGAGGTGGATGCTCGCTGTGGCGAGCTGGATTACATCGGCGCAGGTGGCCGTGCCATCGATACCGACTTGGTCATGAGCAATAATTTTGCGTTCGGCGGCATCAATACCTCATTGGTTTTGCGTCGCTGGCGCGATTGATTAATAAACGGGAGATGAGATGAAATATATTCGTGTGTGGGCGGTGTTGATGATGCTGTGTGCCGCCTTGGCCACAACGGCTCAGGCCCGGATGAGAAGTGTGCCTTTGCTGGCACCCGATCGCGTGGTCTTGAAGTCGATGACCGAGGAGGGCGTGACCATCGCCCAGGTCCGCAAGGCGATTTTGATGGGCTCGCAGCCCTTTGGCTGGGTGCTCGAGCAAGACAACACCGGTGTCATGCACCTGAGCTACAACAAGCAGGACAAGCACAAGGCCGTGGTGCGGGTCGATTACGATGCGACCGGTTATCAGCTCAGCTACGAATCCAGTACCAACTTGTACTATGAGGTCGGTGAGGACGGGTCAAAACTCATCCACCCGACTTACAACATGTGGGTTCGCAACTTGCTGGCCCGAATCATGATTCCCGGCGAGTTGGCGCCTGCGGCAGCTGTCAAATCTGAAGCCATCAAATAATATTTCTCTTAACTGGGTGGACCATGAAAAACAATATCAAGAACTCTTTGCTGGCCATCGTGGTCGGCGCGTCGCTGCTGTCTCCCGCCATGGCGCGCGACACGGAACTGCATCTGCCGTTCGCGGAAGTGCTGGAGATGCCCGAGGCGCAGGCCAAACTCGATGGCTCGGTTCGGTTCTATCTGGCCGGGCAGAAGACACCCAAGGTGTTGCAGCGCCTGAGCTCGGATGTGTCCAACCGCAAAACCAACGGATTTGGGAAGGCCGATGACGAAGGCTGCCGTTGGGCCGCTTTGTCCGCCCTGATTGCGTTTCAAGAGAAGGCCAAATCCCTGGGGGCCAACGCCGTGGTCGACATCGTCAGCTACTACAAGAAGGATGAGGTCAAGAGCGCCACGGACTACGAATGCCATGCCGGCGCCTTCGTCGTGGGCGTGGCGCTGAAGGGCACCTTTGCCAAAGTGGCACGCTGAGCCTGACACCAGCCCCGATCTCGTTTATGTGAGCCTGGCCAGTGTGGCGGCCATCTGTGCGGCGTTGCCTGATGTGTCGGCTGCCTGGCTGAGCGCGAGCGAGCAAGGACGGTGGGAAGCCATTTCGGCCCAGCGCCGACGCCAGCAGTTCCTGGCTGGCCGCTGGTTCTTGCGGCGGTCGCTGGCCCAATGGCACGGCGGGGTGGCGTCCGACTATGTGCTGTCCGCTGCCGAGGATGGGCCACCGTTGCTGATGGCCGCACCGTTTGACTTGAACAGTCTGCCCCTGCATGTGTCCTTGAGTCACAGTGCAGATTGGGTCGCGTGCGCGGCGGCGTCATGGCCGATGGGTGTGGATGTCGAAGACACCACGCGTCAGCGTGATACCGATGCCCTGGGGGCGATGATTCACGGCGCGCATGAAGCAGAAGCTTTCGCGCCGTTGGATGCCGCAACGCGTCGCCGTCAGTTTTTTGCGCGCTGGACTTTGAAAGAGGCCTGGATCAAGCAGGCCCCCCATCCGCCGGCCATGTCGGCCATTCAATTTGAACCTTGTGAAGCGCAGCGGGCCGATGCGGTGGTGATGCACTCACCTTCTTGGGTGGTGGCCGTGGCACCGGTGCAGATGGCCGCATTGCAGTGCGAGGGCTTGCTCCGTCAGGCCACCACCACGGAGTCGTGGCGGCGTTGCGCTGATGTCTGATCAGGGCTGAGGCACTCAGTGCCCCAGCATGTCCGTAGCACGCAACATCCCGACGATCCCGACCAGAATCCAGAAGACATTGAGTAGCGAGTACGCGGCATCGCGTTTCAGAATCGCGCACCACGACAGCAAGATGGCATCGACGGTGTTGACGGCCCAGACGAACAGGAAGGGGCTGGCGGCACCCATCCAACTGACGAGGCTGAAGCTGCAGATGCGCATCAGCACACCGATCATCTCAATGGCTTTGATGTGTGTGAGGATGAATCGGTGGATGCTCGGCAGCAAACCGGTAGGACCAGTGATCGAGGTCGCCGTCATGGCTTGATCGCGACGGCATTGACCAGGGTCTCTTCGCGCTTCGCCGGAACAGGGCGTCCAATCCACTCGAAAAAGCCAATGTCCGAACGGCTCCACCACAGGTAGGGGTAGGAGATGCGGGCATCCGGAAGGTCGAAGCCCGCGTTGCGGATCATGGCCACATACTCGCTTGCCGTGCGCTGCACCTCCATGGGATGCCGGAACAACAGGCGAATGGGCAGCGAGTGGATGTACTTGCGGGTGGACTCCGCAAACAGCAGCACGCCACCGGGCTTGAGCACCCGGAAGAATTCCGCCATGGCCTCTTCTTGCGCCACGATGTGGTGAAACGTCTGGTGGCAGTACACCATGTCAAAGCTGGCATCTGGCAAGGTCAGCCGAGAGGCATTGTCGGCGTGCAGTTCCACGCGTGATGAGCAGCGACTGGCTTGCTCACTGGCGCGCTCGTGCAGCTGTGGGTCCGCGTCCATGCCCACGATCACCTTGGGCTCAAAACGTTGTGCCAGTTCGTGAAACGAGTGACCAAACCCGCAGCCCACGTCGAGGATGCGCTCGAAGCGCTTGCCTTGCGGAATCATCGGTTGCAGGTCGTTCAGGGCGCGACGCAGCACATGAATTTTCCACGTGCTGGACTTGAGAAACCAGTTCCCAAAGTTGGTTTCTTCTACGAAAGCTTCGATTCGTGAGGCTGCATTCATCTGTGTTTCCCTGGCGTGCGCAAGCTCACGCTTCAGCTCAAAGCCTTGAGCAACTTCTCGTGGATCCCGCCAAAGCCGCCATTGCTCATGCACAGGATCTGATCACCCGGCTGCGCGGCCTTGACGACCTTGCTCACCAAGGTGTCGATGCTGTCGGACACCACGGCGCGTTCGCCCATCTCCAGCAGCGCTTCCGAGGCGTCCCAGCCCAGGCCGCCGCTGTGGCAGAACGCCAGGTCGGCTTCCTCCAGTGACCACGGCAACTGAGCCTTCATCGTGCCCAGCTTCATGGTGTTGGAGCGCGGCTCGAACACCGCCAGGATACGGCTGTCTGGTCCCACTTTGCGGCGCAGACCATCAACCGTCGTGCGGATGGCCGTGGGGTGGTGGGCGAAGTCGTCGTACACCGTGATGCCACGTACCTCGCCTTTCAACTCCAGGCGACGTTTCACGTTGGCAAACTGCCCCAGGGCCTCGCAGGCCACCTGTGGCATCACGCCCACATGCTCGGCAGCGGCGATCGCGGCCAGCGCGTTCATCTGGTTGTGTTCGCCCAACAGTGCCCACTCCACACGCCCCACCAGCACGCCGGCCTTCAGCACGTCAAAGGCATGCGGCTCGCCGCGCGCACGGAAACCGGGCGCATCCCGGCGTTCGCCAAAGCGCGCCACGTCGCTCCAGCAGCCACGCTCCAGCACGCGGCTCAAAGCCTCCTCGCGGGCATTGACCACCAGCCGACCGCTGGCGGGCACGGTGCGCACCAGGTGGTGGAACTGCGTTTCGATGGCGGTCAGGTCGGCAAAGATGTCGGCATGGTCAAACTCAAGGTTGTTGAGGATGGCCGTGCGCGGGCGGTAGTGCACAAACTTGCTGCGCTTGTCGAAGAAGGCCGTGTCGTACTCGTCGGCCTCGATCACGAAGGGGTGGCCCGTGGCCGGCCGCGTGGCAGCGTCGGTGTCGCCCAGTCGCGCCGACACGCCAAAGTTCTCTGGCACGCCGCCCACCAGGAAGCCCGGCTGCTGCCCGGCGAACTCCAGAATCCACGTCAGCATGGACGTGGTGGTGGTCTTGCCGTGTGTGCCCGCCACAGCCAGCACATGGCGGCCCTGCAGCACGTTCTCGCTCAGCCACTGCGGCCCGCTGGTGTAGGGCAGGCCCGCGTCCAAGATGGCTTCCATCAGCGGATTGCCGCGTGAGACCACGTTGCCGATCACGAACAGGTCAGGCTGAAGGGCCAGTTGCTCCACGCCATAGCCCTCGATCAGGTCGATGCCCAGGGCACGGAGCTGATCGCTCATCGGAGGATAGACACCGGCATCGCAGCCGGTAACACGGTGACCCGCCTCGCGGGCGAGCGCAGCCACGCCACCCATGAAGGTGCCGCAGATGCCAAGAATGTGGATGTGCATGGAAGGTCAGAGTTGGCGGAACGCCTCAGCGGCCGCAGCCACCGTGTCGGCAATGTCCTGTTCCGTGTGGGCCGCGCTCACAAAGCCGGCCTCGTACATGGCGGGGGCGAAGTACACGCCGCGGTCGAGCATCAGGTGGAAGAAGCGGTTGAAGCGCTCACTGCCCTTGGCCATGACCTGCTGGTAGTTCTGCGGCAGCGTGTCGGCAAAGAAAAAGCCGAACATGCCGCCCTGGCAATCGGTGACCAGCGGCACGCCAGCCTGGGTGGCGGCCTGCGTGAGGCCGTCCATCAGGCTGCGGGTGCGGGCCGACAGGGCCTCGAAGAAGCCGGGGCGCTGAATCAGCTTGAGCGTGGTCAGGCCGCAGGCCGTGGCCACGGGGTTGCCCGACAGCGTGCCGGCCTGGTAGACCGGGCCCAGTGGGGCCAGTTTGGACATGATCTCGCGCGAGGCGGCAAAGGCGGCCAGCGGCATGCCGCCGCCAATGACCTTGCCGAACACGCTCAGATCGGGCTTGAAACCAGGAATGTCGCGCGCATAGATGCTCTGGGCACTGCCCAGCGCCACGCGGAAACCGCTCATCACCTCGTCGAACACCAGCAGGGCACCGTGCTGGGAGCACAGCTCGCGAATGCGCTTCATGAACGGCACGCTGGCGCGCACGAAGTTCATGTTGCCGGCGATCGGCTCGATCATCACGCAGGCGATCTCGTGGCCTTGGGTGGCAAACGCCTCTTCGATCTGCGCGATGTTGTTGTATTCCAGCACCAAGGTGTGCTGCACCACTTCCGGCGGCACGCCAGCGCTGGTGGGGTGGCCGAACGTGGCCAGGCCCGACCCTGCCTTCACCAGCAGCGCATCGGCATGACCGTGGTAACAGCCCTCGAACTTGATCAGCTTGCTGCGGCCGGTGTAGCCACGCGCCAGGCGGATGGCGCTCATGCCCGCTTCCGTGCCCGAGCTCACCAGACGAACCTGTTCGGCGCCGGGCGCCAGCTTGAGGATCTCCTCGGCCAGCTCGATCTCGCGCTCGGTCGGCGCCCCAAACGAGAAGCCGTCCAGCGCGGCCTTCTGCACGGCCTCCAGCACCTCCGGGTTGCCGTGCCCCAGGATCATCGGGCCCCAGGAGCCGATGTAATCGATGTAGCGGGCGCCCTCGGCATCCCACATGTAGGCGCCCTCGGCGCGGGTGATGAAACGGGGCGTGCCACCCACGGCGCGAAACGCGCGCACGGGTGAGTTCACGCCGCCGGGAATGACGCGCTGGGCGCGCTCAAACAGCGAAGCGTTAGTGGACATTGCGTGAGTGCAGAGGGGGGACGGCGTCGTCGAGCAGGTCGACGGACTCTTCAGAGGTCTGTTCTTCCAGAGGTTCTTCACCCGGGGGCAGTGCCCAGAAGAAGCGATCGGGGATGACGCCACCCATGCCGGGGCGGAAGCCCGAATCCAGCGCCTGGTCCAGGAAACTCAAGGCCTCGGCGGCGGCGACATCCAGTGCGGTGCCCGTGGACAGGATGGCGGCCAAGGCCGCGGACAGTGTGTCGCCGGCACCCACGAAACTGGCTTCAAAGCGCTCGAAGCGCTCGCCGCACATGGCGCCTTGGGGCGAAGCCAGCACGTTGTCGATGAACTGGTCAGGCAGTTGCACGCCGGTCACCAGCACATAGTCGGTGCCATGCTCGGCGGCGGCCACGGCCAGCTCGCGTGCCGAGGGCGGACGCTCGGCGTCCCAATCTGGCAACAGGAAGTCGGTGAGGGTGCTGTGGCTGCCCACCAACACCATGGTGGCCGGCAGGATCAACTCACGGAAGGCATCCAGGTAAGCCATCTGTGCATCGTCGTCCATCCACGACAAGTTGGGCAGATACGACACCAGCGGCACATCGGTGTAGTCGGAGAGGATCTCGGCCACTGTGCTGACGCCGTCGGCGCTGCCCAGAAAGCCCACCTTCCACGAGGCGATGGTGGTGTCCTCCAGCACGGAGCGCGCCTGGTCTGCAACGGCCTCGGGATCGATCTCGTGCGACTCGAAGATCTCGGCGGTATCGCGCACCAGAATGCTGGTGATCACGGGCAGGGCATGCGCCCCCATGGCAGCGATCGTCGCGATATCGGCCCCGATTCCGGACGCGCCGGTGGGGTCATTGGCATTGAAACTGAGGACACAAGCGGGCGCGCCGGCTTCCAGTTCTTCGTCCGCCAGGGTGGGATCTTGTCCGGGAAGTTGAGCATTCATGGCGGTTTTGGTGAAAGATAAGGTCTGCTTGCCCACAAACCCTTGGGTTTGCGCGAAAGACCGATGGCTACAATCAGTCCATTGTATTCAAGCTGGTTTAAGTCGACGTGAACGAATTTCGTACCTGGATGTGCCTGATCTGCGGCTGGATTTACGATGAGGCTGCCGGCCTGCCTGAAGAGGGCATCCCCGCTGGCACGCGCTGGGAGGACGTTCCCATGAACTGGGTCTGTCCGGAATGTGGTGCACGCAAGGAAGACTTCGAGATGGTGCAGCTTTGATCCGATGTGGTTGAGCGTGCTGTAATGGTTCGAGATTGACCCGGCCTGGGACACAGTTTGGAGGAACGCTTTCGTGCCTGAAGTTGACAGCCCCGAGATTCGGGGCCCCAAGAAAGTTCTCGTCATTGACGACAGCAACACCATTCGGCGCAGCGCCGAGATATTCCTCAAGCAAGGGGGATACGAGGTGGTCCTGGCGGAAGATGGTTTCGATGCCTTGTCCAAGGTCAACGACCATGCGCCCGATGTTATTTTTTGTGACATCTTGATGCCGCGCCTGGATGGTTATCAAACTTGCGCGATCATCAAGCGCAATCCGAAGTTCACCAACACGCCCGTGATCATGTTGTCCTCCAAGGATGGCCTGTTTGACAAGGCGCGTGGCCGCATGGTGGGTTCGCAAGACTACCTGACCAAGCCTTTCACCAAAGACCAGCTCTTGCAGGCGGTTGCCCAGTACGGCGGCTGACGGCCTGAGAGGGTTTGCTCACCGATCATTGCCAGGGATGAATGTTGATCACGCGAGGCCACCGGCTCCCCTGTAGCACTTGCGCATGAAGAAGGTTTGATATGCCGATCCAGAAAATACTGCTTGTTGACGACTCCAAAACCGAACTGCACGTGCTGTCGGAACTCCTGACCAAGAGCGGCTATGCCGTGCGCACGGCCGAGAACGGTGAGGAGGCCATGCGTCGCCTTCAGGAAGAAAAGCCTGACCTGATCCTGATGGACGTGGTCATGCCCGGCCAGAATGGTTTCCAGCTCACCCGTGCCATCACGCGTGACCCGCAGTTCGCCAACGTGCCCGTCATCATGTGCACCAGCAAGAACCAGGAAACCGACCGCGTCTGGGGCATGCGCCAAGGCGCCAGCGATTACGTCGTCAAGCCGGTGAACCCTGACGAGTTGCTCCGCAAGATCAAGGCATTCGGCTGAGATCGGGGGCTCACAGATGGCCAACAAAGAAGCCCTCAGGGCCTTGCAACAGCGTCTGGCAGAGCGTCTGCAGACCGTGCGGGATCAGGCGCCGACACGAAACTGGCTCGCGGTCGAGATCGCCGGCCATGGTTTCCTGATGCCGCTGGAGCAGGCGGGTGAAATCTTCCCGCTCTCTCCCGCTCAGCACGTGCCCCACAGCCAGCCCTGGTTCCTGGGCGTGGCGAACCTGCGCGGGCAGTTGCACGGTGTGGTGGATGCCGCCATGTTTCTGGGCCTCTCCGACCGTGCGGGCCGCAGCCTGTCCGACGTGGCGGCCCGGGATGCGGGGCGCCTGGTGGCGCTCAACACCGCCCTGCAGTTGAATGTGGCCCTGTTGATTGACCGATTGCTGGGATTGCGCAATGCCAGCATGTTGAAGCCGGCCGCCAGGGAGGCGTCCGCAGGCAAGCCCCACTTCATTGGCCAGGCCATGGTCGATGAGCAAGGGCGAGTCTGGTACGAGCTGGATCTGGCCGCGCTGTCGGCCGACGATGCATTTTTGAAGATTGATGTCTGACGGGGCAACCTGTCGAGCGCGCTGTATACATCTGACCGTTTGGAGCACAAGAACATGAGTTTCCTCAGTCGTATCAAGGAAATGGGCAAGACCAAGGGCGATGACGAGGTTCCTTCGGAAGCCTTGAGCACCGAAGGCATGGTCTCGGCCACGGGGACTCAGGTGGTCGACACCGAAACGGGCGCCTCGACGATTCAGCCCGGTGGCAATGAGGCCATCATTTCCGAATCGGCCCCTTCCGAGTTCCCTGCTGACTACCAGCGGCAGAACGAAGAGATCTCCGAAGCCAGCCTGATGGAGCCGCGCTCCGGTTTGCCCCTGGTGGGTCATCTCAAGCTCGATCGCCAGCAGCGTTTGCTGGGTATCGGTCTGGCCGTCGGGGTGTTGGGCCTGGTGCTCAGTGCCTTCCTGTCGGTGAACTCCGCTGACCGTCGTGCCGGTCAATCGGCTGCCACGGGTCAGGCCCTGATGCAGTCGCAGCGACTGGCCAAATCGGTGTCACAGGCCCTGATCGGTCGCGCGCCAGCCTTCGACGAAGTGAGCGAGAGCTCCAAGGTGCTGGCCAGCAACGTGCGTGGCCTGGTCAACGGCGACGACGAACTCGACCTGAAGGCCGTCTCCGGCAGTGTCCAGGAAACCTTGGCACCCTTGCTGCCGCTGGTCGATCGCGCCGAGAAGAACGCCAATTTCGTGCTGAGCCAGAAGCAGACCCTGACCCAGGTGAGTCAGGCGCTGCGCGAGGTCAACACCCAGTCTTCCGAGTTGCTGGACCTGGCCGAGAGCATCACGCTCACGCGCATCGAGTCGGGCACGCTGACGGCGGGCGAGGCTTCGGCCTTGAGCCAGTTGGTGATGCTGACGCAGCGGATCGGCAAGTCGGCCAACGAATTCCTGACGGTGGAAGGCGTGTCGACCGAGGCTGTGTTCTTGCTGGGCAAGGACTTGAATGCCTTCCAGGGTCTTGCCGATGGCCTGCTCAAGGGCAGTGCTGACCTGAAGCTCACCCCTGCGAAGAACCCCGAGGTGCGCGAGCAACTGGAAGCCTTGCTGAAGATTTTCGAAGGCACCCGCACGCAAGCTTCTTACATTCTGGGCTCCCTGCAAGGTCTGGTGGCTGCGCGTGACGCCCAGGTGGCCATCATTGACGACAGCGAACCCCTGCGCAAGGGCATGGAGCAGGTGCAGCAGCGCCTGTCGCAAGGCGCCGGCATCGGCGGTTTCAACATCGTCCTGATCCTGGCCTTCCTGCTGCTGTCGGCTGCATCGGCCTACGGTTTGCTGCGTGTGTTCGTGACCGACAACCGTCACCGCGCTCAGATCGCCGAATACCAGCGTCAGGAAGCCGAACGTCAGGAACGTGAAGCCAAGCGCGTCAATGACGCCAACCAGGCCGCCATTTTGCGACTGATGAACGAGCTGCAACTGGTCGCTGAAGGTGACTTGACGCAGCAAGCGACCGTGACCGAGGACATCACCGGCGCCATCGCCGACTCGGTGAACTTCACGGTGGAAGAGCTGCGCACCCTGGTGGCCCAGGTGCAAGGCACGGTGCAACGGGTGACCGAAACCACCGGTCAGGTGGAAGCCACCTCGACCGAGCTGCTGGCCGCCTCCGACGAACAGCTGCGTGAAATTCGCGAAACCGGTGAGTCGGTGCTGCACATGGCAGGCCGAATCAACGAAGTGTCTGCGCAAGCTCAGCAGTCTGCCGAAGTGGCCCGTCAATCGCTGTCGGCGGCCGACTCCGGTCTGCAGGCCGTGCAGAACGCCATCGGCGGCATGAACACCATCCGCGAACAGATCCAGGACACCTCCAAGCGCATCAAGCGACTGGGTGAGTCGTCGCAGGAAATTGGTGAAATCACCGAACTGATTTCGGACATTACCGAACAGACCAACGTGCTGGCTTTGAACGCGGCCATTCAGGCGGCGTCTGCGGGTGAAGCCGGTCGCGGCTTCTCGGTGGTGGCCGAAGAAGTGCAGCGTCTGGCTGAACGCTCCGGCGACGCGACCCGCGAAATTGCCGCGCTGGTGCGCACCATTCAGACCGACACCCAGGATGCCGTGGCCGCTATGGAACGCTCCACCCAGGGCGTGGTGGAAGGGGCTCGACTCTCCGACGCCGCCGGTTCGGCACTGGGCGACATCGACCGCGTGTCGCGTCGACTGGCCGAGCTGATTGAGCAGATTTCTGATCAAGCCTTGAAGGAAGCCGAGTCCGCGAACGTGGTGGTGGCCAACATCCAGCACATTTTCGCGGTGACCGAGCAGACGGGGGAGGGCACACGTTCCACCACCCAGCTGGTGCGAGAGCTGTCGCGGACCGCCAACGAGCTTCAGCAATCCGTGTCTCGATTCAAGATTTCCGCCTGAGCTGGATGATTCATGGACAGCCTGCAACAAGACGCCTCCCTGCCTTCGGATGATCTCAGTGCCCTGGCTTGGGTGCATGAGGAGTTGCGCAAGTCGCTCGACACTGCGCACAAGGCCCTGCATCGTTGCCTGAAGGACGCGACCGCCGTGGGCGTGTCCGACATGGACTCGCTGGACCCGGCGGTCTTGCGGACAGCCCGGCAGCAGATCCACCAAGGGGTGGGGGCGCTGGAGCTGGCGGGCTTGCCCGCCGGGGCGACGGTGCTGCGGGCCAGCGAGGCGGTGGTCCAGAAACTGGTCAACCGCCCGCAGTTGATCGACGAAGACGTGGTGCGCGAAATCGAGCGCGCCTCGTTTGCCTTGCTCGACTACATTGCGCGCCGCCTGGCGGGCAAGTCGGTGTCCGCGATGGCGATGTTCCCCCAGTACGAGGCCCTGGTCGCCCGTGTCGGCGGTGGCATGGCTCGTCCCACGGATCTGTGGAGCCAGGACTGGCCCACGCTGTCGCTCGAAGCTCCGTTGGCGCCGCCGGAAGGCGTGGCGCCTCGTTCGCCCGATGCGGCCACGGTCGAAGACTTCGAAATGGGCATCCTCAAGCTGATGCGCCGCAATCAGCCGGGCGACGCGGTGGCCTTGGCCGACCTGTGTGCGTCGCTGGCGAGCGACGCGTCGCAGCGTCACGCCTCGCGTGAGTCGGCCACCTGGATGCTGGCCAGTGGCTTCCTCGAGGCCCTGGCAGGCAAGTATGTGCCCTTGAGCGTCCATGCCAAGCGGGTGCTGTCCTCCTTGCTCAGCCAGTTGCGCGTGCTCACCAAGGGTCAGGACGTCCCGTCTGATCGCCTGGCCAGTGAACTGCTGTTCTTCTGCGCCCAGGCAGGCGACGTGCCGGCCACCGATCGTTCGGTGCTGGCCCGCGTGCGCCGCACCTTTGGTCTGGCGCGTCATCAGCCGGTCAACCTGTCGGCGTCCAGCCTGGGTCGTTTTGACCCGGCTTGGGTCACACAGGCGCTCAAGCGCGTCGCCGGAGCCAAGGATGGCTGGTCGGCCGTGGCTGGCGGTGAGTTGTTGCGCCTGGGCGGCTTGAACGAGCAGTTCGCCCTGGTGTGCGATTCGCTGCGTCGCCTGTTCACGCAGGGTGATGCGCTGGCGACGGCCTTGGCCGACGCGGCTCAAAAGACGGTGGCAACGGCGAGTGCGCCAGAGCCCAGTCTGGCCATGGAAGTGGCCACCAGCTTGCTGTACATGGAGGCCAGTCTCGAAGACGGCGAATTCGATCAACCCGATCAGCAGCCGCGCTTGCTGCGTCTGGCCGAGCGGATTCAGGCGGTGGGGCAGGGGCAGCCCGCCCAGCCCCTCGAAACCTGGATGGAGGACCTGTACCGCCGGGTTTCCGACCGTCACACCATCGGCTCCGTGGTGCAAGAGCTGCGCTCCACGCTGAGCGAAGCCGAAAAGCACATTGATCAGTTCTTCCGCGACCCGCAAGACCGCACACCTCTGGCGAGCGTGCCCGCCATCCTGCAGTCCATGCGCGGTGTGTTGGCCGTACTGGGCCTGGATCTGGCCGCGCAGGCCAGCGTGCGCATGCGCGATGACGTGGATCACCTGCTGCTCGACAGCACCGATCTGGACGACGCCGCGCAGCGTGGCGTGTTTGACCGCCTGGCCAGCAACCTGGGTGCCTTGGGCTTTCTCATCGACATGATGGGCGTGCAGCCTCAGTTGGCCAAGTCGCTGTTCAAGCTGGATCCGGATACCGGCGTGCTCTCGCCTGTGATGGGCCGTGAGAAGCGTGCCTTGCCGCTGACCGATGACCCGGTCGAGGCCGTGGCGCAGCACGTTCAGCAGGTGCAGCAAGAAGAGGCACAGGCGGCCGCTGGCGAGGTGGCGCAAACCCTCGAGCGCAGCGATGTGCCTCTGAGCGAGGTGTCGGATCAGCTGGACCGGCTGGCTGAAATGCCGCATGTGCAGGAGCAGCGTGAACTGGCTGACAACCTGGCGGCCGCTCAAGCTGCCCTGGTCACCGCCCAGTCCTCTGATGATCTGGAATCGGTCGCCGCGGCCCGCGAGCAGGTCGCCAACGTGTTGTCGGGTCTGACCCGCGCTGAAGAGCCCGAAGTCGAAGCGCCGGCACCGTCCCCGGCACCGCTGTTGGCGCCAGTGGCCGCCACAGCACCCGCCGAGACGGGTCTGGAAGAAGACGACGAGATGCGCGAGATCTTCCTGGAGGAAGCGCGCGAAGTGATCGAGACGGCACGCGCCAGCCTCGACCATCTGGTGCGTCAGCCAGACGATCTGGAGTCCCTGACGTCGGTTCGCCGCGCCTTCCACACGCTCAAGGGCAGCTCGCGCATGGTGGGTTTGACCCAGTATGGTGAAGCCGCCTGGTCGTTTGAGCAGCTCTACAACGCCTGGCTGGCCACACAAGAGCCTGCCAACGGCGATTTGCTGGGCGTCAGCAACGAGGTCCTCAGCCATTTCTCTGTCTGGACCGATGCGATTGCCGAAGGTCAGGCTGCAGCCTGGCGCCATGAGCCGGTGACGACGGTGGCCGAGGCCTTGCGCCTGCACGGTCAACGTCTCAGCCTGAGCGATGTCGCCCAGCAGGCCGAGCCTGAGGTGGTGGCTGAGCCGGTCGCGCTGGAAGTGCCCGACGTGGCAGACGTGCCGGAGGCCGTTGAGTCCTTTGAGCTCGATCTGTCGGCCGAGGACCTCGGCGTGGCAGCAGAGGCCGAAGAGGGCGAAGCGCCGCGCGCCGAGTCAGCGCTGCCCACGGTGAACATCGCCGATTTCGGCATCGAGCTGGACCTGTCCATGCCCGCCGTGGACGCGTCGTTCGAGCTGATCGAGCCTGAGCTGTTGGCCACACCGACGGACCCGTCGCTGAGCGAGGCCGAAGCCCTGCTTGGCAGCAACGCCGACGATGAAGAGCAGCCGCTGAGCGTCAACATCCTTGAGCCCAAGCACGTGGTGCAGCTGGAGGACGATGACCCCACGGTGTCGGGTGAGCTGTACGAAACCCCTGACGGGGATCTGGCCCAGGCGGCTGAAGAGCTGTCGCTGGCTTCTTCCGAGGACACGCAGATTGAGGTCGAGGCCTTGCCTGACCTGGTGCTGGACAGCGAGCCCGTGGCCGAGTCGGATGAGCTGGTGACGCTGGATCTGGCCGTCGAGACCTCTGTCGAGGAGATCTCTGCGTCCGTTTTGCCCGACGAGGACGTGCTGCTGGACCTGCCGCTGGAGGTGGTGGACGAAGCCATTGAGGCGCCGGAGCGGGTCGAGGTCCCGGCATCGATCGAACCCGAACCCGTGGTCGAAGCCGAAGTGTCCGCCGACGAGCAGTTCAAGGTGGTGGGCGATCTGCGCATTGGCATCCCGCTGTTCAACATTTACCTCAACGAGGCGGACGAACAGTCGCGCCGCCTGACCACGGCCTTGAGCGAGTGGGCGCTGGAAGTTCAGCATCCCGTCAGCGACGAAGCGATCGCGTTGGCGCACTCGCTGGCAGGAAATTCGGGCGCGGTGGGTTACACCGATCTGTCGAAGCTGGCACGCCTGCTGGAACACGCCTTGATGCGTGCCCAGGCGCTGGGGGCCGGGGACGCCGAAGCGGCGGCCTTGTTCAACGACGCTGCCGATGAAATTCGTCGTCTGCTGCATCAGTTCGCAGCCGGTTTCCTCAAGTCGCCGGCCGAAGACCTGATGGCCCGCCTGGAAGACTACGAACATGAGGCTTCCCGTCGCTTTGAGGCGCGCAGCCTGGTCGCTGATCAGGAAGAGGCTGATGCCGGTCTGGCAGAGCGTTCGCACCTGCGTCTGGTGCGCACGGAGGAGCCGGCCCCGGCCGTCGAGGAACCTGGCACCGACATCGATCTGAATGTGGTGCAGGACGTCGCGCCGCTGGGCGTGGCCGAATTCAAATCGCTGGAAGAGTTGTCGTCCCAGCCTTCGGCCTCGGCTACAGCGCCCCGCGGCGTGGTTCTCAGCTGGGATGACGAAGAAGAGATCGATGCCATCGACAGCGTGGACGTCGACCTGTTCCCGATCTTCGAAGAAGAAGCGCTGGAGTTGCTGCCCCAACTGGGCGGCCAGGTACGCGAGTGGCTGGAAACGCCCGACAAGGCCGCTGCGGGCACCGCCTGCATGCGCACGCTGCACACCTTCAAGGGCGGCGCACGCCTGGCGGGGGCCATGCGCCTGGGCGAGTTGGCGCACCGACTGGAAAGCACCATCGAGCATCTCGTCGCGGCCCAGACCGTGACCCTCGACGATGTGGCGCCTCTGGAAGCACGCGTGGACCGCCTGATGGAGGTCTTCGAAGCGCTGCGTCAGCAAGATGCTCAGGCCTATGAAGCGCAGGTGGCGCACGCGGTGCAATCGGCAGAGGCGGAGGCCGAGGCTGAACGCGCCGAGAGCGAACCGGTGCTCGATGGCGTGGTCGAGGTTGATGTGGCGGCGCTGCAGGACGAGTGGCCGGACCCCGCACTGGACAGCGTGCCCGATGTCGAGGGTGAGCCTCTGGGTGCCGAGCGCACGGCCACCGGCGCGGCGCCCAAGCGCGCCGGCGTTCGCGACGTGGTTGAACTCAAGCTGACACCGGTCGAATGGACTGCGCTGGAGGGCAAGCCCTGGCAAGGGTCACAGCGCATCGTGCGCGAGGCCCAGCAGGGCGCTTCCCAGGCGGCGGTGCGTGTGCGACCTCAGCTGCTGGACCGACTGGTCAATCACGCTGGCGAGGTGTCCATCACCCGCACGCGACTGTCGTCGCAGGTGGGCCAGATCCGAAACTCGCTCAACGACCTCACGGACAACCTGGAACGCTTGCGTCAGCAACTGCGTGACATTGAACTGCAGGCCGACACCCAGATGTCGACCCGGATGGAGGCGGCCCGTGCGGCCAGCCAGGAGTTCGATCCGCTGGAGTTCGACCGTTACACCCGCTTCCAGGAACTGACCCGCATGATGGCCGAGTCGGTCAACGACGTGGCCACCGTGCAGCGCACCTTGCAGCGCAGCCTGGAAACCGCAGAAGACCAATTGGCGGTGCAGGCCCGTTTGACGCGCGACCTCCAGGATGACCTGCTGCGCACCCGCATGGTGGAGTTCGAAGGCTTGTCCGACCGCCTCTACCGTGTGGTGCGTCAGGCAGCCAAGGAAACCGGCAAGCAAGTGCGCCTGGACATTGTGGGCGGCGCCACCGAAGTCGACCGCGGTGTGCTGGAGCGCATGACCGGGGCCTTCGAGCACCTGTTGCGCAACTGCATCTCCCACGGCATTGAACTGCCGGACGTGCGCGTGGCGGCAGGCAAGGAGCCCTCTGGTCTGGTGACCGTGGCCTTGCGTCAGGAGGGCAACGAGGTTGCCATCGAGTTCCGCGATGACGGGGCAGGCCTCAATCTGCCGGTGATCCGCCAGCGTGCGCAGGCGATGGGCTTGCTGCAGGACGGCCAGGAGGTCAGCGATGCCGAGCTGGCGCAGTTCATCTTCATGCCCGGCTTCTCGACCTTCGAGAAGGTCACCGAGCTGGCCGGTCGCGGCATTGGCATGGACGTGGTCCGCTCCGAGATCAACGCCATGGGCGGTCGCATCGAAACCGCGACCAGCATCGGGCGCGGCACCAGCTTCAAGCTGATTGTGCCGCTGACCACGGCGGTCACCCAGGTGGTGATGCTGCGTTGCGGTTCGCACACGGTGGCGGTGCCCACCCACCTGATCGAGTTGGTGCGCCGCGCCAAGCCCGAAGAGGTGGCGCACGCCTACCAGCAAGGCAGTTATGTCTTTGGTGACCACGCGCTGCCTTTCTACTGGCTCGGCGCCCTGCTGGACTTCAGCCCACGCAGCCACGAAGGCGGGCGTACGCTGCCGCTGGTGATCATTCGCTCTGCCCAACAGCGTGTCGCGTTGCACGTGGACGAAGTGCTGGGCAACCAGGAAGTGGTGGTGAAGAACCTTGGGGTGCAGATGTCGCGCATGCCCGGTCTGGCGGGTATGACCTTGCTGGCCTCCGGCGCCGTGTCACTGATTTACAACCCCGTGGCGCTGGCAACCGTCTATGGCACCCATGCCCAGGCGCTGACCACCCATGCCCTGGCCGCGGACAGCGCCGCAGGCGACGGTTGGTTGCAGTCGGGGGCGCCGGCCGCTGTGGTCGAGGAAGTGCCCGACGAAGCGCAGGCGCCGCTGGTGCTGGTGGTCGACGATTCGCTCACCGTGCGTCGTGTGACCCAGCGTCTGCTGGTGCGTGAAGGCTACCGCGTGACCTTGGCCAAGGACGGGCTGGAAGCGCTGGAAGCTTTGGCGCAAGAGCGTCCGGCTGTGGTGCTCTCCGACATCGAAATGCCACGCATGGACGGCTTTGACCTGGTGCGCAACATCCGCGCCGATGAGAAGATGGTCGACATGCCCGTCATCATGATCACCTCGCGCATCGCGCAAAAGCACCGCGATTACGCCGAAGAGCTGGGCGTGAACCATTACCTCGGCAAGCCCTATGGCGAAGAGGAGTTGCTGGAACTGGTGGGCCGTTACGCGGTACATCCAGAAAGCGCTCACGCCTGATATCTCTGCTAAGCTCATCGCTGCATGGAACTCGACGTCGAACAGCCAACCCAGGTGGGCGACCACATCTCTCACCTCGCTGCGCTGACCGCGCAGCGGGATCGAGACATGCTCGACGTTTCTCTGGCACAGGGCGTGCTGGAGTTGCTGCCCGCGGCGAGCGTGGGGGTCTATCGCCTGGTGGGCCCGGATGAAGAGGCGCAGCGCTGGGTGTGCTGTGGTTTGGCACGGCGTGGCGAGCTGACGGTCAGTGATCCACCCTGGGTGGACCTGGAGTCGCTGCCCGTGGTCACGGCGTTTCCGTTGCGCCAACTGGTGCTCGACTCCCGTTTGCTGGAGCAGGCCGAGTTGCCGGCCGCCAGCTTGATCGACACCACGCATCGCTTTGTCACGGTGATGCCCTTGATGGTGGAGCTGGGTCTGCCCGGGGTCCTGGAGGTGATGTCGGACAAGCCGTTGGCCATGGAGGCCCTCAAGCCCATCCAGACCTTGCTCAAGGTGTTTGCGAACTTCCAGAACTTGCTGGAGTCCAGCCAACGTGATGCGCTCACGGGTTTGCTCAACCGGCAGACCTTCGACGCGACCTTCCTCAAGGCGTCCATGCCGTCGCAGCCCGATCCGGGCCACAACGGCGAGCGGCGCACCTCGCCAGCCACCGGCTATTGGTTGGGGGTGGTCGACATTGACCTGTTCAAGCTGGTCAACGACCGATTCGGCCACCTGATCGGTGACGAGGTGCTGGTGCTGGTGGCGCGCATCATGCGGCAGTCGTTCCGTCACTACGACCGGCTGTACCGCTTTGGTGGGGAAGAGTTTGTGGTCTTGCTGCGCGGCGGGACTGAAGACGATGCCCAGCAGGCCTTCGAGCGCTTTCGGCGCAATGTGGAAACCTATGTGTTCCCGCAGGTCAACAAGGTCACCATCAGCCTGGGCTTCACCGAGGTGATGCACAACGACACACCCAGTGTGGCCTTTTCGCGGGCCGACCAGGGCGTCTACCAGGCCAAGCACCAGGGGCGCAATCAGGTCCTGTGCTACGAGGCCTTGGTGCGCGAGGGTGTGCTCAAGACGGAAACCGCCCACGTGGGCGATGTCGAGCTGTTCTGAGGCCGCTTGATCAGCGGCTGCGGCGTGGGCTGCGTGCCCGCGGCGTTTCGCTCGCTTTGACCTTGCTCTCGCTCACCACCCCATAACGCGCCAAGGTTTCGGTGCGCGCCTCATCGTGTTGCACGATGGGCAGGGGGTAGTCACGCCCCAGCACCACATCGTCGGCGCTGGCCAGATCGGCGGGGCGCGCCAGCCAGGGGGCGTGCAGGGCCTTGTCGGGTAGCGCGGCCAACTCGGGCACGTAGCGGCGGATGAACTTGCCTTGCGGATCGAACTTTTCGCTCTGGGTGATGGGGTTGAAGATGCGGAACCAGGGTTGGGCGTCGCAACCGGTGGAGGCGGCCCACTGCCAGCCGCCGTTGTTGGCGGCCAGATCAAAGTCGAGCAACTGCTCTGCGAAATACGCTTCCCCGCGTCGCCAGTCAATGCCCAGGTCCTTGATCAGGAAGCTGGCCACCACCATGCGCAGGCGGTTGTGCATGTAGCCGGTCTGGTTGAGTTGGCGCATGGCGGCATCCACCAGGGGGTAGCCGGTGCGGCCTTCGCACCAGGCCAGGAAGTGGGCGTTGGCCTTGGCGCCGTGGGCCCACTTGATGTGGTCGTACTCCCGTTTGTAGGCGCCGCCCACCACGTGCGGGTGGTGAAACAGGATCTGGTGATAGAAGTCGCGCCAGATCAGCTCGGACAGCCAGACTTGTGCCCCGGCCGAGCCCCCTTGGGCACGCTGCCAGGCGAGGTCCACCAGGTGCCGGATCGACACCGTGCCGAAACGCAGGTGCGTGGACAGGTAGCTCGGTCCCTTGAGGCCCGGGAAGTCGCGCGTGGCGTCGTAGCGGTCGATGCGGTGCAGGAAGTCGTCCAGCAGCGCCTGCGCGCCGGACATGCCCGGGGCCACTTTCAGCGGCCCGACCTCTTCGAAACCAATGTCGGCCAGGGTGGGGATGTGCGCGGCGCCCAGTGCATCCACCGCAACCGGTACAGGGGCGAGGCGAGCCGCGTAGGGCGTGATCGGGTAGGGCTTGACGTAGAAAGGCTCCAGTTTCTTGAGCCAGGCGTTCTTGTAGGGGGTGAAGACGCCGTAGGGCGTGTCGTTGCCGGTGAGCACCTCGTTGCGCTCGAAAATCACGTGGTCCTTGACCGTGTAGAGTGCCACGCCCAGGTTGCTCAGGCGCCCACGCACCTGGGCGTCGCGGTCCTGGGCATCGGGTTCGTCGTCGTGGCTGGCGTACACCGATTGCACGCCCAACTCGCCGGCCAGTTGCGGGATCACCGAACGCGCCGAGCCGTAGCGCACGATCAGGCCGACGTGCTCGGGTTGGGGGACGCCCGCGTTCAGGGCCAGTTCGCGCAGCCCTTGGTCCAGCTCGACCAGGCTGTCGCGGATGAAGGCCACACGGCGATCCTGGCGGGGCAGGGGCTCCAGGATGTCGCTGTCAAGGATGAAGGCACACCAGACCCGACGGTTCTGTTTCAGGGCGTGAAACAGGGCGGCATGGTCTGTGCAGCGCAGGTCGCGGCGGAACCACACCAGGGCCGAGGCATTCGATTCGCTCATGGTCGTCTAATTCACAGATAGGCGGTACGGATCAGCATGGGCGTCTAAAATCGGCGCATGTCCCCAAGCGCATCTTCCCCCATCAATCTGACCAATCAGTTTCTCATCGCCATGCCGGGCATGGTGGACGGCAATTTTGCCGGGACTGTGGTCTATCTGTGCGAGCACAACGACAAGGGTGCGCTGGGTTTGGTCATCAACCGACCCATTGACATCAATTTGAAGCACCTGTTCGAGAAGGTGGACCTGTCCCTGGAGCGCAGTGACCTGGCCGAGCGCCCGGTGTACCTGGGCGGGCCGGTGCAGACCGAGCGCGGTTTTGTGCTGCACGAAAGCCTCGACGACGAGGGGGGACACTACAACTCCACCTTGAAGATCGGCGGCGGGCTGGAGATGACGACCTCACGCGATGTGCTGGAGGCGCTCTCGAACGGTGCCGGGCCGCGCAAGGTGTTCATCACCCTGGGCTATTCGGGCTGGACCGCGGGGCAGTTGGAAGAGGAAATTTCGCGCAACGGCTGGTTGAACGTTGACGCCGATCCCGAAGTGATTTTTGACACGCCGGTGGAGCAGCGCTACGACAAGGCTTTGTCGCTGCTGGGCATTGACCGCAACTTCCTGATGGGTGAGGCCGGTCACGCATGAGCGCCCAGCCTGCCTCGGTGATCCGGCATTTTCTGGCCTTCGATTACGGCCTCAAGCGGGTGGGCGTGGCGACGGGCAACAGCCTGACGCGCCAGGCCCAGCCTCTGCGCACGGTCGCGGCCGAAGGGGCGGAGCGGTTTGCCCAGATCGGCAAGTTGATTGAGGAGTGGCGGCCCGATGCGCTCGTCATCGGCGTGCCGTTTCACCCCGACGGGGCCGAGCACGAGAACACCCTGCGCGCGCGCAAGTTCGGTGGTCAGTTGCGCGGACGTTTTCACCTGCCGGTGCACGAGGTGGATGAGCGGTACTCCACCACCGAGGCCCAGGGCTTCGGCGCCCGGGATCTGGACGCCGCCTCCGCTGCCATCTTGCTGCAACAGTATTTCAACGATCATCCCGTGGATGACACCCCGAAAGAGGCCTGAGTGAGCACTTCGCCCCACACCTTGCACCTCGATGCCGAGGCCCTGTATGCCAATTTGCTGACCGGCGTGCGCCGTCTGGTCACGCCTGAGACCGTGCTGGTGGGCGTGTGGTCGGGGGGCGCCTGGTTGGCCGAGCGGCTGAACGCCGATCTGGGTCTGCAGACCCCGCATGGCGTGATTTCGTCGGCCCTGCACCGTGACGACTTCGGCTCCCGCGGCATGGTCTCGTCCAAGGACGCGACCCATCTGCCCTTCGAGGTCGATGGCGCCCACATTCTGCTGATCGACGATGTGATCTACACCGGCCGCACCACCCGCGCTGTCCTTAACGAGCTGTTCGATTTCGGCCGTCCGGCCAGTGTCACGCTGGCCGTGCTGGTCGACCGTGGCGGACGCCAACTGCCTTTCGAGCCGGCCCTGTCGGCTGCCCGTATCACCTTGCCGTCTGAAGAGCGTGTGGCATTGGGCCGCGCCGACGACGGCCGCTTCCAATTCCATTTCGAGAGGGTTTGATGACCGCCATCCGGAAACCCCAGCGCAACCCGCAGCTCAACAGCCACGGGGAGCTGATCCACCTGCTGTCCACCGAAGGACTGCCCAAGCCGATCATCCACCAGATTCTGGACACGGCCGAGCAGTTCCTGAGCGTCAACGACCGCGAGGTCAAGAAGGTGCCCTTGCTGCGCGGCAAGAGCGTGTTCAACCTGTTCTTCGAGAACAGCACCCGCACCCGCACCACCTTTGAGATCGCGGCCAAGCGCTTGAGCGCCGACGTGATCAACCTGGACATCGCGCGCTCGTCGGCTTCCAAGGGTGAAAGCCTGCTCGACACCATCGCCAACCTGTCTGCCATGAGCGCCGACATGTTCGTGGTGCGCCATTCTGAATCGGGTGCTCCTTACCTGATCGCCCAGCATGTGGCGCCGCACGTGCACGTGGTCAACGCCGGTGACGGCCGCCACGCGCACCCGACGCAGGCGCTGCTGGACATGTACACGATCCGGCACTACAAGAAGGACTTCACCAACCTGACCGTGGCCATCGTGGGCGACATCGTGCATTCGCGCGTGGCCCGCTCCAACATCCACGCGCTGACCACCCTGGGCGTGCCCGAGGTGCGGGTGGTGGGCCCCCGTACCCTGGTGCCGGGCGACCTGCGCGAGATGGGCGTGCGCGTGTGCCATGACATGGCCGAGGGCATCAAGGATGCCGACGTCGTCATCATGCTGCGCCTGCAGAACGAGCGCATGACGGGCGGCATGCTGCCCAGCGCTGGTGAGTTCTTCAAGGAGTTCGGTCTGACGGAGTCCAAGCTGGCGCTGGCCAAGCCCGACGCCATCGTCATGCACCCGGGCCCCATCAATCGGGGCGTGGAGATCGACTCCGCCGTCGCGGACGGCAAGCAAAGCGTCATCCTGCCCCAGGTCACGTTCGGCATCGCCGTACGCATGGCCGTGATGTCCATTCTGGCTGGTAACGAAGCATGAAGATCCTGATCAAGAACGGCCGTCTGGTCGATCCCGCTTCCGGCCTGGACCAGGTCGGTGATCTGGCCATCACGGCCAGCCGCATCACCGCCATTGGCACCGTCAGCGCTGATTTCACACCCGAACGCGTCATCGACGCCACGGGCCTGATCGTGGCCCCGGGCTTGGTCGATCTGGCGGCGCGACTGCGCGAGCCCGGTCACGAGCACGAGGGCATGCTGGAGTCCGAACTGGCGGCGGCGGCCGCCGGCGGCGTGACCAGTGTGGTGTGCCTGCCCGACACCGATCCGGCGCTGGACGAGCCTGGGCTGGTCGAGATGCTCAAGCTGCGTGCCCGCAAGCTCAGCCGCTGCCGCCTGTTCCCGCTGGGGGCCTTGACCCGTGGCCTCAAGGGCGAGAACCTGACGGAGATGGCCGAGCTGCATGAAGCTGGTTGCGTGGGCTACTCGCAGGCCGAGGCGCCGATCAAGGACACCCAGGTGTTGCAGCGCGCCTTGCAGTACGCCTCCACCTTCGGCTACACGGTCTGGTTGCGTCCGCATGATCCCTGGTTGGGCAAGGGCGTGGCGGCCAGCGGTGCGGTGGCCACCCGGCTGGGCCTGTCCGGTGTGCCGGTCAGCGCGGAGACCATCGCCATCCACACCATCGTCGAACTGGCGCGGGTCACGGGCGCCCGGGTGCACCTGTGTCGCCTCTCCAGCGCGGCGGGTGTTGAGCTGGTGCGCCAGGCCAAGGCGCAGGGCCTGCCCATCACCGCCGACGTCAGCATCAACTCCTTGATGCTGACCGATGTGGACATTGGCTATTTCAACTCCTCCATGCGCGTGACCCCACCGTTGCGCCAGGGGCGTGACCGCGATGCGCTGCGCGCGGGCCTGCTCGATGGCACGCTCGATGCGCTGGTGTCTGATCACAACCCGGTCAGCGAAGACGAGAAGACGCTGCCTTTCGGGGAAGCTACGCCGGGTGCCACCGGGGTGGAGCTGTTGCTGAGCTTGGCCATGAAGTGGTCGGGGGCCGACCAGCAGGACCAGCCTGCGCCCGACAAGCTGCGTCAGGCCCTGTCGGTGGTCACCCAGGGCCCCGTCAAGGTGCTGGGCGATGCGCTGGGCTCCCTGACCCACAGCGCCGGCCGCCTGGTCGCCGGCGGGGTGGCAGACATCGTCTTGTTCGACCCGGCCGTGCGCTGGCAGGTGCAGCCGTCGGCCTTGGTGAGCCAGGGCAAGCACACACCGTTCGCATTCGAGTCCACCGGTTTCGAGCTGGCCGGTCGTGTGCGCCTGACGCTGGTGGCTGGTCAGGTGGCGCACGACGCCAACGACCGCCTCGACGCATGAGCCTGGTGCCCCGAGAGCCGGCGTTGTCTCAACGCCTCCTTCGTGGCAAATCCTTGCTCGCCGTGCCGCGCGTCGCCTGGCGCCTGAGCCGGGTGGTGGGGCATGTGCTGCATGGCTACGTCCGCTCCTGGCTGGTGTGGCCGCGGTTGAACGAGCACGGCCGTGACGCCGAGTGCGTGCGCTGGTCGGGGCAGCTGCTGCGCATGCTCGGGATCGAGCTGGTCGTGCAGGGGCAAGCCCGCCCCGGCGCCAAGCTGGTGGTGTCCAACCACGTGTCCTGGCTGGACATCGTGGCCCTCAACGCCGTGGTGCCGTCGCGTTTCGTCTCCAAGGCCGAGGTGGCGGACTGGCCCATCGTCGGGCGCATGGTCACTCAGGCGGGCACGCTCTACCTCACGCGCGAACGTCGCCGCGACGCCATGCGCGTGTTGGGTTTGATGGCCAAGGGGCTGCGCGAGGGACACACCCTGGCGGTCTTTCCCGAGGGCACCACAGGCACGGGGCACGGGGTGCTGCACTTTCACCCCAATCTCTTGCAGTCGGCGATCGATGCGGCAGTGCCGGTGCAACCCGTGGCACTGCGTTACGCCGATCCCGTGCACGCGGTCAGCCCGCTGGCGGCCTACGTCGGAGACACCAGCCTGTGGCAGTCCCTGTGGGCTGTGGTGTCGGCGCGCGGACTGGTCGTGCATGTGCACGTCCTGCCGCTGCTGAGCACCATCCATGCCGATCGCCGGGCGCTGGCAGCCCTGTTGCAAGACCAACTTGGCTCGGCCGTGACCCCCTGAGCGCCGCGTCATCACCCCAGGGTGAAGATTTCGGACATTCCGTGCTTAATGGCGCCGGGCGCCGGGCGCCGGCGATGGCGGGTGGCCCTGCAGGGTGGGCTCAGCTACAGTCGCCCTGGTAGTCTGACGGTCTATCTTGTCCTGGGTTAAATGCATCGGCAAGGGGACCTCTACAATCTGCCGTCCTTGAAAGGTAATGAATGTTTGATTTCGGGTTTTGGGCTTCGCTGCATGACAGCATCGTGCAGTGGGCAATCAATGGCTGGACGGATGCCAGTGGCTGGCAGATCCTGGCCTTCACCCTCATCGTGACGCACATCACAATCGCGTCCACGACCATTTTTCTGCATCGCTCCCAGGCGCACCGCGCGCTGGAGTTGCACGTCATTCCCTCGCATTTCTTCCGCTTCTGGCTGTGGCTGACCACCAGCACCGTCACCAAGCAATGGGTGGCCGTGCACCGCAAGCACCACGCCAAGTGCGAAACCGCCGAAGACCCGCATAGCCCCGTCACCCATGGCATCAAGACCGTGTTGCTACAAGGCCGCGAGCTCTATCGCGACGAGGCCATGAAGGCCGAAACGCTCAAGAAGTTCGGCCATGGCACCCCCGATGACTGGCTGGAACACCACCTCTACACCCCGCGCAACAACTGGGGCCCGATCGTCATGCTGGCGATCAACCTGGCCTTGTTCGGCGTCATCGGCATCACAGTCTGGGCGGTCCAGATGGCCTGGATCCCGATCACCGCAGCCGGCATCATCAATGGTCTGGGCCACTGGTGGGGCTACCGCAATTTCGAGGCCCCTGATGCCTCCACCAACATTTCGCCGTGGGGCATCATCATTGGCGGCGAAGAGCTGCACAACAACCACCACACCTACCCGACATCGGCCAAGCTGTCGGTCAAGACCTACGAGTTTGACATTGCCTGGGGCTACATCCGTGCCCTGGAAATGATGGGCCTGGCCAAGGTGCGCAAGATCCCGCCACGTTTGACATTGGGCGACATCAAGCCGGTGGCTGATGCGAAGACCTTGGAGGCCATTGTGGCCAATCGCTACGAGCTGATGGCCGGTTATGCCCGTGAAGTGCGTCGCACCTGTGCCAGCGAGGTGGCCCGCTTGAAAGCCAGCGGCCAGGTTGCCACTGCCGCCCAACTCAAACGTGTTCGCCACTGGGTGCACCGTGACGAAGCACAAATGCCTCTGGGCATGGCGCAACAGGTGCAGCAGGCTCGCGCCAGCTTGCCGCAGCTCGACCAGCTGATCGCGATGCGCGAAGAGCTGCGCGCCCTGTGGACCCGCACGAACGTCTCGGCCGAGCAACTGGTGCACGATCTGCAGGAGTGGTGCCATCGCGCAGAAGGCAGTGGCATTGCTGCCCTGCAGGAGTTCTCGCGCAAACTGCGTGCGGCTCACGCCTGACCGCCGCCTCGCCTCCCCACAAAAAGCCCCGCTGATGCGGGGTTTTTTTGTGGGTGCGCTGCCTGAATCAGGGCAAGCCCTCAAAGCGGGTCAGCTTGTCACATCCTGTAACGTGAACTTTGGCGCGATGCGTGTTGTTTTCGCATCGCGATTGGCGACTTTCCCCAAGGTGTCCTGGAGCCCCTGTCCTGTAATCTGAACTCGTTCTGTCAGTCAAAGCCGTGAACCTGTTGCCGGGTGAAAGGTGGGCACGAAACAGACGCCGACTGTGTCAACGCAGTCGCGCGATTTCAGTGACGGCAAAGGTTCGAACATGTGGCTTGATTTGGGGATCGGTGTCGTGGGGTGCATCCTTGGCGCAGGGGTGACCTGGTGGTACCAGCGACGTGCGTGGCTGGCTCGCGGCGTGTTGGTGCCGCAGTCCGAGGTGCAGGCGCAGCAACAGGCCTGGCAAGCCCAAATCGATGGGCTGCAGGCCCAACTGCAGGAGCAGGAGCACGCCCGGCAGCAGCAAGACACGGACGCGCACGCTCAACTGGCCCAGATGCGTGCCGGTCTGGAAGAACAGTTGCATCAGGTGCACAGCGGTGGCGCGCTCTCGCGCGAACAAGCCTTGCAGACCTGCAACCAGCTGGGGGCGGCCATCGACAAGCTGATGGGGCTGATCAAGACCTTCGAGCGCTGGCATGCCGACATGAGCGTGCTCATCTCTCACAACCGCGAAATGCACGATCGCAACGACGAGTTCGCCTCCATCGTGCGTCAGGTGATCATCGTTGCGCTCAATGCCTCCATCGAGGCGGCGCGGGCCGGTGAAATGGGCAAGGGCTTCGCGGTCGTGGCCAACGAAGTGCGTGGTCTGGCCAACCGGGCCGAGGCACTGTCCAAGGACTACAGCAACAACCTGCACAAGAACGACCTCATCACCACGACCACCTTCCAGGACCTGCAGGCCGGCGGCAAGATGATCATTGGCGCGGTGACCGAATTGCAGGTCATCAACAACAAGACCCGCACCATCTTGGTGGCCGAACCCGTCTGAGCAGCATGATCAGCCAGCAAGCTCAGGTCGGTTTCGAGTTCTTCGTCACCAACGCGCTCAAAGCAGCGGTGGTGTCATCGTCCGATGACCGCGTGGACGTCACCGTCCTCGACGACAGCAGCGAGATCCAGGAAGAACGCATGGTGTTGCTCACCGTGTCGTCCTACCTGTTTCGCGCCATCACCATGATGTCCTTCACGCTCGATGCCGGGACGCGACGCCATCTGGCGGCCATTCACCGTTCCACGCCCGAGGCCATGACCGAGGCCGATTACCTCGACGTCATTGGCGAGGTGGGCAACATCTTTTGTGGCGCGCTCAACCGCGACCTGTCGCACCACTTCCCCTACCTCGGCATGTCGACCCCCAATGTGCTGGAGCGCCAGTGCATTGATCACCTGGATGAGCTCGATGCCAGCTACATCCGGTATTTCCGTGTGGTCGTCAACGACGAGGTCACGTTTCACGCCAGCCTGTGCGTCTGCGATTTTGCCGACATCGATTTCCAGGCGGACACCTCCGTGGTCGAAGAAAGCCACGGCGAGTTGGAACTGTTCTGACCCTCCCTTTGCAAGAGACACACAACATGCAGGAAACCGCTCAACTGGTCAGCAAGGTGCTGGTGCTCAACGATGATGCCGAGGTTCGCGGGCACATCAAGGCATTTTGTGAGGCCCATCACCTCATTCCGGTGAAGCCGCAGGCCGGGGCGGCGCTGTCGGTGCTCAAGTCCAATGTGGATCTGGGCGCCATCTTCATGCAGGAGACCTACTCCGTGGAAGGGGGCAATGCGCTCGAACTCGCGCATGCCATCCACGCGATCCGCCCGGAGTTGCCCATCTTCCTGCGGCGTGACACGGTCTCTCACCTCGACGATCTGCCCGAGGCGGTTCGCGGCATCTTCACCGCGGCCTACACCACGGGCACCATCGACGATCTTGCACCCTTGATCGAGAAGAGCATCTTCAGCTTCCAGTATCCCAACGCGCTGGTGCGGGGCATCACCGAGATCACCAAGACCACGCTGGAGAACCAGTTCAAAGGCATCGAAGTTCGGAGCGAAGCTCCCTACATGGTGCGGGACCGGCTCATCTACGGTGAACTGTTCACGCTGATCCCACTAGAGAGCACCTGGTGTCGTGGCTACATGATGCTGCAGACCGAGGAAGATCCTCTCATCACCTACGTGGAGGACGGGCGCACCCACATCAAGCGTGATCCGGCCAACTTCCGGGACATTAACCATGTGATGGGCGAAGTCACCAACCTGATCTGGGGTGCGTTCAAGAACCGCTTCATTTCCAGCGAGCCGGTTGACTGGCGCCAGTCCCAGGTGCCGCTCATCGTCAACCACCAGCACCGCTACATCTCCTTCGGCTCCGAAGACCCGCAGCTGTGCTTTCGCTACACCCTGTTCGACCCGAAGGGGGAGGCGACCCCCCTGGTGCTGTACCAACGTTTTGTTTTCAACCTCAGCTGGGCGCCTGAAAAGTTCAAGGAGAACGAAGTGCTCACAGAGGACCTGTTCGAGTCGGGTGAACTCGAACTTTTCTGACCCAACTTTCTCAAGAGGTGATACACCATGGCACAAGTACTCGTCGTTGACGACTCCGCAACCGTCCGCAATGAAGTCGGAGATTTCCTCAAAAAGAGTGGCCTTGATGTGGTCACCGCGGTCGATGGGCGTGACGGGCTCGACAAGCTCAAGGCCGATGCGCGCATCAAGCTGGTGGTCAGTGACGTCAACATGCCCAACATGGACGGCTTGACCATGGCCGAGAAGATCCGCGGCGAGCTGCGCAACAGCGCGGTCAACATCATCATGCTGACCACGGAGAACACGCCCATCATGAAAGAGCGGGGCAAGGCGGCGGGTATCAAGGGCTGGATCGTCAAGCCGTTCAAGGGCGATGCCGTGATCGCCACCTTCAAAAAGCTGGCTGAAGCCTGAACGTCTCAGCCGTCTGTTTTTTTGCTCTTTGCTCGCAGACCGACGCATGTGACCACACGGGTCGCTGATCTGTTTGCTCGCCCTCCATCAGAGAGGTACACCTCATGTCCATCAGTCGTTTCCTGATGCTGGCCCTTTTGGGCATGCTGCTGTCCTGGACCGCTCGTGCGGCCGACACGCGTCCCGATTGCCACTCCTGTCACATCGAAATCCAGTCGCTCGACAAGCCTGTCAAATTGGCAGGCAAGTGGCTTTTCACCCGTGACGACCGCCCTGAAAACAAGAACCCGGTTCTGGACACCCAGGACTGGAAGCTGATCATGGCGCCCGGCCCCTGGAAACCCGCCTACAACGATGGCAAGGTGTTCACCGTCGGCTGGTACCGCGGCAACCTGAAGTTCGACCCCTCTCTCATCGGTCAGGAGGTCGTCTTCATGGTCAACACCTACATGGCGCGCATGCACGTGTACGTGGACGGCGAGGAGGTGTACCAACGGCCCCATGACATCAACGTCGAGCGCTACTACTCCATCCAGCCGATCCCGGTCCGCTTCAAAGTGAGCAAACCTGACCACGTGGTGGCCTTCCGTGTGGAAACGCCCCTCATGACCGGTGTCTACCAGCTGCCTTTCGAGGTGCACCGCTACAACCAGCATGACAGCAGCCTGGCGCTGTGGCAGTTCTGGGGCGGTGAAGCGCGCACCATCGCGGCGTACACGATGTTCGTGTTCGGGCTGTTCTTCCTGCTGGTCTACTCCAAGACCCAATACCCCCTGTACCTGACGGCAGCCCTGGCTGGCATCTTCATCTTCCCCTTCTTCGGCTCGCCTGGTGATTACTTCATGAAAGTGTTCAGCCCGGAGGTGATGCTCTATTCGCATTACACCGGTCTGATGGGTATTTTCATGTTCTACATGTTCGGGCAGTACATCACCCACCGCTTCCTGCCGCGACTCAACTGGGTGAAGGGTGGGGTGTACATCGTGCTGTGCGGCATCATCGGCAGCATGATGTTTGTGCCGAACGTCGAACTTTTCCAGAAGGTGCGCCCGGTTCTGTTTGTTCTGAACCTGATCTCCGGATCGATCAGCGCCTGGCAACTGCTGCGTGCCTGGCGTGAAGGCAAGTCGGGGGCCGCCATCCTGTCGGTGGCCATGTTGATTTTCCTGGGCACCGGTCTCAATGACGTGCTGCTGGCCTTGGGCAAGATCTCATCGGTGTCGCTGATCTTCACGGGCGTGTTGATCTACATGAGCGCCATGATGTACGTGGCCTCCACCCGGTTTGCAAACACCTTCATGGAGAACCGCAAACTCGTCAAGGACCTGCAGGGCATCAACGACAACCTCGAAGGCCTGGTCAGCGAGCGCACGGCGCAGCTGCGTGAAAAGAGCCAGGACATCCAGAGCATGCTGGAGAATCTGCCGCAGGGCGTGCTCACCGTCACGGCCAGCAACGAGGTGCACCCGGAGTACTCGGCCTACCTGGAAACCATTCTCGAAACCAAAGACATCGCGGGCAAGAACCTGATGTCCCTGCTGTTCAGCAACAGCTCTCTGGGTTCGGACGCGCTGTCCTCGGTCGAGGCCGCTGCCGCCAGCTGCGTGGGTGAAGACGTCATGAACTTCGAGTTCAACAGCCACCTGATGGTCACCGAGCTGGACAAGACCATGCCGGACGGCCGAGTGAAATCACTGGCCTTGAGCTGGTCACCCATCTGCAACGAAGACGACACGGTGGACAAGCTCATGGTCTGCGTGCGCGACGTCACCGAACTCAAGCGACTGGAGCAGGAGGCCTCGGAGCAAAAGCGCGAATTGGACATCATCGGCCAGATCCTGCCGGTGACCCAGGAGAAGTTCAGTGACTTCATCGATGGCTCGCGCCGCTTCATCGTCGAGAACCGCCAGCTCATCGAGCAAACTTCGGGCAAAGACCTGGACGCGGTGGCGCTGTTGTTCCGCAACATGCACACCATCAAGGGCAATGCGCGCACCTATGCCTTCATCCACCTGACCAACCTCGTGCACGAGGCCGAGCAGGCCTATGACCAGCTCCGCAAGGATCCCGACGCGGTCTGGAACGCGCCCGAGTTGTTGCAGACCCTGGACGGCGTCGAGGCGATGGTGGAAGAGTACGCTCGCATCAATGACAACGTGCTGGGGCGCAAGGGCCCTGGCCGCCGCGGCAGTGTCGAGCGGTACGCCTTGGTGGACCGCGAGCACCTGGCCGAGTCGCTGGACCTGCTGTCCGGTGTGAACCTCGACGATGCAGCGGCTTTGCGAGGTGCCCTCCAGCAGGTCAAGCTGACCCTGAGTCAGATCGGGACCGAGCGCCTGGAGAGTGTGCTGGCCGGTCAGCTCGACTCGCTGCCTTCCCTGGCGCGTGAGCTGGGCAAGGAGCCCCCGGTGATCCGCTTGCACGACCATCACGTGGTGGTGCAGAACCAGGTGGCGCCTTTGCTCAAGAACCTGTTCACCCACCTGCTGCGCAACGCGATGGACCACGGGCTGGAGACGGCGACCGAGCGTCTGGCGGCCGGCAAGCCTGCTGCGGGGCGCATTGACATCGAGATGAAGCTCGACGTGGGCGGCTTGCGCATCCGACTGCACGACGACGGACGTGGTCTGGCCCTGGCGCGCATCCGTTCGCGTGCCGTAGAGCAGGGGCTGCTCAATGCGGAGGAGGCCCGTTCGGACGAAGCTGTGGCTCAGACCATCTTCCTGTCCGGCTTTTCCACGGCCGAGCAGGTGACCGAAGTGTCCGGACGTGGGGTGGGCATGGACGCCGTGCGCGGCTTCTTGCAGCGTGAGGGCGGTGACGTCCACATTCACTTCCTCGACGCCAGCACGGGCGCCGATTTCCGTGCCTTCGACTTGGTGGTCAGCCTGCCTGCCCGCTTCGGCACCCAACTGGACCTGCCGGCTGAGGCGCCAACGCCTGACCGCCAACTCGCACCGCTGGCGGTGTGAGTCAAGGCGGGCAGGGCATGAGGGGCTGACGGCCTCTCATGTTCTGTGCCACACAAACAAAAAACCCGCCGGTTTGCACTGGCGGGTTTTTGAGTTTCTGCTGACCGGACTGGTCAGGCAGACAAGAAAGGCTGAATTACTTCAGCTTCACTTCCTTGTAGGCGACGTGCTTGCGTGCCTTGGGGTCGAACTTCATGAATTCCAGCTTTTGAGGCGTGGTCTTCTTGTTCTTGCTGGTGGTGTAGAAGTGGCCGGTACCCGCAGTGGATTCCAGCTTGATCTTTTCGCGTCCGCCTTTTGCAGCCATGATTCAGTCTCCAATTACAGTTCGCCGCGGGCGCGCAGGTCAACCAGGACCTGATCGATACCCACCTTGTCAATCAGACGCAGAGCGGCCGTGCTGATGCGCAGACGCACCCAGCGGTTTTCGCTTTCGACCCAGAAACGACGGTACTGCAGGTTGGGCAGGAAACGACGCTTGGTCTTGTTGTTGGCGTGGGAAACATTGTTCCCGGACATCGGGCCCTTGCCCGTGACTTGACAGACGCGTGCCATGACGCTTCTCCGTTCGCTGTAATTGCGCTTATGTTGCGAATCGGTGCCCAGAGCAGGGGTGCTCATTGCTGAACCAGACCCTGTTGAAGCACCCTTCCGGAAGCGTCGACGTCAAAAGCCACCATGTGGCCTGCAATGACGCATCTACTCCGGGACGAGTTGTGCAAAAACCGAGATTATAGCCAGATTCTTCGGTCTTGGCAAAGAGGAGGCGACAAACAAGCCGCCATCCCCCCGATCAGGCTGTGCCTTGCTCCAGAAAGCGCTGGGCATCCAGGGCGGCCATGCAGCCGGTGCCGGCGCTGGTGATCGCCTGGCGGTAGACGTGATCCTGCACATCGCCGGCGGCAAACACGCCCGGCACGCTCGTCATCGTGGCAAAACCATTGTTGCCACCGCGCGTGACGATGTAGCCGTCCTTCATCTCCAGTTGGCCCTTGAAAATGTCGGTGTTGGGCTGGTGGCCGATCGCGATGAAGCAGCCCTTGAGCGGCAACTCCTTGAGGCTGTTGTCGTCCACGTTCTTCAGGCGCACGCCGGTGACGCCGCTCTGGTCGCCCAGCACCTCGTCCAGCACATTGAACACGTGCAGTTCGATCGTGCCGGCGGCCACTTTCTCGTACAGCTTGTCGATCAGGATGGGTTCCGCGCGGAACTTGTCGCGGCGGTGGATCAGGTGCACCTTGCTGGCGATGTTTGACAGGTACAGCGCCTCCTCGACCGCGGTGTTGCCGCCGCCGACCACGCAGACCTCCTGGTTGCGGTAGAAGAAACCATCACAGGTGGCGCAGCCGCTCACGCCACGGCCCATGAAGGCCTCCTCGGAAGGCAGGCCCAGGTATTTGGCCGAGGCGCCGGTGGCGATGATCAGGGCCTCGGTCGTGTAGGTGCCGGCGTCGCCCTTGAGGGTGAAGGGGCGCTTGGTCAGGTCCACCTCGTTGATCTGGTCAAAGATCATGCTGGTGTGGAAGCGCTCGGCGTGCTGCTGGAAACGCTGCATCAGGTCCGGGCCTTGCACGCCGTGCACGTCGGCGGGCCAGTTGTCCACTTCGGTGGTGGTCATCAGCTGGCCGCCTTGGGCAATGCCGGTGATCAAGGTGGGCTTGAGGTTGGCGCGCGCGGCATAGATGCCCGCGGTGTAGCCCGCAGGGCCGGAGCCCAAGATCAGGACTTGGCTGTGTTGTGGAGTACTCATGGCTTGGCCTTTCTGTGTGTGTGTATGCTACAGCCACGTCAGTGGCCGTTGCGCACAAGGGCAAATTCCGATGGGCTGCGTCACGCTGCCTCGTTAAAGTGCTAAAAATTAACGGTGTATTGTCGAAAATTGTAGAGACAGGTTGTGTGTCGCACTGATTTCGGGTGGGAAAGCCCGCTCGCTGCCATGTTTTTGACCTGAGTACCTGTCTGATAAAAGAGGAGCGTTCATGGCCATGCTGTCCAATCTCGACCTGATCCGTCGAGTCCCGTTGTTTTCAATGCTCACGCAGGCTCAGGCCGAGTCAATTGCAGAGGGCGTGGTCAAGCGTCGCTACCGCAGGGGTGAGTTGATTGTCGAGCGGGGTCGCAAGACCAATGCGCTGTTCATCCTGCTCACCGGTCGCGCCCGTGTGGTCGCCGCCGACGAGCGGGGTCGCGAGGTCATCCTGGCTGTGCTGGAAGCGGGCGACTACCTGGGCGAGATGAGCCTGATCGACAACGAGCCGCATTCGGCCACCGTCCGTGCCGAGGTGCAAACCGATGTGCTGGTTCTGGGTCGCCCCGAGTTCGCGCGCTGCCTGCCCGAGAACTCCTCCCTGTCTTACGCCATCCTGCGCGGCCTCGTGCAGCGCCTGCGGGCTGCCGACCGTCAGATCGAGTCCCTGGCCCTGCTGGACGTCTATGGGCGTGTGGCGCGTGCCTTGCTCGACATGGCCGATGAAGACGCCGGCGAGAAGGTCATCCGCGGCAAGGTCTCCCGCCAGGATCTGGCCAAGCATGTGGGCGCCTCCCGCGAAATGGTCAGTCGCGTCATGAAAGACCTGGAAGAGCGCGGCCTGATCGAAACCCAGGAAACCGGCAGCGTGGTGCTCAAGGAGCGCCTGGCCAACACCGCCTGATCCGGCCGGCAGCCCCAGCCTGAGCGAATGCCCCTTGCGAGGGGCATTTTGCTGCGCGCACGTCAGCGCGAGGCGGGGCAAAAAGCGCTCACAATGTCGCCATGACATTTCCGCTGGGATCTCTACATTCTGACACCGGAGGCTCGGGCAAGGGCGCTGAGCGCCGCGCTGAACCTGCCAGTCCCGCTCGCACCACCGGGCGTCTGCACCGCGTGCCCAAAGCGCCGGTGGTCGCACCGGTCGAGCCCCTGGAGCAGACCTTGCGCTTCCAGGCGGCGCTGCTGCTGGGGGGAGTCCTGTGGATCCTCGTGGTCTTGGCCATGGCCAGTCACAACCGGCTCGATCCGGCGTTCACCACGTCGGGACAGCATGCCGTGCCCCACAACTGGGTGGGGCAGTTGGGGGCCTATGTGTCCGACATCCTGCAGATGCTGCTGGGCCACTCGGCCTGGTGGCTACCGGTGGTCGGCCTGCGCGTGTGGTTGGGGGCTTTGGCCCTCTGGATGCGACGCGACACAGCGCGCAGCGTCGCGCGGGCGCCCGTGCCCGTTGAGGTCGATGCACCGGTGACCGGGACATGGCGGGTCTGGCTGGGGCTGGTGCTGTTGCTGTCCGCCAGTTGTGCGCTGGAGTGGTCGCGCCTGTACCGCCATGAAATCTTGCTCGCTGGCGAGCAGGCGGGCGGCGTGCTGGGCCTGATGCTGGGTCAATGGGGCATGCGCTGGCTGGGCTTCAATGGCTCGGGCGTGTTGTGGATTGCCTTGCTGGTGGCCGGCAGTGCCCTGGCCCTGCGCTTTTCCTGGCTGGACCTGGCCGAGCGCATCGGGCAGTTGTTCGATCGCCTGCGTCAGCAGCGCGAAACCCAGCGCGAGGTCGCGCAGGACATCCGCATTGGTGAGAAGGCTGCCATTGAACGGGAGCGCGTCGTTGAAGAGGTGCGCCAGGAGGCTCCGATTGAGCCCATCCCGCTGATCATCGAGCAACCGGTGGTCGAGGTGCCCAAGTCCGATCGCGTCACCAAAGAAAAGCAAAAGCCGCTGTTTGCCGAGATGGCCGATGGCAAGCTGCCGCAGATCGATCTGCTGGACGCCGCACCAGGCCGCACCGAAACGATCACCACCGAGTCGTTGGAGATGACCTCGCGGCTGATCGAGAAGAAGCTCAAGGACTTCGGCGTGGAGGTGCGCGTGGTGGCCGCTTCGCCGGGCCCCGTCATCACGCGCTACGAAATCGAGCCAGCCACCGGCGTGAAGGGCTCGCAGATCGTCAACCTGGCCAAGGACCTGGCCCGCTCGCTGTCGCTGGTGTCCATCCGTGTGGTCGAAACCATTCCCGGCAAGAACCTGATGGCGCTGGAGTTGCCCAACGCCAAACGCCAGATGATCCGCCTTACCGAGATCTTAGGCTCGCAGGTGTACCACGAGGCCCACTCGATGCTGAGCATTGGTCTGGGTAAGGACATCGTCGGCTCGCCCGTCGTGGCCGACCTGGCCAAGATGCCGCACTGTCTGGTGGCCGGTACCACCGGTTCCGGCAAATCGGTGGGCATCAACGCGACCATCTTGAGCCTGCTCTACAAAGCCGAAGCGCGCGATGTGCGCCTGATCCTGATCGATCCGAAGATGCTCGAAATGAGCATGTACGAAGGCATCCCGCACCTGCTGTGTCCGGTCGTGACCGACATGAAACAGGCCGGCAACGCCCTCAACTGGGCGGTGGGCGAGATGGAGCGGCGCTACAAGCTCATGTCCAAGATGGGTGTGCGCAACCTGGCGGGCTACAACAAGAAGATGGACGAGGCCAAGGCGCGGGGCGAACTGATCCCCAACCCCTTCAGCCTCACGCCCGACGAGCCCGAGCCGCTGGACCGCATGCCACACATCGTCATCGTGATTGACGAGCTGGCCGACCTGATGATGGTGGTGGGCAAGAAGATCGAAGAGTTGATCGCGCGACTGGCCCAGAAGGCCCGTGCCGCGGGCATTCACCTGATCCTGGCGACACAGCGCCCCTCGGTGGACGTGATCACCGGCCTGATCAAGGCCAACATCCCCACGCGCATTTCCTTCCAGGTTTCCAGCAAGATCGACAGCCGCACCATCCTCGACCAGATGGGTGCAGAGGCGCTGCTGGGGCAGGGTGACATGCTCTATCTGCCTTCCGGCTCGGGCCTGCCGATGCGGGTGCACGGCGCCTTCGTCAGTGACGAAGAGGTGCACCGTGTGGTGGAGTACATCAAGTCGCAAGGTGAGCCCAACTACATTGAAGGCATCCTCGAAGGTGGCAACCTTAGTGACGAGGGCAGCAACCTGGATGGCTCGCCGATGGGCGGCGGTGACGGCGAGCAGGACCCGATGTACGACAACGCCGTGGCCGTTGTGCTGCAGCATCGCAAGGCGTCCATCTCGCTGGTGCAGCGCCACCTGCGCATCGGTTACAACCGGGCGGCGCGCCTGCTGGAACAAATGGAGAAATCTGGACTCGTATCCAGCATGGCCACCAACGGCAACCGCGAGCTGATCGTTCCGGCCCGAGGCGGAGAGGGGGCTGCCACTTCGGCGCCCTGGGATGAGGCGTGAAGAGATGCGACTGATGCAGACATGGGGACTGGCCGGCACGCTGGCCGTGGGGCTGACGATGGTGTGCAGCGTGGCGCAGGCAGATGCCGTGGCCAGCTTGCGTGCCTTCGTCAAAGACGTGCAGACAGGGCGGGGGGCGTTCACTCAAACGGTGACCTCACCGGATGGCAAGAAAACCCGTAAATCCAAGGGATCGCTGGAATTTCAGCGTCCGAACCGGTTTCGTTTTGCCTACACCACGCCCACGGAACAACTCATCGTGGGGGATGGCAAACAGGTCTGGCTGCACGATGTCGACCTGAACCAGGTGACCGTGCGCCCCATGAGTGAAGCGGTTGGCGCCACGCCTGCAGCCTTGCTGGCGGGTGGGGCACTGGACAAGGATTTCACCCTCCGTAACGTGCCTGTGTTGTCATCGAGTGCGGCGACCGCGGCCTCGATGCCTCTACAAGCAACGTCTTTGGAATGGGTGGAAGCCTTGCCCCGCCACAAAGAGGGGCAATTCCAGTCCGTTCGTGTCGGATTCAGAAAAGGGCAGTTGGCCGCCCTGGAAATTCTGGACAGCTTCGGCCAGCGCTCACGGCTGGACTTTGCGCAATTCGAGTCGAAAGTGACCTTGCCGGCCACCCGTTTTCAGTTCACACCGCCCGCTGGGGCCGATGTGCTGCGACAGCCTTGACGACATGGGCGTCAGGCCTTCTTCCTGATGTCTTTTGAATGATTCAGGCCCGTTCGATGCGGGCCTGAATTTTTTCGGGTCTGGCTCAGGACGACCGAAGCGGCCGCCCTGAAGCTGAACAAGGTCTGATCAGACCTTGAGTCCATCAGCCTTCACGCTTGCCGAAACCGGGGCGCTTGCCACCAAAGCCAGGCTTGGGACCGCCGGACTTGAAGCCAGGCTTGCTGCCGAAAGGCTTGTCACCAAACGACTTCTCGCCGAAGGACTTCTCACCAAACGACTTGCCGTGTGCAGGCTTGCCACCGAAAGGCTTGTCGCCAAACGGTTTGCCACCGTGCGGACGGTCACCGAAAGCGGGGCGGTCGCCGAAGGCCGGACGATCACCGAAGGCCGGGCGGTCACCGCGGGGGCGATCACCAAAGGCAGGACGGTCACCGAAGGACGGGCGATCACCGAACGGACGGTCACCACGGGGTGCCGGACGGTCGCCGAAAGCAGGGCGATCACCATACGGGCGGTCTTGGCGAGGACGGTCGGCAAAAGCCGGACGATCGCCACCGAAACCACCACGGTCACCACCAAAGTTGCCGCGATCGTTGCCGCCGAAGCCGCCTTCACGCTTGCCGCCAAAGCCGCCACGATCACCACCACGGTCGCCGCCGAAGCCACCACGGTCACCACCGAAACCGCCACGATCGCCACCACGGTCACCAAAGCGCGGAGCGCCACGGTCGTCACGGTTGCGATGACCTGGCATGGGCTTGCCCATGCGGGGGCCACGGCTGTCTGGTGCAGCAAAGCCGCCCGACTTCATCTTGGGCTCCAGGCCCTCGATCGCCGACTCAGGGATGCGTTGCGTGGTGTAGCGCTCAATGCGACGCACCATACCGATGTCACGGCGCTCGGCCAGGGTCACAGCCAAACCGCTGCGGCCCGCACGACCGGTACGGCCAATGCGGTGCACATAGTCTTCGGCCTTCATGGGCATGCCGTAGTTGATCACGTGGGTGATCGTGGGCACGTCGATGCCGCGAGCGGCCACGTCGGTGGCGACCAGCACGCGCAGCTGACGGCTGCGCAGGCCTTGCAACACGCGGTTGCGGCGACCTTGCGGCATGCCACCGTGCAGGGCGGCCACGGAGTGACCCATGTCAGCCAGGCGGTCGGCCAGGATGTCGGCATCGCGCTGCGTGCTGGTGAAGATCACCGCTTGATCGACAGCCTTGTCGGTCAGCAGATGGTCCAGCAGCTGGTTCTTGTGCTGCAGGCTGTCGGCCAGGTGCAGACGCTGTTCGATGTTGTCATGGCTGTCGGTGTGCGACGCCACTTCGATGGTCACGGCATTGCGGGTCAGACGCGCGGCCAGTTGGCCCACGTGACCGGCAAAGGTCGCGCTGAACATCAGGGTTTGACGCTCGGCCGGGGTGCGCTCGACGATGGTTTCGATGTCATCGATGAAGCCCATGTCCAGCATGCGGTCGGCTTCGTCCAGGATCAGCACTTCCAGGTTGTCGAGCACGGCAGCGCCGGTGTTCAGGTGGTCGAGCAGACGGCCAGGGGTGGCGATCAGCACATCCAGCGGGCCCTTCAGAGCCTTGAGCTGGTAAGCGTAAGGCACGCCGCCCACCACGGTGGCGACACGCAGGCCTTGCATGTGGCGACCATAGGTGTCAGCAGCCTTGGCCACCTGCATGGCCAACTCGCGGGTCGGAGCCAGCACCAGCACGCGGGGGCCATGCACCTTGCCCTTTTCGCGGCGCTTGGTGTTGTCGCCACGGGCGGCAATGATGCGCTCCAGCGAAGGCAGCATGAAAGCGGCGGTCTTGCCGCTGCCGGTGCTGGAAGCCACGCGCAGGTCGGCGCCGTTCATGGCGGCAGGGATGGCCTGGATTTGCACGGCGGTCGGCTGGGTGTAACCCGAGTCAGCCAGGGCGCGGCACAGTTCAGGGCTCAGGCCCAGATCATCAAAGCGTGCACCAGTGGCCTCTTCGGTCGCGTCAGCGGTTTCGGCGCCGAACACTTCGGCTTCGATGCGTTGTGCCAGGGCGTCCAGCTGCGAAGGGGCTGCGGTGGAGATGATTTCGTTTTCGTTCGACATAACTTCTTTCAAGCAATGCAAAGCGCTGCCACTTGTCGATGAAACGACAAGAAACAAACGCCACGGCCAAGCCATTGATCAATCGATCAAATGGCCTGAGCCAGGTGGAGTCGCTATGGATTTCGTGTACAGACTTCGTGGCGGGCGCACTCGGCGCAATGAGAGGCCACGGTGAGTCGGTTGGGAAAGCGACGGCATCGCCGCCAACCGGAACTCAAGACACGCTCTTGGCAGGTACCCGACGGTACTGCCCGGCTTGAAAAAGGTCAGAGGGGATGAACTTTGTGATTCGACGTCTTGCAATGGCTGCAAAACAACGAATACATAGAGTTTCCCATAAGTGACAGCGTTTGTCCAGCACTGTTTTGCGCCGACGTTGGCGAGTCGGGTCGCTGCTGCGACAATCTTGCCATGCAAGACAGCCTCTCCCTTGATCTGCCAGAGCCCTCGGGTGGCGCTGGTGCAGCAGGCGTGCGCCTGACCATGCCCGAGGCGCCGGGGCTGGGCGCCCCGCTGGCCGAGCGCCTGCGTCCGCGCACGATCGACGAGGTCGTGGGGCAGGACCACCTGCTGGGCCCGGGCCAACCTGTGCGCGTCGCTTTCGAGTCGGGCCAACCCCATTCCATGATCTTGTGGGGCCCGCCTGGCGTGGGCAAAACCACCTTGGCGCGCCTGATGGCCTATGCCTTTGACGCGCAGTTCCTCGCCATCTCGGCCGTGCTGGGCGGCGTCAAGGACATCCGCGAGGCCGTCGAGAAGGCGCAGGTGGCGCGACGTGCTGGGCGCCGCACCATCGTGTTCGTCGACGAGGTGCACCGCTTCAACAAGGCGCAGCAAGACGCCTTCTTGCCGCATGTCGAATCGGGCCTGTTCACCTTCATCGGCGCGACCACCGAGAACCCTTCGTTCGAGGTCAATGCCGCCTTGCTGTCGCGCGCGACCGTGCATGTGCTGCGCGGCATGGACGAAGCGGCCATGCAGACCTTGCTGGCGCGCGGCCAAGCCGAGTTGGCGGGCCCCAGCCTCACACCCGAGGCCCGTGCCCGCCTGATTGCCTACGCTGACGGCGATGCGCGCCGCGTGCTCAACACCTACGAGACCCTGGCCGGGATGCTCAAGGGGCGCGACAGCATCGACGAGGTGACGCTGGAGAAGTCCCTGGGCGAACAGCTGCGTCGTTACGACAAGGGCGGAGACCAGTTCTACGACACCATCTCGGCCTTGCACAAGTCGGTGCGGGGCTCCGACCCGGATGCGGCGCTGTACTGGTTCGTGCGCATGGTCGATGGCGGGGTGGACCCGCGCTACATCGTGCGACGCCTGATCCGCATGGCCAGTGAAGACATCGGCTTGGCCGACCCGCGCGCCTTGCGCATGGCGCTGGATGCCGGGGAAACCTACGAACGCCTCGGCTCACCCGAAGGCGAGCTGACCCTGGCCCAGTGTGTGATCTATCTGGCTGTGGCGCCCAAGAGCAACGCGGCCTACACGGCTTACAAGGCGGTGCGCGCCTGGGTCAAGCAGGACACCACGCGACCCGTGCCCATGCACCTGCGCAATGCGCCCACCAAGCTGATGAAGACGCTGGGGCACGGTGACGGCTACCGCTACGCCCATGACGAACCGGGCGGTGTCGCGGCCGGTGAACGCTATTTCCCGGATGGCATGGCGCCGCAGGCGTTTTACCAACCCGTGCCGCGTGGGCTGGAGATCAAGATTGGCGAGCGCGTGAGGCAGTTGCGCGTGGCACTGGGGGATGGGCGCGCGGGGGAGGCGGCATCCGACGAGTCCCCCGGTGTATGACCGCTTCCCGCTCGTGAGCGTCAGGGCAGCGTGATCGTGATGTTCGCCACCTGCGGCGCCAGTTGCACGATGTGATGGGCCTGGCCGAGGGACTCGGAGGTGTGCTGCCCCAGTTGCCAGCGCAAGCCGGTGTAAGCCAGCAAGGCCATCAAGCCAAACACCGACGCCACGACCCACAGCGGCACTTCGTTCTTGAGCTGATGCTGGATGCGGTCCGGCGCAGCCCAGTGCGGGGCAAAGCCCGCACCCTGGCCCTTGATGCGGGCAATCTCGTCACCCAGGCGGGCGGTCAAGTAGCCGAGCTTCTCGGAGCCTTCGATGAGGTACTTGCCCTGGAAGCCCAGCAGCAGGCACATGTGGAACACCTCCATGGCCTGCACGCGCGGTGCCCCTTGGCGACGCAGCTCTTCGAGCTTTTCGAAGAACTGCTCGCCAGCGAGTTGCTCGCCAAAGAACTGAACCTGCAGCGGCAGGCGCTGCCAGGCTTCCTTGACCTTGAAGCCCGACATCAGCACAGCCTCATCCACGGTGGCGCAGAAGGCGTACTTGCAGGCGTACACGTCTTCGGCCGACGCGTTCATCCGGGTGGCGCCACGCTCGAAAGCGGTCAGGAACTGCTTGATGCTTTCGCGAAACGCATCGGCATCAAGCGGGGCGTGCTTGCCCTTGAGCAGGAACAGCAGGTAAAAGCCGTCGTACATCAGGTCGAGCAGGCTGTGTGCTTCGGTGGGTGCCGCGGCGAGCGCAGCATGCGCGGTGTGAGCCGGCGAAGGCGAGCCAAACAGCGAGGGGGCTTTGGAGGTCATGAGCGGGGCTCTCCGATCAGGCGTTCACGGCCACCAGCTCCAGACGGAGGTCGGGCAGGCCGGAGGGGGCGTAGACGGTCAGGGCCTGGGCTTGCAGCATGCGTTCGTACAGGCTGCCGCGTGGCTCCAGGGTGAAGTAATAGCTGCCTGGGCGCACCGGCACGGCCGCAGGCACCTGAGGGGCATGCACCAGGCGCACGCCCGGCATGGCCGAGAGCACCAGCTTCTCGACATCGTCTGGCGCGCCGATCTTGAAGCGCTGCGGCACCACCTCGACGAGCTCGGCGGGGGCCATCGTGGCGCTCACACCCAGGTAAAGCTGGGTCTGCGGGTTGATCTGCTCCGCATCGATTCGGCCCTGGTGGAATGACGGCTGCGTTTCCTTGAGCGCGATCGCAAAGTAACGGGTCGAAATGACCGTCTCCAGCAACTCCCGCACGATCTGGTCCAGGCGGGTGAAACCTGGGCCAGGATGGAGGTGATCGTAGGTGGGGAGGTCGGCCAGCGTGAAGGTCTTGGAGAAGGTCATCAGCGCCCCGGCCAGCTCCAGCAACTTCTCGAACAGACGCTCGGGATGTAGCGACGCATGGCGTGACAGGTGCGACAAGCCGGCGAAGGCAGAACTGGCAGTGTGCAGCAGCCAGAACGAGGCCACATCCCCCGAGCGGAACTCGATGATGTTCTTGCTGGGCTCGCGGTGCATGCCGTAGAGCGCATCGACCTTGGCTTGCAGCACGTCGAGCAGTCGGCGCAGGTACAAGAACAGTGAAGGCGAGGACTGGATGCTCAGACTGGGCGGCATGAAGCGTCCGTCCAGCTCAAAGCCACCCGTGGAGGTCTTGCGCAGACGCAGCAGGGGCAGGCTCACCAGATGCGCCCGTGGCTCACTGTCGTGCAGGATACGGGCCGACTTGCGCAGCACCACCAGCTCGGCGGCCACGGCGTCGGTGAAACCGTCGGCCGCTTGAACGGGTGAGCGGAAGTAGCGCACCGCCGTGTCCGCCTCTTGCTGCGTGCTCGCCATGTTGGTGCCACTGGCCCGCACGGGCGCCAGGGCCAGATGAAAGACCGCTTCGCTCGTGCCATCTTGCGTGATGGACGACAGCGAGACCGCTGGTGGCAGCTCGTCTTCGCCCGGCGCATTGAAGAGCTCGCCATCGGGCAGGACAACCTGCAACTCCAACAGTCGCAGCAAGCCGGTCTGCAGCGCGTCCGGATCGACCTTGACGTGGCGGACGCCCCAGGCGTAAGGGTGCAGCAGGCGTGACATCTGCGCCAGTCGCCACTCGTGATACGCGTCTTGCTGCTGGAAGTGTTGGGGGCGCAGGAAGAGGCCTTCGCCCCACAGAATTTTGGGTGACTGGATCACGCGAAACTTTCAGAAAAATGGGTGCCGGACATCAGGGGGCTCAGGGGCAGGGGATGGCTGCCGAGCGCACCACCTTGAGTGCCTGTCCGATGGGCTCACCCGCCTGCACGCTCATCGCGCAGGCATGGGCGCCCAGCGTCAATCCGCTGCGTTCGGCTGTGGCTGTGCTGAAGGCATAGCGCCAACGGTTGCTGGCCGGTGCGCGGAACATGCCAACGATGCCCACGTAGCGCACGTCACGGGGCACCTTCTCGGTCGTTTCGTATTGCTGCCCTGGAATGAGCTGCACCTCGCGCACGGACACCAGATCGTCTCCCAGCACGTCTTTCTCCTTGGCGGCATCACCGAAGGTGTCGGGGGGCGCCTGCAAGAAGGCGTCGGGACTGCGCAGTCGATACAGGCGCGTGAGCAGGGCCAGCGACTGCCCTTGCTCGGTGACGTTCAGAGACGTGCTGGCATGAACGCGCCAGGCAATGCGCCGGTCAGGCAAGGCGCTGTCGGGCACCTGGGGCAGCTCAGGGGCTTCAGGCTTTTTCAAGCCCGTGGCTTCCAGTGCCTTCTTGCCCAGGTTGCCGAGGTAACCCATCACTCCTCCCTCGGACGCACTCGCTTCGCCTGCGCTGAATTCCGCCAGCGACTTGGGTGCAGCATCGGGCAAGGCGACGGTGTCAGTGGGGGGGGTGCTGCAGGCCGCCAGTGTGCAAGCCAACAAGGCGCTTGCGCAGGCATGCCAACCCTGAGTGTGTGTGTTCATACATCTTGGACGGAGCAAGGGGTGCCCTTCGCCGGCGCGTAGTGTAAGAACTCGATGGCCATTGGGATTGCGGCCTCCCCCAACAGGAGGGGGAGGGATTTGCAACGAGTTGAAAGAGTCTGTAAGTCACCCCCGAATGGGGGCAGGCGAGCCAAATGAATTCCGTTTTAATCCGCGCTGTCGATCGGGGCCTCGTCCATCTGATCGCATTCACAAGTCATTAGGGAGTATTCGATTGACGCTGCAAAACGTACGCCGCCGCATGGGTCACATGGTGATGATCTCGTTGTTGTCTGGCTTGGCTGCCTGTTCTTCATTGCAGAAGCAGGACACCGAGTCGGCTCAGAAAGCCATTCGGGAGAAGGTCGATGCGCGCGTGAGCGCGGCCGATGAGGCGCTGAAGCAAGGGCAGTCTCAGCAGGCATTCGAACAGCTGGACCAGGCCATCAAGATTGACCCCTCGGCCAAGCAGCCCTGGGTGCGCAAGGCCCAGATCCACTTTGAAGCGCGGCAGTATGGCCACGCCATCAACGACGCCCAGGAAGTGCTGCAGCGTGACGTCAACGATCTGACTGCGCAGAGCATCCTGGCGGTCAGTGGCCTGCGTGTGAGCGCCGAAGCCCTTTCTCATCTGCGCAAGGTCAATGAGGTCAAGGGCTCGACCCGCAATGAGGCCGAGAGCGTTGCCAAGCTGATCCGCGAAGCCTTGGGTGAGCCCATTCTGGTGGCGCCGCAGGCCGAAGCGGCACCTGCGTCTGCCAAGCCTGTGCGTCGCACCGTGCGTCGCACCGAGCGCAGCGTCACTCCGGCGGCGACTCCCTCGGCCACCAGCCAACAGGCCGTGGCGCCTGCACAGGTGACCAAGGCCACGCCGGCACCTGTGGTCAAGCCCGCACCCGCAGCCAAGCCAGCAGGCAACACCACCGGCCGAGCCAATCCGTTTGGCGCCCTGCAGTAATCCCAAACATCAGGAAGGAGGCTGATCATGGCCAAGAAAGACAGCGTTCAACAACGACTCGGACGTGTGCGTCCGCCCCGTGTTCAGCTCACCTATGACGTGGAGGTGGGTGATGCCACCGAACAGAAGGAGATCCCCTTCGTGGTCGGTGTCATGGGCGACTTTGCCGGACAACCTGATCCGGACAAACCGCAGCCCAAGCTGAAGGACCGCAAGTTCGTCAGCATCGACATGGACAACTTCGACGAAGTGCTGGAAGGCATTGCGCCGCGCGCGAGCTACCGCGTCAAGAACAAGTTGTCCGCCGACGGTGGTGAGTTCGGTGTGAACCTGGCGTTCAAGAAGATCGAGGACTTCCGTCCGGAGTCGATCGTGGGGCAGGTCGAGCCTCTGCGCAAGCTGCTGGAAGCGCGCACCAAGCTGTCCGACCTGCGTAACAAGCTGGCCGGCAACGAGAAGCTCGAAGACGCGCTGGCCGAGGTGCTGAGCAGCACCGAAAAGCTCAAGCAGCTGAGCGCCGAAGCCCTGCAGACTGAACAGGAGTGATGCCATGAGCGCCCAACTGCAACCCCAGACCGGTGAAGTGGTCGACACCCTCAGCCTGCTGGACGACATCGTCGCCCGCAGCAAGGTGGCCAAGACCGACACCGAGCACGCCCGTGCCAAGGACATCATTGGCGAGCTGGTCAAGGAAGTGCTGGACGGCACCGTGGTGGTGTCCGACAACCTGTCGGCCAACATCGACGCCCGCATTGCCGAGATCGATCAACTGATCTCCGCACAGCTCAGCGAGGTGCTGCATGCCCCCGAGTTCCAGCAGATCGAATCCAGCTGGACGGGCCTGCACTACCTGTGCAAGCACACCTCCACTGGTGAACGCCTGAAGATCAAGCTGCTCAACACGAGCAAGAAGGACATCGTCAAGGACTTCAAGACGGCCATCGACTTCGACCAGTCGGCGCTGTTCAAGAAGGTCTATGAAGAAGAGTTCGGTACCTTCGGTGGCTCGCCTTTTGGCGCGCTGATTGGCGACTTCGAGATCGGCCGTGGCGCCGAAGACATGTATTTTGTCGAGCAGATGTCGCACGTGGCGGCTGCCTCGCATGCACCGTTCATCTCGGCCGCATCAAGCGAGCTGTTCGGCCTGGAAGCCTTCACCGACCTGGGCAAACCTCGCGATCTGGCCAAGGTGTTCGACACCGTCGACTACGCCAAGTGGAAATCCTTCCGTGAATCGGAAGACGCCCGCTACGTGGGTCTGACCGTGCCGCGCTTTCTGGGCCGTCTGCCTTACGACCCCAAGGAAGGCATCACGACCGAAGGTTTCAACTTCGTCGAGAACGTCGATGGCACCGACCACAGCAAGTACCTGTGGGTGAACACGGCGTATGCCCTGGGCGCACGCCTGACGGCCGCCTTCGAGACCTATGGCTGGTGCGCGGCCATCCGGGGTGTGGAAGGCGGTGGCCTGGTGGAAGATCTGCCCACCCACACCTTCAAGACCGATGACGGTGAGCTGGCGCTGAAGTGCCCGACCGAGGTGGCCATCACCGACCGCCGCGAGAAGGAACTCAGCGACCTGGGCTTCATCCCCCTGGTGCATTGCAAGAACACCGATTACGCCGCCTTCTTCGGCGCGCAGTCGGCGCAGAAAGCCAAGAAGTACGACAGCGAAGCGGCCAATGCCAATGCCGCACTGTCGGCCCAGTTGCAGTACATGTTTGCGGTCTGCCGCATTGCGCATTACATGAAGTCGATGATGCGCGACAAGGTGGGCAGTTTTGCCAACACGCTCGACGTCGAGCGTTATCTGCATAACTGGCTGATGCAGTACGTGGTGGACTCTCAGGACGCGTCGCAGGAAATCCGCGCCCAGAAGCCGCTGCGCGAAGCCAGTGTCGAGGTCAGCGAAGTGCCGGGTCGCCCGGGCGCGTATCGGGCGGTCGCCTTTGTGCGCCCCCATTACCAACTGGACGAGCTGTCGGTGTCGCTGCGCCTGGTTGCCGAGATGCCGCAAGGTTCGAAGTAAGCAGGTGAGTTCAGGCGGGGCGGCGTCGAAGAGCGCCGCCGCCGTACCTTTCACGATTCAACTCAAGGAGTGATACCCACATGAAAGACATTTACGTCAAGTTCAGCAAGCCGCTGAACGGCAAGGACATCAAGGGCGAGTCGCGCGATGCCGGTACCGGCCAGGTCCACCAAGCCCCCTGGTTTGAGGCGACCAGCTGGCAGCACTTTATCCGCCAGCCCAAGTCTGCCACGGCCTCGACCGCCGGCGGCCACACGGCAGAGCGTTGCGAACACGGCGAAATGATCTTCACCAAGGATCTGGACCTGGTCAGCCCGCAGCTGTGGGAGTCCTGCTCGGCCGGTACGCTGTACGACGAAGTGGAAATCCACTTCATGCGCGCCAACGGCACGAATGACCGCGTGCTGTACCTCAAGATTCAGCTGAAAAAGGTCATCATCTCGCAGGTATCGCCTACGGTGGACAAGGAAGGTCTGCCGACCGAAACCTTCGGTCTGAAGTACTCGGCCGTGCAATGGACCTACACGCAGCAGACCATGGACGGCAAGTCCAAGCCGGGTCAAGTGGCTTCCTGGAGCCTGGCCACCAACAAGGCCACCTTCGACGCCCCGATCTGATCGGTGTGATCGCCTGAGCGCGCCACAGCGCGCGTGACGAGATGGGGCCTTGTGCCCCATCTTCTGCTTCAAACGGTTTGCAAAGATGTCATCTGCCGTGCGCATTCGTCGCAGCGTGTTCGATCGCTTGCTGGACAACAACCCCGACATGCCGGAGGGACTGATGCAGACCTGCACGGTGGAGCAGTTGCGCGATGCGGTGGCGCGGGATCTGGAGAGCCTGTTGAACTCGCGGGCGGCCATCAGTTTTGATGCGTCCGATCTGGGGCCGCACACGGCCCGTTCGGTGCTGTGTTTCGGTGTGCGTGACTTTGTGGGGCGGGTGCTGTCCAGCTCGGAAGACCGCCGGCACATCAGTCGCAGCCTGTCGCACGCGATCGAGACCCATGAGCCCCGCCTGCAAGGCGTGTCGGTGCAGTTCCATGACGAGCAGGTCTCGCAGAGTTCGCTGGCCTTCACGATCCGGGCGATGCTGATGGTGCGGCCCACGCGCGAGACCGTGAGCTTTGATGCGGTGCTGCAGCCGTCCTTGTCGAGTTACCGGGTCATGCAGGCGCGCTTTGCGTCGGCGTGATCCTTGATGTTGTTGTTTTCGCCAGGCGCCAGTCATGGATGAGTTGTTGCCCCATTACGAGAGAGAGCTGGCGTTTCTGCGCACGCGCTCGGCCGACTTCGCGCGCCGCTATCCCAAGATCGCCGGGCGTTTGCAGCTGACCGGGGATGTGGGCGACGATCCCCATGTGGAGCGGCTGATGGAGTCGTTCGCGTTCCTCAGCTCGCGTATTCACAAGCGGCTGGACGATGACTTCCCGCTGTTCACGGAGTCGCTGCTGGAGGTGCTGTATCCGCACTACCTGCGATCGTTTCCTTCGTGCTCGATTGCCTGTCTGGACCTGGGGGCTGCCGCCGGTCAGATGAGCAAGAGCGTGGTGCTGCCGCGTGGCACGGCCATGACGAGCCGGGCGGTCAAAGGGGTGACCTGCCGCTTCCGCACCACGCAAGACGTGCGTCTGGTGCCGGTGCGCGTGAGCGAGGTGTCGTTTCGCAATGCCGTGGGTGCGTCCCCGGGCAGCCAGGTGCCGGCCGGAGCCAGCTCGGTGTTGTCGATCACGCTCGACAAGCTGTCACCGCAGATGTCGTGGCAGGCCATTTTGAGTGAGCCGCTGAGCGTGTACCTCGATGGCGAGGCCTCGCAGATCAGTGCCTTGCGGGAGGTGCTGTGCAACAAGGCCCTGGCCGTGATGCTGCAGTGGCAGCCGCATCACCCTTGGCAGTTGCCGCCGGCCACGGTCGATGGCCGGATGCGCCTGCCGACCTTGTGCGGTTTCGCCGACGACGAGGCCCTGATCGACTGGGATGAGCGGGCCAACCCGGCGTATCGCTTGTTGACCGAGTATTTCGCGTTCCCCGAGAAGTTCAATTTTGTGGAGCTTCCCGCACTGGCGATCGCGGGGGCGACTCCGGCCCATGGTGGAGAGGAGGGCGGGCAGCGCAGTGTGGTGCTGCACATTCCCCTGCGCGAGGTGCGCGCCGACTCGGACGAGTCGCGCCTGCTGGAGACGGTGGCGGCGCACAACGTGGTGCTGGGGGCGACCCCGGTGGTCAACCTCTTCACGCAACCGGCGGACCCGATTCGCATCACCCACAAGGCGGCCGATTACCCGGTGGTGGTGGATGCGCGCAAGGCTTATGGTTTCGAGCTGTACTCGCTGGACCGGGTGTACCGCGTGCGCCAGACGACGGCAGGTGAAGCGGTGGACGAGGTGCGGCCGTTCTTCTCCTTGCAGCACGATGAGCTGTGGTCGGAGGAGGATCAGGGCGACGACGATCCGCCGGCGACGGTCAGTGCGGCGCGTACCCGGCAGCGGCGCGGTGGTGCACGCTGTCTGGCGTACTGGCAGTTGCAACGAGACGAGGATGTCGCCTTGCATAGTCCTGGCTACGAGGTCTCGCTGACGCTGGTCGATGAATCCTTCGATCCGGTCTTGCCCAGCGTCGAAACGCTTTCGCTAGACGTGACAGCGACCAACCGGGATCTGCCCAGCCTGTTGGCGCCGGGTACGCTCGGTGGCGATCTGTTCATGGAGGGCGGTGGCCCGGCCAAGGAGATCCGCCTGTTGCGCAAGCCCACGGCCAGTCAGCGTTTCGAGCGCGGCCGGGGGGCTTTGTGGCGCTTGATTTCGCACCTGTCGCTCAACCACCTGTCCTTGTCGGGCGGGGGCATTGACGCGCTCAAGGAGATGCTGCGCTTGTACGACCTGCCGCGCAGTGCGAGCAATCGCCGTCAGCTCGATGGCCTGGTTGCGATCGAGTTCCGACCGGCCACGGCCTGGTTGCAGGGCGAGCCCTATGCCAGCTTCGTACGGGGCACCGAGGTGCGCCTCACGGTGGATGAGGGCAGCTTTGTGGGTACGGGCCTGGGCCTGTTCGCGGCCGTGCTCGATCATTTCTTTGGCCTGTATGTGCACGCCAACAGTTTCACGAAGCTGACGCTGGTGTCGGCTCGCACACAGGAAGAGGTGCTGACATGCCCCCCGCGCAACGGCGAGTTGCCGCTGGTGTGATCGAGGAACTGCTGCAGAACCCGCAGCAGTTCGGCTTCTTCCAGGCGATCCGGCTGCTGGAGGGGTGGCTGGCCGAGGGTGGCCAACCTGGACAGGGGCTGTCGCGTCTGAACTTTCGCAACAGCCTGGCCTTGTCGTTTCCTCCCAGCGAGATCGAGTCGCTGGTGGTGCAGCGACACGGTGAGGCCACTGATCCGACGCGTGCAGGCAGTGCAGCGGCGTCGGGGGATGCTGCCGCGTTGTCGCTCGATGCGGTTCTGGCGACTTCGGGCGAGGCGGCCAACGACGTGCCCCATGCGCTGCACCGCCACGAGGTGGCGCGCATCGACCTCACGCCCGCGTTCATGGGCTTGCTGGGGGTGAGCGGCGCCTTGCCGCTGTACTACACCGAGACCTTGGCCCAGCGCGAGCACTTCCACAAGGACCGTGCGGCGCGCGCCTTTCTGGACGTGTTCAGTCACCGGGCGGTGGCGTTGTTCTACCAGGCCTGGCGCAAGCACCGCATGGCTGTGCAGTACGAGGGGGCGCAGCGGCAGCGCTTTTTACCCGAGGTGCTGGCCCTGGCCGGTCTGGGGCAGAAGGGCTTGCGCGAGCGGCTGAAAGGCGCTTCGGGCGGCGTGGCGGATGAGTCGCTGGCCTTCCATGCGGGGGCCTTGCAGCGTCGCACGCTGTCTGCCCGGCAGCTGCAGCAGGTGCTGCAGTCCTATCTGAAGGTGCCGGTGCGGATCGAGCAGTTTGTGGGGCGCTGGTATCGCCTGCCGGACGAGGCCCGGGGCCATCTGGGCATGATCGCCGGTGGGCGGGCCGGACAGGTGCCGACCACGGGCGTGCTGGGGCGCTCGGCCATGCTGGGTGAACGCGTCTGGCAGCGCGATCTGCGCATGCGCGTGGTGCTGGGGCCGCTCGACCGTGCTGGTCTGCGGCGCTTCCTGCCGGGCGGGCGGGGCGCCGCGGCCTTGAAGTCGTGGCTGACCATGCTCAATGGCGTTGCCCTGGAGTACGAGGTCAACCTGACCTTGCAACGCGACGAGGTGCAGGGCTGCACGCTGAGCTCGCACCGGACATCCCACGAAGCCCGTTTGGGCTGGGACACCTTTCTACAAACCAGACCGGCCACGCAGGACCGCTCGGATGTGCACTACGACATTCATGCGGCCGCTTGAGTCGGCGTCCATTCCTTGGCTTTTCCAACGCTGTCATCACCATGAGTCAGAACCTCAAGACCTTGATCTCCAAGCTCAACGACACCACGCGGCGCGCGGCCGAGCGTGCGGCCAGCCTGTGCATGGCGCGGGGGCATTTCGAGGTGGACCTGGAGCATTTCATGCTGGCGCTGCTGGAGCAGCCGCAAACGGACCTCGCGGTGTTGTGTCAGCGCTTCGAGGTGTCGGTGACGGCACTGCAGCGTGATCTGGAAACTGAACTCAGCCAGTTCAAAGACGGGAACACGCGCACGCCGGTGTTCTCGGCCCATCTGCCGGTGTTGCTGGAGCATGCGTGGTTGATCGCCTCGCTGGAGTCGCATGCGGCACGCATTCGCAGTGCGCACGTGCTGCTGGCGCTGTTGACCGAGCCGAGCTTGAGTCAGCTGGCTCGGCGGGTGTCCAGTCAGTTTGCACGGTTCAAGCTGGAGGAATTGAAGCACCGCCTGAACGACATCACGCAGGGTTCGGTGGAGGCTGCGCAGTCGGTGCGGGACGCGCAGGCGCCGGCAGCCGACGGTGAGGCCGAAGGCGAGGGGCAGGCGGGGGCGGCGCTGGCTGGCAAGACGCCCGCGCTCGACCAGTTCACGACCAACCTGACGCAGCGTGCGCGTGAGGGGCAGGTGGACCCGGTGATTGGCCGCGACAGCGAGATCCGTCAGGCGATCGATATCCTGATGCGTCGGCGGCAGAACAATCCCATCCTGACGGGTGAAGCGGGTGTGGGCAAGACGGCGGTGGTCGAAGGGCTGGCGCTGCGCGTGGCCTTGGGCGACGTGCCGACACCGCTGCAGGGTGTGGCCATCCATGTGCTGGACATGGGCTTGCTGCAGGCTGGTGCTTCGGTGAAGGGCGAGTTCGAGAACCGCCTGAAGAATGTGATCGATGAGGTCAAACGCAGCCCGCACCCGATCATTTTGTTCATCGATGAGGCGCACACGATGATCGGCGCGGGTGGGCAGGCCGGGCAGAACGATGCGGCCAACCTGCTGAAGCCTGCTTTGGCGCGGGGTGAGTTGCGCACGATTGCCGCGACCACCTGGGGTGAGTACAAGAAGTACTTCGAGAAGGATGCGGCGCTGGCGCGGCGCTTCCAGGTCATCAAGGTGGAGGAGCCCAGCGAGGAGCTGGCTTGCGCGATGTTGCGTGGCATGGCGCCCCTGATGGAAAAGCACTTTGGGGTGCGCTTGCTGGACGAGGCGATTGCCGAGGCGGTGCGCCTGTCGGCGCGCTACATCAGCGGTCGCCAGTTGCCGGACAAGGCGGTGAGCGTGCTGGATACGGCGTGTGCCAAGGTGGCGCTGGGTCAGAGCGCCACGCCGGCACGCATTGAAGAGGCACGCAAGCACCTGGAGCGCCTGGATGCGGAAGCCGCCGCGCTGCTGCGTGAGGTGGCGTCGGGGGGGCGCCATGACGAGCGCCTGAATGAATTGCGGGCGATCCGCGAGGCGCTGACGGTGAGCTTGCAGGCTGACGAGGCGCGTTGGGGCGTGGAGCAGCAACTGGTGCAGGACATCCGTGTGCTGCGCGACAAGCTGGAGCACCAGGCGGGTGGCCTGTCGATGACTGAGGTGGAGCAGGGGGCGCAGGGCGGCGCCGTTGCAGTCAGCGAGGCTGACGCTGCCGCAGCCAGTGTGTCATCGGGGGCGCCTCAAAGTGCCGCCAAGACAGCCTCCGCAAGCGCCACGGCCGCGGTCAAGGGACGCAAAAAGTCTGGCCTGTCGGTCTTCGCGAGTGCCGACCATGGGCTGCTGGCGACCAAGCAGGCCGAGCTGGCGGCGCTACAGGGCGAAGCCCCGCTGGTGCCGATGCAGGTGGACGGCCATGTGGTGGCCGAGATCATCGCGGCGTGGACTGGCATCCCGTTGGGCAAGATGGTGAAGGACGAGATCCACACGGTGCGCAATCTGCAAGCCACGCTGCAGGAGAGGGTGATCGGGCAGGACCACGCGTTGGCGGCGATCGCGCAGCGGGTGCGCACAGCACGCGCCGGGCTGGAAGATCCCAACAAGCCCAAGGGGGTGTTCCTGTTTGTGGGGCCCAGCGGTGTCGGCAAGACCGAAACCGCGCTGGCGCTGGCCGACATCCTCTATGGGGGCGAGCGCAACCTCATCAGCATCAACATGAGCGAGTACCAGGAGGCGCACAGCGTCAGTGGCTTGAAGGGTTCGCCGCCCGGCTATGTGGGCTATGGCGAGGGCGGGGTGCTGACCGAGGCGGTGCGCCGCAAGCCCTACAGCGTGCTCTTGCTCGATGAGGTGGAGAAGGCGCACCCGGACGTGCTGGAGATGTTCTTCCAGGTGTTCGACAAGGGCCTGATGGACGACGCCGAAGGCAGGGAAATTGACTTCCGCAACACGGTGATCATCCTGACCTCGAATGCGGGCTCGCAGCACATCATGCAGGCGTGCTTTGAGCAGGACGAGGAACTGGGCGGCGCGGTGATGAAGTCGGCGGAGGCGCTGCCCGATGCCGACGCGCTGGCCGAGGTGCTGCGCCCGACGCTGTACAAGACCTTCAAGCCGGCGTTTGTGGGGCGGACCAAGGTGGTGCCGTACTACCCCTTGAACGACGACGTGCTGGCCGAGGTGATCAAGCTCAAGCTCGACCGCATTGCGGCGCGTGTGAAGGCGAACCACCAGGCCGATCTGGCCTACGACGATGCCCTGATCGACACCGTGTTGGCGCGTTGTACCGAGGTGGACACGGGGGCGCGGGCGGTGGACCACATCCTCAATGGCAGCCTGTTGCCAGAGGTGGCCGACAGCGTGTTGGCGCGCATGGCCGAAGGGCGCCCGATCCAGAAGATCAAGGTGTCGGCGGGCAAGGACGGTCAGTTCAAGTTCAAGGTGAGCTGATCGGCAGGGGATGGGCACCTGTGCAGCGCGTGCTGGTTGGCCGCGCTGGCCGGACCCGCGGGTGGTTGGATGCTGTCTCAGTCGGCGAGGATAAGCAGGGCTTCGTCGCGCCAGTAGGTGGTGGCGGCGTAGTAGCCCTCCCACACGCAGCCGTTGCAGCCGCGGCCGCAGCAACTGGTGGGCTCGGGCGGTGGTGGGCGCAGGCTCAGGCCTTGCGCCGCTGCACGCGCCTGCAGGGCCTCAAACATGGCCCGGGCCGAGGGCAGGTCGTGAAAAGCGCCGTCGTGCGGGTTCATGGGCGACAAAGGCATCGTGCAAACCCCCCATTTTAGCCAAGGGGGCGTGGCATAGTCTGCGCGTGAAACGGACTCCTTCTTCTTCCCCTCTGTCAGGTGCCGATACGTCGGCGGGTGATGGCCCGATGCTGGCGGTTTATGGTCATGTGGTGACCTGGAAGCACCTGATCCTGACGTCGGCTGCGCTGTTGCTGCTGATGTGCGCGGTGGCGCTGGCGGCGGGCTGGTGGGCGTGGCAGAACCTGGCGGCGCGCGTGGTCTTGCATGAGCAGGACGTGCAGATCCGCCTGCCCAAAGAGCTGGCTGTGGAGGCCGAGGTGAGCCGCAAGGTCCAGGTGCAGGTGGACCAGATGGTACCGCTGCGCGTGCCGATCAAGCAGGACCTGGACATTGCCATCAAGCAGACCGTGCCGATGACGGTGAGCATCGACACGGTGGTGCCGATTCGGCTGACGGTGCCGGTCAAGCAGGTGATCGAGGTGGACCAGGTGATCGAGCTGGACACGCAGGTGCAGACGCGGGTGTGGGGCATCGCCATGACTTTGCCCATTCAGGGCAAGGTGCCGGTGAAGGCCTCGGTGCCGATCGATCTGAACATTCCCATTCAACACGATCTGCCGGTGGCGCTGGTGCGCACGGCGCAGGTGACGATGCAGGCGCCTTTGCGCGCACACATCGATACGGTGATCGAGACCCGGGTGCCGATTCGCCAGGCGCTGGCGGTGCCCTTGATGGCGCCCGTGAGTGCGCGCCTGACGTTTCCGCAGCCCACGGTGGCGGCGGGCCTGGACCTGATGGACCTGACGATTCCGTTCAACGCGGTGACGCTGGGTTGGCGGGCGACGGGTGGGCGTTGACATGATGCAGGCGGGGCAGCGGATCGTGGCGCCTGCATCGAGTCCGCCGCGAGGCTGGCATCGCCCGGTGCGGCCGGGGGCGCTGTTCGTGGTCAGTGTCGCCTTGCTGTTGCTCTGGCTGGCGTTGATGGCCGGTGGGGTGATGTGGTTTTATGCGCGCTTCGAGAGCCACATCATGGTGCGGGAGCAGGCTGTGCGTGTGCGTCTGCCCTCGGGATTGCCGGCGCTGGCGGAGATGTCGTCACCCTTGAGGTTGCAGTTTCCACAGGCTTTCAAGGTGAATGTGCCGGTGAGTCAGGTCGTGCCTGTGCAGTTGCGCGACAGCGTGCAGGCCCGGGTGCGGCTGAAGACGGTGCTGCCGGTGTCCACGGAGGTGCGGGTGGACCATGAGGTGCTGATTTCGACCGTGGCTCGCTTGCATGCACCGGTGCACCGGTGGTTGCCGCCGCTGGATGTGACGGTGCCGGTGCAGCTGCGTTTGCCGGTGCACCTGGTGGTGCCGGTGCGTGCCGAGGTGCCTCTGGACCTGGATGTGGCGGTCAGCGGTGAGTTGCGCGAGAGCGTGAACGTGCCGGTGGACACGGTGTTGGCGCTGCGCCCTCAGGTGCAGGGCGACGTCGTGGCGCAGATGCGGACGCAGACGGCGTTTCGCTTATTCGGGCCCCAGGAGCCGGTGCCGATGACGATCGTCGATGCGCGTTTGCGCGTGCCCTTTGACCTGGCCTGGGTCACGCGCCGTGAACCTTGAGTTGCGCTAGCAGGCGGGCTCGTCTTGCGCGAGCACGGTGAGGGCGTTTTCGCACCAGTGCACCCAGCTTTGCTCGTACATGAGCCCGGTCTGCAGGATGAGGTGCTGAATGCGGGCCTCGCGGGTGAGCGGCTTGCCGTGGGGGAAGTCCCGGGCTTCGATGGCGCGGTAGGCGGCGAGCTTGGTGCTGTGCAGGGCCAGGCGGCGTTCGACTTCGCTGTGCAGGCCCAGGGGGCCGATGACGGCGTCGGCGCGCAGGCGCACCATGAACTCGTCACGCATGTCGAAGAGCGGGGCGGGCTCGCGGGCCCAGCGTTCGAGCTCGGTGCGGCCGGCGTCGAGCACTTGGTAGATCTTCTTGCGGGTGCGGCCGCCATCGGGGGCTGCCTCCGATGTGATCCAGCCAGCTTTTTCCATGCGGGCGAGCTCGCGGTAGATCTGCTGGTGGGTGGCGCGCCAGAAATAGCCGATGGACTTGTCAAAACGGCGGGCGAGGTCGTAGCCTGAGGACGATTTTTCCAGCAGGGACGTCATCAAGGCGTGGGAGAGCGACATGGCGCCAGTCTACGTGGCTCGTCTCAACCATGCAACCAGTTGCATACGGATCGCGAATCCCCTAATATGCTTTCATGCAACTGGTTGCATAGTTGCGTTGTCTGAATTTGTCGCTGTTCCCCCCATTCCTTGTCACGCAAGAGAGAGTCATCCCATGAGCGCTTATCCCCATCTTCTGCAACCGCTTGACCTGGGCTTCACCACGCTGCGCAACCGTGTCCTGATGGGCTCGATGCACGTGGGTCTGGAAGAGGCCAAGGATGGCTTCGAGCGCATGGCCGCCTTCTATGCCGAGCGTGCCCGCGGTGGGGTGGCCTTGATGGTGACCGGTGGGATTGCCCCGAACGACGACGGCCGCCCGTATCCGGGTGGTGCGCGCATGGCCTCGGAAGAAGAGGCGGAAAAGCACAAGGTGGTGACGGACGCCGTGCACGCCGCTGGCGGCAAGATCGCGATGCAGATCCTGCACTTTGGCCGCTATGCCTACCACCCCGGCCTGGTGGCGCCGAGTGCGATCAAGGCGCCGATTTCGCCGATGCCGCCGCGCGCGCTGACCACGGAAGAGGTGGAGCGCACGATCAATGACTACGCGCACAGCGCGGCCATGGCCCAGAAGGCCGGCTACGACGGCGTGGAGATCATGGGCTCCGAGGGCTATCTGATCAACGAGTTCATCGCGGCGCGCACCAACCAGCGCGACGACGAATGGGGTGGCGCGTACGAGAACCGCATGCGCTTCCCGGTGGAGATCGTGCGCCGCACGCGTGAGCGTGTGGGCCCGAACTTCATCATCATCTACCGCCTGTCCATGCTGGACCTGGTGGAGGGTGGCTCGACCTTTGACGAGGTGGTGCAACTGGCCCAGGCCGTGGAAGCCGCTGGCGCCACGATCATCAACACCGGCATTGGCTGGCACGAAGCCCGCATCCCGACCATTGCCACCAGCGTGCCGCGAGGTGCTTTTGCCTGGGTGACGCAGAAGATGAAGGGCAAAGTCAAGATCCCGCTGATCACGACCAACCGCATCAACACGCCGGACGTGGGCGAGAAGATCCTGGCCGAGGGCTGTGCCGACATGGTGTCGATGGCGCGTCCGCTGCTGGCCGACCCGGATTTTGTGAACAAGGCAGCCGCCGGCAAGGCCGACGAGATCAACACCTGCATTGGTTGCAACCAGGCCTGCCTGGACCACACCTTCAGCGGCAAGATCACCTCGTGTCTGGTGAACCCGCGTGCCTGCCATGAGACGATTTTGAAGATTGAACCGGTGGTGGCGAAGAAGCGCATCGCCGTGGTGGGCGCGGGCCCGGCGGGCTTGGCGGCGGCCACGACGGCGGCTCGACGCGGCCACGAGGTGACTTTGTTCGAAGCTGGCGACGATGTGGGTGGGCAGTTCAACATTGCCAAGCAGATTCCGGGCAAGGAAGAGTTTTACGAGACGCTGCGTTACTTCCGCAACGAGATCAAGCTGTCGGGCGTGAAGGCGCAGTTCAACACCCGCGTGGGCGTGGACGAACTGGTCAAGGGCGGCTTTGACGAGATCTTGCTGGCGACCGGCGTGACGCCGCGCACCCCGCCCATTGAGGGCGTGGACCACCCGAAGGTGCTGAGCTACCTGGACGTGCTGCGCGACAAGAAGCCGGTGGGCAAGAACGTGGCGGTGATCGGTGCCGGTGGCATTGGCTTTGACGTGTCGGAGTACCTGACGCACGAAGGTGAGAGCCCAGCGCTGAACCTGGCCAAGTTCAATGAAGAGTGGGGCATTGACGCGGAGTACAAGGACCGTGGCGGCATCAAGGCACCGCACCTGGACAAGGCCCCGCGCCAGATCTATCTGCTGCAGCGCAAGACCAGCAAGGTGGGCGATGGCCTGGGCAAGACCACGGGTTGGATCCACCGTACGTCGCTGAAGAACCGCAATGTGGAGATGATTGCCGGCGCGACCTACAACAAGATCGACGACGCGGGCCTGCACATCAGCGTGGGTGGCAAGGACGTGCTGCTGCCGGTGGACAACGTCGTGCTGTGCGCCGGTCAGGAGCCCTTCCGTGCGTTGCAGGCAGGTCTGGAAGCCGCTGGGCAGAAGGTGACCCTGATCGGGGGCGCGGATGTGGCTGCTGAGCTGGACGCCAAGCGCGCCATCAAGCAAGGCACCGAAGTGGCTGCGGCGTTGTGATCATGGCGACGTCACCGAATTTGAATCCGCAGGTGGCGGCCTCGCTGGCGCTGTGGCACGAGATGGTGGCGCAGCAGGATCTGGGCCGCTTGCCCTCGATCCTGCGCGACGATGCGGTGTTCCGTTCGCCGATGGCGTTCAAGCCGTATGTGAGCGCCACGGCGGTGAACCTCATCCTGACCACGGTGTTGCAGGTCTTCCAGGACTTCACCTATCACCGCACCCTGGTCTCAAGCGATGGCCTCAATGTGGTGCTGGAGTTCAGCGCCACAGTGGCCGACAAGCAGCTCAAGGGCATCGACATGATCCGCTTCGATGAAGACGGCAAGATCGTCGACTTCGAGGTGATGGTGCGACCGATGAGCGGCCTGCAGGCCCTGGGCGCCGAGATGGGCGCACGCCTGGCCGCGTACCTGCCGGCCTACAAGGCCCAAGTGTCTCAATCTGGACAGTGAGAAATCCCCATGCAATTTGAAACCCTGGCTGTGTCGGTGGACCAGCACATTGCCACCGTCAAGCTCAACCGGCCGGAGAAGGCCAATGCCATGAACTGGCAGATGTGGCAGGACATCCGCAGCGCGATGCAGTGGGCCGATCGCACGCCCGAGGTGCGCGTGGTGATCCTGGAAGGTGAGGGCAAGCACTTCACCTCGGGCATTGACCTGACGATGATGATGGGCCTGCAGGCCCAGATCAAGGACGATTGCGACGGCCGTTCGCGCGAGAAGCTGCGCGCGCTGGTGCTGGAGCTGCAGGACACGCTCAGCAGCATCGAGCGCTGCCGCAAGCCGGTGCTGGCAGCGATCCACAACGGCTGCGTGGGCGGTGGGGTGGACCTGATCAGCTGCACCGACATGCGCTATTGCTCGGCCGATGCGTACTTCACGATCAAGGAGATCGACATTGGCATGGTGGCCGACGTGGGCACGCTGCAGCGCCTGCCCAAGCTGATCGGCAACCAGGGCATCGTGCGTGAGATGGCGTTCACGGGCCGCAAGGTGCTGGCCGACGAGGCGCTGCGCATCGGCCTGGTCAACCAGGTGTTCGAGACGCGTGAGGCGATGCAAGCCGGTGTGCGCGAGATGGCGGCCTTGATTGCGTCGAAATCGCCGCTGTCGATCCGTGGCACGAAGGAAATGCTGAACTACAGCCGCGACCATTCGGTGGCCGATGGCCTGAACTACATCGCAACGTGGAATGCGGCGATGCTGATGTCCAGCGACCTGACGACGGCGATGATGGCCAGCATGGCCAAGCAGACGCCTCAGTTCAAGGACTGATCGCCACTGCCGGCGGTGGAGGGCAACAGGGTGGAACGCTGGTTACACGGTGCCCTCACGCTGGGCTTGGCGCCGCTGCTGTTGGTGCAGGGGCGCTGGGTGCGTCGGCGCACGCTGGCGTTGCCCGAACCGCCGGGGCTGCGTGCCGGCGTGATCGGCCAAGGGCCGATGTTGCGCTTGCTGATCGTGGGTGACTCTTCGGCGGCGGGCGTGGGCGCGGCGCATCAGGATGAGGCGCTGAGCGGGCGTTTGACGCAGGCCTTGTCACGCGATTTCACGGTGCAATGGACCTTGCTGGCCTGCACGGGCCACAAGCTGGCCGATGTGCGGGCGGCGGTGCGGGGGCTACCCGCCGAGCCGTTCGATGTGGTGGTGGTTGCGGTGGGTGTGAACGATGCCACGGGGCGCACGCGCATGGCGCATTGGCTGCACGGTCTGGCGTCACTGGTGACGGAGTTGAAGCAAGGGCATCAGGCTCAGCAGGTGATCCTGTCGGCCTTGCCGCCGGTGCATTTGTTTCCGGCCTTGCCGCAGCCTTTGCGGTGGTATCTGGGGCGGTGTGCCACACGTTTAGACCAGGCGCAGCGGCGCTGGGTGGCCGGCCAGCCGGGCTGTGAAGTGGTGGGCGCGGATTTTCCGATGGACCTGCGCTACATGGCGGATGATGGGTTTCATCCGGGGGCTTTGGCGTATGCGGCCTGGGCGGGAGCGTTGGCGGCGCGGATCCGGGTGCAGCACAATCGCCTTAGTGCGTCGCCTGAGCACGTCGAGGGCAGCTCAGCTGCACGATGAGCCCATCACTTTGAGTGATGGTGGCCGTTCAGCCTTGGGCCTCTCTCGAACTGATTGGTGTGACAGGAGGGCGTAGGCCACCCTCCTGCCCACATCTCACGACTTTCGGCGACCGGTCAGGCCTGCACCCAGCAACGCCAAACTCACCAGCGCCAGCGACGCTGGTTCTGGAACATGCTGAGTCAAGGTCAGCGTGCTGTTCATGTTGCGGTTTGAATCGTTGTTAACGCCAGTCCAAATGAACTGGATGTTCTCGCCAGCACTCAAGCCAGTAAACGTGTACGTGCCGACGTAGTCGAAACCACTAGAAGGCGCATCGCAGCAAGAGGCGGGCCCTGCGCTCAGGATGGTCTGTGTGCCACTGGCATCCACTGCACTCAAAGTCAGCATGACTTGGTAGTACGCGAAGAAGCCTTGGAGTCGGAAGTCGAACGAGTAGTCGCCTGCATCGGCCACGGTGGCCTGTGCGATCCAGGTGCTGGTGCCAAAGGGGGAGGTGGGATTGACTTCTGTCAACGAGGTGACGTTGCCACTTTGACTGCTTGTCAGGACGCCAGGGCCGGCCACCCAGTTCCACGCGACAACGTCAGCTTGCGCGGTACCGCCAAAAGCCAGCAGACAAGCGGCCGCAACCACTCCGTTGCGTGCGCTGGAAAGACGGTTCTGAATAAAGCTGGCCATTGCGTGGTTCCCTCAAAATCTGGTTAACGCCGGCCAAGATGGACAGGCATGCCAGTACAGCGAAAATCATGCCAACATATAAATATTGATACGAATCAATGTGCTACCGCAATCATGGGCAGATTGCCGCTCTGATAGGTGTAAAGATTTTCGACATTCAATGGCGCCGAGAAGAAGGCAAACACGGCGGCGAAAGTCCTTGGGAAAGCGTTCAAGGGAAGCTGTCCTATCCCACCAAGACGTGGCAGCTCAGGAGTTGCTGTTCTAGCCGGCTTGCTGGATGGCGTGCCGCCGAGCGACTGGTGTCGCGGGCAAAGCATTCGGTGGAGGTCACGGGCCTTCAACGTCAATCATTGACGGTCGCCACTGTCCCGGCACAGCCCTGGAATGTCGCAGATCAGTTTGTTGCCGTCTGCGACGCGCGGAAATGGGAGGCAGGGGCTGGACTCAAGTCGTCCAGCGCATGAGCGTGACGAGCAGCACCAAAACACCCAGGCCGAGGTTGATCGAGACCCATGTACGAATCTGCGCCAGAGCCGCACCACCGGCGGCCCACTCTGCCGCTGCAACGGCCCCGTCGAGCCTCCTGAAAAGCACAAAGCGGATGTGCATGAAGATCGCCACCATGACGACGCCCAGCACCGCCATGACGGTCCAGGCCAGCGGCATCTCGAAGCTGCCCCCCGACTGCACCACCTGCTTGGCCACACGACCCAGCATCCACACGCCGCTGGCCAGAGTCAGCAGTGAGACCATGAGCACGGCCTGGAAGAAGCGCTCGAGCACATCGTGCATCAGCCGCAACCGCGCTGGAGGCTCCAGCTGAGCAACCGCCGGCCGCAGGAAGAAGTGCGCAAACACCATGCCACCGATCCACACGATGATGGACAGCACATGAACAGTCTTGAGGAGCGCGTAGATCATCGTTCAGTCCCAGAAGGAGGTGGCATTCATCTCTAAAGGATGATACTTGCCGGCCGGGAGCTTGGCGCCTTGCATCAGCGCGGTGTGCCTTCCACGCTGCGCAGAGTGAGGGACTGCCCGCTCAACCATTGTTTGCGGGCCGAGCCGCAGTGCGGACAGGGCTCGATGCGGTCGGGTGGTTCGTACACCGTGGCGCATTGCGGGCAGCGTGCCTGGGCGGGGATGGTGTGCATCTCGATGTCCGCGCCTTCGGCCAGGGTGCCTGGCAAGGCGGCCAGCAAGGCGGTGCGCAGCGCGTCTTCATCGACACTGCCTAAGGCACCGATGTCGAGCACGATGCGGGTGATGCGCGAGAGCGTGTTGCGTTGTCGCTCCAGCAGGGCGATGACCTCGATGGCCAGTGAGGCTTCATGCATCGTGAGGATCGTTTGATTGGCTGACCGACCGCGCGTGGACCTCTGGCGTGGTTACCCAGTCGAGGAGCTCGTTCCAGGCTTGATCCATGGCGTCTTGCATGGTGGCCGACACCGGGGCGCCCAGCTCGAAGTCTTCGCCGCGCAGGGACAGCAGCCAGGCACGGGGAGGCGGGATCTGCAGGGTGTGTGCACACAGGTGCAGCAACTGGCTGGGTGTGCATTGATGGCTGCTGATGGCCGGGCCGCTGGCGCTGGCTTCGATGCGCTGCCATTGCACCGGCTTCCCCTGCCGAGCCGCGGCGTCGATGAACAGCACGCGATCGCGGCCGCGCAGGTCGTAGGCGTGCTCCACCATCAACTGTTGGTCGCAGAGGATGGTGAGGTCGTGCGCGCGGGTGCCGTCTTGGTGGTGGTCCTCGTCGCTCAGCCATGACGAGAGGCGTTCGGCGAGCAGCGGACCGGCGGCATCGTCGCCGCGGCTGGGGTTGCCCACGGCCACCACGAGCGTGCGGGCCCAGTCGGTCGGCAGCGGCGCGTCGCCGTCGATCAGGCTGAGGGCGTTCATGCGCCAAGCGGGGGCCAGTTGGCCGGGGCGCGATGCGCCATGGGGCGCTCCAGCGTGCCGTCCTCGTGCTTGAGTAGCACATCGGCCAGTTGCCCATCGGCCTCGACCACCTCGATGCGCAGGGGCATCTTGCCCACGGCATGCGTGGCGCACGACAGGCAGGGGTCGTAGGCGCGGATGGCGACTTCGATGTGGTTGAGCAGGCCTTCGGTGATCTCGCGGCCATCGAAGTATTCGGCCGCGACACTGCGCACGGCCTCGTTCATCGCGGTGTTGTTGTGCGTGGTCGAGACGATCAGGTTGGCGTAGTTGATGAGGTCGTCGTCCCCCACGCGGAAGTGGTGGATGAGCGTGCCACGCGGGGCCTCGATCACGCCGATGCCTTCGCGCAGCGGGGTGCCGGTGGCCATCAGATCGGTGCCGACGATGTCCGGATCGTGCAGCAGGCGCTCGATGCTTTCGGCGCAGTGCAAGGTGTCGATCATGCGGGCCCAGTGCTGGGCCAGCGCCGCGGTCACCGGCTTGCCGTCGCCCCAGGTCACAAAGGCCTGACGGGCCGCCTCGGCGCGGGGCGTGTCGAGGTAGGTGGCGTTGTTGATGCGGGCCATCGGGCCCACGCTGTACCAGCCATGCTCAGGGCCGAGCGCGCGCAGATACGGGAACTTCATATAGGTCCAGGGCTTGACCTCTTCGCTGATCAGCTGCTGGTAGTCCTGCGCATCGACCTGGTCGACGATGAGCTGGCCCTGGGCGTCTTTCACGCGCAAGGCGCCGTCGTACAGGTCGGCTGCGCCATCGGGGCGCACCAGGGACATGAAGCTGGAGGGGACGTTGGCAAAGCGACCGTGTTCGGGCTGGCCGGCCAGGAAGAGGTCGCGGGCCAGCCCCAGGGTGCTGTCGCACCACGCGATGATCTGGCCGATGTCGGTGCGCATCAGGTCGCGGTCGCTCACGGACAGGGCCTTGTTGAAGCCGCCCGGCACCGAGCCGGTACCGTGTATGCGCTTGCCCGTCAGCAGGCGGATGATTTCCTGCCCGTACTTGCGGATGCGGATGCCTTGCAGGCCCAGTTCGCGTTCATCCTGCAGCACGCCGACGATGTTGCGGTGGGCCACGGCGTCGTCAAAGCCGAACAGCAGGTCAGGGGAGGCGAGGTGGAAGAAGTGCAGGGCGTTGGACTGCAGCACCTGGGCGAAGTGCAGCAGGCGACGCAGTTTCTCGGCGGGGGGCGTGAGGCGCCCCTTGCCAATGACGAAGGCGTCGCAGGCCTTGCTGGAGGCCAGCAGGTGGCTGACCGGGCAGATGCCGCACAGACGCTGCACCATGATCGGCACTTCCCAGTACGGGCGGCCCTGGATGAAGCGCTCGAAGCCGCGGAACTCGACGATGTGCAGGCGGGCTTGCTGGACGCGGCGGTGCTCGTCGAGCAGCAGGGTGACCTTGCCATGGCCTTCGACGCGGCTCACGGGCTCGATGACCACGCGGTTCAGGCTGGCCGGGTCGGTGGCGGTTTCAAGCGGGTGGGGCATGGTGGCTCAGTCGAAATGGCGATCGGTGCGGGGGATCACGGCGGCGCGTTGTGCCAGCGCGGCCAGGATCAACTCGCGGAAGGCCACGGCCGGGGGCGGGCAACCCGCCAGGGTCACGTCGATGGGAACGACCTCGTGCAGCGGCAGCACCTTGTTGAGCAGTGGGGGCAGCTCGGGGTCGCTGGGGATTTGCGGGTTGTGCAGGTCGTTGCCCAAGTAGGCTTCGGCCACCAGCTCGGAGACGGGGATACCGTTGCGCAGCGCGGGGACCCCGCCGTACATGGCGCAGGCGCCCACGGCGACCAGGGTGGTGCAGCGGGCACGGAACTCGCGCAGCACCTCGACGTTCTCCTTGTTGCACAGGCCGCCTTCGATCAGACCGATGTCCACGCCGTCTGTGCTGACGTGTTTGATGTCGGTCAGCGGGCTGCGGTCGAACTCGATGTGCTCGATCAGGTCGGCCAGGGCTTCGTCCACGTCCAGGAAGGACATGTGGCAGCCAAAGCAGCCAGCCAGGGAGCAGGTGGCGATGCGCAGCTTTTTAGGGGGGGCGGTGTTCGCCGTGTTCTGGGGGGCGTCGGCGCTCATCAGCTGTCCTCCGGGCGCCGGGCGATGTCGGCGGCGTCGTAAGGGCGCTGGCCGATGGGGATGACGAAGCCCTGGCGTTTGGGCATCAGGGCGCCCACGGGGCAGATGTGCACGGCGCGGTCGGTCACGGCCACGTCGCTGTCGTGCAGCTGGCCGCTGGGGCTGTTGACGAGCAAGGTGGTGTGGGCGCCGCGCCCGCCGATGGCGAAGACGTTCTTGCCGTCCGCCTCGCGGCTGGCGCGCACGCACAGCTCGCACAGGATGCAGCGGCTGCGGTCGAGCCAGACGTCGGGGTGGGAGGCATCGACCTCGTGGTGCGGGGCGGTGTGCACGAAGTGCGTGTCCTGCATGTCGAGGTGGTAGGCCACGGCCTGCAGGTGGCAGGCGCCGCTTTTCTCGCAGAAGGGGCAGTGGTGCTGGCCTTCCACGAACAGCATCTGGGTGAGGCGCTGGCGGTCGTGATGGAGCTCAGGCGTTTCCGACTCGACCACCAGGCCGGGGCGGGCGGGCATCGTGCAGGAGGCCACCGTACGTCCCTGGATGCGCACGCTGCAGACCTTGCAGCTGCCGATCGGGTCGAAGTCGGCATGGTGGCACAGGTGCGGGATGTAGACGCTTGCGGCCTGGGCCGCTTGCATCAGGGTCTGGCCAGGCTGGAAAGGGATGGGGCGGCCGTCGAGCAGGAAGGTGTCGGGCGTGGCCTGGGGCGTGGTGATGGCTGTGGGCGTGGGGGGGCTGGGCGCGCTCATGCCGGGCTTTCCGTGCGGTGAGGGGCGTGGGTGGGCAGGTGGGCCATGTCCACGCAGGCGGCGTCCAGGTCAAAGGCGTGCAGGCTGGGCACCAGGCGGCGCTCGACCTGTTCGGGGAAGTGGGCGAGCACGTCGAGCAACGGGTGGGCGGCCGTCTGGCCCAGGCCGCAGTGGCTCACACGTTGCATGAGCGCACCAGTGTCACGCAGGCGTTCGAGGTCGTGCCGGCCGGCGTGGCCGCTCATCAGGCGGTCGGCGGTGTCGACCAGTTGCACGCAGCCGACGCGGCAGGGCGTGCAGAAACCGCAGGATTCGTGGGCGAAGAAGTGCGTGTACTGGCGGGCGACGTCCAGCATGTCCCGGCTTTGGTTGAAGACGGTGAAGGCGCCGCCGGTGGGCAGGTCTTCGAAGCTGATCTGGCGCTGCAACTGGCTGGCGTCGATCAGTTTGCCGGAGGGCCCGCCGACGAGCACGGCCTGTACGTCGTGCGCGCCGGCGTCTTGCAGGACCTCGGCCACGGTCACGCCCCAGGGGATTTCATAGAGGCCGGGGCGGGTCACGTCACCCGAGACGCTGAGGATGCGGGTGCCCTTGGACTGGGCGGTGCCCTGGGCGGCGAACCAGTCGCCCCCGTGTACGGCAATCTGGGCCACCTGCACGAAGGTTTCGACGTTGTTGTTGACGGTGGGCAGGCCCAGGTAGCCCCGGTCGACCGGGAAAGGAGGGCGGGTGCGCGGGATGCCGCGCTTGCCCTCCACCGATTCGATCAGGGCGGTCTCTTCGCCGCAAACGTAGGCGCCCGCGCCCAGGTGCAGAGCGATGTCGAAGGCCTGGCCGCTGCCGGCCACGTCAAAGCCCAGCAGGCCTTGGGCACGGCGTTGGGCCAGCACGTCACGCAGGTGCGGGGCGATGAATTCGTACTCGCCGCGCAGGTAGAGGAAGCCCTGGGTGGCGCCGACGGTCAGGGCGGCGATCGTCATGCCTTCAAAGACCTCGTGGGCCCATTGCATCAGCAGCATGCGGTCTTTGAAGGTGCCGGGTTCGCCCTCGTCGGCATTGCAGGTGATGGCGCGCGGGCCGGGGGCGTTGCGACAGGCCTGCCATTTTTGCCAGGTGGCAAAGCCCGCACCGCCACGGCCGCGCAGGCCGGCGGTTTGCAAGGCGTGCAGCATGCCGTCGGCCCCCCGGCTCAGCATGGCCTGAAGGCCGGTGCCGGGGGCAATGGGGTGGCTCAGGGTGAGCGTGTGACGCCAGACGGGGTTGTGCACGGCAAAGAAGTCGGCCGGCCAGGCGTCCACCGGGGTCTCAAGCAGGATCAGGTCGGCGATTTCGTCGATGCGTCGGGGTGTCAGCATCACCAGCGGGCGGCCGTTGACGAGGCCGGCAGGGCCCTGGTCACACAGGCCGGTGCAGGCGGTGCGGTGCACGGACACCAGGCCATCGGGGCGGGTGATGCCTTCGGCTACGCCCAGTCTCTGGCAGAGCTGGGCGATCAAGGCCTCGTTGCCCAGCATGCGGTCGGTGACGCTGTCGCTGACATAGACCGTGTAGCGACCGCGCGGCTCGAAGCTGAGGAAGTGATAGAAGCTGACCACGCTGCGGATGGCCGTGTAGCTCAGGCCCCATTGCTGCACGAGGGCTTCCATGGCTTGGGGCGGGATGTGGCCCAAGCGGGCCTGGATGGCGCGCAATACCTGCAGCAGGTTCTGGGGGCTTGCAGGCCAACGGTGGAGCAGATCGTCCAGATGCGCAGGCATGGTCAGGCAGGCGTCAGGTGAGGGCGGTTTGGCCGAGGGTGCCCGCCAGGCTGATGGTGAGGAGGGCCGAGGCGTCTTCAAGGGCACGCAGGCTGTGAGGCTCACGGGCATCGAGGTAGACGTGGTCGCCGGCTTGCATGGTGCGGACACCTTGGGACACGGTCATCTCAATGCGGCCTTCCAGGCACAGCACCGTGACTTCGCCAGAAACCTGATGGTCGGGCATGGCCTTGCCCGCCGGCAGCACCAAGCGGATGACCTCCAGATCGCGCCCTTTGACGAGGGCGTGGCTGGGGGTGTCCTGCAGGGCGAGGCCCAAGGGAAGGGTGGAGACTAAGTCTCCCGAGGTGGCGTGCTTGATGGCCATGGCTGCGCTCCTGTGTGGGGGGGCGGGTGAACCGTGTGGTGCGGGCTCAGCAGATGCGAGGCAGGGGATCACCCATCAACCAGTCCAGCATACGACAACCACCGAAGGCGGTGCGCATTTGCACGAAATGATGGGGGTCTTCGGTGACGGTGCCAATGCGGCAGGCCTGGGTGCCCAGCGGGTGGGCGTGCATGGCGGTCAGCAGGGTGTCCACGTCGTCCGGGTGGCACAGGGCCAGCAGCTTGCCTTCGTTGGCGAGGTAGAGCGGGTCCAGCCCCATCAGCTCGCAGGCGCCTTGGACGGCGGCCTGCAGGGGGATGGCGGCCTCGTCGAGCATCATGCCCACGCCCGAGGCTGCGGCGATCTCATTGAGGCTGGTGGCCACGCCGCCGCGTGTGGGGTCGCGCAAGACGCGCAGGCGGGCGCCGCTGCGCAGCATGGCTTGCACCAGGCTATTCAGGGGGGCGGTGTCGGAGGTGGTGGGGGATTCGAACTGCAGGCCTTCGCGCTGGCTGAGCACGGCCAGCCCATGTTCGCCAATGGCGCCGGACAGCACGATGGCGTCGCCCAGCTGGGCGTTGGTGCCAGACAAGCGCACATCGGGGGCGACCCAGCCGAGGCCGGCGGTGCTGATGTAGGCGCCGTCGCCCTTGCCGCGCTCGACCACCTTGGTGTCGCCGGTGACGATGGCCACGCCGGCTTCGCACGCCGCATCGGCCATGGCGCGGGCGATGCGCACCAGGTCGGCCAGCGGCAGGCCTTCTTCGAGGATGAGGCTGACCGTGAGGTGCAGGGGCGTGGCACCCATCATGGCCAGGTCGTTGACGGTGCCGTGGACAGCGAGCTGGCCGATGTCGCCACCGGGAAAGAACAGCGGGGAGACCACGTGCGCGTCGGTGGAGAGCACCAAGCGGTGTCCGGCGGGCAAGTGGTCGGGCATGGGCAGCACGGTGCCGTCGTCGCTGCCGGGTTGCCTGGGCTGGTCGTTCACCTGAGGCCAGGTGCGCGCAAACGCTGGCTGGAAGACCTCTTGAACGAGCTGGTGGCTGGCGCGGCCACCCGCGCCATGGGTCAGGTCGATGCGACCTTGCTTGAGGTCGAGGGGGCGCACGTAGCCGGGCTTGATGAGGCTCATGTGGAAGGGGGCCGCTCAGAGGGGGCGGCGGATCTGTTGGTGGCCGCAGTGGTGGCAGTCGGCGCACGGTGGCGGCCGTAGGCGTAGTGGGCCGCGCAGGCGCCTTCGGAGCTGACCATGCAGGCGCCCATCGGGTTGTCAGGCGTGCAGACGGTGCCGAAGAGCTTGCAGTCCACCGGCTGGCGCTGGCCGCGCAGGATGGGGCCGCACAGGCATTGCGGGTGGTCGGGCACGCTGCGGTCGTGCAGGCCGAAGCGCAGCTCGGCATCGAAGCGGGCGTAGGCGGAGCGCAGGCGCAGGGCGCTGTGGGGGATGCGGTCCAGACCGCGCCAGGCAAAGTCCTCACGCAGCTCGAAACCCTCGTGCACCAGGGCTTGTGCGCGGGTGTTGCCCTGCGGGCTCACGGCGCGGGTGAATTCGTTTTCGACCTCGGCGCGGCCTTCGTTGACCTGCTGCACCAGCATCAAGATGGCCTGCATCATGTCCAGCGGTTCGAAGCCGGCGATCACCACGGGCAGACGGTAGCGCGCCGCGAAGACCTCGTAGGGCTGGGTGCCGATGATGGTGGAGACGTGGGCGGGGCCGACCAGACCGTCGAGCGGGACGTGCTCGGGCTGGTCGAGGATGGCGTGCATGGCCGCGGGCGTGAGCACGTGGTTGCACAGCACGCTGAAGTTGCGCAGGTCTTCGCGCAGGGCCGTTTGCAGGGCCACGGCGGTGGGCGGCGTGGTGGTCTCGAAGCCGATGGCGAGGAAGACGACCTCGCGCTCGGGGTGGGCGCGTGCCAGCGCGAGCGCATCGTCCACGGCGTAGACGATGCGCACATCGGCACCCTGGGCGCGGGCGCGGATCAGGCTGAGCTGCTCGGACGCCGGCACGCGCAGGGTGTCGCCGTAGCTGGCCAGGATCACGCCGGGGCGGCTTGCGAGTTCAATCGCCATGTCGATGCGGCCAATGGGCAGCACGCACACGGGGCAGCCGGGGCCGTGGATCATCTGGATCTGCGGCGGCAGCAGATCGAGCACGCCGTAGCGCGCCAGGGCATGGGTGTGGCCGCCGCAGAACTCCATGAAGCGATAGCTGCGACCGGGCTGGACCGCATCGGCCAGCTTCTGGGCCAGGTGGCGGGCCAGCGTGGGGTCGCGGAACTCGCTGACGTATTTCATGCGTCAACTTCCGGTGAGGCTTGTGCATGGTGGGCCGCCAGCTCGGCAAACAGCGCCAGGGTCTGCGCGGCTTCGTCCGGGTCGAGGCGGCTGAGCGCATAGCCCACGTGCACGATCACGTGGTCGCCCACGGCTACCTCGTCGAGCAAGGCGAACGACACGTTCTTGCGCACACCGCCAAGGTCCACCTGACCGGACTGACCGGTGGCGTCCAGCGAGATCACACGAGCGGGCAGGGCGAGGCACATGGTGGGGTGGGCGTCAAGCGGTGAGGGACACAGGGGCGGTGAGGCGGTGGTGGGCCACCCAGGCCTGGCCCAGGCTCAAGCCGCCATCACCACAAGGATAGTGGCTGGCGCGCCAGACGCGCAGACCAGCGGCTTGCAAATGCTGTGTCAAGGCGTCGTCGAGCAGGCGGTTGGCCAGGCAGCCGCCGTTGAGCACCACGGTGCCAATGCCATGCTGCGCGCAAGCTTGGGCGGCCCAGGCGGCCAGGTCGCGCGCCAGGGTGAGGTGGAAGACGGCGGCGGCGTCGGCCAGCTGCGCGGCCGGGCGGGTGGGGGCGCTGGAAGCGGTGGGTTGGTCGCACAGCCAGTGCATCAGGGGGTGCCAGTCCAGGACCGATGGTGCCGACCGCGCCGGTGGCGAGGAGGCCGACCCGACGGTGGACAGGGGGGAGAAGGTGGGGGCGGTTGGCAGAGGCAGGCGCTCTGCAGCTCGGGCCGCCAAGGCTTCCAGGCGCATGGCCGCATCGCCCTCATGGGCAGAGTGATCGAGCAGTCGCAGCACACCGGCAGCGGCGTCGAACAGGCGGCCCAGGCTGGTGCTGCGCGGCAGCGCAGTGAGAGTGGACGAGGGCGCGGCCTCGCCTTGGGTTTGTACCAGCCAGGAGTGCAGCAGGGCAGCGCCCGGCTGGTCGGCAAAGCGGGCGGCAATCTCATCACCACGGCCCAGGGTGTGCAGCAGGGCGATGCCCAAGCGCCAGGGCTCGCGGGCGGCGCGTCCCCCACCCGGCAGGGGCAGCGGATGCAGGTGGCCCAGACGCTGGCATTGGTCGCGGTGCACCCACAGCAGCTCGCCGCCCCAGGCTTGTCCGTCGCTGCCCAGGCCGTGACCGTCCAGCGCCAGGCCGATCACCGGCTGCAGGCTGGCCGGGTCGTGCGCGTGCTCGGCCAGCACGGCGGCAATGTGGGCGTGATGATGCTGGACGGGGATCAGCGGAACGTCGGCTTGACCCGCCCACTCGGCGGCGAGTCGGCTGCTGTAGAAATCGGGGTGCAGATCGCAGGCCAGGGCGGTGGGGCGTACCTGACGCCAGGCGGGCCATTGCCGGGCCAAGGCCTCAAAGGCCAGGCGGGTGCCGGCGTTGTCGAGGTTGCCGACATGGGGCGACACGAAGACCTGCGTGCCTGCCGTCGGGTGTGGGGCGCTCAGGCAGAGCGTGGCCTTGAGTTCGCCACCGAGGGCCAGCACGGTGGGAATGGGCACATCGGATCCGCCGTGTCGGTCTTCGTTGTGCGGGTCCGCATCGGTGTCCGTCTCAGTGCCGGCGTCGGTCTGGGTGTCGGCTGCTGAAGGTGTTCCAACCGGCATCCACGTCGGCCAGTGCATCGGCAGCGGCGCATAGCCCCGCCCCCGGCGCAGCCAGCAAGCGCTGCCATCCAGGCGCACGCGCAGCACCGAGTCGTCATTGCGGGCGGTGATGGCGCGATCGTGCAGCAGCAGCGCGTCGGCCAGCGGGGCCAGTTCTCGCCAAGCGTGGTCGTGGTCGATCACCAAGGGCTCGCCCGGCGCATTGCCACTCGTCATCACCAGCCAGGGGGCTTGCGCCTGCTCAAGCCACGCCGGGCCAGTGGGCCGTCCGGCAGCCTCGTGAAACAGCAGGTGGTGCACCGGCGTATAGGGCAGCATCACACCCAGAGAGTGCAGGTGCGGGGCCAAGCCAGGGTAGGCCTGCGAGGTGTGAGGCTTCTGGTTCAGCAGCACGATGGGCCGCTCGGGCGAGCGCAGCCAGCGCGCCTCATCCGGCGACACGTCAAGCCAGTCCTGCAAAGACGCCACATTCGCAGCCATCACCGCCAAGGGTTGGGTCGGGCGCCGCTTGAGGGCGCGCAGGCGGGCCACGGCCTCGGGCCGGCGTGCATCGCAGCACAGGTGAAATCCGCCCACGCCCTGCAAGGCCACGATGCGACCGCTGGCCAGCAGCTGCCAGGTCTGCGCAATGGCATCACCGGGCAGCGCCTCGCCGTTTGACAGACACAGCGACAGCCTTGGACCACAGTCCTGGCAGGCCTGGGTCTGGTCGTGAAAGCGCCGGTCGTGCGGGTCATGCACCTCGACCTCGCAGCGCGGGCACAGGTCAAAATCGGCCAGAGACGTGTTCGCCCGGTCGAACGGCAGGCGGCGCGTCACGGTATAGCGCGGCCCGCACTGTGGGCAATGGATGAAAGGATGGCGCCAGCGATGGTTCGTGGGGTCGAACAGCTCGCCCAGGCAGGTGTCGCACACGGCCAGGTCGGCGCCCAGCAGGGCGTGGAGTTGGGCCTGTTCGCTCAAGGCCGGGCTGGGCAAGATCGTGAAGTCGGCGGACGACACGGCGGGCAGGCCGGGCGCGTGCGCATCACCCGTCAGCAACTCATCCACGCGACCTGGGGCGGGCAGCTGAGTCAGGCGGGCAAGCAGTTGGTCCACGTCGTCCACCGGCCCCTCGGCCAGCACCTCGACGCCGTCGCCGGTGTTGCGCACCCAGCCGCGCAGGCCCAGCGCACGGGCCTGCTGGCAGACCCAGGGCCGGCAGCCCACGCCCTGAACCTGACCACGCAGGATCAGGCGGTGGCGCACTGCGTGTCGATCCAGCGCATCCATGCGTCAAAGCCCTCGCCGGTGGTGCTGGACAGCTGGATCACCGGGGCATCCGGGTTCACCTGGCGCACAAAGTCGAGCGCCCGCGCCACGTCAAAACGCAGGTGAGGCAACAGATCGCACTTGTGCAGCAGGATCAGGCCCGCTGCCTGGAACATGTCTGGGTACTTCAGGGGCTTGTCCTCGCCCTCGGTGACGGAAAACACCAGCACCTTGGCGCGCTCGCCCAAGTCAAAGCCGGCCGGGCACACCAGGTTGCCCACGTTCTCGATCATCAGCACGCCATGCGGCAGGGTGGGCAGATCGTGCAGGGCGTCGTGCACCATGCGTGCGTCCAGGTGGCAGCCCTTGCCGGTGTTGATCTGCACCGCCTGCACGCCGGTGGCGCGGATGCGCTCGGCATCGAAGCTGGTCTGCTGATCGCCCTCGATCACGGCGACCGGCCGTTGCTGCGCTTTCAGGCGCGCCACGGTTTCGACCAGCAGTGTGGTCTTGCCTGAGCCGGGGCTGGAGACCAGGTTCAAGGCCAGCGTGTGTTGACTGGCCAGGTGCGCACGCACATGGTCGGCCATGTGCTGGTTGCCGGCCAGGATGTCTTGTTCCAGTTGCAGCACGCGGGTGTGCATGTCGCCGGTGGCGGTGTGGTGATGATGGGATGCCGTGGCGTCATGACCATGCGAATGCGCATGATCGTGGGCATTCGGCGCATGGGCCTGCGCCGATTCACAACCGCAAATGGTGCACATGGTTCCGTCCAGACTCCGGGTGGGCTGAGCGGCAGTATCGCAGTTACAGGAACCGTTTTGGCATCAGCCGGCGCATCTGCTGCCCCAGCACCGCCCGAAAGCGTGGGCTGTGCAAACACACGCCGCCCACCAGGCCCACGGCGCAGCCCAACACGGTGTCGTAGAAGCGCGCCTCGATCAGGTGGGCCGGCACGCCCCGGCCCAGGGTGCCCGCCTCGGCCAGCAAGATGGTCAAGGGGGTGATGAAAATGGTGGCGAAGCCATAGTGCCGAACCACCACGGTTTCCACGATGAAGGTGAGGATCATCAGCAAGGCCGCGACCCCCCAGGCGTTGAGCGGCAGCAGCAACAGCCCCCAGGCCACCAGCAGGCCCAGGCCGGTGCCCAGGATGCGGTGCACCTGCTTGTTCCACACCGCCTGCAAGGAGGCCCCCTGGATCACCGCCAGGCAGCTCACGGGCACCCAGTAGGCTTTTCCCAGCTGAAAGAGTTGCGCCAAAGCCAGCGAAATGCCGACGAACACGCCAATCACCACCGAATCGAAAATCACGAAATCGAAGGTGGGTGTGGGCAGGGGCTGGACCGGCATGGGTGCCTGCACACTCAATCGGTGCAAGCTGTAGAAGAAAGCGATCAGGCTGGCCAGCAAGGAACCCAGGGTGATCAGTCCCACCATCAGGGGCAACTGTTCGATCCTGATGGGGGTGTAGGCCCCGATGGCCGCCGCCATGATGAAGAACAGGCTCCCCGGCACACCCACCGCATAAAAACGACACACCATGTTGGCGATGATGGCCGTGAAGACCAGTGCCGGCATCATCAGCGCTGGCACGAAATGGCTGATCAGACCGATCGTGTAGCAGGCGCTCATGGCAAACGAGCAAGCCATCAGTGTGACCATGCGGTGGTACAGCGGGGTGGCGGGCAGGTACAGAAACACCAGCCCACCCAAGGACGACACCAGGCCATAGTCCATGTGTCCGAACCAGGCGCCCACGCACAACGGCAGTCCTGAGGCCAGGGCCGCCGCAAAAGGCATTTGCCAGGGGCGGTCACTGCGGTTGAGTGTCGTCAGCTGCCGCCACTGGTTCAGCAGCAGCTTCATGACATCCAAGCGTGAAGAATCAGTCCTCATGTGAGGGGCCCGAAGGGGCGGTCAACAACACGCACAGAGTGTACGTGGCCCTCACCGGTCGCTCAGGTCAACGCGTCAGTTTTGGCCAGATCACCGTGCCGTCGATCTGCTTCGTGCTGCCGATGGTTTCCGCGTTGTGGAGCCAGACCACCAGGGCCCCCGGCCCAGCCGAGGCCAAGGTCGGATACAGGTAGCGGGTGGCCGCAGGCGGCGGGCCGGACACCGCCAGGCCCGGCATGGCCGGAGAGGCGACACCGGCGGTGCTGATGCGCATCGCGTAGATGCCGGTCGGGCCGCCGGGATTGTTCGCAAAAGCACCGCGAGACCACGCGAGCACGTAGTCTGAACCGTTGAACGTCAGGCCAGGGTAGCCGGCGTTGGCGGTGATCCCGGTCGCGAACGCCAGGCCATCGGCCTGCAGCGGCGTGCCGGCCGAGCCGATCAGCGTGCCATACAGGTCGCCTGGCCCGGGTGAGAAGTTGTAGCTTTGCCCCGTGTGGTTTCGACGGTCGACCCACGCAATGAGGCAATTCGTCGGGTCGCAGGCGATCTGCGGCATCCATTGCGCCTCGGCAGCCGCGCTCACGGTGAACGGGGCAGGCTCCAGCAGGACACCCTGCGGAGACACGCGTCGGGCGTGGATGTCCGTGTTGGCCGGCTGCAAGGAGCCCGGCCCCGACTCCCAAGCGATCAGGAAGTTGCTGCCGTCGAACGCCACAGCGGGTTGGGCGAAATCGGCCACGCCCGTCGAGGCGATCGTGAACTCGACGCCGTGCAGGCCATTGGCATCCACCAGTCTGCCCAACAAGGCGCCGGGGACACTGTTGCGCTGGTACACCGCCAGCCATTTGCCGCCCCCTGCGGCCAAGGCCCGATTGCGGCCATCGGGCGCCAGCTCGGTGCCGGGGTAGGCGTCGAGCACCACGCCCGTGGCGCTGATCCGCTGGAAGCGCATGCCGTAGGCGGTGCCACTGCCGGACACGACGGCGTACGTGCTGGAGACCCCATTCCACGCCACGGCCAGGTGCCCCCACAGATCGTTGGTCGCGGGCGACAGTGACACGCTGCTCTGCAACTGCCCGTCCGCCGCGATGAACTGGCCGAGCCACTCCCAGGTGGTCGGCGTGATCTGTCGGTTGCTGATCAGCAGATGGCGTTGTCCATCGCTGGCCAGGGCTGGCCGCCCGGGGCGGGTCTCATCGGAGCTCGCGCTGCCCAGGTTGGCCAACAGGGTCGAGGGCGGCAGGATGCCGCCGAGGATGCCGTTGACGGACAGGCCTTTGAGCTCCAGGGTGGTTGTGCTCGTGCTGCCGCCGACCGTGGTCTGGATGGTTTGCCGGATCGCGCCCAAGCCCGGAGCTCGCCACTCGCGCACCGTTTGCGTCACGGGGATGCTGGCGCCGGTGGTGAGCGTCACGGTGCCCGAGGCGCTGTAACGGATCCGGGCCGTGTTCGAGAACGACCCGACATCGGTGTTCAGCGTTTCAAAGCCTTCGACGGTGCCATTGACCTGCCCGGAAATCGTTTCATTCAGGCCGTCGTTGTCCAGATCGACGCCGATGTTGGCATTGCTTCGGCTGACCAGGGGCGAGGCGCTGAAGGTGCCGTCAAAGCGCATCAGGTCCATCGGCGTGAGCGTGGCAGTCAGCCAGTCGGCAGGGTCGTTGTCACCCACGAAGGTGAAGGCGCGCGCATCTTTGCGGTAGTAGCTCTCGACGGGCATGCCGTCACCGGCCGGGTCGCTGTCCAGAAAGACCCATTGACCTGTCCCGGCGTGGAAGCCCGTGATGCTCAGGTTGTCGACATAGGGCAAGGCCACATCACTGGACGTGACGGCATACGACCAACGCGCCCCCACGCTGACGGGGTAGTAGTCTTCGGAGATGCCAGTCGGAGCCGGCGACGGGCGGGATCCACCGCCTCCACCGCCACCGCATCCCGCCAGACAGACCAAGACGACGCACGCATACCGACGCATGAGGCACCTCCCGCGTTCGCTTTTTCAAACAATGTAGGAGTCAGCCGGGAGGAAAACAAGCGCCTGATTTCATGCATTAAAAAAGCCGCCCGATTGGGGCGGCTCCGTGTCACATTGCGAGGATCAGCCCTTCTGGGGCGTCACGGCCATGTGGGCAACCTGTTGGTCCAGGATGAGTTCGGGTTCGTCGGCTTCGGCCGCCGACGGGTTGTTCAGCCCATGATGGAGCTTTTGCATGTCCAAGTCACCGGTCCACTTGGCCACCACCAGGGTCGCCACACCGTTGCCCACCAGGTTGGTCAGGGCGCGGGCTTCCGACATGAAGCGGTCGATGCCCAGGATCAAGGCCAAGCCAGCCACCGGCACATGTCCCACCGCCGACAGCGTGGCCGCCAGCACGATGAAGCCACTGCCCGTGATGCCCGCTGCGCCCTTGGAGGTCAGCAGCAGCACTGCCAGCAGGGTCAGCTGCTGCACCAGCGTCATGGGGGTGTCCGTGGCTTGCGAGATGAACACCGCGGCCATCGTCAGGTAAATCGAGGTGCCATCCAGGTTGAAGGAGTAACCCGTGGGGATCACCAGGCCGACCACCGACTTGCGGGCGCCCAGGTTCTCCAGCTTCTCCATCATGCGCGGCAGCACCGACTCCGACGACGAAGTGCCCAGCACGATCAGCAGTTCTTCCTTGATGTAGCGAACGAACTTGACGACGCTGAAGCCATGCAGGCGGCTGACGATGCCCAGCACGACAAAGACGAAGATCAGGCAGGTCAGGTAGAACGCGCCCATCAGCTTGCCCAGCGAGAACAGCGAGCTGATCCCGTACTTGCCGATGGTGAAGGCCATCGCACCGAAGGCACCGATGGGGGCCACCTTCATGATGATGCCGACGATGTCGAACAGCACGTGCGAGAACTTCTCGATGAAGTCGAACACCATCGTGCCGCGGCCGCCGAACTTGTGCAGCGCAAAGCCGAACAGCACCGAGAACAGCAGCACCTGCAGGATCTCACCCTTGGCAAAGGCGTCCACCACCGAGGTGGGGATCACATGCAGCAGGAAGTCCACGGTGCCCTGCATCTTGCCGGGTTCCGTGTAGGCCGCAATGCCCTTGGTGTCCAGCGTGTTCGGATCGACGTGCATGCCCGAACCGGGCTGCAGCACATTGACCACGACCAGACCGATGACCAAGGCGATGGTTGAGACCACCTCAAAGTACAGCAAGGCCAGACCCCCGGTCTTGCCCACCTTCTTCATGTCTTCCATGCCCGCGATGCCCACCACCACGGTACAGAAAATGATGGGGGCGATGATCATCTTGATCAGCTTGATGAACCCGTCGCCCAAGGGCTTCATCTTGGCGCCGACTTCCGGCGCAAAGTGGCCCAGCAGGACGCCGACAATGACGGCGAACAGCACTTGAAGGTAGAGGGATTTGTAGAGCGGCTTGCGTGCAGGTGTCTGGGACATGGCGCGGGCCTTTGCGGTGTGAGGGTGGGGGCCCAGAGCTGACCGTGACGCACCTTGCGCCAAGCCGGCCCATGGGGGCGGTGTGGCTCGAACGATACCCAGCCCGGTGTGGGCCGCCAACTGTGGCGTTCAACAGTCGGGTTAACCCTGAACGCCACCCAGGCAAAGGTTTTTCACATCCCGCAATAACGGCGTGCCCACGCGCCTCGCAAAGTCGGCATGCACCGGCTCCGCCGCCTCGCGCAGGGCCTTGCGTTGTAATGCGCTCAGACTGTGCACCCACAGCCCGGGCGTCTGCTTCAAGGTGATCAGCGCCTGGGCATTGAGGGCGGCGGCCCGCGCATTGCCCTCTGCCAGGGCCTGATTCAAGGCCCGCTGCAGCAGGGTGCGATCGCGGTCATCCAGACTGGCCCAGAAGCGCGGGTTGGCCACCACCGCATAACCCAGATAGCCATGATCGGTCAGGGTGACCGCGCGCTGTAGCGGGGCCAAGCCCTGGGTCAGAAAGTTGGACAAAGGGTTCTCTGCGCCATCGACCACGCCCTCGGCCAGCGCCCGTCGGGTTTCTCCAAACGGCAGCACCACCGGATATGCCCCTAGCGCCCGCATCTGGGCAGCCAGCACACGGGAAGCTTGAATGCGCAGTCGCAGGCCCTTGAAATCAGCCGTTTGCAGCAAGGGGCGTGGCGCGCTCATCTGCTTGAACCCATTGTCGAGAAAGCCCAGGCCCACCATCTGCTGCCGGGCCAGACCCTGCAACAACTGCTGGCCAAGGCTACCTTGCGTCACACAGCGCACCTGGGCCAGGGTGTCAAACAAAAAAGGCAGGTCGAACACATCGAACTCGGGCGCACCGGCCACGCCGAACTTGGACAAGGACGGCGCCAGGATCTCGACCGCGCCCAACTGCAGCGCCTCCATCTCGTCTTCGTCGCCATACAGCTGCGAGTCGGGATAAACATCGACGCGGATGCGCCCCCCCGAGGCCTGCGCGACCAGTTGTTGAAAACGCTTGGCCATCAGCCCCTTGGGCGTGTCCGGCGCCACCACATGCGACAGGCGCACGACCAGCTCGGCGGCCTGGGCCATCGGGGCCCAGGTGGCGCACAACATCCAGAGGCACGCGCTCATCCCCAGCAGGCGGTGCTTCAAGTTGGCGTGGACGTCAGGAGCAGACATGTCAGCTATCCTAACCAAAACCCCCTGCTGCCATGTCCGAGCCTGCCGTCGATTTCACCTTGCTGGAGCTGGAGCCGCCCTCGGCCTCCGCCTGGAACCGCCGTGCCCTGTTGTGGCTGGGCGGCATGCTCTTGCTGGTGGCGGTGTCCATCGGCGTGCTGGCGCTGTTCCTGCGCTCGGTCGAGGACGAAGAGGCCAACCGCCGCCGTGTGGCCGACGCCCAGTGGCTGGACCAGACCCTGCGCTTTCACTTCCAGCGCCTGGAGGCCGATCTCACCGCGCTGGCGCTGCAGGCCCAGCGCCGCGATGCACCCGCCGCGCCGGCACGGAGTGACCGTGGGGGGGAGGGTACCTCGTCCGCCTCTCCCGCTTTGCCTGTGAAAGCCGGTCAGTTGTGGCGCACCCCTGGCGTCATCCTGTTTCACCGCTGGTTGCCCGCCGCACAGCAGCGGCGTGTCAGTGACTGGCCCGACTTCATGCAAACGGCCGCCCGTCAGCCCGACGGCGAACCCGCTTTGCAGACCATGCTGGCCACCACCGGGGCACTGCAACGCGCCGCCTATGCCGGCCCCTTGCCGCAAGGCGGCCCTGAAGCGGGTCACATCCTGTGGCTGGCCGTGCCTCAGTTCGAGCAGGGCCAGTTTGTGGGCGATCACGTGGCGGCGGTGCATTTCGAGCAGGCTTTGCGCAGCATCATCCCGCCCTGGTTTGCCCGGGACCATGCCATTCAGCTCAACCCCGAGGGGGGCGCCTCGGCCACGGTCCCCATTCACTTTCCCGGCATCCAGCTCAGCCTGGACGTGCGCGCGCTGAACCCGCAATACGCCCTGGCACCCCGGCTCTTTTTCGGCGTGGCACTCGTGTGCCTGCTGGCCATGATGGCGGCCCTCTATGCCCTGTGGCTGGACACCGTGCGGCGCCAGCGCGCCGAGGCCCAGTTGCAGACCCAGCGTGTGCTGCGTCAGGCCATGGAGCGCGCGGTGCTGCTGGGCCTGCGCGCCTGGGACACCCAAGGGCGCCCGCTCTACGTCAACCAGGCCTTCTGCCGCTTGGTGGGCTGGCCGGCCGAAGTGCTGGTCGACCCTGGCCAGCCCATGCCTTACTGGCCTGGTGCGCCGCGCGACGAGTTCGAAACCCTGCGGGCGCACATGGCCGACCCCAGCGCCCCGCAGATCGGCGTCGAGCTGCAATGGCGACACCACGACGGCCACCTGCTGGAGGTGCTGGTGCATGGCGCTCCCTTGAGTTTGCCCGATGGCACCGTGGTCGGTTGGATGGGATCGGCCCTGGACATCACCGAGCGCAAACGCATCGAGCGGCGCGCGGCTCGACAGCAAGACATGCTGGAAGCCTCAGGCCGCTTGATCGCGGTCGGCGAGGTGGCCTCCACCCTGGCCCACGAGCTCAACCAGCCCCTGGGCGCCCTCAGCAGCTTTGCCAACGGCCTGCTCAATCGCCTGCAGCAGCAACGCATCACGCTCGACGAAGTCGGCCCGGTCGTGGAGCGCATGGCCCGCATCGCCGACAAGGCCGGGCGCGTCATCCAGCGCGTCAACGCTTTTGCGCGCCGCCAGGAGATGAACCGACAGCCCCTGGACCTCTTGCCCTTCGTGAGCCGCGTGGTCGGGCAGGTGCCCTTGCCAGAGGGGCTGCGCCTGCACCTGCACCTGCCGGATGCCGACACCCCACTGACCGTGCCGGCCGACGCCACGCTGCTGGAGCACGCGCTGCACAACGTCGTCCTCAACGCCACCGAATGGGCGGTCAAAACCACCGCAGCCACGCCTCGCGTGCAGGTGCGGCTGGTGCGCAGCGAAGGCTGGGTGGGCATTCAGGTGTCCGACAACGGCCCCGGCGTGCCGCCCGAGCAGGTCGGCAGCATCTTCGATGCCTTTGCCACCCAGAAAGAAGGCGGCATGGGCATGGGCCTGTCCATCTGCCGCTCCATCATCGAGGCCCACCACGGGCGCATCGACGTGGCGCGCAGCGATGAGCTGCACGGGGCACAATTCACCCTGTGGCTGCCCCTGAATTCCTGACCCCTCTTGTGCACATCGTCGACGACGACGCGGACTTCCGCGACGGCTTGGCGTGGCTGCTCGACTCCCGCGGGCTGCACACCCGCTGCTGGGCGGGTGGCGACCAATTTCTGGCGGACCTGCGCCCGGACAGCGCCACCTGGGCCTGCAGCATCATGCTGCTCGACATCCGCATGGCGCCGCTCTCAGGCCTGGCCACCTTCGAGCAGCTCAAGGCGCAAGGCTGGCCCTGGCCCGTGCTCTTTTTGACCGGGCATGGTGACCTGAGCATGGCCGTGGCCGCCGTCAAGAACGGTGCCTGGGATTTCCTGGAAAAGCCCTTTCAGGACAACCAACTGGTCGACAAGGTGGAGGCGGCCTGCCGGCAGGCCATCGTCCTGCAGACAGAATCGCAGGCGAAATGGCGCTTTCAGCAGGCCCTGGCCGCCCTGAGCCAGCGCGAGCGCGAGGTGCTCAATGAACTGCTGCAGGGCTACTACAACAAGAACATCGCCGATCACCTGGGCATCACGCCCCGCACCGTTGAGTTCCACCGCGCCAACATCTTCGAGAAGCTGCAGGTGCAGTCCGCCGTCGAGTTGGCACACTTGATGGGCCGCTACGCGCCCGGGGGCGGTGCTTAACTTGCTCCGCCCTGGCGGCGCTGCAATTCCTTGAACAGCCCGGACTGATCCAGGTCGGCGAAACCGTGTTCAGCAGCCTGGGCATACAACTCGGTCAGGTGCTGAGTGATGGGCGCGTCGAACCCCAGTCCGGCCGAGGTGTGCAGCGCGTTGCGCAGGTCCTTGAGCTGGATCGCCAGCGAGCCGCGCTTGGCAAAGTCGCCCTCGACCATGCGCTGACCATGCACCTCCAGGATGCGGCTCTCGGCAAAACCACCCCGCAGGGCCTCGCGCACCTTGGCTGGGTTGGCCCCGCCTTTCTCCGCCAGCAGCAGCGCCTCCGCCACCGCGCCAATCGTGATGCCCACGATCATCTGGTTGGCCAGTTTGGTCAACTGGCCCGAACCCGCCGGCCCCACATGCACCGGACGACCCAGCACCGACAGTACCTCGCGGGCGCGCTCGAAATCCGCCGCTTCGCCACCGGCCATGATGGCCAGCGTGCCCGCTTCGGCCCCCAGCGTGCCGCCCGACACCGGCGCATCCAGCGCGGACACGCCCAGATTGGCCAGGCGACGGGCGTGATCTTGCGCCTGCTCGGGCAGGATCGAGCTCATGTCCACCACCAGCGTGCCGGGGCGCAGTCCCTGGGCCGCACCCGGCAACTCCGGGCTGAACAGCACCTCGCCCACCACCCCGCCGTGCTCCAGCATGGTGATGACGAGGTCGGCCTGGGCCACCGCCGCAGCCGGGGTGTCGGCCACTCTGGCGCCGGCTTCGGCCAGCACCTCGGCCTTGGCGCGCGTGCGGTTCCACACCGTCAAGGGGTAGCCAGCCGCCAGCAGACGGCGAGACATCGGGGTGCCCATCAGGCCGCAACCCAGCAAAGCAATGTTGATCATTGTGGTCAAACTTGGTGGAGAGAGGTGGCTGGCATTGTCCGATACAGGGACAATCCCACCTCCTTAAGAGGGGACCAAGAGGGGGCGTCGCGTTGCTGTGGCGGTTTTGGTGCGCGGCGATGTGAATTAGGGCACATTTGTCGTGTAAAAAGTCCTCTATCCCTTGTTTGAAGGACAGCCACGGCGCGTCATTTGAACGACGATCGGTGCGCTTCCTTGTGTCACTCCCTTCCTCCATTCAGGTTTTCATGTCCGACTCACCTGCCTCTTTCGTCCTGAACAGCGGCCCTGTGCACCAGGCGGTTCTGACCGCCCTGGACCAACTCGGGTTGGCCGTGCTGGTCAAGGACCTGAGCTCGGGGCGCTACGTCTATGCGAGCGAGGCGGCCTCACGCCTGCTGCACATCGGCGACGACCAGCTTGAAGGGGCGCAGGACGCCGACATCTTCGACGCGACCCAGGCTGTGGCCCTGCGCGCCGCCGATGTGCAGGCGGCGTCCATGCCCAGCGGGCTGCGTTCCGAGCACCGCATGGAGTTGCGCGGGGCCCGCCGTGATTTCCGTGTCTGGCGTCAGCAGGTGGCCCTGGAGGGGCAGAGCGAGCCACACATGCTCTCGCTGTGGCAAGACATCACCGAGACCCACCAGCGCGAGGCCCAGATTGCCCAGGCGCTGGCACAGTTGGAGCAGCAGCAAAAGGCCAACGACGCCCTGCGCCGCGACATGGAAGACAACCAGGTGCGCGACACCTCGTCCGGCCTGTACCACCGCGCCCACTTTGACGAGCAACTGCGCCGCGAGGCCGACCTGTCCAGCCGCGAGCAGCGCGAGTTCGCCCTGGTGGCCATGGCCATCGATAACATGGACGAGATCCGTCGCCTGCATGGCGTGGAAGCCTGTGAGCGCGTGGTCGAGTCGCTGGGGCGCCTGCTGCGCGCCAACACCCGCGCCATGGACTCGCCGTGCCGCCTGGGTGGCGACCGCTTCGTCGTGCTGCTGTCGGGCATCGGCCTGGCCACGGCGCACGCGCGCATGGAACACCTGAGACGGCACTGCGCCGAGCACATCGTGCCCTTCAATGGCCAGCAGATCCCGTTCACCGTGTCGATGGGCGTGTCCAGCTTCCCGCACACGGCTGGCATCGTCGACGAGTTGCTGCGCAGCGCCGACCGCGCGCTGGCCAGTGCCCGTGACAAGGGCGGCAACCGCATTGCGCTGGCGAGCATCCAGTTCGTGCCGGCAGCCTGATACCTACCGGACGCCCGCACGGGTGTCGCTTTCACGATGAAAAAACGGCCAGATCCTGTTGCAGGGTCTGGCCGTGGTCGTGTGAGGTGTTCGCCGCGCACTGGTTGCCGCATTCCTGAACCCAGGGGGATTCAGGTGGGCGAGGTCAGCAGCACTTCGGGTTCATCTGACGCGAGATGATCACGCCCGCGCCGCAATATTCCAAGCCCTGGCTCGAGGAGCATCGGTTCAAGGAAATAGAAGCAACCACGAACGCGACGAACGCTTTTATTCTACGGCGAATCGCTCGTGGTGTCCGTGCAAAACGCACATTCGGCCCACGACTCAGATCAAGTGGCCGTCGCTGTCGAGGGCCTGGTCCAGGCGCTGGATGAGTTGGTCAAGGTACTCGGGGGCGGGCAGGGCGCTGTCGGTCGGGTGGGGCGGAGTTGCCGCGGTCGGTGCCGTGGCAGAAGGGCCGGGCCGGTCGGTCAGGATGTAGGCCAGGTTGAGCGCGGCCAGCACCGCGATGCGCTCGCGAGCCTTGAGCTTGCCGCTGTCGCGGATGGCGCACATTTCGCGGTCGACCTGGGACACGGCTTCGCGCAGGCGCTCTTCGCCGCCTTCGGGGCAACCCAGCAGATAGCTCTGCCCCATGATGGAAACTTCGATTTGCTTCATGGCGATCAGGTCTTGGGCAGGTCGTCGTCAGACTCGGACAGCATCGAACCGGCCACCTGGGGCAGCTTGTCGATCAGCGCGTCGATGCGCGAACGGGCTGCCGACAGGCGTGCGCGCAGGGAGTCACGCTCCTGCGTGGTCACGGTCAGCTGCTGCTGCAACAAGGCGTTGGTGCGTCGCAATTCTTCGTGGCGCAGCAGCAGGCGCTCGATGCGGTCCGTGAGTTCGTCGATTCTGGACATTGAGAGACGTCAACCTGAGGTGGGGCGCGAGCGGCCAAGGCAAGTCAAACATTGTAGGCGCCTTACAATGGCGGCTGTTGGTGCTCGCGCCGGGGTTCACTCGGCGCGGTTAAACGGGAAGCAGAAGGGTGTGTCGTGTTACACGATGCCCACCCGAACTGCGCTGCCCCCGCAACGGTCGGCGATCGAGTCGCCGGGTTCGTCCCGGTGCCTCCGCTTGTGCTCTCTGCCACTGGGTCTGCCACAGATCTGGGAAGGTCTCACAGGTTGCAATCGCCCAGCCCGGATACCGGCCAACGAGGGACAGGTTTGCTTGCGCGGGCCTGGTCGTTTCGCCCATCGCCTGCGGGGACGCCGGCCGGGCACTTGTCTTTTGATTCCAATCATGTTTTCTTTGAACTCGGTGCGTGTGGCACCTGGGGCGCGTTCGGCATTGGCTGTGGCGTGCGGTGTGGCTTTGTCTGCGTTTCACGTGGGCGCGCAGGCCGAAGAGGCGGTGGCGCCGGTGGTGGTGACGGCCACGCGTCAGGCAGTCGGTGCAACGGAGTTGCTGTCGGATGTGACGGTGATTGATCGGGCGCAGATTCTGCGAAACGGTGCGGGCAGCATCGCCGATTTGCTGGCACGCCAGCCCGGCATGCAGATCGCGTCGAACGGTGGGCCGGGCACCGTGTCGAGTTTTTACATCCGTGGCGCCAATTCAGATCAGATCAAGGTGCTGGTGGATGGTTTGCCCATCAACTCGATCGACGCATCTGGTTCGCCGCTGCGATTCATCTCTTTGAGCGATGTCGAGCGCATCGAGGTCCTGCGCGGCCCGGCTGCCACCTTGTATGGTGCCGATGCCCTGGGTGGGGTCATCCAGATCTTCACCAAGCGCGGGCAGAAGGGCGTGAAAGCCGAAGGCTTTGTCGGTCTCGGGACGAACGACACCGTGAAGTCCAGTGTCGGACTGTCGGGCGGCAATGAGTTCTGGCGTTTCAGCGTTCAGGGCAGCCACGATGCCAGCGAAGGCTTTTCCGTGATGAGGAACGCCAGCCAGCGTGACGCCGATCGCGATGCCTACCGCAACGCCGGTACGGCGGCGTCCTTGTCCTTCCTGCCTGCTGAGGGTCATGAAGTCGGCCTGAGCTACCGTCGCAACAAGGGCAAGGTCAAGCTCGACAGTTGGATGGGCAATGGTGACTACGATGACCGCTCGTATTTCGAGACGGACCAGTGGCAGGTATTTGCCAAGAACCGCATTCTGAATGGATGGCGCAGCTCCGTGCAGTATGGTGAAACCACCGATGATCAGTCCAGCTACAGCTGGACTGATTGGCCCGCACCTGGGGAAATGGTGGACATTCTGACCACGCGCAACAAGCACCTCAGTTGGCAGAACGACGTGACCTTGCCGTTGGGGACGGCCTTGTTCGCTGTGGAGCGAAGCGAGCAGAAGGCAGGTCCGGCGGACAACTTCGTGCAGAAGAAGGGCATCAGCAACAACGCGCTGCTGGGCGGGTGGAGTGCGAACGTGGGTGGGCACAGCTGGCAGCTCAACACCCGTTTGGACGACCACTCTCAGTTCGGTGAGCAGAGCACCTATGGGTTGGCGTACGGCTATCAGCTGTCGGAGGTCTGGCGCGTGCGGATGAGCACGGGCACGTCCTTCAAAGCCCCCACGCCTTATCAGCTGTATACGTCCTACTACGGCGTTGGCAATGCGGATCTCCAACCTGAAGAAGCACGCAACCGGGAGGTGGCCGTGGTGTGGGAGCGTGGTGGCCACACGGCATCGGCGACCTACTTCCTGAACAAGGTCCGCAACCTGATCGGGGGGGATCCAGTGACCTGGCAGTACATCAACGTCAACCGCGCCCGTCTGGAGGGGGTGACCTTGGCGTACACCGGACAGGTCGAAGCGTGGCAGTTCAATGCCTCGTATGACTGGTTGAACGCGGTCAATGAGACGACGGGTGAGCGACTGGGTCGCAGGGCACGTCACAAGGCCTTGCTGGCGGTCCATCGCAACTGGGACGCAGCTCACCTCGGGCTGGAGTGGGTCTTGGTCGGCAAGCGGTTTGACACCAACACGGAAACCAAGGAGATGGGTGGGTACGGCCTGTTGAACCTCACGGGTCGTTATGTGGTGACACCTGCGCTGGCAGTGGAGGCGCGCCTGGACAATTTGCTCGACAAGCGCTACGAAACGGCCAAGGGTTTTGGGACGCCTCGCATGGGTGCATTCATCGGCCTGCGCTACACCCCGCGCTGACACGCCTGACCCATGATGCGCTCCGCCATTCGCGTGCTCTTCTTCATGCTGGCCTTGCAGGTCGGCGTGGCGACGGGTGCCTGGGCGGCGCCGCAGCGCATCGTGTCGCTGGACCTGTGCACGGACTGGATGCTGGCCCGTTATGCAGATCGCGCCCAAGTGAGGGCGCTGTCACCTCTGCATCGGCAGTATCCGGTCGCCTGGATCGACAGTCACTGGCCCGTCCACGATGGCACGCTGGAGCAGGTGGTGGCGCTCAAGCCTGATCTGGTCATGGCAGGGGAGTACAACGCCCCCTTGCTGCGCGCGCGCTTGCTGGCCCTGGGGGTCCGGGTGGAGGTGTTGCCTTTGCCGCAGAGTCTGGCCGACATCCACCCCTATGAGCGCCGCGTCCTGGCTCTGTTGGGCAAGCCTGAATCGCTGGCCAGTGTCGAGCCGCCTGCCGTTCACCATCCGTCTGCACGCCCCCGCTTGCTGCTTTTGGGCCCCAACGGTGTGGGTACGGGGCGAGGCACGATGGAGCACGACATCCTGGTCCGCGCAGGTTGGGACAACGACGTGCTGGGCCAGGGCTATGTGCAACTGGACCTGGAGCGCATCGTGGCGCATCCGCCCGATGCGGTGCTGTGGGCGGCGCCCTCCAGTCGCGCACTGGCCAATCGGTTCGCCGAGCACCCTGTGCTGAAGCGGGCCATTCCCCCTTCTCGTTGGTTGACGACCGATTACTGGCGTTGGCAATGCCCTGGTCCTTGGACCTGGGATCTGATCAGGCAGTTACAGCAATGGCGCGGTTGACCTCTCTGAGCGCCTGGGCGCTGGCGTCGCTGCTCCTGCTCACAACCTTGCTGTCGCTGTCCATCGGGTCGACGTCGGTGCCAGTGTGGGGCGGCTTGCTCGATTGGGTGGGCGGACGTGACACGGCTGGCGCCATCATCATCGGTGAGATACGCCTGCCGCGCACCCTGCTGGCGCTGGTCGTTGGCGCGGCCTTGGGCTTCAGTGGCGCGGCCCTGCAAGGCTTGCTGCGCAACCCTTTGGCTGATCCAGGGCTGACCGGCGCAAGCCAGGGTGCGGCACTCGGCGCGGCAGCCGTTTTCTATTTTGGTCTGTTCCCCTGGGCGGGCGAGGCCGCACCGGCTTTGGCTGGCCTCATCGGGGCCGGCATGGCCTTGACGCTGATGCTGGTGCTGGCAGGCTCCTCTCGCCCAGCCATGGTCATCTTGGCCGGACTGGCGATCTCCACCGTGACGGGGGCGGCGTTGGCCATCGTGTTGAACTTCGCACCCAACCCCTATGCCCTGCAGGAACTGGTGTTCTGGCTGCTGGGATCGGTCTCGGAGCGGGGGCTGAATCACCTGCTGTGGTTGCTGCCGCCTTGTGTGCTGGGCGCGGCTTTGATTTGGCGTCAGCGTGCCTTGTTGTCGGCGCTCAGTCTGGGCGAGCAGGTGGCGGCCAGCCTGGGCTTGTCCCTGCGGGGCGGTAGCCGACAGGTGGTGCTGGGTGCGGCCTTGCTGGTGGGCTCCTCCGTCTCCGTGGCGGGCAGCATTGGCTTCGTGGGGCTGCTGGTGCCCCATCTGGTGCGGCCTTGGGTGGGGCATCGCCCCGATCGCCTGTTGTGGCCCTCGGCCCTTGCCGGTGCCACCCTCGTGTGCCTGGCCGACATCTGCGTGCGCCTGCTGCCGCCTGGGCGTGAACTCAAGCTGGGCGTGCTGACGTCCTTGCTGGGTGCGCCCTTGTTCATCTGGCTGGTCTGGAAGGATCGCAAACGATGGCTTTGATCCGCGCGCATCACATCCATCTGGGGACGCGTCTGGTCGACGTGTCCTTGGCGCTGGCGTCCGGTGAGATGCTGGGCATCATCGGCCCCAATGGGGCGGGCAAGTCCAGCTTGTTGCAGTGCCTGGCCGGGCTGCTGGCGTGCCAAGGCGAGGTGCATCTGGCCGGGCACGCGCTTGGTGAAATGCCGGCGCGACAGCGCGCACAGCAATTGGGCTACCTGCCTCAGGCGTGCGAGAGCGCGTGGTCATTGAGCGTGGCCGACATCGTCGCGCTTGGGCGCCTACCTTGGGGTGATCAGGACGCACAAGCCATACAGCGTGCCATGACACAGGCGGGCGTGCATGACTTGCAGGGTCGCAAGGTGGACCAACTGTCGGGAGGCGAGCAGGCCCGCGTCTGGCTGGCCCGGGTCTTGGCCGGGCAACCACGCGTCCTGCTGGCCGATGAGCCCATTGCCAGTCTGGACCTGTATCACCAGCGCAGCGTGATGGATGTGCTGCGTCGCTATGCCCAAGGTCAGCACGGGGTGGCATTGGCGCTGCACGATCTCAGTCTGGCCGCCCGCTATTGTGACCAGCTGTGCCTGATGGATCAGGGGCGGGTGCGTGCCATCGGGACACCCGCTGAGGTGCTCACCGAGGCGAATCTGTCTGCGGTGTTCCGTGTGCCGGTGCACGTGGACCTGACGGCCTCGCCCCCGGTCATCCTCGTTCGATGATGTTTCACCTGGATGGTCGCCCATGGCGCTGAAACCCACCGGCAAGCTTGACGAGCTGTGCTACCCCTTCATCTTCGAGACCTCGTCGCTGTGCGATTTCGAGGTCGTGACCGATGAGCTGTGCGGCCACATCGGCGCGGTGTTGTCGCTGTTGCCGGCCGACATGTCAGACATTGCCCAGGACTTGGATCGATTGCAGCCTCTGGCCTTTCACGTCAATGGCTCCATCCGAGGGCGCCTGGCCGTGGGTGAGTCTGACATCGCGTGGCTGCAGTCGCGTCAGGATCATTACCGCGAGGAAGTGGCCGAGCGCATCTGCGGCTTTGTGCTGCCGCGCGGTGACGTGCCCGTGCCCCAGTTGCACCTGGCGCGCTCTGCCGCCAAGAAAGCCATTCGGGCCATGGTGCGCGTGGACCAGGAAGGCAAAGAGGTGCCGCCCGAGCTGCCTCGCCTGTGCAACCTGATGTGCAATTTTTTCTTCACGCTGACCCTGGTGATCAACCAGCGGCGTGGCCAGACCGAAACTCCCTTCATCAGCAAAAGCTATGGCAGGCTCCCTGCTGCCAGCTGACCTTTCTTCCTGCCTCATCCGCCTGACCTGCCATGGACATTCAGAACCCTCCCACCGAAGCCCCTCAGCAACGCGAACACGCCGAGCGCCGTGGCCTGCTCATCGTCAACACCGGTGACGGCAAGGGCAAGAGCACCGCCGCCTTCGGCTTGGCCCTGCGCGCCTTTGGCCGCGGCAAAGCCGTGCGCATCTTCCAGTTCATGAAGGTGCCCTCGGCCCGCTTTGGCGAGCACCGTGCTTTCGAGCAACTGGGTATCCCTATCGAGGGCCTGGGCGACGGCTTCAGCTGGAAAAGCAAGGACCTGGAGCATTCGGCGCAACTGGCTCGCGAAGGCTGGCAACGTGCGGCGGCCGCCATCACCAGCGGTGAGCACTTCCTGGTGGTGCTGGATGAGCTGACCTATCCGCTCATCTACGGCTGGGTGCCCATCGACGAGGTGGTGCAAACCTTGAAGAGCCGACCCAAAGAGGTTCACGTGGTCCTGACCGGGCGCGACTGCCCGCCCGAGATCATCGAGATCGCTGACACCGTCAGCGAGGTCAAGAAAATCAAGCATGCCTACGAAGCCGGCATCCCGGCGCAACGCGGCATTGAAGACTGACGCCGAGATGTCCATGAACTTTGACCTGCCCCAGATCACCGATCTGCACGATGCAGCACTTTCGCAGCGGCTGCAGCACCTCATCGACCACAAGACCAAGCCTTTGGGCGCACTGGGTCGGCTGGAGCGCGTGGCGCACCAGATCGGGCTGGTCCTGCGCAGTGAGCGGCCGCAGTTGCAGCAGCCACAAATGGTCGTCTTTGCCGGCGACCACGGCCTCACCGCCCGCGGCGTCTCGGCCTATCCCAGCGACGTCACCTGGCAGATGATTGAAAACTTCCTTGCCGGGGGCGCCGCCGTCAGCGTGCTGTGTCGCCAGCACGGGGTTGCCATGACGGTGGTGGACTGCGGCGTGGCCCATGACTTCGCGCCGCGATCCGGCCTGCAGATCCGCAAGGTCGCACCCGGCACAGCCGACTGTTCCGCGCAAGCGGCCATGACCACCGAGCAGTGCGAGGCCGCCCTGCGCCACGGCCAGGACCTGGTGCGAGGCCTGCCCGGCAATGCGCTGCTGCTGGGCGAAATGGGCATCGGCAACACCTCCAGTGCCTCCTTGCTGATGGCACGCTTGACCGGCGAGTCGCTCGACCTGTGCACCGGCCGCGGCACTGGCCTCAGTGACACTGCGCTCACGCACAAGCGCGCCGTGCTGAACGAAGTTCTGCTGCGTCATCCTGATGCTCAGACCCCGCTCGCGGCCCTGGCGGCCTTCGGAGGCTTCGAGATCGCGCAGATGGTCGGCGCCGTGCTGCAAGCTGCGGCCGAGAACCGCGTCATCCTGGTCGATGGCTTCATCACCACCAGCGCGGTGCTGGTGGCCGCCCGCCTGCAACCGCTGGTGCTGCAACGTTGCGTGTTCTCACACCAGTCGGATGAGGCCGGGCATGTGATCTTGCTGGGCCACCTGAAGGCGCAAGCCCTCCTGCAACTCGGCCTGCGCCTGGGCGAAGGATCGGGCGCCGCACTGGCCTGGCCGTTGCTGGAATCGGCCTGTGCCATCCTGCGCGACATGGCCAGTTTCGACGCAGCCGGTGTCAGCGACTCCGACACGGATGCCGGCCAGTCCCAGGTCCAGTGAGCAAACCAGGCAAGATGCCCCCATGCGATTCCTGATCCACGAAGTTCGACTGTTTTTCATCGCCCTGCAGTTCTTCACGCGGGTGCCCGTGCCCGCCTGGGTGGGCTACCACCCCGACTGGCTGCAGGCCTGTCAGCGCTACTTCCCGCTGGTCGGGGCGCTGGTGGGCACGGCCGGTGCCCTGGTGCTCGTCACCACCGCGGCGTTCTGGCCTCCGCTGGTGGCCGTGCTGTTGTCCATGGCCTTCACCGTCTGGCTCACCGGCGGCTTCCATGAAGACGGCTGGGCCGACACCTGCGATGCGCTCGGAGGCACCGTCAGCCGCGAGCGGGCACTGGAGATCATGAAAGACTCGCGCATCGGCTCCTACGGTTCGCTGGGCCTGATCCTGCTGCTGGGCCTGAAAGCCGCCACGCTGAGCTCACTGGCCACGCCTGTGGTGAGCGAGCTCAACAGCGCCCAGACCAGCCACATCCACCAAGTGCTGCTGGCATGGACCATGATGGCCCTGATCTGGTGTCACACCGGCTCACGCCTCGTGGCTGTGTGGATGATCCGCCTGCTGCCCTATGGCGGCGACCTCGCCCACGCCAAAGCCAAGCCCCTGGGCCTGCAGGCCAGCTGGGGGCAGGTGATCGCGGCCACTTGCTGGACCGTGGTTGTGGCCGCCTGCATGTGGCTGTGGTTGGCCCAATCGGGTTGGCCCACCGGCACCTTGACCATCGCATTGGGCCGCGCCGCACTGGCCATGCTGGTGGGCGGCCTGGTGTGCTGGCGCTGGTTCAAGCGCCGCCTCGGCGGTTTCACTGGGGACACCCTGGGTGCCACACAGCAGTTGACCGAGGTGCTGGGGCTGCTCGCCTGGCTCACCGTCATCCATCCGGTGGGGTGAGTCCGGCATGAGCCATCTCTCCTGCGCGCCTCACATCGTCGCCTGGCGTCACCCCCGGCCCATCGGCGCCGAGGGGCGTTGCATTGGTCGCACCGACCTGGCGGTGGACCGTCGAAAGGCCAAGCGCCTGGCCCACCGCATCCGCCAGGCTGCGCGTCGCCATGGATGGCCGCGCGTCGTGCACAGCTCCTCCCTTCAACGCTGTGCTGCCGTCGGCCAGCAACTGCGCCGCTGGGGCTGGCGCCATCACATCGACGATGCCCTGTTGGAGATGGACTTCGGCGCCTGGGATGGTCGGGCCTGGGCACAGATTGCCCACGCCGAGGTCGATGCCTGGTGTCGCAACTTCGCGCACCACGCCCCAGGCGGTGGCGAAAGCCTTCACGCCATGCTTGACCGGGTGGCCCAGGGTCTGGCCCGGCTACCTGCCAGCGAGGCTCGGCCGAGTTCCGCCCCCGTGCTGCTCATCGCCCATGCCGGCTGGATCCTGTCGGCCCGCTGGGTGGCCCAGCACTCCGCCGCGCCGGCCCAACCCAGCCAGTGGCCGCCAGCGCCCCGCTATGGTGAGTGCTGCGTGCTGCCTGCCGCGTCGCTTCAATACCGCCCGGTCGAGCCCGCCAGTCGCAAATAGGCCTTGGCTGCAAATGCCACCACGGCCCGCCGTGCCCGAATTCGCCAGCGTCGGTCGTTCAGCGTGTCCGGCGCAGGCACCTCCCGGCTCTGCGCAAAGTCGGCCTGCAAGGAGGTAGACAAGGTCTGCACAAAGCTCCGATCCCGCACGATCAGGTTGCCCTCCAGGTTCAGCACCATCGACAGCGGATCCAGGTTCGACGAGCCGACCGTGGCCCATTCCTCGTCCACGCACAGCACCTTGGCGTGCAAAAACGCTGGCTGGTACTCAAAGATGCGCACGCCCACCTGCTGCAACTCGCCATACAGCACCTGTGCTGCGATGCCGGCAATCCGGTAGTCCAGCTTGCCTTGCAACAACAGCCGTACCGTCACCCCCCGCTCGGCCGCCGCGCGCAAAGCCTGGCGCATCGCCCGACGCGGGTAAAAATAGGGCGTCACGATGTCGATGCGTTGCCGAGCCTGCACGATCGCTCTCAGCGCGGCTTGCTCAATCGTGCGACGTTGCCGCAGGTTGTCGCGCAACACAAAGGCGCTGCGCATGGGCAGTGCGGTGTCGGCATCACCCAGCAACTGCGCTTGCTCCTGAGGGCTCAGGCGCAACAAGGCACTCCGCCACATCAGTTTCAGGCGCTGCAAACGGTGTGGATCCTGTACCCACTGGATCAGGTCATCGCGCCAGTCGCGGCCAAACTGCGCCCGCGTCCACATGGCGCGGATGGTGTGCAACACCGGCATCACCACCGGCCCTTGCACCGACACCGCGTAGTCCAGGCGCGGGTTCTCCGACCATCCATGGCTGAGGTCGTAGTGGTCGTCAATCAGATTGATGCCGCCGATGAAGCCCACGGCGTCATCGACCACGCACAACTTCAGGTGCATGCGCCGCCACTGGCCCTTGTCCATCAGCCCCCACAGCCAGTGCAATGGCTTGTAAATCACCAGGCGCACGCCCGCCTCTTCGAGCGCTCGCCACACGCTGGGGGGCGCACCGCGTGAGCCCACGCCATCGACCACCATCGACACCTCGACCCCACGGCGTGCCGCTCGCATCAGCGCCTGCAACACCTCGCTGCTTTGGCCCAGGGGGGACACGATGTAGAGCGCCATCCACACCGACTGCTGTGCCTGATCAATGTGCTGGCACAGCGCCGGAAACAGGGCGCGCCCACCTTGCAGCAAGCGCACCTCGTTGCCCCCGGTGAACACCGGCTTGCGCTGTGTGTACCAGGCCAGGGCGTCCAGCCAGCCCTGTGGGGCCGTGTCGCGGTGCTCAACGATGCCCGGGGCCCAGTGATCCTTGTCCGGCGGCCGATTCATGGGGGCGTCAAACGCTCAGATCCAGCTCCGCCACCAGCGGCAGGTGATCGGACAAGCGTGCCCACGTGCTGCCGCGCGGCACCATGATCGATTTGCAGTGCAGCCCACGGGTGTAGACCCGGTCCAGCGAGAGCACCGGAATGATCGAGGGGTAGGTGGCCACCCGGGCCTCGTTGCCCAGCGTGGCGCGGCTCAAGCCACCTTCGGCGAGGATGCCGTCGAGCTTCTCGTTCCAGTCGTTGAAGTCGCCGGCGACCACCACCGGCGCACCGGCCGGCAGTTCGTGCTGCACCAGCTCGGCCAGCCGTTCGGCCTGACGCACCCGGCTGGCATGGATCAGGCCCAGGTGCACCACCACCACGTGCACCTCGACCCCACGCCACTGGACCGGCACATGCAAGAGGCCCCGCTGCTCGAAACGGTGGTCGGACACATTGTGGTGGCCGATGGCGCCCAGCGGCCAGCGCGCCAGCAGGGCATTGCCGTGCTCACCGTGCTTCGTGACGGCATTGGTGCGGTAGGCCACCTCATAGCCCTCCGGGGCCAGGTATTCCGCTTGCGGCGTGTTGGGCCAGGCGTCCGGGCCGAACTGCGTGTGGGAAAAGCGCCGCGCCTCGGCGTGGTTGAACTGCCGCACCTCCTGCAGGCACACGATGTCGGCGTCCAGCGCCTCCACCGCGTCACTCAGGTTGTGGATCTCCAGGCGCTTGGTGGGCCCCATGCCACGCACACCCTTGTGGATGTTGTAGGTCGCCACGCGCAGGTGGTTGGCATGGCGCTGGGCAGGGGTGAGCAGGGAAGACTGAAGCGGTTTGAGCACGGGTGCATTCCTGCGGCAAGGGGTGCCGCGAGGGCAGCACCACGCTCTCTACGATAGCAGGTGCGCAGGCTTGGCGATACGCTGGCTCAGTTGCAAAATCGCCTCGGCGTTCGAGGGCGAAAAGCAGCGGTCGGCGGCCTCCTGCCAGGGCAGCCAGACATGGGCGATGTGTTCCAGCGGCGCCAGCGTGATGGGGATGTCACGCGGCACGCACAGCCCGAACACATGCTCGGTGTTGTGCGTCACGCCGGGGGCATAGCGGTGGCGCCACACGGGGTAGATCTCGTACACGTTCTCCACGCCCCAGTCCTGCAAGGCGCTGAGCGGCACCCGATCAGATCCCACCTGTATGCCGGTCTCCTCCTGCACCTCACGGATGGCGGTCTCCGTCCAGGATTCGTCCAGGTGGTCCTTTGAGCCCGTCACGCTTTGCCAGAACCCCGGCTGCTTGGCCCGCTCGATCAGCAGCACCTCACGCTGTGGGGTGTAGATCACCACCAGCACCGATTGCGGAATCTTGGGAGACGCTTGTTCGTTCATGACAGACAGTGTGGCACGGACGCTTGGGGTAGCGCTTCGCCATGAAAAAGGCCACCCCGCAGGGTGGCCTCATGCCGGATTCACCGCCAAGGTGATCGGGTCGATCAGCCTTGTGCGGGGGTGGCTGCCACCGCGTTGCGCAGACGGATGTGCAACTCGCGCAACTGCTTGTCGTCCACGTTCGACGGGGCGCCGGTCAGCAGGCACTGGGCGCGCTGCGTCTTGGGGAAGGCGATCACGTCACGGATGGAATCGGCCTTGGTCATCAGCGTGACCAGACGGTCCAGACCGAAAGCCAGGCCACCGTGCGGCGGCGCGCCATATTGCAGTGCGTCCAGCAGGAAGCCAAACTTGACCTGTGCGTCTTCCTTGCTGATGTTCAGGGCGCTGAACACCTTGGACTGCACGTCGGCGCGGTGGATACGGATCGAGCCGCCACCCAGTTCCCAACCGTTCAGGACCATGTCATAGGCCTTGGCAATGCACTTGCCTGGATCCGTGTCCATCAGGTCCTCGTGACCATCCTTCGGGGCCGTGAAGGGGTGGTGCACGGCATTCCAGCGCTCGGAGTCGTCGTCGTACTCGAACATCGGGAAGTCCACCACCCACAGCGGCGCCCAGCGGTCTTCGAACAGACCGGCCTTCTTGCCGAAGTCGGAGTGACCCACCTTCAGGCGCAGCGCGCCGATGGCGTCGTTGACGATCTTTTCCTTGTCGGCGCCGAAGAAGATCAGGTCGCCGTCCTTGGCGCCGGTGCGCTCCAGGATCTTGGCCAGGGCCGCATCGTGCAGGTTCTTGACGATGGGCGACTGCAGTCCTTCACGGCCCTTGGCCACTTCGTTGACCTTGATCCAGGCCAGGCCCTTGGCGCCGTAGATCTTGACGAACTCGGTGTAGGCATCGATCTCGCCGCGCGACATGGCACCGCCACCGGGCACGCACAGGGCCACCACACGGCCACCCTTGGTGGTGGCAGGCGTCGAAAAGACCTTGAAGTCCACATCACCCATCACGTCGGTCAGTTCGGTGAACTGCAGCTTGACGCGCAGGTCAGGCTTGTCCGAGCCATACAGGTGCATGGCATCCGCGTACTTCATCACCGGGTAGGCACCCAGGTCCACGTCCAACGCCTTTTGGAAGACGTGACGGATCATGCCTTCGAACATGTCACGGATTTCCTGTTCGCCCAGGAAGCTCGTTTCAATATCGATCTGGGTGAACTCGGGCTGACGATCCGCGCGCAGGTCCTCGTCGCGGAAGCACTTGGTGATCTGGTAGTAACGGTCGTAGCCGGCCACCATCAGCAGCTGCTTGAACAGCTGGGGCGACTGGGGCAGGGCGAAGAACTGGCCGTCGTGCACGCGCGAAGGCACCAGATAGTCGCGGGCGCCTTCCGGGGTCGACTTGGTCAACATCGGGGTTTCGATGTCGATGAAGCCGTGCTCGTCCAGGAACTTGCGCGCTTCCATCGCCACGCGGTAGCGCAGCATCAGGTTCTTTTGCATGTAAGGACGACGCAGGTCCAGCACGCGGTGGGTCAGGCGGGTCGTCTCCGACAGGTTCTCGTCATCGATCTGGAACGGCGGCGTCACGCTGGCGTTGAGCACTTCCAGGTTGTGGGCCAGCACCTCGATCTTGCCGCTGGTCAGGCCAGCATTGGTCGTGCCTTCCGGGCGGGCGCGCACGACACCGGTCACCTTCAGGCAGAACTCGTTGCGCACGTCTTCGGCAATCTTGAACGAATCGGCACGGTCGGGGTCGAACACCACCTGCACCAGGCCTTCACGGTCGCGCAGGTCGATGAAGATCACGCCGCCGTGGTCGCGGCGACGGTGGGCCCAGCCCATCAGCGTCACGGTCTGGCCCATCAGCGCTTCGCTGACCAGACCACAGTAAGTGGTGCGCATTGTTGTTCTCTCCGGGAATGAGGGTCGTGCGGCCTGGGCACAGGCCCGGCTCGAAACCCTCGATTGTCGTTCAGGAATGGGTCTTTGCAGAGGGCGGCGGTGCCACCACACCCATCGAAATGATGTACTTGAGGGCCTCGTCCACCGACATATCGAGTGACATGACCTCGGCACGCGGCACGATCAGCATGAAACCCGAGGTCGGGTTGGGGGTCGTGGGCACGTACACGGTCACCATCTCGGTGATCAGTTTGTCCGCCACTTCACCCGTCGGCCGGCCGGTCACAAAGGCAATCGTCCACGACCCTGCGCGGGGGTACTGCACCAGCACGGCCTCGCGGAAAGCCTGGCCACTGCTGGAAAACAGCGTGTCCGAGACCTGCCGAACCGAGTTGTAGATGCTCTTGACGATGGGGATGTTCGAGAACAGCCGGTTTGACTGGTTGAGCAGCCACTGTCCGACCATGTTGGTCACGGCCACCCCGGTCAGCCACAGGGCAGTGACCAGGACGATGACACTCAGGCCTGGCACACGTTGCAGATCGGCCAGCACGGGGTGGATGCTGACGGGCAGCACGGTTCGCGCCACGACCATGAACCAGGCGAACACGTCGTCGAGCGTGCCGATCACGCTCTTGAGCACCCAGATGGTGATGACCAGGGGGAGCCAGACGAGCAGGCCGGTGAGGATGTATTTCTTCACGGTGGGGAGGGGGGAGAGGGCGCAAGGCCGGGTGCCTGGGCAGGCAGACTGGCCTGTATTGTCAGGCCAGTCCGTGTCAGAACGTGCGGGGTCAGTGGCAGGCGCACGATCCGCCGCAGGGTGTGCCGCCGGTGTCCCCGCCCGATGTGCTGCTGGACTCGGCCGCCGCCGGGGCCGCGGCTGCGGCAGCCGTGGCACCCGTAGCCGGGGCGCTGGTGCCTCCCGAGCCGCCACGGAAGTCGGTCACATACCAGCCCGAGCCCTTGAGCTGGAAGCCCGCGGCCGTGATCTGCTTTTGAAAGCTCTCGGCACCGCAGGCGGGACAGGTGGTGAGCACCGGATCGGAGATTTTTTGCAGGACGTCCTTGGCATGACCACAGGACTCGCAACGGTAGGCGTAAATCGGCATGATGAAAATCCTCGGGTAACCCCGTAAAACGCCATTTTAAGTGGGGACACCGGACGTCGCTTCAAGCCCCGTCCAATCTCCCGGTTGGACGTCAAGCCATGTGGGTCAGCTCAGTGCGGCGGTCACCGATCCATTGCGGCAGCAGGGACCCGGCGATCATGCCGAACAGGGCCAGCAGGAGACCGGCCAGTTGCCCCGGAAAGGCTGCACCCAAGCCAGTGTGAAGGGTGAACAGCGTCAAGGAGCCAATCCCCAGCACGATCGACAAGATGGCGCCCTGCGTGGTGGCCCGCTTCCAGTACAGACCGAAGGTCAGCGGCACGAAAGCGCCCACCAGAGGGATCTGATACGCCGCCGACACCAGGTCATAGATGGCTGTGCCCTGCATGACGATGGCGTAGGTCAGCACCAGGGCGGTGAAGATGAACAAGGTGATGCGCATGGCCCGCAGCACCTGCCGGTCGCTCATGCCCGGGTGGATGTTCTTCAGAATGTTCTCGACAAAGCTGGTGGAGGGGGCCAGCAGCGTGGCCGACGAGGTCGACTTGATGGCCGATACCAGGGCGCCGAAGAAGAAAATCTGGGCCACCAGCGGCATCTTGCTCAGGATCAGTGTGGGCAAGACCTTCTGGGGGTCGTTGGTCAGCAACTCCCGGGTTTCGGTCGGCATGATGATCAGCGCCGAGGCCACGATGAACATGGGCACGAAGGCAAAGGCCAGGTAGCCGAAGCCGCCGATGATCGCCCCCCGCTTCGCGGTTGCACTGTCTTTGGCAGACATCACACGCTGGAACACGTCCTGTTGCGGAATCGAGCCAAACATCATCGTGATGGCGGCCGCGATGAACCAGAGCCAGCCATTCGCCGTGGCTTCCGGCAGGATGCGGAACCAGTCTTGCTCCGCCGCCAGCGCCAGGACCTTGTCCGCGCCGCCGGCCTGCGTGCTGGCCATGCTGGCGATCAGCGACAGGCCCACCACCAGCACGATCATCTGAACGAAATCGGTCCAGGCCACCGCCAGCATGCCCCCGATCAGCACATAGACCAGCACCAGTGTGGTGCCAATGATCATGCCCGTGGCGGGTGACAACTCGCCACCCGACAACACATTGAACACCAGGCCCAGCGCGGTGATCTGGGCGGCCACCCAGCCCAGGTAGCTCAGGATGATGGCCACCGAGCAGAAAATCTCGACGCCCTTGCCATAGCGGTGACGGTAGTAGTCGCCGATGGTCAACAGGCTCATCTTGTAGAGCCTGCTGGCGAAAAAGGCCCCCACCAGCACCAGGCACATCGACGCGCCGAACGGGTCTTCGATGACTGCGTGCAAGCCGCCTTCCACGAACTTGGCGGGGATGCCCATCACCGTCTCTGCCCCGAACCAGGTCGCAAACGTGGTGGTGATCACCATGAACAGGGGCAGGCTGCGCCCGGCAATGGCGAAGTCGGCCGTGCTCTTGACGCGCGTGCCGGCATAGATGCCAATGGCCATCGTCCCGACCAGGTAGAGGATCACAAACGCAAGCAAGGTGGTGTTCATGGTCGGCTAAAACCTTTCAACTGACAGGCCGAAGAACGCAAAAACGCCGACCACGGCGGGTCGGCGGCTGACGAAGCAAGTGCGGGGCGCAGTGTAGTGCCTGCGAGGCACTAGATGACCCCCAGGCCGTGCAGTCGAAGCACAAGTTGTGCCGTCAGCAGACCCAGCACGAAACCCACGCCCACCCAGACGATCATCGACAGCAGGCGGTTGGTCTGGCGTTGCTCGGCCAGCATGGCGGCCAGATCCCGGCGCAGACCGCCGTCACCGTGCTCCAGATTGTGGTGAATCAGACGCGGCAGCTCCGGCAGCATCTTGGCGTAACGGGGGGCTTCCCGCTTGAGGCGCTCCCACAGTCCCCGGACGCCCACCTGTTCGTGCATCCACCGTTCCAGGAAGGGCTTGGCCGTGCTCCACAGGTCGAGGTCGGGGTCGAGTTCGCGGCCCAGCCCTTCGACGTTGAGCAGCGTCTTTTGCAGCAGCACCAATTGGGGCTGGATCTCGACGTTGAAGCGGCGTGAGATCTGGAACAGGCGCATCAGCACCTGGCCCAGCGAGATTTCCTTGATCGGGCGATCGAAGTAGGGTTCGCACACCGTGCGGATGGCGCCTTCCAGCTCGTCCACGCGCGTGCTTGCCGGCACCCAGCCGCTTTCGATGTGCAACTCGGCCACGCGTTTGTAGTCGCGGTGGAAGAAGGCGATGAAGTTCTGCGCCAGGTAGTCCTTGTCCACCTCGGTCAGCGTGCCAATGATGCCGAAGTCCAGCGCGATGTAGCGCCCGAAGGTGGCACGGTCCAGGCTGACTTGGATGTTGCCCGGGTGCATGTCGGCGTGGAAGAAGCCGTCGCGAAAGACCTGGGTGAAGAAGATGGTGACGCCATCGCGGGCCAGCTTCTTGATGTCGACGCCGGCAGCACGCAGGCGGCTCATCTGGCTGATGGGCACGCCCTTCATGCGCTCCATCACCATCACGGTGGGCGTGCAGTGGTCCCAGATCATTTCGGGCACCAGCACCAGATCGAGCCCGTCCATGTTGCGGCGCAGTTGTGCGGCGTTGGCGGCCTCGCGCACCAAGTCCAGCTCGTCGTGCAGGTACTTGTCGAACTCGGCCACCACCTCGCGCGGTTTGAGCCGCTTGCCGTCCGACCAGAAACGCTCCACCCAGCCGGCCAGCGTGCGCATCAGCGCCAGGTCGTCGTCGATGACGTTGAGCATGCCGGGGCGCAGCACCTTGACGGCGACTTCGCGCCCGTCGTGCAGCACCGCGAAGTGCACTTGGGCGATGGAGGCGCTGGCGATCGGGTCGGTGTCAAATTGCTTGAAGACCGCCGAAATGGGCTGGCCCAGGGCTTTCTCCACCAGGCGGGCGGATTCGTCGCTGGGGAAGGGCGGGACGCGGTCTTGCAGCTTGGCCAACTCGTCGGCCACATCCGGGGGGAGCAGGTCGCGTCGGGTGGACAGCATCTGCCCGAATTTGACGAAGATCGGGCCCAGGTGCTCCAGGGCCTGGCGCAGGCGCTCACCCCGTGGCGCATCCAGCCGCCGTCCGGTGGCCAGCACGCGGGCCAGCAGGCTCCAGCGCGGGCGGCGCAGGCTGTGCAGCAGCAGGCCGTCGAGCCCGAAGCGCAGGGCGATCAGGCCGATGTAGGCGGGGCGAAACAGCGAACGCATGGGCTGTTCACCTGCTGTCAGTGACGTGACGCGGACGAGCTGCCCGCATCGCCGCCCTGGCCGGGGCGCCAGCGTTGCAGGGCCTGACGCACCGCGTCGCCCATGGTACGCAGCCATTCGGCCGGGGCATTGCCCAGCAGGCGGGCCACGTCGTCCTGGATGTCCCAGCGCAGGTGGTTCATGAGCCAGGAGGCCACTTCGGCCAGGGCTGCGTCCCCTTCGATGCGCACATCCGGGCGTTGCCCAGTGAGCAGCTGGCGCGCCATGGTCAGCGGGTCGCTGAGCTCGATGGTCAGGGTCAGGCCATCACCGGTCGGCGGCAGCGCATCGCCCGAATCAACCAGATCGAACAGGCCGGCCGGCGTGATGACAAAACGCATGGAGGGGGGGAGTAACCCCTGGGAACCATCGGCCGGCAGCAGGAACCGAGGCAGAGGGGGCGAGAAGGTGCTCGTCCACTGCAGGTCGATCGTGCGGCCGGCGTGCGGTTTGAGTTTGCCGCTGGCCACCGGTTCGCTGGAGACCACATGGTTGAGCAGCAGTGTCAAGCGGGGCAGCACCAGGGGGCCCAGCCAAGTGAGGGGATGAGAAAGCATGTCGCAGATTGTAGGTGTGGGCCGACAACCCCTGGAAAGCAGGGGGAGGCGCGGGGGGCATTCGACGCTAAGCTGCGACGGCTGGCATTTCACATACAACGAGTTTAGGGTTTTTCCTGTCATGTTGCCCCTCGGTGCGGGATGGTTCGAGGGGAGCCGTAGGTCTCATGTTCAACAAGCGTAATTACCGCCCCACTTTTTTCAGCGCCCCGGAATCGGTCACGTCCTTTGTGGCGGCGTTCCTGGAGCCCTTTGTCACCGTGGGCACGTTGCTGGCGGTGATGATCCACTTGAACGAGTCGGTGCTGCGGCCCGATCTCGCCCTGTGCCTGCTGGCCTTTGCCCTGACCTTCCCGGGGCGCAACCGCTTTCATGATGCGCCGCTCGAGGCGGCCATCGACATCGTGTCCTCGTGGGCGGCGGTGCTGCTCATTCTGGCCGTGTGTGGGTTTGCCACCAACAGCCTGATGTTCTTCAAGATGGAGGTCATGCTGGCCTGGGCGCTGGCGACGCCGGTGATCCAGTGGCTGGTGGTCATGGTGGGGCGCTTCATCGTGCAGCGCCAGATGGCACGCCCCGAAGCGCGTCGCAAGGCCGTGGTGGTGGGGGCCGGGCCCCTGGGGCTGAAAGTGGCGAAGGCCCTGCAGGCCAATCCGGGCCAGGCGGTCAGCTTCGTCGGCTATTTTGATGACCGCTCCGGTGAGCGTGTGCAGTCCGAGACCCATGCGCAGCGCCTGGGCGGACTCAAGGACATTGCCGACTATGTCCGGCTGCACGGCATCCACGAGGTCTACATCACCTTGCCGCTGGGCTCACAGCCGCGCATCCTGGCGCTGATGGAGGCGATCCAGGGCACCACCGCCTCCTTGTATTTCGTGCCCGATGTGTTCGGCATCAGCATCATCCAGGGACGCTTGCAAGACATGAACGGGGTGCCGGTGGTCGGCATCTGTGAAACCCCTTTCACGGGCATCAACGAACTGGCCAAGCGCGTGTTCGACATCGTTGCGGCCAGCGTCATCCTGGTGTTCATTGCCCCCCTGTTGCTGGCCATTGCCATCGGCGTCAAATGGAGTTCGCCTGGCCCCATCATCTTCAAGCAGCGCCGCAATGGCCTTGATGGCGAGGAAATCATCGTCTACAAGTTCCGCTCCATGCGAGCCATGGACAACGGGCCGGTGGTCAAGCAGGCCACCAAGGATGACCCCCGCATCACGCGGTTCGGCGCCTTCATCCGCAAGACCTCGCTCGATGAGTTGCCGCAGTTCATCAACGTGCTGCAGGGGCGCATGAGCATCGTGGGACCACGTCCTCACGCGGTGGCCCACAACGAGTCGTACCGCCAGCTGATCAAGGCCTACATGGTGCGCCACAAGGTGCGACCGGGCATCACCGGCTGGGCCCAGGTCAACGGCTGCCGCGGCGAGACCGAAACCCTCGACAAGATGCAGGCCCGGGTCGAGTACGACCTGGAGTATCTGCGCAACTGGTCCTTGGGCCTGGATGTGGAAATCATCTTCCGCACCATTCGTCTGGTGCTGTTTGACCGCAGCGCGTACTGAGTGCCTGCGCCTGCGGGACATCTGACACATCAACCAAAATCAAGATCAAGAGGGTGGCATGCAGCACAAACCAATCGTTGTCCGGAGCCTCTCGCTGGCATTGGGAATGGCCGCAGGGCTGAGTGGCATCGGCTCGGCGAATGCCGAGGAGTTGCCGCTGTACCTGACCCTCAGCCAGAGCCTGATGCGTGACAGCAACCTGCTGCGCGACAACAACGACCGTCGCCGCGACACCATCTCGACCACCACGGTGGCGGCAGGCCTCAACAAGGCTTATGGACGGCAGAACTACCAGGTATCGGCCTCGGCCTCGCGCAATGCCTACAGCGACAACCAGCAGTTCGACAACAATGGCTATGCCGTCAGTGCTGAGGTGGCGAGCGAGGTGGGGGCCAACTTCAAAGTGACGCTCAACGGCTCCGCTTCTCAGTTCCTGCCGAATTTCGAGGATCAGGTCGACCGCTCTGTTCGCAACACCGAACGCAGTCGGCAGGCCTCGATCGACGTGCGCTATGGGCTGTATGGGCGTTGGTCGGTGAATGCGGGCGGCAGTTACAGCAAGGTCGATTTCCAGGTGAACACCACCGAGAACAAGACCTCTCAGTCGATGTTTGCAGGCGTACGTTACCTGCCCTCGGATCTGGCCTACATCGGGTTGACGCTCTACCGAACCGATACCGATGTGCCCAATCGCCTGTTGGTGGGCGTGAGCACGCCGGGCGAGAAAATCGAGCGTTCCAGTCTGAGCGTGGACACGGTCTGGCAAGTGACCGGCTTCAGCCGTTTATCCGGTCGTCTTGGGTGGACCAGCGAAAAGCATCCGCAGGACCGCCGACGTGACTTTGACGGTTTGACGGGTGCGGCATCCTGGACCTTCACGCCAGCAGGCAAGGTGTCCTATGCGCTGAACTGGGTGCGGGATACCAGTAACGAGGGTACGGCGGGCGTGATCAATGCCAGGTCAGTGTATGCCACCAACAAGCGCCTGACCAACAGCCTGTCGGCGACCGCCAATTACCAGGCCACGGCCAAGATCAAGCTCAACGCCGGGTACTCGCATGCGCTGTACGAAGAGGATCAGGACATCGCGGGCTACTCCTCGACCCCCGGCGGTCAACAAAACGGCCGCTATAACGCCTTGTCGCTGGGCGTGTCCTACCAGCCCATCCGTTCGGTTGGGCTGGGTTGCGATATGCAGCGTTACGACCGGACGAAATCCACCTTTACCCGTGCGTATGATGGCAACAGTGTGGCGTGTCGCGCCTCCTTCACCATCGACTGACATCGGGAGTTCACCTTGCCTTGCATCCTGTTGACCGGGGCCACCGGTTACATCGCCTCGCACACCTGGCTGGCTTTGCAGGAGGCAGGCTTTGATGTGGTGGGCATCGACAGCCTGGTCAACAGCTCGGTGAAGGTGCTCGATCGGATCGAGACCATTGGCCGTCGCGCGCCGCATTTCCTGCAGGGCGATGTGCGCGATGCCGCCGCGCTGGACCGTTGCTTCGAGCTGGCTCGCACGCGTTTTGGCGGCATCCAGGCCGTGGTGCACTTTGCGGCCCTGAAGGCCGTGGGCGAGTCGGTCGAGCGGCCGCTGGACTATTTCGAGAACAACCTGGGCGGGCTGTTGTCGGTGTGCCAGGCGATGAAACGCCACGGGGTGAACAACCTGGTGTTCAGCTCCTCGGCCACCGTCTATGGCAGCCCAGACACCTTGCCCATCACCGAAGACGCGCCGCTGCGGGTCACTAACCCCTATGGTCAGACCAAGCTGATGGGCGAAGAGATCCTGCGCGAGCTGGGCCGCTGCGACCCAGCGTGGCGCTTTGCGTGCCTGCGTTACTTCAACCCGGTGGGCGCGCATCCGAGCGGCCTGATCGGCGAAGACCCGCAGGGCATCCCCAACAACCTGATGCCCTATGTGGCCCAGGTGGCGGTGGGCCAGCGCCCGCATCTCAATGTGTTCGGCAACGACTACGACACGCCCGACGGCACCGGCGTGCGCGACTACATCCACGTGTGCGACCTGGCCGAAGGCCATGTGGCGGCGTTGCGCTACCTGTTCGATCACCAGCAGTCTTTGACTGTCAACCTGGGCACGGGCCAGGGCTACAGCGTGCTGGAACTGGCCCAGGCCTATGGTCGTGCGTCGGGCCGTGACATTCCGGTCGAGTTTGCGCCGCGTCGTGCCGGCGATGTCGCCGCCTGCTATGCCGACCCGCAGCGTGCGTTCGAGACCATGGGCTGGAAGGCCACGCGTGGGCTCGATGAGATGTGCGTGGATTCCTGGCGCTGGCAGTCGCACAACCCTCATGGTTTTCAGGACTGAGATCCTGTCCGCTGTGCCGCTGACGGCCCCGCGTTCTTCCTATTTTTGATGTTTGCAAACATGACCCATTCCTTGCTCCCCGTCATCATGGCCGGTGGTTCGGGCACCCGACTGTGGCCGCTCTCGCGTGCGCTGTATCCGAAGCAGTTTCTGGTGCTGACAGGCAACCAGAGCCTGTTCCAGCAAGCGCACCTGCGTTTGCAGTCCCTGGCCGCGGCCGACATCACCGTGGCACAGCCCTGCGTGGTGGGTAACGAGGAGCACCGTTTCCTGGTGGTGGACCAGTTGCGTGAGGTGAAGGGCCAGGCCGTGCCTTTGTTGCTGGAGCCCGTGGGGCGCAACACCGCTCCGGCTGTGACCTTGGCGGCCTTGCAGGCCGTCTCGGAAGGGGATGACCCGATCCTGGTGGTGACGCCCGCCGACCAGACGGTGACCGACGAGGCTGCTTACACCGCCGCGGTGCAACAGGCGGTGCGTGCCGCCGCCGAGGGCGACATCGTCATTCTGGGCATCACGCCCGATCGCCCGGAAACCGGCTTTGGCTACATCCGCACTGGCGAGGCCAACGCCCAGGGTGCGCGCAGCGTGCTGGCCTTCGTGGAAAAGCCCGATGCGCCAACCGCGCAGGCCTACGTGGCCGATGGCGGCTATTTCTGGAACAGCGGCATGTTCGTGATGAAGGCTTCGCGCTGGCTGGCCGCGCTGGGTCATTTCCGACCGGACATCCTGGCGGCCACCGAGGCGGCGTTTGCGGTGCGTGCCACCGATGCCCCGTTTGTGCGCCCCGGCCAGGACGCGTTCAAGGCCGTGCCCTCCGAGTCGGTGGACTATGCCGTGATGGAGCAATGCCCGGCGCATCCGGAGGCGGGGTTTGTGGTGCGCATGGTGCCGCTCAACGCCGGCTGGTCCGATCTGGGCGCCTGGGATGCCGTCTGGCAGGTGACGCCGCATGATGCGAAGGGCAATGCCGGGCAGGGTGACGCGCTGTTTCACGGCACGACCAACACCCTGATCCATGCTTCGTCGCGCCTGGTGGCAGCGGTGGGATTGGACAACATCGTGGTGGTGGAGACGCCGGACGCGGTGCTGGTGGCCGATCGCAGTTGCAGCCAGGACGTCAAGCAAATCGTTGCCACGCTGGCCAAGCAGTCGCGCCCGGAAGGCAGTCTGCATCGCCGCGTGCATCGCCCTTGGGGCTGGTACGACTCGATCGACTCGGGGGAGCGCTTCCAGGTCAAGCGCATCATGGTCAAGCCGAAGGCCTCGCTGAGCCTGCAGATGCACCACCACCGCGCCGAACACTGGATCGTGGTGAGCGGCACCGCCGAGGTGACCGTGGGAGAAGAGGTGAAGCTGATTTCCGAGAACCAGTCGATCTACATTCCGCTGGGGACGGTGCACCGCTTGACGAACCCGGGCGCGATCTCGCTGGAGATCATTGAGGTGCAGTCGGGCAGCTACCTGGGCGAGGACGACATCGTCCGCTTCCAGGACAACTACGGCCGCACGAGCTGAGCCGGGTGACAGTCAAGCCAGGTCCGCTTTGTGAAAGGCGGACCTGGCGCTCACCGGTCGATGAGCGCCTGAGCAGGGCGCGACTCAGCGGCCTAGGTGCTGCAGCAGGTCGAGCGGTTGCGCCACGATGACGCTGGCGCCCCAGGTGTCGATCTCGCCGCTGTGGCCGATGTAGCCCCACGCCGCGGCTGCGCTGGGCATGCCGGCGGCCTGGGCGGCCTGGATGTCGCGCAGGTCGTCGCCCACGTACAGCACGCGCGAGGGCGCCACCCCGATCTGCTCGCACGCGGTCAGCAAGGGCAGGGGGTGGGGTTTGGCGTGGGCGGTGCTGTCGCCGCTGATCAAGGTGGCCGAGCGCGCGACCAGGGCCAGGCCCTGCATGACCGGCACGGTGAAGCGGTGCGGTTTGTTGGTGACGACGCCCCAGGCGATGTTTTGCGCTTCCAGCGTGGTCAGCAGTTCGGCCATGCCGTCAAACAGCACGGTGGTGTCGGCCAAGCAGCGTTCGTAGGCGTTGAGAAACGCGGTGCGCAGGGCTTCGAACTCGTCGTGGCCGGGGTGGATGTCGAGCGCCGCACCGATCAGCCCACGTGCGCCGGCCGAGGCGTAGGGGCGCAAGGTGTCGAGTGGCATGGGGGGCAGACCCCGTTGCACGCGCAGGTGGTTGACTGCGCCGACGAGGTCGCCGGCGGTGTCGGCCAGGGTGCCATCCAGATCGAACAGCACGGCCTGAGCGGGCTCTGCCCAGCTCAGGCGATCAGCGGGCGCAGCGCTCATGGCGTCAGGGGCTTGCGGCAAGCGATCAGGTAGTTGACGCTGGTGTCGCCCGACAGCTTGTAGAGGCGGGTGAGCGGGTTGTACTCCATGCCCTTGAACTGCACGGTGTCGAGGCGGGCTTCGCGGATCCAGCGGGCCAGCTCGGCCGGGCGGATGAAACGCGAGAACTCGTGCGTGCCCTTGGGCAGCAGCTTGAGCAGGTACTCGGCGCCCACGATGGCATACAGGAAGGACTTGGGGTTGCGGTTGAGGGTCGAGAAAAAGACCCAGCCACCAGGTTTGACCATGTCGGCGCAGGCGCGCACGATGGAGGTCGGGTCGGGGACGTGCTCGAGCATTTCCATGCAGGTGACGACGTCAAACTGCGCGGGTTGTTCGGCCGCCAAGGCTTCGGCTGCGATGCTGCGGTAGTCGAGGTTGGCGACGCCGGCTTCCATGGCGTGCAGCTGGGCGACCTTCAGCGGCTTGTCGGCCAGGTCGATGCCCAGGACGTTGGCGCCACGGCGGGCCATGGACTCGGCCAGGATGCCACCGCCGCAGCCCACGTCCACCACGGTCTTGCCCTTGATGGCCGCGTGCTGGTCGATCCAGTCCAGGCGCAGGGGGTTGATCTGGTGCAGGGGGCGGAATTCGCTTTCCGGGTCCCACCACTTGTGGGCCAGGTCACTGAATTTGGCGAGTTCTTGGGGGTCGGCGTTCGTCATGAACGTGATGCTACCCAAAGGACCGCCTGCTTCCGCCACGCAAGGGCATTTCTTGTGGCTTTTTTGATCTGACCCGGCGGTGTCGCTGGGGCCGTGGCTCAGTCGGGAGCCTGCTTGAGGCGGCGATAGAGCGTGTTGCGGCTGATGCCCAGGCGCCGCGCCGCTTCGGACATGTTGCCCTGGGTGGCGGCGATCACCTGCTGGATGGCCTGGAGGGACAGGCGACGCAGGTTGGCGTCGCCGAGTGAGGCTGGGGTCAGCACCGCAAGCGGGGGAGACGTGGGTGAGGCGCGGTCGTCGTGGTGGGCCGCATCGGACGGCACCGGGGTGCGCTGGCCGTCCTGTAACTCCTGCACCATGTCGTCCGGCAGATGCCGCCAGTCGATGGCGACTTCGCCGGGTTCAAGCAAAGCACAGGCGGTGCGCAGCAGGCTGTGGAGTTGGCGCAGGTTGCCGGGCCAGCGGTGGTCCGCCAGCGCCTGATGCAGCCCGGGATGTAACGTGGGCACGGTGGGCACGGAGGTGCGCGCCATGTCATGGCAGATCTGGTCGAGCATGTGGCCCACCAGGGTGTCGAAGTCTTGCCGCTCGCGCAGGGCCGGCAGGGTGAGGGTCAGGCCGTTGAGGCGGTAGTACAGGTCTTCGCGGAACTGGCCTGTGCGCACGGCGTCCCGCAGGTTGCGGTGGGTGGCGCATACCAGCACGAAGTCCACGGGGTGGGCCTTGTTGCCGCCCAGGGGCACGACCATCTTGTCCTGCAGCACCCGCAGCAGTCGGGCCTGCAGGGCCAGGGGCATGTCGCCAATTTCGTCGAGGAACAAGGTGCCGCCGTCGGCTTCGCGAATGCGGCCGGGCGCACCCTCGCGCCGTGCGCCGGTGAAGGCGCCGCCCACGTAGCCGAACAGCTCGGCTTCGATCAGGGTTTCGGGCAAGGCGGCACAGTTGAGCGCGACAAAGGGGCGGGCGGCGCGGCGGCCCTCGGTGTGCAAGGCGCGGGCGAACACCTCCTTGCCGGTGCCTGATTCGCCCTGGATCAGCACTGGGATGCCTTGCGCCTGGACCCGTTGCGCCCGGCTGTGGGCGTCGGCCAGGCGGGGGTCGAGCGCCAAGGGAGGGGTGAATGGCTGGGGGATGCCGGGGGGCGGTGTCGGGGTTGGGCGGGTGTCGCGGGCGCGGGCCAGGATGGGCGGCATGGAGTTGGCCGCCGCTTGAATCACGGGCCGGCGAGGCCAGTCGAGGCGGGCAAACAGGGGTAGGCCGCGCGAGGTTTGCAGGCGCAGGGTGCGACCGGGGGGCATCTGCGCCACCCGCAGGCCAGTGAGGTCGGTCAGGGTGCCGCCGCCGACGGTCGGCAGGTTCAGCCATTCGCGGGCGAGCTGGTTGCTGCCCACCACCCAGCCGTCGTCTGACAGAGCCACCAGGCCTTCGCCGACCGCCCCCAGGCCCTCGGCGTGCGCGTGCAGGCGCAGCACCTGGTCGTGGCCATGGCGGGCGTGGAACAGGCGGTCTTCGATCATGCGGGCGGCCGAGCGCACCAGGGCGAAGGTGTGCGGGTGGTGGCCGCGGTGGTCGCCGGAGATGTCGATGACGCCACGTAAACGCCCCTCCGAGGTGAGCACGGGCGCGGCGGCACAGGTTAGAAAGCTGTTGCGGGCCAGATAGTGCTCGGCGCCATGAATGACGACGGCGCGTTGCTCGGCCAGGGCGGTGCCGATGGCATTGGTGCCCCGGTCGTGTTCGTGCCAGAGCGCGCCGGGCCGCAGGGAGACCCGTTCGGCCCGGGTGGCGAACTCGGTGTCGCCCAGGCTGTCGAGCAGCAGCCCCTGGCTGTCGGCCAGCACGACGACGTTGCCGCTGTCGCGCATCTGGTCGAAGACGAAGCTCATGACGGGGCGAGCGTGGGCGAGCAGGTCATGTTCGCTGGCCAGGGTGTGGCGCAGGTCGGTGGTGCTGCACAGGGGTGGCTCGGTGGTCACATCGACCGGGCTGAGGCCAGCATGGCGGCTGCGCAGCCAGGATTGCCGCAGGGTGTCGTCCACCAGGCCCAAGGGCACATCGCCAGCGTCCATCAGGCAGCGGCGGGCCTGCTGGAGGTCGGCTGCGGATTGGTGATGGGTCAGTTGGCGGGGCATGGCGGGATGAGGCCTTTCGGACACGGTCGCGCTCAGTATGGGGTTGCGGGCCGCGTGACACACCCGTGGTCACCCTGTGTCATTTTGGGACAGTGTGGCGTGGCGGCGCAAGCGCGTTGACACAGGGTGACAGCCAGCGGCGGATGTGGTCTGCCTGGGAACGGTGCGCGCGGCCTCCGGACGAACCCGCATTGGCACGCGGCCTGCACTCTGAATGAGCGTCACGGCCCCGGCCTGGCCCTTTCAGCCCTTCGATCCCACATTCATTCCCGACCTGAGGAGACCCCCGATGATCTATGCAGCCCCTGGTGCCGCTGGCGCCCCTGTTGCCTTCAAGAGCCGCTACGACAACTTCATTGGCGGCCAGTTCGTGGCCCCGCTGGACGGCCAGTATTTCGATGTGATCACGCCCATCAGCGGCAAGGTTTACACCCAGGCGGCCCGCTCGACCGAGGCGGACATCAACCTGGCCCTGGACGCCGCCCATGCCGCCAAGGATGCCTGGGGCGCCACGGCCCCGGCCGAGCGCGCGGGCGTCCTGCTGAAGATCGCCGATCGCCTTGAGCAGAATCTGGAAAAGCTGGCCTATGCCGAGACGGTGGACAACGGCAAGCCCATCCGTGAAACACTGAACGCCGACATCCCGCTGGCGGTGGATCACTTCCGCTACTTTGCCGGATGTTTGCGCGCCCAAGAGGGCTCGCTCAGTGAAATTGACGGCAACACGATCGCCTATCACTTTCATGAGCCGCTGGGTGTGGTCGGCCAGATCATCCCCTGGAACTTTCCCATCCTGATGGCGGCCTGGAAGCTGGCACCGGCTTTGGCCGCGGGCAACTGTGTGGTGCTCAAGCCCGCCGAGTCCACCCCCGTCAGCATCCTGGTGCTGGCCGAACTGATTGCCGACCTGCTGCCGGCCGGGGTGCTCAACATCGTCAACGGCATGGGCCGTGAGGCGGGCATGCCGCTGGCCAGCAGCAAGCGCATCGCCAAGATCGCGTTCACCGGCTCGACGGCCACGGGCCGCGTGATTGCCCAGGCGGCCGCCAGCAACCTGATCCCGGCCACGCTGGAGCTGGGCGGCAAGAGCCCCAACATCTTCTTTGACGATGTGATGGCGCAGGACGACGCTTTCCTCGACAAAGCCATCGAGGGCATGGTGCTGTTTGCCTTCAACCAGGGCGAGGTGTGCACCTGCCCCTCGCGGGCCCTGATCCAGGAGTCGATCTACGACCGTTTCATCGAGCGCGCGATCCAGCGCGTGGCGGCCATCAAGCAGGGCAGCCCGCTGGACACCGATACGATGATGGGCGCGCAGGCCTCGGCCTTGCAGATGGACAAGATCATGTCCTACATGGCCGTGGGCAAGGAAGAGGGTGCGCAGGTGCTGATCGGCGGCGACCGCGCCCAGCTGGGTGGCGAGCTGAGCGAGGGCTATTACATCCAGCCGACGCTGTTCAAGGGCCACAACCAGATGCGCATCTTCCGCGAGGAGATTTTTGGCCCGGTACTGGCGGTGACCACCTTCCGGGACGAGGCCGAGGCGATGGCCATTGCCAACGACACGCCGTATGGCCTGGGCGCTGGCGTGTGGACCCGTGACGGCAGCCGCGCTTACCGCTTTGGCCGTGGCATCCAGGCCGGTCGCGTCTGGACCAATTGCTACCACGCCTACCCGGCGCACGCCACCTTCGGTGGTTACAAGGAATCTGGCATCGGGCGTGAGACCCACAAAATGATGCTCGATCACTACCAGCAGACCAAGAATCTGCTGGTGAGCTACAGCCCCAACAAGCTGGGCTTCTTCTGACATGAACAGGGCTCCACAAGAGCCCTGGTTGGAGGTGGGGCGGCCTGGCCGCCCCTTTTCATTGGGTTTCGTTCGGGAAGAGATGGCGAAATGATCGAACGTGTGATCGCCACCGAGGTGGCTGAGGCGCTGATCCGTGGCTTGCGCCAGCGGCATGGCGAGGTGATGTTCTACCTCTCGCACGGCTGCTGCGATGGCAGCACGCCCATGTGTTTGAAGCGCGGGGAGATGTCGCTCAGTGAGGGCGATGTGCAACTGGGCGAGGTGCTGGGTGTGCCTTTTCACGCCAGCCGGATGCAGCTGAGCTACCTGGGGGACGCGCAGTTGACGTTGGATGTGCGCTCGGGCTGCCTGGGCACGATGTCGCTGGAAGACGCCGATGGCCTGCACTTTGTGCTCCGATCCCGCAAGTTGAGTGCAGCCGAGTTGGCAGATTTGTCCCCCGTGCGCTGAGGTGCATGGCGCGCACACCGCAAAGTCCGGCGCGACTTGTGACACAGTGGCGGCTGCATCAACCCGCTTGAACTGACCCTCCATGAGCACCATCGTTTACGGCATCCCCAATTGCGACACCGTCAAGAAGGCCCGCGTCTGGCTGAGCGAGCAAGGCGTGGACTACACCTTCCACGACTACAAGAAGCAGGGCGTGCCGGCTGAGCGCGTGGACGCCTGGATTGCCGCCGTGGGTTGGGAGCCGCTGGTGAACCGCCAGGGTACGACGTGGCGCAAGCTGGACGAGGCGACGAAGGCCGGCGTGGTGGATGCCGCCAGTGCCAAGGCCTTGATGTTGAGCCAGGCCAGTGTGATCAAGCGCCCGGTGATCGAGCGCGATGGCGTGGTCGTGTCGGTGGGCTTTGACGACAAGCGGGCCAGCGACCTGGCCGCCCGCCTGTCAGCCTGATCTCGCCGAGGTTCAGGCCAGCAACTGCCTCAGCACAAAGGGCAGGATGCCGCCGTGCTGGTAGTAGCTCACCTCAATCGGCGTGTCGATTCGCAACGTCACGCTGACCGTCTCAGTATGGCCATCGCTGCGCTGGATGATCAGCTTCGCATCTGCCTGGGGCTCGATCGCCTGGCCGAGGTCAATGCTGATCACCTCGTCACCCTGCAGGCCCAGGGACTGCCAGCTGTCATCGCCCTTGAACTGCAGGGGCAGCACGCCCATGCCGACCAGGTTGGCTCGGTGGATGCGCTCGAAGCTGCGCGCCACCACGGCCTGGATACCCAGCAACTGTGTGCCCTTGGCCGCCCAGTCGCGGCTGGAGCCGGTGCCGTATTCCTCGCCGCCAAAGATGACCGTGGGGATGCCAGCGGCCTGATAGGCCATGGCCGCATCGTAGATGGGCAATTTCTGACCCTGCAGCGCACCCGCGTGCTGGAACAGCGTCAGGCCGCCTTCTTCGCGGCTGCCGTCGGGCAGCGGCGGGATCATCAGGTTCTTGATGCGGACATTGGCAAAGGTGCCCCGCATCATCACCTCGTGGTTGCCGCGACGTGAGCCGTAACTGTTGAAGTCCGTCTTTTGCACGCCTTGCGCCTGCAGGTACTGGCCGGCTGGCGATGTGGCCTTGATGGAGCCGGCCGGGGAGATGTGGTCCGTGGTGATCGAGTCACCGAACAGCGCCATGATGCGCGCCTGCTGCACGCCCAGCGCAGCGGCTTTGGGCTGAGGTTCGAAGCCGTCAAAGAAGGGCGGGCGGGCGATGTAGGTGCTTTGCGGCCAGGTGTAGACCTGACCACTCACGCCCTTGGTCTGCTCCCACAGTTTGCCGGGCTTGGTGGTGACCTTCTCGTAGTTCTTGCGGTAGGCCTTGCCGTCCATGGCGTACTTGAGCAGCTTGTAGATTTCGTCGCTGCTGGGCCAGATGTCGCCCAGGTAGATGTCTTTGCCACCCTTGCCCTGGCCGACCGGTTCGGTCATCAGGTCACGGGTGACCGTGCCGGCAATCGCGTAGGCCACCACCAGCGGCGGGCTGGCCAGGAAGTTGGCTTTCAGATTGGGGTGGATGCGCGCTTCGAAATTGCGGTTGCCCGACAGCACCGCGGCACACACGAGGTCGTTCTGGACGATGGTCTCGTTGAGCTCGGGCGTCAGATCGCCCGCGTTGCCGATGCAGGTCGTGCAGCCATAGGCGGCCACCGCAAAGCCGAGTTGTTCCAGATAGGGCAGCAGCCCGGCCTTCTCCAGGTACTCGGTGACGATGCGCGAGCCAGGGGCCAGCGAGGTCTTGATGTGCGGCCGGACGCGCAAGCCGGCCTTGACGGCCTTCTTGGCCAGCAGCCCGGCTGCTAGCAAGACGCTGGGATTGGAGGTGTTGGTGCAGGACGTGATGGCCGCGATCAGGATGTCGCCGTGGCCGAGCGTCAGCGCGCCCGGGTCGGCATCGGCCGGGGCCATGTCGGCGTCTTCAGGGGCGGCGCGCATGGTGGGCCGGTTGGACACCATCTCCGCCACATCGCGCGGCGCACCCTGGGGCAGGGGCGGCCTGATCAGGCAGGCGTTCACGCCCGATTCGACCACCGGATAGCGCTGCGTCCGTGACGCAGCGGGCTGGTTGAAACCGTTCTCGGCGGTGGACTTGGTCAACAGATCGGCGAAATTGCGGGCCATCTGGCCCAGCTCCACACGGTCTTGCGGGCGTTTGGGGCCGGCCAGCGAGGGCGTCACGCTGCCCAGGTCGAGCTTGACCACGCTGGAGTAGTCGATCTCGCCGGCTTCGGGCACGCCGAACAGCTCCTGGGCGCGGAAATACGCTTCGAAAGCCTGGCGCTCGGCCTTCGTACGGCCCGTTCCCTTGAAGTATTCGACCGTTTTCTCATCGACGGGGAAGAAGCCCATGGTGGCGCCATATTCGGGCGCCATGTTGCCGATGGTGGCGCGGTCGGGCACGCTCAGCGAGCGGGTGCCCTCGCCGAAAAACTCGACGAACTTGCCCACCACCTTGGCCTTGCGCAACAACTCGGTGACGGTCAGCACCAAGTCGGTGGCGGTCACGCCTTCGCGCAGGCGACCGGTCAGCTCCATGCCGACCACATCGGGCGTCAGCAGGTAGACCGGCTGGCCCAGCATGGCGGCCTCGGCCTCAATGCCCCCCACGCCCCAACCGACGACGCCAATGCCGTTGATCATGGTGGTGTGGCTGTCGGTGCCCACCAGCGTGTCGGGGTAGGCCACGCCGTCGGCCGTCTGGTGCACACCGCGGGCCAGGTATTCCAGGTTCACCTGGTGGACGATGCCAAAACCCGGAGGCACGACCCCAAAGGTGTCAAAGGCCTGCATGCCCCACTTCATGAACTCGTAACGCTCGGCATTGCGCTGGAACTCCAGCTTCATGTTCAGGTCCAGCGCCTTCTTGTCACCGTAGTGGTCGATCATCACCGAGTGGTCCACCACCAGGTCCACCGGCACCAGCGGCTCGATGCGCTTGGGGTCCTTGCCCAGCGCGTCGGTCACATTGCGCATGGCGGCCAGGTCGGCCAGCAAAGGCACACCGGTGAAGTCCTGCAGCACCACGCGCGACACCACAAAGGGGATCTCGTCCGTGCGGGGCGCGTTGGGTTGCCAGTGGGCCAGTTGCCTGACATGCTCGGCGGTGACCTTGTGGCCATCGCAGTTGCGCAGCACCGACTCCAGCACGATGCGGATCGACACTGGTAGGCGTCGGATACCTGGGTAGGTCTGAGCCAGGGCCGGCAGCGAGTAGTACTGCAACGAGGTGCCCGCTGAGGTCTGGAAGGACTTCAGGGTGTGGGCAAAGGCATGCGGCGAGGTCTGCGCGCGAGAGTCTGTGGCCATGAAGTCCCTCCGTATCGTGGTCGATGTACCGGGGCAAAGCGAGCTTCATTCTGACAGCAAGCCCATGCGGTGGACAATACGGGTCGTGTGGCCATGCCACGTGTGCAGGATTGAATCTGGTGCGGAAGACGTTGAATAAACAAGGTGGTGCGGCAGACTGGTTTCTGATCGCGATGGTGGGCGCCGTTCTGCTGGCGTCGTTCGTGCCCGACTGGGGACGCAGCGACGGCCCCCTGCACCTCGGGCAGGTCACCGACATTGGCGTGTTCCTGCTGTTTTTCCTGCATGGCATGGGCCTGTCGACCGACAGCCTCAAGTCCGGGGCCAGCAAGTGGAAGCTGCACCTGCTCGTTCAGGCCTGCACCTACGTCGTGTTTCCCCTCTGGTGGGCCGTGCTGGCGTTGGTGGGCGGGCGCTGGATCTCGCACGACCTGTTGATGGGCTTCTTTTTCCTTGCGGTCTTGCCCTCCACCGTGTCCTCGTCGGTGGCGATGACCGCGCTGGCGCGGGGCCATGTGGCTGCCGCGGTGCTCAACGCCACCTTGTCGACCCTGCTGGGCGTGTTCCTGACCCCCTTGCTGGTCAGCCTGGTCATGAGCGGGCAGGGCAGTGAGATGGACATCAGCCAGACCATGCTCAAGGTCGCACAGATGCTGCTGCTGCCCTTCGTGATCGGTCACCTGTTGCGCCCCTGGTTCGGCGCGTTTTTCGCGCGCATCAAGCGCTACACCAGCATCTTCGATCGGGGCGTGATCGTGGTGATGGTCTGGGCCGCGTTCAGCGACTCGGTGGCCGATGGTCTGTGGTCCAAGCACGGCCCGGTGTTGCTCGCGCAGGCCATGCTGGGTGCCGCGGTGTTCCTGTTCCCCATGCTGTGGTTTACCCGCAAGGTCTCACGCGCCTTGGGCCTGGAGCTGCCCGATGAGATCGTGGCCGTGTTCTGCGGCTCGAAAAAGACCCTGGCCTCGGGCATGCCCATGGCCAAGCTGCTCTTCGGTGGCAACGCGGCCATGGGGGTGTTGATCCTGCCCATCATGCTGTACCACCAGATGCAGCTGTTCGTGTGCGCCGTGCTGGCGCGGCGCTATGCCGCGCGCATCAGCCATGAGGTGGTGAGGCATGACGCCACGTCCTGATCTGCCGCTGATCCGACGCGAGGTGGTCTACCAGCCCCCCGTCGACGAGGGGCTGGATCTGGTCTACCTGGACGACAGTCTGGTGGTCGTCAACAAGCCCGAAGGGCTGTTGTCGGTGCCGGGCCGCGGCGACGACCGCCAAGACTGCATGGTGCACCGCGTGCAGCAGCGCTTCCCGGAGGCGCTCACCGTGCACAGGCTCGACATGGCCACCTCCGGCCTGCTGGTGTTCGCCCGGGGCGAGCTCATGCAGCGGGCCTTGAGCGTGCTGTTCCAGGACCGTCAGGTGGACAAGTGTTACGTGGCGGTCGTCAAAGGCTTGCTGACGCAGGACCAGAGCGAGATCGACCTGCCGCTGAGCGCCGACTGGCCCAACCGCCCCCGCCAGATGGTGTGCTTCGAGCGGGGCAAGCCTTCGCAGACCCGCTACGAGGTGTTGGCCCGTGACCTGGACAAGGGGGAGACCCGCGTGGCCTTGACCCCCATCACCGGGCGCTCTCACCAACTGCGCGTGCACATGCTGGCACTGGGCCACCCGATGCTGGGCGATCCTTTCTATGGCGACGCGGACAGTCAGGCGCGTGCGCCTCGCCTGCTGCTGCACGCGGCAGCCTTGAGCCTGCCCCACCCGCAGACCGGTGAACTCATGCACTGGACCAGCGCACCGCCGTTCTGATTGCGTTGCATCACGATCTCGCCTGTATGGCCATGTGTCAGTCGTGTCATGGATTGGCCCCGCAGATGAAAGGTGGCAAAATCCAGGGTTTTGGCTAGAGTCCCCGGGGTGCCATGAGCGCAGTCGTCATCAGCGGAACTGGTTTGTACCAGCCGCCTTACACCATCACCAACGCCGAGCTCGTTGAAGCCTTCAACGCCTATGTGGACCGGTACAACGCCGAGCACGCCGCCGAGATCGCAGCCGGCACGCTGACCGCCCTGGCCCAATCCAGCGTCGAGTTCATCGAAAAGGCGTCGGGCATCAAGCAGCGCTACGTGATGGAGAAGTCGGGCATCCTCGACCCGACGCGCATGTACCCGCGCCTGCAACCGCGCGGCGACGACGAGCTGTCCATCCTGGCCGAGATCGGCGTCGAAGCCGCCAAGAAGGCCATGGCCGCCGCCGGCAAGACCGGTGCGGACATCGACGCCGTGATCTGCTCCTGCTCCAACCTGCAGCGCGCCTACCCGGCCATCGCCATCGAAATCCAGAACGCCATTGGCGCCAAGGGCTACGGCTACGACATGAACGTGGCCTGCTCGGCCGCCACCTTCGGTCTGGAGCAGGCGGTCAATGCCATCAAGTCGGGCTCGGCCAAGTGCGTGCTGGTGATCAACCCGGAAATCACTTCGGGCCACCAGGAGTGGAAAGACCGCGACTGCCATTTCATCTTCGGTGACGTGGCCACGGCCACCATCGTCGAGCGTGCCGATACTGCCACCTCGGCCGAGCAGTGGGAAGTGCTGGGCTCCAAGCTCGCCACCCAGTTCTCCAACAACATCCGCAACAACTTCGGCTACCTCAACCGCAGCGAAGACAGCGACCCCACCGCCCGCGACAAGACCTTCCGCCAAGAGGGCCGCAAGGTCTTCAAGGAAGTGGTGCCCATCGCCGCCGCCCACATCGAGTCCGAGTTGACCGAGCTGGGTCTGGCCGCCACCGACGTGCGTCGCTACTGGCTGCACCAGGCCAACCTGTCGATGAACCAGCTCATCGTCAAGCGCCTGACCGGTGGCGAAGTCACCCCCGACGTGGCCCCGCTGATTCTGGACGAGTACGCCAACACCTCTTCGGCTGGCTCCATCATCGCCTTCCACCTGCACAAGAGCGATCTGGCGTCCGGCGACGTCGGCGTGATCTGCTCCTTCGGCGCCGGTTACTCGGTGGGTTGCGTGGTCGTGCGCAAGCGCTGATCTGCCTGATACTCCCGTCCAAGCGGCCCGACTGGTTGTCCAGCGGGCCGTTTGTCCATCCTGGCTTTCTTTTCTGACTTTCTGCTGGCCCGATGTCATGAGCGGCGATTTCACTTTCTACTGGCACGACTACGAAACCTTCGGCAAGGTGCCGCGGCGCGACCGCCCCTCGCAGTTCGCCGGCGTGCGCACCGATGTGGACCTCAACGAGATCGGCGAGCCGCTGATGCAGTACTGCGCGCCCGCGCCGGATTACCTGCCCGAACCCGAAGCCTGCCTGCTCACCGGCATCCTGCCGCAGACCTGCCTGGAACAGGGCGTGCCTGAGCACGCGTTTGCCAGCGCCATTGAGCAGGAACTGGCCCAGCCGAACACCGTCGGCGTGGGCTACAACACCATCCGCTTTGACGACGAGGTCACGCGCCACCTGTTCTGGCGCAACCTGATCGACCCTTATGCCCGCGAATGGCAGAACGGCTGCGATCGCTGGGACCTGCTGGACGTGGTGCGCACCACCTGGGCCTTGCGCCCCGAAGGCATCCAGTGGCCCAAGCATGACGACGGCCGCCCTTCCTTCAAGCTGGAGCACCTCACCCAAGCCAACGGCCTGAGCCACGAGGCTGCCCACGATGCCCTGTCGGACGTGCGCGCCACCATCGCGCTGGCACGCTTGCTCAAACAGGCCCAGCCCCGCCTGTGGGACTTCTGCCTGAAGCTGCGCCAGAAAAGCGCCGTGCTGGCCGAAGCCGGGCTGGACCAGCCCCGCGCGAACTGGAAACCTTTTCTGCACATCTCGGGCATGTTCAGCCACGAGCGCGGTTGCATGGCCCTGGTCTGGCCGCTGGCACAGCACCCCAGCAACAAGAACGAGATCCTGGTGTGGGACCTCGCGCACGATCCCCGCGAGCTGTTCGGCCTCAGCGCCGACGAGCTGCGCCTGCGCCTGTTCACCAAAACCGCCGACCTGCCCGAAGGCGTGACGCGCCTGCCGCTCAAGAGTGTGCACATCAACAAGTCGCCCATGGTGGTCGGCAACCTGAAAATCCTCAGCCCGGCCTTGTGCCAGAAGTGGGGCATCGACCTGGTCAAGGCCATGTCGCACGCCGAAGTCGCCGCGGCCCACAGCCCCAGCATGGACGGCATCTGGGCCGAGGTCTTCACCCGCCCCGAGCGCTCGCTCGACACCGATGTCGACGAAGACCTCTACGGTGGCTTCGTCGGCAACGAAGACCGGCGCGTGCTGGAGCGCCTGCGCACCCTCTCGGGCGCGCAACTGGCCGACAAGCACCCAGCCTTTGCCGACGAGCGGCTGGAAGAGCTGTTCTTCCGCTACCGCGCCCGCAACTTCCCCGACACGCTCAACGATGCCGATCTGGGCCGCTGGCAGGCCTTGCGGGTGGCGCGTCTGCACGAAGGGCAGGGCGGTGGCCTGTCGCTGCAAGCCTTCTTTGAGCGCATCGATGCGCTGGGCGAAACCCTGTCTGATGAGGACGAGCGTGGCCAGGACATCCTGGGCGCGCTGTACGACTATGCCGAACAGATCGCGCCCTGAAAGCCGCCCCTCGGTGACGCCGCTGGTGCCGCATCACCACAGCACGCCGCCGCACCTGCGTTTTCTCACTGGCTATCCCGCCCACCTGTTGGACCAGGTGCAGCGCTTGGTCGACCAGGGCAAGCTGGCCGACGTGCTGCGCCAGCGCTACCCGGAGCGTCACGACGTGCGCACCGACAAGGCGCTGTACGACTTCGTGATGGACTACAAGCAGCGCTGCCTGCGCAGCAGCGAGCCGCTCAGCAAAATCGCATTCGATGGCAAGATCCAGGTGGTTGCGCACGCGCTGGGCACCCACACCATGGTGTCACGCGTGCAGGGCGGCAAGCTCAAGGCCAAACGCGAAATCCGCGTCGCCAGCCTGTTCAAGGACACGCCCCCCGAGTTCCTGCGCATGATCGTCGTGCACGAACTGGCGCACCTCAAGGAGCGCGAACACAACAAGGCGTTCTACAGCCTGTGCACCCACATGGAGCCGCACTACCACCAGTACGAGTTCGATCTGCGCCTGTATCTGGTCGCGCAGGAGCTGAAGCTGTGGGCCGAGCCAACGTCGCCTCACGCCGAGTGAGGCCTGCTGCTCGCCCATCAGGGGAGCCCTCGATCAGTTGAACAGCCGCTCGATGAACGAGCGCAGCGTGTCCTGTCCCTCACCCTCGCCCTCAGGCTCAGAGGCGCCGGGGACCGGCGGTGTCGGGATCAGGCTGCGGTCGATCGGCGTCTCGGCCACCCCGAGTTCGGCCAGGAAGCCACCTTCGGCCCATTCGCTGTAACGCCAGCCTGTGGGCAGGCTCACCACGCCTTCCGGCGGGCTCAGGGTGCGCACCGGCTCGCCGCGCAAGGCCGTGCCCATGAACTGGATCCAGGCCGGCAGGGCCAGCGAGCCGCCGGAGGCTTGCGAGCCCAGGCTGCGCGGCGTGTCATAGCCAAACCAGACGACCGCCACCAGATTGGGCTGGAAACCCGCGAACCAGGCATCGACCACATCGTTCGTGGTCCCCGTCTTGCCGTACAGGTCGGGGCGGCGAAGCTGCGCCTGGGCCTTGGCGGCGGTCCCACTGCGCGCCACCTCGTTGAGCAGGGTGGACGTCACAAAGGCATTGCGAGCGGGGACCACGCGCTGGGATTCGTCGGCGGGTGTCAGCTTGGCTTCGAACACCACCTTGCCCTGCCCATCCTGAATGCGCTGAATCAGCACCGGGTTGACCGTCAGCCCCCCATTGGCGATGACCGCATACGCGCTGGCCATCTGCATCACCGTGGTCGATCCGGAACCCAGCGCCAGGGTCAGGTTGGCAGGCTGCTTGTCCACATCAAAGCCGAAGTGCCCGGTCCACTGGCGTGCGGCCTCCGGCCCCATCAATTGCACCAGACGGATGCTGACCAGGTTTTTGGACCTGGCCAGGGCCGTGTGCAGGGGAATGGGGCCGTCGGCGCTGCCGTCCGCGTTGCTCGGGCTCCAGTCGCCCACATTGCTCAACGGGGCATCATTGATCAAGGTCTCTGGCATCACGCCGTTTTCGAGGGCGGCCGAGTACAGGAAGGGCTTGTAGGTCGAGCCGGGTTGGCGCCAGCCCTGGGTCACGTGGTTGAACTGATTACGATGGAACTCGAAACCGCCTACCAGGGCGCGGATCTGGCCATCGTGCGGGTCCATGGCCACGAGGGCCCCCTCGGCCTGCGGCCACTGCGTGATCACCCAGTCCTGGCCTTGTTGCAGCAGGCGCACCACGGCACCCCGCGTCACACGCTGAGCGGGCCGAGCTTTGGCATTCAGGCCCGGCAGAACCTGGCGCAGGCCCTTGCCTTGCACCACCACCACATCACCGGAAGCCAGCACCACCGTCACCTGCTTGCTGCTGGCCTGCGTGACCAAACCCACGCGCAGCGTCTCGTCATCGCTGTAGTCGGCCAGCAACTGGGCCACCGCCGGATCCTGGTCGCTCAGGTCGCCGGGCAACTCCTCCTGGGCTTCCGGGCCACGCCAGGTCAGGCGCAATTCACGGTCGATCAGCGTCTTGCGCACCGCCTTCCACGCGGCTTGCTGGTCAGCGGCCCGCAGCGTGGTCACCACCTTCATGCCGCTGGTGTAGGCCGACTCGCCGTACTGGGCATAGACCTGGGCGCGTGCCATCTCGGCCACGTACTCGCCGTGCACGTCCATCTCGCCGGGGTTGCGCACGTCCAGCTTTTCGGCCTTGGCCGCCGCGTACACGATGTCGTCGATCACCCCTTCGGCCCGCATGCGCGAGAGCACCACCAGTTGGCGCTCCTTGGCGCGCTTGGGGCTCTTGATCGGGTTGGCATAGGCCGGGTTCTGCGGCAGGCCCGCCAGCACGGCGCACTCGGCCACCGAGAGCTGCTGGATGGGTTTGCCGAAGTAGGTGCGTGCCGCCTCGGCAAAGCCATAGGTGCGCGCGCCCAGGTAGATCTGGTTCATATAGAGCTCCAGGATCTGGTCCTTGCTCAACTGCTGCTCGATGCGCAGGGACAGCAAGGCCTCCTTGAGCTTGCGCGACAGCGTGCGCTCGCGCGTCAGGAAGAAGGTGCGCGCCACCTGCTGGGTGATGGTGGAGGCGCCTTGCGTGCGGCCCCCGGTGGCGTTGGCGACGATGGCCCGCAGCACACCGATCACGTCGATGCCCGGGTGCTCGTAAAAGCGCGAGTCTTCCACGGCCAGCAGGCTGTCGCGCATCAGCTTGGGAAACTGCTCAATGCGCAGGTACTGACGCTTCTCTTGCCCAAAGCCCCCAATCTCGACCCCGTCGGCGGTGTACACGCGCAAGGGTTGCTTGGGCTGATAGTTGGCCAGACCACTGGTGTCGGGCAACTGCGGCAAGAGCACCAGCACCGTGGCGCCCAGGGCGAGCCCGCCCGCCAGGATCAACGCAAGCAGGGCCCACAGGGCACGGCGCAGCCAGCGGGTGGCACCACCGCTCTGGGTCGCGGAATCGGACATACAGCAAGGCCGGCACCCGAAGGTGCCATCAAGTCAGCAAGCGGGCATTATGGCCGCATGCCCGAGCGCCTTTGCAAGGAGATGTGAGTTGGAGCCCCCCCCCCGCTGGCTCAATGCCAGGTCTCCGCCAGCAGACGACCGTAGTGCACGCCTGAGCGGCCGAGCACGGCCTCGAAGGCCGCTGCCGGGGCCACGTTGGGTTGCTTCAACAGGTCGACCGCCTCGCTGCTCCAGGGGCTGGCCGACACCAGATCGCCCAGGAGGGCGCTGAGCGAGGTCAGCGCATCCGGCAGCCTCAGCACCTTGGCAGGGCGGTGTCCCAGTTGCTGACGCAGGCTGGCGATGAAATCGCCCAACTGTACCGGCTGGGGCCCTACGCACGCCAGCGGGCCCGGAGGCTGCGGATGGGCGCTCAGCAGGTTCACCACCGCGTCGGCGAGGTCGGTCACGGCCACGGGCTGCACCTGGGCGTCGATCACCGGGCCGGGCAGCAGCGCCACCGGCAGGCGGGCCAGGTTGACGAACAGCGCAGTGCTGGCGCCCCCTTTGCCGAACACGATGCTGGGCCGCAGGATGGTGGCCGAGAGACGGCCGGCACTCACCAGGGCCTGCAGGTGCTGTTCGGCGGCCAGCTTGGTTTGCGCATACTGCGTGGCGCTGTGCTCGATGCCTAGCGCCGAGATCTGGATGACCCGGGGCACGCCCGTCTGGACACAGGCATCGAACAAGGCGTTTGGTGTGTCGGTGTGCACCGCCGTGATCGGACGCTGGGCGGTGCTGCGCAGGATGCCGACGGCGTTGATCACCGCATCCATGTCACGCACGCGCGGCAGCCAATCGGCCACGTGCACGTCGTGGGTGTAGTCCACGGCGATGCGGTCAGGCTCCCCCGGTCGCATCGACGACACGCCACCGATGACCTCGTGACCCGCGCGCAGCAGGGCGCGCTGCAGGTGACTCCCAATAAAGCCACGGGCACCACACAGCAAGATTCTCATGGTCTTCTCCCAATGCCGGCCTGACCATCACCGGCGTGCATGGACATGATCCGAGTGTGCCTCGCAGATGCCGCTGCCACATATTTGACGTGGATGTGACTCGCTTTTGAGTCCGATCAGGGCGTAAAAAAGCCCGCCGAGTTTCCCCGGCGGGCTTGTGTGTCAGCTCAGCGCTGCGTCAGGGACGCAAGGCTCAGGCCTTCACGGTCTTGGCGGTGTCCACGTACTCTTGAATCTGGTTGAAGTTCAGGTACTTGTAGATCTTGTCCGCGTCCTTCGTGACCACACCGACTTCAGCCATGTACTCGGCCGGGGTCGGCAGCTTGCCCAGCTTGGAGGCGACGGCGGTCAGCTCGGCCGAGCCCAGGAACACGTTGGTGTTCTTGCCCAGACGGTTCGGGAAGTTACGGGTCGACGTGGAGATACAGGTCGAGCCTTCCTTGATCTGAGCCTGGTTACCCATGCACAGCGAGCAGCCGGGCATTTCGGTACGGGCGCCAGCGGTGCCGAAGGTGTTGTAGATGCCTTCCTTGGTCAGCTCGGCAGCGTCCATCTTGGTGGGCGGAGCCACCCACAGACGCACCGGGATGTCCTTCTTGCCTTCCAGCAACTTGCCGGCCGCGCGGAAGTGACCGATGTTGGTCATGCACGAACCGATGAAGGCTTCGTCGATCTTGGTGCCAGCGACTTCGGACAGGAACTTGGCGTCGTCCGGGTCGTTCGGGCAGCAGACGATCGGCTCCTTGATGTCGGCCAGGTCGATCTCGATGACGGCAGCGTACTCGGCATCCTTGTCGGCTTCCAGCAGGTTGGGGTTGGCCAACCAGGCTTCCATCGACTTGATGCGGCGCTCCAGGGTGCGGGCATCGGCGTAACCGTCGGCGATCATGTTCTTCATCAGAACGATGTTCGAGTTCATGTACTCGATGACCGGTTCCTTGTTCAGCTTGATGGTGCAACCTGCAGCCGAACGCTCAGCGGAAGCGTCAGACAGTTCGAACGCTTGCTCGACCTTCAGGTCAGGCAGGCCTTCGATTTCCAGCACGCGACCCGAGAAGATGTTCTTCTTGCCGGCCTTGGCAACGGTCAGCAGACCGGCCTTGATGGCGTACAGGGGGATGGCATGCACCAGGTCACGCAGGGTGACGCCAGGCTGCATCTGGCCCTTGAAGCGCACCAGCACCGACTCAGGCATGTCCAGAGGCATCACGCCGGTGGCAGCACCGAAGGCGACCAAGCCCGAACCAGCGGGGAAGGAAATGCCGATCGGGAAGCGGGTGTGCGAGTCGCCACCGGTGCCGACGGTGTCGGGCAACAGCAGGCGGTTCAGCCACGAGTGGATCACGCCGTCGCCCGGACGCAGGGCCACGCCGCCGCGGTTCGAGATGAAGGCGGGCAGCTCGCGGTGCATCTTCACGTCCACGGGCTTCGGATAAGCCGCGGTGTGGCAGAAGGACTGCATCACCAGGTCAGCCGAGAAGCCCAGGCAAGCCAGGTCCTTCAGCTCGTCGCGGGTCATCGGGCCGGTGGTGTCTTGCGAACCCACGGTGGTCATCTTGGGCTCGCAGTAGGTGCCAGGACGCACGCCCTTGCCTTCAGGCAGACCGCAGGCGCGGCCGACCATCTTCTGGGCCAGGGTGAAGCCCTTGCCGCTGTCGACGGGCGACTGGGGCAGGCGGAATGCGGTGGAGGCGGGCTGACCCAGGAACTCACGAGCCTTGGCGGTCAGCGAGCGGCCGATGATCAGGTTGATACGGCCACCAGCCTGGACTTCGTCCAGCAGCACTTGCGACTTCAGCTCGAAGTTGGCGGCGACAGCGCCGTTCTTTTCGATCTTGCCTTCGTACGGGTAGATGTCGATGACATCGCCCATTTCGAAGTTGGTCACGTCCACTTCAATGGGCAGCGAGCCGGAGTCTTCTTGCGTGTTGAAGAAGATGGGGGCGATCTTGCCACCCAGGGTCACGCCGCCGAAGCGCTTGTTGGGCACGAAGGGGATGTCTTCGCCGGTGGCCCAGATCACGCTGTTGGTGGCCGACTTGCGGGAAGAACCGGTGCCGACCACGTCGCCAACGTAGGCAACCAGGTTGCCCTTCTTCTTCAGGTCTTCGATGAACTGCATCGGGCCGCGCTTGCCGTCTTCTTCGGGCTTGAAGGCCGCGTCAGGACGGGTGTTCTTGAGCATCGCCAGATAGTGCATCGGGATGTCAGGGCGGCTCCAGGCGTCCGGAGCGGGCGACAGGTCGTCGGTGTTGGTTTCGCCAGGCACCTTGAACACGGTCACGGTGATCTTCTTGGCAACCGGAGGACGGCTGGTGAACCACTCGGCGTCGGCCCAGGACTGGATGACGTTCTTGGCGTTGGCGTTGCCGCCCTTGGCCAGCTCTGCCACGTCGTGGAAGAAGTCGAACATCAGCAGGGTTTTCTTGAGCGCGTCAGCGGCGATGGTGCCGACTTCAGCGTCGCCCAGCAGGTCGATCAGGGGCTTGACGTTGTAGCCGCCGACCATGGTGCCGAGCAGCTCGGTGGCCTTGGCGCGAGAGATCAGACCGACCTTGAGTTCGCCATCGGCCACAGCCGTCAGGAAAGAGGCCTTGACCTTGGCTGCATCGTCCACGCCCGGGGGGACGCGGTGGGTCAGCAGGTCCAGCAGGAACGCGTCTTCGCCAGCGGGCGGGTTCTTGATCAGCTCGATCAGTTCAGCGGTTTGCTGGGCCGACAGGGCCAGAGGAGGGATACCGAGGGCGGCGCGCTCGGCAACGTGTTCGCGATAGGCTTGCAACATGGTATTCACCTGGTGTTGAGGGGCAAGAAGTTCGAACGCGGATCCGGCAGTACGGATCCTCCAAAAAGAATCACCGCCGTGGGGCAGAAAACGCGTCGCTCGCGTGGAAAGGTCATTTCCGTGCAGCCTGCTATTTTCGCCCACCACAGCGGTGAATGTCACGAATTCGACGTGAATTCACGCAATTTCACGTGGCGCATCGTTAGAAAAACCCCATCAGTTGCTGGCAGGGCCAAACAGCGAGGGGCGTGGGGAGTTGCGCAGGTCGGCTTCGGCGGCGCGTTGCACGTCGTGCACACAGCCATCCACCAGTCGGCGACCGGCTTTCGGGTCCATCACCATGGACTTGGTGAGGATCTGGATCAGCAGCGCATTGCCCTTGACGTCTTCCAGGCGCACGGCACCGGTGCTCGACACCACCGGCTTCATGACCCAGGCCTGGCGGTCCAGTTTCAGGTCGAAGTAGCCGGCGTGACGCTCGCTGCGGTCCACCGAGACGGACTTGCCGAACTCGCAGGCGTAGCGGCCAGTGAGCACGCGGTCGGCCGCCTGCAACTGTTCGGCGCTGGCTTCAGGCGGGGGCGTGAAGTTGTTGGCCAAGGTCTGCTTGCTGGCCGACGTGACCCGGGCGTGAGCCAGTTGGGGCGCCAGGACACTGGCAGCCATGCCCAGAACCATGCCGGCCGTCAGAGCCAGGGTGCGGGTGCGTTGGTGGCGGGAGGTGAGTGTGCTCATGGTGTGTGGGGTGGCTGGCGTGGAACAAAAGCTGATTTTGCCGCCGATCCGGTGTTCGTGCGCGTGAGCGGGGCAAGCAAATGTACGCCGCTCACGCACGAGGTGGGAGGGGGTTTGCCTCAGAAGGTGTCACCCGGCACCCGCACCCAGCCTTCCATGAGGATGCGGGCGCTGCGGCTCATGATGGCTTTCGTCACCGTCCACTGGCCGTTCACTTGTTGGGCTTGGGCGCCCACGCGCAGCGTGCCCGAGGGGTGGCCGAAGCGTACGGCCTCCCGCGCGCCGCCGCCAGCCGCCTGGTTGACCAGGGTGCCGGGGATGGCAGCAGCGGTGCCGATGGCGACCGCGCAGGTGCCCATCATGGCGTGGTGCAGCTTGCCCATCGAGAGGGCGCGCACCAGCAGGTCCACGTCTGACGCCTCAATGGTCTTGCCGCTGGATGCCTTGTAAGCGGTGGGCGGCGCAACGAAGGCGATCTTGGGCGTGTGCTGGCGGGTGGCGGCTTCTTCAGGCGTCTTGATCAGGCCCATGCGCAGCGCGCCGGCCACACGGATGGCCTCGAAACGCTTGAGCGCTTCGGTGTCGCTGTTGATGTGCTCGCGCAGTTCGGTGCCGGTGTAGCCGATGTCGGTGGCGTTGACGAACACAGTCGGGATGCCCGCCGTGATCATCGTGGCCTTGAGCGTGCCAATGCCGGGGACCTCCAGGTCATCGACCAGGTTGCCCGTGGGGAACATCGAGCCACCTTCGTCGCCATCGTCGGACGGGTCCATGAACTCCAGCACGATCTCCGCAGCCGGGAAGGTCACTCCGTCGAGCTCGAAATCACCGGTTTCCTGCACCTGGCCGTTGGTCACGGGCACGTGGGCGATGATGGTCTTCTGGATGTTGGCCTGCCAGACGCGAACCACACACACGCCGTTTTGCGGGATGCGGGCTGGGTCAACCAGACCCGCGTGGATGGCGAAGGCGCCGGCTGCCGTGGACAGGTTGCCGCAGTTGCCCGACCAGTCCACGAAGGGCTTGTCGATCGAGACCTGACCGTAGAGGTAGTCCACATCGTGATCGGGCACGCTGGACTTGGACAGGATCACGCACTTGCTGGTGCTCGACGTGGCGCCACCCATGCCGTCGATGTGGGCGGCATAGGGGTCGGGGCTGCCGATGACGCGCATGAACAGCTTGTCACGGGCCGCGCCCGGCACCTGGCAAGCCTCGGGCAGGTCCTGCAGGCGGAAGAACACGCCCTTGCTGGTGCCGCCACGGATGTAGGTGGCGGGGATCTTGATTTGTGGTGCGAAGGCCATGATCAAGCTGCCTTGTTAGCGGCGAGGAAGTCTTGCGCAAAGCGCTGCAGCACACCACCAGCCTGGTACACCGACACCTCTTCCGCCGTGTCCAGGCGGCAGGTCATCGGCACCTTCACCACTTCGCCACTCTTGCGGGTGATGACCAGGTTCAGGTCAGCGCGGGGCTTCAGATCGCCTTCCACGTCATAGGTCTCGGTGCCGTCCAGATTCAGCGTCAGGCGGTTGGTGCCCGGCTTGAACTCCAACGGCATCACGCCCATGCCGATCAGGTTGGTGCGGTGGATGCGCTCGAAGCCTTCGGCCGCAATCGCTTCCACACCCGCCAGGCGCACACCCTTGGCGGCCCAGTCACGCGAGGAACCTTGGCCGTAGTCGGCGCCGGCCACGATGATCAGCGGCTGCTTGCGCTCTTGATAGGCCTCCATGGCCTCCCACATGCGCACGACCTTGCCTTCGGGCTCGATGCGGGCCAGCGAACCGGCCTTCACCTTGCCTTCGGCGTCACGCACCATCTCGTTCTTCAGCGTGGGGTTTGCGAAGGTGGCGCGCATGGCGGTCAGGTGGTCGCCACGGTGGGTGGCGTAGGAGTTGAAGTCTTCCTCCGGCAGACCCATCTTGTGCAGGTACTCACCAGCCGCCGAGTTCATCAAGATCGCGTTCGAGGGCGACAGGTGGTCGGTGGTGATGTTGTCCGGCAGGATGGCCAGCGGGCGCATGCCCTTGAGCGTGCGCGGGTTGGCGGCCAGGGCGCCCACACCCTCTGTGTCCCAGTAAGGCGGGCGACGGATGTAGGTGGACTGCGGACGCCAGTCGTATTGCGGGCTGACCTTCTCGCCCTTGTCGGCCTGGATGGCGAACATGGGCTCGTACACGGCGCGGAACATCTCGGGCTTGACGCTGGCCTTGACGATGGCATCGATCTCTTCGTCCGAAGGCCAGATGTCCTTCAGGCGGATTTCCTTGCCATCGACCACGGCGAGCACATCGTTTTCGATGTCAAAGCGCACGGTGCCGGCAATGGCGTAGGCCACGACCAGCGGGGGCGAGGCCAGGAAGGCCTGCTTGGCATAGGGGTGGATGCGGCCGTCAAAGTTGCGGTTGCCTGAGAGCACGGCGGTCGCGTACAGGTCGCGGTCAATGATCTCTTGCTGGATCTTGGGGTCCAGCGCGCCCGACATGCCGTTGCAGGTGGTGCAGGCAAACGCCACGATGCCGAAGCCCAGCTTCTCCAGGTCGCCCAGCAGATTGGCTTCCTTCAGGTACAGCTCCACGGCCTTCGAGCCAGGGGCGAGCGAGGACTTCACCCAGGGCTTGCGGGTTAGGCCCAGCTTGTTGGCGTTGCGTGCCAGCAGCGCGGCGGCAATCACGTTGCGGGGGTTGGACGTGTTGGTGCACGAGGTGATGGCAGCGATGATCACGGCGCCATCGGGCATAGTGCCTTCTTGTGCCGAAGGCATGGCCCACTTGCCAGCGATGCCCTTAGCGGCCAGATCGGCCGTGGCCAGGCGGGCGTGCGGGTTCGAGGGGCCGGCCATGTTGCGCACGACGCTCGACAGATCGAACGTCAGGTCGCGCTCGTACACGGCATTCTTGAGCGAGTCCGACCACAGGCCGGCTTGCTTCGCATAGGTCTCGACCAGCTTGACTTGTTCGGCGTCGCGGCCTGTCAGCGTCAGGTAGTCCAGGGTCTGGTTGTCGATGCTGAACATGGCGGCGGTGGCGCCGTATTCAGGGGCCATGTTAGAGATGGTGGCGCGGTCACCGATGGTCAGTTTCGCGGCACCTTCGCCGTAGAACTCCAGGTAGGCGCCCACGACCTTGGACTTGCGCAGGAACTCGGTCAGGGCCAGCACCACGTCGGTGGCGGTGATGCCGGGTTGGCGTTGGCCGGTCAGCTTCACGCCCACGATCTCGGGCAGGCGCATCCACGAGGCGCGGCCCAGCATCACGTTCTCGGCTTCCAGTCCGCCCACGCCGATGGCGATCACGCCCAGCGCGTCCACGTGCGGGGTGTGCGAGTCGGTGCCCACGCAGGTGTCGGGGTAGGCCAGACCGTGGTCGTTGTGGATGACCGGGGACATCTTCTCCAGATTGATTTGGTGCATGATGCCGTTGCCCGCCGGGATCACGTCCACGTTGGCGAAGGCCTTCTTCGTCCACTCGATGAAGTGGAAGCGGTCTTCGTTGCGACGCTCTTCGATGTCGCGGTTCTTTTGGAACGCATCGGGGTCAAAGCCCCCGCACTCCACGGCCAGCGAGTGGTCCACGATCAACTGCACGGGCACCACCGGGTTCACCTTGGCGGGGTCGCCGCCTTCCTTGGCGATGGCGTCACGCAGGCCGGCCAGGTCCACCAGGGCGGTTTGGCCCAGGATGTCGTGGCAGGCCACGCGGGTCGGGAACCAGGGGAAGTCGAGGTCACGCTTGCGTTCGATGATCTGCTTGAGGCAGTCGGTGATGATGGCCGGATCGGCCTTGCGCACGATGTTCTCGGCGTGCACGCGCGAGGTGTAGGGCAGGGTGGCCCAGGCGCCCGGCTTGATGGCTTCCACGGCGGCTTCGGTGTCGAAGTAGTCCAGCGTGGTGCCGGGCAGGTTCTTGCGGTATTGGGTGTTCATGGCGGGCAGCGGTGAGGTGTGGGGCGGCGGCGCGGGGGCAGCGAGGTTGACAAGGTCAAAAGGCGCCACACGTGTTGTTCATGTGGCGCCCTGGTCCTGGCTGGTCAGAATTACTTGCGCTTTTTCAGCGGCACGAACTTCTGATCTTCTGGGCCGGTGTAGTTGGCCGACGGACGGATGATCTTGCCGTCAATGCGTTGCTCGATCACGTGGGCCGACCAGCCGCTGGTGCGGGCGATCACGAACAGCGGGGTGAACATCGCGGTGGGCACGCCCATCATGTGATAGCTCACGGCTGAGAACCAGTCCAGGTTCGGGAACATCTTCTTGATTTCCCACATCACCGATTCCAGACGCTCGGCGATGTCGTACATCTTCATGTTGTCCTGTTCCTTGGACAGGTCTTCCGCCACCTTCTTGATGACCACGTTGCGCGGGTCGCTCACGGTGTAGACGGGGTGACCGAAGCCGATCACGACTTCCTTTTTCTCGACGCGGGCGCGGATGTCGGCCTCGGCCTCGTTCGGGTTATCGTAGCGCTTCTGGATCTCAAAAGCCACTTCGTTGGCGCCGCCGTGCTTGGGGCCACGCAGCGCGCCGATGCCGCCGGTGATGGCCGAGTACATGTCCGAGCCCGTGCCGGCCACCACACGCGAGGTGAAGGTCGAGGCGTTGAACTCGTGCTCGGCGTACAGGATCAGCGAGGTGTGCATCGCGCGCACCCAGCTGTCGCGGGGCTTCTCGCCGTGCAGCAGGTGCAGGAAGTGGCCGCCGATGGAGTCGTCATCGGTTTCGACTTCGATGCGCTTGCCGTTGTGGCTGTAGTGGTACCAGTACAGCAGCATCGAGCCCAGCGAGGCCATCAGCTTGTCGGCGATGTCGCGGGCGCCGGGGTGGTTGTGGTCGTCCTTCTCGGGCGAGAGGCAACCCAGCACCGACACGCCAGTGCGCATCACGTCCATCGGGTGCGCCGACGGGGGCAGTTGCTCCAGGGCGGTCTTCAGGCCGGCGGGCAGGCCGCGCAGGGCTTTCAGCTTGGCCTTGTAGCCAGCCAGTTCGGCCACGGTGGGCAGCTTGCCATGCACCAGCAGGTGGGCGATCTCTTCGAATTCGCAGGTGGTGGCGACGTCCAGGATGTCGTAGCCGCGGTAGGCCAGGTCATTGCCGGTGCGGCCCACAGTACACAGGGCGGTGTTGCCAGCGGCCGTGCCGGACAGGGCGACGGACTTCTTGGGCTTGAAACCGGGTGTGGTGGTCTCGGGGGTAGCGCTCATGGGATGTGTCTCCAGATGACGTGTGGCAGCGGGGGATTTACTTCTTGGCGGCAAACAGCGCGTCGAGCTTTTGCTCGAAGGCGTGGTAGCCGATGCGGTCGTACAGCTCTTCGCGAGTCTGCATCAGGTCGACGACGGCCTTTTGATGGCCGTCACGGCGGATGGCCGTGTACACGGCTTCAGCGGCCTTGTTCATGGCGCGGAAGGCGCTCAGCGGGTACAGCACCATGCCGACGCCGGTGGGGCGCAGTTCGTCCACGCTGAACAGCGGTGTCTTGCCGAACTCGGTGATGTTGGCCAGCACGGGCACGTTCACGGCCTTGCAGAACTTCTCGTAGGTGGGCAGGTCGTAGGCGGCTTCGGCAAAGATGCCGTCGGCACCGGCTTCCACGCACTGGATCGCGCGCTCGATGGCGGCATCCACACCGTGCACCTGGATGGCGTCGGTACGGGCGATCAGGAAGAAGTCCGGGTCGGTCTTGGCATCGGCGGCGGCCTTGACGCGGTCCACCATTTCTTCGGTGGTCACGATTTCCTTGCCGGGGCGGTGTCCGCAGCGCTTGGCGCCCACCTGGTCTTCGATGTGGCAAGCGGCAGCGCCGGCCTTGATCAGGCTCTTGACGGTGCGCTCGATGTTGAAGGCGGAGGGGCCAAAGCCCGTGTCGATGTCGACCAGCAAGGGCGTGTCGCACACGTCGGTGATGCGACGCACGTCGATCAGCACGTCGTCCATCGTGTTGATGCCCAGGTCAGGCAGGCCCAGCGAGCCAGCGGCCACGCCGCCACCAGACAGGTAGATGGCGCGGTAACCCGCGCGCTTGGCCAGCAGGGCATGGTTGGCGTTGATGGCGCCAATGATCTGCAGCGGCGATTCGTCCTTGAGGGCCTGGCGAAAGCGTGCGCCGGGGGAGGTGAGTGCCATGTGGGGTCTCCAGTGGAACGTGTCAGCGGGAATGCTGGTCTAGAACGCAACGTGCGTGCCAGCCTGGGTACTGCGTGTTCATGATGCCAAAGAAGCTTTGTAAGTCATTGATTTACGGTGGGGCAGGCTGGTTTTCACCCTTGCACAGCGTGAGCGGCCTGTGCTGGCGTTTCGATATTGAAATGATGTTTCATTCAACTGTGAAACGCATGCACAATGCCAGGCATGCTGACCGACCCCTTGCCCCGCGCCAATCCGACTCAGTCTCCGCCACGCATTGTGGCCGTCGGTTTTCGCCGCATCAACAAAATGTTGCAGGCCCTTGCCCCTGAATTCGCCGACCGTGCGGCCGTCGAAGTGCTGGACGTGGGCTTTGAAGAGGCCGTGGCCCGTGTGCGCGCCCTGCAGGCCCAGCGGCCGGTGGACGTGGTGGTGGCTGCCGGCTCCAACGGCGGCTACCTGCGCCAACATCTGGACCTGCCCGTGGTGGTGGTCAAAGTGGGGGGCTTGGACCTGATGCAGGCGCTGGCGCGAGCCAAGCGCCAGTCTGCGCACATCGGCCTGGTCACCTATGTGGGCGTGGCCCCTGACATCCACCAGTTCGATGACCTCTTCGGACTCGGGGTGCACCAGCTCAGCTACCGCACCGAAGATGAAGCCCAGGAAGCCGTGCGCGAACTCCAGCAGGCCGGCGTGGAGGTGATCGTAGGCTCAGGGGTGGCCGCCGACATGGCCGACCAGATTGGCCTCACCGGCATTTTTTTGTATTCGATGGACGCCGTGCGCGAAGCCCTCGAAGACGCCGTCGAGATCGCGCGTGCCTCGCGCATCGAGCTGACCAAGCGCGAGCGCCTCAACACCATCCTGGCCCAACTCAGCGATGGCGTGATCGCGGTCGACGCCCAGGAGCGCATCCAGACCCTCAACCCGACGATGGCCCAGTGGCTGGGCATCGATCCCGCGCAGTGGCTGGGCCTCAAGCTCAGCGAGGTCTGCCCCGAACTCAGTCTGCAGGCCACCTTGCGTCTGGGCACCCAGGAGCTGGAAAAAATCGAGCGGGTCAAAGGCAAGGCCCTGATCGTCAATCGCATCCCCATCGTCGAGCAAGGCGTGCTGACCGGCGCCGTGCTCAGTGGCCAGGACCCCATCTCCATCCAACGGGTCGACCGCCACATTCGCACCCGCATCAAGCCCAACACCGTTCCGGCCCGCTACGAGCTGCAGCAACTCCTGGGTCACAGCGTCGCCTTGCAACGCGTGCAGCGCATGGCCCTCAGTTGCGCGCGCAGCCAAGCCACCGTTCTCATCCTGGGCGAAAGCGGTACCGGCAAAGAGCTGGTGGCCCAGGGCATCCACACGGCCAGCGAACGCCGCGAGCTGCCCTTCGTGGCCGTCAACTGCGCGGCGGTGTCCGAAACTTTGCTGGAGAGCGAGCTGTTCGGCTACGAGGAAGGCGCCTTCACCGGCGCGCGCCGCGGCGGCAAGATCGGCCTGTTCGAGGCGGCTCACAAAGGCACCATCTTCCTCGACGAGGTCGGCGAGATGCCGCTGTCCCTGCAATCGCGGCTCTTGCGCGTGCTGCAAGAGCGTGAGGTGCTGCGCGTTGGCGCCACCGAGCCCACCCCCGTCAACGTCCGCGTGATCGCCGCCACGCACCGCAACCTGCTGCGCCATGTCGAAGAGGGCAGTTTCCGGCAAGACCTGTTCTACCGCCTCAACATCCTGCGCATCGACATGCCCCCTTTGCGCGACCGCCTGGACGACCTGCCCGAGCTCGTGCGCGCCCTGCACCGCAAGGTTTGCACCCGGCTGGACCTCGACCCGGCGCGCACCGAGGCCATCGTCGCCGCGCTGATCGTGCAGGCACCGTCGTACCACTGGCCCGGCAACGTGCGCGAACTTGAAAACCTCGTCGAACGCCTGGTGGCCTACGCCGATCCGCACGTCGACCCATCCGCCGACAGCGACGCCAACGTCTCGCCCGAGGCCGCCCGCACGTTTGTGCGTACCGTGGCGCCCGAGCTGTTCACCATCGGCACGGACAAGCCCCCCTCTGATGCAGCCGAGGTTCCGTCCTCGCTCAAGGCCCATCAGACCCAGCGTGAACGTGCCGAGATCCAGCGGGTGCTGGATGAATGCGGGGGTGACCGTACCTTGGCCAGCCAGCGCCTGGGCATCAGCCGCACCACCTTGTGGCGCAAGCTCAACCCAGCATGATTCGGGCGTCGCTGTCACAATTGCCGCACCCCCCGTCTCTGACCGCCTCTGCTCTGCCCGTCGCCGTTTCATGTCCCCCACTTCTGCCATGCGCGTCCTCTCCCTGATCCCCCCGATGACGCAGCTCAACACGCCGTACCCCTCTACGGCGTACCTGACGGGCTTCCTGCGCTCGCGCGGCGTCGATGCGGTGCAAGAAGACCTCGCCTTGGCGCTCGTGCTGAAGCTGCTCTCCCGCGAAGGGTTGGAGGCCGTCCAGGCGCAGGCGTTGAAGACGCCCGAAGCCCAGCGCACCGCCCCGGTCAACCACTTTCTCGGCCACAGCGACACCTACCTCAGCACCATCGACGCCACCATCGCCTTTCTGCAAGGGCGCGATGCCACGCTGGGTCACCGCATCTGCACGCGCCACTACCTGCCCGAAGGACCGCGCTTCCGCTCGCTCGACGCCTACGCCGACGATGGCAGCGGCGATCCGCTGGCCTGGGCCTTTGGCGCGCTGGGCATGGCCGACCGCGCCAAGCACCTCGCCACGCTCTACCTCAACGACCTGGCCGACGTGCTGCGCGACGCCGTTGATGGCCGTTTCGAGTTCGTGCGCTACGCCGAGTCCCTGGCTCAAAGCCAGCCCACCTTCGACCCCTTGGCGCAGGCGCTCACCGCCCCACTCAACCTCGTCGACACGACGCTGCGCGAGCTGACCCTGCAGGCCATCACCCGTCATCAGCCCGATCTCGTGTTGATCTCCGTGCCCTTTCCCGGCGCGGTGTACGCGGCCTTCCGCATGGCGCAAGCGATCAAGCAAACGCACCCTCACATCCGGCTTGCGCTGGGCGGGGGCTTCGTCAACACCGAACTGCGCGAACTCACTGAGCCGCGGGTCTTTGACTACTTCGACTTCGTCACCCTCGACGCCGGCGAGCGCCCCTTGCTGGCCCTGCTCGAACACCTCGAAGGCAAACGCTCCGTCCAGCGCTTCGTGCGCACCTTCGTGCGTGAGGCCGAAACCGGCCAGGTCCGTTACCTGAACTGGGCCGAGCCCGACGTGCCCTTCGGCGAAGTCGGCACCCCCACCTGGGATGGCCTGCCGCTCGATCGCTACCTGTCCCTGCTGGACATGCTCAACCCCATGAACCGGCTGTGGTCAGACGGGCGCTGGAACAAGCTCACCGTGGCGCACGGCTGCTACTGGAAGAAGTGCAGCTTCTGCGACGTCAGCCTCGACTACATCTCTCGCTACGAAGCCGCGAGCGCCGAGGTGCTGGTTGACCGCATCGAAGCCATCGTGCGTGAAACCGGCCAGACCGGCTTCCACTTTGTCGACGAAGCCGCGCCGCCCAAGGTTCTCAAAGCCCTCGCGCAAGAGCTGATCCGCCGTAAGGTGGCCATCTCCTGGTGGGGCAACGTCCGCTTTGAAAAATCCTTCACCCCCGAGCTGTGCCTGCTGCTGGCCGACAGCGGCTGCATCGCCATCTCCGGTGGCCTGGAAGTCGCCTCCGACCGCCTGCTCAAGCTGATGAAAAAAGGCGTCTCGGTCGATCAGGTTGCCCGTGTCACCCGCGCCTTCACCGATGCCGGCATCCTCGTGCACGCCTACCTCATGTACGGCTTCCCCACGCAAACCGTGCAGGACACCGTCGACGCGCTCGAATACGTGCGCCAGCTCTTTGCCGAAGGCTGCATCCAGTCGGGCTTCTTCCACCGCTTTGCCTGCACCGTCCATTCGCCCGTGGGGCAAGACCCGCAGGCCTACGGCGTCGAACTGGTCCCCTTGCCACCGGTCAGCTTCGCCAAGAACGACATCGGCTTCATCGACCCTACCGGCGTGAATCACGACGTGCTCGGTCAAGCCCTCAAGAAGGCCATCTACAACTACATGCACGGTATCGGCCTGGACGAAGACGTGCGCGCCTGGTTCAAGTCCAAGGTGCCGCGTCCCACCGTGTCGCGCCGTTTCATCGAGCGTGCACTGGCCGAGGTCTGAGCATCGACGCTGGGTCACCCTCAGGTGGCGGCAGTGGTCCTGCTCAGCAGGCGTAGGACTCAAAAAAGCGGCTGTCGGCCTCGGCCTGCACCGTCAATTCGTGGCCCTGCCACACCCACTCCTGCCCAGCCTGAAACCGCAGACTCAGCGTGACCGACCCGCTCACATGGCAAGGCAAGGGCAGGGCGCGCCACACCTGCGCCCCGTGCCGCACCTCGCCTCCTGACAGGGCGCCCATCGCATCCCCCAGATCGCCACCCAGACCGCACTCCGAGGCATCCCCATTGGGTGCGCTCATCACGACACTCAAACGCAGCGTCAGGGGTGACAGGTGGCCCCAGACGCTGCCTTGGCTGGACTCCGTCGCACCCGGGCCATCGACCCGATCACGACGCACGCAGGCCGCTGCAAACACCACGCACACCGTGCCGCCCTCCGCAGCATCGCTCGCCTCCCAGCGCACGGCCCGCACCTCCGAGCCCTCCAGCACCAAGGTGTCCACCGGCCTCAGGCCTCGTCAGCAAAGAAGGCTGCTTCCGTGTCGGCCGGCAGTGGCTGCCCGGTCAACCAGGCACGCTCCAGCACATGCCAGTAATGACGGTAGCTGGCGCGGTCATGCAGCACTCCATGGTACGAGGTGGGTGCCCAATGTGCCGCCTGTGCGGCCATCAAAATCTCCACCGCGTCGTCCACCTCGGCCGACACCGGCGCAAACGCCTCGATGATCACCGGGATCTGATCGGGGTGAATGCTCCACATGCGGGTGTAACCCAGCTCCCGGCAGGCCCGCTCTGCCGCCTTGCCTAGCGCGCGCTTGTCCTTGAACTCGGTCACCACGCAATGCGAGGGCGTGACGCGCGCCGCATGGCAGGCCGCGGCAATCTTCAGCTTGGCCTGCATCACCAGCGGATGGCTGAACTGCCCCGTCACACTCATGCCCGAGGCCGGAATCGCCCCCCGGTGCTCGGATACAAAATCCATCAGCCCGAACGACAGCGACTCCAGGCCGGGCAGGGCCGCGATCTCGTCCACCTGCTGCACCGCCTTGAGCGTCTCGATCAGGCCATGCACGGGCACGACCCGCTCCACGCCATGCCGCACCCGGGCTGTCTTGATCGTGTCGATGGCGCGCTGTGCATCGGCCACATCCCCCAATTTGGGCACCATGATGTAGGCCAACCGATGGCCAGCCGCCTGAATCAAGGTGTCCACATCGTCCTCGAAACGACGGTGACGCGGGTCATGTACGCGCACGCCCACGCGGTTGCACGCGTTTTGCGGGCTGTCGATCAACTCGGCCACCAGCAGCGCCTGTTCGTGCTCGCCACCCACCGGCGCGCCATCCTCCAGGTCCAGCGTCACGTCGAACACGGCGCGGCCATTGCCCTCTTCGGCCATCTCGGCCTGCAACATCAGGCTCTTGCGCATGCGCGCTTCCACGCCGGAGTAATGGTCGCAAACGGGCAGGGTCGGGGGCAGGGGCTCGCTGCCGAACAGCGCCTGACGAGGGTGAATGGTGCTCAGGGTGGACATGGTGTGTTCCTTGCGGGCGCCGTGTTGTCCCGGATCAGGACGCACGGCACAAAAAAAGCTGGCCGACCCGAAGGCCGCCAGCTTTGATTGTGATCTACCTTGCCCCATCCGACGCGAGCCGGATGACCAAGGTCTCACACAGGGGGATTACAGCAGGTGCTTGACGCCGTCTTGCTCGCCTTGCAGTTCGGCCAGGGTCTTGTTGATGCACTCTTGCGAGAAGGCATCGATTGCCAGACCTTCGACGATCTTGTACTCGCCGTCAGGCGTGGTGGTGACGGGGAATCCGAACACGATGCCGGCAGGAATGCCGTACTCGCCATTCGAAGGCACGCCCATGGTGACCCATTCGCCGTTCGAGCCCAGGGCCCAGTCGCGCATGTGGTCGATGGCGGCGTTGGCAGCCGAAGCGGCCGACGACAGGCCGCGAGCGGCGATGATGGCAGCGCCACGCTTGCCGACGGTGGGCAGGAACACGTTGGCGTTCCAGTCCTGGTCGTTGATGGTTTCCTTGACCGACTTGCCGTTCACGGTGGCGAAGCGGTAGTCAGCGTACATCGTGGGCGAGTGGTTGCCCCACACTGTCAGCTTGCGGATGTCGCCGACCTTGAAGCCAGCCTTGGCAGCCAGTTGCGAAGCAGCGCGGTTGTGGTCCAGACGCAGCATGGCGGTGAAGTTCTTGGCCGGCAGATCCGGAGCCGACTTCATGGCGATGTAAGCGTTGGTGTTGGCGGGGTTGCCGACGACCAGCACCTTGACGTTGCGCGAAGCGACAGCGTTCAGGGCCTTGCCTTGAGCGGTGAAGATCTGGGCGTTGGCCGCCAGCAGGTCAGCGCGCTCCATGCCAGGGCCGCGAGGACGTGCGCCAACCAGCAAAGCGTAGTCGGTGTCCTTGAAAGCGGTCATCGGATCGGAGTGAGCTTCGATACCGGCCAGCAGCGGGAAAGCGCAGTCTTCCAGCTCCATGATCACGCCCTTCAGCGCGTTCTGGGCCTTTTCGTCGGGGATTTCCAGCAATTGCAGGATCACCGGCTGGTCCTTGCCCAGCATTTCGCCAGAGGCGATGCGGAACAGAAGGGCGTAACCAATTTGACCAGCGGCGCCGGTGACGGCGACGCGAACGGGTGCTTTGCTCATATGCAACTCCGAAAAAGTGAGGGCGGATTAATGGAAAACCCACAAGTGTAGCGTCGCGCAGCCGTCTATGCACAGATCACCGCGCTTCGCCTATGGTCTGATATCTTATATAAGATGTCTTTTATCTACTTGTGGACTTTGGCTGGCAGTTGTGGTGCAATGGCATCCGGTCAGCGTTCATCCATGCCGGCCGACACCAACCAACGATCATACCCCGATCGACAACCGAGACCTTGACGCTGTGGTGACCCCTCCGCCTTCTTCCCACATGGCCGACGCCGCTGCGTCGCCGGGTGCGGGTGCTGGTGTAGCTGGCCCGTCCTTCAGCCCGCTGTATCAGCAAATCAAGGTCCTGATCCTGCGCAGCCTGCAAGCGGGTGAGTGGCGTCCTGGTGAGGCCATTCCGAGCGAGCTTGAGCTGGCGGCCCGCTTCAAGGTCAGCCAGGGCACGGTGCGCAAGGCGGTTGACGAACTCGCGGCTGAAAACCTCCTCATACGCCGGCAAGGCAAGGGCACTTTCGTGGCCACCCATGCCGAGGAGCAGGTGCAATTCCGCTTTCTGCGCCTCGCACCCGACCACCCCGACCAGTCCCCCGACGCCACGCGACGCGAATTCCTCGACTGCCGCCGCCTGCGCGCGCCGGCCGATGTGGCGCGCGCGCTGCAACTCAAGTCCGGCGACATGGTGGTGGAAGTGCGCCGGGTCCTGCACTTTGCCGGCCAGCCGGTCGTTCTGGACGACATCTGGCTACCCGGGCACCTGTTCAAAGGCCTGACGGCAGACCGCCTGAGTCAATACCAAGGTCCGATGTACGGGCTTTTTGAATCCGAGTTCGGTGTGCGCATGATCCGCGCTGAAGAGAAAATCCGTGCCGTGCTGGCCGACGCGTCGGTGGCGAGCGTGCTGCAGGTCGAGGTGGGTAGTCCGCTGCTGAGCGTCGAGCGCCTGTCCTTCACCTACGGTGATCAACCCGTTGAACTGCGCCGCGGCCTCTACCGCACCGACCGTCACTACTACCGAAACGAGCTGAGTTGACAGACAGATCGTGTACCTTTTTTGCGTCTTGTTGTGTGCTTGTCTCAGGCCGGCACATAACAGCGTGAAAACGTCGGGCTGGGGATTGCCCTAAAATCCTCGCTTCCTTGACAGATTATTGACGCTCGGCAGGAGCTCTTACAACATGGCTGACAACGCGAAAACCCCACGCCCCGTCTACCGGAACATTCACGTGAGTGACATCGTCACCTACCGTTTGCCTCTGGCAGGGATCGTTTCGATCCTGCACCGGATCAGCGGCGCACTGATGTTCCTGCTGATGCCTTTCATCATCTGGATGTTCGACGCGAGTGTCACGTCGGAAATCTCGTATGAGTCCTTCACGTCGGTGTTCACGGTCGGTTGTGCCGGTGGCGCGATCCCCGGCTGGTTTTTCAAGCTCATCGCTCTGGCGCTGATCTGGGCTTACCTGACGCACTTCACCGCTGGCATGCGCCATCTGCTGATGGAAGTGACCCATTCCTACTCTAAGCAAGCGGGCAAGTCGACCGCTGTCACCACCCTGGTGCTGAGCTCGGGCCTGACTGTGGTGCTGGCTGCCAAGCTCTTCGGCCTGTTCTGATCCCCACGTCCCGACTGCAGGAAACAACAACCATGTCTCAAAACTACGGAACCAAGCGCATCGTGACCGGTGCGCACTACGGTCTGCGCGACTGGCTGGCGCAGCGCGTCACTGCCGTGCTGATGGCGCTGTTCACCATCGTGCTGCTGGCCCAGGTCATTTTTGGCGGCCCTCTGGGCTATGAAAGCTGGGCGGGCATCTTCTCGTCGCAGTGGATGAAGGTCCTGACCTTCGTGGTCATCCTGGCCATGCTCTACCACGTGTGGGTGGGCGTGCGCGAAATCTTCATGGACTACATCAAGCCGGTCAGCATCCGCCTGAGCCTGTATGTGTTCGCCATCGTTTGGCTCGTGGGTTGTGCCGGTTGGGCCATCCAAGTGCTGTGGAGACTGTAAAAAAATGACCGCTACCTCTTCTCTTCCTACCCGCAAGTTTGACGTCGTGATCGTCGGGGCCGGCGGCTCCGGCATGCGCGCGTCGCTGCAGCTGTCCCTGGCTGGCCTGAACGTGGCCGTGCTGTCCAAGGTCTTCCCCACCCGTTCGCACACGGTGGCCGCTCAGGGCGGTATCGGTGCCTCGCTGGGCAACATGTCCGAAGACAACTGGCACTATCACTTCTACGACACCATCAAGGGCTCTGACTGGCTGGGCGACCAGGACGCCATCGAGTTCATGTGCCGTGAAGCACCCAAGGTCGTGTACGAGCTCGAGCACTTCGGCATGCCCTTCGACCGCAACGCCGACGGCACCATCTACCAGCGTCCGTTCGGCGGCCACACCGCGAACTACGGTGAAAAGCCCGTGCAACGCGCTTGCGCCGCGGCTGACCGTACCGGCCACGCCCTGCTGCACACCCTGTACCAGCAAAACGTCAAGGCTCGCACCCAGTTCTTCGTGGAGTGGATGGCCCTGGACATCATCCGTGATGCCGAAGGCGACGCCGTGGGCGTGACCGCCCTGGAAATGGAAACTGGCGAAGTGCACGTGCTGCAAGCCAAGACCGTGCTGCTGGCCACTGGTGGTGCCGGCCGTATTTACCAGGCTTCCACCAACGCCTTCATCAACACCGGTGACGGCCTGGGCATGGCTGCACGTGCAGGCATCCCTCTGGAAGACATGGAATTCTGGCAGTTCCACCCCACCGGCGTGGCCGGTGCGGGCGTGCTGCTGACCGAAGGCTGCCGTGGCGAAGGCGCGATCCTGCGCAACAGCAATGGCGAGCGCTTCATGGAGCGTTATGCGCCCACCCTGAAGGATCTGGCCCCGCGTGACTTCGTGTCCCGCTCGATGGACCAGGAAATCAAGGAAGGCCGTGGCTGTGGCCCCAACAAGGACTACATCCTGCTGGACATGACCCACCTGGGCGCTGAAACCATCCGCAAGCGTCTGCCTTCGGTGGAAGAAATCGGTCACAACTTTGCCAACGTCGACATCACCAAGGAATCCATTCCTGTGGTGCCGACCATCCACTATCAGATGGGTGGCATCCCGACGAACGTCCACGGTCAGGTCGTCATCCCGGCCAACGGCAAGCACAACGACATCATCAACGGTCTGTACGCCGTGGGTGAGTGCTCTTGCGTGTCGGTGCACGGCGCCAACCGCCTGGGCACCAACTCCCTGCTTGACCTGGTCGTGTTTGGTCGCGCTGCGGGTAACCACATCGTCGACTTCAACCTCAAGACCAAGAGCCACAAGCCCCTGCCCAAGGATGCTGCCGACAAGACCCTGGCACGCCTGGCACGCTTGGACTCAGCCAAGAACGGCGAGTACTCGCAAGACGTGGCCAACGACATCCGCTCGACCATGCAGACCCACGCTGGCGTGTTCCGCACGCAAGCCATCATGGACGAAGGCGTCAAGAAGATCGCAGCCGTGCGTGAGCGCGTCTCGAGCATCGGCCTGAAGGACAACTCCAAGGTCTTCAACACCGCCCGTGTCGAAGCGCTGGAAGTCGAAAACCTGATCGAAGCCGCCCAAGCCACCATGGTGGCCGCTGCGGCACGCAAGGAAAGCCGTGGCGCCCACGCCCACGATGACTTCCCGAACCGCGACGATGACAATTGGATGCGCCACTCGCTGTGGTACTCCGAAGGCAGCCGCCTGGACTACAAGCCGGTCAATCTGCAGCCTCTGACGGCGGAATCTGTTCCTCCCAAGGCCCGTACGTTCTGATCGTCAGCGACACGTCATTAGGAATTCATCATGAGCCAAAAGCGCACTTTCCAGATCTACCGCTACGATCCTGATAAGGACGCCAAGCCTTACATGCAGACCATCGAGATCGAACTCGAAGGCAACGAACGCATGCTGCTGGACGCCCTGGTCAAGCTGAAGAAGGTCGACCCCACCATCTCGTTCCGCCGCTCCTGCCGTGAAGGCGTGTGCGGTTCCGACGCGATGAACATCAACGGCAAGAACGGTCTGGCCTGCCTGACCAACATGCGCACGCTGCCCCAAACCATCGTGCTCAAGCCGCTGCCGGGTCTGCCGGTCATCCGCGACCTGTACGTGGACATGACCCAGTTCTTCAAGCAGTACGACTCGATCAAGCCCTACCTGATCAACGACACGCCGCTGCCTGACAAGGAGCGCCTGCAGTCGCCCGAAGAGCGTGAAGAGCTCGATGGCCTGTACGAGTGCATCCTGTGCGCCAGCTGCTCGACCAGCTGCCCCAGCTTCTGGTGGAACCCCGACAAGTTCGTGGGCCCCGCCGGTCTGCTGCAAGCCTACCGTTTCATTGCCGACAGCCGCGATCAGGCCACGTCCGAGCGTCTGGACAACCTGGAAGACCCGTACCGTCTGTTCCGTTGCCACACCATCATGAACTGCGTGGACGTGTGCCCAAAGGGCCTCAACCCCACGAAGGCCATTGGCAAGATCAAGGAATTGATGGTCAAGCGCGCCGTCTGATCCTGTTGATCTGACTTCCCTGAACTGTCTGCGTTTCCTGGCCCGCCCCGATGACACAAGCTCCTGCCTCCGCTGATCTCACGCCTGACCCGGATGTGCTGCGTCGGCTCCGCTGGCGCTGTCGTCGGGGTTTGCTCGAAAACGACTTGTTCATTGACAAGTTTTTCGAGCGCCACGGCGAAAACCTGACCACGCCCTTGGTACAGGGCTTGCTTGAATTGATGGAGCTGTCCGACAATGATTTGCTGGATCTTCTGCTGGCTCGTAAAGAGCCCGAAGGGGATCTCCTCAAACCAGAAGTCGCCCAGGTGCTGTCCCTGATGCGAGTTGCCAAGGCGTAATCCAAGCCGATTTTCGACGTCCAACTGTCGTCGATAACCCGGTGAGGACCGATAATCCGGACTCGGGAAATCCCTGTCCAAGACTTCTTTCCACACAAGACCGATCCCTTAGGAGTGCTCATGACCCCGTCCGACGTGAAAGCCACCCTGTCGTTTTCTGATGGCAGCCCCAGTATGGAACTGCCGATCTACAAGGGTTCTGTCGGCCCGGATGTGATTGACATCCGTAAGCTGTACGGCCAGACCGGCAAGTTCACCTACGACCCTGGCTTCCTGTCCACTGCTTCGTGTAACTCCAAGATCACCTACATCGACGGTGACAAGGGCGAACTGCTGTACCGCGGTTTCCCCATCGAACAACTGGCCACCAACTGTGACTTCCTGGAAACCTGCTACCTGCTGCTGAACGGCGAACTGCCCAATGCACAGGAAAAGGGCGAGTTCTCCAACCTGGTGTCCCAGCACACTATGGTCAACGAGCAGATGCAGTTCTTCCTGCGCGGCTTCCGTCGTGACGCGCACCCGATGGCCGTCATGACCGGTCTGGTGGGTGCCCTGTCGGCCTTCTATCACGACAGCACCGACATCAACAACCCCGAGCACCGTCAGATCGCGGCCATCCGCCTGATCGCCAAGATGCCCACCCTGGTGGCCATGGCGTACAAGTACTCGGTCGGTCAGCCTTACATCTACCCACGCAACGACCTCTCGTACACCGAGAACTTCATGCGCATGATGTTCGCCACGCCTTGCGAAGACTACAAGGTCAACGAAGTCCTGGTTCGCGCCATGGACCGCATCTTCATCCTGCACGCTGACCACGAGCAAAACGCCTCCACCTCGACCGTGCGTCTGTGCGGTTCGTCCGGTACCAACCCGTTTGCGGCCATCGCCGCTGGCGTGGCCTGCCTGTGGGGCCCCGCTCACGGTGGCGCCAACGAAGCTGCCCTCAACATGCTGGAAGAAATCCAGCGCAAGGGTGGCGTCGAGAAGATCGGCGAGTTCATCGCCGAGGTCAAGGACAAGAACTCCGGCACCAAGCTGATGGGCTTTGGTCACCGCGTGTACAAGAACTACGACCCGCGCGCCAAGTTGATGCGTGAAACCTGCCACGAGGTGCTGAACGAGCTGGGCCTGCAAAACGACCCGCTGTTCAAGCTGGCCATGGCACTGGAAAAGATCGCCCTGGAAGACGACTACTTCGTGTCGCGCAAGCTGTACCCGAACGTCGACTTCTACTCCGGCATCGTCCAGCGCGCCATCGGCATCCCCGTGCAGCTGTTCACCGCCATCTTCGCCCTGGCTCGTACCGTGGGCTGGATCGCTCAGCTGAACGAAATGATCGGCGACCCCGAGTACAAGATCGGCCGTCCCCGTCAGTTGTTCGTTGGCGCCGAAAAGCGCGACGTCAAGCCCCTGGCACAGCGTTGATCTGATCAGCCGGTCTGACCGGCTGACAGGCTCTCGAAACCCCGGCTTGGCCGGGGTTTTTTCTTTTCTGTTTCCATCAATGGCAAGCAGGCCATGAAAGCACCCGGCTTTCATGGGGTAACTCCCCCCGTCCTGCCTTAAAATCGTCATCTTTCCCCACCCCAGGGCCGACCAGCCCTTTGCGCAAGAAGCACCATGGGACGCACCCTCTACGACAAGATCTGGGACGAACACGTCGTCCACACCGAAGAAGATGGCACCGCCACCCTCTACATCGACCGCCATCTGGTGCACGAAGTCACCAGCCCGCAGGCGTTTGAAGGTCTGGACATCGCGGGCCGCAAGGTGTGGCGACTGTCGGCCAACCTGGCGGTGAGTGACCACAACGTGCCCACCACCGACCGCAGCGAAGGCATCAAGGACCCGATCTCCAAGCTGCAGGTTGACACGCTCGACCAGAACTGCGACCGCGTCGGCATCACCCAGTTCAAGATGGGCGACAAGCGCCAAGGGATCGTGCACGTGATCGGCCCGGAGCAGGGCGCCACGCTGCCCGGCATGACCGTGGTGTGCGGCGACAGCCACACCTCCACCCATGGCGCTTTCGGAGCCTTGGCACACGGCATCGGCACCTCGGAAGTCGAGCACGTGCTCGCCACGCAGACGCTGCTGGCCAAGAAGGCCAAGAACATGCTGATCAAGGTCGAGGGCACGCTGCCCAAGGGTTGTTCTGGCAAAGACATCGTGCTGGCCATCATCGGCAAGATCGGCACCGCTGGCGGCACCGGCTACACCATCGAGTTCGCAGGCAGCGCTATCCGTGCCTTGAGCATGGAAGGCCGCATGACCATCTGCAACATGGCCATCGAGGCGGGCGCGCGCGCCGGTCTGGTGGCGGTGGACGACACCACCATCAACTATGTGCAGAACCGCCCGTTCAGCCCCAAGGGTGTCGAGCTGGAGCAGGCGATTGCCTACTGGCGCACGCTGCACTCCGACACCGATGCCGTGTTCGACACCGTGGTCGAGCTGGATGCCGCACAGATCAAGCCGCAGGTCAGCTGGGGCACCTCGCCCGAGATGGTGCTGTCCATCGACGACCGCGTGCCTGATCCCGACAAGGAAAAGGATGCGGTCAAGCGTTCGGCCATGGAGCGTGCGCTGCAGTACATGGCGCTGGAGCCCAACAAGGCCATCAGCGACATCCACATCGACAAGGTCTTCATTGGTTCGTGCACCAACAGCCGCATCGAAGACATGCGTGAAGCGGCCGCCGTGGTCAAGAAGATCGGTGGACGCATCGCGTCGAACGTGAAGCTGGCCATGGTCGTGCCCGGTTCGGGCCTGGTCAAGGAGCAGGCCGAGCGTGAAGGTCTCGACCAGATCTTCAAGGCCGCCGGTTTCGAATGGCGTGAGCCGGGTTGCTCCATGTGTCTGGCCATGAACGCCGACCGTCTGGAGCCGGGTGAGCGTTGCGCCTCCACCAGCAACCGCAACTTCGAAGGCCGTCAAGGCGCTGGTGGTCGCACCCACCTGGTCAGCCCCGCCATGGCCGCTGCCGCTGCCATGAATGGCCACTTCGTGGACGTTCGCCGCATCGCCTGAACCCTGTCAACCGTCTGAGTCACAAGAGAGTCCGCACATGACACGTCTGATTGTTTCCGCACTGGTGGCTTTGTCCGTGCTCGGCCTGTCGGCCTGCAACACGGTGCACGGCCTGGGGCAGGACATTGAAAAGGCCGGTTCGGTCATCTCTGGCGCAGCCAAGTAAGCACACACCATGCAAGCATTCCGCATTCACAAGGGGCTCGTGGCCCCCATGGACCGGGAAAACGTCGACACTGACGCGATCATCCCGAAGCAGTTCCTGAAGTCGATCAAGCGCACGGGCTTCGGCCCCAACCTGTTCGATGAATGGCGTTATCTGGACGCGGGCGAGCCCGGCCAGGATCCGGCCACCCGCAAGCCCAACCCCGATTTCGTGCTGAACCAGCCGCGCTACCAAGGTGCGTCGGTGCTGCTGGCCCGCAAGAACTTCGGTTGTGGCTCCAGCCGTGAGCACGCGCCCTGGGCGCTCGACCAGTATGGCTTTCGCGCCATCATCGCCCCCAGCTTTGCCGACATCTTCTTTAACAACAGCTTCAAGAACGGCCTGCTGCCGATTCAGCTGAGCGAGTTGCAGGTGGACCAGTTGTTCAACGAAGTGGCGGCCTTCCCCGGCTACCAGCTCACGATCGACCTGGAGCGTCAGGTGGTGGTCAAGCCCGATGGCACCGAGCTCGCGTTTGACGTGCAGCCCTTCCGCAAGTACTGCCTGCTCAATGGCTTCGATGACATCGGCCTGACTCTGCAGCATGCCGACAAGATCAAGGCCTTCGAAGCCGAGCGTCTGGCGCAAAAGCCCTGGTTGAACAACCGCATCGTCTGATTTCCTTTTCCCGCTGAGATTCCAACATGGTCATGAAGATTGCAGTGCTGCCGGGTGACGGCATCGGTTCCGAGATCGTCGCCGAGGCGGTGAAGGTGCTCCAGGTCCTGGACCTGCCCTTGCAGATGGACGAGGCCAAGGTCGGGGGCGCCGCCTTCGACGCCCACGGTCATCCGCTGCCCGAGCACACCCTGAAACTGGCCATGGAATCCGACGCCGTGCTGTTCGGCGCCGTGGGTGACTGGAAGTACGACAAGCTCGAGCGCCATCTGCGTCCTGAGCAGGCCATCCTGGGCCTGCGCAAGAACATGGGCCTGTTCGCCAACTTCCGTCCGGCCATCTGCTACCCACAGCTGACCCATGCCTCCAGCCTCAAGCCCGAACTGGTGGCCGGCCTGGACATCCTCATCATCCGCGAGCTGACCGGCGACGTGTACTTCGGTCAGCCGCGGGGTCGCCGTGTGGCGCCCGATGGTGAGTTCAAGGGGGCGGAAGAGGGCTTCGACACCATGCGCTACACGCGCCCGGAAATCGAGCGCATCGCCCACGTGGCCTTCCAGGCTGCGCGCAAGCGCAACAAGCGCGTCACCAGTGTGGACAAGGCCAACGTACTGGAAACCTTCCAGTTCTGGAAGGACGTCGTCACCGAGGTGCATGCCCAGTACCCCGACATCGAGCTGGACCACATGTACGTGGACAACGCCGCGATGCAACTGGTCAAGGCGCCCAAGAAGTTCGACGTGCTCTTTACCGGCAACCTGTTTGGTGACATTCTGTCCGATGCGGCCGCCATGCTGACCGGCTCGATCGGCATGCTGCCTTCGGCCTCGCTGAACGCCAAGGGGCAGGGCCTGTACGAGCCCAGCCACGGTTCGGCCCCCGACATCGCCGGCAAGGGCGTTGCCAACCCCCTGGCCACCATCCTGAGCGCCGCCATGATGCTGCGCTTCAGCCTGAACCAGGAAGAGGCCGCCAGCCGCATCGAGCGTGCTGTGCAGAGCGTGCTGGAGCAAGGCTTGCGCACGCCCGACATCTTCAGCGAAGGCACGCAGAAGGTCGGCACGGCCCAGATGGGCGAGGCCGTGGTCGCGGCGCTCAAGGCACAAGGCTGAGCCTCGCGCCGGTCGTCACAGATTCAGTAAAAGAGGATAGAAACATGGCTACGACTCTGGTTGGTTTGGTGGGCTGGCGCGGCATGGTCGGCTCCGTCCTGATGGACCGCATGCAGGCCGAAGGTGACTTCGATCACTTCGAGCCCCTGTTCTTTTCGACTTCGAACGCAGGCGGTGCCGCACCGTCCGTGGCCAAGAACGAGAAGACGCTCAAGGACGCCTACGACATCAACGAACTCAAGCGCTGCGACATCATCGTCACCGCGCAGGGCGGTGACTACACCACCGAGGTGTTCGGCAAGCTGCGCGCCACGGGCTGGAATGGCCACTGGGTCGACGCCGCTTCCACGCTGCGCATGCAGGACGATGCCGTCATCGTGCTGGACCCGGTCAACATGCCCGTGATCCAGAACAGCCTGGCCCACGGCGGCAAGAACTGGGTCGGCGGCAACTGCACCGTTAGCTGCATGCTGATCGGTGTGGGCGCCCTGTACAAGGCCGGCCTGGTCGAGTGGATGTCCACCCAGACCTACCAGGCAGCATCCGGAGGCGGCGCCCAGCACATGCGTGAACTGCTGACTCAGTTCGGCACACTGAACGCCGAGGTCAAGTCCTTGTTGGACGACCCCAAGAGCGCCATCCTGGAGATCGATCGCAAGATCATCACCAAGCAACGCGCCCTGACCGCTGCCGAGACCGCCAACTTTGGCGCGCCGTTGGGTGGCTCGCTCATCCCCTGGATCGACAAGGATCTGGGCAATGGCCAGTCCAAGGAGGAGTGGAAGGGCATGGCCGAAACCAACAAGATCCTGGGTCAAGGCGAAGGGTTTGGTACGCCCGCCGTGCCGGTGGACGGTTTCTGCGTGCGCATCGGCGCCATGCGCTGCCACAGCCAGGCCCTGACCTTCAAGCTCAAGAAGGACGTGCCGGTTGAGGAGATCGAGGCCATGATCGCGGCCGACAACCCCTGGGCCAAGGTGGTGCCCAACACCCGCGAGGCCACCATCAAGGATCTGACCCCCGTGGCTGTGACGGGTACGCTGACGATTCCGGTGGGTCGCATCCGTAAGCTGGCCATGGGCCCGGAATATGTGGGCGCCTTCACCATTGGCGACCAGTTGCTGTGGGGTGCTGCCGAGCCTCTGCGCCGCATGCTGCGCATTCTGCTTGATCGCTGATCACTGTCGCATCGAGATCACACGGGGCCTGCGGGCCCCGTTTTTCTTGGGTTTTCCTGGTCGTGGAAACGTTTTGTCACAAGGCGGCGAGAAAACCCTGTTGTGACCCGGCGACAATTTGGACACTGAAATTCGCGCAGATATCTGGGTAACCCTGTGAGATACAGCGCGATCAGTATTTGCATGAGCTTGTCACGATATGTGCATGCTGCTATTGTGTTTTCGCTGCGTACAGTCCGCAGGTGTGATGTATCTTGGGACCTCGTTCAGGTCCGGATACCTCCGAGGTCACCAGACCGCCGCGTGACGAGTTGGGAGACGCCTTGAAAGATCATTCGTTGTCCGCGGGGCGTTTCGCCCTGAATCGGGTTGCTGTGGCAGCCGCTGTTGCAGTTCTGTCTGCCTTGCCGATGTCTGCTTCGGCCTTGGGCCTTGGCAAACTGAGCGTCAAGTCGGCCTTGGGCGAGGCATTGCGCGCCGAAATCGACATCACGAGCCTCAATCCTGAAGAGAGCTCGACCCTGCAGGTTCGCGTGGCCTCGCCCGAGACCTACCGTGCTGCGGGGGTGGATTACAACGCGGTGTTGTCAGGGGCGACCATCGTCCTGCAGCGTCGCGCCGATGGCCGCCCCTATCTCCGCATCGCCAGCGATCGCCCGGTGCAGGAGCCGTTCGTGGACGTGATCCTGGATCTGGGTTGGTCGGCCGGACGCTTGGTGCGCGAATACACCTTGCTGTTCGATCCGCCGTCCATGCGCTCGGTGGCTCAGCCCGCTGCCCCCGTGATGGGTGTGCCGCCCGTGGCGACCACCTCACCGGCCCTCAAGCCGTCTCGTCCGGCTGCAGTGCCTCAGTCTGACGCGCAGGCACCTGTGGCCAAGCCGACGCCGGCTGCGCCGCGTCCTGCGCCAGTGGCCAAGTCGACCGCTGAGAAGGACTCGGTGGCGGTGCGTCGTGGCGACACGCTGTCGAGCATTGCCAGCCGGAATCTGCCCAATGGTGTGTCCCTTGACCAGATGCTGGTCGGTTTGTACCGTCAGAACCCGGGCGCCTTCCAGGGCGACAACATGAACCGCCTGCGCTCCGGCGCCGTGCTGACCCTGCCTTCCGAGCAGCAGTTGAAAGCGGTGACGCCGACCGAGGCACGCCAGTTCATCGTGGCTCAGAGCGCCGATTTCTCCACCTATCGTCAGCGACTTGCCGGTGCCGTCGGTGTCGAGGCCACGACGCAAACCCAGCGTCAGGCCAAGGGCAAGGTCGAGGCCGAGGTGCAAGACCGCAAACAGGCTGCAGCGCCCACCCCCGACAAGCTCACCCTGAGCAAGGGGTCGGTGAGCTCGGCGGCTTCGGCGGCCGAAGATCGCCTGGCCAAGGCGCGTGCGACGCAGGACAGCACCACCCGTGTGGCCGAGTTGTCCAAGAACCTCGATGAGTTGCGCAAGCTCAAGGAGCAAGCGGCCACCGTGGCGGCGGCCAGCAAGCCGGTCGCACCCGTGCTGCCTGCTGTGGTGGCCTCCCAGGTGGTGGTGCCGGCTGTGGCCGCTTCGGCTGTGGCGTCGGCAGCTGCCAGCGCCGTGGACGTGGCAGCCAGTGCCGCCGAGATCGTCGCCAGCGCCGCGTCTGAGGTGGCGTCCGTGGCCGAGGCCGCATCGGCGGTCGTGGCTCCCGTGCCCGTTGCGTCGCAGCCGTCTGTGCCGGTGGCGCCCGTGGCCGCTGCGGAGGAGCCTGGCTTCCTCGCGTCACTCAACCCGATGTGGTTGGCTGCGGGCGGAGCCGGCTTGGCATTGCTCGCCGGCGCCGCCATGTTCCTGCGTTCGCGCCGGCGCGCCGACACGGGCGAGACCTCCTTCCTGGAAAGCCGCCTGCAACCCGACTCCTTCTTTGGTGCCAGTGGTGGGCAGCGCGTGGACACCCGCGACGCCACGGCAGGCCCATCGTCCATGAGCTATTCGCTCAGCCAGCTGGATGCCATCGGTGACGTCGATCCTGTGGCAGAAGCCGATGTGTACCTGGCCTATGGCCGTGACCTGCAGGCTGAGGAAATCCTCAAGGAGGCCCTGCGCAGCACCCCTGATCGCCTGGCGGTGCGTGTGAAGCTGCTGGAGGTGTATGCCAAGCGCCGTGACACCAAGGGTTATGAGTCGCTGGCCACGCAGCTGTTCGGCCTGACGAATGGTGCGGGCGAAGAATGGCTCAAGACCCAGGAGCTAGGGCTGAGCATCGATCCCGAAAATCCGCTGTACCAGCCGGGCGGCCAGCCTGGCGCGGTGGGTGGTCAAGCGCCCACCACCGATTTCCTGGGCGCGAGCACGGTGCCGCATTCTTTGGCGCCGGGCCTGGCTGACACCGAGTCGGCGTCTCAAGATGCCCTGATGGACCTGGATCTGGACGCCAGTGGCCGAGTGTCGCAACAGGATGGTGTGTCGGACTCGGTTTCGCCGCAGGTTCAGAACGGCGACCACCTGGCTGACCTGGAGTTGCCCGATCTGGACTCCTTGCCCAGCGGCGAGATCGCGCAAACCGTTGCCCCGGCTGACAAGGGTGACCTCGATTTCGATCTGTCGATCGAGGACCTGCCTCAGGTGCCAACCGTGGCCGCAGCGCCTTCGCCGGCCCCGGTGAGCGAGCCGACGCCCTCGGGCAGCATGCCTTTCGATCTGGGTGACATCACCCTGGATCTGGATGCGCCTGCGCCCGCCAAATCGGCTTTGGTCACCGACGAGGAGCTGGACCAGTTGCCTCTGGCCGATGTGCCTCTGAGTGCTGACCCGATGGCCCGCAAGTTTGATCTGGCTCAGGAGTTCCGCCAGATCGGTGACGTCGATGGTGCCCGCGAGTTGCTGCAGGAAGTCGTCGACAACGCGCAAGACGGCAGTCTGAAGAGCCGCGCCCAAACCATGCTGGACAGTCTGGGTTGATGCGTCATGTCTGATGTGATCTCGGCAGGCGGCGCCAGTGCGCTACCTGCCGCTGACAGCCCTGAGCTGACAGGGGCGACCCGCCGGGTCGCCCTTGGCGTTTCTTACCTGGGATCGGCTTACAAGGGCTGGCAAAGCCAGCCCGGCGGGGGCACGGTCCAGGATGTGCTGGAGGCGGCGCTCGCGAAGTTCGCCGTGCGCCCCATCAAGGTAATGTGTGCAGGCCGCACGGATGCGGGCGTGCATGGCATCAATCAGGTGGTGCACCTCGATACGGACCTCTTTCGCGAGCCATTTTCGTGGGTGCGCGGCACCAATACCTTTCTGCCGTCAGATGTGTCGGTGCAGTGGGCGGTCGAGGTGTCTGCGGATTTCCATGCCCGCAACAGCGCCCGTGGGCGGCGCTACACCTACATCGTGCTGGAGGCGCCGGTGCGTCCGGCGCTGGAGGCGGGTCGCGTGGGCTGGGTGTTTCGCCCGCTTGATCTGTCGGCCATGCAGGCGGCGGCGGCTCACCTGATTGGTGAGCACGATTTCAGCTCGTTTCGCTCGTCCATGTGCCAGTCCCCCACGCCGGTCAAGCACCTGCGCGACATTCAGATCCGGCGTTGCACGGTGCCGAGCGGGGCGTCGGCCTATTGGCGTTTCGATTTCGAGGGGCAGGCCTTTTTGCACCACATGATCCGCAACATCATGGGCTGTCTCATCATGGTGGGCACGGGCGTCCAAACGCCTGACTGGGTAAGGGGGGTGCGCGAGGCCCGGGATCGCAAGGTGGCGGCCCCGACTTTCTCGGCCGACGGCTTGTATTTCATGGGCCCTCGCTACGATCCTGTGTGGTGCTTGCCCGAGCACGTGCCGGGCATGGACTGGTTGCCGGTCTGATCGCCCGGGTTTGCGGACAAGGGCTGGGCGTCGGAACGCTTTTTTGCGACAATCCAGACTTCGAAGCTGGCGGGCCGTGACAGGCCCATGCTTTCTGGATGTCTCCTTCTTCTGTCCACCGCACGCGCATCAAGATTTGTGGCTTGACCCGCGAGGCCGATGTTGATGCCGCCGTTGAGGCGGGCGCCGATGCCATTGGTCTGGTGCTGTATGAGAAAAGCCCCCGCCACGTGGATGCCGTGCGCGCCGGGGTGCTGGCCCGCCGTCTGCCGCCCTTCGTGACGCCGGTGGTGTTGCTGGTGAATGCGTCGCCTTCGCTGGTGCAGGCGGCTCTGGAGGCCGTGCCCCATGCCTTGCTGCAGTTCCACGGTGACGAGACGCCCGCCCAGTGCGAAGCGGTGGGGCGGCCCTATGTCCGTGCCGCGCGCATGGCACCCGGTTTCGATTTGTTAGACTTCACCCTGTCGTTCACTTCCGCACAGGCCATGTTGGTCGATGCCCATGTTGAGGGCTATGGTGGGGGCGGGCAGGTATTTGATTGGTCTTTGCTGCCGCGTCAGCTCTCACGGCCCATGATCCTCTCGGGTGGTTTGCACCCGGGCAATGTCGCGGAAGGGGTGAGGGCGGTGCGGCCGTGGGCCGTGGATGTCAGTTCGGGAGTCGAGGTTGGCAAGGGCCTCAAGGACGCCGGGCTGATGCGCCAGTTCTGTCAGGCCGTGCGGGAGGCCGATCGGTCATGTGCCGAAGCCGCATGAGCGCGGAAAGACCTGGGGCGACCCCGGTTTTCCGCATGGTGAGTTCTTTGAGAGTGACATGCTGAATTATCAACAGCCCGACGCCCGCGGCCACTTTGGCCCTTATGGCGGCACCTTTGTGTCCGAGACACTGATCCATGCGCTCAACGAGCTCAAGGATGTGTACGAGCACTATCGCCATGACGATGCCTTCAAGGCCGAGTTCCGCCGTGAACTGGCCAACTTCGTGGGCCGTCCCAGCCCCATTTATCACGCTGATCGACTGAGCCGTGAACTGGGTGGCGCGCAGATTCACCTCAAGCGCGAAGACCTCAACCACACGGGCGCGCACAAGATCAACAACACCATCGGTCAGGCCTTGCTGGCCAAGCGCATGGGCAAGCCCCGTGTCATCGCTGAAACCGGTGCCGGCCAGCACGGGGTGGCCACGGCCACCATCTGCGCCCGCTATGGCATGGAGTGCGTGGTCTACATGGGCGCGGAAGACGTCAAGCGTCAGTCCCCCAACGTCTACCGCATGCACCTGCTGGGTGCCAAGGTGGTGCCGGTCGAGTCCGGCAGCAAGACGCTGAAAGACGCGCTCAACGAAGCCATGCGCGACTGGGTGACCAACGTCGAGAACACGTTCTACATCATCGGGACGGTGGCCGGTCCGCATCCGTATCCGGCCATGGTGCGCGATTTCCAGGCCGTCATCGGTGAAGAGTGTCTGCAGCAGATGCCCTTGGCCATTGGTCGCCAGCCCGATGCGGTGATCGCCTGCGTGGGCGGCGGCAGCAATGCCATGGGCATTTTCTACCCTTATATCGAGCATGAGGCCGTTCGTCTGATCGGTGTGGAAGCAGCGGGTGAGGGCGCGGCCAGTGGCAAGCACTCCATGTCGCTGCAAATGGGCGTGCCGGGCGTGCTGCACGGCAATCGCACCTACCTGCTGCAGGACGAAAACGGCCAGATCACCGAGACGCACTCGATTTCGGCGGGTCTGGACTACCCCGGCGTGGGGCCGGAACATGCCTACCTCAAGGACATTGGTCGAGCCGAGTACGTGGGCATCACCGACAAGGAGGCGCTGGAGGCTTTCCATCGACTGTGTCGCACGGAGGGCATCATCCCCGCGCTGGAGTCCAGCCATGCGGTGGCTTACGCCATGAAGCTGGCCGCCACCATGCGTCCCGACCAGCACATCCTGGTCAACCTGTCAGGCCGTGGTGACAAGGACATTGGCACCGTGGCCGATCTGACCGGGGCCGAGTTCTACTGCCGCCCCTCCTGCCGCGGTCAGTCCGTCAAGGGAGGCCAGGCATGAGCGCCGTGACCCGTCTTGACCAGACCTTTGCCGATCTGAAGGCGCAAGGTCGCAAAGCCCTGATCCCCTTCATCACCGCCGGTGACCCGTATCCGGAAAAATCCGTCGAGCTGATGCTGGCCATGGCCGAAGCCGGTGCCGACGTGATCGAGCTGGGCGTGCCGTTTTCTGACCCGATGGCCGATGGCCCGGTGATCCAGAAGGCCGCCGAGCGTGCGCTGACCAAGGGCATTTCCCTGACCCATGTGCTGGCCGATGTGAAGGCTTTCCGTGCTCTCAACGCCACCACGCCGGTGGTGCTGATGGGCTACGCCAACCCGATCGAAGCCTACGACCAGCACCACGGTGCCGGCAGCTTCGTGCGCGATGCCAAGGCCTCGGGCGTGGACGGTGTGCTGGTGGTGGACTACCCGCCTGAAGAGTGCGAAACCTTTGCTGCCCAGATGAAGGCAGCCGACTTGGCACCTATCTTCCTGTTGGCCCCTACCTCGACCGAGGATCGCATGGCTGCTGTGGGTCGCATTGCGGCGGGCTATGTGTATTACGTGTCGCTCAAGGGCGTGACCGGTGCCGGGCACCTGGACACGGCCGCCGTGGCGGACATGGTGCCCCGCATCAAGGCGCACGTGAACGTGCCCGTGGGTGTGGGTTTTGGTATCCGTGACGCAGAGACCGCCAAGGCGGTGGCCGCTGTGTCTGACGCCGTGGTGATCGGTTCGCGCATCGTCCAGTTGCTGGAGACGCAGACCCCCGATACCGTGGTGGCTGCTGGACGCGATTTCATTGCCGAGATCCGTGCGGCCCTCGATTCCTTGAAAGGAGCCTGAGCATGAGCTGGCTTGAAAAACTGTTGCCCCCCAAGATCAACCCGACCGATCCGTCCGAGCGACGCTCGGTCCCGGAAGGCTTGTGGATCAAGTGCCCATCCTGCGAGACCGTTCTGTACAAGAACGATCTCGAAGCCAATGTGAACGTGTGCCCCAAGTGTGGCCACCACCACCGCATTGGCGCCCGCGCCCGCCTGGATGCCTTCCTGGATGCGGAAGGTCGCTATGAGCTGGGCCAGGAAGTGCTGCCCATCGACGCCCTGAAGTTCAAGGACAGCCGCAAGTACCCCGAGCGCCTGAAGCAGGGCATGGAAGCCACCGGCGAGACGGATGCCCTGATCGTGATGGGTGGCTCGGTGCACAGCATCCCGCTGATCGCGGCCTGCTTCGAGTTCGACTTCATGGGCGGCTCGATGGGCTCCGTGGTGGGTGAACGCTTCGTGCGCGGTGTGGAGGCGGCTGTGGACCAGAAGGTGCCCTTCGTCTCCTTCACCGCGACCGGTGGTGCACGCATGCAGGAAGGTCTGTTGAGCCTGATGCAGATGGCCAAGACCAACGCGGCCCTGACCCGTCTGGCCAAGGCCAAACTGCCTTACATCAGCGTTCTGACCGACCCGACCATGGGCGGCGTGTCCGCCTCGTTTGCCTTTGTCGGTGACATCGTGATCGCCGAGCCCAAGGCATTGATCGGCTTTGCCGGCCCCCGCGTGATCGAGAACACCGTGCGCGAGAAGCTGCCTGAAGGCTTCCAGCGCGCCGAGTTCCTGATGCAAAAGGGTGCCGTTGACATGATCATGGACCGCCGCGAACTGCGGGCGAACATCGCTCGTCAACTGGCGATGCTGCAGCGTTTGCCGACGGATGCCGTCTCGGCGTGAGCGTGATGTGTTGATGATCCCAGCCCGGGCACGCCACACAGGTGGCCGGGCTTTGACAGGCGGGCTGCGTTGAGTGCAGCCCGTTTTGTTTCCGAATGAGACGTGTGCCCCATGACCCCGAACCTGCCTGATTCACCCCCTGCTTTGCGCACGCTGGACGACTGGTTGTCGCATTGCGAGCGCCTGCACCCCGCTGGCATCGACCTGACCCTGGCGCGCGTCGCCGAGGTGTGGGCACGGACTGGGGTGGTGCTGGGCACGCCCCTGGGGCTGGAAGACGAGGAGCGCACCGCACCGGTGGTGTTCACGGTGGCGGGCACCAATGGCAAAGGCTCGACCTGCGCCATGCTCGAAGGCATCTTGCTCAAGGCAGGGTTCCGGGTGGGCGTGTATGGCTCGCCGCACCTGGTGCACTTTGAAGAGCGTTGCCGCATCATGGGCGAGCTGGTCAAGGCCGATGAGTTGGTGCCGCACTTTGCCGCCATCGAAGCGGCGCGGGGTGATGCGGCCCTGACGTATTTCGAGTTCACCACCCTGGCCATCTTGCGTCTGCTGGCGTCGAGCGAGCTGGATGCGGTGATTCTGGAAGTGGGCCTGGGCGGTCGCCTGGATGCCGTCAACGTCATCGACACCGACTGCGCCCTCATCACCAGCATCGACCTGGACCACATGGATTACCTGGGGCCGGACCGCGAGGCCATTGGCCGTGAGAAGGCCGGCATCATGCGTGCCGGTCGCCCGGCGGTGGTGTCCGACCCCCAGCCGCCGCAGAGTGTCATCGACCATGCCCAGCAACTGGGGGCGGACCTGTGGCTGTTCGGCCGTGATCACAACTACGCGGGCGACCGCCAGCAGTGGTCCTGGGGGGGGCGCAACAAGCGTTTCAACAGCATGGCCTATCCGGCTTTGCGTGGCGCCAACCAGCTGCTCAATGCTTCGGGGGTGTTGGCGGCCCTGGAGGCCGTGCGCCACCGCTTGCCGGTGTCGGCGCAGGCCGTGCGTACGGGCTTGGCCACAGTGGAATTGCCGGGCCGCTTCCAGATCATTCCGGGGCAGCCCACCTTGATCTTGGACGTGGCGCACAACCCGCATGCGGCGGCGACCCTGGCGGCCAATCTTGATCAGATGGGTTTTTTCCCGCGAACCCATGTGGTGTGGGGGGCGATGGCCGACAAGGACCTCGCCGGCATGGTCACACGTTTGCGGCCCCTGGTGGACGCCTGGTATTGCTGCGACCTGCCCACCGACCGGGCGGCCCCAGCGGCTCAGTTGCAGCAGGTGATCGAGGCGGACATCGCGGCGCGTCCGCTGGTCACGGCCCCGAAAGCGACCGTGAGCACCCACGCCGATCCCATGGCCGCGCTGACCGCCGCGCTGGCTGGCGCAGACCCGACGGATAGAATTGTGGTTTTCGGCTCCTTCTACACCGTGGGGGGGGTGCTGCATGAGGGCTTGCCCAAGCTCAACGCGCCGCATCTGCAGTCAAAAACCGAGTAAGCCTGCGTTCCTTACATTCTGTCCGACTGAGCAACCAGCATGCCTTTGCCTTCCTTCCTCCAGCGCTTGCGTGGCAAGGCCGACTCGGCTCAGCCTGAGCCGGAGCAGCCACCTTTGTCCGCGTCCGATGTCGAGGCCACCCGAGTGCGGGCCCGTCGTCGCCTGATCGGGATGGTGGTGCTGGTGGGGGCTGGGATCATCGGTTTTCCCTGGCTGTTCGAGACGCAGCCCCGCCCGATGTCGCAAGACGTTCAGATGGTGCGTGCGGGTGACGCTGGCGAGGGTCGGGGTGAGATCCGTCCCGCGGGCAAGGTGGCCATGGTGCAGGTGCCGGCGGAGACGCCGCCGGTGGCCGATGGCCCCGTGTCCCAGCAAGCGTCCCCAGAGGGTGACGAGGGGGGGGAAGAGATCGTCAGTACCGCGCCGCCGGTACGTTCGACCCCCGCGCCTCAGGTGGCAACCCCGCCCGCCCCCAAGCCGGAGTCCAAGGCTGTGGTCAAACCCGAGCCTAAGGCCGAAGCCAAGCCTGAACACAAGCCCGAACCCCGGCCCGAGCCCAAACCCAAGGCGGAGCCGAAGCCCGAGCCCAAGGCCGAAGCCAAGCCGAGCAAGTCCGTTGAGGCGGATGGGGCACGTTACGTGGTGCAGTTCGGCGCGTTCTCCGATGGCATCACGGCGCACGAGGCGCGGATGAAGGTGGAGCGACTGGGGCTTAAGACGTATATGCAGGAAGTCAAAACGCCCCAGGGCACGCGCATCCGGGTGCGCATGGGGCCCTATGCCAACCGTGCCGAAGCCGAGAAGGTGCTGGCGAGTTTGCGCAAGGCCGGCCTCGGTGGCGCGGTGTTGACGCTGTGAACCGGTCGAGGCCCCATTCCGCATGGACAGCGTGAACACGGTGACAGCAGGCGAGTGGTCGTTGATCGACCTCATGTTGTTGGTTGGCTTGGGCCTGTCCACGGTGGTGGGCATCTGGCGTGGACTGATCAAGGAAGTGATGGCGCTGCTGGGGTGGGCCGTGGCCTACTTCATGGCCCAGTGGTTCGGGCCGCAAGCGGGACTCTGGGTGCCCGTGGGCACGCCGGGCTCGCAGATGAATGCGGCGGCCGGCATGGTCGTGGTGTTCGTGGCGTCCTGGCTGGGTTGGGCGGTGCTGACCTGGGCGGTCACCCAGGTGATCAAAGAGTCCGGCTTGGGCGGTGCAGATCGTTTTTTTGGAGCGGTGTTTGGTCTGATGCGCGGGGTGCTCGTTGCCCTGGTGCTCGTGACCATCGTGCGCGCCACGCCTTTGGCACAGTGGGAGCCCTGGTTGGCATCCACGGGCGTCCATTGGTTGGAAATTTTGTTGGAGGGGCTTCGCCCCGTCTTGCCCGAGCAGGTGATCGAGTTCCTGCCCGCGCAATCTTGATACGACTTGAGCTTTGTTTTTTCGGAAGAGGTGAACCATGTGCGGCATCGTTGGTGTGATTTCCAAGGCGCCCGTCAACCAGTTGATCTATGACGCGCTGTTGCTGCTGCAACACCGTGGTCAGGATGCGGCGGGGATCGTGACGGCCGGACCGGATGCGCACGGTCGCAAGTTTTTCATGCACAAGGCCCGCGGCATGGTGAAGGACGTGTTCCGCACCCGCAACATGCGCGCTCTGCCGGGCACTGTGGGCTTGGGTCAGGTGCGTTACCCGACCGCAGGTAACGCCTTCAACGAAGAAGAGGCGCAGCCTTTTTACGTGAATGCGCCGTTCGGCCTGGTGCTGGTGCACAACGGCAACCTGACCAATGCCCACGCCCTGCGTGAGGACCTGTTCGCCATCGACCGTCGCCACCTCAACACCGACAGCGACACCGAAGTGCTGCTCAACGTGCTGGCTCACGAGCTGGAGCTGGCTGGACGTGAGCTGCCCCTGACCCCTGCGGCCGTCTTCCAGGCGGTGCGTGCGGTCATGAAGCGCATCAAGGGCTCCTATGCCGTGATCTGCCTGATCGCCGGCTACGGCATGCTGGCTTTCCGCGACCCTTACGGCATCCGTCCGCTGTGCTACGGCGAGGCTGATCTGCCGGATGGCCGCGAGGTGATGCTGGCCAGCGAATCCGTGGCCCTGGAAGGCACCAGCCACCGCTTCGTGCGCGACGTCGCGCCGGGCGAGGCCCTGTTCATCGACCTCGATGGCGTGGTGCACGCCGAGCAGTGTGCCGACCATGCCGTGCTCAACCCCTGCATGTTCGAGTACGTCTACCTGGCCCGTCCCGATTCGGTGATCGATGGCGTGTCGGTCTACCAGGCCCGCCTGGAAATGGGTGAGACCCTGGCCCAGCGCGTGATTTCGACCATGCCGCCGTCCGAAATCGACGTGGTCATTCCCATTCCGGAATCGAGCCGTCCCTCTGCGATGCAGCTGGCGCAGAAGCTGGGCAAGCCTTATCGCGAAGGTTTCGTGAAGAACCGCTACGTGGGCCGCACCTTCATCATGCCGGGGCAGGGCGTGCGCAAGAAGTCGGTGCGTCAGAAGCTCAATGCCATCGGCATGGAGTTCAAGGGTCGCAATGTGCTGCTGGTCGATGACTCCATCGTGCGCGGCACCACGTCCAAGGAAATCGTGCAGATGGCCCGCGAGGCCGGCGCCAACAAGGTCTACCTGGCCTCGGCAGCTCCCCCGGTGCGCTTCCCCAATGTGTACGGCATCGACATGCCCACCTCGACCGAGCTGGTGGCCCATGGCCGCACGACGGAAGAGATTCGCCAGATCATTGGCTGCGACGCCCTGATTTACCAGGACGTGGATGCGATGAAGCGGGTCGTGGGCAAGCTCAATCCGGCCATCAAGGGCTTCGAAGCCTCGTGCTTCGATGGCGTGTATGTCACCGGTGACGTGAGCGTCGCAGACTTTGCGGCCATCCAGTCGCAACGCCTGACGCAAAAGGGCGAGGACGATGCCAGCAACTCGCGTCTGGCCCTGCCGAACAAGCAAGAAGAATGAGCGAAGCGGAGTGTGCCGATGACCTCGCCTGATACCAAGAAGACATTGCCTCGCAAGGAACTACCGGCCGATGCGCGCATCGAGACGCTGGCGGTGCGTGAAGGCCTGCCCGCCACGCAATGGGGTGAAAACTCCGAAGCGCTGTTCCTGACCAGCAGCTTCAACCACCCCGATGCGGCCACGGCGGCGGCGCGCTTTGCCAACGAAGAGGAAGCCTTCGTCTACTCGCGTTTCACCAACCCGACGACGATGATGTTCGAGCGCCGGCTGGCCGCGCTCGAAGGCACCGAAGCGGCCATTGCCACGGCCAGTGGCATGAGCGCCATCTTGTTGCTGCTCATGGGCTTGCTCAAGTCGGGCGACCATGTGGTGTGCTCGCAAAGCGTGTTCGGCTCCACCATCTCGCTGCTGCAGAACCAGTTCGGCAAGTTCGGCGTGCAGGTCACCTTCGTGTCGCAGACCGATGTGCAGCAGTGGCGCGACGCCATGCAGCCCAACACCAAGCTGCTGTTTGCCGAGACCCCAAGCAACCCGCTCACCGAGGTGTGCGACATCCGCGCTCTGGCGGACATTGCCCATGCGGCGGGCGCATTGCTGGCCGTGGACAACTGCTTCTGCACACCCGCTTTGCAACAGCCCGTCAAGCTGGGCGCCGACCTGATCGTGCACTCCGGAACCAAGTACCTGGATGGGCAAGGGCGCGTGCTCGCCGGTGCCGTGTGCGGGCCGGATGCCATCATCAATGGTCCGCTGATGGCCGCCTTGCGCGGGGCAGGCATGTCGCTGTCGCCGTTCAATGCCTGGGTGGTGCTCAAGGGGCTGGAAACGCTCTCCATCCGCATGGCAGCGCAAAGTGCCAATGCCCTGAAGCTGGCCCAGTGGCTGGAGCAGCAGCCCGGTGTGGATACGGTCTACTACCCCGGTCTGCCCAGCCATCCGCAGCACGACCTCGCGATGGCGCAACAAAATGGTTGTGGCGGCGCGGTGGTCTCCTTCACTGTCAAGCCGGTCGTGGGCGACATCACCGGGACCGGTCCGGCGGGTCTGGACGAAGCCTCGCTGCGTCTGCGCCAAGCCGCGTTCCACGCGATCGACCAGACCCGTCTGTGCTCGATCACGTCGAACCTGGGCGACACCAAGACTCTCATCACCCATCCGGCCAGCACCTCGCACGGTCGCCTGAGTGAAACCCAGCGCCTGGCCGCGGGCATCACGCAAGGCATGATCCGCGTGGCCGTGGGCCTCGAACACATTGACGACCTCAAGGCCGATCTGGCCCGCGGTCTGGACACCTTGAACGTATGAGCCAAGTTCGCACCCGTTTCGCCCCGTCTCCCACGGGCTTCATCCACCTGGGCAACATCCGCTCGGCCTTGTACCCCTGGGCCTTTGCGCGCGCCAACCAGGGTGTGTTCATCCTGCGCATCGAAGACACCGATGTCGAGCGCTCCTCGCAAGAAGCCGTGGACGTCATCCTTGAAGGCATGGCCTGGTTGGGCCTGAACCACGACGAGGGTCCGTACTACCAGATGCAGCGCATGGACCGCTACAAGGTCGTGCTGCAGGAGATGCAGGACCAGGGCCTGGTCTATCCCTGCTACATGTCCACGTCCGAGCTGGACGCTCTGCGTGAGCGCCAGATGGCCAACAAGGAAAAGCCGCGCTACGACGGTACCTGGCGTCCGGAGCCCGGCAAGACCTTGCCGCCGGTGCCGGAAGGCGTCAAGCCCGTGCTGCGCTTCAAGAACCCGCAAGGTGGTTCGGTGGTGTGGGATGACAAGGTCAAGGGCCGCATCGAGATCAGCAACGACGAGCTCGATGACCTGGTCATTGCCCGCCCCGACGGCACGCCCACCTACAACTTCTGCGTGGTGGTGGACGACATGGACATGGGCATCACCCATGTGATCCGTGGCGACGACCATGTCAACAACACCCCGCGCCAGATCAACATCCTGCGCGCACTGGGCCAGGAGCCCCCGGTGTACGCCCACCTGCCCACCGTGCTCAACGAGCAGGGCGAGAAGATGAGCAAGCGCCACGGCGCCAAGGCCGTCACGCAGTACCGCGACGAAGGCTATCTGGCCGACGCCATCGTGAACTACCTGGCCCGCCTGGGCTGGAGCCACGGCGACGACGAGATCTTCTCGCGTCAGCAACTGGTCGAGTGGTTCAACCTGGATCACCTGGGCAAGAGCGCCGGTCAGTTCGACGAGGCCAAGCTGCGCTGGGTGGCCCAGCAGCATATGAAGACCGCCGACGACGCCATGCTGGCGGGCCTGGTGCGCGAGCAATTCGTCCGCCATGGCGTGACCTTGCCGGCGGCGTTGCAAACAGGCGACAAGCTGACGGCCTTGTGCGCGCTGTTCAAGGACCGCTGCGCCACCACCATCGAGCTGATGGAGTGGCTGACGATGTATGTGCAGCACCTCCACGCCCCGGCGGAAGAGCTGGCCGCCCAGTTGACCGAGGTGACCCGTCCCGCCGTGCTGGCCTTGGCCAAGCGTCTGGAGAGTGTGGCATGGGAGAAGGACGCCATCAGCCAGGCCATCAAGGACACCTTGAAGGAAGCTGGCTTGAAGATGCCGCAATTGGCCATTCCCGTACGCCTGCTGGTATGTGGGCGCTCGCAGACGCCTTCGGTGGATGCTGTGCTGGCGTTGTTCGAGCGCGATGACGTGCTCGCGCGTCTGGCGCGCACTTCGACCTGAGGCCCTCTTCGTGTGGCGCCTGGGACAGGGCGTCGCACGAGGGTGTCGCATCGCATCGACAGCCCCAAGTTTTTTGCAAGCTCTTGATGACGGTAAAAGTTTCGGTATATACTCTCAGTCTCGCTTGAACGACGCTTTGTTTGAATGAACGAAGCAGCCGGGCAGCTCGAAAGGGTGCAAATCCTGACGGGGGTATAGCTCAGCTGGGAGAGCGCTTGCATGGCATGCAAGAGGTCAGCGGTTCGATCCCGCTTACCTCCACCATCACAGGTGGTCAGGTTGCTGAGGTTGCCAGGTAAAGCGTCGATCAGGTTGCATGAAGGATTCAGTCCCCTTCGTCTAGAGGCCTAGGACACCACCCTTTCACGGTGACTACAGGGGTTCGAATCCCCTAGGGGACGCCAAGTTTTGACGGCACTTGGCTTGCGCAAGCAAGCACAGACGTCAGCCACTGCGGAGTGGTAGTTCAGTTGGTTAGAATACCGGCCTGTCACGCCGGGGGTCGCGGGTTCGAGTCCCGTCCACTCCGCCAAGGTATTTCAGGTGCCGCTGGTGACACAGCGACACCTTTGTTGATGGATCAGTCTCGGTGCCAGTCTGGCGCCCTGAGTGCGCAAGCATGAGGGGGTATAGCTCAGCTGGGAGAGCGCTTGCATGGCATGCAAGAGGTCAGCGGTTCGATCCCGCTTACCTCCACCAAAGACGCCGACAGGTTGGTACCTGTCGTGATGGTGGCGACAGGCGGCGACGGGTTGAATCATCAGCAGACAATTTGTTTTGACGGAGTCCCCTTCGTCTAGAGGCCTAGGACACCACCCTTTCACGGTGACTACAGGGGTTCGAATCCCCTAGGGGACGCCAAGTTTTGACGGCGCTTGGTTTGCGACAGCAAGCACAGACGTCAGCCACTGCGGAGTGGTAGTTCAGTTGGTTAGAATACCGGCCTGTCACGCCGGGGGTCGCGGGTTCGAGTCCCGTCCACTCCGCCAAGGTATTTCAGGTGCTGCTGGTGACACAGCGACACCTTTGTTGATGGATCAGTCTCGGTGCCAGTTTGGCGCCCCGATTGCGCAAGCATGAGGGGGTATAGCTCAGCTGGGAGAGCGCTTGCATGGCATGCAAGAGGTCAGCGGTTCGATCCCGCTTACCTCCACCAATCACCCGCGTGTGTCGCGTGCGGGTCACGGTGGCGACAAGCCGGTAGCGAGGCAGGTACAATCAGCGACAAGTTAGTTTGACGGAGTCCCCTTCGTCTAGAGGCCTAGGACACCACCCTTTCACGGTGACTACAGGGGTTCGAATCCCCTAGGGGACGCCAAGTTTTGACGGCGCTTGGTTTGCGTAAGCAAGCACAGACGTCAGCCACTGCGGAGTGGTAGTTCAGTTGGTTAGAATACCGGCCTGTCACGCCGGGGGTCGCGGGTTCGAGTCCCGTCCACTCCGCCAAAAAATGCAAAGCCCTGATGCGCAAGCGTCAGGGCTTTTTGCTTGGCGCGAACCTTGGCTGGAGGTGGTGCGCTCGGTGTGTGCGCCAAGGGGGCCAGACAGGGCAGGCCAAGCAGGCCTGCCCGAGCGATCAGGCCTGTACCGCAGCGCCCGGCGTGCGGCGACCGAACATGGCCCAGCTCTCGATCGTCATCACGATCTCGTCACGCTGGTTGAGGGCTTCCCAGCGCGTCTGCACCAGACCAACATGCGGCTTGCTCTTCATGGGGCGGCTGTCGAGCACGGTCATGCGGGCACGCAGCGCGTCACCCACCAGCACCGGCTTGTGCCATTTCAGCGAATCCAGTCCGGGTGAGCCCAGGCTGCTGGAATCGAGGATGAAACCATCGCACATCATGCGCATGACGATGCCTGCGGTGTGCCAGCCGCTGGCGGCCAGACCACCAAACAGCGAGGCCTTGCCGGCCTCCTCATCGAGGTGGAACGGTTGAGGATCGAAATCCCTGGCGAATTGGACGATCTCGTCGCGGCCCACTTCGCGCGGGCCGAAGGTCATGCTCAGCCCGGGGGTGAAGTCTTCCCAGTACCAGCGGGGTGACGAGGTGCTTGTGCCGGTTTCGGCCTGACTCATGGCTTGTCCTTGTGACGTGGGTGAGTGGGTTTGAATTTGATCTCTTCGCGCAGGCTGCGCTCGATGGCGCGGCGGGCCTCGGCGCGCTCCTTCGCCTTGAGACTCTGCGGCGTCTGGTGCGCGCCGGCTTTGCGCTGCAAGGCGGGGGCCACCAGCGGATTGCGGGGTTTGAGTCCCGGCACGACCAGCGGAGGCTGTTGCGTGAGCTTTTTCTTGCGAACGGCAGTCATGGCGGTGGCGGCTAGGGGTGGACCGGCGGCGGGCTGCGCAGGGGCGCAGGGCGGTTGGCCAGCCAGGTGCCCAAGGCGATGACGACGGTGCTGAGCAGCATCCAGCTGGTGATGCGCTCATTCAAGAAGAGCGCGCCCCACAGCATGCCAAAAACCGGGATCAGGAAGGTGACGGTGAGGGCCTGATTGGGGCCAATGCGTCCGATCAGGCGGAAGAACACGATCTGCGCCAGGCCGGTGCAGACAATGCCCAGGGCCAGCAAGGCAAACCACACCGTCCCGGGGACCTCGTGCCAGTAGTGGGCCGTGTGCGGAGGCACCGGTTGGGGGCCGAGCCACAGGGCTGGGCCGATCATCACGAGCGCCGTCATGCACAGCGTGCCAGTGGCGTTGCTCAGCGGGCTGAGGGCGTGCAGGTGGCGGCGGGCCACATGCACCGACAAGGCGTACGACAGTGTCGCGCACAGCATCAAGGCGACGGCCAGCAGGCTGCCTTTACCGGGCGGGATGGCGCCTTTGTCGGCAGTCAGCAGGGCGACACCCAGCAGGCCGAGGGTCAGGCCCAAGCTGCGCGTCAGGTGCATGCGCTCACGCAGCCATAACCAGCCGACGAACGCGCCCCACATGGGGGTGGTGGCGTTGAGTATGGACATCAGGCCCGCAGGCAGGTGGCGCGCGGCCACACTCAGGCAGAGGAAGGGCAGGCCGAACGCCAGCAGGCCGCAGACCAGCAAAGGCCGGGCAGAGCGCAGCAGTTGCGCGCCGTCGCGTTTGAGCAAGACGATGGGCAGCAGCAACAACACGGCCGAGCTGACGCGGAAGGCCGCCAGGCCCACCGGGCCCACCACGGGCGCAGCGACATGCAGGAACAGGAAGGAGCCGCCCCAGACGGCAGCCAAGGCCAGCATGGCCAACATGTCGCGAAATGTCATATCCCTCACATCGTAGCGGCAAGGCAGCCACCGTGCAGCCGACCTTGAATCGCGGGGTTTGTGCAAGTTATCGGTCTGTGAGGGCAAAGTGGCAGGTGCAGTCCTTAAAATCGCCATCTGTCATCACGCTCCACGAACGAAAGACTGCCATGCAAGTTGCCGCTTCCATTTTCAAGGCCTACGACATCCGGGGCATCGTCGGTCAGACCTTGAGCGAGGCGATGGCCGAGCACCTGGGCCGAGCCTTCGGGACCGAGGCGCTGAAGCTGGGTGAAAAGGCCGTGGCCGTTGGGCGTGATGGTCGCGTCTCGGGGCCTTCGCTCAGTTCCGCCCTGATCGCCGGCCTGCGCAGCACCGGCATCAACGTGATCGACTTGGGCGCGGTGACCACGCCGATGCTGTACTACGTGGCCGCCACGCGCGGAGAGCAGGGCTGCCACAGCGGCATTCAGGTGACCGGCAGCCACAACCCCAAGGACTACAACGGCTTCAAGATGGTGCTGGCCGGTCGCGCCATTTACGGTGACGACATCCAGGGCCTGCGCCAGCGCATTGAGGCTGAAGATTATGTGCAGGGCAGCGGCGCCTTGAGCGAGCTGAACGTGTTGGCCGAGTACACGCAGCGCATCATCGGTGACTGCAAGCTGGCCCGCCCGATGAAGATCGTGGTGGACTCGGGCAACGGCATTCCCGGTGCATCGGCGCCCGGCATCCTGCGGGCGCTGGGCTGTGAGGTGATCGAGCTGTTCTCGGAAGTGGATGGCGATTTCCCCAACCACCATCCGGACCCCTCCAAGCCCGAGAACTTGCGCGACCTGATCGCCGCGGTGAAAGAGCACGGTGCCGAGCTGGGCCTGGCCTTTGACGGTGACGGCGACCGCCTCGGTGTGGTGACCCGTGAGGGCAACAACATCTTCCCTGACCGTCAGATCATGCTGTTTGCGCGCGACGTGCTGACGCGCGTGCCGGGCGGTCAGATCATTTACGACGTCAAGTGCAGCCAGCAGCTGGCCATGGCCGTGCGTGCGGCCGGCGGCGTGCCGGTGATGTACAAGACCGGGCATTCGCTGGTCAAGGCCAAGCTCAAGGAAACCGGCGCACCGTTCGCCGGCGAGATGAGCGGTCACATCTTCTTTGCCGAGCGTTGGTATGGCTTTGACGATGCGACCTACACGGCCGGTCGCTTGCTGGAGATCCTGAGCAAGGTGGCCGACCCCAGCGCCGTGCTCGATGCCTTGCCCACCAGTTTCAGCACGCCCGAGTTGAACGTGGCTTGCGCCGAGGGCGAGCACCATGAGGTGATCGAGAAGCTGCGCCAGACGGCGCGCTTTGAAGGCGCCGAGCTGACGACGATCGACGGCCTGCGCGCCGACTATCCGGATGGCTTTGGCCTGGTGCGTGCGTCGAACACGACGCCGGTGCTGGTGCTGCGCTTCGAGGGCCAGACGCCCGAGGCGCTGGCACGCATCCAGGCGCACTTCATGGCCGCCGTGCTGGCCGTCAAGCCCGATGCCCACCTGGGCGCCTCGGCGCACTGAGGGCGAGACGGGCTGTCTGGTTTGCGTGATTCTGAGCCGAACGATGTGGCATTGAAGCTCTGGCTGGCCCGCCAGGCTTACAGCCTGCTGTTGCGCCTGGGCACGCCGGCCTACCTGTGGCGGGTGTGGGCACGTGGGCGCGAGGAGCCGGCCTACCGTGCCGACTGGCCGTGGCGGCTGGGCTGGTATGGACGTGCCTATCGTGAGGCGGTGCGGCGTGCCCCGGGGCGTCCGGTGCTGTGGTTGCACGCGGTGTCGCTGGGCGAGGCCCGTGCGGCCGCGCCTTTGGTTCAGGCCTTGCGGGCGCAACGTCCTGGCATGCGTCTGTTGCTGACGCACACGACGGCGACGGGCCGTGAGGCCGGCCGCGCCTTGCTGCAAGAGGGTGACCTGCAGACCTGGTTGCCTTACGACACCCCCGGCGCGGTGCGGCGTTTCCTGCGCTTGCACCGTCCGCAAGTGGGCGTGCTGATGGAGACCGAGGTGTGGCCGAATCTGCAGCACGAGGCGCGTTGCGCCGGGGTGCCGATGGTGTTGGCCAACGCACGCCTGAGCGAGAAAAGCCTGAAGCAGGGACTGCGCGTGGGCGCGCTGATGCGCCCGGCGGCTCAGGCCATGAGCCTGTGCCTGGCGCAGACGCCCGAAGATGCCGAGCGCCTGATGCGCATGGGCGCGCCGCGGGTGCGCGTGGCCGGCAATGTGAAGTTTGACATGACGCCGGCGGCGTCGCTGCTGGCGCTGGGGCGAGCTTGGCAAGCGGCCAGTGCACGCCCGCTGGTGCTGGCCGCCAGCACGCGCGAGGGTGAAGAGCCGGGCTTGTTGGCAGCCTGGCAGGCGGCGTGCGCCAGCTTGGCATCGGATGAACATCGCCCGCGCTTGTGGATCGTGCCCCGCCATCCGCAGCGCTTTGACGAGGTGGCCACGCTGGTGCGGGAGGCGGGCTGGAGTCTGTCGCGCCGCAGTGCCTGGTCGCAGGGCATGCCCGATGCGGCCGCGCAGTCAGCCGACGTCTGGCTGGGGGATTCGATGGGCGAGATGCCGGCCTACTACGCGGCGGCGCGTGTGGCCTTGTTGGGCGGAAGTTTTGCGCCCTTGGGCGGGCAGAACCTCATCGAGGCGGCGGCCTGTGGCTGCCCGGTGGTGATGGGACCTTCGACCTTCAACTTTGCCGAGGCGGCGGTCTTGAGTGAACAGGCGGGTGCGGCGCTGCGGGTGGCCGATTGGGCTGAAGGCGTGGCGCAGGCGCTGCGCGTGTGCGAGCCGGCCGTGCAGGGACCGATGTCGGCGCGTGCGCTGGGGTTTGCGCAGGCCCACCGTGGGGCAGCGCAGGCCATGGCCGAGGCCATCTGGGCCGCAGCCCGCGCCGACTGAGGCCAACGCTGCGGCCTCGTTCAAGCCGCGCTCAGGCCTTGCACACGGTGATTCGCACCGTCAAGGGGTGGTCGGCAGCAGATCCTGCCATTCGGCGTGACGGCGGATGTACACGGCCACATAACTGCACACCGGGTTGACGCGCAGGCCCTGGGCCCGTGCCCAGGTGAGGGCCGCTGTCACCAACTGGGCCGCGATGCCACGGCCTTCCAGTGCGGGGGGGACGCCGGTGTGCGTCAGGTGCATGACGCCTTGGGACAGGTGGTAGTCGGCCTCACAGCGCAAACCATCCACGATGGTCTCGAAGCGCCCGAGCTCGGGGTGGTGGACGATGGTCAGGGGTGTCGAGGGAGTCATGGGAAACGCTTCCTGAAAGATGGGTGGCGCAGCCGAGGCGGTCAGACCCAGCCCAGCGCGCCCAGCAGAGCGCCGGCACAGATCAACCAGATCAGCCGAATCTTGGTGCGCCACACCAGCACGGCCACGACGGCGCTCAAGAGCAGGGCACGTGGCTGGGTGGCCAGCGGGGGTGCCAGCACCCAGCCCGTGGCCAGCAGCAGGCCCACCGTCACCGGCATCATGCCAGCCTGAAAGGCCTGCACGCTCAACCAGTGTCGCCGTGTGGACACCCAGCGTGCCACCGCCAGGGCCAGCGTGGTGGACGGGATCATGATGCCCAGCATGCTGATGAGGGCACCGCCGATGCCACCGGCATACCAGCCGAACAGGCCCACAAAGAGCACATTGGGGCCGGGTGCGGCCTGGGCCAGGGCGATGGCGGCGGTGAAATCCCCATCGCTGAGCAAATGGTCATCGACCACCAGGCGCCGGTGCATGTCGGACACCAGGGTGATGGCGCCGCCGATCGACATCAGCGACAGGGCAATGAAGTGGCCAAACAGGCTCCACCACACCTCCGGGGCCCACATCAGTGGGGACATGATCAGCGGCGCACCACCCTGGCTCATGTGCCCTCCGGGGGCAGGGCGGCAGGGCGGCGACGACGCAGCACAACGTAGGTGAACACGCAGGCGGCGCCCCCCAGGCCCAGCAGCACCCAGACCAGGGGCCAGCGCAGCCAGATCATCATGGCCAGCGCCAGAACGGCCAGTGCCAGCGCGGTGGGCCAACCCAGCTCATGCTGGCGCATGGGGGCGGACAGCTTGAGCACCGTGCCCACGATCTGGCCCGCCGCCACGGCCGCGATGCCACCCAGCGCGCCCTTGATCAGGCCCTGGAGGTCTTGCACCTGCGCGGCCTCACCCAGCAGCCAGGCCAGGCCCAGCATCAGCACCAGGGGGGCGGTGACCATGCCGGCCAGGGCCACCAGCGCGCCGCGCCAGCCGAAAAAGCGGTCCCCGATCATCAGGGAAAGGTTGCAGACGTTCGGGCCCGGCAGCACCTGCGCGGTCGACAGCAGTTCAACGAACTCGCGCGGGGTGAGCCACTGGTGCCGGTCACACAGCTCGCGTTGGGCGACAGCCAGCACGCCGCCGAATCCCTGCAGCGCCAGCACCGAGAAGGCGATGAACAGCTCGGTGAGCGAAGCGGGCCGCGCGGTCGCCGGTTCGGCGGGCGTGGCCGGATCCACGTCAGCCATAGACGGCGACGACCTGGTAGCCCAGTGCAGCCAGTTGGCCGCAGGGCGTCCACAAGGTGGTTTTTTCGTTCACATAGCCTTCGCCCGTAGCGAGCGCGTCCTTGTCCAGGCGCCAGTGGCCATCGTGCTGACCGATGTTGACCGGGCGCAACTCCAAGGCCCAGGACACGGACGATGCCGGGGCGAACCCCTTGAGCTGCGACAGCGCCGGGGTCGGGCCCGCGTCGGCCAGCAGCACGGCCTGCAGTTCGGTGTCGATGCCGGCGTGGTCTATCAGGCGCACATAGGCGCGGCTGTGCCAGACGTCGTCGCCGGTGAAGGGCACACCCCCTTCCGCATGTCGGAACTCGAGATGCTGCGTGAACGCCGGGGTCATGCCGGGAACGAAAGGCCAGGGAAAGGCGTCTTCGATGCCTTTCTCCACCGCCACCTGAGGGGGGCGCAATGCGGGGAGGGCGGACTCGCGCCCGCTGCCGAAGACGCCCAGCAGTACGCCGGCGATCTGTTCCTGGCCGTCGGCATCCGCTTGCAGGATCTGGGCTTTGACCTGGCGGATGTTCTTGCCCTGGCGCAGCAGCGTGACGTCGATCTGCACCACGCCCGGTGAAACGGGGCCCACAAAATTGGTTTGCAAGGCACGCAAAGGCCAGTCGCTGCCGCAGACATCGCGCATGGCCTGCACGGCCAGCACCGAGAGCAGCCCGCCGAACATGGTGCGGCCCTGTTGCCAGTCTTCGGTGACGCGGAAGCTGACCCGTTGCCCCTCACGTTCACGGTGGTCCAGCAACTGGGCCAGGGGGACGATCGGGGAGCTCTCTGTCTTCATGGTGGGCACTTCTCGGGGACAACGGAAGCCCTATTATCAAACGACCATCCAATGACCGTATCAGGCGACGGGCGTCTCGGTGCCCCTCACTCGCAGGAGTTCGGCGACCTGGCTGGCGGGCACGGGCCGGCTGTACAGATAGCCCTGGACCATGTCGCAACCCAGTTCGGCCAGGAAGTCGGCCTGTTCGGTGAGCTCGACACCTTCGGCCACCACGGCCATGTGCAGGCCGTGGGCCATCGAGATCATGGTGCTCACGAGTTGGCAGTCGCTCACATTGCCCGGCGTGTCCTGGATGAAGCTGCGGTCGATTTTGAGCTGGTGCACCGGGAAACGCTTGAGGTAGGCCAGCGAGGAGTAGCCCGTACCGAAGTCGTCGATCGACAGCGACACGCCCAGCTGGTAGAGCATCAGCAGGAACTGTTCGGCACTGGTGCCCGATTCCATCAGCCCGCTTTCGGTGATCTCGATTTCGAGGTGCTCGGGAGGCAGGCCGGTGTCGCGCAGGATGCGGGACAGGCGCTCGATCACGCCGCCCCGGCGCACCTCGCTGGGCGACAGGTTCACGGCGATGCGCCCGAAGTGCAGGCCGGCATCGAGCCAGGCCTTGCCCTGGCGGCAGGCTTCGTGCAGCACCCACTCGCCCAGCGCCACGATCATCCCGGTTTCTTCCATGACCGGGATGAACTCGCCAGGGCCGATGGAGGGCAGGGTGGCATCGCCGCCCGCCGGGGTTTTGAGGCGCACCAGGGCCTCCAGGGCCACGATCTGGCCGGTGGCGAGGTTCACCATGGGTTGGTAGTGCAGGGTGAACTCGTCGTGCTCGACGGCGCGGCGCAGGCGCGTTTCCAGCTGCAGCCGGTTGGTGGCCACGGCGGTGAAGGCCTCGGTGTAGAAGTTGAAGCTGTTGCGCCCTCGGCGCTTGGACTCGTACATGGCCGCATCGGCGTTGCGGATGAGCTCGGACGCGTCCTGGCCGTCTTGCGGGTAGAGGCTGATGCCGATGCTGGCGCGCACATAAACCTGTTGGCCGCCTTCGAGTGTGAAGGGTTGGCCCAGGCTCTCCAGGATGGCAGAGGCCACCTGGCCTGCCTGTTGCGGATGGCGCAGGTGTTCGAGCACCAGGATGAACTCGTCGCCGCTCAGGCGCCCCAGCGTGTCTTCCTGGCGCACGCGTTCGCGCAGGCGTTGTGCGACCTGCTTGAGCAGGCTGTCGCCCGCCGCATGCCCCAGGCCATCGTTGACGGTCTTGAAATTGTCGAGGTCGATGAAGACGACGCCCACCAGGGTGTGGTGGCGTTGGGCCAGGCTCAGCGCGTGACTCAGGCGCTGCTGGATCAGGACGCGGTTGGGTAGGTCGGTGAGCGGGTCGAAGTGCGCCATGCGCGCCAGGCGTGCTTCGGTTTCCTTCAGCGGCGTGATGTCTGTGAACATGGCCACGAAGTGAGCCGGACGCCCGCGGGCGCTGCGGACGGCGCTCAGCGACATCTTGACCATGAAGAGTTCGCCATTCTTGCGGCGGAACCAGACCTCGCCCTGCCAGGCTCCCTGGCTCAGCAGGTAGGCACGGATTTCCTCGATGAGCTCTGCAGGCTGATCGGGGAACAGGAACTCGGGCGTGCGTCCCACCGCTTCGTCTTCGACGTAGCCGGTCAAGGTGGTGAACGCCGGGTTGATGGACACCAGAACTCGGTTGCGGTTGAGCACCATCATCCCGTCGCGGGTGCTTTCCAACGCGGCAGCGTGCAGACGCACCCGCTCCTGAGTCAGGCCATGCTGGGTGTCGCGGTGCAGGTTGGTGAGCGCGAACGACAGGTCGTCAGAGAGGTCCTGGAACAGGGCGAGCTCCTCGCTGTCCTGGTCTTTGACCCGGCGACCGAGCAGCAGCAGGTGGCCCACCAGTTCCTCGTCACGCAGCAGCGGCACGATGACGCAGCCGGGAGTGTTCGCCGCGATGGCCTGGCTGGCCCACAGGGGCAGGTCCGGGTGCTGGCTCAGGTCGGCCGTGCGAAAGCAGCGTCCTTCCAGCAGGCATTGCGACAACTCGGCAACCGGGTCGGGGGTGACGCGAAAGCTCAGGGTGTCGCTGGGTGGTTGCGGATCGCCGGCGGCCGCCTGGCAGTTCAGTTGACGGGGCACATGCGCGTCGAACAAGGCCACCCAGGCCTTGCGGAATTGCCCCTGCTCGACGGCGACGTCGCACACGCGGCGTAGCAGGTCGGCCTCGCTGTCTGCGCGCACGATCGCCTGGTTGACGTGGCTGAGGAAGTCGTACATGCGCGACTTGTGGCGCAGTTGGTGCTCGCGGGCCTTGAGCGAGCCTACGACGTCTTCGCGCTGGCGCTGGATGCGGGCGATGAGCACCAAGAGCAAGACGGTGAGACTGCCGACCAGGGCCATCTTGAGCAGGTCGAGTCGCTGCTGCCGGCCAATGGCGTCATGAAGCTCGGCGGCCAGCGCTTGCGCCGGTCCTGGCACATGTTGCGCGGCGAGGATCTGGGCGCGCTGCTGCAGCTCGGTCCAACCTTGGTGAGACCAGGCCATCAGGCCCAGGCTGACGGCTGCCAGCACCAGCACCGACCAGGCTACTGAACGAAAACGACCCTGGGCCAGGGAGGGGCCAGGGGGAGAGGTCGGCTGGGGCCGGGAAGGGTTCGGAACCGCGCTCACAAAAACAAAAACGACGACGATGGGTCAAGGACAAGAAAAAACAGTGAGTCGGCACACACAGATCAGATCGGCGATGATGCGCACGTCAACGCCGGTGGCGTTCCTGGCGAGGGGTGTTGCCGCACCCTTTGCCACTCAGCCCGCGAGCGTATCGCGTCAACGAGGTCTCAATTGTCGTCTTTTGTACCGATTTACCCTGCCAAGTCTTTGACCATACAGGCACGCGGCCTGCCGCAACACCTCCTGATCTGGGGGGATTTGGGGCGTATCAGTGCGCAAGAACCCTTGCTGTTGCTGGTTCATGGCTGGATGGACGTGGCCGCCTCGTTCCAGTTCATGGTGGATGCCCTGCGCCAACAGCCCGGTTGGGCCGAGCGTCCGATTGCGGCGCTGGACTGGCGCGGCTTTGGACAGACACCGGGGCCGACCGGGGCGGACTGTTACTACTTTCCGGATTACCTGGGTGATCTGGATGCGGTCGTGCATGCCCTGTCCCCCGATCACCCGATTGACCTGCTGGGGCACAGCATGGGGGGCAATGTGGTGACGATGTACACGGGCGCGCGGCCGACCAAGATCCGGCGTCTGGTCAATCTGGAAGGCTTTGGCATGCCGGCCACCTCGCCCGACGAGGCGCCCGACCGCTACACCCGCTGGCTCGATGAGTTGCGCACCCCCATGCAACTGAAGTCGTACGACAGCCTGGAAGGCGTGGCGGGGCGCCTGCGCGCCAACAACCCGCGCATTCGTCCGGATCGCGCGCTGTGGTTGGCGCAGCATTGGGCGCGCGAGGAGGGCGGGCGCTGGGTGATCAACGCCGACCCGGCGCACAAGCGGGTCAATCCGCTGCTGTACCGGGTGGAGGAGGTGAAGGCGCTGTGGGCCCGCATCACCTGCCCGGTGCTGGTCATCGAGGGGCTGCAGACCGAGTATTTCGCGCTGTTCGGCGGTCGTTACACGCGTGAGGAGTTCCTGACGCGGGCCGAAGCGATGGCCGATTGGCGCCTGGAAGGGCTGGACGACGCGGGGCACATGCTGCATCACGATCAGCCCGAAGCACTGGCCATTCACCTGGCTGCGCATTTCACGCGACCGCAAACCGCTGTCGCGTGAGAAAATAAGACCATCTGACAAGGCTCCAGCCATCGGCTGCAGGGCCTTTTTGCCATATTTCACCCCAAGATTTGCAGGATTTCACATGGACATCGAACTCATCAACGCCCTGGGCACCCAGATTGCCGACCTGACTCAGCGCACCGCTGAGCTCCGGAGGTATCTTTGACTGGGATGAAAAATCCCGTCGCCTGAGCGAAGTCAACGCCGAACTCGAAGACCCGGCCGTCTGGAACGACCCCAAGCGTGCGCAAGCCCTGGGCAAGGAAAAACGCTCGCTGGAAGACGTGGTGCTCGTGATCGAGTCCCTGACGTCCAATCTGGCCGACAACGGCGAGCTGTTCGAGATGTCCAAGGAAGACGGCGACGAGGACGGTCTCAAGGCCATCCACGCCGACGTTCAGACCCTGAGCGCCCAGGTCGAGCAGCTCGAGTTCCGCCGCATGTTCAGCAACCCGGCCGACCCGAGCAACTGCTTCATCGACATCCAGGCTGGCGCCGGTGGCACCGAGGCGTGCGACTGGGCGTCCATGCTGCTGCGTCAGTACCTGCGTTACTGCGAGCGCAAGGGCTTCACGGCCCAGCTGGAAGACGAAACCCCCGGCGACACCGCTGGCATCAAGAGTGCCACGATCAAGGTCGAGGGCGATTACGCCTTCGGTTACCTGCGCACCGAAACCGGCGTGCACCGCCTGGTGCGCAAGTCGCCGTTCGACTCGTCCGGTGGTCGTCACACCTCGTTTGCGTCCGTGTTCGTCTACCCGGAAGTCGATGACTCGATCGAGATCGACATCAACCCGTCCGACGTGCGCACCGACACCTACCGTGCCTCGGGCGCGGGTGGTCAGCACATCAACAAGACCGACTCGGCCGTGCGCCTGACGCACATCCCGACCGGCATCGTGGTGCAGTGCCAGGACGGCCGCTCGCAGCACAGCAACCGTGATGTGGCCTGGAAGCGCCTGCGCTCGCGCCTGTACGACCACGAGATGCGCAAGCGCCAGGAAGAGCAGCAAAAGCTCGAAGACACCAAGACCGATGTGGGCTGGGGTCACCAGATTCGCTCTTACGTGCTCGACAACAGCCGCATCAAGGATCTGCGTACCAACGTCGAAATCTCCGCCACGCAAAAGGTGCTGGACGGCGACCTCGACCCATTCATCGAAGCCAGCCTGAAACAGGGCCTCTAAAAGGATAGCCATGCGCGAAGGTACTGCCCCGCTGGTGCGCCGTGAAGACTACACGGCGCCCGCGTTCTGGATCAAGACGGTCGACCTGACCTTTGACCTGGATCCGGCCAAGACCCTGGTCATCAACAAGATGACTGTTGAACCCAACCCGGGCCAGTCTGGCGCGGCCTTGCGTCTGGACGGTGAGGACATCACCCTGACCCGCGTGCTGGTGGACGGCGAGCCCGTGACCTTCCGCAGCGAGAACCAGCAACTGGTGCTGGAGAACCTGCCGCAGCAGCCCTTCACGCTGGAGATCCGCAACACCTGCGCGCCCGAGAAGAACACGCAGTTGTCGGGCCTGTACACCAGTGGGGGTGGCTTGTTCACGCAGTGCGAAGCCCTGGGTTTCCGCCGCATCACCTATTTCACCGACCGCCCCGACGTGATGGCGACCTTCCGCGTGACGCTGAAGGCCGACAAGCGCAAGTACCCGGTGCTGCTGTCCAACGGCAACCTGGTGGAAGAGGGCGACCTGGGCAACGGCCGCCACATCGCGGTGTGGGAAGACCCGCACCCCAAGCCCAGCTACCTGTTTGCGCTGGTGGCCGCCGACCTGGTACGCCGCGAACAGCGCATCGTGACGCGCGAAGGCAAGGAGCACCTGCTGCAGATCTATGTGCGCGCCGGGGACCTGGACAAGACCGAACATGCGATGAACTCGCTGATCGCCTCGATCGCGTGGGACGAGTACAAGTACGGCCTGAGCCTGGACCTGGAGCGCTTCATGATCGTCGCGGTGAGCGACTTCAACATGGGCGCGATGGAGAACAAGGGGTTGAACATTTTCAACACCAAGTTCGTGCTGGCCAACCCCAACACCGCCACCGATGTGGACTTTGCCAATGTGGAAAGCGTGGTCGCCCACGAGTACTTCCACAACTGGACCGGCAACCGTGTCACCTGCCGGGACTGGTTCCAGCTCTCGCTCAAGGAAGGCCTGACGGTCTTCCGCGACCAGCAGTTCAGCCAGGACATGTCGGGCAGCTACAGCGCCCGCGCCGTCAAGCGCATCGAAGACGTGCGCACCCTGCGCCAGTTGCAGTTCCCGGAAGATGCGGGCCCGATGGCGCACCCGGTGCGCCCCGACAGCTACATGGCCATCGACAATTTCTACACGGCCACCGTGTACGAAAAGGGGGCCGAGGTGGTGCGCATGATGCACACGCTGGTGGGCGATGTCGGCTTTGTGAACGGCATGGATCTGTACTTTTCGCGCCATGACGGCCATGCCGTGACCTGCGACGACTTTGCGCAGGCCATTGCCGATGCCAACCCAGACAGCGAACTGGCCAAGCGACTGGACGCGTTCAAGCGCTGGTACAGCCAGGCCGGCACGCCCCGTGTGCAGGCGCACGGTGTGTACGACGCAGAGAACCGCATCTACACCCTCACCTTGAGCCAGACCTGCGCCGCCACGGCCGGGCAGCCCGAGAAAGCCCCTGCTGTGATCCCTGTGGCCATGGGCCTGGTGGGGGTCGACGGCCGCTACATCAATCTGCATTTGGAAGGGCACCTGGACCCGATCGGGCACAACACCGTGCTGGTGCTGTCCGAGCCGAGCCAGACCTTCACCTTCGTGCATGTGCCGGTGGAGCCGGTGCCCTCGCTGTTGCGCGGCTTCTCTGCCCCGGTGGTGCTGGAGACCGAGCTGAGCGATGACGCGCTGTTCGTGCTGCTCAGCCACGACCATGACCCGTTCAACCGCTGGGAAGCCGGCCAGAAGCTGGCGCTGCGCCGCATCTTGAGCGCGGTGCACGGCAATGGCCACATCGAGCTGGATGCCCGCTTCATCGACGCCATGCGCAGCGTGCTGCGTCACGACGAGCTGGACGCTGCGTTCAAGGAGCTGGTGCTGACCCTGCCGAGTGAGGCGTATGTGGCCGAGCAGCTCGACGTGGTCGATCCGCAGCGCATCCACACCGCCCGCGAGCGCATCAAGCTGCAACTGGCGCACGCCCTGCACGCTGATTGGGAGTGGGCCTATGCCGCTCACCATGACAGCGGCGCCTACTCGCCCGATGCCGTCAGCAGCGGCCGTCGTGCGCTGGCCAATCTGGCCCTGAGCATGCTGGTGCTGGATGCGGTGGCGCGCCACAACCAGATCTGGCCGGGCAAGGCTTTGCAGCGCTTCAAGGATGCGACCAACATGACCGACCGCCTGGGCTCCCTGGCGGCGCTGGTCAACGCCCACAGTGAGCTGGCGGCGGGGGCGCTGGAGCGCTTCCATGCGCAGTTCAAGAACGAGGCCCTGGTCATCGACAAGTGGTTCACCCTGCAGGTGACCGCGCCCGAGCACGAAGGCCAGGTCTTTGCGCGCGCCAAGGCGCTGATGCTGCACCCCGACTTCACGCTGCGCACGCCCAACCGGGCCCGCAGTCTGTTGATGGCGCTGTGCCAGAGCAACCCGGCGGCCTTCCACCGTCAGGATGCGGCCGGCTATGTCTTCTGGGCCGACCGTGTCATCGAGGTGGATGCCATCAACCCGCAACTGGCGGCGCGTCTGGCCCGGGCGATGGACCACTGGCGCCGTCTGGCCGAGCCTTACCGCACGGCCGCCTGCGAGGCGCTCAAGCGTGTGGCCGCTCGCACCGAGCTGTCTGACGATGTGCGCGAGATCGTGACCCGCGCCCTGCAGGACTGAGCCCGTCTTGCCTGACTGAACTTCTTTTCTTTTTCATCTGATCATCATGACCAAACGCATCAGCCTCACGCAGTACCTGATCGAGCAACAGCGGGGCGAGGCCCAGATTCCGTCGCAGCTGCGCCTGCTCATCGAAGTGGTGGCCCGCGCCTGCAAGCGCATCGCCATCAACGTCAGCAAGGGCGCCCTGGGTGAAGTCCTGGGCAGTGCCGGCAGCGAGAACGTGCAGGGCGAAGTCCAGAAGAAGCTCGACATCATCGCCAACGAGGTGCTGATCGAGGCCAACGAGTGGGGCGGCCACCTGGCCGGCATGGCCTCTGAAGAGATGGACGACATGGTGGGCGTGCCCAACCGCTATCCGCAGGGCGAGTACCTGCTGCTGTTCGATCCCCTGGACGGCTCGAGCAACATCGACATCAACGTCAGCATCGGCACGATTTTCTCGGTGCTCAAGCACAAGGGCGGTGACGTGACGAACGAGAGCTTCCTGCAGCCGGGCACGGCTCAGGTGTGCGCGGGCTATTGCGTGTATGGCCCGCAAACCACCCTGGTGCTGACGGTGGGCAAGGGCGTGGTCATGTTCACCCTGGACCGCGAGATGGGCGCCTGGTGGATGACCGAGGACAACATGCGCATCCCGGAGGACACCAAGGAGTTCTCGGTCAACATGTCGAACATGCGTCACTGGGCGCCGCCGGTCAAGCGCTACATCGACGAGTGCCTGGCTGGCAAGGAAGGCCCGCGCGGCAAGGACTTCAACATGCGCTGGGTGGCCGCGATGGTGGCCGACGTGCACCGCATTCTGACCCGTGGCGGCATCTTCATGTACCCCTGGGACAAGCGCGAGCCGGGCAAACCGGGCAAGCTGCGCCTGATGTACGAAGCCAACCCGATGAGCTTCCTGGTGGAGCAGGCCGGTGGCGCCGCCACCAATGGCTTGCAGCGCATCATGGAAATTCAACCCACGCAATTGCACGAGCGTGTGTCGGTGATGCTGGGTTCGAAGAACGAGGTGGAGCGCGTGACGGGCTACCACCGCGAAGTGCAGTAAGTTGGATGTGAGCAGGCCCAAAATCTCATGCTAGAATTTTGGGCTTGGACGCCGGTGTAGCTCAGTCGGTAGAGCAGCTCATTCGTAATGAGAAGGTCGAGGGTTCGATTCCTTTCTCCGGCACCAATAAAATCAATGACTTAGGCCACCTCGCAAGGGTGGCCTTTGTTGTTTCTGGGGGGCATGTAGGCAATCCGTAGCCACGCCAACCCCCCTCATGCCCACGCCTCCCCCAAGCTCTCCGCCTGCTCCAGCACCAACTCCACGGCCGCATCGGACAGGTCTGGCGGGTACTTGTATTTGCGCAGCACCCGCTTGACCATCAGGCGCAGGCTGGCGCGCACGCTCTCGCGCTGCGACCAGTCCACCGTGATGTTCTTGCGCAGGTTCTCGGTCAGTTCGTGGGCAATCTTCTTCAGGGTCTCGTCGGTCAACTCGCGCACGGCCGACTCGTTGGTGGCCAGGGCGTCGTAGAACTTCACCTCGTCGTCCGACAAGCCCAGTTGCTCGCCCCGGTTGGCCGCTTCCTTGAACTTCTTGGCCATCTCCACCAGCTCCTCCATCACCTGAGCGGTCTCGATGCTGCGGTTCTGGTAGCGGGTGATGACGCTGCTCAGCAGGTCCGAGAACTTCTTTTGTTGGACGACGTTGGTGGCGAACTTGGACTTGATCTCGCCCTCCAGCAGTCGCTCCAGCAACTCGACGGCCAAGTTGCGCTCGGGCAGGTTCTTTACCTGGGCCAGGAAGTCTTCGTCCAGCAGGCCGATGTTGGGCTTTTCCAGTCCCACGGCATCGAAGATGTCCACCACCGCGTCGCTGACCACCGCCTGGTTGATGATCTGGCGAATGGCCGCCTCACGCACCTCGTCGGTCTTCTTCTGCGCGCTGATGTCCCGCTTGGTCAGGATGACCTTGACCGCCTGCATGAAGGCCACCTCGTCACGCAGGGCCTTGGCCTCGTCCAGCGTGCAGCACAGGCTAAATGCCTTGCTCATGGCCAGGGCGGCATCGGCAAAGCGGCGTTTGCCATCGCGCTTGCTGTCCTTGCCCTCGGACTGGAGGCCCAGCACATGGTTTGCCGCACCTGCCAGGGTCTTGTGGCCCCCGGTCTTGAAGCCTGAGTAATCGAAGCCGTGCAGCATGGTTTGCAGCACGTCGAGCTTTTCCAGCAACACCGACAGGGCTTCGTGGGCATCCACCGTGGGGCGGCCCCGGCCCTTGCTGGCGGTGTACTCCTTCATCGCGGCCTTCAGCTCGTTGCCGATGCCGATGTAGTCCACCACCAGGCCGCCTTGCTTGTCCTTGAACACGCGGTTGACGCGGGCAATGGCCTGCATCAGGTTGTGGCCCTTCATGGGCTTGTCCACGTACATGGTGTGCACGCAGGGGGCGTCAAAGCCGGTCAGCCACATGTCGCGCACGATGACCAGGCGCAGCGGGTCGGCCGGGTCTTTGAAGCGCTTCTCCAGTCGCTTCTTGACCTGGCTGCTGTAGATGTGCGGGCGCAGCAGGGCCTTGTCGCTGGCGCTGCCGGTCATGATGATCTTGATGGCGCCCTTCTCGGGGTCGGCGTCGTGCCAGTCGGGGCGCAGCTTGACGATGGCGTCGTACAGGTGCACGCAGATGTCGCGGCTCATGGTGACGACCATGGCCTTGCCGTCTTGCGCCTTGTTGCGCTCTTCAAAGTGGGCCACCAGGTCAGCGGCCACGCTGGCCACGCGGGGCTCGGCGCCCACCACCTTCTCTAGCGCGGCCCAGCGGGACTTGAGCTGCGCCTGGGTGCTTTCTTCCTCATCCTCGGCCAGCTCGTCCACCTCATCGTCGATGAGGGCGAGGTCTTCTTCCTTCAGCTTGAGCTTGGCCAGGCGGCTCTCGTAGTAGATGGCGACCGTGGCGCCGTCTTCCTTGGCTTGCTGCATGTCATAGACATGGATGTAGTCGCCAAACACGGCGCGGGTGTCGCGGTCGGTGCTGCTGACGGGCGTGCCGGTGAAGGCCACGAAGGTGGCGTTGGGCAGGGCGTCGCGCAGGTGTTGGGCGTAGCCAGCCTGGTAGATGAGGCGCGGGGCCTGCGAGGGGTTGACCTCGTAGCTGGGCGAGGCAAAGTCGGCCGTCAGGGCCGTGGCCTCGCCCGAAGTGGTGAGGGCCTGGGCCAGGCTCTTGCCGCCCTCGGGCAAGGCGGCCTTGCTCTTGAGCTTGGCCTCGAAGCCATACTGCGTGCGGTGGGCTTCATCGGCCACCACCACGATGTTGCGGCGGGTGGATAGCACGGGGAACAGGTCCTCGTCTTCGCCCGGCATGAACTTCTGGATGGTGGCGAAGATGATGCCGCCCGACGGGCGATTGCCCAGCAGTTGCCGCAGCTCCTGCCGCGTCGTGGCCTGCACCGGCTGCTCACGCAAGAGGTCTTGCGCCAGGCTGAACACGCCAAACAGTTGGCCGTCCAGGTCATTGCGGTCGGTGATGACCACAATGGTGGGGTTCTGCATGGCCGGCTCCTGCATCACGCGGGCGGCAAAGCAAGTCATGGTGATGCTCTTGCCGCTGCCTTGCGTGTGCCAGACCACGCCGCCCTTGCCCTGCACGGACACAGGGCTTTCAGGCCGAGAGGCCGCCACCACATGCTCGATGGCCGCACGCACAGCATGGAACTGGTGGTAGCCGGCAATCTTCTTGACCAGGTTGCCGTCGTCTTCAAACAGCACGAAGTAGCGCAGGTAGTCCAGCATGTATCGCGGCGCCAAGGCACCACGCACGAGGGTTTCCAACTCGTTGAAGTCGCCCAGCGGGTCGAGGTTCACCCCGTCGATGGTGCGCCATTGCAGAAAGCGCTCGGCATTGGCCGACAGCGAGCCCATGCGGGCCTCGGAGCCGTCCGACACCACCAGCACCTCGTTGTACTGGAACACGTCGGGAATCTGGTCTTTGTAGGTCTGGATCTGGTCGTAGGCCTTCCAGATGTCGGCGGTCTGGTCGGCGGGGTTCTTCAGCTCCAGCAGCGCCAAGGGCAGGCCGTTGACGAAGAGGATGATGTCTGGGCGGCGGGTGTGGTGTGCACCTTTGATGGTGAACTGATTGACGGCCCAGAACTCGTTGCGGGCAGAGTCGGTCCAGTCGATGAGGCGCACGAAGTCGCCACGGGTTTCGCCGTCCTTCTGGTATTGGACGGGGACGCCGCCCACCAGCAGCTTGTGGAAAGCTCGGTTGGCTGGCAACAGCGAGGGGATGCCCAGGTTCAAGACCTGCTGCAGGGCGTCTTCACGGGCGGCGGTGGGGATGCCGGGGTTCAGACGCTGGATGGCTTCGCGCAGGCGGAAGGGCAGGACGACCTGGCGGTAGTCGGCGCGCTGGGGATTGGGGCCGTCGTGGGCGATGTCGGGGCCGGCATGAACAGCGTAGCCCAGCTCGGCCAACCAGCTCAGGGCTTCTTGTTCGAGTTGGTCTTCGGTCATGTGATGGCCTGCCCTGTGCTTCATCAAAGCGCCAGCAGCGCAATGTATGGTTGATAACTGTAGCTGCGCTTCGTTTTCTGGCCGGTCAACTCTGCCACGATGCCGAGGTCTTCCAGCATCTTCACCGCCGCCGTAGCCGTCGGGAAAGTGGTGCCCAATGCCTGACGCGCCCGTTCGATGGTGAAGCGCGGCATCATGGGTAACATCTCGAACAAGCGGTAGCTGGCCGGGCCCGCCTTGGGCGCGGCCAGCAGTTTGCGCCGGTCTGCTGTGATCAAGCTCGCCAGCGCGACCACGCCCCGTTCGGCCTCGGTGGCCGCGCAAGCCACACCTTCCAGGAAGAAAGCCAGCCAGCCCTCCCAATCGCCATCGGTGCGGATGGCCGACAAACGGCGGTAGTACTCTGACTGGTGCTGTTTGAGGTAGCCGCTGAGGTACATCAGCGGCTCGGGCAGCAGCCCCCAATGCTCCAGCAAGGCGGCGATCAGCAGGCGCCCGATGCGGCCATTGCCGTCCAAGAAGGGGTGAATGGTTTCGAACTGGGCATGCACCAGTGCCACCTTCACCAGCGGCGGCAAGGCGCTGTCTTGTGCATGGATGAAGCGCTCCAAGTCGGCCAGCAGTCCTGGCACATGCTCAGGTGGGGGCGGCACAAACGCGGCATTGCCAGGGCGTGTGCCACCGATCCAGTTCTGTGAGCGGCGCAGTTCACCAGGCTGCTTGCCTGTGCCTCGCACGCCATCGAGCAACAGGCGGTGGGCGTCACACAGCAGCCGCACGCTGATGGGCAAGCCATGGGGATCACGCAAATGGCCCTGCACCAGGCGGAAGGCGCGCAGGTAGTTGGTGACCTCCTCGACATCGTCGGTGTTGCTGATGGCCAGCCCCGCTTCGTCGTCGAACAGGTCCACCAGCGTGGCCTGCGTGCCCTCGATCTGAGACGTCAGCAAGGCCTCTTTGCGGATGGCGCTGTAGAGCAACCAGTCCACCGAAGGCGCCAGGCCCGACACGCCCGACAGCCGAGCCAGCGCCAATTCGGCCGCATGGTTGAGGGCAGCGAAGGCATCGGGCGACAAGCGAGGATCACAGGGCGGCAGTGCATGCGGCACGAAGGCCCGGACGGGCTCGCCCAGGGTCGTGGAGATGGCGTAGGTGCCCGTGCTGCGCATGGTGTGAAAGCCTGCTTGAATGATGTCTTGCTGGATTAAAGCATTCTTTAATTCGATGCGCAAGGATGCAAGGGGGCTTTCATTGGAATCTTCATCTTTCGCTGGCTTGACGCGCGAGTCTGGCGCAACTCCAGAACAAGTGGATTCCAATGAACGGCTGCCCCATCATGGCATCCAGCACCAACAGGTGATCCAGGGAGGGACACCTCTGCGCCTTCGGCATCCATGCGGGCAACCACTTGCGCCACGGCATCATGGGTGGCCCGGTTGGCTGACAGCAGCGACGGGATGCCCAAGTTCAGGACCTGCTGCAGTGCGTCTTCACGGGCGGCGGTGGGGATGCCGGGGTTCAGACGCTGGATGGCTTCGCGCAGGCGGAAGGGCAGGACGATCTGGCGGTAGTCGGCGCGCTGGGGATTGGGGCCGTCGTGGGCGATGCCGGGACCCGCATGAACGGCGTAGCCCAGCTCGGCCAGCCAGCTCAGGGCTTCTTGTTCGAGTTGGTCTTCGGTCATGCTGCAGCAACTCCCATGAGTTCATTCCATCGACATGATGAAATGAACATGTTTATTTTTTAACCTTAAATCGACACGTTTCTTGCATGTGTCGATTTCATCATCACTTCAGGGTCCGTGTTGTCGCCGTCGAATCCAAATAGCGTGCGATGCGCTGCTATGTACGGTTGATGCTTGGCATGCAGGCGACGCAAGCGGCCTTTTGGATCCAAGCCCAAGCTGGCCATCACAGCGTCACTGACATCAGGCTTGCGCAACAGGCGGCCATCGTCGGCGAATGCAATGAGCCCTGCGTCGAGGAGCTTGTCGACATGAGAGGCCAGCAAGAGGCCGTTGTACGGGTCGAGCCGCTCTTTGTGGGTGCAGAGATGCCAGGGCTTGGCATGTGAGGCCGTCAGCACCGCAGGGAGCGGGCAGCCGGTGAGCGCACATTGGCTGCCCCACAGCTTGAGCACATTTGCGCGGTAGGCGCCCTGGCCCACGCGGGCGTCAATCAAGGCCTTGCGGACTGTGGCTGACACCCCCGCCATGTCGGGCAAAGCATCCATGTCCGCTTCGGCGGCATGGCGCGCCAGTTCTTCCCGCGTGGCCGGTGCCGCCGTGCCGATGAGTTGGGTCGCGAACGCGCGCCGGACCTCAGCCAATGCCTTACCTTCCAGAAGGCATGGCACATAGGGACGGATATAACCCATGTCCAGCGGCTCGCCGTTACTCTGCTTCCGCAAGCGGGTGAGCCTCAGTGGGCGGGGCATGGCCCGCAAGCCAGAGAAGGTGACATGCGTGCCACCAGAACTGGGCAACTCGATGCGCGTCACTTCGGCGACCCATTCCACGCCTTGTGTGGTGGCGGCATCCCCCAAAAGCAGCAGGTAGGGTTGATCGTTGGTCATGCAGACCGTCAGATTGCGTAGTCCGGTAGCCCAAGCTCGGCGTTCGGTCAGTTCGCCGCTGCCGCCATGAGTCAGCGCTTCCAGTACCAGTGTGCGATTCGCGATGGTGTACACGCAGAGCTGCGAGTTGGTGATGGCAGTCATGCGTGTGCATCCTCCAGCGCCGCCATCGCTTCGGGCAGGCGAAGTTGGCCGGAGATGAGGCGGGGGAGCAGCGTGTCCCGCAGATTAGCGAGGGTGAGCGCATGCCCACGGTTGCGATGAACACGCTCAAACATTGGCCGCACAACAGCTTCAAATGCTTTTGCCACCTGCAATGAAGGAACAACGCTGCGCATCAGGGCAACTTGGTCCGGTTTGATTCTCTGATGACTATTCGATGTTCCGGTCACCAGTTGCTGCAACCTCGCGATGAAATCAGGTGACTTGAAGGTGCAATAGACAAACTCCCTGCTGCCGACACCGGTTGGCTGAAAGACTAGGAATTCCGTAGAACAGACTGCATTAGCGCCGCATTCGACCGGAAGCCAAACACGTGGAATGTGAGGGTTGAGCTTGGACAAGAGCACAGTGTTCGAGTGCAGCGGGGTCTTGTTGCTTTTGATGAGGGCGCCGCGCTCTGTGACGGGGCGCTGCCCGTCGTCGAACGACGGCAAGCTGAAGTGCTCAAATGTGGTTTCAGGCTGAAGACCGGGGTTGACTGTGCCCTTCTTCAGTTCGGCGAAATCACCGACTGAACCAGCTAACCACCCCTTCGGAGCTAACCCCAAGTCCGTCTCTTCCAACGCATCAGGGAACAGCGCCGCCGTGGCCTCGTCCATGCCTTCGGGGGCGCGGCCTGCCATCTTGGCGCGCACGGGGTCGAAATCGACGAACCACGACTTGAACAGCGCCTGGGCGATGGCTTCGAGGGTGGCGTTGGTTTCGCGCAGGAGGGTGATGCGGTCGTCCAATGCACCGAGCGTCGTAGCTACGTGATCTTGCAACTCCTTCGGCGGACTGGGCACCTGCAAGTTGATCAAATCACTGCCCCGAATGCCAGATGCACCTGCGCCCTGCTCAACAATCGCCTCAATGGCCCGGCGCCCCTCAGGAGATCTGAAAAAATAAAAGTAGAAGAGCGGGTTGCTTCGCTTCGTATCGAGGCGACAACGAATCAGATGAGATTCGAAAACTGTGGGCATCGCGTTGCCCATGAAGATAGAGCATTGGCCTGCGCCAGATAGCACCAAAGACTGACGGGCAAACAGCAAGTCACCTTCAGCGAGCAGATAGTGGTGCTCTTTCTGATCTACCGGCACGAGATCCATCTTGATGCGATGAATTCGAGGATGGGCGAAAAGCTCTCCCATATTCACCATCGGGAAGCCTGCGCCACGAACCTTCTTTGGGCGCGTTAGCCCATTTCGCTGGGGCTCTGAAAACAAGTCGCCAAAGCGAGCTGAATCAAAACTCATACCCCAGCCCCCCCAGCTTCTGCCGAATCAGCGCATCAAGCTCCGCGCCCTTCGCCATCTGCTCGCCCAGCTTCTCGGTGAGCTTTTGCATCTTCTCGGCAAAGGCCTCGTCGTCGTCGTCCACCTCTTCAGCGCCGACATAACGGCCTGGGGTCAGCACATGGCCGTGCTGGGCAATCTCGGCCAGGGGTACGCTGCGGCAAAAGCCCGGCACGTCTTCATAGGTGGTGATGCTGGCACCCGCCTCCACCTCGCCCCGCCAGGCGGCCACAGTCTCGGCAATACGGGCAATGGCGTCGTCGTCCAACTCGGCCTGCACGCGTGAAATCATCTTGGCGCACTTGCGGGCGTCAATGAACAGCACCTCGCCCTTGCGCTTTTTCTGCCTGGCCAGGAACCACAGACAGGCCGGGATCTGGGTGTTGAAGAACAACTGCCCCGGCAGGGCCACCATCACCTCCACCACGTCGGCATCGACCATGGCGGCGCGAATCACGCCTTCGTTGTTCTGGCTGGAGCTCATGGAGCCATTGGCCAGCACGATGCCTGCGCGCCCGGTGGGCTTGAGGTGGTGCAGCATGTGCTGCAGCCAGGCGTAGTTGGCGTTGCCATGGGGTGGGTCGCCATACACCCAGCGCGGGTCGCCCTCCAGGCTGCCGTGCCACCAGTCGCTGATGTTGAAGGGCGGGTTGGCCAGGATGAAGTCGGCCCGCAGGTCGGGGTGCTGGTTGCGGGTGAAGGTATCACCGGGTTCGCGGCCCAGGTTGAAGTCGATGCCGCGAATGGCCAGGTTCATGGCCGCAAGGCGCCAGGTGGTGGGGTTGGCTTCTTGCCCGTAGATGGACACGTCGCCCAGCTTGCCACCGTGGGCCTCAATGAACTTCTCGGATTGCACGAACATGCCGCCCGAGCCGCAGCAGGGGTCGTACACCTGCCCGTGGTGGGGGGCGAGCACGGCCACCAGGGTCTTGACGATGCTGGCCGGCGTGTAGAACTGGCCGCCCCGCTTGCCTTCGGCGCTGGCGAACATGCCCAGGAAGTACTCGTAAACCTGGCCCAGTACGTCGCGGGCCACGGCGGCGTCGGTACCAAAGCCGATGGTGGACACCAGGTCCACCAACTCGCCTAGCTTGCCGTCGGGCAACTGAGCGCGGGCGTAGCGCTTGTCCAGAATGCCCTTGAGCTTGGGGTTCTCGGCTTCGATGACGGTCAGGGCGTCGTCAATGCGCTTGCCAATGTCGGGCTGCTTGGCTGCGGCGCGCACGGCTTCCCAGCGGGCACCTTCGGGCACCCAGAACACGTTGGCGGCGGTGTAGTAGTCGCGGTCTGCCAGCTCGGCGGCGATGTCTTCGTCACTGGCGTCGCCGTAGAAGTATTCGTCGTCGGGGTCGCGCAGGCGGGCGGTCAGCTCCAACGTGCGGGCGGTGAAGGTGTCAGAGATGTACTTGACGAAGATGAGGCCGAGCACGAGGTGCTTGTATTCGGCGGCGTCCATGTTGGCGCGCAGCTTGTCGGCGGTGGCCCAGAGGGTCTTTTTGATGTCGTCCAGCATGCCCAAAATTCATAACGTAGTGGGCAGATTATGCGGGCGGGGGCGCCTTCGCTGGTCGACCTCCTGATCGACAACATCGACGCGATGACCCCATCTTGACGCGGAGTTGTCTCTCATAGAAGGGGCAAAACGCGGTCAAATGATGCTTTCTCAGATCAGCGGCGACGTTTCATTTCATGACCTCAGCTCCCATCGCGGTCATTGGCGCCGGCTTGGCAGGACTGGCTTGTGCGCAGGCCCTGACCCAAGCCGGTCACACAGTGCATGTCTTCGACAAGAGTCGAGGGCCATCCGGGCGCATGAGCACCCGGCGCGGTGACGATGCATCCGGCCCCTGGCAATGCGACCATGGCGCACAGTACTTCACCGCGCGGGACGACGCCTTCCGGGCGGAGGTGAGGCGCTGGCAGAACGCCGGCGCAGCCGCCTTGTGGGACGCCCGCATCCTGAGCTTCGACGGCGAAACCTGGCGCACTTCTGACACGCCGCCTGAACGTTTCGTCGGCACGCCGCGCATGACATCACCGGCCACATGGCTGGCGGGTAGCCTGGGTGAGCGTGCGATGTGCCAGTGGCAAACCACCGTGCAAGCGCTGGTTCCGGATGCTGAGGGGTGGACCCTCGACACTGCCGAGCATGGGCGGCTGTCTCAGCGCTATCGTGCGGTGCTTCTGGCCATTCCCGCGCCGCAGGCACAACCGCTGTTGAGTGCGGTGGCACCCAGCGGCGCAGCCCTCGCGGGCGGTGCCCGCATGAGGGCGAGTTGGGCCCTGATGGTCCGCTGCCCTGCACCTTTGGCGCTGCCCTGCGAGGGCGCCTTCATCAACGCAGGGCCTCTGCGTTGGGTGGCGCGTGACAGCAGCAAGCCCGGGCGCACCGGGCCGGAGACCTGGCTGCTGCACGCCAGTGCGCAGTGGAGCGAAGCGCACCTTGAAGACGATGCCGCTGCGGTCACCCAGCAACTGCTGGCAGCCTTCAACCAACTGGGCGGCCCACGCCCGGAGCAAGTGCAAGCCACCGCCCACCGTTGGCGTTTTGCGGACACCGAACCTGCGCTGACCTTGGGCCACTGGTGGGACGCAGACGCATCCCTGGGCCTTTGCGGTGACTGGCTCCATGGCGGCAAAGTCGAGGGCGCCTGGCTCAGCGGTCAGGGACTGGCGCAGCGGGTCGCCCAAGCCGTGCGTGATTGACAGCGTGTCGACGTCGTCACTTTCATCGCTACCGTCGGACTACCAGGCCCTGGTCTTCTGATTAAAACAGTTGCATTAAATCATTTGTACTGTTTTAATGTGCTCATGCACACCCCATCCCAGCCTCCTGCACCCAGCTACCCCTTGACGGAGTTGTGCGTGCTGGCCGATCTGCCGCCGCGCACCGTGCGCTATTACGTGCAGATCGGGCTGGTAGACCGCCCGCAAGGTGAGACCCGCGCGGCGCGCTATGGCGCCACGCATCTGGAGCAACTGCTGCTCATCAAGAAGTGGACGGCAGCCGGGCTTTCGCTTGAGCGCATCCGCGAGTTGTTGCATGGCGGATCGGCCCCTGTGCCTCCGCGCGCACCCGCCATGGGGTCGGTGTCGGTGCGCAGCCACCTGATGGTGGCCGAGGGCATCGAGGTCGTCATCGACCCTGGCCTGGCGGGTTTGTCGCCTGAGCAGGTGCGCCATTTCACCCGGGCGGTGATGGCGGCTTTTGCGCAGGTTCAGGGCGAGGGTGCCCCCCACACAAATCAGGAGGAGAACCAAGATGGGCAAGCGCAATAAAGGGATCGCACCGTCGCTGGCGGATGGGGATGAGCACGCTGGGCTGACGACGCGTGAGGGGGATTCGGTGGCCCTGCTGGGCGTCACGTTCACGGGCCACTTGCGAGGCGCGATCCTGGAGGCTTGTGTCGAGCAGCGCTTCGTCAACCCGACCGACCACCCTCTGGAGATGGTTTACAGCTTCCCCTTGCCCTGGGGCGCGGTGTTGCTGGGCGTGGAGGTGGTGCTGGGGGAGCGGACCCTCACGGGCGCCGTTGTGGCAAAACGGCAAGCCGAGGCACGCTATGAAGACGCGCTGGCCGACGGCAATGCCGCCATCATGCTGGAGCGCAACCACGATCACAGCTACAGCCTGAACCTTGGCAACCTGGCCGCAGGTGAGCGCTGCACCATCACGCTGCGCTATGCACAGACGCTGCAGTTCGAGCAGCAAAGCCTGCGGCTGATGATCCCCACCTTGATCGCCCCGCGTTATGGCGATGCCGAGCAAGCAGGGGGCTTGATGCCGCATCAGGTGCCCAGCCACAGCCTGACGGTCGAGCATCCGTTCGCGCTCTCGGTTCATTTGCACGGTGAGATGGCCCGGTCACGTGTCGCATCGCCCAGTCACCCCATTGCCGTGGCCTTGGGGCAGGTCGATGCCCAGCAGGTTTTGACTGTTTCATTGGCGCGCACGGCGTATCTGGACCGCGACTTCCTGCTGGTGGTCGATCAACTGGCGCATGAGTCGCTGGCGATCACCGCACGCGACCAGGTCGAGCCCGAGGGCGTGGCCGTGCTGGCCAGCTTCTGCCCACACCTGCCACCTAAAGAAGCGGGCGGCATGGCCGTCAAAATCCTGGTCGATTGTTCGGGGTCGATGGCCGGTGACAGCATCGCCGCGGCCAAACGCGCCTTGCAGGCCATCGTCCAGCAGTTGGGTGCCCACGACCGCTTTGCGCTGTCGCGGTTCGGCAGCTCGGTGCAGCATCGCTCTCGCGGTTTGTGGAAGACCACCGAGACCACCCGGCTGGCCGCGCAACGCTGGGTGGGGGCGCTGGAGGCCGATCTCGGCGGCACCGAGATGGAGGCTGCGCTGGCTTCGACTTTCCAGATCGCTCAAGATGCCAGCAGCGATGTGCTGCTGGTGACCGACGGGCAGATCAGCGCCATCGACGCCACCCTTGCATCGGCGCAAGCCTCAGGGCATCGCGTGTTCGTGGTGGGCATTGGCAGCAGCCCGGCGGAGTCGCATCTGCGTCGACTGGCCGAAGCCACGGGTGGGGCCTGTGACTTCGTGGCGCCGGGTGAAGCCGTGGAGCCCGCGGTGCTGCGGATGTTCGCGCGTTTGCGTTCGTCCCGCCTCTCGGACTTGAGGCTGGAATGGCCGCAAGGCGTGGTGCCACTCTGGGTCTCCCCGTTGCGGGCGTCTGTGTTCGATGGGGATGCCGTGAGCGTGTATGCCTTGCTTGCGCATCAAACAGCCGGCGAAGTGCGCCTGCTGGGATGTGTCGATGGACGAGCCGAGCCGCAGGAGATCAGTCGTGCCACCTTGCCTGAGCGACTGACGGAAACCGATACGGTGTCGCGCCTGGTGGCGTCGGTGCGGATTCAGAACGTGCCACACGCTGAACACAAGGTCGCAGCCTCACTCGCCGCAGCGCTGGCCGTGAACTACCAGTTGGTGACAGACCACACCAACTTCCTGCTGGTGCACGAGCGGGCTGACGCTGACAAGGCGATCGACATGCCGGCACTGCACAAGGTCGCGCACATGGTGCCGGCGGGCTGGGGCGGCATGGGGGTCCTGGCAAGCAGGAGCTCAGTGGGTGACACTGGCATCCGGTTTTCGATGATGGATGCGGCCGCCACGGTCACACCGGCTGTGTGGCGGTCGGCCAGTCCTCCAGTGCGGCTGCGCATGTCCAGAGTGCGCCCTGTGGATGCCACGGTTGACCATCGCTCGCAGCGCGAAACGCTGGATCGGAGCGATGAGCGCTACTGGACAGAGTCCGACCACTACACCGGGCTCACGCCACTGGGCGTGTGCGAATGGCTGCGCATCACGCCTGAAGTAGAGTGGCCGACCACCTATGAGGGCCTGCGCCGCATGGGTCTGGGCAACTGGGTGGTGGAGTGGCTGGAGATCGCTGTGGCCCATGACGAGGCGGGCAGGCACGAAGAAGCGGTCGTCGTGCGGACCTTCCTGCATCTGCTGGCGGAGTCGGAGATGATGGCGGCGCTGGAGCAGGGCGCGGGGCTGCGCAGCGTGCTGCGCGCATCAGCCCAGCGTCTGCAGGCCCTGTGGCGGGGCGAATCCACGACCGCCGCGCCACGGGTCACCCATGACTTGCTGGGACAGGCGATGGCTGCGGCATTGGCAGACATGAGCACCGGCACGTGGCCGGACAGTGTCCTGTCCCTGGCGTGATCGTCAAAAACTCCCGAACACCGTCCCCAACGTGATGACCAGCACCAGTGCGGGCAGTGGGAACAACATGGTCACGGCCGCGATGTCGGCGTAAGACTGCCGGTGGTTGAGCTTGCAGATGGCCAGCAGGGTGATGATGGCGCCGCAATGCGGCAGCGTGTCCATGCCGCCTGCGGCCATGACGGCCACGCGGTGCAGCAACTCCGGACTGATGGCCGCCGCCTCGGCCATGGCCAGGTAATCGTTGCCGAGGGTTTGCAGGGCGATGCTCAGCCCGCCGGACGACGAGCCGGTGATGCCGGCCAGCACATTCATGGCGATGGCCTCTGAGACCAGGGGGTTGTCCGAGACGCGCAGCACGGCATCGCGGATCAGCCCGAAGCCTGCCAGCGAAGCAATGACCGCGCCATAGCCCACCTCGGAGGCCGTGTTGAAGAGCGGCAGCATGAAGCCGAACACGCCCTGGTTGAGCGTGTGCTTGAGGTCGTGCCAGTGCCCCAGCCGGGTCACGACCAGGGTGGTGCAGGCGACCAGCAAGGCAATGAGCAGCGACCACAGGCCCGTGACGCGGCTGGGTTCCAGCGTCGCGTAGCGCTCGGCCATGAAGGACAAGTCCAGCGCGGGAAACACCAGGTAGGTGAACAGCGCGTTGACACCTACGACCAGCACCAGCGGCAGCAGGGCCAGCGCCAAGGGCACCTCGGCGTGGCGTGCGGCTTCTGCCGCAGCCTGGGCGGGCGATGGGTTCGCCGGGCTGTCTTCACCGTCGTCATGCCGGCCATAGCCTTCGCCAGCGGCGCGGGCTGAGGCAGCGCGGCGCAGCAACCACGCCATGCCGCCCCCCAGCATGACGGCTGCGGCCAGCAGGCCCAGCCCGGGTGCGGCAAAGCCGTTGGTGCCGAAGTAGGGGATGGGGATGGCGTTCTGGATGGCGGGCGAACCTGGCAGCGCCGTCATCGTGAACGTGAAAGCGCCCAGCGCGATGGTGGCGGGCACCAGTCGCTTGGGAATGTCGGCCGCTTCGAAGAGGTTGCGCGCAATGGGGTAGATGGCGAACGCCACCACGAACAGCGACACGCCGCCGTAGGTGAGCAGCGCGCAGGCCAGTACCACCGTCAGCATGGCATGCCGCTCGCCCAGGGTGCGCACGATCCAGCGCGCCAGGGTGCTGGCCGCGCCCGAGTCGGCCATCAGCCGGCCGAACAGCGCCCCCAGCAAGAACAGCGGCAGGTACTGCAGCACGTAGCTCCCGAGGGCGCTCATGAAGGTGTCGGTGTAGAGCGGCAGCAGCCAGCGTGCCTCGCCCGACAGCAGCACGGCCAGGGCGCCCATCAGCGGCGCGAGCAGCAAGACGGTCACCCCCCGATAGGCCAGCCACATGAGCAGGGCCAGAGACACCACCACGGCCAGCACGCTCAACATGGTGCGCTCCCCGCGGGATGGGGGGCGTGGACGAAGGGCGTGTGGCGCTCAGCGCGGTGCCGGTGAGGCTTTCCTGGGGCGAGTCGTTTCATGCCGGGCATTCTCGCCCAGGTCAGGGCTTACCCGGCTGGTGCCCTCAACGCTCTCACCACACTTCCCATTCGCTCCCGGATGTAGCGGTGGCGGGCATTACGGTCGTGGCGATGGTGCCAGACCCCGCCAATGCTGATCTCGACCGGTGGGTTGCTGCACAGTGGGATGCTGGTGAGCCCTTGCATGTCCAGCAGGTGACCAAGCTGCAGATCGGGTTGGATGGTGAGCAGTGGCGACTGGCGCAGCGTGCCCATGATGGACGCCATGCTGGCCAGCGAGGCCACCACGCGCCGGCTCAGGCCGTGTGCGGCGAAGAGCTGGTCAAGCGTGCTGGTGGCGTCGCCACGGTAGCTGCTGACCACGTGGTCGCAGGCCGCCAGGTCGGCCAGCGTGGGCGAGGGCGGCAGTTGCAGGTGGGCCGGGGCGTAGATGCAGTTGAAGCCGCAGCGCAGCCATTCTGTGCGACGGTGCCAGTTGCGCAGGGGCAGGTCTACAGCGACCACGGCCAGGTCCACCTCGTCATCGTCCAGCGCGGAGGCCAGGTTCTCCACGGCCAGCGGTTGCACGCGGATGCCGATGCCCGGTGCCTCGGTGCGCAGCAAGGCCATGAGTGACGGCAGGATCAGGGCTTCCAGGCCGTCCGGGATGGACAACCGGATCAGGCCTTCGGCATGCGCGGGGTCAAACGTGTCTTCTCGCAGCAGAAAGTCGGCGCCTTCTTGCAACCAGGCGCGCACGCGAGGACCCACGGCCAGGGCCAGGTCGGTGGGCTCCATGCGCTTGCCCGTGCGCACGAACAGCTCGTTGTCAAACAGGGTGCGCAGGCGGGCCAGCGCGTGGCTCATGGCCGGCTGCCCAATGAAGAGGCGCTCGGCTGCACGCCCCACATGGCGCTCGGTCAGCAGGGCGTCAAAAGCCACCAGCAGGTTCAGGTCCAGCTTGCGGAAATCGGCGTAGTTGATATCGACATCGCGCATGACATTTATCCATTCAATCGATTTCCATAATGTTACTCGTCTCGCCAGAATGAGCTTCATGTACTCCCGTACAGCTCACGAAAGGCAAATCTCATGAAAACCGCTTCTACACTCCGCTCCGCTCTCTTGTCCCTGGCTTTGGTGGCCGGCTTGGCCCAGGCCGGTGCGGCGCAGGCTGCTGATCAGGCTGCCAGCCGCCCGCAGGACCTGACCCGTGCCGAGGTCGTGGCCGACTTCAATCTGTGGCACCGTGCGGGCCTGGACCAGTTCATGAACACCCCGGGCTTCGACTTCAACTCGGCCGAGTACCACCAGGCGCTGGCCGTGTACCAGTCCCTGCGTTCGGGCCCGGCTTATGCCGAAGAGCTGGCCAAAGTCCGCGCAACGGCCGGGTCGGCACGCTGAGCAAGCCGCGTCCCGTCGGTGGCCGCCAGATAGGTGGTCACCGGCACGTCGTCGATCTGTGACGGGTCCAGGAAACGCTCGGCGTAGACCCGGTAGACGCCCGACGACAGGAACAAGGCAAACAGCGCGGGGTCGATGTGGCCCCGTTGGCTCATCCGGTTCAGGATCTCGATGGCCTCGGACAGCTTCTTGGGCTTCTTGTAAGGGCGGTCCGAGGCGGTCAGGGCCTCGAAGATGTCGGCAATGGCCAGCATCCGGGTTTCCGGGCGCAATTGCTCGTGGTGCAGCCCCTTGGGGTAGCCGGTGCCATCCATCTTCTCGTGGTGGCCCGCGGCGATCTCGGGCACATGGGTGAGGTGGGGCGGGAAGGGCAACTGGCGCAGCATGACCTCGGTCTGCACGATGTGCTGGTTGATCTTGAAGCGCTCTTCTTCGGTCAGCGTGCCATAGCCCAAACGCAGGTTGTACAGCTCGCCCTGGTTGTAGAGCAGCTTGGGCTCGGCCATGCGGAAGCCCCAGCGGTCATCCTTGGGCATCTGGTCGTGGACAGGGCGCTCCATGCGGTGCTGCGGCTTGTCGGCCAGCACCGATTCGGTCACGGGCAAGGGCAGGGCCACGTCTTGCGGATGGCGCTGCAATTCGAGCGGCGACAGGCCCAGACGGTCGTCGAGGGTGCGCTGCCAGGTGCGTTGCGCCACCTCCAGCAGACGTTGCTGGTCCTCGGGTGCCATGGCCTCGCTGCCCAGGTTGCAACGGGCCACAAAGGTAAAGTCTTCGTCCAGTTCGGTCAGGGTTCGGGCCAGGTTCTGGCGGCAGGCGGCTTCGTCGCCTCCCTCCAGGATGCCCTGCAGGCAGTGGATTTCGGCGTCGCGCTTGAGCACCTCGAAACGCATGCGCACTTCGTGGATGCGGTTGTAGAGCGCCTCCAGCTTGGTGGCCTTGTCGACCACGTACTCGGGCGTGGTGATCTTGCCGCAGTCGTGCAGCCAGGCGGCCATGCGCAGCGTTTCCCAGCCTTCGTCATTCAAGTGGAAGGACGCATAAGGGCCCTCTCGCGCCTCGCACGCCGCCTCGGCCAGCATGCGGGTGAGCTCGGGCACCCGGGCACAATGCCCGCCGGTGTAGGCGCTCTTGGTGTCGATGGCGTTGGCGATGAGCTGGATGAGCGCATCGAACAGCGCCTTTTGTTCGCTGATCAGGGCCTGGGCTTCGAGGGCGACGGCCGCCGTGCCGGACAAGGCGCCGAGGAAGGACGCGCGGTCTTTTTCGCTGGGTGTCTCTGACAGGATCAGCATGGCCCCGACCAGATCACGCTGTCGGTTGAGCAGCGGCACCGCCATGGCGTGAGGGGGCCAGGGTTGCTCACCCAGCTCCGACAGACCCAGGGTCAGCATGTCCACGGGTTGCAGCGGGCCAGACAGGACGCGCCCCTGGCTCAGGGCCAGTCCCAGCAGCGGCACGTCTTGCGCAGGGCGCGGCGCTGCAGATGGCTCCTTGGGGTTGGGCAGCGCCAGTCGGTGCAGACGCTGCAGCGCTGCCGCGTCGATGGCTTGCCCATCGATGCCTTGGGCGCAGGCTGGCTTCAACCCCCCGTCCTCACGCAGATAGAGCACGCCAGCGGCCGCGTTGACGGCGCTCACGGTCTCACCCAGCAGACGGGGCAGGAGGCGGTCAAAGTGCTTTTCGCCGGAAATGGCCGAGCTGATTTCCAGAAACTGGCGGATGGTCCGCTTCATCTCGCCCACGGTGCGTGCCAGGGTGTTGACCTCCAGCACATAGGACCTGAGCGGCACGGTCTGCCCGAAGTCGAAGTGGCGGATGGATTCGGCCTCTTGGACCAGACCGCTCAAGGGGCGGGAAATGCCACGGGCGAAGCGCCAGGCCAGCACGATGGCGCCCAGGATGATCAACAGCGCCGCGATGATGGCGACGTGACCTTCCTGGTAGACGGTGGCCAGCAGCTCGTGGCGGGGCACCGCATTGATCAGCAGCAGGGGGGTGCTGCCCAGCATGGGCAGGCTGTTGAGCGTGACCTGCCATGACCCATCCGGCAGCGAGACCACCTGCTGCAGGCTGCCCGTGGCCGGCACCTGGCTGAGCTGGAGGTGCTTGCTCAGTTCGGTGAGCACGGGCACGCCGAAACGGGCCAGGTGGGTCAGCGCGGGACGGTCATGGCTGCCGCCACGCGGCACGATGAAGGAGTTCTCGTGCGCGAAGACTTCGCCTTGTGCGTTGACCAGCACCAGTTGGGAGTGGGGCGTGAGCTTCTGGCGGGCCATGCCGGCACCGAGGGTGCGCAGTTGAATGTCCAGACCGATGACGGTACCGCTGGCGTGGCGGGACTGGCGTGACAGGGTGATGCCGACCTGCCGGTCGGTGTAGAACAGATAGGGGTCGGTGACATGGACCTCACTGTTGCGCAGCGCCTGGCGGTACCAGCTGCGGTTGCGAGGGTCGTAGCCGCGGGCGTAGTCGGGCACGGACAGGGCGCTGAGCACCTGCATCTGTGAATTGAGATAGAGCTGGCGCCCCCTCGGGGTGGCGCCTTGGCGCTCGATGCTGCGCACCATGTAGTGCGCGCCGGCCGGGGCTTGAAACTGCTCGCGCTCTTGCGCGTCGTGCAGGCGCCGCACGAAAAAGTAGTCCCCCGTGGGGTAGCCGAAGAAGATCGAGGCCGATGCAGGCGTGTGATCCAGCGTGGCTTTGATCAGGGGCAGACGCGCCATGCGCTGCTCGAACTGGGTCAGGCCGGCCAGTGGGTCAAACTGCAGCAACTGCAGGGCCGTGTGGGCGGGCTCGGTCAGCAGGCGCAACTCGGCCGAGGTCTCGCGACTGATGCGCTGGGCCAGATCGGCCGACACCGAGCTGATGAGCCGGTCTGCCATGCGATAGCCGACGAACCCCAGCAGGGAGCCGACCAGCAAGATCAGCACCATGAACAGGGTCGACACGTGAACGTGCAGGGGGGCGTTGGCGCGCATCAGAAAATGCTAACAGCCCCTCTCATGGCGTGGCGTGGTCAGAATCGGCGTTATGCCAAGGTCTTTGGCTCACCATCCGGGGCGGGCGGGCCGCCACGGTGCGATTTGGTCCAGCTGTAATCGGGCGGCAACTCGTCGCTCACGCCGGGCTTGCTCACGCAGTCACCCAGTTCGGAGTGGGTGACCACATGGCTGTTGAGGGCCAAGCCCTGAGCGTCCTTGTCCTTGCGGCGTGCTTCGGAAAACGCCAGGGCGGCCAGCAACTGATCGTCGCTGAAGGTCTCGCAGTGCGGGCGACCTTGACTGAGCCAGAAGACGACGATGCTCATGCCAGGGTCACTTGTAGAAGGCCTCGACCTTGCCCTTGAGCTTGATCAGCAGCGGCTTGCCCTTGCGGTCAACCTTCTTGCCGGCGGGCACCTTCACCCAGCCTTCGCTGATGCAGTATTCCTCGACGTCGGCGCGTTCCTTGTCGTTGAAGCGGATGCCGATGTCGTGCTGGAACACCTCGGCCACGTAGTGGGGGCTGCGGGGGTCGATGGACAGGTGATCGGGCAGGGCGGGAGCGGGGGCTTGGGTGGTGTCGGTCATGTCAATGTGCAAGATTCGGTTGACGCGGACGGCGTCTCGCCCCTCAGGGCGCAGGCTCGGCCGTCAGCGAGGCCGCAGGATAACGCGTCATCATGCCCGACATGGCTTCGACCGGACAGTTCAGCCACTTTTCATAGTCGGCTTCGTCCAGGATGACCACCATGCGCTTTTCGTCTTCCGGCTTGTGCAGGGTGCGCATCAGGGGGTGGTCGTCGGCGTTCACCGTGAGCATGGCGAACGAGGGCACGGGGGCGCCGTTGTGCGACCAACCCAGGCTCCACAGTCCAGCGATGCCCATGGGGGCGCCATCGGCGCGGGCCACCTGCCAGCGCGTTGCCTTGCCGGCCTCATCGTAGTGAGGCAGGTACACGCATTCGGCCGGAACGATGCAGCGATGCCCCCGGCGCCAGGCGTCGCGGAAGTTGGGCTTGGTGTCGGCGGTTTCGCTGCGGGCGTTGTAGGTGCGCCGCGCGACGGTCGGGTCCTTGGCCCAGAAGGGCATCAGGCCGAACTGGCCGATGAAGACTTCGCGGTGAGACTCGCCACCCTCGTCGCTTTGGCGCACGACGGGGACCAGGCACATGGATCGGGCCTCTTCTGGCCAGGTCGCATCTGTGGGGGCGGGGGCACCAAAGTGAGCTTGGAGCCGAGTTCTGTCGCTGACCGGACGGTAATTTGCACACATGCTCCCCAGACTACGCCATTTCGGTGACGGAATCGGGTCGCAGGGCTCGGTGAGAACCCTGGAGGCCGTGACGAGCTGCGCGGAAATCAGCCCCGGACCTCAGCCCCAGTAGGCTGCGAACGCGTGTCCGGTGTCGTCGATCGCTTCAAAGCGGTTGGCGTCGAGCTCGTGGATGAACAGCTGGCGCAATTCGTCGACCAAGGCCTGGTTGTCTTCGTCGGACACGGGCTTGCCCACGGGGGAGCCTTGGGGGATTTCCTCGGCCTGGTGCGTCCAGAAGGGCAAGGTCACGACCAGTTGGGGGGCGTCGCAGCGACCGAACTTCCAGCCTTTGATGCGACCACGGAAACGGCCGATGGCACCCGCCACCGTCACGCCGTAGAAGGCGTTGTAGCGCGGGACGATGGTCAGCACCGCCTGAACCTCGGTGGTGGTCAGTTCCTGGGTCAGGAAGTTGGGCGAGTAGAACGGCGCGTTCTCGTCCACATGTTCACCGAAACCGAATCGGGTGAACTGTTGGGCGATGTAGATGCGGCGGGTGGAGGTGACCGGCATGGGAGAGGGAACCAGAAGTAAAAATGCTGCAGTGCAATATCTTATTTTAGAGCCAGATGTGTCAATTTGTGTAGCAAGTTGAGGCCGGAGCGCAAGTTGTCCACGTTTCCTGTGGATAAGTGTGTTGGCAAAGCGGGGGCAAGCCGATGCGACCCTGGGACAAAGCCTGGGTTGCTGCGAAATGAGGCAGTCGCGGGCCTTGCCCTGCCGTACCATCTTGGGTTTGATCCAACTGGTGTCCGCTGACACCACCGCATTCCGTGACCACTGGCCTTTTTACCTCTCTCCCTGGCTTGGCCGTTCAGCCTGCCAAGACCGACCCCAACCCCCTGGTGATCTACCACGGCAAGTGCCCCGATGGCTTTGGTGCCGCCCTGGCGGCCTGGCTGTACTTCGAGGGGCAGGGCGAGTACCTGGGGGTGAGCCACGGCAAGGTCACCACGCTGGACGACCTGCCGCCGCTGGAGGGGCGCGCGGTCTACATCCTCGATTTCTCGTTCGAGGCCTCGCTGATGCAGGGCATCGACGAGCGGGCGGCCAAGCTGGTGCTGCTCGATCACCACCAGAGCGCGGCCGACAAGCTGGGGCGTTTCCAGTGCCGCTGCGGGGCGGTGCATTTCGACATGAGCCAGTCGGGGGCGATGCTGTCGTGGAAGTTCTTCTTCCCCGAGCTACCGGTGCCCGACCTGATCCGCTATGTGCAGGACCGTGACCTGTGGCACTGGGCCTTTCCTGAAAGCGCCCCCTTCTTGTCGGCGCTGGATCTGGAGCCCAATGAGTTCCCGCGCTGGGCCGAGATTGCGGCGTTCACGCCGGAGCAGGTGGCTGAGTTCGGGCAGCGCGGCAGCGCCATGAACGAGAAGTTCCTCAGCCTGTGCCGCGACATTGCCCAGGGCGCCGCCCCGATCACCTTCAACGGCCAGGCCGGTGTGATGGTCAACTGCCCCGGTGCGTTCACCAGCGAGGTGGGCAACATGCTGTCGGCCGAGTGCGGCAGCTTTGCCTTGCTGTGGAGCGTGTCGAAGGACGGCACGGTCAAAGTGGGCCTGCGCGCGGTGCCCACCTTCAATGCCATTCCGCTGGCCGAATCGATGGGGGGTGGGGGACACCCTCAGGCCTGCGGCTTCCGCATGGGGCCAGAACGTCTGGTTGAGTTACTGACTGGGGTATTTTGGGCCGATCCAGGTCAACTTATTCCAACCTGACGTGCACCGATTCTCGTGAGACTGTCTGCGTTCCCCAGCCGCATGCTGGGCGAGGCGGTCGCATCAGATCATGACAGGCAAAGCCATGGAGTTGATGGAATCAGACACGGATCGCATGACCGTGCTCGTGGTGGATGACACCAAGGAGAACCTCACGGTCATCGGCCAGTTGTTGCGGCCCCACTACCAGTGCGCGTTGCCAATTCGGGTGCCGAGCCTTGCAGGCCGTGGAGGTGGCGCCACGCCCCGATCTCATCGTGCTGGATGTGATGATGCCCGTGATGGATGGCCTGGAGGCGGCCAGGCGCATCCGCGCCCTGCCAGCCTATGCCCGGACACCCATTTTGGCGATGACCGCCAATGCCTTCGCCGAAGACCGGGCCGAAGCCCTGGGGCTGGGCATGAACGACCACATTCCCAAGCCGGTGGACCCGGCGCAGTTGCGCCGCGTCCTGGCTGCGTCTGCATCTGCATCCGAGGTCGTGGGATCGGAGCATGCGGCCTTGTCTTCGGACGATCTGGCACTGCGGGCCAGACGGCAGGCCCTGCCCGGGCTGGCGCTGGACGCTTTGCTTGCCAGCGAAGAGATGCGGGCCTTGCAGTCGGTCACGCCCTGAGGCGGCCTTCGTGGATGTTTGACTTTTGCGCCTTGCCCGATGCCTGAGAAGTTGTTTGAGCCCATGGTCTTTGTGGACCTGGAGACCACCGGTGCCACTGGCACGGTGGACCGTATCACCGAAATCGGCATCGTCGAAGTCAACGAGGAAGGCGAGGTGCGGGAGTGGTCGAGCCTGGTCAACCCGCAGACCTCGATCCCGCCCTTCATCCAGAACCTGACCGGCATCAGCGATGCGATGGTCGCCAAGGCGCCCACGTTCGAGGAACTGGCCGACGAGGTGCTGATGCGCTTGCATGGGCGCCTGTTCGTGGCGCACAACGCGCGCTTCGACTACGGTTTCTTGAAGAACGAGTTCAAACGCGTGGGCGTGGACTTCAAGGCCACGGTGTTGTGCACGGTCAAGCTGTCGCGCAAGCTGTTTCCGCAGTTCAGCAAGCACAGCCTCGATGCGCTGATCGAGCGGCACCAGTTGCACATGCCGGCCCGCCATAGGGCGCTGGCCGATGCGGCGGTGCTGTGGCAGTTCTGGCAGGTCTTGCAGCAGCAGTTGCCGGCTTCGCAGTTGCAGGAGGCCGTGGGCATTTTGACCGGCCACAGCAGTTGGCCCACGCACCTTGACCGCGCGGTGCTGGATGCCTTGCCCGAGCGCCCTGGCGTGTACCTGTTCTACGGCGATGGCGCGGTCCCGCTGTACATCGGCAAGGCCAACAAGCTGCGCCAGCGCGTGTTGTCGCACTTTGCGGCCGACCATCGGCTGGCCAAGGAGATGAGCCTGGCGCAGCAGATCCGCCGTCTGGAGTGGATTGAGACGCCCGGCGAGATGGGCGCGCTGCTGCTGGAGGCGCAGTTGATCAAGCGCTGGCAGCCCATCCACAACCGGCGTTTGCGCCGCAGCGACGAGCTGTGCACCTGGCGCCTGTTGCCCACCGAACGCGATGGGGAGGGCGGCTACCTGCCCGAGCTGGCCTGGGCGCGCGACCTGGACTGGGGGCGGCAGGATGCCGTGTACGGGCTGTTTGGCAGCCAGCGCGATGCGCTCAAGACCCTGCGCGAGATCGCCGAGGAGTCGCAGCTGTGCCTGGCCACGCTGGGCCTGGAAAAGGCCGCGGCTGGGCGGCCCTGTTTTGCCTACCAGTTGCACCGCTGCAGTGGGGCGTGTGTGGGGGCGGAATCATGGGGCCGGCATTCGGCCCGCTTGCGCACGGTGCTGTCGGATTGGCAGGTGCGGGTCTGGCCGTATGGCGGGCCGGTGCAGGTGCGCGAGGGCGATGCCTGGCATGTGCTGGATGCGTGGTGCTACCTGGGCACAGCGCGCACGGCGGACGAGGTGCAGGCGCTGCTGGAACAGGGGCGGCCCACCTTCGACAAGGATACCTACAAGATTTTGGCGGGACGCCTGTCCAGCATGGTGGTGAAGCCGGTGCCGGTGTTGGTGCCGCCCCCCCTCAAGCCGACAGCAGAAACGACTTGACCTGCGCGGCGGTGTTGGCCGGCTGCTCCTGCATGAAGCAGTGGGTGCCGCTGACCTCTTGGGTTTGTACGTGGCGATTGACGCGCCGCAGACGGGCGGCGCCTTCGAGCACGAAGGGGAAAGTGTGGTCGGCGTGGACCACCAGCGTGGGGGTTTCGATGCGGCCCAGCAGGGTCCAGAGCCGCTCGGGTGCTGAGGCGAATACCTCGGCCTCGCGCGAGGGCTGGCATTTCAGCTCCACACCGCCATCGGGCGCCTCTTTCAGGGCGTGGCGCACGAAGGCGTGCAGGGCCTCGGGCGTCCAGGTCTTGTAGACGCCGCGGTGGCGCAGTTGCTCGAAGGCCTCGTCGCGGCTGGCCCAGTGGTGGCGGCGGCTGCGCGCACTGCGGGCCAGGGGAGACAGCCGGGCGGTGCCCGTGAGGATGGCCACCGCCGCACCCAGCATCATCGCGGGCGAGAACAGCACCGGGTCGAGCAGCACGGTGCGCTGAAACAGCTTGCGGTGCTCGCCCATGGCCAGGCCCGTCAACACGCCACCCAGGCTGTGGCCCAGGCCGAAGTGGGGCACCTGGCCAAACAGGGGCTGGCCGTGGGCTTTGAAGGCCTCGATGGCGAGTTCGGCATTGCGATTCCATCCCACAAAGCGGCCGCCATGGTCACTGTCACCATGCCCCTGGATGTCGCACAGCCACAGGTCGAAATCACGGGCCAGGTATTGCAGCATCGGCTCGTAGGTTCGACCGCAAAAGCCGTTGCCGTGCAGAAAATGGATCAGCGGTTTGCCACTGGGTGCGGTGTGCCAGCCACGAAGGGTGAAGCCTTCACGGGCGGTGTGGGTCCAGGGGGTCAACTGCATGGGCTTGCTTCGGAGTCAGGGTGTCAGCCCGTCATTGTGCCAACACCTTGACCCGATTGACCCGATTGACCCGATTGACCCGATTCGCCTGTGTGGCGGTGTCACGCCGTGGCCGAGAGCTTGCGCGTCAGCCATCGCACCAAGGTCCCGATGAGTGGCAGCTTGGCGTACAGCTCTTCGGCGGTGTCCCAGTAGTCGCGGTGCAGGCTGACGCGGCCATCGGGCGCGAAGGTGAGTTGTGTGGCGCCGTGCACGGTGAGTGTGCCCTCGGGGCGGTCGATGAGGAAGTCCCAGGTCAGCCAGGCGTGTGTGCCCTGGGTCATCGTGTGGTGCACCACGAAGCGCGGGTTCTTCACGGTGTCGAACATGTGCGCGAACACGCGGTGGATGCCGTTCAAGCCGGTCACGTCGTTGAACGGGTCTTTGAAGCGGGCCTGCTCGGCGTAGACGGTGCTGAGCGTGACCAGGCTGGCGGGGCTGAGCGTTTCGAAGAAAGCCGCGACGCGGGCGGTGCGCGGGTCGGCATCGGTGGGTGTGCCCGCAGCCCTGTGCGCGGTAAGACCCGGATGGGTGTCACGGTTGATGGGGGCGATGGGCATGGGCAGTGGTCTCACAGCCCGGTGGCGCGGCGCACCAGGGCGAAGTAAAGCGTGTCGGGCAAGTGTCGCATCAGCTTGAGCCACAGCGTGAAGCGACGCGGAAAGTGGATCTCGAAAGCGCCCCGTGCCCAGCCTTTCAGGATGGCCTGGGCGGCCTGGTCGGGCGTGAGCAGGGCGGGCATGGCGAACTGGTTTTGCGCCGTCAGCGGGGTGGCCACGAAGCCGGGGTTGATGACGGAGACGCCGATGCCCAGCTCGTGCAGGTCGAGGTAGAGCGTGTCGGCGAGGTTCTGCAAGGCGGCCTTGGTGGGGCCGTAGGCCAGCGATTGTGGCAAGCCCCGGTAGCCGGCCACGCTGGCCACCAGGCTGAGGTGACCGTGGCCTTGACGTTGCAGGACGGGCAGGATGGCGTCCAGCAGGTACAGCGCGCCGGCCACGTTGACCTGCTGGTGGCGCAGGGCATCGTCCAGATCAAAGTCGGTGGCGCGCATGGCGCGGTAGTGGCCGGCGCAGTACATCACCAGGTCGATGCGGCCGTTCAAGGCGAGCACCTCTTGCGTGGCGCGGGCCATGTCGGCGCGGTTGGTCACGTCCAGCGGCAAGGCGATGCTGCCAGGGTGCGCTGCGGCAAAGCGGGCCAGCGGTTCGGCCGAGCGGGCCGAGACGACCACGCGGGCGCCGGCGGCGTGCAGGGCACGGGCCGTGGCTTCACCGATGCCGCTGGAGGCACCAACGAGCCACACGACGCGGTCTTGCCAGTGGGTGATCCGGGGGTTGAGGGACATGGCGCGCTCAGGGCTTGGTGAAGGACAGGGTGACCTCGCCCAGGCGGATGCCGAACTTGCTCATCTCGGCCTTGTTGAGCATGGTGCGCTGGTCCATGAGGTACATCCAGTCGTCGAACTGCACATGCCAGACGCGGCCGTCCACCGGCAGGGCCAGGGTGTAGGCCCAGCGGAAGGCGTTGCCGGCGGTCTGGCCTTCGGCCGTGCCCACCACATCGTCAGCGCGGCCGGTGTAGCGGCCATTGCCGTGGTCGGTCAGGTGCCAGATGCGGGTCTGCTTGGTGCCGTCGCTGTAGGTGAAGCGTTCGTCCAGCGTGCCCTCGTTGCCCTTCCAACTGGCCTGCATGTCGACCACGAAGCGCTTGACGACTTTGCCGCTGCGGTCGGTGAAGATGCCGTGGGCCTGCATGGGGCCGTTGAAATACTGCTTGAGGTCGAGCGCCGGTTGTTCCTGGGCGTAGTCCTGCACCTGGGGGCCGGCGCAGCCACTCAGCAGGGGGCTCAGTGCGAGGGCCGTGAGCGTGGCGGCAAGGAAGCGTTGGAAACGCAGGGGGCGTGTCGTGCGTGGGGAGGGGGTCATGCTTGTCCTCTCAGAACAGGGTGGCGGCGCATGGCGCGCCACAGGGCAGCGGCAGCCAGCAGCTTGAAGACGCAGGGCAGCAGGCCGTAGGTCAGGGCCATGGCGAACTGGTTGTCGGGTGTGTGGCGACCGGTTTCATAGCCGACCCACGCCAGCAGGGGCAGGGCCAGGCCGGAGGCGAGGGCAAGGTTGAGCTTGGTGGCGGCCGTCCACCAGCCAAAGAAGCGGCCCTCGCTTTGCTGGCCCAGGCCCGCGTGGTGGATGACGCCGGTGAGCAGTGCGCCGGGGATGGCCAGGTCAGCCCCCAGGGACAGGCCGGTGAGCACGCAGATGGCCTCAAACGCCAGGGCATCGCCCGGGTCAAGCAAAGGCACGGCGCAAAAGGCCAGCACGCTCAGACCCATGCCCAGCAGCCAGGCCGGGGCCAGGCCGATGCGTTGGATCAGCTTGACCCACAGTGGCAGGCCAAAGGCCGCGGCCAGGAAGTAGCTGCCCAGGAACAGCGGCTCCCAGGTGGGGGCCTGCAACGTGTCGCGCACAAAGAAGGGCAGCAGGGTGGCGGGCATGGCGCTGGCCGTGCCGTTGAGCAGGAAGACGATCAGCAGGGCGACAAAGGCCGGGGTGCGCCAGGGCGTGGTTTGCGCAGCGGCTGTCGAGGCGGTGGGCTCGGTCGGGGCTGCCGTTGCGGTGGCGGGCACATGCGCCGCCAGGGTCTGATGCAGGGTCCACAAACCCAGGGCCAGCGCCACGGCCAAGGCCACGCTGGTGGCCTGCAAGCCCAGCCACGCAGGCAGGATGCTGGCCAGCAGCACCCCGGCCAGGGCTGCACCTTCACGCCAGGCCACCAGGCGGGCGCGTTGCTCGGGTTGGCCGCCCCAGCGCGCGCCCCAGGCCTGGTGCACCATCGAGGCCAGGCTGTAAGCCAGATAAGTCACCACCAGCGCACCGGCCAGCCAGGCCAGCAGGTGGTTGCGGGTGTCTTGCACGTTGGCGGGTGGCGTCCACAGGGCGGCAAAGCCCACGGCCATCAGCACCGAGGCCAGCAAGGCGGCCACCCAGCTCTGGCGCGGGTGGCGGGCAAAGAGTTGGTCCACCCAGTGGCCGATGCGCGGGTCGAGCACGGCGTCCAGCAGGCGGGTGAGCAGCAGCAAGACGCCCAGGGTGCCCAGCGGCACGGCGTACTGCTCGGCGTAATGCCGGGGCAGGGTCACATACAGCGGCAGCGACACGAAGGCCAGGGGCAAGCCCAGCAGGCCATAGCGCCATCCGGTGCCGTGTGTGTGAACGCCCGTGCCGGACATGCTTCAAGCCTTGCCGATGAGGGCGTTGCGCAGCCCGGGGGCCGAGGTCTTGGGCGACAGCCAGATGCCAAAGAACAGGCGAGCGAAGGCCTTGTCGTTGATGGCAGCGGTGGGCTTGCCGTTGAAGAAGAAGCGCACGCCGCCAGCCCCATCGTGCAGGCCGGTCAGCCGGTCTTGCGCGCCCACATTGGGAAAGGCCTGGTTCATGAAGGCGAGCCAGGCTTTGGATTGGGCTTCGGTGAACTCACCCACGCGGCGCATCTCGGCGACCGAGCGCTCGGCAATGGCGTCGCCCTCCAGCTTGCGGGCGTACTCCAGCTCCAGTGCGAAGGGCAGTTGGTCGTAGCGCTCGGGCTCGAACGCGGGCAGCGCCCACAGGCGGGCTTCGTACACCAGCAAGCCGAAAAAGCGCAGGGGGGCGCGGCCCCGCAACTGCGCCAGTTTCAGGTCCGCGATGACCTCGGTGGGTGCGGTGGTGAGGGGGGCGGCGGCAAGGGCGTTCATGGTGGGGACAGCGGTGGCGCAAAAAGTGAGACACCCCGCCGCCAGGGTGCACAGGGTCTGGCGACGGCTGAGATCAGTGGAGTGGTGTGACATGGTGTGAGTGGGGTGTGAGGAGAGCGTGAGGGCTCAGTCCGGGCGGCGCAGGGTGAACTGCATCACGTCGGTGTTGCCGTGGTCGAAAGCGGCCTCGCAGTAAGCGAGGTAGAAGGTCCAGATGCGCACGAAGCGGGTGTCAAAGCCCAGTTGCCCGACTTCGCTCTCGCGCTGCAGGAAGGCGTGGCGCCAGCGGCGCAGCGTCTCGGCGTAGTCGGGGCCGAAGGCCAGGCGCTTTTCCACCACCAGGCCGGCTTGGCGGGCCATGGCCTCGAAGCCCGAGGGGCTGGGCAGCATGCCGCCGGGGAAGATGTACTGCTGGATGAAGTCGGTGGAGCGGCTGTAGCGCTCGAACAGGTCGTCGCGGATGGTGATGGTCTGGATGCAGGCGCGGCCACCGGGCTTGAGGCAGCGCTTGACCGTGTCGAAGTAGCTGGGCCAGTAGGACTGCCCGACCGCCTCGAACATCTCGATGGAGACGATGGCGTCGAACGGCTCGCGCTCGTGCAGCGGGGCCAGATCGCGGTAGTCCTGGTAGCGCAGGTCGGCCAGCTCGCTCAGGCCGGCGTCGGCCATGCGCTGTTGGGCCCAGGCCAGTTGCTCGCTCGACAGGGTCACGCCGGTCACGTGCGCCTGGCGCTCGCTGGCGGCTGTCTCGGCGATGGCGCCCCAGCCGCAGCCGATCTCCAGCACGCGGCTGCCGGCGGTCACACCGGCTTCGTCCAGCGCACGGCGCATCTTGGCCATCTGCGCGGCTTTCAGGTCGGCACGGGCCAGCTCCTGGGCACGCTTGCCCTCGAACCAGGCGCTGGAGTAGTTCATTGACGCATCCAGCCACATCCGGTAGAAGCTGTTGCCCAGGTCGTAATGGGCGTGGATGTTCTTGGCGCTGCCTTCGCGCGAGTTGCGGTTGAGCCAGTGCTTGACGCGGTACAGCAGCGAGCCCCACCACGAGCCGTACACCACCTTCTCCAGGTGATCGCGGTTGACGATGAACAGCGACAGCAGCGCGCTCAGGTCGGGCGTGTGCCAGTCCCCGTCGATGTAGCTTTCGGCAAAGCCGATGTCGCCCGACTTCATGGTGCGCTCGAACACGCGCCAGTTGGTCAGGCACAGCGTGGCGCGCACGCCGGGCGTGTCATCGTGCCCGATGGCCGAGGCCGGAAAGCGGCTGTGGCCGCCGTCGGGCCATTCGATGTCGAGCCGACCATGTTGCAGCTTGTTGAGCAGCCGGAACACCCGCTTGGCCGAGGCCGGAGCATCGGCAGGCAGGGCAGGGGTGGCGTGGGTGGTTGATGCGGTGGTGTTCATCGGGAGACGAAGCGCTCAGGCGCAGCAGGCTTGTGGAAGAAAGGCACGCGCTTGAGGAACAAGCGCAGGGCGTGCCAGTGAATGCGGGCGACCACGCCCAGCGTCATCAGGGGCGTGCCCCAGAAGGCACGGCGGGCGCTGTGGCGGGTGAAGGGCTCCAGATGGCCGCTGATGCTGGTTTTCAGCAAAGGGCCTTGGTCGTCGTGCAGGTCGATGCGGGCGACCATGCGGTCGGCGGTGCGCATGAAGCGGAAACGGTATTGCCCCTCGACGGCGCAGAAGGGCGAGACGTGGAAGATCTTGTCGGCCACCAGCTCTTGTCCCCAGCGCACGTTCTCGCCGCGCAGCAGGTAGCAGTGGCGCTCACCAAAGGTGTTGTTGACCTCGGCCACGATGGCCGCCAGCGAGCCATCGGCGCGGTGCGCAAACCAGAAGCTGACGGGCTTGAACGCATGGCCCAGCACGCGCGGGTAGGTCTGCAGCCAGACCTCGCCATCGGCGTCGTCAATGCCTTCGGCCTGCAGCAGGGACTCGAACCAGGCCAGGGCGTCGGGGCCGCCATCGCCATGGTCCCGGTCATCGAAGGTGATCCAGCCAAAGCGGCCGCGCGGCACCTGCCAGCCCTGATCCCGCCCCAGGCGCATCGGCAGCATCAGGAAGTAGCTGGCGTGACGGAAGGTGTGCTGGGCCGGGCGCAGGCGCTGATGCCACACCACGCCGCGCCCGATCAACGCCTGCGGGGCGGGTGTCAGTGCAGTGGTGACGGGGGTGGCGTTCATGGTGCGGGGTGTCCTCACGCGGCGGCCAGCGGGCGGGCCCAGGCGGTTTGCTGGATCAGTTTGGCAGCGCGCAGACCGGCCTGGAAGCCGTCTTCGTGGAAACCGTAGCCGCACCACGCGCCCGCGTACCAGACGCCCTGGGTGCCTTGGATGGCCGGCAGGCGGGCTTGCGCGTCGATGGCGGCCTGGTCGAACACCGGGTGGTCGTAGGCGATTTCCTGGATGACGGTGGCGGGGTCGGGCTCACGCACGGGGTTGAGCGACACCACCACCGGCTGTTGCCAGGGCAGCGGTTGCAGCGCGTTGATCAGGTAGTGCAGGCAGACCTGTGCCTGCTCGGTGTCCACCTGGGCGGCACGTTCGTAGTTCCAGGCGGCCCAGGCCGAGCGCTTTTGCGGCAACAGGCGCGTGTCGGTGTGCAGCACGGCGCGGTTGGGCTGGTAGCGGATGGCGCCCAACAGGTCGCGCTCGTTGGCGGTGGCCTGGGCGCCCAGCAGCCTCAGGGCCTGATCGCTGTGACAGGCCATCACCACCCCGTCGAAGGTTTCGGCCCCTTGTGCGGTGTGCACCGTCACGCCCTGGGCATGGCGGGTCACGTGGGTCACGGGCGTGGCCAGGCGTGTGTCCTTCAGGCGCGCCAGCACCTTGCGCACGTACTCACGCGAGCCCCCGGTCACCGTGAACCACTGCGGCCGGTTGGCGACTTGCAGCAAGCCGTGGTTGTGGCAAAAGCGGATCATCGTCGCCATCGGGAAGCGCAGCATCTGCTCGGTCGGGCAGGACCAGATGCAGGCCACCATCGGCAGGAAATAGTCTTCGCGGAAGGGGGTGCCAAAGCCGTGCTCATCCAGAAAAGCGCCGATGGGCTGTGCCAGTGCGGCGTCCGCACCTGACACCGCCATGGCCGTGGTGAGCCGGTTGAAGCGCAGGATGTCGCGCAACATCGACCAGAAACGGGGGCGCAGCAGGTTGCGGCGCTGGGCAAACACGGTGTTGAGCGAATTGCCGCTCCACTCGATGTTGCGACGGCCGGCACCTTGGGGCGACTGCACCGAGAACGACATCTCGGAGGGCGCACGCGCCACCCCCAGTTCGTCAAACATGGCGATCAGGCCGGGGTAGGTGCGCTCGTTGTAGACCAGAAAGCCCGTGTCCACTCCGTGGGTGAGGCCGCCGAGGGTCACGTCGACCGTGTTGGCGTGGCCGCCGAAATACGAGCCGGCCTCGAACACCGTGACCTCATGGCCGCTGCCCGGGGCAGACAGGTGCAAGGCGGCGCTCAGGCCACTGATGCCGGAACCGATGACGGCGATACGGGACATGCGATGCTCCAGGTATTTGAACTTGCTAGTGCAGAATGAATACTTGTTAGTCTACATCATAGCCAAAAGAGTGTCACGTTTGTCTTTTGCCGTTTTACTCCAAGGGTCATCGGTCTACAATGGCGCTCATGGCACGGCTTTCATACAAGGAACAAATACAGCGCATTCGCGAGGACGCCATCGTGGAGGCCGTCAATCGCCTGCTGGCCACCAAGGGCTACGACGCGATGACGGTGGACGAGGTGGCCGCGGAGGCCGGCATGGCCAAGGCCAGTGTGTACAAACACTTCGCCTCGAAGGAAGATCTGGCCGCTGCGGCCATGATCCGCGCGCTCGATCGGGCCGTGGCCTTCGTGGACGGTCTGCGTGAGAGTACCGACGCCCGTCCGATTGACCAACTCAAGGCCGTGGCCCGCTGGGCGATCACCAGCCAACTGGAAGGCGAGATGCCCTCGCTGCCCTCGCAAAACTCGGCGCTGTCCAACTCGCTGCAGGCCAACGAGGCCTACATGGACCGCCTGATCAGTCTGAGCAACAAGCTCAGCATCTGGATCACCGAGGCGCAGACCAGTGGCCAGCTCAACCCCGACCTCCCGGCCGAGATGACGCTCTACATGCTGTTCGCCCTCGCCTGCGACCCGGTGGTCGGCATGCTCAAGGCTTCGGGCATGTACACGAACGAGCAGATCCTGGCGTGGGTCACCACCGCCACCTTCGACGGCGTGAGCCCCCTCGCAGCGGCGCCGCGCTGACGGCTTCTGACCTGCTCAGGTCTGATCCCGCTGGGAGCCAGGCAGCAAAAAGGGGCTCCGAGGAGCCCCTTGGTCATGGTGCGATCACGTCAGATCAGACGCGCTCGATCACCATGGCGATGCCCTGGCCACCGCCAATGCACATCGTGATCAGGGCGTAGCGGCCGCCGGTGCGTTGCAGCTCATAGATGGCCTTGGTCACCAGGATGGCGCCCGTGCCACCCACGGGGTGACCCAGCGAGATGCCCGAACCGTTGGGGTTGACCTTCTCGTTGTCCAGGCCCAGCTCCTTGGCCACGGCACACGCTTGGGCGGCGAAGGCTTCGTTGGCTTCGATCACGTCCATGTCGGCGACGGTCAGGCCAGCCTTGGCCAGCGCGTTGCGCGAAGCCGGCACGGGGCCAATGCCCATGTACTCGGGCTCGACGCCAGCGTGGCCGTAAGACACCAGGCGGGCCAGCGGCTTCAGGCCCAGTGCCTTGGCCTTGTCGCTTGATGCCATCACCACGGCGCCAGCGCCGTCGTTCAGGGTCGAAGCGTTGCCCGCGGTCACGGTGCCTTCTTCCTTCTTGAAAGCAGGCTTCATCTTGGCCAGGGCGTCGACCGTGGTGTCGGCCTTCACGCCTTCATCGGTGTCGAACAGCACCACGCCCTTGCGGGTCTTGATCTCGACCGGAACGATCTGTTCCTTGAAGTAGCCAGCGGCAATCGCCTTGGCGGCGCGCTGTTGCGACTGCACAGCGTAAGCGTCTTGCTGCTCGCGGGTGATCTCGTAGCGGGCGGCCACGTTTTCAGCGGTGATGCCCATGTGGATGTGCATGCGCGGGTCGTGCAGGGCACCCAGCATGAAGTCCAGCATCTTGACGTCGCCCATGCGAGCGCCCCAGCGGTTGCTGGTGACCAGGTAGGCGCCGCGACTCATCGACTCGGCACCGGCACCCACGGCCACGTCGCAGTCACCCAGCTGAATGGACTGAGCGGCCGACACGATGGCCTGCAGGCCCGAACCGCACAGACGGTTCACGTTGAAAGCAGGGGCCTCTTGCGGCACGCCAGCGTTCAGCGCGGCCACGCGGCTGATGTAGGCATCTTGCGGCACGGAGGGGATCACGTGACCCACGACAACATGCCCGACTTCCTTGGGGGCGACGCCAGCGCGCTCCAGGGCGGTCTTGATCACCAGTGCGCCCAGGTCAGCGGGCGGCACGTCCTTGAGCGCGCCACCGAAGCTGCCGATGGCGGTACGGGCTGCGCCCACGAAGACGACTTCACGAGTCATGTTGTGTTCCTTTGAAAGGAGGAGGACAAATCGCCAGATCTGGCGGGATGGATTGTCAAATTATGAGGCCAATGTGGCGCACTTGGTGCGTCGCACCATTGTCAGGCGTGCCTCCCTTGGGTCGGGGGTGTCGGGGTGAATCCCTGATACGGGATGAAAACCGCGCCACCCACAATCGGCGTGAACTTTCTCACAGATGTTGTCCGGAGACATGATGCTCGATCGACCCTTGATCTTTGTGTGGCCCGACGCCATCGCCTTCTGGGCCGTTCTGATCTGGGCCTACGCCATGGAAGCGCGCCAGTTGCAACAGAAAAAGCAACGTTCGGCAGGCCATGAGGGCGCCGACCGTTACTCGGGCCTGGTCATCTCGATTGGCACCTCGCTGCTGCAACTGGGCGCCGTGGCGCTGGCGTTCTACACCCCCTCCGCCATGCCCGCCGAGGCCCGCCATCCCGCCTACTTTGGCGGACTGGGCCTGATCGTGGCCGGCATGCTGTTGCGCATGCACTGTTGGCGCGAGTTGGGCGCCTTCTTCACCCACACCGTCACCATCGCCGATGACCACCGCGTGGTCGATGGCGGCGCCTACCGCCTGCTGCGCCACCCGTCCTACCTGGGCGCCTTGCTGACGCTGATGGGCCTGGGCCTGGTGCTGGGTAACTACGCCAGCCTGGCTCTGATGTGCATCGGCTCCTGGTCCATCTACATCTACCGCATCCAGGTGGAAGAGGCCGCGCTGGAATCGGCACTGGGCGAGTCCTACACCCGCTTCAAGCAAAGTCGCAAACGCCTGATCCCCTACGTCTACTGAAGCACCCAGAGGTCACCATGTCGTCCGCCGATCACACCCTGCTGGCCCATGAACGCCTGCACTGCGGCGTGACCGCCCCGCGCCAGCCCCTGACCGGGTTGGACCTGTTCAGCGGCCACATCGGCATCCCGGTGACGCTGGTGTACCCGCAAGGCATGCAGGTCGCCCACATGCGCGAGGCCCTGGTGCAGACGCTGCGCCATTACCCGCTGATTGCCGGGCGCATGAAAAGAGATGCCGACGGTCAGGTCTACGTGGACTGCAACGACGCTGGCATCGACTTTCGGGTGCACGAGCAGGACCAGCCCTTGCCCGCGCACGGCCCCGACTCCGACTTCGGCAGCCAGATCAAGCGTTACTTCAGCGCCGTCTATCCCTGGCAATGGGTGGGCAAGGACCAGCCCCTGCTGCAGGTGAACGTGCACCGCTTTCGCGGCGGCGGCGTCATCCTGTGCTGCTACGGGCCGCACTCGCTGTTCGATGGGGCGGCCTACTGGCAGTTCATGAGCGACTGGTCGCGCATGGCGCGCGGCCTGCAGGTGGTGACACCGGCGCTTGACCACCAGGCCGTGATCGACGTCGCGCAAGCCAAGATGACGCTTGATGCGCCGCCCACTGCACAGGGCCTGGTGCGCGACCCCGACATGCGCAGTCGCCTGAGCGTGATGCTGCGCCTGGGCTGGCAGGCGCTGAAAATGCGCAAAGGGGTGTTCCGCATTCACGCGGCCACCATGCAGCAGTGGAAGGACGAGGCCAAGCTGGCCCTGCCTGCCGATGCGGGCGTGAGCGCGGTGGAACTGGCCGCGGCGCATTGCCTGAAAGTGACCAGCCCTTTGACCCGGTCGTCGGGGGAACGCCGTGTGGGCATCGTGCTGGACCTGCGGCACCGCCGCCGCCTGCGCATCCCACGCGACTACTTCGGTAACGCCCTGTGCTACGGCGAGGCCCGCTACAGCCCGCAAGAGATGGAGCAGGACAGCGTGGCCGTACTGGCCAGCAAATGCCGTCCGTCCAACGAGCAGGTGAGCAACGACACGCTGTTTGAGCACCTGGCCTTGATGGAGCGCTACCGCCAGCGCCGGGCCATCTGGCGTTTGTTCTGGGACTCGGCAGCGGGCACGCTTGACGGCGGGCTGATCTTGAACAACTGCGCCCGCTTCCCGATGTACGACATTAACTTTGGGCAGGGCGGGCCCGCCTGGTACGACATCTGCGGCGTGGCCTTCCGCATGCTGATGGTGGTGCCCACACCCGAGCAGGATGGTGGGGTGGACCTGCACTTCACCGCCACGCGGGCTGAGTTGAAGGCGGTGGCGGCGAGTTTGGCGGTGCAGGTTCAGGCATCCGCCTCGGCGCCGGCATCTGGTCCGATGCCAGCTTCAGCGCAGTCCGAGGCCTCGTTGCCGATCGAGGCGTACTTTTAGAACGAGCGGCTCAAGGGGGGTGTCTGTTACAGGCTGATTGAGGACATCCAAGGCCTCGAATTCGTCTCCCTGAAGCCGCCGGTCGAGCAAAAGCGACGCAGCCGAAGGTGGTCCCGCGGCGGAGGGCACACATCGGTGGGTGGTCCTCTGGGCGATTGATGCGCGGCGCACGGCTTGAGACCGTGCGGGCTCACCGCCTCGGGAGCCCAGCGTGCAAGCCATCGGCCGGCTCAAGCCGCCGACTGCACCTGGTTGCGGCCTTTGGCCTTGGCCGCGTAGAGGGCGGCGTCGGCGCTGCTGAAGAGTTCGGGCAGCGAGGCCTGGAGGCCAGCCGGCCGCGCCGCCAGACCGAAGCTGGCGCTCAGGTTCAGCATGCTGCCATCGGGCAGGTGCAGCGGCTGCTGCTGCATGGCCTGGCGCAGGCGCTCGGCCAGGGCCAGCGCCGCTTGGTCATCGCAATTGGGCAGCAGCGCGATGAACTCCTCGCCGCCATAGCGGGCCAGCAGATCGCCGCTGCGCAGCTGGGCCTGCGCGAGTTGCGCCACGTGCTGCAGCACCAGGTCGCCGGTCTCGTGGCCATGCTGATCGTTGATGCGCTTGAAATGGTCCAAATCGAACAGCAGCAGCGCCAGCGGCCAACGGTGGCGTTCGACCTGAGCCAGCTGGGCCGGCGCCAGCTCGTCGAAGGCGCGGCGGTTCATCAGGCCGGTCAGATGGTCGCGGTGGCTGAGCTGGCGCAGCTCGGTGATCAGGGTCTCGCGCTCGGCCTCCAGCTCCTGGGTGCGTTGCAGGCTGGCCTGCAATGCATGCACCGCAGCCTGCAGCTCGCCGATCTCGTCGCTGCGCTGGACCGCGGGCAGCTGCTGGTTCAGCCGGCCCCGCATCAGCGCCACCATATGCCGGGTGCTGAGCAGCAGCGGCGACAGCACACGGCGGCGCAGCGTGATGAACACGCCGACCTCCAGCGCCAGGATGCAGCAACCGATCAGCGCGTTGACGCGCAGCCGCTGCCGGGCTGCCGCCACCTCCACCAGGGCCTGTTCGCGACCGACCTCGTGCAGCGTGTCGCGCAGCTCGACGATGCTGCGCATCGCCGGCACATAGCGGGAGACGAACTGAGCCGAGTCCATGCCATAGGGCTGGTCGGCCAAGCCGCGGGCGGTGAGCTCGGCGATAAAGGGCAGGCTCTGGCCGAAATAGCGTTCCTGCTGGGCCTGCAGCGCGGCGTCGATGCGTGGATCGGACAGGCTGGTGCGCGCCTTCACGTCCAGCAGGGTCTTGAGCTGCTCGATGCGGCCGAGCAGGCGGGGGATGCCGTCGCGCTCTTGCGGGCCGAGTGGCGAGCCGCTGGCCAGCGGCGCGGTGAATTGCGAGCCCAGGCGGCCGGCATGCTCGCGCAGCTCGGCCGCGTAGCGCGCGCCGACCAGCGGCAGCGACAGGCTGGGGTGGATGCGCTCGGCGCTCGCTGACTGCAGGGTGACCGCCTCCAGCACCGTGTCGATGACCTCAAACATCTGGTCGATGACCTGCCGGGTGCTGCGCTTGTCGACGGCCGCGCGCTCGGCCTGCGGCAGCGCCGCCACACGTTCGAGCTCCTGCCGGGCTGCCCGCATCTGCGCGCGAGCCCGCTCCAGCACCGGCAGGGCGGTCAGCAGCTCAGCCTCCTCGCTTCGGCGCAGCCGCGTCAGCGCCGCGTCGAAGGCTGCATCGGTCGCCTGCTGGAACTGCGTCAGGCGCTTGCGCAGCGCGTCCGAAGGCGGGTCGTTGAGTACCGGGATGGCCGGGCCGCGCTCGGCCGAGGCGTGTTCGGCGACCTGCATGGCCGCATAGGCCAGCTCCATCGCCTCCAGACCGGATTCAGCGCGGCGCACGCCCTGCCAGTCGGTCCACATCGTGCGCACCAGCATCAAGGAGACCAGACCGAGCAGCAGCACGGTGGTGCAAAGGAAAAGACGGCTAAGGCGCATGGTGGCCGATATTGTCGGCGCTGCCGCTGCGCCTATTCCTGCGAATACTGACTACTCTTCCCGCCTTGCACGCTTTTCGCACCGTTCTCCTGCTATCGGCCGCCCTGTGCGTCGCCGCCTGGCCGTGGCTCTGAGCAATTTCCTCAAGCGGCCCAATCCATGGACACGGTCAGCGGTGTTGTGCGGCGACACCACATGTGCCACCAGACGTTCCAGCGCGCCTTCAAGCGCACCGTCGATGCCGCGGGCATCACCAAGCCGACCTCGCCACCACGATGATCTACACGCACGTCTTGAAGGTTAGCGGCCACGGCGTTCGGAGCCCGCTGGACGGGAAGCCTGGCTAGCGCACTAGCGGTCGTTAGCCGATGACCGCTTATGGCGCCCACACCGAGCGGCAGCAACCGCTGCACAGCTGCCGCTAACCAAACAAGGAGGGCGCTAGGCTGGTTGCGGCCTCACGGGATGGACCACGGAATGTCTGCGCTGACCTATGGCTGACATTGGTGGCGTCAACTGGCGAAAGGCAGGTCATTCGCAGTGACCTGCCATTGATTGAGGACGACCAATACAGGCATGCCGAGGCGCCATGCGTGCGGCCCCCAATGGCTGCATCTGAAAGTCGCGAACTGGTACTGGCGATCCATTGCAGTCCTTCCGCGTCCAAGCGCGAACGACAGCTATGCTATGTAGCAATTGCCATCTGGATGATGGGACCGCTCCTGGCTGGCAGTTCCGTTTGGCGATAGCACACCAATTTGGGCCGTTCATGATCGAGAAGCTGGAACTCAACCATCTCCGTATGCTCAGCGCCCTCTATGAGCAGGGGACGGTGTCGGCAGCGGCCGAGGCGCTCGACGTCTCGCAGCAAGCCGTGAGCCTGCAGCTCAAGCGAGTCAGGGAGATTCTTGGCGATCCCCTGTTCGTGCGCACCGGCCACGGCATGGTGCCGACGGCCTATGGCCAGTTGATACAGCCGCATGTGCGGCAGTTGCTGGCGCTGATCCACGCGATGCCGATGCCGACATCGATCCTGCTGGAGGACATTGAGCGCACCTTGAGCATCTCCGCGACGGACTATGCGCAACGCATCATTGTCGGCGACCTGATTCGCGAGCTGCGCCGCGCGGCACCAAGAGTGAAGGTGAAGATCTCGAACATCGAGAGCGCCAATTTGGTCCGTCGGATGCAGGAGGGCGAAATCGGTATGGCCCTCACATCGAGCGGCTATGTGCCCGAAGGCCTGCTGTCGATCCCGCTCTTCACCGAAAGGTATGTTTGCGTCGCCGGCAGGCCGCTGACCGAAGGACCAGGCGCGCTGGCCTTGGAGTCGCTCGTGGCACACGATTTCCTCGTTGTTTCTCCGGCAGTGCCGAGCTTCGATGGCTCGGCTGGAAGCTGGTTTGAGCAGCAGGGCTTGCGGCGTCGCGTCGTGGCGTCAGTGCCCTCGTTCTTCATGGCGATGGCGTACGTGCGGCAGTCCAACATGGTGGCCTTCATACCGTCGCGGCTGCTGCCCTGCGATGGACTGTTCGAGGTGCCGCTCGAGAAGTATCCGCCTGGCTTCCAGGTGGTCGCGGCCTACCATCCGTCCGCCATGTCCGACTCGCTGCTGACGTGGGTGCTCGACTACATACAGGCCCAAGGCGGAACAGCAAGATAGCGCCGCTTGTGATCGCTACAAGCGTGCCGACATGGTGCATTGTGTGAGCCGTTCCTAAGCTGTCGAGCATCGCAACCTCAACATGGAACGGCACATGAGCACGAAGCTAGTCAATCCCACGCACCTCTACGATGGCTCGCCCATCGGCATGTCGCAGGCCAAGGTGGACTTGGCGTCTGGATTCGTCTTTGTCTCGGGTCAGGTTGATTGGGACGGCGACTCGCGTGTCCGGCACGCCACGCTGGAAGGGCAGGCTGAAGGGGCGATCCAGCACCTGGTCACGGTGCTGAACGAGGCTGGCTCCTCGCTTGAGGACGTGCTGCAGCTGCGGGTGTATGTCCGCGGCGAACTCGCGGACAGCATGTCGCAGGTCGTTCCGGCGCTCGCTCGCCACTTCGGCGCAGTCCGTCCTGCTATGACGGGCATTGGTGTGACATCCCTGGCATCGCGCGATACGCTCATCGAGATCGAAGCGTTGGCCAAATTGCGCGGACATGCGTGATGATTCGTGGAGGATCTCGTCGCTTCCAAAGGGACGCTTGGCGAGCGGCGTTGAGCGGCGGCTCCTGGCCGGAGCGGGTCTGCCCTGTTGGTTGCGTGCCGCTCCCTTGTGATCGATCGGGGGGTGCCAAGCGTCTTAAACGGGATGTGCTTGAGCTTCATTTGAAGCATCAATCGACCACAAAACCCGTTGTGGTTGATGCATGGCTAAGCACCTTTGACTCCAGCGGTGGCATCCCCGTGAAATGCACGCCTGAGACTCATGCCTTCGTCGCGTCAAGGTGCTCCACCAGGAAGTCGACCATCGCCCTGAGTTTCGGTGGCACGATGCGCTGGGGTTGCCACAAAGCCCAGGCACTTGACCCAAACACAGGCTGCGGCGTCCACTGAGGCAAAACCGCACGCAACTCACCAGAGGCCAGATCACTCGTTACCGCAAAGCGGGGCAGCAATCCCAGTCCCATGTCGGCCAGCAATAGATCTCGCACGACGTCGCTGCTGTTGACGATCACTGGCCCGGAGACCTTCACGGCACAAGTCTCCCGCCCTGGGCCATCAAAGCGCCAGGTGACAGGCTGGCCAGGCTGACTGACGCCAAAGGGCAAGCAAGGCAGATCACACAGTTGCTTCGGGTGTGACAGTTTCTTGCCACGTAGAAAGTGCGGCGATGCACACAGCACGAAGTCGAAGTGATGCACGGGTCGCCCGGCCAATTGACCCGGAGGTTCATTGGTCAACCGGATGGCCAGATCCATCCCTTCCTCCCAAAGGTCCACGTATCGGTTAACCAGTAACAGCTCCACCTGGATCTCTGGGTGCTGCCGATGGAATGCCGGCAACAGAGGCCCCAGAACGTGTTTGCCGTAGGTGACAGAAGCAGTCATTTTCAAGCGGCCCGTGGGCCGCTTCGACAGTGATGACAAGGAGGCCGAAGCATCCCCTACCAACCGGACCATGTTGGCCGCGTGTTCGTACAGCACTTGCCCGGCCTCGGTCACCGCCATGCGACGGGTGGTGCGATGCAAGAGCGTGACACCCATGCTGCGCTCCAGGCGCTGGATCTGCTTGGTCACTGCGGATTTGCCAAGGCCTAGTGAACCAGCCGCAGCGGTGAACCCCCCCAGGTCCACCACCTTCACGAACACCAACAGATCAGCCATGCGCTGGCTCTGCGCCGAGTAAGAGTCTTCCATTGTTTCCCCTGTGGAAACTAAATTGTGAATGAGGACGATATTGTTTTTGAGCCTCTTTGGGGTCACGATGACTGCATCACTTCACTGGAGACCGCCATGCCCCTCTTGATGCTCGAGATTGCCAGCCCGCCCTTGACGACCGCGCAGCGCAGCCAGATTCAGCATGACCTGACGCAGTTGATGGCCACCGTGCTGAGCAAAGTAGCCAGCCTGACCGTGGTGCACTTACGGGAGTGCTCAGATCGATCGGGATGGTCCGTAGGCGGCAAGCCGTTGTCAGATGACGAATGGTGCGCTAGCTTGCATGTCGCCATCACAGACGGAAGCAACAGCCTGATGCAGCAGGGCACCTTCATGGCGGCTGCCCATGCGTTGCTCGAAGATGCCATGGGTAGACCGCCAGCTGCACCACTCTATATCGTGATGCAGAACATATCTGGCGTGCATTGGGGCTATGAGGGGCGCACCCAAGCCAGTCGCCAGCTACCGCGCACGTCGACTGCCTTACCGCGGACCCTCAAACAGTTGTCAGGTGCGGCAGGCCTGGACACTCTGCCCGCACAAGGCTCCGTCCTCTTGTTGCTGGATTTCCAGCAGGAATACGAGCGCGATGGCCGATTGCCGCTGGACGGATTTGGCGCGGCTGCGCATGAGGCTGATCGGCTGGTTCAGGCGGCCGATGCCGTCGGCATTCCCGTGGTCCATGTTCACCATGTGGCCGCGCAAGCCAGCGCGGCGCTGTTTGATCGAGACGGTACCGGCATCACCCCGACACCAAAGCCCTTACTGGACGTTCACCACATTAAGGTGATTAAGCATTGGCCATCGGTAAGCGTCCGACGGCCACCCTCTAGCCAAGGCGTGATGGCAGCGTGAAGATCGCGTCCACTATGGAGAAGATGGTGGACGCGATCGCAAAACAAGACTCAGACGCCAAGACAGGCGTTGTGGGTGTACGCAAGCGGCGGACGTACAGCAAACAGTTCAAGGCCGAGGTGGCGGCGCAATGCCTGATGCCCGGCGCATCGGTGTCGGCGATTGCCCTGAGCCATGGCATCAACGCCAACGTGATTCGCAAGTGGCTGCCGCCAGGGCCTGCGCCCATGGCCCGTGCGCCAGTGCTGTTGCCGGTGATGATAGAGCCCGATGCACCACCTGCACAGCCAGCAGCCACGCAGCCCATCGAACTGAACATCCATGGCGCCACCCTGTGCCTGCCGCCTGGCTTTGCCGCGCAGGATCTGCGCAGCATTCTGCAAGTGCTGCGCTCACTGCCATGATCGGATTGCCTGCTGGCACCCGCGTCTGGCTGGCTGCAGGCCACACCGACATGCGCAAGGGCTTCGATGGTCTGGCTGCTGTGGCACAAGAGATCTTGCTGCAAGACCCGTTCGGCGGCCATGTCTTCGTCTTCCGTGGCCGGCGAGGTGACATCATCAAGTTGCTGTGGTGGGATGGACAAGGCCTTTGCCTGCTGAGCAAGCGCCTGGAGAAGGGCCGCTTCGTGTGGCCGCAGGCCGATGGCGGCAAGGTCAGCCTGAGCCCGGCGCAGTTGTCGATGCTGTTGGAGGGCATCGACTGGCGCATGCCAGAGCGCACCTGGCGACCAGAACGTGCAACCTGAATCTGGTTGACATCGCATCTCCTGTGGCGTGATCACTGTCGCTTGGGCACAGTATCGTCATGCCACACGATCCGCACCCGCATGACCACTGCGAGCTGTCTCGCCAGTTGCGCGACAGCCGCCAGGAACTGGCCCATGCCAAGCTGCTGATTGACAAGCTCAAGACCGAGATCGCCTACCTGCGCCGCATGCACTTTGGCCGCAGCAGCGAGCAACTCGATGTGGCCGCACAGATGGAACTGTTGGCACCCGCGACAACGGTGGAGCCACCAGCGGCCAACGACGAGCCTGAAGGTGGTGCCAACAACCGCAAGCGCTCACGCAAAAGCCGCCAAGGCCTGCGCGACTTGCCAGCCCATCTGCCACGCGAGATCGTGGTGCACACGCCCGATGCGGGCTGCGCTTGCGGCGCCTGCCTGGACGCGCTGCGCCCCATTGGCCAAGACGTCAGTGAAGTGCTCGACTACCTGCCCGGTCAGTTCAAGGTCATCCGCCATGTGCGGCCCCGCCTGGCCTGCCCGGCGTGCGACAGCATCGTACAAGCCAGTGCGCCCAGCCGTCCGCTCGATCGTGGCATGGCCGGCGCCGGCCTGCTGGCCCATGTGCTGGTGAGCAAGTATGCCGATCACACTCCGCTGTATCGCCTCTCGCAGATCTATGCCCGTCAGGGTGTGGATCTGGAGCGCTCGACCCTGGCTGACTGGGTGGGGGCAGCGGCTGCGTTGCTCAGCCCCTTGGCGCAAGCCATCGGCCGTCATGTGCTGGCCGCCGCCAAGATCCACACCGACGACACGCCGATCCGGGTTCTGGGTGGCCAGGGTCAACAGGCACGCACTGGGCGATTGTGGACCTATGTGCGCGACGACCGCGCCAGCGGTGACGCCAGGCCACAGGCTGTATGGTTCCAATACTCCCCCAATCGCAAAGGCGAGCATCCCAGGCGTCACTTGGCCGGCTTCAAGGGCATCGTGCAGGCAGACGCCTTCGCGGGCTACGACCGGCTGTTTGACAGCGGCGAGATCATCGAGGCCGGCTGCTGGGCCCATGCCCGGCGCAAGTTCTACGACGTACACATGCAGCAGCACCAGCAGCCTGGCACCTTGGCCCACCAGGCCCTGCTGCGCATCGCCCGAGTGTTCGCCATCGAAGCTGACATCCAGGGAGAACCACCTGATGAGCGACGAAGGCAGCGACAGCAACGCACCGCGCCCATCCTGGCAGACTTGCACACATGGCTCATCGAGACGCAGGCAAAGCTGTCTGCCAAGTCACCGATGGCACTGGCCATCGGCTACAGCCTGAGCCACTGGCGGGCACTCACGCGCTTCGTGGACGATGGTCTCATGGAGGCGCACAACAACATCGCCGAGCGATCACTGCGCGGCGTGGCCATCGGGCGCAAGAACTACCTGCATCTGGGCTCGGATGCGGGTGGCGAGCGAGCCGCCATCGTCTACACGCTGCTGGGCACGGCCAAGCTGCATGGGATCGATCCGTATGCCTACTTGCACCAGGTGCTGACACGCATTGCCGATCATCCGATCAATCGCGTTGATGAGCTGCTGCCGTGGCGGCTGTGCCCGCCGCAGCAAGCCACACCTGAACAACGCCAGGCGGCATGAGCGAGCGGACCATCGGCACAATGTGGGCCATGGTCACCTCATCGAACAGGCCCTCACTCAAGCTCGTGGGGTCACCCACCAGAAACATCAAAGTGCTGCAACTCAAGGTCGAGTTGCAAGGCGTGCGCCCCAAGGTCTGGCGGCGCGTGTTGGTGCCATCGAGCATCCGCCTGCCCAAGCTTCATGTGGTTTTGCTGCGTGCCATGGGGTGGGACGGCGGGCATCTGCATGAGTTTGAGTTCGCCGAAGGCAGATATGGCGTGCCGGATCCAGATTGGCCCGATGAGTCGCTGGACGACGAATCCAAGGTGACGTTAAACAAGGCACTCGGCTACAGCGCCACGTTCAACTGGACATATGACTTCGGCGACAACTGGACTCACAGGATCAAGGTCGAGCGGGTCGACACCATGCCCGCCGAGCTCAAGCTGCAGTTCCCCATGTGCCTGGCAGGCGCTGGAGCCTGCCCACCTGAGGACGTGGGTGGCGCCCCTGGCTATGCTGACTTCTTGCAGGCCATCGCCGACCCGACGCATCCGGAGCATGACAACATGACCGCTTGGATCGGGCGCCCCCTCGATCCCAATGCCTTCAACGTGCAGGACGTCCAGGATCGCTTGTATGAAATCAAGCTCTAGCTGACCAGTCGTGCGCTGCCCAGTTGGGCCTTGGTCGGACGCTTACGGCCATCGGCTTTTCACGACACTGATCTGCTGTATGAGCTTCGGAAGCGTGCGGTCCACACCATCGTGCTGGCCGGGTGTATGACGCACAACTGTGTAGACAGCACAGCACGACAGGCCATGCACTTAGGCTTTCAGGTGGTGATCGCCGGTGATGCTTGCGCCACGCGCGCTTTGCCTGTCGCTGATGGCACGGTCATCCCTGCCGATGTGATCCACCAGACCACACTGGCAGCACTGGCTGATCGGCATGCCTCGGTGGCATCGGTCAACGAGGTCGTTGCACAGTGGCGGCTCTCCGCCAGCGCCGGCTCAGGCGTCGCCGCTGTTCAATGAATATGCACAATGCCATAGAGCTAACAGGCATCTCAATCCATCGCCGTTAGCGACTACACGGCACCAGCCCTGAATCAAGCACGATGATTGAGCGCAACATGAGTAATCAAGCAAAAAATGGCGTTGTTTACGCGATGGATGTTCCGGCTCGCACAAAGCCTTCGAACTATCCCGAGCCCTTTGCGTCTCGCATGCGCGGGAGGGAGAAGCGCCATCTTGGCGATTTCTTCGGAATCACAAATTTCGGCGTTAACCTAACGAGGCTTGCACCTCATTCGGTCTCCGCCCTTCGCCACGCCCACTCCAAGCAAGATGAATTCATCTATATCTTGCAAGGACATCCGATCCTGCACACAGATGAGGGCCGTACACAACTGGCGCCAGGAATGTGCGCCGGGTTCAAGGCGGCAGGTGGCAACGCACACCATCTTCTCAATGAATCATCAGAAGAAGTTGTGTATCTAGAGGTTGGCGACCGCACGCCAGGAGATGAGTGTACGTACCCAGACGATGACCTCAAGGCTGAACTGCTTGGAGGTCAATGGCGATTTACGCATAAAGACGGAACGGCTTACTGAACAGCTGCGAAGCGGGCGATCGATCTTGTCTGCTAACTGACTACTTCAGGCTGGCACTTCTCGGCCACAGTTCGACTTTCAGGTCTTCATAAGCCACAGCAGCAAGAACTTGGGTGCTTAGGCAGTCGCCAACATCACGGTCACGGCAATCGCCATGACCGCCGTCGCAGCCCATCCAAACATGCGATGCCGCCCCGACATCGTCCAGTCGCCCATGATGCGGCGAGACTGTCCAATCCACATCATCACGACCATGATGGGGACCGAAATGATGCCATTGACGATGGCACTCCATACCAATGCTTTGATGGGGTCGACTTCGAACACGCTCAACAGCGTGCCAATACCTGTGGCCGCGATGATGATGGCGTAGAAGCCGCGCGCCTCGTGGAAGCCGCGCGACAGGCCGGACTGCCAACCGAACACCTCGCTGACGGCATAGGCCGCCGAACCCGCCAGCACCGGCACGGCCAGCAAGCCCGTGCCGATGATACCCAGCGCGAACACCGCAAACGCGAAGTTCCCGGCAACGGGCCGCAAGGCTTCGGCGGCCTGCGACGAAGTCTCGATGTTGGTGATGCCGTGCAGGTTCAGGGTCACGGCTGTCGCGACAACGATGCACAAGGCAATGGCGTTCGACAGCAGCATGCCCACGTAGGTGTCCTGCTTGATGCGAAACAGGTGCTCCTCAACATAGGCTGGCTCCGAGCGCAACGCGACGGCCTCCGGTCGGCGATGGTTGTCTTCCACCTCCTGCGAGGCCTGCCAGAAGAACAGGTAGGGGCTGATGGTCGTTCCAAGGACGGCGACGACCATGCTTGCATAGTCGCTCGTCGACACGCCCGGGGGAAAGAAGCGCCAGGGCTGTAGCGATTCGACCATTGCTTGCCGCCAGGGCACCTGAACGACCATCACGACGGCAAAGTAAGCGAACAGGGCCAATGTCAGCCACTTCAGGATGCGCACCGAGCGCTCGTAGGAGAACACCACTTGACCCAGTACGCACAGGGCACCAAACGCCAGAATGTAAAGGTGCGCAGAGCCGCCGGCCAGCAGCTTGGTTGCTTCGGCCATGGCGCCGATGTCGGCAGCAATGTTGATGGTGTTGGCCACGACCAGCAGTCCGATGAGGGTCATCGTGAGCCAGCGGGGGCATACTCGCGCGATGTTGGTTGCCAAGCCTTCGCCGGTCACCCAGCCGATGCGCGCCGACAGCATCTGAATACCAATCATCAGGGGCGTGGTGAGCAGCAGCGTCCAAACCAGACCGAAGCGAAATTGAGAGCCTGCCTGCGAGTAGGTGGCAATGCCGCTCGGATCATCGTCAGCGGCGCCGGTAATCAAGCCGGGCCCCAGGCGACGGGCCAGGCCTTTGGGGTCAGGAAGCTTCCGGCGAGCGGACGCCACTGTGCGTGCCGCCAGGAACAGGTTGCGGGCGATGAGTTGTTGCACGGGCTTCTCCACGCCGCCATGCATGTGCGTGGCGGAAGAATGCGGCGGCTCATTGGAGCCGCTAGGCTATTGAGGTGCCCTGGGAGAGAACCGAGCATCAGCAAGCTGCTCGGATATTCACTGTCCCGGGGATGGTCAGGTCTCTGCCCCCACCGCCCGGTACCGCGTGCCGTCGATGTTCAATCGACAGTTCACAGACTGGACGGCGAAGGCCTGCAACTAGGTGCTGGGTTCATGGCAATGCCGTCAAGTTGATAAGTAACCATTATCGCAGTCACTGGAAAACCTCGTCAACGACGCGAGCCCTTGACCGTCGGTGCTGGCCCGCGAAGTATTCAATGTCAGCAGTCATTTAGCCGTCCGAAGCGGAGTTGGCGGCGCAGTGACAGTGGCGATGTCGGCAGCACCTTCGATACCAGTCATCTCCGCCGCTTTGTGGGCGCGGTTGTCCAATGACCGCAATGTTGCCAAGACCGTGCGTTCAGCGTGTGGCCGCGACCGTCAGCAATCGCTGGCGGTCACTTGGTCCCCGTTTCTCGGCCTCACTCCCCAAACGAAAGCTTCCCCGCCAGGAGCGCCATCACCTCTTGCAGGCGCGCAGCATGCTGTGGGTCGTCACTGGGCGCCCCCTGCAGCAGCATCAGCTTGGCCAGGGCTGCGCTGGTCTCGCTGATCTTGCCCGCCGCCTGTCGTGCCTCCACCTGTGCCATCAAGGCACTGGCATCGGCTCGTCGTTGCTCCATGCTGCTCTCTTCGCGGTGGTCGTACCAACGCTGTAGCTCGGCACGCAAGGCCACGTTCTCTGGCTTTTGCCAGTCCTCCATCCCCGTTTCGAGCGCCGTGCTCCCGTTCTCGCCCTCGTCCTCCCCTTGTGGGGCAGGGGCGTCTAAACCCGGCGCCACCACCGATGCGGCACCCATGACGCCAGAGGTGCCCAGGAGTGAGCTGGCGGAGACGTTCTGCGCCGCCATCTTGCTTACCGCTTCGGCTCCTTGATCCAGCGAAAAATGCCCAACGATGGCGAGACACAGCCCAGCCGCGGTCAGATAAAGCCAGCGATGGGAGAGCCAGTTCGAATGGATCTTGCTCATGAGACACCCCGCATGAAAGAGCGTGACGATGGAGTGGGATGACGCGGAATCATTTCGCCGTGGCGCGCAAGGGCGTGCGGCTCAAGGCCCCTCCCGCCTTGACCTGGACGAGCTCAAAGCCTGGAAATGGCGCGTAACCATCAGCCACCAACCAGCGCTGCTTCGCGGCCTGGTTCAGGATTCGGCGGCGGTCGGCTTGCGATGCCGTTCCGTCCGCCATGATCAGCAGCTTGTGCCCGCCAGCCTCGATCAGGTAGCCGACCGTTCCTGGTGTTCTTCCCGGCAGCGACAAGACTGACAGGCCAGGCATCAAGGACACACCGGTCTCGGCCGGCTGCAGCTTGCCAGATTTGACATACGGCATCACGCTGGTGATCGTGGTCGCAAAGGACACCTTCTGCTCATCCGGTGCCTGGACGTAGTGGTGGTCGGCAAGCCAATGCACCATGGCCTCTTGCGAGGCATACAGTTGTGCATTCTTGAACTGGCGTTGCTCGTCCTGGCCCAGCAGGCCACTGACCTGGTCCGCATGCAGGCTGGTCAGGAACACCGCTGACACCTCATCCGGTGAGATGCCCGCAGCCTTTAGGTTCTCGGTGACCTGGCCCAGGTCATCGCCTTGTCGCACACCGCGACCGGCGTTGACCAGTATCACCGTGCCGCCCCTGCGAATCGCGTACGCCGTCACGCCTTTCAAGCCCGGGTCTGACTTGAACGATTGCGCCATGGCTTGGGGCCATTCACTCTGCGGCAGGTTGGCGAACCGGGTCGCATCAACGCGGAAGCGTTTGTCCGACAGGGCAAACACCTCGACCTCGCCCAGTTGGTGGCGCTCGATACCCGGCACCTGCACGACGTTCGGCGCGGGCAGGGACGGGGTGGCTTGGGCTGATTTCGCAGGGATCAGGTGTGCGCACACGCACAGGACCAGGGCGGCGGCCAGTGGGCTCAACTTGAACTTCATGCAAACTTTCCTTGGACTTCCAGCCGAATGAGCTGGAGGCTCATGCCCCCAGCCCTGGCCATGGCGATCAGTTCTTCAGGTTGTCCAGAATGGCCGGCGGCACGGTGGCCAGGCGGCTGCGCTGCGGGTACTGGCCCACCTTCACGCGGGCCACTTCCGTGGCCGATTCGAAGTCGATCACCGACAGGTCATTGCTCTCGCTGTTGGACACATAGCAGCGCTTGCCGTCCGAGCTGGTGCTGGCCCAGTAGGGCTTCGATCCCGAGGGGATGATGCGGTCGGTCGTCATGGACGGGACGGACGCGACGACGATGTAGTTGTCGATGGTGCCGGCCATGCAGAGCTTGGTTTCGGCGCCATTGATCGCCATGCCGTGGAAGGCCGAGTTCAGCGGGAAGTCGTCCTTGGTCTTGAAGTTGGCCTTGGCGTAATCGCTCATCGGGATCTCGACCTTGTTCAACACCTTGCCGGTGGCCATGTCCACCTTGGCATAGCCGTTGAGGTAGGACATCTGCAGGTAGGTGAGCTTGCCGTCACGGGTGATGACGTTGGGGCGGATGCCGTAGGGCAAGGTCCACGTGTTGAGCACCTTGAAGGTCTTGGCGTCCACCACGGTCATCTGCTTCTTGCCCTTGAGCCCGTTCAAGGCGTAAGGCAAGGGGATGATGCCCAGGCTGGAGTTGTAGATGTACTTGCCATCGGGCGAGTAGTCGTTCTGGTGCGGGAAAGCGCCCGTCGGGACCTTGGCCACTTGCTTGCCCGTGGCCGTGTCGATCACGAAGAAGTTGCCAGCGCTGGTGGCCGAGACGGCGATGTGCTTGCCATCGGGGCTGATGCCCATGTGGTCGGCATTGATGCCGGGGATCGGAAAGCGCCAGAGGATGCGGTGATCGGGCGAGCTGAGGTCGATGGCGATGACGTCAGACAGGTTCGAGCGCGAGATGAAGACGGTCTTGCCATCCAGCGACACGGCGATGTCATCGACAAAGCGGTCCCCCCCCTTGGTGGACTTGGCCACCTCGTAGGTCGCACGCCGGATGATGTCCATGTCGGCCAGGCGCTCCTTGAGGTCAGGGATGGCGTTGACGTAACCCAGTCGGGTCAGTGTGGATTCGTCCACGAAGCTCAGGGTGCCAGCGGCGGAGTCGCCGACCACCAGGATCTTCTTGCTGGATTGGGCGAAGGCAGGACTCGAGGCTGTGCCCAGCAACAGGGCGGCACAGGCGAGGGCGACACGGCCCGCTGCAGCAAGATGGTTTCTGTTTGTCATTCCATGTTTCCTCGGTTGTGGGGTCGAACAGCCAACGGCCATGTGGCGTTCTGCGACGCTGGGCGGGTGGCTGCCGCGATGGTGATCAAACGAGGCACGGAATAACGTGATCAATTTAACAATCTGCGGGTTAGCGATGGGGCAAGACCGACGCGCTCCCCCTCATGTGGAGGGTGTTGTCGAGCCTTTGGGGCGGTCAACTAGTGAGGCTTTCGCGGCGCAGGCCGGGCGCCTGGCACTCGGCATCGATCTTGGCCACGTCGCACAAGCGTGCCCAGTCGATCACCGTGATGCGTCGGTAGCCGAGCTTCACGATGCACTGGTCTTGCAGCGCCTTCAAGCCAGCGGCCACCGTCTGACGCGTCATGCCCAAGGTTTCGGCCAGTGAGCCTTGGTTCAGTGCTGAGCTGCTGGCGGCCAGGTCGGGCATCGCTGTGCCTCCTTGGGTCAGGGTCATCGCGATGACGCGCGCGATCTTGGCTTGCGTGTCCAGCCGTGTGATCGCCTCCAGGGCGAAGAACAACAGGCGGGTTTTCTGAGCCATCAGGACCGCCAACCTGAAGGTCCATTGCGGATCTGCGCTGATCAGGCTTTTCAGCCGAGCTGGCGAGACGCGCAGCAGCACAGTGGGGCCCACGGCCTGCGCGTCGTGGGTGCGTGGCAAGCCGTCAAAGAAGGCGATCTCTCCGAACCAGGTGGGTGGGGAGATCATGCTGAGCAGGTTCTCTTGTCCGTTGGGGGCGATGCCGGTCAGTCGCAGACCGCCCTCGGCGATGCAGTAGATGCCATCGAAGCTGTCACCGCGCAGGAACAGTTGCTGACCTGCGCTCAGGTGCAACACCGTGGCTTCACGGAGCAGGTCTTGCGCTGCCGGTGGGGGCAAGTTGGCGAACCACAGGCTTTTCTGCAGGACCGGGAGGTAATGCCTGGGGTCTGACTTGGCCAAGGTATGCATCTCACGCCTGCCGCAAGCACTCGATGATGCTCAAGCGCGCCGCCCGCCAGGCCGGAATGAACCCGCCCACCACGCCCATGAACAGCGCAAACGCCAGGGTCTGCGCGGCCACACTGGCCGTGAACCGGAAGCGGAACGCCATCTCCGAGAACGTCGCATAGTTCACCGTGGACACGTCCACGCTCTGCATCAACGAGGCGGCCCCCAGCCCGATCAGCCCGCCCACCAGCGACAGACCCAAGGATTCGCCCAGGAAGGCGATCAACACCGCTTCTCGCCGGAAGCCCAGCGCTCGCAGCGTGCCAATCTCGCCAATGCGCGAGGCCACGGCCGCGAACATCGTGATCATGGCGCCCACGATGGCCCCGATCGAAAAGATCACCGACAGCGACATGCCCAGCAGCTTGATGAAGCGCGACATGGATTCCGACTGCTCGGCGTAGAACTGCGTCTCGCGCTTCACATCGAGTTGCAGGCGCGGGTCGGCGTCCACGGCCTGGCGGGCGGCATCCAACGCATCAGAGCGCGACAGGCGAAACAAAATGGTCGAGTAAGCCGGGCGGCGGAAGGCCTGCATGGCCTGGTGCGAGTCCACCCACACCTCGGAGTCAAAGGCGCTGCGCTCGGCGTCCATGATGCCCACCACCGTCCAGTCACGTCCGGCAAAGTGCAGGGTGTGGCCCACCTCGACGTCGGCAAAGCCCTTGGCCACGGCCTTGCCGGCCACGATCTCCGAGGTGCCGGGCCGGAACATGCGGCCCTCGATCAGCTTGACCTGCGGCCGCATGCTGATGCCGAACTCCGACATGCCGCGCAAGATCACATTGGCCGTGGTGCCATCGCGCTTGGGCAGGTTGTTGAGCGCCACCACCTCGCGCGACACCAGCTTGCGGCCCTGGTTGTCGGTGCCCACGCCGGGCAGGGTGTCGATGGCGTTGGCCTGGTCGCGGGTGATGTTGGAGTTGATCTCGGTGCCGGCGCCTTTGCGCATCACCACCACATTGTCGGGCTGGCCGGTGGCCACCATGGTTTCGCTGATGCCTTCGCTCATCATCAGCACGGTGGCGAACACGAACACCACCAGGGCCATGCCACCGGCGGTCAGTGCCGTGGTCACTCGGCGCACCCACAGGTTGCGCATCACGTAAGACAGGGGAATCGCTCGCATGGGTGTTCTGCCTCAGGCCACGTGGCGCAGGCCTTGCACGATGTCGATGCGCGACATCTTCCAGGCAGGCCAGGCCGCAGCCAACAGGCCCACGACCAGGGCCGCCAACGCTTGATAGAGCAGGGTGGTGTGCGACACCTCGAACACCTTGAACAAGGTGCCGGTTTGTTGCATGAACGCGGCGGTGAGCGGGAAGGTCAGCGCCATGCCCAGCGCTCCACCAATCACAGCAATCATCAGACTCTCGCCAAACAGCAGCTTCACCACGAAGGCGGGCGAGAAGCCCAGGGCCTTGAGCGTGGCGTACTCGGCCAGGCGCTCGCGCGCGGTCATCGTCATGGTGTTAGCCATCACCGCCATGATGATGAGGATCACCACAAAGCTCACCGCGCGAATGGCCATCAGCACCGTCTGGCTCATGGCGACCATGCCGAGCTGAAACGATTTCTCGGTTTCGGTCTTGGTTTCGGCATTGGAGTTGCGAAACAGCGCGTCAATCTCTTGCGAGATGGCGGATGCGCGGCTCGGGTCACTGATGCCGACCACGTACAGGGCCACCTGCTCGGCGGCGGTGCTGCCCAGGCGCTTGCGCAGGTTCTCGGACAGCAGCGACCAGTGCATCAGCATGATGCTCTCATCCGTGGCCGGGTCGGGCGAGGCGTAGATGCCGCGGATCGTGAAGCTCCAGTTGCCCGGGTAGATCGTGCCGCTCAGCGGGATGGTGTCGCCCACCTTCCAGCCAAAGCGCTGCGCCAGCTTGCGGCCAATGATGGCGCCTTGGCGGTCTGCCATGAAGGCGATGCGCTCGGCATCGCTGATCTGGTACTCGGGGTAGATGGCGAAGTAGCTGGGGCCATCGACCGCAAAACGGGCGAAGAAGTTGCGGCGGTCCAGGTAGATGCCGCCAAACCAGTTGGCCCAGGTCACGCCGCTCACGCCTTCAATTTTGCGGATGCGTTCGGCGTAGTAGCGCGGCAGCGGCTGGCCCACCGAGATGGCGCTGCGCGTGATCAGGCGGGTGCTGGAGGTGCCTTCCACGCCGGCGTACCAGGCATCCACGATGGTTCGCAGCAACCCGAAGGCGCTGATGGCCACCACCAGGCCCACCATGGTCAGCAGGGTGCGCAGCTTGTGCCGGAAGGCGTTTTTCAGCAGGAGCTTGAAGATGAACATCAGTGCGCGTCGGCTGGGTCGTCGACCAACACACCTTTTTCAAGGTGGATCATGCGGCTGGCGCGGGAGGCGGCCTTGGGGTCGTGCGTCACCATCACGATGGTCTTGCCCAGGTCGTGGTGCAGCTCGTCCATCAGGGCCAGCACCTCTTCGCCGGTGGCGCGGTCCAGGTCGCCCGTGGGCTCGTCGGCCACGATCAGCGTGGGGTCGGTCACCAAGGCGCGCGCAATGGCCACGCGCTGCTGCTGTCCGCCCGACAGTTCATTGGGGTAGTGGTCCATGCGGTCGGCCAGGCGCACCATCTCCAGCGTCGCCTCCACGTGCGCCTTGCGCTGCTTGCGGGTCAGATTGGTGAGCAGCAGGGGCAGTTCCACGTTCTCGTAGGCCGTCAGCACCGGCATCAGGTTGTAGAACTGGAAAATGAAGCCCACATTGGCGGCGCGCCAGTCGGCCAGGGCCGTTTCGTCCAGCGTGGCAATGTCCACCCCGGCGATCTGGATGGTGCCCGAGCTCGGCTGGTCAATGCCCGCGATCAGGTTGAGCAAGGTGCTCTTGCCCGAGCCGCTGGGGCCCATCAGTGAGACGAACTCGGCGCGGCGCACTTCCAGGTTGATGTCCATCAGCACCGGAATGGGCTGGCCACCGCGGCTGTAGGTCTTGGTGAGGTGGTCGATGCGGATCAGGGTGTCGCTTGACTCGTCGTGCGGGGTGCTCATACTGCGGCGCCCTCGCTTCAGGACGTGGCCAGGCGCACGCGGGCACCGTCAGACAGGCCGGCGGGTGGGGTGCCCACCAGCTTGTCGCCCGACTTGAGCTCGCCGCTGATTTCACGCAGGTCGCCCAACTGGCGCCCCAGGGTGACGGGCACGGCCTGCGCCACCTCTTTGCCGTTGACCGTGGCCAGGCGGTAGACGTGGCTCTTGCCCTGCTCGGTGACGATGGCGTTGGTGGGTACGGCCAGCACGGTCTGCTGGTCGGCGGCGCTGATGTTCTGCGACAGGAAGCTGACCTTGGCGCTCATCTCGGGCAGGATGCGGGCATCGAGCTGCTCAAAGCGGATCTTGGTCATGACCGTGGCCTTGGCCCGGTCCACCGTGGGCACGATGCCCGAGACGCGGCCCTTGAAGCGCACGCCCGGCAGCGCGTCCAGCACGATCTCGACGGGCTGACCCACCTGGGCTTTGGACAGATTGCCCTCGGACACGTCGGCCTCGACTTCGAGCGTGCTCATGTCGGCCATGGTGACCACGGCGCCTTGGGCGCCGGCCGCGCTGGACATGGGGGTGATGATGTCGCCCACGTTGGCGTTCTTGACCAGTACCACGCCGTCAAACGGGGCGCGGATTTCGGTGTAGTCCAGGGCCACTTTCTGAGCCTTGAGCTGGGCGCGGGCCTGCTCCAGCGCGGCCTGGCCGGCGGCCGCCGCAGCGAAAGCCGCCTTGTTCTTGCTCACGGTGGTGTCCACCATTTGCGGCGAGATGAAGCCCTGGCCTTCGAGGCTGCGCGCGCGCGCGGTTTCGGCGCGGGCGTTGATCAGTTGCACCCACAGTTGCTTGTGGTTGGCCTCGGCCTGCAGCACAGCGGCCTCGGCACCCAGGATGGCGGCCTGGATGTCGCTGCCATCGAGGCGGGCCAGCAGCTCACCACGCTTGACCTTGGAGCCCTCGCGCACGTTCAGCTCGATCAGCCGCCCGGAGGCTTTGGACGCGACGGCCGAGCGCCGTTGCGCCACCACGTAGCCGGAGGCGGTCAGCTGCACGTACTGCTGTGAAGGGGTACTCAAGACCACCGAGGTGGTGCTCACCTCGGTCGCGCGCGGCATCCACACATAGGCGCCTGCGCCCAGCGCCAGGGCGCCGACCACCACCCAGGGCGTCAGGTTGGACTTCTTGCGAACGGGGGCCTGTGCGCTGCGGTCGATCTTCAGTTTGGACAGGGCCGAGGGCTGGGGGACTTCACTGCTGCTCATGACGGTCGGGGCAAGATTGGGCGATCAGGCGTGCGGCGGTGATCGTGCCGCACTCCGGGTTGATGTCCTGCTGCAGCTGGCGTGCGCGTGCGTGCAGGGTGGGGTCGTGGATCAGGCGGTGCAAGGCCCGCTCAAAGGTTTTGCCGCGTGCCTTGGAGGGCGACACGCTCAGGGCTGCGCCCAGGCGCACCAGGCGGGCGGCGTTGTCGGGTTGGTCCATGCCAAAGGGCACCAGCAACTGCGGCACCCCAGCGTGCATCACCTGCGAGGAAATGCCACAGCCCGCCGTGTTGACCACCGCATGGCAGCGCGGGAACAGCGCGCCCACCGAGGCCCATGCCACGGTGATCTGGCCGGGAGGCAAGGGGGGGGGCAGCGCGTTCTGGCCGGCCAGGAAAATGGCCCGCACACCCAGGCGCTGGCACAACGCGGACCAGCCGGGGTAAAAACGCGCAGCCTGAAACCACAGTGAGGAGCCCAGGCTGAACAGCACGGGCGGGGGGCCGTCTTGAAGGAAGGTTTCGAGCTCGTCCGACAAGGGCGCCGTGTTGCCATCGAAGAAGTTGAAGCCGGCAAAGGCCACCCGGCCAGGCAGGTCGGTGGGCATGGGCTGGCGCATCATCTCGGGCGCCATCAGGGCCACGCTGCCCCGGGGCGAAATGCAGCCCTCGAAGATCGGGTTGCGCGCGGGGTCGAACATGCCGTATTCGCGGGCCTTGTCGTCCAGCGGCTTGATGAAGCTCCGGCCGGTGTTGCGCAGCGTGCGGAACCAGCGGCGGTAGCGCTCTTCGCCCAGCAGGCGCGGCCAGGGGCGCAGTGACAGGGCGTTGGAGACCACCGGTGGGTCTTGCGCGCTGTGCAAGCTCAAGGTCAGCGCCTGCAGGATGACCGAGGTCCAAGGCAGGCCGCGCTTGTGCGCCACCATGTGGGCCCAGGGGGTGGTTGGGGGGGCGACCAGCAGGTCGGCGCCTTCGCAGGCCGCGTCCAGCTCGGCGCAGATCTGGTCCATGTAGGGGTAGACCAGCTTTTCCATCACGAACTTGCCACCCAGCAACGGGTGAAAGGCCTTTTGCAGGCGCTCGGCCTGGCTCAAGCCCAGATCGCGCTCATGCTGGCTGTGGTGCGGGGCGGCGGGCGCGTATTCCACACCGTGCTCGGTCACCAGGTCGCGGAAGAAGTCGGAGGTGGCCAACACCGGCCGGTGCCCCAGCGCCTGCAATTGCTTGGCCAGGCCGATGAAGGGCACGACATCGCCATGGGTGCCGAAGGTCGTCAGCACGATGCGGCGTGAAGCGGTGTCTGGCGCGAAGCTTGGCATGAGCCCTCTGGAGTGGTCGTCAACAGCCCCTGTGTCAGCGGGGCAACCCAGACTGGATGGGCTTGTTGTCAGACTACGCCAGCGTGAAGTGCTTCACGGTTAGGGAATGCCAGATCACCCCCCCAGAAAGAGGGTGCTCTGTTCGTGGCCTGGGCTCAGGCGGTGAGGGTGCCGCCCAGGCTCAAAGTGTCGCGTGCCAACTGGGTGATGCGCTCCCAGTCGCCTGCCCGCACGGCCGAGGCCGGGGCCAGCCAGGAGCCGCCCACGCAGTCCACATTGGGCAGGGCCAGGTAGCTCGCTGCGGTGTCGAAGGTGATGCCCCCGGTCGGGCAAAACCGCGCATCGGCAAAGGGGCCGTGGAAGGCCTTGAGCATGCCCACGCCACCGGCTTGCTGGGCGGGGAAGAACTTGAAGTGGCTCAGGCCCGCGTCCATCGCGGTCATCAACTCGGAGGCGGTGGCCACGCCGGGCAGCAATGGGGTGGGCGGGCCGCTGCGCAGTGCGCTGAGCAGGCGCGGCGTCAGCCCCGGCGACACCGCCAGGTGCGCGCCTGCGTGGGCGGCGGCTTCCCATTGCTCGGGCGTGGTCACGGTGCCCGCAGCCACCAGGGCTTCGGGCACCTCGTGCGCCAGGATGCGGATCACGTCCAGCGCCGCTGGGGTGCGCAGCGTCACCTCCAGCACCTGCACACCGCCAGCCAGCAGCGCACGTGCCAGGGGCACGGCCTCATCCACCCGCTCAATCACCAGCACCGGAATCACCGGGCCGCGCGTCAGGGCCATCTCCAGCGTGAGCTCGTTTGTGTTCATGTCTCGCCTTGCTCCGTCCAGCCAAATGTCATCGCGCCTTGCTCGGCGCCGCTCACCCTTTGCCGCATGCCGGCAAACAGCTCGCGCCCCGTGCCCACATGGTAGTGACTCACATCCAGCTCGATGGGGGTGCGGGCGGCCCACTCGGCCTCGGGCACCAGGGCGTTCAACGTGCCCGCATCGGCATCCAGGCGGATCAGGTCCCCCGTGCGCACCTTGCCCAGTGGCCCGCCTGCCAGCACCTCCGGCGTCACGTGGATGGCCGCAGGCACCTTGCCCGAGGCCCCCGACATGCGCCCATCGGTTACCAGGGCCACTTTGAAGCCCTGGTCTTGCAGATTGGTCAGCAGCGGGGTGAGGGCGTGCAGCTCGGGCATGCCGTTGGCACGCGGGCCCTGGCCCAGCACCACGGCCACCAGATCGCGGTGCAACTCGCCCCGGTGATAGGCCTCTTGCAGCTCATGTTGATCGCGCAGCACCAGGGCGGGGGCTTCCACCACGCGGTGCGCGGGCTTCACCGCCGACACCTTGATGACGGCGCGGCCCAGGTTGCCCTGCAGCAGCTTGAGGCCGCCATCGGGCGAGAAGGGCGCCTGCGCGGTGGCGATGATGCTGGGGTCGCCGCTGTGCGCGGGCGCGTCCACCCAGGACAGGCTGCCGTTGTGCAACACCGGCTGCTGTGTGTAGTGCCACAGGCCCTCGGACCCGGCTACGGTGCGCACATCGGCGTGCAGCAGGCCCACGCCCAGCAACTCGCGGATGACCAAGGCCACGCCGCCTGCGGCCTGGAAGGCGTTCACATCGGCACTGCCATTGGGGTAGACACGTGCCAGCAGCGGCACGACGTTGGAGAGCGCATCAAAGTCATCCCAGTTGATGATGATGCCCGCTGCCCGTGCGATGGCCACCAGGTGCATGGTGTGGTTGGTCGAGCCGCCCGTGGCCACCAGGCCCACGATGCCGTTGACCACGGCGCGTTCGTCCACCACATGGCCCACGGGCGTGAACTGCGTGCTGTGCCGGGTGAGCTGCACCACACGCTGCGCCGAGGCGCGGGTCAAAGCCTCGCGCAGGGCCGTGCCAGGCGAGACAAAGGCTGTGCCCGGCAGGTGCAGGCCCATGATCTCCATCAGCATCTGGTTGCTGTTGGCCGTGCCATAAAAGGTGCAGGTGCCCGGCCCGTGGTACGACTTTTCTTCGGCGGCCAGCAAGGCGGCATCGTCCAGCTCGCCGGCCGCGTGGCGCTGGCGCACCTTGGCCTTTTCTTCATTGCTCTGGCCCGTGCCCATGGGGCCGCCGGGCACAAAAATGGTCGGCAGGTGGCCAAAGCTCAGGGCGCCAATCAGCAGGCCCGGCACGATCTTGTCGCACACGCCCAGGCACAGCGTGGCGTCAAACATGTTGTGGGACAAGGCCACGGCGGTGGCCATGGCGATCACGTCGCGCGAAAACAGCGACAGCTCCATGCCCGCCTGGCCTTGCGTCACCCCGTCGCACATGGCGGGCACGCCCCCGGCAAACTGTGCCGTGGCACCCACGTCGCGCGCAGCCTGCTTGATCCAGTCCGGGTACGCGGCCAGCGGCTGGTGGGCCGAGAGCATGTCGTTGTAGCTGGAGACGATGGCGATGTTGGGCGCGCGCTGTTGGCGCAGCCAGATCTTGTCGCCCTTGGGGGCCGCCGCGTAGCCGTGGGCCAGGTTGGTGCACCCCAGGTGCGATCGCTCGACCGAATCGTCTCGCGCCGCCGCGTCAATGCGCTGCACGTAGGCCACGCGGGTGGCAGCGCTGCGCGCACGGATGCGGTCGGTCACCGCTCGCACCGTGTCGTGAAGAGGGGGATGCTGAGGTGCAGTAGGCATGGCTCATTATGATGGGCCGATGCCTGACCTGTCCTGTCCCCCTTCTCTCCACCACACCTTTCACCACGCGGCCGACCCGGCCCTGCTAGCACTGGATTTGGCCGACCATGTGGCCGCTCTGCTGCGCCAGGGCTTGGCCGAGCGCGGCCGGGCGCTGTTGATCGTCTCCGGCGGGAGCACGCCGGTGCCGTTTTTCCAGGCCCTGGCCCGCTGCGCGCTCGACTGGTCGGCCGTCACGATCACCCTGGCCGATGAACGCTGGCTGCCACCGGATCACCCTGACAGCAATGAAGCCCTGGTGCGTACCCACCTGTTGAAGGCACAGGCGGCGGCCGCCCGCTTCGTGCCCCTGTACAACGGCGCGGCCACGCATGCCGAAGGTGTGCCCGCGTTGGAGGCCACCCTGGCCGCGTTGCCCTGGCCGGCCGATGCCGTGGTGCTGGGCATGGGCAGCGACGGTCACACCGCCTCGCTGTTCCCCGATGCGCCCGAGCTGCCTTATGCCCTCATCGACGCCGCCCCGGCGCGCTGCTTGGCCGTGGGGGCACCGATGCCCCCCAATGTGCCCGTGCCCCGCGTGAGCCTCACACGCCGTGCCTTGCTCGACACCCGCCAGCTCATCGTCCACCTCACCGGCGAAGACAAGCTGGAGTTGCTGCACCAGGCCATGCTGCCCGGCGACGTGGCCGAATACCCCATTCGCGCCGTGCTGCAACAGCACGCCGTGCCTTGCCACATCTTCCACGCCTGACCTTGCCGGGCTGAGCCAACCCGCCGAGCAGGCAAGAAAAAACCGCATCTGGCGGGTGGCACAGATGCGGTTGGCAGGTGAGCGAGAAGTGCTTACTTCGCCATCTTCGGGCGCAAGGTGCGCGCCGGCGAGCTGGGGAAGGAGTGACGCAGGATGCGCCACATCACCTGGCCAAACTGCTTCACCATCGAGCCCGTGTTGTAGTACTGGCCGTAGCGAGCACAGATTTCGCGCACCTGCACGGCCATCTCGGCGTAGCGGTTGGCCGGCACATCCGGGAACAGATGGTGTTCAATCTGGTGGCTCAGGTTGCCCGTCATCACGTTCAGCAAGAAGCCGCCACTCAGGTTCGACGAGCCCGCCACCTGGCGCACATACCAGTGGGCGCGGTTGTCGTTCTTCAGCACGCTCTTGGGGAAGGTCTGCACATCGGTCGTGAAGTGGCCGCAGAAGATGACCGTGTAGGTCCACAGGCTGCGGATCACGTTGGCCACAGCATTACCGGCCAGTACCACCAGGAAACCGGGGCCGGCCAGCAGCGGCCAGATCAGGTAGTCCTTGACCAGCTGACGGCGCATCTTCAACAGGGCCGGACGCGAGATCTGGAACATCTGCTTGTTCGTGACGCGGCCGGTCAACCAGCGGCCCAGGCGCAGGTCTTGAATGGCCACGCCCCACTCGAACAGGATGGCGAAGATGATGGCGTAGATCGGCTGACCCAGGCGGGCCGGGTGCCACTTCTGCTCAGGGAACAGGCGCAACACGCCATAGCCCAAGTCCTCGTCCATGCCGTGGATGTTGGTGTAGGTGTGGTGACGGAAGTTGTGCGTCTTGCGCCAGTTCTCACTGGTGCCCATGATGTCCCACTCAAAGTTCTTGCCATTGAGGTGGGGGTCACCCATCCAGTCGTACTGCCCGTGGATGACGTTGTGGCCCAACTCCATGTTGTCCAGAATCTTGGACAGGCCCAGGATCACGGCGCCCAACGCCGCGGTGCCGAACACCCAGCCCTCGGGCAGGAACCACGCCACCATCAGCAGGGCGCGGCCCAGGATCTCGGAATAGCGCACAGCCTTGTGGACGTTGCGGATGTAGCGCGCATCGCGCTCGCCCAGGTCGGCCACGGTGCGGGCGCGCAGGGCATCAATCTCGGCGCCGAAGCGCTCCAGTTCGTCGCCACTCAGAACGCGGCTGGTCGGTTTGCTCATGTCGGCAATCACTTTCACAGGTCAAGCGTGAGGTCGGTGCGGGCGCGCGTCATGCAAATGCGCACGTCCATGCCCGGCTGGGCGTCTTGTTCGCCCGTCTGCAGGTCGAGGGTGGTGCCTTCGGCGCGCGTGCACACACAGGTGTGACACACGCCCATGCGGCAACCCACCTTGGGTTTGAGGCCCTGGGCTTCCAGGGCATCCAGAATCGACAGGTTGGTGGGGATTTCCAGGTCACGCCCGCTGGCCGACAGGTGCACCTTCACCGTGGCCGTGGCGGCGTCGGCCACCGTGATGGGTGCCATGGGCGTGAAGCCCTCGGCCATGAAGCTGCGCACCTGGCCTTCGGTGAGGCTGCGGGCGGCATCCACAAAACCGCTGGGGCCGCAGGCGTACACCTGCTTGGCCGACAGGCTGCCCACCACGCGGGCCAGTTGTTCGGCACTGATCAGGCCCGACTCTTCGCCTTGCAGCAACTGCGCTTCGTTCTCCAGCACGAACTGCAGCTTGAAGCGGGGGAACTGCTTGGCCAGCTCGCGCAACTCGCGGGCGAAGCACAGCTCGGCGCGTGTCTTGGCCCAGTAGATCAGGGTCAGGTCCACCGGCATGTTTTGCGCGGCCAGGCTGCGCGTCAGGCTCATCAAGGGGGTGATGCCGCTGCCGGCGGCCAGGAACAGCCACTCGCCCTCGGGCTTGGCAGGCAAGGTCATCTCGCCAAAGGCGGGGCCCAGTTCCAGCACGTCGCCCACCTGCATGTGTTGCACGAGGTGGGTGCTGAGGACGCCCTTGTCCACACGCTTGATGGTGAGCGATAGGCGGCCATCGCGGCGCGGAATGCCCGTGAGGCTGTAGCTGCGCGTGGTGCGGCGGCCGTTGACCTCGGCGGTGACGTTGATGTGCTGACCCGGGACAAACTTGCCGCAGTGCGCGTTGGGCTTGAGCACCAGGGTGACGGTGTCGAGTGCCTCGACCTTGCGCTCGACCACGCGGGCCAGAGGGCGGTCCCACGACCAGGCCGGGTTCAGCTTGCTGACCCAGAAGTCGAAGATGCCCGGATTCACAAAAGGCGCCACCACCTTGCGCAAGGCGCTGGGTGCCACATTGGCCTGGCCACGAGAAGCTGAGAAGGAGACGGTCACAGAGGCGGTTTTTGAATCTTGATGGTTGAAGTATACGCACACACGAACATTTGTCTATACACTTGTGCATTAATTGCTGGGCGATATGATGTTGCCTTGGCCACCTCATACATGAGCGATATCCTGACCGTTCCATCTGACACCCATGTGAACAAGCCACTGGCGGCAGGCACCCCGGGGCGAAAAGCCGTCATTTCACGTGATGACATCATCGAGGCAGCGCTCAAGCTGGCTGGGCCCAACCGCAGCGTCTCATCCTTGAGTTTGCGCGAGGTGGCGCGCGAGGCCGGTATAGCCCCCAACAGCTTTTATCGACAATTCCGGGACATGGACGAGCTGGCCGTGGCCTTGATCGAGCGGGCAGGGCAGTCGCTGCGCCAGATCATCGGCGAGGCCCGCAAGCGCGCGAGCGCCGACCGCAGCGTGGTGCGGGGCTCGGTTGAGGCTTTCATGGAGCAGCTTCGCAGTGACGACAAGCTGCTGCACATGTTGCTGCGCGAAGGCTCGGTGGGCTCCGACGCCTTCAAACAGGCCGTGGACCGCCAGCTGAACTACTTTGAAGAAGAGTTGCGCCTGGACCTGATTCGCCTGGCCGAGCTCAACCAGACCGGTCTGTTCGAGCCGGCCCTGACTGCCAAAGCCATCACCCGCCTGGTGTTTGCCATTGGCGCCACGGTGATGGACGCGCCGCCCGAGAAGCTCGATGAGCTGACCGAGCAACTGGTGCTGATGGTGCGGATGATTGTGACGGGCACGCAGACCCTGGCGGTAACCGGGGTGACGGAGCGCTGAGCGCCAATCTGCGAAGCGGGCATGCACAGGGGCTGGACACGGGAAGTGGCGCAACACTTGCTTGACGTTTCACATTCATTTTGCTTTGCTGAGACGCCACCATGCTTGTTCCCACGCTCGACTCCGTGACCCTTTCCAAGATTCACCTGATTGGTGGAGAAAAGGGCGGGGTGGGCAAGTCCATGGTCTCGCGCCTGCTTGCCCAGTATTTCATTGACCAGCAACGGCCCTTTGTCGGTTTTGATACCGACCGATCGCACGGCGCGTTGATGCGCTTCTATGCCGATTACGCTTCACCCGTGCTGGTGGACCGTTACGAGGCACTCGATCAGATCATCGAGTGCGCGGTCGAGCAAGCTGGCCGTCGTGTGCTGGTGGACTTGGCCGCCCAGACGCATGAACCGCTGGTGAAGTGGATGGATGAGTCGGGTGTGCTCGACATGGCCGATCTGTCGGGTATTTCACTTTGCTACTGGCATGTGATGGACGCAGGTCGCGACTCCGTGGACCTGCTCACCCTTTTGCTGGACCGTTTTGGCCCGCGTCTGCATTACGTTCTGGTTCTCAACCAATTGCGTGGGGACGACTTCAGCATGTTGGAGAGATCTGGCCAATTGGCCCGCGCCCAGGAACTGGGTGCCAAAGTCATCACCCTCAAGCGGTTGCACGATGCAGCGGTGCAGAAAATCGATGCGGCCAACAGCAGCTTCTGGGCCGCCAAGAGTGACGCTTCGGGCGCCGGTGCGGGGCTAGGCTTGATGGACCGCCAGCGCGTCAAAATGTGGTTGAACCACGCCTTTTCGGAGATTGCCAAGGCCGATGCCTGACCTGCGCTGCCTCATGGGCGCGTTTTGAGGTCAAATCGGGTTGGAAGCAAAAAAGCCGATCGTCTTGGAGTCGTTTGAAGTGCAGTTCAACCTTGCGAGCCTTTTCACCGCGTTCACTCTGGTGGCGACACCGTTTGCCAGCCATGCGGGTCTGTACAAGTGCGTGGACGCAGCTGGGAAGATCAGCTTTCAGGAGCGAGCTTGCCCGCACACCAGTGCCAGCTCCGAAATTGCCGTCAAGGGTGTCAAACCAGCCATCTCCGATAAAGACAAAGCAGGGGTGGTTGGACGAGGCATGGAGACCGCGTCAACAGGCACGACAAGAGACCAAGCCGGCACATCCCTGGTCGAGATCAACAAGGCGTCACAAGCTGACTTGCAAGGGGTCGTTGGCGAGAAAGCCGCCGCGCAGATTCTGGCCGAGCGAAACAATGGCCGCTTCCGTGACTGGGCCGATGTGGTTCACCGCGTCGTCGCACTCAGCGCTGCGCAGACGGCGGTCGTGGCATCCGTCAGCGGCTTGACGGTGAATGGCAAGAGCCTGGACGGCGCGCCGCCCAATCCGGCGATGGCCACCATGATGAAGGGGCGCCGCCGCTGAGGCGAGGCATCCATTCAACGAAGGTTTGCAATCCATCCCAGAGGTTCAACGATGACGTGCTGTGTGACGAATCAAGGTCAGCCCATCACCCTCCGGGACGAGACCGCGGCCGATGTGCAGGCCATCACCGCTGTCACCATCGCGGCCTTCGAACCCTTGGAGATCAGCGGCCACACCGAGCAGTTCGTGGTGGCGGCGCTCCGTGCGACGGGTGCCCTGTCGGTGTCCTTGGTGGCCGAGGTGGCTGGGACGGTGGTCGGGCACATTGCCTTCTCACCCATCACCCTGTCAGACGGCTCGCCTCACTGGTATGGCCTGGGCCCGGTGTCGGTCTTGCCAGCGTACCAGCGACAAGGCATTGGCAAAGCCCTCATTCACGAAGGGCTGGCCCGACTGAAGTCAATGCAGGCGCAAGGGTGTTGCCTGGTAGGCCATCCGGGTTACTACACGAAGTTCGGTTTCCAGAACGTGACTGGCCTGGTGCTGGAGGGGGTGCCGCCAGAGGTGTTCTTCACACTCTCGTTCAGCGGCCACCTGCCCCAAGGCACAGTCGCCTTTCATCCCGCCTTTCTCGCAACGGCTTAGTCCTTGGGCGTCAGGCCGCTGGCGCTGCGTTCTGCGTGGCGGCTGCAATGTCCCGCAGCGCACGCTCATAGACCTCCACAGGCTGTCCGCCCGAGATCAGGTGTCGGTCGTTCACGATCACGGCCGGCACGGCGTGGATGCCGTGACTGGTGTAAAACGACTCCTGTTCGCGCACCGCGTCGGCAAACTCATCGCTTTGCAAGATGGCTTGGGCGCGGTCCACATCCAGCCCGGCCGCGGCCACAGCGGCCAGCAGCACCTCGGGCTGATCCATGGCTTGACGGTCGCGGTGGCAGGCTTGCAGCAGCGCCAGTTTCAAAGTGACTTGCCGCTCGGGGTGGGCCACGCCCGCCCAGTGCAGCAGCCGGTGTGCCTGAAAGGTGTTGTAGATGCGGCCGCGGCCTTCGGGGCTGAACTCAAACCCGACCTCGGCGCCACGCTGGCGAATGGTCTCCCTGATCTGGGCCTGTTGCGCCACGGTGCTGCCGTACTTCTCGCTCAGGTGCTCGCCAATGTCCTGGCCGCCCGGGCCCATGTGCGGGTTCAGCTCAAAGGGCTGGCACTGCAGTTGCGCCTGGACACCGTTTTGCACGCGCGCCAGTGCCTGCTGCAGCGATGACAGCCCGATGGCGCACCAGGGGCAGGAGATGTCGGACACAAAATCGATTTTGAGCGTGGCAGTCATGGTGTGAGGGCGCGGCAAAGAGGTCAATCATCGTACCCAAGCCGTGAAATCCAGCCGGTTGATGCGGTCATGGGCTCAGGGTTCACCCGGTTTGTGGATGCCCTGTGCCCCGTCGGACACACCTTCCTCTTGCACTTGCGTTATGGTTTCAGTTCACATGACCATTCCATCCGAGGACGCTGATGTTCTGCACGCAATGTGGCGCTCAAAACCACCCTGAAGACAAGTTCTGTGCCGCGTGCGGCGCGCCAGCAGGTCCCGCACGACAAGATCGCCCGCCCGTTGGCCATCCGGGTCAGCATATGCAAGTGGGCCAACAGTTTGGCCACAACAGGAGCACAAGCATGGATTGGTACGTCACGGCGCTGAAGAAATACGCGGTGTTCAGCGGTCGCGCGCAGCGGGCCGAATACTGGTACTTCGTGCTCTTCAATCTGTTGGTGATGATTGGTCTGGCCATTGTGGACAGCATCACGGGCAGCTTCAGTGGGGACATGGGCATGGGGCTGTTGAGCGGCCTGTACTATCTGGGGGTGCTGGTGCCCAGCGTGGCCGTGACGGTGCGCCGCTTGCACGACACCAGTCGCAGTGGCTGGTGGCTGCTCATCGGTCTCATCCCCCTCGTGGGTGGCTTGATCCTGCTGTATGTCATGGTGCAAGACAGCAAGCCAGGCACCAATCAATATGGGCTCAACCCCAAGGGGCTGAGCTGAACGCGTTCTGGAGGTGCTTTCATGGCCATCGGCTGGCTCACTGTTCTTTCTCAGGTTCCCTGGACCGAGGTCATCAACAACGCGCCCAAAGTGGCCGATGGGGCCAAGAAGCTGTGGAAGTCGGTGGCCGGCAAGTCGGCGGGGGCATCGGCCTCGACAGGCGCCAGCCAGGTGCCCGCTTCGGCAGAGGCGCTCTCACCCGTCGCCATGGAGGCCCGCATCCGCGAGCTCGAAGGGGTGGTGGCGGAGTTGCACACACAGATGGTGGCTTCGTCGGAATTGATGAAGCAACTGGCCGAACAGAACACCCAACTGGTGCAGCGCATCGAGGTCAATCGCGTGCGCACGCTGTGGCTGGCGGCGCTCAGTGTGGCGGGCCTGGTGGCCGCGGTGGTGGCCTTGTCGATTCAGCCCTAGTCTGGCAGAGTGTCTCGAGCGACGGTTTCAACCTCAGGAGATCCGAGATGGCAGCGACGTTCGAGTTGAGCAAAAGCAGTGATGGGCAGTTTCGGTTCACGCTCAAGGGCGACAACGGTGAAACAGTTCTGACCAGTGAGCTGTATCACACCAAGGCGTCGGCCGAAAACGGCATTGCCTCGGTGAAGACCAACGCGGGCAACGATGCCCGTTACGAGCGTCTGGTGGCGGCCAATGGCAAGCCTTATTTCAACCTGAAGGCGGCCAACGGTCAGGTCATCGGCAGCAGCCGCCTGTACGAGGTGGAAACCTCGCGTGAGGCGGTGATTGCCTCCACGAAGCTGCAAGCGGCCACGGCCGAGGTCAAGGATCTGACCTGAGCTCGTTGCGGGTCAGTGCCGAGGCAAAGCACAGCTGGTTGCGGCCGCTTTGCTTGGCGAAGTACATGGCCTGATCGGCCGCGGCAATCAAGGCCGTCATGTCCGTGGCATCGTTGGGGAAGCAGCTGATGCCGATGCTGCCGCCGCAGTTCAGCAGGTGACCGGCATAGGGCAAGGGCTGTTTCAGCGCCTCCACCATGCGTTGGGCGATCTGGGTGATCTCGGCCAGGTCGTCGGCGCCATCGAGCAAGATGATGAACTCGTCGCCCCCCAGGCGCGCCACGGTGTCGACCTCGCGCACCAGGGCGCTCATGCGCGTGCTCATCATGGTCAGCACGTCATCGCCAGCCGCGTGCCCCAGTGTGTCGTTGATGTCCTTGAAGTTGTCCAGGTCGATGAAGAGCAGGGCCAGCTGACCCTGGTTGCGTCGCGCACGAGCGAGGGCCTGGTGGAGTCGGTCCATGAACAGGCGGCGGTTGGGCAGACCTGTGAGGGCATCATGGCTGGCGAGCCGGTCCAGCTCCTGTTGTTTGAGCTCCAGTGCGGCGAACTGACCTCTGATTTGGGACTGCATCTCTTCCATGGCGCGGGCCAGGGTGCCGAACTCGTCCTGACGGGCCACGGGCAGGGGCAGCGGCGCATCGTGCGCCCCCTGGCCGAATTCGCGCAGGGAACGCAGCAGTTGTTGCAGGGGCTCGGACAGCCTGCGCGCCAGCAGGGCGGCCAGCACGATGGCCAAGGCGCTGAAGGCCAGCACGATGCGCAGGCTGGTGCGGCCCAGTTGTTCGGCATCGGCCAGCACGGAGCGCAGTGGCTGGCCCAGGCCGATCACGAAGCCTTCATCGTTGTGCAGTCCGACCAGGGGCTGGCGCACAAAGGCGGCAACCAGGGCACGTTCCGGGGTGTCGGCCGACTGGATGGTGACCAACTGCTGGACGCCTGCTTGCTCCGCGGGTTCACCGATCAGCTTGCGGGTGTCGGGGAAGGCATCCTGCACCAGCGCGCGCTGGCCGCGGTCAAAGGCGAACGCCTGCTGCGGGTCGGGGTGGATGAGAAAGTCACCCTCGCTGTTGCTCAGGTACAGGCGCAAGGTGTCAGGGAGGTCGGCCGCCAGTTGCTTGAACAAGCGGTCCAGGTCGATGTTGACCACGACCAAGCCCAGCACCTGTTGCTGCGCGTCGAACACGGGGGTGGCCACCTGCAGTGAAGGACGTTGCTGGCCCGCGTGGGCGCCCATTTCGTGGTTGATGCTGGCGCGGGAGACGTAAATCGCGCCTGCAGGCAGCCTCAGCGTTTCCACCACGTAGGGGTAGTGGCCTTTTTCCTGCAAAGCGTCTTCAACAACGCGGACCAGGCCCTCTTCACTGCGGTCCACGCGCACACGCTCGGCGCCATGGTCGGCGGCCGCGATCAGTCGCATCTGAAAGTACTCAGGGTGGGTGCGCAAAATGGTGTCAAACAGCGCGGCCATGGTGCTGCCGCGCACATTTGGCTGCTGTTGCGCCCAGGTCTGCAGCAGGCCTGCGGTCCCGGGGTGCTGGGCCACCATCAGCGCGTCGCGGCTGGCGCTGTCCAGTCCGACGCTGAGCTGGCGTGCCAGCACGCGGGTGGCCGTCAACAGGCGTTGCTCGGCGGCCGATTGCAGCAGCGCCCGGCTTTCGGTGTAGCCGTAGTAGCCCGTGAGCCCAGAGGCCAGCACCCCGATCAGGGCCATGGCAATGCCCGTGCGCCAGACGATGCCGAGCTTCATGGCGCCATCACCTTGCTCAGGGTGGCGCCCGCATGGATGCGGGCCCACAGTTGTTCGCGCCGCGCGGTGTTTTCGACGGGTTGCAGCCAGATGAGATTGCCGCTGTCGTCGTTCTTGACGATGGGGCTCACGGTGTTGGCCAGGCCTTGGCGCGTGACGAGCAGGCGGCTGGCGGTATCGCCCAGGAGGTGGTCGATCCAGGCATGGGCCAGGTTCACATGGCGGGCGTTGCGCGGAATGGCCCAGCAGTCCAGCCAGGCGAGGGCGCCTTCACGGGGGATGACGTAGCCGACGTTGACCCCGGCAGCGCGCAACAGGTGCACTTGCTGCATGCCGTAGTTGGCAAACATGAGGGCGGCCTTGTGACGCAGGAACAGCCGGACCGACTCGTCGGGCTGGGTGTAGAAGCCCAGCGCGTTGCGGCGCAGTTCGATGAGCTTGGTCACGGCGGCTTCGGTGTCTTGCGGGGGGAGGCGGAAGGGCGTCGACCCACCCATGGCCAAGGCGGCCAGCGAGAAGTTGTGGGTGCCGCCGTTGTATGCAATCACCTTGCCCCGCCATTGGGGGTCCCAGAGTGCGCCGATGGAGTCGGGGGCAGTCGTGACTTGCCGTTTGTCGTAAATCAGGCCCATGGCAGAGTAGGTGTACGGGATGGCGTATACCTGTGCGCCTTTGGCCGTGGTACGCACCAGGCCGGGGATGGCGCCCACCTGCCGAAAACGGGGCTGCTGGCGTTCGGTGTGGGGGATGCGGGTGGTGTCAATGGGTTGAACGCGGTTGCTGGCCACGTAGCGCTGCAACTCGGCGGTGTTGACCGCAAAGACGTCAAATCCAGGCCCGCTGGAGGCGGTGATTTTTTGCCAGAGCACCTCGTCGGTGTCGACGGTGGTGAGCTCGACCCGGGTGTGGGTCTGCGCTTCGAACTCCTTGATCACCTCCGGTTCGGCGTATCCGGGCCAGGCCAGCACGCGCAGCAGGGGCGTGCCGGTGTCAGCCCGCACCATCGTAGGCAGAGACGTCAGAAGGGGGAGGCAGAGGGCGGCCCCGACGCGCAACAACAAACGGCGCAATTGGACGAATCTCCGTGAGGGTGGGCGTGGCGCTGGCGCGCTTTCGCATGTCCGATTTCGTGAATATAGCGGGAAGACCGCTCTCTGTAAGCAAAAGGAAAAATCGGGCATTCCCTGTGTGTGCTGGATGCACCACCGAGGGAGGTGCCAGAGAGGCGTAGACTCGTTACGGTCTGCCGACTTGTACCCCTTGCGCCCATGAAACACATCCAGTTCACCCTGATCGGGTTGATTCTTCTTTTGTCCGGTTTGTGGCTGGCGGCGGACACGGTCTGGTCAGACGCGTTTGCCATCTTCACCTTCCGCACCTCGATGCTGAATTACACGGGCATCCTGGCGGTTGGGGCCATGAGCGTGGCCATGCTGCTGGCCTTGCGCCCTCGCGGTCGCATCGAGTCCTTTTTGGGCGGGCTCGACAAGTCGTACCGCTTGCACAAGTGGCTGGGCATCACCGCATTGGTGTCGGCCATTGCGCACTGGTTGTGGGTGGAGGCCGTGAAGTGGGCGGTGGGCTGGGGCTGGCTGGAGAAGCCGGCCCGCAAGGGCGCGCGTCCGGTGTATGAAGGCTTGCAAGGCTGGCTGCAAGGGCAGCGCGGTCTGGCCGAAGACCTGGGCGAATGGGCGTTCTATGCGGCCGTGGTGATGATCGGCCTGGCTTTGATCAAGCGCTTTCCCTATCGCTACTTCTTCAAGACGCACCGCTGGCTGGCGGTGGTCTATCTGGTGCTGGTGTATCACTCGGTGGTGCTGATGAAGTTCAGCTACTGGACGCAAGGCATCGGCCCGGTGATGGCGGTGTTGCTGGCCGGGGGCACCGTGGCCGCAGTGGTGAGCCTGACGCGTCGCGTGGGCCAGACCCGTCGTGCGGTGGCTGTGGTGAACGAGGTGGAGTACCACACTGACAACCGGGTGCTGCGCGTGGCCGTGAGCTTGCAGGGGCAGTGGCCGGGCCATCAGGCCGGACAGTTTGCGTTCGTTACCCTGAATCCGGCGGAGGGGCCGCATCCGTTCACGATTTCGTCGGCCTGGAAGGGCGACGGCAAGATGTTCTTCCTGATCAAGGCCCTGGGCGACTACACGAATACCTTGCCAGCCACCGTGAAGGTGGGCGACGCGGTGCAGGTGGAGGGTCCCTATGGGCGTTTCTCGTTCGGGGGGCGTCACCCCCGCCAGATCTGGGTGGCCGGCGGCATCGGCATCACGCCCTTCATTGCGCGCATGCAGGCCCTGTGCGAGAAACCCGATGGCAAGGCGATTGACCTGTTTTACAGCACCAGTGCCCCCGATGCCGAGTTCATCCGCCGCTTGCGCCAGCGTGCCGAGCAGGCCGGCGTCAGGCTGCATGTGGTGATTGCGGCCGAGCAGGGGCGCCTGACGCCGCAGCGCATCCGTGAGCTGGTGCCGGCTTGGGCCGACGCCAGCGTCTGGTTCTGCGGGCCGGCCGGGTTTGGGCAGACCTTGCGGGAGGATTGGGTGGCACAAGGGCGTTCACCCGATGACTTCCACCAGGAATTGTTCGAGATGCGTTGAGCGGGGCGGGGCAAGATGATCCAGGGTATGGCGCTGCTGGTGGCCGGGCAGTTGATGGGTGAGGCGGTGGTGGCGGTCACGGGCTTGCCCGTGCCGGGTTCGGTGGTGGGCATGGTGTTGGTGCTGTTGGCGCTGCTGGCCAGGAAGGGGCACTTGCCCGAACTGCGCCGGGCGGGGTCCACGATGTTGTTGCTGGTGCCGCTGCTGCTGGTGCCCGTCAGCGTGGGCATCATGGAGCAGGCCGATGTGCTGCAAGCCAGTTGGTGGCCACTCACGGCGGCCTTGCTGGTGAGCACCGTGGCGGGCATGGTCGCCACGGGCCTGACCATTCGCTGGCTGCGCAAGCTCGACGGAAAGCAGGCCCGTGATGTTTGATTTGTGGTCGGCACTGTGGCATCAGGCCTCATCGGCGGTGCTGCAACACCAGTTGTTTCCGCTGTTCCTGACCCTGGCCGCCTATGCCGTGGCCACTTGGTTGTACCGCCAGGCGGGGCAGTCGCCTTTTGTGCACCCGCTGGTGCTGTCGGTGGCGATGGTCATCGTGGCGCTGAAGGGGCTGGGCATCTCATACGCACACTATTTCGAGGCCACCAAGTTCCTGCACTGGTTGCTGGGCTTGTCCATCGTGTCCTTGGCCATTCCGCTCTACACGGAGTTGCAACATGTTGGCACGCGTTGGCGCAGCACCCTGGCCGCCATTGCGGTGGGCGGGGTGGTCAGTGTGGTCACGGCCATGCTGGTGGCCCACTGCTTGGGTGGCAGCCGCGAGCTGGTGCTGGCCCTGAGCACCAAATCGGTGACCACCGCACTGGCCACCGTGCTGGCGCACGAAGTGGGGGCCAATGTGGCCTTGGCCGCCACCATCGTGCTGGTGACCGGTTTGCTGGGCGCGGTGGTGGGGCCGTGGTTGTTCTCGCGCCTGCTGCCGGGGGACGATGCGGGCCTGGGCACGGCGCTGGGCACCTGCGCCCACGCCATTGGCACCTCACGTGCCTTGCAGATTGGTGAAACCTGCGGCGCGTTTTCGGCGCTGGCCATGGGGCTCAACGGGCTGTTGACTGCCTTGCTGCTGCCCATCTTGCTGGCGTGGTGGGGAGGGTGATGGATTTGGCGTGAAATCCCCCTCGACTCCTGACGAGTCACGCAAAAGAGGGTGGCGCGTCAGAACGGTGCACGTTCCAATTCCGGATCTGGCTGTGGCGCATGGCGCCGAAAGGGATTCACCGTGCACATCAAGGTCTCAAACACGCTCGCCTCCCTGATGCTGGCAGGGGTCGCAGCGCTGCCGTTGGCAGCCCAGGCAGGTCATGTGGTCATCGATGGCGACCGATCTACCGTCGTCCTCACGGGCGTCGACAGCGCCACCGTGGTGCCAGGAGCAAACATTGCTTGGCTTCACGCACGTGATCAATCTCAAGTCACGATGACGGGTGGCGATGTGTCATGGCTGAACGTCTACGACCAGGCATCAGTGACCATTTCGGGGGCGAATGCGATCAGTTGGCTGGTGATCAACAGTGAAGAGGCCGCCATCGAGATCCAGGCGTCCAATGTGACCTACTCCGGTGGACATCTGTCGGGGGTGTGGGGCAATGGCCAGTCGTTTCACTTTTGGGCCCTGTATCAGTCAACGCTGTCGGATCCCCTCAGCGGCCAGTGGTCCGTGATGCCGTCGAACATCACCATCACCGCCGTGCCTGAGCCCGGCACATGGGCGTTGATGAGCCTGGGGCTCTTGGGCGTGGGGGCACTGGCTCGCCGACGTCAGGCGTGACTGTGAGGGGGCCGACATGCACCAAGTTGGCCCGTAACTTGCTGATGTCACACACAGGCTGCACGCTTGCGGCAGCACCGTCCACCGGAGAACTGTGTGTCCATCCACGTTGCCCTCAATCACGTCACGCATTACCGCTATGACCGGCCGGTGAGCCTGTCGCCTCAGGTGATCCGTTTGCGGCCCGCGCCGCACTGCCGCACGCGCATCCTGTCCTACTCACTGCGGGTGGAGCCGGCCAACCACTTCATCAACTGGCAGCAGGACCCCTTCTCCAACCACCTGGCGCGCCTGGTGTTTCCGGAGAAAACCACCGAGTTCAAGATCACGGTCGACCTGGTCGCCGAGATGGCGGTGTACAACCCGTTCGACTTCTTTCTGGAGCCGCACGCGGAGACCTATCCCTTTGCGTACGACGAGGCCTCGCGGCATGACTTGCAGCCCTACTTGGTCAAGTCCACCCCCACGCCGGCGTTCCAGGCTTTTCTGGACACGATCGACCGCCGTGAGGTGCGCACCATCGATTTTCTGGTGGGGCTGAACCAGCGTCTGCAGAGCGACATCGCCTACACGATCCGGATGGAGCCGGGCGTGCAGAGCCCGGAGCAGACCTTGACGCTGAAGTCGGGCTCGTGCCGCGACACCGGGTGGCTGCTGGTGCAGACCCTGCGTCACCTCGGGCTGGCGGCGCGCTTCGTGTCGGGCTACCTCATCCAGCTCAAGGCCGATGTGGCGGCCCTGGATGGTCCGTCAGGCACCGAGGTCGACTTCACCGACCTGCACGCCTGGTGCGAGGTGTTCCTGCCCGGCGCGGGCTGGATAGGCCTGGACCCCACATCGGGCCTGATGGCCGGCGAGGGCCACATCCCGGTGGCCTGCACGCCCGAGCCCACGGGCGCTGCGCCGGTGTCGGGCGGCGTGGATGAGTGCGAATGCGAGTTCGACCACCGCATGGCCATCTCCCGCATCTTTGAGTCACCCCGGGTGACCAAGCCCTACACCGACGCCCAATGGCAGGCCATCGACCGCTTGGGGCAGGCCGTGGATGCGCAGTTGAGCGCTGGCGACGTGCGCCTGACCATGGGCGGGGAGCCCACCTTCGTGTCGGTGGACGACCGCGATGGCGCGGAGTGGAACACCGACGCCCTGGGGCCCACCAAGCGCGGCCTGGCCACCGAGCTGGTGCACAAGCTGCGAGCCCGCTATGGCGACGGTGGCTTCCTGCACTTTGGCCAAGGCAAGTGGTACCCGGGTGAGCAACTGCCGCGTTGGGCCTTGTCCATCTTCTGGCGCACCGACGGCCAGCTCTGCTGGCACAACCCGCTGCTGTTTGCCGATGAGCGCAGCGGCGTGCGCTACAGCACCGACGACGCCCGGCTGTTCATCCACACCCTGGCCGACAAGCTGGGGGTGGGCGGGGATCACGTCCAGCCGGGTTACGAGGACACCTTCTACTACCTGTGGCGCGAGCGCCGCCTGCCAGTGAATGTGGACCCGCTCGATGCCCGTCTGGACGACGAGATGGAGCGGGTGCGCCTGCGCCGGGTGTTCGACCAGGGGCTGGACCATGAAGTGGGCTTCGTGCTGCCCATTCGCCGTGATGACAGCGGGCAGGGCAGGGCGCCGTGGCTGAGCGGCCCCTGGCATTTCCGCGACGACCGCATGTACCTGATCCCCGGTGACTCGCCCATGGGCTACCGCCTGCCGCTGGATGCACTGCCCTGGGTGTCTGAAGCCGACTACCCCTATGTGCATGCGCACGATCCCTTTGCGCAGCGCCCGGCGCTGGCCGATGCCACTCAGTTGCGTGCGCAGTATGCGCCGCACAGCCTGGGGGGCGGCTTTGCGGAAGGGGGCGCGGTGTCGGTGCAAGGGCAGCGTGTCGGAGCGCTGGGAGGGGCGGCGCGCAATGGCGAGTGGGGTGATCTGCCCGCCCATACCGAGGCGGTGCCGGCACCGTTCGAGTCGGCCAGTTGGGTCACCCGCACGGCGCTGTGCGTGGAGGTGCGCAACCCCGATCGCGCCAGCGGCCCCAAGGTGGAAACCGAGGGGCACGGCGGTGGGGTGATGTACGTGTTCATGCCGCCTTTGCAGGTGCTCGACGATTACCTGGACCTGCTCACCGCGGTGGAAGCCACCGCCGAAGAGCTGGGCATGCCCATCGTGCTGGAGGGCTATCCGCCGCCGCGCGACGCCCGGCTCAAGCTGCTGCAGGTGACCCCCGACCCCGGCGTCATCGAGGTCAACATCCACCCCGCGTCCAGCTGGGCGCAACTGGTCGACCATACTGATTTCCTCTACCAGGCCGCGCATGAAGCCCGCCTGTCCACCGAGAAGTTCATGGTGGACGGCCGTCACACCGGCACCGGTGGGGGCAACCACTTTGTGCTGGGTGGGGCCACGCCGGCGGACAGCCCCTTCCTGCGGCGCCCGGACCTGCTGCCCAGCCTGCTGACCTTCTGGCACAACCACCCCTCGCTGTCCTACCTGTTCTCGGGCCTGTTCATCGGCCCCACCAGCCAGGCGCCGCGCCTGGACGAGGCCCGCACCGATCAGGTCTACGAGGTGGAGCTGGGGCTGGCCGAAATCGAGCGACAGATGGCGCTGCATGGCCAGTGCCCCCCGTGGATCATCGACCGCACCCTGCGCAACCTGCTGATCGATGCCACCGGCAACACGCACCGCAGCGAGTTCTGCATCGACAAGCTGTACTCGCCCGACGGCCCCACGGGGCGCCTGGGGCTGCTGGAGCTGCGGGCCTTCGAGATGCCGCCTCACGCGCAGATGAGCCTGGTGCAGCAGCTGCTGCTGCGCGCCCTGGTGGCCTGGTTCTGGCGTGAGCCTTACGCCGGCCACGGTGCCCAACGTCTGACCCGCTGGGGTACGGCGCTGCACGACCGCTTCCTGCTGCCCAGCTTCGTTGAGCAGGACTTTGCCGATGTGCTCACCGAGTTGAACCAGGCGGGCTTTGCGTTCGCACCCGAGTGGTTTGCGCCGCATTTCTCCTTCCGCTTCCCGCACATTGGGGATGTCTCGGCGGCCGGCGTGCAGGTCAGTCTGCGCGCGGCCCTGGAGCCCTGGCATGTGATGGGCGAAGAGGGCTCGGCCGGCGGCACGGTGCGCTATGTCGACTCGTCCCTGGAGCGCATCGAGGTGAAGGCCACCGGCTTGAACGCCAACCGCCATGTGCTCACGGTCAATGGCGAGATCGTGCCGCTGCACCCCACGGGTCGGGGGGGCGAGTACGTGGCCGGGGTCCGCTACCGTGCCTGGCAGCCGCCCTCGTGCCTGCACCCCACCATCGAGTCCGATGCGCCGCTGACGATCGACGTGGTGGACACCTGGCTCAAGCGTTCGGTGGGGGGCTGTCAGTACCATGTGGCCCATCCCGGCGGGCTCAGCTACGACAGCTTCCCGGTCAATGCCTACGAGGCGGAAAGCCGGCGCCTGTCGCGCTTCTTCCGCATGGGGCATACCCCCGGTCACATGCCGCTCAAGCCTCTGCCGCCAGGCATCGAACATCCATTGACGCTGGACCTGCGGCGCGCACGCATGCGCCGCTGACACCGCTTGTTACGCCGGCTGGACGCCATTCTGAGGTTTAATCAAAGGTCCTTTGAACCTTTGTTCTGGCTTCCTTCGTGACTGCGCCTGCCTCGCCATACCAGACTGCATTTGACCTCTCGCCGGCCGCTCAGGTGATCATGGATCACGCGGGGGGCATCGACGATGCCAATCAGTTGGCCTGTGCGTCGCTGGGGTATCCGCGGGTGGCCTTGCTCGGGCAGCGTCTGTCCGATCTGGTGCACCCGGATGAGCAGCCGGTGCTGTACCGTGCCATCGAAGAGAGTGCACAGACCTTGCGCCCCTTCGAGATGGACTGCCGGGTGCAGTCGCCGGTGCATGGCCTGCGCTGGTTCGCGGTGCAGGCCCGGGCGCATCAACTCGAAGATGGCCGACTGCGCTGGTTCTGTGTGTTCAACGACATCACCGACCACAAGCAGCATGCCGCGTGGCTCAACGAGCGCAATGCCTTGCTCACGGCCTTGTCCCACCACCTGCCGGGCATGATCTATGTGTTCCGGCCCGGCGCCGATGTGGGCGGGCATCTCGATTTTGTCAGCGAGGGTGTGCGCGAGATGTTTGGCGCCACCCCTGAGCAGGCCATGGTCTCGCCGTGGGTGCTGTACGACCGGGTGATGCCGGAAGACCTCGCTCTGTTCTTTCAGCAGCGCGACGAGGCCATGGCCGGCTCGGTGCGGCTGCACAGCGAGTTCCGCGTGCGCAACGCGCGCGATGAGTGGCGTTGGTGTGCGGCCGATTCGATCTCGGGCCTGGATGCCGAGGGGCAGGAGGTGCGCTGTGGCTACATTGCCGACATCACCGAGCACAAGCTGTATCAGGAGGCCTGCGTGGTCGCCGAGACCGCGCAGCGTGCCAGTCAGGCCAAGTCCGAGTTCCTGTCGCGCATGAGCCATGAACTGCGCACACCCCTGAATGCCGTTCTTGGGTTCGCCCAGTTGCTGCGCATGGACACGCAACTGCCTTTGCAGGACGACCAACTGCGCAAGGTACGCCTGATCGAGCGGGCCGGTGGGCATCTGCTGGCGGTGATCAGCGATGTGCTGGACCTGTCTCGCATCGAGGCGGGGGACTTGCCGATGTCGCAAGAGCCTTTGCAGCTGGAGTCCGTGCTGCATGACGCGGTGAGCATGGTCAGTGAAGCGGCCGATCAGGCGCAGGTTGAACTGGTCCTGCCTTCACTGTCTCTGGATGAGGCAGTTCACGCTGATCGGGTGCGCTTGCGGCAGGTGCTGGTCAACCTGCTGAGCAATGCCATCAAGTACAACCATGCCGGCGGTTTCGTGCGCGTTCATGTCTGGCATGAAGGGGGCACGGTGCGCTGTTCGGTGTCGGACTCGGGCCGCGGAATGAGCCCTGAGCAACTGGCGCACCTGTTCGAGCCGTTCAACCGCCTGGGGGCCGAGCAAACCGGCATCGAGGGCACCGGCATTGGCCTTGTCATCGTCCAGCGCCTGGTGGCGCTGATGAACGGGCAACTGTCGGTTGAGAGCCAGCGCGGTGTGGGCAGCGTGTTCACCATCAGCCTGCCGGCGGCAGACACGGCGGCGCCTTCCAGCTTTGCCGCGCTGGACGACTGGCACCAGTCTTCACGCGAGGCAACCATCGTCTATGCCGAAGACAATGAGGTCAATGTGCAGCTGGTGAGCCAGATCCTGGCCTTGCGGCCGGGCTGGACCTTGAAGGTTGCTCACAACGGCCAGGAGGCATTGACGCTGATCAATGCCGAGCCGCCCGACCTGCTGTTGCTGGACATGCACCTGGGCGACATGACCGGGTTCGAGCTCGATGCTGCATTGCAGGCCAACCCGCGCACACGCGGCATTCCCCGTGTGGCCTTGTCTGCCGATGCCATGCCCGACCGTGTGCACGCGGCCCGTGCCCGGGGCTTTGCCGCCTATCTGACCAAGCCGCTGGACGTGGTGGCCTTGTTGCGTTGTCTGGATGAGCAGCTGGGTGGGGCGGGCACCTGACGTGCTGCCCGCCCGACAGATCGATCAGACCTTGAACACCGCGACCACGTCGCTCAGGGCTTGAGCCTGGTGCTTGAGGCTTTCAGACGCGGCAGCGGATTCCTCCACCAGGGCCGCGTTCTGCTGGGTGACTTGATCCAGTTGTGACACCGCATCGCTGACCTGACCAATGCCTGACGATTGCTCGTGCGTGGCCGCGGCGATCTCGGCGATCAGGTCGGTCACACGCTGAACCTGCGTGACGATGCCGTTCATCTGCTGGCCAGCTTCATCGACCAGGGAGGCACCGCCCTCCACTTTTTCCACGCTCTCGTTGATCAGGGTCTTGATTTCTTTGGCTGCGTTGGCGCTGCGCTGGGCCAGCGTGCGGACCTCCCCGGCGACCACGGCAAAGCCTCGGCCTTGTTCACCGGCACGCGCGGCTTCCACCGCGGCATTCAATGCCAGGATGTTGGTCTGGAACGCGATGCCGTCAATGACCGAGATGATGTCGGAAATTTTGCGGCTGGACTGTGAGATGTCACCCATGGTGACGACCACCTTTTGCACCACTTCACCACCTTGGCTGGCGGCGGCAGAGGCACCCGAGGCAATCTGCACAGCCTGACGTGCGATGTCGGCGTTCTGCATCACGGTCGAGCTGATCTGCTCCATCGAGGCGGCGGTTTGTTGCAGGTTGGAGGCTTGCTCTTCGGTGCGCTGCGACAGGTCGGCATTGCCCGTGGCAATTTGTGCCGAACCGGTGGCGATGCTGTCGCTGCTCAAACGCACCTGGCTGACCAGGTGCGAAAGCTGCTCGTTCATGACCTTGAGGGCGGACATCAGCTGGCCGGTCTCATCGCGGCTCTTGACGTCAATGCGCGAGCGCAGGTCGCCCGAGGCCACGGCCTCGGCCACGTGCACGGCCTCGCGGATCGGGCCGGTGATGGCGCGGGTGGTGAAGAGAGCGATCAGCAGGGAGCTCACCAGGACCATCACGGTGGCCACGCTGATCATCACGATCACCTGGGTGTTGGTCTGTTTGCTGGACTCGGAGAGACGGGCCGTCAGGGTCTCGTTGTAGCCCCACCATTGCGCCACGGCCTTGTTGAGCTCGTCGAAGCTGGCACGCCCATCCTTTGCGACCAAGCGGTGGTAAGCCTCCAGGCGGCTGGGGTCGGCTTCCACCTGTGAAGCCAGTTCTGCGGCTTTGCCACTCAGAACACCGTAGGCATCTGCCTGGGATTTGACGTCGCTGAGGTGCTTGCCATCCTCGGCGTCCACCACCATCTTGTCGTACTCGTCCATCGATTTCTTGGCCAGGGCCTGAGCGGCCAGGGCCTCCTTGAGCGAGCTGCTGCGTTCCGATTCAGAGGTGGAGGACAGGGCCCGAAGTTCCAGGCGACGACTCAGGTCCAGCTGTTCCTTGACCTTGTAAATGATGGTCAGCGAGGGCACGACGTTGTCGCTGAACGCCAGGGTGTTGTCGTTGAGCTTGCCAGCTTGCGACGCCCCGAACAGCTGGACGCCAATGAACATGGCAACCAGAAAGCCGAAACCCAGCGCGAGGCGCTGACCGATCTTGAGTTGAGAGATGAATGTCATGGTGCAACAGTGATTCTGTTGAGGTAGATCAAAGCGGACGGGTCCACAGTCTGATCTAGGGTTAACGCTGATCTGGTCCGCCCTCTGAAGAAGGCGGGCATTTCATGCAATAAGCCCTACACTTGGCCGATAAATTGCTTGCATGGCTGAGAATCGGGGACACACCGATGCTGCTTCTGGGTCACACCTCACCATGTCATTCACTTCCCCTGCGCGCGATCCGTCGGCGTCCGCGGCCTCTGGCTGGGTGGACGAGTGGCTGCGCCGCGCTCGCCCTGTCGAACCCGGGCACCACGACGAGCTGCGCTTGCCCGATGGCCAGCTCCGGCCGGTCTGGCGGGCGCTGGCCGAACAGCTGGGCACGCCGCTGGACGAGCTCAGCCGTTGCCAGGAGGTGCTGGCGCGCCAGATTCGTGAAGACGGCATCACCTACAACGTCTACAACGCCGCAGGTGGCAGCAGCCGGCCGTGGTCGCTGGAGCCTTTGCCCCACCTGATCTCGCCCGACGAGTGGCCGTGGTTGGAGCGCGGCATTGCCCAGCGTGCCGACCTGCTCAACCGCATCCTGGTGGACACGTATGGCGAGCAGACTCTGTTGCGCGAGGCCATGTTGCCCTCCGCCTTGGTGCTGGGCCATCCTGGGTATCTGCGTGGCCTGCAGGGTACCCAGCCTCTGGGGGGCGTCTACCTGCACGTGGTCGCGTTCGATCTGGCGCGCGGCCCGGATGGCGCCTGGTGGGTGGTGGGGCAGCGCACCCAGGCGCCGTCGGGGCTGGGCTACGTCATGCAGAACCGTCTCATCGTGTCTCGCCTCTTTCCCGAGGCGTACCGGGCGCTGAACGTGCAGCACCTGGCCAGCACCTACCGCCAGTTGCTGGACACAATCAGCACCCTGGCGCTGCCCTGTGCCCAGGGCGAAACGCCCAGCCTGGCCTTGCTGACCCCCGGGCCTTTCAACGAGACCTATTTCGAGCACGCTTACCTGGCGCGTTACCTGGGCCTGCCCCTGGTAGAGGGGTGCGACCTCATCGTGCGCGATGACCGCCTGTTCCTCAAGACCGTGCAGGGTTTGACGCCCATCCACGGCCTGTTGCGTCGGCTGGATGACGACTTTTGCGATCCCCTGGAGTTGCGCACCGATTCGACCCTGGGCATCCCGGGGCTGACCCAGGTGGTGCGGGCCGGCAATGTGGTGCTGGCCAACGCGCTGGGCACGGGCTTCCTGGAGTCGCCCGCAGTGCACGGCTTCCTGCCGGCCTTGTCCTCGCACCTGCTGGGAGAGGATCTGATCTTGCCGTCCCTGCCGAGCTGGTGGTGTGGCGAGGCCTCGGCGTGGGAGGCGGTGCGCCCGCAACTGGCCCGCCAGGTCATCCGGCCGACGTACCCCACGTTGAACACGCCGGGCGGGGTCTCGGCGCGCCGCAAAGGCCAGCAGGAAACCGTGCTGGGCTTCACCCTCACGCCACAAGAGGTTCGCGCCTGGGAAGAGACGGTGGCCGAAGACCCCGCCGCGCACACCGTGCAAACCTTCATGCCCTATGGGCAGACTCCTGTCTGGTCGGAAGGGGGGCTGAGCCTGCGCAGTGCCTCGGTGCGGGTCTACGCCTTGTCCGACGGGCGCGGTGGTTGGCGCGTACTGCCCGGTGGCATGACCCGCATTGCCACCCGCGATGACGGCCCGGTGTCGTTGCAGCAGGGGGGTAGCTCGCTGGACACCTGGGTGATCAGCAACGAGCCGGTGGACGCGTTTTCGATGCTGCCCAAGTCCGTCAAGCTCGAAGAGCTGGAACAACGGCAGCGACCCGTGGCCAGCCGCACCGGCGAGAACCTCTTCTGGATGGGGCGCTACACCGAGCGCTGCGAGCAGCAACTGCGACTGGCCGAACGCCTCATCAGCCTGTGGGCGGAAGACGACGAACCTGATCAGCGGCTGCTCAAGACCTTGTCGGCATTGGGCGTGCAGTTCGGCATGGTGCCCGCCGACACTCCCTCGCTCGACAAGTCCGACCGTGTGTTCGAGCGCGTGGCCCTGGACGCCTTGGGTGACGCCCAGGCCGGGCAGGGCGCCTACAGCCTGGCGTTCAACCTGTCCGAGCTCACGCGCACCGCGCAGGCCTTGCGTGAGCGCCTGTCGCCGGCGCACGTCCGCTTGCTGCGGGCCATGGCCACCGATTTTCAGCAGGCCTTGCGCCAAAGCGGCCCCCTGGATTCGGCCGCTTTGGCCGCACGGGTCAGCACCGTGCAGGACGCCTTGGCACACCTGAGCGTGCAGCTGGGGGCCGTCACCGGCGCACAGTCGGACAGCATGACCCGCGACTCTGGGTGGCGTCTGCTCACGGTGGGCCGGTTGATCGAGCGCTTGAATGGTCACGCTCACATCCTCAAGGCGTTCTGGACACACCATGCCCTGCAGCACCCACAGGGCTTTGACCAGGCTCTGGAGCTGTTCGACAGCACCATCACCTTCCGCGCCCGCTTTCAACGTCGCCTGGAGGTGCCCGCCTTGGTGGCGCTGCTGGTCATGGACGATGCCAACCAGCGTTCGCTGGCCTGCGTCGTGCGCCGCCTGCGCACCGAAGTGGGCAAGCTGCCCGTGCGCGCCGGGTCACCGGCCGACCTGCTGGCGCTCTTGCCCCACGAGGGCGTGGGCGCCACCCTGGCCGCCTTGTGCGACCCGGTGAGTGGCCACGCAGCCGTGCTGGGCTTGCTCGATCGCTTGCTGGAGGCGAGCTGGCGCTTGTCCGACGAGATTGGGCGCCTGTACTTCGCCCACGCCGAACCCACCGACTCCATGGTGAGTGCATGACGGCCTCCCTTCCCGACTGGGCCTGCTTGAGGGTGGCGCACGAAACCCTCTACACCTACAGCGTGCCGGTGGAGCAGGCGCTGCACGTCGCCTGTCTGCGGCCTTTGTCTGATCCCGGACAGGCGCTGCGGCAGTTCGACATGGCCGTGCACCCGCATCCCGCTCAGCACCACACCCGCACGGACAGCCACGGCAACAGCCGTGCGCACTTCGCGCTGCACGCGGCGCATGGCGAACTGCGCGTCACGGCGGTGAGCGAAGTGCTGGTGCGTGAACGCTATGCCGGCCTGCAGCCCACCCAGGGCCCGACCTGCGCCGAGGTTCGCGAACGATTGCGCTACCGCTCCCACGCGCCCTTCGAGCCCGCCAGCGAGTACCTGCACGCTTCGCCCTATGTGCCCATGCTGCCCGAGTTGCGCGCCTACGCGGCCGCGTCTCTGCAGGACGAGCGCCCTTTGGCCGAGGCGGCCATTGACCTGATGCAGCGCATCCACCGCGATTTCACCTACGCCCCGGCGTCCACCGACATCTCCACCCCGGTGCTGACCGTGTTCGCGCAACGGCGTGGCGTGTGTCAGGACTTCGCGCATCTCATGCTGGCCTGCCTGCGCGCCTGCGGCTTGGCGGGCCGCTATGTCAGCGGCTACCTCTTGACTGTGCCGCCTCCCGGGCAGGCGCCCTTGGTGGGGGCTGACGCCTCCCATGCGTGGCTCAGCGTCTGGGTGCCCGGACTGGGTTTGAGTCAGGCCGACGAGTGGCTGGATCTGGACCCCACCAATGCCTGCGTGCCGGGCCTGCACCACGTACGCGTGGCCCACGGACGCGACTTTGGCGACGTCACGCCCTTGCGCGGTGTCATCCGCGGGGGGGGCGAACACACCCTTTTGGTGCGCGTCACCACCCGCCTGCTGGCTGAAGGAGCGGGGCATTCGGTGCCGGCCCCAAGATGGGGCGCGCCCTGAAACCGTGCCCATGACCCTGCGCATCACAAGGTGTTGGCACAGTCCATGCATTAACCCCTGGACAGAGGTTGGCGTGAAAGCCAGATGAGAGACCAAGCGATGCGATTCTTTGACGAAATGCACAGTGCCGAGACGGCGGTGCGCGATCACTACAAGGTCTACGAGCGCTGGTTGGCGCGCCAGGCGGGCGAGCAGATGCGCTCCCGTCGGGCCGAGGCCGAGATGATCTTCCGCCGCGTGGGCATCACCTTCGCGGTGTACGGCGACAAGGACGAGGATGGTTCGGGCACCGAACGCCTCATTCCCTTCGACCTGATCCCGCGCATCATCCCGGCGTCCGAATGGCGCGAGATGGAAAAAGGCCTCAAGCAGCGGGTCACCGCTTTGAACCGTTTCCTGGACGACATCTATCACGACCAGGAAATCCTCAAGGCGGGCGTCATCCCTTCCGAGCCTGTGCTGAACAACGCCCAGTTCCGTAAGGAAATGATGGGCTTGAGCGTGCCGGGCGGTATCTACTCCATCATCTCGGGCATCGACATCGTGCGGGCCTGCAACCCGGATGGCTCGGGCACCTACTACGTGTTGGAAGACAACCTGCGCGTGCCCAGCGGCGTGAGCTACATGCTCGAAAACCGCAAGATGACGATGCGGCTCTTCCCCGAGCTGTTCGCCGAGCACCGCGTGGCCCCGGTGGCGCACTACCCCGACCTGTTGCTCGACACCCTGCGGGCCATGGCCCCCGCCTCGGTCAACGAGCCTACCGCGGTGGTGCTGACCCCCGGCATGCACAACTCGGCCTACTTCGAGCACGCCTTCCTGGCACAGCAGATGGGCATCGAGCTGGTGGAAGGCAAGGACCTGTTCGTTAAGGACGACTTCGTCTACATGCGCACCACCCGCGGCCCGCAGCGCGTGGACGTGATCTACCGCCGGGTGGACGACGACTTCATGGACCCCGAGGTCTTCCGCAAGGATTCGACCTTGGGCGTGGCCGGCCTGCTGCGCGCCTACCGTGCCGGCAACGTCACGCTGGCCAACGCCTTCGGCACGGGCATCGCCGATGACAAGTCCATCTACCCCTACGTGCCCAAGATGATCGAGTTCTACCTGGGTGAAAAGCCGATCCTGCAGAACGTACCCACGCACATCTGCCGCGAGCCGGACGCCCTGAAGTACACGCTCGACAACTTGGCCGACCTGGTCGTCAAGGAGGTGCATGGCGCGGGCGGCTACGGGATGCTCGTTGGCCCGGCCGCCACGAAGGCCGAGATCGAGGACTTCCGCAAGGTGCTGCTGGCCAACCCCAGCAACTACATCGCCCAGCCCACGCTGTCGCTGTCCACCTGTCCCACCTACGTCGAGTCCGGCATTGCGCCGCGCCACATCGACCTGAGGCCCTTTGTGCTGTCAGGCAAAGACGTGCAGATGGTGCCCGGTGGCCTGACCCGTGTGGCCTTGAAAGAAGGCTCGCTGGTGGTCAACAGCTCGCAAGGCGGCGGCACCAAGGACACCTGGGTGCTGGAAGAGTAAGACACCGACACAAGAAGGGACGCATCATGCTCAACGAACGCATTGAAGACCATCTGCCTGCCCATCTGATCGAGACTGCCACGGGGGCCTTGCGTGCCAGCAACGCCTCACATCTGGAGACCAAGCCCATGCTGTCGCGCACCGCCGACCACCTGTTCTGGATGGCTCGTTACATGGAGCGAGCGGAAAATACCGCCCGCTTGCTCGACGTCAATTACCAGACCGCCCTGTTGCCGCAGTCGAGCGAAGCCGCCTTGCAAGGCTGGAAAGGCCTGCTGAGCATCAGCGAGTTGATGCCCGACTACCTGAAGCGTTTCGACACCGTCAACGCCCGTGACGTGATGACCTTCATGGTCACCGACGCCAACAACCCGTCCAGCATCCTGAACTGCCTGCGTGCTGCCCGCGAGAACGCGCGCGCCGTGCGAGGCGCCTTGACCACCGAGGTATGGGAGACCATGAACCAGACCTGGCTGGAGTACAACCGCCTGGTCAAGGAAGGGGCGCTGGCGAAAGACCCGGGCGAGTTGTTCGAGTGGGTGAAGTTCCGCTCGCACCTCTCGCGTGGCGTGACGCTGGGTACCATGCTGCAGGACGAGTCCTTCCACTTCCAGCGTATCGGCACCTTCCTGGAACGCGCTGACAACACGGCCCGCCTGCTGGACGTGAAGTTCCACGCCCGCAACACCGAGTTCTTTGGCTCAGGCGCGGGCAACGAGGGCAAGGAGGTCGACTTCTATCACTGGTCGGCCGTGCTGCGCAGCGTCTCGGCGTTCGAGGTGTATCGCAAGGTCTATCGCAATGTCATCCGCCCGGAGAAGGTGGCCGAGTTGCTGATCCTGCGCGCCGAGATGCCGCGTTCACTCGTCTACTGCATGGACGAGGTGGTGAGCAACCTGCGTGCGGTGGCCAATGACCAGAGTCATGAAACCATCCGTCGTGCCGGGCGCCTGCGTGCCGACCTGCAGTTCAGCCGCATCGACGAGATCCTGGCCACCGGGCTGCACGCCTACCTGACCCAGTTTCTCGACCGGGTGAGCGACCTGGGCTATGGCGTGAGCCGTGATTTCTTGATGCCCGCCTGAAGATTTCATGACCTGACATGAAAAAGCCGACCCGCAGGTCGGCTTTTTGCCAGGGCCGGTGCGGGCCCCGATGTTGGCGAACCTCAGGCCGAAGGCGGCACGTAGCCTTGCACCTGCTCGGCACCTTCGCCAAAGAAGAACTGCTCCATCTGGCGTGCCAGGTATTGGCGTGCGCGGGCGTCGGCCAGGTTCAGGCGGTTTTCATTGACCAGCATGGTCTGGTGCTTGAGCCACAGTTGCCAGGCTTCCTTGCTGATCTCGTGGTAGATGCGCTTGCCCAACTCGCCCGGATACGGGGCGAAATCCAGGCCTTCGGCTTCCTTGTGGAGGTGCTTGCATTGGATGGTGCGTGCCATGGTGTTGTCTTGTCAGTTCTGAGAAAAAATCACTTGAGGTGCTTGACCAGCACTTTGGAGCGCCGGTCCCACTTGTAGCTGCGCTTGCGTGCCTCGGGCAACCAGTTCGGGTCAACCTGGGCGAAGCCGCGCTTGATGAACCAGTGCATGGTACGCGTTGTCAATACAAACAGTGTCGACAGGCCCATTGCCCGCGCCCGCTGCTCGATGCGTTTGAGGATGCGTTCGCCGTCGCCCTGGCCCTGCACACTGGGCGAAATGGTCAGCGCCGCCATCTCGGCCGTGCTGGCTTCGGGGAAGGGGTAGAGCGCCGCGCAGCCGAAAATCACGCCGTCGTGCTCGATGACGGTGTACTGGGCCACGTCGCGCTCGATCTCGGTACGGCTGCGTTTGACCAGGGTGCCGTCCTGCTCGAACGGCTCGATCAGTTGCAAGATGCCGCCCACGTCATCGGGGGTGGCCTCGCGCAGGCTTTCGAGCTTCTCGTCCACGATCATGGTGCCCACCCCATCGTGGGTGAACACCTCCATCAGCAGGGCGCCGTCCACCCGGTAGGGGATGATGTGCACCCGCTCCACGCCGCCTTCGGTCGCCTTCACCCCGTGCTGCAGGTAGAACGCCGTGTCGGTGGGCTGGGTCGGGTTGGGCAGGGCGGCCAGCAGGCGCTTGGCATCGGCCAACGCGAGTTCCTGGTCCACTTCCTCTTCGGGGTCGTGCTGACGGGCTTCCAGCTCGGCCGCGCGTGCCGGGTCGGCCACGATGCTCTGCAAGATGCCACGGACCTCGGTCACGAAGATGAGCTTGTCGGCCTGCAGGGCGATGGCCGCGCTGGTGGCCACGTCTTCCATGCTCAGGTTGAAGGCCTCACCGGTGTGCGAGAAGCCAAAGGGGGACAGCATGACCAGGGCACCGGTGTCGATGGCACGGCGCACGGCCACGGCGTCGATCTTGCGGACCAGGCCGGTGTGCATGAAGTCCACCCCGTCCACGATGCCCACCGGGCGGGCCGTGATGAAGTTGCCTGACATCAGGCTGATGGCCGCGCCCGCCATGGGGGTGTTGGGCAAGCCCAGCGAGAAGGCGGCTTCAATCTCGTAACGCAACTGCCCGGCGGCCTCCTGGGCACAATCCAGCGCAATCGGGTCGGTGATGCGCATGCCGTGGCTGAACTGCGAAGTTTGTCCTTTGGCGCGCAACTGCTCTTCCAGTTGGGGGCGAAAGCCATGCGCCAGCACGATCTTGATCCCCATAGCGTGCATCAGCGCCAGATCCTGGACAAAGTTTTCCAGCTTGCCAGCGGCGATCAGCTCTCCTGACAGGCCCACAACGAAGGTCTTGCCACGGTGGGCGTGGATGTGGGGCGCCACCGAGCGAAACCAGGGCACGAAGGTGTGGGGAAAGACCAGGTCCATGAGGGATGCGTGAGAAGCGTCAACTCTCCCTATTATGGGCTTTGCATGAAGCAGTCTCGTCCCCCACGCTTGGCCTCGTACAGGGCCTGGTCCGAACGCTCGATGGTGCTGTCCACGCTTTCACCCGGGCGCAGGGTGGCCACGCCGGCAGAGAAGGTGATCTGCACGGCGGGATGATTGCTCAGAAACGGCTGAATGCGCAACTGATCGCGCAAGCGTTGCAGAGCCACCAGGGCTTGTTCGGAGGTGGTTTCCGGACACAGGACGAGAAATTCCTCACCACCCCAGCGCGAGACCACATCGGCATCGCGCAGGTAGGTGTCGGCCAGCACGGCAAACTGCTTCAGCACCTCGTCGCCGACCTGATGCCCGAAGGCGTCGTTGACCCGCTTGAAGTGATCCAGGTCCATCATGATCAAGGTGGTGGGATGTTGCTGGCGTTGCTGGCGTTGCCATTCCTTGTCGAGAATCTCGTGCATGCGGTGGCGGTTGATCAGGCCGGTGAGCTGGTCGTGGGAGGCCATGTGCTCGACCTTGAACAAGGCGGTGCTGAGGGCCTCGCTTTTGACGTGCATTTCGCGGTGAGTGCGGCTGACCCGCTGTGCCACCCAGCACGCTGCCATCAGGATGGCGGTCACGTAGGTGAACCGCAGTGCATCCCCCAACCATTCCGTATCGCCGGGGTTCACGAACCAGTTGAGAACCGTCATGGCGGCCAGCATCAAGATCATGATGACCGTCAGTTGAAGGATGCGCCTGGGCGGCAAACTGAACTGGCAGGGCAGCAGGATGGCGGGCAGGAACGTGAGCACCACGCCTCGAAAATTCGGGTGTACGGTCATGTAGCCGATGGACACGGCAAACGCGCAGTAGATGCCTTGGGCCATGACCATTTTGGGGTCGGGGAAGCGTTGGCTCCGTCCTGAGCGCAGCAGGCCGTAAAACACCACGGCACCCAACAACATGCAGGCGACCATGTAGGGCGTCATCATCGGTGAGGCATAGCCCAGAGACAGCGCGACCAGAATCAGGCCGGTGTTGAACAGGTAGATTGCGCTGATCATCAGCGTCAGACCCATGACGTCACGGAGGTCAGGATTCGGGCCCAGCACCAAACGCAAAAGCGAGGGAGGCAAGGTCATGGGACTCCAGCGCGTAGAACAAGCATGTGGCGCATCTTACAAACAGTGGGCCGTGGCGACCGAATTCCCCAAACTGATGTGTGTATTCAACACGTTCGCCGCTGTTAAGTGATCAGGACGCGAGCGCCGGCGGGCTCCGGCGCCACGGACGGGCTTGCTCCAGCTGCGCGGCCAGTTGCAAAAGCAAGGCTTCACCGTTGAGACCGGCCACGAGCTGTACCCCCAGCGGCAGGCCTTCGGGGGTGCGGTACAGCGGCACGGACATGGCCGGACGCCCGGTGAGGTTGGCCAGCTGGGTGTAGGGGGTCCAGCCCAAATTGTTGAGCACCGTCTGTTTGAACTGGGGGGTCTCGCTGAGCCAGCCTGCCAGGCCTAGTCGGGCGGCCACATCGCTCACCATGGCCAGTGCCGGGGGCGTTGCCAGGCTGCCAATCTTGGGGGCCGGCGCGGCCAGTGTGGGTGACAGCCACAGGTCGTAGCGGGCGTGGAAGCCTGACAAAGCCACGTTGTGCTCGTGCCAGCGCGCCTCACACTGCAGCAGGCGCAGCGCCGAGGTGCGGCGTCCGATGGCGGCCATCAGGCGCGTGTCGGCCTCGAAGTCCTTCAGGTTGGCGCCATAGTTGCGCTGGATGTGATCGATGATAAAGGCCTGCGCGCAGAACCAGGCCAGCAGGAAGTCTTCGGCCAGTTGCACGCCGTTGAAGGGGGTGTCGCAGGGTTCGACGTGGTGGCCCAGGTCGGTGAGCAAAACAGCGGCATCGGCCACGGCCGCGATGGCTTGCGGGTCCACCGGGGTGCCGATGGGCGAGACGGTGCTGTAGCCGATGCGCAGGCGCCCGGGCGGACGTTGCAGGCATTGCAGATAGGGCACCTCGGGCGTCGGCATGTGATACGGCGCATGGGGCTCGGGGCCTTGCAGCACGTCGAGCATGGCGGCGGTGTCGCGCACGCTGTGGGAGACCACCCCCTGCACGGCTGCCCCGTTGAGCGCCTCGCCCATCATCGGCCCCATGGAGATGCGGCCGCGACCGGCCTTGAGGCCAAACAGCCCACAGGCCGCCGCCGGGATGCGAATGGAGCCGCCCCCATCGTTGGCGCCGGCCACCGGCACGATGCCCGCCGCCACGGCCGCTGCCGAACCGCCGGAGGAGCCCCCGGGGGTGCGTGTGAGGTCCCAGGGGTTGCGGGCCGGGCCCCAGGCCTCGGGCTCGGTGACGTTCTTGGCACCGAACTCGGGCGTATTCGTTTTGCCGAAGATCACCAGCCCCGCCTCACGCCAGCGACGCACCACGTCGGCGTCTTCTGGGGCGGGCACCGATTTCAGCGCACGGCAGCCTCCGGAGGAGGGCAGGCCTTTGAGGTCCTGAAACAGGTCTTTGACCAGGAAAGGCACGCCCGCAAACGGGGCCGATGTGTCAAAGGCCGCCTGCGCACGCACACGGGCGGTCTCGTCCAGGCGCATCACGATGGCGTTCAGCGATCGGGTCGCGTCGGCGCGGGCCAGGGCGGCGTCCAGCAACTCGCCGGGGTGGACCTCGCCCCTGCGGACCAGGTCGGCCAGCCCCAGGGCGTCGTAGCGTTGGTAGTCGTCGAAGTGCATGGCGGGATAATGCGCACTTTCTCCCTGCGGCTTCCTCCAGTCTTACCCGTGTCCCTCCCCGCCATCACCTTTCCTGAATCTTTGCCCGTCAGCGGCAAGCGCGACGAGATCGAGGCCGCCTTGCGCGAGCATCAGGTCATCATCGTTTGCGGCGAGACGGGCTCGGGCAAGACCACGCAGCTGCCCAAGATCGCCTTGACGATGGGGCGCGGGGGCTGGGGCCAGCCGCGCGACCCGAACGCGCCGCGTCACCTGCGGCCCAAGCTCATCGGCCACACCCAGCCGCGGCGGATTGCCGCCTCCAGCGTGGCCAAACGCATTGCCGAAGAGCTGAACACGCCGCTGGGCGAGGTGGTCGGCTACAAGGTGCGTTTCCAGGACCGCATCCAGCCTCATGCCAGCGTCAAGCTGATGACCGACGGCATCTTGCTGGCCGAGACCCAGGGCGACCCGGACCTGCGGGCTTACGACACCATCATCATCGACGAGGCGCACGAACGCAGCCTCAACATCGACTTCTTGCTGGGCTACCTGCGCCAGTTGCTGCCGCGCCGCCCGGACCTGAAGATCATCGTGACCTCGGCCACGATCGATGCCGACCGCTTTGCGAAGCACTTTGCCTCCAGCGGGGGGCCGGCGCCGGTCATCATGGTCTCGGGCCGCCTGTTCCCGGTCGAGCAGCGCTATCGCCCCTTTGAAGACAGCCGCGAGTACGGCCTGAACGAGGCCATCACCGATGCCGCCGATGAACTGTGGCGCGAGGGCAGTGGCGACATACTGGTCTTCCTGCCCGGCGAGCGCGAGATCCGCGAGGCCGCCGACCACCTGCGCAAGCACTTCGCCCACCACCGTGTCACGGCCAGCATCCTGCCGCTGTTTGCGCGCCTGAGCCAGCAGGAGCAGGACGAGGTCTTCAGGACCGGAGGCGGACGCCGCATCGTGCTGGCCACCAACGTGGCCGAAACCTCACTGACCGTGCCGGGCATCCGCTACGTGATCGACTCGGGCCTGGCGCGGGTCAAGCGCTACAGCTTCCGCAACAAGGTCGAGCAGCTGCAGATCGAGCCGATCAGCCAGGCGGCGGCCAACCAGCGTGCCGGTCGCTGCGGCCGCGTGGCCAACGGCATCTGCATCCGTCTGTACGACGAGAAAGACTTCACCGGCCGACCGCGCTTCACCGACCCCGAAATCCTGCGCTCGTCGCTGGCCGGGGTGATCTTGCGCATGAAGTCCCTGCACCTGGGACTGGTGGACGATTTCCCCTTCATCGAGCCGCCGCTGCGCAAGGCCATTGCCGACGGCTACCAGTTGCTCAATGAGCTGGGCGCGGTCGATGACGACAACGAGATCACCCGGCTGGGCATGGACCTGGCCCGCCTGCCGCTGGACCCGCGCGTGGGCCGCATGATCCTGGAGGCCAAGGACCGGCAGGCGCTGGCCGAGGTGCTGGTGATCGCGGCCTCCTTGAGCGTGCAGGACGTGCGCGACCGGCCCATCGACCAGCAACAGCAGGCCGACACCAAGCACAAACAGTTCGACGACGAGAAGTCGGAGTTCATGGGCACGCTCAAGCTGTGGAAGTGGCTGGACGAGTCGCGCGGCGGGCATGGCCACCACGAGCCGGGCCAGCCAGAAAAGCACAAGCTCAGCCACCGCAAGTACGAACAGCTGCTGCGCGACAACTACATCAACCCGCGCCGCGTGCGCGAGTGGCGCGATGTGTACAGCCAGCTGCACACCGTCGTGGCCGAGCACAACTGGCGCCTCAATGGCAGTGCCGCCACGTATGAGCAGGTGCACCTGTCGCTGCTGTCGGGCCTGCTGGGCAACATCGGCTGCAAGAGCGACGACGAAGACTGGTACCTGGGCGCCCGCGGTATCAAGTTCTACAAGCACCCGGGCGCCAACCTCAGCAAGAAGCCAGGGCGCTGGATTCTGGCGGCCGAGCTGGTCGAGACCACGCGCCTGTTCGGGCGCGGCATTGCCAACATCGACCAGCCCTGGTTGGTGCAGATGGGCGGCCACCTGCTCAAAAAGCAGCTGCTCGACCCGCACTGGGAAAAAAAGGCCGGCGAGGTCGTGGCGCTGGAGCGGGCCACGCTGTACGGCCTGGTCGTCTACAACAACAAGCGCATCAACTTTGGCCTGGTCAACGTCAAGGAGGCGCGCGAGATTTTCATTCGCGAAGCCCTGGTCAACAACGAGTGGGAAACCCGCCTGCCGTTTTTGGCCGCCAACCGCAAGCTGATCAACCAGGTCGAACAGCTGGAGCACAAGTCGCGCCGCCAGGACGTGCTGGTAGACGACGAGCTGATCTACGCCTTCTACGACGCCCAGATTCCGCCGGAGGTGATGAGCGGCTACAGCTTCGAGCGCTGGTACAAGCATGCCAGCCGCGAGAACCCCAAGCTGCTCTACCTGAGCCGCGAAGAGCTGATGCGCCACGAGGCAGCCGGCATCACCAGCGCCGCCTTCCCCAAGGTGATCCGCATGGGCGGTGTGGACTGCGCGGCCACCTACCTGCACGAGCCCGGTGACGCCCGCGACGGCGTGACCGTGACCATCCCCATCTTCGCGCTCAACCAGGTGCAGGAAGAGCCGGGCGAATGGCTGGTGCCCGGCATGTTGAAAGACAAGGTGCTGGCGCTGGTCAAGAGCCTGCATCAAAAGCCCCGTGCGCGCCTCGTGCCACTGCCCGATTACGCCGAGTCCTTCATGCAGACGGTGCCGTTCGGCCAAGGCGGCCTGATGGACGTGCTGCTCAAGGCCGTGCGCGACAAGACCCAGCTCGATGTGAAGCGCAACGACTTCAAGCTGGACATGCTCTCGCCGCACCTGTTCATGAACTACCGCGTGGTGGACGAACATGGCCGCCAACTGGGCATGGGCCGCAACCTGGCCGTGTTGAAAGCCGAGTTGGGCTCGCTGGCGCGGGGGGCTTTCCAGGCGCTGGCCGCACTCAAGGCGCAGGCGGTGGCGCAGGGCGGCGCGAACAGCGTCGCGTCGGGAGAGGCGGCTACCACGGCTCAAGCTGCTGGGGGCTCATCTGCTGCGCCAGGTCATGCAGGTGCGCGAGCTGCGACGCCGTCCGGTGGCGCACAGCGTGTGTCCTCCAACGCCCCAGCCGGTGCTGGCAAGGGCGGATCGGCCCCAGGTGCCGCACCTGGCAAACCTCAGGCGAGCCAGGCCTTCACCGACTGGACCTTTGGTGAGCTGCCCGAGCTGATGGAGATCCAGCGCGGCGGCCACACCCTGATCGGCTTCCCGGCGCTGATCGACAAGGGGCAGAGCGTTGAGATCGAGGTGTTTGACGAGCCCGATGTGGCCGCCGCCAAGCACCGGGCTGGTCTGCGCCGCCTGGTGGCCTTGCAGATCAGGGAGCCGCTCAAGTACCTGGAAAAGAACATCCCCGATCTGCAGAAGATGGCCATGGCCTACATGAGCCTGGGTACCGCCGATGAACTGCGCGACCAGATCATTGATGTGGCCCTGGACCGTGCTTATCTGGCCGACCCCTTGCCCACCGATTCGGCCAGCTTCAAGGCGCGGGTGGAAGAAGGGCGCACCCGCCTGAACCTGATCGCCCAGGAAGTGGCGCGGCTGGCGGGCACGGTGCTGGTCGAGTACGCCGCGGCCATCCGCAAGCTCAAAGACGCCAAGCCGCCCAAGGATGTGGCCGATGACATCACCGGCCAGTTGCAGCGATTGATGCCCAAACGTTTCATTGTGCAGACGCCGTACACGCAGCTGCAGCATTTCCCGCGCTACCTCAAGGCGATCACGCTGCGCCTGGACAAGCTCAAGGGTGACCCGGCCCGCGACGCGCAACGCTTGAGCGATCTGCGCCCGCTGGACCAGCGCTACACCCGCCGTCTGGCCGAGCTCAAAGGTGTGCTGGATGCGCGCACGGATGAGTTCCGCTGGCTGCTGGAAGAGCTGCGGGTGAGCCTGTTTGCGCAAGAGCTGCGTACGCCGCAGCCGGTCAGCCTCAAGCGGCTGGAAAAGGCCTGGGCGCAGATCACGGCTTGATGGGCAGGGCCTGATTTACAGGCCACAGCACGCCCTTGCGTGCTGTCACGCCTCACAGACGCAGTTGCTGCGCCAGCTCGCGCGCGACGGCCGCGTTGACACGTGCCATCGCCGCAGCCTGTCCGGCGGGGCTGTCTTCCTGAACGGCTTCGGTACAGCGCACCTGCCCTTGGCGTGGCGCGCTGGCGCTGCCTGGTGCCGGGGTCAGGGCCCAGTTCACCTGCGCATGCACACGTGCCTGCGGACGGTCAAAGTCCAGCGCGACAAAGCTCACTTGCAGATGGCCTGTGCTGGGCGTGACATGGCAGGCGTCTTCGCACACCGCGCCGGCGCCCATCAAGCCGTTCAACTGTGCGCCCAGATGCCGGGTGAGGCCGATCTCGACCCGCTCGGCCCAACGCACGCCCCGCCATTCGGCCAAGGTGGCCGCGCTGTCGCGGTACCGCACCCGGTTGCTTTGCAGGTATTCCGGAATCTGCACGCGCAGCAGGCGCAGCTGCGGCGTGCCTCGTGGTGCCGGCGTGGTGCCGGTGGCCGGTGCACTGGCCGCAGTGGATGCACTCACCGTACCGGACTCCACTGGCAGGGACAACCAGCTGCGCTCTGGCGGCGCGCTGGCGCAGCCTGCCAGGGTCGCTGCCAGGCCCACGGCAATGGCCCACGCGCCCAACTTCGCGCCACGACTGGCCGATGAAAGGGGTCGCATCGTCACGGCTGGCTTCCTCCAAAAATCAGGCTGTTGGGTTCGCGCTCGACCTGGTCGGCAAACGAGCGCAGGCTGCGTGCCGCCTGAGACAGGTCGCTCACCGCGCTGTTCACATCGGTGCGCAGCGGCGAGCCCGGAGCCGTCACCGTTGCCAAGTCCTGCATGGCACGGCGTGCGCCTTCGGCGGCCAGACGGGTTTCCTGAAAGGTCTGCTGCAAAGCGGGCTGCATTTGCGTGACGGTGCCACGGGTGGTGTCCGACAACTGCTGCAGAGACTGTAAGGTGAGGGTGGTTTGCGCCTGCACTGTCTTCAGCGCTGTATCGGCGGTGACCAGCGTCTGACGGGCTTGCACACCCGTGGCGTTGAGCTGCTGGCTGGTCTTGTCAATGGCGACCTGGCTGGTCTTGAGTGTGTCGTTGAGCGTGCGCATGGTCTGGCGCAGCTCGTTCATCATCTCTGCCAATGGCAGCTCTTGCAGCTGGTTGATCAGGACGTCGAGCTTGTCCTGCATGGTCGGGATCTCAGGAAGCGGGGCTTTGCCGCCGGCCAGCAAGCGACCGGGCAGGTCAGGCCGGAAGTCCAGCTCAATGGCAGTCTGGCCTGTGACCACACTTTGCAGGATCAGGCGGGCACGTAAGCCACGCTTCACCAGTTCAGGCAGGTCGAGCTCGGTGGTCTGGCCGCTGCCCGAGTCCATCTGCAGAGACTCGGTGCTCAAGGTCAGGGTCACGGGGATGCGCGCCACCAAGGTCTGCTGATTCACCTCGACCCCGATGCGTGTGACCTCGCCCATCTTCACCCCGCGGAAGGTCACGGGCGCGCCAATGTAGAGGCCCTTGACGCTGTCATCGAAGTAAACGACGGCCTGATGCCGGGGCGTGAACCACCCCGATTTGTTGAGCGTGAGCACACCGGCCACCACCAGCACCAGGGCCAGCAGCACAAAGGCACCCACCAGAAAAGCATGGCGTTTCATAAGGTGTCGATCTCCTCTCGGCGCATGAAGGCTTGCACGGTCGGGTGCATGACAGTGTCGCGCATCTGCGTGGGTTTGCCATGAGCAATGGGACGTTTGAGGTCGGCATCCAGAAAGATGCCGTCGTCGGCGAGCGCATAGATGCTGGGCAGCTCGTGCGTGACGATGACGATGGCTGCCCCCGTGCGCTCGCGGATGTCCAGAATCAGGCGGTCGAGCTTGACCGAGCTGATCGGGTCCAGCCCTGCCGAGGGCTCATCCAGAAACAGCAGGTGAGGGCGGGCCACGATGGCACGGGCCAGGCCCACGCGCTTTTTCATGCCGCCGCTCAGGTCAGCGGGCAGGCGATCGCGGGCGGCCGCCATGCCCACCCATTCCAGCGCCTCCAGGGCACGCGCTTCATGCTGGTCCTTGGGCAGCGTGCCTTGCACTTCCAGCGGCAGCATCACGTTCTCCAGCACCGTCATGGAGGACCACAGCGCTGCGCTTTGGAACAGCACGCCAATGTCGGCACGCAGTTGGTTGCGGGCGGCCTCGTTGCTGGCCCAATAGTCCTGCTCGCGGTACAGCACCTGCCCTGCGGCGGGCGGCAGCAGGCCGATCAGGCATTTGAGCAGGGTGCTCTTGCCACAACCGCTGCCGCCCATCACCGCGTAGATGGTGCCCGCCTCGATGTCGAAGTCGATGTGCTCCTGGATCAGGGTGGGGCCGTATTGCAGCCGCAGGTCGCGCACGCCGAGCAAGCTCATCTCAGATCCCCAGCGCGTCGGCGCACACGGCAAACACCGCATCCAGCGCGATCACGCCCACGATGCCTGCCACCACGGCATGGGTGGTGGCCGAGCCGACGCCAGCGGCATTGCGCGGGGCATACAGGCCATGAAAGCAGGCCGCCAGCGACACCAGCAGGCCAAAGGCCATGCTCTTGAAAAAGCCCAGACCGAGGTGCGTGTAGGTGAGGGCGGCCACGCTGCGGTCAAAGTAAGCGACCGGCGCCAGATCGAGCAGCGATGAGCTGACAGCGAACCCACCGACCAGTCCGCCCACGCAGGCAAACAGGTACAGCAGCGGCATCATGAGCAGCAGGGTCAACACGCGCGGCAGCACCAAGTAATCCACGGCATTGAGCCCCAGCACGGCCAGTGCATCGATTTCTTCATTGGCTTGCATGGTGGCCAGCTCGGCCGCGAAGGCCGCGCCGGTGCGTCCACACATCACCACAGCGGTGATGACGGCGGCCATTTCGCGCGAGATGGCGATGGCCACCAGGTCGGCCACGAAGATGCCCGCGCCGAACTTCAACAATTGCACCGCGCCCACAAAGGCGATGATGGCGCCCACCAGCACATTGACCACCAGCACGATGAGCAGCGCCCGCGCACTGGCATCGGCCAGGATGCGCGCAAAGTCTTGCGGGCGGAACTGCCAGCCGCGACGCGTGCCACGCCACACCGCCAGCAGCGTGTCACCCAGCAGCGTGATGGCCTGTTGAATGGGGGTGAGCATGACCTCTTTATAGCGCGTCAAAACGACATTACTGGGACCTGTTGCATTTTTCTGCATGCAAGCTAGTGAGGAAAGGTGCTTCACAGGCTATACTAGTTGTCTAGTCGGGGCGTAGCGCAGCCTGGTAGCGCATCTGCTTTGGGAGCAGAGGGTCGTGAGTTCGAATCCCACCGCCCCGACCATTGAATCCAACGGGTCAGCATCGTGAAGGTGCTGACCCGTTTTGTTTTGTGCTGCAGGGTGTCAGCGGCTCTCCCATTTATGGTCTGCTGGCGCACAAGTCGGCCTCAGACGCATCGCGCGCCGTTTGGCAGACGGCTTCGATGCGCTGCTTGACCTTGTCTGCGATGCGTGGGTCATCGGCCGCCGAGATCAGCAATCTCAGACCCTGCGGAAAATCGCGGGTTCGCCCGGTGCCAGAAGCCAGCATGGTGCCCAGATCCATTTGAGCCTTGGTGTGCCCCTGCGCGACGGCCTTGGCAAACCACTGTGCGGCAGCGTCCCAGTCTCTCGGCGTGCCCACCCCTCGCGCATGGAGGCTGGCGAGGTTGTATTGCGCGGAGGCATAGCCAGCCTCGGCCGCCTGTCGATACCAATTCATGGCTCGCGGGATATCGGCGGGGAAATCACCTCTTCCCTCAGCCAGGATGCTGCCCGCATTGAAGGCTGCCGTCACGTCACCTGCGGCGGCTGCCTTTTCGAACAGTGCGACGGCCTTGCCGGTGTTGCGGCGAACGCCCGTTCCCGATTCGTAGAAGTTGGCCAGATTGAACTGGGCCTCCACCACGCCCTGATCAGCGGCCTTCTGGAACCACATGGCGGCGGCTGCCGGGTTCGGTCTACCTCCCAAGCCTTCCGCGAAAAGCCCGGCGAGATTGTTCTGGGCTTTGGCCTCTCCCTGTAAGGCCGCGATGAACAGGAGGGGCCTTGCCAAACCATACAGCGACCGAGACCGAGCCATGTCGCCCAGGTCACCACTGCGTGAAATCAGCGCGACGGTGAGTGTGGCGCCGAGCAGCGCGGCGATCAGTACCTTGCGGGTGTTCATGAGCATGCGCTCCGGCTCAAATGTGGTGACCGTCTTTGTCAGGACGCGTGCACAGGGGGGAGGGGCAGCGACCGCTCAGCTCGAGAAAACGAACTTGCCTTTGACCTTTTTGGGCGAGATGAACGCAAAGTCGGGGAACAGCTTGCCACGCACATACCAGGTGAAAGCCACGAGCCCAGTTCCCACCACCAGGGCGGCGATGCTGCTGATGGGGGAGCTCGAGAAATCATCCAGTGACTTTGGCAGGTTCACGATGGACAGCAAGATGGTGGCGTTGTACGCCCACGCCTTGTTGTGCGTGAAGCCCCAGACGAACAGGTAGCAAAAGCCAGCAATGAGACCGGTGATGATGATCCCGGCCGTCAGGCCCAGATTGATGGCCAGCGCGATGGCCAGCAGGACACCGAGGGCGAGTTGCAGCCAGGACACGACGATCATGGCGTCGATCAGCTTCTCGTGCCGGTCGCAGAGTTCGGGGCTGGCGTGCGAGGCAATCAGGTTGGCAATCACCCGATCACTGAGTCCTTTGCCTGAGAACTGATGAAAGACGCTGGACTTGCTCTCTCCGCTTGAAAGCAACTTTTGAATTTCCGCCTTGATTTCTTTTTTGTTCATGGTGTGGTGTTGGAAGGTTTGGGAAATTCTATGTTTCGGCAAGAGGGCATGGGCCGTCGTTGGTGCCCCCTGACAGGGGGGGCGCTGCCTCCGACTCTCGGGCATCGACGCGGCTGACGGTGTGAGCCAGGCGAAGGGCGGCAAGTTGAGGCAACATGCGTGCTGTTTCATTTGATCCAGTTCCATGGACCTCCTGCGCCTGACCTTGTTGTTCGCTTTGACCGCGCTGGCCGAGATCGTCGGCTGTTATCTGCCTTGGCTGGTCGTCAAGGAAGGTCGCAGCCTGTGGTTATTGGTTCCTGCAGCCGTGTCGCTCGGTTTGTTCGCGTGGCTGCTGACCTTGCACCCCAGTGCGGCAGGGCGAACCTATGCGGCATATGGTGGCATGTACATCGCCGTGGCCTTGCTGTGGCTGCATTGGGTGGACGACGTCGCGTTGACGCGGTGGGATGCCTTGGGCGCAGCCTTGGCACTGATGGGCATGGCCGTGATTGCGCTGCAACCTCAGTCGGGCCACTGACGAGCTGTCATGTGCGGGCGTTACCCTGCCCCTCATCTGTGAGGCCCCATGTCCGATCCCCTTGATACCCAGCCAGCCGCAGTGACGCGCCGCGAAGGCTCGGCGCTGGAAGTTTTCCTGGCTTTCCTCAAAATGGGTTTGACTTCGTTTGGCGGGCCGGTGGCACACCTCGGTTACTTCCGCGACGAGTTCGTGGTGCGCCGCCAATGGCTCGATGAGAAGGGCTACTCTGACCTGGTGGCCTTGTGCCAGTTCTTGCCCGGCCCGGCCAGCAGCCAGGTGGGCATGGCGCTGGGCTGGCGGCGTGCGGGTTGGCTGGGGGCGCTGGCCGCCTGGATCGGCTTCACGGTGCCGTCGGCCGTGGCCCTGATCCTGTTCGCGTTTGGCGTGCTCCGCGGGGCAGGGTGGGAGGCCTCCGGCGTGGTGCACGGCTTGAAGGTCATGGCCGTGGCCGTGGTGGCCCAAGCGGTGTGGGGCATGTCCAAGTTCCTGTGTCCCGACCGCTTGCGTGGCGGCGTGGCCATCGGCGCTGCTTTGATGGTGTGGCTGCTGCCTTCGCCCTTCATCCAGGTCATCGTGCTGGGGCTGGGGGGCGTGATCGGGTGGCGCTCGCTGTCGCTGCCACATTTGCCGGCGGCGCAGCATCAGGATTGCGGTGTGAGCCGCACCACCGGGGCGGCTTTGTTGACGCTGTGTGGCCTGCTGCTGCTTGCCTTGCCGGCCGTGGCGGCGTGGTCAGGCTCCTACCTCTGGTCGGCGCTGGCGAGTTTCTACCAGGCGGGGTCTCTGGTGTTCGGGGGCGGCCATGTGGTCTTGCCCATGCTGCAGGCCAGCGTCGTGCCGGGAGGCTGGGTGAGCAACGATGCCTTCCTGGCCGGCTATGGTGCTGCGCAGGCCGTGCCCGGCCCCTTGTTCAGCTTTGCTGCCTTCCTGGGCGCTGTCATGCCGCCACCGTTGGGGGGCTGGGTTGGGGGTTTGGCTTTGCTGGTGGCCATCTTTGTACCGTCCTTCTTGCTGGTGGCAGGGGCCTTGCCATACTGGGAGAGCCTGCGTCAGCGCGATGGCATCCAGCGGATGATGGCCGGTGTCAACGCCGCCGTGGTCGGGATTCTGGGCGCGGCGCTGTACGACCCGGTGTGGACCAGCGCCATCCATGCCACAACCGATGTGGCGTTGGCCTTGGCGGCGTATGGCCTGCTGGTGTTTGGGCGGGTGCCTCCGGTGGTGGTTGTGGCCTTGTCCACGCTGCTGGGCGGCCTGTGGCTCACCTGATGCGCAGATCGGACGGGGCCGGCAGTCATGCCTACCGCTCGCTTGAGAGAGGCTTGAATTGCGGTGGGGCAATGCCGATGCAGCCCAGCAGCATTGCCCACTCCGCTCTTGCGCCCATGAAAAACCCCGCCGTGGCGGGGTTGGAGGGTGCCCTGAAACGGTATCAGACTCGGCGGCGGCGCGCCAAGGCGACCCCGGCGAAGCTCATGCCCAGCAAGGCCAGCATGCCGGGTTCCGGCACTGCGGTGCTTTGCTGCACCACAGGGCTTTTGCCCCAGCGGACGTTGTCGATGTAGACCACGTCTCCGCCAGCCGAGTTGCGCAGCGTCACCGATGTGAAAGGCGTTGTCAGGTCAACAATACCAAAGTAGCGCTCATTCCCCGAACTTGCGTTGGGCAGAACGTAAGACTGGCTGGCGCCGTTGCTGTTACCCAGCGTCAAAGTTGTACCGCCAGTGGTGGACAAATCACCGAGGAAAATACCAAAGGCGTTCACGGTCCCCATGTCAAAAGTGAAAGTTTGGAGACTGCCGCCGTTCGGCGTGGTGAACTGAATGCATCTTTCAGCTCCATTGCTATTCACATTGACGCCGCAGTAGTAGTTGTTGTTGTTCTGAAATGTGAACGCGGCATTGGTGTTGATGTTCAGTCCCGAGTTCAAATTGCTGGTCACCGGCGGTTGACCAGGGGTGTAACTCTGGAAGGTCTCCAGAGACAAAGACAGAGCTGAGGTGGCAGTCAGGAAGGCTGCTTCCGAATTGTAAAAAACGGGCGCGGCTTGAGCCGACAGGGACAGCAAAGAGGCCGTGGCCAGGGCAAAGAGGTGGGTACTGCGCATGGTTACTGCTCGAAAAAGTTGAACAACAGGGGATCTGATTGTTTCAAAAGCAATAGTGATGCCACATTTTGTTTTCAAATAAAATCAATGACTTAAGATTGTTTTCGGTGTCAATTTGAATCAATGTGTAAGAATTGTCGACACGACTTGTGGTCTGGTCAGCCTCGTGTGACCGCCTGCACCCCCGCTCGCCTGAGCAACTGCCGGCACCGCGCTGACAGGTGCACCACCTTCAGCTGCTTGCCGGCCTTCGCATAGCGTTCTCGCAGGGTTTTGAGGGCGGCAATGGCCGAGTAGTCAACGAAGCTCAGGTGGGCGCAGTCCAGTGTCACCTGGGTCGGGTCGTTCGACACGTCAAACTGCTGCAGGAAAGACGTGACCGAGGCGAAGAACAGGGTGCCATGCACACGGTAGAGCTTGCGGCCATCGGGTTCGAGGTGACTGTCGGCATACAGGGCGCGTGCCTGCATCCAGGCGAAATTCAGCGCGGCCAGCACGATGCCGCACAGCACGGCCGTGGCTAGGTCTGTCAGCACCGTGATGACGGTCACCGCCACGATCATCAACACGTCGTTCACGGGCACCTTGTTGATCACCCGCAGCGAGGCCCAGGCGAACGTTTGTTGCGCCACCACGAACATCACCCCCACCAACGCGGCCAGGGGAATCTGCTCGATCAAGGGTGACAGCAGCAGCACGAACAGCAAAATCATCACGCCCGCCACCACGCCAGACAGGCGCCCACGCCCGCCGGAGCTGAGGTTGATCATGGTCTGCCCGATCATGGCGCAACCACCCATGCCCCCGAACAGGCCCGAAGCGATGTTGGCTGCGCCCAGGGCCACGCACTCTCGATCGGGGTGGCCGCGGCTCTCGGTGATTTCGTCGGTGAGGTTCAAGGTCAACAAGGTTTCCAGCAGGCCGACCAGGGCCATCAACACGGCGTAGGGCGCGATGATGCGCAAGGTCTCCAGGCTCCAGGCAATGTCAGGCCAGGCGAACACCGGCAGACCACCGGCGATGTGCGCCATGTCCCCCAGGGTGCGGGTGGGCAGCTTCAGCAGGGACACCACCAAGCCCACGCCCACGATGGCCACCAGGGCTGGCGGCACCGCCCTTGTCAGCCGGGGCAGCAGGTAGACGATGCTCATGGTTGCGGCCACCAGCGCGGCCATCCAGTACAGCGGCGCGCCGGTGAGCCAGGCGCCGTCGTGCTTGAAGTGCTCCAGTTGCGCCAGGGCAATGACGATGGCCAGCCCATTGACGAAGCCCAGCATCACGGGGTGGGGCACCATGCGCACCAGCTTGCCCAGTTTGAACAGGCCGAACAAGGCCATGATCAGGCCCGACAGCAGCACCGTGGCAAGCAGGTACTGCACCCCGTGCTGCACCACCAGCGCGACGATGACGACAGCCATGGAGCCTGCCGCGCCCGAGACCATGCCGGGTCGACCGCCGAGCAGGGCGGTGAGGGTGCAGATGATGAACGCGCCGTACAGGCCCATCAGGGGGTGGAGGTGGGCGACCAGCGCGAAGGCAATGCATTCGGGCGCCAGGGCAAAGGCCGTGGTGATTCCGGCCAGCACGTCGGCTCGCAGGTGTTTGAAATTCATGTGGACACCCATCAGGCAATTCACTTGCAGCAAGAAGGCCGCAGGGGCGCGATGTTACAGGCTCAGGTGGTGGCCTTGATCGCTGTCTTGCTGGCCGCCGGGCTGGCGAGCCAGTCCAAGAACTGCTCCGGGGGCAAAGGCCGGGCGTAGAGGTAGCCTTGTGCCTCGTCACACTGGTGTGCAGCCAACCAGCGAGCCTGCTCCGGATGCTCCACCCCTTCCGCAATCACCGAAAGCCCCAGGCTGTGGGCCATTGAGACAATGGCTTGGGCAATGGAGGCGCTGTTGCTGTCGGTGTTCAGGTCGCGCACAAAGCTCTGGTCGATCTTGAGTTTGTGGATCTGAAAGCGTTTGAGGTAGGAGAACGAGGAGTAGCCGGTACCGAAATCGTCGATGGACAGCTGAACGCCGAGGTCGTGGAGTTGTCGGATGGTCCGGATGGCACGCTCGGGGTCGTCGGCCATCACGCTTTCGGTGATTTCCACTTCAAGGAAGCGCGCCTCCAGGTTGGCGGCATGGAGCGCTTGGTGCACCGAGCGGGCAAAGTCCTCTTGCCGGAACTGTACCGTCGACACATTGATGGCCATCACCAGATCCGCATGGCCGGCCAACTGCCAAGCCCGGCACTGTTGCGTGGCCGTTCGCAGAACCCAGTCACCGATGGGGACGATCAGGCCGCTGTCTTCGGCCACCGGGATGAATTCGGCAGGCGGCATCAAACCTGTTTCAGGGTGCTGCCAGCGGACCAAAGCTTCGCAGCCCGTGACTCGGCCCGAGGACAAGGACACCTGGGGTTGGAAGTACAGCAGCAACTCGTCTTGGCGCAGGGCCTTGCGCAGATCGTTTTCCAGGCGCAGCGTTTTGTGGACCTGCTGGTGCATGTCGGCCGTGTGGAAGCGGAAGGCGTTGCCCCCATCGTTCTTGGCGCGGTACATGGCCATGTCGCTGGCTTGCATCAAGGTGTCGATCTCGTGCCCGTCGGCAGGGTAGACCGCGATCCCGATGGAGGGGGTCACCACCAGTTGCTGACCTGAGACATGGAAGGGCTCTGCAAAGCACTGGAGCAACTTCTGGGCGACGTGGGCGGCGTCGCCCGCATCCACCTCGGGCAGCAGCAGGGTGAACTCGTCACCACCCTGTCTGGACACGGTGTCTTGCTGTCGGACAGTCTGGGTCAGTCGGTGCGCTACTTCGACCAACAGGGCATCGCCCGCTGTCGGCCCCAGGGAGTCATTGATGATCTTGAAGCGGTCCAGGTCCATGAACAGGATGGCCAAAGCCTCCTGATTGCGTTGTGCATGGGCCAGCGCCAGGCCCAGGCGGTCTCGCAGCACCGACTGGTTCGGCAGATTGGTCAGCGTGTCGTGCTGGGTGATGTGCCTGATCTTCTCTTCGGCGGCCTTGCGCTGGGTGATGTCACTGAAGATGGCGTAGTAATGCCGCACGCTGCCGTCGGTGGCGTGGTCGACGTTGATGGTGAGCCATTCGATGTAGATCTCGCCGTTCTTGCGGCGGTTCCAGATTTCACCTTGCCAGCGCCCGGTTTGCTCGATCTGCTGCCACATCTGGCGGTAAAAGTCGGCGTCGTGGCGTCCGGAGCTGAGGAAGGAGGGCGGGTGCCCGATGGCTTCCTCGGCAGAGTAGCCGGTGATGTCGGTGAATGTGCGGTTGACCGACTCGATGCGTTGGTCCGGCCCGCAGATCACGACGCCCTCCAGGCTGTTCATGAACACGCCCGCGTGCAGGTCCAGCGCTGCTTCACGCTGTTTGAGCTCGCTCAGGTCGGTGTGGGTGCCGATCACGCGCACCGCTTCACCACGTTCGTTGCGCTCGACCACCTTGCCACGGTCGAGGATCCATTTGTAGCTGCCGTTCTTGCAGAGGACGCGGTGTTCGTTGCTGTACTGGGCGGAGGGGTTGCTCAGCAGCTCCTGCACATCGGCGTTGACCTTGGCCAGGTCATCTGGGTGCACGCGCGAGGACCATTCGGAGAGTTGATCGCCCACCTCGTTTTCATCGAAGCCCAGCATCGACTTCCATCGCGTGGACAGGAACACGGTGCCGTCTGCCACGTGCCAGTCCCACAGCCCGAGGTTGCTGCCGTCGATGGCGAAACGCCAGCGCTCTTCGGCTACCTGCAGCAAACGTTCATCCCGCTTCATCTGGCTGATGTCGCGCCAGTTGCCCACCAACTCCATCATGCCGCTGTGCGGGTTGCGATTGAAGGTGGCACGGTCTTCGATCCAGCGGTAGTCGCCATCTCGGTGTCGCCAGCGGTATTGGAGAGACAGCTCGGTGCCGTCACATGCTGCGCGAGCGAGTTGCTCACGCACGCACGCCAGATCGTCAGGGTGCAGCCGTTCCCAGCAAGTAGAGGGGGACTGGTAGAAATGGTCCGCGCTGAAGCCCGTCAGTCGCGCGATGTTGGCGCTGACGTAGGACAGCCTCAGCTTGGGTTCGGCATCCCATTTTTCAAAGACGTAAATGACAGCCGGACTGACATCCACGAAGTGCTCCAGCCGTGCACGCGTCTGGCGCAGCTCAGTTTGCAGTTCATGTTGCCGGCGCTCCTCCTTGCGGATCAGCAAGAACAACAAGGCGCCCGTGAGCAGAACGAACAGCTCACCTTTCAAGGACTGTATGTCGACAGACCAATCGGCCGGAAAGGGGAGGTGATGGGCGAACGTGTCCGACAGCCAGATCCAGGAGCTGGCCAACAAAAGGTAAATGAGGCTGATGCGCAGTGCAGCAGACATGTCGAACGAGTGGGATCAGGTCGTCAGGATGCCTGTATCGCCGCGTGAGGCGGGATGGGCGTGCGCATGTCTCAGACCGGTGCCCGGTCTATGCGGGAGAGGGCCTCGTTCACCGCGAAGATCTTGCCGTTGACCTGCGGCACGCCGAAGCCCTTGAGGCGTTGCGTGTGCATGGCCAGGTAAGCCTCGGCGCTGGGCAGGTCGTGAAACAGGTAGACCCCACCGGCCTCGTTGCTTGCCTGATTCTCCGTCCAGAACTTACAGATCAAGCCAGGTTCCTGGGCGATGGACTGCGCCAAGCCTGTCATGGCTTGGGTCATTTCCTCCCCCCAGGGGCCTGAATAAGGGAAGTCAACTTGAAGCAGGTAGGGCATTCAGTTCTCCAGGTAGAGCAGTGCGCGTGCGCCTCTGGTGAGGTGGGCTGGTAATGTGCGCTGCCCCACCGAACACACTATTGTGATCTATCAGGCCGTGAGCCACTTCTGGATGTCGACCAGGCTGGGAATACGGCCGCTGCTGACCACCTTGTCGTTGATGACCAGTGCCGGGGTCGACATGACATTGAAGGCGAGGATGTCGTTCATGTCTGTTACCTTGACGAACTCGGCTTCGACCTGCGCCAGGGCGGCGGCTTCGCGGGCCACCGCTTCCAGCTTCTTGCAGTTGGCGCAACCCGATCCCAGAATTTTGACGGTCAGCATGGATGTTCCTTGTGGTTGAAAGTGAAGGGGGTCAGTTCTCGCTGGGCGCGGCCGGACGCCAACGCAGCCAGGCCATCGACACCAGCAACACGGTGAGGAAAATGCCGGTGGCCAGGGCTGCCGCCGTCCAGCGGGCACCATCTACCCAGGTGCCATAGGTCAAGCCGGCGCACACGCTGAACAGGGCCACCAGACCCACGTAACCTGCGGTCTTGCGACGTCCGATCACGGCCGCCACCATCAACATGCTTTGCAGACTGAGTTCGGGGTCGGCCATCAGGTAGGCGAGCAGGGGGCCGGGGTGCATGCCCAGGTCCAGGAACATGCGGGCCACCGGCACCTCCACCAGGGTGGGAAAGTACATGAACACGCCGAACCCGACGGCGACCGCATTGGCGAGCACGGTATTGCTGCCCGCCAGGGCCTCGATCCACTCGGGACGGATGACCTCGCGCACCATGCCGACGATGAACACCCCTACGACCAGCAACAGGAAGATCTGCTTGACGAAGCGCCAGGCCTCCCACAGCCAGGCTCGCCAGTCGTCGGCCGGCAACTGACGGGCGAAGTGCCAGGTGGCCCCCATCGCCAACGCCACGGCCAGGACCCGTCCGGTGAGGCCCACCACCAGGCCATCGGGGGTGGGCTTCAGTTGCAAAGACGCCACCAGCAAGGTGATGGCAGCCAAACCCAAGGCCGTCCACGTCCAGCGGTTGGCGCCTTCGATGATGTTTTCCAGGCCTCGCCAGGCGGTCGCGCTGATCAGCAGCAGCAAGCCGATCAGGACGGAGCCCTGAAAGCTCACGCCTTCTTCGCCTTTGCTGGCATCAAAGGGCAGCCAGTTGAACAGGGTGGTTTGCCAGGCTTGGGCCCACGACACCGGCAACTCGAAGCTGGCGAGTGTGGCGGTGAGCGGCCACAGCTTGAGCGTGCCGGCAATCAGCAGGGCAACCAAGGACAGCAGGACGCCCAGCGCAGCCGGGGCAATGGTGGCCTGGTCGGCGAACAGCGTGTCCGTTTCACTGTCGTGCTGGGCATCGTCACGCCAGAAAATCTGTGCCATCAGCAAACCGATCCCGATGCCAAACAGCAGGCACAACACCAGCCGGGCCAGGGCAAACTCCGCGCCTAGGATGCTGCCGGTGTAGGCCAGCGCCATGATGTTGCCCGCGGGCGCAAAAAACAGGAAGGTGACCGCCGGGCCGATGCCCGCGCCCTTGCGGTAGATGCCGGCGAACAGCGGCACGATGGTGCAGGAGCAGACCGCAATCAGCGAGCCAGCCAGGGCCGCGGCCGGGTAAGAGACATAGGCGGGGGCATGTCGGCCTAGCCAGCGCGTGATGCTGGCTTTCGGGATGAGCGCGGCCATGGCGCCCGCAATGAAGAATGCCGGCAGCAGGCACAGCAACACATGTGCGGCCAAGTAGGACGCCAAGCTTCCGGCTCCACCGTGGAGCAGTGTCAGCATCAAGTCCATGCGTCAACCTGAATTGGGAGCTCCGAAGAAATCATTCTAGCCCTCGGTGCTCCCTGGGGCGTGTTCAGAGCGAGCACTGGTTCACCCGTTTCATCAGGGCTTCGGCGCTCTCCTTGCGCTCGCTGTAGCGATCGACCAGATAGGGGCTGATGTCGCGCGTGAGCAGGGTGAACTTGAGCAGTTCTTCCATCACGTCCACCACCCGGTCGTGGTAGCTGGAGGGCTTCATGCGATCGTGCTCATCGAACTCCATGAACGCCTTGGCCACCGAGGACTGGTTGGGGGTCGTGATCATGCGCATCCAGCGGCCCAGTACCCGCATCTGGTTGACGGCATTGAAGGACTGCGATCCCCCGCAGACCTGCATCAGGGCCAGGGTCTTGCCCTGCGTGGGCCGCACCGCGCCCACACTCAAGGGGATCCAGTCAATCTGCGCCTTCATGATCCCGGTCATGGCGCCGTGGCGTTCGGGTGAGCACCACACCATGCCCTCGCACCACTGGGTCAGCTCGCGCAGCTCCGCAACCTTGGGGTGAGACTCCGGGGCGTCATCGGGCAGGGGCAGGCCGCTGGGGTTGAAGATCTTGACCTCGGCGCCCATGGCGCGCAACAGGCGCGCGGCTTCTTCGGTCAGCAGGCGGCTGAAGGCGCGCTCGCGCAGCGAGCCGTAGAGCATCAGGATGCGCGGGGCGTGCGTGGAAGGCGTTGCCGGGTGCAGACGCGCCGGGTCGGGCACACGGAAGTGTTCCGCCGCGACCTGAGGCAGGTCAGGCAGGCCTGAGGACGGCTCAGACACGGCGTTGACCTTCCGCATCGATCACCACTTCGCCATCTTCCTTGGTGAAGGGCCCCTGCTGAGGTTGGTGAAGGATGTCGAGCACCTTCTCGGACGGTCGGCACAGGGCCGTGCCCTTGGGCGTGACGACGATGGGGCGGTTGATCAGGATGGGGTGAGCCACCATGAAGTCCAGCAGTTCGTCGTCCGTCCATTTCGGGTCGGCCAGGCCGAGTTCGTCATACAGGTCACCCTTGGCGCGCAGCACCTCGCGCACGCTCAGGCCGCAGTCGGCAATCAGCTGCACCAGTTGGGCACGGCTTGGAGGTGTCTCCAGGTACAGGATCACCTGCGGTTCGATGCCCGCATTGCGGATCAGTGCCAGGGTGTTGCGGGAGGTGCCGCACTTGGGGTTGTGATAGATGATGGTGTCGCTCATGCTCGACATTGTCCTTGTTCGTACCAGTCCTTGCTCTGGTTCACCAGGCGCACCACCAGCAGCATCACGGGCACTTCGATCAGCACGCCGACCACGGTGGCCAGCGCGGCGCCTGACTGGAAACCGAACAGGCTGATGGCGGCGGCCACGGCCAGCTCAAAGAAGTTGCTCGCACCAATCAGGGCCGAGGGGCAGGCCACGTCATGTGATTCCCCCACGCGGCGGTTGAGCCAGTAAGCCAGACCCGAGTTGAAGAAGACCTGGATGAGGATGGGCACGGCCAGCATGGCGATGACCAAGGGCTGTTCGATGATGGCCTGTCCCTGGAAGGCGAACAAGAGCACCAAGGTTGCCAGCAAGGACCCAATCGACCAGGGGCCGATCCTGATCAGCGCGGCATCGAACGCGGCCTGGCCCTTGCGGAGCAAGGCCTTGCGCAGCACCTGCGACAGGATCACGGGGATGACGATGTACAGCGCCACCGAGGTCAGCAGGGTGTCCCAGGGCACGGTGATGGCCGACAGGCCCAGCAGCAGCGCCACGATGGGGGCAAACGCAAACACCATGATGGTGTCGTTGAGCGCCACCTGCGAGAGCGTGAACAGCGGGTGCCCGCCGGTGAGGCGGCTCCAGACGAACACCATGGCCGTGCAGGGCGCGGCGGCCAGCAGGATCAGGCCGGCCACATAGCTGTCGAGCTGCTCGGCGGGCAGGTAAGGCGCGAACACCTGACGCACGAAGAGCCAGCCCAGAAAGGCCATGGAAAAAGGTTTGACGGCCCAGTTGATGAACAGGGTGACGCCGATGCCCTTCCAGTGCTTGCCCACCTGCGACAGGCTGGCAAAGTCGACCTTGAGCAGCATGGGGATGATCATCACCCAGATCAACAGGCCTACCGGCAGGTTGACCTGCGCGACCTCCATGTGGCCGATGGCCTGGAAGACAGCAGGGAAAAACTGCCCCAGGGCGATGCCCACGACGATACACAGAAAGACCCAGACGGTCAGATAGCGCTCAAAGGCGCTCATGTGCGCAATGGCTTGGGTGTTGTTGGTCATGACGTCGCTCAGCTCAAGGCAATCTCGTTCAGGGCTGCCTGCACGGCATCGCGGCTCATCGCGTCCAGCGGCAGGGCCAGCAGTTGCAGCATCTTGTAGCCAATGGCCTGGCGGGTCAGCTCGAAGGCACGGCGCTTGCCCTCGTCACCGCCTTCGGCGTTGGACGGATCGGGATAGCCCCAGTGCACCTTGACCGGGTGGCCATTGCCGCCGAAGAATACGGGGCAGGTTTCAGCCGCCGCGCTGTCGCACACGGTGATGACGATGGACAGTGGAGGCGCGTCGGGCGTGGTGAACTCGTCCCAGCTCTTGCTGCGGTAGGCCGAGGTGTCGATGCCCGCGCGGTTCAGGGCTTCGATGGCGAAGGGGTTGAGGCGACCGCTGGGCGCGCTGCCAGCGCTGTGCGCCTTCACATCCTTGCCGAGTTGGGCGGCGAGGTGGTTGAGCATGCCTTCGGACAGCACGCTGCGGGCCGAGTTGTGGGTGCAGAGGATCAGAACGTGGGTGGTCATGGTGGGCCCGGACGCGTCAGAGTTTGCCGATGGCATGGAGGTCTGCCTGGATGGACAGCGAGGCCAGCTTCTCAGCGGGCAGTGACAGCATCAAGTCGATGCGGCGCTTCAGAATCTGGGCCACTTCCTCGAACGCATGCTGTTGTTGTGCTGGCGTGCCCTCGACCGCCGCAGGGTCGTACACGCCCCAGTGGGCCGTCACAGGCTGGCCGGGCCACACAGGGCAAACCTCGCCCGCGGCGTTGTCGCAGACGGTGAACACGAAGTCGAGCGGTGGGGCATCGGGGCCGGCGAACTCGTTCCAGCTCTTGCTGCGCAGGCCCTCGTGCGGCAGGTTCAGGTGGGTCAGCACCTGCAGGGCCAGCTGGTGCACCTCGCCCTTGGGCTGGCTACCCGCCGACCAGGCTGTGAAGCGGTGGGCTGCCATGCCATTGAGCAGGCTCTCGGCCATGATGGAGCGGGCGGAATTGCCGGTGCACACAAAGAGCACGTTGTAGACCCTGTCAGCCATGTCAGGCTCCAGCAGGGTTGGTTTCGGGAAGTTCAGCCATTTCAGACAGGGCCAGCAGGCGTTGCACGCCCACGGGTTCCTGTTGTTGCAGTGGCACGATGGCGTGGCGCTGCGCGTGGTGTGAGCGGATCAGGTCGATCTCACGCAGCTCGTTGCGGGCGCGTTGTTTCAGCAGGGTCGATTGCGGCTGGCTGGCGGCGATGCTGTTGTTCACCACCCAGGCCCAGGGTTCGATGCCGGCGCGGCGCAGGTCGGCTTGCAGGTTGGCCGCCTCCAGCACTGGGGTGGTCTCGGCCAGGGTCACGAGCAGGACCTTGGTCTGCTTGGGGTCCTGCAACTGCATCATCGGCGTGGTGAAGTGCACGTTCGTGTCACCCATCTGGCGCACGATGTCGCGGTGGTAGGAGCCGGTGGCGTCCAGCAGCAACAGGGTGTGTCCGGTGGGCGCGGTGTCCATCACCACGAACTTCTTGCCGGCTTCGCGGATGATGCGCGAGAAGGCCTGGAAGACGGCGATCTCCTCGGTGCAGGGCGAGCGCAGGTCTTCTTCGAGCATGGCGCGGCCTTGCGCATCCAGCTTGGCGCCCTTGGTGGCCAGCACCTGCTGGCGATAGCGCTCGGTGACCTCGTGCGGGTCGATCCGACTCACGGTCAGGTTGTCCAGGCTGCCTTGCAGCGTTTCGGTCAGGTGTGCGGCCGGGTCGGAGGTGGTGAGGTGCACGGGCAGGCCGCGGTGGGCCAACTCGACCGCCACGGCAGCCGCCAGCGTGGTCTTGCCCACGCCACCTTTGCCCATCAGCATGATCAGGCCATGCCCGTTCTGCGCCATCTCGTCCACGAGCGATGACAGGCGCGCCGTCTGCAGGGATGGCGGCAGCGCCACTGGGGTCGTGTCGGTGGGTGGCGCCTGGTCAGACAGCAGATGCTGGAGGGCATCCAGCCCGACCAGATTGAAGGCCTTGAGCTCGATCTCGTCGCGCGGCAGGTCGCGCAGGGACGGGGGCAGGTCGGCCAACGCGGCCGCTTCGCGTGCCTGGATGGCTGCGGCCAGCGCGTCGTGCGCGCCTTCGCGCTCTGGCATCAGGCCGTTGATCACCAGATGCTGGCGCGACAGGCCGATGGCCGCCAGTTCATCGTGGGTGCGGGCCGCTTCACGCAGGGCGCCACCCTGGGCGCGGGCCACCAGCACGAGGCGGGTGCGCAAGGGGTCGGACAGCGCATCCACCGCTGCCTTGTAAGACGCGCGCTGTTTTTCGAGGCCGGCCAGCGGGCCCAGGCAGGAGGCATCGCCTTTGCCGGCTTCCAGAAAACCGCTCCACGCGCCCGGCAGTTGCAGTAGGCGGATGGTGTGGCCGGTGGGGGCCGTGTCAAACACGATGTGATCGAAGTCAGCGGTCAGGGGCGAGTCCAGCAGCATGCTGGTGAACTCGTCGAAGGCGGCGATCTCGGTGGTGCAGGCCCCCGAGAGTTGTTCCTCGATGCTTTTCACCACCGCATCGGATAGCACGCCGCGCACCGGCCCCACGATGCGGTCGCGGTAAAGCTGCGCCGCAGCCTGCGGGTCGATTTCCAGCGCAGACAGGTGGGCCACCGCCGGGATGGGCGTGATGTGGTTGCCGATCTGCACGCCAAACACCTGCCCGACGTTGGAAGCCGGGTCGGTGCTCACCAGCAGCACGCGGCGCCCGGCCTCGGCCAGCCGCACGGCGGTGGCGCAGGCCAGCGAGGTCTTGCCCACGCCGCCTTTGCCGGTGAAAAAGAGGAAGCGCGGCGCCTGGTCCAGAAACAGCATGGGGGACTCCGTTCTCAGCAGCAGCGGCTGCCTGCGCAGCAGCTACCGGCAGAGGGTGTGGCCGCCACAGCAGTGATGCCGGCCCAGCGCGCCAGGTCGTCTCGCGAAGGGTAGCGACCCGCCAGGGCAATCTGGCCATCGACCAGGGTCAGCGGCAGGCCCTCTTGGCCAGACAGCTCCAGGAAGGTCTTGACAGCAGGCGTTTCGGCAAAGGCCATGGGCTGCTGGGCCAGGTTGAAGCGCTCAATCTGGGCGCCGGCCTGACGGGCCCAATCGATGTCGGCCGCGAAGCTCACGAGGGCCTGATCGACCTCGACCCCGCATACGCCCGAGCTGCAGCACAGGGCAGGGTCAAACACTTGAATCGACTTCATTTTCAGACTCCTTGAATAATCAAAATAAAAGGGATGAGATGGCCGCTGTCGCGGCAACGCCTCAAGAGGGCAAGGTCGAATCCAACATGCGCGTGGCGGCAATCAGCCCGGCGCGCACGATCAAGGCTTGCGGAATCACCTCGTAGGTCTGGCCGTCCATGGCCAGGGTGCGGCATTCGTTGTCACCGCATTGCTCGCAACACGGGCTGGTGCCTGTTTGCGCCCCCAGCCAATGCTCCATCGGCTCCCCGTTGATCAGGATGCGGTTGGACACCACCGGCTCGGCCAGAAAGGTGGCCTCGCTCAATTCTTGGGTCTGCAACTGGGGCTCGACGCCCAGGGGCGCCAGGGCTTGGCGCAGGCGCTCGACGGCGGCCTGCACCTCCGAGCCGGTGTCACGGCAACGCGGGCAGGTCTGTCCGGCGTTGTTCACCAGCCGTTGCCAGATCAGCGGGAGGATTTTCACGATGGCGGCCCCTCGTTCTCAGCACTGGGTGCAGATGTTGGCCGCGTTCACGGTCGGGCACAACTCGGTCTGCCCGGCGCAGCACTCTTCCGTCAGGTAAGCGATCAGGTCCGACATCAAAGTGAGGTTGGCCCGGTAGCGCTGGAAGCGTCCTTCCTGGGTGGCCGTGACCAAGCCGGCGTGTGCCATCGCCTTCAGGTGGAAGGACAGGTTGGTTGGCGGCACGCCCAGCTTGGCGGCGATGTCACCGGCGACCATGCCTTCCTGACCCATGCGAACCAGCAGTCGGAACACATCCAGGCGAACCCCGGAGGACAGGGATTCGAAGACGGTGGTGGCGGTGCGTTGTTCCATGCGGCAATAATACAACAATCGTTGAAATATCGCAAGGAGCCAGGCTACGCCACCCGTTGCACAGTCTCCGCACACGCATGGGCGCCGCAGGCTCCTTCCTGAACGAAAATACGCGGTTTCGCCCGTCGTCGCATCACAAGGCCGCCACCCCTGCGCGTGGCATGGAAGGATTGGATTTGCAGCACCGTCTCGGCAGTTCACGACTCGTCCGCTTGCTCCAGGAATGGGCGCAGGTGGATGGCGAGTCGGCGCGTCAAGACGTGGCCGAGCGGCTCAGCCACTGGCTGAGTGCCTTTGATGCCGTCAAGCTCGATGGCGCGTTGCACTCCATCGAGTCCTACCCGTCTCAGACCAAGTTGCGCGGACAGGCGGTGGACGCGAGCGCGGTGGCCCAGGTGGTGAACCAGGTCAAGGCCGAGTTGACCGCCCTGATCACCGCGAAGGTGACGCCGCCCCACACCCCGTTGCCGTCCACCCCCCGGACCCTGCTGCACACCCTCGAAGAAGACGACGCCCGCGCCGAGTCCAAGTACGCCCCCCACTACCAACGCTACCAAAGCCTGCAAAAGCAGATGGATAACGCCGTGGGGGCTTTGAGAGTCCAGGTGCGCCAGATGCTCTCCAAAGGCTCGCCGGCCTTGCGGCAGTTGGTGGCGCTGGATGCGGTGATGGAACAGATGCTGGGTGCCCGCGAGCAAAAGCTGTGGACCAGCGTGCCGGTGTACCTGGAGCGGCGCCTGGAACACTGGCGCCAGCACCACCAACAGACCGTCGCGACGCAGGCAGGCGAGGATGACCCCATCCGCTGGCGACAACCCGGCGGCTGGATTGCTGCCTTTCAGCGCGACATGCGCGACATGATGCTGGCCGAGTTGCACCAGCGTCTGCAACCCATTCTGGGCCTGATGGAAGCCGCCCAGAACGCGGGCAATGAACTAAACAAGAACAGCGAACACAGCGAGAGCAGCGAATCACAATGAACAAATTCATGATGACCGTCATCTTCACCCTCGGCTTGGTGGCCGTGGGCTGGGTCGGCTGGGGCTTTGTGGGGACGAGCTGGATGGCCCTGGCCATGACCGCCGTGATCGGCGGGGTCTACGTCCTCGGCGCCCTGGAACTGCGGCGTTTTCGTGCCGCCACGGCCACGCTGAGCGAGGCGCTGGCCCACATCCCATCCGATTTGAGCGACCTGGGTGCCTGGCTGGCCCGCCTCCATCCCAGCTTGCAGCACCCGGTGCGCTCACGCATCGAAGGGCAGCGGGTGGCCATGCCGGGCCCGGCGCTCACCCCTTATCTGGTGGGCCTGCTCGTCATGCTCGGCATGCTGGGCACCTTCCTGGGCATGGTGGTCACCTTCCAGGGCGCCGTGTTCGCGCTCGAAGGCTCGGCCAATCTGGAGGCCATCCGGGGCGCCCTGGCCGCGCCCATCAAGGGCCTGGGCCTGGCGTTTGGCACCTCGGTGGCCGGCGTCGCCGCCTCGGCGCTGCTGGGCCTGATGTCAGCCCTGACCCGCCGCGAGCGCATCGAGGTCGCGCGCCAACTCGACGCCCAGATTGCCACCACCTTGCGCCCCCTGTCAGCGGCTCACCAGCGTGATGCCACCTTCAAGGCGCTGCAGGCGCAGGCCGATGCCATGCCGGTGCTGGTCGACCGTCTGCAGTCCCTGATGACCGGGCTGGAGCGCCGCAGTGAACAGCTCGACGCGCAACTGCTGGCGCAGCAACAGGCCTTCCACCGCGAAGCCGCCACCGCCTACACCGATCTGGCCCAAGCGGTTGGCACGTCCTTGCAAGACAGCCTCACCGCCAGCGCCCGTGCTGCCGGCGACACGCTCAGGCCCGTGGTCGAAACCGCCATGAGCGAGATCGCGCAAGAATCCCAGCGCACGCACCAGCGCCTGATCGACGCCACCCAGGCCCAGCTCAACGGATTGAGCACGCAGTGGGAGGGCACCGCCCGCCAGGTGGCCGACACCTGGACCTCGGCCCTGCATAACCAGAACCAGAATCAGCAGCACCTGCTGACGGGGCTCGATGGCGCGCTGCAAGCTTTCACGCAGACCTTCGAGCAACGTGCCGCCACCGTGCTCACATCGTTGCAAAGCGCCACCTCGCAAGCGCAGGCCGCGCAGGCTGAGGCCGACCAGCAGCGCCTGGCCGCATGGCAAGGCACGATGGCCACCTTGGCGACGACGCTCGCGGGCGAGTGGCAACAGGCAGGCGCTCAGACGGTGAGACAGCAACAGGCCGTGTGCCAGGCCCTGGAAGCGGCCTCGGCGCAGATCCGCGAACAGGCCGCGCAGGTGGCTGCCAGCTGGACGGCGGCACAGCACAGCCAGGCCCACACCCACGAGACGCTGGTGGCCGGCCTCGACCAATCTCTGCAGGGCTTCAACGACACCTTCGCCCAGCACGCCCGCGACGTGCTGACCTCGCTGCAGGACACCGCCTCGCAAGCGCAAGCCAGCCAAGCGACCGCCGAGCAGCAACGCCTGGCCGCCTGGCAGCAGGCCATGGACACCACGGCCGCGACGCTGGCTGCCGAATGGCAGCGCGTCAGCACCCAGACGCTGGACCAACAGCAGGCCGTCTGCCAGACGCTCGAGAGCGCTGCCGGCCAGATCACCGAGCGCGCCAGCCAGCACGTCAGCCAGACCCTGGCCGGCGTGACCCAGCTGCTGAGCCAGTCGGAAGAACTGGTGCGCGCCCGCCTGGCCTCCGAGCAGCAATGGATCGCCTCACAAGGCGAGCGCATGGACCAGCTGAGCGCCGTCTGGCGCACCGAACTGCAGGCCCTGCGCGACGAAGAAGCGCAGCGTGGCCGCGCCGCCGTCGAGCGCCTGGATGCCCTGCAGGCCGCCGTGGCCCAGCACCTGGCCACCCTGGGCACCTCGCTGGAAGCCCCGCTCAACCGCTTGCTGCAAACAGCCTCCGAAGTGCCGCAGGCCGCCGCCGAGGTCATCGTGCAGCTGCGCCGCGACATGGCCCACATCAGCGAGCGCGACAACCTCGCCCTGTCCGAGCGCACCGCCATGATGGCGCAGCTCGGCACCTTGCTGCAGTCCGTCAACGAAGCCGCCGGGCAGCAGCGCGCCGCCATCGAGTCCATGGTCAACTCGGCCACCGGCGTGCTGCAAGAAGCCGGCGCCCAGTTCGCCAGCGCCCTCAGCCAGCAAGCCGGTCAGGTCGATGAGGTGGCGGCCCATGTGGCGGCCAGCGCCGTCGAGCTGTCCAGCCTGGGCGAGTCCTTCGCGCATGGCGTGACCCTGTTCAGCGACACCAACGAGAAGCTGATCGGCAGCCTGCAAGGCATCGAGCGCGCCATTGGCCAGTCCCTCACACGCAGCGATGAGCAGCTGGCCTACTACGTGGCCCAGGCCCGCGAGGTCATCGACCTCAGCATCAGCTCGCAACAAGGCATCGTCGAAGACCTGCGCCGCCTGCATGGCAAGGCGCTGGCCTCTGCCGAAGGGGGCGCCCGATGATGGACCTCGACGACCGGGACGATGCCGTCGATCAGACGGCGCCGGTCTGGGCCGTGTTCGGTGACCTGATGTCCGGCCTGCTGGGCGCCTTCGTGCTGATCCTGGTGGGCATGATCGTGGTGCAGATGGACCTCGTCAGCAGCCTCAAGCAGGAGGTCGAAAAGCGCCAACAGGAAGAGCAGCGCCGCATGGCGCTCGAGCACGCCCTGGCCGGCCCCCTGGCCAGCGGTCGCGTCACCCTCAACGATGGCCGCATCGGCATCAGCGGTAGCGTGCTGTTCGCCGCCGGCTCGGACGAGCTGCGACCCGATGGTCGCCAGCTGCTCAAAAGCCTGGTGGAGCCCTTGCGGGTGTACCTGGGCGAACGCCAGGAAATGCTGATGGTGAGCGGTTTCACCGACGACACCCTGCTGCGCGACCGCAACCGCCGCTTCACCGACAACCTGGAGCTGTCTGCCCAGCGCGCCTTGACCGTCACCCGCGCTCTGATCGACGAGGGCATGCCCTCGTCCCAGGTCTTTGCCGCCGCCTTCGGGGCCGAGCAACCCGTGGCTCCCAATGCCGACGAGCGGGGCAGGGCGCAGAACCGACGGGTCGAAATGGCGCCGGTGCCCAAAACGGCACAGACTTCAGTACCCACCCCCACCCCCACCCCCACCCCCGCGCCCGTTCAGGCTCAGTCCCCGAGCCACCTGCCCCAGGCCGCCCAAGCCACTCGGCCCGATACGCCATGAGTGGGCCCACCTTGGCGTCGCTGCGCGAAACCGGCGCCCATCACCATGATCCGGCCCGCTTCCATTACCTGGAGGTGCTCGAACGCCGCCTGGTCACGCAGCCCGACGCGGTGCGACAGCGGCTGACCCAGCGCTTGCAAGTTGCGGTGCAAGACTACGCCCAGCGAGTGGCCCGTGTCGCCTCGCCCGAGGGCGAAACCCCCGGCGCGCGCCCAGCCAGCACCGTGCTGGCCTCGGCGCATGCCGCGCCCTTGACCCGCTTGAACCGCTACATTCAGGAGCGCACCCAGGCCCAGGCCGAACTGGTGGACCCGGAAGAGGGTGGCAACGCCTCCGATCTGAAAAGCGTGCGCGGCTTCAGCGAGGTCTGGTCCAAGATCGCGGCCGACCAGCAGGTGGTCCAGGCCGTGCACCGTGGACCGGATAACGCCGGCCCACTCAACTCGCACCGGCTCATGCTGCGCTCGCTCACCCTCATGCGCAGCCTGTCCCCCGACTACCTGGGGCGCTTCCTGGCCCAGATGGAAACCTTGCTCTGGCTGGATCAGGTCAACCAGCAAACGACGTTGAAAGACGCCAAATCCAAGCGGCCGAGTCGAAGCAAAAAATGACCCGCTTGTGGCCCAGGCGGCAGCCTCAGGTCAGATAGCTGATCACCTTCAGCACAGCCACACCCGCCAGCACCACCATCAAGATCAACAACAGCACCCACGACGGCTTGCGATTGGCCTGACGACGGCTGTTGCGAGACGGCAGCGGGCGGCGCTTGTCTTCGCCCAGTCGTGAATCCAGTGTGCTGGAGTGTGTGAACCCTGACTGCCCGAAGGTCGAGACCTCATCGGTCTTTTGCTGCTGCCACTGACTGTCCCGGTCTTTGCTCATGTTCGCTTGTTCCTCGCTGTGATCATGGATGGTGGGCGTGGCCCAACTGCTGCGTCAAAAAGGGCACCACCGCCTGTGCCACCCCCTCCGGGTCATCGGCAAATGGGAAGTGGCCGCTGTCAGGCAGCAGCACCACTTCGGCCTTGGCAAACACGGCCTTTTGCCGCTCGGCCAGTGCCGTGGGCAGATACGGGTCGGCGGCGCCCCAAACCACCCGCGTCGGCCAAGGATGTGGTCGCAACAGTTGTGCCAGCATCTCGGCCCGCTGACCCGGCTCTGACGTGGCGCGGTAAAGCTTGAGGATCGCACGGCGTGTGCCCGCGTCGAGATCGTCGTACATCCGGTTCAGGAAGGCATCAGGCAAACCGCGCGGCGACCCCTTGCGCAAAGCCCACTTGAAGCCGGCCCGATGGGTCAGCCACTGGTGCAACTCACCCAGGATCGGCGTTCGCCAGATGCGCGCCATCGTGTGCCAGCTGTACCCGATCAGCACACCGGTGTTGATCAAGGTGATGCTGCCTACCGACAGCGGTGACATGGCCGCCCACATCAGGCCCCAGGGGCCGCCAAAATCATGCAGCACCAGATGGGCCCGACTGATGCCCAGCTGCTTCAAGGCCTCGCCCAGAAAGGTGGCGCCGCCCTCGACCGAATAGGGGTAGTCGGCAGGCTTGTCGGCCTGGCCAAAGCCCGGCATGTCCATCGCCACCACCCGACCCACGGGCGCCAGCCGGCGCATCAGGTCACGCCAGTCTTCACCCGAGCCGGGGTTCCCATGCACAAACACCACCGCTTCGGTGGCGCGCAAGTTCGCGCCGCCTTGCAGCACGCGCGTGCGGATGCCGCAGGCGCTCAGGTGAGACTCATGCAGGGGTGCATCCATCAGGCAATACCGTAGCCTTCTTCGCGGATGATTGCGCGCACGGCGTCCTCGCCGAGCACCGTTTCCACCGTCACCAAGCCCTGAGCCAGGTCAACCGTCACCTGCGCCTCACCATCTTGGTCCTGCACCGCCTGGGTGATGGCCTTGACGCAGTGCTGGCAGCTCATGCCGGTGACGTGCAATTGATAGGTGGCAGGGGTTGTCATGGCGGTGATCCTTTCAAAGGGCGATACTGACGCCATTGTGAAGTGAACCCGATATGTGCGCCATGCCTGCATCCGAAGTTTCCCCTCTTGCGCGGAGCGACAGAGCCGACCCTGCCGCCGAGCACACAGTGCAACTCGCCGTGCGGGGCATGACCTGTGCGGCCTGTGTGACGCGGGTGGAGCGGGCGCTGAAGAAGGTGCCTGGCGTGGCCGAGGCCCAGGTCAACTTCGCCACCGAAATGGCCACGGTGGAATGGGCTGCGCCGCCCGATGAGGCCCACGCCAGCGCCCAGGCTGACATCCTGCTGGCGGCCGTCGAGCGTGCGGGCTACCACGCCCAGATCCAGCACGCGGACGACGCAGTCGTGGAAGAGGTGGTGCCGTGGTGGAGCGTCTGGGGGGCGGTGGTCTTTGGGGCTGCCGCCAGCCTGCCCCTGGTGCTGCCCATGTTGTGGGGTGACCACCACTTCTGGCCGGCCTGGGTGCAGTTCGCCCTGGCCACACCGGTGCAGTTTCTGCTGGGGGCACGTTTCTACAAGGCCGGCTGGGCGGCCCTTAGGGCGGGCACGGGCAACATGGACCAACTGGTGGCCTTGGGCACCTCGGCCGCCTGGGGCTTGTCCATGTGGCTGTGGTGGCGCCACAGCCACAGCACCGACCCTCATGCCGCTCACAGTGCACCTGAACTGTATTTCGAATCGGCCGCGGTCATTATCACCTTGGTGTTGCTCGGCAAGGCCCTGGAGGCCCGCGCCAAGCGCCAGACCACGGCCGCCATCCGCGCCCTGCAATCGCTGCGGCCCGACACCGTGCACCGGCAGGGCCCACAAGGCGAAGTCGAGGTGCCGCTCAAGCAGGTGCTGGTCGATGACCTGCTCATCGTGCGCCCCGGTGAGCGCGTCCCCACCGATGGCGTGGTGATCGAGGGCAGTGGCCACGTCGATGAATCCCTGCTGACCGGCGAGCCCCTGCCCGTGAGCAAGGCCCCGGGCGATCCCCTTACCGGCGGCGCCATCAACACCGAGGCGCGCCTGCTGATGCGCGTCACCGCCGTCGGCGGTCAGACCATGCTGGCGCACATCATCCGCCGCGTGGTGGAGGCGCAGGCGGTCAAGGCCCCCATCCAGCGCGTGGTCGACCGCGTGTCGGCGGTGTTCGTGCCCACCGTGCTGGGGCTGGCCTTGTTGACTGGCCTGGGCTGGTGGTGGGCTGGTCTGGACGGCGAAGTGGCCCTGATCCGTGCCGTGGCCGTGCTGGTCATCGCCTGCCCCTGTGCCCTGGGCTTGGCCACCCCCGCAGCCATCATGGCCGGGACCGGGGCGGCCGCCCGCCACGGTATCCTCATCAAAGACCCCGAGGCCCTGGAGGTCGCACACCGTGTGCAGGTGGTGGCGTTCGACAAGACCGGCACCCTCACGCAGGGACGGCCGCTGCTGGTGGACTGGCAGGTGGCCGACGGCATCGACCTGAGCCGCACACAGGCCCTGCAAACAGCGGCGGCCCTGCAGTCCGGCAGCGAACACCCCTTGGCGCGCGCGGTGCTCGGTGAAGCCAGCCGCCAGGGCTTGAGCCTGTCCGCCGTGCACCAACTCCAGGCCGTCGCGGGTCGCGGCATCCAGGGCGTGCTGCCCGCCAGCACAGGCGGCAGCCAGACCTGGGCCTTGGGCAGCACCCGCTGGATGAGCGAGTTGTGCCCTGGCGCCAGCCTGAGCCCCTGGGCTCAAACCCTGGACGCTTGGCATGCCCAGGGCCACACCGTGTCTTGGTTGCTGCGGCAAGGCCCGGCACACGCATCCATGCCCCAAGGGACGACTCCCGCCGATGCGGCTTGGCAGATTGTGGCCCTCATGGCCTTTGGCGACGAGCTCAAACCCGAAGCCGCTGCCGCCGTGACGCGGCTGCATGAACTCGGTGTGCGCACCGTCATGATCTCGGGAGACAACCGCAGCGCGGCCGAGCACATCGGCCGCCAGCTGGGCATCCAGCAGGTCATTGCCGAAGTGCTGCCTGGCGACAAGGCCGATCACATCCAGCGCCTGCAAGCAGGGCAGGGTGGTAACCGGCAGGTGGTCGCCATGGTGGGCGATGGCATCAACGACGCACCCGCACTGGCGGCGGCCGATGTCGGCATGGCCATGGCCAACCCGCAGGGCGGCGCTGATGTTGCCTTGAACGCCGCGGGCGTCACGCTGATGCGCGGCGACCCGACGCTGGTGCCCGCCGCCTTGGACATCTCGCGCCGAACCTCGGCCAAGATCTGGCAGAACCTCGCGTGGGCGTTTGGCTACAACATCATTGGCATCCCGTTGGCGGCGTTCGGCGGGCTCAACCCCATGCTGGCGGGTGCGGCCATGGCCTTGAGCAGTGTCAGTGTCGTGAGCAACGCCTTGCTGCTGTCGCGCTGGCGCGCATGACGTAAACTTGCGGGCTCAGGCTGCCAGTAGCTCAGTTGGATAGAGCACCCGCCTTCTAAGCGGGCGGTCGGGGGTTCGACTCCCTCCTGGCAGGCCAGAGCCCTTCATCCCACCTCAGGATCTGACTCCATGTTTGATGCCCTCAAGCGTTTGATCGATCCCGATCACGTCGAATCGGACGATGCCCGTGTGCTCTTGGCATGGGCCAAAGCCGAAGGGCACGCCTTCAAGCACGTCAAAGGCAAGACCGGTGGTGGGCATGTCGTCGAGGCGGCCGCAGGCTGGCGTGCCGAGTGGGGCAGCTCTCAACGCCCCTACATCATCGGCAAGGAACTGCGCTTTCGCGCTGAAACGGGCATCCCTGGCGACGTGCAGCTGATCCTGGTCTCCAAGGTGCTGGCCCACACGTTGGAGTCGGATGTTTTCAGCCGTTTTACCAACGCCATGCAGACGCAGATCGACAACACGCTGCCGGATGAGATGCGCTGGTTGGCGATGCACCCTCCGGTGTGCCTGCCCGATGAGTCCGTCTTGTCGCGGCGTTTTGCCCTGTTTTCCAACGCCGAACCGGTGGTGAGGCATTGGCTGGATGCCGACACCGTGCAGGCCCTCGAAGAGGCCGCCATATCCTGGTGGTCGGACGCGTTGGTGCTGGTCCTCACCCTCAATCGCGGCATCCTGACGGCGCGCATGGCGGGGCAACCCATCGAGAAAGCCCAATTGACGCTGGTCAGTGCCCTGTTCGCCAAACTGGCGGCGCGCTTGCAGGTGGTCGCGCGCCTGGTTGCCTGAGTCGGCTCAGGGCTTGCCCTGGCGGCTGCTCAGAAACGCTTCCATCGCCTGGCCGGCTGCGGGCTTGCTGAGGTTGATCAGAAAATGATGCTTTTCCTGGTCGAGGTGAGGGCGCAAGGGCTGTGACGCATCGTTCACCAGTTCCTTGATGCTGGCGAGCACATCCGGCGCCATCTCGCCCAGACGGGCAGCCAATTTCAGGGCCTCGTCCAGCACCGTACCGGCCGGGGCGATCTGGTGCACCAGGCCGTACTGAGCCCACTGTTGCGCGGTTTGCGTGTCACCCAGCCACAGCAGGGCCAAGGCGCGGCTACGGCCCAGGGCGCGTGCCAGATGCCAGCTCGCACCGCCATCCGGCGACAGCGCCACCTTGCTGTAAGCCGTCAGAAAGCGGCTGTTCTCGCCCGCGACGATCAGGTCGCACGCCAGCGCCACCGACACCCCACCGCCGGCGGCCACGCCCTCCACGGCGGCGATCACCGGCTTGGGGAAGCAGCGCAGTGCCTCAATCCATTGATGAAACGCGTCCATGTTGCCGGCCTGGGCCGCCAAGTCATGTGCCCGGTTGTGCGCCAAACGCTGCAGGTCCCCGCCGCCGCAAAAGTGCCCGCCCGCCCCGGTGATCACCACCGCGCGCACCTCCGGACTGGACTCGGCCATGTTCAGCGTTTCGATCCCGGCGGCGTACACCTGGGGCGACAAGGCGTTGCGCGTGGCAGGCCCCGACAAAGTCATCACCAGGGTGTCGCCTTGGCGCTCGGTTTGCAGTTCAGTGCTCATGGAAATCTTCAAGAATGGCGGTCATCGGGTATGTACCCCGCAGATTTCGGGTGTGGGTGAGACCCCACTTCGAGGACTTACCGTGAGGAGTGTCACAGGATGTTCATGCTAGAGTGAAATCTTAGGCCTCATGATGCACCGAGATGAACAACATTAAGCGGGTATCGGCCGCAGCACTTGCTGGTGCGACGCTCGCTTTGGCGTCAGGGACATCCCACGGCATGGGCTTCGGACGTCCAGTCAGCCGCGCCATCCTTGGCGAACCTTTGCGGGTCAGCGTGCCACTTCGTCTCGAAGCCGGCGAAGCTCTCGGTGCCGACTGCGTCTCGGTCGAGGTGTATTACGGCGACGACAAGCTCTCGTCATCCCAGATCCAGGTGTCGCTGATGGGGGGCAACGGCCGCGAAACGACGGTGCAGGTGCGCACCACGGTCCCCATCACCGAGCCCATCGTCACCTATCACTTGATCGCGGGCTGCCAGGCCAAGATCAACCGCCAATTCGTGGCGCTGGCCGATCCGCCAGGCCTGACCCTGCCGGTGGAGCGCATCACCGCCCCTGTGAGCGAAACCCCGTCCCCCGCTGTGCCGAATGCCAGCGTGCGTGGCGCTTCGCCCGTGGGGTCCGATGCCGCTCCATCGGGTGTCGCCCCTTCTCCCTCGACTCGCTCCAGCCGCGACTCCGCCAAGCGCACGCCCCGCCCCGCACCAGCCCCACGCGGGGGAGCGCAGGCACCCGCTGTGCGCCAGGTCACCGAGGCCGATGCCAAGCCGGCGCCCCGTGCCAGCCTGTCCTTGACGCCGAAGGCTGCAGCAGCGGTTCTGCCACCGGCAGGGCGCCTGGTGCTCGACCCGGTGGAGACCGATGCGGCCGCACGCCCTGATTTGCGCATGTCTGGCTCGCTGGGCACCGTGGCGCCTGCCGACGAGACCGCCTCGCCCGAAGTGCAACAGCGTCGCGCTGCGGCAGCGGCGCTGTGGCAGGCCATGAACCTGTCGCCCGAGGAGGTGGCGCGTGACCGGCAGAAGCTGCTCGCGCAAGAGCAGATGCTCGCCCAATTGCAGCAGCAGGCGTCGCAGCCCCGCGCCGCAGCGCCGGCCATGCCTGGGTCCACGGGCGAGGCTTCGGGCGCGCAGGGCGGGCGCTCGGGGCTGTTGTATGCGGTGGGCGGGCTGGCGCTGCTTGGCCTGGGGCTGTGCGCAGCGCTGTTCCTCAAGTTGCGCCGCCGCCAACAAGACGAAGCGGCTTGGTGGCAGTCGCAGATGCAGGAGCCTCAGGGCGATGCTTCCGCGTCGGTGGCTCCCGCAACGGTGGCCACCACTCCCACCCCGGCCCCGGTCGCTGCATCCGCCGCAGGGTCGGCGGCACTGGCCCCTGTTTCAACTCGTCAGCCTGAGGGCGCATCACCGAAGTCTGACATCGAGCGCGCATCGGCCCGTGTGGTGCCCGCTGCGGCTGTGGTGGCGCCGGCCTATCAGGCCGTGACACCGCCACCTGTCGCGTCCACGCCCCCGGCGCGCGCCCCCTCGTACGAGGCGACGCGCGAGGTGTCGGTCGAGGAGTTGATCGACCTGGAACAACAGGCCGAGTTTTTCGTGGTGCTCGGTCAGGACGACGCGGCGGTGGACTTGCTCGAGTCACACGTTCACTCGGTGTCGGCCAGCCCCTTGCCCTTCCTGAAGCTGCTCGAGATCTACCAGCGCCTGGGCAAGCGCGCAGATTACGAACGCATTCAAGAGGCGTTCAATCAGCGCTTCAACGCCCATGCGCCCGCCTGGGATGCCGACCTGCAGCACGGGCACGAACTGCTCGACTACCCTGGTGTGGTCGAGCGTTTGCAGACCCTGTGGCCTGTGCCGGCCAAGGCCATGGACGTTCTTGAGAAGTCGCTGACCCGTCCGGAAAGCGAAGCGGACACCTTTGAGCTGCCGGCCTACCGTGAACTGCTCTTCCTGTACGCGGTGGCACGCGATCTCTCTGAGCGTGAGCAGGGCGAACGGCCTCGCGTTGACCTTCTGGCCAGCGAACCGGGCCGTCATGCTGGCACCATCCCGTTCGATCTGTCGGCGCATGACAGCGCGGTAGAGCCTCTGATGGCCACCCGTCCCATCAAAGCCATCGCCGCGGCTCAGCCCAGCCTCAGCCTGGACCTGCATCTGGATGAACTGTCACCTGACGACAAGCCGAGCTCGTCTTATGGCGATGTGACGGTCTCGGGCAAGGCTGCGGCTGTAAACGAGCAAGAAGTCGAGCACATCGACTTGCCCGGCTTGTCAGAACTGGACACCGAGGCCCGCAGCGCTCACAAACCGTAATCGACGCTGGGGGCCTGGCCGGCTTGCGGCGAGATCGCCTGCATGATCAAGGCGCGGGTCAACCGGTCCGAGATCAGCTCGGCAAACGCCAACACGAACTGTCGCATGTAAGCGCCCCGTTTGAACGCCAGGCGCGCCACATTGGGCCCGAACAGGTGTCCCACCGGGCGGGACACCAGCTCACTGCCCGGTGCGTTCATGGCCGGGTCGTCTTTCACCGCCATCTCGGCCACCAGGCCAATGCCCAGGCCCAGGCGGGTGTAGGTCTTGATCACGTCCGCGTCGATGGCGTCCAGCACCACATTGGGCTTGAGCCCGCGCTGGGCGAAGGCCAGGTCGATGCGACGGCGCCCGGTGAAGGACGGGTGATACGAAATCAGCGGCTCGGCCGCCAGGTGCTCCAGCGTCAGGCGGGGCACCGAGGCCAGCGGGTGATTGGCCGGCATCACGGCCACATGCTGCCACTCGTAGCAGGGCAGGGTGACCAGTTCGGCAAAGTCATTGAGCGACTCGGTGGCCAGCCCGATGTCGGCCACCTCGTCGAGCACCATCTGCGCCACCTGCTCGGGCGTGCCCTGGTGCAGGCTCACCGACACCTTGGGGTACTTCTTGCGCAGCGCTGCCACAGGCTCGGGCAGCACATAGCGCGCCTGCGTGTGGGTGGTGGCAATCGACAGGGTGCCCGCATCCTGCATGGCGTACTCCTCGCCAATGCGCTTGAGGTTGCCCAGCTCACGCAGGATCACGTCGATCGACTTGAGCACCTGCTGGCCGGGCTCGGTCACCCGCTTGAGGCGCTTGCCGTGCCGCACGAAGATGTCCACGCCCAGCTCTTCCTCCAGCTCCAGAATGGCCTTGGAGATACCGGGCTGCGAGGTGTGCAGTGCCTTGGCGGTTTCCGTCAGGTTGAGGTTGCGTCGGGCCGCCTCGTGGACGAACTTGAACTGGTGCAGGTTCATGGTGGTTCAGGAGGGATGTGCCAGGGACCAGGCGGCCTCGGACAGCGCCTGGATCAAGATGTCGGTTTCGCCCACGGCGGCACTCAGGCGCCACTGAACCTGAGGGTGGTGTTCGGCCATCTCGGCCATCAAGCGCGGCAGATCCTTGCGGACATGTCCACCCGCCCCCAGGAAAAGAGGCACCACGGTCACGTGCGTGCAGCCTTGGGTCACCAGTTGGGCACCGGCTTCCAGCAGGGTGGGGCTCATGAACTCCAGAAAGGCCAGGGCCACTTCGGTGCCTTGCGCTTGGGCGCGCAAGCGCAGGGCACGCGCGGCGGCCTCGAAGGGTTGGGCCCAGGCTGGGTCACGCGCGCCATGGGCAAACAACAAGATGCCGTCTTTGCTCATAAGGGGGTCAACGGTAGCGAACGAGCCACGCAAAGGCGCTCATGGACAGCAGGAGGTAGAGCACGCTGGGCGCGGCAGCCGCGAGCCAGGGCTCCCAGTCGTTCAGCAGGCCCAGGTGGCTGGAGATGTGGTTGGCCAGCACAAAGCTGATGCCCACCATCACTCCGCCGAAGATCTTCAGGCTCATGCCGCCGCTGCGCGCATGCAGGTAGGCGTAGGGCAGGGCCAGGGCCACCATCACCAGGCACACCAGGGGGTAGAAGCTCTTCTTCCAGAATTCGATCTCGTAACGCTGGGCAGCCTGGGCATTGCTGGCCAGGTGCTCCGTGTAGCGCCACAGGGCGAAGGTGGACATGGTTTCAGGCGGCAGCACCGAAGCCGACACCACCAGGGGCGTGAGGCTGCTGTGCCAGTCGAGCGACGCCAGTTGCGACTCCCGCACCAGGCGCGCTCCTGCGCGCACGGCTTGCTCGTCGATTTGCTGCTCATGAGACAACCAGACGGTTTCCTGCACCCCTTTGAGCTGCCAGATGGAGCCTTGCGCCGAGGCCCCGCCACCCATAGGCCGAATGCGCGCCTCCTGGGCGAACAGGCGACGCTGCAATCGCCCCTGCGCATCGAATTCGAAGATGCGCACGGCGCCAAACTCCACATCGCTGACGGCGGAGCCCACGTTGACCGTGATGGTGCGGGAGGGCTCGCCCGGCACGTCCCGACGTTCACGCAACCAGGTGCCACTGCCGCCCAGCTTCAACGTGCCACGCTGCCCGATCTGGGCCTTGTGCAGGGTCAACTGCTGCTCAGTCCAGGGGACGACCGAGTTGCCCACCACCATCATCAGTACCGCAGCCGAAAAACCCAGCACCCCCAGCAGGCTCAGTGCGCGTCCGGGCCCCAGGCCACCCGTGCGCAGGATGGTGAACTCGGTGGTGCGGGCCATGCCGGCCAGCGCCAGGATCGAGCCGATCAGCAGGCCGATCGGGAAGATGTCGTAGAAGTGCTGTCCCTGCATGTACAGGCAGCTGATCAGCGAGTCGATCGCGCTGAATTTGCGGATCTCGTCGACGAAATCGATGAAGAAGAACAGCGCTGAAAAAGCCAGCGTCACGCCAAAGACGTGCTTGATGACCGTGCTGAAAATGAGTTTGCGAACGGTGTTCATCACACGCCCTCCGCATTGGTGGCCGTCAACGCGCGTCGGGACACATGGCGCCCCGGTAGAACGGCCCCATCACGCCACCAGATCAACAGCAAGGCGCCCACCGTCAAACCGCCATGAATGAGCAGCAGGCCCGGAATCCAGGCCAGCTTGCCCTGACTGACCCACGCCTGGCTCAGGCTCAGCAGGTTGAAATACACCACGAACACCAGCAAGGCATAGACCAGATTCCAGTTGCTATTACGCCGTGCATTGCCTGCCGCCAGGCTCAGCCCGGCCAACACCATGTTGAAGGTGGCCCAGATCAGACCAAAGCGCCACGTGAGCTCGCCCTGTGTCGGGCGTGAGTCGATCGCCAGCAAGGCCAAGGTGGACATGCTGCGCGGCTCAGGCACCTTGAGCGCGACATTGGGCGCCTCGCCCACAGCGATGCGGGCGGTGCCGAAGTGGGACAGGGTTTTCTGGCCCGTGCTCAGGTCGGTCTGGGTACGCTCGCCCTGCGTCAGCACCAGGTAGCGCAGGCCTTGGTCCAGTTGCAGCAGGCCCTCGCGCGATGTGACGACCGACTCCTGGCCCTTGTCCGTCATCACCATGAAAACGTTGCGAGCGGTTTGTTGGCCGTCGCTGTGGCTGTCAATGAAGAAGACGCGCTTGCCGTCGGCCGAGGTCTGGAACTGCCCGGGCGCCACCCGCGCCATGTCCGAGCGCTGTTCGTAGCGCTGTTTCAGCACCTCGGTCTGGTTCTGAGCCCAAGGCCTGGCCACCAGGGTGCACAGCGCGACCAGCGCGATGGCCGGCCAGGCCATTTTCAACAGCGGCTTGATGAAGGCAAATTGGCTGGCCCCACTGACTTGCCACACCACCATTTCACTGTCGCGCCACAGCCGGCTCAACACAGTGACCACCGCCACAAACACAGCCAGTGCCACCATGATGGGCAACTGGCCGATGAGGGTGTAGCTCAGCACCAGGCTCAAGTCGGCAGGCGCAAAGGCGCCCCGCGTGGCCTGACTCAGGATGCGGATGAGCAACATGGTCAGCAACACGGTGAGCAGCACGACCAGGGTGCCGATAAAGCTGCGCCAGAGTTCTCGGCGTACGGAGGAATCGAATAACATTGTTCGGATCTGTTTTCAACTGTCCATTATGGACTTGCACAGCATGGACTACCGCGCTATCTCGGCCCAAGGGCCCGCTTTGTCTCAGGTGAATGCCGACGCCCTCGTGGTGGTGCTCACGCCTGATCTGGCCCGCACGGGCGACGCCGCCCTTGACCGCCTGATTGATGATGCCGTCAAGGCGGAAGATTTCGCGCTCAAGGCGGGCAAGACCCTCTATGTGCATCGCCCATCGGGTCTGAAAGCCTCGCGCCTGGTATTGAGTGCCGCGGCCAATGCCGACCCCAAGGCCTTCAAGGCGGCCGTGGCCAAGGGGCTGGCTGCGGTCAAGGACCTGGGTGCGGCCCACACCGCTGTGGCCGTGACGCATGGTTTTGCCCTCACCGCGCCGCACGCCCAGGCGCTGGCACAGGCCGTGGCCGATGTCACCTATGTGTTCCGCCATACCAAGCCCAGTGCACCCAAGGCCGGCGCACTCAAGAAGGTTACCCTGTTGTGTGCCGAAGCCGAGCTGGCGGGTGCCAAACAGGGGCTGGCACAAGGCAAGGCGCTGGCCGAGGGCGTGACCCTGGCGCGCGAGTTGGGCAACCTGCCGGGCAACTACTGCACGCCGTCTCACCTGGCGCACGAGGCGCGTCAACTGGCCAAGGCCCACAAGCACATCAAGGTCGAGGTGCTGGAGCGCCACGCGCTGGAAAAGCTCAAGATGGGCTCGTTCCTGTCCGTCACCAATGGGTCAGCCCAGCCGCCCAAGTTCATCGTCTTGCGCTACCAAGGCGCTGCAGCGTCGCACGCACCGCTGGTGCTGGTGGGCAAGGGCATCACGTTTGACACGGGCGGCATCTCGCTCAAGCCTGGTGCCGGCATGGACGAGATGAAGTACGACATGGGTGGGGCGGCCAGCGTGCTGGGCACCTTCCGCACCATCGCCGAGCTGCAACCCAAGGTCAACCTAGTGGGCCTGATCCCCACCTGCGAGAACATGCCCAGCGGCACGGCCACCAAGCCCGGTGATGTGGTCACCAGCATGTCGGGCCAGACCATCGAGGTGCTCAACACCGACGCCGAAGGCCGTCTGATCCTGTGCGATGCGCTGACCTATGCCGAGCGTTTCAAGCCCGCTGCCGTGGTGGACATCGCCACCCTGACGGGCGCCTGTGTGATCGCCCTGGGCCATCAGCACAGCGGCCTGTTCTCGGCCGACGACGAATTGGCCCAGGCTCTGCTGGGCGCCGGTCAGCAAGCCCTGGACACCGCCTGGCGCATGCCCCTGGACGATGAGTACGGCGAGTCGCTCAAGAGCAACTTTGCCGACCTGGGCAATGTCGGTGGGCGCGAGGGTGGGGCGATCACGGCGGCGGTTTTCCTGAGCAAGTTCACCAAGGCCTACCGCTGGGCGCACCTCGACATCGCTGGGTCAGCCTGGAAGTCGGGCGCGGCCAAGGGCGGCACGGGCAGACCGGTGGGGCTGCTGACGCAGTTCATCCTGGACCAGGCCAGCGCGGGTGCTGCGGCCATTCAGCCCCAGCCGGCCAAACCGGTGAAGAAGTCGGCCAAACCGGTCGCCACGAAGAAGGTTGCGGCGAGGCCTGCCAGCAAGACATCGGCCAAGCCAGCGGTCAAGAAGGTTGCGGCCAAGTCTGCGCGCCGTCCTGCAGCGGGCCGCGCTTGAGCATAGGGGGCGGGTAGACATGAGCATCGTCGAGTTTCACCACGGCGTCTCCGACAAGCTGGCCTATGCCTGCCGTCTGTTGCGCAAGGCCTACCGTGCGGGCGCCCAGGTGGTGGTGACGGGCGACGCTGCGGCGCTGAAGGCTCTCGATCGACAGCTCTGGGTGTTTGAAGACCGGGAGTTCGTGCCGCATGTGCTGGCCCAGTCCGAAGGGGCGGTGCCGGTGCGACAGCACAGCACGCCCATCTGGCTGACCGTTGACCCGGCCACGGCACCTGGTGAGCGTGGCGTGCTGGTCAACATCGGGCAGACGCTGCCGGTAGGCTGTGAACGATTTGTGCGCTTGTTCGAGATCGTCTCCAACGAGGCCAACGATCGCCAGCAAGGCCGCATGCGCTGGAAATCTTACGCTGCCAAGGGCTGGCAGGTGAACCCTCACGAGGTCAAAGAATGAACGAGACTGATCGCCCTCATCTGCCGCATGTGCCCACCTTGACCGAAGTCATTGAGGTCGAGCCCCTGCATCTGGATACCGATACGGCACCTGCGCCCGCACCCGTACTGGGTGATGCACCGCCTCACATGATCGTGACACGCAACCTGCCGGAGAAAGAGGACGCGCCGGATTGGGTGCCCCTCAAGACCCTGGTGTTGCCGACCCACCCGGAGGCTGGGACGGCGACACCTGAGTTCGGCCAGCCCCCACTTGATCTGAGTGATGTGCCTTTGCTCAGTGAGCCCGTGTTGACCTCCGAAGTCGTGGCGTCGATGCCGGTGAAGCCGGCCGAGTTGACCCACGAGCAAGTCGTGCAGCGCGTCATGGTGGATGTGCAGCGGCGCGTCGACAGCATGCTGGAGTTCCGTCTGCGTGAGGCCTTGACGCCCATCCTGGCGCGTCACACCGAGGCGTTGATCCGCGACATGCGCGATGAACTCAGCCTCACGATGCGTGACGTGGTGACCCGTTCGGTGGCGCAGGAGCTGGCCAAGTTGCGCCAGCGCTGAGGCGCTCAGAGCTGTGTTCGTCTGACTATTGTTTCCTTCACAAGGAGTTCTTCATGGCGTGTTTCCCCAAGGCGGGTCGTTCGGTTCTGGCGGTGTCGGCCGTGGTGGCGGCGGTGGTGTCTCACTCGGCACAGGCCCAAACGGTGGTGCGCATCGGCCACGTTGGCCCCGTGTCGGGCCCTCAGGCCCACTACGGGCGTGACAACGAGAACGGTGCCCGCATGGCGGTGGATGAGCTCAACGCGCAGGGGGTCACGATCGCCGGCAAGAAAGTGCGTTTCGAGCTGATCGCCGAAGACGATGCCGCCGATCCGAAGCAGGGTACGGCCGCAGCACAAAAGCTCTGCGACGCCAAGGTCAACGGCGTGGTCGGCCACCTGAACTCGGGCACCACCATTCCGGCCGCCAAGGTGTACAGCCAGTGCGGCCTGCCCATGGTGACGCCCTCGGCCACGAACCCCGAGCTGACGCAGCTGGGCTACAAGAACGTGTACCGCCTACTGGCCAATGACAATGCCCTGGGCGCGGGCCTGGCGCAATACGCGGCACAGGTGTTGAAGGTCAAGAAGGTGGCGGTCATTGACGACCGGACAGCCTACGGCAAGGGCGTGGCCGACGTGTTTGCCAAGACAGCCAAGAGCTTGGGCATCGAGGTCGTCAGCCAGCAATACACCAACGACAAGGCTGTGGACTTCATGGCCATTCTGACGTCCATCAAGAGCCGCAAGCCAGATGGCATTTTCTTCGGCGGAATGGACCCGCAGGCCGGCCCCATGCTGCGCCAGATGCAACAGTTGGGCTTGACCAAAGCCTACCTGTTTGGGGGCGATGGCATCTGCACCGATAAGTTGAAGGACCTGGCCAGCGGCGCGCGCACCTTGAACAACGTGGTGTGTGCGGTTGGTGGGGCGGCCATCGACAAGATGCCCAACGGCAAGGACTGGCGCGCGCGTTACGACGCCAAGTTCCCCAAGCAGTTCCAGGTCTATTCCCCCTACACCTACGACGCGACGATGGTGCTGGTGGACGCCATGAAGCGCGCCAACTCGGTCGACCCCAAGGCGTATGGGCCCAAGCTGGCCACCACCCAGTACCAGGGGGTGACCGCCAAAGTTGTGTTCGAGCCGCAAGGCGACCTGAAGAACCCGGCCTTGACGCTGTACGTCTACAAAGATGGCAAGAAAGTCGCTGTGAACTGAATCAGGCAGTCAAAAACTTGCTATAGTTAAGGGCTTCGGAGAGGTGGATGAGCGGTTTAAGTCGCACGCCTGGAAAGCGTGTGTGGGTTAATCCCCACCGCGGGTTCGAATCCCGCCCTCTCCGCCAGATGCAAGCCCTAAGTGATTCCGTCACTTAGGGTTTTTTGCTTTCTTGGGCTGTCCGATTCCATGACCGTAAGATCGACGCCGGCTGGTCCAACTGCCTGGACTGAATGAAGCTGAGGATCATTTCTGATGGCATACCCAGCAAAGCCCGTGCTCGTAACGCCACTTGCGGGTGACCCGGAGAGCGTGCTTGCCGGGCCCACATTGCAAGTCGGTAAAAACCGCTTGCGCTTGAGGACCTGTGGCACCTCCGAAGCAGGTAAGCGCACCCTGATCTCACGCCTGTTGCAGGAGCCAGGGCATCACATCGTTGACGCTCCCCGGGGCACCTCGATGGCAGATGTGGTCATATTGCTGGTCGATGCGCAGCTCGGGGTGGGGACGCAAACCCGCCGTCACGCGCACCTTGTATCTCTCCTGGGCATCCAGCACGTCATCGTGGCTGTCAACAAGATGGACCTGGTGGGCTACGACCGTCAGGTGTTTGACGCCATCCACGCGTCTTTCCATGATTTGGCGCAGCGCTTGGGTTTGGACCAAGTGACCGCGATACCGCTGTCGGTGCTAAACGGTGACAACGTCACTTCACATTCGGCGCGAATGTCGTGGTACCGAGGCCCATCGCTCATGGAAATCCTGGCGACTCTGGAAGCGCCCAGACCCTCTGGCGACAAGCTGGTGTTTCCGGTGCAGGAGGTCAACCACAGCCAGGAAGTCGGCCATGCCGTCTACGGCACACTGGCTTCCGGTCAATTGGTGGTGGGGGATGAGGTGCGCATCACCGCATCCGGCGAGGTGGCCCGGCTGGTGCGCATGGCGGCGTCGGACGGCGACCTGACTCACGCGCACGCGGGCGACACCATCACCCTGGTTCTAGATCGCGACGTGGCTGCCGTGCGTGGGGATGTGTTGGCGCGAGCCGATCAGCCGCTCGAGATGACAGACCAGTTTGAGGCCATGCTGATCTGGATGGCCGAGGAGCCCGGTCTGATGGGGCGCACGTATGAGTTTCAGTTGGCCAGCCAGTGGGCCAATGCCAGCATCACCACGCTGAAGTATCGCGTCGACCTCAATACGCTGGCCCATGAGGCGTGCCGACAATTGGAACTTCACGACATTGCCGCCACCAATCTGGCGCTCAGTCAACCCTTGGTGCTGGATGCCTATGCAGCTTCGCGGACTTTAGGCAGCTTCATTCTGGTGGACAAATTCACACGGGCCACCGTGGCAACAGGTTGGGTCAAGCACAACCTGCGGCGCGCTCAGAACGTTCAACGACAGGCGCTCAGCATCACCCGACAAGATCGAGAGCGACTCAACGGCCACAAAGGCAAGGTCATCTGGTTGACCGGTCTGTCGGGTTCAGGCAAATCGACCCTGGCCAATGCGCTGGAACAGGAACTGCACGCCCAAGGCAGACACACTTACATTCTCGATGGCGACAACATTCGCCAGGGGCTCAACAAGGATCTGGGCTTTACCGATGCCGACCGTGTCGAGAACATCCGCCGTATCGCTGAGGTAGCCAAACTCATGATGGATGCAGGATTGATCGTGATGACCGCCTTCATCAGTCCGTTTCGGGCAGAGCGGGAAATGGCTCGAGAGCTGATCCAGGATGAGAACTTCATTGAGGTGTTTGTCGATACGCCCCTTGCGGTGTGCGAGCAGCGTGATCCGAAGGGGCTGTACAAAAAGGCCCGCAGCGGCCAGATCCCCAATATGACGGGCATCAACAGCCCCTACGAGCCGCCCATCAACCCCGAAATCAGGTTCTCAAGCAACAGTTCATTGACGGACATCCTGCGGCATCTCTAGCCTCAGTCCCTGTCGCGTGGCATCAACGACGGCCAGTGCTCAGCCCAGCAACACCGGTGATCAAACCCATCGATCACCCTGACATTCGCACCCTGTGACCCCTGAATGCCAGGAGGCCAAAGAAATGCCAGAGTGGGGGGAACGACCGCATCGCGTGCGCCCACGAAATGCACTTGACGCACCCGTGCGATGGCCGCGACCATATCTGCGGCATTCAACGATTCGTCCAGAGGGCTGACCCGGTGGTAGGTCGTCCAGGCACGGTGGTCGAGGTTGCCCGCCACTGTGATCAGCCGCGTCACATCCGTGCGGCGCGCAGCGACCATCGCTGCCACCGCCGCACCGCCGGAGTACCCCACCAACACCAGGCGCCGTGCCCCCCATCTCTGCTGCATGGTGGTTACGGCCCGGTCCATCGCATCGATGATTTCTGGTGCAAAACGCCTTTGCATCCAATATGCTGGTGTGCAGCTGTGGCTTGTGGCCCCCACATACTGACACGGACGGCCTATATACACTGCCATACCCGAAGCTTGGGCCAACGCCAGCTTCAAGCCCAGTGGTTCCAGAGGTGTCGGATCGTCGGACGGGGTGGCGTGGTCGATCCAGGCCAAACCATCACCTTCGATGTAGATGGTCAGCGTCTCGATGGGGCGGATCGGGGTGGGGGCGTAGGCCAGCAGGTCAAAACGCTCTGTGCGAAGGGGAAAGGCTTGCCAGCCGTGAGCCGCCGCCAGATCGTCCGCTTTGGCCTTGCGTGCTTGCGGGGTGGGCAGGCTGCTGCATGCAGCCAATCCCAGACAAACCACCCACAGTATCGGTCGGCTCCACACACCAGCCTCACTTGCCTTGTTCCCTGACCACAATGGACAGAGAGTTCAGCGCTTTCCTGTTTTGCGGCTCCAGCGACAAGATCTTCTGGTAATACGACCGAGCCGCGTCAAAGTCGCCCTTCTTGTAGCTGACGTAGCCGAGCGAGTCGTAGGCCTGCAAAATGGAAGCGTCTTTCTCCAGCACATCCAGCAAGATGCGCTCGGCCTCGTCATAGCGCCCCAGATCGCCCAGGGCAACGGCCATGTTGAACGTGGCGGGCAACAAGTCCGGCTGAATGGTCAAAGCCTGGCGGAAAGCCTCGATGGCCTCTTCCTTGCGTTGCTCGTTCATCAGGTCATTGCCGCGCTCGAAATGCGGTGTGGCCACTTCCAAGGGGGTTTCAGGCATGCGCACCTGGCCTACGTCTTCGGTCGCGATCAGGTAATTGGCCTGCGAGTGCGGGCTGTCGGCGTCCAGCAGTTCCATGTGGGCATGTGGCAGCACCGACACTGCAAACACCTCGTCAATGCCTGATGTGTACTCGACGTAGGACGCGACTTTGCCCGTCTTGATGTTGACCACCCAGACGCCACTGATGCGCTTGGGCAGGCGTGTGATGGGCAGGCCGCTGAACGTGGCGCTCTCTCGCACCTTGGAGAGGCCCACAAACGCAAAATCGCCCACGAAGTCCAGCCCACGGGTGAATCCAGGTAGGCTGGCCACCTCAATGACCTGGCGGGTGTCAAAGTCGTAGCGCGACAACGCCCCCTTGCCTGACTCCAGCAGCCACAACTGTCCTTGGTGCCAGCGCGGTGAATGGGGCATGCTCAGGCCTTCGGCCAGCACCTCATTGTTCTGGATGTCCATGAGGATGCCGCCATCAGCCTTGTTGGCGCGCCAGCCCAGTGGCTCGTCCGTTCGGCCCAGCGCCGTCACATAGCGCGGCACGCCGTCGCGGGCACAAAAGCCGTTCAGGTGGCATTTGTCGAGCGGCTGCAGCAGGGTGATGAATGGTGGCTTCCACACCGGCTTGAAGCTCAGGTTGGGGCCCATCACGCACAGGCAGGAAAACTTCGTGTTCACGAAGTACAGCTTGTCTTGGCACAGCGCCATTTCGTGGATGTCGATGTTGCCGGTGTAATGGATGCTCTGTGGCAGGTAACACGCATCAAAGGTCCCCAGCTTGGGCGCCACTGCACTGAAGTTGGCAAACTGGTAGATGCCGTGCCCCAGTCCGGCCCACAGGCGCCCGTCTTGCGCATACATGCCCATGGGACGGGGAAACTGCTTGTAGCGCAACTCGAACTGTCCCTCGCGCGCGCCCATCAGCATGAGCTTGCCACTCTGGTAGGTGCTCATCACAATCGTGGCCTTCAGACGCTGAAGCAATTCCACGATGTTCATCGCATAGGTGAAATCGATGTTCTGAATGGCCGGTGCAGGGGCACTGCCCGCATTCTGGTTAGATTGGATACTCATGAAACCATGATCGCAAAAAAAGAAGCCTCGTTTCCGAGGCTTCTGTGGTCAAGGGTAAAACAGTCAGAACTTCAGGCTGTATGTGGCCGAAATCCCATTGTTCTTGAACCCGCCGCCTTGCCCTTGATGGGACACTGACACGTTGAGTGAGCTCACCGCACTGACGCGACGCTCAAACCCCAAACCCAGCTCGTAACTGGTGAGGCCGTTGTCAGCACTGCGCGTTGCATACTTGACCCCCGGCGCACCTTCAAATGAGGTGTTCACGATCATCGCATTGCTGCGCGTGTCACGGCCCAGCTTCACGTGACCCAGCAGTTTCGACTGCGTATCCAGGGCATATTGAATGCCGGCACCAATGCCCAAAGTGGTTTGCGAGCGGCTGAAACCGTCCACTTGTTGGTTCACCGACGAGCCTGTCTCCTTGTATGACGGGGTCTTGAAGTGCCGGTAAGTGACCGACACCGTGGGTTGCACCAACAGGCGCTCGGATACCTGCACATCATGCTGCACCTTCAGGTCGACGTTCAGAACCTTGGCGGTGTAGCTGCCGCGAGCTGTTTCGCCCAGCAATTCGATGGCGCGCGACGTGTCAGTGTGCTGCTGCGTGTAGCCACCCTGGAACAGGAACTGCGTCTTGTCGCTCAGCGCCAGGTTGCCATACACCAGGCCCGTGATCACGTCGATGTCGGCCTTTTGGGCGACGCTGCTCATGTCCACATCGGCGTTGGTGTAGAACAAGGCCACGCCCAGCTTCTGGTTGCGGCGGTATTCACCGTCAAAGCCCAAGCCGACCCCCCCTGTCTTCAGGTTAAAGCCCGAGAGACTGCCGCGATCATCCTGCTTGCCCCATGAGCCGTAAGGCTTGAACCACACCGTGCGGTTGGCCAGCAAGGGATCGCCCGAGTTCAATCCGCTGGCACCCAGCATGTTGATGCTCTGGCGCTGACCCACAATGTTTTGAACGTTGTTGGCCACAACTGCACCGACCCCCACCGCCGTGGTGGTGACCGCGGGCGTGAAGGAGTTGACCGCGCCCGCCACGGCGGCATCGGTGGGCAGTGCGTTCAAGGCGGCAAACACGGGGTTCATGGCCGGAGACGCACCGGCATCCTGAATGGCTTGCAACGCTGCAGCCGCCGAAACGGCATTCGCATTGCCACTGCCAGCGATCGTGGCGTCCACAATGGTGGTGCCTTGAACCACATTCAAGTCAATGTTGTTGCCGTCTTGCACGAACTCGAAATTGAGCAAGGCCGAGTTGTCAGTGACCACGGGCGTGGCATTGAGGGTCAGGGTGTCACTCGCCACCACCACGTTGTCCAAGGTCTGCCCGACCAGCAAACCTTGGTTGGTGGAGGCCGCCAACACGTTCACGTTGATCTTGGAACCCGCGTTGAAGGTCGCGGTTTCTGTATTGAGCTGTGAGTGCGTGGTCGTCGTGCCATCCGTCAACAGCCCGATTTCCAAGGTGCCGCTGTTGACGAAGTCACGCACAAAAGCCGATGCGTTGTGCGGCAGGCTGATGGTGCCGGCGTTGTTGAGCGTGCCACCAGTGACAAGATTGCCGTTCAGCTTGCCCGTGGCGGTGTTGTGGATCGTCGCGGAGGAATCGTTGTAGATCGAATAGGCGCGCCCGTCTGCGGCGCCATTGATGGTGGCGGTGATGGTGCCGCTGTTCGTGATGTTGGCAGTGCTGTCCCCATTGCTGACGATGATGCCGGTAGCCCAGAGGTTGGCAGTGGCCGGGCCTTGGGTGTTCACTGTGATCGTGCCGGAGTTGGTGATGGAGGCGTTGTCACGCAGTTCGTTCAACCGCATGCCCGTTGCGCGCGCGTAGGCCAAGTCACCTGCAGTCGCGGTCACGGTCAGCGTGCCGCTGTTGGACACACTGGACGAGTCATTCACTTCGTCGAAATCCATACCCGTAGCAACGACATAGGCGTTGTCCCCACCTGTGGCAGTGACGGTCAGCGTGCCGCTGTTGGACACACTGGACGAGTCATGCAGATCGTCGGCATTGATACCCGTGGCAGAAGAGGTATAGGCGCTGTCCCCGCCTGTGGCAGAGACAGTCAGCGTGCCGCTGTTGGACACGCTGGCCGAGCTATACAGATCGCCGACATTGATACCCTTGGCATAGACATTAGCGTGGACCCCACCTGTGGCAGTGGCCGTGACGGTCAGCGTACCGCTGTTGGACACAGTGGACGAGTCATACAGATCGCTGACGTCGATGCCCGTGGCTTGAACACCTGCGTCGACCCCACCTGTGGCAGTGACGGTCAGCGTGCCGCTGTTGGACACACTGGACGAGTCATACAGATCGCCGACGTCGATGCCCGTGGCCTGGACACCTGCGTCGTCCCCACCTGCGGCAGTGACGGTCAGCGTGCCGCTGTTGGACACACTGGACGAGTCATACAGATCGCTGACATCGATACCCGTGGCATAGGCAACAGCGTTGTGCCCAACAGTGGCAGAGACGGTCAGCGTGCCGCTGTTGGACACAGTGGATGAGTCACTCAGGTCGCTGACATCGATACCCGTGGCATAGACACCAGCGTAGTTCCCACCTGTGGCAGTGACGGTGATCGTTCCCGCGTTGGTGATGAAAGAGTCGGTTGACAGGTCAGCACCGCTGAATCGCACGCCGAAGGCCGAGCCTCCGGCCGTGCTGCTGGCGGTGATCCTCCCCGCAGTCTCGTTGTTGATGTTGGTCAAGCCGCCTTGATTGCTGATCTCAATGGCGGTGGCGTCGCCTCCTGAGGTGGCAGAGATGGTGCCGCGATTGGTGAGAGTGAGGTTGCCTGTTCCGAAGTAGGAATCGTCAGTTGCAATGTAGACAGCGCTGATCGGAGCGCTGATGCTCGCACTGGCGCTGATCGTCCCAGCATTGGTGATTTCGGTCGAATTGGCGTTGTCGTCGGAATTCGACACCGAGACCGCCGGAGCGTCCGTTGCTTGCACCGATCCCGAGGCAGTGACATTGAGGGTTGCGAGGGAGAAATTGTAGGCGCTCTGGGTGCCGGTGACCGCGGTGTTGATCGTCGTCGGGGTGAAGTTGTAAAAAGCGACTGCCATGACCGGGGTCGCAGAGGCCCCCAGCGCGGCCAGGACGGCGGCCTGCAGCGTCGAACGTCGCAGGTCCAGCAACCGCCCTCCCACCGCTGCGCCGGTCACGGCGATGCTCTTGGTCTTGCCACGGCCTTTCGCCATTTCGGCCACCGCTTGCCACACGCCCGTGGTGGCGTTCCAGACGACGCGGTACATGCGGTTCATCGATCCGTTACTGCTGTTCATGCTCTAAAGCCTTGTTGAAGTGAGGGTGTTTTATTAACCTTACAAATGTTATTACAACTTAATCGTTTGTAACGATCTGTATTAAGCATTGAGCAGTGCGGTGGTGGTAAATTTGCTACTTTTGTTTGCTGCAGCTCCGGTTTTCTGGTGTTTTCGGACGCCACCCAAATGCTGTCGATCGTTGGGTGCAACGCTCAGTTTGATTTTTGATGCGCGGCGAAAAGGTTTCGCATTTACGAAGCAGTCAATACGTCCGCTTTCGGAGCAAAAAGCCAGGCGGTCGAGAAAACCGCAGATATGAGCGTTAACCGAGTCCGGTTCCCGCCAAGCGGACGCCAAAGCCAATGAACAGGCCCCCGACACCGCCCGTGCACACGGCGGCCAGTCGGCGTTGGCGCTGAAACAAACCGGACAGATGGCTGCCGCCCAGAATGAGCGCGGACAGGTACACCATGCTGCAGGCCTGAACAATCGCACCCAGGATCAGGAACGACAGCCACGGACGGGCGTAGGTCGGCGACACGAACTGGATGAAGAAGGACACGAAAAACAGGATCGCCTTCGGATTCATGAGGCTAATGAGCAGCGCCACCTGAAAGGGCTTGCCGCTGGCCGGGGCAGCGCGGGGGGCGCTCACTGTCTTGTTTTGCCACTGTGTGAAGCCGGCACGCAAGAGACCCAAGCCTAAAAATGCGAGATAGGCGGCGCCTGCATACTTCAGGCCGACAAACAGCGCCGGGTGGGTCTGGAACAGCGAGGCCACGCCCGTGGCGGCCAGGGTCATCAGAATCAGGTCACCCATGAAAATGCCCAACGCACCACGGTAGCCCGCGACCATGCCTTGTTGCGATGCCACGCTCATGACGTACAGGGAGTTGGGGCCCGGCAAGAGCACGATGAAGATGGTGCCCAGTACGAAGGTGGTGAGATCGGTGATGCCGTAGACCATGGAGCGCGGATGCAGTTGCTGGATGTCTGACTCCGGCATGGTAATCGGAGCAACGCGCACCGCTTTTGTGCGGCTGGCTGATCGGACCCAGGATGGGGCGCTGCGTTGCGGTGCGCTTCGCGAGCTGCACGGCCTGCCGGTCGCGTTGTCGGCGGGCACGCATGTTGCTTACTCCTTCGCGTGCCCGCAGGTAGCGTCGCCTCAGCGCACAGACATGGTTTCCGCTAACGACGGCGGGCATCAGTTTGATGCGCAAGATCCATGCAGGCAGCTCGGCTGCCCGGTCCCCTTTTTTGCTTTCTGGTCTCCTGGGCAGGCTTGAGCACATCTGCTCGTTTGCCCGGAGAGCCACGGCTGTCGCCTGACCGAGTGGGCGACACCGCCCCTAACGCGTCGCAGGAGTGCATATGAAAATCGTCGTCGTTGGCCACGGCATGGTGGGTCACAAGTTTCTGGAGAGCCTGTTTGAGGCGGGCCTGCAGAACGTCGAGGTCACGGTGCTGTGCGAAGAACCCCGCCCGGCCTATGACCGAGTGCACCTCTCTGAGTACTTCGCCGGCAAGTCGGCCGAAGACCTGTCCGTGGTCGAACCCGGCTTCTTCGAGCGCACCGGCTTCACACTGCGTCTGGCCGCTCGCGCCGTGGCCATCGAACGCCGCGACCGCACCGTCACCACCGCCGACGGCGAGGTGCTGCCCTACGACAAGTTGGTGCTGGCCACCGGTTCTACGCCCTTCGTGCCCCCGATCCCTGGGCGCGACCGCGACAAGTGCTTCGTCTATCGCACCATTGAAGACCTGAAAGCCATGAAGGTGGCAGGCGCCAAATCCCGCACCGGCGTGGTGGTGGGCGGCGGTTTGCTGGGCCTGGAATGCGCCAAGGCCCTGCGCGACCTCGGCCTGCAAACCCATGTGGTCGAGTTCGCGCCGCGCCTGATGGCCGTGCAGGTGGACGAGGGCGGGGGCCGCATCCTGCGCCACAAAATCGAGGCGCTCGGAGTGAGCGTGCTCACCAGTCGCAGCACAGTGAAAATCGTGGACGGGGCCGAGCACCGCCACCGCATGGTCTTTGAAGATGGCAGCTACCACGAGACCGACATGATCGTGTTCTCGGCTGGCATCCGTCCGCGCGATGACCTGGCCCGCCAGTGCGTGCTGGCCATCGGGCCGCGCGGGGGCGTGGTCATCGACGACCACTGCCGCACCAGCGATCACCACGTCTACGCCATTGGTGAGTGCGCGTCGTGGAACGAGCAAACTTTTGGTCTCGTGGCGCCCGGCTACGACATGGCCCGCGTGGCCGCACGTCATATCGCGGGTGATGCGCAGGCCGCGTTCACCGGCGCTGACATGAGCACCAAGCTCAAGCTCATGGGCGTGGACGTCGCCAGCATTGGCGATGCCCACGGCAAGACGCAGCATAGCCGCAGTTTTCATTACAACGACGACATCCATCAGGTCTACAAGAAGATCGTCGTCAGCGAGGATGGCAAGAAGCTGTTGGGTGCCGTGCTGGTCGGCAACGCCGATGAATACGGCACCTTGCTGCAGATGGCGCTCAACGGCATTGCCTTGCCCGACAAGCCCGAGTTCCTGATCCTGCCTTCCAGCGATGGACAGGCCAAGCCAGGCCTCGGGGTGGATGCCTTGCCCGACACGGCCCAGATCTGCTCGTGCAACAGCGTCAGCAAGGGGCAGATTTGCGCGGCCGTGGGGGAGGGCGTCACCACCATCGCCGACTTGAAAGCCTGCACCAAAGCGGGCGCCACCTGCGGCGGCTGTGTGCCCCTCGTCACCCAGGTGATGAAGGCCGAAATGAGCAAGCGCGGCATGGCGGTCAACAACCACGTCTGCGAGCACTTCGCCTACTCGCGCCAGGAGCTTTACCACCTGATTCGCGTGGGCAACATCCACACCTTCGACGAACTGCTGGCCAAGCACGGTCAAGGCCTGGGCTGCGACATCTGCAAGCCCACCGCCGCCAACATCCTGGCTTCGGTCTGGAACGACTTCGTCCTGAAGAAAGACCTGGCCAGCCTGCAAGACAGCAACGACTACTTCCTGGGCAACATTCAGAAAGACGGTAGCTACTCGGTCGTGCCCCGCATGCCCGGCGGCGAGGTCACGCCCGACGGCCTCATCGCCGTGGGCCAGATTGCCAAGAAGTACGGCCTGTACACCAAGGTCACTGGGGGGGCGCGAGTGGACATGTTCGGCGCGCGCGTCGAGCAACTGCCCCTGATCTGGGAGGAACTGATCGCGGCGGGCTTCGAGTCCGGGCACGCCTATGGCAAGTCCCTGCGCACGGTCAAAAGCTGTGTGGGGTCGACGTGGTGCCGCTACGGCGTGGGCGACAGCGTGGGCCTGGCCGTCGAGCTGGAGAACCGCTACAAGGGCCTGCGCGCGCCCCACAAGATCAAGTTCGGCGTTTCGGGCTGTACCCGCGAATGCGCCGAGGCGCAGGGCAAGGACATCGGCGTCATCGCCACCGAAAAGGGCTGGAACCTCTACGTGTGTGGCAACGGCGGCATGAAGCCACGCCATGCTGAACTGCTGGCCTCCGACCTGAGCAAAGACGACTTGGTGCGCATGATCGACCGCGTGTTGATGTTCTACGTCCGCACCGCCGACCGCCTGCAGCGCACCAGCACCTGGCGTGACAACCTGGAGGGCGGCTTGGACTACCTCAAGGACGTGATCCTGAATGACAGTCTGGGCCTGGGTGCCGAGCTGGAAGCCCAGATGCAGCACGTGGTCAACACCTACCAGTGCGAGTGGAAGACGGCGGTCACCAACCCGGAGGTGCGCAAGCGCTTCCGCTCCTTCGTCAACAGCGACGCGAAGGACGAACGTATCGTCTTCGTCAAGGAGCGCGGCCAGATCCGTCCGGCCCGCCCCGAAGAGCACGCCGCACAAACCGACGAGATCACCGCCTGAGCCCCTCACTGGAAGGAGAACAACATGAACGCAGTCATTCAGGATTTCCAAGCCGCGGCGGACGCAGTGGACACCTCGGGCACAGTGAGCGCCTGGACCTCCGTGTGCGCGGTGGACGACATCGTGCCCAACACCGGGGTGTGCGCCTTGGTGGCCGGGCGCCACGTTGCTGTCTTTCGCGTCGGGCAAGACCAGTTCTTTGCCCTGGACAATGTGGACCCCAAGACGGGCGCCAGTGTCTTGTCGCGGGGTTTGATTGGCAGCCTGGGTGGGCGCATCGTCGTCGCCTCGCCGTTGTACAAACAGCATATCGAACTGAGCAGTGGCGAATGCCTGGAGTCCCCCGCATACTCGGTGCAGACGCACCCTGTCAGCATTCAAGCTGGCCAGGTGAGGGTGGCCTTGGCGTGAGCGTCGATTCACCCTGGCCCTCTCGTTTTTGTGATCCCTTCGCTCGCTCATGACCCTGTCCGCCTCTCATCTCGTCCTGCGAGCCAAGCAACTGGAGCTCGATGCCGTGCGACATCTGGCCGAGCGGGTCGAGCTCGCCGGGGTGGTCGGTCAGCTCATCGACGCCTTGCAACATGAACGGGGGGCGACCAGCGTCTACCTCGCTTCCGCCGGGCAGCGGTTTCAGGCTGAGCGCCAGGCGGCGCTCGCGGCGGTTCACCCTGTCGAAGCCAGCTTGCGCACCCTGTTCAACGAGCAAGCCAGGCTCACACAAGGCGCCACCGCCCGAACCCTTTCTCTGATGGCCTGGGTGCTGCTGGACCTGCAGGCCCTGGCCGCACTGCGCCTGCAGATTGATCAACGCATCCCAACCGCCCACGAAGCGGTGGCCGCATACAGCCGCGTGATCGCCGGATTGGTCGAGCTCATCTACCAACTGGCCGATGCCGCGCCCCATCCCGGCATCTCGCGTCAGCTGGTGTCCTTGGTTCACCTGATCCAGGGCAAAGAGGCCGCCGGTCAGGAGCGCGCTGTGGGGGGGGCGCTTTTCGCCTCGGGCGCTTGCAGCGAGACCCAGCAACTGCGCATTGTCAAACTCATTGACGCCCAGGAGCACAGTCTCAAGGTGTTCGAAGAGTTTGCGCCGCCCGCCCTGCAAGCCCAGTGGCAGCAGCACCAGCTGACGCCCAATGTGGCCATGCTGGAGCGCCTGCGTCGCATCTTGTGCACCGCCCGCCACGGCACCGTGCTGGATGTCCGCCTGAGCGACAGCTGGTTCGACGCCGCTAGCGTGCGCATTGCCGCACTGTGGCAGTGCGAGGTCGAGCTCGTCGAAGGATTGCGTCAGGCCTGTGCCGCGCAGCTCGATCTGACCCAGCAGGACCTGCGGGACTCGGAGGGGCTCCTCAGGCAATTGCGTGACAATCCGCCGCCGCACACTCATGCCGTCAGCCGCTTCTTCAACACCGCCGAGCAACCCGATGCGGCGCCGGTACTGGGCTCAACCTCAGACAGCGGGAGCGACACCGCCGCGAGCGCTCCCGATGCCGCCAAGATCTCGTCGCTGGAAGAGGTGCTACAAGCTCAAACGGCCCGGCTGGTCAGCATGGAGTCCGAGCTGGAGACTGCCCGGCGCGCGCTGCACGAACGCAAGCTCATCGAACGCGCCAAAGGGGCCCTGATGGCGCGCATGGGCCTGACCGAAGATGCAGCCTTCCGTGCACTGCAGAAAACCTCCATGGACCACAACCGCAAGCTGGTGGATGTGGCCGAGGCCGCGCTGGCCTTGCCTGATCTGGTCTTCGGGCCTCGCCCCGACATGCACTAAAGCTGATCGGCTGCGCAGCTGCTCGCTGCCATCTTTGCTCACACGGCGTAACTCAGCTCCATCGGGTGCACCCGGTCCAGCCGATGCGCCCGTTGCTGGTCACGGATCATCTGGTCCACCTTGTAGCGCGCAAGTGGCCAGGGCCCGAAACCGGAGTCCGTGTTGATGTGACCGACGGCGCCCAGATTCTGAAAGCGCGCCCCCCAGGCCTGTGCCCAGGTCCGCGCCTGCTCCAGGGGCATCCACGGGTCGTCTTCACTGCCGATCACGGTCGCCGGGATGTGCAGGCCATCGGTCGGCAAGCGGTGCGCGACATCAAACTTGATCGGGTCCGCGGGCGCCACCATCAGCGCGGCGCGGATGCCGCCCAGCCCGTCCTGCGCTTGCGCGTGCAAGGCCAGATGCATTGCCAGCGCCAGGCAGCCGAAACTGTGGGCCACGGCAATCCATTGCGTGTGCGCCCCGAACCGCCCGAGGGTCTCCGTGATGTTCTGGGCCCACTCATCCAGGTCGGGGGCGAACCAGTCACGTTGCTGCACCCGCACGGCACCACGGTACTGGCTCTGCAGCCAGGTTTGCCAATGCGTGGGGCCGCTGTCGCGCAGGCCGGGAATGATGAGCACACGCACCTGATGTCTTTGTGCGATGGGCAGCAAGGAGGAGGGCGAGGACGGGTTCATGCACCCACTGTAGGCGGCAGGCATATGTGATGAAAGCAATGAATACGCATTCTGGTATGCGCAAATCAAATAAGGTGTGGGTGATCAGATCACCTCAGTCCCATGCGCGAGCGGGTCGCTCCACCTCGAGCCGCTTCACAACGGCGGCCACCCCACTCTCGCACAGGGCCAGCACCTTGACGAAGCCTTCTGGATTGCCGTAATACGGGTCCGGCACATCCTGTGAGCCATCGTGACCAGCAAAGCGCAAAAACAGGTCCAGTTTGTGCCGAGCGTCCTCCGGGCACTGCCGCTGCAGGGCGCGTAGGACACTCTCGTCCATCGCCAAGATCAGATCAAACTGCGCAAAATCCTGCGGCTTGACCTGGCGCGAGCGGATCTGCTCAATGTGCCGGTAACCATGGCTCAAGGCGCAGGCGATGGCGCGCCGATCCGGCTTTTCTTTGAGATGGCTTCGCCCGATCGCCGCCGAGTCCACCTGCAGCATCGATGCCAGACCGCGACGCGCCAGGACATCGTGGAACACGGCCTCGGCCATCGGGGAGCGACAGATATTGCCCAAGCAGACCAGAAGGATGCGATACATATGCCTCCAATTTTAGCGACCCGCTGGCGCGGGCGAGTGGCGGCCTCAGCCAGCAACCGCGCGCAGCGTCAAAACCCCCTGATCGCGGGGTTGATTTGGTTTGACATCTATTTTGTTAAAGCGATTTGGTGTGTGTTTCCATTCAAATCATTTTTGCGAGATGCCTGTAATACTTTTGGCACACGTCATTCTTTACGTCAGTCGCCCCCCCCCTTATGAGGGATGTCTCAGGGCAAGTACGGGGGTGGGTGGTCAAGTTTCTTTATGTCCGCCTCGGACTGCGCTACATTCGAGTCAACCAGTTATCGGTATTTACAAATCGCAGGAGCTCGCCTTGAAGCTGTTGACATCCAGAAGTTGGACCATTTTGGGTTCTGTATCCCTGGTCCTGGGTTCGGTCGCGCTGACCGGTTGTGCCAACCTTGGCGGGCATCCCGCAGCGCCGGCCGGCGCGGCTTCACCCGACTACAACTACATCGTCGGCCCAGGGGACACGCTGAGCATCAACGTTTGGCGCAACCCTGAGCTGTCAGGTTCAGTCCCGGTGCGCCCTGACGGCAAGGTCTCCACCCCCCTGGTTGATGAACTGGTCGCCCAAGGCAAGACCTCCACGCAGATCGCGCGCGATGTCGAGCAGGCACTGGGCAAGTATGTTCGCGATCCGGTGGTGACCGTCATTGTCACCAGCTTCGTGGGCCCCTACAGCGAACAGATTCGCGTGGTGGGTGAAGCGGCCAAGCCTCAGTTCCTGCCCTTCAAGCAAAAGATGACGGTGCTGGATGTGATGATCGCTGCGGGCGGACTCACAGACTATGCGGACGGCAATAACGCCACCATCGTGCGGGCCGCCGAAGGCAATAAGCGCTACACCGTCCGTTTGAACGATCTGCTCAAACGCGGCGACATCGCGGCCAACGTCGAAGTCTTGCCTGGTGACATTCTCATCATTCCTCAGAGCTGGTTCTGAGCGCGGGTTGACTCAAGCGATGTCCTGATCTTTTACCGTCTGCGTTGTCTGCATGGATGAACTCATAAAACAACTGTCCACCATTCTCAGGGGGATGTGGAAGTATCGGCGCCTTGGGGTGGCCGCTTGCTGGGTGGTGGCGCTGGTTGGGGCAGTGATGGTTTTCCTGATGCAGGACCGTTACGAAGCTTCTGCTCGGGTGTATGTCGACACGCAAACCATCTTGCGTCCGCTGATGTCGGGGCTGGCTGTGCAGCCCGACGTTGAGCAGCAGGTGGCCATGCTCAGCCGTACCCTGATCAGTCGCCCCACGGTGGAAAAGCTGATCCGCACGGCCGACCTCGACCTGGGGACGCGCTCCAAAGCAGCACAGGACGCGCTCGTTGACGAGGTGATGAAAAGCATCCAGATTCGCATGGCGGGTCGCGACAACCTCTACACGCTGGCCTACCGCGATGACACCCCTGAGCGTGCCCAGCGGGTGGTGCAGGCGCTGATGACCATCTTCGTCGAGTCGAGCATGGGGGCGTCTCGTACCGACTCCGACACCGCACGCCGCTTTCTGGACGAGCAGATCAAATCCTACGAAGGCAAGCTGATCGAGGCAGAAACCCGCCTCAAAGAGTTCAAGCTGAAAAACATTGCCTTGCAGTCGCAAGGTGACATGGATGCCGCCGGGCGGGTGTCCGACATCGCCAGCTCGCTCAGTGCCGCGCGCCTGGAGTTGCGCGAAGCAGAAAGCGCACGCGACGCAGCGCGGCGTCAACTCGAGTTGGCTCGCTCCGCTGCGCCCAAGCTGTCTGACCCGACCACCCACGTTGCCACCCCCGAGATCGATGCGCGCATCGAAGCACAGCGGCGCAACCTCGACGACCTCCTGCAACGCTACACCGATCAGCACCCGGATGTGACGAACGCACGTCGTCTGATCCGTGAACTGGAAGAGCAAAAGCGTCGCGAGATTGCGGCCTTGCGTCAGGCCGCCGCCGGCTCGCCCAAGTCGGTGTACGTCGATGCATCTCCTGCGGTCATGGAGTACAGCCGGACCTTGGCTGCCGCCGAGTTGCAAGTGGCCTCCTTGCGGGCCCGCGTCGGCGAGTACGCCGGCCGTGCATCCCGTGCGCAGGAGCAGATGAAGGTGGCGCCGCAGGTCGAGGCGGAGCTGTCCCAGCTCAACCGTGACTACGAGATTCACCGCAAGAACTACAACGACTTGGTGTCCCGTCGCGAGTCGGCCAACCTCTCAGGCCAGTTGGAGAACGCTTCCAACTTCGCCGACTTCAGAGTGATCGACCCGCCCCGCGCAGTCAACAAGCCGGTGGCGCCCAATCGCCTGCTGCTGCTGCCGCTGGCACTGTTGGCCGGCTTGGCCGCTGGTTTGGGCCTCACCTTCTTGCTCAGCCAGGTGCGTCCGGTCTTCTTTGAAGCGTCGGCCTTGCGTAGCGCCACCGATCTGCCCTTGCTGGGGGTGGTGTCGCTGGTCACGGGCCCGGCCTACCGGCAGGCTGAGCGCCACAGCCTGAAGCGCTTTGCAGCGGCCTTGGTGGCGCTGGTGGCATTGTTTGCGATGGGTATGGCCATACTGGCTTACCAAACGGGCTCCTTCAGTTGATTGACCATGTCCAATTCCATTGAAAAAGCAGCCCAGCGGCTCGAACAACTCCGACAGGCGGGTGCCCAGATGCCAGCGGCAGCTGTCGCATCTGCGTCGCCTGTCTCGGCACCAGAACCTGCCCCTGCACCCGAGCCTGTCCGAGTTCAGCCGGCAGCCGAGGCGGCGTCTTCCAGCCGGCCGCGCATGGCAGCGTCGGTGGGCAGCAAGGTCGTTCAGCTCGATTTTGAGCGTCTCACGGCGGCCGGTTTTGTCACGCCCAATGCCCCACGCTCAATGGTGGCCGACCAGTTCCGCGTCATCAAACGGCCGCTGATCGATAACGCCACAGGCAAGGGCGCATCGGTCGTTCAGAGCGGCAACCTGATCATGGTCACCAGTTCCATGCCGGGGGAGGGCAAGAGCTTCACCGCCGTCAATCTGGCCTTGAGCATGGCCATGGAAATGGACTACACGGTGATGTTGGTGGACGCCGATGTCGCGCGTCCGTCGATCATGAAGGTGCTGGGTTTGCCGCCAGGCCCGGGCCTGCTTGACCTCTTGGTGGACGACAAGTTGGAGATGTCGCAGGTGCTGCTGCGCACCAACATCGAGAACCTGACCCTGTTGCCGAGCGGTTCGCCTCATGCGCAGGCCACCGAGTTGCTGGCCAGCGCGGCCATGACCGATCTCGTCGATGACATGGGTAAGCGCTACAGCGACCGCATCATCATTTTCGATTCCCCGCCGCTGTTGCTGACCACCGAATCCCGCGTGCTGGCCACCCACATGGGGCAGATCGTCATGGTCGTGCAGGCTGAAAAGACCCTGCAGTCCCAGGTCAAGCATGCGCTCTCGACCATTGAGTCTTGCCCGGTCAAGCTGATGGTTCTCAACCAGGCCCGCAGCTCGGACCAGGAGGCCTATGGCTACGGTTATGGCTATGGTTACGGCTATGGTCAAGGGCAGCGCGAAGCCGTGGCCGAAGCCGAGGTGCAATCATGAAGCGCTGGCACCGCTGGTGTTGCGGTGCCGCGCTCGCCGCACTGGGTCCAGCCTGGGCCCAGTCCGACGCGCCACCGCAAGCCGCCCTCTGGGTCGAGCCACGCATCGATTTGCGTATGACCGCTACCGACAATGCCCAGCTGCGGGCTGGTCAGGCTCAAAGTGAGCAGACCCTGGAGGTCAGCCCCGGCATCCGCGTGGTCACCAACCAGGCGCGGGTCAAGGGTTTTTTTGATTACGCACTCAGTGGTCTGTATCGTCTGCAGAACACCGGGGGTGACGACCTCCAGCATCGCCTCAACACCAATGCGCAGATCAACGCCATCGACAACTGGGCGTTTGTGGATGTGACCGGCAACGTGTCGCAGCAACTCATCTCGGCCTTTGGCCCCGTGGCCGGGTCACCGACGACGAACGCCAACCAGACTCAGACCGCCACCTACAGCGTCTCGCCCTATGTGCGAGGGCAGTTCCCTTCCAACGTGACCTACGAGGCACGCTACCGCGTGCAGGGAACCAAGAGCAAGTCCAATGCACGCAGTGACTCTGACACCAAAGGTTGGTCAGGGCGCCTCGCGCGTCAGGTGGGGGCGGCCGGCTGGTCGCTGTTGGCTGACCAACAGAAAGTCGATTACGACCAGGGTCGCTCGACCGAGTCCAACTCCGTGATTGGGCGGTTTTCCTATGCCTGGTCGCCGCAGTGGATCACGGGGCTGACCGTTGGGCAGGAAACCAACGATGTGCTCACGCCCGAAAAGAAGAGTTATTCAAATTACGGCGTGGACCTGACTTGGCGTCCGTCTGACCGCACCACACTGTCAGCGGGCGTGAACGACCGTTACTTCGGCAGGGGGCACAACCTGTCGTTCGAACACCGTGCGGCGCGTGTGGTGGTGCGCGTGTCCGATGTTCGCGACGTGTCGACCTCGCCGAACGCTAATGTCAATGCGTCGCTTGGCACGCTGTACGACCTGCTCGATGCGCTGTACATCACGCTGGAGCCTGATCCGATCAAGCGGGCTCAACTGGTGCAGGCTGATCTGCGAAGCCGTGGTTTGCCCGGCAATCTGCTGGTCAGCCAGTCCTTCCTCGTGTCGCAGGCCACCTTGCAGCGCCAACAACAGCTCTCGGTGCTGATGACAGCGCGTCGTGGCACCTTCACTGCGAGCTACGCGCGTGGTCATAGCAACCGCTTGCTCAATAACCTGACCCTGGGCGATGACTTCGACACCACCTCCCAGGTCAAGACAGAGACCTTGAGTTTTCTGTATGCCCACCGCCTGACGCCCGTGACCTCGGCCAATGCCTCGTATGCGCTGCAACGCAGTCAGGGCGATCTGGATACCCAACGCAACTCGCAGTACACGCTGTCCCTGGGCATGAGCACCCAACTGGGGCGTCGTACCTCCGGCAGCGTCCAGGTGCGTCGGCTCCACTCCAACAGTGGCTTGAACCCGTACTCCGAGAACGCGCTGGTCGGCAACATCCTTCACCGTTTCTGACCCATGTATGAAGCTTTCTACGGGTTGAACAGCAAGCCTTTTCAGCTCAACCCCGACCCCAGTTTTTACTTCGGCAGCAAACCTCACCGCCGCGCACGCGCCTACCTCGAGTACGGAGTGATGCGGGCCGAGGGGTTCATCGTCATCACCGGTGAAGTCGGGGCTGGCAAAACCACCATCGTGCGCGGTCTGCTCGACAGCATTGACCCTCACACCATGGTGGCCGCGCAACTGGTCAGCACCCAACTGGGCGCCGAAGACACCCTGCGCCTGGTGGGCGCCGCATTTGGCGTGCAGGTGAGAGATGCGTCCAAGGCCGAGTTGCTGATGGCGCTCGAAGCTTTCTTCATCACGCAGCTGACCCAAGGCAAGCGCTGCCTTCTCATCGTCGATGAGGCGCAGAACCTGCGTCCGCAAGCGGTTGAAGAGCTGCGCATGCTGTCCAATTTCCAGCATGGCAAACAGGCCTTGCTGCAGACCTTCCTGATCGGGCAGCCCGAGTTTCGCAACATCCTGCAAAGCCCCGACATGTTGCAGCTGCGCCAGCGCGTCACGGCCAGTTGCCACCTGGGGCCGATGAACGGCGAGGAAACACAGGGCTACATCGAACACCGCCTGCGTTGCGCCGGGGCGATCGACAAGCCCACCTTTGATGCAGACGTATTCGCCGGGATTTATGAGCAATCGGGCGGAATCCCGCGTCGCATCAATGCCTTGTGCGATCGCCTGATGCTGCATGGCTTCCTGTCCGAGGTCACGCATTTCACTGTGCCTGTGCTCAGCGAGGTGTTGGCGGAGATTCAGGAAGAGTTGACCGCCCCGCCTCTGGAGCAGGTCTCGGCGGCCGCAGTGCTTCAGGCGGCGCCTGGGCTGCACAAGGAGGCTGCGGATGTCGACATTGACCTGGACAGCAGCGATCTGAAGGCTCTGGAGGAGCAGCTGTCACGCCTGACCGCCGGCCAACTGAGCGCCCATCTGCTGCGCATTGAGCGCAGTGTGCTGCGCCAGGAGCGCTTGAGCATCGAGATCCTGTCCGCACTGCAAAGAATCGCCACAGGCAAGGGGCAATCGTGAGCATGCCGGCAGTTCCTCTGGTCAATGCGCTGACCATCGACGTCGAAGATTACTTCCAGGTGTCCGCCTTTGCGCCCTACATCCAGCGCGCCGATTGGGATGCGCGGGAATGCCGGGTCGAGCGCAATGTCGGTCGCATCCTCGACATGCTGGCCGCACAGAACACCCAGGCCACGTTTTTCACACTCGGCTGGATCGCCCAGCGCTATCCCCATCTGGTGCGCCGCATCGCCGACGAGGGCCATGAGGTGGCCAGCCACGGGTACGGTCACGAGCGGGTCAGCGACCTGACGCCCGAGGCGTTCGCGCACGACATCCGCACGGCCAAGCACCTGCTGGAGGACATCGCCGGGGTCGCCGTCACGGGTTACCGGGCCCCCAGTTTTTCGATCGGGCAGGGCAACTTGTGGGCGCTTGATGTGCTGCAGCAAGAAGGCTATCGCTACAGCTCCAGCATCTACCCGATCCAGCATGACCACTACGGCATGCCCGATGCACCCCGCTTCGCGCACCGCATTCGCGAGGACCTGATCGAGGTGCCTCCGACCACCTTGCGCATGTTCAACCGCAACCTGCCCTCCAGCGGGGGTGGTTACTTCCGGCTGTTTCCGTATGCGCTGTCGCGCTGGATGCTGCGCCAGGTCAACAAGAACGACCAGCAGCCCGCCATTTTCTATTTCCACCCGTGGGAGATCGACGCCGCGCAACCGCGTGTGGCCGGCATCGACGCGCGCACCCGTTTCCGCCACTACGTGAACATCCCGCGCATGGAGCAGCGTCTGCAGCGCCTCTTGCAAGATTTTCAATGGGGACGCATGGACCACATTTTCCTGAAGCGGGCTCACAGCGGGGTACAGCGTGTCTGAGGTGACGAGCTTGCAGGTGTCGCGCCTCGATGCGCGACAGGCCGACTGGGTGCAGCGTTGGGACGCGTTCGTGTTCGCGCACCCCAAGGCCACGTTCTTCCACCGGGCGGGCTGGCAGCAGATCATGACCGAGGTGTTTCGCCACCCGACGCATTTTCTGTACGCCCACCGGGGTGATGTCATCGAAGGCGTGTTGCCGATGGCCCAGGTCAAGAGCCGCCTGTTCGGCAATGCCCTGACCAGTCTGCCCTTTGCGGTGTATGGCGGTGTTGTGGCCCACTCCGATGCCGCCGCCGAGGCGCTGGAGGCCGAGGCCATGCGATTGGCGCAAAGCCTGGATGTGGACCACCTGGAGATGCGCTACCTGCAGTCCGGCCGCCACCCGGAATGGCCGACGCAAGATCTGTACGTCACCTTCCGCAAGGAGATTTTGCCCACGGAAGATGAAAACATGCAGGCCATTCCGCGCAAGCAGCGCGCCATGGTCCGCAAGGGCATCAAGAACGGCTTGAGCGCCCAGATCGACCCGCATGTGGATCGATTTTTCGACCTGTATGCCGACAACGTGCACCGTCACGGCACTCCCGCGCTGTCCAAACGCTACTTCCAGCGATTGATGGAGGTGTTCGGGCCAGATTGCGAGGTGCTGACGGTGTCCAGCGCCGAGGGCAAGCCCCTCAGCAGCGTGCTGACCTTTTACTTCCGCGACGAAGCACTGCCTTACTACGCGGGCGATGACCTGGCGGCGCGCGACTTGGCCGCCAACGACTTCAAGTACTGGGAACTGATGCGGCGCGCCTGCGAGCGTGGCTTGAAGGTGTTCGACTACGGGCGCAGCAAGCAGGGCACAGGGCCGTACGCCTTCAAGAAGAACTGGGGCTTCGAGCCCATCCCGTTGCGCTACGAGTACTGCCTCTACAAGCGCGACGCCATTCCGCAGAACAACCCGTCCAACGCCAAGTACAAGCTCCTGATCGAGACTTGGCGGCGCATGCCCATTGGTCTGGCCAACTGGTTGGGCCCGTTCATCGTGCGCAATCTGGGCTGATATGGCGAACATCCTGTACCTGGTGCACCGGATGCCGTACCCGCCGAACAAGGGCGACAAGGTGCGCTCTTACCACTTGCTGCGCCACTTGCAGCGGCATCACCGGGTGTTCCTGGGCACGTTCATCGACGACCCGGAAGACGTCGCGCATGTGCCGGCACTTCAGGCCCTGTGCCCCGACCTCCATATCGAGCAGTTGAACCCTCGTAGCACGAAGCTGCTCAGCGCCCGCGGGCTGCTGACGGGCCGCTCTTTGTCTGAGACGTACTACCGCCATGCGGGTCTGCATCGCTGGGTTCGCAAGGTGCAGGCCGAGCACAAGCCGGTCGCCACGGTGGTGTTCTCGGGCGTGATGGCGCAGTTCGCTACCCCCTTGCTGCCTCAGGTGCCGATGCTGGTCGATTTCGTCGATGTGGATTCCTCGAAGTGGGCGCAGTACGCACCCGAGCACCGCTGGCCGATGTCCTGGCTGTACCGCCGGGAAGGCGCCCGTTTGCTGGCTTATGAACGCGAGGTGGCACAGCAGGCACGGCAGTCGTTTTTCGTGACACCGAACGAGACAGCCTTGTTCCAGTCGCTGGCGCCCGAGGTCGCGGACCGGGTTCAATCGATCAGCAACGGCGTCAATGCCGATTACTTCAGTCCTCAGGCGGGCAGTGCGTCGCCGTTTGCGGCGGACGAGGTGCCCGTGGTGTTCACGGGGGCGATGGACTACTGGCCCAATGTGGATGGCGTGTGCTGGTTTGTCGGGCAGATGTTGCCTGAATTGCTGCAGCGTTGGCCGCAACTGCGGTTCTACATCGTGGGCCGAAACCCCACAGCGCAGGTCAGGGCCTTGGCCGGGCCGCAGGTGGTGGTCACGGGTACGGTGCCCGATGTGCGCGGCTACCTGCAGCATGCAGCGGCGGTGGTGGCGCCCCTGCGGGTGGCGCGCGGCATCCAGAACAAGATCCTGGAGGCCATGGCCATGGAGAAGCCAGTGGTCACCGTGCCTTCATGCGCTGATGCGATCGGTGCGGGTTTTGAGTTCGGCGTGGTACGGGCGGCCACCGCGGCTGAGTTCGTGCAGGCAATCGACTTGCTTTTACTTGCTCCGGAAAAGACGACCGAATTGGGACGGGCTGCCCGGCAGTTTGTGCTCAAGCACTTCAGCTGGGAGGCGCACCTGTCTGCCCTGGATGCCTGGTTGCCGCCGCAAGTGTCAGAAGGTGAGGGGCGCCCATGATGAAGACCTCGGTGTGGCGAGTGTCCTTGCTGATGCTCTTGGCCCTGTGGGCGGCCGTGCTGGTGCTGTATTGGCCCACAGCGTCGGCCATGGCCACCATCTGGTGGCGCTCGGACACCTACGCACATGGACTCGTGGTGCCGCCCGCCGCCGTTTGGCTGATGTGGCGCAAACGCGCGCAGTTGGCGACCGTGACGCCCAGCCCGACGGTGTTGGGCCTGTTGGGCATGTTGGGTGCGGCCTTGCTGTGGCTGGCCGGTGACCTGGTGGCGGTCAATGCGGTCACGCAGTTTGCCTTCATGGCCCTCATCGTGTGCGCGGTGCCCGCTTTGCTGGGTTGGCAAGTCACGCGGATGCTGATGTTTCCGCTGCTCTATCTGTTCCTGGCCGTGCCGGTGGGCGACTTCATGCTGCCCCATTTGATGGAATGGACGGCCGATTTCACGGTGGCGGCACTGCGCCTGAGCGGCATCCCCGTCTATCGGGAAGGCTTGCAGTTCATCATCCCCAGCGGCAGTTGGTCGGTGGTCGAGGCCTGCAGCGGCATCCGCTACCTGGTGGCGTCCTTCACGGTGGGCTGTCTGTTTGCGTACATCAACTACCAAAGCCTGCGCAAGCGACTGCTGTTCGTGGGCGTGGCCATTCTCGTTCCCTTGGTCGCCAACTGGCTGCGGGCCTACATGATCGTCATGCTGGGCCACCTGTCGGGCAACACGCTGGCCACGGGGGTGGACCACCTGGTTTACGGCTGGGTGTTCTTTGGCGTGGTCATCACGATCATGTTCATGATTGGTGCACGCTGGGCCGACCGTGAGCCCGTTGCACCTGCAGCACTCCATGCCCCGCAGTCCGCCGTTGCGGGGGCGGTGGGCGCGCGCTGGGGGATCAGCGCCGTGCTGGCCTTGCTTGCGCTGGGTGTACCTCATGTCCTGAACTGGCAGTTGCAAGAGCGGGTTCAGCAAGGCGAGGTGCAGTTGCAGGCGCTGGCGGCGCAAGCAGGCTGGCAGGCTACGACGCCACCGGCGGGCTGGGTTCCCGCGTACGAGGCCGCCAATGCGATGTCCCATTCGGGGTGGGCGAGCCCCTCGGGCGAACGCGTCGGCATGCACGTGGCGTACTATCGCGCCCAGAACTACGAGCGCAAGCTGGTCAGCTCCACCAATGTGCTGGTGCGCAGCAAGGATGAGGCCTGGGCGCAGGTCTCGGGAGGAACCGCCCACACTCAGCTGGGCTCGGATCCGTTGACCGTGCAACGCGCGGAGTTGCGTGCGCAAGGCTCGGTCTTGAATGCCGATTTGCAGCGTCTGGTAGCCTGGCAGTTCTTCTGGGTCGACGGCCGTGTCACGGCCAGTCCGATCCAAGCCAAGTTGTGGGGAGCTTGGCAAAAATTCAAAGGGCAGGGTGACGATGGCGCCATCGTGGTGATCTATACCCCCGCCAGCGAGGGCGCGGCTGAGGCCGTGTTGCAGACTTTTGTGCGCGATCAGGGGGGGGCCTTGCTGGCCGCTTTGAGCGCCACCCAATCTCGACAGTGAACCATGTGCGGTATTTCAGGGCTGTTTGACACTCAGGGCCGACGCTCGTTCGACCCCGCGCTGGCGCAGCGCATCAACGATGTGCAGGCACATCGCGGCCCGGACGAGGCCGATCTGTACTTCGAGCCCGGGCTGATGTTGGGCCACCGGCGTCTGTCGGTGATTGACCTGGCCACCGGCCAGCAGCCCTTGTTCAACGCCGATGGCACTGTGGGCATCGTCTTCAACGGTGAGATCTACAACTTCCAGTCCTTGCGCACGGAACTCGAAGCTCTGGGACATGTGTTTCGCACTCGTAGCGATACCGAGGTCATCGTTCAGGCCTGGATGGCTTGGGGGCCTGAGTGTGTGCATCACCTACGGGGCATGTTCGCCTTCGCCATCTGGGACCAGAGGCAGCAGACGCTGTTCATGGCGCGCGACCGCATGGGCGTCAAGCCCCTGCATTACGCCTTGCTTCCGGATGGCACGCTGGTGTTCGGCTCGGAACTGAAGGTCATCACGGCGCACCCGGATTTTGAGCGCCAGATCGATCCGCAGGCCGTGGAAGACTATTTCGCCTTGGGCTATGTGCCCGATCCGCGTTGCATCTATCGCCAGGCCCACAAGCTGCCGCCGGCGCACACGCTCACGTGGCGACGCGGCCAGACCGGTCTGCCTGCGCCCCAGCCTTATTGGGATGTGCACTTCACCCTGGACAACCCCATCTCGCAGGCCGATGCCGAAGTCGAGTTGCGTGAGCGCGTCCGTGAGTCGGTGCGCTTGCGCATGATTGCGGACGTGCCATTGGGGGCCTTCTTGTCGGGCGGAGTCGATTCCGGCGCCGTGGTGGCCACCATGGCGGGCTTGTCGACGCTGCCGGTGCGCACTTGCGCTATCGGCTTTGACGATCCGCAGTTCAACGAGTCGGCCTTCGCCCAGATGGTGGCCGACCGCTACCACACTGACCACCGGCTGGAGATCGTCCAGAGCGACGACTTTGACCTGATCGACACCCTGGCGCGTCTGTACGACGAGCCCTTTGCCGACAGCTCGGCCTTGCCCACCTACCGTGTGTGCCAGATGGCCCGCAAGCATGTGACCGTGGCCCTCTCGGGCGACGGCGGTGATGAGAGCCTGGGCGGCTATCGCCGCTACCGCATGCACTTGGGCGAGGAGCGGGCGCGCCAGTCTTTGCCACTGGGGGTGCGCCAATCGGTGTTCGGCCCCCTGGGCCGGTGGTATCCCAAAGCCGACTGGGCACCACGCCCGCTGCGTGCCAAAACCACCTTTCAGGCCTTGGCGATGGATTCGGCCGAGGCGTATCAGCACAGCATGTCGCGCCTGCGCACGGAGCAGCGTAGCGCGCTGTTCAGCGAGTCGTTTCAGCAGAGTCTGGGCGGCTATCAGACCGTCGACCTGTTCCGTCACCACGCGGCTCAGGCGAACACCGATGACCCGCTGGCCCTCATCCAGTACCTGGACTACAAGACCTGGCTGGTGGGCGACATCAACACCAAGGTGGACCGTGCGGGCATGGCACATTCACTGGAGGTGCGCGAACCCTTGATGGACCACGAGCTGATCGAATGGCTGGCGACCTTGCCAAGCGCGCTCAAAATTCAGGGCAGCGAGGGCAAGTACGTGTTCAAGAAGGCCTTTGAGCCTTTGCTGCCGCACGATGTGCTGTATCGCCCGAAGATGGGCTTTTCGGTGCCACTGGCGCGCTGGCTGCGCGGCCCTCTGGCGCAGCGCATGAGCGAGTCGGTGCTGAGCGAGCGCATGCTCGACAGCGGCTACTTTCAGCGCGATGCGCTGGAGCGCATGGTGCAGGGCCACCTGAAAGGCCAGGCCGATCATTCGGATGCACTGTGGGCCCTGATCATGTTTGATGCGTTCTTGCGTGTCAGCCACCAGAGCGCGTGAGGCAGAACGTGTCTGTGCTTCCCCTGGTCACGGTCGTCATGCCGGTGTTCAACGCCTCTGCCACGTTGGCGCAGGCCTTGAACAGCGTCCTCTGGCAGGGCTATGAGGCCATCGAGATCATTGCGGTGGACGATGGCTCCACCGATGACTCGCGCGAACTGCTGGCCGCGTATGGCGACGCGGTGCGTGTGCTGCATCAACGTAAGCAAGGCCCGGCTGCGGCGCGCAATCTGGCACTGCAACATGCCCAGGGCGAGTACATCGCCTTTGTGGACGCTGATGACGTGTGGCTACCCGGCAAGCTGTTGAGCCAGGTGGCTTACCTGCAAGCCCATTCCGACGTGTCGGCCGTGTTCGGACGCTTCATGCGCTGGGAGGCCTCGACGCAAGAGGGGCGGTTTGTCGAGCCTCCGCTGCGAGCAGCATATGAGGAGGCTGCAGTCCGTTGGCGAGACCAGGCCGAACTGTTCAAGACCACCTCGCTGCAGGGTAATCTGTACGCAGACCTGTTGCTCGACAGCGTGGTCCACATCATCACGGCCCTCGTGCGCCGCTCGGCGATCGACGATGTCCAGGGTTTCGATGCCAGCCTGAATACAGGCTCAGACTACGACTTCTGGCTGCGCCTGTCCCGCGCACATCGCATTGACCAACTGGATGACTGCGTGGCCTGGTACCGCATCCATGCGCAGAGCATCACCCGACAGCCTTGGCCGCAGAACGCCGAGTACATCATCCTCTTGCGCACCTTGGCACAGCATGGGGCGCGTGGGGCCGACGGGCGGGCAGTGTCCGACCTCGAGATCCAGCGTCGCCTGTTCGGCATTGCCTTTGGGCATGGGTATCTGCATTTCTGGCACGGCCAGTCGGTCCATGCGCGGCGTGCCTTTGCGCAGGCACTGTCGCATTCGTTCTGGCATCCGAAGCTGTGGGTGTACTGGGTTTTGACGTTCTTGCGCCCGGGTCATCCGGTTGCCAAGGGGAGCTGAGCCATGCGAGCACCGTCGCCCCGCGCCCCCATCCGCCTGATGCACTTCGTCTACAGCTTCCACATGGGCGGGCTGGAGAACGTTGTCATCCAGTTGATCAATCGCTTGCCCTCCGATGAGTACCAGCACTGCCTGGTGTCGTTGACCGACATGGGCGACTTTGTAGACCGCATCCAGACGCCGGGTGTCGAGCGCGTGTCGCTGCACAAGCCACCCGGGCATGCGATTCCGCTGTATCCGGCGCTTTACCGTCTGTTTCGCCGCTACCGGCCGGATGTGTTGCACACCTGCAATCTGGCAGCGCTGGAAGTGGTGCCGTTGGCGTGGCTGGCGCGGGTGCCGGTGCGCATCCACGCCGAGCATGGGTGGGACGCCAGTGATCCCAAGGGACAGAACGTCAAGTTCCAGCGCCTGCGCAAGCTGTACCGGCCGTTTGTGAGCCACTATGTCTCGGTGTCGCAGGATCTGGATCAGTACCTGGATCAGCGCATAGGCGTGCCCTCGGAGCGTCGCACGCTCATTGCCAACGGGGTGGACACGGCGCAGTTTTCACTGGCCGCCGACGTGAAGGTGATGCCGGAGGGCTGCCCCTTCGAGCCGGGGCGACACTGGCTGATCGGAACGGTGGGACGCTTGCAGACCGTGAAGAATCAGCCGCTGCTGGCGCGGGCCTTTGTGCGTTTGCTGGAGCTGTCCCCAGCCGCTCGCGAGCAGGCTCGCCTGGTCATCGTCGGCGAGGGGCCTTTGCGTTCCGAGGTCGAGCGCATCCTGTCCGGGGCGGGTGTCAGCCATCTGGCCTGGCTGCCTGGCGCACGGGCCGATGTGGCCACGCTGCTGCAGTCGCTGGACTGCTTTGTCCTGCCCTCTGAAACCGAAGGCACCTCGTGCACCTTGCAAGAAGCCATGTCCTGTGGCTTGCCCTCGGTGGCCACCGCAGTGGGCGGCACGCCCGATCTGCTGACCGAAGGACTCACCGGTCGCTTGGTGCCCTCGGGCGATGCCGAGTCGATGGCCCAGGCCTTGATGCACTATATGTTGAACCCGCCACAAGCCCGCCAGCATGGGTTGGCGGCACGCGCTCAGGCGCAGCGCGACTTTGGCATGGATGCCATGGTCGGCCACTACGACAGATTGTTCCAAAGCAGTTGACCATGCGCATCCTTCACGTCCTTGATCATTCCATCCCCTTGCACAGCGGCTACACCTTTCGGACGGCAGCCTTGCTGCGCGAGCAACGTGCATTGGGGTGGGAGACTTTTCACGTCACCTCGCCCAAGCAGGGCGCGACCCCGGTGGCCGAGGAAACGGTGGATGGCCTGACCTTTTTCCGTACGCAGCCCGTTCAGGGCCGGGGTGTGAACTGGCCCGTGATGGGTGAGTGGCAGCTGATGCGCGCCTTGGAGGCACGCATTGAGGACGTGGCCAAGCAGGTCAAGCCCGACATCATCCACGCTCATTCGCCGGTGTTGAACGCCATGCCCGCCTTGAGCGTGGGCGGCAAGCTGGAGATCCCGGTGGTGTACGAAATCCGTGCCTTCTGGGAAGACGCCGCGGTGGACCATGGCACCACGCACGAGGGCAGCCTGCGTTATCGCTTGACACGCGGCCTGGAGACCTCGGCCATCCGCCGGGCCAACCATGTGTTCACCATCTGCGAAGGGCTGCGGGCCGACATCGTGGCGCGTGGCGTGGCGGCCAACAAGGTGACGGTGATCCCCAACGCGGTGGACGTGGAGGCCTTTCAGCTGGCGCAGCCTGCCGATCCGGCCTTGCAGGAGAAGTGGGGCGTGAAGGGCCGAACGGTGATTGGCTTTATCGGTTCGTTCTATGCCTACGAAGGGTTGGATCTGCTGGTGGCCGCCTTGCCCGACGTGATCCAGGCGCATCCTGACGCCTGCTTGCTGTTGGTCGGCGGGGGCCCTCAAGAGGCGGCGCTGAAAGCCCAGGTGCAGTCTCTGGGCTTGAGCCAGCATGTGATCTTCACCGGTCGGGTGCCCCATGCCGAGGTCAATCACTACTACGACTTGATCGACGTGCTGGCGTATCCGCGCCACTCCATGCGTCTGACCGAGCTGGTGACCCCGCTCAAGCCCCTGGAAGCGATGGCCCAAGGGCATCTGTTTGTCGCGTCCGACGTGGGCGGACACAAGGAGCTCATCGAGCACGGCAAAACCGGATGGTTGTTCAAGGCCGATGACCGCGCAGCCCTGGCGAAAGCGATTGTGGACATGCTGGCCCACCCGGAGCGGTGGCCGCTGATGAAGGCCAATGGCCGAGAGTTTGTCGAATCGGTGCGCAACTGGCGCAACAGCGTCGCGAATTACCGGCTACCCTATGAAAGCATTCTGAACGGGGGCCACGCATGAAGGTGATGGTGGTATTCGGCACGAGGCCCGAAGCGATCAAGATGGCGCCGCTGGTCAAGGCTTTGCAGGCCGCACCTGGGCTACAGACCGTGGTGTGCGTCACCGCGCAGCATCGGCAGATGCTGGATCAGGTTTTGCACCTGTTCGAGATCACGCCCGAGCATGACCTGGATGTGATGAAACCCGGCCAGGACCTGTACGACATCACCAGCAACATCTTGCTGGGGCTGCGGCCGGTGTTGGCAGCCGAGCGTCCGGACTGGGTGCTGGTGCATGGCGACACCACGACCACCCTGGCCACCACGCTGGCCGCGTACTACGCACGCATCCCGGTTGCGCACATCGAAGCGGGTCTGCGCACGGGCGACAAGTACGCGCCTTTTCCGGAAGAAATCAACCGCAAGATCACCGGCGCGGTGGCGGATCTGCACTTTGCGCCCACCGCGGCCTCCCAGTCCAATCTGTTGGCAGAAGGGGTGCCTGCGTCAGCGATTCACGTGACGGGCAATACGGTTATCGACGCCCTGCTGGCCGTGGTCGACAAGTTGAAGACCAGTGCAGATCTCCAATCGGAGTTGGCCGAACGCTTCCGGTTTCTGGATGGCAACAAGCGGTTGATTCTGGTCACCGGGCATCGGCGCGAGAACTTCGGCGAGGGCTTTCAGAACATCTGTCACGCCCTGGCTGACGTGGCCGAGCGCCATCCCGATGTCGAGATTCTCTACCCGGTGCACCTGAATCCGAATGTACGCCAACCCGTCAACGACATCCTGGCTGCACGCGGTTTGTCTAACGTCCACCTCATCGAGCCGGTCGACTATCTGCCCTTCGTCTACCTGATGAACCGCAGCCACCTGATCATCACGGACTCGGGCGGCGTGCAGGAAGAGGCGCCGTCGTTGGGCAAGCCGGTGCTGGTGATGCGAGAGACCACTGAGCGACCGGAGGCGGTGGCGGCTGGCACCGTAAAACTGGTGGGCACGTCGCGCGACGAGATCGTGCGCCAGTGCGAGCGCCTGCTGATCGACACAGAGGCTTACCAAGCCATGTCACGCGCGCACAACCCCTACGGCGACGGGCAGGCCGCGGCGCGCATTGTGAACACACTACAGAACATGCAAGGGAGAGTTTGAATGGCACGCGAACTGCAAAAAATCATCGTCATGGGCCTGGGCTACATCGGCCTGCCCACGGCCTCAATGCTGGCCACCAAGGGGCACACCGTGGTGGGGGTGGACGTCAACGAGGCGGCGGTCAACACCATCAATTCAGGCCGCATCCACATCATCGAGCCCGATCTGGACATCCTGGTGCGTTCGGCCGTCAACAGCGGCAACCTGCGTGCTTCGCTGGTGCCGGAAGAGGGCGACACCTTCATCATCGCGGTGCCCACGCCCTTCAAGGTCGAGGAAGGCAATCCCAAGGCGCCTGACCTGTCCTACGTGGAGGCGGCGACCCGGGCGATCGTGCCTTACCTGCGTGAAGACAACCTCATCATCCTCGAGTCCACCTCGCCCGTGGGCACGACCGAGCTGATCGAGCGCATCGTGCGTGAAGCGCGCCCCGAGCTGGCGGGCAAGGTGCATGCCGCTCATTGCCCCGAGCGCGTGCTGCCGGGCCACATCCTGCGTGAATTGGTGGACAACGACCGCATCATTGGCGGCACCACCAAGGCGGCAGTGGCCAAGGCCAAGGCGCTGTACAAGACCTTTTGCAACGGCGCGATCCTGGAGACCGACAGCAAGACGGCCGAGCTGTCCAAGCTGGTGGAGAACTCGTTCCGCGACGTCAACATTGCCTTCGCCAACGAGCTGTCTGTGATCTGCGACAAGCTGGGCATCAATGTGTGGGAAACCATCTCGCTGGCCAATCGCCACCCGCGCGTCAACATCTTGCAGCCCGGCCCCGGTGTGGGCGGGCACTGTATCGCGGTGGACCCGTGGTTCATCGTGTCCAGCGCTCCGCGGGAGGCGCGCCTGATCCGCACGGCGCGCGAGGTCAACGACGACAAGCCGCACTGGGTGATCGAGCGGGTGCGCGCCAAGGCTTCGCGCTTCAAGGAGCCCGTGGTTGCCTGCCTGGGCCTGACCTTCAAGGCCAACATCGACGACATGCGCGAATCGCCGTCCTTGGAAATCGTGCAAAAACTGCGTGAGACGCAGATTGGCGAGATCCTGGCTTGTGATCCCAATGTGGATCCGGCGAAGGCGCCGTTCCCCTTGACCGATTTGAAGACGGCGCTCCAGAAGGCCGACATTCTTCTCTTGCTGGTCGATCATGAAGAATTCATGGACCTGGATCGTGAGCTGATCAAGGACAAGGTGGTAATCGACACCAAGGGCGTGTGGCGTTGATGTCAGACCTGGCCCAGAGACCGGCGCTGCTGGTGTACTCGAGCCTCTTTCCCAGTCCTGTGCAACCGAACGCGGGTGTCTTTGTGCGCGAGCGGATGTTCAGGGTCGGGGCGCATCTGCCCATCGTGGTGGTCGCGCCAACGCCCTGGTTTCCCTTTCAGTCGCTCTTGCGCTTGATCAAGCCGCACTTCCGTCCGATGCCCCCCGCTCATCTGCAGCAAGACGGGGTGGATGTTTGGTACCCGCGTTACTTCTCGGTCCCTGGGTTGTTCAAGCAGTGGGATGGGCTGTTCATGGCCTTGAGCACGTATGCGATGGTCAAACGACTGAAGCTGGCCGGCCGAGTGGACATCATTGACGCCCACTTCGCGTACCCCGATGGCTATGCAGCGACCTTGCTGGGGCGATGGCTGAAGGTGCCTGTAGCGATCACCTTGCGTGGCACCGAGGCCCGGCACGCACGCACTCCGACCTTGGTGGGGCCCTTGACGAAGGCGCTTCAGGGCGCGACACGTCTCATCGCGGTGTCGTCAGAGCTGAGGCGTGTGGCCTTGCAATTGGGCGCTGACCCGGCGCGTGCGCTGGTGGTGGGCAATGGCGTGGACATCAGCAAGTTTCAGCCGCACCCCAGAGATCAGGCTCGCGCCAAGCTGGGCATTGCACCCACTGCACGGGTGTTGATCTCGGTGGGAGGGCTCGTCGAGCGCAAGGGCTTCCATCGCGTGATTCCGCTGCTGCCGGAGTTGCTGAAGAGCTATCCCGATCTGGTTTACCTCATCGTGGGCGGCGCCAGCGCCGAGGGCAACAACCGGGCAGAGCTGGAGAAAATGGTGGCCGATCTGGGCGTGGGGCCCCATGTGAGGTTTCTGGGGCCGAAGCCCCATGAAGCGTTGGCGGAAGTGTTGAGCGCGGCCGATGTCTTCGTGCTGGCGACCCGTGCTGAGGGCTGGGCCAATGTTTTTCTGGAGGCGATGGGCTGCGGCCTGCCTGTGGTGACCACAGATGTGGGGGGGAACCGCGAGGTGGTGTGCCGGCCAGAATTGGGCGAGGTGGTGCCGTTCGGTGATCAGCAGGCTTTGGGCGATGCGTTACAGGCGGCCTTGAAGACGCCATGGCGTGCCGAACGCATTCGGCAGTACGCCCTCGAAAATGCCTGGCCTCATCGCGTGCAGGTCTTGCTGGACGTGTTCCGCAGCATGGCCACAGACAAACAAAGGGTGAACTGACGATGGAGTCTTTGCTTTTTGCGCTCGATGTGCTCTTACTGGCGTACTGCTGTTGGGTGATCGTGAGATTCAACAAGAAGCAGGGCAGAACCCCGGCCGACCTGGGGCTGTTTGCCTACGAAGAAGAAAAAGAAAAGGGCAAAAAGTGAGAGACATTTTCATGCTCTTCATCACGCTGGGGCTGGTGCCCATGGCGTTCATGGATGGATTCGTCGCTTTCCTCCTTTGGATCTACACCACGGTGATGTCGCCGGGCAACTACCTGTATGGCTTCATGCTGAGCTTCAGGTACGTGTTTGTCTTTGCCGGTATCGCGGTGCTGTTGTTGATGTTGGGGCGAGTGAAGGAGCGTGGGAAATTCGAGTGGAACATCAGCACGGTGTTGCTCCTGCTGTTCATCGTGCACGGCATGTTGTCGGCAGCGTTTGCATTGCAGCCCAATGTCTTGTTGGAGATCCGCGTTGAAACGTTCTGGAAGGGGATGGCCCTGGCATTGATTGCCCCCTTCTTTCTCAGCTCACGTTGGCGGGTTCACCTTACCGTGCTGGTGCTGGTGCTGGGCTTGGGTTTTCATGCCGTGGTCGATGGATTGAAGGTCATCGCGTCAGGCGGGGCGCACAACGTGGTCGGGGTGCCCAACTCCAGCCTCACCGACAACAACCTCTACGCATTGGGCATGGCAATGCTGTTGCCGCTCATCATGTACCTGTATCGCTACAGCGCTCACAAGTATGCCAAGTGGACTGCCGCGGTCGGTGTGATCTTGACCATCATGACGATCATCGGGACCAACTCACGAGGCGGCTTCCTGGCTTTGGCTGTGGTTGGCTTCTGGTACTGGATGATCAGCCGCCGCAAGCTGATCTCGCTTGCCGTCATCGGCGTCTTGGCATTTGGGGTCATGCACGTTGCCTCCGATCGCTGGTTTGATCGCATCGAGTCCATTCAGACCGCCGGGGAAGACGAGTCGTTCATGAATCGCGTGGCGGCCTGGCGGGTCAGCATGTCGATTGCCAACGATCACCCCGTCTTGGGAGGTGGCTTCAATGCGGTACAGAATTTCTGGATCTGGGATGAGTACAAGAATCGACCCAGTCTGTTCACTGTCGACGTGAACAAGTACACCCCCAAAGCGGCCCATAGCATCTACTTTCAGGTGTTGGGGGATCTGGGGTATGTGGGGCTGCTGATCTTCCTTGCGTTGTTGGCCTCTGCCTTTTATGCGCGCGCTCGTGTCAAGGCCATCGTTGTGAAGACGGGGAGTGGCTGGTGGGCGCTGGATCTCAGCAATGCGGGGTGCCTTGCACTGGTCGCATTCATGGCCGCAGGCGGCGGGGTCAGCTTGGCGTACTTTGAACTGGTGTACTTCCTGATCGTGATGATGTCGATGTTGCCCTCGATCTTGTTAAGCGAACCTCGTCCGCAGAATCAAGCGGCGCAGCTTGATCATTCAGGATTCGATGCGCGATGAAGTACAGACGAGAGATAGACGGTCTGCGTGCACTGGCAGTCATCCCGGTGATCCTGTTTCATGCCGGGTTCAGCTTGTTTGCAGGCGGGTATGTGGGCGTCGACGTGTTCTTTGTGATCAGTGGGTACTTGATCACAGGCATCGTGATGGACGAGGTCGATCAAGGCAAATTCTCGATCGCAGAGTTTTACGAGCGACGCATCCGGCGGATACTTCCCGCGCTTTTTCTCGTTATAGCAGTTTGTGCCCCGGTGGCGTTCCTCGTCTTGTTGCCGGCGGAGATGAAAGAGTTCAGCCAGAGTCTGGTGGCCGTGGCCACATTTTCATCCAATGTGCTGTTCTGGTCCCAGAGTGGCTATTTTGAAGGGGCCGCCGAACTCAAACCCCTGCTGCATACATGGAGCTTGTCGGTTGAAGAGCAGTTCTATTTGTTCTTTCCGCTTCTTCTGCTTGTGACGTGGCGATGGGGAAAGAGGTGGGTCGTTGCGCTGCTTGCAACAGCGGCGGTGGGCAGTCTGATCCTGGCCGAGTGGGGCGCGCTGAACAAGCCCATTGCAGCGTTTTTCCTCTTGCCCACCCGAGCATGGGAGCTGTTGATTGGCTCCTTGGTGGCGTTTTACCTTGGCAGCACGCCTGATCGACTGCCATCTCCGGTGTGGCGCAATGCGCTGGCAATGATCGGATTTCTGGCAGTGGCTTACGCCATCTTCGGCTTCGACACACAGACCACCTTTCCTGGGTTGCACGCACTTGTTCCCACGCTGGGCGCGGCATTGATGATCATTGGCGCACGGCCTGAAACCTTGGTCGGTCGCCTGCTGGGCCAGCCCGCCATGGTTTCCGTAGGTCTGATCAGCTACAGCACCTACCTGTGGCATCAACCACTGTTTGCCTTCGCGCGCCACATGGGCCTGGAGCGGTCTGACGCACTTGCATTGGCCGCACTGGCCATGCTGTCGGTGGTCTTTGGTTACGTCAGTTGGCGGTATGTGGAGACGCCCATTCGTCGCAGTCGAGGCCTTTCCCGACGGTTCATTTTCCTTGCAGCGGGCATCGGGTCACTGCTGATGCTGCTGGCAGGTGTGTCGGGGCATGTCATGAACGGGTTCATCGACCGGCTCAAACCGGAGGACCGCTATTTAGCGTCCATCTCACCTGGCGTGCAGGGCGAATACGTGCGCAAGCGGTTTGATGCGCTCCATCACGCCTCATTCTCTGATCAAAATCAACGGATCAAGGTCTTGGTCATTGGGGATAGCTTCGCCAAAGACCTGGTCAATGCCATTTATGAAGGCCCCCTCGCGGAGCACATTCAGGTCTCCACGCATCAGATATCTGTGGGGTGCGGAAACTTGTATCTGTCGCGCAGCATTGAGGCACAAGTTACCAATCCTCAACCCGTGCTGTGTCGCCAAGATGACTGGTATAACTCCCCCAAGGTCAAGGAGCTTATCCGGCAAAGTGATCGGGTGTGGATTGCATCTGCTTGGCAGTCTTGGGACGCCGCCTTGTTGCCTGAAAGTCTTGGCAATTTGCGGCGTGAATTCGGTGACAAATTTCTGATATTTGGTACCAAGAACTTTGGTTCGATCGATATCAAGAAGTTGCTTTCGATTCCAGTTCCACAGCGCTATCAAACTCGCAATAAAGTGTCTGAGTCCAGTCGCAGCATCAATCGGCAATTGTCTCAAGCAGTGGGGTCGTCCCAATTTGTTAACTTGTCAAACCTGATGTGTGGTGAGTCAGGGTATTGTCACGTATTTAGGCCGGATGGGCATCTGTTGTCATATGACGGGGGGCATCTTACTGTTGAGGGTGCACGGCAACTTGCGGCACGGCTCTCTGATGAGCCTGTGATCAGGCGTGATTCATTATTTTGATGATGAATGCAAGGTTTTGGATAAGTCCCAGCCAGTATGACGTAAGGGTGGGTTATGGTTTTTCCCAATCGCTAATGAGCTTTTTTGTGAGCTTTGTGTTGAAAATGAATATATTTTCTCCTCGGTGAACAAAGTCCAATTCGCGGGCGGAAACTTGCTTGAGGAAGTTTCGTGAAGTGCCCTTGCTTGGCAGCATCCAATCGTGCAATTCAATAATGATGCAGGGGAACGCGTCCATCCACTCGCAATTGTCGGAAAACAGATCGGATTCACCACCCTCGATGTCGATCTTGGCGATCACAGGCACACCATCTTCTCCGAATTGACGCATCAGATTCGGGATAGTTTCGGCTTCAATTGCAATGGTCGCCGTGTCGCGTAAGTCAATCGGGGCTGTTCGGAACCCCCAGTCACCATGGCCAGGGTCCAAGAGTGACAGTTGGCCTGGGCGATTTGAGATGGCGCCTCGAAATAGTGAATAATTCAAACCTGCCATGTTCTTCGTGAGAAGGTCTGCATTGGCTGGGTCTGGTTCAACGCAGATGAGCTTTGCACCGGGGTAGCTCGCGCCAAAGAAAACGGATGACGCTCCGATGTTGGATCCCATGTCCACGATCAGGCTTAAACGCTGCCGCTCATGAAGTAAACCTAGCAACTCAATGATGTCGTTGCCTTGTGGCCAGTGGCTAAGAGCGTAGTCTTTCTGTTCAAAAATCTGTTTCATGACCCCTACATCGCCAATGCTGTCTGGACGGTAGTGGAAGTTTCTTGAACCAATTTCTGAGGGGCGCACCGCGTGATGGGCGATTTTGATGGTTTGCCCTGACGCCAATGTCAACGACGAAATCTTCGGCATCCATGGCAGCAACCGATGAAATGGTGAGCGCTCAAGTCGATGGCGTTGTGCCAATAGTCTGCGCTGGGCTGCACGCAAGAAGGCAATGGCTGTCATCTTTGCTCCAGTGAACTAACTCAGTGAATTCATGCGCAGGCGCTAACAAATGAGAGGGAGTCCCTCTGTCTCGCCTGATTGCTTTGATTTGTTTTTTGCCTGCTCTGCTAAATTTTTTACTGTTAGCGCGCAAGCAGGAAATGTAGCCTGTCGGCCATTTTTCTCATTGCCCACTTGATGGTCCATTCAGATCGTTGATGATCTTGAATTTCAAGAATTCTGCCTTGCTGGATCTGGAAATTGCGGCCGACATTCATGAGTAGTCCCGGCATTGCATTGCCAACTGAGGCGATGCCTTCCCTGAAGTACTTGTTCCTTAAAACGGCCGCAAAGAGTTCGTGCTGTATGGAGCTTTGAACAGTTTGTGCCAAGGGGCCGGTCTTAATGCTTCTGAAGTGATAGTTGGCAAGATATTCGTATACGGAGGCAATATCGTAGTGCATCAGAAAGCGAATGTTGAAGTCCCAGTCGTCTAGAACGGGTAGGTTGGTGTCATAACTGCCGACTGATTTCAGGCATGATCGTCGATAAACGAATGATATAGGGCTAAATTGATTTTTTGTCAGGATGTCAGCAATATGGGTTGCGCTTTTGCTGTGATGAAGGGGGTGTTTTGATGTCTGTTGAATCTCGGTTTCGGTTACGGTCTCGTCAACCCTGTTTGTCGAGCAGACCACCCCGCCGAATTGACCTTTGACGTCCTTGTCAAGGAACCCACACATGACTTCATAAAATCTAGGTTCTAGGCTATCGTCGTCGTCGTGGAGGTGAATGTATTGAGAGTCGGATTGCGTGATGCCTGTATTAGAACCTGCGGGCAGTCCAACGTTATCTTTTAAATGTATGACCAAACAGTCCAAGCCTTGGCTGCGTGCGTAGGCAGCATTTTCATTGACAGGTTTCGGATCGCCTCCATCGTTAACGATCACCCACTGCATGTCAAGGAACCTTTGTCCGATGAGATCGTCCGCGCAGCGGCGCAGAAAAACAGGTCGATCTTTGGTCCTTGTGATGACGGAAATTTTCTTCATGGCTCTATTCCCTGGGCGAACTGTTTGAAGATGATGATTAATTTGCGTCGATGGTTCTTATGTGCGCTCGGTATTCTGCGCTGTATCTGAATATTTCGCCTGTTATTGAATGGGGCAGGGGGTGGTTGAATTGGAAGCGTGTGCTCCAATATTGGATCCATAGGCCGCCGATGACATCACCACACCGTTCATCTCTTCTTTGAAGAACTCGATATAACCATCAAGTGTGCGAAGAAATTGGTCCAGGTCGTTCTGTGTGCGCACATATGGCGTGTGGCCTGGTTGCAGCGACGGGCTGTGATAAGTCAGCCCCACGAAGCGCCCCCCACTGTTCACAAGGCAACGAGTGGCGCGCTTCAATTCTTCAAGGCCGTAGCCTTCCGGGGTGATTTTGACGCGTTCGACCAAGCCCAGTCTCGATGCAATGCCGGGCAGGCGCATCGCCTTGGCGGGCGGTGTCAGCAACAGTTTGTGCACCCAGGGGCCGTGTTTGTGAAGAAGTCCCGCATAGGCCGCTGTGGCGGGTTGCTCCATCATGCGGCGGCCACCTGACTCAAACCAGTACGGGGCCGTGTTGTGACCCGAAAAATCGGGCCCCCCGTCGGCAGACATGTCCGTATGCGGGACCACACTGGCGTCGACGGTGTAGCCCAGTTTGGCAATGATCTCTGCCGTGTGAGGGCCCACGCCATATCGGCCTGCTTTGAAAACCTTGGGCGCGCGGCCAAAGTGGGTGGTGATCGCTTCGGTCAGCAGGCGCAGCTTCTCGAACTCCAACTCACGCGGCAGGTTGCCAGCATATGAGTTGAAGGTGTTCACCTCCTCGGTGTAGGGCGGTGACACCCAGGGATGCAGGTGGGTGCCAATTTCGCAGCGACCTTCTTCCATCAACTTCTTCAGCACTGCGATGGACGATGGGGTGGTCGCCACAGGCCAATCGATGACATACGTGGGCACCACACCATGCTTGTCGAAGACACGTTCATGGGCCAGAGGTTGCGCGGCGATGGCACTGACGCCGACATTGCGACGATCAAAGGGCTGGGACCAGTCGAACTCTTCCTCTGTGTCCACCACCACGGTCAGCACTGGGCGAGTAGAGGTCGCCGGAGAGATGGGCTGGTGGGCCAGAAGGTTCAGCATGCTGACTCGCTTGCAGACGTGGCCTGATGTGCCTGTTTCAACAGAGCGGGCAGGCAGGCATCGATGCGTCGATAGGTTTCTTGGAAAGCCTCCAGATCCTTGCCATCGGGGTCCAGGATCTGTCTGTCAGGGGCGGATTCAAAGTCGCCCAGGTACACCAGTCGGCTTTCCAGATCCGGGTAGCGTTCGATCACGGCTTGTCGATTGATGTCGTCGAAGATCACAATCCAGTCGCTTTGGCGCAGCAATGGCTCAAAAGCATGCTTGGAGGCGTGCGTGCTGAGATCGACACCCTGCTGGCGTGCGGCCTCTTGCGCCACCAGCGGCGCTGGCCGGGCGTTGCGCGGCAGCATGCCGGCTGAGTCAATGTCCACATTCAGCTTCTCGCGCGCAACCAACTGGCGAGCCCTCTTTTCTGCATAGGAGCTGCGGCAAATATTGCCCTGGCACAGGAAGAGCAGCCGCGGGCGGCGTTCATTCTTGAGTGCTGGCAACGCATGTTGAGTGCGCGCATGGGCGCCTCGCAGCTTCTGCTTCACCGTCGCCAGCAGTTGTTGACATTCGAGTCGGGCGGGCCCCGTGTCGTCCCACACCCAGGTGTCCTGACGCTCCCGGTTGATCAGGATGCGCAGCAATCCACCACTCCACTGCAAGACATGCTTGGTCATGGCCAAGGGATGAGCTTGAAGCTCGCTGCTTGTCATTCTGACCTGCCAGAGATCCGACATGAAGTTGCGGCCATAGCGCGGTGCGGGGTAGACGACAGCGGGCGTGCGTTGCCCCTGAACCAGCAACTGGTAGAGCCGGTAGGGAAAGTCGACGCCCCAGGCGACAGGCAAGGGGAGGGAGCCCCAGGGGCGCGCATTGACCTCCAGCAGATGCCACTGTCCTGTGGGCTGATCCACCTTGAACTCGAACATGGCGAGGCCGGTGTACTGAATGGCTGTCACCATGCGCTGTACGGCGGCCAGGCGCTCCGGGTGTAAGGGCATGCTCTTGCGATAGAAGCTGCTGCCTGACACTTCGTGCGCACGCTGATGCTCGAAAGCTTGCAGGACTTCGCCACGGTCACACAACACGGACACCCCCACTCCGACACCGGGAACGAGGTGCTCGAAGAACACCTCCTGGTCGGCCGGCTGATGCGCGTGCAGCCACTGCTCCAGCTCTTTCACCGACTTCACAATCTTGACCTGGGTGCGAACGTACAGGTCTGGCCAGCTGTAAGACTTGCGGTACTTCGCCACGAGCGGGAAGGCCTGTGGCAACGAGCCCTTGGCATGGTACAGATGCGCCTGGGCCACAGGAACATTGCACCGCTCCGCCAACTCACGCGTCTGAACCTTGTCAAAGAAGGCGTTGAGCGCTTGCTCGTCAGGGATGGCCAGGCGGGTGTCAGCCGGGAATTCGTGCTGATGGCGAATCAGGGGCAGCAGGCCGCGCTCTTCGCAGGGTAGGACAAGGGCGAACCGCTCTCTTTCGAGCAGGGCGCGCGTAGCCGCCAGCCACTCCTGCCCCTCACCAAGGTAGTAAGGCAGGATGTGAACCTGCTTGATGTAGCGGGACGCCAAAGCCGGCGACGACAGCGTATTGGGCGCGACATGAACTTCCAGGCCTTGGCGTCCCAGAGAGCGCACGCAGGCCAGGAAACTTCGCGTGTCATCGCCGATGACCAATACTTTCTTTGCTGCTTGCGCCATGCGATTACCGGGACGGGAGAAAAATGAACATCAGAGACCTTGTTTGCAGCCAGATGCAATAGAGCGCCCATTTCCAGCTGAATTTCGCACCGAGAGCTTGCCAAGCCAGGAGCTGCGCAGTTGCTCGGCGGCCATTTCGGCTACTGTGTTCGGAGAGGTGACGCAGCAAGTCTCCTTCATGCCGCAGGCTCAGTTTGACAATGTAAGGGCTGGACACTGACATGGCAATGTGACGACTGACCATGGCGGCCATCAACCACCGATCGGTGGGAGGGACGGTCATCGACACGTTGCTCTGTTTGCCACGGTCTGGCACATGGTGTTGGGCTGTCACGTTGGGGCTGTAGGCCATCAATCTGGCGCGGTCCACGCATCGCCAGAACAGGTCACGGTCTTCTTCGTAGTTGACCCCTTCCCAGAATCCCCCCACATCCAGCAGTAGCGTGCGGCGCAACAGCAGCATGTTGAGGTGCGCAAACCCACCGCACTGGCTCAGCTGTTCAATGGTGACACGGTGACAGTCGGGGGCCAGCGTCGGCATGCTTGCCAGACGCGCAGACAGCCGAGGGAGCCAGTCTTCTCGAACGGCACCGTCGGGAAAAACGGCACGTTGATTGCTGATGTAGAGGTCCAACTCAGGGCGTGCACGGAAGGCTTCGACAGCTCGACTGAGATGCGCATCGTCAATCCAGATGTCGTCGTCATCGCAAAATGCCACGAGCTCACCTTGCGTGCACTGGATGGCCTGGTTGCGTGAGGCCGAAGGCCCTTGGCCACGTTGCCCGTCCTGTCCTTGCTGCACCAGGCGGAAGCGGGCATCCAGTTCACGCCACAGGTTGGCGTAGTGCGCACGCGTGGCCGCTGAAGAGCCGTCGTCCAGCACGATCACTTCCAGGGCCTGATGCGTTTGCGCCTTCAGGGCCAGCAGGGTCACACGAAGGAGCTCCGGGCGGTTACGGGTGGCGACGACAACAGATACCAGCATGGCCATCCTCAGCGACGTGCATTCCACGCACGACTCAACGGGCGCAGGGCGCGAATCCACAAGGGGACAGGGCGGTCCAGCACGGGAGGGCCGCCGCGTCCAGCCAAACCATCTGCCAGACCCCGTAGGCAGGCTTGTGCTTTGCTTGCTTGCCCTTGGGAGTAGAGCTTCTCGGCCATCACGAGGGAGCGATCGATGTAGCGAAGTCGCAGCCCCCTTCGATAACCGCTGGGCACATGCTTGAGGGCGAAGAAGATCGCATTGCGCGTCATCAGGTAAAAAAAGTAAGGTTGACGCTGGTACATGTCGCCGTCGAAACAGGCGTGTTCGACCACGGCATTCAAGACGATGCGGGTGCGCCATCCGCCAGCGATGAGCCGGGCACCCATATCGTCGTCTTCGTAGTAAGCGAACATGCGCTCATCCAGCACACCGACCTCACGCAGGGCGGTGACGTTGAGCATCAAGGCTGTACCGACAGCCCAGACTTGGTCGGCGTGGTCGGCCAGAAAACGGGGGGCTTCGGCCAGCGATGACGGCCGCAATGTATCGATGTTACGCCACTCATGGATCGCGCCACAGAAGTCAACAATGCCGCGGTTGCCCAGGCGGGCAATCACGGGTGATGCGGCGCCACAGCGTGGATCGCTGCCCATTTCGTGGATGACTTCGGCAATCGCCCGAGGGTCAACGACGGTATCGTTGTTCAGCAGGAAAACGTAGTCGTAACCGTGTGCCAGCGCATGGCGAATGTTGAGGTTTTGCCCACCAGTGAAACCGGTGTTCACCGGGTTCACGACCAACTCCACTTCAGACGGGAGACCCGCCTTCAGCGTCTCCACCTGCGCCGACCCGGACCCGTTGTCCACCACGCGGATGTCACATTGCAGCGTGCCGGGTAGGATGGAACGCCGCACCGATTGCACGCAGTCGAGGGTTTTGTCGGCGCCGTTCCAGTTCAGGATGCTGATGAGTACCGTTGTCATGCAAGCGCCAACAAGGAATGAACAATGAAACTTTGGTGGGCGCGCAGCGCTCGCTGGGGCAGGAAGGCGCCACCTTTTCCGGTCAACCCATCCCAGATGCCCAGTTTGATCGCGGTCTGCGCTGCGGGGTTGTCTTGCAAGCGCTGCAGTTGCTCATGTGCCAGTCTGGCATTCCAGCGAACCACGCGAGCCAGTTGAGCAATGCCCACGTACTTTCGCCACATCAGGATCGCATTGCGTTGTGTGTAGTAGTAGTAATGGGGCTTTCGGGGATGCGGCGGGGCATCGTGGCGGATGTCGGCATTCAGTACCACATGATTTTTCAGCTTATGACGAAGGCAGCGCAAGGAGTAGTCGGTGTCTTCCGAATAGGCGAAGAGCTTGTCGTCCAGAAAACCCACTTGTTCGATGGTGCTGCGTTTGAGCAGCAGCGCGGTGCCCCACAGAATGATCTTATCGGGGTGGGCTTTCTGCATGTTGGCAGCTTGTTGAAGATCCGGGTACTCGACCACTCCCGTTCCCATGCCGTTGAGCAGGCTCAGTGCATGCTGAACCTGATGGGGGGCAGCCTTGTCTCGAATCACTGGGCTGGCGGCTCCAATGGCCGGGTCTGCCTCCATGGCCGCCAGGAGTCGGGGTAGGCACTCCGGTTCGACGCAGGCGTCGTTGTTCAACAGCCAGACATAGTCAAAGGCTTGCTCAAGGGCATGGCGCATCACGAAGTTATGCCCCCCTGCAAAGCCCAGGTTCACATCCGACGTCATCAACGTGATCCCAGGTGTGCGCGAGAGCACATCGGCCGAGTCATCGCTTGAGCCGTTGTCCAGTACGATGATTTCGAGGGCCATGTCATCGTGCTTGCCAAGCGACTGGATGCAGTCGATGGTTTCCGGGGCGTTGTTCCAGTTCAGGATGCTGATGCAGACCCGTTTGTGCTGTGTGTTCACCATACTTTGCGGATGATCTTTTTGAGCAGGCCGGCAGACATGAAACCTTCCTGAGCCGGGGTCAGATCGGCTTGCCGCTGAAGCCACTTCAGATTGGCCATCGTGTAAGCAGCGTTGTCCTTGATCTTGTAAAGGTTCGCGCTTGTAGGCAGGCCATAGCGGATCTCTCCGTCATACCGATGCAGGTGCTGATGAGGCACCAGGTAATCTCGCCATTGGTCGGAGTTGATGTGCCCCCAGTTGTGCGAATGCTGGTTGTTCTGTCTGCGGATGTCGATGCGCTTTTGGGTCTGCTGATCAGACCGAAACTGGAAATGGTGAATCAGAAACTGTCGTGACGCTTTGGTCAAACCAGGCACTCTTTGTTTGACCACATCGGCGGTGAGTGTCGTGTTGGCGTCGTAGCGAAAAACACGTGGCTCACCGTAGTTCACCAGGTAGTGGCGACGCTGCTCGATGGCTGGCTTGGTTGGGTCGAAGGCGTAGTTTTCTTCGGTATCGGTGAAGTAGAACTGCGCTGACTTGCATTCGACGAAGTTGGCACCCTCCCGGACCGCCTCATCCAATACGGGTTGAAGAGGCTCGGCATACACCTCGTCAGCATCCAGGATGGCAAACCAGTCGCCGTCGTGCATCAGGTGGCGGTGTTGGTACACCGTTTCGAACTTGAGGTTGTCGCTGAATGGGGTGGGCAGCACGCTCACGCTGAGCGTGGGTCCGGCGTAACGACTGGCGATCGACAAGGTCTCGTCGGTGGAACCATTGTCAAACAAGAAGATGTGGGTGAAACCGCCAAAACGGAGGAGGGACTCGATGGTCTGCGCGATGATGTCGGCTTCGTTTTTCACGAGCATGAAGCCATAGATGTTCATGCGGTTCTCCAGCGACCCAGGACACGCGTGATCGTTGCAAGAATCATGGTTTCAATGCCATCAGGTTTATGTACCAGGACCCAGGTACCCAAAATCCAACAGGTGTAGAACACGCCACCGATGACGACCTTCACTGTCAGTTCAATGCCAGCGATGTGGCTGACGTTGAAGGACGTCAGGAGGGCATACATGAGCAAGCTACCTATCAGAGGCCGCACGTATGTCGTGAGTGATTGTTGGACGGGGAGGTGCATGTGTTTGCGGGTGGCAAAAATCACCAAGAAAGCGTGTACCAAGCCGCTGAGCAGTCTGGCCAACATCAGTCCGATCAGTTTGTAGGTGGGGGTGAGAGCAAGGGCCAGCAGTGCAAAAACGACGAACTCAAGCCACACGATCTTGCTTTGAACCTTGACGTGCCCCGCCACGTTCATCAGGGTGTTGAGGGGGCCGGTGAGGTATTGGACAACTCCGATCATGGCGAAACCGGCGACAAAGGGCGCCGCTTCCAACCACTGCGGCCCCAACAACACGCGCGTGGCCTCTTGGCTGACCGCAGCCAATCCAAACCCCATGGGGATCGTGATCGCGTTGACGGTGGAGAGCGTGCGCAAGGTGGCGCTCTTGGCTCGCTCCCAGTCTGACTGCATGGATGCGAGGATCGGAAACAAAGGCCGGGTGAGGGTTGGACCCAACTCCCCCGTGGGAAGCTGTCCTATGTCTGCGCCGACCGTGAACAGACCGTATTCTTGTGTGTTGCCAATTTTGCCTGCGATGATCTGGTCGGTTCGTTTGAGGACGAAATTTCCAATCCCGGTGGTGAGCAGCCACTTTGAAATTTGCCAGATTTCAGGGATCCGAGAAATGCACCATTTTGGTCGGTATGCGTGCAGGCGATAGCTTAAGAAGAACTCACACACATACCCTGCCATGATGCCGCACACCAAAGCACGGTAATCTCGAAAGTACAGTGCCGTTCCAAGTGTGAAGGCAGCGGATATGATCTTGGTGAAGACGGCGGAGCGATATTCGACGCCAAACTGAAGATCACGGTAGGCGAGTGCCATGCCGATGTTGGAAAAACCCATGAAGGCCATCCCGCCGGCCACAATCCACAAAACGTTCTGAACCCGCGGTTCAGTGAAATACTGCGCCGCAAATGGCGCCAGCACCGCCAGCACAAGGGCCATCACGACGCCCTGCATGGCGCGCAAGGTCCAAGCGGAGTTGATCTGATCGGTGTCTGGATTGCCGATTCTCACGAGTGCCTGATTGGATCCTGCGTTGAGGAAAGCATCCACCAATCCCACGACCAGAAAAGCCAGGGCGACCACACCGTAATCTTGCGGTGCCAGAAAACGGGCCAGAATGAAAGTGCTGAGCAAGCCGATACCTTTGACGGACCAGCGCATACCCAGTGCCCAGATGGCGCCCTTGATCAGCGATGCCTTTGGATCCTCAACCGGCGCGGGGGCATTGACGGTCATGCAGTCTTTCTTTGGAGCGGAGACAAACACTGCGTCAGTTGCCAGGCGGCTTTTCTCAGTGGGTTCGGGAATTCCACGATGCACTTTTTCATGTTGAATTTGGAGCCCGACAGCGCAAGATGTGGTTGAGCAAGCGCTTGCCTCGCGTGTGAAAAGTCGCCAGAGGCAAAGGCCGCATTGAAAGCCTGGGCACTATGTTGCTCAATCGCGTGAAGAATCTGTGCTTTGTGACGGGCGGCGTGTGGGTGATGGGTCAAGCAGAACGTCAGAACCTGTGCTGCGCCCAGATGCATGCGCACAGTGTGGTCAGACTGGCTGCCGGAGTGGTACCTCACGCGTGCCAGCGGGCGTCGATGCAAGGCGACTCGCCCACTTGCAATCGACCGCAAGTTGAACTCCCAATCTTCTGTCACCACGCTCCTGAAAGACGGATTAAACCCCCCGATTCTCTTGTAGAACGTGGTCTTGACTGTCATGCCAGTGACCCACATGCAGGGGTATCGAATCGATTTGATGTAAAGGTCAGGATCGTTGACATAGAACCCTTGATCTACTTCAACGCCATCAAAATAGTCTGCCGGAGCGGCGAAGAATTTGTCCGGGTACCAGGGGCGGGCATCGAACGTTGAAAAATTTGTGTAGGTGACGTCGGTATCAGGGCGCGTCGCAAGCCAGGCCCACATGACTTCCACATACTCAGGGTCCAGCAGGTCGTCTGAATCACAGAAAGCCACGCGCGCAGACCGCGCAGCGTCCACCCCCACATTGCGGGCCTTTTGTACGCCTTGATTCGCGGTCCGAATGTATCGCACGCGATCAGCGAACTGGGCAACCACCTGGGGCGTGTCATCGGTGGAGCCATCGTCCACCACGATGATCTCGTCGAAAGGGACGGTTTGCTCAAGGGCACTGCGCAAGGTTTGCGGCAGTAGACTTCCACGGTTGTAAGCCGGAATGATGAGACTGAACATGTCAACAATTCAAGGGGGCCTGTGACTGGCGCTTGAGCCAGTCGTTGCGAATGATGAGCAGCTTGCCGTTCTGGGTTAGCTCAGGTTTACCCCACTCGATCTGCCATGTGACTTCATCGCCAATCTTGTTTTGCAGGAACTGGCGCACCTGCTCTTCGCTCATGGTGAAACCTGTACCCTGGTCGAGGCGCACACGGATCATGTCCGCTTCTGACTGAATGAACTGGTAGCTGGACAAACCCTCTATCCAGCGCATGACCAATGTCAGACCCGGCATGGGAACCTTCCTCCCGCTCGGGAAGTGAAGCACATCTCCGGTACGGCCATCGACGGGGCCGATGCGTGGCCAATGCACGCCGGAAGGGGAGGCTTCAAAGCTGTGCCAATGGACCCGGTCTCCGGTTTCGTAGCGGATGAAGGGCATGGCCTTGTCGGAGAACAGCGTGGCCACCGCCCGACCGGTCGTTTTCAGGCTGTGGATCTGCTGATCCCCGTCATCCAGGATCTCCAGAATCCCGCGGTGGAAGGACAGGTGCAGTCCGTCTTGCTCAGGACCCTCGCAGGCATGCAAGCCCCCATCGTTGAGGCCGTACTGGTCTAGGACTTTGACGCCCAATACGTCCTGAATGCGTTGCCGGACTTCAGGCAACATCACTTCAGCTGTGCAGACCACGCCCTTGAGCGCGGCAGGACGCGTCCCCAGTTGTGCGAGATGTTCACACAACTCCTTGATGGAGTTGGGATAGCCATAAATCAGCTTGATCTGATGAAAGTGCGGCGCCTGTGTGAGGGCACGCGTGCGCTCCAGCGTGAGGTTGGATCCGCTGGTGACCCAGCGGTTCATGACCTTGTCTGCAAGCGAGCGTTTATCGCCCAAACCGATGCCGACGGACTCGCCGCCGACAATCAGGAAAGGGTCACCAACCCGATAACCTGCCCAGGACCAGCCCATGTACATGTGAGCCCAGGCCAGTTGCTCATCGTGATAGGTCATGCGGAATATGATGGGGCGGCCGGTGCTGCCGCCCGTGCGCGCTTCCGTGCTCTTCACACTGGGGTCGGTCGTGACCAGCGTGTCAAGATGCTCCCGCACATGATCTTTGGTGAGGATGGGGAGCTTCTGGAGGTCCGCAATTGTCTGAATTTCATGCGGGTCACTGATGGCATCGCACCAGTGATCCCGATAAAAGGGGACGTGCCGCCAGCAGTAAGCAATGATGTCTCGGAGGCGTTGCTCCTGATAGGCGCGAATGTCGTCCGGGGTCCAGCCCGTTCTGGCCTGCATCAAGCGAAAGAGGGCAATGCGCCGTGGCACAGAAGCCGTGATAAGTAGGTTGTGAAGGAGCTGACTCATGGATACTGACGTGTTGCGGGCGTCAGGTCGTGGCAAGCGGTGGCACGACCGAAGGCGCCCGGCAAAGAGCTGGCTGCGCGCGGAGCTCCGCAAAAGTCATCCGTGACCATCGGGTGCGTGGGCACAGGATTCGGTGCATCGCTCCAGCTGAAGTCAAGCTGGAAGGGGGCGTGGATACGCCCAAGGATACTGCGCTGAAAGTTATGGTCGCTGACCAGAGTGCCGCCTCGGCGCGCATTGATGGCACCATCGACGACGTTGCCATACACCTCCGCATCGGAGGGAATGCCTCGGATACCGATGCCGTAGGTGTTGATCACCGTGTTGTGGGCGATCACGGATCGGATCGCGCGGTTGTTATCGATGCCGAAATCATTGCAGTTCATGATGACGTTGTTGATGACGAGACCTCCCTTGTGTTCGTAAATGCATTCTTTGTCTGGGCAGAAAGGCTTTTCTGTGAGGCCGCCACCGAGGGAAATGCCAACGCGAGAACCAAAGTACGAAATGTTGCCATCGGTGGTGCAGACCAGAATGTTGCGCTCAATGCGCCCACCTTCGCCGCCACCTTTCATGAATAAGCCATAGGAGGCGTTCTTGCCCCAGTGCTTCACAAAGTGGCTGACCTGATTGTCTGCGACGACCCAACGGCTGGCGCCGACCAGATCCAATGGGGTCAAGGAACCATATCCATATGCCTTGTCATTGGTCAGGGTGTTGAATTGAAGCAGGCCGTCATCCGGAAATTGCCCACGTTCGCCATTGACCTTGATGTGTGCGGCGAAGTTGCGAATGAGATTGTTGCGAATGACGACGTTGCGGCCGGCTCCGACCACGTGGAATGCGTGCTCGCAAGGGCCATTTTCGACATCGCAGTGCCCCTCAATGACCAGGTTTTCGTAGATCCAGAAGGCCCGATCTTGATGAATGGTGCCGGAGTCGATCTTGATGACGACGGTTCCAGGTGTTTCTGCACGAACGATGACCGGCGCGAGGACCGTGCCGTCATGCTGCGGCTGGAGCCAGCCACTCAGCCGGTAGCTGCCAGGCTGGAGCGTGATAGTTTGGCCCGGAAGGGCGCGTGCAATGACAGCCTTCAACTCGCTTGCGTCATGAACCCAAATGATCTCTCTTGCTGTTGCTGAGGCCTCTGCAGTGACACCGAGGTTTGGCTGGCTGATGTTGACCGGGCGTGGTCTGCCGTCCCTTGTGTACGTTTGAACCGGTAACGAGCGAGATTGCTGACCCTTGCCCAGCTGGTCAATCAGGGCGCGCGGAGTGACTTCTGGCCTTTCGATGTCACGTTGCAATCTGTGAAGGACAGGGCGGCCAATTTTTTCCAAAGTTGGGTGCCCCTCAAGTCGCTCCAGCGTGTAGCGGATCAACTCGCCAGAGGTTCGATAGTTGATTTCCTCCCACACTGAGTAGCCAGTTTTGGACTCACGCGACAAAAGCATCGCGATTGCCAAAAGCAGAGCGACTCCGATGATCAAAGCCAGCCAGATACTTGGCCTGGATCTGCGTTTTTGTTTGGGGCGTGGCATCAGTTCTCAGACTTGGGCGGTCAATTGGCGACGGGTGTTGTGTGCGTGACCGAGACTCGGTCGTCCAACTTGGGGGGGACATGCCCAGCAATGAGCTTGAGCGTTGGGATGAGAAGTCGACTGCCGTGTTCGCTGAGGTGATTGTGGTCCCTGTATGCAGGCAGGCCGTCGACAATCGCCTGACATTGATTGTTTGGGCAAAATGCCGGGGTGGGGTCGAGGATCACCACGCCGCATTTTTCCTTGGCGGCATTTTGTGCTTTCCAAACCCATTCGTTTCTTGCTAAATATTCGCTCATTGAAACATGAATATCCGTGGGGGTGCCGAACATGATGCGGCGTATGGCTGTTGTGGGGACGTTGACTGTCATTTCGGGGGTTGGGCGAAGCATGAAAACCTGCCGATGACGAGCCAATTCGCATGCAGTGTTGGTCAGAGCCATCGCTAGTTCATTGATGGACTCGGGTGTTGGCTGCTGGGTCGACTGTGAAATGTAGCCGAGAGGAATGCCTTGGTGGAGCCCCGTTTCGTTTACGCCAAATGCCTGGATGGCATACCGGCCAACCAGCAAGATGGGGTAGCTTGATGGGGAATTAGATATGGTTTCCTGAACCCACTGGTTGTGCGCTTCGCAGTTGTATTCAAGATGGCGCTTTGGCGTCGCGTGGGCGTTCAATTTGAGGCCTTGAATGAAAGGGCACCCCACATAGCTGATCGGGATCCACGTGACATTCGGCAGTGCGGCGGTCGCGGCTGACAGCATGGGTTGAACATGAGAGTCGCCAACGATCAAAATTTTGCGCTGAGCTTGCCCATACTCACACAAGGGTGTCGCCACGCCAAAAGTACCTTCGCACTCCTGCGCTCGGGTAGGGAGCTTCTGCTGCTCTGCCATGATCAGCTTGGCGGCTTCGGGTAGCCGAGAGGGGGCTCCCTGCACCTTCCAGATCATGAGGCCGGCCATGCTGACCACCGCTGCTGCTGAGGCGATCTGCACGATGTTGGCCTTGGCGCTGTGCTTCGCCAGAAATATTCGGCTGGGTAGTTCTACGAAGCGATAGGACATCGCTGCCAACAGGGTGGCTGTGATCAGGCCTGCCGGGACGGCAAAGGGGCGATCTCTCCATTCCAGTGTGACCAGAACGACGAACACAGGCCAGTGCCACAGGTAGAGCGAATAGGAGCGTTCACCTATCCATTGTGCAAGCGGGTGATGGGTAAAAGCCAGCCGCTGGTTGCTAAAAATAACCAGCATGGTGCCCGCGACTGGCACAATCGTCCAGAAGTACGGCCATAAGGTTTCAGGCGAGAATGAAACAATGGATGTGGCGATCAGGCTCAATCCTGAGAGTGCCAATATTTTCCGCCATCGAGGTGATACACCCTCAGGTCGAAGCTGACACAAGACGCCGCCAGCCAATAATTCCCACGCGCGGGTGTGTATCAGATAGAATGATGCAGTATTGTCGCGCGGGCTCAGTATCAGGGCGGCGCACAGGGATGCCAGCAAACATGCACCAATGGTCCATCCCTGAAATCGGAGTCCGGGCCGTGCCTTCCATGCAGCCCATAGCAGGACAGGCAGAATAAGATAGAACTGCCACTCCACGGAAAGTGACCAGGTGTGAAGAAGCCATTTCTCGTGGGAAGTGCTGTCGAAATAGCCGGCGCTGAGCCAATATTCAATATTGGAAACAAATAACAGGCTGTAGACCGAGTGGCTGGCAAGTGATTTGTAATCCGCTGGGGGTAATGTGAACCAACCCAGGGTCATCAGTGCTGCGCAGAGTACCATCAATGCCGGAGCGATGCGCCGGGCTCTTGCGGAAATGAATTCAATAAAAAGAAAGGTTTCTTTTTGAAGGCCATTTCTCACGATGCCGGTCATCAGGAAGCCTGAAATGACGAAGAATATATCGACGCCCACAAATCCGCCACGAAATCCTGGGATTTCGAAGTGATACAGCATGACGGCAACGACCGCCCAGGCGCGCAAGCCGTTGATGTCGAGTCGAAAGCCGGATTTCTGGTGCATGGTGACGCCTGAATGAAGGTTCATCTCGGATGAACTTGATTTACCTCTTCTCACTCACTGTACTGGGGTTTTCGAGGGGGATGCCCCCCCTTATGGTGGGGGCCAATGGGCAAAGTATGGGGGACGTGGCGGTGTGAGGCGACTCCTCTCCCTGCTGCACAATCCAGGCATTCGCACTGCGAGTCCAACACGTGTTCGCCACTGAAGCCTGGTTCGAAAATTTGCAACGCTACGGCCTGGCGCGGCCGCCTGCCGCCTCCTATTCGATCGAAATACATCAGGCGGGTGCCGGTGGGTCCGCTGGCCGACTGCATTTGATGCAGCTTGACGCCCGTGGGCCCTTGCTGGCATTGAGCAATTACTACAGCAGTCTCTATGAACCCGTTTGGAGCATCGACTCGCGAGAGGGCGTCGATTGGTGTGATCTGGCACGGCGTATACGTCGTCTCCCGGGCGCCGCCGTCATTCGTCTTCAACCCATGGATGCCGATGGTGTGTTCATCCGCGGTATGGAAGCGGGCCTGCGCGCATGCGGGTATAGCGTGGATCGGTTTTTTTGCTTTGGTAATTGGTACTTGCCCAGTGAGCCCGGGGGGTTCGAGTCCTACTGGTTGAAACGCCCTGCGCAGTTGCGCAATACGGTCGAACGCGCAAGGCGGCGACTGGACCGGGCGCACGTGTGGCATGTTGAAGTTCTGACTACCCCGTCTCCGGCGTTGGATGCCGCAGTGATTGCCTACCAGCGTGTATATGCACACAGCTGGAAGGAGCCTGAGCCTCATCAGGCATTCATGCCCGGGCTGATTCGAATGGCCGCCGATCAGGGGAGTTTGCGATTGGGGCTGTTATGGCTGGAAGGCAAGGTGGTCGCAGCCCAAGTGTGGATTGTCACGGGTGGCAAGGCGCACATTTTCAAGTTGGCGTACCAGTCTGGGTACGAACGCTTCTCGGTGGGGTCCGTACTGACGGCAGCGCTGATGCGGCATGTGATGGATGTGGACCGCGTGCATGAGGTCGACTACCTCACGGGAGATGACGGCTACAAGAAGGACTGGATGTCGCATCGGCGTGAGCGGGTGGGCTTGATCGCATTTGACAAGTCCCGTTTGCGCGGATGCCTGGCCTGGGCGAGGCATGGGGTGGGCAAGTTGTACCGACGTTCCGCAGCCAGATTCAGAGCCCTGTGAGTCTCAGCTCTTGAACCGACTCAGCAACCACTGTTGAGTCAGTTGCCCCAGCAGTTCATGTCCGCCTGGTGTGGCGCATGTGTGATCGGCGCCGGGCATGATGTGTTGCTGCACGTTTCCCTTTTGCAGGCATCCCTGCCACGCCTTGTCGGTGCGGGCGTGATCCAAAAATTCCTGCCCAGTCAGGTCTCGTTCACTGATCAACAAAAGGATGGGGGCGGAAAAGTTTTGCCATCCCTGGGCCATGTTTTGCTGAAAACTCTGCGTTGTATCCTGCCTGTTGAGGCTGGCTCTCAGGTTGCCAAGCAGTTGCCCAATGGCTCGGGGGCCAACCCCACCGGCCAGCAGCTTGCGCCAGAACGACCATTCGGTCAGGCGATGTCCGTAGTAGTGCTTGATGTGCGTGCGAGCCAGCCCCGTGTCTGACCGTACCCATGGGTTGACCAGGCAAAGGCCAGCAATGCGCGGGTCATTGCTGATGCGCCAGTAGAGCAGGGCCGCTGATGCGCCATCGCACAAGCCCCAGAGCACTACGCGCTTCACGGTCGAGCCCTGTGTGCTCAGGGCATCTACCGCCGCACTCAGTTGCGGCGCCAGATGCTCAAAGTCGCTGACTTGGCCGTGCGCATCCCCGAGCCCTGCGAGATCGAACCGCAGGGTGGGGAACCCTGCTGAGGCCAGTTGCCGGGCAAGCAGGACGGACTGACGGTGAGCGCCCACGCGGTATTGAAGGCCACCCGTCACGATGATGACCCCGGTATCGAACGCCGCCACGTGCGGGGCGGACACGATGCCCCACGCTGCCGACGCCTGGGTCAGGATCGGAACAGGTGTCTCAGTGCAGGGCGTCATGTCGTGTGCGGGCATGGGCGGCATTCATGTGAGGCAGGCAAGACTTGCATGAATCAGATCTGCGGGCTCCGTGTTGCTGAACTGTTGCCAGAAGGCGCTGCAGGTGACGCTTTGCACGTGAGGATGCCAACCCGCTGCCTGCCAGATGTTCGTTTGACGCGTGATGCCAGGTGACGGAGGGGAGGGGGACGCGCAAAGTTCCACGCAAACCAGCTTGGTGGGCTGGGCGGTGGACAACGGCGGGAACGGGGTCATATGCCGTGTGTTCAGCTCACGTGCCATCTCCGGTGTGATGCGGTAGCCAGCCACATGCACATCCTGTCCCCGGTTGAGTTGTTCGCTCAGCGTGGGCGCCGCTTCCATTCGCTCCTTGTCTTTGCTCAACCACTCCCTCGCAGCATCCAATCGCAACCACTGCTGCAGCACTTGCGACCCGCTGACAACCGGTTGCCACCACAACAGGTGACACGGTGTGTCCATGCTCGCGAGCATGTTGGCGGACAGCAAGGCCCCGCTGCGCACGCCCCACATCCATAAAGGTGCCGCCTCCGTGGGCTCACCCGCACGCCGATTCAGCTCGTCCAAGGCATCGTGGGCATTGTTCAGCCAGGTGGTCCATGTTGCATCGCCAAAATCGCCTTCGCTGTCGCCACAGCCGTACATGTCGAACTGCAGCACGGCGTAGCCTGCCGCGGCCAGCGCCCGCGCGAACTGCGCGCTGATGCGCCGGCAAGTGTTGAGCTCTTCGGCAAACGGATGCAGGTGCAGCACCTGCCCGCGCTGCACGGGTCCTTTTGGGGAGTGGTAGAGGCAAAACAGCGATCCGCTGCGCGTGGGCAGGAAGAAGGCGTCGGGCAGGTCGGCCATGTTCAGGGTGGGCTCACATAAGCCTGAACCAGACGGCACAAACTGCCGACCGTGGCAAAAGTGTCAGCATTCAGATCGGCCTCGTCAAAGGTGACGCCAAAATGATTTTCCAATCCTGTGATCAGGGCCACGGCCGCCATGGAGTCCAATTCCGGCAAACTCCCCAATAAGGGGGTATTGACATCAAAGGCCAATGCCTTCTCCTGCAAATGCAGGGCTTCATCGAGCACCCTGAGTACATGTTTCATGAGGTCCATGCCTGCATTCTAGAGTTTCTGCCGTAACATCAATTCATGACTTTGGCGCCCGATTTCAGGGGGGGGCTTCCTCCGGTATTGCTGCATGATTTGCCCGCGCGTGCCGCTCAATGCTGGCCTGCGCAGGTGGCGCTGACATCCGGGGATACCCGCTGGGAATATGCGGCCTTGCAGGCGCGCATTGCATCGTGGGCGCAAGGCTTGCGCGCCTTGGGCCTGCAACCCGGCGAGCGGGTGGCGGTGGTGGCCGACAAGCAACCCGATACGGTGGCAGCCATGTTCGCGGTCACGCGGGCGCAGGGTGTGCTTGTGCCCATCAACCCCCTGCTTAAGTCCGCCCAAGTTCAACACATCTTGCACGACTGCGGCGTGGTGCTGCTGATCAGCCCTGCCAGCCGGCAATCGACGTGGGCTGCGCTGGGCGAAGCGTGTCCCGACCTGCGTTGCGTCGTGGGCTGTGGTGCAGATTTGGCTGAGGTGGGGGGCGCACCGGCGCGGGCCAGCGGGCCTGTCGCGTACGTATCGGCCGATGCCGTGTGTGCGATGAAGCCTCAGGCGGACGAAGCTGCCCCCGGCCGAGCCCTCGAAACCGATCTGGCCGCCATTTTTTATACCTCGGGCAGCACCGGTTTGCCCAAGGGCGTGATGCTGTCGCACCGCAATCTGCTAGCCGGTGCTGGCAGCGTGGCCGCTTACCTCGGCAACCGTGCAGATGACGTCTTGCTGGCGGCCTTGCCTTTGTCCTTCGATGCTGGCTTTAGTCAGCTCACCACGGCTTTCCTGGTGGGCGCGCAGGTGGTGCTCTTGAACTATCTGTTGCCCATGGATGTGGTGCGGGCGATGGCGCGCTACCGTGTGACCGCCTTGACGGCTGTGCCGCCTTTGTACGCCCAACTGACCACACTCGACTGGCCGCCTGAGGCAGCACAACATCTGCGCTATTGGGCCAATACCGGGGGGCGGTTGCCGCGCTCGGTGTTGTCGGCCATGCAGGTGCGCGCGCCCTCGGCCTTGCCTTATCTGATGTTCGGCCTGACCGAGGCCTTTCGCGCCACCTACTTGTCACCTCAAGAGGTGAGTCAGCGCCCTGATGCCATCGGCAAAGCCATTCCCAACGCCGAGGTGTTGGTGCTCAGAGATGACGGCAGCCTGTGTGATGACGATGAGTCGGGCGAGTTGGTGCAGCGCGGCCCCTTGGTGGCCCTGGGGTATTGGCAGCGGCCGGAGGCCACGGCCGAGCGCTTCAAACCCCTGCCGAGCGGTTTGGGCAGGGCAGGGCAGGGCGCCGCGGCGCCGGAAATGGCGGTGTTCTCGGGCGACACGGTGCGTCGTGACGCCGAGGGTTTTCTGTATTTCGTGGGCCGCCGCGACGAGATGATCAAGACCTCCGGCTACCGGGTCAGCCCGACCGAGGTGGAAGAGGTGGCGATGGCACACGCGGGCATCCGCGAGGCCGTTGCCGTGCCGGTGGCCGATGAGGCTTTGGGCAGCGTGATTCGTCTGGTGGTGCATGGTGAGTGTGAGGCAGGTGCCAGAGAGGCACAGACCGCAGTCTTGTTGAGCCATTTCAGGCAACTGGTGCCCGCTTACATGGTGCCCAGGGAGGTGGTGTGGGTGGCATCACCCTTGCCCCGCAATCCGAATGGCAAGTTTGACCGTCAACGCTGGAGAGACGATGCGCGGCTTTGAAGTGTCCGAGGGGCAGTTGTGCGTAGGCGGCGTGCCCTTGCAGCGCCTGGCCCAGCGGGTCGGGCAGACGCCGTTTTATGCGTACGACCGTGGTTTGATTCGGCAGCGCGTGGCCGAGGTGCGGGCGGTATTGCCAGAGGGAGTGCAACTGCATTACGCCATCAAGGCCAACCCCATGCCTGCGTTGCTGTCGCATCTGGCACCTTTGGTGGACGGGATGGATGTGGCATCGGGCCGTGAATTGTCCGCTGCCCTGGATGCCGGCTGTGTAGCGGCGCACATCAGCTTTGCGGGACCGGGCAAACGCGAGGGCGAGTTGCGCCAGGCGGTTGCCGCTGGCGCCTTGCTCCACGTCGAATCCTTCCGCGAGGTCGATCTGCTGGTGCGCCTGTCTGCGGAGATGAGGCTGCCGGCGCGCGTGGCCGTGCGTGTCAATCCGGACTTCGAGTTGCGGGGGGCGGGCATGCGCATGGGCGGGGGGGCTCAGGTGTTCGGGGTCGACCTGGAACAGGTTCCGGCGCTGCTGGCGCGCATCGCACAGGCGGGTTTGCAGTTCGAAGGCTTTCATGTGTACGCCGGGTCGCAGGTACTCAAGGCCGAGCTGCTGGCCGATCTGATCGAGCGATCGCTGGACATGCTGTTGACGCTCCAGGCGGTGTTGCCGGGGCCGGTCCGGCAGGTCAATCTGGGCGGCGGCTGGGGCATTCCTTATTTTCCGAGTGAGCAGCCATTGGATGTGGCGCCTGTGCGGGCGGCCCTGTTGGCTGCGCAGCAGCGTCTGCACGGGCACTGGCCGCAGGCACGCCTGGTGGTTGAGTTGGGGCGCTTTCTGGTGGGCGAGGCGGGCATTTATGTAGCCCGGGTGCTGGATCGCAAGGTGTCCCGAGGGGAAGTCTTTCTGGTCACCGATGGGGGCCTGCATCACCACCTGGCGGCTACCGGCAACTTCGGGCAGGTCTTGCGGCGCAACTATCCGGTGGCCCTGGGCAACCGGCTGGCAGAGTCGGCGCTGGAGCAGGTCAGTGTGGTTGGGCCCCTGTGCACACCGCTGGACGTGTTGGCGCACAAGGTGACCCTGCCGAAGGCGAGCGAGGGCGACCTGGTCGTGATCTTCCAGTCTGGGGCCTATGGCGCGACGGCCAGCCCTCAGGCCTTCCTGGGGCACCCGCCTTGCGTGGAGATGCTGGTGTGAGGCGGGGGCCATGAGCCGCTGCGCCCCGTGGTCCGCAGCTTTGCTGGGGGCGGCAGCGTTGAGTCTCTGGGTGTTGGCGTTCGGTTTGATCGGCATCCATCCCTTGTTGTCGGTGCCCTGGGCCTTGGTGGCGGCAGGTGTGGCGATCATGTCTGCGGCTCGGCCCTACTGGGGGCTGATGGCCTTGTTGGGCCTGTTGCCGGTGGCCAGCCTGAGCATCTGGAGCGGCTGGCGCGTGACCGACGAATTCGATGTGCTGCTCTTGCTGGTACTGGGCGGTGGCTATGCGCATGAGGCGTGGCTGAGATGGTCGTGTGCCTTGCCGCGTGTCCCTGGCCCACACGTCAGAGTCCTGCGGCTTGCCGTGGGGTGGCCCGTGCAACTGGCATGGGGCGCTGTGCTGCTGACCTGGGCGGTGTCGGCCTGGCGGGGATGGCTTGATGCGGGCGCCAGTGCACCCGATCTGCTGTGGGACGGCTATGACAGCACGGGTAACGTCTGGCGGGTGGCCAAAAGCATGGTGGCCCTGGTGCTGATCGCGCCCTGGCTGCGTGCGCTCTATCGCCGCTCGCCCTATCAGGCGATCCGCAGCTTGCATGGGGGACTGCTCGTCGGCTTGGTTGTGGTGTGTGGCCTGGCCGTGTGGGAGCGAGCGGTGTACATCGGTCTTTGGGACCTGAGCAGCGACTACCGTACCACCGCCTGGTTCTGGGAGATGCACGTGGGCGGTGGTGCCATTGATGTCTACCTGGCGATGACGGCACCTTTTGCGTGGTGGGCGTTGTGGCGAGCCCGAACAACGTGGCAGTGGGGGCTGGCCGCCTCCCTGCTGGTGGTGCTGGTGTACGTGGTGGTCACCACGTATTCGCGAGGCCTGGCCGGCGTGTTTGCGGGCGGCAGTGCGCTGATGTGGTGGCTGTGGCGGCGCCTGTCCCTGGGACGGAAAGAGGCGCTGGCGTGGCGACAGCGCGCCCAGCGGTGGTTGGTGGCAGGTTTGCTGGTAGAGGCCCTGGGCTTGGTGGGTGCCGGTCAATTTGCGTCAGACCGCCTCTCGAACACCAGTGTGGATGTGCAGAGTCGATGGGCGCATTGGCAGTCCATGTATGGCTTGCTCGCAAAGCGAGACGACTGGTGGTGGGGGATAGGGCAGGGGCGCTTGCCCGCGCGTCACAGCGCCCTGGCAACGGGGCCGGCCATGCCGGGGTCCGTGTCATGGCCTGGCGAGCCGGCGGTGGCGGCGGTGCGTCTGCTGGGGCCGCAGGCCTCTCCGGAGCTGGTGGGCCGCTTTGCGCTGGCGCGCCGGGTGCCGCTGGCGCCCGGCCTACACGTGGTGCGTCTGACCGTTCGCGCCACGGAGGCGACCCGCTTGCGTTTTCGTCTGTGTGAACGGCACCTGTTGTATGAGCTCCGATGCCAAGAGGCCGTGGGAACGGTTCAGCCCGGGCCGGTACAGGTGCTGGCGTGGCCGATGAGCGGGCCTGAGCTCGGTGGTCTCTCCGGGGCGGCACGTTACAGAGAGGGCATGGCGACCTTGTCGGTCATGCAAGTCGATCGCGCCGTCGAGGTGTGGGGTTGGGATATTCGGAACGCCGTGAATCAGGTCGTTTTGCACCATGCGGATTTTTCTGACGGCTTCAACGGCTGGTATTTTGTGACCATGGGATATTTTCGCCCCTGGCATGCCGACAATTTGTTCATGGAGTTGTGGGTCGAGCGTGGCCTGCTAGGATCTTTGGCCCATGTGATGTGGGTGGGTTGCATACTTTGGCACGTATGCAGGCGCTGTTTCATGGGTGAGACATGGTTGCTGCCGATACTGGGAGGTATCGTGTCATGCAGTGCTCTGCTTTGTGTCATCAGTGTGACGGAGTTGCCCCGGCTGTCATTTTTAAGCGGCAGCTTGTTGCTCATATCGTCGCTTTGGGGGGGTGTGTTACGCGACAGATCTGCCTAGAATGGGCTGTAACAATTGGTTTACAACGTGTGCGTTGTCAGCTGTTGTGAGAGACAGGGAAGAATTAAAAATGATCAAGGTGTTTGGGCATTACTTTCACAGACGAACTGTGCTGCAGGTTGTCTGTGAGGCGGTATTGATAGGGGTGGTTTCGGCCATCTCCTTGTGGTTGCAGCGCGGGCCGAATGCCAGAGCCTCCGAGGTGATGGCCGAGGCGGTGTTCATCGGGGGCGTGGTTGCATCGGCCTTTGCGATGGTCAATGGTGCTTTGGGACTGTATGAGTACAGCCGCTCATTCGCCAAGGGGGTGATGCGCACGCGCGCTGTGCTCGCCTGGGGCGTCTCGTGCGTGGTCGCCTTCGTGCTGGTGGTGTTGCTGCAATTGAACGAGGGGTACAACCTCGTGGCCACCTTTGCCATGCTGGCGGTCACCATGTCGCTGGTGATGATCTGGCGTGAGCTGTCGTTCGAGACATTGCCGCGCGCCATGACGGTGCAACGTGTGCTGATCTACGGCGCAGGCCAGCGCGCAAGGTCGGTGGCAGAGTCCCTGCAGCAGTCTGACCCCAATGTGCAGGTGGTCGGTTTCTTTGCCAGTCCGAATGAGAGCGAGATCTCAGTCCCTGAGGCGCAGCGGGTGGTGCCTGGTCGCAGCCTGACGGATGTGGTGCGTGACCATGACGTCAACGAAATCGTGGTGGCTCTCACCGAGCGTCGGGGGGGCAGCATGCCCATGCGCGAGTTGCTCGATTGCAAGCTGCAGGGCGTGCGTGTGATGGACATCGCCCGGCACTTCGAACAGAAGCTCGGTCAGATTCGCCTGGACGCGATGTCGGCAGGTTATTTGATTTTTGGCGAGGGCTTCAACCAGGATCTCATCCGCACGCTGGTCAAGCGATGCTTTGACATCGTGGGGGCCCTGCTGCTGATCCTGGTGAGCCTGCCGATCATGCTGATCACCGCGCTGGTCATCCGGATCGACAGCCCAGGGCCCATTCTGTACCGCCAGGAGCGGGTGGGTTTGCACGGCCGCATCTTTCACGTGGTCAAGTTTCGCAGCATGCGCACCGATGCCGAAAAGGACGGCGTGCCCCAGTGGGCTCAGGCCGGCGACAGCCGTGTGACCCGCGTCGGGCGCGTGATCCGCAAGGTGCGCATTGATGAGTTGCCGCAGTTGTTCAGCGTGCTCAAGGGCGACATGAGCCTGGTGGGGCCACGTCCTGAGCGCCAGTATTTTGTCGAACAGTTGGCCCGCGACATTCCCTTTTATGCGGTACGGCACAGTGTCAAGCCCGGCGTGACGGGGTGGGCCCAGGTTCGCTACCACTATGCGGGCTCGCTCTCCGACACGACCGAGAAGCTGCAATACGACCTGTACTACGTCAAGAATCACTCCCTGTTCCTGGACTTCGTGATCCTGTTTGAAACCGTGGGTGTGGTGCTGACCGGCAAAGGCGCGCAGTAAACCTCATGCCATTGGATGCCGACCTGTTGACGGTTGCGGGGCAGGCGCTGGCCGGTCTGGCCTATCTGATGCTGACGCTACGTCTGCTCTGGCAGCGAGGGCGGCAGACCGCGGGGCACCGGGCCACACAGGCAATCTTGCCGGCAACGATGGCCTCGGTGGTCTGGGCGTGGAGCGTCCCTGCCGTTCATCATCTGCAGCTTGAGGGGCTTTGGCTGTGGTTGCCGCGTTGGCTGGATGTGGCGCGCTACGGTCTGTGGTTTGCGTTTGTGCTGCATCTGCTGGGTACGGCCCGTGGGGATGGTGGCGACCAAAGCAGCCTGGTTCGCCGTTTGGCGGGGGTGGCGATTGCGCTCACGGTCGTGGCCGCCCTCACGCCGCACTTCATGCCCATGACGGTGCTGGCCGTGTTCGGCCTGGTGTTGATCGAGCAGCTGTTTCGCAACCTGCCCGCCGATGCGCGCTGGAGCGCCAAGCCCATCTGTCTGGGGCTGGCCGGCACCCTGTTGTTCGATGTGTACCTGTTTTCGGAAGCAGCTTTGTTCAACGGCGTGGACGAGGACGTGGCCGCTGCACGCGGTTTTGTCCACGCCTTGATGGTGCCCCTGCTGATCTTGCCCAGCGCGCGGCATCGCAACTGGATCTCCAAGATCCAGGTGTCACGTCAGGTGGTGTTCCACTCGGCCACGCTGATGATGGCCGGGCTCTACCTGCTGTTCATCTCGTCGCTGGGCTACTACGTACGCTACTTTGGCGGGCATTGGGGGCGGGTGCTGCAGGTGGCCCTGGTCTTCCTGGCCGTGGTGGCGCTGGTGGCTCTGGGGCTTTCGGGCACCTTGCGGGCGCGCGTGCGGGTGTGGCTGGGCAAACACTTTCTGCGCTACCGCTACGACTACCGAGAGGAGTGGCTCAAGTTCACCCGCACCTTGACGAGCCACACCCAGCCTCAGGAGCTCAGTCAGCATGTGATTCGTGGTCTGGCTGACATGGTGGAAAGCCCGGCAGGGGCCTTGTGGCTGCTCAACGCCGAACACAGCCATTTCGTGCAGGTGGCCCGCTGGAATGTCCCGCAGTCCACGGCCATGGAGCCGCTGAGCTCGGAGCTGGCGCAGTTCATGAAGCGCACCGGCTGGGTGATCGACCTCAAGGAGTTCCAGTACCATCCGCAACGCTATGAGGGCCTGACCCTGCCTGACTGGTTGCGGGAGCTCAAGCAGGCCTGGTTGTTGGTGCCCCTGCCCATTGGGGGGGAGCAATTGGGCTTTGTCTTGCTGGCTCAGCCGCGCACGGAGCTGGAGCTCAACTGGGAAGTGACCGACCTGCTCAAGACGGCGGCGGCTCAGGCCGCCAGCTTTCTGGCCCAGATGCAGGCCACCGAGGCCTTGCTCGAGTCTCGCAAGTTTGATGCGTTCAACCGCATGTCGGCGTTTGTGGTGCACGACCTCAAGAACATCGTCACCCAGTTGTCGCTGATGGTGAAGAACGCCAAGCGCCTGCAACACAACCCGGAGTTCCAGGCCGACATGCTGATGACGGTCGAGAACTCGCTGGAGCGCATGAAGCAGTTGATGATGCAGTTGCGCGAGGGCGCGGCGCCCTCAGGCGGCGCTGTCGGAGTGGACCTGGGCGCGATCGCTCAGGAATGGGCCAGTTCGGCTGAAAGCCGGGGTCGCACCGTGCGGCTGGACCTTCAGCCAGACGTCTTCACCCGCGGGCATGCTGAGCGGCTGAAACGCGTGGTGGGTCACCTCATTCAGAACGCCCTCGACGCCACAGAGCAGCACGGGCGCGACGTCTGGGTCAAGTCCCACCGATTTGGGAGCCACGCCAGCTTGCAGGTCGGTGACAATGGGGTGGGCATGAGCGACGAATTCGTGCAAACCCGATTGTTCAAACCTTTCCAAACCACGAAGGTCGCGGGGATGGGCATCGGGGCGTATGAGAGCCTGCAATACATACAAGAGTTGGGTGGCAAGATGACGGTCGAGAGCAAGGAAGGCGAGGGCACCCTCGTGACCTTGCTGCTTCCTGTGATGGAGGTGGTGCAACCCGGCAACATACTCAGCGGAGAGGGTGCATGAGCACGGACAAGGCAAACACATTGCTGATCGTTGAAGACGATCTGGCCTTGCAAAAGCAGATCAAATGGTCACTCGACCAGTTCGAGTCGGTCACGGCCGACGACCGCCCAAGTGCCATGGTGCAACTGCGCCGCTTTGTGCCCGCCGTGGTCACGATGGACCTGGGGCTGCCACCCGATGCCGATTCGGTGTCTGAGGGCTTCAAGTTGCTTGAGCAGATTCTGGCGGCCGAGCCGGACACCAAGGTCATTGTGCTGACCGGGCAGAACGGCCAGGCCAACGCCCTCAAGGCCATCGCGATGGGTGCCTATGACTTTCTGGCCAAGCCCTTTGAGCCCGAGGTGCTGGCGCTGACGGTGGAGCGCGCCTTCCGCCTGGCCGAGTTGCAGGCCGAAAACCGCCGCCTGCAAAGCATGCAGACGCCTGACGCACTGGCGGGCTTGATCACGAAAGACCCGGGCATGTTGCGGGTGTGCCGCACCATCGAGAAAGTGGCCAGCAGCAACGTCACCGTGATGTTGCTGGGGGAGAGTGGCACCGGCAAGGAAGTGCTGGCGCGCGGCCTGCACCAGAGCAGTGGCCGCAAGGCCAACAAGTTCGTCGCCATCAATTGCGCCGCCATTCCTGACAACTTGCTCGAGAGTGAGCTCTTTGGTTACGAGAAGGGGGCGTTCACGGGGGCGGTCAAAACCACGGTTGGCAAGATCGAAACCGCCCATGGCGGCACCTTGATGCTCGATGAAATCGGCGACCTGCCGCTGCCCTTGCAATCGAAGCTGCTGCGCTTTTTGCAAGAGCGCGTGATCGAGCGAGTCGGGGGACGCCAGGAGATTCCGGTGGATGTGCGCATCGTCTGCGCCACACACCAGGACCTCAAGCAATTGATCGCCGAAGGGCGTTTCCGCGAAGACCTGTATTACCGCCTGGCCGAGATCGTGGTCGACATTCCGCCGGTGCGCGAGCGTGTGGGCGACGCGGCCTTGCTGGCGCACGCCTTTGTCAAACGCTTCTCGTCAGAAGGCGGGCGCAGCTCGCTGACGCTGTCGGCCGATGCGGTGCGCGCCATCGAGCAGCACACCTGGCCGGGCAACATCCGCGAGCTAGAGAACTGCATCAAGCGCGCCTGCATCATGGCCGACGGGCAGCAGATCACCGCCGATGACCTGGGCTTGGCTGCGGTCGAGCAGGATGATGCCGATCGCTCGCTCGATTTGCGCACTGTGCGCGACGAGGCCGAGCGCAAGGCCGTGATCGCCGCCCTGGCGCGTGTCGACGGTAACGTCTTGCGGGCGGCCGAATTGTTGGGGGTCAGTCGACCCACGCTGTACGACCTGATGCACCGCCTCGGTCTGAAGTAAGTCACTGTGTTCGAAATGGATCCTGACATGAAGCTCACCTCATCTGTCTTCCGCTCTGTGCCTGCTGCGCTGACCTTGTCGCTGGTGCTGGCAGCTTGCAGTGGCAATGACCCGATCAAGCTGACGCAGTCCGCCAAGGACTACATGGCCAAGAGCGACCATGCAGCGGCCATCATCCAGCTGAAAAATGCGCTGCAGGCCAAGCCAGATCTGGCTGAAGCACGTTTCCTGCTGGCAAAGGCGTTGCTGGCGACCGGCGATGTCTCGGGGGCGCAGACCGAGTTGAAGAAGGCGCAGGATGCCGGCTACGCACATGATCAAATCGTGCCGGTGATGGCACGTGTGATGCTTGGCCTGGGCGAGCACAAGAAGCTCACCGAGACCTATGCACAGACGCGGCTGGCGGACCCTGCCGCGCAGGCCGAGTTGCAGACGCTGATGGCCGGTGCGTGGCTGGCCCAGGGCAAGGCGGACTTGGCAAAGGGGAGCCTGGCCGAAGCCTTGAAGGTCCAAGCCAATTATGTGCCTGCCTTGCTCCTGCAAGCCCGGATGATCGCATCGGACAAAAACTTTGAGGGTGCGCTAGGGCAGATCGATCAGATCTTGAAGGTCGCGCCGCAAAGCGAAGAAGCCTACAAGCTGCGGGGTGACATTCAGCTGTTCGGCAAGCAGGGGCCCGATGAGGCGCTGGCTTCGTACCGCCAGGCGGTCAAGGTCAAGCCAGGCTACAACGATGCGCAGGCCAGCATCGTGCGGGTTCTCATGGCGCAAGACAAGCTGCCCGAGGCCACCACGGAGCTGGAGGCGCTGAAGAAGATGGCGGCGACTGCACCTTACACGCTGTACCTGCAGTCTCAGCTGGCACTGAAAAAGAAGGATCTGAAGGGGGCACGAGAGGCGGTGCAGCAGGTGTTGCGAGTCACCCCGAACAGCCCGCAGGCGCTGGAGTTGGCAGGCACCATCGAGGCGCAGTCCAATTCCCTGGTGCAGGCGGAGGCCATGTTGGCCAAGGCGCTGGCTGCCGCGCCCGATTTGAAGCAGGCGCGTCGCATGTTGGTTATGACCTACCTGCGCTTGGGGCAGGTGGACAAGGCTATCGCGACCTTGCCAGCCAATCTCAACGAGATTGACAACGACCCCGCTTTGCTGTCGGTGGCGGGCCAGGCCTACATGGTTCATGGCGACCAGGAGCTGGCCCAGCGCTACTTTGCGAAGGCATCCGCGCTGGATCCGAAGGATCCGTTGAAGCGCACCTCGCTGGCGGTGAGCAAACTGGCGGCAGGTCAGACCGAGACGGGCTTCAGCGAGTTGCAAAACATTGCAGCCAGCGACACCGGGGTAGTGGCCGACATGGCCATGATCAACGTGCTGGCCGGGCAAGGCAAGCTGGATGAGGCTTTGAAGGCCATTGACCGGCTGCAGAAGAAGCGTCCGCCAGAAGACCCGATTCCCAGCCATCTGCGTGCGCAGGTGCTGATGAAAAAGGGCGATGTGGCGGGGGCACGCAAGGCTTTGGAGCATTCGCTTGAGGTGTCGCCAGACTTCTTCGCGGCGATCGGCGCATTGTCCGAGCTGGACCTGGTGCAAAAGCAGCCTGAAGCGGCTCAAAAGCGTTTCGAGGCCCTGCTGGCCCGCAAGCCCGACAGTGTGCAGGCCATCCTGGGTCTGGCCCGCGTAAAGAGCCTGCGCGGCGCCAACAAGGATGAGGTTGCCGCTCTGCTGCGCAAGGCGGTCGAGGTGGCGCCTAACGAGGTTCTGCCGCGCCAGATTCTGGTGGCGCACCACCTGCGCAACCAGGAGCCCAAAGTGGCCTTGACGGCCGCTCAGAACGCGGTCGCGGCCCTGCCCAAGAGCGCCGAGTTGCTGGACAGCCTGGGCCAGGCACAGGTGGCAGCGAAGGAGTTCAACCAGGCTGTCAGCAGCTACGGCAAGATGGCCTCGATACAGCCTCAGTCCGCGCTTCCGCATCTGCGGATGGCGGGGGTTTACATGGCGAACAAGGATGCGGCCAACGCAGCGCAGAGTCTGCGCAAGGCGCTGGAGATTCAGCCCAATTTGCTGGCCGCCCAGCAAGGGTTGACCGAGTTGGCGGTGCGCGGCAACCGGACGCCGGATGCCTTGGCCATGGTGAAGGAGATCCAGACCCAACGCCCGCAAGAGGCGATTGGCTATGCATTGGAAGGCGAGGTGCAAGCGGCAGCCCGGAACTGGACCGCGGCGATCCCTGCGTATGAAAAGGCCTTGAAGCTGGCACCCAACGCCTCGGATGTGGCCGTCAAACTGCATTCGGTGCAACTGGTGGCCCAGAAAAAACGCGAGGCTGATGCCATGGCCACCTCCTGGCTGAGCAGCCACCCCAAGGATCTGACGTTCAGACTGTACATGGGAGACCGTGCGGTGGCCGCCAACGACCTCAAGGCGGCGGAGGGCCATTATCAAAAAGCGCTGGACCTGCAGCCTAACAATCCGCTGACCCTTAACAACCTGGCCTGGGTGGCGGGCAAGCTGGGTCGTAAGGACGCCTTGAGCTTGGTGGAGAAGGCCGACAAGCTGGCGCCCAACAACCCGGCGATTCTTGACACCTGGGCGACACTGCTGGCATCGGAGAAGAACTTCAAGCAGGCGGTGGAGGTGCAGAAGCGCGCCTTGCAACTCCAGCCAGAGGTGCCCCTGTACAAGTTCAACCTGGCGCAGATCCAGATTCAGTTCGGGGACAAGGCAGGTGCTAAGAGCAATTTGCAGGCCCTCAAGCAACTGGGCGACAAGTTCAACCGCCAGGCTGAGGTCGATAAAATGCTGCAGTCACTTTGATTTGTCGATATTTTTGACAGTGCAACGTCAGATTCAAAAGTTTTGAGATTGCCGCCTGGGTTTTCTCATGCAAATCAATTACTTGCCGATGCATGTGTCTGGCGGTATGAAAATTGCATCAACTGAGGCAGCTTTCGGGATCGGGCACTGTTTGTGCCCGGTGAACGGTACATACATCGAGATCAAGGGGGCCCACCATGTCAGATCAGCAAAACGAGCACACGCAGACCGCCGATGAGGACGTGCCGCCCGCTGGCCTCAACACCAGCCGACGCAAGCTGGTGCGTGCTGGTCTGGCTGCGGCGCCTGTGGTGGCCGCTTTCAAGAGCAACATGGTGTTGGCCTCACCGCGGGGCACCAACGTGACCGTTCTGGCGTCTTCGTTTGCCTCTGTGACAACCACGGGCGGCAGTGTGGCGCCCAATGCGCGCACCACCGGATTGTTCATCCCGATGAGCGAGTGTGAGAAGCACAAGAGCTGCGACGAGTTGTTGTTTGGTCCGACGGGCTGTGATCGAAGCGACAAGCGTGGTTGTGGCTTTGACATTGCGCCAAGCCGAGTCATTGCCACCAAAACCTTGAAGCAGGTTTTCAAGATGGACGCTCCATCGAACATGGAGCGTCTGGCGCGGTACTTGTCGGCTGGCTATCTGTCGGCCATGACTTACGGCAGCGATTCTTACATCAGCGAGCAGCGGTGCAAGGACATCTGGCGCCAGTACGGTGAGTGGGAGCCCACCGCTGGCGTGTCTTGGAGACTGCCGCAGACCCTTGATTACTTCGAGCGTGTGTACTCAGGGACGGGCTTCAGTGACTGCCTGATCAATCCGTCGTCGCGTTCGGGCGGTCGCCGTTGTGGCTGACCAGTCGTGGCGCTTTCTCCTGTGTTGTTGAGGTAGGTTTTTGAGTTTGACGAGGCAGTACGCGTTCAACTCGCCCCGCTTCGCTTTGCGTGGCTGGGCAGGGCATGGTGGCGTGGTGTATGACGAAGCCGATTCGGCCTTGTATGAGGTTTCGGAGGCGGCGTTTGAGTTGTTGTCCCTGCTGGATGACGGACCGAATCACCCAGCGGACGGCGCGATCCAGCCTCCCGGCCAAACAGCGTCGCAATTGGCCAGCGCACTGATTGGCGAAACCGCCGAGGACTCGGACATCGCGTTGGTGACGTCGTTATTGGACAACCTGAGGGAAATGGGTGTGGTGACGTGTCTGTCGGTGTGACGCCACGCCAGGTTCAGGCTGTGCCGTTCGACACCTTGTCAGCGGCACTGCGCACCTCAGGTCTGTACCTGCGGATGGACCCGTTCGTGGTCCATGTGCGCAGTGCCATCCCCATCGTGGCGGATGGCATCAAGCGTTTGTATGCGGGGCACACCTGCTGGACCGACGCCGGTCAGTTTGCGGACTTTCATGTGTCGGTGCGTCGCAAATGGCGCCCATCGCGTCCGCTCTGTGTGTTCGAGATGGACGGGCACGATCCCTTCACGCCCCTGGCCTACGGCGAAGCCTATGCCTTCCTGGAATGGGGGCTCAACTGGTGCATCACCAGCTTCTGCCACAACTGGATCACCTTGCATGCTGCCGTGCTGGAGCGTGACGGGCGTGCCGTGATCCTGCCGGCACCACCCGGCTCCGGCAAGAGCACGCTGTGCGCGGCCTTGATGCTCGATGGCTGGCGCCTGCTGTCAGATGAGATGGCCTTGCTCGATCCCCGCACGGGGCTGCTCACGGCGTCACCCCGTCCCATCAGCCTCAAGAATGCGTCGATCGACATCATGCGTCGTCGGGCGCCGAATGCGGTCATGGGTCCGGCGGCGCTTGACACGCTGAAAGGCACGGTGTGCCACATGCAGGTCTCGGCCGACAGCACGGCGCGTGCGCGTGAGTTGGCCACGCCAGCCTGGATCATCTTTCCGCGCTATGAGGCGGCTGCCCCGTTGACGCTGAGCGCGCGCCCCAAGGCCGATGCCCTGCTGAACCTGCATCGCAACAGCTTCAATCACCATGTGCATGGTCGACAGGGGTTCGAGACCTTGGCCGACGTGATCGAGCGCTGCGACGTGTACGACCTCCACTACAGCGACTTGGATGAGGCCCTGGCATGTTTCGCCAGGTTGAGCGCATGAGCCGCGACGCCACGGGTCTGATCACGCTGAGGCGTGCGATGCAGCTCCCCCAGGAGATGGCGCGCTTCTCGGGGCAGCAGTGGGACCATGTCATCCGCCTGGCACGGGCGGCTGACCTGTCGGCGCGACTGGGTTTTCTGGCTCAGCGCGACGGAGTGTGGGATCAAATTCCCGAGGCACCGCGCAAGTATCTGGAGTCGGCCCTGCGCGTGGCCGATCGGCAGCAGCGCGAGCTGGGTTACGAGATCCAGGAGATCGAGTTGGCGCTGCGCCCGCTGAACATCCCGGTGGTGTTGCTCAAAGGCGCGGCCTATGTGGCGGCCGGCCTGGATGCCGCCAACGGGCGCGTGGTGTCGGATGTGGACGTGCTGGTGCCGAAGGCTGCCTTGCCCAAGGTGGAAGCGGCGTTGATGCTGGGTGGCTGGGCAAGCTTGGCCCGATCGGACTACGACCAACGCTACTACCGCACCTGGATGCACGAGTTGCCGCCGATGCAACACATTCAGCGGGGCACGGTGCTGGACGTGCACCACGCGATCATGCCGGTCTCTGCGCGCATTCACCCCAGTTCGACCTTGCTATTGAGCGAGGCTCGCCCCTTGCAGGTGGGCTCGTGTTTGCATGTGCTGGCCCCGATCGACATGGTGTTGCACAGCGCCACCCATTTGATGCACGAGGGCAGTTTCGAGCAGGGCATGCGTGGCCTGGTTGACCTGGACGCCTTGTTGCGCGAATATGGTTCGACATCTGACTTCTGGTCACACTTGGTGGCACGCGCCAGCGCCCTGCAACTCACCCGGCCCTTGTTCTATGCCTTGCGCTATGTCGGCATGATGTTGGGTACCGTGGTGCCGCAGGACGTGCTGGCAGAGCTGGATCAGGCGCCCGGCGCGCGTCCGGGTGCGTGGCGTCTGAAGTGGATGGATGCGATGTTCAAGCGGGTGTTGTGTCCGCCTCACCCTTTGGTGGCTGATCGGTGGACTCCGCTGGCCCGTGGCTTTCTATATCTGCGTGGTCATTGGCTGCGGATGCCACCGGGGTTGTTGACCTTGCACCTGTTGCGCAAAGCGATCTCTCCCAAGCAAGGAGCTTGAATGTCGATCTCAACCTCTCCGGTCTGGGTGGCGACGGGTGCGGCCCGCCGGACGCTGCTGTGCGGTGCCTTGCTGTGCGGTGCGCTGATGGGAGGCATGTCGGCGCAGGCGCAGATGAGCGCCTTGCCCGACACCCTTGCACGCGTGAAGCCGGCCGTGGTGATTGTGGGCAGCTACAACCCGACCGCTGCGCCACGTTTCAGCTTGCGCGGCACGGGGTTTGTGGTGGGGTCGGGCAACTGGGTGGTGAGCAATGCCCATGTGCTGCAAGCCCCTGGCAGCGCGGAGTCGCTGGGGCAACTGGTGGTGCAGGTGCGCACAGGCCCCGAGACGTTTCAGATGAGGCCGGCGCGGCTGCTCGACAAGGATGTGTTCCATGACCTGACCCTGCTGCAGATCGAGGGCCCACCGGTGCAGGCCTTGCCGCTGGGGGATTCAGATCGGATCAAGGAGGGTCAGGAATTGGCCTTCATGGGCTTTCCGATCGGGGGGGCGCTGGGGTTTTCTTCGGTGACGCACCGGGCCCTGGTGTCCTCGATCACGCAGGCCCGCCTGCCCTCGGCGCAGAGCGGTCAGTTGAACGAGCGGGCCATACGGGGTTTGCGCGAGGGCAACTTCCTGATTTTCCAACTTGATGCCACGGCTTACCCTGGCAACAGTGGCGGCCCTTTGTTCGACCCCGCCTCAGGTGAGGTGGTGGGGGTGATGAACATGGTGCTGCTCAAGGGCACGCGCGAGTCGGCCCTGAGCCAGCCGTCGGGCATTTCGTATGCCATCCCGGCGCGCCATGTGCGCGACATGTTGGCCCGTCAGCGGCCGTGAAGTGTGATCCTGCCGCTGAGATGAGTGTGCGAGGCCTGCTTGGCTCTTTGCTGGCTCAACGGAACTGGCGCTGGAAGCGGTAGACGCCCAGGGCCCAGAAGGACAGCCCGAGCAGGGACATTTTCAGGGCTTTGGGCCACAGCACGGCCAGGTCGCTGCCCTTGAGCAACACGCCGTAGGCGATGTCCACAAAGTAGGTCATGGGCGAGAAGGCCACCATGTGCTGCAGCCACAGGGGCATGCTTTCGCGCAGGCTCCAGGTGCCCGAGAGCATGATGATGGGCATGACCAGCAACACGACGATCAGGCCGACCTGACCGGAATTGCGCGCGAAGGTGGAGGCCAGCACGCCCAAGCCCGAGCTGGTGATGGCGTAGAGTCCGATCAGGCTGAAGAAGATCCAGGGGCTGCCGACGAAGGGCACGCCCACGAGTTGGTGCATGACTAGCCCGACGGCCACCAGCGAGCCCAGCAGCACCACCGAGGTCATGGCAAAGGCCTTGGCGAGCACGATTTGCAGTGGTGACAGGGGCGACACCAGCAGTTGCTCCACCGTGCCGCGCTCTTTCTCTCGCACCAGGGCGGCAGCCGGCAGCAAGATGCAGGCGACGGTGACCATGGTGAGCAACTCGGACAGCGTGGCGTACCAGGACTCGGTCAGGCTGGGGTTGAAACGTGTGCGTGACTGGATGTCGATCTGCGGCAGCACCACGGGACGGCCTTGCGCCGCAGCCTGCCCGCCAATCAGCTCCCCCACCAGCGTGAACAGGATGCGCTCGGTGTAGCTGGAGAGCAGGAAGCCAAGGTTGGCGTCGCTCGCATCCACCACCAGCTGCAAGGCCGGGCTTTGCGCGCGCAGCAGGTCTTTCTCGAATCCGTGCGGGATGGTGAGCACGCCACGCAGCTCGCCGCGCTCCAACGCCCGGGACACCACCTTGTCCTGATCGGCCATGGGAACGACGGTGAACTGCTGCGCGGGCAACTTGTAGATCAGCTCGCGTGACAAGGTGCTGTGGTCGCGGTCCACGATGCCGATGGGCGTTTCCTTGAGGTCGAGGGCGGGGGCGCCAGATGCCAGCAGGATGTCGAGCGTGAAGATGAAGATGACGAAGCTGAGCAGGGCGCGGTCGCGGTAGAGCTGCTTCCACTCCTTGGTCATCAGGGCGCTCACCTGGGTGAGCCAGCGGCGCAGGCTCATGTGGGAGTCCTTTTGTGGAACAGGGCGTGGGCCAGGGTGAGTGCCATCCCGCCATAAGCCGCCATGGCCAGCATCTCCGGCCAGAACACCTCGATGCCGGCGCCGCGTACGTACACGCCCCGGATCACGCGCAGGAAGTCGGCCGCAGGGAACAGGTGGCTGATGAACTGGTTGACGGGGTCGGCCGTTTCCAGCGGGGCGTACAGGCCGGCAAATTGCATGGAGGCGATCACCGCCGTCATGGTGGTGATGATGATGGCTGCCTGCTGGGTCTTGACTGCCGCCGACACGAGCAGGCCCATGCTGGACGTGGCGATGACGTAGAGCAGCAGGGCCAGGGTGAAGGCGAGGGCGTTGCCACGGAAGGGCACGTCAAACCAGAAGGCCACCAGGGCCCAGAGCATGAAGCCGTTGACCATGCCGATGGCAACCACCGGGATGAGCTTGCCCAGCAGGAATTCGAGGCGGGTGACGGTGGAGCTGGCGATGTTGTAGATGGAGCCGCTTTCCTTCTCGCGCACAACGCTGACGGCGATCAGCAGTGGTGGGCACATCATCAGGATCATCATCATGAGCGCGGGGGCGATCATGGCGACGCTGCGCAACTCGGCGTTATAGAGGTAGCGCGTCTGCAGCTGTACCGGGTGGGTGATCTGGCGGGTCAGGGCGGAGCGGGCACCCCATTGGGCGGCCGCATAGCGTTGGCGCAGGTCCTGATTCGCCTGGGCGTTGATGGCCTCGACATAGCCGCCAATGGTGCGAGCCGGTTCGGTGAAGGCGCCGTCAATCTGGACGGAGACCTGGGCGGTTTGGCCGTTTTGCAGCTGGCGCTCGAACCCGGAGCCGACCCAGATTAGCAGGCGGGCCTGGTAGGCGGCCAGCGCGGCATCGGCACGGGTGGGTGCGTGGGTGACCTCGACCTGCTTGAAGTGCCGGGTGGAGAGGAAGCGTTGGGTGTATTCGCGGCTGGCGGCGGTCTGGTCTTCATCGACGATGACCACGCCGACGTTGTCGATGTTGCTGGTCATGCCGTAGGTGAACACCAGCATCAGCAAGATGGGGAGGAAGAAGGCGAGGGTGAGGTAGAGCCGGTCGCGCAGCGCTTCGCTGATCTCTTTGGCCACCAGGGTACGCACACGCAGCAGGTTCATGCGGCCTCCTGCGTTGCGGCGCCCGCGCTCTGGCCTTCACGGCTGAGCACGATGTCGATGAAGACGTCTTCCATGGTCAGCGGCCGGGGGATGACGTTGGCGCTACGCTGGCGGGCCGCACGCAGCACGCTGAAGATGCGGGCGCGATCGGCTTCGGGCTGGTGCGACATGACGTGGATGTTGCGGCCGTGGAGCACGGCCTGATCGACGCCTGCGTCTTTGAGGGCCTGCATCGCCAGCAGGGCATTGCGCGGGGTGACTTCCAGCAACTGGCCACGACGGTCCAGCAGATCCTGCTTGAGCTGGGCAGGCGGCGCATCGGCCACGACGCGGCCGGCGTACATCATGGCCACGCGGTCGCACAGCTCGGCTTCGGCCATGTAGTGGGTGGTCAGCAAGATGGCGACGCCGTCTTCATGGGCCAATTTGCGCAGGATGCTCCAGAAGTGCTTGCGGCCGATGGGGTCGACGCCCGAGGTGGGCTCGTCGAGAAACAGCACGCGCGGGCGGTGGACCAGGGCGCAACCCAAGGCGAGACGCTGGCGCAAGCCCATGGGCAGGCTGATGGCGGCGACCTGTTCGTAGCCTTGCAGTTCGCCCAGCTCGATGGCCCAGCGGGTGCGCTCGCGGGCGACCTTGCGCGGCAAGCCATAGACGCCAGCGAATAGCATCAGGTTTTCTTCCACCGTCAGGTCGGTGTAGAGCGAAAACGCCTGCGACATGTAGCCGATGCGCTCCTTGATGGCTTGGCGAGCGTGGCGCATGTCGGAGCCGGCCACGCGTCCGAGGCCAGCGCTGGGAGGCAGGATGCCGGTCAGCATCTTGATGGCGGTGGTTTTGCCCGCACCGTTGGCGCCGAGCAGGCCGAAGATGTCGCCGTAGCCAACCTGGAAGGAGACGCCATCGACCGCGCGGAACTGGTCGAAATCGCGGGTCAGGGCCTGGGCGTCGATGGCCCAACCGCTGTCGCCATGGGTGATGCCCCCTGAGCCGCCTCCCGAGTCTTGTGTCTTCTCGCGTTCAGCGGAGCCGGCCACCGAGATCGCCGCGGCTTCGTGAGCCGTGTGGCTGGCGGACGGGGATGGGGGCAGGTAGGAGCGGGCCGCGATGGCATCGGTCCACAGCCGGGCGATGAACAGGTCTTCCAGGTGCGGGCGGGTGACGATGGGCGCTTCGACCTTGGGCAAGCCCGCCGCCACCAGGGTGGCTTGCACCTGTGCCTGGGCTTGCGCGGCATCGCGCTCGGGCACGAACAGCCGTACCTGGCCTTGGGTGGCCTCGTGCTGAGGAAAGGCCTGCGTGAGGGCGGTCAGCGCCGCGCCTTCGGCCGGGCACTGCACGATGGTGGCCTCGGCGCGGTCAATGAGCAGGTCGGGCGGGCCTTCGAGGATGATCTGACCTTCGTGCATCAGCGCCACGTGGTCGAAGCGGCTGGCCTCATCCAGGTAGGCCGTGGAGATGAGGGCAGTGATCTGCTCGGTGTGGATGAGCTGCGCCAGGATGAGCCAGAAGTCGCGGCGCGAGACGGGATCGACGCCGGTGGTGGGCTCGTCGAGGATGATGAGGCGCGGGGCGTGGATGAGGGTGCAGATGAGCCCGAGCTTTTGCTTCATGCCGCCCGACAGCTGGCCGGCCGGGCGGGCCCGAAAGGCGCTCAGGCGGGTGACGTCGAGCAGACGCTCCTTGCGCTCGCGCAGCAGCTCGGGTGGCACCATGCGCAGGCGGGCGAAGAAGTCGATGTTCTCTTCGATGGACAGTGTGGGGTAGAGGTTCAGGCCCAGGCCTTGGGGCATGAAGCCGATGGCGCTTTTGACCTTCTCGGCCTGGCGTTCGGAGTCGATGAGCCGGCCGAGCACCTCGACCTTGCCTTCTTCGTGGCTGAGCACGCCAGCGACCACCTTCATGAGGCTGCTTTTGCCGGCCCCGTCGGCCCCGATCAAGCCGTAGATCTGGGCAGGTTTGATCTCCAGCGACACCTGCCGCACGGCCTCGACCAAGTCGTAGCGTTTGACGAGTTTGTGCACGCGCACGACCGGACGCACCCGGCGCCGCTCGTCAGGCAGGATGCTGCTGGGCGCGTGCTGCGGGCTCATGCGCTCAGTGACGGGGGGCGTGCCAGGCGGCGTCCGGGCTCAGTCGGATCATGCCGTCGGCGGGCTGGCCGGGCAGCAGTTTGAGCTGCGACGCTTTCGTGGGGTAGAGGCGAACTTCGAAGACCAGCTTGGTGCGCTCGTCACGCGTTTGCACTTCCTTGGGCGTGAACTCGGCGCGGTTGGCGATGTAGCCGACCTTGGCCTCGATGGGCTGATCGGGGGCCGAGTCGGTCCAGATTTGAGCAGCCTGGCCCAGCTGGATGCGACCCAACATGGGCTCGGGAATGTAGGCCTTGAGGTAGACCTTGGACAGGTCGGTGATGGCGTACAGCGGCACGCCGTGGTTCACGGCTTCACCGGGGTTGATGTAGCGGGCGACGACGTGGCCGTTGACGGGGGAGGTGACGGTCAGCTCCTTGGACTCGCTGGCGGCCTCCAAGGCCTTGGCTTGGGCCATTTCAGCCTGGGCCAGGGCGGCTTGCAGTTCGGCTGAGCGCGATTCAATGCGCTGAGGGGCCAGACGCGAGTTCTGCAGGTTGACCTGGGCCTTCTGGACCTGGGCCCGACCGCTGCTGTACTGTTCCAGGGCGCTCTTGGTGGCCACCTGAGCACGCTCCAGCGCCTGGGGGCCGACAAAGCCTTGCTCGGCCAGCTGTTTGACGCGGTCGCGCTCCAGCGCGGTTTGTTGGGCCATGACGCCCAGTCGGGTGAGTTCGGCCTGGGCGGCGGTGAGTTCAGCCTGGGCGGTTTGCGTGAGCATGGACGTTTCGCTGCGCAACAGGCTCAAGGATGACTCCAGCGCGCGCACCTGGGCCATTTGGGCGGCGGCGGCGGCCTGAGCTTGAGCGGTGCGGGCGGCAACGCCGTCGTCATGCAGCTTGAGCATGATCTGACCGGCTTGTACCGTGTCACCTTCGCGCGCAAGCAACTCCGAGATGCGTGCGGGCACCCGTGCGGACACCACAATCTGGTCGCTCTCGATGCGGCCATTGACCTGCACCAGACCGCTGTCTGCGTCGGACTGGCTTGACCAGTAAACACCTGCGGCAATGGCAACCACGGCCACCAGGCCTGCCCCCATCATCCAGCGATTTGTACGCGTCCATGCCATCTTGTTTCGCTTCCCTTGTTTGCGTGACAAGTCTACTGGCAAGCGCATCGCTTGTGCGGTTTGTCACGCCTGGGGCGTTTCAGGGCCAACCCTGTGTTGCTTCAAGGGTGCTGTGCCTGAGCAAGGTGCTGCACATTGACCGGGCGGTGTGAGGCATCTGTCATCATGACAGGCGTGGATGGCGCCTAAGCTGTGGGGGTGTCAAGTCAATCAATTTACTCACGTCAAGCAGGATCGATTCATGGACATCAAGAACAGCGTGGCCCTCATCACGGGCGGCGGCAAGGGCATTGGCGAGGCGGTGGCCAAGCATTTCGTGCGGCAAGGTGCCAAGGTGGCCATTGTCGACATGGTGCAGGAAGACATTGACCGCGTCGTGGCCGAGATCAAGGCCATGGGCGGCGAAGCCATCGGGGTGCAGGCCGATGTGAGCAAGGAGGCCGACACGGCGCGCTTCATCGAAGCCACGGTGAGCGCTTTCGGGCAGCTGAACATTGCGGTGGCTTGTGCGGGCATCATCCGCGACGGCACCATGCTGGCGCTGGACAAGACCACGGGCAAGGTCTCGCGCAAGATGGGCATGGACAAGTGGCAGCCGGTGATCGATGTGGACCTGACCGGCACCTTCCTGACCCTGCGTGACGCGGCCGAGGCCATGGTCAACGGCGGCTGGAAGGGGCTGCTGGTGCCGATTTCGTCAGTCAACAAGATCGGTCAGATCGGGCAGCTGAACTACTCGTCGGCCAAGTCGGCCGTGGCGATGATGCCCAAGATCATCGTGGGCGAGTTCCTGCTGCGCGGCATCCGCAACATCCGCTGTGTGGGGATCGCGCCAGGCTATACGGCCACGCCCATGCTCACGGGCATGAACCAGGACGCGCTCAAGGGCATCTTGAAGGATGTGCACATTGATCGCCTGATTGAGCCGCAAGAGATTGCCGACATGATCGGGTACTGCGTGCAGAACGAGGCGCTCAACGCCACCACGATCGAGATCACGGGCGGCCTGTGCTACCCGGGGGGCATCGCCAAGTGAGGGGGTTTCACGGGTAGAGTTGCCGGATCTCTCGGTAATCCCCGTGGGTGGCTGGCACAAAGCCGGTCATCCCCAACTCCTTGAGCATCCCCCGTAGGGCCGGCGAGTCTCCCAGAAACACCTGTCGGATCTGCTTTTGCAAGGCTGGACAGAGGCTGCGGCGGGTCACGAAGGGGTCGTAAGGGATGGCCTCGGAGCGCCACAGGATGCGGATCTCGTCCATGCGCAGTGTGCCGTGTCGCACGGCGTCGTCCACGGCATTGCTGGCCACGAAGGTGGCGTCGACCCGGCCCGTGCGCACGGCCTCGATCGAGCGATCGTGCGCGCCCGCAAAGGTGATGCGCGAGAAGTAGCTCTCCAGCGGGATGCCGGTGAGCCGCTGCACCTCCTTGCGCGGCAGAACGGCACCCGAGGTGCTGGCCGGGTCGGTCAGGCTCAGTGTGCTGCCGCGCAATTGCGCCAGATCGGTGGCCGGATGGGCGTGGCGGGTGATGAGCACCGAGTGATAAGCCCGGGAGGTGGGTGTGGCAGGGCCTTGCTGAAGCTGGAATGAGGCGATGGGGTCGATGTGGGCGCCGCGTCCCATGGCAATGGCGTAGGAGGCTGGCCCCAATTCGGCCAGGTCGATGTCACCGGCCAGCAGGCCTTCGATGACGGTCCCGTACGAGGTGGCTGGCGCCGCCAGGACGCGTCGTCCAGTGGCTTCTTCCAGCGCCCGGATCAGCGGGCGGTATTGCCGTGCCTGCGTGTGGGTGTTCTTGACGGGCACCAGCGCCAGGCGCAGCGGCCGTGGGTCTTCGCATTGAGCCTGGGCGGCAGCAGCATGCGCCGGCCAAGCCAGCAGCCAAAGCCAGAGAAGGCAGGGGGCCAGGAATTTCATGTGGGGGAGAGGGAAGGGAGGCTGAGCAGTTCGCTGGCCTTGTCGGCCGGAACCGGGCGACTGAAGAAATAGCCTTGTACCTGATCGCAGCCCGCGGTTTTCAGGTGGACCAGTTGATCGACCATCTCGACGCCCTCGGCCACCACACACATGTTCAGGTTGTGGGCCAGGGTGATGATGGAGCTGACGATGACGGCGTCGTCTGGGCTGTTGCGGATGTCGTGGATGAAACCGCGGTCGATCTTGAGGCAGTGAATGGGCAAGGTGCGGATGTAGCCGAGGCTGGAAAAACCGCTGCCGTAATCATCCAGAGAGATGTGGATGCCCAAGCGCTCCAGTTGGTTGAGCACGGTGTTGGCAACGTCCATGGATTCGACCAGGCAGGTTTCGGTGATCTCCACCTGCAGCAAATGCCCATCCAGCTCATAGTGGGTCAGCAGATGGGCAATGCGTTCGGGCAACTGGTCGTCGTGCAATTGGATGGCCGACACATTGAAGGCGATGGGCACGAGACGCTGCCCTCGTGCGCGCCAGTTGGCGAGTTGCTGGCAGCAGGCCTCGGCCACCCAGTCCCCGAGCTCCAGGATCGCACCGGTGCGTTCGGCCAAGGGAATGAAGTCGTTGGGGTAGATCAGGCCGAGATCAGGGTGCTGCCACCGCACCAGGGCCTCGAAGCCGCTGATCTGGTAGTCGCTCAGGTTGACCTTGGGCTGGAAGTGCAGCACCAGTTCGCCACCGGTGATGGCCTTGGGCAGACGCTGAGCGAGGTTGAACAGCCGGGCATCGGTGGGGTTCAGTGAGGCGTCGTAGAAGGTATAGCGGGCGCGGCCGGCGCGTTTGGACTGGTACATCGCGGCATCGGCATTGCGGCACAGGGCGTCGGTGTCGTTGCCATCCCGCGGGAACAGGGCCACGCCGATGCTCGGGCTGATCTGAATGTCGTGGCCATCCAGGTCGAGGAAAGGTTTGCAGAGCTCGGTGACGATCTTGCTGGCGACGACCGCTGCGTCGTCGGCCCGTGGCAGGGCCGTGAGCAGGATGGCAAACTCGTCGCCCCCCAGTCGGGCGATGAGATCGGAGTCGCGCAAGAGTGCGCGCAGACGGGCGGAGACGGCTTGCAGCAGCAGGTCTCCCACATGGTGCCCCAGGGTGTCGTTGACCTGCTTGAAGCGATCCAGGTCCATGTACATCAGCGCGTAGTGTTTGCGATTGCGCTTGGCCTGTTGCAAATGGCTGCTCAGCAGTTCGTTGAACATGCGCCGATTGGGCAGGCCGGTGAGGGGGTCGTGCGCTGCCATCACGAAGGCGCGGCGCTTTTCTTCTTCCAGTTGCGAGATCAAGGCGCGGTTGTTCTGATCGGCCTGCGCCAGTGCTGCCGCATAGCGCCCTTGGCGGCGGATGCCTTGTGTGACCCAGAAGGTGGCGCCGAGGAAGAGGACGCTGACCGTCAAGAGCAGGATCACGAAGCGGTCGCGGGTGGTTTGGTGCTGCGCCAGGATGTCGCTCATCTCACGGCTGACCACGACCCGAAAGGGCATCTGATCGGGCTGCTGGTAGTTGGACAGAAAGGTGCGGCCGTCTCGGTACAGCGCGGCCTCGATGGAGCCCTGGGTCAGCTTGACGGGCAGCAGGTGCGGGACGGGGGCGTGTGCCACCCGGCTTTGCAGCACCAGGCCCTCTTGCCGCGCTTCGGCCACGATCTCGCCGTCCAGCCGGATGACCTGGATCAGGCCCGTGCGCCCCATGTCGATGTGCCGGTACAGCTGCAGAAAGTAGCCCAGGTCGAGCACGACGAGCAGCACGCCGGCGGATTGGTCATCCTGCCCCAGCACAGGGAGCATCAACGGGATTTGCCAGGCTTGTTCATTGGCCTGGGGACGCGGGGCCAGGGCGAGGCGCGCCATGGCCTGACCTGAGGGAGGATGAAGGAAGCGGTGCAGGGCGTGCTGGAGTGCCGGCGGGTCCTCGCCCGGTGAGCTGGCATACACACGGCGCAACTGCGTGTCATATAGCGCGGCACGCAGGAAGATCCGGTCGGAGGCGAGCATTGCGCTGAGCCGCGCGGGGACCTCGCTTTCATGCCCGTCGAACCAGCCCTCAGCGGTGATGGCCATGAGCTTGCCACGGTCCAGTACCTGCCCCAGATTCTCGGAGATGATGGCGGTGAGGTTCTGCTGCTGCACGTGGGCATTGGCCCGTGTCAGCATTTTTTCAGATTCCAGTCGCTGCCAGGTGAAGCTCCAGACCAGGGCCAGCAAGCCCAAGGACAGGCTGGTGCTGACCACCAGCAGCCAGCGCCCGCGTTGGGCACCCACAGAATCAAGCCACGCGCGGAACGGCAAGGTGAAAAGGTGGCGCACGATGAGGACACAACAAGAAAGTTTGAAGTGTGCAATGCCTGTGTGTCAGCGCGTTGACAGGCCCTGGAATGACAAAGCGCCCTGGTGAGGGCGCTTTGTGTGGGGCGATGCCGGTTCAGTCGGGCGTCAGCGGTTGCTTTCCTTGACGATGACCCAATTGCCGTCGATCTGCTTCCAGGTCAGGACCTTGACGCTGGCGTCCTTGTAGTTGCTGGAGCTGTACTTCTGCTGGAAGCGTGTCACGACGGCATCACCTTGAGCCTGCGTCTGGATGTTGTCGAGCGTCAGCTCGATCGGGCCGGTCTTGCCAACCAGGCGGCGGCGCTCCTGAATCCACTTGGCCGAGGTGCTGCGGCTGGGGGCAAAGTCCTTGGCGTAGAAGGCCAGGTAGCCATCCACATCCTTGGCCATCCAGGTGTCGGCCCAGTCGCGCAGGCGTTGGGAAACGGTGGCGACAGCCGGTGAGACGGCGGGAGGCGGTGCGCTGGGGGAGGCCACGACCGGTGCGGCGGCGGCCATGGTGGGGACCGCCAGCTTGCGGGCGCGGGCGTCGAGCTCGCTCAGGCTGGTGCCTTTCACGTCGACGGCGGTGACGGGGCAGCGCTGAGCCGCATCGTCAGCAGCCTGCCAGTCTTGCGGCGCACCTTCGACACCATCGGCCTCGCGAGACAGGCCCAGGGTGCTGGTCAGGCTGTGCTTGGCGGCCTGGGTGCGGGCGTAAGCCAGTTGCAGATCGGACTCGGCGTTGGCGTAGGAGCGCTTGGCGGTGTAGAGCTCGTTTTCAGCGTTCAGCAGGTCTAGCAGGCTGCGTTGACCGATGTCGAACTGCTGACGGTAGGCGTCACGCGCTTTCTCGATGGCCAGCACGTTGCGGTCCAGGGCCACCAGTTGGTCTTGCAGCTTGCGGATGTCGTTGTGGGCGATGGCCGCCGTCTGGCGCACATCGCGGCAGGCGCGGTCGCGTTGGTCAGCAGCCTGGTTGAGCAGGTCAGCGTACTGACGCACACGGGCCTTGTCGCTGCCGCCGTTGAAGAGGTTCCAGTTCAGCAGGATTTCAGCCGAGCTGTCGCGCTTTTGGTTTTGCACGCCATCGAAGTTCTTGCCCACGCCGGTGCGCACGCGCGCCTCGACCGTGGGCTGGTAGCGGCTTTCGGCACCTTGTGCCTGGGCCTGGGCGGCGCGCAGGTTCTCAATGGCGGCGCTGATGCTGGGGTGTTGGGCGAGGGCCTGGTTGATGGTGTCCGCGTTGCCGGGCAAGATGCCCTTGGACAGATCGCCACCACTGCCACCGGATGCGGCAGGCACGTTACCGACAATGCGCAGGTAGCGCGCGCTGACATCGTGCAGGTTGGCTTGCTCGGTGGTCAGGTTGGACTCGGCCAGTGCCAGGCGGGCGTTGGCCTGCTCGGCATCGACACCGCGGCCGACGCCGGCCTTGAACTTGGTCTGAAGTTGGTCAAAGGCGTACTTGTGCTGGACGTAGTTGTCTTCGGCCAGGCTCACCAATTTACGGTAGCGTTCGACGTCGAGGTAGGCGCGGGCTGCTTCCAGTGCGGTCTCTTCGGTGGCGCCCAGGAACTCGAAGTAACGTGTCAGGCGGGCGTGACCCAGGCGGGTGACTTCCTTTTGGGTGGCCAGGCCGTCCCACAGGATCTGGCTGGCGCTCAGGGCCAGACCGGTGCGGCTCAGGCTTTGCGACGTGGGGCTGCGCGAGGTGATGCGGTCACTGTCGCGACCGACGCTGGCGCCGAGGTCGACATTGGGGAGGTACTGGCCGCGGGCCACATCCACCTCGTTGCCTGCGGCACGCAAGGCGTTCAGGCGCGCCGTCACTTCAGGATTGTTGTTGATCGCTTGTTGTACAGCGGCGGCCAGGCCCGTGGGTTGCGTGTTCTGTGCGTGGGCGGTGACGGACAGGATGGCCAGACTCAGGGAAGACAGGCTCAGCTTGATCGTTTTATTGTTCACGTAATCCTCGGTTTCTCGTGCGCAAACACCGCCAATCTGCCCATACGGCGGTTTGGCTGCTCCATGACACCAGGGTGCTTGTGTCATGATTTGGACATTCTGGCATCAATTATTGCTTACAAGCGCTTACACCATTGGGCGTTGCCCCATCCCCACCAAAATGAGGGGGAGCGTTTTTGGATGCTCAACCTGGCCGAGTTCTCCGTTTGCATGTGACTCCATTCTTGCTGTCGCTTTGGCGCTGGGATCGTTGGTGGACGATCGTGCGACGAAGCGTGCGTCCTTCCGTGCTTGCCGCTGGCTTGGTGTTGGCCGGCATGGGCAGTCATGCCTGGATGGCGGAGCGCATGCTGACGCACGCCCAGCGCATGGGACCATCGGCTTTGGCCCGGGCCCAGGTTCTGGCGCAGGAGATCGTGGATGCGCAGGCGCTGGAGGAGCCGGCCCGACTCAAGGGGATCAACACCTTCTTCAATCGCGCGATCCAGTTCCGGGAGGATCGGGAAACCTGGGGGCAGCTGGACTATTGGGCCTCGCCGCTGGAGATGATGAGCCGGGGACAGGGCGATTGCGAGGACTTTGCGGTGGCCAAGTACTTTGCCTTGATGGCCGCGGGGGTGCCCAGTGCCAAGCTGAGGTTGGTGTACGTGCGCGCACAGATTGGCGCGGTCACGCAGGCGCACATGGTGCTGGCCTATTACCGAGATCCCCTGGCCGAACCCCTGATTTTGGACAATTTGCTCGGTGACATCCGCCCGGCCTCGCGCCGTCCGGATTTGTCACCGGTGTTCAGTTTCAACGCCGAAGGCATGTGGCAGGGCGTGGGGGCGTCGAGTGCGGGCGACCCTTCGGCCCGTTTGTCACGTTGGCGCGACATGTTAACGAAAGCCAAAGCCGAAGGCTGGTGGTGAGGATGGTGCAGGTATGTCATTGATTCGTCAGATCTGGTTGTTGTTGCTGGGGACGCTGTTGCTGGCGTTTTTGGGCAGCTTTGCGGTGTGGATGGCCTCGTCACAGGGCTATCTGGAGACGCAGTTGCGCATGAAGAATGCCGACAACGCACAAGCCTTGGCCTTGAACCTGTCGCAGCAAAGAGGCGATGCCACCGCCATGGAGCTGGCGCTGATGGCCATGTTCGACACGGGCTACTACCAGCGGATCACGCTCAAGGATGGCGCGGGCAAGGTGGTGTTCAATCACGAGTCGGACGCGGGCGGCAAGCAGTCGGCGGTGCCGGCGTGGTTCGTGAACCTGATGCCGGTGGTGTCCACGCCCGGTGTGGCGCAGGTGTCGGATGGCTGGCGCGCGCTGGGGGCGGTGGAGGTGGTGAGCCACTCTGCGTTTGCCCATGCGCAGCTGTGGGAAGGGGCGCTCAAGACGGCGGGATGGCTGGCCTTGTTGGGCGGCATCTCCGGCGTGTTGGCCACCTTCGGGGTGCGGGGCATTCGTCAGCCTCTGGAGGCGACAGTGGGCCAGGCGCAAGCCTTGATGGAGCGCCGTTTCATCACGGTCAAGGAGCCACGGGTACCGGAGCTGGCGCGCCTGTCTCAGGCCATGAACGGGGTGGTGCTGCGCCTGAAGACGTTGTTTGACGAGCAGGCCACGCAGGTGGAGATGCTGCGCAAGCAGGCGCACTGCGACCCGCTGACGGGTCTGTCGCGCCGCGCGCATTTCATGGCGCAGTTTGCGAGTGCCTTGCAGGACGAGGAGGGCGCGGGGGCCGGGGTGTTGTATTTGCTGCGCGTGGGCAATCTGCAGGCTTTGAACCAGGCTGTGGGGCACAAGCAGACCGATGTGTTGTTGCAAGGTTTGGGCAACTCATTGAAGGCGGTTTCACTGGCTGCGGGGCGTGCGAGCGTGGGTCGTTTGAATGGCGGGGACTTCGCCGTGTGCCTGTTTGGGGCCGATGCGGCGCACCTGGTGACGCCGGAGCAATATGTGGCTGCCTGGCATGAGGTATTGCAGTCCTCAGGGGTGGACGCATCGTTCGCCATCGGTGGTGTGACGTGGACGCGGGGGATGAGCACGGCGCAGGTGTTGGCCGCGGCGGACTCGGCGCTGGCGCATGCGGAGGCCCGCGGGCCTTTCTCCGTGGAAATGGGGCCATCGCAGGGTTCGACCTTGAAGGTGATGGGTGAGGATGCGTGGCGCGAGAGCGTGACAAGTGCCTTGGCCGAACGCCGGGTGAAGTTGGTGTCTTACCCCGTGTTGAATCGAGACGGCAAGCTGGTGCATCAGGAATGTCCGATGCGGATTCAGCTTGAGCCGGGAGGCGGGCATGAAGTGGCCTCGACCTGGCTGCCCATGGCTTTGCGTGCGGGGCTGATGTCGGACATTGACGAGTTGGCGGTCGGTCTGGCCTTGGCGAGCATGGCCCGCGATCAGGTGCCGCGGGGGGTGAATGTGTCACCGGCTTCGTTGTTGGACAGCGGTTTTGTGCCGCGTGTGCGTGCCTTGTTGTTGGCATCGCCCAAGGAGGCCAGGCTTCTTTGGTTGGAGGTGGCCGAGGGTGCAGCGGTGGAGCGCTTCGAGCTGGTGCGAGAGTTGTGCAAGCAGTTGAGGCCTTTCGGGGTCCGCATTGGGCTGGAACATGCTGGTGAGCGTCTGGCGCACATCGAGTTCCTGTTCGAGGCCGGGCTTGACTATGTGAAGCTGGATCCGTCCGTGGTTCAGGGCGTGTCTGAAGACGGCGCGCGTGCCGCCTTTGTGCAAGCAACCGCCGGAATGCTGCACGGGCTGGGGTTGCAGGTCTACGCCGAGGGGGTGAGTGATGCCGCTGACATCCCGGTGTTGTATCAGCTCGGAGTGGATGGTGTGACGGGACCGGTGGTGACGTTGTGAGCTGAGCGACCGGTCGAGGCGCTGCACCATGAACAACGGCCCCCGCAGGGGCCGTTGTTGTTGGGGCTTGAGGCAGTCCGCCTGCAGCGAATCAGTCCGTGATCAGCTTGCCCGCCGTAAGCAGGTTCTGAATGATCTGCGTGTTGGACAGCGAGTTGCTGCTGGTGAGGTCTACGCCTTGCAGGGTGATGGTCTGGTCATCCTTGGCTACCGTGTAGCCCGAGCCGTAGGCGCCCGTGCTGCTGATGTGCAGCACGGTGTTGGTACCAACGGTTTCGAAGCGCAGGAAGTCGGTCAGGTTGCCGGCATTCGTACCGGAATGCAGTTCACCTTGCAGCAGGTCGCGCAGGTCCAGCACATCGCCACCGGCAGAGCGGGTGGCTGTGCTGAAGTCGGCAATGACGTCGTGGTAGGCCTTGCCGGGTGTGCCGCCATCGCCGAGGGACCAGGCAAAGACGTCTGCACCTTGCCCGCCGGTCAGCACGTCGCTGCCCTGGCCGCCGTAGATCGTGTCGGCACCACCGCCGCCAGAGATGTGGTCCGCTCCGCCGCCACCATAGATGGTGTCGTTGCCGCTGCTGCCCGTGATGTTTTCGGGATCGCTGCTGCCTTGGTATGGCGTACCACTGTTGCTCAGGGTGACCAAGGCTGGGGGTGCCACATTCACCACCACGGATGAGCTGGCGGTGTCACCGTCCGCATCGCGCACGGTGAAGTCCAGGCGATCGCTGGCGCTGGTGGTGACGTTGCTGGGGGCGGTGTAGGTGTAGTTGCCGTCATCCAGGTCGATCACAAAGGTGCCGCCCAACGCCGTCTTCACGGTGAAGACCTGCTCAGCGGTAGAGAAGGTGCCTTGGTTGATGCCGGACACCATGCTCACCGAGCCGCCGTTGGCCGTGTTGTAGGCATACCGGTTGCCGTCGATGACAAGTTCGGACAGGTACGCGCCGTCGGCACCGGCCTGGCTGAGGAGCTCGCCGCTGGCTTGGACTGGCGCCTGGGTCGACGTGACCTGGGCATAGATGCCGAAGGTGTTGTTGTTGGTGTTTTCGTCGGTGTAGATCGTGTTGACGATGTTCCCCGATCGGTCCTGGAAGCCCAGGAGGTTGACGGTGTAGCTTTGGCCCGCAATTTGCACGCTGACGGTTTGAGCCGGCAGGGTGATGATGTCGCGCGAGGCGATGGCGTCACTGCTGTTGGTTGTCTCTGTGTGGTCCAGTCGAACCGTGAAGGCAACGGGCGTGGAGACGCCATTGATCACCACGTCCATGCGGATGGTGACGTCGGTGTAGTCCAAGGTGGAGCTGCCGCTGTAGATGCCGTAGTTGGAGTGGGTGAAATCCCCGAGCTTGAACGGCGTGCCCGTGTTGATGGCGGCACCGGTGCTGGTGGTGAAGTTGGCGTTGTCGACGAGGTCGTAGCCTGAGCGACCAGCGTTGGTGGCGGCATTGCCCCAACGCAGTTGGTCAATGAGGGTGTCGTGGCTGTCGACGTTGGTTCTTGTGACTTGCCCGGTGCCGTTGAGGTAGGTGTCCCCGGAGAAACCTGCATCCAGGTCGTTCACATTGATGGCATCTGTGCGCACACGCAGGTTGTGGGTGACTGCGCTGGCCTGTGGGGTGTCGTCCGTGATGTTGATACTGAGGTTGCTCAGCGTGGTCGCGCTACCGTCAGAGGCGCTCACACCGATGTTGAAGGACGCGACGTTCTGCCCCTGCACGGAGGCATGATCGATGGCCTTGGAGAGTGTGACGCTGTAGTTGCCCAGGTTGTCAATGGTGGCGCGCAGCACTTCGGTGTTGCCTGCAGTGCCGACCAAGGTCTTGCCATCGGTGCTCAAGGACCAGGCGACGGAGGTGCCCGATGAGGTCAGTGAAGTGCTCGGAGTGATCAGCTTGACGGTGAGCGGTTGATTGTCCACGTCGGACACGCTGATCGCGCCTGTCTGAGTGACGGCGCCTGCGCTGAGCTTGGCTTCGAGGAGCGAGCTCGTGGCCGTGCCCACCACTGGTGCGTCGTTGACTGGCGTGACCGTGACGTTGACGATGCTGTCGACAAAGCCGCCCTTGCCGTCGCTCACACGCACGGTGAAGCTGTCGGTGCCGTTGTAGTTGGCGGCTGGCGTGTAGCTGTAGTCACCCGTGGCGCCGTTGAGCACCACGGTGCCGTGGGCGGCGCCAGACTGGACGCTGTAGCTGAGGGCGTCACCATCGACATCGGTGGCAACAACCTTGCCGGTGACGGAGGTGTCTTCAGCGGTGGTTTTGGACTGGTTGGCAGTGATCGGCACATCGTTGACCGGGGTGACGGTGACGCTGACGACGCTGTCGACGAAGCCACCCTTGCCATCGTTCACACGCACGGTGAAGCTGTCAGCGCCGTTGTAGTTGGCAGCTGGCGTGTAGGTGTAGTCACCCGTGGTGGGGTTGAGCACCAAGGTGCCGTGGGCGGCGCCAGATTGCACGCTGTAGCTGAGGGTGTCACCATCGACATCGGTGGCAATGACCTTGCCGGTGACCGCGGTGTCTTCGGCGGTGGTGGCTTTGTTCGCGACTGCCACCGGTGCATCGTTGACCGGACTGACCGCGATCGTGACGGTGGCCGGAGATGACGACAGCGCACCGTCCGTGACCGTGTAAGTGAAATTGGCCGTGCCGTTGAAGTTGGCGTTGGGCGTGAAAGTCACGGTGCCATCGGCATTGAGTACGACCGAACCACCGGAGCCCGCGGTGACGCTGGCGATCTTCAGGTTGGTGCTGTCGACATCGGTGTCGTTGCTCAGCAATTGAGCAGCCGTGTAGGTCGCAGCGGTGTCTTCGACAGCGGTGAGGCTGTCGTTGTTGGCGACCGGCGCGTCATTGACCGGGGTGACGGTGACGTTGACGATGCTGTCGACAAAGCCACCCTTGCCGTCGTTCACGCGCACGGCGAAGCTGTCAGCGCCGTTGTAGTTGGCCGCCGGTGTGTAGGTGTAGTCACCCGTGGTGGGGTTGAGCACCACTGTCCCGTGGGCGGCGCCAGACTGCACGCTGTAACTGAGGGTGTCACCATCGACATCGGTGGCGATGACCTTGCCGGTGACGGAGGTGTCTTCAGCGGTGGTCTTGGACTGGTTAGTAGTGATCGGTGCATCGTTGACCGGCGTGACGCCGACCTGAACGGTGGCGGTGGTCACGCCCCCCTGACCGTCGGAGACGGTGACCGTGAAGGTGTCGCTGCCATTGAAGTTGGCCGACGGGGTGTAAGTCCAGGTGCCATCGGTGTTGACCGTGACGTTGCCGTTGGCAGGTCCCGTTCCGACCGCGTAGCTCAGCGTGTCACCATCGGCATCCGTGGCCACGACCTTGCCTGACACGGCCGTGTCTTCGGGCGTGGTGGCACTGTAGTTGCCGGCCACCGGGTCGAAGCCCGCGCTGGCGGGGTCGATGACCGGCAGGTCATTGACGCCGGTGATGGTGATCGCCACGTTCACCGGTGCCGAGGTCAGACCTTGAGCATCCTGGATGGTGTAGCTGAAGCTGTCAGCGGTGGTCTCGGAACCGTTGTGCGCGTAGCTCACGGTGCCATCGGCGTTGACCGTGACTGAGCCATTGGCCGGGGCCGAGGTGATGACGATGCTGGACAGATCCAGCGCACTGTCGATGTCGCCGTCGTTGCCCGCGAGGTTGATGAGCACACTGTCGCCTTCGGCAACCGTGGCGCTGTCAGCCTGGGCCACGGGTGCATCGTTGACCGGCGTGACGCCGACCTGAACGGTGGCGGTGGTCACGCCCCCCTGACCGTCGGAGACGGTGACCGTGAAGGTGTCGCTGCCATTGAAGTTGGCCGACGGGGTGTAAGTCCAGGTGCCATCGGTGTTGACCGTGATGCTGCCGTTGGCAGGTCCCGTTCCGACCGCGTAGCTCAGCGTGTCACCATCGGCATCCGTGGCCACCACCTTGCCTGACACGGCCGTGTCTTCGGGCGTGGTGGCGCTGTAGTTGCCGGCCACCGGGTCGAAGCCCGAGCTGGTGGGGTCGATGACCGGGGCATCATTGACGCCGGTGACGGTGATCGCCACGTTCACCGGTGCCGAGGTCAGACCTTGAGCATCCTGGATGGTGTAGCTGAAGCTGTCGGCAGTCGTCTCGGAACCGTTGTGCGCATAGCTCACGGTGCCATCGGCGTTGACCGTGACTGAGCCATTGGCCGGGGCCGAGGTGATGACGATGCTGGACAGATCCAGCGCACTGTCGATGTCGCCGTCGTTGCCCGCGAGGTTGATGAGCACACTGTCGCCTTCGGCAACCGTGGCGCTGTCAGCCTGGGCCACGGGTGCATCGTTGACCGGTGTGACGCCGACCTGCACGGTGGCGGTGGTCACGCCCCCCTGACCGTCAGAGACAGTGACTGTGAAACTGTCAGAACCGTTGAAGTGGGCCGACGGGGTGTAGGTCCAGGTGCCGTCGGTGTTGACCGTGACGCTGCCGTTGGCAGGTCCCGTTCCGACCGCGTAGCTCAGCGTGTCACCATCGGCATCCGTGGCCACCACCTTGCCCGATACGGCCGTGTCTTCGGGCGTGGTGACGCTGTAGTTGCCGGCCACCGGGTCGAAGCCCGAACTGGTGGGGTCGATGACCGGCAGGTCATTGACGCCGGTGATGGTGATCGCCACGCTCACCGGTGCCGAGGTCAGACCTTGAGCATCCTGGATGGTGTACGTGAAGCTGTCAGCGGTGGTTTCAGAACCGTTGTGCGCATAGCTCACGGTGCCATCGGCGTTGACCGTGACTGAGCCATTGGCTGGGGCCGAGGTGATGACGATGCTGGACAGATCCAGCGCACTGTCGATGTCACCGTCGTTGTCGGCAATATGGATGATTACACTGCCGCCCTCGGTGACCGTGGCGCTGTCAGCCTGGGCCACGGGTGCATCGTTGACCGGTGTGACGCCAATCTGGACGGTGGCGGTGGTCACGCCGCCCTGGCCGTCGGAGACGGTGACGGTGAAGGTGTCGCTGCCATGGAAGTGGGCCGACGGGGTGTAAGTCCAGGTGCCATCGGTGTGGACCGTCACCGTACCGTTGGCAGGACCTGAACCCAGCGCATAGGCGAGGGTGTCACCATCGGCATCCGTGGCCACCACCTTGCCTGACACGGAGGTGTCTTCGGGCGTGGTGGCGCTGTAGTTGCCGGCCACCGGGTTGAAGCCCGAGCTGGCGGGGTCGATGACCGGCAGGTCATTGACGCCGGTGACGGTGATCGTCACGTTCACCGGAGCTGAGGTCAGACCTTGAGCATCCTGGATGGTGTACGTGAAGTTGTCAGCGGTGGTTTCAGAACCGTTGTGCGCGTAATTCACGGTGCCATCGGCGTTGACCGTGACGCTGCCGTTGGCCGGTGCCGAGGTGATGACAATGCTGGACAGATCCAGCGCACTGTCGATGTCGCCGTCGTTGCCCGCGAGGTTGATGAGCACACTGCTGCCTTCGGCGACCGTGGCGCTGTCAGCCTGGGCCACCGGTGCATCGTTGACCGGCGTGACGCCGACCTGCACGGTGGCGGTGGTCACACCGCCCTGACCGTCGGAGACGGTGACCGTGAAGGTGTCGCTGCCATTGAAGTTGGCCGACGGGGTGTAAGTCCAGGTGCCATCGGTGTGGACCGTCACCGTACCGTTGGCAGGACCTGAACCCAGCGCATAGGCGAGGGTGTCACCATCGGCATCCGTGGCCACCACCTTGCCTGACACGGAGGTGTCTTCGGGCGTGGTGGCGCTGTAGTTGCCGGCCACCGGGTCGAAGCCCGAGCTGGTGGGGTCGATGACCGGGGCATCATTGACGCCGGTGACGGTGATCGCCACGTTCACCGGTGCCGAGGTCAGACCTTGAGCATCCTGGATGGTGTAGCTGAAGCTGTCGGTGGTGGTCTCAGAACCGTTGTGCGCGTAGCTCACGGTGCCATCGGCGTTGACCGTGACTGAGCCATTGGCTGGGGCCGAGGTGATGACGATGCTGGACAGATCCAGCGCACTGTCGATGTCGCCGTCGTTGCCCGCGAGGTTGATGAGCACACTGCCGCCTTCGGCAACCGTGGCGCTGTCAGCCTGGGCCACGGGTGCATCGTTGACCGGTGTGACGCCGACCTGCACGGTGGCGGTGGTCACGCCCCCCTGACCGTCAGAGACAGTGACTGTGAAACTGTCAGAACCGTTGAAGTGGGCCGACGGGGTGTAGGTCCAGGTGCCGTCGGTGTGGACCGTCACCGTACCGTTGGCAGGACCTGAACCCAGCGCATAGGCGAGGGTGTCACCATCGGCATCCGTGGCCACGACCTTGCCTGACACGGCCGTGTCTTCGGGCGTGGTGGCGCTGTAGTTGCCGGCCACCGGGTCGAAGCCCGAGCTGGTGGGGTCGATGACCGGCAGGTCATTGACGCCGGTGACGGTGATCGCCACGTTCACCGGTGCCGAGGTCAGACCTTGAGTATCCCGGATGGTGTAGCTGAAGCTGTCGGCAGTCGTCTCGGAACCGTTGTGCGCATAGCTCACGGTGCCATCGGCATTGACCGTGACTGAGCCATTGGCCGGGGCCGAGGTGATGACAATGCTGGACAGATCCAGCGCACTGTCGATGTCGCCGTCGTTGCCCGCGAGGTTGATGAGCACACTGTCGCCTTCGGCAACCGTGGCGCTGTCAGCCTGGGCCACGGGTGCATCGTTGACCGGTGTGACGCCGACCTGCACGGTGGCGGTGGTCACGCCCCCCTGTCCGTCGGAGACGGTGACCGTGAAGGTGTCGCTGCCATTGAAGTGGGCCGACGGGGTGTAAGTCCAGGTGCCGTCGGTGTTGACCGTGACGCTGCCGTTAGCCGGTCCATTGCCCAGCGCGTAGGCGAGGGGGTCGCCATCGGCATCCGTGGCCACGACCTTGCCTGACACGGCGGTGTCTTCGGGCGTGGTGACGCTGTAGTTGCCGGCCACCGGGTCGAAGCCCGAACTGGTGGGGTCGATGACCGGCAGGTCATTGACGCCGGTGATGGTGATCGCCACGTTCACCGGTGCCGAGGTCAGACCTTGAGCATCCTGGATGGTGTAGCTGAAGCTGTCAGCGGTGGTCTCGGAACCGTTGTGCGCGTAGCTGACGGTGCCATCGGCGTTGACCGTGACTGAGCCATTGGCCGGGGCCGAGGTGATGACGATGCTGGACAGATCCAGCGCACTGTCGATGTCGCCATCGTTGCCCGCGAGGTTGATGAGCACACTGCCGCCTTCGGCGACCGTGGCGCTGTCAGCCTGGGCCACGGGTGCATCGTTGACCGGCGTGACGCCGACCTGGACGGTGGCCGTGGTCACGCCCCCCTGACCGTCAGAGACAGTGACTGTGAAACTGTCAGAACCGTTGAAGTGGGCCGACGGGGTGTAAGTCCAGGTGCCATCGGTGTTGACTGCGACCGTACCGTTGGCCGGACCTGAACCCAGCGCATAGGCGAGGGTGTCGCCATCGGCATCCGTGGCCACGACCTTGCCCGACACGGCCGTGTCTTCGGGCGTGGTGGCACTGTAGTTGCCGGCCACCGGGTCGAAGCCCGAGCTGGTGGGGTCGATGACCGGCAGGTCATTGACGCCGGTGATGGTGATCGCCACGTTCACCGGTGCCGAGGTCAGACCTTGAGCATCCCGGATGGTGTAGCTGAAGCTGTCGGTGGTGGTCTCAGAACCGTTGTGCGCGTAGCTCACGGTGCCATCGGCGTTGACCGTGACTGAGCCATTGGCTGGGGCCGAGGTGATGACGATGCTGGACAGATCCAGCGCACTGTCGATGTCGCCGTCGTTGCCCGCGAGGTTGATGAGCACACTGCTGCCTTCGGCGACCGTGGCGCTGTCAGCCTGGGCCACGGGTGCATCGTTGACCGGCGTGACGCCGACCTGCACGGTGGCGGTGGTCACACCGCCCTGACCGTCGGAGACGGTGACCGTGAAGGTGTCGCTGCCATTGAAGTGGGTCGACGGGGTGTAAGTCCAGGTGCCATCGGTGTTGACCGTGACGTTGCCGTTGGCAGGTCCCGTTCCGACCGCGTAGCTCAGCGTGTCACCATCGGCATCCGTGGCCACGACCTTGCCTGACACGGCCGTGTCTTCGGGCGTGGTGGCACTGTAGTTGCCGGCCACCGGGTCGAAGCCCGAACTGGTGGGGTCGATGACCGGCAGGTCATTGACGCCGGTGATGGTGATCGCCACGTTCACCGGTGCCGAGGTCAGACCTTGAGCATCCTGGATGGTGTAGCTGAAGCTGTCGGCAGTCGTCTCGGAACCGTTGTGCGCGTAGCTCACGGTGCCATCGGCGTTGACCGTGACGCTGCCATTGGCCGGGGCCGAGGTGATGACGATGCTGGACAGATCCAGCGCACTGTCGATGTCGCCGTCGTTGCCCGCGAGGTTGATGAGCACACTGTCGCCTTCGGCAACCGTGGCGCTGTCAGCCTGGGCCACGGGTGCATCGTTGACCGGTGTGACGCCGACCTGCACGGTGGCGGTGGTCACGCCCCCCTGACCATCAGAGACAGTGACTGTGAAACTGTCAGAACCGTTGAAGTGGGCCGACGGGGTGTAGGTCCAGGTGCCGTCGGTGTTGACCGTGACGCTGCCGTTGGCAGGTCCCGTTCCGACCGCGTAGCTCAGCGTGTCGCCATCGGCATCCGTGGCCACGACCTTGCCTGACACGGCCGTGTCTTCGGGCGTGGTGGCGCTGTAGTTGCCGGCCACCGGGTCGAAGCCCGAACTGGTGGGGTCGATGACCGGCAGGTCATTGACGCCGGTGATGGTGATCGCCACGTTCACCGGTGCCGAGGTCAGACCTTGAGCATCCTGGATGGTGTAGCTGAAGCTGTCAGCGGTGGTCTCGGAACCGTTGTGCGCGTAGCTCACGGTGCCATCGGCGTTGACCGTGACTGAGCCATTGGCCGGGGCCGAGGTGATGACGATGCTGGACAGATCCAGCGCACTGTCGATGTCGCCATCGTTGCCCGCGAGGTTGATGAGCACACTGCCGCCTTCGGCGACCGTGGCGCTGTCAGCCTGGGCCACGGGTGCATCGTTGACCGGCGTGACGCCGACCTGGACGGTGGCCGTGGTCACGCCCCCCTGACCGTCAGAGACAGTGACTGTGAAACTGTCAGAACCGTTGAAGTGGGCCGACGGGGTGTAAGTCCAGGTGCCGTCGGTGTTGACCGTGACGCTGCCGTTGGCAGGTCCCGTTCCGACCGCGTAGCTCAGCGTGTCGCCATCGGCATCCGTGGCCACCACCTTGCCCGACACCGCAGTATCTTCTGACGTGCTGACGCCGTAATTGCCCGCGACAGGATCGAGATTCGAGCTGACCAGGTCAACGACTGGCGGCGCATTGACAGCGGCATCGCCATTGATCACCCCACCGCCCTGCGGCCCGGTCTTTGTGCCGAGGTCGGCGGTCTCATACGCATACTCTTGCGTTCCGACGCTTTCCTGCACGCGTCCCACTCGCAGGCCTTCGGCCAGCGCTCCGGATGCACCTCCGGCCAAGCCAGCCGCTGGCGCATCTTCGTCGCTCGACGTTTCCAGGCGGGCAACGGCATCATCCAGACTTCCTTGTGCCCGTGCCAACAACGCCTGCTGTGATTCAAGCAGCCTACCGCTGGTACTCACACCCGTGGCCTGATCGGCTGGCAAACCATCCGCAGGCGTCTCCCAGATCTGACCATTGGCGTCTTCCAACTGCAAGCGCGCGCCCACCGCGGCAATCACCGCGTCTCCCTGTTGCAGCGTGTCTCCCACCTTCAAGGCGCCGGCTGTCTTGCCGCCTGCACGGATCACGCGAACCGAGCCCTCAATCTGGGAGACGACACCTGCAGGAATGGGGGCGGAAACGGACATGCGAACCTCTGAATGTTACATCTGTATCAATCTGAGGATACCTTATTCGTGGGGTGGGTATGCCCTAGCAACCATGGTCATTCGTGATGCAGTTCATGACGAACGCAACACTTTTTGGCATTTGGCGCTCTGCACCTCAGCTCGGCCAGGCTTCAGCGTCTCGAAGCTCGTCGTCACAGTTAGCCTGCGGCGCAGATGGGCCAGAAGGGGCCTGATCTGTGACCAAATAAGCAAAAGGCGCCCCAATGGGGCGCCTATGCGCAGACTGCGGCGAGTGCATGCTCAGTGCACAATCGCCACCTTCCTTCAACTTCCCGTCACCGTTCCCTCAGCGCATACGCATGCGCCTTCAGCACCGGCTTGAGCAGGTAAGACAGCACCGTCTTCTTGCCTGTCAGCACATCCACCTCGGCCGTCATGCCTGGCAAAATGGGCATCTTCTCGCTGAAGTTGGCGGCCTTGGTGCGCACCCGCACCACATAGAACGTCTTCTGTCCGCGCTCGTCGGTCACCGTGTCCGGGCTGATGTTCTCCACCACCGCATCCAGCCCACCGTAGATCGAAAAATCGTAGGCGCTGAACTTCACCGTGGCCGCTTGCCCCGGGTGGATGAAAGCGATGTCGCGCGGCTCGATCTTGGCTTCCAGCACCAGCGCGTCGTCCAGCGGCACGACCTCAACAATGTCCTTGCCGGGCGAGACCACCCCGCCCACGGTGTTCGCCAGCAGCCGCTGCACACGCCCCCGAACCGGCGATTTCACCTGCGACTTGTCGACCTTGTCCACCAGCGCCACCGCGCCTTCGTTCAAGGCGCTCAAGCGGGCCAGCACCTCCGACAACTCCTTGCGCACCTCGTTGCGGAAAGACAGGTCGGTCTCCTGAATCTTGCGCGTCGCCTCCAGGATGGCGGACTGGGCGCGGGCACTCTGCGCGCCCGCCTGCTCCATGTCACCGCGTGCGCGCGTCACATCGCGCTCCAGTCGCAGCACGTCCACTTCCGACACGGCACCCGTGGCCAGCAGTGGGCGGGTCTTGTTCAGCTCCTGTTGCGACAGGTCGAGGCTGCGTGCGGCCGACTCCCGCTTGAAGCGCGCTTCGCTCAGCTCCTGACGACGCTGCGCCAATTGCTGCTCACTGATGCCGATCAGCGCACCCAGTTCCGAGCGGCGCGCGTCATACAACTGGCGTTCCTCATCGACGATGCGCTGCGCCTCGGCATCGTCAGCAGCCACCGCGGGCGGCGTGAACACGATGCCTTCGGCCAGTGCCTTGAGACGTGCCTGCTTCACCTGCAAGGCAAACACCTGGGCCGCGCTTTCGCGCACCCCTGAGGTGGCACGGGTCTCATCAATCTTCAACAGCAACTGGCCGGCTTCGACCACATCGCCTTCCTTCACCAGAATCTGCGACACCACCCCGCCGTCCAGCGACTGCACCACCTGCAATTGCCGCGATGGGATCACCTTGGCCTCGCCCTTGGTGACCTCGTCGATCTCGGCCAGCGCCGCCCACACGATCAGCAGCGCCGTCACCAGCAGGGCTGAACGCACCAGCGTTTGCGCGCGGAAGGTCGCGTGGCGTGACATCACCGCATCGGCTTCGACCTCGAAGCCATGCATGCCCGCCTGCGCAGCCACCTCCGGCGTGACGCGGGCGCCGCCGAGCCGGTCCAGCACGCGGTCAGTCAAAGGCGCCAGGAGACGACGCATGCGCTCCAGTGCGTCCACCAGTTTCTGGCCCATCTTGAGCAAGGTGTTCATGGCTGTGGTCCTGGCCTGATCAGGCTGCGCGCGAGATGCGACCCGCTGCCAACGCCTGCATGATGCGTTCGCGCGGCCCGTCGGCGACGATCTTGCCCTGGTCGACCACGATCACGCGGTCCACGAAAGACAGCATCGAGGTTCGGTGCGTCACCAGCACCACCGTCTTGCCCTCGGTGAAGGCCTGCATGCGCTGTGTCACCACGGCCTCCGTCGAAAAGTCCATCGCGCTGGTCGGCTCATCGAGCAGCAGCAGCGGCGCGTTGTGCAACACGGCCCGGGCAATGCCCACGCCCTGGCGCTGCCCGCCCGACAGCAACTCGCCGCGCTCACCCACCGGCAGGTCAAAACCTTGCGGGTGGCGTTGCACAAACTCGTTCAGGCCAGCCGTCTCGGCCGCCGCCACGATGGCATCGTCACGCGCATGGGGCATGCCGAAGGTGATGTTCTCGCGCAGCGAGCCGTAAAACAGCGTGATGTCTTGCGAGACGCAACCCAGGTTGCGTCGCACATCGGCCGGGTCGAGCTGGCGCATGTCGATGCCATCGAACAAGATGGCCCCGGCGTTGGGCTGGTACAGCCCCATGATCAGCTTTTGCAGCGTCGTCTTGCCCGAACCCACCTTGCCGATCAAGGCCACCCGCTCACCGGGGGTGATCTTGAAGCTCACATCGTCGAGCGAGTTGTCTTGCTGACCTGGGTAGGCAAATGACACATGCCGGAACTCGATCTCGCCCTTGAACTCGGGGCGCTGGATGAAGTGACTGCCTTCCGGTCGCTCCACCGGCTGCGCCATGATCTGCTCCAGCGAGGTCATCGCCGTGCGAGCGCCCTGGTACTGCATCAGCAAACCCACAATCTGGCCAGCAGGCGCCAGGGCCCGTCCGGCCAGCATCGTGGCGGCGATCATGCCCCCCATGGTGAGTTGCCGCTCCGAGATCAGGTATACCCCGATCAGGATCACGCACACCGAGACAAACTGCTGCATCGTGGCGGTGGAATACATCGCCGTGGCCGACATGCTGCGCATCTTCACGTTCAGCGTCGACAGGTACTGGTTGGCCCGCTCCCAGCGGGACTGGATCAGGCTCTCTGCTCCTTGAGACTTGATGGTCTCGATGCCTGTCAGGCTCTCGATCAAGGTGGCATTGCGCTGCGCCGCTGCCTGGTAGGAGCTTTGCGACAGCTCATGCAGGCGATGCTGGAACACGTAAGCCGACACCAGGATCAGCACGAACACCCCGATCACCGGCAGCACCAGCCACGGTGAGATCCAGGCCATCACACCCACAAACAACAGCGCGAAGGGCAGGTCGATCAGGGCGGTGACCGTGCTGGAGGCGATGAAATCGCGCACCTGCTCGAAACCGCGCAGGTTGGCTGCAAAGGAGCCCACCGACTGCGGACGGTTCTCCAGGCGCATGCCCAGCACCCGCTCCATCAGCGTGGCCGAAATCTGCACGTCAATGCGCGCGCTGGCCTCGTCCACAAAATGGCTGCGCAGCAGGCGGATGAACAGGTCGCTGGCCAACACCAGCGTCACGCCAATGGCCAGCACCCACAGTGTCTCGGTGGCGTGATTCGGCACCACGCGGTCGTAGACGTTCATCGAGAAAATCGGGAAGGCCAGCGCAAACAGGTTGATCAGCAGCGCGGCCCACAGCACATCGCGGTACACAAAGCGCTGCGCCAGCACCGGGCCCCAGAACCAGTGCCCCGAGCGCGTGGCCTTGATCTCGGGCGTGCGCTTGTCAAAGCGGAAATGTGGGCGCGCAAACAGCACCACCCCGGCGAAGCAGGCCTGCAAGGCCTCGGTCGTCAGCGTGACGGCACCTTGACCCGTTTCGGGCAGCAGGACGCGCCAATGTTGTTCACCCTCGCGACTCAGCAGCACGCAGGCCTTGTTGTCCCGCAAGATCAGGATGGCGGGCAGGGTGAGAGCGTCAATGCCCTCCAGGGGCAGGCGCTGCACCCGCGTCGCCAGCCCGGCACGCGCAGCGGCACGTTCGGCCAGCGCCAAGGGCAGGGGTTCTTGGGGCTGCAGCGGCAGTCCCGCCGACAAGGAGGCCCGCGTGGCCCCATGGCCATGCAGGCGTGCCACCTCGATCAGGCAGTCGAGCAGCGGATCCGGACTGATCAGATCATCACGGACACGCGAGGCACTGGGGGAGGGGGCAACGTTTTCCAGAGGTGCGTTCATGACGAAAGATGCGAAGCGGACTCACCGAAGATCGGCACAGTAAACGTCAAATTGACCCTGCTTGCGATCTTCGAAATAACGCTCCAGTGTCATTCGCACGGTTCTGAAGGCCAGTTCAGCCCAGGGAATCTCGTGTTCGTGGAACAGCCGGGCCTCCATCGTTTCAGGTCCGGGTGCGAAATCGGTGTCCAGCAGACGGGCGCGGTAGAAAAAATGCACCTGCCCGGCCGTGACCACGTTCAACACGCTGTACAGCCCCTGCATCTCAATGCGGGCACCGGCTTCTTCATCCGTTTCCCGCGCAGCGCCTTCATCGGTGGTCTCACCCAGTTCCATGAAGCCTGCCGGCAAGGTCCAGAAGCCCTTGCGCGGTTCAATGTTGCGCTTGCACAGCAAGACCTGTTCACCCCACACAGGCAAGGTGCCCACCACATTGAGCGGGTTGACGTAGTGGATGTGACCGCAAGAGGGGCAAACCGCGCGCTCGCGGTTGTCGTCGGCGGGCACTTTGTGCTCCACCGGGGTGCCACAGACCTGACAGTGCTCGATTCGGCGTGAAAACAGCATGTTGGCAGTGTAGGGCAACAAGCCCCGGGCGCAGGGCCTGTGGTGGCCGCCTCACATCCAGTTCAGCGGCTTGTCAGCAGGTGGGTGAGCCAGGGGGCAAAACTCTCCATCACCTGCAGAGGCTGACCTCGGCGCCAAAACACAGAGCGTCGGCACCAGATCGGTGCTGGGCCACTTGCCGCCATCCCCACGCGCTGCCATTCGCGCACGATGTGCTGGCGTTCGGCTGACTGCCTGAGCAGTCGCTCGCCCACCAGCGGATCACGCTGCACGTGGCGGCGCGTGAACAGCAGTTCGGCCAGCGGCCGCGTGCCCAAGCCTTTCATGGCCTGCCAGGGGCCCTTCACCGCAGACAGGGGGGTGACGCTGCGGGCCCACACTGCCGGGTGCCCATCGATCAGCAGCACCACCTCACGGACGTGACCTTCTGCGGTGCCCAGGGCTTCGCGCTCCTGGGGCCACAGCACCTGTCGCCCCTGGCGGGTGACCTCGAGCGTGACCGTGCCATGGGCTCGCAAACGGGCCGTGAGCGAGCCTGGGGCTTGCAGCCATCGCCGCAGCGACGCTGACACGCAGCCACGCGGCGGGCGCGACAACGACGGACGGCGGTGCAGACGACTAACGCTGGAGGCAGGGCGGGGTAGCATCGGGGCTGGATCATAGCGGCCCTTCCTGACCCCTCCATGTCTTCGACCGTTGAAACCACAGCGCGCCCTTCGCCTTTGCCAGCGGGGTGGACGGCAGTGAGCCTGGGTGAGACGCTGCGCGCCATCATGAGCGCCCGAGCGGGAGGCGTCAGCCAGCCCCCGTACAGCGCGTGCAACCTGGGGGACCATGTCGGTGACGACCCCATGGCGGTGGCCCACAACCGTGCACTGCTGGCGACCCACATGCAGGCCGATCCCGTGTGGCTGACCCAGGTGCATGGCAACCGGGTGGTGCGCTTGAGCCGCACACCTGACCTGGCTGAACCTGATCGGGTGTGCCTCTCGCCGGGCGCCCCACAGCCTGAGGCGGATGGGGCTTTCACGACCGAGCCGGGCCTGGCTTGCACCGTCATGGTGGCCGACTGCCTGCCCATCTTGCTGGCCGCGCCGGGAGGACGAGGCGTGGCTGCGCTGCATGCGGGCTGGCGTGGCCTGGCGGGCGCGGGCACCATGCAGGGCGTGGGCATCGTGCACACGGGGGTGCGTGCCCTGTGCGCGGCCACCGGCAGCACCCCGGCCGAGTTGCGGGCCTGGCTGGGTCCCTGTATCGGACCGGAGCGCTTTGAGGTGGGGCCCGATGTGCTGCGTGGCTTCGGGCGCGACCCGGATCACTGTGCCGTGGACGCGCGCTTCGTCCCCAGTACGCCGGGCAAATGGCTGGCCGACCTGTCGGGCCTGGCCCGCGACATCCTGCAAACCCTGGGCGTGCAGGACATCAGCGGCGGCGATGCCTGCACGGTCAGCGATGCTTCACGGTTCTTTTCGTTCCGGCGCGACCCCGTCACCGGACGTCAGGCCGCCAGCATCTGCCTGCGCTGAGTCCGCCGCGGCCTGCTGGGCACGCCACTCTGCCTCCTCGGCGGCACGGCGTGCGCGCCGACGGGCGGGCGTCCCGATCAGGTACATGACCAGGGCCAGGGGACCGACGCCGTACATCACGAAAGTGATGACGGCACCCAGGATCGAGCCTTGGGTGCTGGTGGCTTCGGCCAAAGCCATCAGCAGGGCCACATACATCCAGGCGATTGCAACAATCCACATCAGCGCGACTCAAAAAAACGGGAAGACCGAGGGTAAACGAGAGTGCCTGGCATCGGGTTTGCTATAGGTGATGAAGGCAAGATAGGAATATCGGCCATGCGAAAGCATCGTGCGGACCGAAAGATGAGTCGAATTGGTGTCTTTGCAACACCGTGATGTCGTCAGAATAACGCCACACGATTCGGTCATCATGTCGTGAACAAGTACCTAGTTCAAACAGGAGACGTATGGCTGTACCTCATAAGCCGCGTGCCGCTCGCGGTGCTGCAAAAGAGACTTCTTCCCCGCAAACCGAGGCCCCTGCGTCTTCCGCCCCTCAGGCTTCGGCTTTCGAGCAGATGGGCGCGGCCTTTCGTCTGCCCGGCGTGGACATTGAGGCGCTGAAGGCGCAATGGCAGGCCCAGTTGAGCAAGCTGCCGGGCTTCTCGCCCGACCTGTTTCAGTCGTGGCTGCAGCAGTCGCCCCTGGCGGGCCTGAACGTGCCCGGCCTCAAGCCGGTGCAGCAGGCTGTAGACACCGTCAGCCACGGCATGTCCGACGATCTGAAGTCGCTGGCCACCCTCAAGGTCGAGCCGGAGGCGCTCAAGTCCATCCAGAGCGAGTACCTTCAGCGCGCCACCGAACTCTGGAACCAGGCGCTCACCCAGCCTGAGGGCCTGACCGTCAAGGACCGCCGCTTTGCCGCGCCCGAGTGGAGCCAGAGCCCGGCGAGTGCCTTCATGGCCTCGATGTACCTGCTCAATGCCCAGACCATGCAGCGCCTGGCCGACAGCCTTGACGGTGCTGAGAAAGCCCGTGAGCGCGTGCGCTTTGCCGTTCAGCAATGGTCGGCCGCCATGTCGCCGAGCAACTTCCTGGCGCTCAACCCCGAGGCCCTGAAAAAGGCCGTTGAAACCAAGGGCGAGAGCATTCAGCACGGCATCCAGCACCTGCTGGGCGACATCCGCCAGGGCCACCTGTCGATGACCGACGAGAGCGTGTTCGAAGTGGGCAAGAACGTGGCCACGACGCCCGGCACCGTCGTCTACGAGAACGGCTTCTTCCAGCTGATCGAGTACACCCCGATCACGGCCAAGGTGCACGCCACCCCCTTCCTGTTCGTGCCGCCGTGCATCAACAAGTACTACATCCTCGACCTGCAGCCTGACAACTCCGTGGTGCGCCACCTGCTCTCTGAAGGCCATCGTGTCTTCATGGTCAGCTGGGTCAATCCGGACGAAAGCCTGGCCCAGGCCACCTGGGATGACTACATCGAGCACGGTGTCATCCAGGCCATTGACGTGACCCGTGAGATCACGGGCGCGGAGCAGATCAACGCGCTGGGCTTCTGCGTGGGCGGCACGATGCTGGGCGTGGCGCTGGCCACCCTGGCGGCCAAGGGTCGCAAGCCCGTGGCCAGCCTGACCTTGCTGACGTCCTTCCTCGATTTTGCGCACACTGGCATCCTGGACATCTTCATTGATGAGGCTGCGGTGCGCATGCGCGAAATGACCCTGGGCAAGGACAGCCCGCAGGGCGGTGGCCTGATGAAGGGGGGCGATCTGGCTGCCACCTTCGCCTTCTTGCGTCCCAACGACCTGGTGTGGAACTATGTGGTGGGCAACTACCTCAAGGGCGAAATGCCTCCGGCATTCGACCTGCTCTACTGGAACAGCGACAGCACCAACTTGCCTGGCCCGTACTACGCCTGGTACCTGCGCAACACCTACCTCGAAAACAACCTGGTCAAGCCCGGTGCCGTGACCGTGTGTGGCGAGCCGCTCGACCTGCGCCGCCTCGACATGCCCACCTTCATCTACGGATCGCGTGAAGACCACATCGTGCCCTGGGAGTCGGCCTATGCCTCGACCCAGGTGGTCACCGGTCCCCGCACCTTCGTGCTGGGCGCTTCCGGCCACATCGCCGGCGTGATCAACCCGCCCGCCAAGAAAAAGCGCAGCCACTGGGTGACCGGCGCCAAGGTCAAGCAACTGCCGACCGATGCCAACACCTGGCTGTCCAGCGCCGACGAGCAAGCCGGCAGCTGGTGGACCGTGTGGGCCGACTGGTTGCGTGACCATGCCGGCCCGATGGTGGCTGCACCCAAGCAAGCAGGCAGCCGTAAATACCCTGCGATTGAAGCTGCGCCAGGACGATACGTTCTGCGCAAAGCCTGACAACGTGCCCACACGATGGGCATTTACCTTGACTGAAGGAGAAGATCTTGACTGACATCGTCATCGTTGCCGCCGCGCGAACCGCCGTGGGCAAATTTGGGGGCGCACTGGCCAAAACCCCGGCCAGCGAACTGGGCGCCGTGGTGATCAAGGACCTGCTGCGCCGTACCGGCCTGTCGGGCGACCAGATCAGTGAAGTCATCCTGGGTCAGGTGCTGACCGCTGGCTGTGGCCAGAACCCGGCTCGCCAGGCGGTGATCAAGGCTGGTCTGCCGCACGGCGTGCCCGCCATGACGATCAACAAGGTGTGCGGCTCGGGCCTGAAGGCCGTGATGCTGGGCGCTCAGGCCATCCGTGACGGCGACGCCGACATCGTGATCGCCGGTGGTCAGGAAAGCATGAGCCTGTCGCCTCACGTGCTGCCCAACTCGCGCGATGGTCAGCGCATGGGCAACTGGCAGATGGTCGACACCATGATCAACGACGGTCTGTGGGACGTGTACAACCAGTACCACATGGGCATCACCGCCGAGAACGTGGCCAAGCAGTACGGCATCACCCGTGAAGAGCAGGATGCGCTGGCCCTGGCTTCGCAGCAGAAGGCCGCTGCCGCCCAGGACGCCGGCAAGTTCAAAGACGAGATTGTCCCTGTGGTGATCCCGCAGAAGAAGGGTGACCCGCTGGTGGTGGACGCCGACGAGTACCTCAATCGCAAGAGCACAGCCGAAGCGCTGGCAGGCCTGCGCCCTGCCTTCGACAAGGCCGGCAGCGTGACCGCTGGCAATGCTTCGGGCATCAACGACGGTGCTGCCGCCGTGGTGCTGATGACCGCCGAGAAGGCCCAGCAACTGGGCCTGAAGGTGCTGGGTCGCCTGAAGTCTTACGCCAGCGCCGGTCTGGACCCCGCTTACATGGGCATGGGCCCGGTGCCCGCCTCGCGTCGTGCGCTGGAGCGTGCTGGCTGGCAGGCGTCCGAGCTCGACCTGCTGGAAATCAACGAAGCCTTTGCAGCGCAGGCCTGTGCCGTGCACAAGGAAATGGGTTGGGACACCAGCAAGGTGAACGTCAACGGTGGTGCGATCGCCATCGGCCACCCCATCGGTGCGTCGGGTTGCCGCATTCTGGTGACGCTGCTGCACGAGATGCAACGTCGTGACGCGAAGAAGGGCATTGCCTCGCTGTGCATCGGCGGTGGCATGGGCGTTGCTTTGACCATCGAGCGTTGAGACGCCTGGTTCAGGTCATCACACAAACAAAGAGGAGCACACCATGACTCAGAAAATTGCCTACGTTACCGGCGGGATGGGTGGCATCGGAACGTCGATTTGCCAGCGCCTGCACCGCGATGGCTACAAGGTGATCGCTGGCTGCGGCCCCAGCCGCGATTACACCAAGTGGATCGACGAGCAGAAAGCCCTGGGCTACACCTTCTACGCTTCGGTGGGGAATGTGGCCGACTGGGACTCGACCGTCGCGGCCTTCAAGAAGACCAAGGCCGAGCATGGCCCGATCGACATCCTGGTGAACAACGCCGGCATCACGCGTGATGGCATGTTCCGCAAGATGACCAAGGCCGACTGGGATGCGGTGATGGACACCAACCTCAACAGCATGTTCAACGTCACCAAACAGGTGATCGACGACATGGTGGACCGGGGTTGGGGCCGCATCGTCAACATCAGCTCGGTCAACGGCGAAAAGGGTCAGTTTGGCCAGACCAACTACTCGGCCGCCAAGGCGGGCATGCACGGCTTCACCATGGCCCTGGCTCAGGAAGTGGCCAACAAGGGCGTGACGGTCAACACCGTTTCGCCTGGCTACATCGGGACCGACATGGTGCGTTCGATCCGTCAGGACGTGCTCGACAAGATCGTGGCCACGATTCCCGTCAAGCGTCTGGGTACCCCCGAAGAGATCGCCTCGATGATCTCGTGGGTAGCCAGCGATGAAGCGGGTTTTGCCACGGGCGCCGACTTCTCGGTCAACGGCGGCTTGCACATGGGCTGATGAGGTCAACCCGGCCTGACTGGCTGGGTTGTGCCCAAGGCGCATGGGGCTTGGCTCCCACACCCTCCCGCCGTGCAGCGATGCCGGCGGGATTTTTTTTGGTCGCAACCTGGTGTGGCGCTCGGGTTCGCCCGTCTTGGGGCGGGCGTCAAGGGGGCGTCAGGCGGCCGCTTCTTGTTCGCGCACTAGGCGATCAAGGGCGGCGCACACCTCGGCAAAGCGCCCGGCAATGACCGTGCGACGGGCATCACTGGGATCGGTGCTGATGCGCACCCGAGTGCGACTGCCTGGGGCGATGCGCAAGGGGATGACCTGGGCCATGACGCCGTGGAGCGTGCTGCTGGCAGAGGGCTGCGGCGCACTCCAGGGCGTGATGGGCCGCGGTTTGACGGGGCGTGCCGCAGGCGCGGAGGCCGGGCGTGAACCGTCGGTGGAGGGGGGGCCGGCGAGGTGGGTCTCGCGGGCATGGAAAGCACGGGCCAGGTGATGAATCATGATGAACTCCCAAAGACAGCGTTGAAGTTCGGCAGGATTCCAGCAAAGGATCACCACGCGGGATTGCACCACCGGCCTGGTGATGCGAATGCCCGCCACCCGCATGGTGAGGAGAAAGTTTGCCTAGATCAGCAGCTGGTTGCGGATCAGGCCCACGGCCAGCCCTTCGAGTTCAAACTCGGGGTGGTCGGGTGAGACCAGGATGGGTTCGAAATCGGGGTTCTCGGGCAGCAGGGTGATGCCCTGAGGCGTGCGTTGAAAGCGTTTGACGGTGACCTCGTCGCCCAGGCGGGCGACCACGATCTGGCCATTGCGTGCCTCGCGGGCACGTGCCACGGCCAGCAGGTCGCCATCAAGGATGCCGGCGTCTTTCATGCTCATGCCACGCACGCGCAGCAGGTAGTCCGGGCGCTTGGCAAACAGGCTGGGCTCGACGGCGTAGCTTTGTTCGATGTGCTCTTGCGCCAGGATGGGGTGGCCGGCCGCCACGCGTCCGATCAGGGGCAACACGAGCTGCTCCAGTCCCGGTAGCGGGAGGTTGAAGGGCAGGCCCGACGATTCGGTGTCGCCGCGCTTGCGGGTTTCGTTCACCGTGCGCAGCGTGCCGGCTTTCAGGCGGATGCCGCGCGATGTGCCACCGACCAATTCGATGACACCCTTGCGGGCCAGCGCCTGCAGGTGCTCTTCGGCCGCATTGGCCGAGCGAAAACCCAGCTCGGCCGCAATTTCGGCACGCGTGGGTGGCGCACCGGTTTTGGCGATGGCACGCTGGATCAGCTCGAAGATTTGCTGCTGGCGGGGCGTCAGTTTGGGTTTATCGTTCGTCATCAGGTGTCGTGCCTTGAGCTGTGGGGTGTCCGGCGGGTGGCGACGTTGACTGTCATTCTATACAGGACTGTTTGTTTGTCCAGTATTTTGTCGGTGTTGAAGTGTGGACTTGAGGCGACGATGCAGAAGGTGGTGATTCTCGGGACGGGCGGCACCATCGCGGGGACCGGGCATGACCCGTCGCGTGCCTGGGCTTATCAGGCTGCGCAGTTGTCGGTCGCTCAACTGGTCGAGGCCGTGCCAGCCTTGCAAGGCGTGCCCCTGGAGGCTGTGCAGGTCGCCCAGGTGGACAGCAAGGACATGAGCTGGTCGGTCTGGCGGCAACTGGGGCGGGCCCTGCACCTGCATCTGGCGCGTGACGATGTGGCCGGGGTGGTCATCACCCATGGCACCGACACGCTGGAAGAAACCGCCTGCTTGTTGCAGGCTTTGCATGATGGCGCCAAGCCGGTGATCCTCACCGCCGCCATGTACCCGGCCACGTCGCCCCATGCGGATGGGCCTGCCAATCTGCAGGACGCGGTGCGGGTGGTGCAGGAAGCGGCGCGTCGCGGCTTGGGCGGCGTGGTGGCCGTGATGCACGGGCGGGTCTGGTCGGCCAACGATGTGCGCAAGTCGCACAGCCGCGCGCTGGATGCCTTCGATGGTGGCGGGGCGCTGCCGCTATTGACCTTCAAGCCCCTGGACGCGTCGCCAGACGAGGGCGTGGCCCAGACGTTGGCGGGCTTCGGCCTCAGAGCCGAGGCGCACCAGCAAGATGCGTGGACCGAGGAGGTCTGGCTTCACGCTTGGCCCGCCAGCGGCCGGCTGGGCTGGGGGTATCTGGAAGCCGATCCGCCCCGGGTGGAGATCGTGTGCAGCCATGCCGATGCCGATGGCTGGCTGGTGAGGGCCATGTTGGCCTACGGTGAGGCGGCGGAGCGGCCCTTGCGGGGCATCGTGGTAGCGGGCACCGGGCATGGCACGCTGCACGAAGGGCTGACCCAGGCCCTGCGCGAGGCGGCGCGCCAAGGGGTCACCGTCTGGCGAAGCAGCCGCGTGGCGCGGGGCGGGGTTCTGGCGCGTGAGGGCGACGAATGGCCGGCTGTGCCGGATCTGACGGCGGCCCAGGCCCGTGTGGCACTCACACTGTCCCTGTTGGCGGCGGGGCGCGCTGGATAGGTTGGGGGCGTGGGCCTTGTCCTGACTGTGGTGGCCAGCATGTCAGGACTGCCTTTGCTCCCTCCGGATGCGTCACTGACGACCCGGAACAGGACGCAGTGTGTCGTGCAGGTGTGAAAGCCTGATGACAGCGATGGCGTGCGTGCTGAATCAGCGCCCGCCGGTCACGTCGAGGATGGCGCCCGCCGTGTAGCTGGCCGCATCCGAGAGCAGCCAGGCAATGGCCTGGGCCACCTCCTCCGGATGGGCGGCGCGTCCCATGGGCAAGGTCGGCCCCAGGCGATCGGCCCGGTCAGGCTCGCCGCCGGTGGCATGGATGCCCGTGGCCGTGATGCCCGGGCGCACCGCACACACCCGCACGCCTTCGCCCGCCACCTCTTTGGCCAGACCGTGGGTGAACACGTCGATGGCGCCTTTGCTGGCGGCATAGTCCACATAGAGGGACGGGGAGCCGGTGCGCACCGCGCTGCTGGACACGTTGACGATCACGCCCCCCTGTCCGCCGTGTCGGCTGGACATGCGCTTGACCGCTTCGCGTGCGCACAGCATTGGCCCCACCACGTTGACGGCGAACATGCGCGCCAGGCGATCGGCATCCATCTCATCCAGACGTGCGGTGCGGTCAACGATGCCGGCGTTGTTGACCAGGCCTGTCAGCGGTGGCAGAGAGGTGTCCGCTGTGGCGAACAGGCGCAGCAGGTCGGCCTCGGTGGCCAGATCGGCCTGGGCGATGATGGCGCGTGGTGAGCCCAGTTGCAGACATTCGTCGGCCACGGCCTGCGCCAGATCGGCCCGGTGGGCGTAGTGGATGAGCAACGAGTGGCCTTGCGACGCCAGCAGGCGGGCGGTGGCGGCGCCAATGCCTTGGCTGGCGCCGGTGATGAGGGTGACGGCATTCATGGCTTTGACTTTACATTTCCTTTACGGACGGCACGCAGTTGGGACACCGTCGATCAGGACACTGTGAACATGAGCACAAACAAACGCAATCGATGGCTGTCGGGCTGGCGCCTGGCAGCAGGAGTGGCCTTGGTCGCGGCCGCAGGCTGGGGCATCAAGGCAGTCTATTTCAAGCCGCAAAGCGCGCCCCAGGTGATCACGGCCGAGGTGACGGTCGATGATATCGAGGATACCGTGCTGGCCAGCGGCACGATCGAGGCCTCGCAAGAGGTCAGCGTGGGCGCCCAGGTGTCCGGGCAGATCAAGCGCCTGCATGTGGCGCTGGGCGATCAGGTCCGCAAGGGGCAATTGGTGGCCGAGATCGACTCCACCACCCAGACCAACACCTTGCGCAATGCCGAGGCCCAGGTGTCCTTGCTGAGCGCGCAGCGTCAGGCCCGTCAGGCCCAGTTGCGCCAGGCCGAGTTGAGCTACCAGCGCAAGAAGGACCTGTTCAAGCTTGATGCTGGCTCCAAGGCCGATCTGGACGACGCCGAGGCCACGCTGGCCACCACGCGGGCCGAGATTGCAGCGCTGGACGCGCAGATCCGCCAGTCCAACATCTCGGTGGACACCGCCCGGGTCAATCTGGGTTACACGCGCATCGTGGCCCCGATCGACGGGGTGGTGATCGCGGTGGTGGCTGAGGAAGGCCGCACCGTGAACGCACTGCAGTCGGCGCCCACCATCATCAAGCTGGCCAAGCTCGACAAGGTGCAGATCAAGGCCGAAATCTCCGAGGCTGACGTGGTGCGGGTGAAACCGGGGCTGCCGGTGTATTTCACCATCCTGGGCGAGCCGCAGCGGCGCTACGAGGCCAAGTTGCGGGCCATTGAGCCGGTGCCGGAGTCCGAGCAGACGGACAACAAGGCCACGACGTCCAGCGCCACAACCGCCGCCATCTACTACAACGGCCTGTTCGATGTGGACAACCCCGAGGGCAAACTGCGGGTGGCCATGACGACGCAGGTGTTCGTGGTGCTCAACCGGGCTGACAAGACCCTGGTGATCCCGGCCACGGCACTGGGGCAGCGTGATCGCAAGAAGGGCACGTACGAGGTCAGGGTGCTGGAAGGCGAAGGGGCGGAGCAGAAGGTGAGCACGCGCCATGTCAAGGTGGGCCTGAACAATCGCGTGCAGGCGCAGGTGCTCGAAGGCCTGAAGGCCGGCGAGAAGGTGGTCGTGGGTGAGGGCAGTGCCAACGGCGCCGGCGGGGCCGGTGCGGGCCGCATGCCACGGATGTTCTGACGCCATGAGTGACAAGCAGACCCAGCGCGCCGCCCAGCCCGCCTTGCTGGAGGTGCAGGACCTGTGGCGGGAGTTCCCGTCCGGTGAAGGCAAGGTGGCCGTCCTCAAGGGCGTGAACCTGCGCATCGAAGCCGGCGAGATGGTGGCCATCATCGGTGCATCCGGTTCGGGCAAGTCCACCTTGATGAACATCCTCGGTTGTCTGGATCGGCCCAGCCGGGGTGTGTACAAGGTGGCGGGCCTGGCCACCGGTGATCTGGCGCCCGATGAGCTGGCGCGCTTGCGGCGCGAGCATTTCGGCTTCATTTTCCAGCGCTATCACCTGCTCAGCGACCTCAGTGCGCTGGGCAACGTCGAGATTCCCGCCATCTACGCGGGGCACAACACCAGCGACCGGCACACCCGCGCGGCCGCCTTGCTGGGCCGATTGGGGTTGGGCGAGCGCATCGAGCACAAGCCGGGGCAACTGTCCGGCGGCCAGCAGCAGCGTGTCAGCATTGCGCGCGCCTTGATGAATGGCGGCGACGTCATCCTGGCCGACGAGCCCACAGGGGCCCTGGACACGGCCAGTGGTGACGAGGTGATGCGCATCCTGCGCGAACTGCACGCCGATGGGCACACGGTCATCATCGTGACCCATGACCCCAAGGTGGCCAGCCATGCGCAGCGCATCATCGAGGTGTCGGACGGGGAGGTGGTGTCCGACCGGCGTCAGGATGGCGCGGACCAGCCCGGCGCAGTCAAACGCGAGCGTGCGCAATTGGCCCCTCATCCCTGGCGCGCCAATTGGGACCGTCTCACCGAGGCCTTCACCATGGCCTTGCGCGCCATGGCCGGCCACCGCTTGCGCACGCTCTTGACCATGCTGGGCATCATCATCGGCATTGCCTCGGTGGTGTCGATGGTGGCCCTGGGTGAGGGCTCACGCCAGCGCATCCTCAAGGACATCAGCGCGATGGGGACCAACACCATCGATGTTTTCCCCGGACAGAACTTTGGCGATCGGACCGCCGGACGCATCCGCACGCTGGTGCCGGCTGACGCCGATGCCCTGGCCAATCTCAACTTTGTGGACAGCGCCACACCCAGCGTGAACACCAGTGTGACGCTGCGGCGCGGCAATGTGGAGGCCACGGCCAACATCAATGGCGTGGGTGACCAGTTTTTCCGCGTCAAGGGCTACACGCTGGCCAAGGGGCAGGCGTTTGATGCCAGTGGCGTGCGCCGCCAGACCCAGGAGGCGGTGATCGATCCGAACACGGCCAAGGCCTTGTTCCCGGCAGGCGAGAACCCCGTAGGCGAGGTGATCTTTCTGGGCAGTGTGCCGGTGCGTGTGGTGGGGGTGACGGCACCGCAGGAAAGTGGCTTCATGGCCAGCGACAACCTGAACGTGTGGGTGCCCTACACCACGGTGATGCGGCGCATGCTGGGTCAGCGTCACCTGCGCAGTATCACGGTGCGCATCAGCGACACGGCGCCTTCGGCCGCAGCCGAGCAGGGCATCGTCAAGCTGCTGAGCCAGCGCCATGGCACGAAGGACTTCTTCGTGCGCAACAGCGACAGCATTCGCCAGACCATCGAAAGCACCACGCAGACCATGACCTTGCTGATCTCGTCGATCGCGGTGATCTCGCTGATCGTGGGCGGCATCGGCGTGATGAACATCATGCTGGTGTCGGTGACCGAGCGCACCCAGGAGATCGGCGTGCGCATGGCGGTGGGCGCGCGTCAGAGCGACATCTTGCGCCAGTTCCTCATCGAGGCGGTGCTGGTGTGCCTGCTGGGCGGCATCCTGGGGATTGCGCTGGCGTTGGGCATCGGCGCGGTGTTTGATTACATCGGGGGCAGTTTCAGCATGGTGTATTCGGTGACGTCCATCGTGGCGGCCTTTGGCGTGTCCTCCTTGATTGGCGTGGTGTTCGGCTTCCTGCCGGCGCGCAACGCGGCCCGACTCGATCCGGTGGATGCCTTGTCGCGGCAGTGAGGATAAGAGAACATGAAAGCAAAACACATGAAGAGCCATGGCGAGCACACGTCGCGCCGCTGGGCCGTGGTGGTGCCCACGATGATGGCCGTCCTGGCCTTGACCGGGTGCGCCACGCGCACGGCGTACGAGCGGCCGGCGGTGCAGGTGCCGGGCGCCTGGCTGCAAGGGGCGGGCGCTGCACCGACCGCGGCGGCCGCCTCCAGCCCGACGGGCGCACAGGCGGCTGTGCAGGGACTCAGCCCTTGGTGGCCTGAGCTGCACGACCCGAGCCTGACACAGCTGATCGAAGACGCTCTGGCGCGCAACAACAACCTGGCCCAGGCGGCCATCAAGGTGCGGCGGGCACAACTGGTGGCGGGCCAGGCGGCGAGCGACCGGCTACCCGGTGTCAGCGTGGGCGCCAGCACCAAGGCCTCTCAGGCGATCGACGGCGGCGCTACCACGCGCACCCACTCCCTCACCGCGAGCGCCAGTTGGGAGGTGGATTTGTGGAATCGCTTGGGGGCCTTGCGCGATGCCGCCGAGTGGGAAGCCCAGGCGACGGAGCAAGACCGCCAAGCGACGGCCATGGCCCTGGTGGGCACGGTGGCCAGCCAATACTGGCAAGTGGCCTACCTGAACCAGCGGGTAGCAGCCAGCGAGCAAAGCATTGCCTATGCGCGCCAGACCCTCAAACTGGTGCAAGGCCAGTACAGCGTGGGCAGCATCTCGGGTCTGGAGGTGGCGCAGGCCACCCAGGCCCTGGCCAGCCAGGAAGCGAACCACACACAGTGGTTGCAGCAGCGCGTGCAGGCGCGCAATGCCCTGGCCATCTTGTTCGATGGCCCGCCGGGCGTTGCTCTGAACGAGGCCGTGCGACTGCCTGACGGGGCCTTGCCGCCGGTTGCCGCCGGGCTGCCCGCTTCTTTGCTGAGTCGCCGGCCCGATCTGCGTGCGTCGGAGTGGCGTTTGCGCAAGAGTGTGGCGTCCGTGGATGCCACCCGCGCGAGCTTTTATCCGTCCCTGACGCTCACCGGCAGCGTAGGCGGCAGCAGTTCCGCCTTGTCCGATGTGTTGCGTGACCCGATTGGCACGCTTGGCGCTGGTTTGTTGCTGCCTTTTGTGCAGTGGCGTGACATGGCGCGCAGCGTGGCCATCTCCGAGGCCGACCACGAGATCACGGTGCGCGCGTACCGGCAAAGCTGGTACGAAGCGCTGGCCGATGTGGAAAACGCCTTGTCGGCGCGGGTGCAGTATGAAGACCAGGGCGCACGTTTGGCCGAGGCCCTGACCGCATCCCAGACCGCCGAACGCCTGGCCGAGGCCCGTTACCGGGCCGGCGCCACGGCGCTCAAGACCTGGCTGGATGCGCAAGAAACCCGTCGTCAGGCCGAAAACAGCCTGGCGCAAAATCGCCTGAACCGTCTCAATGCGCTGGCCACCCTGTATCAGTCACTGGGCGGTGGCCTTCAGCCAGCGTCGGATCAGGGTGAGTGAGGGAAGGGGGCGCCTGGATGGGGCCCGGGATGGCGCAGGCTGGCGTCGAGGGTGTCAATCAACTCGGCCCAGTCTGAATCGTCCTGCAACTCTTCGCTCAGGAAACGGGCTTGCTCGGGGCGCCAGAACGGCGCTTCGGACAAACTCACCTCGGGCGGCAGCGGGCGATGCACGGCAATGAAACGCGACACATCGGCACGCGTGTCGGGCAGGCCCAACTGACGAAACAGCTCGCTGAGGGTGTGAACAGCTGGGTCCATCTCGGCACCTCCTGTACGTGGCGAATAGCCTGTTGTACTGCGATGAACGCCGCGCGTCAACCCGTCTGCCCCCGCCCTTAGTGAGCAAAGGTCAACGCAGCACGAGCACACTCGCGGGGGTGCGACGCAGCAGGGCCGAGGTGGTGGTGCCCAGCAGTTTCTGGCGCCACCCCGTGTGGGTGAACGCGCTCATGACCAGCAGCGGCAGTTGCTGGATGGTCAGGTGACGGGCCATCACCTGCGCCACGTCACCGGATTCGATCACGAGGTGGGTGCTGAAGCCGGCGTCAGCCAGACGCTGAGCAGCCTGCGACATTTCGGCCTGGATGTCGGCCTTGCGTTCGCCCACGTGCACCAGATGGCAGGGCAGTCCTTGCAGCAGGTCACACTCGGCGACCGCGTCAACCAGTTGCAGCGACTCGGCGCCACCGTGGTAAGCCAGCGCGAAGGCCGTTGGCGGTGCGAAGTGGGAGCGGGTGACCACCAGCAGAGGCTGTTGAACGGCGTGAAGTGCCTGTTCCAGATGGTGGGAGTCTTGTCGCCACGGACTGTCCAGGTGATGGGAGTGCAGGCCCATCACCACCATGCGGGTCTCCTGGCTCAAGTCCAGCAGGGCATCGGTGAGATTGCCCTGGCGCAGGCTGAGGTCGATCAGGGTCTGCCCCAGGTGCAGCGCGCGTGCACGCACCCCTTCGAGCAACTGCTGGCTGTGTGATTGCCCCCCGATGATGTGGCTGGCGGGCATGGCGTCCAGCGCCTGGGTGCGTGTGGGGCTGGCGTCGTAGCCGGTCAGGTCCCTGAAGTGGGTTTCGCCGGTGTGGGCTTCGCTTTCGTCGATCACCTGCAGGAAATTCAGCGGCGCATGGAGGCGGCGTGCTGCCCAGGTGGCTCCGTCACACACGGCCGAGGGGTGGCCTTGCGCATCCACGCAGGCCAGGACCGTGTTCATCGTGAGCGCAGGCTGAAACATGTCTGTGATTGTAGGTGTGTGCCACAACCGGATGGCGCGGTCATCATGTCGGCCTGACAGCGTGGGTGCCCCTTGAGGCGGCCCCTCACAGGTTCATGGACGGCAGCAGCTTGCGCCAGATCTCGTGGCTCGTCTGGTCGAAGGCCAAGACGCTTTGCGTGAAGTCGCGCCGCATCTGGCTGTCGACCAGAGGATCGGGCAGCAACGGATCGAAAATCAGCTGTCGAATGGACTCGTTGCCCAGCAAATAGCACTCGCGCGCGGCGGCATCCAGCTCCAGCTCGTGCCAGCGGCTCAGCCATTGCTGCAGCTTCTGGCGGGTCTGGATGTAACCTTGCGTGAGGGCCTGACCTTGCCACAAGGTGCGAGCCCGGGCGTCCAGCTCGGCGTCCAGCTCGGTGGCGGTGAACACCGGGGCTGCGCTTTCCAGCCCCAGGCGGTGCAGTCGCTCTCGCGCGGCCGCCGTGTGGCCCTTGAGGTTGTCGGGCCGCACGTACAGGCCGCTGTCCAGGGCCTTGAAACCCAGGAGGGCCAAAGCACGGTCGCGGCGGCGCAAGGCCACCCGGTCACTGCGCCCCAGGGCGCCGGTGCTGACCATGATCCAGGCGCCCGACCAATCGGTGACGCGGGCTTCACTGTGGCGCCAGCCAGACAGATCCTGAGCCAGGTCAGTGGCCTGCGGCCCCAGTTTGTAGGTGCCGCGCCCGGCCGATTCAATCATCCCGGCAGCGGCCAGGCGCACCAGGGTGACGCGCACGCTGTTTTCGCGGATACCGAACAGTGCCGCCGACGCCACAGCATCGGCTGCGGTCACGGGACGCCCCTCAGCTGCGCGCATGAGATTGAGGATCAGGGATTTCGGGGCAGGAGAGGACATGACAGGCAATGTGCAAAAACACCCATGCAGGGGATGGTGTGCATCATACTTTCTGCATTCAGGTTTTCCTCATCCGGTAAACGCGGAGTGATCAGCGTCCGCGCCCCGCCCCTGTCATGGGCTCAGGCGGGCGTGCGTCGCCGAACCATCGCATCACTGATGTGGCGCAGTTGCACAACGCTCAGTTGGGCCGCCGCAGGGTAAATCTCGGTCTCCTCGCGCGCGGCATGCGCGGGGTAGGCGGTCGCAAACTCGTCGACCTCGGCGGGGGCCGCGCAGGACTGGCCTGCGGCCGTGGCGCTCAGCCAGGGGTGCAGGGCTTGCCACAGGCGGCTCAGGCTGACGTGCTGGGCTTCCAGTTCGTCGATGCGGGCGGTGAGCTCGGCTTGCCCCAAAGCGCGCAACGCCGGAAACAGGTCAAGGTCTTCATCGTCGTGGTGCAGCGGGGCGGCCATGTCGAAATAGCGCAGAATCGATCGCGCTGCTTCCTGGGCCTGATCGTCCGCGCCCCGCTCGGCGAGGTGGGCACGCAGGCGCAGTGTCAGACCGGCAAAGCGGCGAACCTTGTCATGGCAGGCCTGCAGCAACTCGATCGGATCGTCGATGCTGGGGGCCACGGGTTGCAAAAGTGGGCGCATGTCGCATTCTTAGCACGTCCGGGGTCAGGGTCAAAGCCCACAATGGACTAGTCCTTCCGATCGATAGGCAAAATGGTGTGGCTTCCCTAGAGTGACTGACAAGCTGCCGTCCGTCCATCTGGGCGACCACTGAGCCCCCACACCATGACCCGTCTGATTGATTCATTCCAGCGCCGCATCGATTACTTGCGGGTATCGGTCACCGACCGGTGTGACCTGCGTTGTACCTACTGCCTGCCCAAGGGTTTCAAAGGTTTCGAAGAGCCCGCGCATTGGTTGCGCCATGAAGAGATGTCCCGTTTGGTGGGCCTGTTCGTGGGTCTGGGGGTGAGCAAGGTGCGGCTGACGGGCGGTGAGCCACTGTTGCGTCGCGGTGTCACCGACCTGGCGCGCCAGATCTCGGCCTTGCCCGGTCTGCGCGATCTGTCGGTGTCAAGCAACGGCACCCAACTCGCCCGCCATGCTGCGGGTTTGCGCGAAGCCGGGGTGAGTCGCCTCAACATCAGCCTCGATTCGCTGGACGCCGATTGCTTTGCCCGCATCACCGGGCGTGATTGCCTGGCCGATGTGCTGGATGGCCTGCGCGCCGCCCGCGAGGCGGGGTTTCGCCCGATCAAGCTCAACATGGTGGTGCAGGCCGACGTCAACCTGGACGAGGTGCAGCGCATGGTGGCGTTTGCCATTGAGCAAGGTTTCGTGCTGCGCCTGATCGAGCCCATGCCTGTGGGGGACACTGGGCGTGCCACCCAGGGGGTGGACCTCAGCACGCTGGGTGAGCAGCTGGCTGCGCAACATGGCCTGGTGCCCGAGATCATGGGGCAGGGGGCCGGGCCCGCGCGCTACTGGTGCACACCCGATCGCCAGATGAGCCTGGGCGTCATCACCCCCATGTCCCAGCATTTTTGCGCGGCCTGCAACCGGGTGCGCCTGGGGGTGGACGGCACGCTCTACCTCTGCCTGGGGCAGAACGACCAGGTGCCGCTGGGCCGCATGATGCGGGACGGGGCCACGGATGCCGAGCTGGTGAATGCCATCCACGCCGGTATTGAGGCCAAACCCGAGCGCCATGAGTTCAACGAACGCCCCCAGCAGATCGTGCGGTTCATGTCACAGACCGGGGGTTGAGCATGCCGTGGGAACCCCATCGCCACCCTGATCTGTGTCCAGGGCCCTTGCCCTGACGGAGCCTGTATTGCCGATTTACTTCAAGAACCAGACCCTCTCTGCCGCCGATGCACCGCCCGAAAGCCTGCATCGGCGTTTGCGTTCACGTCTGGGTAGCATGGGCCTGGCCACCAAGCTGACGTTCATCGGGGGCATTTTCCTGGTGCTGGCGCTGGCTTCCATCGGCCTGACGCTGTGGGTGACCTGGCAGCTGGAAGGCGGCGCGGCGGCGGTCAATGAGGCCGGGCGCATGCGGATGCGCAGCTACCAACTGGCTTTGAGCCTGCAACAAAAGCCGGGAGACACGGCACAGTTCAAGGCCGAGGTGGCAGGCCAGTTGAATGACTTTGACCGCAGCGTGGCCTTGCTGCGGCGTGGCGATGCGTCACGTCCGCTGGCGGTGCCCTGGGACCGTCACACCCGCGCCCAGTTCGAGGGCGTGGTGACGCACTGGCAGAGTCTGCGCAACCAGGCGCTGGTGATTGCCAGCGGCACGGTCGCACCGAACACCTTGAATGCCCATGTGCATGAGTTTGTGGCGCAGGTGGACCTGTTCGTGTCTGCCGTCGAGCGACACCTGTCGGGCTGGACCACCTTGCTGCGCAGCTTTCAGCTGGCCATGATGGCCCTGGCGATTTTGAGCGCGCTGGCGCTGATGTACGCGGGCTATGTCGTCATCCTGGAGCCGGTGTCGCGGCTCAAGTCGGCCTTGCACGACATCGAGAAGGGGGATTTCGCCACCCGGGTGATCGTGGAGGCCGGCGACGAGATGGGCTCCCTGGCCGATGGCTTCAACAGCATGGCCGAGAACCTGCAGTCGCTGTATGGCAACCTGGAGACCAAGGTCCGCGAGAAAACCGCCAGCCTGGAAACCAAGCAACAGCGTTTGAGCGCCCTCTATGAGGTGGCGGCCTTCGTGGCCAGCGCCGAGACGCTGGAGGACCTGGCGCATGGTTTTGCACGCCACATGCGGCGCATTGCCCAGGCCGATGCGGTGGCCATCCGGTGGTCGGACGTGGCCAACGAGCGTTATGTGCTGCTGGGCAGTGACTGCCTGCCCCATGTCATGGCCGAAGAGGAGCAGTGCGTCTTGTCGGGAGACTGCCTGTGTGGCGCAAAGGTCGAGCCCGGCAGCCTGCCCAGTGTGCGGGTGATCCCGATTCTGGACGCCACGCGCAACCTCAACAGCCAGTCCGCCGGTCGGCGCATCCACGACCATTGCGAGCGTGCGGGCTACTCCACCTTGATCACCGTGCCGCTGGGCCTGCACCTGCGGGTGTTGGGCGAGGTCGAGTTGTTCTACAGGGGTGATCCGGCCCTGAGTGAAGAGGAGACGGCCCTGTTCGAAGCCTTGGCCAGCCACCTGGCCGGCGCCATGGAGAGCTTGCGGGCCGCTGCGCTGGGGCGCGAGGCGGCGGTGGCTTCTGAGCGTCAGTTGCTGGCGCAGGAGTTGCACGATTCCATCGCTCAGTCTCTGGCATTCCTGAAGATTCAGATGCAGCTCTTGCGCGATGCCATGGTGCGCCAGGACCAGCCTGCCATCGAGGCCGCGATGGCTGAGCTCGATGTCGGGGTGAAGGAGAGCTACAGCGATGTGCGCGAGTTGCTGTTGCACTTCCGGGTGCGCACGCACACGGACGACATCGAGCCGGCCTTGCGGGAGACGATCTCCAAATTCGAGCATCAGTCCAAGCTGCGGGCGCAGTTGAGTGTGCAGGGGCAGGGGCTGCCGCTGCCGCCCGATGTCCAGATCCAGGTGCTGCACATCGTGCAGGAAGCGCTCTCCAACACCCGCAAGCATGCCCAGGCGACCCAGGTGTGGGTCGACGTCCAGACCCAGCCCAGCTGGTGTGTGCGGGTGCGCGATAACGGTTGCGGGTTCGACGTCCAGTCGGGCCCCCCCAACACAACCCATGTGGGCATGAGCATCATGCGTGAACGCGCTCAGCGCATCGGCGCTGACTTGCGCTGCGAATCGGGCCCTGAGGGGACATTGATCGAATTGCGTTTGCCCAACTTGGTGGCCAGCCGCTCTGGCGGCCCTACTACCCAACCTGGTGCCTTGACATGACCGATACCCCACCTGTCCGCCTGATGGTGGTGGACGACCACAACCTGTTCCGTCGCGGGCTGATCGCCTTGCTGTCGCGGGACGCACGCGTCCATGTGGTGGCCGAGGCCCGCGATGCCGGCGAGTCACTCAAGCTGGGAGCCCAGCACCAGCCCGATGTCATCTTGCTCGACAACCACTTGCCCGGTGTTCATGGGGTCGAGGCCTTGCCCCAGTTGTGTGCCACGGTGCCCCGGGCGCGCATCGTCATGCTCACCGTGAGCGAGGATGCCAATGACCTGGCGCAAGCCCTGGCACGAGGGGCGGCAGGCTATTTGCTCAAGACCGTCGAGGGCGATGAGCTGGTCGACGCGGTGCTGCGCGCCACGCGCGGCGAATCGGTCTTGTCCCCCGAGATGACGGGCAAGCTGATGGCGGCCTATCGTCAAGTGGTGAGCAGTGCGCCAGCCGCTGGAGAGAGGCCCACCGGTGTTTCAGGCGCGCAGGAGGGAGGGCACGGCCCCGGAAGTGGCCACGAACATGGTCTCGGTGCGGGGCAGCCCGAGCCGGCTTCCGATCGCCCCAAGGACGAAGCACCTCTGCCTGTGTCCCGCCTGTCGCCGCGCGAGAACGACATCTTGCGTGAAATCGCGCGCGGGGCCAGCAACAAGGAAATCGCCCGTACGCTGCAGATCGCTGAAACCACGGTCAAGATCCACGTGCAGCACATCTTGCGCAAGCTGAACCTGACCTCGCGGGTGCAGGCGGCGGTGTTTGCGGTCACCGATCCACACCAAGGTTGATGCCGGCCTCCGCTTGTTGACCGGCCCTTCCTGCTCAACTTCACCACAACACGCGACTGAAACGCTGCTGCATCATGAGGGCGTTGTCACGCCCGTGTGATCACTTGAGCAGGCCGGTCGAACGGCCGACTTGCTCGATGACCAGGAAGTCTTCGGGCTTGGCAGGCACGAACTTCTTGGCGCCCTGCAGGTCCAGAACCGCCTTGTCGCCTGGCTTGCTGGCGTCCAGGGCCAGGAAGGCATTGGCAAACTTCTGCACGGTGGCGGCAGGCAGGTCCTTGCGCGCGGTCCAGACGTAGTCCACAAACGGCGGGGTCGTCCAGATGACCTTGACCTTGGACGGGTCCACCTTGCTGGCGGCCAGCATGCGGTTCCAGACCTCGATGTTCAGCGCACCGACCTGCACCTTGCCGGACTCGACCATCTTCACGGTGGCATCGTGGGCGCCGCTGTACAGGGGCGCGCCCGAGAAGTCCTTGTCCGCATCAATCTTGAACTTGGTGCTGAGGAAGTGACGGGGGAACAGGTGCCCGGAGGTTGAGCTCTTGGCGCCAAAAGTGAAGCTCTTGCCGCGCATGTCTTCGGGCTTGGTGATGCCCGAGGCGGTGTTGGTGATGAACACGCTCTGGAACTCGCGGTCAATGTCGCGCATCACGACGGGCTTGGCACCGGCCATCACCTTGGCCTGCACATAGGTGAAGCCGCCCAGCCAGGCAAAGTCGATCTTGCCGGCGGCCAGTGCCGAGACGGCCGCGCCGTAGTCGATCACCGGCACATAGACGACCTTGACGCCCAGGTTCTTTTGCAGGTGGTCCACCAGCGGCTGGTACTTGCGTGCCAACTCGGTCGGGTTTTCGTCGGGGATGCCGGAGACGCGGATCACGTCCTCAGCATGGGCGGTGGCGGCCAGCAGGGGGGCGAGGGCGAGCACGCCAAGGCGGCCGAGCTGGGTCAGACGTTTGAACATGGGGTGTTTCCTTGTGTCAGGCGGGTTGAAAGAACAGGGCGGAGGAGGCCGGTTGGCCCGCGCTGTGGGCGCTGCCTCGCAGCAGACGGGCACGCATGCGGTCACCGATGGCGTCCACCAGGGACACCACGGTCACCATGGTGAGCAGCAGCAGGGTCAGGTCGCGGGTGTGGAACAGGCTGATGGCGGTGTTCAAGGCATCGCCAATGCCGCCCGCGCCCACAAAGCCTACCATCACGGTGGCGCGCACATTGCACTCGAAGCGGTAGAGGGTGAACGCCGCCAGGCGCGCCCTGATCTGCGGCAGGACACCGAAGAGGAAGGTGCCCAGCGGGCTGGCACCTTGCGCCTGCAGCACCGCGGCCGGGCCGGGTTCGACCTCTTCCATCACGTCGCAGTACAGGCGCCCCATCACCCCCATGTTGTGCACGGCAATGGCCAGGATGCCGGCCAGCGGGCCGCCGCCCACCCAGACCACGAAGACCAGGGCCAGGGTCAGCTCGGGCATGGCGCGTGTGACCTGGAGCAGGCTGCGGCTGCCCCATTTGAAGCCCTGCGCGAGGGCCTGGGCCAGCGGTGAGCGACGCACGGGGTCGGGGAGGTAGCTGCCCGTCATCAAGGGCGCCACGGTCAGGGGGGCCAGCACAAAGGCGACGATGGCCGAGAGCACCGTGGCCACCCAGGCCATCATCAAGGTGTCGCCGGTCAGGGCCACCACGGACGTGATGAGGGGCAGGTCGGGCCGCATGTCGTCAAATGAAAACAGCGCCAGGCCGGGGGCCGACCACAGGTCTGTCCAGGGGATGTCCAGGCGCCACAGGGCCAGGGTGCCGCCGACGCCGGCCAAGGCCAGGGACCAGCGGGCCCCGCGCTGGCGCAGTTGCTGGCTGACGGCCTCCAGGATGAGCACAAAAGCCAGGACGGCCAGCAAGGTGGTGGCCAGCTTGTCGTACTCGAAGTAACGGATGCTCAGCGCGATCTCGCTGCCCAGGCCGCCAGCACCCACGACACCCAGGATGGTGCCGTTGCGGATGTTGCACTCCAGGCGAAACAGGGCGTAGGCAATCCACTGGCGCCGCACGGCGGGCACCACCGCAAAGGCCAGGATGCCCCAGCGCGAGGCGCCGGTGGCGCGCAGGGCCTGCACGGCGCGCGGATCGACCGCCTCGGCCAGTTCCGCATAGAGCTTGCCGATGCCGCCCCCGGAGGTCAGGGCAATGGCCAGCACGGCCGCGCCGGGGCCCAGGCCGAGCAGGCGCACAAAGATGTAAGCCCAGACGATCTCGGGCATGGCGCGCAAAAAGCCCAGCGTGAAGCGGGCCAGCCAGCGCAAGGCGGCCGCCGTCACGCGGACCAGGGTGGGCGCGCGTCGTGGTGGGTCGGGCAGGTCCGGCACCTGGATGGCCACGTAGGCCAGGCTCACGCCAAGGATGACGGCCATCACGGTGCCGAGCAGGCCGATCAGCAGGCTCTCGACGGACAGCGTCAGAACGCGGCTGACGAAGTCGGGCGACAGATCAGGATGCAGGAGGCCGCCCAGGATGGCGCCAGCATTGCCCAGGCCATCGCGGTCAAACAGCTTGCCCACCTGCGCGCCGGTCAGGGCCAGGCAGAGCTCGGCCGAGAGCAGGACGAGCAGCCACAGCGCCCAGCGTCGCCAGGGCTGGACCCGGTCAAATCCGCTCGCCGCTGCCTGCATACAACTGATCCAGTTGGCCGGACGAGACCTGATCGGGGGGCAGGTCGAACATGATCTGGCCGTTCTGGAGGCCAATGACACGGGTGCAGTCGCGCTTGACGATGTCAAACCAGTGGGTGCAGAACACCAGGGCCATGTGGCGGGTTTTGGCGGCCTCGATGATCAGTCGGGTCACGGCGCGGGCCGTATGCGGGTCCAGCGAGGCCGTGGGCTCGTCGGCCAGCAAGATGGCCGGATCGGCGATCAGGGCCCGGGCGATGGCCACACGCTGCATCTGGCCCCCGCTGAGCTCGCCCGCCTTGGCCCACTGGTGTTCGGCCACGCCCAGTTGCTGCAAGACCGTGTGAACCCGCTGGCGCTCGATCGGCCACAGTGCGGCCCGCAGCACCTTGTGCCAGGGCCAGGTCGACAAGAGGCCGGCCAGCACATTGGTGTGCACGGTGGACTGGGGCACCAGCAGGCTTTGCTGCTCGACGATGCGGCAGCGCGAGCGGTAGCGCTGGAGCTCTGGCCAACTGAAGTCGCGCATGGCGCGGCCATTGACCTCGATGACCCCAGCAGTGGGCCGCAGCGAGCCGGCCAGGAGTTTGATCAAGGTCGATTTCCCGCCACCGCTGGGCCCGATCAGGGCGACACGTTCACCGGCGCTCAGGCTTAGTGTGACGTGCTGGAGCGTGGGGCGCTCACCCCAATGCCTGCCCACATCGCGCAGATGGAGCTCGGGCGTCATGTCAACGCGAGCACGGCGCCCGCCAGCGAAAGAAGGAAATAGACATCAGCAAGGCAAGGTCGCGTGGCAAAGCGCCCCATTTTACGACCTCGGGTCCGGCGCAAGCGGCGCCTGACCTTGCGGGCGCCAGCGGGGCGGTGTGGGCGGATACTGATCCACATCAAGGTTGATGCAGGACTACTCCTTTTGACCGATTACCCCTGACCGACGGAAGGATGTTCAGAGAAGGGTTATTTTTGAACACTGCGAGACATAGGAATAGGAGCTTCCCATGTCTCAGAGAGGTAAGGCCTTATCGGTCTTGGTAGTCAGCACACTGGCCTTCACGGTGTGCTTCATGGTCTGGATGATGTTCGGCGTCATCGGGATCCCCATCAAGAAGGCCCTGGGGCTGACCAATGCCCAGTTTGGCCTGCTGACTGCGATGCCGGTGCTCACGGGCTCGCTCGTCCGGGTGCCGCTGGGCGTCTGGACCGACCGTTTCGGCGGTCGCATCGTGCTCTTCATCACCATGCTGCTGTGCGTGGTGCCCATCTACCTGATGTCCTACGCCACCCAGTACTGGCACTTCCTGGTGCTGGGCATGTTCGTGGGCCTGGCTGGTGGCTCCTTCTCGGTCGGTACGCCCTACGTGGCCCGCTGGTTCCCCAAGAATCAGCAAGGTTTTGCCATGGGGGTGTTTGGCGCGGGCAACTCGGGTGCCGCGGTCAACAAGTTCATCGCCCCGGCCATCGTGGTGGCCGCAGGCTGGACCATGGTGCCGCAGGTGTATGCCGCCATCATGCTGGGCACGGCCTTGTTGTTCTGGTTTGGCAGCTACTCTGATCCCAGTCACCTGGTTCAGTCCAAGGCCAGCTTCAGCGAGCAGTTCAAGCAGCTCAAGGACCCGCGTGTTCTGAAGTACTGCCAGTACTACTCCATCGTGTTCGGCGGCTATGTGGGCCTGAGCCTGTGGATGGTGCAGTACTACGTGGGCGAGTATGGCCTGGACATCCGTGTCGCCGCCTTGCTGGCCGCCTGCTTCTCGCTGCCGGGTGGGGTGCTGCGCGCCATCGGCGGTTATCTGTCGGACAAGCACGGCGCCCACAAGGTGACCTGGTGGGTGCTGTGGGTGTGCTGGATCTGCCTGTTCATCCTGAGCTACCCGCAAACCGCCTTCACCATCACCACGGTGGACGGCCCGCAAACCTTCCACATTGGCCTGAACGTCTACGCCTTCACGGTGGTGATGTTCGCCCTGGGCATCGCGATGGCCTTCGGCAAGGCCAGCGTCTTCAAGTACATCAGCAATGACTACCCCACCAACATCGGCGCCATCTCCGGCATCGTGGGTCTGGCGGGTGGCCTGGGTGGCTTCGTGCTGCCGATCATGTTCGGTTACCTGCTGGACCTCACCGGTGTTCGCTCCAGCGCCTTCATGTTGCTCTACGGCGTCGTCTGGGTCTCGCTGATCTGGATGTACATGACCGAAGTTCGCTCTCGTGACGTGGTGGGCGGTGAGCCCCAGCACGCTCCCGTCGGCAAGCGCGCCTGATTTCCCCCTCAAGGACACATCATGTCAACAATCAAAACCTCGGCAGGCAAGGCCCGCCCAGGCACGACCCTGACGGTCTGGACCCCAGAAGACAAGGCCTTCTGGGAAGCAGAAGGTCAGGCGGTTGCCAAGCTCAATCTGTGGATTTCGGTCCCGGCGCTGTTCCTGGCCTTTGCCATCTGGCAGATGTGGAGCGTCGTCGCGGTCAATCTGCCGATGATGGGCTTCAACTACAGCACCAACCAGTTGTTCTGGCTGGCCTCGGCGCCAGCGCTCTCCGGCGCCACACTGCGCATCTTCTACTCCTTCATGGTGCCGCTGGTCGGTGGTCGTCGCTGGACGGCCATCTCCACCGCCTCGCTGCTGATCCCCGCTGTGGGCATCGGCTTCGCGGTGCAGGACCCCACCACGCCCTATCCGACGATGTTGATCCTGGCGCTGCTGTGCGGCTTCGGGGGCGGCAACTTCTCGTCGTCCATGTCCAACATCAGCTTCTTCTTCCCCAAGGAGCGCAAGGGCTCGGCCCTGGGCGTGAACGCTGGCCTGGGCAACCTGGGCGTGTCGGTGGTGCAGTTCCTCAGCCCCATCATCATCTCGGTGGGCCTGTTCGGCGTGCTGGGCGGTGAGTCGCAGACCATCGTCAACAAGGCCGGGCAGTCGTCCGAGATCTGGGCGCAGAACGCTGCCTTCGTCTGGGTGCCCTGGATCATCATCGTGAGTCTGGCCGCCTGGTTCTTCATGAACGACCTCGCGGACGCCAAGGCCTCGTTTGCCACGCAAGCTGCCATCTTCCGCAGCAAGCACAACTGGCTGATGTGCATCCTGTACCTGGGCACGTTCGGCTCCTTCATCGGCTACGCCGCTGGCTTCCCGCTGCTGATCAAGTCGCAGTTCAAGGAGGTGAACCCCCTGGCGTACGCCTGGATTGGTCCTCTGGTCGGTGCGCTGATTCGCCCGGTGGGTGGATGGTTGTCTGACAAGTTGGGCGGCGCCCGCGTCACCTTCTGGAATTTCGTGGTCATGGCCTTGGCGGTGGTGGGCGTGCTGTTCTTCCTGCCCAAGGGCACGGGCAGCGCCTATGCCTTGTCGATCGGCCCGGCAGCAGGCAACTTCACCGGCTTCTTCCTGATGTTCCTGGTGCTGTTCCTGACCACCGGCATTGGCAACGGCTCGACCTTCCGCATGATCCCGGTGATCTTCCTGAACCTCAAGACCAGCAAGGTCAAGCGCAACGACGAGGCCGGCATGAACGCCGCCATCAAGGAAGCGAACACCGAAGCGGCCGCTGTGCTGGGCTTCACCGCAGCCGTGGCGGCCTACGGCGGCTTCTTCATCCCCAAGAGCTATGGCACCTCGATCGGTGCGACGGGCGGCCCGGAGCTGGCGCTGATCACTTTCATCGGCTTCTACCTGCTGTGCATCGTGACCACCTGGTGGTACTACGCCCGCAAGGGTGCCGAGCAGCCTTGCTGATCCCTCACACGTGAATCTGACAGGAGTCAACACATGAGTCACTTTTTGGACCGCTTGACCTTCTTCGCTCAACCCAAAGAAGAGTTTGCAGAAGGCCACGGCGTCACCACGGGCGAGGATCGCACCTGGGAAGACGCCTACCGCAACCGCTGGCAGCACGACAAAATCGTGCGCTCCACCCACGGCGTGAACTGCACGGGCTCTTGCTCGTGGAAGGTCTACGTCAAGGGCGGCATCGTCACCTGGGAAACCCAGCAGACCGACTACCCTCGCACCCGCGACGACCTGCCCAACCACGAACCCCGTGGTTGCGCCCGCGGCGCCAGCTATTCCTGGTATCTGTACAGCGCCAACCGAGTCAAGCACCCGATGGTGCGCGGTGAGTTGCTCAAGCACTGGCGTGCGGCACGTGCCATCGCCAAGTCGCCGGTCGATGCCTGGGCTGCCCTGATGAGCAACCCGGAGACCCGCCGCAGCTGGCAGAAGGAGCGCGGCCTCGGTGGCTTCGTGCGCGCCAGCTGGGACGAGGTCAACGAGATCGTGGCGTCTTCGAACGTCTACACGATCAAGCAATACGGCCCGGACCGCATCATTGGCTTCTCGCCGATCCCGGCCATGTCCATGATCAGCTACGCCGCCGGTACGCGTTACCTGAGCCTGATCGGCGGCGTCGCCATGTCGTTCTACGACTGGTACTGCGACCTGCCACCTGCCAGCCCACAAATCTGGGGCGAGCAGACCGACGTGCCCGAGTCGGCCGATTGGTACAACTCGAGCTTCATCATCGCCTGGGGTTCGAACGTGCCCCAGACGCGTACACCGGACGCCCACTTCTTCACCGAAGTCCGCTACAAGGGCACGAAGACGGTGGCGGTCACCCCTGACTACGCCGAGATCTCAAAGCTGGCCGACATCTGGATGCACCCGAAGCAGGGCACCGACGCGGCGGTCGCCATGGCCATGGGCCATGTGATCCTCAAGCAGTTCTACTTCGACAAGCGTTCGGCCTACTTCGACGACTACGCTCGCCGCTACACCGACCTGCCGATGCTGGTGATGCTCGACGAGCAAGACACCCCGGCTGGCAAGGCCCTGGTTCCCGGCCGCTACCTGCGCGCCAGTGACATGAGCGGTGAGATCGGTGCTGGCACCAACACCGAATGGAAGACCCTGGCGTATGACGCCGACGGCTCCATCGTGGTGCCGAACGGCTCCATCGGCTTCCGTTGGGGCGCCGCTGGCCGTGCCGACGAAGGCAAGTGGAACCTGGAAACCAAGGAAGGCGTGAGCGACCGTCTGGTCGGCCTGAAGCTGTCGGTGCTGGAAGATGCCGCCAAGGCAGAGAACCAGACGGCCGAGGTCAACAAGGTCGCCTTCCCGTATTTCGGTGGCATCGACACGCCGAACTTCCCGAGCAACAAGCAAGGCGACATCCTGCTGCGCAATGTGCCCATGAAGCGCATCACGGTGCAGGACAAGAACGGCCAGACCCGCGAAGCCTGGGTGGCGACCGTGTTCGACCTGCAGGTGGCCAGCTACGGCGTGAACCGCGGTCTGAAGAACGCCGCTGGCCAGTTGGTGGACGATGGCGCCAAGTCGTTTGACGAGAACGTGCCTTACACCCCGGCGTGGCAAGAGCAGATCACCGGGGTGCCGCGCGCCCAGGTCATCACCGTGGCCAGCCAGTTTGCCGACAACGCCGACAAGACCAAGGGCAAGTCCATGGTCATCATCGGTGCGGCCATGAACCACTGGTACCACTGCGACATGAACTACCGCGGCATCATCAACATGCTGATGATGTGCGGCTGTATCGGTCAGAGCGGCGGCGGCTGGGCTCACTATGTGGGCCAGGAAAAGCTGCGTCCGCAAACCGGCTGGACGGCGCTGGCCTTCGCCCTCGACTGGTCGCGTCCGCCCCGTCAACAAAACTCCACCAGCTTCTTCTACGCGCACACCGACCAGTGGCGCTACGAAAAGCTGGGCGTCGAAGAGGTGCTCTCACCGCTGGCCGACAAGAGTCAGTTTGGCGGCAGCATGATCGACTACAACGTGCGTGCCGAGCGCATGGGTTGGCTGCCGTCGGCCCCGCAACTGGAAACCAACCCTCTGAAGGTCGTCAAGGACGCTCAGGCCATGGGCATGGACCCCAAGGACTACGCCGTCAACGCCTTGAAGGATGGCTCGCTCAAGATGTCCTGCCAGGATCCGGACAATCCGGCCAATTGGCCGCGAAACATGTTCGTGTGGCGCTCCAACATCCTGGGCTCGTCTGGCAAGGGACACGAGTACTTCCTCAAGCACCTGCTGGGCACCACCAACGGCGTGCAGGGCAAGGACCTGGGCTCGGAAGACGCCAAACCGCAAGAGGTCAAGTGGCACGACAAGGCGCCCGAAGGCAAGCTGGACCTGCTGGTCACGCTCGACTTCCGCATGAGCACCACCTGTCTGTATTCCGACATCGTGTTGCCCACGGCCACCTGGTACGAGAAGAACGACCTCAACACGTCCGACATGCACCCCTTCATCCACCCGCTGTCTGCAGCGGTGGACCCGGCCTGGGAAGCGCGCTCTGACTGGGAGATCTACAAGGGCTTTGCCAAGACCTTCTCCGAAGTCTGCGTGGGCCACCTGGGCACCGAGAAGGAAGTCGTGATGACCCCGATCATGCACGACACGGCTGGCGAGATGGCTCAGCCGTTCGACGTGATGGACTGGAAGCGTGGCGAGGTCGACCTGATCCCGGGCAAGACCGCGCCGCAGATCACCGTGGTCGAGCGTGACTATCCGAACGTGTTCAAGCGCTTCACCTCCCTGGGCCCGCTGATGAACAAGCTGGGCAATGGCGGCAAGGGCATCGGCTGGAACACCGACGACGAGGTCCATGCGCTGGGCGACCTCAACGGCCGCGTGCGTGAGGAAGGCGTCAGCCAGGGCTTCCCGAAGATCGAGTCCGACATCGACGCCACCGAAGTGGTGCTGATGCTGGCGCCCGAGACCAACGGCCACGTCGCCGTCAAGGCCTGGGACGCGCTGGGCAAGCAGACCGGTCGGGATCACACCCACCTGGCCCTGCACCGCGAAGACGAGAAGATCCGTTATCGCGACATCCAGGCGCAGCCGCGCAAGATCATTTCCTCGCCGACCTGGTCAGGCCTGGAAAGCGAAAAGGTGTCTTACAACGCTGGCTACACCAACGTGCACGAGTACATCCCATGGCGCACCCTGACCGGGCGTCAGCAGTTCTACATGGACCACGCCTGGATGCGCGCCTTCGGCGAAGGCTTCGTCTCCTATCGTCCGCCGGTTGACTTGAAGACCCTGCATGAAGTGCAGGATCGCAAGCCCAACGGCAATAAGGAGATCGCGCTCAACTTCATCACGCCGCACCAGAAGTGGGGCATCCACTCCACCTACACCGACAACCTGTTGATGCTCACGCTCAACCGCGGTGGCCCAGTGATCTGGCTGAGTGAAGACGACGCGAAGAAGGCCGGCATCGTGGACAACGACTGGGTCGAGCTGTTCAACACCAACGGTGCCATCGCGGCCCGTGCGGTGGTGAGTCAGCGCGTGAATCCCGGCATGGTCATGATGTACCACGCTCAGGAAAAGATCATCAACACCCCGGGCTCGGAGATCACCGGCACCCGCGGCGGCATCCACAACTCGGTGACCCGCATCGTGCTCAAGCCCACCCACATGATCGGTGGCTACGCCCAGCTGAGCTACGGCTTCAACTACTACGGCACCATCGGCACCAACCGTGACGAGTTCGTGGTGGTTCGCAAGATGAACAAGGTTGACTGGCTGGACGGTGAAGGTTCCGCCACCAGCGCACAAGGAGTGCATGCATGACCCCCAAAGCTCACATTCGTTCGCTCCCCCCCGTGGGGGCTGTTGCCTCCTTTGAGGCGGCTCTGCAGGAGGCAGCATGAAAATCCGCGCTCAAATTGGCATGGTCCTGAACCTGGACAAGTGCATTGGTTGCCACACCTGTTCGGTGACCTGCAAGAACGTCTGGACCAGTCGCCCGGGCGTCGAGTACGCCTGGTTCAACAACGTCGAAACCAAGCCCGGCATTGGTTATCCCAAGGAATGGGAAAACCAGAGCAAGTGGAATGGGGGTTGGGTGCGCAAGGCCAACGGCAAGATCGAGCCTCGCCAAGGCGGCAAGCTCAGCTTGCTGATGAAGATCTTCGCTAACCCGAACCTGCCCGAGATCGACGACTACTACGAGCCCTTCACCTTCGACTACGAGCACCTGCAAAACGCGCCCAAGTCGAAGGCCGCGCCCACCGCGCGCCCACGCAGCCTGATCACCGGTCAGCGCATGGAGAAGATCGAGTGGGGCCCGAACTGGGAAGAAATTCTCGGTGGCGAGTTCAGCAAGCGCAGCAAGGACCAGAACTTCGAAGACATCCAGAAGGACATCTACGGTCAGTTCGAAAACACCTTCATGATGTACTTGCCTCGCCTGTGCGAGCACTGCCTGAACCCCGCCTGCGTGGCATCGTGTCCTTCGGGCTCGATCTACAAGCGCGAGGAAGACGGCATCGTCCTGATCGACCAGGACAAGTGCCGCGGCTGGCGCATGTGCGTCTCGGGCTGTCCGTACAAGAAGATCTACTACAACTGGAAGTCGGGCAAGGCCGAGAAGTGCATCTTCTGCTACCCCCGTATCGAAGCCGGCCAACCCACGGTCTGCTCCGAAACCTGCGTGGGCCGCATCCGCTACCTGGGTGTGCTGCTGTATGACGCAGACGGCATCCAGGCCGCCGCCAGCGTCGAGCACGACCGTGACCTGTACCAGGCCCAGCTGAACCTGTTCCTGGACCCCAACGATCCCAAGGTGATCGAACAGGCCCGCAAGGACGGCATCCCTGAAGCCTGGCTGGTCGCTGCCCGCCACAGCCCCGTCTACAAGATGGCCGTGGACTGGAAGGTGGCCCTGCCGCTGCACCCCGAGTACCGCACGCTGCCCATGGTCTGGTACGTGCCGCCTCTGTCTCCCATCCAGGCTGCGGCCAACGTGGGCGACTTGGGCGTCAACGGTCAGATCCCCGACGTCAAGCAGCTGCGCATCCCGGTCAAGTACCTGGCCAACCTGCTGACCGCCGGCGACACCTTCCCGGTGACTCGCGCGCTGGAACGCATGCTGGCGATGCGCGCTTACATGCGCAGCCGCCACGTGGATGGCGTCGAGAACACCGAGGTGCTGGCCCAGGTGGCGATGGACAAGCACACCGTGGAGGACATGTACCACGTGATGGCCATTGCCAACTACGAAGACCGCTTCGTGATCCCGTCGGCTCACCGTGAGTACGCCGAGGATGCCTTCGACCTGCGCGGTGGCTGCGGCTTCACCTTTGGCAACGGTTGTTCGGATGGTGCCAGCGATTCCAGCCTGTTTGGTGGAACCAAAAAGCGCACTATTCCCATCAAGTCGGAGATGTGAGCATGACTTCATTTTTTCAACGTCAGCCTGACGTCACCCCGAGCTACACCTTGCGGGCGCTGGCTCACCTGCTCAGCTACCCCGGCGCCGACCTGCGTGCCGTGCTGCCCGAGTTGCAGCAGGTGCTGGCCAACGAAGGCGCGGTGAGCGACCAGCGCTTGCTGGGCCTCAACAAACTGCTCGGCACGCTGATCCAGCAGGATCCGTTTGCCGTGGAGGAGGCCTATGTCGAGCTGTTCGACCGGGGCCGTGCCACCTCCTTGCACCTGTTCGAGCATGTGCATGGCGACTCGCGCGACCGTGGCCCGGCCATGATCGACCTGATCAAGACCTACGAGCAGGCCGGCCTGATGCTGGACCCGGCCAAGGTGGGCGGTGAGTTGCCCGACTACTTGCCCGTGGTGCTGGAGTTCATCTCGACCCTGACGGCCGCGCAGATGCGCGACTTCATCGGTGAGATCGCTCACATCCTCAACGCGGTGCACACAGCCCTGGTCAAGCGCCAGAGCCTGTATGCCCACGTCGTGGGCGCGGTGCTGGAAATTGGCAAGCAGGACATCGAGACCGTGGCCGTGGTGGCCGACGAGGACCTCGACGAAAGCTGGGCCGAGCCTGAAGCCTTCGCCGGTTGCAGCAGCAAGGGCCAGCAAAGCCCGGACCAGCCTCAACCCATCCAGATCGTGCGGCGGACCGCATCGACCCCCCAACGAGGAGCATCAGCATGAGCCTCTCTCATCAATTCATCTTCGGCATCTATCCCTACATCTGCGGTGCCTTGTTCATCTTCGGCAGCCTGATGCGCTTTGACCGCGAGCAGTATTCGTGGCGCAGCGAGTCGAGCCAGATGCTGTCCACGGGCAGCCTGAGGTGGGGGTCCAACCTGTTCCACGTGGGGATCATCGGGCTGTTCTTTGGGCACTTCGTGGGCATGTTGACGCCGCACGCGGTCATCCACGCACTGGGCATCACGGCGGGTCAAAAGCAGATGCTGGCGGTGGTGGCCGGCGGCATCCTGGGGGTCATCGCCTTGATCGGCCTGATCCTGCTGATCCACCGCCGCCTGACCAACCCTCGCGTGCGTGCCACCTCGCGTGGTCGTGACTTCCTGGTGCTGTTCTGGATCCTGGCCACGTTGCTGTTGGGCCTGTCCACGGTGCCGTTGTCCGTGCAGCACAGCGATGGCGGCACCATGCTCCTGCTGATGTCGTGGGCGCAGCACCTGGTGACCTTCCAGGGTGACGCTCCCAGCTTCATCACGGGCGTCTCCGTGGTCTTCAAGATTCACATGTTCATGGGCATGAGCTTGTTCGCCATCTTCCCGTTCACCCGCCTGGTGCACGTGTGGAGCGGCTTTGCTTCGGTGGGCTACATTGCCCGTCCGTGGCAGGTGGTGCGTAGCCGTAAGATCGGCATCAACAAGTAAGGGGCCGGGCGATGATGAGCGTGAATCTGTCCACCGCGGGGGCACGCCCCCTGCGCGTCGGTGATGTGCTGCTGGCCGATGACTCGACCAGCCTCACCGAATCCGAGTGTCGCCAACGTGCCAGCCTGGAATTGTTGCGCCAGGCGGCCATCGACGAGGGCCTGCTGGCCGCCGACGATCCTCAACCGGTCGATGGTGTGATGACCGAGGCGGCCGCCGAGGCCATCGACCTGTGGCTGGCGCAGAACCTGCAGGTGCCCGAGCCCGATGAGGCCTCCTGCCGCCGGCATTACGCCGCGCACCCCTCGCAGTACGCGCTGGGTGAGCGCGTGCAGGCGCGTCACATCTTGTTCGCGGTCACGCCAGGCGTCGACGTGAAGGCTTTGCGCCTGCGAGCCGAGCAGGCCTTGCTGGATGTGCGTGCCGAGCCGCGTCGCTTCGCCGAGGTGGCCGCGGATCTGTCCAATTGCCCCAGCTCCACGCAGGGCGGCGACCTGGGTTGGCTCAGTGCGGCCGATTGCGCACCTGAGTTCGCCCGCGAGCTGTTCGGGCAGGACGAAGGCACGGCCAACGTGGGCGTCTTGCCTCGCCTGGTGCACAGCCGCTTTGGCCTGCATGTGGTCGAGGTGTTGCAGCGTGACCCCGGTCAGATGCAGCCATTCGAAGTCGTGCAAGAGGCGGTTGCCCAGTCCTTGCGTCAACAGGTGTGGGTGACGGCTTTGCGCCAGGCCATGCAACTGCTGGCTGGCCGTTGGGAGGTCCACGGTGTGGACCTGGATGTGGCTGACTCACCGCTGTTGCAATAAATGGACGACGACCTGCTCAAGCGGATCCGTCGCTTTCGAACGGACTACTTTCCCCAACATCAGGGGCAGTTCAAGGAGTTGGTTGAGCAGGGCCAGCACCCCACGATCCTGTTCGTGGGGTGTTCTGACTCCCGTCTCTTGCCTTATATGTTGACGGGGTCGGGGCCGGGTGAGCTGTTCATTGTGCGCAACGTCGGGGCGCTCATCCCGCCCTATAACGGCCTGCATGGCCTGCACGGTACGGCAGCAGCCATTGAGTACGCGGTGCTGAACCTGCACGTCAGCCACATTGTGGTGTGCGGGCATTCGCACTGCGGCGCCATGAAGGCGCTCTACGAAGAAATCTCTCCGGAAGCCCAGAACCTCAATGCCTGGCTGGACCTTGCGCGCGAGGCCGCTTTGCCGGTGCAGGTGACGCAGGAGGCCTTGAGGCGTACGGAGCAGCGCTCCGTGGTGCTGCAACTTGAGCGCCTGATGGACTACCCGATGGTGCGGCAGCGGGTGGAAAAACGCCAGATTGCGCTACATGGCTGGCATTACGTCATCGAAGACGGAGAGATTCACGTCTTTGATGTCAAATCGGGCAAATTCGTCCCCGCTTCGGCGGCGGAGCACAGCGGAACGGGCCCGTATCACGACATGGACGTCGACAGCAGCTCGATCTTCAACGAGGTCGACTCGTCCTGGTATCCACCCTGCTGACAGGTCTCCGCCCGTCAAACGGCATCCGCCATTCGGACGAGGGGATAACGAGGGGGTCCTCCCTAAGGCCGGCTTTGCGCCGCGTCAAATCCACACCCGTGACTTATACCCAAAATCCACCTCAGTTCACAGGAGGAGGGGTCAATCATGGTTTCACGTCGGCTGGATGTGGTGTCGTACCTGGGCAGTCAGGTGCTGTTCCAGAACATGCCGGAGGCGGAGTTGCAGCGCATTGCTGCCGCATCGTGTGTTCGGCGCGTTCCGCGCGGCACCGAGATCTTCGCTGCTGGCGACGAATGCGAGGGGCTGTACCTGGTGGTGGATGGGTTGGTGAAGCTCTACGCCAAAGGCCCCAATGGCAATGAGAAGGTCATTGAGGTGGTAGGTGAGGGGGGCTGCGTGACCGAGGCGCTGCTGTTCAATGACCGACCGCACAGCGTCAACGCCAGCGCCCTGGGCGACGTGCAAATGGTCGAGGTGCCCAGAGATGTGCTGATGACCGAGCTCAATCGCAGTCCGGAACTGGCCCTGCGCTTCATCACCGACCTGTCGCGTCGTTTTGCGGGCCTGGTGCGTGACATCGAGGCCTTGACCCTGCATTCGGGCATCAAGCGCGTGGTGGACTATCTGGTGCAATCGCCCGACGTCGGGCTGGTACCCGTGACGCAGCGCGACGCCACGGTGTCACTGCCGGCCAGCAAAGGCACCATCGCCTCGCTGCTGTCGGTCACTCCCGAACACTTCTCCCGCATTCTCCATGAGCTGCAGGCCAACGGCCTGATTGCGGTGAACCGCCGCCAGATCCACATTCCGGATGTGCAGAGATTGGCGTGCTACGGCTGAAATCAGCGCCATATATATCCGTGAGACGCCATCAGCAAAGCCGCCAAGCGAGATGCTTGGCGGCTCTTTCATTGGGCAGTCAGGTCGGCAGAGGTCTTGTCTCAACTTTGCAATGATTGCGTCCTAGAATCGAACACGGTTGCCCTTTCCTCGTTCAACGGATTGCCCCATGCTTTCAGAAGACAAAAAACAGGAATTCATCGGCGCGCTCACGCAGAAGATCCGCGCCAATGGCCGGTCCGAGGCATGCCCGATGTGTGGCAACGAGAAGTTTCTGATGGTGGACGCCTGCCTGGTCAACGTTCTGCAGCCCGATGTCAAGAGCGTGACCTTGACGGGTGCCTCCATCCCCACCTTGGCGATCATCTGCGACAACTGCGGCTATCTGAGTCAGCATGCGGTGGGGGCATTGGGAGTCAGTCCGAACTGACCCCCTGCGAGGTGTGATCAGGCCAGGGTCAAAGCGGGGCCGCGCAGCTTGAACACATCCACGGTTTGAACCAGCGCTTGAGACTGGCTCTGAAGTGACTGAGCGGCCGCCGCCGCTTCTTCCACCAAGGCGGCATTGCCCTGGGTGACCTGATCCATCTGGCCCATGGCCTGGTTGATCTGGCCGATGCCCATCGATTGCTCTTCGCTGGCGTGGGCCAGATCCGCCATGATGTGGGCCACTTCGTTGACATTGGTGACCACGTCCTGCATCGTGCGGCCCGCTTGTTCCACCAGGCGGCAACCCTGTTGCACATCGCCCGCCGACGATTCGATCAGCTTCTTGATTTCCTTGGCGGCCTCGGCCGAGCGTCCGGCGAGGCTGCGCACTTCGTTGGCCACCACGGCAAAGCCACGGCCTTGTTCGCCCGCCCGAGCGGCTTCCACGGCGGCATTGAGGGCGAGCAGGTTGGTCTGGAAGGCAATGCCATCGATCACACCAATGATGTCGGCAATCTGATTGGATGAGGCACTGATGGCCTCCATGGTGTGCACCACCTCGGTGACCACCTGCCCGCCGCGTGTGGCCACGTCGGCGGCGGTGGACGCCACCTGATTGGCGTGGCGACCGTTGTCCAGGTTGTGTTGAACGGTGGCGGTCAGTTGCTCCAGCGAGGCGGCCACCTGCTGCAGCGAGCTGGCTTGCTCTTCCGTTCGTTGTGACAGGTCCAGATTGCCCATGGCGATCTGGCTGGTGGCGGTGGAGATGGTCTCCGAGCCTTGGCGCACGTTGTCCACAATGTGGACCAGGCTGTTGTTCATGGCTTGCAGGGCGGTGAGCAGGCGGCCCATCTCGTCCTGGCTCTGGATGTCCACATGGCCAGTGAGATCGCCTTGTGCCACTTGCTGGGCCAGGGCCACCGCCTGGGCAATGGGCCGCTGGATCGAGCGGGTGATCCGATAGGCCGTGATCGTGCCCACCACCAGCGCCACGCCCGTGAGGCTGAGGATCAGCAGCAAGGAGGTGTCGACGGCCTCTTGGGTTGCCTGGCTCCGTTCGCTGACCAGACGGCTTTGCAGGGCCGTGAGAGCGCTGATGGGGGCCTGCAGCGCATCAATGGCGGGCAGGGTTTCCTGGTTCATGGTCTGAATGGCTTGTTCTTGCTGGCCATCAGCCTGAAGTTGGCGAACGCGGTTGAACGACGCGACAAAGGCAATCCGCCGGGTCTTGATCTCCTGCATCATGGCCTTGGCCTCCGGCAGATAGATCAAGGTCTCCAGGGTCTGCATGGCGTCGTCAATGCGCTTCTTGTTCTCGTTGATGGACAAGTTGAGCTGGGCACGACGTTCGGGGTCGTCGGTGAGCAGCAAGGCCATGGTGTGGCGTGCATTGGCGCGGGTGGTGGCATCGACGAAGGCTGCGGCCTCGGACTTGCGCCATTCCACGTTGATGATCTGTTCGTTGTTCTGGCTGATGCGCTTGAACTGTGTGGCGGCGATGAGGGCGGCGATGCCGAGCATGAGCAGCAGCAGGCCGAAGCCGAGGGCCAGGCGTTGGCCGATGCCGAGGTGGCGGGTGGTCATGAGGATTTTCCATTTCAATGCGGGTCGGTCTCGGATGGGGAGGCCAGACCCGCGGGTGAGTGCGAGGTGCGTGTTGCGTACTGGGTGTTCAGGGTCTGCACCTGCTCCCGCAGTTCGGACAGCAGGGTGCTGGCCTGGTTTTCGTCAAAGTCGGTGCGGTAGACCTTCTTGACCCCTCGATGCGCCAGCTGGATGTGGACGGTGGGGCTGAGGTCGTGCCGGGCCAGGGACGCCTTCACGCAACTGAGCGCACAACCGTCGATGGCCACGATGGGTCGGCCGTGTTGCACGGCTTCCTGGGCCGTGCGGACCAGCTTGGGCACATGGCCCCCGACGCCAGCAATGCAGGACATCTCGGCGCTGCCTTCGCGGTCCAGTCGCACAGCCAGGTGGTTGGCGAGCTGGGCGGCGCTGGAGCAGCCTGAACAGGCATACACCAGAGAGAGTTGTTCGTGTTCGCGAGCCATGGCGCTGTCCCAGTGAAGATGAGGTCGGGTAAACGATAGGTGCACGGATGATGGGCCTGCGCGGCGCTTTTGGGGAGGGGTTGAAGCGGTAAAGCGGTCCGTTCTTGTCGTGCATCAAAACGGGCTGATCGAACGATGTGCTAACGCGCCATCGTTCTTTGGAACGATGGGCGAATCGCATCGGGTCGTTCGATCGGTGGGCTTTGCGTCATCTCAAAACCCCGAGGCGGTGTCGTCACCAGAATCCGCTCGGTGGACCGGGCTAGGGTTTGCCCGTGGGGTGGCGCGTGCCGGTCCGTGGATGAAAGGCTGGAGATGAATGCCACTCAAGGCCCGGAACTGGTGTGTCCGGCAGGCTCGCTGCGTTCGCTGCAACTGGCGGTGGACGCGGGTGCCGATGCGGTCTACATGGGCCTCAAGGACGTGACCAATGCGCGCAACTTTGCCGGCTTGAATTTCGACCTGAAGCAGGCGCGGCAAGGCGTGCAGTACGCCCGCGACCGGGGCCGCAAGGTGCTGATGGCCCTGAACACCTATGCGCAGGCCGAGGCGCCACAGCGCTGGTTCGATGCGGTGGACGTGGCGGCGGACATCGGCGTCCACGCCCTGATCCTGGCCGACCCCGGTGTGATGGCGTATGCGCGCCGCGCGCATCCTGACTTGCGCCTGCATCTGTCGGTGCAGGCTTCGGCGACGAACTATGAGGCCATCGAGTTCTACCGCGAACGCTATGGCATCCAGCGTGCCGTCTTGCCGCGTGTGCTGACGCTGTCTCAGGTGGCGCACTTGATTCGCAACACGAACGTCGAGATCGAGGTGTTCGGCTTCGGCAGCCTGTGCGTGATGGTGGAAGGGCGCTGCGCGCTGTCGTCGTATGCCACCGGGCAGTCGCCCAACAACGCCGGGGTGTGTTCGCCCCCGTCGGCGGTGCGCTGGGATCAGTGTGGCGAACGGGTGGACGCTCGTCTGGGCGGCATCCTCATCGACCGCTTCGAGTCCAATGAGTCACGCGGCTATCCGACGCTGTGCAAGGGGCGCTTCGACGTGGAGGGCACGGTGGACTACGCCATCGAGGAGCCCACCAGCCTCAACACCCTGGCCATCTTGCCGGACTTGATGCGCGCGGGCGTGTCGGCCATCAAGATCGAAGGACGCCAGCGCAGTGCCGCGTATGTGGAGCAGGTGACGCGCACCTGGCGCCAGGCCATTGACGCCTGCCGGGCGCAGCCCGAGCGTTACACGGTGCAGCCCGCCTGGACCGCCGCGCTGGGCCGATTGGCCGAGGGGCAGCAGCACACCTTGGGCGCTTTCTCGCGCCCGTGGCAATGAGCGCACATGCTTGCGCAAAGGATGGACATGTTCAAGTTGAGTGTGGGGCCGGTGCAGTACTACTGGTCCCGGGATACCCTGACGGCGTTCTACGCCGAGGTGGCCGATTCGCCCGCGCACACGGTGTGCCTGGGCGAGGTGGTGTGTTCACGTCGCCATGAGATGAAGCCGGAGGACTGGCTGGCCCTGGCGCGTGAGCTGAAGGCGGCGGGCAAGGAGGTGGTGATCGGCACCCAGGCCTTGCTGGAGACCGAAGCTGAGCTGCGCAGCCTGCGCCGCTGGGTGGAGCAGGGCGACTTCATGCTGGAGGCCAATGACACGGCGGCCGTGCGCCTGCTGGCCGGGCACTCGCCCTGGGCGATCGGCCTGCATGTGAACGTGTACAGCGCTCCGTCTTTGGCCGAATACGCGGCGCTGGGCGCCACGCGCTGGGTGGCGCCCGTGGAGATGTCCTTGCCCGATGTGGGCAAGGTCTGCCCGCCAGGATCGGCGGTGCAAAGCGAGGTGTTTGCCTTCGGGCGCATGCCGCTGGCCTTGTCGGCGCGTTGCTTCACGGCGCGTCACCATCATCTGCAAAAAGACCACTGCGAGTTCCGCTGTCTGGATGACCCCGATGGCCTGGCCCTGCGCACGCGCGAGGGGCAGGACTTCCTGGCGCTCAACGGCATCCAGACCCAGTCCGGCACGGTGCAGTGTCTGCTGGGCGAGCGCGAAGCCTTGCAAGCGGCAGGGGTGCAGCGTTTGCGCCTGTCGCCCACCTCGCAGGACTTTGCCGAGGTGCTGCGCCAGTTCGATGCCGTGATGAACTACGGTGCGCCCAGCAGTGAGGCGCTCGCGGGCGTCCAGGCCCTGCGCATGCCGGGACCTTTGTCCAATGGGTACGCCCGGCCCCAGCGCCCGGGCATGGTGTGGGTCAATTCATGAAACAGCTTTTGCGTAACGTGGTGCGCCGCTTGCCGGTGTGGCCGCCTTCGATGGTGATGGCACAGGCGCTCAACCGCCTGTGGTGGCCCCAGGTGGACGAAGCCACCCAGGCTGAGCTCTCTGGCCGGGTGGTGGAACTCGTGGTCGATGACCTGGGCATCACCTGCCGCCTCCAGGCCGGGCCGCGGGGCCTGTCACCAGCGTCAGCAGGCCAGCCCGTGGCGCTGCGCCTGAAGGCCACAGCGCTGGTCTACTGGCGCCTGCTACAAGGCCAGGACGACCCGGACACCTTGTTCTTCGATCGGCGGATGGTCATGGAGGGCGATACCGAGTATGGTCTGCTCCTCAAGAACACGCTGGACGCCGTGGGGCCACCTCGTTGGCCGTTTGCAGGGCGTCCCACCACGCACCATGCCCGCTGACAAGCCGACTCGCCCCGTCATTCCTCTCAAACCACAGTCGCCCCAGGTCACGGCCGCCTCGTCTGCCTCGATGACGCCGGCGCAAGCCCGCGCACAGGCCAAGTTGCAGCCGGCCACATGGCGTTGGGCCTTGTTGTTGCATGCCCCGCACCGGCTGGCGTTTGCCAGTGCCGTCGCCGTGATGACGGTGGCGGCGCTGTGGTGGTGGCTGGTGATGCTGGGTCGCAGCAGCGGGGCCTGGCACATGGGCATGGCCGTGCCGGAGACCTTTGTGCACGCGCTGTTGATGAGCCTGGGCTTCATGCCCCTGTTCTTCACGGGTTTTTTGTTCACCGCGGGCCCCAAGTGGTTGCGCGCGCCCGAGGTGAACGCGCGGCAGATCCTGCCGGGTGTGCTGGCGATGGTGGCCGGCTGGACCACGGTGCTGGTGGGGGCTCATGTGCATCACACCCTGGCCGCGGCGGGCATGGCGCTGGTCACCTTGGGTTGGGCGATGCTGTCGGGGCGCTTCGTGGGCATGGTCCAGCGCAGCCCGGCCCCTGATCGACTGCACGCCAGCCTGATTGCCGCCGCGAGCCTGATCGGTTTGCTGACCATGATGGCGACCTCCGTCGGTCTGGCCACCCAGGCTTACGCCGTGGTGCGCACGGCGGTGCTGCTGGCCTTGTGGTGCTTCATCGTGCCGGTGTATGTGGTGGTGGCTCACCGCATGATCCCGTTCTTCTCGGCCTCGGCCGTGCCCAGCCTGGATGCCTGGCGCCCCAACTGGTTGCTGTGGACCTTGCTCGGCATGGTCTTTGTGCAAGGGGCCTGGGTGTGGCTGGAAGCGCGTGGCCTGCCGACGCCGTCCTGGCTGTGGAGGGTGCGATTTGGCACCGCCCTGATCTCGGGTGTGCTGATCCTGGCCTTGGCCGTACGCTGGGGACTGTGGCGCAGCCTGCGCAACCGCTTGCTGGCCATGCTGCACCTGGGTTTTGTCTGGCTGGGTGTGGCCTTCTGCCTGGATGCCTTCACCGTGGGGATGCGCGCTCAGGGCGTGGACATTCCCTCGCTGCTGCCTCTGCATGCCTTGACGATGGGCTTTCTGGGCAGTGTGCTGCTGGCCATGGTCACCCGTGTGAGCTGCGGGCACAGTGGCCGCGTCCTCGCGGCCGATGCGATGGCATGGGGGCTGTTCTGGGGCTTGCAACTGGCGACGCTGACGAGGCTGACCGCCACGCTCTGGCCTGCGCAAGCCAGTCACCTGTTGCTGGCTGCGGCCACTCTGTGGTTGCTGACGCTGGGCGCATGGAGTGCACGCCACTGGCGCTGGTATGGCCAGCCCCGGGTCGACGGTCGGCCGGGTTGAGTCGGGACGCACCACCGCGCGTGGTGGCCATCGATCGGGCAAACCCTTGTATCGATGGGGTGTTTGGCTGACACCCGGTATTCCTGTGCGACAGACCCCTTGAATGGGGTCGAGTGGCGTCTGATCTACTTCAATGTCCGAGCATTTTGCTGGGTCGATCATCAAGTGACCGAACCATCAAAGTGACTGCCATGAAGTTCTCTCTCCATCCCTATCGCGGCTTCATTCTGGGCGCAGTGGTGTCCGCGCTCACGGTCTCCGGTGCCTGGGCCACCTGGGGCGTCCTTCGCTCCGAAGAAGCCGCTCCCAAGATCGTCTCCGGCAACGGTCGTCTGGACGTCCAGCGCATCGAGATCGCGACCAAATTCCCGGGGCAGGTGCAAACCATCGCCGTGCACGAGGGTGACCTCGTCAACGTCGGCGACATGATCGCGCAGATGGACACCACCGATCTGCAGCGCCAACTCGATGGCGTGGTGGCCATGCGCCAACGTGCGACGCAGGCCATGGCCCGCGCACAAGGAGAGGTGCGTGTGCAAAGCCTCAAGGCCAAGGTCGCGCAGATGGACTTTGACAACGCCGTGAAGATGCGCGACGACACGCTCATCTCCGACTCCGAGCTCAAGAAGCGCCAGGCACAGCGAGATGGCGAAGCCGGTGGCGTGCACATTGCCACGTCGGCGGTGGGTGAGGCCAAAGCGGCCCAGGCCGAAGCCGACGCCGGCATCGCGCGCCTGAAAAACGCCATCGCCGATCACACCCTCAAGGCACCCGTCGGGGGCCGCATCGAGTACCGCGTGGTCGAGCCCGGTTCGGTCATTCCGGCCGGGGGCCGTGTGGCCACCCTGGTCGACACCTCTCAGGTGCACATGACCATCTTCCTGCCCACCAAGGTGGCCGGTCAGGTCCGCGTCGGTGACGAGGCCCGCATCGTGCTCGATGCCGCGCCCGATCTGCGCCTGCCTGCCAAGGTCAGCTTCGTGTCCGCCGATGCCCAGTTCACCCCCAAGCATGTCGAGACCGCCAGCGAGCGAGAGAAACTGAGCTTCCGCGTCAAGCTGTCACTGCCGCCTGAAGTGGCCCTGACGCATGCGGGTCTGCTCAAAGGAGGACTGACCGGCAACGGCTTCGTGCGCCTGAGCGAACCTCCCGCTGCGACAGAGAGCAAGACCGCCGACGCCCGTACCGCCAGCGCCTGGTGAGCCCGTCATGCAGTACGCCATCATCGTCGAGTCGGTCAGCCATGCCTACGACGGCAAGCCGGCCCTGGATCAGGTCAGCCTGTCCCTGCCCATGGGCAAGACCGTGGGTTTGGTGGGGCCCGATGGGGTGGGCAAGTCCACCTTGCTCGCGCTCATGGCCGGGGTCAAGAAGCTGCAGTCCGGCCGCTTGAGCGTGCTGGGCGGGGACGTGGCCGATGCCGCCTACCGGCGCGAGCTGGCCCCCCGTGTGGCCTACATGCCCCAAGGCCTCGGGCGCAACCTGTACCGCTCCCTGTCCGTTTACGACAACATCGATTTCTCGGCGCGCCTGTTCGGGGTGCCGCCGGCCGAGCGTGACGCACGCATCCAGCGCCTCATGCGCGCCACGGCGCTCGATCCCTTTCATGCGCGTCCGGCGGGCAAGCTCTCGGGCGGCATGAAGCAGAAGGTCTCGCTGTGCGCGGCCCTGGTGCACAACCCAGACCTGCTCATCCTCGACGAACCCACCACCGGCGTGGACCCCTTGTCACGCCGCCAGTTCTGGGCGCTGGTCGAGAGCCTGCGACTGGAGCGCCCACACATGACGGTGCTGGTGGCCACCGCCTACATGGAAGAGGCCGAGCGCTTCGATCACCTCGTGGCGATGGACGAAGGCCGCGTGCTGGTGTGCGCGCCCACCATTGGGGTGCTGGAGCAAACCCGCTCGGCCAGTCTGGAGGAGGCGTACATCAAGCTCTCCCGCAAGGGCGACACCGCGCCGCTGCTGATCCCGCCTTTGCCCCCGCACGATGGCCCCCCGGCGATGGAAGCCGAAGGCCTCACACGCCGCTTTGGCGATTTCGTGGCCGCGCGCGACGTGACCTTCTGCATCCCCCGCGGCGAGATCTTCGGTTTCCTGGGCTCCAACGGTTGTGGCAAGACCACGACCATGAAGATGCTCACCGGCCTGCTCGACATCACCGAGGGTTCGGCGCGCCTGCTGGGCAAGCCGGTGGATGCGTCCGACCTGCGCACCCGCTTGCACATCGGCTACATGTCGCAGCTCTTCTCGCTGTACGAAGAGCTGTCCGTGCGCCAGAACCTGGTGCTGCACGCACGCCTGTACCGCATGGACCCGGCCACGGCCACGCAGGCCATCGAAGCCTCGCTGGACACCTTCGAGCTGCGCCCCTACGCCGAGGCCATGCCCTCCAGCCTGTCGCTGGGCATCCGCCAACGTCTGCAACTGGCCGCCGCCTGCCTGCACAAGCCCGAGGTGCTGATCCTCGACGAGCCCACCTCTGGCGTCGACCCGGCCGCCCGCGACATGTTCTGGCGCCACATGATCCGCCTGTCGCGCGAAGAGGGCGTCACCCTGTTCGTGTCCACCCACTTCATGAACGAGGCGCAGCGCTGCGACCGCATCTCGTTGATGCACCGGGGGCGTGTGCTGGCCGTGGGCAAGCCCGACGATCTGTGTGTCCAGCGTGGCTGCGAAACCCTGGAGCAGGCTTTCATCGACTACCTGGAGGCCGACCAGGAGGCCGAACACCTGCCGCATACCCCGATCGAGAACGATCCGCTGGACGTGCCCCTGACCCCGCCTGCATCCGAAGCCGCGCAGCCTTCGGCCATCGCCTTGTGGTTCAGCCGCATGTGGGCCTTTGCCCAGCGCGAGGCCATGGAGTTGCGCCACGACAGCATCCGCCTGGCCTTTGCCATCATCGGCCCCATCATCGTTTTGTGCGCGGCCACCTGGGGCCTGAGCTTCGATGTGGAGGACATCCGCTTCTCCGTGCTTGACCGCGACCAGAGCACCGACAGCCGTCGCTTTGTCGAGCACTTTGCCGGCTCCACGCACTTTGTCGAGATGCCGCCGCTCAGCGACGCCAGCGAGATCGACGCGCAACTGCGCTCCTCCCAGTCCTGGCTGGTCATCGACCTTCCGCCGGGCTTCGGGCGTGACCTGATCGGTCAGCGGCAGCCGGAAGTGGGCTTTTACGTCGATGGCGGCAGCCTGGTGCGGGCCGCGCACACGGTCAACTCGATCAAGGCCGTGTCCATCGAACACGCCGTGCGCCTCGCCCAGGCCACGCCAGGGGCCGAGGTGCCCACCATGCCGATCACGGTGGCGCCGCGCATGGCCTACAACCCGTCGTACCAGAGCGTTTTCGTGTTCGGCCCCAGCAACCTCATGCTGGCCCTGACCTTGATCCCGGCCATGCTCACCGCCCTGGGCGTGGTGCGCGAAAAGGAGATGGGCACCATGGTCAACCTGTACGCCTCACCGGGCGCCATCAGCGAGTTTCTGGTCGGCAAACAACTGCCCTATGTGGCGCTGACCTTGCTGAGCTACCTCACCCTGGTGGCCGTGCTGATCTGGGGCCTGGGGGTGCCGCTCAAGGGCAGTTTCCTGGCGCTCACGCTGGGGGCCACCGCCTACGCCTTTGCCATCACCGCCATGGGCTTGTTGATCTCGGCCTTCGTGCAAACGCAGGTGGCCGCGCAGTTCCTCACCGCCATCCTGTGCGTGATCATCACCACCAATTTTGCCGGTGTGCTCAGCCCGGTTTCCACGCTTGACGGGGTCAACTTCTACATCGCCCAAGGCTTTCCGTCCTCGTGGTTCCAGAAGGTCAGCCTGGGCGTGTTCACCAAGAACTGGCAAGTGCAGTGGCACACCCTGGGCGTGGCCTGCGTGGTCATGATGGGTTTTTCGGTCGCCTACCTGACGGCAGCCCGCCTGTTCGTCAGCAAGCAGGAGCGTTGACATGATCTGGCTCCTCAACGTCTTCTACCTCAGCCTCAAAGAGCTGCGCTGCGTGTTGCGTGACCGCACCATGATGGGCGCCATCCTGATCTCCTTCACGGTGGCCGTCTACGTGGTGGCCGTGGGCGCCAAGGCCGACGTCACCAACGTGACCATCGGCATCATCGACCACGACCAGTCCGGCCTGTCCCAGCGCATCCGCGCCGCCTTGCAGCCGCCCATGTTTCAGACGCCGGTCGATCTCACTCCGGAGACGGCGCAACAGGCCATGGACGAGGGGCGCTATCTCTTCATCCTTGAGATCCCGCAGCAGTTCGAGGCCGATCTCCAAGGCCAGCGACCCACCACCGTGCAGTTGACGGTGGACGCCACCGCCATGGCCCAGGCGCAACTGGGCATCGCCTACATCACCGAGATCGTGCTGAGTGAAACGCTCAGCGAGTTCAAGGTAGAGGGCCTGGACAAACGGCTCCCGATGCGCCAGGTCATCCATGTGCTCTACAACCCCAACACCATCACCAGCTGGTTCACCTCGGTGATGCAGCTCATCAACAACGTGACCGTGTTGTCGGTGGTGCTGGTGGGGGCGGCGGTCATTCGGGAGCGCGAGCGCGGCACCATCGAGCACCTGTTGGTGATGCCGGTGCGCCCCAGCGAGATCGCGGTTGCGAAGATCGTGGCCAACGGCCTGGTGATCCTGCTGGCGGTGGCCGTGTCCGTGCTGGCCATCATCGAAGGTGTGCTCGGGGTGCCGGTCGAGGGCTCGGTGGGCCTGTTCCTGCTGGGCACCGGGCTCTACCTGTTCTCGCTGACTGCGCTGGGCATCCTGCTCGCCACGGTTGCGTCGTCCATGCCGCAGTTCGGTCTGCTGGCGGTGCCTGTCTTCGTGGTCATGTACATGCTATCGGGCTCGGCCACCCCGTTCGAGAACATGCCGATGTGGTTGCAGCATCTCATGCAACTCTCCCCCTCGACCCACTACGTCCAGCTCACCCAGGGCATCTTGTACCGGGCGGCCGGGGTGGACATCGTCTGGCCACAGATGCTGGCCGTGGGCGGCATCGGCATCGCTTTCCTGGCGCTGGCGCTGATGCGCTTTCGCTCCATGCTGGCCCGTCAGGGCTGAAACCCTATTCTCGCTTTTTGGAGTGACACATGCGTGCTCATCGCAGTCTGGTGAACCGATCCGCCACCTTTCCCACCACCGTGCGTCTGCTCGCGGCGGCGGCCGTGACCTTGCTGGCCTCGGCCTGTACCACCGTGAACGTCGACATGCCGCCGCTGGCCGTTCAGGTGCCAGGGCAGTTCGACTCGGTCGATCCGGCCACGGCCCACGGCAGCGCCGACATCGCCCAGTGGTGGAAGCAGCTCGATGACCCGGTGTTGAGCGGCTACATCGAAGAAGGCCTGCGCCAGAACGTCGATGTGCGCATCGCGCTGGCTCGCATCAAGGAGGCGCGGGCCTTTCACGGCATGGCCGAATCGGCCTACTACCCCACGGTCGAGCTGGCCGCCGGGGCAGGGCGCTCGCGCGAAAGCGGGGCCGTGCCCACGCAGCTCGGTGGCTCGGCCGTTCCCGGCTGGCCGGGCAGCATCCCCATTCCCCTGCCGGGTAACGTGACCCCCAATTTCCCTCAAAACGCCAGCATGCCGCTGGGCAACACCCACGCCTACGGCCTGGCCGCCACCTGGGAGGTGGACATCTTCGGCGCCCGCCATGCCGATGCCGAGATGGTGCACCAGCTCATTCTGGGCGCGCACGAACAGCAGCACGGTGCCCAGCTCATGTTGGCGGCCGACATCGCCACCCGCTACTTCGAAGCGCGCGGCGTGGAAAAGCGCATGCGCATCGTCGAGCGGGCCATCTACGTGGCCGAGCGCGGCGTGAAGTACGCCCGAGGGCGCTTCCAGTCCGGGCAAACCGAGGCCGCCGATGTCGCGCGCGCCGAGATGTACCTGCGCGATGCCCAGTCCAAGGTCGAGCCCCTGAAAGCCTTGCTGGCCAGCCACTTGCGGCGCATCGCCGTGCTCATGGGCCAAACCCCGCAGAGCCTGACAGAACTGCCGCCGCAGCCCCCCGGGGCCCAGCGCCCGCCCAGCTTGCCGGCTGTGTTGCCGGGCGATGTGCTGGCCCGCCGTCCGGACGTACGCGGGTTGGAGCGCAAGGTGCGCTCCCAGGCGGCCAAAGTGGGCTCGGCCCGCGCCGAGCTGTTCCCCAAGTTCTACATCGGCCTGGGCGCCTCGGCGGGGCGTGCCCACCCTGACAACATCGAGGGCTACAACTTCGGCACCCAATCATTGGGGGTGGGCCTGCGCCTGCCCATCTTCACAGCAGGTCGTATCCGCGCCAACATTGCGGCCAACGAGGCGCAGCTCGAAGGCGTGGCGCTCGAATATGAAAAGACCGTGCTGGGGGCCCTGGAAGACGTGGAGAACGTCTACACCGCCCACCGCGCCTTCACCTCACGCGTGGCTTACCTGACTCAGACCGCCGACCTCGCACACCAGTTCGCGCGCGAGCGCATGGCGCACTTTGGCGCGGGACAGGCCTTGCTGCAAGCGGCGCTGGAAGCCCAGGCCGACGCGCTCAAGCGCGAAGACGAGGCCACGCAGGCCGAAATCGAGCTCAACACCCATACGGTGCTGCTCTACAAGGCCTTGGGCGGTGGTTGGGCCCCTGCGCCCGCGCCCGCTGCCGCACCGCCGACTCAGATCGCCATCTCGGAGTGAGTGGAAGACGTGGGCTGAGCGGCGTGAGCGGGTCGCTGCGACTCGCTCAGCGTCGTTTGACGTCGCTCAGTTCAAGCGAATCGCATCGCCATCCAGATTGAAGGGGATGAAGTTGTCAATCTGCCCCACCTTGATCGCGTCCACCATGCCCTGCAGGTGCGACTGCGCATCCTCGGTCGATGGCGCGCGTGGCCCGATGCCAGACATCCCGGCCACGAACACCACCACCCAATCGTGGCCGAACTGTGCGGCCTCGCTCACCAGCTTTTCGAAACTGCCGATCTCGTTGGGCGTCTTGTCCACGCACATCAAGGGCGTCAACTCGCCACCGTGGCCGGCGTCAAACGCGGCCTTTTGCTCTGGGGTGGCATCGTCGGGCAGGCCGGCCCCGGTAAACACCAGCAACAGGCGCTGGGCGTCAGGTTGCTGACGAGCAGCTTCCAGCAGGTCGTTGAAATGCGAAATGTTCATGGCGTCAAAAGGGAGAGGGTTCTGCCCGCAGTCTAGCGAGCTTCCCCCATTCGGCCCATCGGTCAGATGAACGAGGGGCGCGCCATCACAAGGGCTGGGTGCGCCGTTGCAGCCACGCCAGCGCATCCCCACTGAGCAGCGGACTCAAGCGGCGCAGCACCTCCGCGTGGTAGGCGTTGAGCCACTGCACCTCGTCGTCGCGCAGCAAGCTGCGGTCGATGCAGTCGGTGTCGATGGGGCACAGGCTCAGTGTCTCGAACGCCAGATAGCGCCCATATTCAGGCGTGCCAGGTTCGGCATCGGGCACGGCAGGCGCCACCGGTACATTCAGCACCAGGTTCTCGATGCGGATGCCCCACTGGCCGGGCCGGTACAGCCCCGGCTCGATCGACGTGATCATGCCCGGCAGCATCGCCATGTCCGGCACCGGCACCGCCTTCGAAATCGACTGAGGCCCCTCGTGTACGTTCAGGAAATAGCCCACGCCGTGGCCGGTGCCGTGGCCAAAGTCCAGCCCTTCGGCCCACAGGGGGGCGCGCGCCACGGCATCGAGCATCGGCGCCAGCGTGCCTTGCGGAAAGCGCATGCGCGACAGACCCAGCGTGCCCTTGAGCACCAGGGTGTAGTCGCGCTTTTGGGCTGTGGTCGGCGTGCCAATGGCCCACACCCGGGTGATGTCGGTGGTGCCTCCCAGGTACTGCGCCCCGGAGTCGATCAACAACAGGCCCTCGGCCGTCAAACCGGCAGGGGTGCTCAACACCGCAAACGCCTCGGGCGTGGCGCGGTAATGGGGCAGGGCGCCGTTGGCATTGAATCCCGCAATCGTCGGGAAACTCAGCGACACATAGCCGGGCTGCTTGGCGCGCTCGGCCGTCATGCGCTCGTCAATCGTCAACTCGCTCACGTGCTCCCGGCCCAGGGCCTGCTCCAGCCAGGCGTAAAACACGCACATCGCCGCCCCGTCGCGCTCCATCGCTTCGCGGATGAAAGCCGCTTCGGCATCCGTCTTGCGCGACTTGGCCAGGGTGCTGGGGTTGATCGCCTCCACCACCTTGACGCCCGTTGGCACGGCTTCACGCAGCCCCCAGGTCACGCGCTTGGGGTCCAGTAGCATCACGCTGTCAGCGGGCAAGGCGGCCAGGGTCGGCAGCGCCTCGCTGTAAGGGCGAACCGTCACCCCATCCTGCGCCAGGCGGGCGGCCAGCGCCGCATCGATCTTGCCTTCGCCCACAAACAGCATCACCGCATCCAGGGTCACCAGCGCATGGCCCAGGAACACCGGGTTGTATTCGACATCGGCGCCACGCAGGTTGAGCAACCAGGCCAGGTCGTCCAGCGTGGCGATCCAGTGGTGGGTGGCGCCCCGGTCGTGCATCTGCGCACGCACGCCAGCCAGTTTGTCGGCGCGCGAGGTGGCCGCATGGGGTAGGGCGTGTTCGTACACCGGCGCGGTGGGCAAGCCTGGGCGGTCCGGCCAGATGCCGTCCAGCACATCCTGCTGGGTGAACAACTGCCAGCCTTCGCTGCCCAGCGCATCTCGCAACTGCTGGGTTTGCGCCAGTCCCATCACGGCGCCATCCACGGCCAGGGTGGGGGCCGGGGTCGTGGGCAAGGCCAGGTCTTCCAGCCAGGCCAGGTAAGCCGCCACCGTCGAGCCTTCCAGCTTGACCAGATCGACACCGCTGCCCGTCAGTTCGGCCTCGGCCTGCTCCCAGTAACGGCTGTCGGTGAACACGGCCGCCCGCGTGGCCGACACCAGCAAGGTGCCCGACGAGCCGGTGAACCCGCTCAGCCACACCCGGCCTTGCCAACGCTCCGGCAGGTACTCCGACAGGTGCGGATCGCTGCTGGGCACCAGCACGGCCTGCCAGTGCTGCTGGGCCATGCGCGCGCGCAGCGCTTGCAGACGAGGGGCGATGTGGGGGGCAGCGGGCGTGGAGGAGGGCACAGCGGAGGAATCAGTCACGGCGGTCAGGCCGCCTGGTCAGGCGGCATCAGGGCAGAAAACCCGATGTTGCCACGAGCCACGCGGCTGGTCCGCCCACCTCGCCAGCAACCCCATCACTCACACCGCCAACGCCGCCCACCAGCTGGTGGCCGAGCGGCGCTCCTCATCCTTCAGTCTGGGGTGTCCACGCGCACCACGCGGGTGTGGGGCTCCAGCGCATGCGGGTCGGGGAACACGCGTGCATGGCGTTGCGAGGTGAAGTAGGCCCAGGCCCAGTCCATCATCACCACCGTGCGGTTGCGGAACCCGATCAGGAAGTACACGTGCACGAACAACCAGAACAGCCAGGCTGCAAAGCCACTGAAGCGGATCTGCTTCTTGGTGAACGGGATGTCGAGCATCGCCACGGCCGCCCGCTTGCCAATGGTGGCCATCGAGCCGTAGTCGAAATAGCGGAAGGCCTGTGTGTCCAGTCCCTTGAGGCGGCGCAAGATATTGAACGCGGCCTTGCGTCCCATCTGCTTGGCGCCGGGACTCACACCGGGCACGGGCGTGGGGCTCTCCGGGTCCAGGTAGCTCTTGGCCGAGGCCAGATCGCCCACCACATAAATGTTCGGGTGACCGGGAATCGTCAGGTCAGGCTGCACCACCACGCGGCCCGCGCGGTCCAGCTCGCAACCCGTGCTCTTGGCCAGCGCCTTGCCCAGCGGTGACGCGGCCACACCCGCCGCCCAGATCACCGTGCGCGTGGGCAGGAAGTGGGACACGGCGTGGCTGCTGCCGTCGGCCTGCTTGTCCATCACGTCATAGTGAATGCCAAACGCGGTGATGTTGGTCACCTTGGCACCTGCCAGCACCTCGGCCCCCAGCATCTCCAACTGCTCTTGCGCACGCTGTGACAGGTCCTCCGTGAAGGTGCCCAGCACCCGCGGGGCGCCTTCCAGCAAAATCACCCGCGCCATGCGCGAGTCGATGCGACGGAACTCAGCACTCAGGGTCTGCTGGGCGATCTCGGCCAGCGTACCGGCCATCTCCACCCCGGTGGGACCTGCGCCCACCACGGCAAAGGTCAGCCAGGGCTCGCGTTTGACCGGGTCGGTTTCGCGCTCGGCCTGCTCGAAGGCGGTCAACACCCGGCGGCGGATGCTGAACGCATCCCCCAGCGTCTTCAGACCCGGGGCGTACTTCGCCCAGTCGTCACGTCCAAAGTAGCTGTGGGTGGCGCCTGCGGCCAGCACCAGGTGATCAAAGTGGAGGTGCTCGCCCCCGTCCAGCACCACGCAACTCGACGCCGTGTCGATCGACGTCACTTCGCCCATCAACACCGTCAAATTGCCCTTGGCAATCTGCTTGCGCAGGATGTGGCGGATCGGCCCAGCAATTGCCGGCGCCGGCAGACCGGCCGTGGCCACCTGGTACAGCAAGGGCTGAAACAGATGGTGGTTGGTCCGGTCGATCACCACAATCTCCACATCGCCGTCCGACAGGGCCTTGGCCGCCTCCAGCCCCCCAAAGCCGCAGCCAATGATGATGACGCGTGGCTTACCGGGGTTCGTGGCAACGGGGCCTGAAGCGGTAGCGATGGAGGGTGAAGCGGTAGAGGCCATGCGACAGGATGGAGGCGGAAAAGTCAGCGTTTATACCAGGGTCATGCCGCTTGTGACGCTTCCGCACATCATTGGTGCACCCCTGTAACAAGGGGGTAACTGCCGGCATCGCATGGCCTCATGCACCCAGCTGTTGTTTTGTGCGTCGAACTTGTCAAACGCTTGTCAATGTCAACGCCGCAGGTCACCCGCACGCCCCCGCGCAGGGTCCGTTCATGGCAGCTCCAAGTCCCCCCCCTCACGCGGCACGAACTTGAACGGCGCTCGCGCATCCAGATGCTCCCGATACTGGTCGACCCCTTGAGCCTCCCGGGTCAAAAACCGCGCCACGGCGTCGCGCAAACCGGGGTGGGCCAGCCAGTGCACCGAATGGGTCGCCACGGGCATCAGGCCCCGCGCCAGCTTGTGCTCCCCCTGCGCGCCCCCCTCAAAGCGCTGGTAGCCCTGGGCGATGCACCAGGCCAGCGGCTGGTAGTAGCACGCCTCAAAGTGCAGACACGGAATGGGGGCCATGGCACCCCAGTAGCGCCCATAGGCCACGCGACGCTCCGGATCCACCGCCAGCAAGGCACTGGCGACGGGCGTGTCCTCACGCAGGGCCGTGAACAACACCCAGTGATCGGGCAGGGCCTCGGCCACTTGCGCCCAGAAATTCCGGCTCAGATACGGCTGCTGCCCTCGCTCCAGATAGGTCTGCGCATAACAGCGGTAGAAGAAATCCCAGTCTGAGGCGCTGATCTCGCCGCCTTGGCGCACCTCGAACGTCACCCCCGCCTCGCGCACCTTGCGACGCTCCTGCTGAATCTTTTTGCGCTTGTCGCGTTGCAAGCTGGCCAGAAAATCCTCGAAATCCACATACGGCGCGCCCGGCCGGTTCTCCCAGTGGAACTGCACACCCTGGCGCCGCAGCCACCCCGCCTGCTCGGCCAACTGCGCCTCGCGCTCCGACACAAACAAGGCGTGGGCCGACGACCAGCCCTGGGCCACGCAACGCGCCTCCAGGGCCTCCAGCAACTGTCTGCGCAGCGCATCCTGGGTGTCTGCGGGTAATCCGGCTTGCACCAGCAAGCGCTGCCCCGGAATCGGTGAAAACGGCACCGCACTCAGCAGCTTGGGAAAGTAACGCACTCCTTGCGAGGCCAGCGCCCGGTCATGGGCATCGGCCCAGGCCCAGTCAAACACATACTCGCCATAAGAGTGTTCTTTCACAAACAGCGGGCAAGCCGCCCACAACCGGCCCTGGGCGTCCTGCACGGTCAGGAACAAGGGATGCCAGCCGGTGTCCGGGCAGGCACTGCCGCTGTCCACCATGGTGCGCAAGAAAGCCAGGCGCAAAAACGGCTGGCCGCCATCCACGTCCGCAGCCAGCGCATCCCACTGCGTCGTGTCGATCTCTGACAGATCGGCGTACCAATGCACGGTCAGGCCCGCTACCATGCTCACCTGCGCATCTGCGCTGTCCGTTTGAATGCTGCTCATGAATTCTGTGTCGTCTCCGGCCGCCCCAGCCTCAGCGCTGTCCGTGGCCTTGCTGCAATTCAACCCTGTCGTCGGTGACCTCCAGGGCAACGCCCGCACCATCATCGACGCGGCCCGCCAAGCGTACGCCGAAGGCGCGCGCCTCGTGGTCACGCCCGAAATGGCCCTGTGCGGTTATCCCCCGGAAGACCTGCTGCTGCGCCCGGCCTTCATGCAAGCCTGCGACGACACCACCGCCCACATCGCCCGCAGCCTGGCCGACCTGCCTGATTTGCACCTCGTGCTCGGCCACCCCCTGCAAGCTCTGGGTGACGACGTCCGCACCCGTTCCTGGTCCGTGCCCCGCCGCCTCAACGCCGCCAGCCTGATCCGGGGCGGCCAGATCGTCGCCAGCTACGCCAAGCGCGAGCTGCCCAACTACCAGGTGTTCGACGAGCGCCGCTACTTCATCAGCGGTCGCGAAGCCGGTCTCGGCCCGGTCGTGGTCGACGTGCTGGGTTGGCGCGTGGCCCTGCTGGTGTGTGAAGACGCCTGGTTTGACGAGCCCGCCGAGTCCGCCCTGGTCCAGGGCGCGCAGGTGCTGGTGGTGCTCAACGCCTCGCCCTTCCACGTCGCCAAGCGTGCCGAGCGCGAAGCCCGCATGGGTGCGTTCGCCCGCAAGCTGGGCTTGCCGCTGGTCTATGCCCACATGGTGGGGGGGCAAGACGAGGTCGTGTTCGACGGCGCTTCGTTTGCCGTCAATGCCCAAGGCCAGGTCGGTGCCCGCGCGCCCAGCTTCGAGGTGGCCACGCTGCCCGTCACCCTGCAGTCCGGTGGCCTTGTCAGCGGCCCCATCGCCGAGCCCCTGTCCGAAGAAGCCGAAATCTGGGCCGCCTTGGTCTGCGGTGTGCGTGACTACATTGGCAAGAACGGCTTCCCAGGCGTCCTCATCGGCCTCTCGGGCGGCATCGACTCCGCCCTGGTCCTCGCCATCGCGGTGGACGCCCTGGGCGCCGACAAGGTGCGCACCGTCATGATGCCCTCGCCCTACACGGCCGACATCTCCTGGATCGACGCCCGCGACATGGCCGACCGCCTGGGCGTGCGCCACGACGAAATCGCCATCGCTCCCGAGTTCGAAGCCTTCAAGGCCTCGCTGGCTCCTTTGTTCGTGGGCCGCGCCGAAGACACCACCGAAGAAAACATCCAGGCTCGCATCCGCGGCACCCTGCTGATGGCCTTGTCCAACAAAACCGGCAGCCTGGTGCTGACCACCGGCAACAAGAGCGAGATGGCCACCGGCTACTGCACGCTCTACGGTGACATGGCCGGCGGCTTTGCCGTCATCAAGGATGTGGTCAAGACGCTGGTGTACCACCTGTCGCGCTGGCGCAATGCGCAGGCGGTGGCAGCCGGTGAGGTCGAGCCCATCCCCGAGCGCATCATCACCCGTCCGCCCTCTGCCGAGCTGCGCCCCGATCAGACCGACCAAGACAGCCTGCCCGCGTACGAAGTGCTCGACGCCATCTTGGAGCGTTACATGGAGCAAGACCAGTCCATCGACGACATCGTGGCTGCGGGTTTCGAGCGTGCCGACGTGGACAAAGTCACCCGCCTGCTCAAAATCAACGAGTACAAGCGCCGTCAGGCGGCGGTGGGCATCCGCATCACCCATCGCGCCTTTGGGCGTGACTGGCGCTACCCCATCACCTCCCGATTTCGCGCCTGAAGCGGCCTTGATGTGGTTTTGAGCGCGTTGTTCGTGACGACATCGCGACAGCCGTGCTTAAATATCCACATTGCGCTGCAACATGGCGTCAGCCATTGCCCATTTTTTGCTGACCTACCCGGAGTACCCCACCATGTCCATGAAACAGATTACCGCCGTCATCAAGCCTTTCAAGCTCGAAGAGGTGCGCGAAGGCCTGGCTGAAGTCGGGGTCACCGGGCTGACCGTCACCGAAGTCAAGGGCTTTGGCCGTCAGAAGGGTCACACCGAACTCTACCGTGGTGCCGAGTACGTGGTCGACTTCCTGCCCAAGGTCAAGATCGAAGTCGTGGTCAAGGGCGACGACGTCGAGCGCTGCATCGAGGCCATCATCAAAGCCGCCAAAACCGGCAAGATCGGTGACGGCAAGATCTTCGTCACCCCCGTCGAGCAGGTCGTGCGCATCCGCACTGGCGAAACCGACGAATCCGCGGTCTGATCGCGTGATGGTCTCTGCCTGATCGCATTGGGCAGATGTGACAAGGGGTGCCTCGGCACCCCTTTTTGCATTCTCAGCGTTCTCAGATCTCAGGCGAAATGCCGCCTGGGCCTGCTTCAGGCTGGTCGGGCGGCGTTTGCACTTTCAGGCGCCGGTGTTCGTCGGCCAGGCGGTCGAGCAGGGCGTCGATGTCGTCGTCCACCAGCAGCAACTCCTGCACATCGGGCCACAAAAAGCCGCCTTGCTGACTCACTTCCAGAAAACGCAGCAGGTGGTCGTAATAGCCGGCCACATTCAGCAGGCCCAGGGCCTTGCGGTGGTAGCCCAGTTGGCGCCAGGTCCAGGCCTCGAAAATCTCTTCCATGGTGCCGATGCCGCCGGGCAGGGCGATGAACGCGTCGGCGTGCATGGCCATGCGGTGCTTGCGCTCGTGCATGCTGTCCACGATCTCCAGGCTGGTCAGGCCGGGGTGCCCCAACTCCTTCTTCACCAGGCGCTCGGGAATGATACCAATGGCCTGGGCTCCGTGCGCCAACGCGGCATCGGCCACCGCTCCCATCAAGCCCGTGCTGCCGCCGCCGTACACCAGGCGCCAGCCACGTGCACCGATCTGGCGCCCCACTTCACGCGCCGCCGCCAGATGGGCCGGGTCATCGCCATCGCGTGAGCCGCAGTACACACACAAGGTCAAGCTCATCAAGGCACCTGTTTACGGTTGTCGATCACGCGGGTGCCGCTGATCACGTCATGGAGAAACTGGCGCGAAGGCAGCACCCAGATCAGTGCGGCATACAGCGCCATCCATCCCAGCACCGCTGCCGTCATCGTGCCTTTGTCGTGCCAGCCTGCCAGCCAGGTCAGCAGCAAAGGCGGAATGAACCACAACCAGCTCGTCAGGTAACGCAGCAGCGCCCGCAGCGGCGAGATGGGGCCGCCCTCAGGGGTCACCAGGCGCAATTGCCAGGTCTTGAGCGCCAAGGTTTGGCCACCATGGGTCCACAACCACATGAAGTACGCGGACAGTGCCAGAAACTGCACGGCCATCATGCCCTGTCGGCCCTGCAGTCCATGCCGCTGGTCAACGGCCACGCTGTACACCAGTCCCACCACCATCACCAGCCCGAACAGCAGTACGCCTTCGTACAGGAAGGCCGCCAAGCGGCGGCGCAAGGAGGGGGCCGTGCCGCGGGCACGCTCAGCGCACACCTGCACGCTCAGGCCGCCCTGTTCGGGAATGGTGAGGAAAGACATGGGTCAATTCAGCAAAACGGGTCTGGCACAGCGCCAACTGCCCGAACCATACACCAGCCCCAGCGCCCACCCGCTTGGGGCTCAGCGCTTTTTGTCGTCCCGAGCTTCGGGCGGCTTGATGGCCGCGCCCTGCGCTCCCTTGCGCGGCAGCAGGGTCACCGGATCGACAAACGGGCCGGCACTGTTGATCTTGGGCATACCCGCTTGCTGGTGGGAGGGCGGTGCAGGGGGCTGGGTCAGCAGTCGCGTGGTGGCACCGGGGCCGGCCTTGATCACGGCCGGGGCCACGACCTGGGTGGCCGGCTTCGCGCGGTGCGGGTGGGAGGGCACCACATTGGACTTCTGGTTCGAGTTCGCCAGTTCATTGCGCTGCTGGGAGGTGTAGCGCTGCTGGGCCTCACGCGGGCCGGCCATGTCGCGGGGAAGGTCCACCGGACGGGCCTGACGCTGGGCGCGGCGACTCAGCTCGTCGCGCGTCTCGGGGGGCAGGGCCTGATAGGCCTCCCACTTGCGCTGGCGTTCCTCGGCCGGCAGTTGCCGCGATTGCTGAAAGCGCAGGCGGGCCTCACCTCGGGTCTGCGCCGGCAGGCGGGACCATTGCACCATGCGCTCGCGCACGCGGCTTTGCTCGGCGGGTGGCAGGTGTTTGTACCGGTCGGCCACGTTCAGCCACTTCTCGCGTGCGGTGTCGTCCATCTCCTGCCATTGACTGGCCAGCGGCTGCAACACCTCGCGCTGCGACGGCGTGAGGGCGCGCCACTCGGCCGGCGCATCGCCAGGCGTGACCACCGACATGCCGCCTCGGCTCTGGCCACGGTCAGCCAGGACGGGGGATGCGATCCAGGCGCCTGCCAGGCAACAGGCGAACAACGCCCTCATGCGGAGCCGGGCAAAACGTGTCGATCCCAATGCAGCGACCCTCTTCACAAGCCATTCACCGCCGGAGCGGTCTCGGTCGAATTCAGGTCACCGCCTGCTTCCGCAGGGGCGTCCACCAGCCGCTCCACATCCGGATCGGTGTCCAGGCTCAGGTAGGCCTCGAAACCCGGGTCGGCATAGGCGTCGGGAGGCAGGTCGTCGGTCAGCAGTTGCATGTCCACCACCGTCGTGGCCTGGACGTGTTCGTGGCGCTGGTAGCGCTGGATGCCCCACAGCCCGGCCAGCAACGCCAGCACGGGCAGCACCAGGGCCAGTCGCCACCCCCAACCCAAGGGGGCTTCGTCTCGCTGGGCGCGTTGTGGCTTGGAGCGGGCGGCCTCAGCCTCGTGCCAAGGGTGCATCGGCATCGGCAGGCCGCTGACGCCATGCCCCCCGGCCAGACTCATGCCCGTGTTGACCACCGCCACCGGTGTGGCGATCGCCTGACCCACCACGCTGGCCGCTCGTGCGGCGCGTGCCGCTTCGATGGCCTGCTCACGGGCCACACGCAGGCGTTCGCCAATGTCGTGGGGGATGGCTTGCGCACCTTCATCCAGGCGCGCACGCACACGCAGGGCAAAGCGCGCCTCAAGGGCTTCGCGTTGCGCTGCGGGCAGCGAGGAAGTGGACGACTTGTTCACAATGAAATACCGCGTGATTGAAGACTTTGGGCCAGAGCGTGGACGGCGCGAGAACAATGGGTTTTGACACTCCCTTCGGAGCACCCCATCGCGGCGGCCGTCTCTGCAACATCCAGTTCCTCCCAGTAACGCAACAGAAACGCTTCGCGTTGACGCGCCGGCAACTTGTTGATTTCTTCTTCGATCTGGGCGAGCGTTTCGGCCCGGCTGGCACTGTCATCAGCACTTTCCGTGCCGACATCGTCCATGTTGAACACGGCGAGCAGATCGAAGTCGCCATCGTCGTCGCTGTGCCGTGCTTCCAGGTCCCCCATATTGGTGAACACCGCGTTGCGCGTTTTCTGGCGTCGGAACCAGTCGAGGATGGCGTTGGACAGGATGCGCTGGAACAACATCGGCCATTCCGTGTCCGGACGGTCCGCGTAGCTCTGCGTCAAGCGGATCATGGCGTCCTGCACGATGTCCAGGGCCGCGTCGTCATCACGCACGGCGTAAGCGGCGCGTTTGAACGCGCGTCGCTCGACGCCTTTAAGAAAGTCGTTGAGCGCGTCTTCCGGCGATGGAGGGTGCAAAGCGGGCACGGTACGGCACGGGGAACAGCGGATTGGCGGGCGATTATGGCACCCGCATGGACGTGATCCGTTCAAGCATCACGTGCGTGATTGGATTTGGCACGAAGGGTGCGATAATGCCAGCTTTGCGTCATCTCGATCTGGCCTGAGTCTGGTGTGTTCAATCCGTACCAGTGGCAGGCCGCGCAGGCTCCAAATCCGCCTCATGAGGGCGAGCACGCAGGCAATCCGTTGCCGCAGTGCTGCTGCCACAGCCTTCGGGCTGTGCTGGTGTAGAGGGGCACCGATCGTTTTTCGTTAGAGAAATTCGGAAAGGTTTCATTCATCATGGATACGACACACGCCCACGGCGGCGAAATCCTCAATGGTTCCGACATCCTGGTCCGCTGCCTGCAGGCCGAGAATGTCAAGTACATCTGGGGTTACCCCGGCGGCGCCGTCCTCTACATCTACGACGCGCTGTACAAACAAGATTCCATCGAGCACGTGCTGGTGCGCCACGAACAGGCCGCCGTTCACGCTGCTGACGGCTATGCCCGCGCCACTGGCGAAGTGGGTGTGGCCCTGGTCACCTCGGGCCCTGGCGTCACCAATGCCGTGACCGGCATCGCCACCGCCTACATGGACTCGATCCCCATGGTGGTCATCACCGGCCAGGTGCCCACGGCGGCCATCGGTCTGGATGCCTTCCAGGAATGCGACACCGTCGGCATCACCCGCCCGATCGTCAAGCACAACTTCCTGGTCAAGGACGTGGCCGATCTGGCCGAGACCATGAAGAAGGCCTTCCACATCGCCCGCAGCGGTCGTCCCGGCCCCGTGGTGGTCGACGTCCCGAAGGACGTCTCGCTCAAGACCACCGCCTTCCACTACCCTGAGTCGGTGGAAATGCGCTCGTACAACCCGGTGCGCAAGGGCCACGGCGGTCAGATCCGCAAGGCCGTGCAACTGCTGCTGACGGCCAAGCGCCCCTACATCTACACCGGCGGCGGCGTCATCCTGGGCGAGGCCTCCAACGAGCTGCGCGAACTGGTCAACATGCTGGGCTACCCCAGCACCAGCACCCTGATGGGTCTGGGTGCCATCCCTGCTTCTGACAAGACCTTCCTGGGCATGCTGGGCATGCACGGCACGTACGAAGCCAACATGACCATGCAGCACGCTGACGTGGTCATTGCCATCGGCGCCCGTTTTGACGACCGCGTGATCGGCAACCCCAAGCACTTTGCCCAGGTCGAGCGCAAGATCATCCACATCGACATCGACCCCTCGTCGATCTCCAAGCGCGTCAAGGTGGACATCCCCATCGTGGGCGACGTCAAGGACGTGCTCAACGAGATGATCGCCCAGATCAAGGAGTCCACCCAGCGCGCCGAGCCCAAGGCGATCGACGCTTGGTGGAGCCAGATCAACGAGTGGAAGAAGCGCGACTGCCTGAAGTTCAAGACCTCCACCGAGGTCATCAAGCCGCAGGCTGTGGTCGAGAAACTCACCGAGCTGACCAAGGGCACCGACTACTACATCACGTCGGACGTCGGTCAGCACCAGATGTTCGCCGCGCAGTACAGCAAGTTTGAAGAGCCGCGTCGCTGGATCAACTCCGGCGGCCTGGGCACCATGGGTGTGGGCCTGCCATACGCCATGGGCATCAAGCTGGCCAAGCCCGACGCCGATGTGTTCTGCATCACCGGCGAAGGCTCGATCCAGATGTGCATTCAGGAGCTGTCCACCTGCAAGCAGTACAACACGCCAGTCAAGGTCATTGCGCTGAACAACCGTTACCTGGGCATGGTGCGTCAGTGGCAGCAGCTGGAATACTCCGGCCGCTACTCGCACAGCTACATGGACGCGCTGCCTGATTTCGTCAAGCTGGCTGAGGCCTATGGCCACGTCGGTCTGCTCATCGAGCGTCCGGAAGACGTTGAAGGCGCCCTGAAGGAAGCCATCAAGCTCAAGGACCGCACCGTGTTCCTCGACATCCGCACCGACCCCACCGAAAACGTGTGGCCGATGGTCAAGGCCGGCAAGGGCATCTCGGAGATGCTGCTGGGCTCCGAGGAACTCTGAGCCACCGACATTGAGCGAGACCCGGCGAGGGTGACGCACTCAGCAGGCAGACACTTGCCGGTGTCTGCCGAACTGTGTGACAGCCTCCGCCGGACCTACCTGACAACGCATTCATCGCACTACGAGGCCACGGCACTGCGGTTACCGCCCCAGTGACTCAAGAGCCCGCAAGGACGATCACCATGAAACACATCATTGCCCTTTTGGTCGAAAACGAAGCTGGCGCCCTGTCGCGCGTGGTGGGCCTGTTTTCGGCCCGCGGCTACAACATCGAAAGCCTGACGGTCGCCACGACCGAAGACCCGTCTCTGTCGCGCATGACCATCGTCACGCACGGCTCGGACGACGTCATCGAGCAGATCACCAAGCACCTCAACCGCCTGATCGAAGTCGTGAAGGTGGTGGATTTGTCCGAAGGCCCGTACACCGAACGTGAGTTGATGCTCATCAAGGTGCGTGCCGTGGGCAAGGAGCGTGACGAGATGAAGCGCATGGCGGACATCTTCCGCGGCCGCGTCATCGACGTGACGGACAAGACCTACACCATTGAACTGACTGGCGACGCGTCCAAGCTCGATGCCTTCATTGAAGCCATCGACCGCGCTGCCATCCTCGAAACCGTGCGCACCGGGACCAGCGGGATCGGGCGCGGCGAGCGCATCCTGCGCGTCTGACTGCCCGCAGTCTGACATTCCCGCTTTTCCTTTGAACAACCTGCCCGGGCATCCCGGGCATCAACAGCTACCGACGGAGCAAAAAACATGAAGGTTTACTACGACAAGGACGCCGACCTGAGCCTGATCAAGGGCAAGAACGTCGCCATCATCGGCTACGGCTCGCAAGGCCACGCCCACGCCCAAAACCTGCGCGACTCTGGCGTGAACGTCACGGTCGGCCTGCGCAAGGGTGGCGCTTCGTGGTCCAAGGTTGAAGCCGCTGGCATCAAGGTTGCCGAAGTCAATGACGCCGTGAAGGGCGCTGACGTCGTCATGATCCTGCTGCCGGACGAGAACATCCCCGAGGTGTACAACAACAACGTCGCCCCGAACATCAAGCAAGGCGCTGTCCTGGCTTTTGCTCACGGCTTCAACGTGCACTACAACCAGGTTGTGCCCCGCGCTGACCTGGACGTGATCATGGTCGCTCCCAAGGGCCCTGGCCATACCGTGCGTTCCGAGTACCTGAAGGGCGGCGGCGTGCCTTCCCTGATCGCTGTGTACCAGGACAAGTCCGGCAAGGCCAAGGACATCGCTCTGTCCTACGCTGCTGCCAACGGCGGCACCAAGGGTGGCGTGATCGAAACCAACTTCCGTGAAGAAACCGAAACCGACCTGTTCGGTGAGCAAGCCGTTCTGTGCGGTGGCGCGGTTGAACTGGTGAAGATGGGCTTCGAAACCCTGACCGAAGCTGGTTACGCGCCTGAAATGGCCTACTTTGAGTGCCTGCACGAGTTGAAGCTGATCGTCGACCTGATGTACGAAGGCGGCATCGCCAACATGAACTACTCCATCTCGAACAACGCCGAGTATGGTGAGTACGTGACCGGTACCGAAGTGATCAACGAGAAGTCGCGCGAAGCCATGCGCAACGCTCTGAAGCGCATCCAAACCGGCGAATACGCCAAGATGTTCATCCAGGAAGGCAAGACGAACTACCCGAGCATGACCGCTCGCCGTCGCCTGAACGCTGTGCACCCGATCGAAACCGTGGGCGCCGAGCTGCGCGCCATGATGCCTTGGATCGCCAAGAACAAGCTGGTCGACCAGTCGAAGAACTGATGAGGCTGCCGGCTTGTTGCCGGCGTCAATTCAGAACAAAGCCGCCGAGGTGCAAGCCCGGCGGCTTTTCTGTTTGTTGGACAAGGTGAGCTGCCGAGAGCTTGCCCTGTCGATGCGCTGGCATCAGTGGGGTTGGGGCCAGCCTCCGCCTACGGCCTTGTAGAGCGCCACAGTGAGCAAGGCGCGGGCGGTTTCGGCCTGGATGAGTTCGTCTTCGCGCTGGAGCGCAATCAGTTGGGCTTCGACGGCGCCTTGCAGCAGGCCATTGCCTTCCTCAAACAGACGTTGGGCGTGACGCGCGCCAACCTGTGCGGTGGACAGTGCGGCGCGGACCTGCTGGGATCGCTGATCAAGGGCGCGACGTGTGCTGTACGCGTTCTCCACATCTTCCAGCGCGCCCAGCACCGCTTGTTCATACTGGGTCACGGCGGCCTGCAGTTGCGCGTCGGAGGCCTGGATGCGCGCACGCAGGCGACCGCCTTCAAAGATGGGCAGGCGCAAGCCGGCGCCCCAGGAGACAAGGCGTCCTGAGGTCGCCAGGTCGCCAATCTCGATTCGGCCATCGTTGGCCAGAAAGCCCAGGTAAAAGCGGGGCAGTAGATCGGCTTTGGCGCTGCCCAGGCGGGCCGCCTGGGCGCGAACGATCTGGGCGGCTCCTCGCACGTCTGGGCGGCGTTCGAGCACGTCCGACGGCAACAAATCTGGCAGTTGGCTTGGGATCACGCTGCCATCGGCCGGCGCCAGGGCATCGGGTGCCGGCAGATGGGGCCACTGTGACGGCAACTGCCCGGTGAGGACGGCGATTCGGCGTAGGCGACTTTGCAGCAGGTTCTGAAGCGGAGCGCGTGCGCCTTGCAGCGCTTGCAGCTGGGCTTGGACCCGGTCGATGTCATACCGCGTGGCCTGCCCGGCTTCAAAGCGCCCCTGTACATAGCGGCGCAAGCGCTCCGTCTGGGAAACACTGCGTTGCAACACGTCCAGGCGGCGCTCCAGGCTGCGCGCCTCGACGTAGTTGGCCGCGATGTCACCTGCCACCACCAGTTGTACGCCATGCAGGCGCTCTTCGTGGGCAAGCGCTGCGCCGCGCGCCGCTTCGGCATCACTGCGGCGACTGCCGAACACATCGACCTCCCAAGCTGCTGATAAGCCAAGGCCGTTGCCGTGGCTCGCAGGCGGATTGGCCAGTGGCGACAGTGCCGACACACTGCTCAGCGGCGGCAGCCCCGGCACCGACACATTCGGTACGCTGAGGTCGATTTGCCGGGCGTCGGTGTGCGCGGTGTAGCCGAAGCCCTGCAACGTGGGATAAAGGGCGGATTCAGCTTGGCTCACCACCGCCCGGGCCTCGCTCACCCGGGCGATGGCCATGCGAATGTCGGCGTTTCCTTTCAGCCCCTGCTCAATGAGGGCGGAGAGCGTAGGGTCCGCAATGGCTCGCCACCATTGCGCCAGGTCCACCCCCTTCGTGAGCGCGTTGTCTTGGTGTTCAAAATGCGCCGGCGCTTGAATGCTGGCAGGCGGCACATCCACGTGAACCGTGGTGCAGGCGCCAAGACTCAGGGTGCTCAGCAGCACAAGATGGAGCGGGCGGAGCGTCACCAGGGGGGGGCGGGGCATGAGGGTCTGCGGCATAGGGATCAGGCTTGTCGTGCCAGCATCAGGCGGAAGCGCTTCAAGGCCAGCGCAAGGAACACGGCTCCGGCTGCGGCCACGGCCAGCAACTGGGGCAGGACGATTTCCAGCCCGGCGCCGCGGTACAGCACGGCGTGGGTGAGCTTGACGAACTGAGTGGTGGGGGAGATCTGAACCAGCTGCTGCATCAGCGTGGGCATGCTTTCGACCGGCGTGGCGGCACCCGAGAGCAGGTACAGCACCACATACACGGGGGCGGCCAGCAGGCCGAACTGCGGCATGGAGGAGGCGGCGGTCGCCAGGAGGATGCCCAGGGAGGTCACCGCGAACAGGTACAGCGCCGTGCCCAGCAGGAAGAGCGCAATCGAGCCCAGGATGGGAACCTGCAACCACGCCTTCACCACGAACACCAGCGAAAGCCACACGGCAAGCAGGATCACGCCGCCGTTGGCGAGGATCTTGGCCAGCGCGATTTCGGAGGGCCTGACCGGCATCACCAGCAGGTGTTCAATGGTGCCGTGCTCTCGCTCCCGGATCACAGCGGCCCCCACCAGGATGATGGACAGCACGGTGACGTCGGTGATGATCAGCATGACCGAGGAGAACCAGTGTGACTGGTTGTTCGGGTTGAACGCCAGATGGATCACCGGTTTGGCGGGCAAGAGGCTCTCAATGCCGCGCTGATGGAAGAAGTCCAGAACTTCTTGCGTGAAGATGTCGTTCAGATAGACCACGCCCAGGCCTGCCTGGGTCATGGCCGTGGCATCGACCTTGACCTGGATGGCGGGGCTGCGGCCAGCGAGCACGTCGGCCTCGAAGCGCGGCGGCACGTCAATCACGAAGATCACCTCACCCCGGTCCAGCGCCTGATCGGCCTCTTGGTGACTGAGGTCCTGGGGCGGTTCGAAGTAAGGGGGACGAATGGCGTCTCGCAAGCGTGCAGACAAGGCGGATTGATCGCTGTCGATCCAGCCTACTGAAGCGTGCGAGACCTCGGCCTTCACGCCCTTGGCTGTCGTGTAAACAGCGATGGTGAAAGCAAAGAGGATCAGCGCGACCAGGGGCAGGTCCCCCAGCAAGCTGCGCAACTCCTTGAAGGACAGCCGGGCGACGTTGAGGACCCATTGGCGCATGTCTCAGACCTCCTGCTTGCGCACGGCCAGGCGCGCCAGCACCAGATAGATCACACCGAAGCTGGCCAGCGCGCCGTACATGGGCCAGAAGCTGTCGAAGCTCAAGCCTTTGGTGAAGGTGCCCAGGCTGACAAGCTGAAACCACGAGGCCGGGAACCCCTTGGCGACCCACAGTGCCGCACCGCTCAAGGTGGAGATGGGGTAGAGCAGGCCTGAGAAGTTGATGGAAGGGATCAGACAGATGATCGCAGAGGCGAAGGTGGCCGCCACCTGCGAGCGCAGAAAGGCCGAGATCAGCAGCCCCAGCGCCGTGGTGGCGAAAACGAAGCACAAGGCCCCCAGGCTCAGCGCCAAGAAGTTGCCTTTGAGTGGCACTTGCAGGACGACGATGCTCAGAAACACCAGGGTGAGGAAGCTCGCCATGGCCAGGGCCATGTAGGGCAACTGTTTGCCAACCAGGAACTGGCCCACGCTGGCCGGGGACGCGTACAGGTTGAGGATCGAGCCCATCTCCTTTTCGCGGACCACCCCGAGTGCGGTGAGCATGGCAGGGATGATGATGAGGCTGAGCATCAGCAGGCCAGGCGTGGAGGCGTAGATGCTGCGGAACTCTTGGTTGTAGGAGAAGCGCGGCTCCAGCCGGGCGGGCAGGGTGATGGTGGGGGCGCCAGGTGTCTCGCGGGCAAGCCGCACGGCATGCTCCAGAACGATGCCACGGGCGTAGCCACGGATGTTTTCGGCTGTGAACGGCTGGGCCCCGTCGATGTAGAACGCCACATCCGGGCGTCGTCCCCCCTGAAGATCACGCCCGAAGCCGGGAGGGACCTCAATCACCAGCGTGACCTTGTGAGACTGCAGCAGGGACTGTCCTTCTTCGATGGACAAGATGTCCGCCCGCCTGTGGAAGTAGCGCGACCCTTCGAAGTGCTCAATGAACTGACGGCTGTCGTGGGTTTGATCCCGGTCGAGCACCGTGAAAGTGGCGCGCTCGATGTCGAATGAGATGCTCCATGCCGCAGTCAGCAAGAGGATGATCGGCCCCAGCAGGGCAAAGGTCAGGCGGATCGGGTCGCGCTTGAGCTCCATCGCTTCGCGTCGCGCAAAGGCCCAGGTGCGAAACAACCAGTCGCGCAGCCGATGTGGAGGGTGTCTGGCAGGCAGTGACCCTGGGGTTGACGTGACGGCGTCGCTTGCCTTGGCGCGGCGCGCCGACGGAGCGGTGACCTGGGCCGCGGCTGCCGCAGCCTGCACAGTGTCGTCGGCGGACTCCAGGTACGCGATGAAAGCGTTCTCCAGGGTGTCGGCATGTTGACTGGCGCGCAGCTCCGCAGGCGAGCCGACAGCCAGCACCTGGCCGCGGTGCATGAGGGAGATGCGGTCGCAGCGCTCGGCCTCGTTCATGAAGTGGGTGGAGACAAAGATGGTCACCCGCTCCTGACGCGAGAGCTGAATGAGCTGGCGCCAGAACAGGTCGCGTGCGCCGGGGTCCACGCCGGAGGTGGGCTCATCAAGGATGAGCACCTCGGGATGGTGCAAACAGGCTGCGGCCAGTTGCAGGCGCTGACGTATGCCCAGGGAGAGCGCGCTGGGACGCATCTCTGCATGGTCGGCCAAGTCGAAACGCTGCAAGGCGTCCCGGATGGCTTGCTCGGCCTTGGCACCCTCCATACGGTAGAGGCGCGCATGCAGGGTCAAATTTTGGCGCACACTCAACTCGTCATACAGCGAGAAGGCCTGCGACATGTAGCCCACACGCATGCGTGTCTCGAGGTTGCGCGGATCAATCGGCTGACCCAGCAAACGGGCCTCGCCGCTGCTGATGTCGAGCAACCCGGTGAGCATCTTCATCGTGGTGGTCTTGCCGCACCCGTTCGAGCCCAGAAAGCCAAAGATCTCGCCGCGTTCGATGCGAAAGCTCACGTTGTCCACGGCCACGAAGTCGCCAAAGCGTCGGGTCAGCCCTTGGGCCTCGATGGCCGGCGGGCCGTCGTGCGTGGCGCGGGGCGGCACGATCAGGGGCGCGTCGCCGCCACGGTCTTCTGGGGGTAGCAGTTGGATGTACGCGGCCTCCAGCGTGCCATGCGGGGTACGGGCGAGTACCGCCTCGGTATGGTCCATCACCAGCACCCGTCCCGCGTTCATCGCGATCAGATACTCGAAGCGCTCGGCCTCCTCCATGTAGGCTGTGGCCACGATGACGGTCATGCCGGGGCGCTCCTGCCGCAGTGCCTCCACCAAGGCCCAAAACTGTCGGCGCGAGAGGGGGTCCACCCCGGTGGTGGGCTCGTCCAGGATCAGCAGGTCGGGGTCGTGGACCAGCGCGCAGCACAGTCCCAGCTTCTGCTTCATGCCGCCGGAAAGCTTACCCGCAGGGCGATCGTGGAAGGGCGCCAAGCCCGTGGCATCCAGCAAGCGCTGAATCCGGGTGGCCCGCTCTTGCGCATGCAAGCCGAACAGCCGGCCGAAGAAGTCGATGTTTTCCGTGACCGACAAGGTGGCATACAGATTGCGCCCCAGGCCTTGTGGCATGAACGCAATGCGCGGGGACAGCCGATGCCTGGCCGCAACCGATGCCATGTCTTCACCCAGCACCTGCACATGGCCGGCCTGTAAGCGCTTGACCCCGGCGATCAGGGACAGCAAGGTGGATTTGCCGACACCGTCGGGGCCAACCAGACCGATCGTCCGTCCACGAGGCAGTTGGAGGTGAACGTGATGGACCGCGCAGGTGTCACCGTAGTGGTGACACAGGTCGTGGACATCGACGGCAAGGGCCTGAGCGTCCATGGTGATCAGCGTGCAGACGAGGCCGGGTCAGAGGAGGCAGCGGGGGGAAGTTTGACCGTGTAGGCCGCCGGCCACGGCGCACCCGGATCGGTGCGGACATAGCCGTAGCCGGTCAGCCCAGCCTTGACATAGGGCGCATGCTGCCGCGCCAGATCCGCTGGAACCTTGAGCTTGACGCGGTAAACGAGTTTGTCGCGCTCGGCGGCGGTTTCGACGTACTTGGGCGTGAACTGGGCCTCGGCAGCCACGAAGGAGACGGTGGCGGGAATGACAAATGCACGATTGGCATCAAGGACGATGCGAGCTTCGTCGCCCAGTTTCAGCCTCCCCGCCACCGACGTTGGCAGGAACACGGTCATGTGCACATCGGCGGTGTTGAGCAAAGTGGCCACTCGTCCCCCAGAGGGGATGACGGAGCCAGGCTCGACCACCCGGTATTCGATGCGCCCGGAGACCGGGGCGCGCAAGACCATGTCGCTCATGGCCACCTTCAGCCGCTGGATCTGGGCTTCGGCTTCTGCTCGAGCGGCGGACGCTTCGCCGATGGCAGCCTGGGCGACTTGGATGCCGGCCCGCTCACCGTCGCGTTGTGCGGTGCGGCGCTCCACCTCGGCACTGGACACCAGGGCATCGGCGCGCAAACGGCTGGCGTGATCCAACTCCAGTTGTGCCAGCCGGGTCTGAACCTTGCGCACTTCGGTTTCGGCAGCCGCACGCTGCATGGCCTGGGTGGCGCGCGCGCGGGCCGCTTCGGCGGCACTTTGCTGAGCCTCAAGGTCCGCAATGTCTTGACGTGCGATGACATCACCGGCCTGGACCCAGTCGCCTTCGTGAACAGGCAAGTCCACGATGCGGCCAGGATACTTGGCGGCAACCTCGATGCGCTCCACCTCCAGGCGGCCATTCGCCCGCTGGACGCCTTCGGGCAGCCGGTCACGCTGGTTGTTCATCCACCAGGCGGTTGCAACAGCGGCTGTCAGGGCGGTGGCCGCCAGGGCCCAGGTGAGAGATCGCTTCGTCATGGCTTGGAGCTCGGTGGAACCAGTGCCTCCAGCTGCGCACGCAGCAGTCGGGCAATCAGGTGCAAAAGTTGATCGATACGTTCGTTGTTCAGCTCGGGCCAGCCCATCCGGCGCAACAAAATGGTGTCCGACAGCCGAAAGCTGAAGACCTGGTGCCAGGCCAGAAAGGTCACGGTATGCGGGAGCATGGTGTCCGCTGGCGAGCCGCAGATCCGTGCCACCAGGGTGTCCACCTCGCGCTGGGTGGGTTCGACCACGCGCTGATACAGCCGGTCGAAAGCAGGCCCGGCTTCGCCCTGCACCCGCATGAAGAACTGCACCCAACTGGACGGCACATCGTCGGCCAACAGGTGGCGAGCTTGCGCCGTCAGGAAGTCAACGACCAAGTCAATCAGGCGGTGAGCATCGGTGGTGGCGCTGGCCAGGTCTCGCAGGGTGTTCAGGGCATCGACTTGCTTGGCATTGATGAAGTCGACCAGAAAGTCCACGGCACCGAGATACAAATCGTCTTTAGAGCCGAAGTAATACGGGATGGCGCCCAGGTTCATGTCAGCCGCCTGGGCCACCATGCGGGTTGTGGTGCCATCAAAGCCGTGACGCCCGAATTGATCCACGGCGGCTCGCAGCATCCGCTCGCGGGACAAGGCGCCACGGGATGTCTCCGAACCATCGGCTGCGGGGGAAAGGGAGGGGGCGTGCATGAACTTCGATGAGGTGCTGCACTGCAGCATGGCACCGAAGTCAAACTAAGTCAACTGTATAAGTTTGATTTGTGCCTGATCGCTCGCTCACATGGCGATCAGGCAACGTTTGGAGGGATGTGCGATTGGCGTCGTCGCGCGCGAGAGAGCGCCTGCCCGAGGGCTCAGAGCAGGCGAGTCGCTCAGCTCTTCTTGGTGCAAGAGCGAATCATCAGGCGCCCCAGTGCCGCAGACGCCAAACGCGTGCGTGGCGTGTCGATGGGGTTGGTCAGGATGACGGGCACCTTGGCGCCGAGCACGATGCCGGCGATGTCCGCATGGGCAAAATGCGCCAGCTGTTTGACCAGCATGTTGGCGGCCTCCAGATTCGGCACCATCAGAATGTTGGCCTGACCGGCAACCGGCGAGTTCGGGTATTTCGCACGGGCCACCTCTGGGTGCACGGCTGCGTCAAACGTCATGGGGCCATCAAGCAGGGCCCCAGTGATGTGGCCACGTTCGTGCATCTTGCACAGCACCGCAGCGGTCGTTGACGATTCGAGGTTGCTGTTGAAGTCTTCGGCGGCCGACACCACTGCCACCCGGGGCTCGTTCAGCTTCAACCGGCGCGCCAGATCGATCGCGTTTTGGACGATGTCGCGGCTTTCATCCAGATTGGGGCGCACGTTCACCTCGGCATCCGTGATGATCAGCGGCTGCGGGTAGCTGGGCACGTCAGCGACGTAGGCGTGCGAGACGCGGCGCGAGGTGCGCAGCCCGCCAGCATGGCGAAGCACCCGCTTCATCAGCACATGAATGGGGATGTTGCCTTGCATGATGGCGGAGACTTCGCCGTCGCGGGCCATTTCAACCGCAATGGAGGCGGCCTGGACCGCGCATTCGGCTTCGCGCCAGAGGCAGTCGATCAGGTCGAGTTCCAACTGCTGGCCCAGGGCACTGATGCGCTCACGCGAGCCAATCAGCACCGGCATGATGAGCCCTTGTTGGGCGGCATGCAGGGTGGCCTTCAGCGTGGCGGCATCTTCCGGATACACCACCGCGCAGCGTACAGCTGGCTTGTCTTTCACCAGGCTCATCAACTGCTCGTAGCGCTCCAGACGATGCAGGTGCATGCGTGGCAGCGGCGCCTGAGGCCGGCGAACCTTTGCGGTGGGGGCCATGATCTCGGCCTCTCCCACGATCACTGGTTTGCCGAGCTGGTTGGTGCAGGTGCATTCCAGCACAACCATGTTTTTGGCTTTCTTTTCCTTCACGGTCAAGGTGACCGTGATGGTGTCGCCCAGGCTGACGGGGCGCATGAAGCGCATGTTTTGCCCGACGTAAATGGTGCCCGGGCCAGGCAACTGTGTGCCGAGCACAGTCGAAATCAAGGTGCCGCCCCACATGCCGTGGGCGATCACCTTCTGGAAGGGGGTGTCTTTGGCGTAAGCGTCGTCCAGGTGGGCTGGGTTGACGTCGCCGCTGAGGATGGCGAAGGCGTCGATGTCGTCCTTGGTGAGGGTGCGAGTGATGCTGGCACTGTCTCCGACCTGCAGTTCATCGTAGGTCCGGTTTTCCAGCATCACGGGTGTGTACTCCTGGTTCATTCAGTCTCGGCAAACAAGTCATCAAGGGACTTTCAATGTGCCACGAGGTTTTGGCAGGGCCTGGCCGAAAATGCCAGGGTATTCCCTGGGCATTCGTCCAGCACGGTGTCGATCCGCATGAACGAGGGGTCAGGCTCCCCCGAGATTGTGTGCAAGTGTGTGTGACATGAGCATGGCATCCGATCCGAAAGAGGCCAGTTTGTCAGCGACCTGCGGCGAGGTCGGCAGTCGGGCATGGAAGCCGTGGCGCATCCAGAAGCTTGCAGAGTTCTGCACGGCAATCAGGCTGAGGCGTTGAAGGCCCATGCTGTTTGCCTGCTCGATCGCCATTTGCAAGAGCCGGCGGCTGGCACCGCGGCCTCGCAGGGCGGGCGAGATGGCCATGTCATGCAGGTAGAGCTCGTCCGGCAGTGTGCTGGCATCGCACTGACACGCATGCAGGACAGGATAGGACTCATCGGCGACGGGCAGGCTGACCAGGTAGGCCAGTACGCCGGCATGCTCGGCCGAGATCACCCAGCAGGTGTCCGGGGCGGCGCGTAGCTTGCTCTCGAAAGCATCCAGTGGCTCGTGAAAGTCGGGTTGGTAGCAGATGTGCTGCAAGGCCAGGACATGAGGCAAGTCCGCGTGCGTCATGGCTCGGCATTGCAATTCAGCAGTCAGGGGCATGGTGAGGAGAATCAGGGGCAGAGCGACCGACCCCCCATGATAGGGCAGGGGTAAAACCCGCAGTCGGGATGCTTCAGGGTCTTGGCAAGACGGCAATCCTGCCAGAATCCATCGCATTGTCCCCGCACAGCTCACGTCCCGGCCATGTCCAAAATCCTCTATCAGCGCTCTTCTTCCCGCCTGGTGCTTTCGGCGGCCGTGGCGGTCGCCGTGATCGGTGCCGGGGCGTACTGGATCACTTCGGGCTCCTCCTCGTCGGGCGACGGCGGGGTGGTGCTGTCCTCGGAGTCTGGCTTGCCAGGCTGGCCCCGGGCTTCAACCGGGAACCCGGAACCTGCCGGGGAACTGCACCCCGCCGTGCTCTCGGACGGACGACCCAGCGATGTGTCGACCGACGACTGGGCGACGTTGCAGTCCGCGTTGGCCAAGGTCGGCGTGCCTGCCGCAGAGGCGGAGCGCATTGTCAGCTACAACCGCTACCAGCGCAGCTTCGAGTCGTGGCAAAGCCTGGATCAGACTGAAGATGCTTCACGGCGTCGCCGGGCCGCGCAGTCGCTGATGAGTGAATTGCCGGCGCACGTGGGGCGTGGGGATTTCACCTTGCTGGAGGCGATGTTGATCGGCTCCGCGCTGATCGCGGACATTGAGCCCGATGCGGCCCGTCGCACGGCCCGACTGGACGCCTGGCAGGCGGAGGTGCTCACCGTCTTGCCTGTGCCCACCGAGGACGAGGTCAAGTCCAAGGCGGCCACCCGTGAGACCGAGCTGAAGCGGCGTCAAGCGCAGGCCTTTGCCGACTGGCAGGCGCTGACGGACCCCGCTCAACGCACGCCCGCGCGACTGGAGCAGGCGCTGGAAGAGGTGCGCCGGGCCTACAACGCCATGACGTTCTGAGCGACTGGCGTGCGCGTTGGCTGAGGCGACCGGTCGGCGGACAAGGGATTGCGTGCGTTGTTACCATGGGGTACACACGGAGTTTCAATGAGTCAGCGCAGCAGGTTTTCACCGATCAATCCCGCCGATGGGCAGCGCGTGGGGGCGTGGCGCCGCATGGCGCTGGGGGCCTGCCTGGCTGCGGCATTGAGCGCCACCTGGGTCACAGGGGCGCAGGCTGCCACGCTGGAAGGTCAGCAGTTTGACGACACCGTGATGCAGGGACAGCAAAAGCTGCAGCTCAACGGGCTTGGGCTGCGCGGCGTGGCCTGGCTCAAGGCCTTTGTGGCTGGCCTGTATGTCACCACGCCCAGCCGCGATGCCGCGTCCTTGCTGGCTGAGACCGGCCCGCGCCGGCTGCGCTTGAAGATCATGCTGCAGGCGCCCAGCAGCGAGCTGACCAAGTCCCTGTTGCGTCGGGTGAAGCGGCATGAAACGCCGGAGGTGCAGGCCCGCCTGGCCGATCGGCTGGCGCAGTTTGCCGAGCAGCTCGATGGCCTGGGTCAGCTGATGCCGGGTGATGTGGTGGACATGGATTACTTGCCGGGCAAGGGCCTGGTGCTGTCACGCAACGGCAAGGCGGCGGGCAAGCCGGTGGTGGGCGATGACCTCTACCGCGCGGTGTTGCAGATTTTTGTGGGTGAGCACGCCATCGACCCCCGCATGAAACAGGGCTTGCTCGGTGCCCCGGCCTGAGGTGCAGATCGATCCGCATCTGGATCGTTTCATCGACATGCTCTGGCTGGAAGACGGGCTGAGCAGCAACACCCTGGCGGCCTACCGTCGTGATCTGCAGGCGCTGTCCGACTGGTTGCGCCAGCAGCCCGACGGGCACACCCTGGTCACCGCCTCCGAGCTGGACCTGGCCAGTTACGCGGCGGCCCGCCATGCTGGCTCCCGCCCGTCTTCAGCGGGGCGGCGTTTGAGTGTGTTTCGGCGTTTTTACCGCTGGGCCACCCGTGAAGGGCTGTCCCTCGAAGACCCGACGGTGCGCATGGACGCCCCACGTCAGCGCATGCGTTTGCCGGGCACCCTGACCGAAGCCCAGGTCGAGGCCTTGCTGGCCGCACCGGATACGGATGAGCCGCTGGGGCTGCGCGACCGCGCCATGTTGGAACTGCTCTACGCCAGCGGCCTGCGGGTGAGCGAGCTGGTGACCTTGAAATCAGTGCACGTGGGCCTGAGCGAGAACGTGCTGCGCATCACCGGCAAGGGCAGCAAGGAGCGGCTGGTGCCTTTTGGGGTAGAGGCCTCCGACTGGTTGCAGCGTTACCTCGACCAGGCGCGGGCGCAGATCCTGGGCGGGCAGGTGAGCGATGCCTTGTTCGTGACCGGGCGTGGCGACGCGATGAGCCGCCAGATGTTCTGGAAGCTGATCAAGAAGTACGCCCAGCACGCCGGCATCACGCAGCACCTGTCGCCCCACACCCTGCGGCATGCCTTTGCGACGCACTTGCTCAACCATGGCGCCGATCTGCGCGTGGTGCAGATGCTGCTCGGGCACGCCGATATCTCTACGACGCAGGTCTACACCCATGTGGCGCGGGAGCGCCTGAGGCAGTTGCACGAGAAGCACCACCCGCGCGGGTGATGCGTCAGGGCGACCGGGTGTGCGGCGGCCGAAGGGGCGTCAGTCCTCGCCGAGCAGAAAGGCGAGCTCGGCGTCTGTGAAGCCGGCGGCCTTGCGGGCGGCCTCGTTGAACGGGGGGCGCATGCGGGGCGCCTCGTAGCGCTTGACCAGTTCGGGGTAGAGCGCGGTGGCGTCCAGCTGCCGCTCTTGGCAGAGGTGATGGAACCAGTGGTTGCCAATGCGCACATGGCCCACCTCGTCACGCAGGATGATGTCCAGGATCTCGACGGCACGAAGGTCGCCGGCGCGGGTGAGCTTGTCCTGGATCAGCGGGGTGGCGTCCAGGCCGCGCGCTTCCAGCGTGCGCGGCACCAGCGCCATGCGGGCGACGATGTCGTGGCGGGTCTTGTGGCACATCGTCCACAGGCCATCGTGGGCGTCGAAGTCGCCGTAGTGCGACCCGAGGCTCTCCAGGTGGGTGCGCAGCAAGGTGAAGTGCAGGGCCTCTTCGCCGGCCACCTGCAGCCAGTCCCGGTAGAAGGCGGCGGGCATGTTGGCAAAGCGCCAGACGGCGTCCAGGGCCAGGTTGATGGCGTTGAACTCGATGTGGCAGATGGCGTGGAGCAGGGCGGCGCGGCCTTCGGGGGTGAAGGGCGAGCGGGATGGCACCTGCGTGGCACTTACCAGACGCGGCCGCTCGGGGCGGCCGGGCATGGTCGCTTCTTGATCGGGTGTCAGCGTGAGGGCTTCGGCGCGTTGCCCCTCGTCGGGTAGCAGGGCGGCATCGTTCTGAACGGCGTCCCACAGGGTGGCGGCCCGTGCGGCTTTGGCAAGCGGGTCGGCCACCAGCAGCACGGCCAGGGCTTCATGGCGGCAGTTCATGGCGCCGTCACTCCGCCCAGGTGATCCAGCCCATGTGCGAGGTGACCAGGATCAGCAGGCCAAAGGCGATGCGGTACCAGGCAAAGGGCATGAAGTTGTGGCTGGAGACGTAGCGGATCAGCCAGCGCACGCACACCCAGGCCGACAGGAAGGCAAACACCAGACCGGTCAGGAACAGGGGCAGGTCGGCCAGCGACAGGAGGGCGCGCTCCTTGTACAGGCTGTAGGCCCCGGCGCCCACCAGCGTGGGAATGCCCAGGAAGAAGCTGTAGTCGGTGGCGGTCTTGCGGGACAGGCCCATCAGCATGCCACCGATGATGGTGGCACCGGAGCGGCTGGTGCCGGGCACCAGGGCCAGGCACTGGACGAGGCCGACCTTGAGCGCATCCAACGGCGTCATGTCGTCCACCGACTCCACACGGGAGGTCTGGTAGCGCGCGGTCAGCTTCTCGGCCAGCATGATGAAAAAGCCGCCGATGATGAAGGTGGTCGCCACCACGGTGGGCGTGAACAGGTGTTCCTTGACCAACTTGCCCAGCAGCAGGCCCATCACCACCGCGGGCAGGAAGCCGATGATCACGTTGAGCGCAAAACGCTGGGCCACCGGGTCGGAGCCCAGTCCGGTGACGGTGTCCTTGATGCGCTGCAGGTAGACCAGGATGACGGCGAAGATCGCGCCGGTCTGGATGGCGATCTCGAAGACCTTGGCTTTTTCTGCCCCGGCCGAGCCGCCAAAGTCCATCAAGGCGTTGGCCAGGATGAGGTGGCCGGTGCTGGAAATGGGCAGAAACTCGGTCAAGCCCTCCACGATGCCCATCACGACGGCTTTCAGAAACAACACAATGTCCACGGTCACAGTCCTTGCAGAAGCCGGCATGTCCTCATGTCGGCGTGCGCGCATCTTAGGACATGGTCATGACAGCATTAGCCCGACGCCCTTCAGGGGCAGGCCGCCTTGTCTACACTGAACCACATGTCTGAGACCCTTTCCCCCGATCTGGGCGCCGTCAACACGCCGACCGCCTGGCCTCCCACACCCGAGCGCTGGTTCAACCGCCTGGCGCAGCGCAGCGAGGCCTTGCACGCCCGCTTGCAGGTGCCGCTGGGGACCTCATGGGAGGGGGACCCGATGCCCCAGCCGCGCTGGGTGGCGGTCAACGAGCACTTGGCGCAAGAGATGGGACTGCCCCCCCAATGGCAAGACGCTGCCGATGCGGCGGGCGCCAGCACCTTGGCGGTGCTGAGCGGCAATGCCCGCTGGCCCGGCATGGCGCCGATGGCCACCGTCTACAGCGGCCATCAGTTCGGACACTGGGCAGGCCAGTTGGGCGATGGTCGGGCCTTGTTGCTGGGTGAGCTCGACACGCCCATGGGACCGCAGGAAATCCAGCTCAAGGGTGCCGGTGCCACGCCGTATTCCCGCCGGGCCGATGGCCGGGCGGTGCTGCGCTCGTCCATCCGCGAGTACCTTTGCAGCGAGGCCATGCATGGCCTGGGCATTCCCACCACCCGGGCGCTGGCTTTGACGGCCTCGCCTCTGGCGGTGCGCCGCGAGAGTTTCGAGACGGCCGCCGTGGTCACCCGGGTCGCGCCCAGTTTCCTGCGCTTTGGCCACTTCGAGCATTTCTCGCACCACCGCCACCCGCGCCATCACGAGGTGCTGGCCGACCTGGTCGATTTCGTCGTCACCCACCATTACCCCGAGTTGCAGGACGCCCCCAACCGGGCGCTGGCGCTGCTGGACGCCGTTCTGCAGCGCACCGCGCGCCTGATGGCCGACTGGCAGAGCGTGGGTTTTTGCCACGGGGTGATGAACACCGACAACATGTCCATCCTGGGGCTGACGATTGACTACGGCCCCTTCGGCTTCCTCGATGCCTTCGATCCGGAGCACATCTGCAATCACTCCGATGACCAGGGGCGGTATTCCTGGAGCAACCAGCCGCAGATCGGTTACTGGAACCTGCGTGCGCTGGCCCAGGCGCTGCTGCCCTTGATCCCGGAGGCTCAGGACGACCCGCAGGTGGTAGTCGATGTCTTGCAGACTTACGAAGTGCATTTCCCAAAAGCCATGACCGAGCGTTGGTGCGCCAAGATTGGGCTGCGCCCCTTGTCCACCGAGGTCGATGCGGACCGCACCGATGACCAACGCCTGGCGCTGGACTGGCTGACCTTGCTGGCCCGCGGGCGCGTCGATTTCACGATTGCCTTCCGCCGCTTGGCGGAGTTCCGCTCTGACCTGTCGCCCGATGCCCCGGAGAATGCCCGCGTCCGCGATCTGTTCCTGGACCGGGAGGCGTTCGACGGCTGGGCCCTGCGTTACGCCCAGCGCCTGCGCGCTGAGCAGAGCGTGGACACCGAACGTGCCTTGCGCATGAACCGCGTCAACCCTTTGTACGTGCTGCGCAACCACATGGCGGAAACCGCCATTCGCCAGGCGCAGCGCGGCGATGACAGTGAAGTACAGCGCCTGCACCGTCTGCTGCAGCATCCGTTTGACACGCAACCCGGCTGCGAAGCCGATGCCGACTTCCCGCCCAGCTGGGCGCAATCCATCGAGGTGTCCTGTTCATCATGAGTACCTACAAAGTCGAGAAGACCGACGCCGAATGGCGTGAGCAACTCTCTCCCATGGACTACCAGGTGACGCGCCAGGCGGCCACCGAGCGCCCCTTCAGCGGTCGCTACTGGGACCATTTCGAGAAGGGTGACTACCGCTGTGTCTGTTGTGGCGTCAAACTGTTCGAGTCCGACACCAAATTCGATGCCGGTTGCGGCTGGCCCAGTTACTGGCAACCAGCCGATGACAGCCAGATCGAGCGTGTGCGCGACACCAGCCACGGCATGATCCGCGTCGAAGTGCGCTGCCAGAACTGCGGCGCGCACCTGGGCCACGTCTTCGAAGACGGCCCCCAGCCCACGGGGGAGCGCTACTGCATCAACTCCGCCGCGCTAGACTTCGAACCGCGCCAGACCTGAGCGCACCAACCTGCGGCCGCTGAACCCGTGCCCGACATCCCATGAAGATCTTTTTTGACCTGCTGCCCATCATCCTGTTTTTTGCCAGCTACAAGTGGGCCGGCAGCAACGCAGAGCAGGCAGCGCAATGGCTGAACCACTACCTGGGTTTTGCCGTCTCGGGTGGCAGCGTGGGGGTGACCGAGGCTCCCGTGCTGCTGGCCACCGTCGTGGTGGTCGTGGCCACCTTGCTCCAGATCCTGGTGCTCAAGGCCCTGGGCAAGCGCGTGGACAAGATGCTCTGGGCGGGCTTGATCGTCGTCGTCGTGCTTGGCGGCTTGACCTTGTGGTTCCACGATGAAACTTTCATCAAGTGGAAGCCCACCGTCATTTACTGGCTGATGTCGGCCGGCTTCCTGGTCACCGAGATCGTGCTGGGCAAGAAAATGCTGCGCCAGATGATGGGCGGGCAGGTCGACGTGCCCGAGGCCGTTTGGCGCAACCTGGGCTGGGCCTGGGTGCTGTTTTTTGCCGGCATGGGCGTCCTCAACCTCTGGGTGGCCTTCAACTTTCCGACCGACACCTGGGTGAGTTTCAAGATGTGGGGCAGTCTGGGCCTGACCTTGGGCTTCACCCTGGCGCAGGGCGTGTACCTGAGCCGTCACATGACGGCCGACGCGAAGGACCCCGCATGAGCACCGGAACCGTCTCCGCCACCCAGATGGAGGCCGTGCTCACGCAGGCCTTGCAACCCGAGTCGGTCACGGTCACCGATGACACGGCCGACCACATGGGCCATGCCGGACACAGCGGCGCCCCCACAGGCACGCATTTCACCATTCAAATACGTGGGCGCTGCTTCAACGGCCTGTCGCATGTGCAGCGTCACCGCCTTGTGTATGATGCTTTGCGCGATTTGATTCCGCAGGGCGTCCATGCCCTGGCCATCAAAGCCGAGCCCGTCTGAACCCTCTACAGAAAGCTTTTCGCTCATCATGAAGATCTCTCGTATCGCCAAGGCTGCTGTGCTGGCCGCTACTGTCACGCTGGCTGCACCTTCGGTGTTCGCGCAAAACATCGCCATCGTCAACGGCAAGGCCGTGCCCAAGGCGCGCGCCGACGCCATGATCGAACAGATCCTGAAGAACCAGCAGCCCGGTCAGCCGCCGCAGACTCGCACGCCGGACCTGGAACAAAAGGTCAAGGACGAGATCGTCATGCGCGAAATCTTCATCCAGGAAGCTGAACGCCGTGGCCTGAACACCTCGCCGGATTACAAGGTGCAGATGGAGTTCGCGCGCCAGTCCATCCTGATCCGCTCGCTGTTCCAGGACTTCGAGGCCAAGAACCAGATGACCGAGGCCGAAGCTCGCGCCGAGTACGACAAGATCAAGGCCGCCAATGGCGCCAAGGAACTGCGTGCTCGCCACATCCTGGTCGAGAATGAAGCCGAGGCCAAGGACCTGCTGACCAAGATCAAGGGCGGCGCCAAGTTCGAAGAGCTGGCCAAGAAGAACTCCAAGGACCCGGGCTCGGCCGAGAACGGTGGCGACCTGGATTGGGCCAACCCCAGCAACTACGTGCCTGAGTTCTCTCAGGCTCTGCTCAAGCTGAAGAAGGGTGAAGTCACCAGTGCCCCGGTGAAGTCGCAATTTGGCTGGCACATCATCAAGCTGGAAGACGAGCGCGCTGCTCAGTTCCCCGAGTTTGACGAGGTAAAGGCGCAGATCATCCAGCGTGGCACGCAAGCCAAGATGGCCAAGTTCCGCGACGACCTGAAGGCCAAGGCCAAGACCGACTACAAGTTCAGCAACTGAACTGGGTGAGCAAGGCGGCATTGCCGCCTGCCGCCGTGGTGTTGACGCTGAGCACCTGCTCGGTCGCGAAGCGCAACACATAGAGCGGGCCCCCGGCCTTGGGGCCGGTCCCGCTCCAGCCTTGCCCCCCGAAAGGCTGCACGCCCACCACCGCACCCGTCATGCTGCGGTTCACATACACATTGCCGACCCTGGCGCGTGCGCTCACGTGCTGGATGCGTGCGTCCATGCGCGTGTGCAGGCCCAAGGTCAAGCCGTAGCCGCTGGCGTTGATCTGGTCGATGAGGTCGTCCAGAGTCGGCGCGTGGGTGCCTGGCCCCCAGTGCACGACGTGCAGGATCGGGCCGAAGTGCTCGGCCTGCAGGTGTGAAACGGTGGGAATCCGCCAGGCGCTGGCTCGCACGTATGGCAGGTCGCCTGGGTTTGCAGGCGGTGGTGCCTCGCCAATGAGGTGAACGCCGGAGGCAGAGTCTTGGGCCTGCTCGCTCAAGGCGGCCAGGTGGCTCAGCAGACGGGCCTGCGCAAGGGTGTCGATCACGGGCCCCACATCGGTGGCCCAGTCCGCAGGTGGTCCGCTTACCAGGGTCAGCAAGACGCCCGCCAGCATGGTTTCCATGTCATCCGCAACAGCCTGATGCAGGCACAGCAGCCGCAAGGCCGAGCAGCGTTGCCCTGCACTCAGAAAGGCGCTCGCCACCACGGCGTCGATGACCTGCTCGGGCAGGGCGGTGCTGTCCACGATCATGGCGTTGAGGCCGCCGGTTTCGGCAATCAAGGGCACGATGGGGCGATCGGCCGCAGCCAGGCTGTGCTGGATGCGCTTGGCGGTGGCGACCGAGCCGGTGAAGGCCACGCCAGCGCACAGTGGGTGAGCGACCAGTTCCGCGCCGACACTCCCGGGGCCGCAGACGCAGCACAGCGCGTCGACCGGGATGCCGTGGCGGTGCAGCAATGCGACCAGCCTGCGGGCGATCTGCGGCGTCTGCTCGGCAGGCTTGGCCGCCACCACGTTGCCAGCCAGCAAAGCGGCGATGACCTGTCCGGCAAAGATGGCCAGCGGGAAGTTCCAGGGCGCGATGCACACGAAGACACCCCGCCCGCGGGCGCGCCATGCGTTGTGTTCGCCCGTGGGCCCCGGCAGGAGGCGGGTCGCGAGCGTGTCACGGGCCTGTGCGGCGTAGTAGCGGGCGTAGTCGATGGCCTCGCGCACCTCGCTGACGGCGTCAGGCAGGGTCTTGCGTGCCTCCACCACCAGATCGGCCGCCCAATTGTCGAGGTCGGCTTCCATCTCGTCTGCGGCGTGCAGGATCAGGGCGCAGCGTTGCGTCAGCTCGGTGGCTTCCCAGGCTGGCCAGGCGCGATCCAGGTCGCGCATGAGGGCGTCAATGGACGGCGTCTCTGCGGATTCAGGTGACGACGCTGTGCCCCTCGCGGTGGCTGCACCACGCTGGCGCTGGGCGATGGCGGTCAGCAGCGCCTCGCGGTGGGGCGTGTGATGCAGGTCGCGACCAGCGGCCTGCCGATGCCCCAGGCCCTCGCGCTCCAGGGGCGGTGCCAGCGTGCACGGGTGGATGCCCGTGTCGGCCAACGGGGAGGCGAGCAGCGTGTCCAGCAAAACATCGGGCGCGGCCAACTGGTGCACGAACGAGGCATTGGCGCCGTTTTCAAGCAGGCGCCGTACCAGATAAGCGAGCAGGTCGCGGTAAGGTCCGACCGGTGCATAGACGCGCACCGCAGCGGCCTGTGCGGCCGTGGTGCTCTGACGAATGGCCTGGTAGAGGGACTCGCCCATGCCGTGGAGCCGCTGCCACTCCCACTCAGTGGGGCCCAGACCGTGTTGCTGGGCCAGTTGGCTCACGGCCGCCAACGTGGCGGCATTGTGGGTGGCGAACTGCGGGAAGAGCAGGGCGTGGTGCCGCAGCAGGTCTTGCGCGCAGGCCAGATAGGCCAGGTCGGTGTGGGACTTCTTCGTGTAGACCGGGTAGCCGGGTAGGCCGGCCTCTTGCGCCTGTTTGATTTCCGCATCCCAGTAGGCGCCTTTGACCAGTCTCACGGTCAGACGCCATTGGTGTTGCGCCGCCAGGTGGGCGACGGCCTGGATCATGGCGGGCGCCCGGTATTGGTAGGCTTGGATGGCCAGACCGAGGCCGGGCCAATGGGCGGAAGGCTGACAAGTGTGCAGACGGTCGAGCAGGTCGGCCAGCACCGTCAACTGCAAGGTCAGTCGGGTGGATTCCTCGGCGTCGATGGTCAGCAGCAGCCCGTGTTCAGCCGCCCTTTGGGCCAGTTGGAGCAGGCGCGGGCCGAGCTCGCGGATGACCTGGGCCTGGTGGGCCTGCTCGAAGCGCGGGTGCAGGGCCGACAACTTGATGGACAGGCCCTGTCTGCGTGAGATCGGCACGTCTACCGCTGCCATCGGGGACTGTGCGCTCAGGGTCGCGAGGGCTTGCTGGTAGGCGGCCTGGTAGCGGTCTGCATCCGCCCAGGTCCGGGCACCTTCCCCAAGCATGTCAAAGCTCCAGGTGGTTTGAAAGCCCGTGCGTTCATCGGTGCGGGTGAGGGCCTCGGCGGCTTGCCAGGCCTGCACGATGTCGGGCGCCAGCACAAACTGTCGGCCCAGCAACCGCAGCGCGTTCAGGGTTGCGGACACCACGCTGTCTTGTCCGAGGCGGCCGAGCAGGGTGCCCCAGTGGTGGGCGCCGTCGTCGCCTGGTGCGCGCCGCATGAGCTGTTGCGCCAGGCCCAGCACGCGCGCCGACAGGGCTTCCCACCACGGGTGGCGGTGCGCACTGGCGGCAGGCTGATGGTGAGCGAAGTCGCCGTGTTGCAGCTGATCGCTCAACAGCAGGGCGCGGGTGTCGGCGTCGGGAACCCTCAGCAGCGCCTCGGCCAGACGCATCAAGGCCAAGCCTTCGGGGCGGGACAAGGGGTAGGCCTGGAGCAGGGCGTCCATGGCCCAGAAGGCGGGCGGATGGGCACGCACCTGCGTGACCCAGGGTTCACACTGCGCGCGAACCGCAGACCAATCCAGTGTGTCGGCCAGACGGACCCGCAGGGCAGCCACGGTTGCCGCTTCGTTCTGCCAAGGGGCTGGCAGAGGCGCGGGTGAGTCGGGCGCAGTGGGAAGGTCGGCAGGCTGGGGCACGGGACACTCCGGTCACATGCCCACAGCCTAGCGTCTTGACGATCAGCGGTCCAGCGGACCGTCGCTTTCAGGCCGGGGTCAGGCGCGCTTGCGGAAGACCAGGTCCCACACGCCGTGGCCCAGTTTCAGACCGCGGTTTTCAAACTTGGTCAGGGGGCGGTAGGCGGGTTTTTCGGCGTAGGTGTCGGCTGTGTTGACCAGGCCGGGTTCGGACGAGAGCACTTCGAGCATCTGCTGGGCGTAGGGCTCCCAGTCGGTTGCGCAGTGAACATAGCCGCCCGGCGCAAGGCGCGAGGTCAAGTGGGCGACCAGCGGCGCCTGGATCAGGCGACGCTTGTTGTGGCGCTTCTTGTGCCAGGGGTCGGGGAAGAAGATGTGCACGCCAGCCAGGGACGCGGGCGGAATCATGTGCTCCAGCACCTCGACCGCGTCATGGCGCAGGATGCGCAGGTTGCTCAGCCCCATGTCACCGATGTGCTTGAGCAGCGCGCCCACGCCAGGTTCGTGCACCTCGCAGCCGATGAAATCGGTGCCCGGCAGCGTTTGCGCGATCTTCGCTGTGGCATCGCCCATGCCAAAGCCGATTTCCAGCACGACCGGGGCTGTGCGTCCGAACGTGGCGGTGTAGTCCAGAGGCGCCTGTGCGAAGGGCAGCACAAAGCGCGGGCCCAGCTCGGCCAGCGCGCGGGCCTGGCCCTCGGTGGTGCGTCCGGCACGCATCACGAAGGTCTTGATGGTGCGGTGGTGGCGTTCGCCCGCTTCAGTGTCGGCGGCAGGCGTGTCAGGATCTTGGGGGGCGAGGTCGGGGCTGGACATGCGAGAGATTTCAGACCGTTGGATCAAGGGCGAGAGTGTGCCTCAGTCTGAGGTGCGTCGCAAACAGGAGACGGTCGACCCAAGGGGGAGTCACGGCATGAGGCTACAATGCGTTCGAACGCGGGTGTCGTTCAATGGTAGGACTCTTGCTTCCCAAGCAAATAACGTGGGTTCGATTCCCATCACCCGCTCCACATACCATGTCAAAGGCCGCTAGGAACATACACCTGGCGGCCTTTTTCTTTGGTAAATCAATGGTTTGCCTTGCGGTGACGTACAGCGGCAGACATTGACAGACAGAGAGGGGCGGGGGAACAATCAGGGGAACAAACCGCTTGTGCCCCCATCTTGGGATCATTTGTTCCCCCGGAGTGTTCCCCCATGCTCACAGATCCAGCTTGCAAAAATGCCGTGTGCCCCCCGGACAAGCCACGTATTCGACTGTCCGATGCGGGTGGGCTGTACCTGGAGGTGACGCCGAATGGCTCCAAGCGTTGGTTTGCCAAGTACCGCTTCGACGGCAAAGAAAAGAGACTGGCGCTCGGCAGCTATCCGGGTGTGACGCTCAAGGCCGCACGCGAAGGCCGCGACCTGGCACGCAAGGCGCGCGAGGGTGGATCAGACCCGGTGCAGGTGCGACAGGCTGAGAAGCTGACGAGGGTGGCGACAAGTGCGACCACCTATGAAGCGGTGGCCCGTGAGTTCCATAGCGTCAAGGCAGCGGGATGGAGTGACGGGCACGCGACCAAGTGGCTACGGATGAATGAGCTGTACCTGTTCCCCCACCTCGGCGGCTTGCCCCTGAGCACGATCAAGGCACCGGCACTGCTGGCTACGCTGCGCAAGGTCGAGAAGAAGGGCATTCTGAGCACGGCGCAAGACCTGCAACAGATGGCCGGGCAGGTGTTTCGCTATGGCATCCAGACGGGCTACTGCGAACACAACCCGGCGGGCGACCTGAAGGGGGCACTCAAGCCCCACATTGCCCGGCACTTTTCAGCGGTGCTTGATCCGGTGGAGGCGGGCGGGTTGCTTCGCTCGATTGACGGGTACACCGGGCAACCGACCACGCTGGCGGCGCTGAAGCTGGCCGCGCTGATCTTCCAGCGGCCGGGCAATATCCGTGCGATGGAGTGGGCATGGGTTGATCTGGATCGGGCCATGCTGACCATTCCGCCATCGGACATGAAGCGGACCAAGCATGAGAAGGTGAACGGCAAGCCGCATCTTGTCCCCCTGGCCACGCAAGCCGTGCGTATCCTCAAGGCCATCCAGCCATTGACCGGGGCAGGGCGCTATGTGTTCCCCGGTGCGCGTGACCGCAACAAGCCCATGAGCGACGGCACCATCAATGCGGCGCTGCGTCGGCTGGACTTCGGCAATGACGACCATGTGGCGCATGGGTTCAGGGCGATGGCACGCACGATGATTGCCGAGCGCATCCCCGGCATTCCTGCTGACATGGTGGAGGCTCAACTAGGACACGGCAAGACAGGCCCCCTGGGCAGCGCCTATGACCGTGCCGAATACCTGGGGCAGCGTCGGCAGATGATGCAGACGTGGGCCGATTACCTAGACACACTGCGCGCTGGCGCTGAGGTGATCGAGTTCAAGCGGGCGTGAGTTTTCGCCAGTCCTAGGCTGATCCCCGAAAACCCGTTTCCCTGGCGGGCTGGATTGAGCCAAATAGCCCATAAAACCCGACAACACCGACGACAACATCCTGTTGGAGGTCTTTGCAAGTGATTGATTCTTAATGGATTCACTTGCAAACCGGTATAGGGTTTTGTTTCTTGCTCCTGCGTTCCTAGCATCCTTCGTACATCGGCGTATCAAGCCGTTGATGAAGGATAAGCATGAACATCGTTCGACTTCCAGCCGTCAAGGCTGCAATTGGCTGGCGCTCACACGCCAGCATCTACAACGCGATCAACGCGGGCCTTTGGACAAAACCAGTGTCCATCGGGCAACGGTCAGTCGGCTGGCCTGATGACGAGGTGAAAGCCCTGTGCGCGGCGCGCATTGCGGGCCTGTCGGACGATCAAATCCGTGAACTGGTGAACACCCTGCACAGCAAGCGTGCGGAGCGCCTAGCGGCTCTGATGGCTTGAGGGGTGGATATGCACACGGACGCCACCGCCCCAAAAGGAAAGCCCACCGGGAGCGGCAACTACCCGGCAGGCCACACAGACAGCGCCAGCATACCCGCTGCTGTGTCCACGATCAAGACCAAGCTGATTCACTGCGCTGCATGGCTGGCGCTGGTGTTCCGGGGGCTCGCATGAGAGATTCAAAACGAAACTACGCCACATGGGTGCATGACATGCTGGGGCATCTACCAGGCCAGATTGAGGCCGACGTGATGATGCGCTTCGGTCCGAAGAAGCGTTGTTACGGCAAGCTCTGGGGTGATGGCCTGGGTGGCTTTGCTGGCGACTTCAAGAGCGGCATCTTCGCCAACTGGAGCGCCATCGACCCCCGGCAGATGAGTGCCAGCCAACGACTTGCGCATGAGGCGCAGATCGCTCAAGCCAAAGTCGAGCGCGACCGGGAGCAGGCCGCACGCTGGGAGCGCAATCGGCCACGCCTGCGCAGCACCTGGGATGCCAGTCACAAGCCGGTGATGGGCGACCCTGTGACCCTGTATGTGAAACGTCGCGTGCAGGGTGGCATGTGGCCTTTGCCTGCCTGCCTGCGGTATCACCAAGCCCTGCCCTATTGGGACGACGGCGAAGTGCTCGGCACCTTCCCTGCGATGGTGGCGCGCTTCCATGCTGCTGATGGGCGCTGTGTGGGTCTGCATCAAACCTACCTGACCCGCGACGGGCGCAAGGCCGATGTGCCCACGCCAAAGAAGATGAGTCCGACGAGTGGCCCATTGCCCGGCGGGTGCATTCCATTGGCTCAACCCATCGGCGGTTGCTTGGGTGTGGCCGAAGGCATCGAGACAGCTCTGTGTGCTGGCGCTGGCAGTGGCCTGCCTGTGGTGGCGACCTACTCGGCAAATGCGCTGGCTGCATACCAATGGCCCAAGGGCTTGCGGCGGCTGGTGATCTTCGCTGACAACGACGTGAGCGGCACCGGGCAAGCGGCGGCGGCGAAGCTGGAACGACGTGCGCGCGCGGCTGGCCTGTCTGTCTCTGTGCTGCTGCCTCAGACCCCCGGCGAAGATTGGGCCGATGTGTATGCGCGACGGGATGCTGCGACGGTGGGAGCCGTGGCCGATAGCCTGGAGCGTGCGCGCTTCGACGGGCTTGAAGGCGGTGCAGCATGAGCGCCATCATCGACATGAAGCGCCTGCAATCGGCTGGCCTGCCTCCTACCGTGGTTCTCGTTAACGGTGCTGACCTGACACCCGAGCCGGTGCGGTGGCTGTGGCCTGACTGGCTGGCGCTGGGCAAGCTGCACATCCTGGCCGGTGCGCCTGGGCAGGGCAAGACCACAATTGCGCTGGCGGTGGCTGCAACCCTCACCATCGGCGGGCGCTGGCCTGATGGGTCAAGGTGCTCACCTGGGAACGTGCTGATCTGGAGCGGCGAGGACGACCCAGCCGATACGCTGCTGCCCCGCCTGATCGCTTCCGGCGCAGACCGGACGCGGTGCTATTTCGTCAGCGGCACCAGGATTGACGGCGAAGTCGAAGCATTCGACCCGGCCCGAGACATGGCCGCACTGGAGGAACAGGCCCAAGCAATCGGCGGCATCAAGCTGCTGATCGTTGACCCTGTGGTGTCTGCTGTGGCGGGCGACAGTCACAAGAACACCGAGGTGCGCCGAGCACTGCAACCCCTCGTTGATCTAGGGTCAAGGCTTGATGCTGCTGTGCTGGGAATCAGCCACTTCAGCAAGGGCGGCGCGGGCTCTGACCCTGCATCCCGTGTCGTGGGCTCTATTGCCTTCACGGCAGTGGCGCGGGTGGTGCTGGTGGCCGCAAAGGTGAAAGCCGAGGACGGCGAACAGGATCAAGACCGGCGCATCCTGGCGCGCGGCAAGTCCAACATCGGCCCCGACGACGGCGGGTTTGAATACGCCATCGAGCAGGCCGAACCGCTGCCCGGCATTCACGCCAGCTATGTGACGTGGGGCAAGTCCGTGGCAGGCTCAGCGCGTGACTTGCTGGCCGAGCCGACCGAACAGGAATCCGCAAGCGACGGCAAGAGTGCAGTTGATGCCGCTGCGGCATTCCTACTGGAAGCACTGGCTGACGGGTTGACTCCCACCAAGACGGTGCAGGCCGAAGCCAAAGATGCGGGGGTGTCCTGGGCATCCTGCAAGCGTGCAGCCGAGAACCTGCGGGTGGTCAAGCGCAAGGGTGACGGCGGGCTCTGGTACTGGAAGCTGCCCAACTTGCTCAACCAAGTTGCTCAAGATGCTCAACATTCAAACGGTGAGCAAGTTGAGCAAGTTGATGAGCAACATGGGGTTGACGACCCAACCCCGGCATCTGAAGTAGAGGTGTTTTGATGGGAGCGCCTGACCTTATCCAATGGCTCAGGCGCGACGGGTTGGCACTGGCCTTACTGCCTTCGGGTGGTTTGGCCGTGCAGCCTGCCAGCAAGCTGACCGACGAACACCGAGCGGCGATTCGACACCATCGTGATGCGCTGGTGCTGGCGCTGACCGATGACGCGAACCTGAAAGAACCTGAAGCCGACGACCCCGACCGTCATTCATGGCCGCACACCACGGCGATGAACACAGCCGAGATTGACGTCTTCAATGCAAGGGTTCACCTGTTCACCCGACGAGGCCTGGGCGAAGCTGAGGCGGAAAAGTCGGCCGATGGGCTGGTGATCCGAGACCGTGGTGGCGAAGACCGGCGCCTGTGCCTGGAATGCCGACACTTTCGGTGCGTCGGCCCCTATCGGTGCGGGAATGTGCGTGCGGCGGACGTACATGCTGACTTGCCGCGTGACTTGGTGCTGACCTTGCAGCGCTGCCATGGATACCTTGATGCGCGTCTGCCTATTGAGAGGATGTCAGATGTTGATCATCGGCATGAATAACGATATGAAGGGATAGCACATGGCAACCACCAAACCCACTACAAAACGCGCCAGCTCGCGTGACCAGAAGGTATTGCAGGTGACGCGACGACCTGACCAAACGCACTCCGAGAAGCTGGCCTCACTGGTCACCGATGGCACGTTGACTGCGGCGACGCTGCAAACCTACGCAAACGCAGGCTCTGAACTTGACGTCACTGACCTGGTGACAGCGATGCGCAAGGCTGGGGACGATGCCGTCGCCGGGAAGCTGGAGCGTTACGAGCGTGTGCTGGCACACCAGTTTCTGACTCTGGATGCGTTATTCAACAACCTGGCGCAGCGCTCAGGGCGGCAGGATTCCTTCAAGGGGATCGAGACCCTGATGAGGCTGGCACTCAAGGCGCAGTCTCAGGCACGCGCCACGGCGGAGACGCTGGCGCTGATGAAGAACCCGATGCCTTACATCAAGCAAGCCAACATCGCCCACGGACCGCAACAAGTCAACAATGGCTCGCACACGGGCGCGGAGAAAACACAAAGCACGCCAAACGAACTATTGGAGCACCAACATGGCAACTACTTGGACGGAAGAGCGCAGACAACGACAGGCCGAACTGATCCGGCAACTGAAGCCTTGGACGAAAAGCACCGGGCCGCGCAGCGAAGGGGGTAAGGGTCGGGCATCGCGCAATGCGTGGAAAGGGGGGCTTCGGCCACAACTGCGCGAACTTGCAAAAGAGCTCAACGCAGAGCTCGAACTCATGAAGCGCCTGAACGACACAGCGCGGCGCTGAAACAACGAGTGCGTCCGGCCTCGATATCAAAGTGGCCCGCCGCGCTGGCTGCATTAGGCTGAGTGCTTACGTTCGCGGGAGTTGGATGACTGGCAGCTTTGACCCGAAGCGACCCATTTCGCTGCCATTCACCCGCCAAGAACTGTCGGTCAACGGTCGGTTGCGGAAGTCCAAGTGGTTGTAGCGACTGTCTCCTAGGAGACGTTTCTCAGGTATTACCTCCGCAGCAGGTGCGCGCGTGGGAAGTGACGGCCGGCCGAGCAAGGTTGTGACTGCGGCCAAGCAGATACCTACGAGCGGGCACAAAAAAGCCACCCGAAGGTGGCTGAGCTGTCAGCAAGGCCTGCGAAGCTATGCAGTTTTCCCTTGCTGCTCGGCTACGAACGCAAATCGTCTCTTGATCAAGTCATTGATGAACTTTGTCGAGTGAGTGATCTGCAGGCACTTGAAGATCTGAGGCAACGCTGCTGTTTCTACTAGTTGCACGAGGGCTGCATTGATGAATGCGGACGGCACAGCGTGAATGCCTTCGAAGGAGACCTCAACGGGGCGGCCTTCGCGCACATCGTCGCGGATTAAGTTGAAGATCACTTGGCCATCGTCGTATGAAGATGGTTGCTTGACATGGTCAATGATGCGGATTGCTACCATTGGAATTCCTCCGGGGCGGCTTCACTTTCAAGCCTTTCTAGTGTATCAGTGCGCAACGACACTTGCACAAGCGTGCCTGGATATGTCCATTCACTCTGGCGGCTGGTGACGTTCATCCCCCTTGCGCTGTGGGTCGCTGAAAGGTAGCCCTCTCCCGAATGAATCAACACAGTCCCCCCGTTCTTGGTGGTGATGTGCTTTGTCAGCAGCGACAGTCCGACCCCTCGGTTGCGGACATTCGTCTTGGTTGTGAACCCTTCTTGGATTGCGAGACGCAAGCATTCTGGGTCGGACACTCCCGGAACTCGAGTCTTGACACGAGTAGGGATACCTATGCCGAAGTCGCTAATAGCGATGACTAACCTGTTCTTTCTAGGGAAATGTTGTGCAAATACGCAGCCGTAGTCTGAACTTGCGTGGTATTCAATGTTGTGGAATACCTCTTCAAGGCAGGCTCTGATGGTTTCAAGTGATTGTTCTGGGCTATCTGTTGATCTTGCAATCCAAGGCATTAACTTGAAATATAGATAGCTTGTATATGCATCGGCTGAGAATAGCTCAAGAGGTATAGTGGTGCTTCGCGGGTTGGACTGCTGAAAGAGCTTCTTCTTTGTGTAGTGCTCAAAGAACCCGGAATCATCAAGATAGATGTTCGCTTTGTTCGCAACTTTGCAGTTCGCAAAAGTTACCTTAACCCGTGAAAGCTTAAAATGCTCAATGGAGTTTGCAAGGGCTACAACACCTGCAGGCTCAATGAATTCAAGTCTTTTAAAGTCAAAGATGACAGAGGAGGACTGTTCAGCGTTTCTCTTCTCAATAGCTTGACCAATAAAGGTCCGCATCGTCTCGTATGTAAACCTGTGGGGTAATTCCACTACCGTTTCCGGCCTAGCAAAAGGATTTATATTCATGTGGCTTCAAGCGGATTCGGGGTGGCGTATTGAGAAATTTGTTTCGCTCAATATTGAAATCATCGGCATTGCAGTCGATTTCCGATGTGCTGGCAGAAACGCCCATTTGGCGATGTGAAGTTGTTGGTGGTGCCATGACGCTGGTAGTAGCCGTCTGGTCCATTGCACCCGCGTGCGTTGCATTGGACGGGCCCGCTGTGGCGTGCAGCAGTTGCCGCACGTTGGCGGCGTTGCTCCTGCAAGCGCTCCTGATGCCTCCTTTGCGCGGTAATGCGGTCGGCTTCGTAAGGGTCGGCGGCGCTGTGAATTGACTCGGCTCGGGAGCGGGCGAGGGCGCTGCTGCCACGGTCGATGCTGCTGTGGGAGCGATGGGCATCCTCGATCTGCTTCCAGTCTTCCTGGGTGTAGTTGCCCTGACCCTTGGCGCACTGTCGCGCGCGCCGAGCTTCATCTTGAAGGAACTGGCGCTTCTCCTTGCTGATGGTCACGGAGCCCGCCGACGTCTCCATGTTCCGAATCTCTTGCTCAGACGGACATGAGGGCTGAGGGGCCCTGGAGTACTGACGTCCACCGGTGCGGTGGTCGTCCTGCTCCGGCTCCTCGGCCCACTGGCGCCGGACGGACCCGATGGTGTTGGCATTGAGCTGATCTGAATCAAGGATCTTCCCCGAAGATGGGCAGGGCACATCTGAGAAGGTGGTCTTCCCGTTGGCCTGGCACTTCCAGACGTTTTGGGCCATCCCGGCTTGTGGCCAGAGCAGCGCTATGAACGTGGCAAGAATCACTGTTTTCATCATCTCTCCCGATTATTCGTTTTTTCCTCTGGGCCGTTCGTTTAACGGCTTGGGTCGATACCCGTTCAAACTCGACAAGCGCTGTGGGCTGCCTCGTACTTTGTGAGTAAGCGTCTTCTTTCGTTGAACTTCTCGGTGGCGATGAGCTTCCCATTGCCGATGTCTCGCATGAAGACAATGAAGCCGTCGATGATCACCGCCGTGCCGCTCCACAAGTCCGATTTCGGCGCTGCTTGGCACTTAGGAACCAGAATGGCATCGGCGTCGCGCTTTATTGCTTGTAGGCCCGGCATGTGCGGCTAGGACTTTGCGCCATGACGTCCGAGAGGAACATGGCAGGGCAGGGCGCTAGCCACGTGGCAAGAGGTAACCATCCCAAAATACCTACTGTACACACACAGTGTTCTGCGCCAAGCGCCCGGACCAAGTCAACACCGGAGGGGGAGACGCAGGCCATCAACAATGACACTACCTGAACACTGCTGCGATCGCCCGCGGCGCCAAGGAGCAAGGGGGCAACTAGCGTGGCGGTTGATAGGCAGGTGCATCCTTTAGGATCTCGTCAATCTCACTGTCAAGCTTCCCATTGAATGGGACCAGCTTGACGGGCGCGGGCTCAGCGACTGGAGCCTGCGCAGGAGTCACAACAGGCGCTGGCTGGGCTACCTGGGCGGCCGGCCTCTCATCGCGCTCAAGCCACGGCACGATGACAGCTGCAACGGTGAGCACCCACGCCAGCTTGAGAAATCCGCCCGGCCATCCTGATTTGGCCCGCTCCGTGAAAAACAGCGAAAACAGCCCGAAGATCAGGCCGGCCAGCAGGAGCGGAGATACCCAGGTCATCAGCCACGCTTCGATGTGCCTGCTGTCAAAGTAGATCAGGGGATTCCCCAGGGCAACAACCGCCATGCCTACTACATGGCGAGCAAGCACCAGAGTGGGCGCTATTGGTGGTTGGGTAACTGTGTTCATGGGCACAATCTACCAGCGTGTAACGCGTTTCAGGGTGGTCTACTTCCCAGGGATGCCCTACGCATATAGGGGGTGTGCTGTGCAGCTCGTCGGACGGTTTGGCGTGGGGAACGGGCGGCGGATCTTTGCGCCTTTGACACGCGCGTCCGGGATGACTCATATGCTGCTGCAGTCAGTTCTTCATGGACATTCAACACATGCGATGACCTTGAGCAACTCTGCAATCGAAAGGCACTCATCGACGTTAGTGCGGCTGCTGCCCGGAATCAAGACTGTCCGGCCGCCCCAGGTGTGAAATTCGCGCCTGACAAGGCAATAGCATCCCGCTGGCAGCGAAACAACGAAATGATGGAAGTTCATGAATAGCTCCAAGATGTTGGGACTACTCAAGTGTGCTGCTCAGGCTCCGAGTCACGGACACGCACGAGTATTCGGCTATTACCGGTATGAAGCGCCCCCGTGGGGTTGTTGATTCGATTGGGGCGACGAGGCGCTGCTCCCTGGACAAGGCGAGCTCTTCAAGCGTGCCATGATGGTTTCGGCTACTTGCTTGGCGGAGCAAGGCGAGCGTCGCAGTCTGCGGGGCTGGTGCTATGCCCTGCGAAGCTGAAGCGCGGGCCGCCCGGATTGGATTCCTGAGCGACGCGCTTGACCAGGCCGGCCTCTCCAGTGCCGATGCACTCGGCCATCGTGGCCTGCCCGTCGTCTGACTTCTTCCAGGCGGCCACCTCGGCGCGCACCTTCTCATCACTTGACGCGATGGTCCGCATTTTGGTGATGTAATCCGCGTTGCGCTCAAAGCGCACCTTTGAACCACGGTGGAACAGAGCATGGAACACGGTACGGAAGACATCGACAGCCGACTCCGCGCCGTCCGAAAAGAGGACGATGGAACCATCGTGGAGAGCCATGCCCTTTGGAACCGAGGCAAACGGGTTGACCAGGCCGATGTCCTCCGGACGGGCCACAACCTGCACCGTTGGCGCGCCCACTACACGCCTGAGCGCAGACTCGACGGTCTTTTTGACCGCATCAAACGAAAGCTGGGCATGGGTTGAGTCCGGGGCGCGGATGGTGCTGAAAAGTGCCACTGATGCCACACTCGTCCTCGCGGGTCTGGACCTGTCTGGGAGAAGTTGTCGAATGCCTCACGAATCGCCGGCATCTCGTCCATCGACGGGTATTTGTAGGCGCCCTGCATCGCGTACAGGGTGTCGTTGACCACGTTGGCAAGGTAGTCGTGCGACTTGTTCTGGTCTTGCAGCTTGGCGATGCTGTAACTCTCGAATGATCGCGCCGCCATCTCCGGTCCAGTTGACCAGTAATCCTTCACGCCGCTTGGCGTCCAGTTTGCTTGACCGCTCCCGCATCCCAGTGCGGTTGATGACGCCCATCAATTCACGGAAGGCGTTGACCATTTCGGGGCGCACGCCTTCACCTCGGCCAGCGTGGCTGTCCGTCATGAACCCGGCTTTCATGCCGCGCATCCGGGCGAAGTAGTTGTCAACGGCGTGAAACCACTCATGCGCCAGTGAGCCGGCGCCGTTCTTTCGGGCCTCGGCCTCACCAAAGAGCGGCATATGCCAGACAGCGGCAGAGGCAGAGGCAGAGGCAGAGGCAGAGGCAGAGGCAGAGGCAGAGGCGGGCACTGTGCGCCCAATACGCGCGCGCGTGAGAAGCCCCTCGGGGTCGATGCAAAGCTGAGTTCTCGGAACAGTACGCGCGTGCGTGCGAGACACCCGCGCACATGATCCATTGCCGGATCATCGGCGCCGCATTCACCACAACCACCTGAGCCAAGAAAACGGCTGACCTGGTGCGATAGCCTGTTATGAAATGTCATGGTTTCCGGAGGTGTGCGGTGCGTGCCCTCCTACGCATACATCGCGCGCATGAGGACACCAACAAAGTTTCGTACACCACCGGGGGAGGGGCGGCTCTGAACTCGGTAACCTCAAGACTAGGAAATCCCGCTCCCTCGCAGGCGGGGAAAAAATCCCCCATAGCAATCAATCAGTTAATCAAATCAGGGGCGGCACCGGGCCGGGGGGGCTTCAGGCGTGTAATCAGCGCCAGCTTGTTGCACAAGAGCATCACCGAACTTACCGAGCGGACGGGCGGGCTACTGCTGGCGCTGCTTGGTGGGGGTACAAAACTCAAGCGGGGGAACAAATGGGGGAACGGATTTGATCTTCGATATTTTTCAACATAAAAATCAATAGTTTAGGATGGGTTTTGGCTTCCCATCACCCCACATGACAGTCAAAGGCCGCTAGGAACATACACCTAGCGGCCTTTTTCATTGGTGGTTCAGCTCTCCAACACGTAGGTGCCCGGTGCTGGCGCCAACTCTGGGAAAGCGGCGTTGGCGGCTGGTCGAGCGTTCACCAGCTTGCCTGCCCGCGGCTTCAACCACGCCATCCAGTCTTCCCACCACGAACCCTCGTGCTGCTCGGCGCGCTTGAGCCAGGCTTCGGGCCTGTCGGAGCGGTGGGCCTCGGCCACACGGAAGCGGCGCTTGGGTGGCGTCACCACGGGGTTGACGATGCCCAGGATGTGCCCCGAGGTGGACAGCACATAGCGCTTGGGGCCTGTGAAGTGGTTGTTGACGTGGAAGGTCTGCTTCCACGGCGCCACGTGGTCGTCTTCGGCCGAGACGGCATACAGCGGCTGGTTGATGCGGGCCAGATCCAGCGGCTCGCCGGCCACCGTGAGCGCGTCGGGCTGAATCAAAAGGTTCTTCAGGTAAAGCTGATGCAGATACCAGCTGTGCATGGCCTCAGGCATGCGGGTGGCATCCATGTTCCAGTACAGCACGTCAAACGGCGGTGGGGGCTCACCGTTGAGCCAGCCTTGTTCTACGTAATGCCAGATCAGGCTGTTCGATCGCAGCAGGCGGAAGGAAGCGGCCATGTCCTTGCCGTCCAGGTAGCCGGTGCGGGCCATCTTGCGGTCCAGGTAGTTGATGCTGGATTCGTCGATGAAGACGTTGATGTCCCCCGGCGCATGGAAGTCGACCAGGGTGGTGAAGAGCGTGAGGTCGGCCACCGGCACGTCTTCGGGCGCGAAGTGCTTGTTGGCCCAGGCCATGTACATGCTCAGGCCGGTGCCGCCAATGCAGTAGCCCACGGCGTGCACCTTGTCCGCGCCGCTCATCGCGCGTGCCGTCTCGATGATCCCGTGGATGCCTTCGGTCAGGTAGTCGTCAAAGCGGATGTCGCGCATCGAGGCATCCGGGTTCTTCCAGCTGGTGATGTAGACGTCCAATCCCTGATCGAGCAGGAAGCGCACCATGCTCTTCTTGGGCGTCAGGTCCAGCACGTAGAACTTGTTGATCCACGGCGTGACGATGACGACCGGCTCCGCATGCACCTTGGCCTGGGTGGGCGCGTAGTGAATCACCTCCACCAGGCGATTTCGCATCACGACCGACCCCGGCGTGGTGGCCAGGTTCTCGCCCACCTTGAAATCGTCCGGGTTCGTCATGCGGATCTCGCCCGCCTTCATGTCTTCCAGGAAGATCTCGTAGCCCTTGCGCAGGCTCTCACCCTTGGTCTCGATGGCATGCCGGATAGCGACCGGGTTGGTCAGCAGGTAGTTGGACGGCGCCATGGCGTTGAGCCAGTTGCGCCACCAGAACGCCGCCTTGCGCCGCTCCTGCTTGGACAAGCCGGGCGTGTCATAGAGCATGTCCTGCGTGTGGTGCGTGAACGCGAGATACCACTCCTTGAGCAGGTCCCAGCTGGGCGCTTCCGTCCAGACCGGGTCGGCAAAACGCACGTCTTCGCCGTTCACCTTGATGGGGTCTTCGCTGGGCAGCCCCATCAGGCGGTTGAGCGTGTGCCACTGCAGATTCCACAGGTCCGTCGACAGGCGGATCATGCGGTCGGTCAACTCCTGGGGGTGCGTCAGCCAAGCGAGCTGGGCGTGGGCGATGGGCGCAGTCATGCCCAGCGGGTCCACGGTGTCTTCGACCGTGTGATGAAGTTGTTCCAGGGTCTGCGCCATCACCTTGCCAGGATCACTCATGTCAGCTTGGCGGGCCTCGGCGGCGTTGCCGGACCTGGATCTGGTGCTGCTTTTGGCGCTGGTCTTGCTGCCTGCTGCGCGCGTTGTCTTGGCCATGACCCCGGACTCCTGTCTGTTCACGTCGGTTCACTGTCAAGCTGACAGTATGACCGACGATCTTGACGCTCGGACAGCGAGGCGCAGGCTGGGCGTGGGTGCGCTCAGGTGTTCAGGCCACCCAGGCACAGGTACTTGATCTCCAGGTAGTCGTCCATACCCTGGCGGGCACCTTCGCGGCCCAGGCCCGACTGCTTGACCCCGCCAAACGGTGCCTCGCAGTGCGAGATCATGCCGGTGTTGACGCCCACCATGCCGTACTCCAGCGCCTCGCCCACGCGGAAAATGCGGCCCATGTCGCGGCTGAAGAAGTAGCTGGCCAGGCCGAACTCGGTGTTGTTGGCTGCCGCAATGGCCTCGGCCTCGGTCTCGAACTTGAAGACCGGGGCCACCGGGCCGAAGATTTCTTCGCGGGCGACACGCATGTCGCTGCTCACATTGGCCAGCACGGTGGGCTGGTAGAACGACCCGCCTTCGACCTGGGCCGGGGCGCCGCCGGTCAGCACCTTCGCGCCCTTGGCTACAGCGTCGGCCACCAGGGTCTCGACCTTGTTGAGGGCCTCGGCATCGATCAACGGGCCTTGCACCACGCCTTGCTCAAAGCCGTTGCCTACCTTGATCTCGGCCACGCGGGCAGCCAGACGGGTCACGAAGGCGTCGTAGATGCTGGCCTGCACATACATGCGGTTGGCGCACACGCAGGTCTGGCCCGAGTTGCGGTACTTGCTCGCCAGCGCGCCTTCCACGGCCACGTCCAGATCGGCATCGTCGAACACGATCAGGGGCGCATTGCCGCCCAACTCCAGCGACAACTTCTTGACCGTGGGCGCGCACTGCTGCATCAGGATACGGCCCACCTCGGTGGAGCCGGTGAAGGACAGGTGGCGCACCGTGTCGCTGGCGCACAAGGCCTTGCCCACCTCAATCGAACGCTGGGCATCGGCCGTGAGGACGTTGAGCACGCCAAGTGGCATGCCGGCACGCTGGGCCAGTTCGGCGACAGCCAGGGCCGACAAGGGGGTGGCTTCAGCCGGCTTGATGACGACCGGGCAGCCAGCCGCCAAGGCCGGGGCGACCTTGCGCGTGATCATGGCCACCGGGAAGTTCCACGGGGTGATGGCCGCGCACACGCCCACAGGCTGGCGCAGCACCAGCAGGCGCTTGGCCGGGTCCGGGCTGGGAATGGTCTCGCCATAGACACGGCGCGCCTCTTCGGCAAACCACTCCACGAAGCTGGCACCGTAGAGCACCTCACCCCTGGCCTCGGCCAGTGGTTTGCCTTGCTCGGCCGTCATGATGCGGGCCAGATCGTCGGCGTGCTGGTTCAGCAGCTGGAACCACTTCATCAGGATGGCGGCGCGGGCCTTGGCCGGCAGGGCGCGCCAGGCCGGCCAGGCCGCATTGGCGGCCGCGATGGCAGCTTGCGTCTGCTCGCCGCCCAGGTTGGGTACCTCGGCCAGCACGTCGCCGGTGGCTGGGTCGGTCACGGCAAAGCGTTGCGGGGCGTCCACCCACTGCCCGTTGATCAAAGCGTGTGTCTTGAGCAAGGTCGGGTCTTGCAGGGCGGCCAACGGGGAGGAGGTGAGGCTCATGTCGTTCTCGCTTGCTTGTGAGTGGATCTGTGTGTGTCAAGCCCTCGATCATAGGGGGCGAGCGAAATCTATAATCTAACGTTATGCCCGGCGTGTCCACGCTGCGGACACTGCGCCTGAGCGCACCAGATCAAGAGAGAGTTCCTCCCCATGAAAGCCGCAGACATCCGCAAGACCTTCCTGGAGTACTTCCAGTCCAAGGGCCACGCCATCGTGGCGTCCAGCCCCGTCGTGCCGGGCGACGACCCGACCCTGCTGTTCACCAATGCCGGGATGAACCAGTTCAAGGACGTGTTCCTGGGCTTTGACAAGCGTCCGTACTCGCGTGCCACCACCTCGCAAAAGTGCATCCGCGCTGGCGGCAAGCACAACGACCTGGACAACGTCGGCTACACCGCCCGTCACCACACCTTCTTCGAGATGCTGGGCAACTTCTCGTTCGGTGACTACTTCAAGCACGACGCCATCAGCTACGCCTGGGAATTGCTGACCGAGCAGTTCAAGCTGCCCAAGGACAAGCTGTGGGTCACCGTCTATCACGAGGACGACGAGGCGTACGAGATCTGGAACAAGGTGGTGGGCGTGCCTGCCGAGCGCATCGTGCGCATCGGCGACAACAAGGGCGGCCGCTACATGTCCGACAACTTCTGGATGATGGGCGACACCGGCCCCTGCGGCCCTTGCACCGAGATCTTCTACGACCACGGCCCGGACATCGCCGGCGGCCCTCCCGGCAGCCCCGATGAAGACGGCGACCGTTACATCGAGATCTGGAACAACGTCTTCATGCAGTTCAACCGCACCGAAGACGGCGTGATGCACCCGCTGCCCAAGCCCTCGGTGGACACCGGCATGGGCCTGGAGCGCATTGCCACCGTGCTGCAAGGCAAGCACAGCAACTACGAAATCGACCTGTTTCAGGCCCTGCTGGCCGCAGCCAAGACTGCGGTGGACGCGGCCGGTGGCGCTTCGGCGGCCACGGGCGTGGAAGGCGTCGGCTGCGACGCCGCCAGCCCCAGCCTGAAGGTCATTGCTGACCACATTCGCGCCTGCTCGTTCACGGTGGCCGATGGCGTGATCCCCAGCAACGAAGGCCGCGGCTACGTGCTGCGCCGCATCACCCGCCGCGCCATCCGCCACGGCTACAAGCTGGGCGCCCGCACCCCGTTCTTCCACAAGCTGGTGTCGGCCCTGGTCGCGCAAATGGGCGAGGCCTACCCCGAACTGCGCCAGAACGAAAGGCGCATCACCGAGGTCCTCAAGACCGAAGAAGAGCGCTTCTTCCAGACCATTGCCCACGGCATGGAAATCCTGGAAGGCGCCCTGGCTTCGGGTTCCAAGCAAATTGACGGTGAAACGGCTTTCAAGCTGCACGACACCTACGGCTTCCCGGTGGACCTGACTGCCGACGTGTGCCGTGAGCGCGATGTGACCGTGGACCAGGCCGGCTTCGACGCTGCCATGGCCCGCCAGCGCGAGCAGGCCCGTGCCGCCGGCAAGTTCAAGATGGCCACCGGCCTCGAATACGCGGGCGTGCCCACGGGCTTCCATGGCTACGAACACCTGACGGTGGACGCGGCCAACGTGACCGCCATCTATGTGGACGGCGCCTCGGTGCAAGAAGCCCAGGCCGGTGACGACGCCGTCATCGTGCTGGACCACACCCCGTTCTACGCCGAATCCGGCGGTCAGTGCGGCGACAGCGGTGACCTGCGCAACGCCACCAGCCGCTTCGTGGTGGAAGACACGCAAAAAATCCAGGCTGATGTGTTCGGCCACCACGGCCGCGTGGTCGAGGGTGCCATCAAGGTGGGCGACAAGCTCAACGCCAAGGTGGACGCCGAGCTGCGCGCCAAGACCGTGCGCAATCACAGCGCCACCCACCTGATGCACAAGGCACTGCGCGAAGTGCTGGGCGACCACGTGCAGCAAAAGGGCTCGCAGGTCACCGCCGACCGCACCCGTTTCGACTTCGCCCACAACGCGCCGCTGACCGCCGAGCAGATCCGCGAAGTGGAAGAACTGGTCAACGCCGAGGTGCTGCTCAACGCCGAAGCCCAGGCCCAGGTGATGGCGCTGGAAGACGCCCAAAAGACCGGCGCCATGATGCTGTTCGGCGAGAAGTACGCCGAAACCGTGCGCGTCCTGAGCATCGGCTCCTCCAAGGAGCTGTGCGGCGGTACCCACGTGCAGCGCACCGGCGACATCGGCCTGTTCAAGATCGTGGCCGAAGGCGGTGTGGCTGCGGGCGTGCGGCGCGTCGAAGCCATCACGGGCGCCAACGCCCTGGCTTACACGCAGAACCTGGAGACCACCCTGGACGGCGTGGCCGCCTTGCTCAAGGCCACCCCGCACGAGGTGCCGGCCCGCGTGGCCGCCGCGCAAGAGCAGATTCGCGCCCTGGAAAAAGAAATCGCTGCCCTCAAGGGCAAGCTGGCCTCCAGCCAAGGCGACGAGCTGATGACCCAGGCCGCCGACATCAAGGGCGTCAAGGTGCTGGCCGCCACGCTGGAAGGCGCTGACGCCAAGACCTTGCGCGAGACCATGGACAAGCTCAAAGACAAGCTCAAGACCGCCGTCATCGTGCTGGCGGCCGTGGATGGTGGCAAGGTGCAGATTGCAGCCGGCGTGACTGCCGACAGCACGGCCAAGGTCAAGGCCGGCGAGCTGGTCAACTTTGTGGCCCAGCAAGTGGGCGGCAAGGGCGGCGGCAAGCCCGACATGGCCATGGCCGGCGGCACCGAGCCAGCGGCCTTGCCGGCGGCGCTGGCCAGCGTTCAGGCCTGGGTGACCGAGCGCCTCTGACGCGGCCTGTTGCCAGGCCAAGGCAGCCAACCTGCCCAAAAGGACTCCTTCGGGAGTCCTTTTTTGTTGTCCTCGGTGAAAACACCAACGTGAGGATGTCGCACAGGAAACCCTCCTGTCACCCCCTATCCTGTTGTGCAGGCGGGGGAGTTCTTACCATGTGTCTATTCTGGATACACCGACGAGGACGACAGATGGCCCCGCAGACCGACAAGCAACACCCGATCGTGCCCCGTGAGAAGCTGGACTTCGGGCTCGACGAGAGCATCCCGAAGTACTGGTTCGGTGGCGACCCATTCCGTACCCGCTTCTTCGACGCCATGTCCTTGATCTTCCCGCCTGGCGAGAAGTTCTTCATGGTGACCGTGCGCGACTACCGCGATCAGGTGCACGACCCCAAGCTGCTGCAGGACATCAAGGACTTCAATCGCCAGGAAGCCCAGCACAGCATGGTGCACAACCAGTACAACGAGTTGCTGCGCAAGCAGGGCATGCCGGTGGACGAGATGATCGGCTGGCTCGACAACCTGCTGTTCACCAAGTACCGCAGCCGCTTCAGTCGCCAGTACACCCTGGCCATCACCGGGGCGCTGGAGCACCTGACGGCCCTGGGCGCGCACGCCATGTTCGACGAGCGCGACATCCTGGGTGACGCCCACCCCAATGTGCGAGCCCTGTACGCTTGGCACGCCATTGAAGAGGTCGAGCACAAGGGCGTCGCCTACGACGTGATGATTGACTACGCCAAGGTGGGTTACGTTCGCCGTGTCACCGCGTTGGTGCATGCCACGGTCATGTTCCCCCGTGTGATCTTCAAGTTCGCCAACCGCATGTTGAAGGAAGACGGGTTCAGCTTCTGGGAGCGTGTCAAGCTCAACATCAAGGGTCTCCACTGGCTGCTCAAGCCTGGTGGCTTCCTGTGGCCCACCCACAAGCACTATGTCCAGTACTACAAGCCGGGCTACCACCCCTGGCAGGAAACCGATCAGCCAGGCTATGCCGAATGGCTGGCGGGCTTCAACCTGCATCGCAACCCAGTCGAGGCCAGTGAGCTGATGCGCGCGGCCATGCTGCGGTGAACCCTCGCAGGCACGACCTGCCAAGTTGGTTAGACTTCGGCACGCCTTGAATGTAGGTGTGCCGATGTCGTTCATGCGTATCCCTCTGCCTCCTCCTGCCGTCCTGGAAGCCATGGGCATCAAGCCCATTCCCTTGTTCATGCTCTCCGCATGGATCAAGGCTGCCACCAAGTGCGGCTTCAACGTCCAGCCCCTGTTCAAAGAGGCTGGCATCAAGATCGACCTGATCCGGCTGGAAGACGCGCGCGTCTCGCCGCTGCAACTCATCTCCTTGCTGGAGCAGTGTGTGGCCCTGTCGCCCGATCAGTACTTCCCGCTGGTCTTGGGCGACACCTTTGCGTTCGAGTCCCTGCCCGAGTTCGAAACCCTGCTGACCACCAGCGCCAGCCTGCGCGAAGCCCTGCGCGCGGCCGATCTGGCCCGCCTGATGGTCTTGCCGTGGCTGACCATCGAGGTCAAGGAAGAGGGCGATGAAGCGCGCGTTTGTGTGGCCTTCGACCTGCCCATGCAAAAGCTGGTGGCCCACGCCTTGCCATTGCACCTGGTCATCCACGCCACCTTGGCCTGCATCCGCAAGTTCGGGCGCACCCTGCAAGGGACGGAGTCCGGCTTCATCGGTGTCGAGTTCAAAGGCCCCCCCATCAGCCAGGCAGACAAGCTGGAAGCATTTTTTGGTGTGCCCATCACGTTCCATGCGCCCGCCGATGCCCTGAGAATCGAGCGTCACCTGCTGGATCAACCCCTGGAAGGGGCCTTCCCCGCGCTGCATGAACAGGCCCAGTTCCTGGCCGAGCAGCGACTGGGCCGCGAAGCGCGTCGACAGGGCGTGGGCGCAGAGATCGAGAGCCTGCTGGCCCGCGAACCCGAACTGCTGGCGCTGGGAGTCGAGGACATGGCCGAGCGTTTGAACCTGCACCCCCGCACCTTGCAGCGCCGCCTCAAGGACGAAGACGACAGCTACCTGGGCGTGCAGGCCCGCATGCGGCATCGCCTGGCCTGCCAGTGGCTCAAGCAAGGTCAGCAGTCCATTGACGAGATCAGCCTGCGGCTCGGCTTTTCCGACCGCCGCGCGTTCACGGCCGCCTTCAAGCGCTGGGAGGGCACCACCCCCAGCGTGTGGCGGGAACAGCAGCTTTGACACCTTGTCGCCCCCTGAATGCAGGGGTGTGGGGCGGGTTTACGCGGCCACCACATGGGTGGTGGTTGGCGCGAAATGATCCTAATCGGGGGTCCGCCTTCCTTGTGCGGGTCGTAGCGGCGACATAAATTTGAGGCATTCAGACGCCCGTTAGCAGTCTAGGTCAGCGCCTGTCTTGATGCCCACTATGCAACGCTCCTTGTCCACATCGTCCGTGCCCGTTCCGTCTCTGGGAAGCTGGCGCCAAGCCGCGTCCGCTTGCGGCTTCACGATCGACCCGGTTCTGCGCGAACTGGGGATCAATCAACACGATCCGCACGCCCAGCTGCGCGTGTCGCCGCTCAACCTGTTCAAGGCCTTCACCTTGTGTGTCGAGCGGGCGCGCGGTCACCACTTTCCCTTCGCGCTGGGCGAGAACTTCATGTTCGAGCACTACGCCGAGTTCGATGCCTTTGTGAGCTCCAGCTCCAGCATCCGTGAACTGCTCGAGTTGGCCGGCTGGGCCCGGGAGCTGCTGGCGCCCTGGATGTCCCTGCGGCTCGATGAGTTTGGCGCCGAGGCCCACCTTCGGGTCGTCATGGACGTGCCGGACATCGATCCGCGTGAGCTGTGCCATGTGCGCGAGGTGGTGCTGGCGGCCGTCAACCAACTGATCAAGCGCGCCACCCGTGGCTCGCACTGGCTCCTGTCGGTGCGCATGGCCATGCCCGCGCCGGCTCACCAGCAACGTTTCGCCGAGCACTTCGGGGTGCCCGTGTTTTTCAACGAAAGCGCCGATGCTCTGGTGATGGACCGTCGTTGGCTGGACATGCCCCTCAACGAGCCCGTGCCCGAGGCCCTCAGCCAGGCGCGTCAGCGCATCGAGCGCCGCTTGAGCCAGGAGGGTGGCGAGCGTCGCATCGTCGACGAGGTGCGCTGGGCGCTGGAGCGCCGGCCCGAGTTGCTGCGCGAGGGCCTGGAGGCCACGGCCAACGCCCTGGGTCTGCACCCCCGCACCCTGCAACGCCGCCTGCAAACAGAAGGCGTCAAGTACGTGGACATCCAGTCCGAGGCCAAGTGCAACCGCGCCCAGGTGATGTTGCGCCGTCGCGCCATCAGCATGGAGTCCATCAGTGACGAGCTGGGCTTCTCGGATCGCCGTGCCTTCACCTTTGCGTTCAAGCGCTGGACGGGCCTGTCCCCCAGCGCGTACCGCAGCCAGTTGGGCGCCGTCAAAGCCTGAGTGAACGCTGCGGGGCGGGCAGGGGCTCAGAGCCTGATAGAGTCCGAGCCATGTCCGAACCCTCAGAACTCCAGGGCAAGCACATCGTGCTGGGCCTGACAGGCGGCATCGCCTGCTACAAATCGGCCGAATTCGTGCGCCTGCTGACCAAAGCAGGGGCCACCGTTCAGGTGGTCATGACCGAAGCGGCCGCGTCCTTCATCACCCCGGTGACCATGCAGGCCCTGTCGGGACGCCCGGTGGTGACCAGCCAATGGGATGCGCGCGAACCCAACAATATGGCGCACATCAACCTCGGGCGTGAAGCCGATGCCATCGTGCTGGCGCCTGCCAGTGCCGATTTCATCGCGCGCCTGGTACAGGGCCGGGCCGACGAATTGCTGAGCCTGACCTGCCTGGCGCGCCCGCGTGAGCGCTGCCCCTTGCTGGTGGCTCCAGCGATGAACCGGGAAATGTGGTCGCACCCGGCCACGCAGCGCAATGTGGCGCAACTGGTGGCCGACGGTGCTTTGATCCTGGGCCCCGGCAATGGCGACCAGGCCTGCGGCGAAGTAGGCGACGGCCGCATGCTGGAGCCGGCCGAGTTGCTCGAAGACCTGATTGCCTTCTTCCAGCCCAAGGTGCTGGCCGGCAAGCGTTTGCTGATCACGGCGGGTCCCACGTTCGAGCCCATCGACCCGGTGCGCGGCATCACCAACCACTCCAGCGGCAAGATGGGCTTTGCCATCGCGCGGGCTGCCCGGGAAGCCGGTGCCGAAGTCACCCTGGTGGCCGGTCCGGTCCACCTGCCGACACCGCGTGGCGTGCGTCGCCACAATGTGATGACCGCGCAGCAGATGTTCGATGCCGTGGTGCCACAGGCCGCGCAGCATGACGTGTTCATCGCCACGGCTGCGGTGGCCGATTGGCGTCCGGTCAATTCGGCCGAGCACAAGATCAAGAAGGAGGGCACCAAGGCCGTGCCCTCGTTCGAGCTTACCGAGAACCCTGACATCCTCGCTGCTGTCGCCGGTTTGAGTGCGCCGCCTTACTGCGTCGGCTTTGCCGCCGAGAGCGAACGGCTGCTGGAACACGCACGCGCCAAAATGCACCGCAAGGGCATTCCGCTGATCGTTGGCAACCTGGGCCCTGCCACCTTTGGGCGCGATGACAACGCCTTGCTGCTGATCGACGCCCACACCGATCGCGCCTTGCCGCCCGATGGCAGCCGCGCCGACAAGCTCACCCTGGCCCGGGCATTGATGCAAGACATCGCCCACCGACTTCAAGCTGTGACCCCATGACCACTGTCGACATCCGTATCCTTGACGCCCGCGTGGCCGATGCCTTGCCCGCTTACGCCACCCCCGGCAGCGCCGGACTCGATCTGCGTGCCTGTGTGGACAGCCCGGTGGTGCTGGCGCCTGGTCAGGCGCAACTGATCCCGACGGGGCTGGCCATGCACCTGGGGGATCCCGGTCTGGCCGCGATGATCCTGCCGCGTTCAGGCCTCGGTCACAAGCACGGCATCGTGCTGGGCAACCTGGTCGGTCTGATCGACTCGGATTACCAGGGCCCGCTGATGGTGAGTTGTTGGAACCGGGGCAGTGAGCCCTTTACCATTCAACCGCTGGAGCGCATTGCCCAGCTGGTGATCGTGCCGGTGGTGCAGGCGCAGTTCCGCCTGGTCGACAGCTTCGATGCCAGTGAGCGTGGCGAAGGGGGCTTCGGCTCCACCGGGCGCGCCTGAGGTCCCGGGCAGGCTGCGCCTCTGCGCGCGCAGCAAAAAGGCCGCACGTGGCGGCCTCTGGTCATCGGGGAGGGGGGCGTCAGTGCAGGGTTTCGCCAGGCGGGGTCGAGGGTGTGAAGCCCACCAGGACCTCCGACACAGAGCCTTGTTCGACTTCTTCCTCGGTGGCGGCGCGCACGTCCAGTACCTTGAGGCTGATGCGCACGGCCAAACCGGCCAACGGGTGGTTGCCGTCCAGGACCACATGGCTGTCGTACACCTCGGTGACGGTGTAGATGGCATCCGGGTTCAGGTCGGGCGTCTTTGAGCCTTCGGGCGGGCCATCGAACTGCATGCCCTCGGCCACTTCAGGCGGGAAAATCTCGCGCGCTTCAAAGAAAACCAGGTCGGCGTCATAGTCGCCAAAGGCGTGCTCGGGCTCCAGGTGCAGATGGGCTTCAAAGCCTACGCTTTGGCCCAGCAGGGTCTCTTCGACCTTGGGCAGGAGGTCTTCTCCGCCCAACAGAAACTCCATCGGCTCGTTGAGTTCGTCTACCAATTGGCCCTGGGCATCTTCCAGACGCCACACCAGGCTCACGACACAGGGTGAGGAAATGATCATGACGCGATCATCTCATGAGGTGCCGGGTTCTGTGTGCGAGGGGCATGCCGTTCGTGCTGTGAGCGAAGCCAGTTTTCGTTGAGCGGTATCAGCGCCATTGCGTTCAGTTGGCGCCACAATGCGGGCATGAAATCGACCAAAACTTCTGCCTCTGTGGCGGCAGCACCCGCCACACCGGCTGGCCCCTTGCCCATCGATCAAATCACGCCCTTGCTGGGCGGCATGTCGCCCGAGACCTTCATGCGGCGCTATTGGCAGAAGAAGCCCTTGCTGATTCGTCAGGCCATGCCAGGCGTGCGCTCGCCCATCGAGCGCAGCAAGCTGTTCGCGCTTGCAGGGCAAGAGGAGGTCGAGTCCCGTCTGATCGTGCGCGAGCATGCCACCGGGTCGGCTGGGGTGAAGAAAAGCCGGGGCAAGGCGGTGCCTACCGCTGGTCAGTGGCAACTCACGCACGGCCCCCTGAGCCGGCGCAGCCTGCCACCTCTGGACCAACCCGGTTGGACCTTGCTGGTGCAGGGCCTGGACCTGCACGTGCCCGCCGCCTACGATCTGCTGCAGCAGTTCCGTTTTGTGCCCGACGCGCGTCTGGACGATCTGATGATCTCGTATGCGACCGATGGCGGTGGCGTCGGCCCGCATTACGACTCGTATGACGTGTTCCTGTTGCAGGTGCATGGCCAGCGTCGCTGGCGCATTGGGCCCCTGAAAGACACCCGTCTGCAAGAGGATGTGCCGCTGAAGATTCTGACGCACTTCGTACCCGAAGAAGAGCATGTGCTGGAGGCTGGCGACATGCTTTATCTGCCGCCGGGTTGGGCGCACGATGGCATCGCGCAAGGTGAGTGCATGACCTGCTCGATCGGCTTCCGTGTGCCGGAAGGCACCGATCTGGCCCGCGAGGTGCTGATTCGCTGGATGGAAGGCATGGACACGGCCGACAAGCCCCGTCTGTACCAAGACCCCAAGCAGGCCGCGACCGGCACGCCGGGTCTGATCCCCGACGCCTTGCGCCAGTTCACGGCCGACGCCGTGGCGCGCCTGATGAAGGATCCGGCCGGGCTGCAATCGGCCCTGGGCGAAATTCTGACCGAACCCAAGCCGCGCGTCTGGTTCCAGTCTGGTGAGCCCTTGCCGGAAGGGGCGGGCGTGCGCCTGGACCCGCGCACGCGCATGATGTACGACGAGCAACGGGTGTTTGCCAACGGCGAGTCGTGGCGGGCGGGCGGCAAGGATGCCCGGCATTTGCGTCAACTGGCCGATCAGCGTTTCCTGTCGGCGGCCGTTGTGGCGCAGGCCAGCGACGCCGTGCGCGAGTTGCTCAACCAGTGGGCGGAAGACGGGTGGTTGCACCCCTTGGCGTGACGCACGGCTCGTGACAAGATCGCGCTCATGAGTGAAGACACCGTGAATCCTTCGGGGACGGCCGACGCTGGGGCCGTGCCCCCGGCGATCTCGGAGTTGTCCGGGCGCATCAGCAGCTGGCGTGATTTTTCAGATCGTGTCAGCGCGGCCATGGCGATGGCAGCAGCTGAACCGGGCCCCATGACGCTCTGTGACCGCGATTTCGCGCACTGGCCACTGGGCCAGCGTGAGGTGGTGGAAGCCTTCCAGCAATGGGTGTTGGGTTCGGCACGCGAAATCCGGTGCGTGGTTCAGGCCGCGACCTTCGACGGGTTTGTACGGGCTCATCCGCGATGGGTGAACTGGCGCAAGCTCTGGGCGCATCGTGTGCCGTGCTTCGAGTCGCCAGAGGACCTGGCCTTGTCGGTGCCCACCATGCTGGTGCTGCACGACAGACTGGCCTTGCGGATCGTCGAGCCGCTGGTCGGGCGGGGCTTGTGGACCCGTGATCCAGCCGTCATGGGCGATTGGCTGGCTGAGGTTGATGTTATTTCGCAACGTTCTCACGATGCGCTGCCACCAACCACGCTGGGGCTATAAGGGTTAGCCTGATACGCCGTATAATCAGCAGCTGAATATTGAGCGAAGCCAAATGTGTGGCGTCGCACATATTTCCAATATCACCGGTTTTATTGACACTCCTTTGAGGATAAAAGCATGAAAAAGTCGCTCCTGCTGGCTTCGCTGATCGCTGCCGTTGCCCTGGCCGCTTGTGGTAAGAAGGAACAAGCTGCTGTTGAAGCCGCTTCTGCCGCTTCCGAAGTCGCCTCCGAAGTCGCTCCTGCTGTTCAAGCCGCTTCCGAAGCCGCTTCGGCTGTGGTTGACGCTGCTTCCGCAGTGGTCGAAGCAGCTTCTGAAGTTGCCTCCGCTGCTTCGAACTGATCTCAGTTCGACTGCGAAAAGCCGCTCTTCGGAGCGGCTTTTTTTATGCCAGCGCGGCTTGCTGTGTGACGCATGTGAAAAAACCCGGGGGCTTGCGCCATCCGGGTTTTTTTTTGGGCTCTGCCTGAACCGAGTTTCGGTCAGTTGAGCTCGGTCAGCAACTGTTGTGCGATGCGCTTGCCGGTCGCGCTGGTGGTGGGCTTGCCTTGCTCGTCGAGCACGCTCACCACGCTGCTGTTGCCTTGGCCTTGTACCGTCACCTGGTAACGGCTCAGGCTGCCTTCGCTCTGGTCATTGCCGCCAAACAGGCGTGAGAAGAAGCCTGGCTTGCTGGCAGTCGGATCGTTGGCCGAGAGGCGTACTTCAAAGCTGCCTTGGCGGCGGTCACGGTTCTCGACGGTGAAGCCGCTGCGGTCCAGCGCAAGGCCCACACGACGCCAGGTGGTGTCCGGGTCAGCGGCCACCGTCAGGCCATTGCCTTGGGCATTGAGCTGGGCGATGTTGGGGGTGGCAGCAGGCGTGGCGGCTTGGGCCGAATCACGCTTGAGGGCGTCGGCTTCCTCCTGGGTGCCACCGAGCACGATCATCAGGCGCGACAGCATTTCAGCTTCGAGCCCTGGGTCACTTGGGCGTGCGCGCCAGGTGGTGCGCTCTTTCTTGCTGTCTTCGTATTCTTCGCTCATGCCGCGATGGCTGACGTAGACCTCGGTGCCATTGGCGGTGCGCTCGATGCGGGTACGGTACATGTCACGCTCGCCGGTGTCGTAGAGCATGTCGAACACGCGACCCAGGGTCTGGCGGATCAGACCGTCCTTGGGGACCTTGGCGCGGTTTTCGGCCCAGGTGGTTTCCATCACACCGACTTCAGGCTGGTTGATGGCCAGCGAGAACCCGTTGTCTTCCCAGTACTTGCTGACCTGATTCCACACCTTGTCGGCCGGTTGATCGACCACCAGCCAGCGGTTCTGGCCTTGGCGTTCGAGCTTCACGCCGCCTTTGGTTGCCACGGCCACCGTGGCCTGACCGCTGCTGGCCGCAGCCTCGGCGCGGGTGAGCGTGCTGGCGCTGACCGAGGACGTCGGCAGCTGGTTGTAGCGAACCTGACCGGGCAGCTGACTCAGATCGGGGGGCACATCCAGGCGCACCGTCTTGGCACCGCTGGTGCGGTAGTCCACTTTGTCGCCGCCGAGGGCGTCGTTGATGGTCGAGCAGCCGGAGACCAGCAGCAGGGACGCCAGGGTGGCGCCCAGAACGAGGGGAGTCGATTGACGAGGTGTGTTCGGCATGTGCGGTGCGTGAAGGTCAGATCCCGACGCCTGTGGGTCGGGAGGGTGTCAGGATCAGAAGGGTTACAACACCCCAGATTCGTGCAGAGCGGCCTTGACCTGCTCTTGCGATGCCGCTGACAGGGGCGTCAAGGGCAGTCGCAGTGCACCGCCGGCCTTACCCATGTGTGCGAGAGCCCACTTGACCGGGATGGGGTTCGGCTCGATGAAGAGTTGCTTGTGCAGGGGCAGCAGCTTCATGTGCAGTTCGATGGCGCGCTTGGCATCTTGTGCCATGGCGGCCTTGCACAGGTCGGCCATGTCGCGCGGGGCGACGTTGGCAGTGACGCTGATGTTGCCGTGGCCGCCCATCGTCATCAGGTGAACGGCGGTGGGGTCGTCACCCGAGAAGATAGAGAAGCCCTTGGGGGCTTGCTTGATCAGCCAGGCGGCGCGGTCAAGGTTGCCGGTGGCTTCCTTGATGCCGATGATGCCGGGCAGCTGCGCCAGACGCAGGGCGGTTTCGGGCAGCATGTCGGCGACCGTACGGCCGGGCACGTTGTAGAGCACCACGGGGATGTCCACGGCTTCGACAATCGCCTTGAAGTGCTGGTAGATGCCTTCTTGGGTGGGCTTGTTGTAGTACGGGACCACCTGCAGGGTGCAGTCGGCGCCGACTTTCTTGGCGAACTGGCTCAGTGCGATGGCTTCGCGGGTGGAGTTGGCGCCCGCGCCGGCCATGATGGGCACGCGGCCCGCAGCCTGTTCCACCGCGACACGGATGATTTCGCAGTGTTCTTCGACGGACACGGTCGGGGACTCGCCCGTGGTGCCCACCACGCCGATGCAGTTGGTGCCTTCAGCGATGTGCCAGTCGATCAGTTTGCGCAGGGTGCCGTAGTCGACGCTGCCGTCTTCAAACAAGGGGGTGATCAGGGCGACGATGCTGCCAAAAATGGGTTTCATGGTGTTTCCTTCTATCTGATCATTCTAATGGGCTGAAAGCATGGTTCTCAGCGGCTGGCATGGTCAGAAGCAACTCCAGATGCGCCCGGCCAGATCGACGATCAGGTCGGGAGAAAAGTACAGCGAAAAAACCAGTGCAAGCACCATGGCGACCGCCAGGTAGCCCAGAGTGATGCGGTGACGGCGTGCCCACATGGCGCAGCGTCACGGCGCAACCGTGCGCGGCACGGGCGTCTGGTGTTCGCGGATGGGGAGGTTCAAGGCGCCTGCGACCACGCCCAGGCCAATGGCCAGCCACCACACGACCTGATAGCTGCCGCTGGCATCGTAGAGGCGCCCGGCCAGCCACACGCCCATGAACGAGCCGATCTGATGCGAGAAGAACACGATGCCCCCCAGCATGGAGAGGTGGCGAACCCCATGCATCTGGGCGACGACGGCGTTGGTGGGTGGCACGGTGGACAGCCACAGGGCCCCCATGACGGCGGCGAAGATGCCCACGCTCAGGGGCGTCAGCGGCAGGCTGATGAACACGATCATGACCACCGCGCGGGTCAGATAAATGCCGGAGAGGATCCAGTTCTTGCGAAGCCGTTGACCGAGGACGCCGGCCGCATAGGTGCCAATGACGTTGAACAGGCCGATGAGCGCCAGAGCGGTGGTGGCGACTTCGGGGCCAAGTTGCTGGTCTTTCAGGTAGCTGGGCAGGTGGATGCCGATGAAGGCGACCTGAAAGCCGCAGACAAAATAGCCCGCGGTCAGCAACAGGAAGTCACGGTGACCGAAGGCATCTCGCAAGGCGGCCGAGGCCGATTGTGGGGGCGGGGCGCTGGCATGGGGCTCAGCCTGAGGGGCTTCGCGCAGTCCGAACGCGATGGGGCCAATGAGCAGGGCGGACAGCGCCAACGCCATCAGGGCCGCCGACCAGTCCATGCGGTGCAGCAGGGTGCTGGCCAGGGGCACCATGAGGAACTGACCGAAGGAGCCGGCGGCTGCGGTGATGCCCATGGCCCAGGAGCGTTGCTGCGCGCTGATGTTGCGACCGATGATGCCGTAGATGACCGAGTAGGTGCAGCAGGCTTGCGCCAGCCCGATGGTGACGCCGGTGGTCAGCAAAAAGGGCAGGTGCTCGGTGGTGGTGGCCATGCCGAACAGGCCGAGCGCGTAGAGGATGCCGCCTGCCCACAAGACTTTGAAGGCCCCGCCGCGGTCGGCCCACCAGCCCACAAAGGGGCCGGCAGCGCCCCAGACCAGGTTCTGCAGCGCCAGCGCCAGGGAGAAATGCTCTCGCGTCCAGCCGTGCGCCATGGTGATGGGCTGCAGCCACAAGCCGAAGGCGTGGCGGATGCCCATGGAGAGGGTGACGACGAGGGCGCCACACAGCAGCAGTTGCGCCAGGGGCAAGGGGCGGGAGGAGGAGGACATGGCAGGCAGGTGAGCGTGAGGCTCAAACCTGCATGTTCATGATATCGGTATACGCCTGAACGAGTTTGTTGCGCACCTGAACGGCCGACTGAAAGCCCAGTTGCGCTTTTTGCATGGCGATCATGGTTTCTTCCAGGCTGACGGTGGGGTTGTCAAACTGGACCTCGCGCTGCATGGTGGCGGCGGTGGCCTGGGTCTGGCTGATGGAGCTCAGGGCGCCCGCGAAGGCGTTTTGGAAGCTGGGCTTTTCGACCGCAGCCGCACCGCCTGTGCCGGCCAATCGGGTGTTGGCCTCGACCCGGCGCGCGACGTCGGCCATGCCGGCCTTGGTGGCGGCCTGTGCGAAGTCAAAGGGCTTGAGTTTGAGGTCCATGGTGCGGATCTGTCCGACGGGGGCGTGGTGCCGATCACCACACTTCGCACTCTAGCGGGGCGCGAAGTGCGTGATGCGCTGAAGAAGTTGGCAATTCAGGGGCTGTTTCGGCCACAGGCAAGGCTGGAAGTCTCAATAATCAGGACCTGCCAAGGTGGGTTGAGGTGTCGAGTCGGTTCGGCGCGCAATCCCATGCATCATGTCGCCCCATGGAAGTCACTGTCGCCAATCCTCAGTCCGTCGCGCCGCTGCCACCGAATCAGGTGGTGGATGCGAGCGCGTCCCAGCCACCCGGCTTTGCCCAGCGGGTGATGGCTTTGCCGGTGCAGCGCAAGCTGATGCTGGGGGGCGGGATCGCGGCCATCGTCGCCATTTTCGTGGCGATGATGCTGTGGGGGCGCGAGGGCGACTACCGCGTTCTGTATACGAATCTGTCTGACAAGGACGGTGGTGCCATCCTGGCGCAGTTGCAGCAGATGCAGGTGCCCTACAAGCATGCCGACGGGGGCGCGGCCATCCTGGTGCCGTCCGACAAGGTGCACGATGTGCGCCTGAAGCTGGCTTCAGCCGGCCTGCCCAAGGGCTCGGTGGTAGGTTTCGAGTTGATGGAGAACCAGAAGTTTGGCACCACCCAGTTCCAGGAGCGCCTGAATTTTCAGCGTGGGCTGGAGGGCGAGTTGGTGCGCTCCATCCAGGCCTTGTCGAGCGTGCAGAGCGCCCGTGTGCACCTGGCGTTGCCCAATCAGAACGGGTTTTTCCGTGAGCAGCAGAAAGCCTCGGCCTCGGTGGTGCTGACGCTGTACACCGGGCGCACCCTGGATCGAGGGCAGATTGCCGGTATCGTGCACTTGGTGTCGTCGAGCGTGCCGGAGATGTCGCCCAAGGCCGTGAGCATCGTCGATCAGACGGGCGCGCTGCTGTCGGGGCCGCAAGAGGGCGTGGAGCATGCCGGGCTGGACGCGCAGCAATTGCAGTACGTGCGTCAGATCGAGGCCAACTATGCCCAGCGCATCCGCGACATTCTGGAGCCGGTGGTGGGCAAGGAAAACCTGCGGGCGCAGGTGACGGCCGAGCTGGATTTCTCACAAACCGAGTCCACTGCGGAAGAGTACAAGCCCAACCAGGGGGCGCAAGCCCAGGCCACGGTGCGCAGCCAGCAGACCAGTGAGCAGTCTGGCAGCACCGGTGCCACGCCGGCCGGTGTGCCGGGGGCCACGACCAACCAGCCGCCGGTGCCGGCCACCGCGCCGATCAACGGGGCCTCGGCACCGCTGCAGGCTGCCCAGAGCAACGGAACGGCCTTGAGCAATGGGCGGCGCGAGGCCGTGACGAATTACGAGGTGGACAAGACCGTGCGCGTGACGCGCAGTGCCACCGGCAACATCAAGCGCTTGAATGCCGCTGTGGTGCTGAACCATCGCACGGTCACCGACGCCAAGGGCAAGACCACCACGCAACCGATTCCAGAGGCGGAGCTCGACAAGCTGACGTCCCTGGTGCGCGAGGCCATCGGGGTGGACGATCGCCGGGGGGATTCGATCAAGGTGGTGAACACGCCGTTCCAGGTGGTCAAGGAAGAACAGACCGACACGCCTCTGTGGCAGCAGCCGGAAACGGTGGACCTGATCCGCACGCTGGCGGTGCCGGGTGCTTTGACCCTGGCGGCCTTGATCGTGGTGTTTGGCGCGATCCGTCCGGCCATCAAGGCGGCCCGTCCCGTGCCGGTGGAAGAGGTGGGGCAGGGTAAGCTCAGTACTGTCGTCGACGATGCCCAGGAGTTGCCCGCCTTGCCGGGTACGGGCATGGTGCTGGGACCCGATGGTGAGCCGCTGGCGGCGCTGGAGGCGCCTGGAACCGATCGTCGACTTGAATCAGCGCGTGCCCTGGCTCGTGGCAACCCGCAGGCGATGGCCAATGTGGTGCGTGGCTGGATGAACAATTGAGCAAGGACGCGCGTCATGGACGATAAAGGTGTGGAAGATGCAGCCATCCTGCTGATGTCGCTGGGTGAGGAGGAGGCCGCCGAGGTCTTCAAGCATCTCGAGCCCAAGGAAGTTCAGCATCTGGGTGAGGCCATTGCCCGCATGAAGGCAGTGACCAAGGAGCGCATCGGCAACGTGCTGGACCGCTTTGCCAAAGAGTCCACCGAAATGGGCGTGCTGGTGGCGGACAACGACGAGTACATCAAGGCGGTGTTGCGCAAGGCGCTGGGGGATGACAAGGCCAATCTGTTGATCGACCGCATCATCCAGGGCAGCGATGTCACGGGCATCGAGAGCCTGAAGTGGATGGACGCAGTTTCGGTGGCCGAGCTGCTGCGCAATGAGCACCCGCAGATCGTGGCGGCCATCTTGGTGCACCTGGATCCGGATCAGTCCTCGTCGGTGCTCAAGTGCTTCCCGGAGCGTCAGCGCAACGAGGTGATGGTGCGCATTGCCACGCTCGATGGTATCCAGCCTTCGGCTTTGAAAGACCTCAACGAGGTGCTGTCGCGGGTGTTGGCGGGCGGCCAGCAGATCCGCAAGTCGTCGCTGGGCGGCGTGAAGCCCGCTGCCGAGATCATCAACATGATGGGCTCGAGCATCGAGACCTCGGTGCTGGACTACATCCGTGAGGCCGATGGCGACCTGGCGCAGCGGATCATGGACAACATGTTCACCTTCGACGACCTGATCAAGCTCGATGACAAGGGCTTCCAGTCCTTGCTCAAGGAAGTGCAGACCGAGTCGCTCATCATCGCGCTCAAGGGCGCGTCGCCCGAGATACGCGATAAGGTGTTCAAGAACATGTCCAGCCGTGCGGCCGAGACGCTACGCGAGGATCTGGAGTCGCGCGGGCCGGTGAAGCTGTCCGAGGTCGAGGCCGAGCAGAAAGAGCTGCTCAAGATTGTGCGCCGTCTGGCCGATGAAGGTCAGATCGTGATGGGCGGTGGAGGCGACGATGAGTACGTCTAAGCCTGGCCAACCGGGGGGCGGGTCGCCCTCCAACCCTTACGCGCGCTTCATTCCCCGCGAAGAGTTGGGTGCTTTTGCCGCCTGGAATCCGGAAACCTTTGAGCCGCCGCCGGCGCCCAATGCGGCCGAAGAAGGGGGCGTGCGCAAGCCGACCCTGGCCGAGCGTGCGGCCGCCGAGATTCGTCCGACGATGAAGTCGGGCCAGGCTGCCCAGCCTGCGGGAAAGACCGCAGGGCCGGGCGCGACGCCGAACACGGGCGCGACCACGTCGCGACCGCCAAACTGGCGTCCGATCGTGGGGGGCGTTCCGGGGCAGGCCGAGGCTGAAGCGTTGGCGCAGGCTCAGGCTCAGGCCGAAGCGGCGGTGCGTGCGGCAGCTCAGGCGGCAGCCGAGCCGACGCCGGACACGGAGGCCCTGATCGAGGCGGCTCGCCAGGGCGGCTATCAGGACGGGTACCGCAATGGTCTGGCCGCGCTGGAGAGCTACAAGCAGACCCAGTCCGAGCAGATGGCCCACTACATGAACGAGCAGGTGGGTGCGCTGGTCGATGCGATGCAGCAGCGTCTGGACGCGCTGGAGCAGCAACTGGCGGGTCGTGTCGCGGGTGTGGCGCTGGAGCTGGCGCGGCAGGTGGTGCGCAGCGAGTTGATCGAGCGACCGGAGTTGGTGGTCGAAGTGGCCGAGGAGGCCTTGTCGGCGCTGCTGAGTTCGGCGCGTCAGATCGTCGTGTGCCTGCATCCCGAGGATCACGCGGTGGTGCAGGGCCGGTTGGACGAGCTCTTGCAATCGCGGGGCGCGCGCTTGGTGGCGGATGCGTCGATTCGGCGTGGAGGGTGCCGCGTGGATTCGGACATTGCCCTGGTGGACGCCACGGTGGAGTCACGGTGGGAGCGGGCTGTGGGCGCCATGGGGCACCAGGCGCCGTGGCAGGGCGGGCGTGAGAGCCGAGTGCCGACCGCGCGTGAGCCACGTCGCCAGGATGAAGGCGTGCGTGGCGAGGGGAGCCCGAGGGGAGATGCCCCGGGTGATGCAGGTTTGGTATGAACGCGCGGGCCAAAAGCACCCTGCTCGATAGCTGGAACCGCTATCTGGACGATCTGGACCGCTGTGCGGCCACGCCCATGCCCATGGAAAGCCAGGGCAAGCTGGTGCGTGTGGCGGGGCTGGTGCTGGAGGCTGCCGGTTTGCGGCTGCCGGTGGGCGCGGTGTGTGAGATTCACTCTGAGAGCCGGGTCGAGAAGACGCCGGTGCTGGCCGAGGTGGTGGGGTTTGCCGGCGACCGGGCTTACCTGATGCCCACGGCCGAGGTGCATGGCCTGGCCAGTGGTGCCCGGGTGGTGCCGGTGAGCACGCCCGTGAACCCGCCGAAGCTGGGCGAGGTGAACCACCCGTGGCGGCGCAGCGAAGACCGCACCCGCCACATGCCCATTGGCAATGGCCTGTTGGGGCGCGTGGTGAACGCGCAAGGCGAACCGATGGATCGCAAGGGGGCACTGCAAGAGGTGCGCAGCGAACCGCTGGTGCGTCGCGCCATCAATGCGATGGACCGGGACCCGGTGCGCCAGTCGCTGGACACGGGGGTGCGGGCGATCAACGCCATGCTCACCGTGGGGCGCGGGCAGCGTCTGGGCCTGTTTGCCGGTTCGGGTGTGGGCAAAAGCGTGCTGCTGGGCATGATGGCGCGTTACACCCAGGCTGACGTGATCGTGGTGGGCCTGATTGGTGAGCGGGGCCGTGAAGTCAAGGAGTTCATTGAGGACATCCTGGGCGAGGAAGGCCTGGCCCGGTCGGTGGTGGTGGCAGCGCCGGCCGATGCGCCGCCGCTGACGCGGATGCAGGGCGCCAATTACGCGACGGCGATTGCCGAGCATTTCCGCGATCAGGGCTTGCATGTGCTGCTGCTCATGGACTCGCTGACCCGTTATGCGATGGCGCAGCGCGAGATTGCCCTGGCCATTGGCGAGCCGCCGGCCACCAAGGGCTACCCGCCTTCATGTTTCGCCAAATTGCCGCAACTGGTGGAGCGCAGCGGCAATGGGCTCAATGGTCACGGCTCCATCACGGCCTTCTACACGGTGCTGTCCGAGGGGGACGACCAACAGGACCCGATTGCCGACGCGGCCCGTGCCATCCTGGACGGGCACATCGTGTTGTCACGTGAACTTGCGGAATCCGGACATTTTCCAGCAATTGACATCGAAAGGTCCGCTTCTCGGGTGATGACCAACGTCGCGGAGCCTCAACATATCGATGATGCGCGACGGTTCCGTCAGTTGTGGTCCAAGTACAGCAAGGCCCGCGATCTGATCCAGTTGGGTGCCTACGTGCCCGGCCACGATCACGATCTCGATCAGGCCGTACGTTCGCACCCGTTGATGGTGAAACTGCTGCAGCAAGGGATGCACACGCCGGCCCACATGCCGGACAGTGTCCAGGCCCTTCACCAGATCGTCGCGCAGTGATAGGCTGAAAAGGGCCCCCGATGGGGGCGGGAGACGGATTCATGAGTGCCACGCAATCGCTGCTGATCGTGCTGGAGGCCGCCGAAAAGGCCCGGGACGAGGCCGTGGCCGCACACGAAGCACGGCGCAAGGCCTACGAGGCGGCGCGCCAGCAGGCTCAGTCCCTGACGGACTGGCGACTGGACTACCAGAACCGCTGGCAGGCGCAGTTTCGCCAGTCCGGGGGGATGGAGATCGTGCGTTGTTACCAGGATTTCATGCAGCGCCTGGGAGAGGCTGTGGGTGCGCAAGACCAGCAGGTGGCGCAGGCGCAGACTTTGATGGAGCGCAGCCGGGTGGAGTTGATTGAGCGCGAGCGCCGGGTGGCGGCTGTCTCCAAATTGATCGACAAGCGTTTGCTGGAGCAACGCATGCGTCAGGCACGTCAGGAACAGAAAGCGACCGACGAGATGGCATCGCGGGTGTCGCGACTGTCGGCGTCGATGCCGGGTGGCGGCAATCCGCTGGCCAGCACATCTTTGTAAGGACATCGACATGAGCACACCGATCAAGTCATCCTCAATGAACGGTCAAGGCCAGGGCGGCGTGTCGGGCGCTAGCGAGCTGGTCGCTCGCTTGCAGGCACAGGCCCGGGGGGCGCAAGCGCAGGGCGCGCCCGAGAGTTTCGCCGGCCTGATGAGCCAGCACAGTACCGCTCGGCAAGATGCCTCGTCGCCCAAGGCGCCCGCGAAATCGGCCGAGCGCCCATCGCCGTCGCACGACCCGGCCGCAAAGGCCCAGGCCACGGCACGCGTCAATGAGCAGGCGCTGACACGTGCGCGGCAGCAGGCGCAGGTCGCACAGCGAGCCGCGCAACAGGCGTCCCAGGCCAGTGCACAGGGCAGCCAGCCACCACCGGCCCAGGCCGATCGCCCGGGCCCTGATCAGGCGTTGCGGCGTGCCGAGCGCCCGGCCGCGTCGGACCAGGCCAAGTCGGCCTCCGAGGCAGAGCGCACCGATGACGCACCGGAGACCAACCGCGAGACCAAGTCCGCGGCCACGGATTCGGCGGGCATGATGGCGTGGCTGGCGGGTTTGTTGCCCCAGGCCAAGCCTGAGGCCGTGACCGGTGCGGAAGCCTTGGCCGCAGGGGCCCAGGACCTGAGCACGGAGAGCGAGCGAGACTTGACGGAGCTCGTTGCGACCGAGACCGACCCGGCCGCGCAGGCGGCCCTTGGTCACGAGACGGACGGCGCGGGCTTGGCGCTGGACCCCTCGCAGTGGCAGCAAACCACCGCGTTGGCGGGTTTGCAGGTGGACGCGCTGCTGGGCCGCTCGGGTACGGCAGAGTCGTCGCTGGAGGCCAAGGGGGACGCGGGTGCGCTGTCGGGCTTGAGCGCGGGCGTGCACCTTCGCCCGGCTGGCTTGACGCCCTCGGCACCTGCTCGACACGAGTCGGCCACCTTGCCCACGCCTTTGGGGCACGCTGATTTCAGCCAGGCGCTGGCCGACAAGGTCAGCCTGTGGGTGAACACCGCGCGCACCGACGGGCCGATGACGGCCGAGTTGCATCTGAACCCGGCCGACATGGGGCCCATTCAGGTGAAGATCGCACTTGAGGGACAATCGGCACAGGTCGATTTTGCTGCTGCGGCAGCCGAAACGAGAAAAGCCATCGAAGCCAGCCTGTCTGCGCTGTCGACGGCCTTGAGCGATGTGGGTCTGAATCTGACGGGTGGGGGGGTGTCTTCCCAGACCGCCCAACAGTCTTTCGGACAACAGTCCGCCCCTTCGGAGGGGGCGCGTGGGGTGTCCGCCGTGTCCTCTGCCAATTCGGCATCAGAGGGCGAGGGGGATGTCGTCGTCATGCGGGGGGTGAACGCCCCGCGTGCCGGGCGGCCCGGTGGACTGGACCTCTACGCTTGAGGCGGTGACGGCCTCGGCGGAGAATCAGACGTGTTTCACGCCGCTTATTGATTCTTCATTGTCGCGCTGACTTCGAATAATCCACCTATGGGGTGGTGCCTGTTTCGGGCACACACGCCGTCATCCAGGAGATACACGAATGTCAGCTGCCCCCGCGGCCAACCCGGCCGAAGGCAATGCCTCCCAAAAGGGCTCGAAGAAACTCGTCCTCATCATTGTGGGGGTGGTGGTGGCCTTGCTGCTCGCCGGTGCGGGGGCGTTCTTGCTGATGAAAAAGAACATGACGCATCAAGCCGATGAGGGCGAGGACGGAGCCCCGCCGGTGGCGCGTGTGGACGAGCCCAAGGCCAAGCCCAAGCATGACCCAGGCGCGCCGCCGATCTTCGTGCCGCTGGAGCCCTTCATCGTCAACCTGGCTGACCGCGAGTCCGAGCGTTTCGCTCAGATCGGCATCAACCTGCAGGTGGACGACGCCAAGGTGGGCGACCAGATGAAGCTGTACATGCCGGCCATTCGCAATGCCATTTTGCTGATCCTGTCTCACAAGACGGCCACCGAGTTGCTGACCGCCGAAGGCAAAATCCAGCTCGCGGGTGAGATTCAGCGTGGTGCCGCGCGCGCCATGGGTTACGAGATTGAGGAGCCTGAGCCGGAAGAGGTGATCGAGTCGCCTGCTGACGGGGAGGCGCCAGCGCCCGCACCCAAGAAGCGCAAGAAAAAGAAGGGGGAGTCTTACAACCCCATTCTGCAAGTGCATTACGCGAACTTCATCATCCAGTGAGCGGCGGTTGAGTTCCTTGATCACCGCTCCCAGAAGTCACCGGCCATGAATCAGCAAATCCTCTCTCAAGACGAAGTGGATGCCCTCCTGCAGGGCATCACGGGCGAAAGCCAGAAGCTGGAGCAGGAAGAGGCGCCCACGGAGGGCGTGCGCGACTACAACCTGGCGCAGCAGGAGCGGATCGTTCGCGGGCGGATGCCCACGATGGAAATCGTCAACGAGCGGTTTGCGCGCAACATCCGCATCGGACTGTTCAACTTCATCCGCAAGTCGCCCGAGGTGTCGGTGGGCAGCATCAAGGTGCAGAAGTACAGCGCTTTCCTGCGCGAAATCGTGGTGCCCACCAACTTCAACATCATGGCCGTGCGCCCCTTGCGGGGTTCCGGCCTGATCGTGTGTGAGCCCACCTTGGTGTTTTCGGTCATTGACGCGCTGTTTGGCGGGGCGGGCAAGTTCCACACCCGCATCGAAGGGCGCGATTTCTCGGCCACGGAGCAGCGCATCATCCGCCGTCTGGTGGACGTGATCACTGAGGAATACAAAAAGTCCTGGCAGGGCATCTACCCGATCGAGCTCGATTACCAGCGCTCGGAGATGCAGCCACAGTTCGCCACCGTGGCCACGCCGGGTGAAATCGTCGTGTGCTGCTCGTTCACGCTGGAAATCGGCGATGCGACGGGCACCATTCACATCTGCATCCCTTACGCGACCTTTGAGCCCATTCGGGACATCCTGTTCTCGTCGATCCAGGGTGACTCGGTGGAGCCGGACCGTCGCTGGGTGAAGCTGCTGACGCAGCAGATCCAGTCGGCCGAGGTGGAGTTGGTGGCCGAGTTGGGGCACGCGCCAGCCACGGTCGAGCAACTGCTGGCGCTCAAGCCGGGCGACTTCATCGAGCTGGACCTGGAGAAGGTCATTCAGGCCAAGGTGGATGGCGTGCCGGTTTTTGACAGTTATTACGGGACGTCGAACGGCAAGTACGCGCTCCGTGTGAACACACTATTGACCTCCGGCCACACTGGCTGGATTGGAGATCACAATGTCTGACCCTGCAGAATTCCCGCCTTCGGGCGCTGACGCCGAGCAGGACGCGATGGCCGCCGAATGGGAGGCTGCGCTCGCCCAGCAGTCCAGCAGTGCTTCGTCTTCCATGGCTTCCGACCCGTTCAGCGCTGCCGCCAGCGAGGTGAGTGACCCGGTGCACCAGGCCACGCCGGCGGCGTTTGCCAATTTTGGCTCGTCGGCCCCGGCCATGCCCGCCGGCAATGACATCAACATGATCCTCGACATCCCCGTGCAGCTGACGGTGGAGTTGGGGCGCACCCGCATTCCCATCAAGAACATCCTGCAACTGGCGCAGGGTTCGGTGGTGGAGCTGGATGCCTTGGCCGGTGAGCCGATGGACGTGCTGGTCAATGGCTTCCTGATCGCCCAGGGCGAGGTGGTGGTGGTGAACGACAAGTTCGGTATCCGCCTGACCGACATCGTCACGCCCTCGGAGCGCATGCGTCGCCTGAGCCGCGGCAACTGAGCGCGGATCACGGACACGCAAGATGAACATGGCATCGACGGGTTTGTTGATTGTTTGGTTTGTGGTGATCGTGGCGCTGATCCCGGTCAGCCTGTGGCTGCTCAAGCGCTCGGGCTTGGCCACGGGCGCGATGGGTGGCGTTGCGGCACCGGTGCGCACGGTGGGAAATCTGAATCTGGGCCCGGGGCAGCGCATCGTCACCGTCGAGGTGGGCGAGGGCGAGTCCCGCACCTGGCTGGTGTTGGGGGTGACCTCGCAGCAGATCAACACCTTGCACAGCATGGCGCCTTTGAGTCCGCCGATGGCACCGGGCGAGGCATCGCCTCTACCGCCTCAGTTCGCCGCGCTGTTGCGCAGCAAATTGGCGAAACGTCAGGAGCCCCAGTGATGCAGGCACGCACGATGACGTGGGCGACGTGCGCCAAGTGGGGTCTGGCCCTGGCCCTGGGGGGCGCGGGGACGCTGGCCCTGGCCCAGACGGCCGCTGCGCCGACCGGGGCCGGCTTGCCCTTGATGGTGGGCCAAGGGGGCGGCAACAGTTACTCGGTGCCGATTCAGACGCTGCTGTTCTTCACGGCGCTGAGCTTTCTGCCGGCGCTGCTGTTGATGATGACGGGATTCACCCGCATCGTGATCGTGCTGAGCCTGATGCGCCAAGCCTTGGGCACGGCCTCGTCGCCGCCCAACCAGGTCATCATCGGCCTGTCGCTGTTCCTCACGATGTTCGTGATGGGGCCGACGCTGGACAAGGTCTACAAGGAGGCTTACGAGCCTTTTGCGGCCAACCAGATTTCGTTCAACGAGGCGCTGGAGCGTGGGCAGGGGCCCATGCGAGCCTTCATGCTCAAGCAGACGCGCCAGTCTGACCTGGGGCTGTTTACACGCCTGGCCAAGCTCGAAGGCCAGGTCACGCCCGAGACCGTGCCCTTGCGGGTGCTGGTGCCGGCGTTTGTGACCAGTGAGCTGAAGTCGGCCTTCCAGATCGGTTTTTTGATCTTCATCCCTTTCCTGGTGATCGACATGATCGTGGCCAGTGTGCTGATGAGCCTGGGGATGATGATGCTCTCACCGGTGATGGTGGCCTTGCCGTTCAAGCTGATGCTGTTTGTGCTGGCCGATGGCTGGAACCTGTTGCTGGGTTCGCTGGCCGCGAGCTTTGTGCAGTAAAGGGGGCGGATCATGGAGTCCCAACAGGTATTGACGATTGCCCGTGACGGGTTGCTGACACTCCTGATCGTGTGCGGCCCCATCGTGCTGGTGGTGCTGGCGGTCGGTCTCGTCGTGTCCATCTTCCAGGCGGCCACGCAGATCCACGAAGCGACGCTGTCGTTCGTGCCCAAGCTGCTGGCCGCGTTTGCGACGCTAGGCCTGGCCGGTCCGTGGATGCTGTCCACCTTGGTGGACTACATCCGCGGCGTGCTGCAATCGATCCCGAGCGTGGTGGGCTGAGTGGTCAGCTTCACCGAAGCGCAGGTGCTGGCCTGGATCACGCCGTGGTTGTGGGCGTTTTTCCGGGTTGCCGGCATCTTCACCACGGCGCCGGTGCTGTCGCAAAAGACCATTCCGCGCCGGGTTCGCTTGTCGCTGGCCATTTTGATCGTGATCTGCGCGCAGCCGAGCCTGCCCCCCATGCCGGACATTGCGATCAACTCCCCGCAGGCGGTGATGGTGATCGCGCAGCAGGTGCTGATCGGCTTGACCATGGGCTTTGCCGCTCGGGTGGTGTTTGCTGGCGTCGAGTTCGCGGGGGAGCTGATCGGGCTGCAGATGGGCCTGAACTTCGCCAGCTTCTTTGACCCGATGATGGGTGGGCAGGCCACGGCCGTCAGCCGCCTTTTTGGCACCACGGCGCTGTGGCTGTTCATTGTCATGAATGGGCATTTGCTGCTGACCGGGGCGGTGCTGCAGAGCTTCCATGCCTTTCCGGTGTCGCCCGAGCCGCTGGCTTTCCTCCATCAGGTCCAGCCCCAGGTCTGGGGCGCAGAGATTTTCAAGCTAGGGCTGTGGATTGCGCTGCCGGTGGTGTCCATGCTGCTGCTGGTCAACATGGTGTTGGGACTGATTGCCCGGGTGGCCCCGCAGATGAACGTGTTTTCCATTGGCTTTCCGATCACGCTGTCGGTCGGCTTCACGGGTTTGTGGCTGACCTTGCCCATGATGGAGAGACCGCTGGCGATGGCGCTGGAGCGCATGATGGCTTACTTCCAGTAAAAGCGGGGGGTGTCGGGCGGCGGCACGTGGTTCGTTCGTAGAATTGCGCCATGTCATCGAAGCCAGCCGCCAAAGCCTCTACCCAGCCCACTGCCGAATACGGCGAGGGCTCGATCCGTGTTCTCAAGGGCCTGGAGCCCGTCAAACAGCGTCCGGGCATGTACACCCGGACCGACAACCCCCTGCACATCATCCAGGAGGTGATCGACAACGCGGCCGACGAGGCGCTGGCGGGGTTCGGCAAGCGCATTGCGGTGACGCAGCACACCGATGGCTCGATCAGCGTGGAAGACGACGGCCGGGGCATTCCCTTTGGCCTGCACCCCGAAGAGGGCGTGAGCGTGGTCGAGATCGTGTTCACGCGCCTGCACGCCGGGGGCAAGTTCGACAAGGGCTCGGGCGGGGCGTACAGCTTCTCGGGCGGCTTGCACGGCGTGGGGGTGAGTGTGACGAATGCGCTGTCCACCCGCTTGCAGGTGACGGTGTGCCGTGACAAGCAGGTGGCGACGCTGGCCTTCAGCGGCGGCGATGTGATCGAACCGGTGACGGTGCGACCGGCTGCCTCGGGTGACCGCAAGAACGGCACGACGGTGCGCGCGTGGCCCGATGCGAAGTATTTTGAAAGCGCCGACTTGCCCAAGGGCGAGCTGGTGCACATGCTGCGCAGCAAGGCGGTGCTGATGCCGGGGGTGACGATCACCCTGACGCATGAAAAGTCGGGCGAGGTGCAGACCTGGCTCTACAAGGGCGGCCTGCGCGACTACCTGACGCAGTCGTTGTCGGCCGATCCGTTGATCCCGCTGTTCGAGGGCGAGCAGTACGCCAGTGGCAGCGAGACCGAGAACTTTGCCGAAGGCGAGGGCGCGGCCTGGTGCGTGGCCTTCACCGAAGAAGGCTCGCCGATGCGCGAGAGCTACGTCAACCTGATCCCCACGGTGGCGGGCGGCACGCACGAGTCCGGCCTGAAGGACGGGCTGTTCCAGGCCGTCAAGGGCTTCATCGAGATGCATTCGTTGATGCCCAAGGGCGTGAAGCTGATGCCCGATGACGTGTTTTCGCGCGCCAGCTTTGTGCTGAGCGCCAAAGTGCTGGACCCGCAGTTCCAGGGGCAGACCAAGGAGCGCTTGAACAGCCGCGATGCCTTGCGACTGGTGAGCACCTATGTCAAGCCCAGCCTGGAGCTGTGGCTGAGCCAGCATGTGGAGTACGGCAAGAAGCTGGCCGAGTTGGTGATCAAGCAGGCGCAGGCGCGCCAGCGCGCCGGCCAGAAGGTGGAGAAGAAGAAGGGCTCAGGCGTGGCGGTGCTGCCGGGCAAGCTGACCGACTGCGAGAGCCGTGACATCAGCCTGAACGAGGTCTTTCTGGTGGAAGGGGACTCGGCCGGGGGCAGCGCCAAGATGGGCCGCGACAAGGAAACGCAGGCGGTGTTGCCATTGCGCGGCAAGGTGCTCAATGCCTGGGAGGTGGAGCGTGACCTGTTGTTCAAGAACAATGAAATCCACGACATTTCGGTGGCGATCGGGGTGGACCCGCACGGGCCGAACGATGAGCCTGACCTGAGCGGGCTGCGCTACGGCAAGGTCTGCATCCTGTCGGACGCGGACGTGGACGGCTCGCACATCCAGGTGCTGCTGCTGACGCTGTTCTTCCGCCACTTCCCCAAGTTGATCGAGACGGGGCACATCTACATTGCGCGTCCGCCGCTGTTCCGCGTGGATGCGCCGGCGCGGGGCAAAAAGCCTGCGGCCAAGCTGTATGCGCTGGACGAAGGGGAGCAGATTGCCATCTTGGACAAGCTGCGCAAGGAAGGTTGCAGGGAAGGCAGCTGGACGATCAGCCGCTTCAAGGGCCTGGGTGAAATGAATGCCGAGCAGCTGTGGGACACCACGCTGAACCCGGAAACGCGCCGCCTGCTGCCGGTGGCCTATGGCGAGCCGGGTTTCGACGCCACGGAAGATTCGTTCACCAAGCTGATGGGCAAGGGCGAGGCCGCCTCACGCCGTGAGCTGATGGAGCTGCACGGCAACGAGGTGGAAATCGACGTCTGACGTTGTCACGGCGTGGCGGTGGGCTCACCCATCGTCAGCCATTGGTGGGCGAGCTGCTCAGCCCAGTCGGGCTGGGTGGTGTTGGCCCGCAGGGTGTAGGGTGCTTCCGCAGGCCGCAGCGCGGTGTCTTTGTGGAGTTGCTGGGCCAGGACGGTGGTGTCGGCGTCGGACGCGTCGCGTGTGCCCGGCTGTGGGGTCGTGAGTCGCGCGGTGATGCGGGCTTCCAGGACAAGACGGGGCGCCTCGCAATGCAGGATGGCGAAGTGGCTGTGCTGGCTTGATGCCAGCTGCCGAAAGCGGTCACGCTCGTCGGCATCCAGAAAAGTGGCGTCGACGATGACGTGCCAGCCTGCTTGCAGGCAGGTCTGAGCGAGTTCGCGCAGGTGCGCATAGGTGGCCTGGGTGCGGTCGCGGCTGTAGAGCGGGTTGGCATCGACTTTGCCCGCGCCGGAGGGGGCGGCGGCACCATCGGAGTGGGCTGCGGACTGGTTTACGCCAAACAGCCGTTTCCGCTCGATGTCTGAACGCACACGGATGGCGCCAGCCTGTTCCAGCACGCCTTGCGACACAAAGGTCTTGCCCGAGCCCGATACGCCGTGGGTGATGAGCAGCCTTGGCGAGGTGGGGGCGATCAAGCGGTGCGCCAGCGCCAAGTAGTCCGGCCCGGCAGGAGTTTGCCCTTTACCTGCTTTGATGCGGGCTACCAGGGCGCGCACCAGCGCCCGGTAGACCAGGTACTGACGCAGCACGGGGATGCCGTCGTGCTCACCACTGGCGTCCAGGTAGGCATTGATGAAGCGGAAGGCGAGGTCGGCGCGTTGGTGCGCCATCAGGTCCATCACCAGGAAGGCGACGTCGCTGAGCGGGTCGCCCCAGCGCAGGCTGGGGTCGAACTCGATGCAGTCGAAGGCGGTCAGCGTGCCGTCGAGCAGAACCACATTGGCGAGGTGCAGGTCGCCGTGGCCTTCGACGATGCGGCCATGTGCTTGGCGTTGGTCCCACAGAGGGCGCAGCATGGGCGCTTGGGAGTCAAGCCAATCGGCAAATGGGGTGCTCAGGGCCTCGCCGCCGATGTCGGCCAGGTTGCGCAGCACATCGCGGGTGGTTTGCTCGATCAGCTCGGGGCTGCCGTAGGGGGTGGACGGTGGTGCGACCTCGGCGGTGCTGTGAAAATCGGCCAGATGGCGGGCGAAGTCGTCGAGAAGGTCGGGCGGGATCTGGTCCGCCCCCAAGCGTTCGCTCAAGAGAGCCCCCTCAGGGAACTGGCGCATGTGCACGGCGTACTCGATGGCCGTCCCGGTGCCTCCCAGGACAGGCGCATCTGGCGTGCCCGTGATGGGGATGACGTCCAGGTAGAGTGACGCGGCCGTGCGGCGGTTGAGCCGCAGCTCCTCCTTGCACAGGTGTTGGCGGCGCGCAAGCGTGCTGGCATCGAGGAACGGCAGGTGTACGGGCTTCTTGATCTTCCAGACGTTCCGGCCGTCGAGCAGCACCCACGAGATGTGGGTTTCGATCAGGCGCGCCTGGCGCTGCTGACGCAAGCGCTCGACCAGGAAGCGCGCGGACCGAAGAGTGGTGGGTGCGGACGTCATCGTGTGTCACGTCGTTCATGGAGCGCGCTGAGCTGCACCGGAGTGGGCAGGGCACGCCCTGAATGATACCGTCCTGCAGCCAGATTTGAATATTATTAATTCACATCAAGAATAAGCCTCATCACTTCATAGGGTTCCGATCTAGTTACTGTGAACTAGGGTGATCCGATAAATGCTGAGGGTGGGTGCAATGACCATAATGTCAGTGAGGGTGTCCGTGGATTGGTAACTCGCATAATCAATGAGGGAGTTTGTGATGAAGAGGGTGTTTGTATTTGGCATTGCGGCGCGTCTTTATGTCGTGAGTGGTTTGGTGGTGGCGTCCTTGGCGGTGCTGGCGCTATATGCCTTTGTCAGCCTGAAGCAAGCCGAGTCTCTCGTGCAAGAAACCCAGAACGTGCGCGTGCCCCAGTTGATCAGCATCAGTGAGGTGGAATTGACGGTCACCGAGGTGTCTTTGCAGTTGCGTCACGCCATATTGACGAGAAATCAGCAGGAACTCGATGACACATTGGCCGATATTTTTTTGAAGCGTGCCAAGGTGGACGAAGCCTTGCGTGCGTATGAGGGACGCCTGAAATCTCGTGAGGAAATCGAACATTTTGCCAAGGTGCAGCCCGCCTTAAGTCGGTTTCGTCAGTGCGCAAATGAAAATATAGTCATCATCAGGTCGGGCGATAAAGGCGGGGCCTTTTCTTACCTGCTTGAAAATACCATCAAGGCGCGCAATGAGCTGCTCTCCATTTTGTCAACGGCGCGTAGCATCGAGCAGACGCAGTTGAGTCAGGGCATCGACCACATTGAGCGGAATTTGCAACGAAATTCACTGTCCATCGGGGGCGCTGCGGCCGTCATCGCGATGGTGTTGACGGTTTTTTCATGGTACGTCGCCAATATCCTGAGGACCCGGGTGATGGTGACGCAGACGGTGGCAGAGCGGGTGCGCGATGGCGACCTGACCGTGACAGTCCTGGACCATGCGCAGGACGAATTCAGCCCCCTGCTGTTGGCGATGAGCGACATGCGGTCGTCGCTGGCCACCTTGGTGGGGAATGTGCGGCAAGGCGCCGAGGGCGTCGCCACGGCCAGTCGCCAGATTGCCCAAGGCAATGGCGACCTGTCGTCTCGCACCGAACAACAGGCGGCCGCGCTCGAGCAAACCTCTGCCTCGATGGAGGAGATGGGATCCTCTGCTCAGCAAAATGCTGATAACGCCCACCAAGCCAGTCAGTTGGCGATCAACGCGAGCGATGTGGCGACGCGCGGCGGCGTGGTGGTGTCCGAGGTGGTGCAGACCATGCAGGAGATTAACGACAGCAGTCGTCGCATCAACGACATCATCGGTGTCATCGATGCGATTGCCTTTCAGACCAACATCCTGGCGCTCAATGCTGCCGTGGAGGCCGCCCGTGCCGGCGAGCAGGGGCGCGGGTTTGCAGTGGTGGCTGGCGAGGTGCGCAGTCTGGCTCGGCAAAGCGCAGAAGCCGCCAAGGAAATCCGAGGGCTCATCATCGAGAGCGTCAGTCGCGTTGACAAGGGCACCGAGCTGGTGGACCGTGCCGGCAGCACGATGCAGGAGATCGTGCGCTCCATTCAGCGGGTTACCGACATCGTCGGCGAGATCAGCAGTGCCAGCCATGAGCAGAACGCTGGAGTCAGCCAGGTGAGCGATGCGGTTATGAGCATGGACCAAGCCACTCAGCAAAACGCTGCCCTCGTCGAGGAAAGTGCGGCTGCGGCCGAAAGCCTTCAGACGCAGGCGCAACAGCTGGTCGATACCGTGATGGTGTTCAAGTTGGCCTGAACGCGACGCACGCGACAGCGCTGGCTGGTGCGGGACGGCTGCAGCAATTCAGCTTGGCCTCAGCTTGGGCTGATGGAATCCACCCTCTTGAACTTCGGGTGTGGGTCAGATGGAATACGGGTTTTCTCCGCAGCGTTGGGGGCGCTGGCGCAGTTACGTGGCGTTGCTGGCATTTTTTGTGATCTTGAGTGCCGCCTTAAGAGCTGCGCTATGGCTCAAGACCGGTGCGCAGGCGCCTTGGGGTGTGGGACAGGCGTTTCGGGTTTTTGGCGTGGGCCTGGTCTATGACCTGGTGGCTGGCGCCAGCTTGCTGATGCCTTTGATGCTGTTCCTGGCGGTGGTGCCGTCGAAGTGGCTGGCACGGCGTGGTTTCCGCATCTGGTTGGCGCTCGGCATGGTCGTCTGGGTGGCGCTCATGCTGTTCATCAGCATCTCCGAGTGGATCTTCTGGGATGAGTTTGGCTCCCGCTTCAACTTCATCGCGGTGGACTACCTGCTCTACACCCATGAGGTGATTGGCAACATCCGCGAGTCTTACCCCGTGGGTGTGATCATGTCGGCGCTGGCCTTGGTGGCCACGGCCCTGGTGTGGCAGGGGCGCCGGGCGCTGGTGCCGCGGCCGGATCACGGCGTGTCTCGCTGGGCCCGCTGGGGGCTGCCGGTGGCGGTGGTGGGGGCTGTGAGCATGGCCCACGCGGTGGTCGACGGCCATTGGAAGGAGCAGACGGCCAACCGCTACGTGAATGCCTTGAGCGGCGACGGCGTGTACGAGTTCTTCTCGGCACTGCGCCACAACGAGCTGGACTACGAACATTTCTACCAGAGTCTGCCGGCGCCGGAGGCCATGGCCCGTCTGCGCAAGCAGTTGCCCACGCCGCACGCCCGCTTGGCGTCCAACAACCCGATGGACCTGACCCGCATCGTCGACGATGGGCAGCCTGAGAAGCGGCTCAACGTGGTGCTGATTTCGGTGGAAAGCCTGTCTGCCGACTACCTGGCGCATTTCGGACATCAGCCGGGGCTGACCCCGCGCCTGGACGCCTTGGCCGAGCAGGGCCTGCTGTTCACCCGCCTGTACGCCACGGGCACGCGCACAGTGCGCGGCCTGGAGGCCTTGTCGCTGTCCCTGCCGCCCACGCCGGGGCAGTCGATCGTGAAGCGGCCCAACAATGCCGACCTGTTCTCGCTGGGCAGCGTGTTCGCGTCCAAGGGCTATGACACCCGCTATGTGTACGGCGGCTATGGCTACTTTGACAACATGAACGCGTTTTTCAGCGCCAACCACTACCAGGTGGTGGACCGCATGGCGATCCCGGCAGAGCGCATTCACCACGAAAACATCTGGGGCGTGGCCGATGAGGACCTGTTCACCCAGGCCCTGCAGGAGGCCGATGCCTCTCATGCGCGGGGCAAGCCCTCGTTCATGCACGTGATGACCACGTCCAACCACCGGCCTTACACCTATCCGGAGGGACGAATCGACATCCCCTCGCACCAGAGCCGCGAAGGCGGGGTGAAATACACCGACTGGGCGATCGGCAATTTCCTGGACCGTGCTGCTACGAAGCCCTGGTTCAAGAACACGGTGTTCGTCATCGTGGCCGACCACTGCGCATCGAGTGCCGGCAAGACCGACCTGCCTGTGGAGCGGTATCACATCCCGGCCATCGTCTACGCCCCGGCCCACGTCGCGCCGGCCAGGATGGACCGCCTGACCAGCCAGATCGATCTGGCCCCCACCTTGTTGGGTCTGCTGCACTTCAAGTACGAAAGCCGCTTCCTGGGTTACGACATGTTTGACCTGGAGCCGGGCCGTGAGCGGGCTTTCATCAGCACCTACCAAGACCTGGGTTACCTGACCGAGCACGCCTTGCTGAGGCTGGACTCGCGGGGCGGGGTGCAAACCACCTTGGTCGACCAGGGGGAGGACCGGGGGCGCGCCGCACCCATGGGGTCCGAGCAGGTGGCCGACGCCATCAGTTGGTACCAGGGCGCTGCCTGGGCGTACCATCATGAGGGTCTGTCACTCAAGGGTTTGCGCTCTCCAAGCTATGCGGGTCTTGCTGGTCGAAGATGATGTTTTGTTGGGCGATGGCCTGCAGCAGGGGCTGATTCAGCAGGGCTACGCCGTGGACTGGCTGCAACGCGGTGACGAGGCCGAGGCGGCGCTCCTGGCCCATCGCTACGACTGCGTGGTGCTGGACTGGCAACTGCCGGGTTTGAACGGCGTGGAGTTGTTGCAGCGCCTGCGGGCGCGGCGGGACACGACCCCGGTGCTCTTGCTGACCGCGCGCGATGCCCTGTCTGACCGGATTGCCGGCCTGGACGTGGGCGCGGATGATTACCTCGTCAAGCCCGTGGCGCTGGACGAGTTGGGCGCTCGCCTGCGAGCACGCATGCGCCGCGCACAGGGGCAGGCCAGCCCGGTCTTCACCTGTGGGGCGTTGGAGCTGGACCCCGCCCGTCGGGTGGTGACCCTGCATGGCGAGCCGGTCGACCTGTCGTCGCGCGAGTTCAATGTGCTGTCCAAGCTCATCAGCCAGCCGGGGCGCCCCTACTCGCAGGCCCAGTTGATCGAGTCGCTGTACGCCTGGGACGATGACGTCTCCAGCAACGCCATCGAGGTCTACATCTACCAACTGCGCCGCAAGCTCGGGGCCGATTGGATCAAGACCCTGCGGGGCGTGGGCTACATGCTCAACCCGGTGGTGGAGGCCTGATGCGTTCCCTGCGCGATCGGCTGACCCGCTTGTTGCTGGTGGTCCTGATGCCCATCTGGTTGGGGATGGCCTTGACCTCGTACGTGTCGGTGCTGCGCGAGGTCGATGAGATCGACGCGCGTCAGCTCTACGAGGTGGCCCAGCCTTACCTGACCATGCCGGTGCCGGCCTTGCAGAAGGCGCTGGAGTCGGCCGTCAGCGCGGACCAGGACGATGATGACGAGCTGCCCCTGTCGGTGTTGCGCTGGGAGGCTGACGGCGATTTGCGCTACCGCAGCCCGATGGCGCCAGGCCTGGCCTTTGCCCTGCGGCCCGACCGCGATGGCCGTGACACGGAAGAGGCGTCGTACACCGTGCAGCTTCAGGGGGTGAACTGGCGGGTGCTGTGGCACCAGGACCGCGCGCAGGGAGAGTGGACCGCCGTTCTGCGGACCATGACCGAGCGCAATGAGTTGGCTCGGGGGCTGGCGCTGGGCTTGCTGCTGCCTTCCTTGGTGACCGGGCTGGCGCTGGTGTTGGTGGTGCGATGGGCGGTGCGCCGTGGGCTGATGCCGCTGAAAGAGGTGGGTCGCCAGGTGTCGCAACGCCAAGGGCAGGACCTGTCACCGATTGAGGAGAGCGAGGTGCCGCTCGAAGTGGCGCCGCTGCTCCATGAGATCAACGCCTTGCTGGCGCGACTGGACCGGGCGCTGTCCCTGGAACGCCAGTTCACCGCCGATGCCTCGCATGAACTGCGCACGCCATTGGCCGCGACCCTGGTACAGATCGAAGTGGCTCAGGGCGCCGTGGACGCGGGGCAGCGCGACACCGCCTTGCGCCAGGCCCGCGCCGGCTTGGTGCGCGCCAGCAGGCTCACCGATCAGTTGCTGGCGCTGGCCAGGCTCGACCACCACCTGGACGCTGGGCTGGACCGCGCCTCACGCGCCGCCTGGCCAGGCTGGCAACCGGCTTTGGACGTGTCGGCGTTGGTGCGAGAGGAAATGGCCGACCTGGCGCTGTCGTCTGTGCAGGCGGACGTGGCATGGTCGCTCGATGCCCCACCTCAGCCCTGTGGTGTGCCGGCCCAGCCCGACTGGGTGCGGCTGGCCTTGCGCAATCTGCTGGGCAACGCCCTGAAGTTCACGCCGCAGGGCGGGCGGGTGCAGGTCACCGTCAGCGAGTCGGCCGACCAGGTGAGCGTGGTGGTGCAGGACTCGGGCCCCGGCGTGCCCGCCGACCTGTTGCCGCAACTGGGCCGCCGATTTGCTCGGGGGGATCACACCCGCTCGGGCTCAGGATTGGGCTTGTCGATCGCGGCGCGCGTGGCGGAGCTGCATGGCGGGGCCCTGCGCTTTGAGTCGGCGCAGGGCTTGCGGGTGACGCTGACCCTGCCGAAGTGAGCGCCACTCGGCTGTGGCCGCCGCACCGCACGGGGGATGCGGCAAAATCAAGGGTTCCGCCAGGCGACCGAGGTCGTTTGCGCAGCCTCTACACTTCGTTCCACCTCGTGGAACCCCTTTGAGCGACGATGTCCCAGCAAACGATCGACTTCAGCCCAGCCCGTGATGACGATGGCAGCGCGTCCCTGACGCTGGCCCATTACGCCGAGCGTGCCTACCTGGAATACGCCCTGAGCGTGGTCAAGGGCCGGGCCCTGCCCGATGTGTGCGACGGGCAAAAGCCCGTGCAGCGCCGCATCCTGTACGCGATGGAACGCATGGGGCTGGGTTTCAGCGGCACCAACGGGGCCAAGCCGGTCAAGAGCGCGCGCGTTGTGGGTGATGTGCTGGGCCGCTACCACCCGCACGGCGACACCGCCGCCTACGACGCCATGGTGCGCATGGCGCAGGACTTTGCGTTGCGCTACCCGCTGGTCGATGGCCAGGGCAACTTTGGCTCGCGTGACGGCGACGGCGCGGCCGCGATGCGTTACACGGAAGCCCGCCTGACGCCGATCTCGCGCCTGCTGCTCGATGAAATCGACATGGGCACGGTGGACTTCATCCCGAACTACGACGGATCGACCGAAGAGCCGCGCCAGTTGCCGGCCCGCTTGCCCTTTGTGCTGCTCAACGGCGCCAGCGGCATTGCCGTGGGCCTGGCCACCGAAATCCCCAGCCACAACCTGCGCGAGGTGGCCTCGGCCGCCGTGGCCCTGATCAAGAACGAGAACCTGCCCGAAACGGAGCTGTTCGAACTCATCCAGGGTCCGGACTTCCCCGGCGGCGGCCAGATCATCTCCAGTGCGCAAGACATCCAGGACGCCTACCGCAGCGGCCGCGGCAGCCTGAAGGTGCGCGCTCGCTGGAAGATCGAAGACCTGGCGCGCGGCCAGTGGCAGCTGGTGGTGACCGAGCTGCCACATGGCACCAGCTCGCAAAAGGTGCTCGAAGAGATCGAAGAGCTGACCAACCCCAAGATCAAATCCGGCAAGAAGGCGCTGACCGCTGAGCAGAACCTGCTCAAGGCGACCGTGCTGTCGGTGCTGGACACGGTGCGCGACGAATCGAGCAAGGACGCCGCGGTGCGCCTGGTGTTCGAGCCCAAGACCCGGACCGTGGCCCAGCAGGAGCTGATCACGATCTTGCTGGCCCACACCAGCCTGGAGACTTCGGCCTCGATCAACATGACCATGATCGGCGCCGACGGCAAGCCCACCCAAAAGAGCCTGCGTCAGATCCTGAACGAGTGGATCGGCTTCCGCATGGAGACCGTGACCCGCCGCACCCAGCATCGCTTGGGCAAGGTGATGGACCGCATCCACATCCTCGAAGGCCGCCAGCTCGTCTTGCTGAACATTGACGAGGTGATCGCCATCATCCGCCACAGTGACGAGCCCAAGGCCGCACTGATCGAGCGTTTCAAGCTGTCCGACCGTCAGGCCGAGGACATCCTGGAAATCCGCCTGCGCCAACTGGCGCGGCTGGAAGCCATCAAGATCGAGCAGGAGCTGTCCGAGTTGCGCGGCGAGCAGGCCAAGCTGGAAGACATCCTGAACAACCCCGGCGTGCTCAAGCGCACCGTGGTCAAGGAGATCGAAGCCGATGCCAAGCAGTTTGGCGACGAGCGCCGCACCCTGATCCAGGCTGAGAAGCGCGCCGTGGCCGAGGTGAAGGTGCTCGACGAGCCGGTCACCGTGGTCATCAGCGAAAAAGGCTGGGTGCGTGCGCGCACCGGCCACGGTCACGACCCGGCCGGTTTCGCCTTCAAGGCGGGCGACGGCCTGTACGGCACGTTCGAGTGCCGCACGGTGGACCCGCTCATCGTCATCGGCAGCAATGGGCGCGTGTACAGTGTGCTGGTGAGCGCCTTGCCCGGTGCGCGCGGTGATGGCCAGCCCATCACGACCATGATCGAGCTGGAGTCGGGCACGCAGCCGCTGCATTACCTGGCGGGCCAGGTGGATCAGACCGTGTTGCTGGCCAACAGCGGTGGTTTTGGCCTGCTGGCCAAGCTGGGCGACCTGGTCACACGCCAGAAGGGCGGCAAAGGTTTCCAGACGCTGGACGAAGGCGACAAGGTGCTGCCGCCGGTGCTGGTGCAGCCCACGCACACCCAGGTGGCCTGCCTCAGCGACGATGGCCGCATGCTGGTGTTTGGCCTGGACGAGCTGAAACTGCAGTCCAACGGTGGTCGCGGTTTGACACTGATGGACGTGGACGCGCAGAAGGCGCCACTGATCTCGGTGGCGACGTGTCACAACGGGGTGCGCGTGATCGGCACCACGCGCGGGGCCAAGCCCAAGGAAGAGGACGTGCGCAACTCGGCCTATGTGGCGCACATCGGCAAGCGTGCCCGCAAGGGCAAGGCGGTGGACGCCTTCCAGAAGGTGTTCAAGGTGCAGGCACTGGCCTGAGGCCAGCCGGCCTGGCCCCGACTGCCACGCTGACTATGGCCGATTTGGGCGGGCTTACACCCGCACCACGGTGACCGAGCAATCGGCCTCGGCCACCACCTGGGCACTCACGCTGCCCAGGTAGCGTCGCAGCGCGGAGTTGCCGCGCGCGCCCATCACGATGTGATCGACCTGGTTCTTGCCAGCGAATTCGACGATGGCCGCCGCCGTGTCCGGCGCTTCCAGCACATGGAAGGTCAAACGCTGCTCGTCCAGCCCCAGTTGCTGCTGCAGCGGGCGGGCCCAGTGCTTGATGTGCACCAGTTGCTGCACATGCAGGCTATTGCCCTCGGCATCGGTGAGGGTGTCCATCGCGATGCGATTGGTCTTCATCACACTGACGCAGGCCAGGCGGGCGCGGGGCTCGGTCTGCATGATGCGGCGCACCGTGCCCAGCAGCTTCTTGTCGAGCGCGGGCGTGCTGTTTTTCACCCCGATGGCCACCATGATGATGGGGCAACGCTCGACGTGCTGGCTGGCGCTGGCATCGGGCTTGGGCTCGGCGCCCACGGCCTTGAACCAGCGCTTGAGCGTGTCCAGCCTACCCTGGGTGCCCAGCTTGTGGGCGCGCGCGGTCAGGGCGATCTGCTCGGGGTGCTGCAGGTCGAGCGCCAGTTGGGCGGCACTCTGGTAGCGCAGGTCCGGGTTCACCTCCAGGCAATGCAAGATCACTTCTTGCAGCCAGGGGGGAAGGTCGGGGCGGTGTACGCGCGGCGGCACCGGGTCGGTGTACAGGCGCTTGCGCAGGCCGACCACGGTCGAGGGTTGGCCAAAGGGGCGTTCGCCCGTGGCCAGGTGGTACAGCATCACGCCCAGCGCAAACAGGTCGCTGCGAGGGTCGTTGCGCACAAACTGCACCTGCTCGGGTGAGATGTAGGGGCCCGTGCCCATGGGCAACTCGAACTCTTCTTCCAGCAGGTCGGGCAGGTGGTCATGGCGTGACAGGCCGAAGTCCACCAGCACCGCCTCGCCCGTGGGACGGAACAGGATGTTGCTGGGTTTGACGTCCAGGTGCACCACGTGTTGCTTGTGCAGGGCGTGCAGGGCCTGGGCCACTTTCTGGCCGATGTCGGCCACCTCGGTGACCGGCAGGGGCGCTTCGTCCAGTCGCGGACGCAGCGAGGTGCCAGAGAGGTGCTCCATCACGATGAAAGGGCGGCTGGTGAAGTCCCCTTTGGCGACAAAGCGAGGCACATGCGGGCCCTGCAGCATGGGCATCACCATCTGCTCGACCTCGAAGCCCACGATGGTGGCCGGATCTTCCCCGCCCTTGATGCGCGGAATCTTCATGATCAAGGGCAGCTCGCCCGGCCCGTCTACCGGCTCGACGTCCCACAGCGTGGCCATGCCACCCTGGTGCAGCCGCTCCTTGAGGCGGTAGCCATCGATGACGGTGCCCGCTTCCAGGCGATTGCCGTTGCCCTCATCGCCCATGGATCAACCTTTGTGCAAAGCTGGCCGGCAAGCCGGCATCGATGATGCGCTGCGCGGCGGTGTCGTGGTCGTAGGGCACGCGGTAGAAGGTCAGCGTGGCACTGCCCGTGTCGAAGGTGGCATAGCAGGCCGCTGGATTGCCGTCACGTGGCTGGCCGACCGAGCCGGGGATGGCGAGCCAGCGTCGTGCGGGTGACAGGCTGATGGGCACACCATCGACCGGCATGAACTCACCCGATTTGCCCAGGTTGGACAGGTGGTACAGGCACTGCTGGTGCACGTGCCCGCAAAACACAAAAGGTTGCTGGCTGGCCAACAGGCTGCGCGAGGCCTCGGAGCGGCCCTGCAGGTATTCCCAATGTGCGGGGTCGTGGGCATTGGCGTGGGCCATCAGGCAGGGGCCCACCTCAGCGGTCAGGGGCAGGGCGGTCAGCCACTCGCGCTGGGCCGGGCTCAGCTGCGCAAAAGTCCAGGCCAGCGAGGGTGCGACGTGCGCCGACATCTTGCTGGTGGTCTCGGCACTGAGCGCGTCGTCGTGGTTGCCGCGCACCAGCACGGCGCCCTCGGCCTCGCGAGCCTGGGCGAACTCCACCACCCAGACCGGGTCGGCACCGTAATCGACGTAGTCGCCCAGCATGACCAGTTGGTCAAAGCCTTGCTCCCGGGCGTGCTGCCAGACCGCCTCGACGGCCTGTCGGTTGGCGTGGAGGTCGGACAACAGGGCAATTTTCATGGGAGGCTCACAGACAAGGCGCCCACAGTCTAGCGAGGTCGCGCCAGATCGTCAGCCCGTATCTGCCCGGGGGGCCGACACCGTGCGGCTACGCTTCAGATCTTGAAGACCTGCACCGAATCGGACACGACCTTGGCGCGGTCGGCCAGCGAGCTGGACGCGGCGGCAATCTGCTCGACGGCGGCGGCGTTTTGCTGCGTGATGCCATCGAGGTGCGAGACGGCGTGGTTGATCTGCGAGATCCCCTGCAACTGCTCGGTCACACCGTGGCTGATGGTGTCGACCAGGTTCACCACTTCGGAGACCGAGCCCAGCGCCTCTTTCATCGTGACTTGCACGGAATCCGAGAGTGCGCTGCCGGCCTTGACCTTGTCTGACGAGTCGGTGATGAGTTCCTTGACCTCGCGCGCCGCTGTGGCGGTGCGTTGGGACAGCGCCCGCACTTCCGAGGCCACCACGGCGAAGCCGCGGCCCTGTTCGCCGGCACGTGCGGCTTCCACCGCTGCGTTCAGCGCCAGGATGTTGGTCTGGAAGGCGATGGAGTCGATCACCTGGATGATGTCGTGGATGCGCTTGGAAGAGACCTCGATCGCGTGCATCGTGCGGGTCAGGTCATCGACGGCGGCGCCACTGCGTTGGGTGATCTGTGCGGTCTGGCGCGCAATGTCGGCGGCTTGACCGGCGGTGGCCGCGTTCTGGCGGGCCGTGCCGGTGATCTGCTCCATCGACGCTGCCGTTTGCTGCAGGTCGGCGGCCTGGGACTCGGTGCGCGAAGACAGGTCGAGGTTGCCGGAGGCGATCTCCTGGGTGGCCACGTTCATCTGATCGACCTCGGTGCGGGCGTCTTGCACGGTGGTGGCCAGGTTCACCTTGAGCTGGTTCAGTGCGAGGGCGAGCTTGCCCATGCCACCGCCTCGGTTGCTGGTGATGGACACCGACAGGTCGGCCCCCGCCAGGGTGTTGGCCATTTTCAGCAGCTCGCCCAAGGGCTGCGTGGCCACACGCGTGAACAAGATTTTGGCCAGCATCAGACTGATCAACCAACTGCCAGCCAGGAGCGCCCAGGCGCCCAGGCCCATCTCGCCACCGGCTGCAGCCGCACCGACCGTCAGTGCCAAAGTCACCAGCACCATGACGCCCAGCGTCAGGCGATTGGCCATTTCCAGTTGGAAAGCCTGACCGATGCGGCCGATGAGGGTGTTCTTGCGGACCTGGCCGTTGTGCAGGGTGTGAACCAGCTGACCGGTCTCGGCCTCGGCGCGCATGCGGGCGTACAGGCGGGTGGCGCCCTCGACGTCGTCGCGGCTGGGTTGGGTGCGCACCGACATGTAGCCGGTGGGGTGGCCGTTGTCGAGCAGGGGGGTGACGTTGGCCTGCACCCAGTAGTAACGGCCATCGGCTCGGCGGTTTTTGACCAGGGCCGACCAAGGTTGACCGCTTCGGATGGTGGCCCACATGTCGCGGAAGGCCTCGGCGGGCATGTCGGGATGGCGGATCAGGTTGTGCGGTTGACCCAGCAACTGCTCTCGTGTGTAGCCACTCACCCGGACGAAGGCCGGATTGCAGTAAAGAATATGGCCCTTGAGGTCGGTGGTCGAGACCAGTGACTCGCCATCCGGGAAGGGATATTCTTCGTCGAGAACGGGCAGGTTCAGGCGCATGAACGACTCCTGTGTCTGACGTCAGGCACCAATATCGAGGATTGTTGAATTTCCTGCATTGTGTCGTTAACCCTGACCTTGTAGCGGCTTTGTCGCATCGTGGCGTTGATCCACGCAAAGAAATCGGGCGAAAGTGGTGGAAACGACGTGAGCCGTGCGCCGTTGTGTGGTCAAACCGTCACGCCCGGCCTGGGCTTGAATCAGGCATCATATTGGGCCGTTGTAGAACATGCACATGCTGACTCCCGAACAAGAAGCCGTGGTGCGCGCCATCCGCAAACTGGTGGATTTCTGGCAGATCGCCGCTGATGAACTGGACATGGGTCCGCAGGCGCCCCGGGCACCTGCGCCCCCGCCGCCTGCGCCAAAAGGACCCAAATACCGCCATCCTCTGACCCAGCAAACGTGGGACGGGGAAGGAATGCAGCCGCCCTGGCTGAAAGACGCTTTGACGCGCGAAGGCTATACCGTCGATGAGTTGCGCGTGCTGCCGGATGCGCACGCATAGTAAACTCGCGGGCTGGTCTCTCCCAGTCGTCTAATGGATAAGACAGCCCCCTCCTAAGGGGCAAATCTTGGTTCGATTCCAGGCTGGGGGACCAAACTAAGACTTTTGCGGAGTTTTGCGGAAGTCGCCGGAATCGAGAAGCCCTAGAGAAATCAACGCTCTAGGGCTTTTTTTCGTCTGTACGTGTCCGGGGTGGTGCGTTGACAGCCGGTGTAATGTGGGGGCAACATTGGGGGCCTCTGAGTTGCCCCCATTTGGAGTTGCCCCCATGCCCCTGACCGACACAGCCGTGCGCAATGCCAAGCCAGCCGCGAAGGCCGTGAAGATGTTCGACGGTGGCGGGCTGTACCTGGAGGTGGCCCCCAGCGGCGGCAAATGGTGGCGGCTCAAGTACCGGGTGGACGGCAAGGAGAAGCGCCTGAGCCTGGGCACTTACCCGGACGTGGGCTTGAAGGAGGCGCGGGAGCGGCGCGACCAGGCCCGCAAGATGGTGGGGCAGGGTGTGGACCCGAGCGAAGCCCGCAAGTCTGACAAGGCAGCGAAGAAGGCGGCGAACCTGCGCACCTTTGAGGCCGTGGCCCTGGCCTGGCTGGACAAGAGCGCCCCCACCTGGGACGAGGGCACCTATACAGCCGTGAGGGCTTCCCTGGTCAATCACGTGTTCCCGGCCTTCGGGCGCTTGCCTGTGTCCGGCGTGCGGCCCGCTGATGTGCGTGAGCTGGTGCAAGGCATCGAGGGGGGCGGCGCAAGAGAGACGGCGGGGCGGGTGTTCCAGCGCATCAAGGCGGTGTATCGGTACGCGGTGGCCCATGAGCTGACCGACACCGACCCGACCTATTCACTCAAGCCGGCCGAGATTCTCAAGCGCCAGATCGTCAGGCACCGGGCGGCGCTGACCGAACGCGAGACGCCCCAGTTCCTGCGGCTCCTGAAGGATTACCAGGGCGAGCCCGCCACGAAGTCCGCCTTGCAGCTCCTGATCCTCACAGCGGTGCGACCTGGTGAGCTGCGAGGGGCACGCTGGGAAGAGTTCGACCAGGAGCGGGAGCTGTGGAGCATCCCCGCCGAGCGCATGAAGATGAAGGCCGAGCACCTGGTGCCCCTGTCATCCCAAGCGCTGGAGCTGCTGGCCAGCATCCGGCCCGCTGAGGATGCCAAGGGGCTGCTGTTTCCGTCTCCCTACTACCCCGGCAAGCCAATCAGCGACGGCACGCTGAACAGTGCCCTGGCCCGCATGGGATACAAGGGCATTGCGACCGCCCACGGCTTCCGCACGCTGTTCTCGACCTGTGCCAATGAGGCGGGCTGGAGTTCGGACGTGATCGAGAAGCAGTTGGCCCATGAAGAGCGCGACGGCGTGCGGGCGGCTTACAACCGGGCGAACTGGTTGCCAGATCGCCAGAAGCTCATGCAGTGGTGGGGTGAGCACCTGGCAAAGCTGGCCAGAGGGGCGGACGTGATCCCCTTCAAGACGGCCTGACGGCAGGCCCCCACACCAGGCGAAAGCGGCTCAATCGGGCCGCTTTCTGCGTTTGAGAGATGATTTTCTGTAGGGGCGTTGGGACAAGTAGCCAAAACGGTGCAGAACCCTCATGGATAAAGGGTTTGGGCGGCTGAAGAGCGTAGGGACAAAGTAGGGGCAAAGTAGGGACCAAGTAGGGACAAGAGTGATAGAGAGAAACTCATTCATAGAGAGTGGTTCTCTCCCTTCCTTCCCTCTGAGGCGGTCCGCTTCCGGCCTGCCTTCTGCCCCCGCACCGGCCCCCAGCCGCCCCGGCTGCTTGGTCCTGGCCTGTGCCTTGCCTGCTGGTGCTGGCCTGGTTGCGCTGGCTGGGTGTGGAGGCTTGCGGAATCGAGCGCGGCGGGGTTCTCCCTGGTGCCCCATCCCCACCGGGCGGGCCTGCATGCGTACCCGCATTGAATGCTGCCTGTCGTTGAGCAGCGCCAGCACTCACCAGCGTGGCGGCGTGCCCATAATGTGGCCATGTCCCGGCTGTTTCTCCTGCTTGCCCTGCTGGCATCCTTGGTGGGTGGCTTTGGCCTTGCTGCCTGGTTGCTGGCGCTGGGTGGGTGTTGCCTGCTGGGTTGGCTCCTGTTCGGTCCTGGTGGCCGTTGGCTTTGAATTGCGCGAGTGACACATGACCAAACCCCCAGCCTTTGTGAATGTTCAGCCGGTGTTCCTCTCAAAGGATGACGTGACGAAGGTGACGACGCTCAGTGAGCGCGTGGTGGAAGAGTTGGTGAAACAAGGGCAATTCCCGCAACCCCGGCAGCTTTCTGGAAGGCGGGTAGGTTGGCTCCTGCGTGAGGTGGTGGAGTGGGCTGAGAGCCGCCCTGTTTCCGATCTGCCGCCGCCCCCGAATACCGGGCTCAAGCGGGCAAGGCCTACCGCCGTGGAGCCCGACCAGAACGGCGAGGTTGACGCACCCACATAGCCCGGCCATAATCGCCCCAAGCCGAAAGGCCCGGTGCTTCAAAACACCTTCCGACAAGCGGTGCAGCCTCCCCGACAGTGAGGCTTTGTCACGTCCGAACAATTCCGGTGCGCTGCAATGGCGTGCTGTTGGTTGCGGGTGGGATGGGGCTACCCGTAAGGGCGTCCGCACGCCTTGTCGCGTGTTTTGAACATCCCGCCCACCCTCTGCGCTTCAAAACGCGGCGGGTGGCTTCAAGTCTCGACAAGGAGCCTGAAACCATGTCCATGGTCATGACCTTGGCCAGCTCACACGCTGCGCCTCTCACCCCTCTCTCTGAGCTGGAAATCTCCCAGCTTCACGCCCAAGCCGAAAACGCCCTGAGCGTCGCCCTGTACCACCTGCGCCAGCCTGCGGCTAATGTGCCCGGCGCTGCCCGCAAGGCCGTGCAAGCCCTGTCCGCCCTTAATGCGCTGCGTGCGCTGGAGGTGGCAGCGTGAGCAAACAACGTGTCAGCAACCAGCCGGGCAGCGATTCCCCCACCACTGACTTGACGCCTTGCGCGGTGGGCAACTGGCTGCAAGGCGGGGCTGTTGTCTTGTTGAGCCCTGCGGCGACACTTCACCAGAAGGTGGCCCTTGCCTGGGGCATGGCCAAGGAGGCGGAAACCATGGCGGCGGCTGCGGTCAGCGTTGGGGACTCTGACCAGGCCAAGGACTTGTCTGCCCTGGTGTTGGAGCGTTTGGGGGTGCTGACCCGGTTGCTTGGCGACCTGGGCAAGCAGACGGCAGGCTTGAAAGAGCAGGAGAACGAAGTATGAACGGGCAAGTTAACGCGGGCGCAGGGCAGATTCAAACCCTTTGCACGACCATCGAAGCCATGGACCGCCTGGCGCAAGTTGGGCTGAATGAGATTGAAGCCATTGCACGGCTGGCCCTGCTGAGCCTGGAGACACCTGACGGGCAGCGCAACATTGAGAACGTGGCCCTTGCGCTCCATGCCATCGTGCAGAAGGCGGACTTCACCTGTGATGCCATCACCTATGAGGCGGACGAGGTGGGGCGGGGCTATAGGGACGACTCACGCATGCGCCGAGTGGCTGCACGCAGTGCTGTGCTTGCTGAGCTGGACCAGGGCCGGGCTGGAGCGGGGCAAGGGGTGTCCGCATGAGCAAGCCCAAGCGTGCCCCTGGCAACGTGGCCCCGCCAAAGCGGCAGGCGATGCCCCCCGAGGTGCCCGAAGTGCTCCCGCCTGATGGGTGGGTGAAACGGTCCCCGTTTGGCTTCCTGGGCTATGCCGATGTTGACCTGGCACGGCTGGGTGATGTTCTGCTGTGGATGGATCACGTCAAAGGGTGGTCCCGTGCAAGGTCCGTCTCTGAGCTGGTGAAAGCCATGCCCGAGGACGTGATGGGGTGCCTGTACTGCATCCGCCGAAATGATGAGTTCCAAGGGGACGACGACGATGCAGACCTGATGCCGCCTGACTCTGAGTTCAGCACGGTCAGCCCCGGCTCATGGCCCTGTCCTACCTGGCGTACAGAGGACGAGCATCGACAGTGGCTGGCATTGCATAGACGGCCTCAGACTGATCCACCCCGAGCGACGGGCCGTGCTGCATTGGTTGAGCGCCTTCCGAAGTGGGCAAGGGCACGAGTCACAGGGCCTGATCAGCCCGACCCCGTGAACGACACAAGAAGCCGTTTCTCAATGCTGGCCGTGCCCATGGCCATGGCTTGCCATTGGTGGGGGTATGGGCAGAAGGCAGCGCCAGCTTGTGCAGATACCGATACGGGCGGCAAGCTGGATGTGAGCACATGGGCGGGGTTGGTTTCCTACAGAGTGCGGAACCCTGGTTCGCGCTGGGACCATGCCATGCGCATGACGCTGAAACCCGGACCAACACCAACGTGGAGCAGACGGCGGACCTGTTCACGCGCCTTGCCCGTGCTGGCCGTGAGATTGGCCTGGGCAATGAGGCGGCGCTGGCGCTGACTGAAACCATCAACCAGGCCGTGCAGGTGAGCGGCGGCAGTGCTGAGTCGTCCTCTGCGGCCATCACTCAGCTGATTCAGGGCCTGCAATCTGGTGTTCTCCGGGGCGAAGAGTTCAACTCGGTCATGGAACAGGCACCCCGCCTGGCTCAGGCCCTGGCGGACGGCTTGGGCATGACCACGGGCAAGCTGCGTGAGCAGGCACAGGCGGGAGCCCTGACAAGTCAGGTTGTCATCGAGGCGCTGCAAGGTCAGTCCCGCGTGGTGCAAGAAGAGTTCTCCCAGATGCCCGCCACGGTGGGCCGGGCCATTCAGAACCTGTCAACGGAGTGGACCCGCTACGTGGGCGAGGTGGACCAGGCCAACGGCATCAGCCAGAAGGCGGCGGAGGCCATCGGCTACCTGGCGGAGCACCTGGACGACCTGGCCGGGATGCTGTTCAGCGTGGGCAAGGCTGCGCTGGCTTACAAGGCAATTCAGCTGGCACAGGAGTTCCTGGCGGTGCGCAGTGCGGCGACTGCGGCGGCTGCGGGCGTGGTGGCATTGGATACGGCACAGCGTGCGGCGGCTGTATCTGGCGCAGGGGCGGCGGCTGGCGCTGGCCGTCTCGTTGCCATGCTGGGATCAATCAAGCTGATGGCGCTGGTTGCAGTCGTTGCCAACCTGAAGGAAATCGGCACCTGGATTGGCGAGAGCGCAGCCAAGATGATGGGCTGGGGCAAGGTCATGGAAGACGCCGAGCGCCAGTTGAAGGCTCAGGAGGACGCAGCACGGGCAGCAGCTCAGGCGCATGCTGAGGTGGCGCAAAAGGCGAAGCTGGCTCAAGAGGCGTCTGTCGGGCTCAATGATGTTTCGCGCAAGCTCGTTGCCGACTTCCAGGACCTGACCAAGAAGGGCGGGGAGACCTCCGCAGCCATCGACAAGCTCGCAAAGTCGCTGAACCTGGAAGACCTGAAGGGAATCGACAACGCGGGCGCGGCGCTCGACCAGTTGCGCATCAAGGGGGAGCTGACGGCAACCCAGGTGCGGGAGGTGTGGGCAAAGGCGCTGAGCGGTCAGAACCTGACCGACTTTGCAGACCGTGCCCGGCAGATTTTCGAGACGTTCGACGGCAGCGCCCAAGGGGCCAACCGGCTCAAGGTGGCGCTTGATGCGGTGGCTGATGAGTCGTTGCGGCGTGTTGGCACCAGCCTTGGCGAGGTCAAGACCGGCTTCAATGACACCATCAAGAACGCCCTGAGCGATGTGGACCAGCTGGGCAAGACGCTGGAGGGCATGGGGGTCAAGGGTGAGCAGGCAAGCAAGCTGCTTGGCGACAGCCTGAACAAGGCGCTGGACGCGGCCAAAACTGAGCAGGCAATCACGGCAGTCATCGAGCGCATGGAGCAGCTGGGCAAAAGCGGCATGCTGACCGGCGACCAGTTGGCCACGGGCTTGCAGAAGGCCCGCAGCAAGCTGGACGACCTCAAGCCCGGCATCAACTCCCTGGAAGAGGCGATGCGCAAGCTGGGCATCACGTCTGATGCGTCCCTGAAAAAGACCGCAGGCGAGGCCAAGGAGGCTTACGACACCATCAAGACGGCAGGCACTGCCAGTGCGCGGGAGGTGGGCGAAGCATTCAAGAAAGCAGCGGACGCAGCGATTGCGGCCAATGGTGGCGTGGCCCCTTCCTGGGTGCAGTCTGCTGCGGCGGTCAACGGCTACCGGGTGGAGGTGGACGCAGCAGGTAAGGCCACCCTGAGGCTGGCTGATGCGCTGAAGGAGACGAAGGACGGGCACAACAACGCAGCCAACGCAGCGAACACGCACAAGACCGCGCTTGAGGCCCTGAACGATGCCAAGGAGCGGGAGATTGCAGCCCTGGAGCGGGCCAACGCCCTCAAGGAGCGCGAGGCCGAGCTAGAGCGCAAGCGGCTGGGCATTGACAAGGACGGCTTCTCTGTCAACTCCAAGGGCGAGCGCATCACCCTGGAGTCTGAAACCCGTGAATCCCTGTTTCAGAAGGCGATGGATGCGGGCCTGACAGCCAAACAGGCAGACCGCGTGTCAAAGCAATTCATCGACGAGCGGGGGCAGGCGTCTGGATACGCCAGCTATGCGCAGCAGGCCGGTGAATCCTGGTCTGTGATCGTGCAGCGCGAAATCATGAAGCTCGCAAATGCCAACCAACTGCAAGCAGCTGATGCCGGTACTGCGACCAGCCGAGCCGTCAACGTCAACGTGAACTTGGGCGGCTTCAAGTCAACGATTGCCACGGCTTCCCAGTCCGATGCCGACGCCCTCACCAACATGCTGAAGCGGCTTGAGTCCGACATGGCCCGCAGCTGATCGCCAGAACACAGGAAAGACACACCATGCAAAACACCCCAGAAAACACCCTTCAGCATGCGGCGAAGCAGCAGCGAGACAACGCCTTTGATGCCTGGCAGAAGGCAGACCAGCACCTGTTTCAGTGCCTTGTCGCTGCGCTGTCCGTGACAGGCCGTCTCTGCACAGATGACTGGACAGCCGCCACCAAAGACCTGGACCTTGCGCCGGAGACGCTGGTTGAAGGACTGAACGCTATCCCCATGCCTGACAGCTTGAACGTCAGTATTGCCGCAGCTCATGTGATGCTGGTCAATGCCCTGAACGTGTACGTCGAGTCAATGGCGGCTTCTGCCGACTACCTGGCCGCTGAGGACGCTTTGGCGGAGCACCTCAATGGTGTGAACCAAGCCGGGGGGGTGTCGCATTGAGCACCAACATCACACCAGACCTGGTGCGGGCTGCGCTGGGTTTCATTTCGCCCATACTGCCCCGCGAGGAATGGATACACATGGGCATGGCCATCAATAGCGAGTATCCCGACAGCACCGGCTTTGCTCTATTCGACGACTGGAGCCGAGGGGCGGGGGATGGGTACAACGCAAGGGATGCGCGGGATGTGTGGAAGGGCTTTAGCCCCGGTGGTGGTATCCGCATATGGACGCTCATAAAGGAGGCGCAGCGCAACGGCTTCGAGCTGCCCAAGGGGGACCGGCAAGCCAATCGCCCGGACCCGGCAGCGGCGGCACGCCTGGAAGCTGAGAAGCGCCAAAGAGCGGCCCAAGAAAAGGCCCGCCTGGCTGAAGCCCATGAGCAGGCAGCGGAGCACGCGGCCAGCCTGTGGTCACAGGGCAGCGAGACGGGATCAAGCCCTTACCTGACCCGCAAGGGGGTGCAGCCCTACGGCGTGCGCTTCTGTTCGGATGGCTCTGTCCTGGTGCCACTGCGTGACGCTGAGGGGCAGCTGTGGAATGTGCAGCGCATTGCGCCAGAGCGGCCCACGGATGCACCTGAAAAGCGGTTCATCAAGGGCGGGCGCAAGTCGGGGCTGTGGCACATGCTGGGCAACCTGGCCAACGCCCCCACCATCTTGCTTGCGGAGGGCTACGCGACCGCAGCCAGTTTGCAAGAGGCCACCGGGCGACCCGTGGCGGCTGCGTTTGACGCTGGCAACTTGCCGAACGTGGCAAAGGCCCTGCGGGCTCAGTACCCTGAGGCGCTGCTGGTGATATGTGGTGATGATGACCACGACACAGAGGCTCGCACCGGACAGAATCCGGGCAAGGCCAAAGCCACGGCGGCGGCAAAGTCCGTGCATGGGGTGGCGGTGTTCCCGTCAGACCTCCAAGAGGGTGAAAGCGACTTCAACGACATGCACCAGGCGCAAGGCTTGGTGGCGGTGCGTGTGTGCGTGGAAGAGGGGTTGAAGGCGTGGCAGGCTGCTGCCAGCAAGCCCGGACGCACCAAGGCCACCCCGCCAGCAGAAGACGCGGGCGGGCCTTCGTGGGATCGCTTCCTTGTGACGGATGAAGGCGTGTTCTTCCTGGAGTCTGACCAGGACGGGCGGCAGAAGGCCCCGCAGTGGGTGTGCAGTCGCCTGGACGTGACGGCACGCACCAGGGACGAGGACGGGCAGGGCTGGGGCTTCCTGCTGGAGTTTGCTGACCCGGTGGGCAAGGTCCGCACATGGGCCATGCCTGCCCGCATGTTGGCCGGTGACGGTGCGGAGTACCGGGCGGCGCTGCTGAATATGGGGCTGCGGATTGCCAGCGGTGCCAATGCCCGAAACCGTCTTGGGCAGTACCTGCAAAGCCGCCAGCCTGATGAGGTGGCCCGGTGTGCTGATCGTGTGGGCTGGCATGGCAAGTCTTACGTGCTGCCCCGTGAGACGCTGGGCGACGATGGCGAGCGCATCGTTTACCAAGTGGACGGCATCACAGACAACCCATACAAGCAACGCGGCACGCTGGACGCTTGGCGGGCCGGTGTGGCGGCGCTGTGCGCTGGCAATGACCGGCTGTTGTTTACGGTGTCTTGTGCCTTTGCTGGTGCCCTGGTGAGGCCTTCCGGGGTGGACAGCGGCGGCTTCCACATCAGGGGGGATACAAGTAGCGGGAAATCTACGGCACTGCGGGTGTCTGCATCGGTGTGGGGTGGTGCCTCTTACGTGCAACGCTGGCGGACGACTGACAACGCTTTGGAAGCAATTGCGGCGCAGCACTGCGATGGCCTGTTGATCCTGGACGAGTTGGCACAGGTGGAGCCCAAAGCTGTGGGCGAATGCGCATACATGTTGGCCAACGAATCCGGTAAGGGCCGCAGTACCAGGACGGGCCAAGTGCGTGCCCGCCTGCAATGGCGGCTGTTGTTTCTGTCTGCTGGTGAAATCAGCCTGAGTCAGCACATGGCGGAGGGTGGCAAGCGTACCAAGGCCGGGCAGGATCTGCGGATGGCTGACATCCCTGCTGATGCTGGTGTCGGGTTCAACCTGTTCAATGAAGTGCACGGTCACGCCGGTGGGGCGGCCTTGTCTGCGTACTTGATGAATGCATGTGAGGAAAACCATGGCACAGCTGGGCGGGCCTGGCTGAATTGGCTGGTTGACCAAGTGGGGACATTGAGGGAGCGCACCCGTTCTGGCATTGAGCAGCTTGTCAGCGACTGGGTGCCTGAGGCAGCGAGTGGACAGGTTCACCGTGTAGGTAGGCGGTTCGCGCTGGTGGCTGTGGCGGGTGAGTTGGCCTCTGAGGCTGGGATAACGGGGTGGCCCAAGGGAGAGGCTACCCGTGGCGTGCGGGCTTGCTTTGAAGCCTGGGTGTCTTCCCGTGGAGGCATTGGCAATGCAGAAGAGGCGAACATGCTGCGACAGGTGCAGCGCCTGCTTGCTGAACGCGGGGCGGGCAACTTTGCTTGGTGGCATCGGGCAGCGGATGACCGGGCACCGAACCCCACCGAGCGGTGGGGCTTCCGTCGCCTGGTGGATGAGCAGGGCAAGCCAATCAAGAGCGACAGCGACCACATGAAGGAATACGGGGAGCGCATGACACCGGCTGATGGTGAGGGCACCTCGGTTGAATACTTCGTGTTCGATGAAGTGTTCCGGGGGCGACTGAGTGAAGGCTTCGACCCGAACGCCATGGCCCGGCTGTTGCTCAAGCGTGGCCACCTGGTGCCAGAGTCAGGGCGGCAAATGACCCGCAAGGAGCGCCTGCCCGGTGTTGGCCCGGCCCGTGTTTACAAGATCAAGGCCAGCATCCTTGCGGATGACCTGGCTGAGGCATGAGGACCGGGCGGCGCGGTGGGCCGCGTGGGGAGGTAACCCTTCGCGCTGCATTCCAAGGGGGTAGGACCCCCCCTATAGGTACTCCTGGCATATCAACCCATGCGGGTAATTCGAGCCCCGTCTAATGGGTAGGTAGTGCATGGGGAAGTAGGTTAATCGGGTGGTGAAGTGGCCCGGTATTGGTTGATTTTTGGCGATTGGTTAACCGGAAAGGACGACCTGATGAAACAGAATGAATTAGCGGGCCTGCTGGGCATCAGCACGGCGATGGTGTCCAAGTTGGTAGCGCGTGGGATGCCCACGGACACCCTGGAGCGGGCCACCCGGTGGCGCAAGCGGCATCTTGAGCCTGGACGAGTGAAGGGGAGCAAGTACGGCACCGAGGCGAAGCCAGAGGCACCCGCAGCGCGTCCGCGACCTGGTGCTGCGGTCCCGCTGCTGTTGGAGGCGGTGGCGGCGCTGGACGTGGCATTGACCGCAGACCATGCGGACCCGCTGCTTGGGGGGTTGGTGATGGATGTGCGGGAGCAGTTACGGGCGCTGCCTGATGCCATGGTCCCGGCCTTGCCCCTGCGTGTGTGGCTGTGCCTTGTGGATTGGGTGTTGGCCGATGATGCGCCTGCCCACATGGAAGCAGACCAGGGGCGAGCGTTGAAGCCCTTGGAGTTTGCGGCGCTTGTGAACCCTGCCCACCCCTGGTGTCTTCCCTGGCTGTGGTTGGACGAGGCGCGGGACGTGCGGGGCTGGTCAATCACTGGATTGCCTGCCCCAGACACCGACGACTGACAGCGGCAGCGTTCGACCAAGGCCCGCCCCACGGCGGGCTTTTTCACGCCCGGCCCGTGCGTTCGGCCTGCCTGGCGTGATTGAGCGACCCGACCAGGCCATGAGGTGAGCGGCGGCACCCTGCGCTTGCGGGGCTGGTGGTGCTGGGTGACGGCCCCGAGGGCAGCGACCCCAGCAGGTGGGAGCCAGCACGGGCTTGGGCAACCCGCACCCGGCCTGCGCCTGGCGCTGCTGCTGGTCCTGCCTGCCTGCCTGCCTGCCTGGCCGGTGGGCTCGGATGTGCTGACCAGGCCGTGAGGTGCGCGACGGCACCCTGCGCTTGCTGGGCTGCTGGTGCTGGGTGACGGCCCGAGGCCAGCGACCCCACCAGGGAAGCCAGCACGGCCTTGGGTAAACCGCACCCGGCCTGCGGGCCGGTGCGTGTCGTACTGTGCTGAGGTGGTCCGGTGGACTTGGACGGCCTGAGCGGGACGACAAAGACCAGGCTTGCACCCTGCACGCGTGGGGAGTTTTTCCCTACTGTCCCTACGAGATTTAGGTTGTCCCTACAGAGATGTAGGGGCAGCTAACTTATTGATTTGTAAAGGGTATTCTGTGTTTTTTAAGTTTGTCCCTACTGTCCCTACAAAAAAAAGTGTGAAACCCGAGCGCGTGCGGCGATTTTGTCCGGCTCACCCCCCCTTATAGGTACTCCTGGCAGATCAACCCATGCGGGTAATTCGAGCCCCGGCGTCGGACTGTTGCGAGGTGCCCCCTAAGGGGGTTAAGTGCAGATCATCCGGGGTGGGCCTGCTGTGGTGCTGGTCCTGCCTGCCTGTCCGGTGGGCTCGGATGTGCTGACCAGGCCGTGAGGTGAGCGACGGCACCCTGCGCTTGCTGGGCTTCTGGTGCTGCTGCTGGTCCGGCCTGCCCATGCGGGCAATTAGAGCCCCCGTTTCAGACTCAAATGGGGGCAGCATCAACCCGCTGGGGGCAACTTTGGGGGCAACTTTCGCAAAATGGCCTGATTTGCCTAGAGGGTTAGCTTCCAGGCTGGGGACCACCTTAAGCCTTGAGCATGCCCTTGGTTTCGATGAAGCCAATCACCTCGCTCAAACCCGCCTGGGTCTTCAGGTTGGTCATCACGAAGGGCCGCGTCGGACGCATGCGCTTCGTGTCCGCGGCCATGATGTCCAGATTGGCCCCCACATAGGGCGCCAGGTCCGTTTTGTTGATCACGAACAGGTCGCTCTTGGTGATGCCGGGGCCGCCTTTGCGCGGGATCTTTTCGCCCGCTGCCACGTCGATCACGTAAATCGTCAGGTCGCTGAGTTCGGGGCTGAAGGTTGCCGCCAGGTTGTCGCCGCCCGACTCGATGAAGACGATGTCGGCGTTGGGATATTTGGCCAGCATGCGGTCCACGGCCTCCAGGTTGATGGAAGCGTCTTCACGGATGGCGGTGTGCGGGCAGCCGCCCGTTTCCACGCCCATGATGCGGTCGGGGTCAAGCGCGCCAGCCACGGTCAGCAGGCGCTGGTCTTCCTTGGTGTAGATGTCGTTGGTGATGACGACGAGGTCGTATTGCTCGCGCATGGTCTTGCACAGCATTTCGAGCAGGGTGGTTTTGCCGGAGCCGACAGGCCCACCCACACCCACGCGCAGAGGGGGCAGTTTCTTGGTGCGGCCAGGGATGTGATGCAAGTTGCTCATGATCTGAAGAGGCGTGAGTACTGGTGTTCGTGCTGGGCGCTGAGGATGGCCAGCATGGGGGTGAAGGCCTGGCGTTGGCTGTCAGGCAGGCCAAGGGCGTGGTCGATGGCTTCGGGGATGGCATCGATGAGGATTTGCAGGATGCGCTGGCCGGCGCTTTGGCCCAGCGGCACTGCCTTGATGGCGGCTTGCACCATGTTCTCTGCCCAACCGAAGGCAAAGCTGAGCAGGGCTTCGTGTTGGGCCGCGAGCAACGTGTCTGCGCTGGTCTGGGCGGGCAGGCACTGGGCCACGGCCAGGGCAAAGGTGATGGGCCAGTTGGGGGCGGGGCTCAGCGCCGCACATTGGGCCAGACGCTGGTCAGCTGGGTGAGACAGCGCATCGCCCGAACGGTTGCGCAGCCATTCCACCAGAGAGCGGCCCATTTGCTCGGTTTGTTGGCGCAGCTCACTGGTTTCGCGGGTGAGCGTGACCCATTGGTTCAGCTCGGTGATGCGGTCCAGATCGTGGCGCTGCCAAGCGGCCACGGCCCGTGCCACGGCGGCCAGGTCGGCGCGGGCCAGGCTGAGGTGCAGTTGGTGCAGCAGCCAGTCAGCGGCCTGGGCTTCGTTGGTGACGCGGCCGGTGTCGATGGCCGACTCCAGCCCTTCGGAATAGCTGAAGCCACCGACAGGGAGGGCGGGCGATGCCAGCCACATCAATTGCAGGCGGGCGGCAGGGGGCAGCGGGGCGGGGCGAGCGAGAACGCGGGGCATGGGGCGGTGTGTTGGGCTTGCTGAGGTCAAGCAAGCACCATGCCCGGGCGCTTCGTTTTGGTGCATCCGTGAGGCGGATGCCGGGCGAACCGGAGGGGTTCGCGTTCGGTCAGTGGTCGTGTCCGCAGCCGGGGCCGTGCACATGGGGCACCGGTGCGGCCTTGATGGCGATGCCGATGGGCTTGCCGCGCGAGGTGGGCGCGGCGGGTGTGGCGGCCGCCGGGGTGCCATGGTCATGTCCGCAGCCAGGGCCGTGAACGTGGCCGGCTTCGCCGTGCTCATGGGCGTGAGCGTGTTCATGCCCATGGTCGTGGCCGTGGTGCGCGTGGTCATGGCTGTGACCATGCCCACCCGCAGCATAGGCGCCGCCCTCGGGTTCAAACGCAACCAGGGCGTCGCGCACCGTCAGGTGCATGGCGCGCAGCATGTCGGCCAGCACATGATCGGGCTCGATCTTCAGGTGCTCGGGCTGCAGCTCGATTTGCACGTGGCGGTTGCCCAGGTGGTAGGCGGCACGCATCAGGTCAAAGGGGGAGCCATGCTCGCTGCACGGAGTGATGACGAGCACGTTCTGGGGCGCCGCTTCCACGCGGATCATGCTGCCGTCTTCGGCAACCAGCACATCGCCTCCACGTACCACCGTCCCACGGGCCAGGAACACCCCCAGGCTGCGGCCTTGGCTGTCCACCGCATCGAAACGGCTTTTCTGGCGCACGTCCCAGTCCAGTTGCACGGTGGCGGCGCGCTTGAGCAGCACGGGGGCCAGGCCTTGGCCCTGGGGGAGGAGCTTGTTGACGGTCAGCATGGGGGCTCGCTTTGCACTTCAGGTGAATCCGCAAAGTGTAGCGACCCCGTGCTGACCTCAGGTGCCGGAGGGGCTCAGTTGGAAGAAGGACACGGAGGCCAGCAGGCGATCGGCCTGAGACTTCAAGCCTTCTGCGGCTTCCGTGCTTTGCGCCATCAGCACCATGTTCTGCTGAGTGGCCTCGTCCAGGCGGTGCACCGTCTCACGCACCGAGCCAATGCCTTGGGCATGCTCCTGGCTGGTGTGCGTCAGGTGCGTGATGAGCTGGGCCACCTCGTCGATGGTGTTTTGCAAGGTGTGGATGGTGTTGCCGGTCTGCTCCACCAGTTCGGCCCCTTCTGTGACCCGGTTGGCGCTGTCCACAATGAGCTGTTTGATTTCGCGGGCAGCGTTGGCCGAGCGTTGCGCCAGTGAGCGTACTTCAGAGGCCACCACCGCAAAGCCGCGGCCTTGCTCGCCCGCCCGCGCCGCTTCCACGGCGGCGTTCAAGGCCAGGATGTTCGTCTGGAAGGCAATGCCGTCGATGACGCCGATGATGTCACTCATGCGCTTGCTGGACGTGTGGATGCCACGCATGGTGTCGATCACGCGGGTCATGGAGCTGCGTCCCTCCTGGGCCACTTGGCGCGCGGTGGAGGCCAGTTGGCTGGCCTGGTGGGTGCGCGACAGGTTGTCGGAGATGTCAACCTCGATCTGTTGCAGGGCCTGGCGCGATTGGGCCAGCTCGCTGGCATGCTCTTGCGAGCTGCGTGACAGGTGGCTGGCGTCGGTGGCGACCTGATGGGAGGTGACAGCCAGTTGTTCAGACTGGTCTCGCACCTCGCCGGTGAGTTGCAGCAGGTTGGTGCGCATGCGGCGCATGGAGGTCAGCATGCGGCCCAGTTCATCCTGACCGGCTTCGACGTTCACCGAGTGCGACAGGCGGCCTTCGGCAATCGCTTCGCTGACCTGCATGGCGGCCAGGGCTGGGCGGCTCACTGAGCGGGCGATGAACCAGGCCCATGCGGTGCCCAGCACCAATGTGATCACGGTCAGGGTGCCGATCAGCCACTGCGCGGTGGCCGTGGTGTTGGCAAAATTCGCTTGAGCGTTGCTGGTGTGCTGCTCGACACTTTGCAGGAGCTTGTCGCTTTGGCTCTTCACCGCGGCAGCCGCGGGCAGCAGCGCCAGGTTTTCCTTTTCGGTGGCCTGCATGGTTTGCCCGGTTTCCACCAGATCCAGCACCTCGTTACGGGTGCCGAGGTAGCGCTGATGCTGGGCGTGCAGCGCTTCGGCTGAGGTCTGCACGGCCGCCACGGGGTTGTCTGCCAGCTTTTTGAGCACTTGTGCAATGGTCTGGTCAGTGGCCAACAACTCGGGTTTGAAGCGTTCAACGACTTCAGGCATGCCGGCGGAGCGGATGATGGCCTGCGTTTTGACCAGGTCTTGCTGAAGCAGGGTGTTGACCTGGTTGCCTTGTTGTCGCACGACCAAGGCTTCTTCAAAGACGTGGTGGAGTGAGCGACTGCGCTCGATGCCGAGCATGCCCAGCAGCGCGACGACGCACAACAGGGTGAGGATCAGGCCAAAGCCGAAAGCCAGGCGGGTGCCGACCTTCCAGTCACGGAGTCGAACGAAGAAATGCACGGGAATCCTGTTGCGGGGGGCGGCATGAGCCCGTCATGTGGGCGCCTCCCATCCCGTTCATGACGATGGCCCACCTGCGCTCCAGCGCAGCACGGCCGTCGCCATCTTCCTTGTCCATCACGAAAGGAATGTGTCAGCTTCGGCGCTTCGTGAACGATCCCCGAACAAGATGTGGTTCATGGATGCGTCACGAAGTTGTCATTGGATTGACACGATTGACCGGGCTGGATCAGAACAGGAAGTAACGCTGCGCCAATGGCAGGCTGACGGCTGGCTCGCAGGTCAGCAACTTGCCATCGGCACGCACCTGGTAGGTTTGGGCGTCGATCTCCATGGTGGGCAGGTAGCTGTTGTGCACCATATCCGTTTTCTTGACGCTGCGGCAACCCTTCACGGCCACGATCTGCTTGGACAGCCCGTATTGCTGCGGCATGCCGGCGGCGATGGCGGCCTGGCTCATGAAGGTGAGCGAGGTACGCGCCACGGCTCCGCCAAAGGCGCCGAACATCGGGCGGTAATGCACCGGCTGCGGCGTGGGGATGGAGGCGTTCGGGTCGCCCATGGCCGCAGCTGCGATGAAGCCACCCTTCATGATGATGCTGGGCTTGACGCCGAAGAATGCGGGGCGCCAGATCACCAAATCGGCCCATTTGCCTTCCTCGATGCTGCCCACCTCGTGCGCCACGCCGTGGGCCAGCGCCGGGTTGATGGTGTACTTGGCCACGTAGCGCTTGATGCGGGCGTTGTCGTGGCGGTCGCTGTCGCCGGGCAGCTTGCCGCGTTGCGCCTTCATCTTGTGGGCGGTCTGCCAAGTGCGCAAGATGACCTCGCCGACGCGGCCCATGGCCTGCGAGTCGGACGAGAACATGCTGATGGCGCCGAGGTCGTGCAGGATGTCTTCGGCAGCGATGGTCTCGCGGCGGATGCGGCTTTCGGCAAAGGCCAGGTCTTCGGCAATCGACGCGTCCAGGTGGTGGCACACCATGAGCATGTCGAGGTGCTCGTCGATGGTGTTGACCGTGAAGGGCCGCGTCGGATTGGTCGAAGACGGCAACACATTGAGCTCGCCCACCACCTTCATGATGTCGGGCGCATGGCCGCCGCCCGCGCCTTCGGTGTGGAAGCTGTGGATGGTGCGGCCCTTGAAGGCGGCCACGGTGTCTTCCACAAAGCCCGATTCGTTGAGCGTGTCGGAGTGGATGGCGACCTGGATGTCCGTCTCTTCGGCCACGCTCAGGCAGGTGTCGATGGCGGCCGGCGTCGTGCCCCAGTCCTCGTGCAACTTCAGGCCGATCACCCCGGCGTTCACCTGTTGGCGCAGCGCCTCGGGCTGGCTGGCGTTGCCCTTGCCCAAAAAGCCCAGGTTCATCGGGAAGGCTTCAGCGGCCTTGAGCATCATCGCGATGTTGTCCGGGCCGGGCGTGCAGGTGGTGGCGAAAGTGCCCGTGGCCGGGCCGGTGCCGCCCCCGATCATGGTGGTCACGCCGCTGCTCAGGGCTTCTTCGATCTGCTGCGGGCAGATGAAGTGGATGTGGGTGTCGATGCCACCGGCGGTGACGATCATGCCCTCGGCCGCGACGATTTCGGTACCGGGGCCGATGACGATGTCCACGCCCGGTTGCACGTCAGGGTTGCCGGCCTTGCCGATCTTGACGATGCGGCCGGCCTTGATGCCGATATCGGCCTTGACGATGCCCCAGTGATCCAGGATGAGGGCGTTGGTCAGCACGCAGTCGGCGGCTTCCATGGCGCCGGGGCCGTTGCAGACCTGGCTTTGGCCCATGCCGTCGCGGATGGTTTTGCCGCCCCCGAACTTCACTTCTTCGCCGTAGCCGCCGGCCCGCAGGGCGTAGTCCTGCTCGACTTCGAGGATCAGATTGGTGTCGGCCAGGCGAAGGCGGTCGCCCACGGTGGGGCCGAACATTTCCGCGTAGGCGCGGCGCTGGATGCTTGCCATCTTGGCGTGTCCTTCTTGAGATTCCGGTGATGCGAGAGGGGCGGGCTGGGCGTCAGAGCGGGCCTTGGGTCAGGCCTCGAAAGCCGTAGACCATGCGCGCGCCGGCGTAGTCCACCAACTCGACCGTGCGTTGCTGGCCGGGCTCAAAGCGCACGGCCGTGCCGGAGGCGATGTTCAGGCGCATGCCCTGAGCCGCAGGGCGGTCAAAACGCAGCGCGCCGTTGGTCTCCGCAAAGTGATAGTGCGAGCCCACCTGGATGGGGCGGTCGCCCGCGTTCTCCACCACCAGCGTCAGGGTGCGGCGGCCGGGGTTGATGGGCAGGTCGGGACCGTCGATCAGCAACTCGCCTGGCGTGACGCGGTCCGACATCATTTGCGGCCCTTGAACCAGATCACGCCGGCCACCAGGGCGGCCACGGCGATGAAGCCCAGCACGTCGGTGCTGTGCCAGTGGGAGATGCCGGGCAGGCCGTGGCCTTCGTGGGCGTGGGCGGCGCCGGTGCTCAGCAGGGCGGCCAGGGTGGTGATCAGCGTGTTGTGCTTCATGTTGGTGCCTTGAATGGGGTTACGCAATGGGTTGGTGCACGGTCACCAATTTGGTGCCGTCCGGAAAGGTGGCTTCGATCTGGATGTCGGGGATCATGTCGGCCACGCCGTCCATCACATCGTCGCGGCTCAGCACTGTTTTGCCTTCGCTCATGAGGGCGGCGACGCTCTTGCCGTCGCGGGCGCCTTCCATGATGGCCGCCGAGATCAGGGCCACTGCCTCGGGGTAGTTCAGCTTGAGGCCGCGGGCCTTGCGCCGCTCGGCCAGCAGGGCGGCGGTGAAGATCAGCAGCTTGTCTTTTTCGCGTGGCGTCAGTTCCATGGTGTCGTGTCAGGGCCAAGGCTCAAGGCCGGTCAAGGGGGCCGCGTACCGGCGGCATCGAAATTGCGGTGTCAGGGTACGGATTGAACCCTCACCATGCAAGACCCAGACCTGCCCCACACCATCGACCCCGCCAGCGAGGCTTTGCAACGCGTGGTGAAGGTGCGTCGGGACTACAACAGCTGGGTGGCGTCCGAAACCCTGGAGGATTACGCGCTGCGCTTCACGCCGCGTTCTGCACGCCGCTGGAGCGAGGCGAGGGTGGCCAACACGGCCTTTGGTGTGGCGTCCTTCCTGGTGCTGGAGGCGGTGGGCGCCACGCTGTTGGTGGACCACGGTTTCATCAACGCGTTCTGGGCCATTTTGGCCACCGGCCTCATCATCTTGCTGGTGGGCTGGCCCATCAGCGTGTACGCCGCGCGGCATGGGCTGGACATGGACCTGCTCACGCGTGGGGCAGGCTTTGGCTACATCGGCTCCACCATCACCTCGCTGATCTACGCGTCCTTCACCTTCATCTTCTTTGCGCTGGAGGCGGCCGTGATGGCCTACGCCCTGGAGTTGGCGTTCGACATCCCGCCGGCCTGGGGCTATCTGATCTGCGCGCTGGTGGTGGTGCCCTTGGTGACCCACGGGGTGACGATCATCAGCCGCCTGCAGTTGATCACCCAGCCGATCTGGCTGGTGATGCTGGTGCTGCCCTTCATCGTGGTGTTCCGCGAGCACCCGACCATCTTGCAGGATCTGGCCGCCTACCCCGGGGCGACGGGCGCCTATGGAGAGTTCAATGTGCTGGCCTTTGGCTCGGCGCTGACGGTGGGCATTGCCCTGATCACGCAGATGGGCGAACAGGCCGATTACCTGCGCTTCATGCCTGAAAAGCGCCCCGAGCGCGCGGGCCGCTGGTGGGCGGCGGTGTTCGTGGGCGGGCCGGGCTGGGTCATCCTGGGCGTGTTGAAGATGCTGGGTGGGGCGCTGCTGGCGTGGTTGGCCATGAGCTACGCCATCCCGGTGGCGCGCGCGGTGGACCCGAACCAGATGTACCTGGTGGCGTGGGAGAAGATCTTCTCCTCGCCCTCGTGGGCGATCGGCGCCGTGGCCGTGTTCGTGGTGATCTCGCAGATCAAGATCAACGTCACCAACGCGTACGCTGGCTCACTGGCGTGGTCCAACTTCTTTGCGCGGCTCACGCACAGCCATCCCGGGCGGGTGGTGTGGGTGGTCTTCAATGCGCTGATCGCTCTGCTGTTGATGGAGTTGAACCTGTTTCAGGCCTTGGGCAAGGTGCTGGGGCTCTATTCCAACATTGCCATCGCCTGGATGATGGCCGTGGTGGCCGACCTGGTGGTGAACAAGCCGATGGGCTGGTCGCCCAAGGGCATCGAGTTCAAGCGCGCCTATCTGTATGACATCAATCCGGTGGGCGTGGGGGCGATGGGCCTGGCCTCGCTGGTGTCGGTGATGGCCTATGTGGGATGGCTGGGGGAGCTGGCCCAGGCCTTCTCTGCCGTGCTGGCCATGGTGGTGGCGTTCACGACCTCGCCGCTCATCGCCTGGGCCACGCAGGGGCGCTATTACCTGGCGCGTCAGCCGGAGGCGGCGACGGCCCCTGAGGGGGCAGTTTCCTGCGCGACGAGTTGCGGCGTGTCGTCATGTTCGGTTCAGCAGGCTGACACCGAGGCTGGCCAGCCCTTGAGCCGCGCCATCCGCCTCAAGGCCTTGCACCGCTGTACCGTGTGCGAACGCGAGTACGAGGCCGACGACGTGGCCCATTGCCCTGCCTACCAGGGCTTCATCTGCTCGCTGTGCTGCTCGCTGGACGCGCGTTGTCAGGACCTGTGCAAGCCCGCCTCGGCCCGCTGGGCTGAGCAGTGGCGCAACATCGGCCGGGCCGTGGTACCGGCCTTCGTGTGGCGCAGGGTGGACACCGAACTGGGCCAGTTCCTCTTGATCATGCTGGTGCTCACCCCGCTGCTGGCGGGCGTCTTTGGCCTGGTCTACCAGCAACAGGTCCGCGACATGGTGGTGCTGGACCTGGGCTCGACGGTGGCCACCGCAGCCATGCTCGAGTCGGCCTTCGTCAAGGTCTTTGCAGCCTTGCTGCTGATCATCGGGGTGGTGGGCTGGTGGTTGGTGCTCACGCACAAGAGCCGACAGGTGGCGCAAGAGGAGTCGAACCGTCAGACCCATCTGCTGGTGCGTGAGATTGAGCTGCACCGCATCACCGACGACAAGCTGCAGCAGGCCAAGCAGACGGCCGATCAGGCCAACCAGGCCAAGAGCCGCTACATCTCCACCATCAGCCACGAACTGCGCACACCGCTCAACGGCATCCTGGGCTACGCCCAGTTGCTCGACGAAGACCACCACCTGCCCGAACACGTGAAGCACGCCGTCGGCGTCATCAAGCGGGGAGGGGATCACCTCTTGTCGCTCATCGAGGGCACGCTGGACATTGCCCGCATCGAAAGCGGCAAGCTCTCGCTGGACGTCAAGCCCGTGCGACTGGACGAATTGCTGCAGCAGATCACCGGCCTGATCGAGCACGAGGCCCGCGCCAAGCACCTGCGCTTCGTGGCCGACATCGAGCGCAATCTGCCCGATGCCGTGCGCGCCGACGAGCGCCGCGTGCGCCAGATCCTGCTCAATGTGCTGGGCAACGCCGTCAAGTTCACCACCGTGGGGCAGGTGACCTTCAAGGTGCGCTACGCCCGCGAGATCGCGCTGATCGAGATCACCGACACAGGTCCCGGCATCGCGCAAAGTGAGCTGGACAAGGTGTTCGAACCGTTTGCGCGCGGCTCGTCGGCGGCTGGTAACGCGGCCAGTGGGACCGGCCTGGGCCTGACCATCAGCAAGATGTTGACCGACCTGATGGGCGGCGAGATGCGGGTCAGCAGCCAGGAGGGCGTGGGCACCACCTTCCGCATCCGCCTGTTCCTGCCCCAGGTGCGTGCCTCGGACGTGGCGCAACGCGTGATGCAGGGACAGCGCACCGGCTATGCCGGCGAGCGCCGCCGCATCTGGGTGGTCGACAACGAAGAGGCCGACCGTGGCCTGCTGGTGCGCATCCTGAGCCCCTTGGGCTTTGAGGTAACGCCGCTGGCTTCCGGACTGGATTGCCTGGCGCACCTGCGACAAACGCCGCTTTCACTGCAGCCCCACGCGTTGTTCATGGACCTGGCCATGCCCGGCCTGGACGGCTGGGGCACCTTGCGCGCCATCCGCACCGAAGGCCTCAGCACTGCGCCGGCTGCCATCGTGTCGGCCAACGCCTTTGACAAGGCCCTGGACAACGACGTCGGTATCACCCCCGATGACTTCATCGTCAAGCCCGTGCGCGTGGCCGAACTGCTGGATTGGCTGGGGCGGCAGTTGCAACTGGACTGGATCGTCGCCGAGCGCCCCGCCGAAGTCACCAGCTTGTCGGCGCCTGCCGGTGCGGCCACCGCCTACCCGTCTGAGGCCGCCTTGCACCGACTGGAAGATCAGATCCATGCCGGTTACGTCAGGGGTGTCCACAAGGCGCTGGACCAGATTGCCGCGGACGAGCCGCACTGTGAGCCCTTCGTGCAACGCATGCGCACCCTGGCCCGGCAGTTTCACCTGGATGCCATGGCCAAGTTGATCGAAGAGGCGCTGGCCCAAGCTCAGCCCCCGAGCCAGTCTCCACCTACCTCAGACAGCCCGGCCCCAACGGCCGTGCCCGCTCTTTGAAAACGATGAACGACCATCCCATGTTCGACCGACTTGACCGCAGCCGCACCGACGTCGTGCTCATCGTGGACGATGTGCCGGACAACCTGTCCCTGCTGCACGACGCCCTGGATGATGGGGGCTATACCGTGCTGGTGGCCACCCACGGCGAAGCGGCCCTGCAGCGCGCCAGCCAGGCGGTGCCCGACATCATCCTGCTGGACGCTGTCATGCCGGGCATGGACGGCTTCGAGGTGGCGCGACGCCTCAAGGCGCAGCCCGACACCAGTCACATCCCCATCGTGTTCATGACGGGGCTGACCGAAACCGAACATGTGGTGGCGGCTTTTTCGGCCGGTGGGGTGGACTACGTGGTCAAGCCCATCCGCCCGCGCGAGGTGCTGGCCCGCATCGAGTCGCACATGCATGCGGCAAGGCAGTCGAGCCAGGCGCGCAATGCGCTCGATGCTTTTGGCCACGCCTCGCTCACCGTGCACCTGCGCGAAGGCAAGGTGCTGTGGCAAACCCCTTTGGCGCGCAAGCTGTTGCAGCGCTACTTTGACACCCCAGAGGCCGTGGCCCCGCCCGAGTTGCTGGACTGGTTGCGGCTCGCCGTGTCGCGCCAGCAGGCGCAGGCCGGACAGGGCGATGCGCCTGCCCAAGCGCCCAGTTGGACGGTGAACCAGGGGCACAGCTGTCTGCGCTTCACCCTGCACCAACCCACGGGCGACGACGAATGGTTGCTGGTCATGCAGGAAAGCTCAGACCAGGCTGCCATGGAGGCCCTGAGTCAGACCTTCAAGCTCACTGCCCGCGAAGGTGAGGTGCTGTACTGGGTCGTCAAGGGCAAGACCAACCGCGACATTGGCGACATCCTGGGCAGCAGCCCGGCCACCGTCAAAAAACAGCTCGAGAGTGTGTTCGCCAAGATGGGGGTTGAGACCCGCACGGCGGCGGCGGGGCTGGCCTTGAGTCGGGTAGGGCAGCTCAAGGCGAGGTGAGAGGGCGAAGACCTTTGACCAGCGCCCGCTGAAGGCGGGTGGAGGTCGCGGCCAGCGTCGTCTGGTGCACCTCAGGCAGAGCCTGCCAGCGTGTCTCAAACTCCTGAGCGGCCTGCGTGAAGGCCTCGCCTTGCCCTGCCAGGACGATGTCATTGCCCCCCTCGTCCGACTCGAACGACAGCATCGCCCCCTCAAACACCCTGCCCACACGCTTGTGAATTTCGAGGGTCTGCGCCGTGTCGGCCTGCACATTGGCCACCATCACCCCCTGGTGAGCCAGGGCCGCCTTCACGCGTCGGTAAAAGCCGGGTGAACACAGCGCGTCCGGGATGCCCTCGCCCGTGAAGCCGTCGACGAGGATGACGTCGAACTGATGCGTGGGCTTGGCCAGAAACGCGGCCCCATCGGCACACACGATGCGTGAGCGTTCGTCATCTGGCGGGATGCAGAAGTCCTGTCGCAGCTCAATGACGCGGGGGTTGATCTCCACCGTGGTCAGGTCGGTTTCGGGCAGGTGTTTGTGGATGTACTTGTGCAGCGCACCGCCTCCCAATCCGATCATCAGCACCGACCGTGGCGCGGGGCTCAACAAGAGAAAACCCATCATCGCGCGGGTGTAGTCCAGCACCAGCTCATCGGGGTTCGCCAGGCTCATGCAGCTCTGGATCAGGGTGGTGGAGAGCGTCAGCGATCTGGTCTGACGGTTGGTGTGGATGTGAACGTCTTCGGTCATGGTGCGCGGTGTGGTGCCAGTCTAACTGCTTCGGTACTCTGGTCTGCCGTGCGGCATCGCCCAATCCGGCTTTCTGTCAAACTGGTATGATAAGCATATGAGTAAGCCGGATCTGTTTGACCCCATCCATCGCCAATCGCTGTCTGAAGCGCTGTACACGCAGCTCAAAGACCGGATCATCTTTGGCGTCTATCAGACGGGGGATCGCTTGCCTTCGGAGCGCGTGCTCAGCGAGGAGACAGGCATCAATCGCGGTGCGGTGCGTGAAGCCGTCAAGCGCCTTCAACAAGCAGGCCTCCTGGCCGTGCGCCAGGGCGGTAACCACGAGGTACTCGACTTTCTGCAAGAGGCGGGGCCCGAGTTGTTGCCGTCTCTGCTGGTGGATCAGCAAGGCGGGTTCAATCCCAAGGCGGTGCTAGACCTGATGGTCATGCGCACGGTATTGGCTCCCGAAATGGCGTTTGCGGCCGCTGATCGGATCACGCCCGATGGCGTCGTTGCGCTCGAGGCGCTGTGTGCGGACATGCGCGAGCGTCAAAGCGACCTGCCTGGCTTGCAGCATCTGGCGCTGGCGTATTGGCAAAGCGTGGTGGTGATCTGCGACAACGTGGCGTTTCGGCTGTCGTTCAACGCCTTGCGCAAGAGCTACATCAAGGCCTGGCATGCACTCACGTTCGTGCTCGCAGAAGAATTTCAGGACCTTGCCGGGTTTGAAGCCATCACCCATGCGATGCGTTCCCGTGACCCCAAGGCGGCACGGGAGGCGGCTGGACGCCACATCCGCCTCGGGCAGCGTGCGGTCGAAAAGCTATTCCATCAGGAGACACGATGAACCCTTCACACACGACCGATTCGGACATGCCGACGGCCCAAGCCACGGTTCGCGACAACCCGATGCGGCCACCGGCCGACTCCCCCGCGACCTGGTCGCAGGCCTGGCGGGTGTTCCTGACGCATCACAGCCCCCAGTGGTTGATCGCACTGGCGGTGCTTGCGGCGGTTTTACGCGGCACGGCGGGAGGCTGGAGTTGGCTCGATGTGGTGATCGTGGTGGCTGTGTGGGCCATCTTTCCCTTCATTGAGTGGTGCATCCACGTGTTTGTGCTGCACTTCCGTCCGCTGCGCGTGGGCCGATTCACTATCGACTTCTACCTGCCTCAGACGCATCGCCGCCACCACGCAGAGCCTTGGAACCTGTATTGGACCTTTGTGCCGAAACATGTCTTCGCCTGGGCGCTGGGCCCCATGGCTCTGGGGCTGTGGCTGGCCGAGGGCTGGCGTGCGCCTTTGCTAACCTGCTATTTGAGCTTTCTGGTTCAGGCTTTGCATTACGAGTGGGTGCATTACCTGGCCCACATAAGCTGGCGTCCCCGGTTGGCCTATTACGAGCAGCGCGTGCTGGCGCACCGCCATCACCACTTCCGCAACGAGCGCCTGTGGTGGGGCGTCTCACGCGGTCTTGCTGACCGTGTGCTGGGTACCGCGCCCGATGCGAAAAGCGTGGCTCGCAGTGACACACGGGCCGATCTGGGGATCAAACGCTGACAGCGTGAGGGGCGGGCGCGCTCGGGTGGGCGGTTGGTGCCTCCCGATACGCCATGTGGCGTATTTCTCGGAATGCGGGGGCTGGGCACACTGAATTCATCGATTCAGTCAACCCCAACCCAACGCTTCTTAGGAGTGCTCACCCATGAAACTCACCCGTCGCAGTGCCGTTCAGTCCCTGTCTGCCGTCGCCTTGGGCGTCGCAGGTCTGGCCCTCAGTTCCATGGCTCAGGCCGCTGACACCATCAAGGTTGGCGTGCTGCACTCGCTGTCGGGCACCATGGCCATCTCGGAAACCGTGCTGAAGGACACCGTCCTGATGGCGATCGACGAGATCAACGCCAAGGGCGGCCTGCTGGGCAAGAAGCTCGAACCCGTGGTGGTGGACCCCGCTTCCAACTGGCCGCTGTTTGCCGAAAAGGCCAAGCAGCTGCTGACGCAAGACAAGGTGGCTGTGACCTTCGGCTGCTGGACCTCGGTGTCGCGCAAGTCGGTGTTGCCGGTCTACAAGGAGAACAACGGCCTGCTGTTCTACCCCGTGCAGTACGAGGGTGAAGAGCTGGAGAAGAACGTGTTCTACACCGGTGCCGCGCCCAACCAGCAGGCCATCCCTGCGGTGGAGTACCTGATGAGCAAGGACGGCGGCTCGGCCAAGCGCTTTGTGCTGCTGGGCACCGACTACGTGTATCCGCGCACTACCAACAAGATCCTGCGCGCCTTTCTGAAGTCCAAGGGCGTGGCCGACGCCGACATCCTGGAGGAGTACACCCCCTTCGGTCACGCCGACTACCAGACCATCATTGCCAAGATCAAGAAGTTCTCGTCCGAAGGCAAGAAGACGGCCGTGGTCTCCACCATCAACGGTGACTCCAACGTGCCGTTCTACAAGGAGCTGGGCAACCAAGGCCTGAAGGCCAAGGACGTGCCGGTGGTCGCCTTCTCGGTGGGTGAAGAAGAGCTGCGTGGCGTGGACACCAAGCCTCTGGTCGGCCACCTGGCTGCCTGGAACTACTTCATGTCCATCAAGAACCCGACCAATGCCGAGTTCATCAAGAAGTGGTCGGCTTACGCCAAGGCCAAGAACATCGCCGGTCACAAGGACAAGCCCCTGACCAACGACCCGATGGAAGCCACCTACATCGGCATCAACATGTGGGCACAGGCCGTCAAGAAGGCCGGCAGCACCGACACCGACAAGGTCATCAAGGCCATGGCCGGCCAGACCTTCCCGGCACCGGGCGGCTTCATGTCCAAGATGGATGAGAAGAACCACCACCTGCACAAGCCGGTGTTCATCGGCGAAGTGAAAGCCGACGGCCAGTTCAAGGTCGTGTGGAAGACCCCGGGCCCGGTCAAGGCTCAACCTTGGAGCCCCTACATCCCGGGCAACGACAAGAAGAAGGACGAGCCGGAAGCCAAGTAAAGCCCCGGTTTGATCCACGGGCGCCCACCCTCGTCATGGCGGGCTGACTTTGGAGCAGAGCGGTTGGCCCCGTTCGGGTAGCCCGACGGGGCCATTTTTTTACCGCACACACACGAAACGAGCAGGACATGCCTGTGAACACAAGATCCTGGCTGACAGCCTTGGGCCTGGCGCTGAGCCTGAGCCTCGGCGCCTGGGCACCCGCCGCTCACGCCCTGACCCCGCAAGACGCCCACGCGCTGGCCGCGGGCGACAACGATGCGCGCATCGACACGCTCAAGAAGCTGTCCGCCACCCATGACCCGGCGTTGACGCCCTTCCTCAAGGCGATGCTGGACGATGCGGTCAAGGTGACCGCCGAGCGCGCTTACATCATCCAGGACGACGGTCAGACGGTGGACGCCGTCACCGGCCAGGCTGCGACTTTGCCTGATGACGCCGAGGACGTGGTCAACAGCAACCGCATGAGCAGCGAGATCGAAGCCGTGCTGGCCGCGGCCAACCTGGCTTCCCCTGACCCCGACCTGCGCGCCGAAGCCATCAAAGCGCTGGCCAATGCCGCCGACGAATCTCGGCTGCCCCTCATCGACCAGGCCCTGGCCGCTGAAGCCGACAAGACGCTGCGTAAACAACTCCAGATGGCCCGTACCAAGGCCTTGCTCGCTGCCAGCACCCCGGCACGTCGCCTGGAAGCCGCCGAAGCCTTGGCTGCCGACGCAAGCCCCGAGTCCCGCGGCCTGCTCATGGAACGCCTCAACAGCGGCGAAGAAACCGACCCACAGGTGCAAGCCGCTTTGCAGGCCGCGCTGAGCAAGGTCACCAGCAAGCTGGAGTGGGGCGAGCACGCCGGCGTGGTTTTCACCGGCATCAGCCTGGGCTCCATCCTGCTGCTGGCTGCGTTGGGCCTGGCCATCACCTATGGCCTGATGGGCGTCATCAACATGGCCCACGGCGAGCTGATGATGATCGGCGCCTACGCCACCTTCGTCATCCAGAACCTGTTTCGCCAATACCTGCCTGAGCTGTTTGACTGGTACCTGCTGCTGGCCGTGCCCGCGTCATTCCTGGCCGCCGCCCTGATGGGCGCCATCCTGGAGCGCAGCGTGTTCCGCTTCCTCTACGGCCGCCCGCTGGAGACCCTGCTGGCCTCCTGGGGCATCAGCCTGGTGTTGATGCAACTGGTGCGCACCGTGTTCGGCGCCCAGAACGTGCAGGTTGAGAACCCCAACTGGATGTCGGGCGGCTTCGACGTGCTCAGCAACCTGACCTTGCCCTACAACCGCTTGGCCATCATCGTGTTCGCCGCGCTGGTGCTCGTGGGCATGACCCTGCTGATCGCCAAGACCCGCATGGGCCTGTTTGTGCGCAGCGTCACCCAGAACCGCCCGATGGCCTCGTGCATGGGCGTGAACACCGCGCGGGTGGACACCCTGGCGTTCTCGCTGGGCGCCGGCATTGCAGGCCTGGCCGGCTGTGCGCTCTCGCAGATCGGCAACGTGGGGCCGGACCTGGGCCAAAGCTACATCGTTGACTCCTTCATGGTCGTGGTGCTGGGTGGCGTCGGGCAGATTGCCGGCACCGTGTACGCCGCGCTTGGCCTGGGCATGGTCAACAAGTTCCTCGAAGGATGGACGGGCGCCGTGCTCGCCAAGATCCTGGTGCTGGTCATCGTGGTGATCTTCATCCAGAAGCGTCCCCAAGGCCTGTTCGCCATCAAGGGCCGAGAGGCTTGAGCCACCCCCGACACGTTTTCACGACGTACGAACGATGACATCTATGACCAGTTCTGCTTTCTTCCAACCCAAAGGCGGGTTGATGCTGGGCACCAAGGGGTGGGCGGCCGTCATGGCGGCCGTGCTCGCGGTGTTGATCCTGGCGCCTGTGCTCAACCTGCTGGTCCCGGCCGACTCGGCCTTCCACCTGTCCGACTACGCCTTGTCCCTCGTCGGCAAGATCATGTGCTACGCCATCTGCGCGCTGGCCATGGACCTGATCTGGGGCTACACCGGCATCCTGTCGCTGGGGCATGGCCTGTTCTTCGCGCTGGGCGGCTATGCCATGGGGATGTACCTGATGCGCCAGATCGGCCGTGACGGCAGCTATGGCGCCGACATCCCCGACTTCATGGTCTTCCTCGACTGGAAAGAAGTGCCCTGGCACTGGACCCTCAGCGACTCCTTCATCGGTCAGATGGCTCTGGTCGTCCTGGTGCCCGGCCTGATCGCCTTCATCTTTGGTTACTTCGCCTTCCGCTCGCGCATCAAGGGGGTGTACTTTTCCATCATCACCCAGGCGATGACCTATGCGGCCATGCTGCTCTTCTTCCGCAACGAAACGGGCTTTGGCGGCAATAACGGCTTCACCGACTTCAAGCGCATCCTGAACATCCCCATCGCCCAGCCGTCCACCCGCATGGTGCTGTTCGTGCTCACCGGCCTCACGCTCATCGGCTTCTTCCTGATGGCGCGCTGGTTGGTTCACACCAAGTTCGGCCGCGTGCTGCAAGCCATCCGTGATGCCGAGAACCGCGTCATGTTCTGTGGCTACAACCCGCTGGCCTACAAGCTCGGCATCTGGACCCTGTCGGCCGTGATGTGCGGCATCGCCGGTGCCCTCTACGTGCCCCAGGTCGGCATCATCAACCCCAGCGAAATGTCGGCCGCCGCCGGCATCGAGATGGCGATCTGGACGGCCGTGGGCGGTCGCGCCACCCTGATCGGCCCGATCATCGGCGCCTTCTTCGTCAACGGTGCCAAGAGCTGGTTCACCGTGGCCTTCCCCGAGTTCTGGCTGTATTTCCTCGGCGCCCTGTTCATCGCCGTGACCCTGTTCCTGCCCGACGGCATCGTCGGTGGCGTCAAGAAGTTGCTCAACAAGAAGTCCGAGGTGAAGGCATGACACCCGACCTGATGGAAGAGGGCACCCAAGCCCTGGCCCGCGCCCAAGCGCGTCCCGCAACCGGTGGCGAGTCTGGCGGCCGAGAAGCCGCTTACGGCCGCGTCGTCCAGCCCGGCCAGCTCGACCTCACCCACGGTTCCATCCTCTACCTGGACGACATCGAAGTCAGCTTCGATGGCTTCAAGGCCCTTAACAAGCTGTGCCTGGACATCTCGGTGGGCGAGATGCGCTGCATCATCGGCCCCAACGGCGCCGGCAAGACCACGATGATGGACGTCATCACCGGCAAGACCCGACCCGACAGCGGCACCGCCTTTTTCGGCTCCACCATCGACCTGCTGAGCCTGCGCGAAAGTGAAATCGCCCAGCGCGGCATCGGCCGCAAGTTTCAAAAGCCCACGGTGTTCGAATACCTCACCGTGTTCGAGAACCTGGAGCTGGCCCTCAAGGCCGACCGTCGCGCACGTGCCTCGGTGTTCTTCAAGCTCAGCGGCCCCCAGCTGGACCGCATCGGCGCCATGCTGGAGCTCATCCACCTCAAGGACCACGCCCAGCGCACCGCGGGTCTGCTGTCCCACGGCCAAAAGCAATGGCTGGAGATCGGCATGCTGCTGATGCAGGACCCCAAGCTGCTCTTGCTGGACGAGCCCGTGGCCGGCATGACCGACGAAGAAACCGAGCGCACCGCCGAGCTCTTCCTGTCGCTCGAAGGCGCGCATTCTCTGGTGGTGGTCGAGCACGACATGAAGTTCATCCACGAGCTCACCACTCAGGGCGCCAACGCGGCCAAGAAGAAGGTCACCGTGTTGCACGAAGGCTCGGTGCTGGCCGAAGGCACGCTGGCCGAAGTGCAGGCCAACGACAAGGTCGTCGAAGTCTATCTGGGGCGCTGAACACGGCATCCGTGCAGCGACCCACGCGAAGGAACAGTCAGCATGTTGAAGGTTGAAAGCGTCAATCAGTACTACGGGGGCTCGCACATCCTGCGTGGCCTGGATTTCGAGGCCAAGCTCGGCGAGGTCACCGTGGTGCTCGGCCGCAATGGCGTGGGCAAGACCACGCTGCTCAAGAGCCTGATGGGCCTGGTGCCCATCAAGTCGGGTGACATCCGCCTGGATGGTCAGTCCATCAACGGCACCAAGCCCTACGAGCGCGTGCGCCTGGGCGTGGGCTACGTGCCCCAAGGACGGGAGATTTTCGGGCGCCTCACCGTGGCCGAAAACCTGCAAATGGGCCTGGCCAGCAAGCCGGGCGGCACGCCACTGCCCGAGCAGCTGTTCGAGCTCTTTCCGGTGCTCAAGCAGATGCTGCACCGCCGGGGCGGCGATCTCTCCGGTGGGCAACAGCAGCAGCTCGCCATTGCCCGCGCCCTGGCCGCCGGCCCCAAGCTGTTGATCCTGGACGAGCCCACCGAGGGCATCCAGCCCAGCATCATCAAGGACATCGGCCGCGCCATCCGCAAGCTGGCCGACGAAGGGCTCAATGGCCAGAAGATGGCCGTCGTGCTGGTCGAGCAGTTCTACGATTTCGCCGAAGAGCTGGCCGACCAGTACCTTGTCATGGAGCGCGGCGAGATCATCCAGCAAGGCCGTGGCGAGAACATGGCCGCCGATGGCGTGCGCCAGCTCATGTCGATTTGAGCGCGCGCAAATCTGACCCCCGGCAAGGGCATGAGGCCAGAGGTTAGACTCTGGCCTCTTTTTCATTCGCCTCACTCAGAAAGGACACGCCATGGCTGTCGTCACCACCACCTCCGGTCTGCAATACGAAGACGTTACCGTCGGTAGCGGCGCTGAAGCCAAGGCCGGCGCCTACGTGTCCGTGCACTACACCGGCTGGCTGTACCAGAACGGCGTCAAGGGTGCCAAGTTCGACTCCAGCAAGGACCGCAACGACCCCTTCGCTTTCCCCCTGGGAGCCGGTCACGTGATCCGCGGCTGGGACGAAGGCGTGCAAGGCATGAAGGTCGGCGGCACCCGCATCCTGGTGATCCCGGCTGAGCTGGGCTACGGTGCCCGCGGCGCTGGCGGCGTCATCCCCGGCAACGCCACCCTGATGTTTGAAGTCGAACTGCTGGGCGTCTGATCCACCATGTTTGCCCCCAGCCAGGAACAGGTTCGTCGTTTCTTCTGTGAGGCCTGGGCCAAGCACCTGGCTGGCCAGCCGCTCACCCCGTTGGAGGCGCAAGCCACCGACTGGATGATCGAGCACCCTGAATACCATCAGGACCTGTCTGACGTAGACGCGGCCATCGCCGCCGTCTACACCGTGGAGGAGGGGCGCACCAACCCCTTCCTGCACCTGTCCATGCACCTGTCGATCACCGAACAGGTCAGCATCGACCAGCCGCGCGGCGTCAAGGCCGCCATCGAGCGCCTGGCGCATCGGCTCAACTCCCTGCACGAAGCCCACCACGTCGCCATGGAAGCCCTGGGCGAAATGGTCTGGGAAGCGCAGCGCTCGGGCCGCCCGTTTGACGGCCAAGGCTACATCGATCGCCTGTTGATGCGCGCCACCCGCTGAGTCGGGTTATTGCTAGGATCGACTTCCGGGAACATCGGAAAAGCGAGACCATTCACACGGCTCGACCCTGCGGTCAGGGGGGGCGGTTTGCACCCGTTTGGCGTGAACTCACCCTAAAGTGACAAGTGTTGAACACTCTTGTTACGAGTCGCCCTATGTCGATCCTCGCCGTGTCTGCTGGTATCGTCACCGCCGTTCGGGGTGAAGCCTTCGTCCGATCTCCGCAAGGCGATCTGGTTGCTGTGAAAGTGGGTGACAGCCTCCCGGCTGGGCAGGCCATCCTGGGCCCCAACGGCGAGGTGCTGGAGACCACACCGGCGCCTGCGGCGCGCGCCGCAGCGGTGGCTGCAGAGGTCGATCAGGCCATTGCCAATCTGAACGCCCCGGCAACGGAAGAGGATGCGCCTGCAGCCGGTTTGACCGGTGGCGGAAGCACCTCACTGGGTGAAGGTTTGCGCGTAGACCGCGTCAACGAAGCCGTTGTGCCGCAGGCTTTTGCCTCAGGGGCCAACACCCAGGAAGACCCGAGCGCCCCCCGCCCCGAGACCTTCACCGACCAGCGCGCGCTCACCACCGCTGCGCCCGATGCTCCATTGCCGCCGCAGCAGCCTGTGCCACCGGCCAGTCTGCCTTTTCTGGCGGTGTTTGGCACGGATGCGGTCGAAGGCCAGCCGGTGGAGTTCACCGTCAGCCTCACCCAGGCGCCGACCAGTCCTGTGACCGTCCGGCTGGACCTGTTGCCCGGGACCGACCCCGTGGACGCCGCACAACCGGGCGTTGACACCGCCACGGCCCTTGAATACTTCAACACGGCGACCCAGCAGTGGGCCGCCGTCACCGGTGATTTGACCTTTGCCACAGGGCAAACTGCGATCCGGGTTCGCGTTGCCACCGTGGACGACAGCGAAGTCGAAGGCGTGGAGTTCATCCAGTTGCGTGCCACCGTCACCGGCGGTGAAACCGTCAACAGTGTGAACTGGAGCGACACGGCCATCACCGACAACGACAAGCCTTACCTGATCGTGTACGGTGAGAACACCACCGAGGGTCAACACGCCGGTTTCACCGTCAACCTGACCCAGCCTTCACCCGATCCCGTCACTGTGCGCCTTGCCTTGTTGAACGGCTCTGACCCGGTGGACGCAGCCCAGGTCGACGTCGACACCACCGGCCCGCTCCAATACTTCAACACGGCGACCCAACAGTGGACCGACGTCACCGGCGACCTGACGCTGGCCGCAGGCCAGACCCAAATCCAGGTGCGTGTGGCCACGGTGGACGACAGCGAAATCGAGGGCACTGAATACATTCAGTTGCACGCCACGGTCATCAGTGGCGCCACCGTCAACACTGAGTCCCACAACGACACGGCCATCACCGACAACGACAAGCCGTACATGGTGGTCTACAGCACCGACGCCATCGAAGGTCAGGCGGCTCACTTCACGGTGAACCTGACGGCCGCCGCTGCAGACGTGGTGTCGGTCTCGCTGGACCTGCAGGCCGGCGGCACACCCGCAGACGCAGCTCAGCCGGGTGTGGACGCCTCGAACCACCTCGAGTTTTTCAACGGCGCGACCCAGCAGTGGGAAGCCGTGACCGGCCCGCTCAGCTTCCAGCCCGGGGACACCCGAATCGAAGTGCGCGTCGCCACAGTGGATGACGCCACGGTCGAACCCGTGGAGTACCTCCGCCTGCATGCCACCGTGGTGGCGGGGGATGTGATCAACCCCGTCAACTGGAACGACGTCGCCATCACGGACAACGAAGGCCGCGTGGTCACCGGCACGGTCGATGCCGATGAGGTGCTCGGTCAGGCCGGTTCCGATATGCTGTTCGGGCTGGCGGGGGACGATCTGCTGATCGGTGGGCAAGGCGATGACCTCCTGGTTGGGGGTGACGGTGCCGACGTATTCGCCTGGCGCTTGAGCGACGTGGTGTCCGGCAAGGTCACGGCAGACCGCATCCAAGACTTCGATTTGCAGCCTCACGCCGCCGGTGGCGATGTGCTGGACCTGCGTGACCTGCTGCAAGGCGAGCACACGGACGGTGGCACCAGCAACCTTTCGCAGTACCTGCATTTCGAAACCACTGGCGCCGACACCCTCATCCAGATCAGCGTGAACGGCGATCTGGTCAATGGCCACGGCACCATCAACCAGGAAATCCTGCTGCAAGGCGTCAATCTGCGAACAGACTATGGTCTGGCTGCGGGTGTGAGCGATGGCGCGGTCATTGCCAAGATGCTGGCCGATCAGAAGCTCTGGGTGGATGCCGCCTGAGTGAGGCGGTGCCGTTCAGGCGCTTGACCGGTCAGCGGTTCGGCGCAGACACAAAAGCCCGCTTGAGAGCGGGCTTTTGCTTTCCGACTCCTATTGAAGGGCTCAGCGCAGGCGCGACTGTGGCACCGTCTTGAGCTCACCGGGCAGGGTGGCGATGTGTTGCGCCAGCTGCTTCAACTCCAGGGGGGTGAAGGGCTGCACCTGGGCCGCCATGATGGGGTTGGCTCGCCCGATGTTCGGGTTGTTGACCGTGTGATACGCCTTGAGCGCCACGTACAGATAGTCGGCGTGCTGGCCACCAAGCTTGGGGTAACTCGGGTCAATCGGCTTGCTCAGGTTCTCGCCGTGACATGCCACGCAGTTGCCCTTGGTCAGCAGGGCCTGCACGGGCGGGCTGGCTTCGACCGCCTTGCCGGGGCTGGGGGGCAGATCCTGACCATTCGAAGCGTAGTACGCCGCGAGGTCGGCAATGTCCTGATCGGTCAGCGAAGCGGCCACGGCCTTCATGCTGGGGTGCTTGCGGTCGCCCTTGCGGTAGGCCGTCAGGGCCGAGGCCAGGTAGGCGGCGTTCTGCCCCGAAATCTTGGGCACCTTGTGCACCTCTGGGAAGCTCGACTGATAGCCCGGTATGCCGTGGCAGCCGATGCACATCGCGACCTTGCTGCGTGCCGCATGGGCATCACCTGCTTTGACATCCTGGGCGCAGGCGCCGGACGCCAGCAAGGCAGCAGAGGTCAAGACGCCAAAAGAACGGAGCAAGAGAGGCAGTGTTTTCATGGGCGGGCAGTGGAAAATGGCTGCTGAGTGAAACACGGTCGAGCAACCCATTATTGAGGCTCCGCCTATACTCGAACACAGTAGCAACCCTGTTGAGTCAGCGCATGAAATTCCAAGGTACCGATCAATACGTCGCCACCGATGACTTGAAACTGGCGGTCAACGCCGCCCTCAAGTTGCAGCGCCCCTTGCTGGTCAAGGGCGAGCCCGGCACCGGCAAAACGATGTTGGCCGAGCAGGTGTCTGAAGCGCTGGGCATGCCTTTGCTGCAATGGCACATCAAGTCGACCACCAAGGCGCAGCAGGGCCTGTATGAGTACGACGCCGTCAGCCGCTTGCGTGACAGCCAGTTGGGTGACGAGAAGGTCCGCGATATCCACAACTACATCGTCAAAGGCACCTTGTGGCAGGCGTTCGATGCCGATCAGCAGGTCGCCTTGCTCATCGACGAAATCGACAAGGCCGACATCGAGTTCCCCAACGACCTGTTGCGCGAACTCGACCGCATGGAGTTCTACTGCTACGAGACGCGTCAGCTGATCCAGGCCAAGCACCGCCCCCTGGTCATCATCACGTCGAACAACGAGAAAGACCTGCCGGACGCCTTCTTGCGCCGCTGCTTCTTCCACTACATCCGCTTCCCCGACGCGTCGACGATGAAGGAGATCGTGGAGGTTCACTTCCCCCACATCAAGCAGGATCTGTTGCAGGCCGCTATGCGCCACTTCTATGAAGTGCGCAATCTGCCGGGCCTCAAGAAGAAGCCCAGCACCTCAGAGTTGATCGACTGGCTCAAGCTGCTGGTGGCCGAAGACATTCCGCTGGAAGTGCTGCAGAGCAAGGACGACAAGGTCAGCGTGCCGCCGCTGGTGGGCGCCTTGCTCAAGAACGAGCAGGACCTCAGCCTGTTCGAGAAGCTGGTCCACATGGCCCGCCACAACCGCTGAGGCTCAAGCCTGCGGGGCCCCCGGCGTGAGGGTCTCGTCCTTCGTGGGGGCCAACACCACCATGTTGCGCCCGCCGTCCTTGGCCTGATACAGGGCGGCGTCTGCGCGCCGCAACAGCGACTGCAGCGACTCCTGCGGGTCGTTGGCGCAGACCAGGCCCATGCTGATGGTGACCGTCACCGCGGCATTGCCCCAGTTGATGGGGCGTTCGCACACGCTTTCACGCAGGCGCTCGGCAGCCAGCAGGGCGCCTTCGTGCTCGGTGTGGGGCAAGAGCATGCAGAACTCCTCGCCGCCATAGCGCGCCACATGGTCGACCTCGCGGGCCTCGGCTTGCAGGCGTCGCGCCACCTCGATCAGCACCTGATCGCCAGCTGGGTGGCCGAGGCGGTCGTTGACGCGCTTGAAGTGATCGATGTCGATCAGCAGGATGGCGAAAGGCTGGTTGAAGCGCTCCAGGCGCTGCGCTTCGCGCTCGAGCAGGGTCTCGATGGCGCGCCGGTTGAGCAAACCGGTGAGCCCGTCGTGCAGCGACAGGTGTTCGAGCCGTGCCACCAGGCGCATGACCACGATGTAGCCCAGCACGAAACTGGTCAGGATGGACAGCGTCACGCTGACGAAGGTCAGCACAAACTGGCGGGTGTCGAGGGGGCTTTGCAGCCAGGGCCACGGCCCGTGAGGCAGCAACTGGCTCAGGCCCGTTGCTGCGGCGCACAGGGCCACGGCGCCGAACATCAGTGCGGCGGCCCAGGCCGTGCCGCGCTTGAACTCCTGGCGCAGCGGGTGGAAGATTTCGCGCGCGCTCCACAGCATGGTGGTCGCGACCACGCCCGCGCTGACGGCCACCCCGGCCGCCTGCCAGCCCAAGGGGACGCAGACCAGGATGTTGAACACCATCAGCGTCATGCTCAAGGCCAGCTGGCGGGTCTCGGCGCGGGGCAGTTTGAGGAAGACCTGCAGGCCCTGCCGCAGCCAGATCGCGCCCAGCGCCGCCAGCGAGCAGGCGGTGAGCACCCGGAGCTGGGCGGGGCCGCTGCCTGGCACCAGCATCAGACACAGGCCCACGCCATTGCCCAGCGTGGCAATCAGCCAGTAGCGCGCCGCGCGGCTGGACAGCCCCATCCAGGTCCCGGCCGTCCACCACAGGCCGGTGGTGAGCGTGTGGGTCAGCAGGACAAAGGCCAGCAGCAAATGGCGAGTTTCCATGGGGGGGACGTTCAGATTCTGGGCTTGCAAGAGGCCCCAGGCTTTCGTTTGGGTTAATCCGAGGTGAAAATAGCGCAGCGACTTTCTGGAAAGCCCATGCTCATTGATTTCTTCTTCGCCTTGCGCAACGCCAAGCTGCCGGTCACGATCCCGGAGTACCTGAGCTTGCTCGAGGCGATCAAGGGTGAGGTCATTGGCCCCTCGGTGGATGAGTTTTACCACCTGGCGCGCATGACCCTGGTGAAGAACGAGACGCATTTTGACAAATTTGATCGCACCTTCGCCACGTACTTTCAGGGGGCCACGCAGGCCATTGACCTGACCCGTGAGTTGCCGCTGGAGTGGCTGCGCAAGAAGTTCGAGCGCGAACTGAGCCCGGAAGACCGCGCCAAGATCGAAGCCATGGGCTGGGACAAGCTCATGGACCGCCTCAAGGAGTTGCTGGAAGAGCAGAAAGAGCGCCACGAGGGCGGCAACAAGTGGATCGGCACGGGTGGCACCTCGCCGTTTGGAGCGTATGGCTACAACCCGGAAGGCATCCGGGTCGGGCAGGACCGCTCACGCCACCGCAGTGCGGTCAAGGTGTGGGACAAGCGCGAGTTCAAGGACTACGACGACTCGATCGAGCTGGACACGCGCAACATCAAGGTGGCTTTGCGCCGCCTGCGCAAGTTTGCCCGCCAGGGTGCGGCCGAAGAGCTGGACCTGGATCACACCATCCATGCCACGGCGGCCAACGCCGGCATGCTGGACATCAAGATGGTGCCCGAGCGCCACAACACGGTGAAGGTGCTGTTGTTGATGGACGTGGGGGGGTCGATGGACGACCACATTCACCGGGTGGAAGAGCTGTTCTCGGCCGCCAAGTCGGAGTTCAAGCACCTGGAGTTCTATTACTTCCACAACTGTGTCTATGACTTCATGTGGAAGAACAACCACCGCCGCTACACCGAGAAGATCCCCACGTGGGACATCTTGCGCAAGTACAACAAGGACTACAAACTCATTTTCGTGGGCGATGCCACGATGAGTCCGTACGAGATCCTGCAGGCCGGCGGCAGTGTCGAGTACAACAACGAAGAGCCGGGCGCGGAATGGATCGGGCGGCTGACGAATGCCTTTCCGAACCATGTCTGGATCAATCCGGAACCGCCGGGGGTGTGGAACTACCGCCAGAGCGTTTCCATCATGCATCAGCTGATGGGCGGGCGCATGTTCCCCATGAGCCTGCAAGGGCTCGAAAGTGCCATGCGTTTGCTGAGCAAATGAGCCAATTGGGGTCCGTGAAGCCGGGGCTGTGGCCTGCGATCGCCTTGTGGCTGAGCGCGGTGCCCCTGTGTGCCACGGCGCAAGGCGCGACGCCCCCTGTGCCGATCTCGCCGTTCACCCCTTCGGCGCCCACCACACCTGTTGCCCCCGCGCCGGCCGTGTCTGTGCCGGAGGTGGAGGACGCCGAGGCGGCGCCCGCCACGGTGGTGACGCCCCGCCGGCGTCTGCCGCCCTTGGTGTGGCAGCTCCAGGTTGATGCGCCGGACCCGCTCGATGCGCTGTTGACGCAGCACTTGGAGTTGGCGCGTTTTCAGCGCGAGTTGGCCGACAACGACAACCTGCGCATCAGCCGCAACGAGTTGCGGCGTCTGGTCATCTCCGCACCCGACGAGGCCCGCAGCCTGCTGGAGGCCGAGGGCTATTTCGGGGCTCAGATCACCACCCGCGTCGACGACGAGGTGAGTGACAAGCCAGTGGTGGTGACGCTCAAGGTCGTCCCCGGTGAGCGCACCCGCATCAGCAAGGTGCAGATGATTTACGAAGGCGCGCTGGATGTGGCGCTGTCCGAGGGGGATGCGCGCGCGCAATCGCTGGTGGACCGACTGGCGAGCGCCTGGGGCTTGCCGGTGGGCGAGGTGTTCCGCCAGAGCGTGTGGTCGTCTGCCAAAAACGGTGCGTTGGCCCAGTTGCGGGCCCAGGGCTACCCCACGGCGTCATGGAGCGGGACGTCGGTGACGGTGGACGCGACCGCGCGCACCGCCAAGCTGTTCCTGGTGGCTGACTCGGGGCCGGGCTTCGTGTTCGGGGACATCCGCGTTGAAGGCTTGCACCGTCAACCGGCGTCGGCCGTGTTGAATCTGGCGCCGTTCAAGAAGGGCGAGCCGTACGAGGAAAAACTGGTGCTCGACTGGCAGGAGCGTATCCAGAAGCTCAATCTGTTCGAGAACGTTTTTGTGACCACTGGCTTTGATCCGACCCAGGCGGATGCGACGCCGGTGGTGGTGCAGTTGCGCGAAATGCCCATGCAGGCGGCCACCGTGGGGGTTGGCGCGAGCAGTGACACCGGGCCGCGGGTCTCGGGTGAGCATCTGCACCGCAATCTGTGGGGCCAGGGCTGGCAGGCGAAGACCGCGTTGCAGATCGGCAAGCGCGAGTCGCGTGGGCAGGTGGACCTGACTTCGCACCCCTGGCCAGGGCGCGTGCGGGGCCTGGTGTCGGGACAGGCCTCGCGCCTGCTGGACAGCGACGATGCCGTGACGTCCAGCCAGCGCATCCGCGTCGGTCTCCTGGAAGAAGGCGAGGTGCACGAGCGCACCCACTATGTCGCGTACCAGCACGCCCGCGTGACCTCGCGCGACAAGGTGGTGGTGGCGAACGCTTCGGCCGTGAGTGGCACCACGCAATGGATCTGGCGCCATGTGGACAACCAGATCCTGCCCACGAAGGGGTTCACCACCTTGGCGGACCTGACCTTGGGGCAGACCTACTCGGCCCTCAATGAGACGGGGTCGTTCGTGCGAGCCTATGGGCGGGTGACGGCGTACCAGCCCTTGCCGGCCAATTGGCACTTGACCGCCCGCGCCGAAGCCGGGCAGGTGACGGCGGGCGATGCCGTGAGCGTGCCCGATACCTTGCTGTTCCGCGCGGGGGGGGATGACTCCGTGCGTGGCTATGCCTACCGCTCCTTGGGTGTGACGCGTGATGGCGTCATCACCGGCGGGCGAGCCTTGGCCACCGGCAGCGTCGAGCTGGCGCATCCGATCATCCAGCGCATGCCCAGCTTGCTGGGCGCGGTGTTTGTGGACGTGGGCGACGCGGCCGATCGCATGGGGGATCTGCGCCCGAAGGTGGGTTACGGCGTGGGCGTGCGTTGGCGCAGCCCGGTGGGCATGCTGCGTCTGGATCTGGCCCGTGGAACCGAGACGGGGCAGTTTCGCGTGCACTTCAGTGTGGGGATCAGTCTGTGAGCGAGCGGCCTGAATCGGCCCCGCCGACGCCGGCTTCGCCCGAGGGCGCCGCTGTGGCGATGACCGTGCGCCGCCGCTCCGTGTGGCGCTGGCTTTGGGTGCCGCTGTGGGCCGTGGTGGGGGTGTTGGCCTTGTTGGTGGCCGTGTGGGGCCTGGCACACAACGAGTGGGCGACGCAGCGCGTGCTGTCGTCGTTGGCGGGCGTGGGCGTGCGGGTGACTGCGCCTCAGGGGGCCTTGCTGGGCCATTTCCAGGCAGAACGTGTGGAAGTGGACTTGCCGCGAGGGGGCTTTGTGCACCTGGAGGCGCCCGCGTGGCAGGGCTTGACGCTGGTGCCCGACCCGGAGGTGGCCTGGTTCACCGGTGTGCGGGCCCAGGGCCTGCAGGTGCGTCGGGTGCGGTTGCACTGGGTGGCCGGGCCGCCTTCGCAAACGCCGTTGCAGGCGCCGCGCAACCTGAGCTTGCCCGTGTCGGTGCACCTGGGGCGCGTGCAGGTGGGTGAATTCACCAGCAACCTGGTGGGCGAGGTGCCTTTCAAGGGCCTGGATGCGGGGCTGGCTTTGCACGATGGCTTGTTGCCCACGCGTCACCGGATCCGTTTGCAGCACCTGAGCTGGGGCGATTGGCAGGTGCAGGGCCAGGCCGATGTGAACGTGCGCGGTCGCATGATGGTGGATGCGGCCCTGCAGGGCTCGGGGGTGGTGTCGACCGATTTGAAGGCCCGCGCCGATGTGCGCTTGAAGGGGGCCTTGACCGACCTGGGTGTGACGGCGCAGGCCCAGTTGCAGCGTGGAGATCAGACGGCGCAGGCGGTGGATGTGGCTGCGCAAGTGCAGGCGTTTGCGCCGTGGCCGGTGTCACGCCTGAAGGCCCAGTTGGATGGCCTGAATCTGGCCGATCTGCACGCTGGCTTGCCACGCACTGCGTTGAAGGGCAAGCTGGACATCGAACCTCAAGGCCAGGGCACTGACCGGGCCAAAGGCAAGGACGCGGCCCACACCGATTTGCAGTGGCGCGTGGCCCTGCACAACAGCCTGAGCGGCGCTTGGGACCAGCAGCGCTTGCCGGTGCGAGACTGGCAAGGCGTGCTGCAGATGGCAAAGGCCACCGAGGCTCGCTCGATCGACGACGTGCTGGCCGCCGTGGTGGTGGATTGGCAGCTGGCCATGCCTCGGGTGCGAGGGGGCGAGTCGGCGCAGGTGAAACTGAGTGGCGGTTGGGGCCAGGGCCGCAGTCTGAAGGTGACCGTGTCCCAACTGGAGCCCCAGGCGTTGCACACGCAGGCACCGGCCTTGCAATTGCAAGGTGAGGTGACCTTGGCCCCCGAGCGCTCGCCTACGGATGCCACCCCTTCGTGGCGTGACACCGCGGCCACCCTGGCCGCCCGCCTGAAGGGCACGTACGGGCCCGAACATGCCGTGCCGGAGCGCGCGAAAGCCATGCCGTCGGGCGTGCGTCCGGTCGAGGCGACGGTGGCGGCCCGTTATGCACCGGGCGTGGTGAGCGTCGCCCGTCTGGCCTTGGTGTCGGGCGAGGCGAGTGCGGTGCTCAGCGATGCGCAATGGCGTTGGGCCCCGGCGAAGCCTGCCGGGGCGGCGGTGCCAGGTGCTTCAACCGCGTCGGCCGCCTTGCCCGCATGGCAGGCGAAAGGGGCTTTGAGTGTCCGCGCCTTTGATCCGCAGTTGTGGCTGCCCTGGCCTGAGGGGGCCGGCGGGCGCCATCAGCTGTCGGCCCAGGCGCAATTCGAGCTGGACGCCAGCTGGCGGGGCAGCGTGGACGCGCAACTGGCGCCCAGCTGGTTGGCGGGCGTGCCGCTCAAGGGGGCGGTGCAATGGCAGTCGCCCCGCAACCGTCAGGTCATGACGTTGAACATGGACCTGGATGCCGCAGGCAACCAGGCCAAGGCGCAGTTGCAACTGCCCTGGCGACTGGACCCGCAAGGGCGCCCGGCTTTGGCGCCGTCCGCGCAGTGGCAGGCGCAAATCCATGCGGCAAGCTTGCAGACCTTGCAGCCTCTGGCCGCCTTGGCGGGGGCGCGTCAGATCAGTGGGGCGGTGAACCTGACGACCCAAGGGCAGGGCTTGTGGCCCCGGGTGAGCAGCGACGGGCAGGCGCGCGTGGGTGGGTTCCGCTGGTTGCCCAAGGAAGGTGAGGGCGTCTCGGTGGCCTCGGTGCAAGCGGACTGGGGCCTGGACATGCGCACACCGGGTTCGCCTGTGAAGGTGCATGTGGATGTGCAGCAGGTGCGGGCCGCCAGTGTGGAGGTGGTGGAGGCAAGCCTGCGCGTGAATGGCTCGGTGCAAGCGCACCAGGGGCAGCTGCGTGCCATTTTGACCCGTCCATCGCCCGTGCCTGCGGGGGCCGACGAGGGGGAAGACCGTGCCCCGCCTGAGCGACTGACCACGGACCTGGCGCTGCAAGGGGGCATGAGCTGGACCGACACCGCCCATGCGTGGCAAGGGCGGATTCAGGACCTGGCGGTGCGCCTGGGTGAGGCGCCGGGCCGCGAGGTGTTGCGCCTGCAGCCGATGCCGGTGCAATGGCGCCAGGACGGTCGCAGTGAGAGCGTGACCCTGGGCGTCACGCGCTTGAATCTGATGGGTGCCATGCTGCACCTGCGCGAAGCGGCCTGGACGTGGCCCGACCGGCAGCGTGATCCGGTGGGCGTGGCCGAACTGGACATGGAGTTGGAGGCGTTCAACCTGCCGGAGCTGCTGGCGCAATGGCAGCCCAAAGCGGGCTGGGGCGGTGACCTGATCTTGCAAGGCGGCGTGAAGGTGAGGCACAACCGCCAGGAGCCTTGGACGGTGGACGCCACTGTGCAGCGCAAGTCGGGCGACCTCAGCCTGTCGGAGCCCACCATCGAGGGCAACAGCGCTCAGCGCCTGGGCATTCGCGAGGCGATGGTGAGTCTGCAGGCCCGGCAGGGTGTCTGGACCTTGACGGAGCTGTTTGAAGGTCGTGTCCTGGGCAAGCTGGTGGGCCGGCAGGTGGTGCAGGCGCAGAACCCGACTGCGGGTCCGCAGGGCAGTGATCCTCTGCGTGGCGAACTGGACCTGACCATTGGCAATCTGCGCCCTTGGGGCACCTGGATTCCAGCGGGCTGGCGCGTCAGTGGGCAGGTGCAGGCCAAGGCGGAGCTGGCCGGCACCCTGGGCGCGCCTCGCTACAGCGGTCAGGTCGTGGGTGAGAACCTGGGGGGCGGACAGGCCTTGCTGGGTGTCAACCTGAGTGACGGCAAGCTGCTGATGTCGCTGCGGGGCGACCTGATCGTGCTGCAGCATTTCGAGGCCCGCGGCGGCCCGGCCGGTGGCTTGATCACCGCTCAGGGGCAGGGCACCTTCGGTGAGATCCCGCAGGCGCGCTTGAGCCTGACTGCCGACCACTTCCCGCTGCTGCAGCGGGTAGACCGGCGCGTGGTGGTCAGCGCGAACATCAATGCCGCCCTGGGTACGGAGACGATCGAGGTCGAGGGACATGCACGGGTGGACGAGGGCCTGATCGACATCAGCCAGTCATCGGCACCCACGGTGGGGGACGATGTGACCGTCGTCAATCGGCCGGCGAATGCGCGCCCGGTGGGTGACGCGAATGGCACCACCGCCAACGGCGCCCGCAAGCGCGAACCCCAGCGCAAGCTGGTGGCGCAGCTGGACGTGGACCTGGGTAAAAAGCTGCGCATCAAGGGCATGGGCCTGGATGCCTTCCTGACCGGTGGGCTCAAGGTCACGACGCCGTCGAACCGGCCCACGCTCAACGGCACCATTCGCGTCGAGAACGGCACCTATGCGGCCTACGGCCAGAAACTGGTGGTGGAACGGGGCACGCTGGCCTTCACCGGCCCGATCGAGAACCCGCGGCTGGACATTCTGGCCATGCGGGCACAGTCGCCCATGGCCAGCAACAGCGATGTGAAGGTGGGCGTGGCGATCACCGGCACGGCGCAGGACCCGCGCATCCGCCTGTATTCCGAGCCGGCCATGTCCGAGACGGAAAAGCTGTCGTGGCTGGTGCTGGGGCGTGCGCCCACGGGTCTGGGGGGCGCCGACATCGGGCTGCTGCAAACGGCGGCAGTGGCGCTGCTGTCCGGCGAGGGCTCATCCCCGTCCGACAACCTGATCGGCATGCTGGGTCTGGACCAATTTTCGGTGCGGCAAACCGATGGGGCGGTGCGTGACACCGTGGTCAACGTGGGCAAGCAGGTGTCGCGCTACTGGTATGTGGGCTATGAGCGCAGCCTCAATGCCACCGGCGGCAACTGGCAGCTGATCTACACGCTGGCACGCCGCTTCACGCTGCGTTTGCAAGCCGGGGTGGACAACGCCGCCGACCTGATCTGGTCCTGGCGCTGGGACTGAGCGGGCTCAGTGTCCGTTGTTGAATGTCAGCTTCTTGTGGATTTGGCGGGTGCCCCACCACACGCCCGCCAGCACCAGCGGAATCAGCGCACCGGCCAGCATCTCGGGGTTGACCGGCAGCCCGGCGGCTTTGCCCGCCTTGCCCACGTAGAGGATCAGGCTGACCACGTAGTAGGCGATGGCCGCGATCGACAGGCCTTCCACGGTGGATTGCAGGCGCAGTTGCAGGTCCTGGCCCTTGGTGAGCTTTTCCAGCAGCATCTGGTTCTGCGTTTCGGTGGCGATGTCCACCCGTGTGCGCAGCAAGGCGCTGGCGCGCTCCACACGTTGTGACAGCGAGCTGAGCCGCTGCGAGGTGGCCTGCACCGTGGCAATGGCCGGTGACAGGCGGCGCAGCATGAACTCGCCCACGGTCTGCGTGCCGGGGATGGGCGTTTCACGCAGTTGCTCGATGCGCTGCTCGACCAGGCTGTGGTACGCCATGGTGGCCGAGAAGCGGTACATGTGCGTGGCCGTGGCGCGCTCGATGCGCGCCGCCAAGCCGATCAGGGTGTTGAGCAAGTCCTGGTCTGACGTCTCGGCGTTCTCCATGCGCGCCATGATCTCGGCCAACTGGGCCTCGGACTGGGTGAGCATGGGGCCGAGGTCCTTGGCCACGGGCAGGCCGCGCAGGGCCATCAGACGATAGGTCTCCAGCTCCAGCAGGCGTTGCGAGATGCGGCCCACGCGCAGCTCGGACGTGTCCGGTGGCGAGATGACCAGCAGGCGCTCGAAGCCACTGGGGCGCAGGCGGAAGTCGGTCATCACGCAGGAGCGCCGGATGCCCAGCAGCGAGGCCATGGTCTCGCGACCTTCAATCCACGGTTCTCCCGTGGTCTTCATGCCCTTCAGGTCGTCCACATCGCCGTGGACCATGGCCATCATGATCGCGGCCACGGTGCGACCGGGGATGGCCGCCAGCCAGGCCGGATCGACGACCAGGGCGCGGATCAGCTCGTCATCGTCGCCGTGGACGAGGGCGCCTTCGGGCAGGGCCTGCACGATGGAGTAACGGGTGAACTCGGTGTGGCGCTCCCACTTGAGCGTGTGGTTGGCAAAGCGCAGGCGCTGAAAGTTGCCCGACAGGTGTTCGAGCGTGAGGTCTTCCTGGCCTGGGAGTTGGCGCAGGTGCTGCCACTCCATCTCGCGGGTGATGCCTTCGTTGAGCACGGCCACGTACACGACCAGGGCCGGCAAGCGAATGCGAGCCGGCGGGCGGGCATGGACCTCGTTGTGCAGCATGCGCCGCTGCACGTCATCTGGGGGCAGCACCCGCAGTGGTGGCGTGGCGAGGTCAGCAGGGGACACAGCGGTGGGCGCAACAGAGGACATGAGCGGCGTGTAAAGGTCTGCAAAGCGGCAGATCTCGATTGTCTGCGAATCCGCAGTGCAGTTCGGCCCGCCGCCCCCTGAAGTTGCAGGGCGACGGGCCGATGCGAGTCAACAAGGTGTCGGCTCGTGTGGGGGCGGTGGCGTCAGTCCAGCGCCACCTGCACCTTCAGCCACCCTGTGCGGCCGGGCTCATTGACACGGTAGGTGGTGTCATAGCCGCTGATACCGGAGCCCCCCCGGCTGATCGCCTCCGCATAGGTCTTGTCAAACAGGTTGTCGATGCCCACGCTGAGCTTGACGGCCTTGCTCCAGGCATAGCCAGCGTGCAAGGAGGCCACGGCAAAACCACCCGAGCGGCCCAGGTCTTGCCCCACGATATTGCCTTCGTTGACGGCATAGCGGTGTTGTGAGGCCACCAGGCGCAGCAGGCTGCCGGCGGACCAGGCGCCCCGCTGCCAGTTCAGGCCCAGGCGGGTTTCCAGCGGAGGGATCTGGCCCAGCGCGCGGTCATTGCTGCGGTTCTGGCCGTTGACGTAGGCCAGGCTGCCGAGGGCAGTCCACTGAGGGGTGACCTTGTAATGCGCACCGACTTCGGCTCCCCAGGTACGGGCGTCGACATTGCGCGCGACGGTGGTCGTGCGCATGCCCTTGACCACGTTCGACTGGATCAGGATGTAGTCCTGCACCTGGCTGACGTAGGCCGAGGCGAAGGTGTCCCAGGGGCCTTGCCGGTGCGTGACACCGACGTCGAGCTGGGTGGTCTTCTCAGGCTTCACCTTGTCGAAGGCGCTGATGCTGTTCAGGGCTTCCTTGCTGAACAGCTCCCAGTAGTCGGGCGCGCGCTCGGTGTAGCCCAGGCCGATGTAGCTTTGGGTATGCTCGCCCAGGTCGTGCTCGTAGCGCAGGAAACCGCTGGGCAGTGACTCGTCGCGACTCAGGCCGGCGGTGGGGTTGGCGCCCAGGCTCATCATGCCGCTGCTCATCGTGGTGCGGCGGTCCTTGGCCTCCCACTGATCGCGTCGCAGGCCGGCCACCACCCGCTGCTCGTCATTGAGCAAATGGGTGACCTCGCCAAACAGGCCCAGGTTGTGAAAGCGGGCGTCTTCCATGCGCTGCTGGGTGGCGTACGACGTGACCAGATCGCCTCCCATGCCACTCTTGCGCAGCGTGTGGATGTTGGTCTGCTGATCCACGCCCAGCACGATCTTGTGCACGTCGTCCGGGCGCAGGGTCACGGCCACGCGACCGCCGGTGGTTTCGCGGTCCGGATTGGACGACATGGGGTTGGACATCATCATCGAGGAGACAAATTGCCTCAACGTGTAGTTGTCCATCACGTGGTCCACATAGTTGTTGTAGACCTGGGCCTCGACCGCGTTGAGCAGGCCGTGCATGTGGGTCTTCTCGAACTTCAGGCTCACGTTGCTGCGGTCGAACTTGCTGCCGTCCATGGTCCGGTCGGCATAGGCGGCTTTGGCCCGGCTTTCAATGGCCGACAACTCCAGGCGGGTGTATTCGTCTGGTGTCCAGCCCACGGCCGCGCTGACGCTGCGGCGACGGTAGGCCGAGTTGACTTGGGTGCCATTTCCGTCTTCGTAATCGCCCGAGGCCGCTTCGGTGGCCTGGGCCTGCACATAGCCCAAAGGCGTGCCGGCCTTGGCGTCGACATAGGTGTCGTAGCGCTTGAAGCTGGCGCCAGTCAGGGCGGCTTTGAATTCAGCGCCCGGTTTGCGGAAGTAGGTGGGCTTGCGCTCGAACAGCACGGTGCCGGCCGAGGCGCCTGGGCCGTGTTCGACCGATTGCGGGCCCTTGATCAGGCTGACCTTGTCGAAGGTGTCGGGAAAGACATAGGCGGTGGGGGGGTCCATGCGCATGCCGCAGCCACCCAGGATGTGCTCGCCGTCGATCAGGATGTTCAGGCGCGAGGCCGCCATGCCACGGAACACGGGGTCGCCATCGGTGCCGCCTTTGCGGATCACGCTCATGCCCGGGATGGTCTTGAGCAGGCTGGCACCGTCGTTGGCGGGCAGGGGCTGTTGCGGGTCGCGCGGGTTGAACTGCGTCACCAGCGGGGTCTGCATGGTCGGGGCTGTGATGACCACGGGGGGCAGCACGTCGAGGACACCGGGGACCTCACGGAACGGGGTGGCTGACGTGTCAGCCTGAGCGAGGGTGTGCAGGGGGAAAGCCACGGCGAGAGACAAAGCCAGGGCGGTCGGACGGAATGAGGTCGACATGAAAGGTCTTTCTTCGGATGCAAAGCCGTCCGCGCGAACCAGCTTCAGGCCGGCTCGCGCGGGTAACAAAGTCAAAGGCAGTTCAAGCGAAGAAAGGGGGCGCGCGGGTGCGGGCGTGCCGCAGGTCGGGCGCGCGTGGCAGGACGCCAGCCGACGAGGGCAGGGGACGCGAGCCCTGAGAGATCAGGGTCGCAACAGAAACCGTGGGAGACGACACCAGCGGCGGGCCGCTGGCCGCCAGGCAGAAGGGGCAGTGTTGCGACGCAGAGCCTGTGCCGTTGCTGGCGGGGTCTTGACCACTGCGAGAGACGCCGCCAGTGGAAGAGCAGATGTCGAGCAGGCTGGGTGCGCCAGCCAGTCGCTGCACCATGTGCCAGTTGCTGACGCCCCCTGCCAACAACTGCGCGCACAACGCGAGCAGACCCAACCAGGCGGTCAGGCGCGTGCGGTGGCGCAGCGTGTGAATCAGGGACGACATGGCCGCATTCTAGTCAGCGCGAGCAGGCCGCAGCCGTGATGCACGTCAAAAGAGGCATGTGTAAGATCAGGCGAGTCCATGCCCATTTCTGTCTCAACCACCATGCGTGAATTCTGGAATCAAAAGTTTGCCGATACGACCTACAAGTACGGCCAGCGGCCCAATGTGTTCCTGACCGAGCAGCTTGGCTTGATCCCGGCAGGGGCTCAGGTGTTGGTGCCGGGGGACGGCGAGGGACGCAATGGCGTGTGGTTGGCCCAGCAAGGCTTTGCGGTCACCTCGGTGGACTGTTCGGATGTGGGACAGGACAAGACGCGTGCACTGGCAGCTGAACGCGGCGTGCAATTGCGCACCGTGCTGGCCGACCTCTCGGACTGGTCGCCCGAACCGAATTCAGTGGATGCGGTGGCGGTGGTGTACCTGCACCTGCCGTCCAGCCTGCGGCCCAAGGTGATGGCCGACTTGGCCAAAGCCCTGCGCCCCGGTGGCGTGCTGATCCTGGAAGCCTTTCACCCGAACCAGCTGGGCTTGACCAGCGGTGGGCCGAAGGACGTGGACATGCTCTACACGCTGGAAGGCTTGCGCTCTGATCTGGTCAACGCGGGCCTGAAGGGTGACGAGTTGGTCGCCTGGGAAGGCCCCGTCACGCTCGACGAAGGGCCCTTCCACCAGGGGCCGGCGCAGGTCACACGCTGGGTGTGGCGCCGGCAGGCCTGAAGCTGTTTTACTTGAGCTGGGCGCCCGTGGCGTCAAACACCTGCACGGTGATCGGGATGCCTTGACCCACGCTCTGTGTGACGGTGCAGAAAGCTTCGAACTGGCTCAGGACGCGATCCAGGTGTTCCAGCTGCGCCGCAGGCACGCCCAGGTGCAAGGCGGCGGTCATGTTGAGCACGCGCAGGCGCCCATCGGCATTGCGGCCCACTTCTGCTGCCACTTCTGTACGGATGGGGTCGGGTGACTGCTTGAACTTGCGCAGGGCAAACAGCAGCGAGTCCGACAGGCAGTTGCCCACCGATGCCGACAGCATCTGCACGGGCGAGGGGCCGGTGCCGCCGCCCAGTGGTGCGGGTTCGTCGCAGAGGAGGGCGGGCATGTTGCCCTCGAACGCGACGCGGAACTGGTAGTCCTGCTGCTGGGTCAGGGTGACGTGGGTGATGTCTTGTGCCATGGTGGGCCTTGTTCGAAAAATATGTCAGAAGACGTTGACCGGAAGCTTCAGGTAGTGCTGCCCGTCTGACTCGGCAGGGGGCAGGTGTCCGGCGCGGATGTTCACCTGCACCGAGGGCAGGATCAGGTTGGGCATGGCCAAGGTGGCATCGCGGGCCTGGCGCATGGTCACGAACTCCGCTTCGGTGATGCCGTCGCGCACATGGATGTTGCCCTGGCGCTGGTCGGCCACGGTGCACATGGCTTGCGACGCGCGCGTGTCAGGCGGATAGTCGTGGCACAGGAACAGACGGGTCTGCGGGGACAGGGTCAGGATGCGGCGCACCGATTGGTACAACTGGTGCGCATCCCCGCCAGGAAAGTCGCAGCGGGCTGAACCCACATCGGGCATGAAGAGGGTGTCGCCCACGAAGACGGCATCGCCCACCACAAAGGCCATGTCCGCCGGGGTGTGGCCGGGCACGTGCCAGGCGGTGGCCGTCAGGTCGCCGATCTGGAAGGTGTCGCCATCGGCAAACAGGTGGTCGAACTGCGAGCCGTCGGTGGCGAACTCGGGCTCCAGATGGAACAGGGTTTTAAACACGCTTTGCACGCGCTGGATGGCGTGCCCAATGGCCAGCTTGCCACCGACCTGGGCTTTGACGTAGGGCGCGGCCGACAGGTGATCGGCGTGGGCATGGGTCTCCAGCACCCAGTCGACCGTCAGGTTCTGCGAGCGCACAAAGGCGATGACCTCGTCGGCGTGGGTGTGGGCGGTGCGACCGCTGCGCGCATCAAAGTCCAGCACCGGGTCCACGATGGCAGCGTGTCCGCCAGCATGGTCGTACACCACGTGGGTGTAGGTGCAGGTGGCCGGGTCCAGAAACGATTGAACTTGAGGAGGCAGGGCGGTCATGGCACCAGATTTTGTCAAAGCAGATGCCTCACTTTATTGACAAACAATATATCTGTCAACATAATGAAAATCATGAAAGTGACCTTGCCTGAATCACCCGTGGCGGCCGCCGTCAGCCTGCCGCCGCCTGACCTCGTCGCGCTGCAGGCGTCGGCCGAGAAGGCGTGTGCCTTGCTCAAGGTGATGGCGCACACCGACCGCCTGGTGCTCCTGTGCCGTTTGGCGCAGGGGGAGTTTTGCGTGAGCGCCTTGGAGTCCGACCTGGGCATTCGCCAGCCGACGCTGTCGCAGCAGTTGGGCGTGCTGCGTCAGGAGGGCCTGGTGGACACGCGCCGCGAGGGCAAACACATTTACTACCGCCTGGTCAGTGCCGATGCGGCCGCTGTCATGCAGGTGCTCCACAGTCGTGTCTGTGGTGCGGCCTTGCCGGGCGGAACATGCTGACAAGCGCTTGCACCCCTTTTGCTGAACTGATTGAACTTAGCCGGAGAAGACCATGACCTTGAGCGTTCAAACGAACCAACTGTGCCCCGAGTTCACCGTGTGTGGGCAGATTTCGGTGGCCGATGTGGCGGTGTTCGCCCGTCAGGGCTATCGCAGCATCATCAACAACCGACCTGACGGTGAAGGCGGCCCGAGCCAGCCCTCCAGTGCCCAGATCGAAGCCGCAGCCAAGGAGGCCGGCATGGCCTATGTGCACTTCCCGGTGGCGTCGATGATGATCACGCCGGAGCAGGTCACCCGCTACCAGGCGCTGTGTGCCGATCTGCCGCATCCCATCGTGGGCTTCTGCGCAGCCGGTGGGCGCGCCAATGCGCTGTTCCAGGCGGTGGGCTGCCGTGTGGGTCGCCCTGCATGAGCCTGACGGCACCAGCCTCTGACCGACAGGCCACCTTGCTGAGCAGCGCGGTGCCTTGGTCCATGCCGCCCCCTTGGGTGCGTGCGTGGCGTCGTGCGTGGCTGGGCCACGATCTGACGGCAGGCTTGGTGGTTGCCGTGATGCTGGTGCCACAAAGCCTGGCTTATGCCATGCTGGCCGGGCTGCCACCGCATGTGGGCCTGATGGCCAGCCTGCTGCCCTTGCTGGGCTATGCCGTGTTCGGCAGCAGCACGAGCATGTCGGTGGGGCCGGCAGCCATCACCGCCTTGATGATGGTGCAGGCACTCTCGCCTTTGGCAGTGCCCGGCTCCGATGTGTACGTGGCCCTGGCAGCGGCTTTGGGTTTGGGTTCAGGCCTGTTGATGTTGCTGATGGGGCGCCTGCGCATGGGCTTTCTGTCGCAGTTGCTCGGGCGTCCGGTGGTGCAGGGCTTCACGGTGGCGTCGGCCTTGTTGATCATGGCCGGGCAGGCGGCGCCCATGCTCGGGTGGTCTTCCCTGGGGCAGACGGTGCCAGACCTGGTGGAGGGCGTGCGCAAGCACGTGCTGGACGCGAGCGGTGCCTGGCACTGGGACGTTCAGACCGGCAGCCTGCTGATCGGCTTGGGGGCCATGGCCCTGCTGTGGCTGGGGCCGCGCCTGATGACGGGCTTGGCGCGCACGGTGGGCCTGCCAGATTCCGCCGCGCAGGTGGTGTCCCGCTTGTGGCCTTTGGTGGTCTTGGTGGCTGCCAGCGTGGCAGCGGCGTGGGTGAATCGCCATACCGACTGGCATGTGTCGCAGGTTGGGGCTGTGAACGTCGAGTTGGGCGGTGCGGTTCGTGCGCTGTCATCTTTGACCGAGGTGCCGGTGAGGTCGTTGGCCAATCTGATCATGCCCATCTTGCTGATCAGTCTGGTGAGTTTCGTCAGCAGCATGTCGGTGGCGCAAACCTTTGCGCTCAAACACACCGAGCGCATTGACGCCGACCGGGAGTTGCTGGGCCTGGGCCTCGCGAACGTGGGCAGCGGTCTGGTGGGCGGCATGGCCGTGGCCGGCGGCTTGTCGCGCTCGGTGGTCAACGAGGCGGCCGGGGCGCGCAGCCCTTTGGCTGGGGTCTTCACGGCACTGTTGCTCGGTGTCTTGATGTTGCTGCTCTTACCCTGGCTGGCGTGGTTGCCCAAGGCGGCGCTGGCGGCCGTCATCATCATGGCGGTCTCGGGACTGGTGCAATGGCAAGGCCTGCGCGATGCCTGGCGCTACGACCGGGTCGAGGCCTGGGCCTTTCTGAGCACGGCCGCGGGCGTGATGCTGCTGGGCTTCGAGTCCGGCATCCTGCTGGGCATTGCCTGGTCCTTGGGCGCGATGATCTGGCGCCACAGCCAACCGCACATGGCCGAGGTGGGTCGTCTGCCCGGCACCGAGCACTTCCGCAACGTGCAGCGCTATGAAGTGGAGCGCCTGCCTGGGGTGTTGATGGTGCGCGTGGACGAAAGCCTGGACTTCACCAACATCCAGCATGTGGAGATGGGACTGAGTGACCTGGTCGCCAGTCATGCGCCGGTACAGCATCTGGTGCTGTTGTTGTCGGCGGTGAACCGAATCGATCACTCGGCTCTCCAGGCCTTGATCGAGTTCGACGATGCGCAGAGGGCGCAAGGGCGCACCTTGTACTTTGCCGAGGTCAAGGGCCCGGTGATGGACAGACTCAGGCGCGTGTCGCTTGACAAGCGGTTTGCGGGGCGTATCTTCTTGAGTGCGCAGCACGCCTGGGATGCACTGCAGACCGGACAGTGAGTTTTTAACCCAGGAGAATGAGCATGAATGCAAACGTTGGTGGTATCGACCGTGTGGCCCGCATCGTGGCCGGTGTGGTGTTGATCGGTCTGGCCGCAACCGGCACGGTCGGTGTGTGGGGCTGGATTGGCGTGGTGCCGCTGGCCACAGGCCTGAGCGGCTGGTGCCCGGCTTACCTGCCTTTTGGCCTGTCGACCTGCAAGATGAAGAAGTGAAGCGGGGCCTGAGGCCATGCATCACAACGAACGGGCCGCTTGCGGCCCGTTTGCGTTTCAGTGCGCCGGATGAGGATGATCAAGCCAGGCGGCGCGAGGCCGGTGCTGGCGTCTCATGCATGGGCAAGGCAAGGACATTCCGCCAGCAGAAAAATGGCTATGCCGGCCATGAGGATTCCCGATCGTGAAATAGGTGGCAAAAGGAGCCATTCGCGCTACATTGAATCGTGCTGGAGCCCGTGGCAGCCACGCAGTCAAGAGCTTGCGACATCAGGCTTGCACCGCCTCTTTCAATGACCCTAACAAAGGAGATCGACATGGATCAACAGAACTCTGGCTCGGCCGGCAAGTGCCCCGTCATGCACGGCGGCGCCACCTCGGCCAGCAGCACGAACATGGACTGGTGGCCCAAGGCCCTCAACCTCGACATCCTGCACCAGCACGATAGCAAGACCAACCCCCTGGGCCCGAACTTCAACTACCGTGAAGAGGTCAAGAAGCTCGACGTGGAGGCCTTGAAGAAAGACCTCAAGGCCCTGATGACCGACAGCCAGGACTGGTGGCCTGCAGACTGGGGTCACTACGGCGGCCTGATGATCCGCATGGCCTGGCACTCGGCAGGCACCTACCGCATCGCCGACGGCCGTGGCGGTGGCGGCACAGGCAATCAGCGCTTTGCGCCACTCAACTCCTGGCCCGACAACGCCAACCTGGACAAGGCGCGCCGCCTGTTGTGGCCGATCAAGAAAAAGTACGGCAACAAGCTCAGCTGGGCTGACCTCATGATTTTGGCCGGCAACATGGCCTACGAGTCGATGGGCCTCAAGACCTTCGGCTTCGGTTTCGGTCGTGAAGACATCTGGCACCCCGAAAAAGACACCTACTGGGGTTCCGAAAGGCAATGGCTGGCCCCCACAGGCAGCCAGGGCAGCCGTTACTCCGGCGAGCGCGACCTGGAGAACCCGCTGGCGGCCGTGATGATGGGTCTGATCTACGTGAACCCCGAAGGCGTGGACGGCCAACCCGACCCGCTCAAGACCGCCAAGGACATGCGCGTGACCTTCGCACGCATGGCCATGAACGACGAGGAAACCGTGGCCCTGACCGCCGGCGGCCACACCGTGGGCAAGACCCACGGCAATGGCAGCGCCGCCAACCTGGGCCCGGCCCCAGAGGGTGCCGAGGTCGAAGAGCAAGGCCTGGGCTGGAACAACCACACCACCCGTGGCGTGGGTCGCAACACCGTCACCAGTGGCATCGAAGGCGCTTGGACCACCCACCCTACTCAATGGGACAACGGCTACTTCCGCCTGCTCCTGGGCTATGACTGGTGGATGCAGAAATCGCCGGCCGGTGCTCACCAGTGGGAGCCCATCAACATCAAGGAAGAGGACATGCCGGTGGACGTGGAGGATCCGACGATCCGCTGCAAGCCGATCATGACCGACGCCGACATGGCTTTGAAGTTCGACCCCGAGTACCGCAAGATCTCCGAGCGCTTCGCCAAGGATCAAGCCTACTTCTCGGAAGTCTTCGCCCGCGCCTGGTTCAAGCTGACCCACCGTGACATGGGCCCGAAGGCGCGCTACATCGGCCCGGACGTGCCTGCCGAAGATCTGATCTGGCAAGACCCCGTGCCCGCAGGCCGCAAGGACTACGACGTGGCTGCGGTGAGGGCCAAGATTGCTGCCGCCGGCCTGTCCATCAGCGACATGGTCAGCACCGCCTGGGACAGCGCCCGCACCTACCGTGGCTCTGACAAGCGCGGCGGCGCCAACGGTGCCCGCATTCGCCTGGCTCCGCAGAAGGACTGGGAAGGCAATGAGCCGGCCCGCCTGGCCAAGGTGCTGGCCGTGTACGAAAAGATTGCTTCTGAAGCCGGTGTCAGCGTGGCCGATGTGATCGTGCTGGCCGGCAACCTGGGGGTTGAGCGCGCGGCCAAGGCGGCCGGTGTGGACGTGAGCGTGCCTTTCGCGCCGGGTCGTGGCGACGCCACCCAGGCGATGACCGATGTCGAGTCTTTCGACGTGCTGGAGCCCCTGGCAGACGGTTTCCGCAACTGGCTGAAGAAGGACTACGTCGTCAGCGCCGAGGAGTTGCTGCTCGACCGTGCCCAGTTGTTGCGCCTGACCGCGTGCGAGATGACCGCCCTGGTCGGTGGTATGCGCGTGATCGGCACCAACCATGGTGGCACCCAGCACGGCGTCTTCACCGACCGCGTCGGCGCGTTGACGAACGACTTCTTCGTCAACCTGACCGACATGGCCTACACCTGGAAGCCGACCGGTCGCAACAGCTATGCCATCGTCGATCGCAAGTCTGGCGCCACCAAGTGGACGGCTACCCGCGTGGACCTGGTGTTCGGCTCGAACTCGGTGCTGCGCGCCTATGCCGAGGTGTACGCCCAGGACGACAACCAGGCCAGGTTCGTGCAGGACTTCGTGGCCGCCTGGACCAAGGTCATGAACGCAGACCGTTTCGACCTGGTCTCCTGAGTTTGCGCCTGCGCAACAGTTGCGCAGGCGCAGATCAGGGCTGCTGGTCTTTGATATCGTCAGGGGATGGCACACGCGCAGCGGTGCCCCCTTTTCATTTACGGAGCATGAATATGGCAAGCAAATCCAAGAAGCTGTCGATGGACATCGGCATCAGTGAAGCCGATCGCAAGAAGATCGCCGAAGGTCTGTCGGCCCTGCTGGCTGACAGCTATACCCTGTACCTGATGACCCACAACTTCCACTGGAACGTGACCGGTCCGCAGTTCAACAGCCTGCACACCATGTTCATGAACCAGTACACCGAACAGTGGACGGCGCTGGACCTGATCGCCGAGCGCATCCGTTCGCTGGGCTTTCCCGCGCCGGGCACCTACAAGGAGTTCGTCAAGCTGGCCTCCATCAAGGAAGTGGAAGGCGTGCCCAAGGCCAACGACATGATCCGTCACCTGGTGGCTGCTCAAGAGGCCACGGCCCGCACAGCCCGCAAGCTTTTCCCTGTGGTCGACGAAGCCAACGACCAGCCGACCGCCGACGTGCTGACCCAGCGCATCGACATCCACGAGAAGACCGCGTGGATGCTGCGCAGCCTGCTGGAAGACTGAGCCGCGTCGCGCTCAGTGATCCTTCATCTTCATGATGCCCATGGCCTGCATGACGATTTTTTCGTAAATCGGCTCTGAGGTGCCTTTCTTCATCTTGCGGATGAAGTACTTTTCAAAGGCAATCTTGGCCAGGTGCACCCAGTACCCCTCGCCAAACCAGTTCACATTGCGCGGCGGGATCTGGGGCAGGGCAATGAAGGCGGCCCCGCGGTCGCCAAAGTCGGCCAGGCACACGGCATTCCAGGTGGCCTTCTCGGTGGGGTTGAACCCATCGAGCAAGGCTCGGATGTTGTGAGCCGTGGCCGTCACCATCGACTCGATCATGAAGCCCGTTTTGGGCACGCCCGTGGGCACCGGTGTCGGTTCCGTGGGGGCAATGGCCACGCACACGCCGACTGCAAACACATTCGGGTAGCGCGGATTGCGCTGGTGCTCGTCGATCAGCACAAAGCCTCTGGGGTTGACCAGCCCCTCGATGCCGAAGACGGCGTCGATGCCCTTGAACGCGGGCAGCATCATCGAGTACTTGAAGGGCAGCACATGGTCCTTCTTGGGCTTGCCGTCCTCGTCATGCTCGGTGATGTACATCTGCCCTTGCTCCACCTTGGTCACCTTGGCATTGCAGATCCAGCGGATCGCCTTGTCACGGAAGATGGATTCCATCAAGCTCTTGCTGTCACCCACGCCGTTGAGGCCGAGGTGGCCGATGTAGGGCTCTGAGGTCACATAGGTCATGGGCACCTGGTCGCGGATCTTGCGCCGGCGCAGGTCGGTCTCCATGATCATCGTGTACTCATAGGCCGGGCCAAAGCACGAGGCTCCCTGCACCGCGCCCACGACAATGGGGCCAGGGTCGGCCACAAACTTCATCCACGCGTCCTGGGCGTGCTCGGCGTGGTCCACGTGGCATACGGACTGCGTGAAGCCTTCCGGGCCTAGCCCCTCGATTTCGTCAAACGCGAGTTTGGGACCGGTGGCGATGACCAGATAGTCGTAGGGGATCTCCTGCCCGTCGTCCAGCAGCACGCTGTTGTGCTCGGGCTGAACGCGTTTGGCACCCACGGGAATGAAGGCGACGCCTTTCTTTGCCAGGACCGGGGCGATGGGCACCTCGATCTCATCGCGATCACGCCAGTCCACCGCAACCCACGGGTTGGAGGGGACGAAATGGAAGTTCGGTGCGTTGGAGATGACGGTGATGGTGTCCGTCTCCCGAGCCTGCTCCTTCATCTCGAAGGCCATCGGCAAGCCACCTAAGCCTGCACCCAAGATCACGATGTGTGCCATGCCCGCTCTCCCTGTTTCATACCTTTGGAGGTATGGGGGAGATGCTGAACCTCAGTGGGTTGGTGGGTTACCGGGTTTACCCTTGTCTTGGCGCTGATCAGCTCAGCGGATCTTGCCCAAGAGCTTTTCGATTTCGCCGAACATGTCTTGCATGTCGGCAGCCATCTCGGGCGACGCACCGAGCTTCTCTTGCAGGTGCTGCTCCATGAAGCACACCGTCATGCGCACATAGGTGCTGTCCAGGGCCTTGCGCACGGCGGCCATCTGCGTGGAGATCGGCAGACAGGATTCGCCCTCTTCAATCATGCGCTGGATGCCGCGCAACTGCCCCTCGGCACGCTTGAGGCGGTTGAGGATGTCGGTGCGACTCTTGTCGTTGTTCAGGGCTGCCATGGTGCAGTCGTTCGTCGGGGCGATCGGAGTAGGTCGAGCCGTCATTGTGCAACGCCTTTCAGGTGAGCCGCGAGGGAACTGCGTTGACGCCAATCAGCAGCAGGCTGCATCCTTGAAGCCAAGCTTGCGCAGGATGATGGCGAGGGGGCAGACGTTCGTGAAGCCGAACTGGAACAGGTTGGCACCCACGAAGGCGGTGAAAGCCAGGGCCCATTTCGAGACAAACAAGGGGCTGCCCTCTACGCCCAGGGCGAGCGAGAGCATGATGAAAAGCCCGGCAATGATGCGGATCATGCGTTCAACGGTCATGTGAAACTCCTTGAAAAGATGTCAAAAGTCGGCTTCAGGCCGCTTCCAGCTGGCGACGGTAGGCCGCGTAGTACAGCACCGGGATCACCACCAGGGTCAGCAGGGTGGAGACCAGGATGCCGAAGATCAGGGAGACGGCCAGGCCGTTGAAGATCGGGTCGTCCAGGATGAAGAAGGCGCCCACCATGGCGGCGATGCCGGTCAGTGCGATGGGCTGGGCCCGCACGGCCGCCGCCGACACCACGGCTTCCTTGAAGGCCATGCCCTGCGCCACCTGCAGCTCGATGAAGTCCACCAGCAAGATGGAGTTGCGCACGATGATGCCGGCCAGGGCGATCATCCCGATCATCGAGGTGGCGGTGAATTGGGCACCCAGCAGGGCGTGGCCCGGCATCACACCGATGATGGTCAGCGGGATGGGCGCCATGATGATCAGCGGCGTGCGGTAGGACTTGAACTGCGCCACCACCAGCAGGTAGATCAGGATGAGGCCCACGCCATAGGCGGCGCCCATGTCGCGGAAGGTCTCGTAGGTGATCTGCCATTCGCCGTCCCACTTCAGGCTGTAGCCTCGGAAGGGGTCGTCGGGCTGGCGGATCCAGAACTCGCTGATGCCGCCGGTGTCGGGCAGGGCGGCGGCAGCCAGTTTGTTGCGGATGGCGAACAGGCCGTAGAGCGGTGAGTCGAGCTGGCCGGCCATGTCGCCGAACACATAGCTCACGGGCAGCAAGTTCTTGGTGAACAGGGGCTTGTCGATGCGGCCTCGCTCCACGCGCACCAGCTCCGACAGGGGCACCAGTTGGCCGTTGGCAGCGCGCAGGGGCAAGCCCAGCAGCGTGTCCAGCCCCACCTGAGACTCGCGCGGCAGCTGAATGCGCACGGGCACCGGCAGCTTGGACTGGCCGTCGTGCAGGTAAGCGGCGTCGGCGCCCGACAGGGCGGCTTGCACCGCCTGGGCGACCACCGCCACCGGAATGCCCAGGGATTCGGCGCGTTGACGCTGCACGCGCAGGAACACGCGATCGGCGTCTTCCTTCAGGCTGGTGTCTACGCCGACGATGTCCGGGGTGCCGGCAAAGGCCTTTGCCACGCGTTGGGCCAGTTGCTGGCGGCCGGCCTCGTCAGGACCGTAGATCTCAGCCACCAGGGGTGACATCACTGGCGGCCCCGGTGGCACTTCCACCACCTTGATGCGGCCACCATGGCGGGTGGCGATCTTTTCCAGCTCGGGGCGCAGGCGTTGCGCGATCGGGTGGCTCTGTTGGTGACGATGGGCCTTGTCGACCAGATTGACCTGCAGGTCGCCTTGCTCGGCGTCGGCACGCAGGTAGTACTGGCGCACCAGGCCGTTGAAGGTGATGGGCGAGGCCGTGCCGGCATAGCCTTGCACATTGAGCACCTCGGGCTGCTGGGCCAGGAAGGCGCTCATGTCTTGCAAGGCGGCGGCCGTGTCTTCCACGGGCGTGCCGGCGGGCATGTCCAGCACCACCTGGAACTCGCTCTTGTTGTCAAAGGGCAGCATTTTCAGCACCACGCCCATGCCAGACGAGGGGATGGTGACCAAGCCCACCGACACCAGCAGGGCGGCCACGATGCCCAGGCCCATGACCCAGCGCTTGCGGCGGTGCACCAGCAGGGGCATCAACACGCGGTGGAAGACGCGCTGCAAACGGGCGGCCAGGCCGGTGGGGGCGTGGGCCGTGTCATTGCCTGATCCGTCAGCGGCGCCATGCGCGCCCGCATGCGATTTCATCAGCTTGAGCGCCAGCCACGGAGTCACCGTGAAGGCGATGCCCAGCGACAAGGCCATGCCCAGGCTGGAGTTGATGGGGATGGGGCTCATGTAGGGCCCCATCAGGCCGCTCACGAAGGCCATGGGCAGCAGGGCTGCGATCACGGTCAGCGTGGCCAGGATGGTGGGGCCGCCCACCTCGTCCACGGCGTGGGGGATGATCTCGCGCAGCGGTTTGCCGGGGGTGAGTTGCTGGTGACGGTGGATGTTCTCCACCACCACGATGGCGTCGTCCACCAGGATGCCAATCGAGAAGATCAGGGCGAACAGCGAGACGCGGTTGAGCGTGAAGCCCCAGGCCCACGACGCGAACAGCGTGGCGGTGAGGGTGAGGATCACCGCGGCGCCCACGATGACGGCTTCGCGTCGGCCCAGGGCGAAGCCCACCAGCAAGATCACGGAACCGGTGGCAAACGCCAGTTTCTGGATCAGCTTGTTGGCTTTCTCTTCGGCGGTCACGCCATAGTCGCGGGTGACGGTGACCTCCACATCAGCGGGCACCACGGTGTTGCGCAGGTTGTCCAGGCGCTCACGGGCAGCACGGGCCACGTCCACGGCGTTCTGGCCGGGCTTTTTGGTGACGATGAGGGTGACCGACGGGTAGGCGCCACCCGCAGCCGGTGCGGAGGCCGCCTCAGGGGTGTCTGCCGGGGTCTGGCCGGGGGTGTACCAGGTGTGGCGGCTGGCTTGCTGCGCGCCGGCCTCAACCTGCGCGACCTCATGCAGGTACACCGGTTTGCCCTGGTGCACGCCCACCACCAGTTGGCGCACATCGTCGGCTGAGCGCAGGAATTCGCCCGTTTCAATGGTGAGCAACTGGCTGCGGCCATTGGCCTGTGGGGCCAGCACCGTGCCAGAGGGCAGGCTCAGGTTGGCCGCGCCCAGCGATTGTTGCAAGCTGCCCAGGTCCACACCGCGCTCGCGCAGGCGGCTGGGGTCCACGGTCACCATCACGGCTTGGCCGGGGCCACCGATGGTCTGTACCTCACGGGTGCCAGGCACACGCTTCAGTTCGGCTTCCAGCGTGCGGGCCACGCGCTCCAGCTCCAGGGCGGATTGGTGCTCGCGGCTCCACAAGGTCACGCCCAGCACGGGCACGTCGTCAATGCCCTTGGGCTTGACGATGGGGGGCAGGGCGCCCAAGTTGCGGGGCAGCCAGTCCTGGTTGGCGTTGAGCACGTCGTACAGGCGCACCAGGGCTTCGGTGCGGGGCACGCCCACCTTGAACTGCACGGTCAACACCGCCATGCCAGGGCGCGAGACGGAATAGGTGTGCTCAATGTCGGCGATCTGGCTGAGCACCTGTTCGGCAGGGCGCGCGATCATGTTCTGCACGTCGGTGCTGGAGGCGCCCGGGAAGGGCACCATCACGTTCGCCATCGTCACGTTGATTTGCGGCTCTTCCTCCCGCGGCGTCACCAGCACGGCAAACAGCCCCAGCAGCATGGCCACAATGGCCAGCAGCGGGGTCATGGCGTTGTCCTGGAAGGTGCGGGCCAGTCGTCCCGCGATGCCCAGGCCAGGTTTTGGGGTGTCGGGGTGGGTGCTCATGGCTTGGCGGGCGTGGCGTTGGCGAGGCCGGCCTTCAAGGCGTCGGCGGCGACCACGTCACCAGGGCGTACGCCGCTGAGCAAGGTGACCGGGCCGGGTGAATTCGGCGGGGTGCCCGTGCGCACAGCCTGCAGCAAGAAGCGGCCACCGCGCACCACATAGACCGCGGTCAACTCGCCACGGCGCAGCACGGCCGTGGCAGGCACGCTCAAGGGCGACGCCGTGGAGGCGGCTTGGGCGGGGTCGATGCGCAGTTCGGCAAAGCGCACCCGCACGTTCTGGCCGGGCAGGGCCGTCACGTCTGGCAGGTCCAGACGCCACTCCACCGTCTGTGACACCGGGTCGGTACCCGGCAAGGCCACAACCTGCGTCGGGCGCAGCCAGGTGGTGGCGCCACCGGCGGTGGGCACCTCGACCTCCACGCGCTGCGCGGTGCGAACCTGATCGGACTGCGAAGCCGGCACCTGAACCACGGCTCGCATCGAGCGGGGGGCATACAAGGTCAGGATGGGGCGGCCCGGCGCAGCCAGATCGCCCATGTCGATGTGGGTGGCCAGCACCCGTCCGTCAAAGGGGGCCGCGACGGTGGTGAAGCCTTGCGCCAGGCTTGCTTGTGAGCGACCTGCCCGGGCAGCGGCCACGCCAGCTTGGGCCGCCTCCCATTGGGCGCGGGCGCTGTCGAGGGCGGCCGCGCTGATGAAGCCTTGCGCCTTCAGCGACTGACTGCGCTCCCACTGCATGCGGGCGTTGTTGAACTGTGCTTCGGCCTGTGCCACATCGGCCTGGCTGCGCAGCAGGCCCGCCGAGGTGTCGCGGGCGTCGATGCGTGCCAGCACCTGCCCGGCCTTCACGGTGTCTCCCGCTTTGACCAGCAAGGCGGTGACGTTGCCTGGCACCTGGGCGGCCACGGTGCTTTGGCGAACGGCCTGAATCACCCCGTCCCACTGACGCTCTGCCCCTTGCGCTTGTCCCTGCAACTTCAACGTGGGCACCGGCCGTGTGGCGGGGGCATCGGCATGAGCGGGAACCCAGGTGCTCAGGCTCAGCAACAGGGCGGCAGAGAGATAGCAGTGTCGTGCGAAGGGGGCTGCCATCGACGGCTCCTTGTTTGAATGTCTGGCAGAGTATACAAATACCCTGCAGGGTATGCAACAAGGGCCTACGCCTGAGTGACCAAGCCGGCGTCAACCCGGTATCAACACACTCGTGCCTGGCTTGGCTGGGTCGTAGTACACCCTGACCTGTTTGCCCACCGGGAAGGGGGCAATCTCGGCCTCGGCTTCCTCCTGGGTGAAATGGTGGCGACCAAACGCCCGCAGGCGCTTGCCTGTCATCGGGACGCCGTTGACCTCATAGCGGTACTGCACCTCGGTCTGCCAGCGGTGGCTGGGCGTGCCCAGGTCCTCACCGAAATCGTTTTGCGAATAGGTGCGCGACACCACGACCTCTCCCGTCACATAGGGCCACTCGGGGCTGTGCTGGCGGACCTGCCAGGCTCGCCAGGCCAGCACGCCAAACAGCAACACGAAGCCGATGACGATGTATTTGCCAATGTCGTCCGACATGAGGGGTGGGGTGGTGGGGGAACTTCATTGTGCGTCAGGCGTGCACCCCCTACAAGTGGCACATCTGACCCAGATGAACCACGTGGTCGGGTCTTTTTGGGGGAAGATGTGAACCCTCTGTTGACCCTGTTGATGTTCCTGCGTGCCCATGTCTCAGCCCCCAGCCTCTCCCAGCCCTTTTTATGCTCACCTGTCTCGTCTGCGTTTCATCAAGCGCTGGGGCTTGATGCGCAATGCCGTGGAGGAGGATGTGGCGCAGCACAGCTGGGAGGTGGCCGTGCTGGCCCATGCCCTGGCTGTCATCAGTCGCGATGTGCTGGGCAACGAGGTCGACCCGAATGCGGTGGCCACACGGGCCTTGTTCCATGACGCCACCGAGGCCATCACCGGCGACCTGCCCACGCCGGTGAAGTACTCGCCCGCCATGCGCCATGCCACCCAGCACTTGGAGGGCGAGGTGTGTGCCGAGATGCTGCAATTGCTGCCCGCGGCCTTGCAGCCCGCCATCCAGAGCGCGATGGACCACCACGTGTGGCCCGAGCACGAGGCACGTCTGGTCAAGTCGGCCGACCGGCTGGCGGCGTGGCTCAAATGCCGCGCCGAACTGCGCTACGGCAACCAGGAGTTCGAGCAGGCGGCCCAGCAGGTGCGCGCCAAGCTGGACGAGCACATGACCCCCGAGCTGCGTTATTTCCTCGACACCTTCGGCCCGGCGTTCGAGATGACGCTGGACTCTCTCATGCAAGGGGAGTGACGTCATGGCCCGCACGCCCAACCCCACACCCTTGCTGGACGCCAGCTTTGCCGACCCCGAGGCCATGGCCGAGGTGCTCGACGGCCATCCCGACTACCGGGTGCTGCGCCGCCTCAAGCCCCGGCGCGAGTTCGGCCACAAGCGCCAGGGCGAAATCGCCAAGGTGCTGATTCTGGACACCGAAACCACCGGCCTGGACAGCAGCAAGGACCGCCTCATTGAACTGGCCCTGATCCTGGTGGATGTGGACAAGGCCACCGGTTTGCCTTTGCAGGTGCAGGAAGTGTTCGACGAGCTGGAAGACCCCGGCCGCCCGATTCCGGCCGAGGCGACGCGGGTCACCGGCATCACCGATGCCATGGTGGCGGGCAAGCGCCTGGACGAGGCACGTGTGGCCGAGCTGATGGCCGGGGTGGACCTGGTCATCGCGCACAACGCCCGCTTTGATCGCGGCTTCATGGAAAACCGGCTGCCGGCCTTCGCCAAGTTGCCTTGGGCCTGTTCGGTGTCCGAGATCGACTGGCAGGCGCAAGGCCGCGGCTCGGCCAAGCTGGAGTTTCTGGCGCACGAGTTGGGCTTCTTCTACGACGCGCACCGCGCCGAGATGGACTGCCACGCCTTGCTGGCCGTGCTCGCGGCCCCCTTGCCCAACACCGGCGAGACCGGGCTGGCGCGCTTGCTGGCGGCGGCGCAGTCGACCAGCTACCGCGTGCAGGCCACCGGCTCCCCGTTTGCCAGCAAGGATGCGTTGCGGGGCCGAGGCTACCGCTGGGATGCCGAGCGCAAGGTATGGCACACGCAGGTGGGCAACCAGGCCGCTTTGGACGCCGAGTGCGAGTGGCTCAAAAAGGACGTCTACGGCGGACGCTCGGCCCGCATCGACATCGAGCGGCAGACCGCCCTGGAGCGCTTCTCCAGCCGCGCGGGTGAGTGCCTGCAGCGAGATCTGTGATGGTGGCCCATACCCTGGCTTACTGGTGGCAACGCTGGTCGCCGGGCCAGCCGACCTGGCGGGATCTGATCGCCGGCTTGTCGGTGGCCGGTTTGCTGCTGCCCGAGGCGGTGGCTTACGCCGGCATCGGCAACATGCCGCCGCAAGCTGGGGTCATGGCGCTGTTCGTGGGCCTGCTGTGCTACGGGCTGCTGGGCAGCAGCCGCTTTGCCATCGTGTCGGCCACATCCTCATCGGCCGCGGTCTTGTTTGCGGCCACGGGCAGTCTGGCGGGGGGGGACCTGAGCTTGCGCCTGGCGCTGGCCTCGGGGCTGGTGCTGTTCACAGGCCTGCTGTTCCTGGTTGGGGCGGCGGCCCGGGTGGGCGCCGTGTCGGCCTTCATTGCCAAGCCCGTGCTGCGGGGGTTCACCTTCGGTCTGGCTTTGGTCATCATCCTCAAGCAAGCGCCCAAGCTACTGGGTTTGCACTTTCACTCACCTGATCTGCAGCACCTCTTGCCGGAGCTGCTGGCGCGCTACGCCCAGTGGCATTGGCCCAGCCTGGTGGTGGGGGGCGCGTCCTTGGCCGTGATGCTGGTGCTGGGGCGCCTCAGGCAACGGGTGCCCGTCGCGCTGGTCATCATGGTCGTGGGCATCGTGCTGGAGCGCTGGGGGCACTTGTCCGACTTGGGCGTGGCCCGCGTGGGCGACATCCAGGTCAAGCTGGAGATGTACGCCGTGCCCGATCTCAGCCGTACCCAGTGGCTGCGCTTGGGCGAGCTTGCCGTGGCCATGGTGCTCATCTTGTATGCCGAGTCCTATGGCTCGATCCGCACGCTGGCCCTGCGCCACGGCGACCGCGACGAGCCCAACCGCGATCTGGTCGCCCTGGGCGTGGCCAATTTGTTCAGCAGCCTGCTGCATGGGATGCCGGTCGGGGCGGGCTATTCGGCCAGCGTGACCAATGAAGCCAGCGGGGCCAAAACCAAGTGGTCTGGCCTGTTTGCCGCTGGCGTTCTGCTCGTGGTGGTGCTCACGCTCTTGCCCTTCATCGAAGACCTGCCCGAGCCGGTCCTGGGCGCCATCGTCGTGTACGCGCTCAGCCACATGCTCAACCTGCGCATCTTTCAGCCCTATGTCCTGTGGCACCGAGACCGCCTCATCGCGCTGGCCGCCGTGGCCGCCGTGCTGTGGCTGGGGGTGCTCGACGGGCTGTTGCTGGCCATTGGCGTCAGCCTGTTCATGACCCTGCGCGGGCTGGCACAGGCGAAGGTGGTTGAGTTGGGTCGCATGGACGATACCCATGACTTCATCGACCGGGCCATCTACCCCCAAGCCACGCAAGAGAATGGCCTGGTGATCCTGCGTCCCGAGGCGCCGCTGCTCTTTGCCAACGTCGAGAGTCTGCTGGGGCAGGTGCGGCACGTGCTGCGCCACCGTCCGGGCTGGCACACCCTGATCCTGAGCCTGGAGGAATCCCCCGACCTGGACGGCACCAGTGTCGAGGCCCTGCGCGACCTCTGTCATGACCTGGATCGTGCCGGGCAGCATGTGCTGTTGGCGCGACTCAAGCGCCACGCTCATGAGGTTTTGCAGCGTGCCGCCTTGCCTGCCACGCAGCTGACGGTGCTGAGCATCGACGACGCCGTCAAGCTCGCGGCCGATCGGCGTGGGCTGGAGGCGCTGGAGCGCCGCGCGCCGCTGGCCGACTGAGCGTCAGTCAGGTTGGCGCGTGCCCGACGGCGCGTGGCAAGATGGCTCCCCCTGTGATGTTCTGATGGCCCGAAAGCTGAGGTTCCCTCTCCCATGTTGTTGCTCGTGAATCTCCTCGGAGGCATTGGTCTGTTCCTGCTGGGCATGACCATGCTGACCGATGGGCTCAAGCTCGCTGCCGGAGGTGCGCTCGAGCGCATTCTGGCGGCGTGGACCCGCACGCGGCTGTACGGGCTGCTCACCGGCATCTTGGTGACGGCCCTGGTGCAGTCGTCCACCGCCATGACGGTGGCGGCCATTGGCTTCGTCAACGCGGGCCTGCTGAGCTTCACATCGGCGTTGTGGGTCGTGTTTGGCTCCAACCTGGGCTCCTCGGTCACGGGCTGGCTGGTGGCCCTCATTGGCTTCAAGTTCAAGATCGACGCCTTTGCCTTGCCCTTCATCGGGGTGGGCATGGCGCTCAAACTCTCAGGCGAGGGCACACGGCGGGGCGGGCTTGGCGGCACGCTGGCCGGATTCGGCCTGCTGTTCCTGGGCATTGACCTGCTCAAAGAGGGGTTTGGTGGCCTGGGGCCGGACGCCTTGCCCGACATGGGGCGTGACCTCGGGGGCATGCTGCTGGCCGTGCTCGTGGGCTTGCTCCTGACCGTGGTCTTGCAGGCCTCGGCCGCCACCCTCACCGTCGTGCTCACGGCTGTGGCGGGGGGCATGATTCCGGTCGAAACCGGTGCGGCCATCGTGATCGGGGCCAACATCGGCACCACGCTCACCGGCATCATTGCGGCCATCAATGCCACCCCCAATGCCCGCCGCTTGGCTGCGGCGCACGTCTTTTTCAACGTGGTCACGGCCCTGGTGGCGTTCACGCTGCTGTCGCCGCTGCTCAAGCTGATTCAGTACATCGGCATCCAGTTTGCCGACGATGGCAACCCGGTGGCCCAGCTGGTGATCTTTCACTCGGTGTTCAACGCGCTGGGGGTGCTGCTGATGTGGCCGTTGTCCACGCCGCTGGTGCGCTTTCTGCAAGCGCGGTTCCAGACGGTCGAGGAAGATGAGCTGCGTCCACACTACCTGGACCTCAACGTCGCCTCGGTGCCGGCGCTGGCCCTGCAGGCCTTGCGCCGTGAGTTGGCCCGCATGGGGCACCTGGCGTTGCAGCTCGCCACGGAGGCCACCCATCTCAACCCCACCAGCTTGCCCCGCACGGTGCCCGCGCCGCAGGCCGAGACCAGACTGGCGCGCAAGCTGGCGGTGGTCGAGCACCTGCAAAAGGACATTGGCAGCTTTGTCAGCCAGATGAGTCGGCAACCGCTGCACCAGGATGTGGCCGGCAAGCTGCCCGAACTGCTGCGCATCGCCACCTACTTCGACACCCTGTCGCGTGTGATGTACCACGTCGGTGTGCTGGGGGCGCACGATGTGCGCACCGTGGACCTGGGGACGGACGGGGCATCCAGTCACCCCGTTCCGGCGCCGTTCGGGATCAAGGCCCCCCTGGCCGATTTGCCCAGTGCGGTGGCGCCGGTTTTCATCGCCGCGCTGGCATTTTTCAAGTCTGCCGACCCGGAGAGCGATGCCCGCTCTATCGAAGGCAAGTGGCTGGCCAGCGAAGCCCGCGATGCCTTCGAGGACACCTACCAGACCACCAAGGCCCAATTGCTGCACGCCGGTGCGAGCGGGCAATTCCCGGTCACCGAGGTCTATGACTGGCTGGCCCGCCTGAGTGACCTGCGGCGTGCGGTGGAGCAGGGGCACAAGGCCTCGCAGCGCCTGTCTGCGCTCGCTGATCTGGCACCGACCCCCACCAACGCGACCGAAACGCCGCCGTTCCGTGAAACCGTGCCCGCTGAACAGCCAACGGGTCCGGTCAGCCCGGTCACCGAAAACTGAGGGCGAACGCGGGTGCGCGCTCGTCCATCCGGGCTCATTCTGCGCTGGCCGGCCGGGACTTGAACCAGCTGCGCACCAGCAAGAAGAACACCGGCACGAAGAACAGGCCCAGCACGGTCGAAAACACCATGCCGCCCAGCACGGCGGTACCGATGGCCTGGCGGCCTGCAGCCCCCGCGCCGGTGCCAATGGCCAAGGGGATCACCCCGAAGCCGAACGCCAGCGAGGTCATGATGATGGGGCGCAGGCGCAGCCGCACGGCTTCCAGCGTGGCGTCGAACACCGCACGGCCTTCTTCCTGCAGCTTGGTGGCGAACTCCACGATCAGGATCGCGTTTTTCGAGGCCAGGCCCACCGTGGTCAACAGGCCCACCTGGAAGTACACATCGTTGGCAAACTCGCGGGCGCCGGTGAAGATCAGCGCACCCACCACGCCCAGCGGCACCGACAGGATCACCGACAAGGGTACCGTCCAGCTCTCGTACAGCGCGGCCAGGCACAGGAACACGAACAGGATGGAGATGGCGTAGAGCAGAGGGGCTTGCTCGCCCGACAGCCGCTCCTGGAGCGAGGCGCCCGTCCACTCGTGCGCAATGCCCAGCGGCATGTCCTTCATCATCTCGTCGATGGCGGACATCGCGTCGCCCGTGCTCACGCCCGCCGGGGTCGAGCCCGTGAACTCGAAGGCCGGGCTGCCGTTGTAGCGCCGCACCTCGGGCGGCCCACCCGTCCACGTCGTCTCGGAAAACGCCGAGAAGGGCACCATCTCGCCGTTCTTGTTGCGCACGGTCCAGTCGCCGATGTCCTGAGGCAACATGCGGAAGGGCGCATCGGCCTGCATGTACACCCGCTTGACCCGACCGTTGTGCAGGAAGTCGTTGAGATACGTGCCGCCCAGCGCACTGCTCAACACCGCGTTCACGTCCGAGGTGGCCAAACCCAGCGCCGCCGCCTTGCGGTCATCGATCAGCACGCCGAGCTGGGCCGTGTCGTCCAGGTTCGTCGAGCGCACATTGATCATCACATCGCCGCGCTCGCGGGCCTTGGCCAGCAAGGTGTCCTTGGCCTGGGTCAGCGCTTCATGACCCAGACCATTGATGTCCTTGAGCTGAAAGTTGAAGCCTGCCGTGCTCCCCAAGCCTCGCACCACCGGGGGCAGGCTCACGATGATGCGGGCGTCCCGGATCTTGGCCAGATCGCGGGTGGCCTTGCGCGCCAGCACCTCGGCCTGCTGCTGCGGGTTCGGGCGCTCGCTCCAGTCCTTCAAACGGACGAAGCCCCGCGCCGAACTCTGATCCCCACCGCGGCCCAGGATGGCATTGAAGCTGATCACATCGGGCTGTTTGCCCATGTAGTCGTTCACCTCTGCCAGCACGGCCCGCAGGCGGGCATCCGAGGCACCCGGCGGCAGGTTCACCTGAATCTGCATGATGCCCTGGTCTTCGTTGGGCAAAAACGAGGTTGGCAAGCGCAGGAACAGCACTGCCGTGACGCCACACAGCATCAGGTACACCAGCCCGACACGCTTGCTGCGCCGCAGCAAGCCGCCCACGCCACGCTGGTAGCGGTGCGAGGTGCGGTCAAAGTGGTGGTTGAACCACAGGAAGAAGCGGTCGTTCAGGCCCAGCAAGCCCTTGCGGGGCCCCCCGCCATGGGCATCGTGCTGACCCTTGTGGATGGGCTTGAGCAGCGTCGCGCACAAGGCTGGCGTCAACGTCAGCGCCACGAACACCGACAAGGCCATCGCCGCCACGATGGTGATCGAAAACTGCCGGTAGATCACCCCGGTCGAGCCCCCGAAAAACGCCATCGGGATGAACACCGCCGACAAGGTCACGCCGATGCCGATCAGGGCCGGTGTGATCTCGCGCATCGACTTGCGAGCGGCCTCCTTCGGAGGCAGCCCTTCTTCGCTCATCACCCGCTCGACGTTCTCCACCACCACGATGGCATCGTCCACCAGCAGCCCAATGGCCAGCACCATGGCAAACATCGTCAGCATGTTGATGGAGTAGCCCGCCACCGACAGCACACCGAAAGTGCCCAGCAGCACCACCGGCACCGCAATCGCCGGAATCAGCGTGGCACGGAAGTTCTGCAAGAACAGGTACATCACCACGAAGACCAGCAGCATGGCCTCCAGCAACGTCTTGACCACTTCTTCAATCGACGCACGCACGAACGGCGACGAGTCGCGCGTCACGAAAGGCACCAGGTCAGGCGGAAAGTAGGGCGACAGCTCCTTGATTTTGGCGTGCACCGCGTCGGCCACCGCCATGGCGTTGGCACCATCGGCCAGCACAATCCCCATCCCCGCGCCGGGCTTGCCATTGCGGGTCGAGGCCGAGTTCGGGTTGTCGCTGCCCAGCTCCACACGGGCCACATCCTTCAGCAGCACCAACGAGCCATCGGGCGCCGACTTCAGCAACACGTTCTCGAACTGCGCGACCGTCTGCAGCTTGCTGCGTGCCGTGATCGTGGCATTGAGCTGCTGCCCGGGCAAAGCCGGCAGATTACCCAGCTTGCCCGCCGACACCTGCGTGTTCTGCGCCTGAATGGCGCTGGCAATGTCCGATGGCATCAGCGCGTACTTCTCCAGCTTGGCTGGGTCCATCCAGATCCGCATCGCGTAGTTGGTGCCCAGCACCTGAACCTCGCCCACGCCGTCCACCCGCCCGATCACGTCCACCAGGTTGGTGGTGATGAAGTCCCCCACGTCCACCGCCGTCACATCGGGGTCAGACGAGGTGAAGTGGTAAATCATCAGGAAGTCATTGCCGCCCTTTGTCACCGTTACGCCGCGGCTCTGCACCGCAGGCGGCAGGCGCGACATCGCCTGTTGCAGCTTGTTTTGCACTTGCATCTGCGCCAGGTCCACATTGGTGCCGGGCAGGAAGGTGAGGGTGGTGCGAGAACTGCCCGACGCGTCGCTCGACGAGTCCATGTACAGCAGGTTGTCGATGCCCTTGAGCTGCTGCTCAATCACCTGAGACACCGAGCTGTCCACCGTCTCGGCCGACGCACCGGTGTAGGTCGCGCTGATGCTGACCTGTGGCGGGGCGATCTCCGGATACTGCTCGATCGGCAAGGTCTGAAGAGCCAGCCCGCCACCCAACATGATGACGATGGCAATCACCCACGCAAAAATGGGGCGGTTGATGAAGAAATGCGCCATGACCCGGACCTCAGCGTGCGGCAGGCGCCGACGAGGCAGCTGCGCTGGCCTTGCCTGCCACCTGACCCGCTGCCTTGGCGGTCGCATCCACCGTCTTCACCTGGTCACCGGGCTTGATGCGCTGCAAGCCATCCACCACGATGGCGTCGCCTGCTTTCACGCCGCTGTTCACACGCCAGTGCGCGCCCACGGCCTCGGCGGCCTCGATCAGGCGGCGCTCCACCTTGTTGTCGGGCGTCACCACCAGCACACTGGCTTTGCCGCTCAACTCGCGCTTGACCGCCTGTTGCGGTACCAGCAGGGCGTCAGGCACCAGCCCGGTGGCCAGGCGCGCCCGCACATACATGCCCGGCAACAGCACCCGGTCAGGGTTCGGCACCTGGGCGCGCAAGGTGATGGCGCCCGTGGAGGTGTTGACATTCACCCCTTCAAACTTCAAGGTGGCGGCGTGGGGATAGACACTGCCATCTTCCAGCACGATGCGTACCTGCGCCGCGCCCGAGGGATGACGCTCGAAGTGCCCGGCAGCCAGTTCTCGCTGCAAGCGCAGCACCTCGGTGCTCGACTGCGTGATGTCCACGTGCATCGGGTCCAGTTGCGTGATCTGGGTCAGCGCCGCCGTCTGGTTGGCCGTCACCAGCGCGCCCAGGGTGATGTTGGACAGGCCCACCCGTCCGCCAATCGGCGCCACGATGCGGGTGTAATCCAGATTGATCTGTGCCTGGGCCAGCGCAGCCTGAGCCGCTGACCACTCGGCCGCCGTCTGCTGCACAGCGGCCTGGCTTTCCTCGAACACCTGCTGACTGACCGCCTGTTGTTTCACCAGGTCCGCATTGCGCTTGAAATTCAGCTCGGCCAGCCGTGCCGCCGCCTGGGCCTTGGCGGCGGCCGCCTTGGCACTCGCCACCGCCACCTCATACGTCCGTGCATCGATTTGGTACAGCGGCTGGCTGGCCTTCACCGTCTCGCCCTCGCTGAACAGACGCTGACGAATGATGCCGCTCACCTGAGGACGCACATCGGCCGCCTGCACCGCCACCGTGCGCCCGGGCAACTCGGTACTCAGCGCCTGCGCCTCGGCCTTCAACACCAGCACGCCCACGGTGGTGGGCTCTTTTTTGCCTGCCTTGGCCTCGTCTGCTTTGCCGCCGCAGGCCGACAGGGCCAGTGCAGTCACCAAGGCAAGCCACAGCGCGGGGCGGGGGGCAGCGATCGAAGGGGGGAGCGGGCGCGCAGCAGCGCCAAAGGCAGGAAACGGCATCGTGATTCAGGTTCTGGAACGGTTCTGCGGATTCTGACGGAGTCATGTGAACGAACCGTAAAGCAAGCGCATGACCCCATGCCACGACAAGGTGGGGACAGAGCCGACTATCATGCTCTCATGAGAACCCGTGCTGCTGCCGCGCCCCTGCTGCTCCTTGCCCTGCTGACGTCCGCTCAAGCGGAAACCGTGGGCTGTGTGACGACGGCCTGGAAGTTCTGGGGCGCCAACCACAAGGTCTGCGTCGAAGCCTTCGCCGATCCCAAGGTGCCCGGCGTCACCTGCCATGTCAGCCAGGCCCGCACGGGCGGCGTCAAAGGCACGTTTGGCCTGGCCGAAGACCCCAGCCAGTTCTCGCTGGCCTGCCGCCAGACCGGGCCCATCACGCTCCCGGCCAAGCTGCCCGACAACGAAACCGTCTTCAGCGAAGACACCTCCATCCTGTTCAAAGAAACCCGCGTCGTGCGCATGTGGGATGCCAAGCACCGCACGCTCGTCTATGTCGGCATCAGCCGCAAGCTCATCGACGGCGCGCCGGCCAACAGCATCTCCACCGTGCCCGTGATGCCGTGGCGCTGAACCCTGTATTGATGAAACAAGACTCCGCTCCCTTGCTAGCCTGGCACTACACGTTGGGCAGTCATCTGCTTCGCATCCTCGAAAACGGGCACATCCTGCCCCACGACCAGCCCGACACGCCCGCCGTGGAATGCCCGCTGGTGTGGTTCTCGCTGAACCAGCGCTACGAGCCTTCTGCGGCCAAGCGTCTGGAGGTGAACGGCGTTGCGCAGCCGCCCACGCTGGACGTCATGCGCCAACTTGGCAACGGGGTGTATCGCCTGGGCGTGCCGCCCCGCAGCCTGTTGACCGGTGAGACCCTGCGCAAGCACGCCCGCATCAGCAAAGACCGCTGGCAGGCCCTGACCCAGCAGGCGCAGGCCTGCGGGGCGGTTATTTCCGAGTGGTACGGCACCATCGACCCGGTGCCGGCCTCCGACTGCGTCATTGAGGTCTGTCAGCCTGATGGCAACTGGTCTCGCGTGGCCTCGTCGCAGCGCTGAAAAACGGAGCCCCCATGCGCATGCGCTGTCCTCGCATCGTCCTGACCCTTGCGCTGGGCGCCGTCCTGGCAGCCTGCGGGCACGCGCCAGCGTCTGCGCCCCAGGCGAGCGCCGCGCCGCCGCCGGTCCGCAACGTCATCTTCATGATGAGCGATGGCACAGCCAACGAAGCCTGGGCGCTCACCCGCTGGGTCAAAGGCACCCGCCTGGCCTCTGACGACATCCTCACCGGTGCCATCCAGACCTACGGCGCCGACTCCATCATCACCGATTCGGCCCCGGGCGGCACCGCGTTCGCCACCGGCCACAAAGGCACCGACAAAGGCATCGCCGTCGCTCCCTGGCGGGTCACGATTGCTGGCGTGAACGCCAACCTGACTCAGGCATACGCGCCTCTGCCCACCGTGCTGGAAGGCGCACGCCTCACCGGGCGTGCCACCGGCCTGGTCGCCACCGCCAACATCCAGCACGCCTCGCCCGCGGCCTTCAGTGCACACACCCACGATCGCAGCCGTTACGATGACATCGGTGAGCAGCAGGTCTACCAGCACATCGACGTCGTGCTGGCCGGCGGTGAGCAGCACCTCCTGCCCATGGCCGATGGCCGCGGCGTCCGTCAGGACAACGAAGACCTCGTTGGCGTGCTGCGTGCCAAGGGCTACGACTACGTTCGCACCCGTGCGCAGATGCAGGCCTCGTCCAGCGCCAAGCTGTTTGGCATGTTCGCCCGCGATGACATGGTCTACGACCTTGATCGCGCCCAGTTCGCCCCTGACCAACCCTCTCTGGCCGAGATGACCCGCAAGGCCATCGAGGTGCTCTCGCACAGCGAGAAGGGGCAGAGTCAGGGCTTCTTCCTGTTCGTCGAGGGCTCCAAGGTCGACTGGGCGGCGCACGCCAACGACCCGTCTGGCGTGATCAGCGATCTGGCGGCCTACGACGCGGCCGTCAAAGTGGCCCTGGACTTTGCCCGAGCCGATGGCCACACCCTCATCATCAGCACCTCCGACCACGGCAACGGTGGCCTGTCCATCGGCCGCCGGGAGGCCACCAAGTACGCCACCACCGACGACGACAGCCTGGTCACGCCCCTGCGACGCGCCACGCTGACCGGCGAGGGCCTGGCCCGCCTCATGGCCCAGGAAAAGTCCGAAGCCCACATCCGCGAGGTATTGGCCCGCCACTGGGGTGTCCAGGACCTGAGCGCGCAAGAAGTGCAGGCCATCCAGACCGCGCCCCCGCAAACCTGGTTGCAGTACGTGATTGGCCCCATGCTGTCTGTGCGGGCGGGTGTGGGCTGGACCACCAATGGCCACACGGGCGGCGACCCCTTTCTGTACAGCTTCGGGCCAGGGCGGGTGAGCGGCCTGTGGGAGAACACCAATCTGGCGCATCACATGGCCAGCGTCATGGGCTTCGACCTCCAAGCCCTGCAAAACCGCCTGTTCGTGGAAGCCGTGCCAGCCCTGTCCGCCCTCGGTTTGCAGGCCGAGGTGGATCGCACTCAGGTCGCCAACCCGATCTTGCGCGTGCGCAACAACCGGGGCGAAGAAGTTCAGCTGCCCATTCACAAGAACGAACTTCGGGCCCCTGACCGCACCTACCAACTGGAAGGCGTGGTCGTGTTGGCGGACCAGAGCGGCAAGGTCTACGTCCCCCGTCAGGCCATCACGTTGATCCAGGCCAGTCTGCTGCACTGAGGGTTGTCGGGATTCCTTGCCGCGAGTGGGTGCGGGCGAACGCTTTGGGTAAACCCTGCACAAAAGTGTGCTGAGTGTGCATACTGCACGCATGCGTCCGTTTTTCTCAACGAGTGGTCTCTGGGGGTTGGCGGTGTGTGGCGCCACAGCTCTGGCGCCAGCGTGGGCGCTAGACGCCTCGCCGCTGTCTGCAGAGGCCTTGCGGCAGCAAGCCATTGCCTACGAACACGGCGAGGGCGTCGAGCGCAACCCCGAGCAGGCGCGCCAGCTCTACTGCCAGAGCGCCCGTCTGGGCGACGCCCAAGCCCAGTACAACCTGGGCTGGATGCACGCCAACGGTCGAGGCGGTCCGCGCGACGACATCACCGCAGCCTACTTCTTTCAGGCTGCTGCCGAGCAGGGGTTCGCGCAAGCGCAGCGCATGCTGACCGTGGTGGGCGGCCCGACCAAAGAGGTGCCCGAATGCCTGCGCCCTGCGCCGGTCATGGATGACAACGCACCGCCAGCAGTGCCCGGCGTCAATTACGAAGCCATTGCGCCGCGCCACATTCTGAAACTGGTCCAGACGCTGGCGCCGCGCTACCAGGTGGACACCCAACTGGCCCTGGCCATCATGGCGGCCGAATCGAACTTCAACACCCAGGCCCTGTCTCCCAAGAATGCCCAGGGCCTGATGCAGCTGATTCCCGAAACCAGCGAGCGCTTCAACGTCAAGAACCCGTTTGATCCGGCTCAGAACATCCGCGGCGGACTCACTTACCTGCGCTGGTTGCTGGCCTACTTTCAGGGCGACGTGGCCTTGGTGGCGGCGGCTTACAACGCCGGAGAGGGCAAGGTGGAGCGCTACAAAGGCGTGCCGCCCTACCAGGAGACGCGCAAGTACGTGAAGCGCATCCTGCACTCCGTGGGCAACAGCTTCCACCCCTTCGATTACAAAGTCACGCTGCCTTCACAGGTGATGGTTAACGCGCCCCGCCGCTGAGCATCTGTCATCGGCGCGGTCCACATTCCTGCGGAATCTGCATACCGGCCGCCGAAAGCGCATAGTCATCGCGATGTCTCTGCCCAAAACTGGGCTTCTCGTCACCCCCGACGAGTTGAACAACCAGATCACGGAGATACACATGCGCAACATCACCATCATCGGCGCAGGGCATGCCGGCCTGCAACTGGGCATCGGCCTGCTCCGTCAGGGGCACCAGGTCACCATCTACTCCAACCGCACCGCCGACGAGATCGCCAAGGGGAAGATTCTGTCCAGCCAGTCTATGTACAACCTGGCCGTCACACAGGAGCGTGAGCAGGGTTTGCTGTACTGGGACGACAGCTGCCCGCCCATTCAGGGTATGCACGTTCGCGCTGGCAAGGAAGACGCCGGTGTGATGATCGACTTTCGCACTCGCATGCCGGAAGGCCAGTCGGTGGACCAGCGCGTCAAGATTCCCCGTTGGATGAACGAATTCGAGCGCCGCGGCGGCACCTTGCGCATTCAGGATGTGGGCATCCCTCTGGCCGAGCAACTCGCCGAACAAAGCGACCTGCTGCTGGTGGCCACGGGCAAAGGTGAGCTGGGCCAATTGTTCGAGCGTGATGCCGCACGCTCGCAGTTTGCGGTCCCGCAGCGCATCACGGCACTCACCTATGTCCACGGCATGATCCCGCGCGAGGACTTTGGCGCCGTCAACATCAACGTCAACCCCGGGGTCGGCGAACTGGTGCACTTTCCCGGCCTCACGCTCAACGGTCCCTGCGACATCATCAACGTCGAAAGCATCCCGGGCGGCCCGATGGACCGCTGGAGCAGTGTTGCCACACCTGAGGAGCATCTTGCCCTGACCCTCGAGCTGATCCGCACCTACTTCCCTTGGGAAGCCCATCGCTTCGAACATGTCCGCCTGACCGACGACAACGGCATCCTGGCCGGCGGCGTGACCCCCACCGTGCGCAAGCCCGTGGGCACACTGCCATCCGGACGCAGCGTGCTGGGCATTGGCGACACCCACGTGCTGAACGACCCGATGACGGGCCAAGGCTCCAACAACGCCAGCAAAGGCGCCACCATGCTGATGCAAGCCATTGCCGCGCATGGCGATCAGCCCTTTGACCGTGCCTGGATGCAGCGCGTGGCCGACGCCAATTGGGACAGCGCGCAGTGGTCGGCCCGCCTCACCAACACCATGATGGCGCCACCCCCGCACGTCCTGAACATCCTGGGCACCTGCCAGGTCAGCCCCAAACTGGCACAGCAACTGGCCGCCGGCTTCAATGACCCCCGCACCATGGCCAGCTGGTACTTTGACGAGCAGGGCGCTCAGCGCATGATCGATGCGTGCACCGAAGCCTTGGCGGAGGCCTGAGCCACGCTAGGGGATGTCCGGAGTGATGCTGGCACAACATTCGCTAACGTGAAGGGTGTTGTTCACTCATCTCCTGCGGGGCGCCAAGCCCCCCATCCCCCCCATGGTGCCGATGGCGAATCTGTCGAGTCATTTCAAATCACTGCAGTCGCAGGATCTGGATGAAACCCGAAGCCTGGTTGCGGGCGTCTTCAACGACCACGAACTGCGTTGCATGGAACGCCGCTGCCATGTGGACTACAAGCATCGCTACGCGACCATGGGCGCCCTGGGTTTCAGCGTCCTGGGTTACGGCGCCTCGGTGCAGATCCAGACGCAAGAACTGGGCTCCTTCTATCTGCTTCAATTGCCGCTGCTGGGTGAAGACCGCCAGCTCAACCGTGGACAGACCGCTTGTATCAAGGCCGGTGGCGCCACCATCCATGGCCCCCAAGACCGCCTGACGATGCACTGGAGTGCCGACTGCCACAAACTCGTCTTGCGCATTGATCGGCACGCTCTGGAGCGCTACGCCTCACATCTGGGGCGCCACAGCCTAGGTTCGCCCATTCAGTTCAGCCCAGAAATTGACACCACCCAGGGTGGCGGACTCGCTCTCAAGCTGACGGCCGGGCAAATCTTCCGAAACGTGTGCAAGCAGCCAGATCTGTTCAAGCTGCCCATGGTGTCGAGCCAGTTCGAGCAGATGCTGTACATGAACTTGCTGACGATGCAGCCTAACACTCTTGGGGGCGCGCACCTGCAAGCCCCCGTCGACGTCGTACCGCGCATCATCAAGGTGTCCGAGGAATACATGCGGGCCCACCTGTCCGATCCCATCACCATGCTCACACTGGCCGAGCTGACCGGCGCCAGCATGCGGTCCCTGCACGAAGGTTTTCGTCGCTACCGAGGCGAGAGCCCGATGCGCTATCTCAGGCAACTGCGCTTGGAAAAGGTGCGCGAGGAGCTTCTGAATCCCACCCGCAAGGCCAGCATCACCGACATTGCCCATCAATGGGGCTTTTGCGAACTGGGCCGTTTCGCCCAGCTCTACCGCCAGCGCTATGGCGAGTTGCCCAGCGAAACAGTGCGCCTGACCCAGTGATGAAACGTGCCGGGCGGGTCAGGATGTCGCCATCCAGCCCTGATCAAGCCGAGTTCAGAAATCCTTGCATGAAGTCGTCATCGTGGAAGACCGGCGTCTCATAGGCGTTCAGACCGTCGTACATCTCCAGCAAGATGCTGCGTGTGTGCGCCACGGTGGGGCCGTGAGGGTGATCCTTTGGGTTCATGTAGAACGAGCCACTCTTCAAACGGACGTGGGCATGGGTGTACTCGTAGTCCCCTTCAATGCAGTACATGAACTGGTTGGAGGCATGGCTGTGCCGCACCGGAAACCCGCCACCTTGCTCGACCTCCAACAGCGCAATGCGCGCACCCGTTTCGGGATGCTGCCAGAGCACATAGTGTCGAAACCCATGCTCGGGGAACGTGACCCACCGGTCTGGATCCAGCTGGTTTGTTTGAATCAGGCACGCCAATGCCTGCAGTGACACTTCGGTGAGGACGTTCATGCAAGAGGCTCAGTTGACCCGACGATGGCTGCGCCGCAAGTCGCGGGCGCGCCCATTTGTCGAAGCCGAATCTTGACGCTGGATGCATGTCGGCACCACTGAATTCATCGGGCCGAGAAAGCGATGGCAGGTTATACCTGCATTGCGCAAATAAAAAGGCCCGAGAGCTTGTGCTCACGGGCCTTGATTTGGCTCCCCGACCTGGGCTCGAACCAGGGACCTACGGATTAACAGTCCGGCGCTCTACCAACTGAGCTATCGGGGATCATGCTATGTCGGGCTTTGCAAATTGGCGCGCAAAGCCGTCTTGAATTTTTGGCTCCCCGACCTGGGCTCGAACCAGGGACCTACGGATTAACAGTCCGGCGCTCTACCAACTGAGCTATCGGGGAACAGGTTGACATCTGCGTGGCGTCAATCAACCGAGAACGAAACTATAGCATGTTCTGTTTGCTTGTCTCAAGCTGTTGTCGTTTCCCATCAACGAATGGCTATCAAAAATCGATCTGAGCCGAGGCGGTGAGGGTGCGCTCCTGCAGAGGGAGCAGGTAAATGTGATCGAAGCTGTTGGGCGCTTCACGCCATGCCCGCTTGTCAAACAGATTCTGCACAGCCAATCGCCAGGTGATGGCCTGACCTTGCCAGTTCTGGGTGGTGCGCAGGCTCAAATCCATGCGTGTCCAAGCCGGTGTGCGCGTGGTGTTCGCCACATCCACCCAACGGCGCCCTTCATGAACGACGTCAGCTTGCATCGTCAAGGGCAGGGGGGCCGTGAACGTGTAGGCACCCGACAGCTTGATCAATCGCTCGGGCACGTTGGTGGGGGCAAGGTTGGCTGCGTACACACTGTTCTTGCGCTTGGCATCCAGCAACATGGCGCTGCCCGCCCAGGTCCAAGCGCCCTGGCGACCTTGCCATGATGCTTCCAGCCCCATATGTTGGGAGCTGCCATCCATCACGTAGACGTCTCCCGGTGTGGTGGCACCTTCGGGCTTGCTGATGCGGAAAGCGGCCACGCTCCAGTTGTGGATGCCACTGACGCCCTGAGTCTGCCCCTTCACGCCGACCTCCGTTTGCCTGCTTTTGAACAGGGGGAGCGGTGCGCCCGCGTTAGCTGTCTTGCGGGGGGCGTACATCAACTCGATGCCTTCGCCCCAGCTCACGTACACCTGCGTCTGGGGGGCAATGGCATAGCCCAGTGCAGCCCACGGTGTGTTGGCGGCTTTGTGGAGCACTGGCGTCACAAAGCTGTAATCCGCACGAATCGCCTGTCGCCGGATCTGACTGTGGCGCACACCCACCCAGGCGCGCCAGTTGCCCCACTGCATGGCGTCGCGCAGTGTGATTTCAGAACTGCGTTCGTGTCGGTCAGTATTGGGGTACTGGAGCGATGGATCTTCAGGCAGGTCGGGGAAGCTACCGCTGATGTTGCCAGTGCCTACTGGCGGGTAGTTGAACGAGGCCATGTGCAGGTCACTGAAGTGAACGCTGCGCAGAAAGGCAGCCTCCACGTCGTGCTTCACCGCGCCCGTTTCCAACTTGCCCTCCAGCTGCGCGAGCAAGGCACGGGTGGTGCGGCTCTCGTCATTGGAGCGGAAGTCGTACACGTCGAAGCTGCCGTCTTGGCAGTAGCGGTCGTAGACCCCCTCGGCGTCGCAACCGGAAGGAAAGGCAGCGCGGTCGTTCGATTTCAGATATTGCGCCCCATAGCTGACGGTGCTGCGCCAACCTTGTCCCCAGTCGCTCTTCAAGCGAACAGAACCCGTGGTGCCGCGGAACTGGCTGGGTTGAGTCCAAGGCTGGTTGTTGAGATTGATGCCCGGATTGATCGAGCTTGCAGAAGGCAGTCGTGAGCCCAGCATGCTGAAGCCAGGGATACTGGGTTGACTGGCAAAGCTGTGCTCAATTTCGGCCTCCAGCACCTGTCCAGGATTCAACACACGGTCGACGGCAATGGCTACGAGGCGGCGATGTCCTTCGCTGGCGTCTACGGGGCTATTGAGGCGCTCAACGGCGGCATTCACGCGCACTCCCCACTGGCGATGCTCGCCAAAGCGATCACCGAGGTCCACCGCTCCCAGGGTGTCCCCTGTGCTGTCGATGGCGAGGGTGGCGGAGCGGACACGTCCCTCAGGACGTTTGACCAGGAAATTGACCATGCCACCCGGCGAGCTGACGCCCGCCTGGATGCCACTGGTCCCTTTGAAAACCTCGAGTGCAGCCTTGTTATCCAGGCCGATGCGTGTTTCTGCGCTGATGGGCAGACCTTCGCGACGGTAGTTGTAAGCGTTGTCCAAGGTGAAGCCGCGAACGGTGAGCGTGTCGATATAGCCGACCGTGTTGTACCCATCGCTCACACTCGCATCCAGCTTGGTCAAATCCGCCAGACGCGTCACCTGTGCGTCCTTCAGCATCTCCTCGCTGAAGGTTTGCGCTTGCACGGGTTGTTGCCACGCCGGTCCATCGCCCAGCCCTGCAATGCTGGCCTTCGCTTGGCGTTTGGCCGCCGCCGTCACGCCGACGGAGGGCAGGGTGGATGCGTCGTCAGGGGTGTTTTGAGCCTGTGCACTCAAGCTGAGGCACAGGCTACAAGCGGCCACAGCCAATGGCGACAGGGCCAGATGACGATGGGACGTGGGGGATGAAAAACGACGCATTCTGTGCAGCTCCGCGGCAAAGACAGATGAGGCGTCTCGGTGGGGCTGCAGCGAGCGCAGACGCACCTGTGCAGGCGGATCTGGGTTCGGCTTGTGCTTCCCTACGCGAGGATGACCTCGTTCAGGTTCAAAGGGACTCTCTCAGCGTGTGCCGATCGTCTGATCAGTCACGCACCCCTAGCGAAGGTCGCATTCTATGCCCTGTTGGGCGACGGTGCGAGTGATCGGGCTCAAAGCCCAGGTTGGACGCCCAGGCGCTGGTGGAGCAGAGGGCTCGTGGTGGTGTACAGAAGGTGTTGCGGCGCCTCAGGGTTCAAGGCGGCCGCAGCCGCATGAGCGGCCAAAGTGGCTTCGTGGAACCCGCACAGCAGCAGGCGTTTCTTGCCGGGGTAGGTGTTGATGTCCCCCACGGCGTAAACCCCAGGCGTGCTGCTCTCAAAGGTGGCCGCAGACACGCTCACCTGTTTGCGCTCCAGGCTCATGCCCCATTGGCTGAGCGGGCCCAGCTTGGGGCTCATGCCCTGGCGCACCAGCAGGTGATCCAGGGGGACCTCGCGGGCCACGCTGTCAGGCCCTAGCACGTTCAGCATCGTCAGCCGTCCGCCTTGCACGACCGCATCGGTGGGCATGCCCACCACCAGGCGCACCTGCTGGCTTGCCAGCAGGGCGCGCACTTGCCCATCCAGCGCCGGCTCGGCCTGGAACTGGTCGCGGCGGTGCAGCAAGGTCAGTGCCTTGGGACGACGTTCGACCGGCAGCGCTGCCAAAGTCAGCACGGCACCCAGCGCTTCGTCCCCGCCGCCTGAGATCACCACGTGCTGTCCCGCGAGCGCGGTAACGGTGACGTCGTCCAGGTGGTAATGAACATTCGCAACGCCATCCAGTGCAGGCAGGTTGAGCGTGCGCGGGACAAAGGCTCCGGCCCCGGCGGCCACGAACACCGCACGGGTACGCAGGCGCAAGCCCTGGTCGGTTTCCAATGCGAAACGGCCGTCCGCCTCAGTCTGCAACTGGCTGACCAGATGCCCTAGGTGGATGTGCTCGCACCGGCCTGAAATCGGGTCCAGCGGTAAAAAGGGCCGTGCCTGCGTCAGCAACTGCTGCGCCAGTTCCCGGCCGGTACACAGCGGCACGCCGGGAACGTCATAAATGGGTTTGTCGGGGTACAGCGCTACGCACTGTCCGCCGACTTCTGGCAGCACGTCGATGAGGTGAGCCTTCAGGCCCAACAAACCCAACTGGAAGACCTGAAACAGGCCCACCGGTCCGGCCCCGATGACCACAGCATCGGTGTCCACCATCGACCGCATGCTCACACTCCGCTCAGCGGATCAACTGATCCAGCTTGCCCGTCTTGTCTTTCCACTCGTCGGCGTCGGGCAGGGGGTCTTTGCGCTTGGTGATGCTGGGCCAGTTCTTGGCCAGGTCCGCGTTGATCTGGATGTACTGCTGCTGGTTGCCCGGCACATCTTCCTCGGGGAGGATGGCGTTGACGGGGCACTCGGGGATGCACACGGCGCAGTCAATGCACTCGTCGGGATCGATGACCAGGAAGTTGGGGCCTTCGCGGAAGCAGTCCACCGGGCACACGTCCACACAGTCCGTGTATTTGCATTTGATGCAGGCTTCGGTGACGACGTGGGTCATGACAGGTCTCTTGTATCGGTTAAAGGTGAATTGCGGATTTTACCGGGGCAAACGTGCCCCACCTTGATCAGCCTTCGCCGCAAAGGGCGATATGGGTCAAGGGTTGTTCAGGAATGTCGGTGGCGCCGGCGCCAACGATCACCAAAGTGGGGCGTCCGGCATGGATGGCACTGGCCTCGTCCAGCGCACCCACGCTGTGAACGGTGTGCCGCATGTCAGGCCAGCCTGCACGCGACACCACGCTCACCAGGGTGTCCTGGGGCCAACCGGCATCCAGCAAACCTTTTGACAAGGGCGCCAGTTGCCGTCCGGCCATGTAGAACACCTCGGTGTCGGCTCGCTGGCCGGGGCCCATCCCGCAACGCAGGTCGCCGGTGCGGGTCATGGCCGTGGTGAAGCTGACACTGCGGCCTGTGCCGCGTCGGGTCAATGGGCGCTGGGTAGCCGCCGCCGCAGCCAAGGCCGAGGTCACGCCAGGCACCACTTCGGTGCTGATCTGGGCATCACGCAAGGCGCACAGCTCCTCTTCCAAGCGGCCAAACAGGCTCGGGTCTCCGCCTTTAAGACGCGCAACGAGGGCTTCGGCACCAAATTGGGCACCCACGGCACGGGCATGTTCCACCAGCAGGTGGTTGATGCGGGTCTGGCCGTTGAAGTCGCTGCCGGGCTTGCCGGAAAAGCCGCGTTTGCCCACGTCCACCCATTCGGCGTCAGGGGCCAGATCACGCAGGGTCGGGTCGGCCAGTGCGTCGTACAGCACCACCTTGGCCTGGGCAAGCAGGCGCGCGCCACGCAGGGTGATCAGATCGGACTCCCCAGGGCCGGCGCCGATGAACACGACGCGGGCACAGGGAGACGAGGGTGGGGTCAAGCGGGTATCAGTCATGGAACTTCATCCAGCAAGACCCGGGCCGCGATCAGGCAGCCTTGACCAGCAGCGCGCCGCTGGTGCGGTTGGTCGTGGGGTCCACCACGATCAGGGCGCCGCTGACGCGGTTGTCCAGGTACGCTTCCACCGGCAGGGGCTGCTGGGTCTGGATCTGGACGCGGCCAATTTCATTGACACCCAGTTCGTGTGCGTCCTGACGCTCCAGCGTGTGGATGTCCAGACGTGCCTCGATGGCCGAGATGCGAGCCTGCACCCAGCGGTTGCCATGGCGCACCCAGTACTTGCGTCCGACCACAGCCGGCTCGGTGTCCAGCCAGGCCAGCGTGGCCGTGAAGGTGTCGGTGGGCTTCATCGTGCCCGGCGAAGCAATCCAGTCACCGCGGGAGATGTCGACCTGACGGTCCAGCACGATGCCGGCCGACTGACCTGCTTCGCACGAGTCCACGACTTCGGCCGAGTGGCGCACTTCGACCACGATGGCCGACTGGCCGCTCGGGAAGATCTGCACTTCGTCGCCGGCCTTGACGCTGCCGTGGGCAATGCGCCCCCAGAAGGTGCGGTACTGGTGACCGGTGCCGCTGGCGGTGGCTTCGCCTTCACCCACGCTGTCACGGGTCACGTACTGCACGGGGTGCAGCAGCGCGCCTTCGTGGCGCTCGTCGGTCGAGGGCAGGCCTTCGAGGACGTGCAGCAGCGTCGGACCTTGGTACCAGGGCCAGTTGGCGCTCGGCGTGGTCACGTTGTCACCGCGCAGGGCGGACACGGGAATCACGCCCTTGACGGCGATGCCTGCCTGTTGCGCAAACGCTTCCAGCGACGCCTTGACGTTGTTGAACGCGGTCTCGGTGTCTGCCTCGATGGCATCCAGCTTGTTGATGGCGAAGACGATGGAGGGCACGCGCAGCAGGTGAGCCAGCAGGCTGTGACGGCGCGTCTGGGCCAGCAGCGGCACGGGCGAGGCCTTCCAGTCGATCTTGGTGATGTCCACCAGCACGACGGCGGCATCCGAGCCGGCCGCTGCCGTCACCATGTTGCGGGTGTACTGCTCGTGGCCCGGGGCGTCGGCGATGATGAACTTGCGCGTCTTGGTCGCGAAGTAGCGGTAGGCCACGTCGATCGTGATGCCTTGCTCGCGTTCGGCTTCCAGGCCGTCCGTCAGCAGCGACAGGTCGATGGGGGCACCCGCCGCGCGCTTTTCCAGCGCATCCAGCTGGTCGGCCAGGATCGCACGGCTGTCAAACAGCAGGCGACCGATCAGGGTGCTCTTGCCATCGTCCACGCTGCCGGCGGTCAGGAAGCGCAGGGCCTTGTGTGCCAGCTCTTCGCCAGCTTCGTTGTGAATCACGGTGCTCATCAGAAATAACCTTCCTTCTTGCGGCGCTCCATCGAGGCCTCGGACGTGCGGTCGTCCATGCGGGTGGCGCCACGCTCGCTCACGGTCACGTGCAGGGTCTCGGCAACGATGTCTTCCGGGCTGGCGGCATCGCTCTCAACCGGGCAGGTGCAGGTCATGTCGCCCACGGTGCGGAAGCGCACTTCCACGGTTTCCACGGTTTCACCGGCCAAGGGCGGCGTCACGTCGGTCAGCGGCACCAGCAGGCCCTTGCGGCGCATCACCTGGCGGGGATGCTTGAAATAGATGCCCGGCAGCGGGATGTTCTCGCGGGCGATGTACAGCCACACGTCCAGCTCGGTCCAGTTCGAGATGGGGAAGGCACGGAAGTGCTCGCCCGGCTTGATGCGGGTGTTGAACAGGCTCCACAGCTCGGGGCGCTGCTCCTTGGGTTGCCATTGGCCGAAGCTGTCGCGGTGCGAGAAGATGCGCTCCTTGGCGCGGGCCTTTTCTTCGTCGCGGCGGGCGCCGCCGATCAAGCAGTCAAAGCGGCCTTCTTCGATGGCTTCCAGCAGGGTCACCGTCTGGTGGCCGTTGCGCGACTCCAGCGGGTGCGCCAGGCGCACAGTGCCGCGCTTGATCGAGTCTTCCATGTGCGCCACGATCAGGCGCTCGCCGATTTCGGCCACGCGCTTTTCGCGGAACTCGATCACTTCGGGGAAGTTGTGGCCAGTGTCCACGTGCAGCAGGGGGAAGGGCAGTTTGCCCTCCAGCTTCCCTTGCGCATTCTTCATCTTGAAGGCCTTTTCGGCCAGGTGCAGCACCACGCACGAGTCCTTGCCGCTGGAAAACAGCAGGGCAGGGCGCTCGAAACTGGCGGCCACTTCACGCAGGATGAAGATGGCTTCTTCTTCCAGGGCGTCCAGGTGGCGGTGGTCCACATCCGCCAGCAGTTGGTTCACGTTCACAGGGGCGTTCATTGCTTTAAGTACCTTCTGAATTCATGTCTGGTCGGTCACTTCTGGTGGACGTGCAGGCCGCATTCCTTGGCCTTCTCGTCTTCCCACCACCAGCGGCCGGCGCGGAAGTCCTCGCCCACGGCAATGGCGCGCGTACACGGCGCACAACCGATGCTGGGCATGAACTGGTCATGCAGCGGGTTGTAAGGCACGTGGTTGACGGACACGTAGTGCCACACATCGCCCCAGGTCCACTCGATCAACGGGTTGAACTTGGTGCGGCCCTTGTCGTCCAGCTCGCGTGCGGCCATGTCGCCACGGTTGTTGGACTGCTCGCGGCGCAGACCCGTTATCCAGGCGCTGCGCTCGGCCAGCATGCGACCCAGGGGCTCCAGCTTGCGGAAGCCGCAACAGGCCTTGCGCAGGTCGATGCTTTCGTACATGGCCTTTTCGCCGTGCTGCTGCACGAAGGTGATCGCCGCTTCGGCCACCGGCTTGTAGACCTCGACGTGCAGGCCCGCGTCAGCGTAGTGCGTCTCGATGGTGCCGATCAGCGCCACCGTCTCCGGGTGCAGCATGCCGGTCTCCAGCGTGCCGATGGCAATCGGCAACTGATAGCGGGCAATCAGATCGGTGATGACCATGTCTTCCACGCCCAGGCTGGTGGCCTGCACGACCTTGCCCGGGTGCTCGATGGCCGCCGCCTTCAGCAACTCGATGGTGGCGTGGACCTTGGCCGCATAGTCGGCGCTAGGGTGGTTGTAGAGCGTGATGGCCGAACCTGCTGGAGCCGGTCCACCGATCAAGGAAGAGGTCTCGCTCATGTTGCGCTCCTGTCTCAGTTGGAGCGGGCGAACACGGGCTTGGTCACCTGCACATCGCCCTGGTAATGGCCGCGTGCGGTGAAAAAGCCCAGCGCACGCTCGGCGGCCGCCCGGTCCTGATCCCCTCGCAACACCACAGCGTCAAAGCCGGTGCGCTTGAGCAGCGACATCATGTCCACCAGCACTTCGCCGGTGGCGCGAATCTCGCCCTGGAAACGATAGCGCGAACGCAGGATGTGGGCTTGCGTGTAAGCGCGGCCGTCCACCCATTTCGGGAAGTTCAGCACCACCAGCGACAGCTTGGCGGCATCGGCTTCCAGCGTCTCGATGTCGGTGTCGTTGGGCACGATCACGCCCACGGGCTTGTGATCGGGCGTGCCCGGCGCAGGCCATTGCTCGCGCACGGCGTGCCACTGGCCCAGCGTCAGCAGGCTGTAGCTCTTGATGGGCGGGTGCGACACCGGGCCATCTTCACCGCCCACGGTGCGCCATTGGTCATGGTGAATATCGACGAATTTCATGGGGTATGTCCTTCTGCGAGGCTGGATCAGGCTGCCTTGGCCGTGGCGCGGCGCACGGCGTTGGCAGCAGTCTTGAACGGGTCGATGCCGATGCGCTTGACGGTGTCGATGAACTTTTCGTTGGCCGAACGCTGGGCGCGGTAAGTTTCAATCACCGCCTCGATCACGTCCGTGACTTCATCGGCCGAGAACGACGGGCCGATCACCTTGCCCGTCACGCTGGTGGGCGCATGGTTCGAGCCGTCTGAACCACCCAGGGTGATCTGGTACCACTCCGAACCGTCCTTGTCCACGCCCAGGATGCCGATGTGGCCACTGTGGTGGTGGCCACAAGAGTTGATGCAACCCGAAATGTGCAGGTCGATCTCGCCGATGTCGTACAACTCGTCCAGGTCCTGGTAGCGCTCGATCAGATCATTGGCGATGGGGATGGAACGGGCGTTGGCCAGGGCGCAGAAATCACCGCCTGGGCAGGCAATCATGTCGCTCAGCAAGCCGATGTTGGGCGAAGCCAGCGTGGCGGCCTTGGCGGCTTGCCACAGGGCGTACAGGTCTTCTTCACGCACGAAGGGCAGCAGGGCGTTCTGGTCGTGGGTCACGCGCAGTTCACCGCAGCTGAAGCGGTCGGCCATGTCGGCAATCGCGTCCATCTGCGTGTCGGTCACGTCGCCAGGAGCCTGGCCTGGGCGCTTTACCGACAGCGTCACGTTCTTGTAGCCCTGCACCTTGTGGCCGCGCACATTGCGCTCCAGCCACTTGGCAAACTGCTTTTGCTCGGCGTCCGAGGCGTCGGCCGGCAAGCCATTGCCGCTCGGGGCGTGGGCCTGCACCGCAGCCGGGAAGGCGAAGCTGGCGTTCACGCGGTCGAACTCAGCCTGGGGAATGAAGTGGGCGGCACCGTCCACGTCGCGTGTCAGGATGTTGTGGAACTCCTCATTGACCTGGTCGAAGAACTTCTGGCCTTCAGCCTTCACCAGAATCTTGATGCGGGCCTTGTACATGTTGTCGCGGCGACCGAAGCGGTTGTACACCCGCACGATGGCTTCGATGTAGACCAGAATTTGCTGCCAGGGCACGAAAGCATTGATCTCGCTGGCCGTGATCGGCGTGCGGCCCATGCCACCGCCCACCAGTACGCGGAAGCCGACTTCGCCGGCGTCGTTCTTGATCAGGTGCAGGCCGATGTCGTGCCAGAACGTGGCGGCGCGGTCTTCCTTGGCGCCATTCACCGCAATCTTGAACTTGCGGGGCAGGAAGGCGAACTCGGGGTGCAGGGTCGACCACTGGCGCAGCACTTCGCAATAGGGGCGTGCATCGATCACGTCGTCCTCGGCCACACCCACCATGGCGTCGGCCGTGATGTTGCGGATGCAGTTGCCCGAGGTCTGAATGCCGTGCATGTTGACCTCGGCCAGCAGGTCCATCACGTCGGCGCTTTGCGTCAGCGGAATCCAGTTGAACTGCACGTTCTGGCGCGTCGTGAAGTGAGCGTAGCCACGGTCGTGCTCACGCGCAATGCGCGCCAACTGGCGGATCTGGGCCGACGACAGCTCGCCATACGGCACCGCCACACGCAGCATGGGCGCATGGCGCTGCACGTACCAGCCGTTTTGCAGGCGCAGCGGCCGGAATTCCTCGTCACCCAGCTTGCCGGCCAGGTTGCGCTCGAGCTGGTCGCGGAATTGCGCAGCGCGCTGTCGCACAAATTGCTTGTCGAATTCGGTGTACTGGTACATGGTCTGTCAAAGAAAAAAAGGGCCCATCTCGCTGCGGTACAAAACCTCAGTGAAGCGCCCGGTACAAATTGTAGGTACTGATCAGGGCGATAACGCAACCCACAATCGCCAAGAGGGTCTTGGTGTGCAGACGCTTGGTGAGGTAGGCCGCAAAGGGGGCTGCAAACAGCCCGCCCACCACGAGGCCGGCCACTGTGGGCCAGGGCGTCTCGTCGATCAGCATGGCAAACACCGAGGCGCTGATGAAGGTCAGGAAAAACTCTGCCAGGTTGACCGAGCCGATGGTGGTGCGCGGGTCCTGACCTGTGCCCACCAGGGTGGTGGTGACCACCGGCCCCCAGCCACCGCCGCCCACCGCGTCCACATAGCCGCCCAACAGGCCCAGCTTGGCCACATGCTTGGGTGCTTCCTTGCGAACCTTGATGGTGCGGAAAATCTTGCTGACGATGTACAGGCCCATCAGGAACAGGTAAACCGAAATGAACGGCTTGATGACGTTGGCATCGACCGTCGACACCGTCCAGGCGCCCAGCGAGGCACCCAGCATTCCCGGAATCAACAAACGCAGAAACAGGCTGCGGTTGACGTTGCCCAGTTTGACGTGCGCAATGCCCGACACGCCGGTGGTGAACACCTCGGCAATGTGCACGCTGGCACTGGCCACTGCCGGGGTGGAACCGGTGGCCAGCAAGAAACTGGTGGAGGTGATGCCGTAGGCCATGCCCAGTGCGCCGTCCACGGTCTGGGCCAGCAGGCCCACGGCCACGGCCTTCCAGAAGGCGTCTCCAGTCACCGTCTCGGTGATCAGCTCCCAACCTGTGGCATGGTGAGCCCCATTGAACAGCCGGGTGGCCAGATACGCTACCACCGCCACCAGCAAGAACGCCACCGCCCACACGGCCACGCGCAGCACCGGGTGCCGTGAGGGGTGGGTGATGTCGTCTTCAACCGGCGGCAGGCCCAACGCCTGATGCTCGGCGTTGATGGGGTTGTCGCTCAGGTCAAGGTTGCGGATCTTCATGAAACAGGGGCAAACGGATAGGGCCACAATTGGCAGAGTCGGATCCTATCGAGCGTACATATATATGAGAAGAATTTTTTTGGATGGTACTTATTGCCAAAAAGCATATAAGAAGGTGTTGCCCAAGGCCTTGTCACTGGGTTTGCTGGTTCTGGTGACCGGATGTGGGCACATCCTGCCCGGCCAGTCTCCAGCCACGCCCCCTGCGGTCACGCCATCCGTCCCCGTGGTGGTTCAGCCCAAGCCGGCTCCCAAGCCCCCCCGTATCGGCCTGGCACTCGGGGGCGGTGCCGCCCGTGGGTTTGCCCACATCGGTGTCTTGCAGGTGTTGGAAGAAAACGGCATCAAGCCAGATGTCATCGTCGGCACCTCGGCCGGCAGCGTGGTCGCGGCGCTCTATGCCTCAGGCAAGACGCCGACCGAGCTGGGGCACATGGCCATGACGCTGGATGAGTCCACGATCACCGACTGGGTGTTCCCCGGGCGCTCGCTGCTCAAGGGCGAAGCGCTGGCCAAATTCGTGCGCAGCAGCACGGGCGGGCGATCGATCGAGGCCATGCGCCCGCCGCTGGGCATCGTCGCCACCGATTTGCAAACCGGGCAGCCCATCTTGTTCCGTCGCGGTGACCCGGGGGCCGCAGTGCGTGCCTCCAGCGCCGTGCCGGCGGTTTTCTCTCCGGTCAAGATCGGGGGGCGCGAGTACATCGACGGCGGTGCCGTCTCGCCGGTGCCCGTGCGCTATACCCGCCAGATGGGGGCAGATGTGATCATTGCGGTCGACATCTCCGCCATTCCAGAGGGGCAGTCCACCAAAGGCGCGGTCGACATCTTGCTGCAGACCTTCAACATCATGGGGCACGCCATCAGCCAGTGGGAGATGGCCGAGGCCGATGTGGTCATGCGGCCCAAGCTCCAGGGGGTGGGCAGTGCCGACTTTGGTGCACGCCGCCTGTCCATCATGGCCGGTCGCGAAGCTGCGCTGACGATGCTTCCCAAATTGCGCGAGCGCATTCAGGCCAAAACCCAGTGACGGCCCTGGCCGCCGTTACCGCCGTGACACCGCTTCAGCGCGGGGTGCCGAACGGTTCCCCGCGCAGCTGACTACCTGGCTTGATGCCGCGTTTGCTGAACCAGCCGGTGTTCATTTCCAGCACAAAACGCACCGGGCGTGTCGAGCAGTTGCTGTCCAGGCTCTGCGGCGTCATCTCGGCCAGATTGACGACCGTGCCGTCGTCGGCCACGAAGGCGATCTGCAAGGGAATCAGAGTGTTCTTCATCCAGAAGCACTGTTGTCCCGGACGGTCAAACACGAACAGCATGCCTTCATTGGTGCCCATGCTGGTGCGGTGCATCAAGCCGATTTGATGTTGTTCGGGTGTCAGGGCCATCTCGGCCTTGATGATGTGCATGCCCGCACCCAAGGGCAGGGTCGGTAGCCGTTGGGCTTGCGACAGCGCCTGTGCCTGGGTGGGCGCGTTCCACAAAACGCCCATCAGGCAAAAGCAAGCGAGCGCAAAGCCAGTTCGGCACAAGCGAGTTGGCGCGCCACGCAACACACTCCGGGGCATCGACAAGTCCATCATCAGGGCTAACCCTCTGTTTCGGTTTAAAGTCCGGGCTTGGCAAACCAAGGCTCAGGCTTGATTTGACGGGGCCTCCACAGGGGCCGTCGCCCACCGCCACTGTAGCAGCGAGCTCATGAACAACGTCGCGATTGAACCCAGCGGATCCGCCGCTGCCCTGCTCACGCCTGCCCAGCAAGCGGGCCTCGACGACCCCGATTTGCTCCAGCAGTGCGTGGTTGAAATCCCCATGGGCAGCAGCCTGCGGCGCATTGGCCTGGGGCTGTCCGGTATGTACTGCGCTGCGTGCGCCATCACCATCGAAGATGCCTTGAAAAAGGTGCCGGGTGTGTCCGAAGTGCAAGTGCAGGCCACATCCCAGCGCGCCCGGATTCTGGTCCATCCTGAAAAAGTCAAACTGTCCGAGCTGGTCACGGCTGTGCAAGAGGCGGGCTACCGAGCCTGGCCAGATGCCGCCGCCCGAGCGGGGCACGAACGCCTGCGCGAACGGCGTGTGTTGTTGTGGCGCTTGTCCGTGGCCGCTTTTTGCATGATGCAGGTCATGATGATCACCTGGCCGCAGTACGTGGCCGGGCAAGACGTCATCCCTGCCGACCTGTGGAACCTCATGAACTGGGCCTGTTGGGTTCTGAGCCTGCCGGTCATGTTGTTTTCTTGCGGTCCCTTCCTTCAGGGGGCGTGGCGAGCGGCCCGGCACGGCAGGGTCTCCATGGACACCCCCGTGTCACTGGGCATCCTGGGCACCTTCATCGTCAGCACAGGCGTGACCTTTGGCAATCAGGATCTGTTTGGCCACGAGGCCTATTTCGATTCGCTGACCATGTTCGTCACCTTCCTGCTGGCCGGACGCTGGCTGGAGTCCCGTGCGCGTGAGCGCGTCACCCAGTCCTTGGAGGCCATGTGCGTGCGCCTGCCCGAGGCGGTCGAACGGGCCGTGAACGCCGAGGAAGACATCGCCACCGTCGCCAGCGAGTCGACGCCGCTGTCGTCCCTTCGCCACGGTGATCGCGTGCGCGTCGCCGTGGGCCAGGCCTTCCCGGCCGATGGGCAGATTCTGCTCGGCGAAACCGAGGTGGACGAGTCCCTGCTGACCGGTGAGTCCCGTGCTGTGCCGCGCCGCGTCGGGCAGATGGTGGTGGCTGGCAGTCTCAATATGGGGGCGCCCGTCTGGATGGCCATTGAGCGGCTGGGCCCGGACACCCGCTACCAGCAAATCGTCTCCCTCGTCCACCAGGCCATGACCGAGAAACCCGGATGGATGCGTTTTGCCGACCGCATGGCGGCGCCTTTTCTGTGGGCGGTCATTGCCCTGGCAGGGCTGGGCGCTCTGGTCTGGCAGTGGATCGACCCGTCCAAGTCCATCTGGGTGGCGGTGTCGGTGCTGGTGGTGACCTGCCCTTGTGCGCTGTCCCTGGCGGCACCCTCTGCCTTGCTTGCCGCCGCTGGTGCCATGGCGCGCAAAGGCCTGTTGGTGCGCCGTCTCGACGCGCTGGAGGCGCTGGCCGAGATCGACAAAGTCTATTTCGATAAAACCGGCACCCTCACCGAAGGCGAGCTGTCCGTTGTGTCCCTGGCGACTCCCGAGGGGCGTGTGCCGGCAGGTCAAGGTCTGCCGGCTGCACAGATTGAGCGCTGGGGCCTCGCGGCAGCGCTGGCGTCTTATTCGCAACACCCCTTGTCCCGCTCTCTCGTCAAGGCCGCGCAAGAGGCAGGTGGCTGGCCTGCCACCTCCTGGATTGACGTGCGGGAGCAAGCCGGCAAGGGTGTTCAGGCCACCGATGCGCAAGGGCGCGTCTGGCGTCTGGGTCTGCTGAGCTGGGTCTTGGCGACGCAGGCGGACGATGCGGCCTGGTGGCAGTCAGAGGCTGACGCACGGGTTTGGATGGCCGCTGTGACGGCCAGCGGTGCCCTGGTGCCTGAGAGCGTGACCGGCTTCGTGTTCGATGAGGTCTTCCGTCAGGAGGCCCGCCCGACCGTGCAGCGTTTGCGCGAATTGGGCTGTCAGTCTGCGCTCCTGTCTGGAGACCAGTCTGCACGTGTGCATGCCGCAGCCCGGCACCTGGGGCAGGGCGAAGACATGGTGGTCGCGCAGGCTCAGGCCACCCCGGAAGACAAACTCAACGTCATCGCCCGCATTCAAGCCGAGGGTCACCGGGTGGCGGTGGTGGGCGACGGCATCAACGACGCGCCCGTGCTGGCCAAGGCCGATGTGTCGGTGGCGCTGGACCAAGGGGCTGCCTTGGCACAGTCACAAGCCGACCTCATCATCCTGGGTGGGCGTCTGCTGGGCCTGCCCGAAGCTGTGGTGATCAGCCGACAGGCGATGCGCATCGTCCGACAGAACCTCGCTTGGGCAGCGCTCTACAACGCCTCCTGCATTCCCCTGGCGCTGGCGGGCTTGATGCCGCCATGGCTGGCTGGCCTGGGTATGGCGCTGAGCTCCTTGGGCGTGGTGCTGAATGCGCTTAGACTCGGCGGCGCCCGTGCTTGAAGCGGTACCCCATCATGGAAATCCTCTACGTCCTCATTCCCGTCTCCGTCTTGCTGGTCCTGGCCATTCTGGCCGTGTTGGGCTGGTCTGTTCACAGCGGACAATTCGAGGACATCGAACAAGAGGGGCTGCGCATTTTGCAGGATGAGCAAAAAGACCAACCCAAGGTTGAGCCTCATCAAAAATAACCCTAGGTTTGCCCCCACAATTCACGCTGTAACAAAGGAGAAGAAGAGATGGCAACCACCCACTCTGCCACGTACAACGATACAGTTGTTCGGCAGTTCGCCATTGCGGCCGTTGTTTGGGGTGTCGTCGGCATGGCCGTCGGCGTCCTGATCGCGTCCCAATTGGCATGGCCGGAACTCAATTTCGGCATCCCCTGGCTGTCCTACGGCCGGCTTCGTCCACTGCATACCAATGCGGTGATTTTTGCGTTTGGCGGCTGCGCCCTGTTTGCCACGTCTTACCACGTGGTGCAACGTACTTGCCAAACTCGCCTGTTCGCAGGTCCTCTGGCTGCTTTCACCTTCTGGGGTTGGCAACTGGTCATCCTGCTGGCCGCGATCTCGCTGCCTCTGGGCTTCACCACCGGCAAGGAATACGCCGAGCTGGAATGGCCCATTGACATCCTGATCACGCTGGTGTGGGTCGCGTACGCTGTCGTGTTCTTCGGAACCGTCGGTACCCGCAAGATCCGTCACATCTATGTGGCCAACTGGTTCTACGGTGCCTTCATCATCGCCGTGGCCCTGCTGCACATCGTCAACAGCGCAGAAATCCCTGTCTCCCTGACCAAGTCCTACTCGGCCTACGCCGGTGTGCAGGACGCCATGGTTCAGTGGTGGTACGGCCACAATGCCGTGGGCTTCTTCCTGACAGCTGGCTTCCTGGGCATGATGTACTACTACATCCCCAAGCAAGCCGGCATGCCCGTGTACTCGTATCGCCTGTCGATCGTGCACTTCTGGGCGCTGATCTTCACCTACATGTGGGCGGGTCCTCACCACCTGCACTACACGGCGCTGCCTGACTGGACCCAGTCCGTCGGCATGGTGTTCTCGCTGATCCTGTTGGCACCCTCGTGGGGCGGCATGATCAACGGCATCATGACCCTGTCGGGTGCCTGGTACAAGCTGCGCGATGACGCCATCCTGAAGTTCCTGATCGTGGCCCTGTCGTTCTACGGGATGTCCACCTTCGAAGGTCCGATGATGTCCATCAAGACCGTGAACTCCCTGTCGCACTACACCGACTGGACCGTGGGTCACGTTCACTCCGGCGCTCTGGGCTGGGTGGGTCTGATCTCGATGGGCTCGCTGTACTACCTGATCCCGCGCATGTTCGGTCGCCAGACGATGTATTCCGTCTCGGCCATCTCCGTGCACTTCTGGGCTGCGACCATCGGCATCGTGCTGTACATCGCCGCCATGTGGATTGCCGGCGTGATGCAGGGTCTGATGTGGCGTGCGGTCAACCCGGACGGCACCTTGGTCTACAGCTTCGTTGAAAGTGTCAAGGCAACCTATCCCTTCTACGTGATCCGCGTCGCGGGCGGCCTGCTCTACCTGGGCGGCATGATCCTGATGCTGTGGAACACCGTGATGACGGCCATGGCCGGTCGCGCAGTCAATGCGCCGATCGCTCAGCCCGCTCACGCCTGAGGAGGACAAGAACATGGCTGATCAAAACCACAAGCCCAAGCTCTTCTCCCACGAGAAGATTGAAACCAGCAACTTCCTGATGATCGTGCTGACCCTGCTGGTCGTGTCGGTCGGTGCGCTCGTCGAGATCGTGCCGCTGTACTTCCAGCGCAGCACCACGCAACCGGTTGACGGCCTCAAGCCCTACACCGCGCTGCAGTTGGCTGGCCGTGACGTTTACATCCGCGAGGGCTGCTACAACTGCCACTCGCAGATGATCCGTCCCTTCCGTGCCGAAACCCTGCGCTATGGTCACTACTCCATGGCCGGTGAGTTCGTGTACGACCACCCCTTCCAGTGGGGTTCCAAGCGGACCGGTCCTGACCTGCACCGCGTGGGCGGCAAGTACTCGGACGAATGGCATGCCGTTCACCTGAACAACCCGCGTGACGTGGTGCCCGAGTCCAACATGCCGGCTTACCCCTGGTTGGCTCAAACCAAAGTGGAAGACGGCCTGAAGGTGGCGCCCCGTATGGAAGCCCTGCGCAAGGTGGGCGTGCCTTACACGGACGCCGAGATCAAGGCAGCTGACGAAGAGGTCAAAGGCAAGACCGAACTCGAAGCCGTGATCTCTTACCTGCAGGTCCTCGGTACCGCAGTCAAATAAGGAGCGACGCACATGGACATCATTGTTGCCAGAAGCATTTTCACCGTGGTGTGTCTGTGCGTTTTCGTGGGCATTGCTGTGTGGGCGTTCTCGCGCCGCAACAAGGCTCAGTTTGAAGAGGCAGGTCGCCTGCCTCTCGCAGAAGATTGATTGGAGGCTCAGACATGAGCGACTTCATTTCGAGTGGATGGTCCTGGTACGTCATCGGGATCGTTGTGTTCGGCTTGGTCTATTGCGCATTCGTGCTCATTGGTGCCGCCAAACACAAGATCGTGTATGACGCACAAGGCAATGTTGACAAGACCACCGGTCACATCTGGGACGAAGACCTGCGTGAATTGAACAACCCGCTGCCTCGCTGGTGGCTGTTCCTGTTCATCTTCACGCTGGTGTTTGCCGTCGGTTACCTGGCGCTGTATCCAGGCCTGGGCCACAACAAGGGCACGCTGAACTGGACCTCCAAGGGCCAGTTGGAAGCGGAGATTGCCAAGGCCAAGGTTGAAGAGGAAAAGATCTACGCGGGATTCCGTCCAGCGGCGGTCGAAGACCTGGCTCGTGATCCGAAAGCGCAAGCAATCGGTGAGCGCCTGTTCCTCAACAACTGTGCGGCTTGCCACGGCTCTGACGCCAAGGGCTCCAAGGGCTTCCCCAACCTGACCGACAACGACTGGCTGCACGGTGGTTCGCCTGAGAAGATCAGTGAAACCCTGCACCAGGGGCGTCGCGGCATGATGCCTCCGATGGCTGCTGCCGTCGGTGGTCCTGAGGAAGTTCGTCAGGTTGCCAACTACGTGTTGAGCCTGTCGGGCAGTGGTCACAACTCGATCCTGGCCGAACTGGGCAAGGACAAGTTCAAGGCCGCTTGCGCTGCCTGCCACGGGGCCGACGGCAAGGGCACGCAGGCACTCGGCGCGCCCAACCTGACCGATAAGATCTGGCTGCATGGCTGGGGCGAAGAGGCCATCGTGCGCATGATCAACAACGGCAAGACCAACGTCATGCCTGCTCAGGCTGCTCGTCTGACCGAAGACCAGATCAAGGTGTTGACCGCCTACGTCTGGGGTCTGTCTCGCCCGACACAGACGGCTCAGGCCAAGTAAGCAACGTGCGCTCTGAATGGGTATCGGCCTTCAAGCTTGATGCTCATCAAGAGTCGCAGTAAATTCAAGCGGAGGTGGTTGATGCATGATACCTTGGTGGGTATCCGGCTCAGCCCCTCCGCTTTTTCATTTGCGCCATGACCGAACCACAAAAGAACACCGAAGCGTCCCCACGCGTGATTCCCATCAAGGCCGAAGCGGCCTCGTCCGATGCAGCCAAAGCGGCGCGCCGTGAGGAGATTGTTTCTCTTTACAAGAAGACGGAGAAAGTCTACGCCCGCGAGGTGACCGGCTGGTTCACGAACTGGCGCTGGGTCATGGTTTGGGTGACCCAACTGGTGTTTTACGTCACGCCCTGGCTGTACTGGAACGACCGTCAGGCCGTCCTGTTTGACCTGGGCACGCGTCGCTTCTATCTGTTCAACTTGGTTCTGTATCCGCAGGATCTGGTCTATCTGACCGCCTTGCTCGTCATCTCGGCGTACGGACTCTTTCTCTTCACCACCGTGGCCGGTCGTTTGTGGTGCGGTTACGCCTGCCCACAATCGGTCTACACCGAAATGTTCATGTGGGTGGAGAACAAGATCGAAGGCAGTCGTGCCAAGCGCATGAAGATGGACAAGTCGCCCATGACGGCGGAGAAGTTGGCGCGCAAGTCTGCCAAACACGCGGCATGGATTGTTCTGGCGCTGTGGACCGGCTACACCTTCGTGGGCTATTTCTCCCCGATTCGCGAGCTGTGGCAATCGGTGATCTCGTTCGGCCTGGGGCCGTGGGAAACCTTCTGGATTCTGTTTTACGGGTTTGCCACCTATGGCAACGCTGGTTTCATGCGCGAGCAGGTCTGCAAGTACATGTGTCCGTATGCGCGCTTCCAGAGCGCCATGTTCGACCGCGACACGCTCATCATCAGCTACGACGAGAAGCGCGGTGAACCCCGTGGTGCCCGTTCGCGCAAGGCCAACGCCCAGTCCATGGGGCAGGGCGACTGCATTGATTGCACCTTGTGTGTCCAGGTTTGCCCTACGGGCATCGACATCCGTAAGGGCTTGCAATACGAGTGCATCGGGTGTGCTGCATGCATCGACGCCTGCGACAGCGTGATGGACAAAATGGGCACGCCCCGCGGCCTGATCCGTTATTCCACCCAAAATGCGATGGAAAAGGGGTGGGGGAACAGCGAGATGTGGGGGCGTGTCAAACGGCCACGGGTGCTGCTGTACACCAGCATCCTGATTCTGGTGTTGGCCGCTTTCGTGACCAGCCTTTTCAGTCGCCCCCCCTTCCGTGTGGACATCGTTCGTGACCGTGGCGCGCTGGCCCGTGTGGTGGATGATGGCTACATTGAGAACGTTTACCGCGTGCAGTTGATGAACGCCAGCGAGCGCGTGCAGCGCTACCGCGTGGGCGTGGAGCAACTGAGCCAGGCCAAGGTACAGGGCGGCGACAACGTCGTTCTGGGCCCCGCTGAGGCCCGTTGGGTCCCGGTCTCCGTGCGCATCCCGCCTGAAGTGGGTGCGCGCCTGGGCACGGGTGCAACAGGCGTCACCATTCTGGTGGAGCAGTTACGCCAGGGTGATGCCCCGCAAGTCGATGTCCGCGAGAAGACCACTTTCCTGGTCCCTCGCTGATGCCTGCAATCTTTGGAAATGACATGACACAGCCTCTCACGACACAAACCCCCTCGACACCCGTGGACAATCCGCCTTGGTATCGCCTGCCCATCGTCTGGATGGTCATTGGCGGGCCTGCGGCGGTCGTGGTTGCCTCGCTGTTCACGGTCGGCGTGGCGGTGAAAAACATCGATCCGGTGTTGGACACCTCCGCGACCCCGACACAGAAGGAGGCCCCGGCTTCCAAGGCTCGCAATCATGCCAACGAGGACGCCACACCGACCGCGCCTGCCGAGCGCTGAACCCCTCTGGCTGTCAGCCTAGGGTTTCTTCTGCTGATGGATGGGGCAGGCGAGCGCAACATGTGTCTTGTCTCCCATTCATCAAGGAGAAGGGCATGACACGTAACGCGCTCCGTGCAGGTCAGGTTCTCTGGCCGTCCTTTGTGGTGGCCGGTGTTCTGGAAATGCTGGTCTTCAGTGTGCTGGATCCGTCCACGCTGAGTTTCGGTGCCTGGCGCCCAGAATCTGTCACGGTCTACAGCTTGGCTTTTTTCGTCTTCTGGGCGCTGATTGCAGTGGCTGCCGCCGCCGCGCAGTGGATGGCAGCGTCTAACCAGGGCGGCGAGCCGCCCCACGTTGAATCGCTGCCTTCCCGCCGGCGCCGTTCACGCCACGGCACCGCTCAGCACGTTTGAAGCGTGCAGCAAAAAGCCCGCTCGCAGCGGGCTTTTCATTGGGGCCACTCTGGCCTCAACCTTTGACGCTGTTTACCAAGGCGCGCAAACCGGCTTCATTGGTAATGCGGATGTCGCGCTGCTTGACCTCCAGCAGGCCTTCGTCCTGGAACTTGGAGAACGTACGGCTGACCGTCTCGAGCTTCAAGCCCAGGTAGCTGCCGATCTCTTCACGCGTCATGCGCAGCACCAGGGCCGAGGCCGAAAAGCCGCGCGCATGAAGACGCTGAGTCAGGTTGAGCAGGAACGCCGCCAGGCGCTCTTCTGCGCGCATGCTCCCCAGCAACAGCATCACCCCATGGTCGCGCACAATTTCGCGACTCATGATCTTGTGAAACTGGTGCTGCAGGTCGGAGAACTCGCGCGACAACTCTTCCAGTTGCCCGTAAGGAATCACGCACACCTGCGAGTCTTCAAGGGCGATGGCGTCGCAGGCGTGCCGGTCGGTGCTGATGCCGTCCAGCCCCAGCAGTTCACCGGCCATCTGGAAGCCGGTCACCTGATCGCGGCCGTCTTCCGATGACACACGCGTCTTGAAAAAACCAGTGCGCACGGCGTACACCGAGCGGAAGGCATCGCCAGTGTGAAAGAGGGCATCTCCGCGCTTGACCGTGCGGCGTGTGGCCACCAGCGAATCGAGGTGGCTCAGTTGAGGTTGGGTCAGGCCAACGGGCAGACACAACTCGCGCAGATTGCAGCTGGAGCACGCCACCTTGAAGGCGTCCAACTTGACCCCGCCGCAGGAGGTGGTGGCCTCCGATTGCTCGCCCTGATGGCCTTGAGGCTGGTTCGAGGAAGCGCTGGTGCCGCTGACGTCGGTGATCGGAAAAATACTGTTCAACATGAGTAACCTCAAAGCCTGCCCGATTGTTGCCGCAATGACGGCTGAGAAATTGAGTTAGATCAACCCTGATGCCCGCGAGTTTGGCACAGTGGCTCACATGAGTGAACCTGTCCTGATTTCCGTACTGCCCTACACGCCCGTTGTGTCACGCGACATGCTGTCGCGCTTGGACGTCAACGGGCCGCGGTACACCTCCTACCCGACGGCCGATCGGTTTGTGGAGGCTTACGGGCCTGCTAACTATCGCCAGGCACTGCAGCAACGCGCAGAAGGCGGCGGCGTCATTGGCGGTGCGGCGACGCCTTTGTCAGTGTACGTGCACATTCCCTTTTGCGAGTCGGTTTGCTATTACTGCGCCTGCAACAAGGTCATCACCAAGCATCACGAGCGGGCGACGGAGTACCTGGAAGCCCTGCGAACCGAAATCGATTTGGTCAGCGCTCAGCTGGGAGCCCCGCAGCCCTTGTCGCAATTGCATTTTGGCGGCGGCACGCCCACGTTCCTGAATGACGACGAACTGGGGGGGCTTATGGCCACCCTGCGCACGGCTTTTCGCTTTGTGGAAGGTGGCGAGTACGCCATCGAAATCGACCCCCGCACCATTGACGCGGGCCGCCTCAAGCGTCTGGCGGCGATGGGTTTCAACCGCCTGAGCTTTGGGGTGCAGGATTTCGATCCCGACGTGCAGCAGGCCGTCCACCGCGTTCAGCCGTTCGAGCAAGTGGCCGAACTCATGCAAGCCGCACGGGCGGAAGGCTTCATGTCCATCAACATGGACCTGATCTATGGCCTGCCCAAGCAGACCCCAGAGAGCTTTCAGCGCACCATGCAACAGGTCAGCTCCCTGAAGCCCGACCGCATTGCCTTGTACGCCTACGCCCACCTGCCTCAGCGGTTCAAGCCCCAACGGCGCATCCATGCTCCCGATCTGCCCAAGGCCGAAGACAAGATCGGCATGCTCTCGACCGCCATTGAGGCCTTTGGTCAGGCAGGTTATGACTACATCGGCATGGACCACTTCGCCTTGCACCATGACAGTCTGGCCGTGGCGAAGCGCCAAGGTCGCCTACATCGCAACTTCCAGGGCTACAGCACCCATCCAGACAGCGATCTGATCGCGCTGGGCGTGTCGGCCATTGGCAAGGTCGGGGCCCACTATTGCCAGAATGCCAAGACGCTCGACGAGTATTACGACGCTCTGCGTCGCGGTGAATTACCCATCGTTCGCGGCCTGACCCTTTCGCGCGACGACCTGGTGCGCCGTGCCGTGATCATGGCCGTGATGTGCCAGGGGCGTGTCGACTATGAATCCATCGAGCTCGCCTACCTGATCAATTTCAGGCAATACTTCGAGGCTGAACTGCGCCTGCTGGAGCCACTCGTCGAGTCGGGGTTGGTGCAAATGGAGTCTGACGGTGTGCGCGTTACGCCCCTGGGGTGGTACTTTGTGCGGGCAGTGGCCATGGTGTTCGACCGCTATATCCAGGCCGACAAGACCTTGGAGCGCTTCTCGCGCATCATCTGAGTCTGTACGCGCGCACCGGGAGCCGACATGCTGACCGGATTGATGTTGACCGCCTTTCTCATGGGCCTGGGAGGCATCGCGCACTGTGCCGCCATGTGCGGTGCGCCGTGCGCGGCGGCCTTGCCACGAGGCGTGCCCGGGCTGGCGCTCGTGGGGCGCTGCCTGGCCTACATGCTCCTAGGGCTGGTTGCCTCTACGGGCGCGGGCCTGATCTCCCGCTGGGGCCAGCAGATCAGCATGTTGCAGCCGATCTGGGTGATGCTGCAGCTCGCAGCCGTGTTGCTCGGGCTGTGGTTGCTGTGGACGGGGCACATGCCTCGCCAGGTCAATGCCTGGGGGCAGCAGGCCTACCACCGTGCGCGTCAAAAAGTGATGGGCGATGGCGCCCCAGGTTGGTTGCGAGCCTCTCGCCCCGTATTGCCTTTGATTGCAGGTTTGGCCTGGGGCGTCATGCCTTGCGGCTTGCTGTATGCCGCCCTGATGGTGGCGGCGCTGGCCTCCGAGCCCTGGGGTGGGGCCGCAGTGATGCTGGCCTTTGCCGTGCCCAGTGCCTTCGGCGTCTGGGCTGCCCCCGCGCTGCTGAAATGGCTGGGCCGTCGCACACAGCGTCCGCCCGAGACGGCCGGTGCCACGGTGGCGGTGGTGCCCATCCTGTGGTTCAAGTCCCAAGACGAGGCCGACCCGCATTTAGTGCCCAAGGGGCAGGGCGCCACCCCGGCCCCGGCCACCTTGATTGACCCTCGCTGGGCCGTTCGCCTTGCTGGCCTGAGCCTGGCCCTGATCGCTGCCTGGGCGGTGTCTCACCAACTGGTGGCGCAATGGCAGGCATGGTGTGCATGACCCTGGTGTTATCGCCTGATGTGATGCACGGGGGCGCGCAGTAGAATCAAAATCGACCGTTGCCGACATCCATGGCACCGGAATCACGGATAACGCCAAACGCGGAGACCTACATCATGTATCAGCACATCAAGGTGCCCGAAGGCGGGCAGAAGATCACGGTGAACCCGGACTTCTCCCTGAATGTTCCCAACAACCCCATCATTCCCTACATCGAGGGGGATGGCACCGGTTTCGACATCACGCCTGTGATGATCAAGGTGGTGGATGCGGCCGTGGCGAAGGCTTACAACGGCGCCCGCAAGATCCACTGGATGGAGATCTACGCGGGCGAGAAGTCCTGCCGCGTGTACGGTCCCGATGTGTGGCTGCCTGAAGAGACCCTGCAGGTCCTCAAGGACTACGTCGTGTCCATCAAAGGCCCGCTCACCACGCCCGTGGGTGGCGGCATCCGTTCGCTGAACGTTGCCCTGCGCCAGGAACTCGACCTGTATGTTTGCTTGCGCCCGGTGCGTTACTTCAAGGGCGTGCCTTCGCCGGTGAAAGAGCCCCAGAAGACCGACATGGTGATCTTCCGTGAAAACTCGGAAGACATCTACGCTGGCATTGAGTTTGAAGCTGAAAGCGACAAGGCCAAGAAGCTGATCAAGTTCCTGCAGGACGAGTTCGGCGTCAAGAAGATCCGCTTCCCTGACACCTCGGGCATCGGCATCAAACCCGTCTCGCGTGAGGGCACCGAGCGCCTGGTGCGCAAGGCGCTGCAGTACGCCATCGACAACGACAAGCCCAGCGTGACCATTGTCCACAAGGGCAACATCATGAAGTACACCGAGGGTGGCTTCCGTGATTGGGGCTACGCCCTGGCGCAAAAGGAGTTCGGTGCCGAACTGATCGATGGCGGCCCGTGGTGCAAGTTCAAGAACCCCCGTACCGGCAAGGACATCCTGGTCAAGGACGCCATCGCCGACGCCTTCTTGCAGCAGATCCTGCTGCGTCCGGCCGAGTACAGCGTGATCGCCACACTGAACCTCAACGGCGACTACGTGTCGGACGCGCTGGCCGCGCAGGTCGGTGGCATCGGCATTGCGCCGGGCGCCAACCTCTCCGACTCGGTGGCCATGTTCGAGGCCACCCACGGCACGGCACCGAAGTACGCGGGCAAGGACTACGTGAACCCGGGCTCAGAAATTCTGTCGGCCGAGATGATGCTGCGTCACATGGGTTGGCTGGAAGCGGCTGACCTGATCATCTCCTCCATGGAGAAGTCCATCCTCAGCAAGCGGGTCACCTATGACTTCGCGCGCCTGCTGGACGGCGCCACCCAGGTGTCGTGCTCCGGCTTCGGTGAGGTCATGATCGAGCACATGTGATCGACGCGGCTGCGTGTACACGCAGCCGATCTGTCCGACACGAGCCCCTGATGCGCGCGCGCGTGTCAGGGGCTTTTTGCATGAGGGTGGGCGACAGGCGCCCTCAACTCCAGAGATCCAAGGGTGGATCGGTGGCCAGGGCGCGCAGCAGGTCCGAGCGCGAGACGAAGCCAATCACTTGGCCCGCGTTCTCGGTCACAGGCAGACCCGGCAGGCCGGTTTCCAGCAGCAGCGAAGCCACTCGTCGCAGATCGGTGTCGACATGGGCGCTGGGAACCGGGGACCACATGACCTGGCTGACGGGTTGACTCATCATGGTTTGCCACGTGGCGGCGTCGTCCACGGTCGGTGCCAGCCACTGTGGTGGTAGCAAGTCGGCGCGGGTGACCAGTCCCACCAGGGCGCTTTGCGCGTCGACGACGGGGGCCTGCCCGATGCCGTGGTCTTTCAAGACTTGCCAGGCCTGGCGAACGCTGGCGTCAGCACGGATCACATGAGAAGGGCGTCGCATGACATCCCCGACCACAGCCAAGGGTTGGCGGGCCGGTGGTGCATAGGCTTGCAGTGCGTGGTGTGCGCCGGGAGGCGTGCCCGCGCTGCCGTAGCCCGGGCTGTCTTCGTCGAGGCCGGTGGCCACGGCGGTGGACGCGCGCACTTTGGCTGCCGGCGTGAGGGACTGCGTTTTGCGAAGTTGCTCCAAGGTGCCAGAGAACACCTGACCAATGGGGCTGTAGACATAGAACATCTGCGTGCCTCAGGACCTTGTCATGCTGGAATGTTGAAAAGGGTAGCGCAATTCGACGCCACAAATGAAAAAGCCCGCCAAAGGCGGGCTCTGCAGCAGCGGTGGATGACAGACACCGATGCGGTCAATGGGGCAGGCTGTGTACCGTGCTGGGGTGATCCCGGAAATGGAGGTCGTCCAGTCCTCCGGGCGTCGTGTCGGGTCCCGCGCCATCGATTTGCTGGATGTTGTGGGCGAGCATGCCCTTGGGCCCCGCCACCAGTTCGTATTGCACGCGCGAACCCTGCTTCAGCGTGCGAAAACCGTCCATCTGAACAGCGGAGAAGTGCGCGAAGACATCGCCGCCGCCCTGATCCGGTTCGATGAAACCAAACCCTTTGGCGTCGTTGAACCATTTGACAATCCCTGTGGCCATGATCAAGCCCTCCTGTTAATTTGTTCACATTCTTGGGCGATGGCGCGGCACTGTCAAGACACCAAATGTGACGAGAGCATGCTCGCATTCCCTCGGTATATCGGACACGGCCCACCTTGAATCCACAAGGGTGAACCCAACATGACCAAGCAGGGATCTGGTGCTCCCGTAGAATCAATCCATGACCATTTCTTTACACCAGCGTGCCGCCACGCAACCTCCCGCACCGGGCGGAGAGGGGGAGGGCGCGGTCGTTGTCGAGAAGCAGGCGCAACGGGTCGAGCCCCCGAAGCTCTACCAGGTGGTGATGCTCAATGACGATTTCACACCGATGGAGTTCGTTGTTTACGTATTGCAGATCCATTTTCGCCACGACATCGAATCGGCTACTCAAATCATGCTAAAAATCCATCACGAGGGTCGTGGTGTGTGCGGTGTCTACACCAAGGACATCGCGGCCACAAAGGTCGAACTCGTTCTTGCCGCCGCCCGTGAATCCGGGCATCCCTTGCAGTGCATTATGGAGACCGCATGATTGCGCAAGAGTTGGAAGTCAGTCTGCACATGGCCTTCGTCGAGGCCCGTCAGCAACGCCATGAGTTCATCACGGTCGAGCATTTGCTCCTGGCCTTGATCGACAACCCTTCAGCTTCCGAGGTGTTGAAAGCTTGTGCCGCGAACACAGATGAACTGCGCAAAAGTCTGGATCAGTTCGTCCGCGACAACACGCCTACCGTGGGCGGCACCGATGAGGTGGATACGCAACCCACGCTGGGTTTCCAGCGGGTGATTCAGCGCGCCATCATGCACGTGCAGTCTTCTGGCAATGGCAAGAAGGAAGTCATGGGCGCCAACGTGCTCGTGGCCATCTTCGGTGAGAAGGACTCGCATGCCGTGTACTACCTGCACCAGCAGGGCGTGACCCGTCTCGACGTGGTCAACTTCATCGCGCACGGCATCCGCAAGACCGATCCGCCTGAGTCGTCTCGTTCAAATCCTGAGCCCGGTTCGGGCGCGGGTGAGGCTGAGCGCGAAGAAGCCGAAAGCAAGGCCTCTCCGCTGGAGCAGTACACCCAGAACCTGAACCAGCAAGCTCGCGACGGCAAGATCGACCCGCTCATCGGGCGTGACGCCGAGGTGGAGCGGGTCATCCAGGTGCTGTGCCGTCGCCGCAAGAACAATCCGCTGCTGGTGGGCGAGGCCGGTGTGGGCAAGACCGCGATTGCGGAAGGCCTGGCTTGGCGCATCACCCAGAAGGACGTGCCCGATGTGCTGGCCGACGCAGAGGTTTTTGCGCTCGACATGGGCGCCTTGCTGGCCGGTACCAAGTACCGCGGTGATTTCGAACAGCGCCTGAAGGCGGTGATCAAGCAGCTGAAGGAGCAGCCAGGGGCTGTTCTCTTCATTGATGAGATCCACACCCTGATCGGTGCCGGTGCGGCTTCGGGCGGCACGCTCGATGCCAGCAATCTGCTCAAGCCCGCCTTGAGCTCCGGCCAGCTGAAGTGCATTGGCGCCACCACCTTCACCGAGTACCGCGGCATCTTCGAGAAGGATGCGGCCTTGTCGCGTCGTTTCCAGAAAGTGGAAGTGGCTGAACCCTCGGTTGAGCAGACCATCGAGATCCTCAAGGGCTTGAAGTCGCGCTTCGAAGAGCACCACAGCGTCAAGTACTCCCTGAACGCCTTGCAGGCGGCAGCCGAATTGTCGGCCAAGTTCATCAACGACCGTCATTTGCCAGACAAGGCCATTGACGTGATCGACGAGGCCGGCGCAGCCCAGCGCATCCTGCCCAAGAGCAAGCAGAAAAAGACCATCACGCGTGCCGAGGTGGAAGACATTGTGGCCAAGATTGCCCGCGTGCCTTCGACCAGTGTGTCGAGTGACGATCGCTCCAAGCTGAAGACGCTGGACCGTGACCTCAAGAGCGTGGTGTTCGGTCAGGATGTGGCCATTGACGCGCTGGCTTCGGCCATCAAGATGGCCCGCTCCGGCTTGGGCAAGCCAGACAAGCCGATCGGCTCCTTCCTGTTCAGCGGGCCCACCGGGGTCGGCAAGACCGAGGTGGCCAAGCAGTTGGCCTACATCCTGGGCATCGAGTTGATCCGCTTCGACATGTCGGAGTACATGGAGCGTCACGCGGTCAGTCGCTTGATTGGCGCGCCTCCGGGTTATGTTGGCTTCGACCAAGGCGGTCTGCTGACCGAGGCGGTGTCCAAGAAGCCCCATGCGGTGCTTTTGCTCGATGAAATCGAGAAGGCACACCCGGATGTGTTCAACATCCTGCTGCAGGTGATGGACCACGGCACGCTGACCGACAACAACGGACGCAAGGCAGATTTCCGCAACGTCCTGATCATCATGACGACCAACGCGGGTGCAGAAACCCTGCAGAAGTCGACCATCGGGTTCACCACGCAGCGCGAGTCGGGTGACGAAATGGCCGACATCAAGCGGGCCTTCACGCCGGAGTTCCGCAACCGTCTGGACGCCATCGTGGGCTTCAAGCCGCTGGATGAGGACATCATTCTGCGGGTGGTCGACAAGTTCCTGTTGCAACTCGAGAGCCAGTTGGTCGAAAAGAAGGTCGAGGTCACCTTCACCGATGCCTTGCGCCGTCACCTGGCCAAGCGCGGCTTCGACCCGCTCATGGGGGCCCGCCCGATGCAGCGCCTCATTCAGGACACGATCCGCCGTGCACTGGCCGATGAGTTGCTCTTCGGCAAGCTGGTGGATGGGGGCCGTCTCACCGTGGACGTGGTCGAGAAGGCCGATGCCGAGCCTGAAATCAAGCTGGACATTCAGTCGTCAGGCAAGAAGAGCGACAAGGCCAAGCCAGAGCCCGCCACAGCGGCCTGATCCGCGCGAGCGGCGTGCGTGATGACCGAAACCGGTTGCGCGTCACCCATGACAAAGGGCCAGCAATGCTGGCCCTTTGTGCGTGTGCGTCGTCCGTTTCAGGCCAGCGCGATGCGCTCGAATCCGCTGGCCTGCCAGCGTAGCACTTCTGCGCGGGGGTGACTGTGGTCCAGATCCCAGTCGCTCAGGACGTGACGCATCCCGCCTGATCCGCCAAATGGCTCGCTCTGAGGTCGATGGGTGTGGCCGTGGATGAGGATGGTGGCGTTGGCCGCTTGCATCCACTCGCCCGCCGTGCTTTCGTCCACATCGGCCCATGCTGACTGCGTCTGTGTTTGCTGGTGGGCCTGACTGGCTGCGCGCATCTGGCGAGCCTGGTCGAGGCGTGCATTCAGCGGCGCTGACAGGAAGGCGGACTGCCATGCGGTTTGTCGCACCTGAGCACGAAAGCGCAGATAGGCTGTGTCGGCCAGGCACAGTTCGTCGCCATGCATCAGCAGAGCCCGCTGTCCCCAGGCGCTGAGCACAGTTGGGTCATGCAAGGGGTGCGCGCCACAGTCGGCCAGCATCTCGGCGCCCAGCAGGAAGTCGCGGTTGCCCAACATGATGCCCAGGTAACACCGACGACCGACCTCACGCAGCATGCGGACGCACAGCTGCTCGTAGGTTTGCTGACGCATGTCGTCACCTACCCAGGCTTCGAACAGGTCGCCCAGGATCATGACGGCATCGGCCGGCGTGTCGCGCAGGTAGGCCGCCAAGGCCGCCGTGGTCTGCGGCAGATCCTCGTGCAGGTGCAGGTCGGATATGAAATCAATGCACCGCCACGAGGGCGGTGCATTGAGGATGTCCGGCGTGGGGAAGGGGGGCTTCCCCATGAAATCAGACTTCGATGGCCTTGGTGATCACCACGTCGTCGAGCGGGACGTCGTCATGGAAGCCCTTGCGGCCGGTCTTGACCTTTTCGATCGCATCGACCACTTCGCTGCCAGCGACCACTTTGCCGAACACGGCATAGCCCCAGCCCTGAGCCGATTCCGACTTGAAGTTCAGGAAATCGTTGTCGGTGCCGTTGATGAAGAACTGTGCGCTCGCCGAGTGCGGCGCGCTGGTACGGGCCATGGCAATGGTGTACTTGTCATTCTTCAGGCCATTGTTGGCCTCGTTCTGGATCTCACCCTTGGTTGGCTTTTGCTTCATGCCGGGCTCGAAACCGCCACCCTGGACCATGAAGCCCTTGATGACGCGGTGGAAGATCGTGCCATCGTAGTGGCCGGCCTTCACGTACTCGAGAAAGTTGGCCACGGTGATCGGGGCCTTGGCGTCGTCCAGTTCCAGGCGGATGGTGCCGGCGGTGGTTTGCAGTTCAACGGTCTTGGTCATGCTTATTTCTCGATGGAGACTTGTTTGATGATGATGGGGGTGGTGGGCACGTCGCCGTGCGGGCCCATGCGCGTGGTGTTGACCTTGCGAATCTTGTCGACCACATCCATGCCTTGGGTCACCTTGCCGAAGACGGCATAGCCATCACGCGAGGCGGGCCCCGTGGCGTTCAGGAACGCATTGTCCTTCACATTGATGAAGAATTGTGCGGTGGCCGAGTCAGGCACACCGGTGCGTGCCATGGCAACGGTGCCGCGCACATTGCTCAGGCCATTGCCGCTCTCCAGCGGGATCGGTGGGTTCGTGGGCTTTTCGCGCATGTCGGCGGTCATGCCGCCGCCTTGAATCATGAACCCGTCTATCACCCGATGAAAGATCGTGCCGCTGTAGTGGCCGGACTTCACGTAGGCCAGGAAGTTCGCCACGGTCTTGGGGGCTTTGGCGGCATCCAGTTGAATGACGATGTCACCCTGGTTGGTGCTGAGCTTGACGGTCTGGGCCTGCGCTGCCAAGGCGCTGAGGCCGATGACGCTGGCCAGGATCACATTGCGAATCATCCGATCACTCCTTCATAGAAGATTTTCCAGAGGCCACCCTCTTTGCCCCAGTATTGACGTTTCACGGACCCGGTTCGTTGACCTTCAGCGATTTCACCAAAGGTCACAACCAAGATGTCGCCCTTGTCCTGCCAACCCAGGATGGCCAGGTCCTTGAGTTCGATGGCCTTGCCACGCAATTCGCCGACATCGCGTTCGACGGACTGGCGCCAGCGCGTGAAATCCTTGTTGCCACTGGAGAACTGGGGCGAGTAAAAGGACATGACGCGGCCAATGTCCCCACTGGCGCGGGCCACGCGCCAGCCTTCGATCATGTTCTGCAGACTGCGCCGCTGGGGCTCGACCTTGGTCGGTGTGACCCACTGCAGAGAGCGGGCGATCACGACGGGGGTGGTGCGAGGTTGAACCTGGTCGAGGATGCTCTGCAACTCGGGGTTGGCCAGTGCCACACAGCCGTCGGTGCTTTCTGGGCTGCGGGCATAGCTGTCGCTCGGTACCCCGTGCAGCCAGATGCCGTTGCCGGTGCGGCCGAGCCGACGGTCATACTCGTTGGGGTAGTTCAAGGGCAAGGCGCCGGCACCGTAGAAGTCGGTCAACTGGCTGGGGTTGAGTCGGCTGGTGATGTAGTACACGCCCAGCGGGGTGCGTTGATCGCCTTCGAAGCTCTTTTCGGGACCCAGTTTGCCGATAGAGGCGTAGTGGTCAGCGATCAGCCGCAGGCCGTCGGGGCCGTTCTGAAAAAGATACAGACGTGAACGGCTGGCATCGACGGCGATGGCATGTCGGGTTGTGCTCGGCAAAGAGATGAACTGTGCCGGTAGCGAGCCTTCAGGGGGGCGCTCACGCAAGGCGGTCAGGCGCCGGTTGGCTTCGACGCGCAGCTGGGTGAGGCGCTCCTGGGCCTTGCCTGCCAGGGTGGCTGGTGCGTTGCCCATGGTAGGCAAGGCGTGGGTGCGCGCCAGCAGCAGATCACCGTACACCAACTGCGCCAAGTGGAAGTTGGGTACATCGCGCACCAGCGACTCCGCCTTGGTCAACGCCGCATCGGCCTGAGCGCTGCCGACCAGTCGGTAGATTTCCAGCAGGCGCGCTTCGGCACTGGCCGATTGACGGGGCAGGGCACGCGGGGCGGAGGGCGGGCTGGGTTTGACCTGAGGCGTTGCCTTCGAGGTTGGCGCAGGTGCTTTTCTGGCTCGTGAGGGTTCGTTCTCACGAGCGCTTGCGCTGCCGTGCAGGCCCAGGGCCAAACTCAGCAGCAAGGCCGAAACAGATGTTCGGCGGGACACGTACTTCATCACGAACCGGCGCTTTCCTTCACAATCAGCCACTTGCCGCCCGAGCGAACCATCTCCAGGCGCTTGGTGCTGTTGATGTTCAGGCTGTCCGCACGATAAGCTTGGCGGTAGCGCACAGACGCCTTGTCACCCTTGATGTCGACATCGATGTTGGAGACATCCACGCTGATGCTGCGCTTGCTGACAATGCGGTCACGGCGCTCGGCTTCCCAGGCCTTGCGCGAGCCCTTGCCGCCATCGAAGTCGCGGGTGTAGGCGGCGTAATAGCCATTCATGTCCTTGCGGCTCCAGGCGGCGGCCCAGCGTTCAATCGCCGAAGCGACGTCACGCTCAGCCGCTTTGCTGTCAGCCTTGGGCTCGGCTTTGGGCTCAGCTTTGTGTTCCACCTTGGGCTCGGCCTTGGCCACCACCACGGGAGCGGGCGCTGGCTTGGGTGGCGCGGCCACCGGTGCCGGGGGCGGTGCGACCACAGGCGCGGGAGGCGTCACCGTGGCCGGGCGCGCGACCACCGGGGCGGGCGGGGTGGCGCTGCCACCTGCTGCAGCCACGATGCTGTTGCGCTCCTTGGGGAACAGGTCGCGCACCATAGCGAGCTTGGGTGCCACTGCCGAGCGAGTGTCGATCTGGAGGGCCTTCGAATAGGCTTGGCTCGCCAACTTGGCGTAGACGTCGCCCAGGTTCTCGTAGGCCGTTGCGTAGCTGGGGTTGGTGCGGATGGCCATTTCCAGGGCGTTGCGGGCCTTGTCATACTGACCTTGCTGCGCGTAGAGCACGGCGAGGTTGTTGAAAGGCTCGGGCAGCTCCGGGTAATCTTCGGTCAGCTTGGTAAAGACCGTCACCGCTTCGGCTGAGCGACCAGCCTGCGACAGGCTGATGCCCCGCAGGAAACGCATCATCGGGTCGCGAGGCTTGCCGTTGAGGTATTGATCCGCCTTCTGGAGGGCTTCGGTGTTCTTGCCTGCGGCGAGCAACTTCTGGACATCGGCGATGTCATCTGCGCGGGCACTCAAGGTGACCATCGACAAGGCGGCGACAGTCAGGCATTGAGCCGCGAGGGACGTCAGACGCAACCCGAATCGGGACGCAGCAGATTGCATGAGGGACATGGGCAAATCAGTGTGTGATCGTGAAGCGCGCTGTGCGCGGGGTGCCGGCGGCAGACGGATCGTGTCATATCCATCAGATCGCTCGCATCGGAAGCGCAAGAATAACAGCCCGCGCGAGCGGCCCCCGGAGGGTTCCCCCCTGAACACAGGTCCTCCCGCTATACTCACCGGATTGTATCCGAGCGGTTCTGGCGCCAAGTCGCCGCACCCCGATCCCATCTTTCCCATGAGTTTGCGTCTTTTTAACAGCCTGTCGCGTCAGATCGAGTCTTTTGTGCCCCTGACGCCCGGGCAGGTTCGCATGTACGTCTGCGGCATGACCATTTACGACTTCTGCCATGTCGGACACGCCCGCATGATGATGTCGTTCGATGTGGTGCAGCGCTGGCTGAAGGTGTCGGGCTATCAGGTGACCTATGTGCGCAATATCACCGACATCGATGACAAGATCATCCGTCGGGCGGTGGAGCGGGGCATCACGATCCGTGCGCTGACCGATGAGATGACCGGTGCGATGCACGAAGACATTGCGGCCCTGGGCATTGAGCCGCCGACGCACGAGCCGCGTGCCACCGAGTACGTTGGCCAGATGCTGGACCTGATCGGCAAACTGGAAGGCAAGGGCCTGGCCTACCGGGCGGCCAACGGCGATGTGAACTATGCCGTGCGCAAGTTTGACGGCTACGGCAAGCTGTCGGGCAAGTCGCTTGACCAGTTGCGCGCCGGCGAGCGGGTGGCAGTGGACGATGGCAAGTTGGATCCACTGGATTTCGTCTTGTGGAAAGCCGCCAAGTCGGACGAGCCGGAGGACGCCAAGTACGCGTCGCCGTTTGGTGCAGGGCGTCCTGGCTGGCACATTGAGTGCTCGGCCATGAGCTGTGCGTTGCTGGGTGAGCATTTCGACATCCACGGCGGTGGCTTGGATCTGCAGTTCCCGCATCACGAAAATGAAATCGCACAAAGCGAAGGGGCGTCCGGCAAGCCGTTCGTCAACTACTGGTTGCACAACGGCTTCCTGAACGTCGACAACGAGAAGATGTCCAAGTCGCTGGGCAACTTCTTCACCATCCGTGACGTGCTGAAGGACTATGACGGCGAAACCGTCCGCTTCTTCATGCTGCGGGTGCACTACCGCAGCCCGTTCAACTTCAGCGATGCGGGCCTGGATGACGCGCGCACCGGCCTGCGTCGCTTGTATACCGCCCTGGATGCGGCCGGTTTGGACGCGGCGGATGTCGCGACTGTGGACTGGTCTCACCCCCAGGCCGCGCGGTTCAAGGCCGCCATGGACGAAGACTTCAACACCCCGATCGCTGTGTCGGTGTTGTTTGATCTGGCTACCGAGGTCAACCGCACGCGTTCTGCCGAGGCGGCGCGTCTGCTCAAGGGCCTCGCGGCCTGTCTGGGTTTGTTGCAGCAGCAACCCAAGGCCTATTTGCAAGGTGGTGCGGCGGTCGGTGGGCTGGATGCCGCGGCCATTGAGGCCCTGATCGTGGCGCGTGCCGAGGCCAAAAAGGCGCGCGATTTCGCACAAGCGGATCGCATCCGTGCGGATCTGGCTGCACAGGGCGTCGAGTTGAAGGACGGCCCGCAAGGCACGACCTGGGTGAAGGCCTGATGGTGAGCGCTGCATCCAAAGTGGCTGTGCCCGCAGCCAATACGGCCGCCGATGCGCTGATCACGCCATCGTATTGGGACGAGGCATGCAAGCATCTGGCCAAACGCGACCGTGTCATGCGCAAGCTGGTGGCTGAACACGGCCATGCGCGGCTGTTCAGTCGAGGCGATGCTTTCACCACGCTGGCGCGCTCGATTGTGGGGCAGCAGATTTCGGTGAAGGCCGCACAGTCGGTCTGGAATCGTCTGTTGGCCTTGCTGGGTCATGATGACGTGGGCTTCCGTGGCCCTATTCCGGTGGCCGACGTGCTGCGCCAAGACCCGGATGGTTTGCGTCAGGTGGGGCTCTCAGCGCGCAAGGTCGATTATTTGCGTGACCTGGCACTGCACTTTGACGAGAATCGCCTGCATGTGGACGACTGGCAGCAGATGGGCGACGAGGCCATCATTGATGAGCTGGTGGCCATTCGTGGGATCGGTCGCTGGACGGCCGAAATGTTTCTGATTTTCCATCTCATGCGGCCCAATGTGCTGCCCCTCGATGATGCGGGGCTGATCAAAGGGATCAGCATGAGCTATTTCAGTGGTGAGCCGGTGTCGCGTGCCGAAGCGCGCGATGTGGCCGAAGCCTGGGCACCTTACCGAACGGTGGGGACCTGGTATCTGTGGCGCAGCCTTGACCCGCTGCCCGTAGAGTATTGACGCCAAGCGGCGTGAAGAAGGAAATTTGCCATGAGCAAACGACACTTTCTGGAGTTCGAGCAACCCATCGCCGAACTGGAATCCAAAATCGAAGAGCTGCGGTATGTGCAAAGTGAGTCGGCTGTTGACATCTCGGAAGAGATCGACCGTCTGAGCAAAAAGAGCCTGCTGCTGACCAAGGACATTTACTCGACCCTGTCTCCCTGGCAGGTCACGCAGATCTCCCGTCATCCGCAGCGCCCGTACACCATGGACTACGTGAACGAGTTGTTCACGGACTTCCAGGAAATGCACGGCGACCGTCACTATGCCGACGATCTGTCCATCGTGGGCGGCCTGGCACGCTTCAACGGCCAGCCCTGCATGGTGCTGGGCCACCAGAAGGGCCGTGACACGAAGGAGCGCACCATGCGCAACTTCGGCATGTCGCGCCCGGAGGGCTATCGCAAAGCACTGCGTCTGATGCAGACGGCCGAGAAGTTCGGCCTGCCCGTGTTCACCTTTGTGGACACGCCGGGCGCGTATCCCGGTATTGGCGCTGAAGAGCGAAACCAGTCGGAAGCCATCGGCCGCAACATCTTCGAGATGGCGCGCTTGGAAGTGCCCATCATCACCACCATCATCGGTGAGGGTGGCTCGGGTGGCGCGCTGGCGATCAGCGTGGCCGACCAGGTGTTGATGATGCAGTACTCGGTGTACTCGGTCATCTCGCCCGAAGGTTGTGCCTCCATTCTGTGGAAGACCTCGGACAAGGCTTCTGATGCGGCCGAGGCCTTGGGCATCACCGCCCATCGTCTGAAGGCCCTGGGCCTGATCGACAAGATCGTCAGCGAACCCGTGGGGGGCGCGCACCGCGATTACAAGCAGGCTTGCGCCAACCTCAAGCGTGGACTGAACGACGCGATGCGTCATGTCGGCGACATGAAGATCAAGGATCTGCTGCAGACACGTTACGACCGTCTGCAAAGCTATGGTCGCTACAACGACACCAAGGAATCCTGATCCTCGGGTGAGGGCGGGATGAGGGCAGGTAGCGAGCCTGTCCGTGTTGCGGTTGCCTACAGTGGCGGCCGTGACTCCACCGCCTTGTTGCACGCCACCGCCATGGTGGCGCGCGACGTGGCGGGCGCGTGCGTGGTGGCCTTGCATGTGCATCATGGGCTGAGCGCCCAGGCTGATGACTGGCTGCGGCACGCCGAAGCGGTGTGCGAGGAATGGGCGGCGCAAGGCCTGCCGGTTCGTTTGCTGTCTCGGCGCGTCAGCTTGAACCTGGGTGCCGGGGAGAGTGTGGAGGCCGTGGCCCGTGCGGCACGCCATGCGGCGTTGCATGACATGACCCGTGAGGCGCGTGCAGACTTGCTGCTGTTGGCGCACCACCGCCAGGACCAGGCCGAGACGCTGTTGCTGCAAGCCTTGCGCGGCGGTGGCGTGGCCGGACTGGCCGGCATCCCGCGGGATGTGACCCGTGATGGTGTGCGGTGGGTGCGGCCCTGGCTGGATCACCCCAGGTCGGCCATTGAGGCTTACGTGGCAACACACGCGCTGCGGTATGTCGAGGACGACAGCAATGCGGACCCCATGTATGCGCGCAATCGGCTGAGGCTGTCGGTCTGGCCCGCGCTGGTGAGCGCTTTTCCCGATGCCGAGGTCAATCTGGCGGCGTCGGCGCGACGACTGTCAGACGCTTTGCCGGTGATGGCCGCGTGGCGTGCGCAGGCGCTGCCCCCGTTACTCACGTCGGCCGTTGAGGCATCTCAGGACGGTACGGTCGCGCGTTCGCCCGCGGCGTTGGACGCCAGGCTGTGGGCTGCGCAACCCGCCGCCTCGCGACGCGAAACCCTGCGTCATTGGTATCGCCAGGTCTCCGGGCAGGGCATGTCGGCCACATGGGTTGAGCGCCTGGCCGAAGAGGTTCCATCGATGGTGGCCGCGCAAGGCGGGGCGCGGTGGTCGGCTCTGAATTTGTCGCTCTATCGCGGAGTGTTGCGGTGGGGCCGCGTTTCGGCGTGCGAAGCCGATGCCCCTGAGCGCCCGGATGTTCGCCTGTCGGTGTGCGCCGTGGGCGATTGGCCTGTTGCGGTGTGGCAGGGGCACTTGCGCGTGCGTGAAGTGGTGTCGGGTGGGGTGCCGGTGCCCTTGCTGAGTGAGCTGCTATTGAGGCCGCGAACTGGCGGAGAGCAGTTTCAGCTGGGGGCAGGGCGCCCAGCTCGATCGTTGAAGAAGCAGTTCCAGGCCTTGGGTGTGCCATCCTGGCTACGAAACGGTCCGTTGGTGTTTGCAGGCGAGCAACTCCTTTATGTGCCTGGCCTGGGCACGGACGCCCGTGCCCAGGCGGTGGTGGGCGTGCCGCAGTGGTCCATCGAGTGGCTGCCGGACGGGATGCCAGATTGAATCTGGACTGTTTCTAGGGGCGTTGCCCCCATGAGCGTGGGGTCCGGGTAAAATCGAGAGTTTGATCGCGTGAGCTGGGTGATAGACATGTGTGTTTGACACGCGATCGTTTCCAACAACATCTGACATGGCACTGATTGTTCACAAATACGGCGGCACGTCGATGGGCTCCACGGAGCGCATTCGCAACGTGGCCAAGCGCGTGGCCAAGTGGGTTCGGGCCGGGCATCAAATCGTGGTGGTCCCATCGGCCATGAGCGGCGAGACCAATCGCCTGCTGGGCTTGGCCAAGGAGCTTTCCGACAGCCCGAGCTCGCGCGAGCTCGACATGATCGCCTCGACCGGCGAGCAGGTTTCTGTGGGCCTGTTGGCCATCGCATTGCAGGCTGAAGGTCTGCAGTCGGTGAGCTATGCAGGCTGGCAGGTGCCGGTCAAAACCGACTCGTCGTTCACCAAGGCCCGCATTGAGAGCATCGACGATGCCCGCGTGCGCGCTGATCTGAACGCCGGCAAGGTGGTCGTGATCACCGGCTTCCAGGGCGTGGATCCCAACGGCAACATCACCACGCTGGGGCGTGGCGGTTCCGACACGTCGGCCGTGGCCATTGCCGCTGCGATGAAGGCGGACGAATGCCTGATCTACACCGACGTGGACGGTGTTTACACCACCGACCCGCGCGTGGTGCCGGAAGCGCGTCGCCTCAACAGCATCAGCTTTGAAGAGATGCTGGAGATGGCCTCGCTGGGCTCCAAGGTGCTGCAGATCCGTTCGGTGGAGTTCGCCGGCAAATACCGTGTGCCCCTGCGTGTGCTGTCCAGCTTCACCCCCTGGGACATTGATCTGGCTGAAGAAGCCAAGTCGGGCACGCTCATCAGTTTTGAGGAAGACGAAAAAATGGAACAAGCCGTTGTTTCGGGCATCGCGTTCACCCGCGACGAAGCCAAGATCACCGTGGTCGGCGTGCCCGACACTCCCGGCATTGCCTACCAGATTCTGGGCAAGGTGGCCGAGGCCAACATCGAAGTCGACGTGATCATCCAGAACGTGTCGCACGATGGCAAGACAGACTTCTCCTTCACCGTGCCCCGTGGCGACTACGCTCGCACTGTCGAGTTGTTGAAGGCCAATGTGTTGCCTGCGCTGGGCGCGCGTGATGTGGTGGGGGACGCCAAGATTGCCAAGGTCAGCATCGTCGGCATCGGCATGCGCAGCCATGTTGGCATCGCCAGCACGATGTTCAAGACCCTGTCTGACGAAGGCATCAACATCCAGATGATCACCACCAGCGAGATCAAGACCTCGGTCGTGATCGACGAGAAGTACCTGGAGTTGGCGGTGCGTGCCCTGCACAAGGCTTTCGGCCTGGACGACACCAAGGCCTGATTGTTGTTTTGAGCACAACAGGCTGAACGCTCGAATTTCTGGGCTAGAATGCTTGCTGTTGCTGGAGACGTGACCGAGAGGCCGAAGGTGCTCCCCTGCTAAGGGAGTATGTGGGCAAAACCTGCATCAAGGGTTCGAATCCCTTCGTCTCCGCCAAGATTGAACCCCAAGTGATTCGTCACTTGGGGTTTTTTCTTTTGTGTGAACGAGCTGACAGGACCACCATGTTCAAGAATCTGACGGTGTATCGAATGGGCCCCGACTGGACTGCGACCGCAGCCGAAATCGCGGTAGAGTTGGACAAGGGCCGTTTCGTGGAGTGCGGAGCCTCGCAACAGAAGTCCATGGGGTGGGTCGAGCCTCGTGGCGAAGCGCATGCGCCCCTGGTCGAAGTGGTGGACGGTCAGATCCTTCTCAAGCTGATGACCGAGCAGCGGGTGGTGCCCGGCTCCGTGATCAAAAAGCGCACGGAAGAGATCGCCGCCCAGATCGAGGAGCAGACCGGTCGCAAGCCAGGCAAAAAGCAGGTCAAAGAGCTGAAGGAGCAGGCTCTGCACGAGTTGCTGCCCATGGCCTTCACCAAGCAATCGACCACCCGGGTGTGGATCGCCCCGCAGGAGCGTCTGTTGATGCTGGATACGGGCAGCCAGTCCAAGGCCGACGAGGTTGTGACCCTGCTCGCCCAGACCTTCAACGGTTTGTCGATGAGCCTGATTCAGACGGCCATGTCGCCCACAGCGGCGATGACGCATTGGCTTGGCACCGGCGAGCCGCCTTACAACTTCACGATTGACCGCGAGTGCGAGCTCAAGTCCACGGACGAGATGAAGTCGGTGGTGCGCTATGCACGCCACAACCTCGACACGGACGAGGTCAAGCAGCACATCGTCAGCGGCAAGGTGCCCACGCGTGTGGCCCTGACCTGGCGTGATCGCGTGTCGTTCATCCTGACCGAATCCATGGCGCTCAAGAAAGTGGCGTTTCTGGATGTGGTTTTCGAGGGCGCGGTGTCCGTGGACAAGGGTGAAACCTTCGATGCCGACGCAGCCATTGCCACAGGCGAGCTGATTCAGCTGATCCCGGATCTGGTGGAGGCGCTGGGCGGTGAGCAGGTCATCGGTGGCGATGCGCCAGCCATGCCTGCACCTGCGACACCACCCACGGCCCCGCATCCAGCGGCAGATCATGCCCCGCCGTGGGATGTGTGATCAATGGCAGCTGCCACGCCTGGGCCAAGGCCTGTGAGCAGTCGGGGTGAACCAACTGGTCGCCCTGGCCGTTGAGCAGCAACATCGGCACTTTGGGCGCGTAGCTGGGCGCTCGGTAGCGCACCGCTGCCAAGAGCTGGCGCCAGGCATTGCCCACACTGACCCGGTGTGAGCGGCGCGCATCCACCCAACTCGCAACGGTGGCTTGCGGATCTGCGGGGTGACGGGTGGTCATTTCCAGAATGGATTGTTCCCACTCTCGGTCGGTGGGCCGAAAGCTCAGCAGGCGCAGGATGCGGCTGTATTGAAGCGGGCGCAGGCGTTGCCAAAAGGGGCTGAACGGCCGCAAGCTGGTGTTGACGAGCACGGCTGATGCCAGTTCATCTGGGTACCGCGTCGCCCAGTCCACCGTCACCATGGCGCCCAGTGACATGGCCAGCAGGTCATACGGTGGTGCGTGACCGGCGTGCCGCAATGCCTGTCTGCAATGCTCGACCATGCCCTGTACAGAGCACGGGCTGCGCGATTGCCACAGCGTGCCGTTGCCGGGCAGGTCTGGTGTCAGGATCACTGTGTCTTGGGGTAGGGCTTCGCGCAGCAGCGCAGGGAAGGGCCCCCAGTGGGCCTGTTCGCGCGTCAGTCCGCGCAGCAGAATCCAGGTGTTCATCGTGGTGTTTTTCGGTGTCGGGGGCGTGGCTGCTCCGGATACCAGCGGGCCAGTGCTTGCCGATGGTGCAGATCTCGGTCATCTCCCAGGGGCATCCAGCGCAGGTAACTGGCGGTGGCGCGCGCCATGAAGTCCAGCATGCTCAGGTGGCGCCGCAGGACCCGCGCCTGCCGATGGGTGATCAGCGGGTTGAAGATGCCATGGCGGCTGAACAGCTGACGAGGGTTTTTTTTCACCCACATCCAGGAGCCCATTTCCAGCGTCAGGGGCAGAAAGATGCCATCTGGCTGCAGTGCTCGGGATCGCAGATACAGGTGGTCCCACAGATCGCCGTGGGTTAGATACTGAAGGCTCTGAGGTTCCAAAACATAGGGGTGATGAGCCTGCGTCTGGTCGAAAATCCGTCGCAGAGCATGGACTTCGGCGAGGTGCGCGATCGGCTCTTGTGTGTGAGCGAACGGAAACCAGATGCGATCCTCGGTGCCAAAGCCGGAATGACAGTCCACCACCAGGCTGAAGGGGCGGGGCAGCAGCTCCTTGGTGATCAACTCGCACAGTGCTGCGCCTTCTTGCTCCATCGGCGCACCCAGCGGGCCCCGGTACCAGGGCAAGGCCGAGCTGAGCCGTTGTCCGCCCACCAGAAAGGGCACATCCTCCCTGGCCTCGATGGGGGCGTTGCGCATCAGGTCTACGCCGTGTGGGTTGGCGCGGGTGCCAAGGCAAAGTCCGCCAGGGTTGACCAGCGGCACAAACACCATACGCAAATGGGTCAGTTCGTGGTGCAGCAGGCTGTCCCACTTCAGGCGCTGTACCAAGCTGGCCAGATAGGTCAGCACCACCTGTGTCCCGATGCGCTCTAGTCCATGCACGCCGCCGATGAAGGCCACAGCCGGAACGTCGGGCGCGTCTCGACCGAGCGTCACCGTCACCACATCAAAACTGCGTCCGCCTGCGTGAACGGTGCAAAGCGATTGCGGGGTTACGTGGCTGCCCCCCATCTCGATCAGGCGATGCAGTTCGTCCAGTTCGGGCAGGGAGTTGTGGGGCAAGCTGGCGGCGTGAGAGTGGAGAGAGTCGCCGCATGCTGAATCTGTTTCATGTCAGGCTGACGACAGTGAACAGCGCGGTGTGTCACGGAAAAGTCACAAGTGCTGGCTAGGCTGACGCGAGACACTATCCGCCACGCCATGCTCCTTTCCCGCACTTCCTTGTTCCGCTTCTTGTTGCTGTGCATTGCTGTGTTTGCAGGATGCAGGGAGTGCCTGGCGCTATGGCGTGTGCGCATGATGGGGCAGGCGCAGCCTCGCTGAGGGGCGGTCAACCATGCTGCGATGACGGAGGGGTGCTCTGTCATCGTCACGATCTGTCTTCGCGTGTTGTTTGCTGGGCGGATTCGTCGGTGAGAATGTCAGGATGACTGACATCTGCCCCTCCTTGATCATCTACAGTCCCGCCGGGATCGTTCCGGCTGCTGCGCCCGTGCGCAAGGCGCTCAAGCGTCTGACGGCGCTCGGGTTCTCTCCCACGATCGATGAATCGGCCTTGAGCAAGCACCAGCGCTTTGCGGGGGACGATGCCGCTCGTCTGGCTGCGATCCATCGTGTGGCGGAAGCGTCGCCTGCTGTAGCCTTGGCCACGCGAGGAGGCTATGGCCTGACCCGCCTGCTGGACCAGATCGAGTGGCCTTTGATCGCTCGCAGCGTGGAGCAGGGCACTGCTTGGGTCGGGTACAGCGACGTGACGGCCCTGCAACTCGCGGCGCTCGCTCACAAGGCCGCGGGCCCCGATTCGGTGGGAGAGGGTGTCACTGCCGGTTTCTGGGCTGGCCCGATGGCGAACGACGACTTTGGTCGCTCGGACAGTCCAGAGGGGGGCGATGACGTCACCCAGGAAGTCTTTGTGGAGGCGATGACCGGTGAACTAGAGGCCGTGGGCTTTCGCACGGAGGCCGGCTTCGATGGTCTGGAGACCCGTGGACGCCTGTGGGGTGGCAACCTGACGGTGGTGCAATCGCTGCTGGGGACGCCGCATTTCCCCAAGATCAAGAACGGCGTGCTGTTTCTCGAAGACATCAACGAGCACCCCTACCGCATTGAGCGCACCTTGTTGCAACTGCATCAGGCGGGCATCCTCGACCAACAGAAGGCGATCTTGCTCGGGACCTTCAACGGCTACAAAAAAACTCCCCTTGATCGGGGCTACACCCTCAAGACGGTGATTGCCTACCTGCGCACACTGACGTCGGCCCCCATCCTGACCGGGCTACCGTTCGGCCACGTTCCGACCAAGCTGTGCCTGCCTTTGGGCCGCAAGGTGAACCTGGTGGTGCAAGGACGCGACGTTCTGGTGATGTGGTGAAACCCTCAACGTGGCGCGCGTCCATGTCAAGACACAATCACCGCATGACACAGTGGGGGGCAGGGTTGCAAAAAGCGTCGTTGTGGTTGCAGCGGTGGGGGGCAGGGCGCCTGGGGGGCGCGCTGGCCTTGGTGCTGAGTGTGGCCGCTTGCAACAACAGTCCGTATCCCGCTGGTGCGGCGGACAGCAACACGCTCTACACCGCCTTCAATGAACGGTCACCACGCTACCTGGACCCGACCTCGTCGTACAGCAGCAACGAGACGCCCTACACCTATCAGATTTACGAGCCGCTCTACGGTTACCACTACCTGAAGCGGCCCTACACCCTGGTGCCCAAAACGGCGGCGGCCGTGGTGCAGCCCCGCTACCTGGGACGCGGTGGCAAAGTGCTGCCTGACACAGCATCTGCCGACCAGATCGTTGAAAGTGTCTACGACATTCCGATCAAGCGGGGCGTGCTGTTTGCGCCGCACCCGGCCTTCGCCAAGAACGCCCAGGGCGACTACCTCTACCACCACCTGACGGCTGAGCAGGTGGCTGACAAGCGCAGCCCCTGGGCGTTTGGTCAGAGCGGCACCCGCGAGCTCACCGCTGACGATTTTGTCTACGCCCTCAAACGCCACGCCACCACCCGCACCGCGGCGCCGGTGTTCGGCATTTTCTCGGAGTACGTGGTCGGCCTGGCCGACTATGGCAAGCTGATTCGGGCCGAAGACCAGAAATTGCGCGCCAGCGTGCCCCCCACCAGCAAGGACAAGCCATTTCTGGACTTTCGCCGCTGGCCGCTGGCCGGTGCTCAGGCACTGGACGCTCACACCCTGCGCATCCGCGTCCATGGCAAGTACCCGCAATGGAAGTACTGGATGGCGATGAGTTTTCTGGCACCCATTCCCTGGGAGGCCGATGCCTTCTACGCGCAACCCGGCATGGCCGGCAATGGCCTGTCACTCAACACCTGGCCTGTGGGCACAGGCCCTTACATGATGGCGGAGTTCGTGCAGGACCGGCGCCACGTGATGAAGCGTAACCCGAACTACCGTGGTGAGTTGTATCCGTGCGAGGGCACATCTCAGGACGAAGCAGAAGGGCGCCTGAAGGACTGCGGGCAGAAGACCCCCTTCATCGATACCCTGGTCTTCAACATCGAAAAAGAAGCGGTCCCACAGGATGCGAAGTTCCGCCAAGGCTATCTGGACGTGCCTGAGTTCGACCAAATGAGCTACGGCAACGCCTACAAGATCCAGATGGAGGACTCGCCCGCGTTCTACAAGGAGTTCACCGACAAAGGCATCGTGTTGTCGCGCACCGTGGACCTGTCCAGCCGATACATGGGTTTCAACTGGCTCGACCCCGTGGTGGGGCAGGGCGACACGCCGGCGCAGCAGGTGCGCAACCGCAAGCTGCGTCAGGCCCTGTCCATTGCCATTGACTGGGATGAGTTCAACCGCATCTTTCCCAAAGCGGCGGGTGAAGTGGCGCAGGGGCCGTTGCCGGGCGGGGTGTTTGGTTCGCGCCATGGCACACCGGAAGGCTTGAACGCGGTCACCCACCAATGGGTCAATGGTCAGGCGGTGCGCCGCCCCATTGAAGATGCAAAAAAGCTGCTCGCTGAGGCCGGCTATCCCGATGGACGCGATGCGCGGACGGGCAAGCCCCTGGTGCTCAACTATGACGTGGGGGCCGCAAGCACGCCCGACAGCAAGGCCAATCTGGACTGGACCGCCAAGCAGTTCGCCAAGCTCGGCATTCAGTTGGAGATTCGCGCGACCGACTACAACCAGTTTCAGGACAAGGTGCGCCGGGGCAAGCACCAGATTTTCACCTGGGGCTGGCTGGCCGACTATCCGGACGCTGAGAACTTCCTCTTCCTGCTGTACGGGCCGGGTGCCAAGTCGGTCCATGACGGGGAAAACGCCGCGAATTACCAGAATGCCGAGTACGACCGGCTCTACAGCACTTTGCGTTTCATGGACGATGGTCCCGCCAAGCAGGCCGTGATCGACAAGATGGTACGCATCCTGCAAGAAGACGCGCCCTGGTCCTGGGGCTACTTCCCTTATTCATCGGGAGCCTATCACCGCTGGGTGCGCAACGGCAAACCCAGCATCATGGTGCGTGACCAGGCACAGTATTACCGCCTCGATACCGCCGAGCGCAGCCGCAGCTTGCAGGCCTGGAACCACCCGGTCTACTGGCCCGTGCTGGCGGTCTTGGCCGTGTTGGTCGCCATGGCTTGGGGGGCGGTCCGGATCTTGCGCGCACGCGACCAGCAAACGGCCTTGCCACGTCCGGTTTCTTCGTCTCAGAGAGGTCGGTGATGCTGCAGTACATCCTTCGCCGCCTCGGCTATGGCTTGGTCATCCTGATCGGGGTGAACCTCATCACCTTCGTGTTGTTCTTCACCGTCAACACGCCCGACGACATGGCGCGCCTGAACATTGGCGGCAAGCGCGTCACTCCCGACCAGATCGAGAAGTGGAAGGTGGAGCGGGGCTATGACAAGCCCATGCTCTTCAACGAACAGGCGCAAGGCACCGACAAGCTGACCCAGACCGTGTTCTGGGAGCGCTCGGTCTCGCTGTTCGTGCTGGACTTTGGTCGTGCTGACAATGCCAGTGGCGGTGACATTGGCTACCAGATCGCGCAGCGAATGGGCGTGAGTCTGAGGCTGACGGTGCCCATCTTCATCCTGGGTTTGCTGGCCAGTGTCATCTTCTCGCTGTGGCTGGTGATGTTCCGGGGCACCCGCGTTGACTTCTGGGGCGTGGTGGCCTGCGTGGTCATGATGTCCATCTCCAGCTTGTTCTACATCATCGTCGGGCAGTACCTGTTCTCGCGTGTGGCCAGGTTGGCGCCCATCTCGGGTTACGCCAGTGGGCTGGATGCTGTGCGCTTCCTGGTCTTGCCCATTTGCCTGATACTGGTGGCTTCACTGGCCGGGCAGGCCCGTTTTTTCCGCACGCTCTTCCTGGAAGAGGCCGGCAAAGACTATGTGCGCACCGCACGCGCCAAGGGCCTGGCCGAAACGGTCGTGATGGGCCGCCACGTCTTGCGCAACGCCATGCTGCCCATCATCACCAGCTCGGGCAGTGCTTTGCCGGGGCTGTTCATGGGCGGCCTGCTGACCGAGAGCTTTTTCGGCATTCCGGGCCTCGGCTCGTACACGATCGACGCCATCGCCAGCCAGGATTTCGCCATCGTGCGAGCCATGGTGTTCCTGGGGTCTGTGCTCTACATTGCGTCCAACATCCTGATCGATGTGGCCTACACCCTGGTCGACCCGCGCGTGCGGATGCAGTAAGGATGCCCTGACATGGTTCTGCCCTTCAAATTCGTGATGCTATGGACCGATGTGGTCCTGTGGGTGATGTTGCTGGGTCTGGGCATCTATGTGCGCCAAGTGCGGCGCGATGCCGCGCTGCGCGCCACGTGGCGGCGCGTGTTCGTCGCCCCCTCGGCGATGGCTTCGGCGGTGTTGCTGGGTCTGATGCTGACGCTCACGCTGGTCGACAGTGTGCATTTCCGGCGTGCCTTGCCCGATGTGGCGGGGGGCGTGCGTGCCTACGACACCCGCACCGAGTCCGTGCTGGACATCGGGCTGGCCAAGCTGATGGCCAGCCGCGAGAACAGTTATTCCCAGCCCCTGGCCACCCATGGTTTCAGCAAGGAGTCGGTGCCACCCCAGACCGATGCCAAGCCCATTCTGGACGCGCACGGTGTGCCAGTGTTGCCGGCGCGTGCCTATCCCCGCCTTCGCCATGGTGGCGCTGGCCTGGACGATGTCGAGCGTGACTGGGCCGGCGACATCACCGTCCGTCTGACGCTGGGCACCCTGGGAGGGGCGGCTGTGAGTGTGCTGCTGTGGTTGCTCGTGCGACCTGGGCAGGCGAGATCGGGCGCCGCCCAGCCTCTGGCATGGCATGCCGCCTGGATCACCGCCACCGTGATGACCGTGCTCGTGGGGTGGGGCATCGCGCTCAGTTGGGGGCAGGGCTACCATGTGTTCGGCACCGATCGCACCGGCAACGATGTGCTCTACATGACGCTCAAGAGCGTCCGCACAGCCTTTGTCATCGGCAGCCTGGCCACCTTGGCCACCTTGCCACTGGCGCTGGCATTCGGTATTGCGGCAGGCTACTTCAAGGGCTGGGTGGATGACGTCATCCAGTACATCTACACCGTCCTCTCGTCCGTGCCCAACATCCTGCTGATCGCGGCCTGTGTGTTGATGGTGCAGGTCTTCCTCGACAAGCACCCCGAGCTGTTCGAGACCGGCCTGGAGCGTGCCGACCTCAAGATCTTCCTGCTTTGCCTGATCCTGGGTCTGACCGGCTGGGCCGGACTGTGCCGCCTGCTGCGGGCTGAAACCCTCAAGCTGCGCGAGCTGGAATACGTGCAGGCGGCCACCGCCTTCGGCGTCAGCCACTGGCGCATCATGCAGCGCCATGTCCTGCCCAATGTCATGCACCTGGTGCTCATCACCACCGTGCTCGAGTTTTCGGGCCTGATCCTTTACGAGGCCGTGCTGTCGTATGTGGGCGTGGGTGTAGACCCGTCCATGAACAGCTTTGGCGGCATGATCAACCAGGCGCGTGTCGAGATGTCCCGCGACCCCATCGTCTGGTGGTCCTTCCTGGCAGCGTTTGTGTTCATGGTCGCCATCGTGCTGTCCGCCAACCTGTTTGCGGACGCTGTGCGCGACGCCTTTGATCCGCGTGCGCGTGTTTTCCGACCCCGCGCCCGCGCGGCTGCTCATCCCGCCTGAGGTTCACATGCTGCAGACCCATGACCTTCATGTCACGCTGGATGCCGAAGCGGGCTTGGTGCGGGCCCTCGACGGCCTGAGCTTGACCTTGGAGCGCGGCGAAACCTTCGCCTTGGTGGGCGAGTCGGGCTGCGGCAAAAGCATGACCGCCCTGGCATTGATGCGCCTCTTGCCCGACAACGGCCGCATCGAGCGCGGCCAGGTGGACCTGGGCTCCGACGTGCCCGATGGCAAGCCCACCGAGTTGCTCTACCTGCCGGAATGCGAGATGCGCCGCATCCGGGGCGGGCACGTCGGCATCATCTTTCAGGAACCAGCCACCAGCCTCAACCCGGTGATGCGCGTGGGTCACCAGATCGTTGAAGCCATTGAAACGCACACCAGTCTGCGTGGCGCCGCCGCACGTCGCAAGGCCATCGACTGGCTGCGCCGCGTGGGCATCCCCGAGCCCGAGAGGCGCATTGACAGCTATCCGTTCGAGATGAGCGGGGGGCAGAAGCAGCGGGTGATGATCGCGATGACGCTGGCGGCCGAGCCCCGTTATCTGATTGCGGACGAGCCGACCACGGCGCTCGATGTGACCATTCAGAAGCAGGTGCTGGACCTGCTCAAAGCCCTGCAACAGGAACGTCAGCTGGGTCTGTTGTTGATCACCCACGATCTGGGTGTGGTGGCCGACATGGCTCACCGCGTGGCCTTGATGTACGCCGGGCAGATCATCGAAGAGGCAGCGGCGGCCCATTTCTTCGCGCATCCGCGCCACCCCTATGCACGCATGCTGCTGCAAGCGTTGCCGGATGCCGAGCGCCGAGGTGAGCCCCTGGTGACGATTGGCGGTTCCGTGCCCCCGTTGTGGCAAACCTTTGAAGGTTGCCGCTTTGCGCCCCGCTGTGATCGGGTGCAGGCCAAGTGCCGAGCACAGGCGCCAGGGCTGGGCGCCGTTCAGGGGGGCCTGGGTGCCGAGGTGCGCTGCTGGTACCCCTTGAGCCCGGACGAGGCGACGGTGCGTACGCCAACCATCGAGCTCGCGCCCGATGACGCCTCTCATATGGCCACTGGGGCTGCCGACGCGGACCCGAAGTCGCCGCTGCTGTTGGATGTGCAATCGCTCAGCGTGACCTTTCGCAGCGGGGGCGGGCTGTTTCGGCGGCCCCATGAAGTGGCCGCCGTGCAAGAGGTGTCGTTCAGCTTGCGCGCGGGGCAGACCCTGGCTCTGGTGGGCGAGTCCGGTTGTGGCAAGACCACGACGGGGCGCGCCATCGTCCAATTGTTGCGTGGCCAGCCGCAGGTGCGTGTCAGTGGCCAGGTCTGGCTGCAGCAGGGCCCCTCGCGTGCAGACCTGTTGACGATGCCCGCGCAGGCCTTGCAGTCGGCCCGTCAAGCCATCCAGATGGTCTTTCAGGATCCCTTCGCCTCACTCAATCCGCGCATGCGGGTGGCTGACATTCTGGAAGAGGGGATGCGTTCCTTGCGCCCCGATTGGTCTGCCGAGCGACGACTGCGCCAGGTGGCCGACTTGGTGGAGCGTGTGGGTTTGCGGGCCGATGCCCTACAGCGCTTCCCGCACGAGTTTTCAGGCGGGCAACGACAGCGGCTGGCGATTGCGCGAGCCTTGGCCGTCGAGCCTCAGTTGCTGGTGTGCGATGAGCCGACCTCCGCGCTGGATGTGTCGGTGCAGGCCCAGATTCTGAATCTGTTGCGCGAGTTACAGGCCCAGTTGGGGCTGAGCCTGCTCTTCATCACCCACAACATGGGCGTGGTCGCTTACCTCGCAGACCACGTGGCCGTGATGCAAAACGGGCGCATCGTCGAACAGGGCGACACCGCTCAGGTGCTGGGGCGGCCGCAGCACGACTACACCCGCACCTTGCTGTCTGCCGTGCCGGCCCATCCCTCGCGCCGACACTGAGTGGGGTCAGATCCCCATCTTGCCCAACAGGTCCATCACATCACGCAAGGTGTTGGCCAGGTAGGGGTGCTCGGCCGAAAAGCGGGCGTCAATATCTTGCGCACGTTGAGCGAGGCTTTCGTCGCTTTCGGTCTCAGACAGCGGGCTACCGGCGCCCAGCACCTGCAGGATGTCCTGATCCAGTTGGCGCAACGCGGCGCGCAGTTCATCGTCCACAGGCTGGCCGGATGCCAACTCCGACTGCAACTTCTTGAGCAGCGCTTCCAGTTCTGAGCGGTTCATGCGGTCTCCTTAGGGGTGTATGCCGGCATTTTGCCAAGCCCCATCATGTCTGAAAAGCAACAAAGGGGCCCTGAGGCCCCCTTGCGCACGATGTCTTGATGCAACTCAGGCCGCGTCAGCGCCGCCGCCCATCACCTTGCTGAAACCACCGTCTACATAGGTGATCTCTGCGGTCACGCCGGCAGCCAGATCCGACAGCAGGAAGGCCGCCACATTGCCCACGTCATCGATGGTGACGTTGCGGCGCAGCGGCGCGTTTTCTTCCACCACGCTCAGGATCTTGCCGAAGCCCTTGATGCCCGAGGCCGCCAGGGTTTTGATCGGACCGGCGGAAATGCCGTTGGCACGGATGCCCTTGGGGCCCAGGCTACCGGCGGTGTAACGCACGCTGGCTTCCAGTGAGGCCTTGGCCAGGCCCATCGTGTTGTAGGCCGGCACAATGCGCTCAGCCCCCAGATAAGACAGCGTCAGCACCGAAGCGCCCACGTTCAGATAGGGCAGGGCCGCCTTGGCCATGGCCGGGAAACTGTAGGCCGAAATGTCATGAGCCACGCGGAAACCTTCGCGCGACAGGCCTTCCAGAAAGTCGCCGGCGATGGCCTCGCGAGGGGCGAAGCCGATGGCGTGGACGAAACCGTCGATCTTCGGCCAGGTCTTGGACAGATCGGCGAACATCGCATCAATCTGTTCATCGCTGCCGACGTCGCAGTCAAAAATCAGCTCGGAGTCGAACTCCTTGGCGAACTCGGTGATCCGGTCCTTGAAGCGCTCACCCACATAGCTGAAAGCCAGTTCGGCGCCTTCGCGCTTGCAGGCCTTGGCGATGCCATAGGCAATCGAGCGGTTGGACAGCAGGCCGGTGATCAACAGGCGCTTGCCAGCGAGAAATCCCATGGGGTCTCCATACAGAATGCTTAACGAGGGGGCGATTTTGGCACGGGAGCGGCGCAAAACACGAAATTAACGCGCATGCCTTGCTGTGACGCTTTCCTCAGGCTAAAATGCGGGATTGGTTGCTTTGTCCGATGCAAGCTTGTATCGCATCGGGTGCAAAGTGGATCGTCTCGTGTTAGTCACGAATGGGCGGATCTTTCCAGCCCATTTTTTTTGCTCGACCGTTTTTCATTGGATGACCTGGCTCAAAGTTGTTGAAACCACCGTATCCGGCCTCGGCTACGAACTCGTGGACTGCGAACGCAGTTCCGGTGGGTTGCTGCGCGTGTACATCGATCGTTTTCCTGATCAGGCCTACGATCTGCCCGGTGACCTGGTGACCGTTGACGACTGCGAGAAGGTGACCCGTCAGTTGCAGTATGCACTGGAGACGGTTGACGCCGACTACAGTCGCCTGGAAGTGTCTTCGCCCGGCGTGGATCGTCCTCTCAAGACCCCTGCGCATTTCGCGCGCTTCGTGGGTGAAGACATCGCGATCACGCTGAAAGTGCCGTTCCAGGGCGCCAAGAAGTACAGCGGCACCTTGTGTGCAGCGCAGGATGCAGATCCAGCGCAGGTGGAAGCAGGGCAGGCCTGGGGTCTGGTTCTGCGTTCGCCTGACGCGGACAAGCCCTTGTCCAAGACGGCGGCCAAAAAACTGGCCAAGGAACAGGCCAAAGCGGGCCCGGACGCTGTCCAGGGTCCGGTCGATCAGGTTTTAAGTTTCACGCTCGATGAAATCCGCGAGGCACGCTTGGTGCCTGCTGTGAGTTTCAAAGGGCGTAGTCGTCGGGCGGCAACCCCGGCGGCCGGTGAAGTTGCCGTAGATGAGGCGCAAGAACTCGGAGGTCAGAAGAAATGAATCGTGAATTGTTGATGCTGGTGGATGCCATCTCTCGTGAGAAGAGCGTGGACCGTGACGTGGTGTTTGGCGCGGTGGAGTCCGCCCTGGCTTCCGCGACCAAGAAGCTCTATCAAGGCGAGGTGGACATCCGTGTGGCCATCGACCGCGAGACGGGCATCTACGAAACCTTCCGTCGTTGGCACGTGGTGCCCAACGAGGCTGGCCTGCAACTGCCCGATGCTGAAATCCTGTTGTTCGAAGCCCAGGAGCAAATTGCCGACATCGAAGTCGATGACTACATCGAGGAAGCCATCGAGTCCGTGCCCATCGGCCGCATTGGCGCCCAAGCTGCCAAGCAGGTGATCCTGCAAAAGATCCGTGACGCCGAGCGCGAGCAATTGCTCAACGACTTCCTCTCGCGTGACGAGAAGATCTTCGTTGGCACGGTCAAGCGTCTGGACAAGGGCGACATCATCGTCGAATCGGGTCGTGTCGAAGGTCGCCTCAAGCGCACCGAGATGATCCCGAAGGAAAACCTGCGCACCGGTGACCGCGTTCGTGCCTACATGCTGGGTGTGGACACGCTGGCCCGCGGCCCGCAAATCATGCTGTCTCGCAGCGCCCCCGAGTTCATGATCGAGCTGTTCCGCCAGGAAGTGCCCGAGATCGAACAAGGCCTGCTCGAAATCAAGAGCTGCGCCCGTGACGCCGGTTCGCGCGCCAAGATCGCCGTGCTGTCGCACGACAAGCGTGTCGATCCCATCGGCACCTGCGTCGGTGTGCGCGGTTCGCGTGTGACGGCTGTCACCAACGAGCTGGCCGGCGAGCGTGTCGACATCGTGCTGTGGTCCGAAGACCCGGCGCAGTTCGTGATTGGCGCCCTGGCTCCGGCCAATGTGCAATCCATTTTTGTCGATGAAGAGCCGCACGCCATGGACGTGGTGGTGGACGAGGAAAACCTCGCCATCGCCATCGGTCGTGGTGGTCAGAACGTCCGTCTGGCTTCCGAGCTGACGGGCTGGCGCATCAACATCATGTCGGCGGAGGAATCCGCCCAGAAGCAGGCCATCGAGTCCGACTCCATCCGCAAGCTCTTCGTCGACAAGCTCGACGTCGACGCGGAAGTGGCCGACATTCTGATCGCCGAAGGATTTACCAGCTTGGAAGAAGTGGCCTACGTGCCGCTGCAGGAAATGCTGGAAATCGAATCGTTTGACGAAGACACGGTCAATGAGCTGCGTACCCGCGCGAAAGATGCTTTGCTGACCATGGAAATCGCCAAGGAAGAAGAAGTCGAAACTTTGTCGGAGAATCTCAAGAGTCTGGAAGGTCTGACTCCTGAGTTGTTCGCAAAGCTGGCTGACGCTGGTATCCACACCCGTGACGACCTGGCCGATCTGGCCGTGGACGAACTCACTGAGATCACTGGTGTGGCGGATGAAGAGGCACGAGTCCTCATCCTCAAGGCTCGCGAGCACTGGTTCGCCTGATACTGCGCACAACGCCAAGCCACTCGACTCATTTAAGCAAGCTCATCGCAAGGATATAAACACATGGCCGTGACCACCGTCGCACAACTCGCCGCGGAGCTCAATCGCCCGGCTGCGACACTGTTGGATCAGCTGCAGTCTGCTGGCGTGCCAAAAGCAACGCCGGAAGACGTGCTCACGGAGGCCGATAAAGAGCGTCTGCTGGAACACCTGCGTACTGCCCACGGCTCTGCCGCTGGCGCAGATCGCAAGAAGATCACGCTGACCCGCAAGTCGACCACCGAAATCAAGCAGGCTGATGCCTCAGGCAAAGCCCGCACCATTCAGGTCGAAGTGAAGAAGAAGCGGACTTTCGTCAAGCGCGATGACGCTGTCGATGACAGCGCCCAGACTGCTCAGGAAGAAGCCGAACTCGCTCGCCGCGAAGAGGAAGCCCGCAGCCAGGCGGAAGCCCTGCGTGTGCAGGAAGAGCAACTGGCTGAGGCCCGTCGCCTGCGCGAAGAGCAGGAACGTCGCGAGCGTGATGAGGCCGAGGAGCGCGCGCGCGCCGCCGCTGAACGTGCCGCACGTGAACTGGCTGAGCAAGAGGCTGCTGCCTCGTCGTCCAAGGCAGGCTCGAAGGCGGCTGCGGCTGCCATCGCCGCCAAAACGGCCGAACAAGATGCTGCAGAAAAAGTGGCTCAATCTGCTCGCCGTGCCGCCGCACTGGAGGCCGGTCGCGCCGAAGCTGCCGCGCTGACGGCTGCCGCTCAACGTGGCAGCCGCAGTGGCCAGGCCAAGGCCGCCGAGGCAGCCAAGGTGGCTGAAGCGGCCAAGGTGGCAGACGCCGCCGAGGCGGCTGAAGCTGCCAAGGTCGAGCAGGCTGCTGAAGCAGCCAAGACGGCCGAGGCCAGCAAGCCTGTGGTGGCCGCCCCCGAGGTTGTCAAGCCCACCGCTGTGCGTGTGGTCAAGGCGGCTGACATCGAGGCCGAAGAGAAGAAGCGCGCTGACGATCTCGCCGCGCGTCGCAAGGCTGCTGAAGCCGAAGCTGCGGCCATCCGCGCCATGATGAATGCACCCAAGAAGGTGCTCGTGGCGAAGAAGGAAGAGCCCAAGCCGGTGGAAGCTGCCATCAAGGGCACCATTCACAAGCCCAAGGGCGCACCGGGTGCAGCTGCGCCGGGTACGACCGCGGGCGCAGCCAAGCCGGGCGACAAGAAATCGGTCAAGTCCGAGAAGCTGTCGTCGAGCTGGGCCGATGAGAAGAAGCGTGGCGCACCGGCCAACAAGGGCCGTAGCGACGCAGGTGCTTCGCGCAGTGGCTGGAAGGCCCCGGGTGGGCGTGGTGGTCGTCGCGGCAATGACCGTGGCGAGAGCCAGTCCAACTTCGTGGCACCGACCGAGCCGCAAATCATCGAGGTCCACGTCCCTGAAACCATCTCGGTGGCCGATCTGGCTCACAAGATGGCCATCAAGGCTTCCGAGGTCATCAAGCAATTGATGAAGCTCGGTCAGATGGTGACCATCAACCAGCAGCTGGACCAGGAAACGGCCATGATTCTGGTCGAAGAAATGGGTCACAAGGCCTTTGCGGCCAAGCTGGACGATCCCGATGCGTTCCTGATGGAAGAGCATGCCGATCAAGCTGCCGAGTCCTTCCCGCGCGCACCGGTCGTGACTGTCATGGGTCACGTCGACCACGGCAAGACCTCGCTGCTGGACTACATCCGGACCACACGTGTGGCGTCGGGTGAAGCCGGTGGCATCACGCAGCACATTGGCGCGTATCACGTTGACACGCCTCGCGGCATGATCACTTTCCTCGACACCCCGGGTCACGAGGCCTTCACGGCCATGCGTGCTCGCGGTGCCAAGGCAACCGACCTGGTGATTCTGGTGGTGGCCGCCGATGACGGCGTCATGCCTCAGACCAAGGAAGCCATTCACCACGCCAAGGCGGCGGGTGTGCCCATCGTGGTGGCGATCAACAAGATCGACAAGCCCGGTGCTGCGCCTGATCGCGTGAAGCAGGAACTGGTGGGCGAGCAAGTGGTGCCTGAAGAGTACGGCGGTGATTCTCCGTTCGTGCACGTGTCGGCCAAGACGGGTCAAGGCATTGACGAGTTGCTGGAGCAAGTTCTCCTGCAGGCCGAAGTGCTGGAACTGACGGCCCCGACCGAGTCGCAGGCCAAGGGTCTGGTGATCGAAGCTCGCCTGGACAAGGGCCGCGGTCCGGTCGCCACCGTGCTGGTGCAATCCGGTACGCTGCGTCGCGGTGACATCGTGCTGGCCGGCGCAAGCTACGGCCGCGTCCGTGCCATGCTGGACGAGAACGGCAAGCCTGCGACCGAAGCCGGTCCTTCGATCCCTGTTGAAATCCAGGGTCTCACCGAGGTGCCGTCTGCAGGTGACGAGTTCATGGTGTTGAGCGATGAGCGTCGTGCCCGTGAAATCGCCACCTTCCGTCAAGGCAAATACCGTGATGTGAAACTGGCGAAGCAACAGGCCGCCAAGCTCGAAAGCATTTTCGAGAACATGGGCCAAGGCGACGTTCAGACTCTGGGCCTCATCATCAAGGCCGACGTGCAAGGTTCGCAAGAAGCTCTGGCGACCTCGCTGCTCAAGCTGTCCACACCGGAAGTGCGTGTGCAGGTGGTTCACGCCGCCGTGGGTGGCATCAGCGAGTCGGACGTCAACCTGGCGATTGCTTCCAAGGCGGTCATCATTGGCTTCAACGTGCGTGCCGATGCGGGCGCTCGCAAGCTGGCTGACAACAACGGCGTTGACCTGCGCTACTACAACATCATCTACGATGCTGTGGATGAGGTGAAGGCAGCGATGGGCGGCATGCTGGCTCCGGAGCAGCGCGAAGAAGTCATCGGTTCTGCCGAGATCCGTCAGGTCTTCGTGGCCTCGAAGATCGGCACGATCGCGGGCTGTATGGTCACCAACGGCGTGGTGCGTCGCAACGCCAAGCTGCGCCTGCTGCGCGAGAACGTGGTCATCTACACCGGGGAGTTGGAAGGCCTCAAGCGCTTCAAGGACGATGCCAAGGAAGTTCGCGAGGGCTTCGAGTGTGGCCTGAACATCAAGGGCTACAACGACATCAAGGAAGGCGACGTCCTCGAGTTCTTCGAAATCAAGGAAGTGGCCCGTACGCTGTAAGCAGCGCGCAGGTTGCTCTGCCCCTCAACCCCGCCTGAGCCCAGGCGGGGTTTGTGTTTCCGAGCACCGACCGCCATGACAGCAGGAATTCACCATGCGCCATAAAAAAGCTACTCCCAATCGCAGCAATCGGGTCAATGACCAGATTCAGCGCGACGTGGCCGAGTTGATCCGCGATCTGAAGGATCCGCGGATCAGCAACATGGTCACCATCACCCACGTGGAGGTGACGCCCGACTACGCCCATGCCAAGGTGTTCTTCTCCTTGTTGGTGGGCGACGCCGCTGCTTGCGAAGAAGGTCTGAATGAGGCCGCGGGTTACATCCGCAATGGCCTGTTCAAACGTCTGCAGATCCACACGGTCCCGACGCTGCATTTCCACTTCGATCGCACCACCGAGCGTGCGGCCGAGTTGAATGCGCTGATCACCCGTGCCGTGGCTGACAAGGCCAAGGACGATGAAGGCGAGGGCACGCCTTCGTGAGCAAGCCACCGCGTCAGCCGCGGCGCCAATTGCATGGCGTCATCTTGCTTGACAAGCCTCTGGGCCTGTCGAGCAATGATGCATTGCAGAAGGTGCGCCGTCTGATGCGGGCGGAGAAGGCGGGCCACACCGGCACGCTCGACCCGCTGGCCACGGGCTTGCTGCCCTTGTGTTTCGGGGCCGCCACGAAGTTTTCACAGGTGTCCCTGGACGCCGACAAGCGCTACCTCGCCACCCTGAAGCTGGGGGTGACCACCACCACCGGTGACGCCGAGGGCGAGGTGCTTCAGACGCGCCCGGTGACACCAGAGCAGGTCAACGCTGACAGCATTGCGAAGGCCTGTGAACGTTTCACCGGCCCGATTGAACAGGTGCCGCCGATGCACTCTGCGCTCAAGCACCAGGGCAAGGCCCTGTACGAGTACGCGCGGGAGGGCATTGACATCGAGCGTCCGCCACGCCCGGTGACCATTCACCGCATTGACATCCTCAACTGGCACGGTGACGTGCTGGAATTGGATGTGCAATGCAGCAAAGGGACGTATATTCGCACCCTGGCGCAGGACATCGGTGAGGCCCTGGGTTGTGGGGCTCACTTGATCGGGCTGCGTCGCACAGGCAGTGGTGGTGTGAGCCTGCACGGTGCGGTGACGCTGGAGGCCTTGATGGCCGCAAGCGAAGCCGAGCGGGATACCCATTTGCTGCCTGCCGATATTTTGTTGAACGATTGGCCGGAGGTGCTCTTGAGTGAGCCTGAGGCCGCGCGTTTCCTCACCGGCTTGCGCCGGAGAACGAGTTTGGCCGATGCGCCCCAGGTGCGTGTGTATGGGCCCCATCCTGAGCCGGGCAGCCACCCGGATCGCCGTGTGTTGCTGGGCAGTGCCCACATCAAGGGCGGCGAACTGATCCCTACGCGCCTGCTGAGTCCGGCCGAGGTGGAAGGCATGCTGAGAGATTCAGCGCCTTGCACCGAGGTGGCGTCAGCCTCAGAAATTTGATTTAGGACCAAAGAGCTTTTATGAGCACTCAAATTCGCAACATCGCGATCATCGCCCACGTTGACCATGGCAAAACCACCATGGTTGACCAACTGCTGCGCCAGTCTGGCACTTTTGCCGAGCACGAAAAAGTGGTCGACACGGTGATGGACAACAACGCCATCGAACGTGAACGCGGCATCACCATCCTGGCCAAGAACTGTGCCGTGTCCTGGAAAGACACCCACATCAACATCCTCGACACACCCGGCCACGCGGACTTCGGTGGTGAAGTGGAACGTGCCCTGTCCATGGTCGACGGTGTGGTGTTGCTGATCGACGCGCAAGAAGGCCCGATGCCTCAAACGCGTTTCGTGACCAAGAAGGCCTTGGCCTTGGGTCTGAAGCCCATCGTGGTGGTCAACAAGGTGGACAAGCCTGGCGCGAACCCCGACAAGGTGGTGAACGCTGCGTTTGACCTGTTCGACAAGCTGGGTGCGACGGACGAACAGTTGGACTTCCCCGTGGTGTATGCCTCCGGCATCAATGGATGGTCTTCGAAGGTCGAGGGCGAGCCTGGCGCCAAGTGGGGCGAAGACATGTCTGCCCTGTTCGACACCATTCTGGAGCATGTGCCTGCGGTCAAGGGTGATGCAACCGCACCTCTGCAACTGCAAATCTCGGCGCTGGACTATTCCACCTTCGTGGGTCGTATCGGCGTCGGCCGCATCACCCAGGGTACCTTGAAGCCCGGTCAACAAGTGGCTGTGATGGCTGGCCCCGATGGCAAGGCCTACACAGGCAAGGTCAACCAGGTCCACACCTTCCAAGGTATTGACCGCGTGCAAGCCACCGAGGCCGGTCCTTCCGAAATCGTGTTGATCAGCGGCATTGAAAACATTGGCATCGGCGAAACCGTGACCGACCCGGCCAATCCTCAGCCTCTGCCGATGCTGAAGATTGACGAGCCCACGTTGACCATGAACTTCTGCGTGAACACCTCGCCTTTGGCAGGTCGTGAAGGCAAGTTTGTGACCAGCCGCCAAATCTGGGACCGCCTGCAAAAGGAACTGCGCTCCAACGTGGCCCTGCGCGTCAAGGAAACCGATGAAGACGGTATCTTTGAAGTGTGCGGCCGCGGTGAATTGCACTTGACCATCTTGCTGGAAGAAATGCGCCGCGAAGGTTACGAGCTGGCCGTTTCGAAGCCACGCGTGATGTTCAAGGACATCGATGGCGTGAAGTGCGAGCCCATGGAATTGGTGACCGCTGACGTGGAAGAAGAACACCAAGGCGGCGTGATGCAAGCACTGGGTTTGCGCAAGGGCGACATGATCAACATGGAGCTGGACGGCCATGGTCGTGTGCGCCTGGAATACCGCATTCCGGCTCGTGGCCTGATCGGTTTCAGCAACGAGTTCATGAACCTGACCCGTGGTTCCGGCCTGATCGCCTCGATCTTTGACGGCTACGAGCCGCACAAGGGTGACATCGGTGGCCGCAAGAACGGCGTGCTGATCTCCATGGACGACGGTGAAATCTTCACCTACGCCCTGGGTAAGCTGGATGACCGTGGCCGCATGTTCGTCAAGCCGAACGACCCCGTGTACGAAGGCATGATCGTCGGTATCCACAGCCGTGACAATGACCTGGTGGTCAATGCCACGCGCACCAAGCAACTGACGAACTTCCGCGTATCGGGCAAGGAAGACGCAGTCAAGATCACGCCGCCGATCGAGCTGACGCTGGAATACGGCGTGGACTTCATCGATGACGACGAGCTGGTTGAAATCACGCCGAAGTCGATCCGTGTGCGTAAGCGCCACCTGAAGGAACATGACCGCAAGCGCGCTTCGCGCGAATCCTGATCCGCACTGACGGATTGAGGTAAAAAGGCCGCGTGTGACAACGCGGCCTTTTTTTGTTCGATGCCTTGGGGGGTGAGATGGAGCGTGTGATTCAGACGGAGATCGTTGGGGGGCTGGGAGTCATCACCCTCAACCGGCCCAAGGCGCTCAATGCGCTGTCGCTGGAGATGGTTCGTGAGCTCACAGTGGTGCTGCGAGGTTGGTCCACGCATCCGGCCGTGCATGCGGTGCTGCTGCATGGTGCGCCGCGTCCTGCAGAGGCGGGCAAGCATCCGGTGACGCATTTCTGTGCTGGAGGCGACATCCGATTCATGCACGATGCCGCGCTGGCTGGGGATGCGGCGGTGGAGGACTTCTTCACCGAGGAATACAGCCTGGACCACCTGATTCACATGTATCCCAAGCCCACGATCGCCTGGATGGAGGGCGTGACGATGGGCGGCGGCATGGGCTTGGCGCAGGGGTGTGACCTGCGCGTGGCGACCGAGTCTCTGCGCATGGCCATGCCCGAGACCCGCATTGGCTTGTTTCCGGATGTGGGTGGAGGCTACTTCTTGTCGCGCTGCGTGGGGTCGGTGGGTGAGTACCTGGGCATCGTAGGGCCGCATCTGCATGTGACGGATGCCTTGACCCTGGGCCTGGCCGATGTGCATGCACGTTCAGTTGGCTTCGGGTCCTTGCTGGCCGACTTGCGGGCGCGGCCTGCACATGGCGATGAAGAGCTGATGGGGCGCTGCCGCGCGCACGTCGATCTGCATGGACTGACGCAGTTGCCGGAGGCGACCGTGACGGTGCATCTGGAGGCCATCAACCGACATTTCAGCCAGCACACGTTGCAGGACATCTGGGCATCTTTGCAGTCGGATGCCAGCGAATGGGCGACTCAGGTGCGCCAACAGATGGCGGGACATTCACCTCTGATGATGGGCGTCACGCTGGAACAGATCCGCCGTGGGCGCAGCATGCCTTTGGCCGATGTGTTCCGCATGGAGCGAACGATGGTGAGGCACTGCTTCCAGTTGCGCCCCGGTGTGGCCAGCGAGACGGTGGAGGGGGTGCGTGCGCTGGTGGTTGACAAGGATCACCGGCCTCGGTGGAACCCGTCGACGGTGGAGGCGGTCACGCCCGAGTTGGTAGAGGCGTTTTTCGAGGCGGTCTGGCCCCCTCATGCCCACCCCTTGCGGGATCTGCACGACCCGCTGTGACACTTGCGTGCGGGGAGTGCAGTCGGGCGCCATCCCCGTGGACTTTACTTGCAGCGGTAGGCGCGGGCGGTTTCGGTGGTGTTGAAATAACCCACGCTGGAAGTGCCCCACACCACATGGGTAGCCCCCATGGCCTCGGCGCGGCGCATCAGGTCATGGCGGATGTCATCGACCCCTTTGAGGCCGAACAGGCCTGTGAGGCCTGATGAGCCCGAGAGTTCGCCGAGGATTTGGCAGCGCTCGGTGGCCTGTGCGGTGCTGACGATGACGTCACCGCTGTAGTGACCGGGGGCGGTGGCACAGGCGCCGAGGGTGAGGGTCGACAGCACGCTCAAAGTGGTCAGGATGTGCTTCATGAGGGCCTCACTGAATGTCATCAGACAAAACCCAATGTAGCTGAGAAAATACTGGTTTGTACATGGGGGTCAGTCAGGGCGGTGTTTGTCCTTCTCAACACGGCCCCAGCCCCCGATAGAGCTCTTTTGTGACTGTGACCACTTTGCCTTCTCAAGACCTGAGTCCCTGGCGCGCCTGCGTGGCACCGATGCTCGACTGGACAGACCGCCACTGTCGTTACTTTCACCGCCTGCTGAGCCCGCACGCGCGGCTGTACACGGAGATGCTGACCACCGGCGCCCTGGTGCACGGCAACATGCTGCGCTTTCTGGAATACAACCAGGAGGAGCATGCAGTGGCCTTGCAGCTGGGGGGCAGCGAGCCGGCCGACCTGGCGCACTGCGCCAAGCTGGCCCAGCAGTTCGGCTACGACGAGGTGAACCTGAACTGCGGGTGCCCGAGCGAGCGGGTGCAACGCGGGGCTTTCGGGGCCTGCCTGATGAACGAGGCGACCTTGGTGGCCGATTGCGTCAAGGCCATGATCGATGCCGTGGGCGGCGACCCGAAGGTGCCCATCACGGTCAAGCATCGCATTGGCATCGACCAGATCGAGTCGTACGACTACGTGCGCGATTTTGTGGGCACCGTGGCCAACGAGGGCTGCGAGGTCTTCATCGTGCATGCGCGCAATGCCTGGCTCAAGGGCTTGAGCCCGAAAGAGAACCGCGAAATTCCGCCGCTGCGTTACGAGTTCGTGCACCAGCTCAAGCGCGATTTCCCGCACCTGACCATCGTGCTCAATGGCGGCTTGGCCGACAACGCCAGCTGCGTGGCGCAGTTGCAGCCGGGCGCGATGATTGACGGCGTGGCGCTGGACGGTGTGATGGTAGGGCGTGCGGCCTATCACAACCCCTGGTTGATGGCCGAATGGGATGAGCTGCTGTTTGGTTTGCCGCCGCGTGAACAAGCCCTGACACGTGAAGCCGTGGAGGCCGACATGGTGGCCTATACCGCACGTGAGATGGCGCGCACCGCCGGGTGGGCCCATGGCGAGGTGCGCTGGCCGCAGGTGATTCGCCATATCCTGGGCCTGTACCACGGCTTGCCGGGGGCGCGGCGCTGGCGTCAGGTCTGGTCAGACCACAAGCTCAAGGACTTGCCACCTGCCGAAGTGATGGCCATGGCGCACCAGCGTCCTTGAGGGTGGCCTTCACGGTGTGACACCCAGGCATGAAAAAAGGACACCGAGGTGTCCTTTTGATTGGGTGAGGCGCGGTGCCGAGGTGGCTCAGACGCGCTTCTTGTACTCATGGGTACGGGTGTCGATTTCGATCTTGTCGCCGGAGTCGACGAACAGGGGCACGGGGATTTCGAAACCAGTGCCGACGATGCGGGCGGGCTTCATGACCTTGCCGGAGGTGTCACCCTTGACGGCGGGTTCGGTTTCGATTTCACGCACGATCGTGGTGGGCAGTTCGACCGAGATGGCCTTGCCGTCGTAGAACACGACTTCGGCTTCCATGCCGTCTTGCAGGTAGTTGATCGCGTCGCCCATGTTTTCGGCTTCGATTTCGAACTGGTTGTACTCGGCGTCCATGAACGCGTACATCGGGTCGGCGAAGTAGGAGTAGGTGCAATCCTTCTTGTCGAGGATGATCTGGTCCATCTTGTCGTCGGCCTTGAAGACGGTTTCCTGACCGAAGCCGTTCAGCAGGCTCTTCATCTTGATGCGGACGGTGGCAGCGCCACGGCCGCCGCGGCTGTATTCGGTCTTCAGGACGACCATCGGGTCCTTGCCCTGCATGATCACGTTGCCAGCGCGGATTTCTTGTGCGAGTTTCATGTGGATTCCCGATTAGGGTCTGTGCAAAACTGAGACGCCTCTGGCCCCCCGATGGCTGCAAAGGTGAGTTTGCACAGGGAAACCTGCCAGAAGCAAAGCCAGCTATTTTACCCCGCCTGGGTGACGAAGTGCATCAATTGCGTGACGAGATCCTGCTGTTTGAGCAGGGTTTCTCGCGCATTCAGGGTGTGCCGAGGCCATGGGGCGCTGTCTGGGGCCCAGTCGGGCAATGAGGGGGGCACAGGCGCCAAACCGTTCCAGCCTCGCCAGGCGGCCATCACCTCGGTGCGCAGGTCGGCAGGCCAATCGCTCATCCAGCGGTTCATGAAGGCGTCCAGCTTGTCGGCATGCACGCCATCGTCCTGCTCGTAAATCTGCCAGACATGGGGCTTGCCGGCCCACAAGGCCCGCACGGCGGAATCTTCGCCGCGCACGAAGTTGAGGTCGCACGACCACAGGAGGTGATCGAACTCCGGCTGTGGCAGGGCGGGCAGGGGGTGCAGGTGAAGGGTGTTCGGCGGGGACGCGTCGAACAATCCGGCGGGGTGGTTTTGGGCGTTTTGCCAGGCCAGCCCCAATTGCGTGGCATGACCGTGGGCCAGCAGTACATGGGTGATGAGGGCAGCCGGATGCGGGCAGCTTGCCAGTTGCGTCAACAGGGCATCGACTGGGGCATTGGCATAGCAAAAAATGGACACCACACGTTCGCCAGGCGTCCAGGGAATGCCGAGGCGGTTTAGCCATGCCTGGCGTGCATGGGTATCCCAGGCGGCATGGCGCGAGAGCAGGTCGGGCTCCCGAAGCAGGCCACCCGTGGCAGGCGTGAAGCCAGGGTAGAAGAAGCGCTTGCGCAAGCCGGCGCCCGGGCCATGCCAGACGGGGGAAGGCAGGCCGTGACTGCGCTCCACATAGTCTTCGGCACTGAGGTATTCGAGGTTCACCCATTGGGGCGGAGCGGGGCGCTGCATGCGAGCGACGAAGGCATCGGGCAGGTGGCAGCCGAAGGCTTCGATGACGACGTTGCCGGCAACCAGCGGGTGCGCATCCGGCAGAGCCTCGGCGTCCGTCCAGTGGCACACGGTGACGCCAGCCTGACCCCGCCCGGTTTGCAGGCCCAGATCCGGGTCCGTGCTCCAACTCACCTGGGGCGCCATCCAAGACAGGGCGCTGGCGTCGTCCACCCACAGGCGGACCTGATGGCCGCGTTGGCCCAGATCGGAGGCCAGACGCCAGCACACCCCCATGTCACCGAAGTTGTCGATGACGCGACAGAAAAGATCCCACAGCATGGCGCGGATTATGGCAACCCGCGTGCATGGAGGGGCAGCGCTCGGGGACAATCACACCCATGAGTGAGCCGATTGATGTACAGGATTCATCCAGCGAGGGCGCGGCGCCGGGCCCAGACCTGGAGCGTGAGCGCATCTGGGCGCGTTTGCTGCAGGAGGTAAGCACCTTGCCGGCCTTGCCGGGGGTGTACCGCTATTTCGATGCCAAGGGAGATGTGCTGTACGTGGGCAAGGCGCGCGACCTCAAGCGCCGGGTGTCGAGCTACTTCCACAAGAACCACGGCGGTTCGCGCATCGGGCACATGGTCTCGAAGATCGTGCGGATGGAGACGACCGTGGTGCGCAGCGAAGCCGAGGCGCTGCTGCTGGAAAACAACCTCATCAAGACGCTCAACCCGCGCTTCAACATCCTGTTTCGGGATGACAAGAGCTATCCGTATTTGAAGATTGCGTCGCATGCGTTCCCGCGCATGAGCTACTACCGTGGGGCGGTGGACCGCAAGCACCGCTACTTCGGCCCCTTTCCGAATGCCTGGGCGGTGAAGGAAACCATCCAGTTGCTGCAGAAAGTGTTCCAGATCCGCACCTGCGAGGACTCGGTCTACAACCACCGCACGCGACCGTGTTTGCTCTACCAGATCAAGCGCTGCAGCGGCCCCTGCGTGGGGCTGGTGAGCGACGAGGACTACCGCAACAGCGTGGCCCAGGCCGAGCGCTTTTTGCTGGGCGAGCCTGAGGCGGTGATGGCCGATTTGCAGCACCGGATGATGGCGCATGCCGAGCGCATGGAATACGAGAAGGCGGCGGAGTTTCGCAACCAGATCTCTGCGCTGTCGACCGTGTTGCACCAGCAGTCGGTGGACACGGTGATGGACAAGGACGTGGACGTGCTGGCCGTGAAGGTGAGCGGCGGGCGCGCCTGCGTGAACCTGGCCATGGTGCGGGGTGGGCGCCACTTGGGCGATCGAGCGCATTTCCCGGTGCATGTGCAAGACCATGTGTTGGCGCCGGACGAGGCGGAGGAGTCGGCCAGCATTGAGGCGCAGAGCGAGCCGCCTACGCCTGCCAACGACGCTCCAGATGTGCGCGATGTGGAGGCCCTGGTCCACGCCACCGAAGTCCGGGTGCTGGAGGCGTTTCTGACGCAGCACTACCTGGGCGGCGCCGTGCCGCCCCTGTTGATCTTGAGTCACCCCGTGAACCCGGCGCTGATCGAAGCGCTGGGAGAGCAGGGCGGCCGCAAGATCACGGTGGTGCACCAGCCGCGTGAACAGCGTCGGGCCTGGCTGGAAATGGCCATCAAGGGGGCCGACTTGTCCCTGGCGCGCCTGCTCAGCGAGGAAGGCTCACAACAGGCACGCACGCGGGCGCTGGTGGAGGCACTCAGCCTCGATCTGGACCTGGATGCCCGAGAGGCCGGCCTGGACGAGACGGCCGAAACGCCGGAAGAGGGCGATGCGGCGGCACCATCGACCCCGGCGGCCGCGGCCCACGACCCACTGGCGGGCTTGCGCATCGAATGTTTCGACATCAGTCACACGGCGGGCGAGTCCACACAGGCCTCTTGCGTGGTGTACGAGGGGCACAAGATGCAGCCCTCGCAGTACCGGCGCTACAACATCACCGGCATCACCCCGGGTGATGACTATGCCGCGATGAAGCAGACTCTGGAGCGCCGTTACAGCGCCGCCGGCACCAAGGCCGCCCGGGTGCCCGACCTGGTGCTGATCGACGGTGGCAAGGGGCAGGTGGCGATGGCCCGCGACGTGTTTCAGACCCTCGGTTTGCCTTTGTCCATCATCGTGGGGGTGGAGAAGGGGGAGGGGCGCAAGGTGGGCCTGGAAGAGTTGGTGTTTGCCGACGGGCGCCCCAAGTTGGCCCTGTCACCCAGCTCGGCCGCCCTGATGCTGGTGGCCCAGATTCGGGACGAGGCCCACCGTTTTGCCATCACCGGCATGCGTGCGCGGCGCGCGAGCGTGCGCACGGGCGGCAGTCGCCTCGAAGACATTGCGGGCGTTGGGCCGAAACGCCGTGCGAAACTGCTGCAGCGGTTTGGCGGCGTCAAAGGCGTTGCCTCAGCGAGTGTGGAAGAACTGGCAAGCGTGGAGGGGATATCGCATGAGCTGGCAGAAGAGATTTACAAAGCCTTGCGCTGATGCATCTGGCGGGCGAGCTCGCCTGTGGGCTGCGCTGGCGGTGTCTGCCGTGATGGCCGGGTGCAGCCTGCTGCCCTCAGACAAAGGGGCAGCCCCCCCAGCGAAGATGCCAGAGGGCGCCCCCGCCAAGGCCGAACCCGGCACCTCGGGCTCGCCGCGTGTGGTGAAACTGGCCGCGCCGGCCACGCCGCGAAACTGGGCCCATGCGCGCGAGCAGGCGGCTCGCCGGATGGTGGCTGCCAGTCCCGATCAGAGCTACACCCATGCCTCGCCGCCGGTGCTGCTGGCCATTCCGGTGTTGACCATCGAGTTGAATGCCGACGGCTCCGTGCGCGACATCGATGTCATGCGTTACCCCAGTCAAGCTCGTGACACCGTGCAGCTGGCCATCCAGGCTGTGCGCCGTGCGGCGCCCTTCGGCAATGTCTCCAAGCTGCCCAAGCCGTGGAAGTTCAATGAGACCTTCCTGTTCAACGACCAACGTCAGTTCAAGCCGATGACGTTGGATCGCCGTTGAGCGCCGCTGACGGCCGTGGTTCACGGCACAATGCTTCCATGTTTCTTACCTTGCCCACCATGCTCACATGGGCGCGGATCGTTGCGATTCCGCTCATCGTGGCCGTCTTCTATCTGCCTTGGTCGCAGGCACAGATCAACTTGACCGCTGCGGCTTTGTTCGTCGTGGTGGCCGCTACCGACTGGCTGGATGGCTGGTTGGCGCGTCGTTTGAACCAGACTTCGGCTTTTGGCGCGTTTCTGGATCCGGTGGCCGACAAGTTCCTGGTGTGCGCGTCGATTTTGATCCTGTTGGATCTGGGCCGGGTGAGTGCCCTGGTGGCCTTCATCATCATTGGTCGCGAAATCGCCATTTCTGCTTTACGAGAGTGGATGGCCAAAATCGGCGCCTCGGGCAGCGTGGCCGTGCACATGTTGGGTAAGCTGAAAACAGCCACGCAAATGTCGGCCATCGTGCTGCTGTTGCTGAACGCTGACGTTTTCGGGCTGTTTCACAGCCACGTGGTGGGCACCTGGTTGATCTACATCGCCTGTGCGTTGACGATCTGGTCGATGATTTACTACCTGCAGAAGTCTTTGCCGGACATCCGAGCCAAGTCACGCTGAGTTTTTTTGTTGTACTGCGAAGGGAAGTTGTCGTGAACAAGTCCGAGTTGATTGAGCACATTGCCCAACAGGCAGACATCTCCAAGGCGGCCGCAGGTCGTGCGCTGGAGGCGGTGATCGGTGGCATCCAGACTTCCCTCAAAAAAGGTGACACCGTGTCGCTGCTGGGTTTCGGCACCTTCGCCGTGAGCACCCGCGCAGCCCGCACCGGGCGCAATCCGCGCACCGGCGCGGAGATCAAGATCAAAAAAGCAAAGGTGCCCAAGTTCCGCCCCGGCAAGGCCCTGAAGGACGCGCTCAATTAATGTAAGATAGCCGGCTTGAGTGCGATCGGGTGCTTAGCTCAGTTGGTAGAGCGGCGCCCTTACAAGGCGTAGGTCGGGGGTTCGAGCCCCTCAGCACCCACCATCCCGATGGGCACTTCTGCAAGGCGAACCACGGTTCGCCTTTGTGTTATCTGGGCCACGTTTTTAATCAGCGTGACACCGATTCCCAAGCTACAGCAGGCCAGCCTCCAACTGGCCAACAGCCATGTTTGATTTCGTTCGCAGAAACACCCGCATCCTCCAGCTGATTCTGGTTCTGTTGATCCTGCCTTCCTTTGTTCTGGTGGGCATGGAAGGGTATTCGCAGTTCACCGACAACGCCGGCACCGTGGCGAAGGTGGGCAAGCAGAAGGTCTCTCAACAAGAGTGGGACAACGCGCACCGCAATTTTGTGGAGCGTCAGCGTTCCCAGCGCCCCGATCTGGACATCAGCCTGTTTGACCGGCCTGAGGTGAAGCAGCAGTCGCTGGACGCGCTGATTCGCGAGTACGTGCTGCTGATGGCCGCCAATGACCAGCATCTGACGGTGCCGGCTGGGCGCATCATGCGCATCTTCGCGAACGATCCGCAGTTTGCTGCATTGCGCAACCCGGATGGCTCGGTCAACAAGGCTTTGCTCGAAGCCCGTGGCATGACGCCGCTGCAACTGGAAACCATGCTGCGTCAGGAGCTGACGGTGGCCCAGGTGCTGGGGGGCGTGCAGATGTCCAGCCACGGCGCACAACTGTCGACGCGCTCTGCGGTCGACGCTTTGTTCCAAGTGCGCGACGTGCAATGGCTGAAGTTTGAGCCCAAGGCCTATGTGGCCCAGCTGAACCCGACCGCTGAACAGCTGCAGGCCTTCTATAAGGACCCCGCCAACGCCGCATGGCTTACCACGCCTGAGCAGGCCGATGTGCAGTATGTGGTGCTGGATCTGGACACCCTGAAGGCGCGCGTGTCGGTGTCGGAAGACGATCTGCGTCGCGCCTACAAGGAAAACATCCAGCGCTACTCGACGCCGGAAGAGCGCCGTGCCAGCCACATCCTGATCAAGGCCGAGGCCAGTGCTTCGGCTGATCAAAAGAAAGCGGCACGTGCCAAGGCCGAGCAGCTGCTGGCCCAACTGCAAAAGAGCCCCGCTCAATTTGCCGAACTGGCCCGCAAGAACTCTGACGATCCGGGTTCAGGTGCCAACGGCGGCGACCTGGATTTCTTTGGCCGTGGCGACATGGTCAAGCCTTTTGAAGATGCAGCCTATGCCCTGAAGCCCGGACAGCTCAGCGGCGTGGTGGAGAGCGAGTTTGGCTTCCACATCATTCAGTTGACCGCTGTGCGCGGTGGCGAGACCAAGCCTTTTGAGGCCGTTCGTGCCGAGATCGAAGACGATGCGCGCAAGCAACTGGCGCAGCGTCAGTATGCCGAGGCCGCTGAGAAGTTCACCAACATGGTGTACGAACAGTCGGACAGCCTGCAGCCGGTGGCCGATGAGCTGAAGCTGCCCATCCAGACGGTGAATGGCGTGCTGCGTCAGTCGGGTACCAAGGAGCAAGGCGCTTTGTCGAATCGTCGCCTGCTGGAGACGCTGTTTGATCCGACCAACCGGGCCAAAGGCCACAACACCGAAGCGGTGGAGGTGGGTACGAACAAGCTGGTTTCGGCGCGCATGGTGAAATACCGCCCGGCCGCCCTGATGCCGTTCGAGCAAGCCCAGGCGCAGGTGCGTGAGCGTTGGATGACCGCGCAGGCCTTGAAGGCTGCACGGGCGGATGCCGAGCAGAAGATGGCGCTGTGGAAGCAGGCCCCCGAGAAGGCGGTGCTGCCGGCTGCGGTGCAGATGTCGCGTCGCACGGTGTTTGCCCAGCCTGCTGCGGTGCTGGATGCGGCCTTGCGCGTGCCTGAGAAGCAATTGCCGGCCTGGACGGTGGTGAGCCTGGGTGACGAGGGCGTGGCGCTGCTCAAGGTCAACAAGGTGGTACCTCTAGAGGTCAAGCCCGAAGAACTGAAGGAAATGCAGACGCAGTTCGGTGGCTACTGGGCGCGTGCCGAGGCCGATGCCTACTACCGTGCGCTCAAGCGTGAGTACAAGGTCGAGTACCTGAACGAAGGCAAGAAGGTGGTTGAGAAAGCCACAGCGGCGCAAAAATCTGCGTCGGCCTTGTAAGAAGGTGCGAAAACGCGCTATACTTTAATTCTGTTCTGCGGTGGCTATAGCTCAGTTGGTAGAGTCCCAGATTGTGATTCTGGTTGTCGTGGGTTCGAGTCCCATTAGCCACCCCACCGCATAAGTAAACGCCGACAAGTCTGGTACTTGTCGGCGTTTTGCTTTGTGGGTTAGGAAACGCTGTGGCCGCCAATGTGTGACCCAACTGGTGTCTGGCGGGCCATCGCGGCGGCACCTGTGTGGTGCATCAGAGACAATGACAAGCCCATCGCGCTTGTTCCATCCGGGCTCACGCCATGAGCCTGGAATCGGGGAAGATGAGCGTGAATTCATCCTGTACCCCACTCATGCGCACTCACATCCAAACGGGTCTGTTGGCCCTGCACGGTAACCGCTCCGAGGCTTTGGCCGAGGCCGTGTTGACGTGGCTGCGCCAACGCCCACTGGCGCCCCTCGAGGAAGAGGTCATCCTCGTGCAGAGCGCGGGCATGGCCGAGTGGCTGAAGATGACCCTGGCCCGCGATGGTGGGGTGTGCGCGGCCATGCGGGTGGAGTTGCCGGCGCGTTTCATGTGGCGCACCTACCGGCAGGTGCTGGGGCGCGACCAGGTGCCCAGCCAGTGCGCCACCGACAAGGCGCCCTTGACCTGGCGTTTGATGCATTTGCTGCCGCAGTGGATGTACACGCCCGGGTTTGAGGCCGTGGCCGGCTTCCTGCAAGGTGACGAGCCGGATCGCTTGTATCAACTGGCCAGCCGCCTGGCCGACCTGTTTGACCAGTACCAGGTCTACCGGGCTGATTGGCTGGAGGCCTGGGCCGAGGGGCAGGATGTGCTGCCGACGCCAGGTCGGCCCACGCAGCCGGTGCCGGCCGAGCAGGGCTGGCAGCCCAAGCTGTGGCGCGCCTTGCTGGCCACCCTGGCCCCGTCCGATCTGGAGAGCATTCGGCCGCGCGTGCACCAGCGGGTGCTGTCGGCGCTGGAGCAGGGTGCGGCCCCGGTCAGCCCCGTGGCGCGCCGGGTGGTGGTGTTTGGCATGACCAGTGTGCCCTTGCCGACGCTGCAGGTGCTGGCGGCCTTGAGTGCCCACAGCCAGGTGCTGATGGCCATTCCCAACCCCTGCCGTTTTCACTGGGCAGACATCATGGACGGGCGCGAGCTGTTGCGCGGCATTGCGCGGCGGCGCCATGCCTTCCGCGGAGATGTGGACCTGTCGGCTTTGTCGCTGGACCAGATGCATGCACATGCGCACCCCTTGCTGGCCGCGTGGGGGCGGCAAAGCCGCGACTTTGTGCGACAGCTCGACGAGTTCGATGACGTGCAGCAGGCGCAGGCGCGCTTTGCCATCCCGCGGGTGGACCTGTTTGACGAGGACGAATCCGATGAGGCGCCGCTGCTCACGCAGGTGCAGCAGCGCATTCGTGATCTGACACCGATGGCGGAGCACCCGAAGCGGGCGGTGCGTGCGGACGACCGCTCGATCGTCTTCCATGCCGCGCACAGCATGATGCGCGAGGTGGAGGTGCTGCACGACCAGTTGCTGCAACTGTTTGCGGGCACGGCGCCGTCGGTGTCGCCGGTGCAGCCGCGTGACGTGGTGGTGATGGTGCCGGACATCGACCAGGTGGCGCCCGCCATCCGGGCCGTGTTCGGGCAGTACGGGCGTCACGATGCCCGCTACATCCCGTTTGACATTGCCGACCTCAGCGCGCGATCCAGCAGCCCCTTGGTGGCGGCGTTGGAGTGGCTGTTGCGCCTGCCGCAGCAGCGCTGCCGCTTCAGTGAGCTGCGCGATCTGCTGGATGTGCCGGCGGTGGCTGCGCGTTTCGGTATCAGTGCCGATGCCTTGCCCAGGCTGACGCAGTGGATGGCCGGGGCGGGGATTCGCTGGGGGCTGGACGAGGTGCATCGCGGGCAGTTGGGCCTGTCCGCGTGCGGTGAGCAGAACACCGGATGGTTTGGCTTGCGGCGCATGCTGCTGGGCTACGCCGCTGGGGAGGGGGTGTTCGATGGCATCGAGGCTTACCCGGAAGTGGGGGGCCTGGAGGCCGAGCTGGCCGGGGCGCTGGCCAGTTTGCTGGCGCGCCTGTCGCACTGGCGCGAGGTGCTGAGCGAGCCGGCTACGCCGAGCACCTGGGCCGAGCGCGGTCGTGCCCTCTTGGCTGACATGGCAACAGCGCAAGATGACAACGACCGTCTGATTGTGTCGGCCCTGGACGACGCCCTGCGCGCCTGGCTGGATGCCTGCGCCCAGGCGGAATTCGACGCGCCGGTGGACCTGCACGTAGCGCGCGAGGCCTGGCTGTCGGCGCTCAATGAGCCGACCGTGAACAAGCGTTTCAAGGCCGGTGGCGTCACCTTCTGCACCTTGATGCCGATGCGGGCCATTCCGTTCGAGGTGGTGTGCTTGCTGGGCATGAACGATGGCGACTATCCGCGCCGGGCCACGCGCATCGACTTTGACCTGATGCTGCAGCCCGGCACCAACCGGGCTGGTGATCGCTCGCGCCGGGACGATGACCGGCAGTTGATGCTGGAAGCGGTGCTGTCGGCGCGGCGCCAGTTGTATGTGAGCTGGACGGGACGCAGCGTGCGCGACAACACCGAGCAGCCGCCGTCGGTGCTGGTGTCACAGTTGCGTGACTATCTGGCGGCAGGATGGGCGGGCGACGTGCTGGGGCCTCGCACGACGGAGCACCCTTTGCAGCCGTTCAGCCGCCGGTACTTCGAGCAGGGCGCAACCTTGTTCACCCATGCGCGGGAATGGCTTGCGGCACACAGCGATGTGGCGGGCGATCTGGATGGTGATGCGGCCGGCGATGGTGGCTCGGCTGACGCGTCGCCAGATCTACCTGCGTCCATCCCACCATTGCCGCCGTTCGAGCCAGATCCGAACGTGCCGGTGACGATGGCCCAGTTGGCGCAGTTCCTGCGCAATCCGGTGCAGGTGTTTTTTCGCCAGCGCCTGAATGTGGTGTTCCACGACATGGATGCCGAGCCGGAGGACGAAGAGTCTTTTGGGCTGGACGCGCTGGAAGAGCATCAGCTGGTGTCGACCTTGATGGACGAGGTGCTGGTCGACCTGGATGTGTGGCTGGCGTCACAGAAGGCGGTGGCGGATGAGCCGACGCAGCTGGCAGCCTTGCGCGACCAGGTGCGTGCGCGCCTGGAGCGCCTGCGGCGCTCGGGGCGCTTGCCGATGGGCGCGCTGGGTGAGTGGACCGAGCAGGAGCTGGAGAGCACCTTGCTGCCGATGCTGGCAGCGTGGCAGTGTGAGGTGGCCCGCCACCCGCACCCTGCGATGCGTCAGCCGGTGCGGATCGAACAAGCGGGCATGATGTTGCAGGACTGGCTGGACCACCTGCGCCTGACCGATGACGTGGATGCCGTGCCGACCTGGTTGGAGCTGTCGGCGGGCAAGCTGGCCAAGGGCAAGGCCAACAAGAAGGAGGCGCCGCAGCCGCGCCATGACAAGTTGCGGCTGGCCTGGGTGCGCAGCCTGGTGGCTGCCTGTGGCGGCGTGACGGTGCAAGGCGTGCTGGTGGGCAGCGATGCGACGCTGCTGTGCCAGGCCATGGACCCTGCCGCTGCGCAAGACGACCTGCGTGCCTTGTTGACCGTGTGGCGCGCCGGCCTGGATGCGCCGATTCCGTTGCCGATGCGCACTGCCTTGGCCAAAGTGACAGAGTCGGAGGACCCTGAGACGGTTTACGAGGGCGGCTACATGCGCAGTGCAGAGAACGAGGACCCGTGCTGGTCGCGCCTGTATCCGGATTTTGAGGTGCTGTCCGATGACGGGCGCTTCGAAGCCTTGGCGCAGGAGGTGTGGGGGCGGGTGCTTGCCTGGGCCACGACCCATGTCACGGTCAGCCTGCACGAAACGCCGATGGCCGACACGGGATCGGGCACGGCTGAGCCACGCCTTGGGGAGCACGCATGAGCCAGCCTTTGAATGCTTTGAGTTTTCCGCTGTGGGGCAGCCGGCTGATCGAGGCCAGCGCGGGCACCGGCAAGACCTGGACGATTGCGGCCTTGTACCTGCGCCTGGTCTTGGGACATGGGGGCGAGGAGGGCTTCCCGCGTCCGCTCCTGCCCGCCGACATTCTGGTGATGACCTTCACCCGCGCCGCCACCCGCGAGCTGTCCGACCGCATCCGCGCGCGCCTGGTCGAAGCAGCGCGTTGTTTCCGTGGCGAAGTGCCCGCGAACGAGGTCGACCCGATGTTGAGGGACTTGCTGGCGGCGTATCCCGATGAGACCGCGCGCAGTCAGGCTGCGTGGCGCTTGTCGATGGCGGCTGAGGGGATGGATGAGGCCTCGGTGCACACGATCGACGCCTGGTGCCAGCGGATGCTGCGCGAGCATGCTTTCGACAGCGGCTGTCTGTTTGACGAAACCCTGGAGCCCGACGCCGAGGCGCTGCTGACCGAGGCAGCGCAGGACTACTGGCGCCAGCATTGCTACAGCCTGAGCAGCGATGAGCTGGCCGTGGTGCTGGGCGTGTGGGCGGATGTGCAGGCCTTGAAGCGCGATGTGGAGCGTCTGCATGAGCAGGAATTGCCCGAAGGCGCGGGGCAGGGCAGCTTGGCGGAGTGTTTGCGCGACAGCCTGCAGCAGCGTCGCCAGCGACTGGAGGCGCTCAAGGCTGGATGGGCGCAACGCGCCCAGGCCATGCGGGACTGGTTGGATGGGCAGACTGCACCTGCAGTGTGTGACTGGAACCGCGCATCGCTCAAGCCGGCCAACTACCAGAAGTGGCTGGCCAATCTGGCGGCGTGGGCCGATGACCCGGAAGCCGACCTCCCGGAGCTGACCGATGCAGCACGCCATCGCCTGAGCCCAGAGGGCTTGTTGGAGGCGCGTAAGGCCTCGGCCCCTGGCATCGAACTGCCCGATGACTTTGAGGTCTTTGCGCAACTTCTGGCCGACCTGCGGCATGTGCCCGATGTGCGCACGCCCATCCGCCTGCACGGGGCCGTGCGGGTGGGGCAGCGCCTGGCGCATCTGAAGCGGCAGGCGGGTACGTTCGGCTTTGCCGACATGCTGCACCGGCTGGATGCGGCCTTGTCTGGTCCCCATGGCGAAACCTTGCGGCAGCGGGTGCTGGCCCAGTCTCCGGTGGCCATGCTCGACGAGTTTCAAGACACCTCGCCGCTGCAATACCGTATCTTCGATCAGATCTACCGCACAGCCGAGCACGACCGGCACAGCGCGCTGCTGCTGATCGGGGACCCGAAGCAGTCGATCTATGGCTTTCGGGGTGCTGACATTCACAGCTACATGGCCGCACGTCGTGCCACCGAGGGGCGGCACTATGTGCTGGACACCAATTACCGCTCGACCCAGGCGCTGGTGGGCGCGGTGAATGTGTGGTTCCAGCAGGCCGAAGAGCGCGACGGGCCGGGGGCCTTCCTTTTTGGTGAGCCGGGGCAAACCGAGAGCGTGCTGCCCTTTGTGCCCGTGCAGGCCAAGGGGCGCGACGAGGTGCTGGTGGATGGGCACGGCGTGCTGCCTGCCATCCAGGTGATCCACGCCTTGGATGGGGTGCGCCCGGCCAAGCAGGTGCTGCGACCCTATGCGGCCTGCTGCGCCGAGCAGATCGTGACCTGGCTGAATGACCCGGCCGTGGGCTTTGCGCAAGAGGGCAAACCGTTCCAGCGCCTGCGGCCCGCAGATGTGGCGGTGCTGGTGCGCGATGGCAAGGAGGCCGAGGCCATCCGTCGGGAACTGCGTCACCGCAAGGTGGCCTCGGTGTACCTGTCGGACAAGGACTCGGTGTTCCTCAGCGAAGAGTCGCGCGACCTGCTGCACTGGCTGCGTGCAGTGGCCTCGCCGCTGGATGTGCGTCTGGCGCGTGCGGCCTTGGCCACCCGCATGGTGGACCTGAGCCTGGACGAGCTGGCCTATCTGGCCAGCCACGATGAAGCCTTTGACGCGCGCAGCGAAACCCTGCGCGAGCTGCATGGGATCTGGCAGAGCCAGGGGGTGCTGACCATGTTGCGCCAGACCTTGCACCGGTTGGACTTGCCGGCGCGCTGGCTGGCGGAGGCCGGCGGCGAGCGGCGTCTGACCAACTACCTGCACCTGGCCGAGTTGCTGCAGAATGTCAGCACACAGCTGGACGGCGAGCAGGCGCTGGTGCGCTGGCTGGGTATACAGATCGACGAGGGCCGCAGTGGCAGCGAAGAGCAAATCGTGCGCCTGGAGAGCGATGCCGACCTGGTCAAGGTGGTGACGGTGCACAAGAGCAAGGGCCTGGAGTACCCGGTGGTGTGCCTGCCCTTTGCGGCGGCCCATCGCAAGGTGGACCCCTCGCGCACGGCCTTTGTGCACCTGCTTGATGAGACTGGGCAGCGCCGTCTGGTGTTGGACCTGTCCGACTCCGAGGTGAAGGAAGCCGCTGACCGGGATCGTCTGCGCGAGGACCTGCGCCTGCTGTATGTGGCCCTGACACGCGCTCGCCATGCCTTGTGGGTAGGCTTGCCCGCGGTGTGCGATGGACGCAGCCAGAAATGCACGAACCACCTCAGTGCCTCAGGCTATCTGCTGGCAGGGCCGAGCCCGACCGAGCCAGAAGGCTTGATGGCCCGCCTGGAGGCCTTGGCGGCGCGGGATGCCAACATCGCCCTGCACCCCTTGCCGACCCACATTGAGCGCACCCCTTTGAGCCGCGACGAAGCGGTGGTGCCTTTGCAGGCCCCGTCGGTCTACACCGCGCGGTTTGACCGCCGCTGGACCATCGGCAGCTTCTCGGCGCTGGTGCGTTCCTTGGGCAGTGTGGTGACGTCGGCGGCGCCCGTCGCTGCGTTGCGGCCTGCCGATGATGAATGGCCGATCGCTGAGGCGGAGGAGGGCGGGGACGTCAGCAACGCGTCGCCCCGTGGAGCGCTGACCGCTGCGGTGACCCCAGGGGCAGATGAAGCGACTCAGGAGGCCGCGACCGAGGTGCCGGCCTGGCATCGCTTCACCAAAGGCGCCGTGGCCGGCAACTTCTTGCACGACCAGCTGGAGTGGCTGGCCGCCGAGGGCTTTGCCGTGACCCGCCCCGAGGTGGCCGAGCGTCTGCGCCGTCAGTGCGAGCGTGCCGGGCGTCTGGAGCAGGCCGAAGACGTGGCGCAGTGGCTGCAAGCCGTGGTGAGCCTGCCTGTGCCGGGCGTGGGCGCCAGCCTGCAAGCGCTGCAGCACCGTCTGCCCGAAATGGAGTTCTGGTTGCCGGCGGGCCGCTTGCAGGCACGGACCATTGACGCCTTGTGCCGCATGCATCTGCTGGGTGGGCGGGAGCGACCGGCTTTGCCAGAGCGCGAACTGCACGGCATGTTGATGGGCTTTGCCGACCTGGTGTTCGAGCACGAGGGCCGCTATTGGGTGCTGGACTACAAGTCCAACTACCTGGGAGACCAGGGCGCAGCCTACACCCACGACCAGCTGGAAGGTGCGATGGCCGAGCATCGCTACGACGTGCAGTCCGTCATCTACCTGCTGGCCTTGCACCGACTGTTGCGGGTGCGCCTGGGGGATGCGTACGAGCCCACCGAGCACCTCGGGGGCGCGGTGTACCTCTTCTTGCGGGGCATTGATGGCCCCGAGCGCGGCGCTTATGTGATGCCGCCCGTGTGGCCCTTGCTGGACGCGCTGGACACACTGCTGGCCGATGAGGAGCACACCGCATGAGCGCGATTTGCCAAACTCTGGACCAATGGGCCGAAGCGGGATGGCTGCGTCGGCTGGACGCCGCGCTGTCCGCGTTTCTGGCAGAGCGTGACCCTGAAGCCCAGCCGGCGGTGCTCGTGGCCGCAGCCGTCTTGTCCCAAATGGAAGGGCGAGGGCACACCTGCCTGCCGCTGGCCCATGTGGTCGCTCCGCCTGTGGCTTTGCTGGCAGGCCCGCCCGAAGCCCAGGCGGCCTTGCACACGCTGTGGGCCACCTTGCCCGCAACCCTGAGCGGCTGGCTGGATGCTTTGCGTAGCAGCCGCGTGGTGCGTGATGCGCGCCGACCTGCCGATCAGGAGGCCCACCCGAATGCCGACGAGGGCCAGCCGCTCGTGCTGGGCGGCAGTGAGGCCGCTCCGGTGCTCTACCTGCGCCGCTACTGGGACTACGAGTGCCGCGTGGCGCGACAGCTGCGCCAGCGGGTGTCTGAGCGGGTGACCCTGGACGAGGAGGTGACGCGCACCTGGCTGGATCAGTTGTTTCCAGCGCAAGCACGTACAGACGCCAAAACCGTCACCCAGGGTGACGTCCCAGTCACCGATTGGCAAAAACTCGCCTGCGCTGTGGCCTTGCGGGCGCGCCTGTCGGTGATCACCGGTGGGCCCGGCACCGGCAAGACTTACACGGCCGCGCGCCTGCTGGCCTTGCTGTTCGCGGTCGATGCCGACGCCCAGCGTTTGCGCGTGGCCTTGGCCGCGCCCACGGGCAAGGCCGCTGCCCGCCTCAAACAATCGATTGACGCCTCGCTGGCCCAACTGCAAGACGCCCTGGGCGATCGGATCGACCTCAACGCACTCACCCAGCGGGTGGGTGCCGCTCGCACCTTGCACGCACTGCTGGGTGCCCGGCCCGACACGCGCCAGTTCCGCCACAACGCCAGCCACCCGCTGGATGTGGACGTGCTGATCGTGGACGAGGCTTCCATGATCCACCTGGAGATGATGGCCGCCTTGCTGGACGCCTTGCCGCCCACCGCGCGCGTGATCTTCCTGGGCGACAAGGACCAGCTCGCATCGGTGGAAGCGGGGGCGGTGCTGGGCGACCTGTGTCGCGACGCCGAGCAGGGTGGCTACGATCCCGAGACACTGCGTTACGCCCGCGACGTCGCGGGGCAGGATCTGGACCTGATCTACCAGGACCACAGCGGCGCTGCGCCCTTGCTTGCACAGCAAACCGTGATGTTGCGGGAGAGTCGTCGTTTCGGGGGCCCCATCGGCAAACTGGCGCTGACGGTCAACCAGGGCGATGTGCGGGGCAGCCACGCTATCCTGTCACAGGACAAGTCGGGCGCCGTGCGAAATTTGGCCGCCACGGGCCCCGAAGTGGCCGTGCAATTGGCGCTGCACGGGCGTCCACAGGCGGAAGGAGGCTATGCCGAGTACCTGCAGGTGATGGTCGTGCGGCCTGAGGCGGGCGACGAGGCGGCGCATGCGCAATGGGTGCGCAAGGTACTCACCGCGTTCGACCGCTTTCGCCTGCTGTGCGCGGTGCGCGAGGGCGAATGGGGTGTGGCAGGGCTGAGCCGCGCGGTGCAGCAAGCCTTGGCCAGTGCGGGCTGGCTCAAACCCGCGGGCGAATGGTTTGAGGGGCGACCTGTCATGGTCACCCGCAACGACCCGACCCTGGGCGTCTTCAATGGCGACATCGGCATTGCGCTGCGTCCGCTCACCCGGGGGGCACCGCTGCGCGCCTACTTCATGGATGGGCCCCAGATTCGCTCGGTGGGCGTCAGCCGGCTGGCCCATGTGGAAACGGCCTTTGCCATGACCGTGCACAAGAGCCAGGGCTCCGAGTTCCGGCACACCGCCTTGGTGCTGCCGCCGTATGGGCTGGGCATGCTGCAGCGTGAACTGGTCTACACCGGCATCACCCGCGCCCGAGAGGCCTTCACCCTGGTGGCGCCGGATGCAGGGGCGCTGGCCAGTGCCATCCAGCACCCCACGCAGCGGGCCAGCGGTTTGCTGGGGTTGTTGGCCGAGGGCTGACGACCGAGGGCTGAGCGCATCGTCCAGCGGCCGCCACGGCGCCGCTGGCCCCACTCAGGTCAGCAGGTAGTCCTGGGGCTCCATGGGGGCCGGCAGGTCACGGTCGCCCAGCATCTCCAGCACATGGGCTTCGATGTTCATCGACATGGCATCCAGCGCAAGGTCGTTGGGCATGGTGCCAAAGGGCTCTTCGATTTCGTCGCTCAGCGCCTCAATGGCAAAGAAGGTGTAGGCCACAAAGGCCACCATCAAAGGCGTCATGAACCCGATCGAGTCCAGCAGACCGAAGGGCAGCATCAGGCAGTACAGGTAGACGGTGCGGTGCAAGATCACCGAGTAGGTGAAGGGCAGAGGCGTGTAGGCAATGCGCTCGCAGCCGCCAAAGGCATCGTTGAGGCCGGACAGCGAATGGTCGATCTGGGCAACGAGGATGGGCGACAGTTGGCCGTCGGCATGCGCCTGCTTCACCTGTGCAGACAGCCACATCATCACCTGCAGGGCGGGCGTGCGGCGCCCTTCGAGCTGTTTCACCACCTCCGGCGGCAGCAGGCGGGTCATGTCGGCCGTGGGGTCGGTGCCGCGCATTTGATGACGTGCGGCATGCACAAAGGCGGCAATGCCCAGCACAAACGGGCGAGGCTCACCTGGCATGAAGCTGACGCATTGGCGGGCGGCATTGCGGCTGTCGGTCAGCAGCTTGCCCCAGAGCTTGCGGGCCTCCCAATACCGGTCGTAGCTGGCACTGTTGCGGAAACCCAGGAAAATGGCCAGTGCCACCCCGACCAGAGAGAAGGGCACGGCCGTGAGGGTGACCTTCCAGTCGAGCAGTTCACCGTGGAAGATGACCACCGAAATCGAGAGCGCGGTGGTGAAACCCAATTGAGGCAGGATCTTCTTCAGGATCGACCCGCGCCAGACGAACAGCATGCGCAGCCAATTGGGACGGGGGCGAACAATCACACGAGACCTCTGGCCATCGGGCCTATTTTCTCAAGGGCGATATTGTGTCACTCGGTGCGCGACCACGGGGTGTCTATTGCCCCAGTTTGCCTCATCGCCACGAAAAAAAACCTGGCCCGAAGGCCAGGTTGCGTGTGAGACGGCGTCGCGTCAGCCTGCCGCCGCCAGGGCTTGGGACAGATCGGCCAGCAGGTCGTCGATGTGCTCGATGCCCACGCACAGGCGCACGGTTTCCTCGGTCACGCCGGTCTTCGCCAGCTCTTCGGGCGACAGTTGACGGTGCGTGGTCGAAGCCGGGTGGGTGGCCAGAGAGCGCACGTCCCCGATGTTGACCAGGCGGGTGAAGAGCTGGAGCTTGTCGAGGAAGCGCGCGCCGCCTTCGCGGCCGCCGGGCACGCCGAAGGTCAGCAAACCCGAGGCCTGGCCCGAGAGGTACTTTTGCACCAGGGCATGGTCCGGGTGGTCCGGCAGACCGGCATAGTTCACCCACGTCACCGCAGGGTGTGCCTTCAGGAACTCGGCCACCTTCAGCGCGTTGCTGCTGATGCGGTCCATGCGCAGGCCCAGGGTCTCGATGCCCTGGATGATCAGGAAAGCGTTGAAAGGCGAGATGGCCGCGCCAGTGTTGCGCAAGGGTACAACGCGCGCACGGCCAATGTAGGCGGCAGCACCCAGAGCCTCGGTGTAGACCACGCCGTGGTACGACGGGTCCGGCTCGTTCAGGCGCTTGAAGCGAGCCTTGTGTTCGGCCCAGGGGAACTTGCCCGAGTCAATGATGGCGCCGCCCAGGCTGGTGCCGTGGCCGCCCAGGTACTTGGTCAGCGACTGCACCACGATGTCGGCCCCGTGCTCGATGGGGCGGCACAGGTAGGGCGAGGGCACCGTGTTGTCCACGATCAGGGGCACGCCATGACGGTGCGCCACCTCGGCGATGCGGGCGATGTCGGTGACGTTGCCGGCCGGGTTGCCCAGGGACTCGACAAAGATGGCCTTGGTGCGCTCGTCGATCAGGCTCTCGAAGCTGTCAGGGTTCTTGTGGTCGGCAAAACGGGTGGTGATGCCGAACTGAGGCAGGGTGTGGGCGAACAGGTTGTAGGTGCCGCCGTACAGCGCGGTGGACGACACGATGTTGTCGCCAGCTTCGGCAATCGTCTGGATGGCGTAGGTGATGGCCGACTGACCCGAGGCCACGGCCAAGGCGCCAATACCGCCTTCCAGGGCCGCGACGCGCGCTTCCAACACGCTTTGCGTCGGGTTCATGATGCGGGTGTAGATGTTGCCCGGCACCTTCAGGTCGAACAGGTCGGCGCCGTGCTGGGCGCTGTCAAAGGCGTAAGCCACCGTCTGGTAGATGGGCACGGCCACGGACTTGGTGGTCGGGTCGGGCGAGTAGCCGGCATGCACGGACAGGGTTTCAAACTTCCACTCGGGGTTGCTCATTCACATCTCCAGAATTGATCGTATGGCGGCCCTTCACGCCGAGGTGCGTTCAGGACGAGGTGACACGATAGACGCGGAATCGATGCGCGGCAAGGAATCAGCATGCCTTCCCTTCATCGGAAAACGCATAAAGGGCCGACCTCGCGGCGCATTGTCTCGGTAAAACCACTCGGGTCAGGCGATGCGGCCCGTCCTAAACTGACCCAAAAGGCAGTCACGTCACCCCGTCAGGTGGGCGCGCAGTGTGCGCCGCTTGACCCCATCGCTCTCCGCAGGAGGTCGTGATGAATGCGCCCTTGCCCCGTTCGTCGCTGCAGGTGCTCGCTGACCTGTCGCTGGACGACAAGTACACCCAGGAGCGGGGCCGTGTCTACATGAGCGGCATCCAGGCGCTCGTGCGTCTGCCCATGCTGCAACACACGCGCGACGCGCTCGACGGCCTGCGCACGGCGGGCTTCATCAGCGGCTACCGCGGCTCCCCCCTGGGCGCGTATGACCAGGCCCTGTGGGCGGCCCGGTCGCACCTGGAGCGCCATCACATCGTCTTTCAGCCCGGCGTCAACGAGGAGCTGGCCGCCACCGCCGTGTGGGGCAGCCAGCAACTCGACCTGACCCCGGGCCCGCGCCGCTACGACGGCGTGTTCGGCATCTGGTACGGCAAAGGGCCGGGGGTGGACCGCAGCGCCGACGCCTTCAAGCACGCCAACATGGCGGGCACGGCGCGCCACGGCGGGGTGCTGGCCGTGGCGGGGGACGACCATGTGGCGAAAAGCTCGTCCGTCGCCCACCAGAGCGACCACATCTTCAAGGCCTGCGGCTTGCCGGTGTTCTTTCCCAGCAATGTGCAGGAGATCCTGGACTTGGGGCTGCACGGGCTGGCCATGAGCCGCTTTTCGGGCGTGTGGGCCGGGCTCAAGACCATCCAGGAGGTGGTGGAGTCGTCCAGCACCGTGTCGATCGACCCCGATCGGGTGCAGATCCACCTGCCGGAAGACTTTGACATGCCGCCCGGTGGCCTGCACATCCGCTGGCCGGACTCGCCACTGGAGCAGGAAGCGCGGCTGATGGACCACAAGTGGTACGCCGCACTGGCCTACATACGGGCCAATCGCCTCAACCACACGGTGCTCGACAGCCACCATGCGCAGCTGGGCTTGATCGCCAGCGGCAAGGCCTACAACGACCTGCGCCAGGCCCTGCACGACCTGGGGCTGGACGACGAAGCCTGCCGCCGCATCGGCCTGCGCGTCCACAAGGTGGCCGTGGTCTGGCCGCTGGAGGCCAGCATCACCCGCGAATTTGCCACCGGCCTGCGCGAGATCCTCGTCATTGAGGAGAAGCGCCAGATGATCGAGTACCAGTTGAAGGAGGAACTCTACAACTGGCGTGAAGACGTGCGCCCCAATGTGCTGGGCAAGTTCAACGAGCCCGACGGAGACGTCAGCGGCGGCGAGTGGTCGCACCCGCATTCGGCCTCGCGCTGGCTGCTGCGGGCCAAGGCCGACCTCAACCCGGCGATCATTGCCAAGGCGGTGGCGCAGCGCATCGACAAATTGGGTCTGTTGCGCGATGCCGAGCCCACCTTGCGCACGCGTGTGGCCGAGCGCCTGCGCACCATCGAGGCCAAGGAGCAGGCGCTGGCCCGCACGCCCACCCAGGTCGATCGCCCCCCCTGGTTTTGCAGCGGCTGCCCGCACAACACCTCCACGCGCGTGCCCGAAGGCTCGCGGGCCCTGGCGGGCATCGGCTGTCACTACATGGCCATGTGGATGGACCGCGACACCCGCACCTTCACGCAGATGGGTGGCGAGGGCGTGAGCTGGGTGGGCCAGGCACCGTTCACCGACGAGCCCCATGTTTTTGCCAACCTGGGAGATGGCACCTACTTTCACTCCGGCCTGCTCGCGATTCGCCAGGCCATCGCGGCCGGGGTCAACATCACCTACAAAATCCTTTACAACGACGCGGTGGCCATGACGGGCGGCCAGCCGGTCGATGGCAAGCTCAGCGTGGCCGCCATGACGCGTGAGCTGGAAGCCGAAGGCGTGCGCCAGATTGCGGTCGTCAGCGATGACCCGGACCAGTACCAAGCCGATGCGGAACTGGCGCCCGGCGTGCAGGTGTACCACCGAGACAGGCTGGACACCGTGCAGAAAGCGCTGCGCGAGGTGCCTGGGTGCACGGTGCTGATCTATGAGCAAACTTGTGCCACCGAAAAACGCCGGCGCCGCAAGCGTGGCACCGAGCCAGCCTTGGCCCGCCGCGTGGTGATCCACGAAGAGGTCTGCGAAGGTTGCGGCGACTGCGCCGTGCAGTCGAATTGCCTGAGCGTGGAGCCGGTCGATACCGAGCTGGGTCGCAAGCGCCGCATCAACCAAAGCAGCTGCAACCAGGACTTCTCGTGTCTCAAGGGCTTCTGCCCCAGCCTCGTCACGGTCGAGGGCGGGCAGCTGCGGCGCAAGCAGGCCGCGCATGCGGTGCCCGACCTCGCCAGCCTGCCACCGCTGACCGAGCCTGCACTCCCCAGTTGCGCCCAGGCCTACGGCATCGTCGTGGCCGGCATCGGCGGCACGGGCGTCATCACCATTGGGCAGTTGCTGGGCGTGGCGGCGCACATCGAGGGCAAGGGCGTCGTCACCCAGGAAGCGGCCGGCTTGGCCCAGAAAGGCGGCGCCACCTGGAGCCATGTGCAGATTGCCGAACACCAGCGCGCCATCCACACCACCAAGGTGGGCATGGCCGAGGCCGACCTCGTCCTGGGCTGCGACCCGATCGTGACCGCACACGAGGCCACCCTGTCCGTCATGGAGCGCGGCCGGACCCGCTTGGCGCTCAACAGCCACGGCACCCCCACCGCTGCCGTGCTGCATGACCCGGCTTGGGCCTTCCCCTCAGCGCAGTGCGACCAGGTGCTGACCGACGCCGTGGGGGCCGAACACCTGCGGCGCATCGACGCCGTGGTGCTGGCCGAGCGGCTGCTGGGCGATGCCATCTATGCCAATCCCTTGCTGCTGGGCTTTGCGTGGCAGAGGGGCTGGGTGCCCTTGCAACGGGCATCCATCGAGCGGGCCATCACGCTCAACGCCACCCAGGTCGAGCGCAATCTGCAAGCCTTTGCCTGGGGGCGACACGCCGCACACGATCCAGCCGGGATGTCGCGTTGGTCCACGCCACAGCAAGCCGTGCAGTGGATGGGCAGGGCGCCCGGCGGGGCCACCACCACCCAGTCGGCCTCTACGCTGGACACGCTGATTCAAGACCGGCACGCCCGCTTGGTGGACTACCAGGACCAGGCCTATGCGCAGCGCTATCTGGACGTGTTGACCCAAGTGCGGGCTGCCGAGCAGCCACTGGGCTCCAACCGCTTCAGCCTGGCCGTGGCGCGCTACCTCTACAAGCTCATGGCCTTCAAGGATGAATATGAGGTGGCCCGCCTGCTCACATCCGAGTCCTTTCAAAAGCGCATTGCGGACCAGTTTGAAGGCGCCTGGATACTGGTGTACCACCTGGCCCCGCCCATGTTGAATCCGGACCTGGATGACGCAGGGCGCCCACGCAAGCGGGCTTTCGGCCCGGCCTGGCGAGGCGCGCTGCGCGGCCTGGCCTGGGCGCGCCGACTGAGAGGTACCTGGCTGGACCCCTTGCGCCACAGCGCCGAGCACCGTGAGGCCCGGCAGGTGCTGGACGAGTACCTGCAGGCCATTGAGCAGATCCTGCCGCGGCTGACACCGGCCAACCTGCCGCTGGCCTGCCAGATCGCCGAGCTGCCTGAGACCATCAAGGGCTACGGTCCCATCCGCCAGCCCCATGTGGCAGCGGCGCGCCAGCAATGGCAGCAGTGGCTGGCACAAGGATTCGGCGCCCCACCCAGGCCTTGAGGCGTACCGCCAGCGCGCGCAGGCCAAAAGTGCCTACACTGGCGCCTGATTTCCGTCTCCCGCCATGCGCATCCACACCCTCCGCCAGCGTCTGCGTGACCTGGGCGCCAAACCCATCCACGAGCAGCGCGTGCTGCGCCTGTGGTCTCAGGCTCTGCCGCAAGACAGCGGGCGCCGCCAGTTGCAAGACTTCCTGCCGCAAGAGGTGCGCGAGGCCTTGCCCGAACTCGTGGCCGAACTGGAAGGCTTGGCCCGTTTGCGCTCGCAACACCCCGGCGACGATGGCTCCGCCCGCCTGCTGGTGGAGCTGGCCGATGGCCAGATGGCCGAGAGCGTGCTCCTGCCGCGTGACGGCCTGTGCGTTTCGACCCAGATCGGCTGTGCCGTTGGCTGCGTGTTCTGCATGACAGGCAAGGAGGGCCTGTTGCGGCAGATCGGCAGCGCTGAAATCGTCGCCCAGGTGGCACTGGCCCGTACGCTGCGGCCGGTCAAGAAGGTGGTCTTCATGGGCATGGGCGAGCCTTCGCACAACCTCGACAACGTGCTGGAGGCCATCGACCTGCTGGGCACGGTCGGCAACATCGGGCACAAGAGTCTGGTGTTCTCCACCGTTGGTGATCCCCGGGCTTTCGAGCGCCTGCCACAAGGTCGCGTCAAACCGGCGCTGGCCTTGTCACTGCACTCCACCAAGGCCGATGTGCGCGCCGAACTGCTGCCCCGCGCCCCTCGCATCACACCAGAAGAGCTGGTGGAAGAGGGCGAGCGCTACGCCCGCGCCACGGGCTACCCCATTCAGTACCAGTGGACCTTGCTGGACGGCATCAACGACACGCAAGAGGAGCTCGACGGCATCGTGCGCCTGCTCAAGGGCAAGTACGCCCTGATGAACATGATTCCGTACAACGACGTGCCGGAGTTGCCTTTCCGTCGCCCTTCGTGGGAAAAGGCCGCGGCCATTGCCCGCAGCCTGCACCAGCGCGGCATCCTGACCAAGCTGCGCAACTCAGCGGGGCAGGATGTGGACGGCGGCTGTGGCCAGTTGCGAGCCCGTCACGCCGGGACGGCGGGCCGCAAAGTGGTGCCGATTCAGCGCGAGCAGTCCAGGCCGTAACGACGCTTCAGCACCGGGGCATCCTGGGGCGCGTGTTTCTTGACCTGCGCACAGGTGATGAACTGGCCGTGCATGGTCTTCTTGACCTTGTCGGTGTACATCCAGTCCACGATGTTTTCGGGCTTGAAGGGGTAGCTCATGCGGACCTGCATGCGCTGGAGGGTCACCGGGACCGTGGCCACATAGCCCACATAGCCCTTGTCGGTCTTCTCGATGGGCTGCAGCCAGATGAACTCTTGCAGCTTGCCCTCTTTGACCAGCACGCGCACGGCCACGTTTTCATAGCGTTTCTCGTCACCCGTGGCGGCCACCTTCAGCACCTCGTTCGCTGTGGCGCGCCCCTTTTTCATTGCCGTCTGAATGTGTGGCTCGTTCGGGTCGATCTCCAACTCCGAGCGAGATTCGGCGGGTGCGGCCGATGCAGGCGCGGCACTCGCGGCCGGGGCCACCGGCTTGCGGTCCTGGGCCCAGGACGCCGAAGCCGTACACAACAGGGCCGAAGCCAGCAAGGTCAGGGAAAGATGGCGCATGAACACAGACTCAGGCAGTGAAACAACCGGGCCAGTGTAGGAGGGTGCCGGCGCGGCCTTGCTAGGGATCATCACCCGGATCGCACCGCAGGGCCCCTTCATTTGAGGGGCGTGTCACAGGCCTCTGCCCGCGGGCACGCTCAGCCCAGGTTCAGGGCGCCGATGCAGCAGGTGTCGGTGTGGCCGGTGCCCCCATCGGCGGCGGGGTGGTCGTCACGCCCGGCTCGGTGGTGGGGCGCGTCCCAGGGGCTCCGCTGGGCACCGCTTCGCTGGCCGATACAGCCGTCGGCGCCACGCCACTGGCTGCGGGGGGCGCGGCGCTGGCGTTCACGTCAGCCGATGACACCGGCTCGTCGCCCACGATCACCTCTTCATCTGCGGCACTGGCCGCGCTGGCAGCCGGCGCTGTCTGCAAGACACCGCCCAGCCAGTCATTCATGCGTTTGAGCACATCGGGGTCATGCTCTCCCAACTTCAGGCGCGCATCGATCACACGGTTGCGCAGCGCGTGCTGGAACACCTCACCCACGATGGGCAGCGCACTTTGCGCACCGCGACCCCAGTAGTCGCTGCGCAGCGTGATGCGGTTGTCATTGAAGCCCACCCAGGCCCCTGCAACCAGTTGGCCGTGCATCATGATGAACCAGCCATCGGTGTTGTTCTGCGTCGTGCCCGTCTTGCCCGCCAGGTCGGCCCGCAAGCCATAGCGGCTGCGAATCGCCGAGCCCGTGCCTTTGTCAATCACGCCGCGCATCACATCCAGCAAAGTGGCGTCCACCTCAGGCGGCAGCACCACCTTCGGTTTGGGCATGGCAAATTCTGCCAACACCTTGCCATCGCGGTTTTCGATGCGGCTCACAAAGCGCGGGGCAATGTAGCGCCCGCCGTTGGCCATCGTGCCGTAGGACGTCACCATTTCATACAAGGTGACCGGGCTGGTGCCCAAAGACAAGGACAGCACCTTTTCCAACGGGCTATCGTTCACACCCATCTTGCGCGCCAGGTCAGCCACCTTGTCGGGCCCCACCTGCTGCATCAACTGCGCCGTGATGATGTTCTTGGAGTAGACCAAGCCGCTGCGCAGCGTGATGTCGCGGCCACTGGGAGGGCGGCTGTCCGTGGGTCGCCAGACATCCCCACCGTCGGTTTCGATCTCGATGGCCTTGTCCGGCAGGGTGTCGGTGGGCTTGGCGCCCTGCATGAACGCCGCCGCATACACAAAGGGCTTGAACGTGGAACCCGGTTGCCGACGCGCTTGCTGCACGTGGTCAAACTGGTCTTGCTGGAAGTCGCGACTGCCCACCCACGCCTTGATCTCGCCCGACTGCGGGTTCAGCGCCATGAAGCCGGCTTGCACCTGCGTTTTCTCTTCCTTCAGCGCCTTCATGAAGGCCGCATCGCCGGTCAGCCGAGCCATGGCCTCCGAGTCCGTCTGGCCGGCCTCGCGGGCCTTTTTGTACGTGCTGGACTCGCGCACAAAGGTCTGCACGCTGTCCAGGTCGGTGGACCACACCGATGAAGGCGCCCATGCGCTGTCTGCCACCGACTGCAACTGACGCCCCTGGCGTTGCACCGCCAGGGTGGCCCACTCCTGCAGACGCGAGTCAATGGTGGTGTGCACCACCAGGCCATCTGCATAGATGTCGTAATCGTTCTGGTCGGCCCACTCAATCAACCACTTGCGCAACTGTTGCATGAAGTGGGGGGCTTCGCCTGGCGCCTCTGTCTGACGCTCGAAGTCCAGGCGCAAGGGGCGCTTCTTCAGGCGGTTGAACTCGGCCTCGGTCAGCTCCCCGCGCTTGAGCATCCGCGACAGCACCGTGTTGCGTCGCTGCTCCGCGCGCTCGGGGTTGAGCACCGGGTTGTAGTAACTGGTGCCCTTGAGCATGCCGATCAGGGTGGCACTCTCCAGCACGTCCAGCTTGCGCGCGGGCTTGTCGAAGTAGGTGCGCGCGGCCATCTCGATGCCGAAGGCGTTGTACAAGAAAGGCACCGTGTTCAGATAGGTCTCCAGGATCTCGTCCTTGGAGTACAGGGCCTCGATCTTGAGCGCGGTGATGGCTTCTTTGAGCTTGCGGTTCAAGGTGGGCGCACGACCGATTTCTTCGGGGTAGAGGTTGCGTGCCAACTGCTGCGTGATCGTGGAGCCGCCTTGGCGGTCGCCGCCAAAGGTGCTCAACGCTGCCGACGCGGTGCGCCGCCAGTCCAGCCCGAAATGCTCATAAAAGCGGTGGTCTTCGGTGGCCACCAGTGCCTTGACCAGGTGAGGCGACATCTCGTCGAGCTTCACCCAGGCGCGGTTGGCCCGCTTGAACACGGCCATCTCATGGCCGTCGGCCGACAGGATGCGCGCCGGCTCGGTGATGCGGGCCTTGCGGATGTCGCTGATGCTGGGCGTGAAGGGAATCAGCAGCAGCACGTACAGCAGGCACAAGGCCGGGAGCGCGGCGATGCCCCAAAGAATGCCACGACGTGTGGGGTGCCGCAGTTGTTGCAGCAAACGGCGCAGCAGGGGAGCCGCCAGCGCCTGAATCCGGGCCAGGTCCAGTTTCATCGAAAGGGTGTGAGATCAGAAGGGGTGGGCCATGCGGCGAGGCCCATGGCCCTGCGCCGATCCCGGTAGGGACTGTAACGTGTTTGGGGTGCGGCCGCCGCAGCGCACCTCGCCAGCCGATCAGGCCAGAGGCGTGGGGGCACCGAACAAAGTCATCGCGCCAGCGGTGAGGATGGCGGCGCTCAACCAGGCGCCGATGCGCTTGAGCAAGCCGACATCGACCGCCCGACCCTGCTGCGTGGGGCTGCCGCCAAATCCGAAAACAAACGCGTGAGCGGGCAGGGCAACGAACAACAGCATGCCCAACACCATCCACAGGCTACTGGAGGCGCCCGGATCGGTGAACAGCGGCCACAGCAAGGGCCAGGACATCGCGGAGAGGCAACCGGCAAGGGCCGAAGTGAGAACAGTGGGCGTGATCTTCATGGACGACTCAAAGGAGGGCGCTTGCACGGTGCGCGCCCTCCGGAAAGTTAACACGAAGCGATGGCCCCGCCCTCACGACCTCCGAAAGATGCCCAGCTTGCCCAGAATGAAAATCAGCAGTGCCGCGCCTGCGATCGACACCACGAAGCGCAGGATGCCTCCGGTGGGCGCGATGCCCAGTACCCCGGCGATCCAGAAGCCCAACATGGAACCCACCACGCCCACCAGCACGTTGGCGATCCATCCCATCTGAGCATCGGTCTTCATGACCATGCTGGCCAGCCAGCCGACGATGCCGCCAATGATCAAAGAGATGATCCAACTCATGTCTGTACCCCCTTCAGTTGCTGAAAACTGCTCGGCGGTGCGCCCGGACGGGGCGAACGCGGCACTGCCCGAGCGCCTTAACGGATCACTTTTCCAACCATGCCCATGATGTCGTCCAGCGGATTGCCATCGCCGTTGAGGTCCAGCATCGAGGCGAGCCCGCCGGAACCGGCCGCGCTCTGACCGCCGCCACCGCTGAGCAGGCCACCCAGTAGCCCCCCGAGCCCGCCGCCCAGCAGGCCGCCCCCCTCGGTGGGGACTTGCTGCGCGGCCGCCGCTCCGGCACCACTTTGCTTGGCCATGTAACCGGTGACCAGCATGGCCAACATGGGCAGCATTTTCTTCAGCAAGGAGGGATCAAGTCCGGACTGTGCCGCCGCGTTCTGCGCCACGGCCCGGCTGACGTCCTTGGAACCAAAGATCTGCCCGAGGACGTCGTTGCCGCGACTCACCTCCGTCGGCTGAGGGCTCAAGACCTGGTCGAGCAGGCCACTGCCGCCCAGTTGACCAAGCAAGCCCCCCAGACCTTCGAGGCCACCGGGCTGCGACTGCGCCTGCTTCTTGAAGCCGCCCAGAATGGCGGGGGCCAGCGCCTCGGCGGCGCTCACAGCCTGGGTCTCGCTGACGCCCAGCTCCTTGGCAATAGACTGGAGGCCGCCCATCTGGGCCAGCATGTCGGTGATTTGCATGTGCCTGCTCCTGTGTGGGGTGTGTCGCTGCCGGCTCAGTCCAGCAGGTCTTGAGGCACGTTACCGCCATTGGCGGCGATGCGCGCCAGCACCGTCTTGTGCAACCAGACGTTCATCTTTGCGGAGTCTTCCATCAAATCCGCCGGGCAGGCCAACTCCTTGGCCAGCTCCTTGCGCGCAGCCAAGCTGCTGTCGATCTCAAGGAGTTTGAGCAGGTCGACAATGGAGGTTCGCCAGTTCAGCTTTTGCGAATTCGCGGCCGCTCGCTGTTCGAGTTGCGCGACCACATCAACGAGTTCGATCGGTTGAGGCGCAGCTGGCGGGGCACTGGCGGGCGTGGCGGTCGTCGCCGCTGGAGCTGCGGAGGTCGGCGCGGCGGTGGGTGCCGGAGCGGCTGCGGCGCTGTCCTTGCCGATGCCGAGCTTCTGAAGAATGTTGCTGAAAAATCCCATGCGTCTCTCCCGGAGTGGTTGATTCGAAGGTCAGCATCGTCCTGCCGGATGACATGAACATGTCACCTCTGGACGATGCATCGTACAGATTTACAGCAGTTTGTCGACCCGGCACGGGCCTTTCCTGGCGAAGGCAGCGAAGAGAGTGGGGCCGGCCGTGTCAGGGCCTGCCACGCGCTCACTTGTTTTTCAGCTTGCCCTTAGGCATCACAGACGTCGTCGGGGCAACGGGCCTGGTGGAGGGGCTTGACGATTCCTTCGGCGGAGCAGTGTCCTTCTTGGGCTTCTTCGTCATTTTGTTGCTGTGTTGTTCGCCTTTGGCCATGATGTGCTCCTGATTGAGCGCTCAATGTAACCGCGATCCTGCGCCAGTGTTGACATGGCGATGCCCTGGCACCGTGGGCTCAGGCAAGCCTTGTCGCGATCGCTATGCTTTGCGTGCGCTACGGCCTTGGGAGTGCCTGCAGCATGGCCACACGGTTGCCTTCCGTGTCAAGAAATGAAACGTAGGCCCCGATCCCCGGTATGGTCATGGGCTCGCCGAGAACCGTTCCTCCCGCTCTTTCAACCTTTGCGATGGAGGCTTGGATGTCTGCTACGGCGATGACCACCGATGGGTGCTGAGCTGGCCAATCTGGCTTCTTCTCAAAGAAGCCGCCATTGATTGCCCCTGCTTGAGTGGGCCGTCCGTTTGCAACCTCACAGGTGTCCGCAACGACATAATTGCTCATGTTGGGGCCGAGTGCCTGCGTCTGCCAGCCAAAGGCCGTGCCATAGAAATCAGCTACTCGGGCTGCGTCTTCATACGGCATTTCAAAGTGGACGACTGGATCCATCTTTCGCTCCTTCATTTCAGAGACATTGGTGATCGTGGCCGGGCGGCCTGTCCAATTTCAAAACTGGAGTCCGCCCAGCTCAGCTTTAGGCATTGCAGCACTACGGAATGTGCATGCGACAACGTGTTGGGGGAGGCTCCGGTACAACATTGCAAGCTTCAAACGCCTCCTGCTTGATGCCGCCACGAACAGTCCTGTATGGCCCGAAACAGTCGATGCTTTCCATGTACAGGCGCTGCCAAGTGTCCGCGCCGATCCAAATCTGAGCCACCGTGCCGATCCAATATTGAGCCAGGGCTGGTAGCCGACCAAAGGGTGGTCAGCTGTGGATAAGTGTAGAGCCTTGCCGGGTTTTGAGCCCTTCGGCTGGCTTGGTTGATCATCAAGGGGGAGGCCGCGCAGCGGCTTCCCCCTTTGCTTTGCGTGTCAGGCCTTGCCCTCTGCCGCCGCCTGCATCCGAGACTGCTCTCGTGCCTTGATGCGCCTCTTGGCCGTGCTGGAACTGTGCAGGAACCGATGTGACTCGTTACCCGTCTCCAGGATGTGGCAGTGGTGCGTGAGCCGGTCCAGCAGCGCCGTGGTCATCTTGGCATCTCCAAAGACGCGCGACCATTCCGCGAAGTCCAGGTTCGTCGTGATCATCACGCTGGTGTGCTCGTATAGCCGGCTGAGCAGGTGGAACAGCAGCGCACCGCCGGCCTGGCTGAACGGCAGGTAGCCCAGCTCATCGAGGATCACCAGGTCCAGGCGCAGCAAGCTCGTCGCGATGCGTCCGGCCTTGCCTTGTGCCTTCTCTTGCTCTAGCGCGTTGACCAGATCCACCGTGGAGTAAAAGCGCACGCGCCTGCCATGCTTGGTGATGCCGGACACACCGATGGCCGTGGCCAGGTGGGTCTTGCCGGTGCCAGGCCCGCCCACCAACACCACGTTGTGCGCCACTTCTGTGAAGCCTGTCTCTGCCAGCGTGTGAACCAGCTTGCTGTCAACGGGTGACACAGCGAAGTCGAACCCAGCCAGGTCTCGATGCACAGGGAACTTGGCTGCATGCATCTGATGGCTCACCGAGCGCATGGCTCGGTCTGTGGCCTCGGCCTGCAGCAGGTGTTCAATCAACCACCGTGCCTCCTCTGAGCCCGTACTGGCCCCTTGTTCGATCAGGTCCAGCCAGGCGCCCGCCATGCCGTGCAGGCGCAGTTGCTTAAGCTCTGCGGCGATATCACGCATGGTTGATCTCCTCCGTGCCGCCTTGCCCGCGCAAGCTGTCGTAGCGCGCCGTATTGGCCAGTGGTGCCACTGTCGCCTGCAGACAGGTCTGCGCATCCTCTGGCGTGGGCGCAGGATTGAGCCTGCTCAGGACATTGATCACATGCTCGACGCTGACCTTGCCAGACGGTGGCGCGCTCTCCAGCGCCAACTCCACTGCTACCAGCACCGCATCCAGGCCAGCTGTGCTCACAATGGCCAGTACCTGCGCCATGACACGGTCGCCACCAGCCTGGCGCAGCAACCCTCTGCGTAACTGCTGCAAGGCCGGAGGGAGGTCGGCGAAGGGGGCACCATTGCGCAGCGCACCGGGCTTTCTTTGCACCAGCGGGATGTAGTGCTGCCAGTCATAACGGGTCTGGCCTCGGTCAGTCAATCGCTCGTGCTGCGCCACCACCTCATCGTTGGCCACCACGACCACCCGCGTCGGGTACAGCCGGGTGCTGACCATCTGCCCGGCCAACTCGCAGGGCACAGAGTAGCGGTTGCGTGCCACTGAGACCAGGCAGGTGCTGGTCACCCTCGCCGGGCGTTCCACATAGCCGTCAAAGGGCTGAGGCATCGACATCAAGTGGGCACGTTCATGCTCCAGCATCTCGGCCACGCTGAACTGCTGGTGCTCTGGATGGCGAACTTCGGCCCACAGGCTGCGGCAGCGCTCGCCCAACCAGGCATTGAGCTCGGCAAAGGAGCCAAAGCGCTGCTTGGCTGCATCGATCCAGATGCGCCGCCTGCTGTCTTGCACGTTCTTCTCGACGACGCCCTTCTCCCAACCACTGGCCACGTTGCAGAAGTCGGCGTCGAACAGGTAGTGCGCACACATCACCGCAAAGCGGGCGTTGACCACTCGGCCCTTGCCCTTCTTGACCTGGTCCACGGCCGTCTTCATGTTGTCGTAGATGCCCCGACGGGCCACCCCGCCCAGCGCCGCAAAGCTGCGCGTGTGCGCATCGAACAGCATCTCGTGCCCCTGGCTGGGATACGCCACCAGCCAGAACGCACGGCTGGCACACAGCTTCATGTGCGAGACCTGCAGCCGGTAGTAAATGCCGCCCACCACCAGGCCTTCTGTAAGCGTCCGACGGCCACCCTCTAGCCAAGGCGTGATGGCAGCGTGAAGATCGCGTCCACTATGGAGAAGATGGTGGACGCGATCGCAAAACAAGACTCAGACGCCAAGACAGGCGTTGTGGGTGTACGCAAGCGGCGGACGTACAGCAAACAGTTCAAGGCCGAGGTGGCGGCGCAATGCCTGATGCCCGGCGCATCGGTGTCGGCGATTGCCCTGAGCCATGGCATCAACGCCAACGTGATTCGCAAGTGGCTGCCGCCAGGGCCTGCGCCCATGGCCCGTGCGCCAGTGCTGTTGCCGGTGATGATAGAGCCCGATGCACCACCTGCACAGCCAGCAGCCACGCAGCCCATCGAACTGAACATCCATGGCGCCACCCTGTGCCTGCCGCCTGGCTTTGCCGCGCAGGATCTGCGCAGCATTCTGCAAGTGCTGCGCTCACTGCCATGATCGGATTGCCTGCTGGCACCCGCGTCTGGCTGGCTGCAGGCCACACCGACATGCGCAAGGGCTTCGATGGTCTGGCTGCTGTGGCACAAGAGATCTTGCTGCAAGACCCGTTCGGCGGCCATGTCTTCGTCTTCCGTGGCCGGCGAGGTGACATCATCAAGTTGCTGTGGTGGGATGGACAAGGCCTTTGCCTGCTGAGCAAGCGCCTGGAGAAGGGCCGCTTCGTGTGGCCGCAGGCCGATGGCGGCAAGGTCAGCCTGAGCCCGGCGCAGTTGTCGATGCTGTTGGAGGGCATCGACTGGCGCATGCCAGAGCGCACCTGGCGACCAGAACGTGCAACCTGAATCTGGTTGACATCGCATCTCCTGTGGCGTGATCACTGTCGCTTGGGCACAGTATCGTCATGCCACACGATCCGCACCCGCATGACCACTGCGAGCTGTCTCGCCAGTTGCGCGACAGCCGCCAGGAACTGGCCCATGCCAAGCTGCTGATTGACAAGCTCAAGACCGAGATCGCCTACCTGCGCCGCATGCACTTTGGCCGCAGCAGCGAGCAACTCGATGTGGCCGCACAGATGGAACTGTTGGCACCCGCGACAACGGTGGAGCCACCAGCGGCCAACGACGAGCCTGAAGGTGGTGCCAACAACCGCAAGCGCTCACGCAAAAGCCGCCAAGGCCTGCGCGACTTGCCAGCCCATCTGCCACGCGAGATCGTGGTGCACACGCCCGATGCGGGCTGCGCTTGCGGCGCCTGCCTGGACGCGCTGCGCCCCATTGGCCAAGACGTCAGTGAAGTGCTCGACTACCTGCCCGGTCAGTTCAAGGTCATCCGCCATGTGCGGCCCCGCCTGGCCTGCCCGGCGTGCGACAGCATCGTACAAGCCAGTGCGCCCAGCCGTCCGCTCGATCGTGGCATGGCCGGCGCCGGCCTGCTGGCCCATGTGCTGGTGAGCAAGTATGCCGATCACACTCCGCTGTATCGCCTCTCGCAGATCTATGCCCGTCAGGGTGTGGATCTGGAGCGCTCGACCCTGGCTGACTGGGTGGGGGCAGCGGCTGCGTTGCTCAGCCCCTTGGCGCAAGCCATCGGCCGTCATGTGCTGGCCGCCGCCAAGATCCACACCGACGACACGCCGATCCGGGTTCTGGGTGGCCAGGGTCAACAGGCACGCACTGGGCGATTGTGGACCTATGTGCGCGACGACCGCGCCAGCGGTGACGCCAGGCCACAGGCTGTATGGTTCCAATACTCCCCCAATCGCAAAGGCGAGCATCCCAGGCGTCACTTGGCCGGCTTCAAGGGCATCGTGCAGGCAGACGCCTTCGCGGGCTACGACCGGCTGTTTGACAGCGGCGAGATCATCGAGGCCGGCTGCTGGGCCCATGCCCGGCGCAAGTTCTACGACGTACACATGCAGCAGCACCAGCAGCCTGGCACCTTGGCCCACCAGGCCCTGCTGCGCATCGCCCGAGTGTTCGCCATCGAAGCTGACATCCAGGGAGAACCACCTGATGAGCGACGAAGGCAGCGACAGCAACGCACCGCGCCCATCCTGGCAGACTTGCACACATGGCTCATCGAGACGCAGGCAAAGCTGTCTGCCAAGTCACCGATGGCACTGGCCATCGGCTACAGCCTGAGCCACTGGCGGGCACTCACGCGCTTCGTGGACGATGGTCTCATGGAGGCGCACAACAACATCGCCGAGCGATCACTGCGCGGCGTGGCCATCGGGCGCAAGAACTACCTGCATCTGGGCTCGGATGCGGGTGGCGAGCGAGCCGCCATCGTCTACACGCTGCTGGGCACGGCCAAGCTGCATGGGATCGATCCGTATGCCTACTTGCACCAGGTGCTGACACGCATTGCCGATCATCCGATCAATCGCGTTGATGAGCTGCTGCCGTGGCGGCTGTGCCCGCCGCAGCAAGCCACACCTGAACAACGCCAGGCGGCATGAGCGAGCGGACCATCGGCACAATGTGGGCCATGGTCACCTCATCGAACAGGCCCTCACTCAAGCTCGTGGGGTCACCCACCAGAAACATCAAAGTGCTGCAACTCAAGGTCGAGTTGCAAGGCGTGCGCCCCAAGGTCTGGCGGCGCGTGTTGGTGCCATCGAGCATCCGCCTGCCCAAGCTTCATGTGGTTTTGCTGCGTGCCATGGGGTGGGACGGCGGGCATCTGCATGAGTTTGAGTTCGCCGAAGGCAGATATGGCGTGCCGGATCCAGATTGGCCCGATGAGTCGCTGGACGACGAATCCAAGGTGACGTTAAACAAGGCACTCGGCTACAGCGCCACGTTCAACTGGACATATGACTTCGGCGACAACTGGACTCACAGGATCAAGGTCGAGCGGGTCGACACCATGCCCGCCGAGCTCAAGCTGCAGTTCCCCATGTGCCTGGCAGGCGCTGGAGCCTGCCCACCTGAGGACGTGGGTGGCGCCCCTGGCTATGCTGACTTCTTGCAGGCCATCGCCGACCCGACGCATCCGGAGCATGACAACATGACCGCTTGGATCGGGCGCCCCCTCGATCCCAATGCCTTCAACGTGCAGGACGTCCAGGATCGCTTGTATGAAATCAAGCTCTAGCTGACCAGTCGTGCGCTGCCCAGTTGGGCCTTGGTCGGACGCTTACGGCCTTCTTCGCTCCAGTCGAACTGGAATGCCTCGCCCAACTCGAACGACAAGGGCACGAAGGCTCGCGTCGCTGCCGCTTGGCCCTCGCCTTGGCGCCACAGGCGGATGAAGTCCGTCACGCGGCTGTAGCCGCCTTCGTAACCTGCCGATTTGAGCTCGCTGTACAGCGCCCGCGCCGTTCGGCGCTCGTGCTTGGGCCGATGGGCATCGGCCTTGAGCGCCTGCTTGAGAACCTCGTGGAAGGCCGTCAACTTGCCCGGTTGCTCAATTCGCCGGTACTTGGGCTCGCCATCCAATGGCGCCTTGAGCCACTTGGCTATCGTGTTGCGCGACAGCCCCGTCATCCGCGAGATCTCCCGCTCTGACTTCTTGCCTCGGCTGTGCAGCCGCCGGATTCTGCCGATCATGTCCATGGTGATCACTCCTCGAACCCCGCTGCATCAAAAAGCAGCAGGGTAGGTTGAACACCTGGCTCAGTTTTAGGTCGGCACACACCTCATAAGTGGCTCAGTTTTCGGTCGGCGCCAACACGCAGGGGCGTAGGGCACCAACGGCGGCCATAAAAATGCCGAAGGCATGGCCGCTGTTGGCGTCCACGTTGAACTTACAGTTAGACCGCGCAGCCTGACCGTAGCGCTGGACAGTTGCGGCACCATTGTTGTACAATGTTGCGTACAACAAAGGAGCCCTCCGATCATGGATGCCATCTCGTACTCTTCTGCTCGTGCCAACTTGGCCAGCACCATGGATCGCGTGTGCGAAGACCATGAAGCCCTCATCATCACTCGCAACGGCCAACAGTCCGTTGTGATGCTCTCCCTTGCTGACTTCACCGCCCTTGAGGAAACAGCGTATTTGCTTCGTAGCCCTGCCAACGCCAAGAGGCTGATGGGCGCTATTGAGCAGTTGAACGCTGGGGCTGGCGCAGAACGAGAGTTGACCGAATGAGGTTGATCTTCGCAGATGCCGCATGGGATGACTACCTTTACTGGCAACAACAGGACAGGCGCATGGTTGAGCGCATTAACAAGCTGATCAAAGAAGCACAGCGCGAACCTTTTGCAGGTATCGGCAAGCCTGAACCTTTGAAGCATGCGCTGGCTGGATATTGGTCTCGGAGAATCACTGACGAACACCGCATGGTTTACAAGATTGACGGCGATTCAATGCTGATTGCCCAATTGCGCTACCACTATTGACGCGGTCTAACGAACTAGTTAACTGGCGCCGGAGCCCCGCAGGGGCGCAGGGCACCAACAGCGGCCAATAAAATGCCGAAGGCATGGCCGCTGTTGGCGTCCACGTTGAACTTACAGTTAGGTTTTTGACCATTGGCACGCCCTGGAAACACACGACGGCTGAGGTTGAGGTGAGGGCGGGCCACGGTGGATGCTTGATGCTGCTGCCAAGATTCCAGAGAGTGTGACAGACACGCCAGCTTGGTTGAAGCACTCAAACCGGTGAAGTTCGATTGAGACTTGAGGCGGCGCCCGGTGGACGAGCTGGCTGCCAGTGAAACGCCAAACCTCAAGATGCGAGTAGACGCTTGAACGAGCACGGAAGCTGCGCTGGCGAACATCAGTGTTCCCGCGTGGGAGTGGCGCAGACAGATGCGCCAACTTTGCCAAGCAAAGAAAGCAACTTCGGAACGATAAATGATTCTCGCGTGCTGGATGTGTGAGCTTGCACCCCTTTTGACATTTGGCAGAGCCTTTGCACCGAGTTACCTGAGCGGGAATTTAAACGGGACCTAACGCCCTGGTTAACCGGCGCCGGAAGCCGAAGGCTGGAGGGCACCAACATAAGCCATGAAAATGCCGAAGGCATGGCTTATGTTGGCGTCCGCGTTGAACCCACAGTTAGGCTGGGGAGCGTAGTGGAAGGTGGCGGCAGGCATAACTCCTTGGATTGGTGCTTGAGGATAACTGCCTAGCGGCTAACGCGGCCAGAATGAAACTTGTTGAGGTGCCAAGCCAGAACTATTGCTGGCAACGACACGACTATTTCAAATAGAAGAATCGTTGTAAAGCGCATCAATGCGGCGAGTCCACTATCGGTGGCTAATGATTCAGGCAGTGTGGCAAGTGGAAGAGCCAGAAGTGAGGAGCAGCCAAGAAGAAAGGCCCGCTGCGAATAAGGTTCGCCGAGTTCTGTGTCGCGTATCCAGGCGAAAAGCATTCTGGTGAGTGCGGAAAAAGCAGCCAGCCATACCAACAAGATGACTCCAGCAGCTACGCCTTTAACCATAGCCAAGCCAAATAGAGCCGCGATAAGACCACCCCCAGAGAGAGCCAAAGCTCCAACAGAAATGAGAGTTCTACTAAGGTGGACTGGCATGTTTTGGAGAGCTAATTCGCCGAACTACTAGTAGCCTAACGAACTAGTTAACTGGCGCCGGAGCCCGAAGGGCGCAGGGCACCAACAGCGGCCAATAAAATGCCGAAGGCATGGCCGCTGTTGGCGTCCACGTTGAACGTACAGTTAGGTTTTTGACCCTTGGCACGCCCTGGAAACACACGACGGCTGAGGTTGAGGTGAGGGCGGGCCACGGTGATTGCTTGATCGGGTTTAATCGAGCACTTTTCATCTGTTGACGGACTTGCTTTTTTGCTCTTCGATGTAATCCAGCCATTCCTGCCTCGCTTCCTTTGTGAGGAGGATGTAGTAAACAGAGAACATGCTCTCCATAAAGGATATGTTCTGCCCCTTGAAGACGGAGAGAGATAAATTCGAAATCACCTTGCTCATAGTTAGCAAGAAGGTGGTAATAATGCCAAATGAGAAGCTGTATTTAGAAAATTCGATGACCTCAATGTCGTCCATCGGTTTCCATGTAAAGGTGGAAAAGCTCAGTACAGTCAGCAGGAGAGAGAGCTTTATAAGCGAGGATAGTGTTCTTTCACTCATACGGGGATGTGCTGGGTGGAGAATTTGCGGAGATGCGGTTGCGCTCTTTAACCTAACGCCAAGGTTAACCGGCAAAAATGCGAAGCTTTTTTGTCCGAGTTGAACCTACAGTTAGGCTGGTGGCAGATGCGCGGCTAGGTAATATCGAAGCACCCTTGGGCTTATTTTTTAGTGGCCGCACAATTGTTCCTCACATGGAATACCGTCTCCGTCGCCGTCCATTTTTACGCCAGGACAGTTGGACAAGAAGTATTTTGCCTCCGCGCATGTCGCCATTTGAGAGCAATATTTTCGGCTGTCGCACTTGAATGAGGATCGCGACGAGGAGGGAAGCTTAGCTGGTACGTGTTCTAACGGCTCAGAAGACGCAGAGGGGCGAGCTTGCGACTTCGGACTCGCGGGGTGTTCTTTCTCTTGAGCCAGTTGCTTTTGTCGTTCAGCATTGAGCTCTTCAACTGTTGGCGGCTTCCTGGCTTGGTTCGATTGGCATGGGCCCTGCTGGTAATGAACAGACCCGTTTACGTTGCACTTGAAAAACTGGGCTGCAACAGTGTCAGGAGATGCGATCAGGAGGCAGGCTAGAGCCAATGCCAAGAAAAATGATTTGATCATCGGTAGTGCGAACGATTTGCTGTAGCCAAGCATTTGCGAAAAGCCTAACGCCCAAGGTAAGCGGCGCCGGAGCACCAAAGGTGCGTAGGGCACCAACAAGGGCCAAGACAATGGCGAAGCCTTGGCCCTTGTTGGCGTCCGCTTGACCGCCCGGTTAGGCTGGTGCGCGCAGGAGAGGGTGCTGAGAACAAGAATGCCTCAAAACTGTACAAGATGTTTGGCGATTGCAAGCAAACTCCCTGTGTCGTTGCGTGTCAATAGCCGCGCGGATTCACGCTCGGAAGGGGACCTGATTAGCACTCCCACGGCCCTTCCGTGAAAACTGAAGGGGCAGATTTGTTGCTGCAGCCTCGTATGCATTGATAGATGGTGCCCGGAGACTTGTCGTTGAACGGTTCCATGTTGCAAGGCATATACGTTTTTGAAGCCTTGATCCGATAGGTCGTGCCAGCAAGAGGGAAGTTGCGCTTGGCGGGGCATGAAAAAGTGGCCCCGATCCCCTTTCCCATGGCTTTGGCAAAGCCGGGGCACTCTGTATTCATGTCATAAGGCTTAGACCAAACCCCATCGCCAGGACCTCTGATGATATAAAGTTCATAATATGAATCACTGGCAATCGAGATGCGCTCGCCAAGCCGGTTATTGCCATCGGCTCCACCATAGCCGGCCGCGAAGGCAGCTGCGGGAATGAAAAAAGCCAAAATCGCTATGAACAGGTTCAATTGAGCCTCCTTGCGTATTGCGGCCAAACGAATGGGAAGGGCACGCCATTTTGAAGCCTAACGAACTAGTTAACTGGCGCCGGAGCCCCGCAGGGGCGCAGGGCACCAACAGCGGCCAATAAAATGCCGAAGGCATGGCCGCTGTTGGCGTCCACGTTGAACTTACAGTTAGGCTCCGCGCATTCCTACGTCATGCGCGGAGATACGGCTCGGAGCCACATTCTTTCGACTTGCTCTGTCATATTTTTCGGGAGTAGCGAAACATGAGGGTGGCTGTTTCCGTAAACTCTAAATAGCTCGTCAGCAAATGCTTGACCTATCTCTTGAATTTCGCTGAAATCCAAGATTACAGTTCTAAAGCGGTCAAATCTTGTAATTAGGCGCTTTGCTTGAGATCGAGATACTAGTTGCTCATCACCGAAGCGCGCCAACCTCATAGGCACGATCGTCTTTGAGAAATCGTAATCTTCTGGCGCTTCTGTGAACTGTGCATAAACTTCGGTGGTCGTTCTGCTGCTATTTAAAGCGATTCGCATGTAGACAGTTGTGCCTTCGGAGAAAATGCTATCCGCTTCTTGAAGCCAGTCATGCGATGAATTTGCAACATGATTGAATTGAAGTCCATTAGCTGAAATTTCAAATGAATCAAACATTCTGGATGTAAAGAAAACACCTTCTCCGGTGTGTTTGCTGGGGTCTGTGGTTAATTTTCCTTTGGAAAGTTCGAAAAGCGCTTGACGCATGTCGGGCAGATTAAAGGTTGATGTGATTTTTGCGAAAATTCCAACCCCATCATCCGAAATGATGATGTTCAACGATTTTTCATCTTGAGTAGCGTACACAAATACTGAGTTCCCTGATGAGTGATCAATTGCGTTATTGACCATTTCAGTAAAACCATGGCTTGCGATGCTTTGAACATTCGACAGCATGTTCAAGTATGGTTTGAAGTCATTCTCCCAAGCTATATGCTCTTCAAGTCCAGTTAGTTGGTACAGGCGAGCAACTCGGCGTTTGTAGCCTGGACTAAAGACGGGATGAGTTGATGGACCGCTACGCGCGATCCAACCCTCTGTTTCTAGGCGTTGGATGTACTTGTTTGCCGCAACACGGGAGATCTTGAAGCGCTCCGCATAGTGCCGGGTTAGGTCTCGAGGATGTTCGACGACATCTCTCGTAATGGTTCGGAGAAGATCATCGAAGCGAGATGGTTTAGCCATGATCTGCCATGTCATTTGTTAACTTGATAGATTGTCATTGTAAACCATTCGACTCCATGTTGTAAACGTGAGATGCAGTAGGTAGCCCAATTCAGGCTGTTTTTGGGCCTCCGTGTCAGCCGCTAGAGCCTTGCGGTGGCTAACGCCCAAGTTCAGGGGCGCGCGCTTGGCGTGGCGGAAGCGTGCGCTGGTGGAGGCGTCCCCTGCGCCCAGTTAGGCCGGTGCAACTAGCTGTGCCGTTGCGCGGCCAGCGAGCCCGCACACGAGGCGCAAGCCTGGTGTGCGCGATGACCTGCAGCGGCACCCTCCGAGATGAACCGTGCCATCACGCCTTCCTTTGCGTATGGCGTCAGCCATGCGCTGACAAATGCCTCAATTTAACGCACCTTCAGTCTGCGGGGCAGAGATGCCAGTACACCAACTTGAGGGCATGAGCCAGTGTCTCGCTGCCGCCGAAGAGGCGGCTCGTGTGGCCTGAGCATGCGGCGTATTACGCGAGGGCCTAACGAACTAGTTAACTGGCGCCGGAGCCCGAAGGGCGCAGGGCACCAACAGCGGCCAATAAAATGCCGAAGGCATGGCCGCTGTTGGCGTCCACGTTGAACTTACAGTTAGGCGGTGGCGCGAAGTGGAAGGTGAGAGCAGGACGAAAACCTGACCGAATTTGCCGCTGACCGGCTGAGCTTGGCATGCTGCTGACTCCCTTTATTGCATCAATTTACTGGGACAGTTGCAGATGATAGTAAACGAGCCGCACTGCCATAAACAGAGCAGGTGCAAGAGTCACTATCGGTAGCACGGTGGGCACCCATGGCAAGACACTCACGATGCCAATTGCTGTTCCAATGATAGGTATGGAACGATGAACCCGCCGTTCAAGGGACCATGCGATACCCATAATCAAAAGTGCTACCCATGCGACTAGGCCGAAGGTCCACGAGAAAACTGCCAACATACTGCCAATACGGGAAGAGTATGGCCAACCAAGTCCAATCGCAGCAGGAGCGATGGTAAGTGCCGCTGTTAAGGCGAACGAAAAAGTGACGGTTAAGGCAACGCTCATTAGCCGGAGAACTACAAGCCGTCGTTTCATAAGTGCTTTCTTGTATAAGCCTAACGCCCAAGGTAAGCGGCGCCGGAGCACCGAAGGTGCGTAGGGTACCGACATGGGCCATGAAAATGGCGAAGCCATGGCCCATGTTGGCGTCCGCTTGACCGCCCAGTTAGGCTAGGAACCGCAGCAAAATTGTGCGGATTGCTGCTATTCCTCAAGCTAACCACCCTTATTTGAAAGGCGCCTGGCGCGCTCTGCGTTGTTCATTGCAGCCATATTGGCATGCTTGCGGAGCATCTCTTCTCGAATGACTCTTGCAGTAGTTAGATGCTCACTCATTCGGATGATCACTCGATCAACCTCTTCGGCAGGCGCCAGCTTCAAAGACTGTGCGCCATTGGTGAAAAGTTCTGCATCCTTTGACAATTGCTCTGTCTTGCTAGCTAAGTCGCTGAAGGACTTGATCAACGTTTGCAGGTTGGAGTTCTCTGCTGAACCAGAAAATACTTCTGCTGTTCTGAACTCTGAAATGAGCTCCGAGGCGATTGACTTGACAGCGATACATTCAGCGACGACCGAACTTGCCGCGCCAGACAGTTCCCGGCGTGATGCACGCTGCGCCGCCACATCTGCACTATGCGCAGCTTCTTGAGCTGATCGAGCAGATCTAAATGCAGCGACGGCAGCAAAGCCGCCACCTATGGCGCTGACGACAGCAGCTATACAGTTTGCGACTTCAACGGGACCGATTTCGCTCATTGCTTCAATCCGATGGCCTAACGCCCAAGTTCAGGGGCGCCCATAAGGCGTAGCCGAAGCGATGCGACGTATGAGCGTCCCCTGCAACGCCCAGTTAGGCCAGGTTTTGATTGCGCGGCTCTCATAGTGATGCGTAAGCCTGAAGAGCTGAGCCAATGACCAGGAAGATGAAGCCTTGCCTTTGCTGGTAGAACTGACCACCAACCTCGGACGCGAGTTGCGCCAATGTTTCATTGAACTTGTCGTAAGTGAGCTCGGCCTTGAAGTTGGCCAACTGACGCTTTGTCCTGTAGGACTGATGCAGCAGAAGTGCGGCTCCTATGACTTGAACAAAGATTCCGAGGATGGAAACAAAGCCCTTCGTCGTTGAGTCAGGCGCTTGTGATGCCGTTAATGGGCAGGAGTCCTTGCCCCACATGTTGTTCGGTGCGTACCAGTAAACCGTGTCGACGAATGAGCGCCCCGTAAAGTAACGGCAATGCAGACTCGCTTGCTTGTTATCTCCGAGGTCTCCGTGTTCCGGCACGACGTATGGTTCCCCGGGCTTAGCGATGTGCTCGAAGACCAGCACGCGTTGTCCGCTGATGAGCAAAGCGGCAAGCGTTAGCGCTACGGCGATGAAGAGAAATGAGATAGCTCTATGCATACGCTTTTTCGGTGGGCCTAACGAACGAGTTAACTGGCGCCGGAGCCCGAAGGGCGCAGGGCACCAACAGCGGCCAATAAAATGCCGAAGGCATGGCCGCTGTTGGCGTCCACGTTGAACTTACAGTTAGGTTTTTGACCATTGGCACGCCCTGGAAACACACGACGGCTGAGGTTGAGGTGAGGGCGGGCCACGGAGGATGCTTGATGCTGTTGCCAGAATTCCAGAGAGTGTGACAGGCGCACCAGCTTGGTGGAAGCACCCAAACCGGTGAAGTTCGATTGAGACTTGAGGCGGCGCCCGGTGGACGAGCTGGCTGCCAGTGAAACGCCAAACCTCAAGATGTGCGCCGCTGATTGAGTGACCACGGAAGCGGCGATGGCGAACATCAGTGTTCCCGCGCAGGAGTGGCGACGCATGGCGCGCAAACCTTGCCATGCAAAGAAAGCGACCTCGGCGCGACAAATGATTCTCGCGTGCCGGATGTATGAGCTTGCCCCGATGTTGACATTTGCCAGAGCTTTTGCAGCGAGTTACCCGAGCGCGGGTTTTAACAGGACCTAACGAACTAGTTAACTGGCGCCGGAGCCCCGCAGGGGCGCAGGGCACCAACAGCGGCCAATAAAATGCCGAAGGCATGGCCGCTGTTGGCGTCCACGTTGAACCTACAGTTAGGCTGGGGAGCGTAGCCACGGTGCTGCAAGCGCATATTGTTGACTGGTTTAGTTCGGAGTTCTCTCATGCTTCAATACGCGCCAAAAAAGCTTTGTGGACCAAGCGGTTGTGCTGATATGAAGAAGCCCGAGGACAAAATACATTCGATCAGCAAAGTCACGTGCACGCTCATAAGACTCCATTTGACTTTCACTGGCATCCTGTGCTGGCCAAAGCGGATCAAGCGAAGCAAATATGGCAACGAAGCCAATAGTGGTTATCAGTGCTGGTACTGCGGCAATTGCAAAACGTCGGGTAAGATGCCACGCCTGATAAGAGCCTTTATATATGCATGATCTGAGGACGATCACCGCTGAGGTGAATGCCCAGATGCCTAGTATGGCGTATGTGCCGAAGACGAGAATGATCAAGAGAGTCGCCACAGCGAGAAGAGCCTAACGCCCAAGGTAAGCGGCGCCGGAAGGAGCGCAGCGAGTGGAGGGCACCAACAAGGCCCATGAAAATGGCGAAGCCATGGGCCTTGTTGGCGTCCGCTTGACCGCCCAGTTAGGCCACGGTTTTGGGTTGCTACTTTGCATGTGGCGATGACCCCTTCGCGCGTTGATTTCGCCATGCCTCCAAAAGCTCAGTGCTGCCACTTGCCACTTGCAACAACATTTGAAGGGACAAGATTGAACCAGGGATGATTCCTGCTTCATCGATCTCTTGGTCATCGAAGTCGGGGTTGGTGGCAAGCTCGACATTGACAATCCACCATACCTCGATTTTCCGCAGTAGCTCTACAAGAGCGGTGAATTGCTCCTGGTGTGTGGAAGCAGCTTGGCCTGTGACGACGTCAAAGAGCCGGTGTGCAAGCACATTTCGGGTGCTCTTTAGTTGCTCGAAGATGGCTAGATCGGCTTCGGTGATTGCCGCCTGTTCTAAGAGCCAATTTAAGGATGCGTAAACCGCACTCTTGTTGCGGGAGAGGACATTGCTCGCGTACTCTGGAGAAACGGTGTTGCCGCCCTCAAACCAGCCAACTGAGTAGAAGTCTCGTATGCGGTCAACTATGGAATTCTTGAGAATTTCAAAGACCGTGATGAACATTGTCGCCATGAAGAGCGAGGGACGGACAACCTCTGGGTCGAGGAAGCGCTCCCAATGTTCGTTGTGATCGGTCATGAGTGGCCTAACGAACTAGTTAACTGGCGCCCATAAGGCGTATCCGAAGCGATGGGCCGTATCAGCGTCCACGTTGAACTTACAGTTAGGCTGGGACGCGAGGGCGCGGTACACAACTTCCGATGGCAATGAGAAAGAGTTCATTTTGAAATCCCTATGCCGAAAAAGAGCGCCAAGCCCCACGCCGTTGCGAAAACCAGAAGCAGGGCTAACACTCCGTAGACTATACGCAAAAATGATGAAGAACCCTTGCCTGTTCCTTCATCTATTCGCCTCAGGAGATGATTGCGCCATAAACCGTTGCCGATGAGTTCTCCGATGAGAGTGATGGGTAGAGCTAGGCCCAAAAACAGTGCCCAACCAAGCAGTGTTTTTGGGTAGTTAGGGAATGAATACACAAGCATTCCAACCGCAGCAATAGCGGTAAAAGTGCAATACCAACCAAGGAGCCGGGTGATGCGCATTGTGGATGTGCCTAACGAACTAGTTAACTGGCGCCCATAAGGCGTATCCGAAGCGATGGGCCGCATCAGCGTCCACGTTGAACTTACAGTTAGGCTGTGGCGCGGAGTGGAAGGCGATCATAGTATTTCGACCTGAATCCTTGGGTGTTGCATTTCACGTGTCAACCCGCGCTGGCTGCTTGTCCTGAAATGTTTGGCGCACAGATTTTTCATATTTTGCTGCGACGGCGAGAAGTAGCGGAAAGAGAAATATTGCGAAGGGAAGCAATAAAAACCCCATAAATGCGGTTGCTTGCTCGATGTATTCGGCAGGAGATGTAAATCCCTTATTGGAGCCTGGGGTGACAAAAAGAGAGATGGTTGATCCTTGCTTTCCGACTTCGCCTAAGACCTTTGCGTCCACAAAGTCCTTGTTAACCCGGTATTGAACAATAGTGAAGTAGCATAAACTTTTCCCTTGGCACCTCTGAGTTCTTAACACGGTTGCCTCAACCTTCTGAAGGTTGCGGGACTTTTTAAGCGCCTCAGCGTGCGATTTTTCATAGATGGCAAACGCAAGCGCACCATAAATTATGCAACCAACTACTGATATCCACGCAAGCGCTTTCATAGTGTGTTGTGGCCTAACGAACTAGTTAACTGGCGCCCATAAGGCGTATCCGAAGCGATGGGCCGCATCAGCGTCCATGTTGAACTTACAGTTAGGTTGCTGCGGCCTTGACTTACTCGACAATTTCAGCGCCCCAACCATCGTAAACTGCCTTGTGCTTGAGCGCGAGCTTCTCAAAGGTGCTTGAAAGCCCTGCAACTGATTGGTGGCTAAGGGCCATTTCTTTCTTCCCGACGACCTGAAAGTTTTGATTTGAATCGTCTGGCGGATAGATTTCTACATCGAAACCCAATTCCACAAGTGCGTCTGCGATTGCCTCAGCGCTGGATTCGTTTAAGGTTTCAAAGGCAAAGTCGGGAAGGTGCGGTTTTCTCAGATCAGCCCCCAACTCAGCCATTTTCAGTAAAACGGATGAATCAGCATCATTCACTGCGCGTAGGCTTTCAATGATTTCGATCGGTGTGGGCATGAGTAGAGCGACCTAACGCCTTGGTTAACCGGCGCCGGAGCACGAAGTGCGGAGGGTACCGACATAGGCCATAAAAATGGCGAAGCCATGGCCTATGTTGGCGTCCGCGTTGAACCCCCAGTTAGGCTGGTGACAGGTGCAGACTATTCTTAAGGTCATAGATTCTCTAATGACCGAACAGAGATGACAAAAATGATCGCCTCTTGTACGTACGGGCTTGCGCGGTAAAGAGGGCATCCCCCATATCGGGGCGATCACCCAACATTCTGGCGATGACTTCAAACACGATATCTTCACCGAGTTGATCAACAGTGAAAGACTCTCCATCAGTGGCCTGGTACAGATCATGGTCACCAGTGTCAGTACTCTTGACGAAGCGAGAGAGGAAACGATCCTCTTCAGGCAGTGATGAACCAGTATTGGCAAATACGCCATCGTCGCTAGAAACAGCGAAGCTGCGTTTGAGAACACCTTTTTCATACAAGCAAAAGCCCGCTAGATTTACGACGCTGTGCAGTGTGCAAATCAGCACCGTGTTGTCGGAAAACTGATTTAGCAGCCGTCTAGCCTCTTCTCCATCCGGATTGTCGAGAATCTTGGTTGGAAGCTTTGGCTCACCAATCAAAGTACATCCAGCGTACCGTCCGATCACAAGCGATTTTGGTGGAAACATCGCTTCGCAAGTGCATTCGGCTTGAGGAATTGCACCGCCATAGCCAAGCGCAGTAAGAAGTTTTCCTTCATCTGGTTCGCCAACGTTCACGATGATCAGGTTTGTCTTCCAACCCATCTATACGCTCCAAAGAATTGGCCTAACTGACATTAGATCTCACCACTCTACACCGAGGACGTGTGGGTAACCAATCGTCCTTAGGAGGGGCGACAGGTGGCGGCCCCAGAGGCAACATGCCGTTATGCGGATGTTTCGCTGATCCCAAGTCACTCATTAGGCCGCCTAAAAACTCATGTCAGAGCCATCTCGCCCGTTGCGGTCAGCATACCCCAGCCTCATCCCGGTGGCACCGGCGTTGCCAGAACAAATGCCCCCTCAGCGTCCCAAACTGCTTGACACGCTCCGTGCACAGTTGCGAGTGATGCATTACGCCATTCGCACCGAAGATGCCTACGTGGACTGGGCTCGCCGTTTTATTCTGTTTCACGACAAGCGCCACCCAAAAGACATGGGGTCAGAGGAAGTGGCCAAATTTCTGAGCCACCTTGCGGTTACGCGGCATGTGTCCGCCTCCACACAGAACCAGGCCAAGGCCGCCGTCTTGTTTTTGTACCGCCATGTGTTGGGTATCGAGTTACCCTGGCTGGATGACGTCGTCATCGCAAAGGTTCCCCAGCGATTGCCCGTGGTGCTAACCGCGCGTGAAGTTCGCAGTTTGCTTCAGGAGCTCAATGGCACCACGGGCCTGTTGGCGTCGCTGCTTTACGGCACAGGCATGCGCCTGATGGAAGGTTTGAGGCTGCGCGTCAAGGATATTGACTTCGAACGGCGTGAAATCATCATCCGCGAAGGCAAAGGCAATAAAGACCGCGTGACGGTCTTGCCTGAAAACCTGATCGAACCGATGCGTCAACGATTGCGTAAAATCCAGCAATTGCATCAGACCGATCTTGATGCAGGCTACGGCGAGGTCCATTTGCCGCAGGCACTTCAGGCCAAATATGCCCAAGCGGGCCGATCATGGGGATGGCAGTATGTCTTCCCCAGTCAGATGCGCTCGGTTGACCCGAGATCAGGGGTGATCAGGCGACACCATCTCGCGGAGCAATCGGTGCAACGTGCGGTTTCAGGGGCGGCCAAGCGTGCCGGCATCACCAAACCCTGTTCACCGCATGTGTTACGTCACAGCTTTGCGACCCACATGCTACAAGCCGGGTACGACATTCGGACTGTGCAAGAACTGTTGGGACATGCCAATGTAGCGACCACCCAAATCTACACGCACGTATTGAACAAAGGCGGACGTGGTGTGCTCAGCCCCTTTGACCAACTCTGACCATCTGCAGGGTTGATCAACTCGCGGCCAACGCGGTCAGGCTATCGACCAGGCGATCAACCTGCGCTGCAATGGATGGAGGTAATGGTTTGGCGCCAGTCATCACCGCTTGCATATAGGCAGCCGTGTCGCTGGCGGCGTGGCTGCTGGGAAAATCCGGCAGTTGGGTCAATGCGCCTTCTTCCGGGGCGCGGCTCAGTTGAGCTTGCACTTGCCCGTGCAAGAACACGTCAAACCGGGGTTGGCGGCGGGCATCGGCCACAGGCTCGCCCTCGGTGCCTCGCATCAACAAGGCATGAGCCCGGGTCAACTGAAGGTAGTCTTTCAATGAAAGTGCATATTCCGGGTGCGTGTGGTTGACCACCTGGATGCTCCTGACCCCTTGCGCAGCGTGCGCCTCAAAGGGATTCAAGAGTTTGGCGATGGTGTGGCCGGAGTTGCGCAGGCCAATCGTCCAGCGTACGGCCAGCAATGTTGCCAAGGAGCTGCACAGATGCGCCAAGTCCATGAAGGCCGGCTGGCCATCACTCCAGGCGCGCGCCAACTCGTGGTCACTGCTGACCACCGGCAAGCCCGCCTGTTCAAACACCTCAGCCGTGGTCACGCGGGCAGGGTCCCTGGCCAGTCCATGCACCAACACCTTCACGCCGCGCTGTGCCAAGGCCTGGGCGAGCAGGGCGGTCAGGTTGGGCAATTTGCGGGCGCCGTTGTAAGAGGGCAGGGGCACAATCCCCAAGGGCCCCTTGAGCGCGACCTGGCTGGCCTCTTCCAGCGGCAGGCACCGTACCTGTGTGGCCTGCACGAAGCCCTGCAGCTCCTCGGCTGTTTCGCCTTTGATGCGCATGGCCAGGCAAAACGCACCAATTTCCAGGTCGCTTACCTGGCGGTCCAGCACCTGAGAAAACAAATCGAGTGACTGCTCGGTGCTTAGCGGGCGTGCGCCGTCTTTGCCGCGGCCAATGACCTTGATGTAGGGGGCGATGCTCATGATGTGAGGGTGCGTTATCCCACCATTATCCAGGGCATCGGGTGCCGTGTCGCCACTCACGCCACCACCACGGCCGTGTGGCCGCTGTCTACCGGCGTGTCCTTGACCAGCTTGCGCAAGGTCGGTATGCACGAGCCACAGTTGGTCCCGCACTTCAGGCTGCCTTGGAGTTGCGCCAGCCGTGCGCCTGTGTCTCCCGAACAGGTCCGCAGCATCGTCACAATCTGCGGCTCGGTCACGTTGAAGCAGGTGCACACCTGTGCGCCCTTGGATTCGATGGCGACCGGTGGCACCTCTCCGGGGGCCAGCAAGGCACGGCCGTAGGTGTCTGCCAGCAATTCGTCTTGCAGCAGGGGGCGGATCCAGGCTTCTGCGCGAATGTCGCCAGTCATGACGAAGGCCGCCAGTCGCAGACCATCTGCGCAACGCTCCATCCGCATCAGGCGGCGTTGGCCTCGGGCCTTGTCCTGGTAGCGCATCAGGTCCACACCGGTCACGCCCATCCACTCGGTGATTTGTTTGACCAGGTCGTCGCTGACGGGCTCGCCATGAGCCGCCCGAAGGAGCACGCCGACTTTGCCTTCGGCATGGGGCTCGCGGCCAAACGGCACACAACTGCTGAAGGCGAACTGCCCCATCAACGGTTTGATGGCCTCGCGCACGGCCAATGCTTCGACCTCAGGCAGCCACGCCACGGCCAACAAGCGCCACGGCAGGTGCACGGGGGCGATGTGAACGGCGGCGTGCTTCAGCTCGGGCTGACGTGAGGTGGGGCAGAAAGCCGGGTTGGTCAAGGCATTCACGCCAGCGATGGCTTGTCCCTGGCTGTCTTGGCCGCTCAGAAACTCCTGGCCCCAGTGCATGGCAATGAACCCATGGGTGGGGCGCACCGCGTCGCCCGCCTTGACGGGGATGTGTACCTGTCCGCGGCGCGAGCTCACCCGCACCAGGTCACCATCTTGCAGCCCCAGGCGCTGCATGTCTTGTGGATGCAGGTCCATGACGGGCTCACTCACGTGGCCAAACAGGCGCCCCAGTGTGCCGGTGCGGCTCATGCCGTGCCACTGATCGCGCAGGCGGCCGGTGTTCAGGCTGAAGGGATAGTGGGCGTCAACGGGCTCTGCCACCGGTGCGGGCCGCATGGCCACAAACTGTGCCCGGCCACTGGCCGTGGGGAAGCGCCCGTCGGTGTAGAGGCGAGCGGTGCCATGAGCGGCGCCCTCGGGCATCGGCCATTGTTGCGGGCCGGTGTTCTCAAGGATGTCGTAGCTCAGGCCGGTGATGTCGAGGTCGCGCCCGCGGGTGCTGTCGCGGTGCTCGTTCCAGATGGCCTCGGCGCTGGTGTAAGGGAACAGGGTGGTGAGGCCATTGAGGTATGTGCTTGTGCGCTCGGGCAGGCGGCGCTCCAGGCGCTGCGCGAAGTCCGCGAAGATGGCCCAGTCTTGTCTTGCCTCACCCGGCGCGGCAATGGCCGGCCGCACGCGGCTGATGCGGCGCTCGCTGTTGGTCACGGTGCCGTCTTTCTCCCCCCAGGTGGTGGCCGGCAGCAGCAGGTCGGCGTAGGCACAGGTCGCGGTGGAGGCAAAGGCTTCTTGCACCACCACCAGCTCGCATCGGCTCAGCGCCTGGCGAACAGTGGCTTGGTCGGGCAGCGACTGTGCCGGGTTCGTACAGGCAATCCAGAGGGCCTTGATCTCGCCACGCGCCGCAGCCTCGAACATCTCCACCGCGGTGAGGCCGGGTTGTGCGGGTACGTCGGGGAGCCCCCACAGGGCAGCCACTTCGGCACGGTCTTGCGCTTTGCGCAGATCACGGTGAGCGCTCAGCAGGTTGGCCATCCCACCCACTTCACGCCCGCCCATGGCGTTCGGCTGCCCTGTCAAGGAGAAGGGGCCGGCGCCGGGTTTGCCGATCTGGCCGGTGGCCAGGTGCAGGTTGATCAGGGCCGCGTTCTTGTCTGTGCCATGGCTGCTTTGGTTCAAGCCTTGGCAATACAGCGACAAGGTCGGGGTGTGGCCACCAAACCAGCGGGCCGCCTGAATCAGGTCGGCCTCCGAGATCCCGCAGGTACGGGCCGCGACGGCAGGCGTGTATTCGCGCACCACGTCTTGCAGCGCCTCAAAACCCTCGGTATGGCGGGCCACGTAGTCCAGATCCAGCAGGCCCTCGTGCATCAGCACGTGCAGCATCCCATGAAACAGGGCCACGTCGGTGCCCGGCTGGATCGCGAGATGGAGGTCAGCCATCTCGGCCGTTTCCGTGCGACGGGGGTCCACCACCACCAGCTTCATGTGCGGATTGGCCTGGCGCGCGTCCTCGATGCGGCGAAACAGAATGGGGTGTGCGTAAGCGGTGTTGGCGCCAGCAATGAAGAGGGTTTGCGCAGACTGAAAGTCGTCGTAGCAGGCCGGGGGGGCGTCGCTGCCCAAGGTCGCTTTGTACCCGGTCACGGCGCTGCTCATGCACAAGCGAGAGTTGGTGTCGAGGTTGTTCGTGCCGATCAGCCCCTTCACCAGCTTGTTGAGTACGTAGTAGTCCTCGGTCAGCAACTGACCCGAGCCGTAGAACGCAACGGATTGAGGCCCGTGTTCGCGGATGATGGCGGCGAACTTGTCGGCGGCCTCCTCCAGTGCGGTTTCCCAGGCAATGGGGGCCGCGTCACCGCCTCGTTGCTCGCGTCGCATGGGCGTGAGCAGGCGCACCTGCTGCTGAACGGACTGGGCCGCAGTGAGGTGCAGGGTGCTGCCTTTCGTGCACAGGCGGCCAAAGTTGGCCGGGTGCTGCGGGTCACCCTGGACATTGACGATGCGGCCATCAGGGGTGGACTCGATCAGGACACCGCACCCCGTGCCGCAGTAACAGCAGGTGGCGCGTGTGGTGCGGTGGGTTCCGGGGCTGGCTTGGCTCATGGCGCTCTGTTTCTCTTTGTCGTTGTCGGGCGGGTTTAGCCGCACTCGGCCACGCATTCGGTGGCCGGCGCCACTTGACCGGTCAACGTGGTTTGCAGTCGCCCCCACAAAGCATGGCGGCCTGCCTGGTCCCGAACGATCTTGTTGTGCACATGGGCCAATCCCACGCGCCCGACGTAGCGGGCGGCGTGCTCTTGATACTGGCCTTCCTCGCGATACAGTTGCAAGAAGGCGCCGGCATACGCCAGCACCTCGTCAGGTGTCCGCACCTCGGCCAGCAAGGTGGCGTCTCCGCGCTGGGCACCCTCGGTGCCTGCCACATGCAGTGCCCACCCCTTGCTGGAGCGGGTCACCTTCACCTCCTTGGCGCAAGCGTCGGCGCACTGGCGCATCAATTCGGCCAAGTACAGCATTTCGTTGGGGCTGCTTGCTTCGGCAGGTGAGGGCGAAGGGGGGCTGACCTTGGCCTCTTCGGCAGACGCTGGCACAGACGCATCGGATGACGCTGCGCCAAACATCAGCAGGTCCCGGTGATCGCGGATGGACGTCCCTTCTCGGATCAACTGGAAGTAATAGCTGCCGTCGGCCGTGTCACCGTACATGCAGGCGCCCACGAGCTTGTCGCCCTTGATGACCAACTTCTTGTAGACCGATCCAAACGGGTCCGACAAGACGATCTCTTCGGTGCCTTCTCCCCCCACAAAATCACCGGCCGAGAACAGGTCCACGCCGGTCACCTTCAACTTTGTCGAGGTCTGCGAGCCGGTGTACCGGCCAATGCCAAACAGCGCCAGATGATTGGCGCACACCTTGCCCTGTTCAAACAACGGGGCCACCAGGCCATAAGCCACGCCGCGATGCGACGCGCACTCGCCCACGGCGTACACGCGCGGATCGGTGACCGACTGCATGGTGTCGGTCACCACGATGCCTCGGTTGCAGTGAATGCCGATGGCCTCGGCCAACTCGGTGTTCGGACGCACGCCAGCGGCCATCACCACCAAGTCGGCAGGCACCTCGCTGCCATCCTTGAACTTCACGGACTGAACCCGCCCGTGGGCATCGCCGATCAGCTCTTGTGTGTGGGCGCCCATGCGGAACTTCAGACCACGTTCCTCCAGGGCACGCTGCAACAGATGCCCGGCCACGTGGTCGAGCTGACGCTCCATCAGCACGCCAGAGATGTGCACCACCGTGACGGACATGCCTCGCATCATCAAGCCATTGGCCGCCTCCAGGCCCAACAGCCCGCCACCGATCACCACTGCATGCTTGTGCGTGCGCGCAGTCTCGATCATGTAGTTCGTGTCGGCAATGTCGCGGTAGGCAATCACCCCTTCCAGATCCTTGCCGGGCAGGGGGGGCACAAAGGGGTTCGAGCCCGTGGCCAACAACAGGCGGTCGTATTCGGCTTCGGTGCCATCGTCGGTGGTCACGATGCGGCGCTGCCGGTCCACATGGACCACCTTTTTGCCCGCATGCAGGGTGATGCCATGATCGCTGTACCAAGACAGCGGGTTCAGCACAATCTCGTCCAGCGTTTGCTCGCCCGCCAGCACAGGCGACAGCAAAATGCGGTTGTAGTTCGGATGTGGCTCGGCACCGAACACCGTGATTTCATACAAATCCGGTGCAAGCTTCAGCAGCTCTTCAAGCGTGCGGACGCCGGCCATGCCGTTGCCGACCATCACCAGCTTCATCTTCTTCATGCGAACACTCCGTCAGCGGGGAGGAAATCTTTTGTTTGCCCATGTCAAGCACGATTCAGGCCAACGCCCGTGGTGCATGCACCGTCCATGGGCGCAAAACTTGCACGCATGCGTCTGGTGTGCACAGCGCACCGGCCAGGTGCTGTGCCGCCTGCCGTTGGAAGGACATGAATGACGTTTGACGTGGAAGTCGGCCTGGCCTGTCGCATCGGGCCCCGCACCGAACTGGAGGACTGCGCACAGGTGGCGCACCCCCGTGGAGACGAGGTGCCCTGGGGCGTGGTGGCGGCGCTGGCCGATGGCGTGTCGGCCGGGGGCGGCGGGCGCGAAGCGGCGCGCAGCACCGTCCACGCGGTGCTCAATGACTACTACGCCACCCCTGCCACGTGGGACACCACGGTCGCACTCGACCGGATCATCGCCGCGCAAAACACCTGGCTGGTCGACCATAACCGCCGACGTCAAGGCGTGGGACAGCGAGACGGCGGACGCGCGGGCATGTGCACGCTCACCGCTTTGGTGCTACGCGGGCACGGATATGTGCTGGCCCATGTGGGGGACAGCCGCGCCTATCTGGTGCGTGGTGGTGAATGCACCCAATTGACGCAGGACCACACCCTGGGCACCTTGCCATTTCAAAACGGTTTGACGCGTGCGGTCGGACTGGACGATGCCTTGCGGGTCGAATACCTGACCGGGGAGCTTCAGATCGGTGACACCTTCGTCCTCACCAGCGACGGGGTGCATGGCGCCCTCAAACGCAAGACCTTGCAGGCCTTGGCAGAGGAGGGCGGGGCACAGCAAGCGGCCGATGCCCTGGTGGACAAGGCTCTGGCCACAGGGGGGCGTGACAACGCCACGGCCGTGGTGTTGCGCATCAAAGGCCTCACGGCCGCCCGACTGGAAGATGCGGAGCGACGTGGTCGGCAGTTGCCCACTCCGCCGCGATGGCAAACCGGGGAGGTGATTGACGGCATGCGGGTGGAAGACTGTGTCTTCGCCAATGGCGTGCACCGCCTCTATCGGGTGCAAGACCTGGGCACCGCACAGCGCTTTGCGCTCAAAACCCTCCACGAAGCGCGGGCCAATGACCCGCAAGAGCGCGCCATGCTGGCCCACGAGGCCTGGCTGGGCGCGCGTGTCACCGAACGCGACGCCCGAGGCCTGGTGCGTGTGCACGAGCGCCAGGACGCCAGCTGCTTTTATGCACTGTTTGACTGGCACCCCGGCATCACCTTGGGCGAGATGCTCGGCAAGGAGCAGCGCTTCACCGTCACCGATGTGGTGGACGGGGCCACGGTTCTGGTGCGTGCCCTGGGGCGCCTGCACCAGCATGGGGTCATCCACAGGGACATCAAGCCCGACAACATCCATCTGGGTGACGACGGGCAATGGCGCATTCTGGATCTGGGCGTGGCCCTGTCAGGCAAAGAGCCCGAAGCCTTGCGTGTGCTCCATGCGGGCACCCCCAGCTACATGAACCCCGAACAGTGGGGTGACGATGCCGAGGCGGCCCGCGCCAGCAGCCAAAGCGACCTCTTCGCCTTCGGTGTGACGCTCTACGAGTGGCTCACCGGCAAGCTGCCTTATGGCGACATCGAGCCCTACCAGATCGGGCGCTACAAACGTGATCCGGTGGCCCCCTCCCGCATGCGCCCCGATGTGCCCATCTGGCTGGATCACCTCATCCTCAAAGCGATTGCGCGCGATCCGCGCCAGCGCTTTGAAACGGCAGAAGAGATCCTGCTGGCTTTAGAGCGCGGCGCCTCTCGGCCCATCAATGCGCCCCTGTCCACCCCCTTGCTCACCCGAGATCCGGCCGCCATCTGGCAAATGGCGCTGGGCATCTCGGTGCTCGTCAACCTGCTGCTGATCTACTGGCTGGTGTTCCTGCCCAAGGGCTGAGCCTGGTGAGGGCTCAGCACCCGATCAGGCCGCGTTCTGCGTGCTGCCCTGGCTGCCATAGGCCGTGGCCAGGGCGCCCGTGGTGCGCGCGCGGCCACCCTTTTCAGCCCAGGTCCGCGTCCAGCGCAGCTGCATGACCCGCATCATCACCAGCACCGCCACCCCCAGCAAAGCAAACGCCAGGAAGCCATAGAAGTACGTGCCGAAGTGCTGCTTGGACAAGCCCATCGCATTGGGAATGAACCCGCCGCCCAAGGCGCCCAGCTCCCCGATCATCGAGCCGGCCACCGCCGTCGTCACCGGCCAGCGCAAGGGCACCAACTGGAAGAGGGCGCCGTTGCCGGCACCCAGCGCAGCAAAGCACAGCATGAACAGCAGCGTGGTCAGGGCCAGGCTCTGACCCATGGCGCCACACACCACCAAAGTGATGATCGCCAACACCAACACACCCGTCAGCGTGGTGATGCCACCCCAGCGATCAGAGATATAGCCACCCAGCACCCGCGTGGCCGAGCCCATCAGCGTGGCCAGCATGGTCAACTGGCCTGCCTCGATCTTGCTCACCTTGAACTGGTCATAGAAGTAGGTCGGCAGGAAGTTCGCCAGACCGATGAAGCCACCAAAGGTGATCACGTAGATCAGACTGAAGGCCCAACCGTCCTTCTCGTACAGACAGGCGGTGTGCTCACGGAAGGTCTGGTGTTCGCGATCAGGGGGTTCCTTGGCGGCGAGGGCCATCACGATCATGGGCAGCACCATCGTGGCCGCGGCCATGCCGTAAACCGCCTGCCAACCGAAGTGTGTGGCCAGGGGCGGGGCAAACAACACGGCCAGCACCGTGCCGCTATTGCCTGCGCCGGCGATGCCCATGGCCAGCCCCTTGTACTTGGGCGGGAACCAGCCCGAACCCAGCGACAAGGCGATGCCAAAGCTGCCGCCGGCAATCCCCAGCAACACGCCCATGGCCAGCACTTCGCTGTGGGTGTCCACAAAGAAGAAGCCGAACAACAGGGCGACCACAATGAGCCCCATCTCCACCATCGCCGCACTCTTGCGTCCGATGTACTGAGACAGCAACCCCAGCGGGAAGCGCATCAAGGCCCCCGCCAGAATCGGCACGGAAATCATGAAGCCCTTTTCGGCCGGGGTCAGGTTGAAGGCTTCACTGATGAACGGCGCCATGGCACCGTTCAGCACCCAGATCGCGAACGTGAAGTCGAAATAGAGGAAAGACGCGAACAAAGTCGGGGCGTGCCCCGACCTCAAAAAGGCTTTGAAATCTGACATGGGAACCTCAGCGTGTGGTGCATCACCCGTCCGGGTGTGCGCTTGTTTTGTGCGCCGACTGCATGCGATTTCCGTGCCATCTCAGGACGCATCGACATGGTGCGTCGCGCCTGCGTTTCAGGTGCCCGTGAATCAAGCACAATCACGCCAGTGAAACAGGAGATTGCATGAGCATCAAATCAGACCGCTGGATTCGCCGCATGGCGGAAGAACACGGCATGATCGAACCCTTCGAGCCGGGCCAGATTCGCGCCAATGCCCAAGGCGAGAAAATCGTCAGCTATGGCACCAGCAGCTACGGCTACGACATTCGCTGCGCGCCCGAGTTCAAGGTGTTCACCAACATCCACTCCACGGTGGTCGACCCCAAGAACTTCGACGAGAAGAGCTTTGTGGACATCAACAGCGATGTCTGCATCATCCCGCCCAACAGCTTTGCACTGGCCCGCACGGTCGAGTACTTCCGCATTCCGCGCAACGTGCTCACCATCTGCCTGGGCAAGAGCACCTACGCCCGCTGCGGCATCATCGTCAACGTGACGCCGTTCGAGCCCGAGTGGGAAGGCTACGTCACCCTCGAATTCAGCAACACCACCCCCTTGCCCGCCAAAATCTACGCGGGTGAAGGCTGCGCCCAGGTGTTGTTTTTCGAGAGCGACGAGGTCTGCGAGACCAGTTACCGTGACCGAGGTGGCAAATACCAAGGGCAAACGGGCGTCACCTTGCCCAAGACATGACATGATCGTCATCAGACTGGCAGCGCCTGACACACGTGTGGGGTTACCGCCGGTCTTTTAGAATCTGGCTCCTGGGAAACCCTTGGTTTCTCATCCCGGATCCGCTCGGGCTCATACAAAAAATTCCAGAAGGAAGTCGCACGGGCAGCGCACTCACGGCCGAGTCATCAGACTCATGGGAGGGGGTGAGCGCGCAGGGATATCGTTTGTTGTACCCATTTTCACTGAGCCACCCCCGATGCGCCGACCGCTCCAATCCCCTGCGTTGATCAACGCGTTCTACGACAGCCTGCGCCCCGAGCAGCGCGAAACCGCGCAAGCCATGCAGCGGGCCATCCTGTCCGTGGCGCCGCACCTGCGCCCTGAGGTCAAGTGGGGCAATCTGTGCTTCATGAACGAGCACGACAACGTGATGGCCATCGCGCTGTTCAAGATGAACGCCCACCTCCAGATCTTCAACGGCGTGGCCCTGGTGCCGGAGTTTCCCGAGCTGGAGGGGGCTGGCAAGGGCATGCGCCACATCAAGTCGCGTTATCGCCAGCCGGTCAATGAGCAGCTGGTGCGCGAGCTGACCCTGGCCAGCCTGCAGGCGGCCGCCGCTGCAGCCCACCGAGCCAGTCACCGGTGGGGTTAATCGGTCGCTTGCTAGCATTGCGTCCATGCAGACCTTGAACGCCGACCTCCACTGTCACTCCAACGTGTCGGACGGCACCTTGTCGCCCGAAGAGGTTGCAGCGCGCGCGCATCGCAATGGGGTCGAACTCTGGGCCTTGACCGATCACGACGAAATCGGCGGGCAAGACCGGGCCCGTGACGCTGCCCATCGCCTGGGCATGAGCTATCTGACGGGCAGCGAGATCTCCGTGACTTTCGCGGGGGAAACCGTGCACATCGTGGGCCTGGGATTTGACGCCGCCCACGCTGACCTCGTGCAAGGCCTGGCGGCAACCCGAGGCGGTCGTGAACAACGTGCCCGCGCCATGGCGGCCGATCTGGAGCGGGTGGGCGTGCAAGGCGCGTTCGACGGGGCTCTGAAATACGTTGGCAACCCCGATCTGATCTCGCGCACCCACTTTGCCCGCTACATGGTCGAAATCGGCCTGTGCAAGGAACTGCCCGACGTCTTCAAACGCTACCTCACCGAGGGCAAGCCCGGCTACGTCAAACACCAATGGGCGAAGCTGAGTGACGCCGTGCGCTGGATCACCCAAGCGGGCGGTGTGGCCGTCATTGCCCATCCGGGACGCTATGACCTCACGCCCAACGAAGAGTTCGCGCTGTTCACCGAGTTCAAGGCCCTGGGCGGACTCGGTGTGGAAGTGGTCACCGGCAGCCACACGGTGCCCGAGTACCAGAAGTACGCCGACCTGGCAGGCGAGTTCGGCCTGCTGGCTTCGCGCGGCTCCGACTTTCACGACCCCAATGAAAGTCACACCGACCTGGGCACCTTGCCCGCCTTGCCCAAGCGCGTGACCCCGGTGTGGGAGGCGCTGGCGCACCGCATTCAGCACCCCTGAGTGCCACAGCGCCGCCTTTGACACTCGCCATCGCGACCGGAAAGTTGTAGGCTCGCAGGCTATGGCTCAATACTTCGAAGTTCACCCGGTTCAGCCCCAGATCCGCCTGCTCAAGCAGGCCGCCGACATCTTGGCCAAGGGCGGCATCGCGGCCATCCCGACCGATTCCAGTTACGCCCTGGTGTGTCGCCTTGACGATAAAGCCGCCGTGGACGCTCTGCGCCGCGTGCGGGGTGTGGACGACCGTCACCTGCTGACGCTGCTGTGCCGCGACCTGTCCGAGCTGGCCAACTATGCCCGCGTCGACAACCAGCAGTACCGCCTCTTGAAGCTGGGCACCCCGGGGCCGTTCACCTTCATTCTCGAAGCCACCAAAGAGGTGCCCCGTCGGGTCTCGCACCCCTCACGCCGCACCATCGGCCTGCGTGTGCCTGAGCACCCCGTCTGCCAAGGGCTGCTGGAGCAGATTGGCGAGCCCCTGCTGGCCACTACCCTGATCCTGCCGGACCACGACACCGCGCTCAACGACGCTGAAGAGATCCGCGAGGCGCTCGACAAGCGCATCCAGGCCATCGTGGACGCCGGGGCCTGCGCCATGACGCCGACCACGGTGATCGACCTCAGCAAGGGCGGCGAGCCCGAAGTGGTGCGTCAGGGCCGCGGCGATCTGTCGGTGCTGGGGCTGGGCTGACGCGCCTCGGTCTGCAGGGCGCGCGCCAGCCACTGCGGATCGAACCCCAGTTGCCAGTGTCCCCGTACCTGCAGCAACGGCACCCCCGGTGCGCCTTGCGCCTCATACGTCGTGCGGCAGGTGGCGTCCAGGTCGATGTTGCACTCCCGCCAGGGAATGCCATGCCCGTTCAGCCACACCTTGGCCTTGGCACAGTAAGGGCAGGTGGTGGTCGTGTACATGGTGATCTGACCCGGCTGGACCAGCGCCTTCACGGCCTCGCCCTGGCGCTCGTGCCGCCACCATGACCAGGCCTGCATGCCTCCAACCACCAGCAGCAGAACGGCCACCAGCCCCATCCACGAGGGGCGAGTCGGCGTGACGCCAGGATGCGTCATTGCGGCTCGGTCGGGGCCGCAGGTTTGGCCTTCTGCCCCAGCTTGCTTTCCTGACCGGCCAGCAGCTTGCGGATGTTGGCGTCATGACGCCAGATCAGCAGCGCGCTCATCACGATCACACCGATGCTCAAAGGGCCAAAGCCCCAGCCCACGATCTGCACGATGGGTGCGGCCACCGCCGCCGACAGAGACGCCAGGGACGAGTAGCGGAACACTGCCGCCATCAGCACCCAGACCAGCAACACCAGCCCGCCCAAGGCACCCGAAAAGCCGAGCAACACACCTGCCGCCGTGGCCACACCCTTGCCCCCTTCGAACTTGAAGAACACCGGCCAGAGGTGTCCGACAAAGGCGCCCAGGCCCACCAGGGTCACCACGGTCTCGCTCAAGCCCATCCGCAAGGCCACCCAAACCGGCACATAGCCTTTCAGGGCATCGAACACCAGGGTCAAGATGGCCGCGCCTTTGTTGCCCGAACGCAGCACGTTCGTCGCTCCGGGGTTGCCCGACCCGTAACTGCGGGGGTCCGCCAGCCCGAACAAGCGGCTCACGATCACGGCAAACGACAGGGAGCCAATCAGGTAACCGACAACGGCCCCGAGGACGCTCAGCACAAGGGGGTCAACGCTAGGCAAATTCATGCTTGAAAGACAAAGATCGCAACAACTCGCCAGTGTAGTGGGTGCATCACCGGCACCGGCCTGCCCCTGGATGCGTGGCGGGTTTTTCCCATGCCGGGTGCGCAGGCGACTGGTGACAATCGCGGCCACCTTGACCGACCGACGATGTGCGCACGCCCAGGCCATGATTTCCTACGAGCAACCCAAACTTTGGCAACGCCCCTGGGTGATGGCCCTGACCCTTGGCACCTTGGTGCTCGTCGTGGCAGGGTGGTGGAGCGCCGAGCAAGAATCCGGCGTCGCGCAGCCAAAGCCCGCGCAGGCCCAATCGGTTGTGCGTGGCGACGTGGGCCTGCCAGCGCCTGAGGTGGTGCTCACCGCCCCAGTGCCGACGGACGGCACCCGCCCGCCCGACTTCAGCGCGAAAGAGTGGGCCACGCTCCAGTCGGCCACCGCCGATGAGGCGCAGCCCGAGCGCGAGCTGGCACGCCTGGTCGGCTATCTGCGTTTCCAAAAGGGCTTTGCACAATGGCAAGGCTTGCAGAACTCGCCCGACACAGCGGGGCGCCATCGGCTGGCCGAGCAGTTGCTCGCTCAACTGCCTGAGCGCGTGCGGCAGGGCGAGATGGGTGCCGGCGAGGTGACACTCTTGCAACAGGCGTTGCTTGCCGATCTCGTGCCCGATGAGGCACAGCGCCAACAGCGGCTGGCCCTCGTCCAGGCCGATTTGGCGCAGGCCATGCCCCCCGTGGACACCGCACAACAGTCCCGAGAGGCCGCGCAACGTGCCGAATACAAACGCCGCGAGGCGGCCATCGTGGCCGACTACCAGGCCCGTCCCGAGGCTCAGCGCAACCCCGCACAGCTCGAAGCGGCCCTGGAAGAGGCGCGACGCGCCGTCTACGAGCGGCCCCGCTGACAGCCCGCCCCGCTCATTTGTCATCCTGAACGCCGGGTGGGCGCGTTCGGCAGGGGAGGTCGATAGAATCCCCGGCAGATGAGTCCAATTCGAACTTCCTCTTCGCGCTGGCTGTGGGGCCTGCTGGCCGCCGTCGCGGCGGGCTTGATCTGGTGGCACGCCACCATCTTGCTCCCCTTCGTCATCAGCGTCATCCTGGCCTACGTCCTGCGTCCGGCCGTCGATGCGCTGGAGAAGCGACGCTGCCCGCGTGCGCTCGCCGCCATGACCTGCGTGCTCGCCGTGGTGCTGGCCGGCGTCGTGGTGTTCGTGCTCCTGGTGCCCATCGTGTCGAAGCTGGCCCCCATGCTCAAGGCCCAGTTGCCTGATCTGCTGGTGGGCTGGTGGCTGCAAATTGCACCTCATCTGGCCCAGCTCGGCCTGCCGGTGCCGCAGAGCATCGCCGAGGTCAAGACCCAACTGATGGACCTGCTCCAGAACCACGGTGCCGAGTGGGGGGCCACACTGTGGCAGTCCCTGGTCATCGGCGGCGGCAACCTGGTCAACCTCGTGGGCCTGGGGCTGCTGATTCCCATGCTGGCGTTTTACTGGCTGATCGACTGGGATCGCATGATGCCGCCGCTGCGCGACCTGATTCCGCACCGCTGGCGTCGGGGTGTCAACGCCCTGATGGACGAGGCCGACACCTTGATGGGCCAATATCTGCGCGGACAACTGTGGGTGATGGTCATCCTGGCGGGCTACTACAGCCTCGGCTTGCTCCTGTTCGGCTTTGACCTGGCCTTGCCCATTGGCGTGTTCACCGGGCTGGCCGTGTGCATCCCGTATCTGGGCTTTGGCCTGGGCCTGGTGCTGGCCCTGCTGGCTGGCGTGCTGCAGTTCAGCGCCGCAGGCGAGGGGCTCTGGCAGCCCCTCATTGGCGTGGCTGTGGTCTACGGTGCCGGCCAGGTCATCGAGAGCTTCTATCTCACGCCTCGCCTGGTGGGCGAGCGCATCGGCCTGCACCCCCTGGGGGTCATCCTGGCCTTGATGCTGTTCGGGCAATGGCTGGGCCTCTTGGGCCTGCTCATCGCCTTGCCCTGTGCGGCCCTGGCCACAGTCTTGGGTCGCCACATCCTGAACGCCTACCGCAACGGTGCTTTCTTTCTGACCGAATGATGTTGTTTTCGAGCGTGACCGGGCCCGACGAAAGTGGCATGGCTGCCAGCAGCGGCCCCATGCGTCAGATCCCGCTGGATCTGGGACCCACCAATGTGCTGGGGCTCGATGAGTTCGTGCAAGGGCCCAATGCCGAGGCACTCAGCTGGCTGCGCATCTGGCCCGAAGTGGATGGCCTGCGCTCGCCGGCCTACTTCTGGGGCGGCCCGGGATCGGGCAAAACCCACCTGCTGCGCGCCATGATCGAGCCCACCTTGGCGCGAGGGTGGGGGGTCATCTGGCTCAACGCCCATACCTGCCAGATGTGGGATGCGGCCGCGCCTGCTTTGCCCACCTTGGCCCTCATCGACGAATGCGAAGCCCTGGATGCCAACCACCAGCATCTGGCTTTCAACCTCTTCATCGAGTCGGCCGCCACTCAGGCGGCTCAGGCTGCCCGCGCTCAGGCGCCCCAGCAAGCCTCGCTCCTGCCCGAAGCCACCCCCGACGAAGACGCCACCGGACCGCTCTACATCATGGCCGCGGGTGCCGTGCCGGCCGTGGACCTGCCCGTGCGCGACGACCTGCGCACACGTCTGGGCTGGGGCCTGACCTTTGCACTGTCTCCGCTGGACGAAGACGGCCTGCGCGCCGCCTTGCAGCGCGAGGCGAACCGCAGGGGCATGGCCCTGGGCGACGACCTCGTCTCTTACCTGCTCACCCGCTACAGCCGCGACCTGGCTTTTCTCATGAACCTGTTGGACCGTCTGGACCGCTATGCCCTGGCCGAGCATCGTGTGTTGACGGTTCCCTTGCTGAAACAAATGCTGGCCGCGGAGACCCCATGAACCTGTGCCTGTTCGACCTTGACCACACCCTGCTGCCGCTCGATTCTGACCACGAGTTCGGCGAATTCCTGATCCGCCAGGGCCTGACCGATGGTGACGCCTACCGCCAGACCAACGACGGTTTCTATCAGCAGTACTGCGAAGGCACGCTGGTGCTGGCCGACTACATCCGCTTCACCACCAGCGTGTGGCGCCAGATGGGCGAAGCCGCCCAACAGGCCTTGCAACAGGCCTTCATGGAGCAGGTGATCTACCCCGCCATGCAGCCCCAGGCGCTGGAGCTGGTCGAGCAGCACCGCGCCCAGGGCGATCTGCTCGCCATCGTCACCGCCACCAACGAATTCGTCACCCGCCCGATCGCCGACGCCTTCAACGTCAGCGACCTGATCGCCGTGCGCCTGGTGCGTGACACCGAAGGCCGCGTCAACGGTGAAATCGATGGCGTGCCGTCCTTCCGTGAAGGCAAAATCACGCGTGTGGAACAATGGCTGTCCGGCCTCGGCCGGCAACTGAGCGATTTTGATCGCGTCAGCTTCTACAGTGACTCTCCCAACGACCTGCCCCTGCTGGAGCGTGCCAACGATCCGGTAGCCACCAATCCCAGCCCCGCGCTGGAAGACGTGGCCCGCGAACGCGGCTGGCGCATCCTTAGACTGTTTGCATGATCAAGAGCTTTATAGACAAGATCCTGGGCAAAGACCCGGCCAAAAAGCGCAGCCCCGCATCCGGCGGCCGCGCCGCCAAGGCACCGCGCATCCCCGTCGGCAAGCGCGTGGACGTCCCGCAAAGCGAACACGGCATTGACGCCACCCTGGTCGATGACCGCGCCCGCCGCGTGGTCGAGACCCTGCAGGACGCCGGCTACGAGGCCTACATCGTGGGCGGCGCTGTACGCGACCTGATCCTGGGTCATCGCCCCAAGGACTTCGACGTCGCCACCAACGCCACGCCCGAGCAGGTCAAGAGCCTGTTCCGCCGCGCCTTCATCATTGGCCGGCGCTTCCGCATCGTGCACGTGGTCTACGGCCGTGGACGTGAAAACGAGGTCATCGAGGTCTCCACCTTCCGCGCCTATCTGGACGCCACCGCAGCCGAGCAGGTCACCGGCAACGAGAAGACATCACGCAAGGACCTGGCCGACAAGACCCACGTGGTGGACGCCAGCGGCCGTGTGCTGCGCGACAACGTCTGGGGCCCGCAAGATCAGGACGCTGCACGCCGCGATTTCACCGTCAACGCCATGTACTACGACCCGCACACCGGCGTCGTGGTCGACTACCACGGTGGCATCAAGGACGCCAAGAAGCGCGTGCTGCGCATGATCGGCGACCCGGAAACGCGTTACCGCGAAGACCCGGTGCGCATCGTCCGCGTGGTGCGCTTTGCGGCCAAGCTGGGCTTTGACATCGAACCCAAGACCCGCGAACCCCTGCGTGACATGGCCGAGCTGCTCAGCAACGTGCCGCAGTCGCGCCTGTTCGACGAAATGCTCAAGCTGCTGCAGACCGGGCACGCATCGGCCTCGCTCGATCAGTTGCGCAAGCAAGGCCTGGACAAGGGCGTGTTCCCGATCCTGGACGCGGTGTTCGACGAAGTGCGTCGCCACCCGGGCCGCGACCAGTTCGTGAAGCTGGCCCTGGACGACACCGACCGCCGCGTGGCCGAAGGCAAGTCCGTCGCTCCCAGCTTCCTGCTCGCCTGCCTGCTGTGGCATGACGTGCTGGAGCTGTGGAAACGCAATCAGGCCCAAGGCGAGCCACCGTTCCCGGCCTTGCAGTCCGCCACCGACGAAGTCTTCAACGCCCGCATTGGCGACATCTCGGGCCGCGGCAAGCTTGCCGCCGACATGCGCGAGATCTGGACCATGCAGCCGCGTTTCGACCGTCGCATTGGCAACGCGCCTCTCACCTTGGTCGAGCAGCCGCGTTTCCGCGCTGGTTTTGACTTCCTGCGCCTGCGTGCCCAAGCGGGTGAGGCCGACGCGGAACTGTCCAGCTGGTGGGAGGCCTTCTCACTGGCCGACCACGACGAGCGCAAAGACCTGCTCGAAACCGCCCGCAAGCAAGAGGCTGGCAAGCGCCAATCCCGCGCTTCGGCCCCTGCTGCCAGCCACCGTGCACCCACCTCCGGCGGTGCCGAGGCGAGCTTCGACGATGCCGCCCCCGCCAAGAAACGCCGCCGTCGCCGCCGCAAGCCGGCCGGGGAGGGTGCAGGCGCGGCCAACGGTGGAGCCGCTGAGTGAGTGTGCCCGGCGCCCTCGCTGCCGTGCCGCGCTTTCGGGCCTGCATCGGCTTGGGGGGCAACCTGGGTGACGTGCGCGCCCATTTGCGTGCGGCACTGGCAGGGCTGAGCGCGCTGCCCGGCACCCGCCTGGAGGCGGTGTCGTCGCTCTACCAGACCCGCCCGGTCGAGGCCACCGGCCCCGACTACCTCAACGCGGTGGCGGTGGTGCAGACCGCACTGGGGCCGCGCGAGCTGCTCGGCGCATTGCATGCCCTCGAAGCCGGCCGCGACCGTGAGCGCCCCTACCAGAACGCCCCTCGCACCCTCGATCTGGACCTGCTGTGCCATGGCGATGCCGTGCGGCAGACACCTCATTTGACGGTGCCACACCCACGCATGAGCAGCCGCGCATTTGTGCTGGAGCCCTTGGTCGAGGTGCTGGACACGCTGGCCCCTGAGCCGTTTTCCCCCTTGCCACGCTTGCCAGATGCTTCTGCCCGGGCGACACTGGCGAGTGAGCAAGGCATTGTTCGCCTGAGTGAGTCGCTCTGAGCTTGTTTTTTTGGGGTTCTGGTCTGGCAATTTGCCAAATCGCTGGAATAACCCCCGATTACAGAGTAGAATCTCAGGCTTTGTTGGTGGGGCTTGTTGCATGTTTGCAAAGAAGTCCGCCAGTTGAGCGTGTTCAGCCACGTTGTGCACACCGAGACAGGTCAGCCCGTATCCATCCGCGAATTCCGGACGTGGAACACGGGGTCGGGCCCAGACCCTGGTGGCAGTCATTGCAGATCTTCACCGATCTTGTGTGGCGTACTGAATGAGCAAGGCTGGTGGCCATGTGCAGGCCCTTTGAATGCATTCATCCTGAAAGTGATTTTGTAATGACGACCATCCGTGTCAAAGAAAACGAGCCGTTTGACGTTGCCCTGCGTCGCTTCAAGCGCACCATTGAAAAGCTGGGTTTGCTGACCGACCTGCGCGCCCGCGAGTTCTACGAGAAGCCCACGGCTGAGCGCAAGCGCAAGAAGGCTGCCGCCGTCAAGCGCCACTACAAGCGCGTGCGCAGCATGCAGCTGCCCAAGAAGCTGTACTGATCGCTTCTTTGCTTGTCTGACTTTCGCCTCTTGCGTTCACGCAACAGGCATGCAGGTCAAGACCAAAGCCCGCGCGGGGACGCCCATGCGGGCTTTTGCTTTTTCTGACACGGATTTTTGACACAGGACCTCACCATGAGCCTCAAGCAACGCATCACCGACGACATGAAGGCCGCCATGCGCGCCAAGGAAGCCGAGCGCCTGAACACCATCCGCATGCTGCTGGCCGCCATGAAGCAAAAGGAAGTGGACGAGCGCATCGAGCTGGATGACACCCTGATCGTCGCCATCGTCGACAAGCTCATCAAGCAGCGCAAGGATGCCGCGCAGCAATTTGAGGGCGGTGGCCGCCAGGATCTGGCCGACAAGGAAAAAAGCGAGATCGTCGTGCTGGAAGCCTACCTGCCGCAACGCCTGAGCGCCGACGAGGTCCATGCGGCCGTCAAGGCCATCGTGGTCGAGCTGGGCGCTTCCGGCCCCGGCGACATGGGCAAGGTCATGGGTGCGGTCAAACAGCGCCTGGCAGGTCAAGCTGACATGGGTGTGGTGTCTGCCGCCGTGAAGGCTGCGCTCGCCGGCTGATCACGGCCATGAACACGGGCACAATGACAAGCCTCACCGTTTGAAAGCCTGACCATGAGTGACTCCGTGCCCCTGCAAGCCATTGCCGAAGATGTCTATACCGCCCCCCAACTGACCCCCGAAGCCATGGCGTCGGCGGCCGAAGCGGGTTTCAAAGCGGTGCTGAACAACCGGCCTGATTTTGAAGGGGGCCCGGATCAGCCCACCAGCGCCGCCATGGAAGCCGCGGCCCAGGCTGCCGGCTTGGTGTACGCCCACCTGCCGGTGCAAGGCGGCTATCAGTCGCCTGAAGAGATCGCGCAATGCGCGGCCCTGCTGAAGTCCTTGCCGCGCCCCTTGCTGATGTTCTGCCGCAGCGGCGCGCGCTCGACCAGGCTGTACCAGCAGGCGATCTCGCTCGAAGACTGAAGCCAGCGACGCGACGGCCCTACGCCAACCCGGGATGGGTCAGTGCGTTGGGCCTGGTTCGGCGCGTGTGGCCAAGTAGGCGCACAGCCCCAGCAGGCCGGCCCCAATGCCCCAGCTCAAAGGGCGGGACCCCAGAGTGGCTGCTGTGATGGCGCCACTCACCGAAATCCCCGCAATGGCGGCCACCTTGCCGCGTCGGGTGATCTGGCGTTTGTCGACCCACAGGCGCAAGTTGCGTCCGAAGCGAGGGTGGCTCAACAGGCGCTCACGCAAAGCCGGATCGCCTTTGCCGTATGCCCAAGCCCCGATCAGCAGGAACACCGTGGTCGGCAAGACCGGGACAAAGGCGTTGACCAACCCGATCAGCACACACAGCCCGCCCACCGAACGCCAAGTGCGTTGCAGGGCGCGCTCACCCCAGTCCGATTGCGCGAGCGGGCTCGACAGCGGGCGGATGCCGTGACCGATATCGGCCGGCATGCTGTGCAAGGTACGCTGAACCATGAACTGACCTCCCGCGTGGATGGCTGTGATCCTTTGTCATCTCATTGTCATCCTGTTGGGCAGGCTTGAAAAGCAAAAAAGGGCCTAGAGGGCCCTGTTCTGCGTGATTTGCACGCGCCTGGCGTGCCTGAGCCCCTTGATGAGCCCTCAGTGGCCGGCGATCTTCATCTTCTCGATCAAGACCGAGCCCACCGTCTTGCTGCCATAGGTGTAGGCGTCGGCCCCCACGGCCACAATCTGCTGGAACATCTCACCCAGGTGGCCTGCAATCGTGATCTCATGCACCGGGTAGGCGATCTTGCCGTTCTCCACCCAGTAGCCGGCGGCCCCACGGGAGTAGTCGCCGGTCACATAGTTCACGCCCTGGCCCATCAGCTCGGTCACGAACAGGCCGGTGCCCAGCTTCTTGAGCATGGCCTTGAGGTTGTCCTTCGGGTCGGTCAGCTTGCTGCTCATGACCAGGTTTTGCGAGCCGCCGGCGTGGCCGGTGGTGTGCATGCCCAGCTTGCGTGCCGAGTAGCTCGACAGGAAGTAGCCCTGCACAACGCCATTCTTGACGACCTTGCGCTTGCGGGTCAGCACGCCCTCGTCATCGAACGGCGCGCTGCCCTTGCCCTTGAGCTGGTGCGGGTCTTCGAGGATGTCGATGTGCTTGGGGAAAACGGGCTTGCCCAGGCTGTCGACCAGGAAGGTGGCCTTGCGGTACAGCGCACCGCCACTGACCGCTTGCACGAACCCACCCAGTAGGCCAGCGGCCAGGGTGTTTTCGAACAGCACCGGCACCTCGCAGGTGGCAATCTTGCGGGACTTCAGGCGCGACAGGGCGCGCTCGGCGGCATAGCGACCCACGGCTTCAGGTTTGGCCATGTCGCGGGCATCGCGCTCGGACGTGTACCAGAAGTCGCGCTGCATGTCGTTGCCACGCCCGGCAATGGGCGAGACCGACAGCGAGTGGCGCGAGCTGGCATAGCCGCCACGGAAACCGCGGCTGTTGCCGGCCCAGAAGTGCGACTGCTGCGCTGACACGCCCGCGCCTTCGGAATTGGTGATGCGGGGGTCCACCGACATGGCGGCCTCTTCGCAGCGGCGAGACAGCTCGGCGGCGCCTTCGGCATCGATCGCCCAGGGGTGGAACAGGTCCAGGTCACGTTTGGCCTGGCGCGGTGTGGCGAGGTCTTCGGCGTCGGGCAGGCCAGCCGCAGGGTCCTCGGCGGTGTAGCGGGCGATGTCGTAAGCGGCACGCACCGTTTGCTCCAGCGCCTGGGGCGAAAAGTCAGAGGTGGTGGCATTGCCGCGGCGCTGCCCCACGTACACCGTCACACCGATGGTCTTGTCGCGGTTGCGCTCGACGTTTTCCAGCTTGCCTTTGCGCACCGACACCGACAGGCCCATGCCCTCGGAGACCTCGGCGGCCGCATCGGAGGCGCCCAATTTGCGGGCCAGACCCAGGGTATCTTCAATCAGTTGCTGGAATTGCTCGCGGCTGTAGGCAAAGCCATTGGGCTTTTCGGAGGACTTGCTGGATTTGACGGCCATGTTGTGGTTTGTGAATGAGAGCACCCGTATCATAGCGAGGACATGAATTCGAAACATTCCCCTTCCCACGACGGGTTCGATCCCGAGGACGACCTGGACGACCGTCCGCCTAGCCGCAGCATGCTCAAGCGTGCCAGCCTGGCCTTGCAGGAGCTGGGCCAGCAACTGCTGGACATGCCTGCGAGCCGCCTGGCTGAAATCGACATGCCTGAGCGCCTGCGCGACGCTCTGGATGGTTATAAGACGACGCGCTCGTTCGAAGGCAAACGCCGCCAGATCCAGTTCATTGGCAAGGTGATGCGCACGATCGATGCCGAGCCTTTGCGTGAAGCCGTGGCGCAGTACCAACTGGGACATGCCCACAACGCCTTGGCGTTGCACCAGGCCGAACGCTGGCGCGCCGAGCTGATCGCCGATGACAAGGATGCCGTCACCCGCTGGGTGGCCGACTTCCCGGACACCGACGTGCAACAGCTGCGCACCCTGATTCGCAACGCCCGCAAGGATGCGGCGCTGGAGCCCGAAAAGCGCAGCGGCCGGGCCTTCCGCGAGCTGTTCCAGTTCATCAAGCGCACCATGGAAGCGCAGGGCGACGACGGCGCGGCCGCAGATCAAGGCGAGGGCGCATGAGCTCGGCGTCGTTGGCAGGGCTCGACACCGTCCGCATTGGCGTCGTGTCCATCAGTGACCGCGCCAGCAGCGGGGTTTACGAGGACAAGGGCCTGCCGGCCTTGCAGGACTGGCTGGGTCGTGCGGTGTGCAACCCCATTGAATGGGTGCCCCGCCTGATCGCCGACGAGCGCGACGTCATTGCTGACACCTTGCGCGATTTGGTGGACCAGGCAGCTTGTCATCTCGTGTTGACCACGGGCGGCACGGGCCCCTCACCACGCGATGTGACGCCGGAAGCCACCCTGGATGTGGCTGACAAGGAAATGCCCGGCTTTGGCGAGCAGATGCGCCAGATCAGCCTGCGCTTTGTGCCCACTGCCATCCTGTCGCGCCAGACGGCGGTGATCCGCAAGCAGGCCTTGATCCTGAATCTGCCAGGCCAGCCCAAGTCCATTGCCGAGACGCTGGAAGGCCTGAAAGATGGCGACGGCAAATCGCTGGTGGCTGGCATTTTTGCGGCCGTGCCGTATTGCCTGGATCTGATCGGTGGCCCGTACATCGAAAGTCGGCCCGAAGTGTGTACCGCGTTTCGCCCCAAGTCGGCGATCCGGCCCCCGGGTCATGCACCCTGCAAATGAGCGCAGATTCAGATAATTCATTTGATTCATTGAGGGCGGCTTTCTACACTCCTTGATCCAAAGAGGAGACACCCGCCCATGAGCGACGTCAAGAACGAGACACTGATTGACCATGCCGGCCAGGTGCGCGCCGGTGAAGAGGTGGACCTGGCGAAAGTCACCGCCTACCTGAAAGGGCAGGGCCTGGACCTGCAGGGCGAGCCCGAACTGCAACAGTTCCCCGGTGGCGCGTCCAACCTGACCTATCTGGTGCGGTACGCCAACACCGACCTGATCCTGCGTCGCCCACCGTTCGGCCACATCGCCAAGTCTGCCCACGATGTGGTGCGTGAGGCGGTGATCATGCGCCAGCTCAAACCGGTGTATGCCAAGGTGCCCGAGATCTTCGCCATCTGCGAAGACAACGAGGTCATCGGCGCACCGTTCTATGTGATGGAGCGTCTGGTGGGCGTCATTCCCCGTCAGAACCTGCAGCCCGAGCTAGGGCTGGACGAGGCCAAGACCCGCCAGCTGTGCCTCAACGTGCTCGACACCCTGATCGACCTGCACAAGCTCGATCCCCAGGCCGCCGGCCTGGACAGCTTGGGCAAGGGCGAGGGCTATGTCGCGCGGCAGGTCGAAGGTTGGACCAAGCGCTATCGCGCCGCCCGCACCGACGACGTGGGCGACTTCGAGGCGGTCATGCAATGGCTGCATGACAAGCAGCCCCAGCAGGAAGTGGCGATCAGCCTGATCCACAACGACTTCCGCTTTGACAACGTCGTGCTGAACGTGAACGACCCGCTCAAGGTGATCGGTGTGCTGGACTGGGAAATGGCCACGCTGGGCGACCCGTTGATGGACCTGGGCAGCTCGCTGGCTTACTGGGTGCAGGCCGATGACGACAAGTTCATGCAGAACTCGCGCCGCCAGCCCACCAATGCGCCCGGCATGCTGACCCGTGACGAGGTGGTGCGCTACTACGGCGAGAAGACCGGCTTCAGCGTCGCGAACTTCGACTTCTACACGGTCTATGGCCTGTTCCGCCTGGCTGGCATTGCCCAGCAGATCTACAAGCGCTTCAAAGAAGGCAACGCCCGCAACCCGGTGTTCGCCACCTTCGGCCCCTTCGTGAAGTACCTGGAACAGCGTTGCCTGGGCATCATCGCCAAGTCGGCGCTGTGACCCCTGAGCCTTGCCTTTTCATCGCATTCTGAGACAGCCAACATGAGCATTCCCAACACCTTCGATCTGACCGGCAAGATCGCCCTGGTCACAGGCTCCAGCCGTGGCATTGGCGAGGCCATCGCCCGCCTGCTGGCCGCCCATGGCGCCCACGTCATCATTTCCAGCCGCAAGGCCGAGCCCTGCGAAGCCGTGGCAGCCTCCATCCGTGAAGCGGGCGGCAAGGCTTCGGTGCTGGCCTGCCATGTGGGCGAGTTGGAGCAGATCGACGCGACCTTCAAAGCCATCGAACAGCAGTTCGGCCGCCTGGACATTCTGGTCAACAACGCGGCCACCAACCCCTACTTCGGTCACATCACCGACACCGACCTGGGCGCGTTCCAAAAGACTGTGGATGTGAATATCCGCGGTTACTTCTTCATGTGCTCGGGTGGTGCCAAGCTGATGCACAAGAACGGTGGCGGCTCGATCATCAACATCGCCTCAGTCAATGGCGTGATCCCGGGTATGGCCCAGGGCATCTACTCCATCACCAAGGCGGCCGTGATCTCGATGACGCACGCGTTTGCCAAAGAGTGTGCCCCGATGAAGGTGCGTGTGAACGCCATCCTGCCCGGCGCCACCGACACCAAGTTTGCGTCGGCCCTCACCAGCAATGAGATGATTCTGAAAATGGTGATGGCCCACACCCCGATGAACCGTGTGGCCGAGCCGTCGGAAATGGCCGGCGCGGCGTTGTACCTGGCGTCGGATGCGGCCAGCTACACCACCGGCACCTGCCTGAACGTGGACGGCGGCTACCTGCTGGCTTGATCTGTCTGGAGACGGGGGCGCACTGCAGGCGCCCGGCTCATGCAAAACGGGGTCCATCAGGACCCCGTTGTCGTTTGCAGCTTGCCTCAGGCGGGCTGTGCTTCACACCAGCTTGTTGAGCCCGTCCGCGTCAAAGCTTTCGGTCTTTTGCGCGTCGTCGGGCATGCAGTCACGCCCGGTCTGGGTCTGCGCGCAGTCGGCCAGCTTCTCGATGGCGCGCCACAACTGCGTGATCTGGTGCTCGTGGCCGGCGGCATGGTCGATCAGCCCCTTGAGGGCTTGCGACAAGGGGTCGTCGCCCCCGGTCACGCCGTAAGCCGAAAAGCCCATGCGGGCCGCCACGGCCTCGCGCTCGGCCTGCTTGGCGTCGACGGCGGCTTGCTTGACGATGATGCGCGCCGGGTTGCCCACGGCCGTGGCACCCGGAGGCACTTCTTTGGTCACCACGGCGTTGGAGCCCACGCGCGCGCCATCGCCCACGGTGAAACCGCCCAGTACCTGCGCATTGGCGCCCACGATCACGCCTTTGCCCAAGGTGGGATGGCGCTTGGTGCCTTTGCTCAAGGACGTGCCACCCAGGGTCACGCCCTGGTAGATGGTGCAGTCATCGCCCACGATGGCCGTTTCGCCCACGACCACGCCCATGCCGTGGTCGATGAACACGCGGTGTCCGATCTGCGCGCCAGGGTGAATCTCGATGCCTGTGAAAAACCGGGACCAGTGCGAAACCCAGCGCCCGAGCCATTTCAAACCATGCGTCCAGCACCAGTGCGCGCCACGGTGGAAGGTGAGGGCATGCAAGCCGGGGTAGCAGGTCAGGACCTCCCAGGCGGTGCGTGCCGCAGGGTCACGTTCCAGGATGCAGGCGACGTCTTCTCGCAGTCTGGCGAAGAGCATGGAGTGGCTTATTTGTTTTTCGTATCAGGGTCTGCCAGTGTAGCGGGGCGGCAAAAACCCGCCCCGCATCTGGGCGTCACATCCGGGTGCATCGCCAGTTGGCGTGACCGGGGCAGGGCGGTGCGCCACCCTCACTCACCACAGCGATCTAGGATGGCCTTGGCCATGCCCCGCAGCACATGGATCTCTTCCTGTCGCAGCTCGGCCCGGTTGAGCAACTGATTGAGGCGCGGCATGAGCTTCTTGGGCGCCTTGGGATCCAGAAAATCCAGCGCGACGAGGGCCTGCTCCCAGTGGCTCAGCGCGCCTTGCACTGCCTGACCATCGGCCAGATCAGGGGAGGGCGTGCGGGCTTGCACCGGAAAGCCGCCCAGCGCCTGGCGCCATTCATAGGACAGCAGCTGCACAGCCTGCGACAGGTTCAGCGAGCCATAGTGGGGGTTGGTGGGGATGCTGATGACGGCGTGGCAGCGGTACACGTCCTCATTGGCCATGCCGTAGCGTTCGCTGCCAAACACAAAACCCACGCGCTGCGCCGGCTCCTGCCTGGCCAGTGCCGCCAAACCCTCACGGGGGGTGAGGGTGGGGGGGCCAAAGTCGCGCGGGGTCATCGCAGTGCCAATGGCATACGTGACCCCTTCGAGGGCTTCTGCGAGGGTGTCAACGATGCGGGCGCGCACCAGGATGTCGGCGGCGCCGCTGGCCAGGGCCACTGTTTCCTCCTGACTCAGCACGTCGGCAAAGCGGGGGCGCACCAGCACCAGATCAGAAAAACCCATCACTTTCATGGCCCGCGCGGTCGCGCCCACATTGCCCGGATGGCTGGTGCCAATCAGGATGAAGCGGGTGGGATCGGGGCCGAGCCCGGCTGAGCCTGTGGTGGAAACGGTCATGACGCAGGGGAATCCGTGAAAAAGGGGATGCAAAAAAAGCGGGGTTTCTATAGAATTATCGTTTCCCCTCGCTCTTTGATCACCGCTGCGCCCTTTCCCTGTCCGCGAACAGCCTAGCTGTGCGCGGTGGTCATCCGCTTTTCCGGTCCGGTTCATTGGCCGGTATCCAAGGTTAAACCATGTCGCAAACCCTGCACCCCATGCTCAACATCGCCATCAAAGCTGCTCGCGCAGCCGGGGCGATCATCAACCGGGCATCGCTCGACATCGAGCGCCTCACAGTGGTGTCCAAGTCGCACAACGACTTTGTGACCGAGGTGGACAAGGCAGCAGAAGACGTGATCATCGCCACCGTGCTGGAGGCCTATCCCGGCCACGGCATCCTGGCCGAAGAATCGGGGCGCACTCACGGGGCCAAGGACAGCGATTTCGTCTGGATCATCGATCCCCTCGACGGCACCACCAACTTCATCCACGGCCTGCCCGTGTACGCGGTCTCCATCGCGCTGGCTTTCCGTGGCCAGGTGCAGCAAGCGGTCGTGTACGACCCCAGCCGCAACGACCTGTTCTACGCCTCGCGTGGCAAGGGTGCCTACCTGAACGACCGCCGCATCCGTGTGTCCAAGCGCACCCGCATGCTCGAAGCCCTGATTGGCACCGGCTTCCCCTTCCGCAAGGGCGACAACTTCCAGCGCTACATGAAGATGTTCGAGGACGTCATGGTGCAGTGCGCCGGTCTGCGTCGTCCGGGCGCCGCGTCGCTCGACCTGTGCTACGTCGCCGCCGGTTTCTATGACGGTTTCTTTGAAACTGGCCTGAGCCCCTGGGACATCGCCGCAGGCTCGCTGATCATCACCGAAGCTGGTGGCCTGGTCGGCAACTTCACCGGCGAGCCCGACTTCATGTACCAGCGCGAAATCGTGGCTGGCACGCCCCGTATCTACGGCCAGCTGGTGAAGACCTTGGCGCAGTACACCCGCGTCATCCCTGAAGAAGTCAGCCCGCTGGATGGCGCTGCGGACGAAGAAGGCGAGAGCGATCCGGAAGACGACGCTTTGATTGCCACGCTGCAAGAAGCCGAAGACGCCGCGCGAGCTGCCAAGCTCGCCGCCAGCGGTGAAGACCAGCCCAAGCGCACCCGCATCACGGCGGCGGCCAAGGCGGCTGAAGTCCGCGCCGACAAAGACGCGCCGTTCTGAGGGGCTTCCTCCTGCGTCACAACCCAGGGCCGTGAGGCCCTTTTTTGTTGGACAACGCTGACCGTTACCGCTGACGCCGCTGCAGGCGGGACTGACATACACTTTCGGCCCAGGCGCATCGGCGCGCCACTGATCGCCCCATGGACCAAGCACGCACCGTTTCCCCCGCGCAGGACTTTTCTGGCCACACGCCCATGATGGCGCAGTACCTGCGCATCAAGGCCGAGCACCCGGACACCCTGGTGTTCTACCGCATGGGTGACTTTTACGAGCTGTTCTACGACGATGCCCGCAAAGTCAACCGTCTGATCGACATCACGCTGACCGTGCGCGGTCAGTCGGCCGGCGAGCCGATCGTGATGGCGGGCGTGCCCTTCCATGCGCTCGACACCTACCTGTCCAAGCTGATCAAGCTGGGCGAGTCGGTGGCCATTGCCGAACAGGTGGGCGAGGTGGGGGCGACCAAGGGGCCGGTCGAGCGTAAGGTGGTGCGCGTGGTCACGCCGGGCACACTCACCGACACCGAGCTGCTCAACGAGCGTGCCGACGCGCTGTTGCTGGCCGTGGTGATGAGCAAGCGCGGGCGCCATGCCGAGCACGCCGTGCCCTGTGGCCTGGCGTGGCTGGGTCTGTCCAGCGGCAAGCTGGGCGCCACCGAATGCACCGAGCGTGAACTGGCCAGCTGGCTGGCGCGCCTGCAGCCCGCAGAAATCCTGTTCGACCGCGAGCGCGTGCCATCCCCGCTGCAACCGCTGTTGACCCAAAGCACGCGCAGCGTCGCCATGACCAGCCGTCCGACCTGGCAGTTTGACAGTGGCCTGGGCCTGCGCAAGCTGTGCGAGCAGTTGCAAGTCAGCAGCTTGCAGGGCTATGGCGCACAAGACCTGACCCTGGCTCATTCGGCCGCCGCCGCCTTGCTGAGTTACGCCGAGCACACCCAGGGCAGGGCGCTGTCGCACGTCAGCTCGCTGGAGGTGCCGCGCAGCTCCGAGCTGCTGGACTTGCCGCCTGCCACCTTGCGCAACCTGGAGCTCACCCAGACCTTGCGCGGAGAAGACTCGCCAACCTTGCTGTCCTTGCTGGACACCTGCCGCACCGGCATGGGCAGCCGCGCTTTGCGCCAATGGCTGATCCAGCCCCAGCGCGACCGGGCGACCGCCACCGCGCGCCACGACGCCATCGCTTGCCTGCTGGCGCCAGCGCAACACGACCAGGGTTACGACGCGTTGCGGGATGCGCTGCGCCAGATGAGCGACGTCGAGCGCATCACCGCCCGCATCGCCTTGCGCCAGGTGCGCCCGCGCGAACTCGCCGGCCTGCGCGACACCTTGCTCGGTTTGCCGGTGCTGCGTGAGCGCGTGCCCGATGGCGCAGCCCTGCTCAATCAGTTGCACACGGCGTTGCAGCCCGATCCGGCCATCGCCCAGCAACTGCAGGCCATGATCATGGAGACGCCTGCGGTGCTGGTGCGCGACGGTGGCGTCATCGCCAACGGCTTCGACCCCGATCTGGACGAGCTGCGCGCCATCTCCGAGAACTGTGACGCCTTCCTGCTGGAGCTCGAAACTCGTGAGCGCACCCGCACCGGCATCCCGAACCTGCGCGTGCAGTTCAACAAGGTGCATGGCTTCTACATCGAGGTCACGCAGGGCCAGGTCGACAAGGTGCCGCTCGACTACCAGCGCCGCCAGACCCTCAAAAATGCCGAGCGTTTCATCACACCAGAACTGAAGGCCTTTGAAGACAAGGCCTTGTCGGCGCAAGAGCGCGCCCTGTCGCGTGAGAAGTTCCTGTTCGAGCAACTGATCGATTTCCTGCAGGCGCACATTGCCACCTTGGGTGCTTTGGGCCGCGCCCTGTCGTCGCTCGATGCCTTGGCGGCGCTGGCCGAGCGCGCCGCCACCTTGGGCTGGACCCGTCCCGAGTTCAGCATCCACCCTGGCATCGAAATCGAGAAGGGGCGCCACCCGGTGGTCGAAGCCCGCTTGATGGAAACCGGCGGCGCGGCCTTCATCCCCAACGACTGCCGCTTTGACGTCAACCGCCGCATGATGATCGTCACCGGCCCGAACATGGGCGGTAAATCGACTTTCATGCGCCAGGTCGCCTTGATCGTGCTGCTGGCCGCTGTCGGCTCTTACGTGCCAGCCGCCTCGTGCCGACTTGGCCCCATCGACGCCATCCACACCCGCATCGGCGCCGCCGACGACCTGGCCAACGCCCAGTCCACCTTCATGGTGGAGATGACCGAAGCCGCTGCCATCGTGCATGCAGCTACCGAACAGTCGCTGGTGCTGATGGACGAAGTGGGGCGCGGCACCTCCACCTTCGATGGCCTGTCCCTGGCCGGCGCCATCGCCAGCCACCTGCACGACAAAAACAAGTCGTTCACGCTGTTTGCCACCCACTATTTCGAGCTGACCTCTTTGCCCGAAAAGCTTCCACGCGCACTGAACATGCACGTGGGCGTGGCCGAGTCCGGCGACGACATCATCTTCCTGCACGAGCTGCAGCATGGCCCAGCCAGCCGCAGCTATGGCGTGCAGGTGGCCCGTCTGGCCGGCATGCCGCATTCGGTGATCCGCCAGGCGCGCTCAACGCTCGAATCACTGGAGGCCCACCAACGCCAGTCCGACGACCAGATCGACCTTTTTGCCCAGGTTGAAGCCCCCGGGCTGGACCTGGATGCCCTGGCTGCTCAAGGTGGCGCGCTCCTTGCTGACAACGCGGGTGAAGCGATGACCCCGGCCGAGGCGCAAACCCTGTCCCTGCTGGCGGGCATCGACCCCGACGCCCTGACCCCTCGTGAAGCGCTGGATGCGCTCTACAAACTCAAATCGGTGATTTCGTCATGACCTACTGCGTGGCCATGCGGCTCAATGCCGGCCTTGTGTTCCTGTCCGATTCGCGCACCAATGCGGGGCTCGATCAGATCAGCACCTTCCGCAAAATGACCATTTACGAGCGCGCTGGCGATCGGGTGCTGGTCATGTTGTCGGCCGGCAACCTGGCCATCACCCAGGCCGTCAAACAGGTGCTGAGCAGCGAAACGATCGACGGGGGCGAGGGCCAGCCCATCACGATCTGGACGGCGAAGACCATGTTCGACGTGGCCCGCATCGTGGGCAGTGCCGTGCGCAAGGTCTACGCACGCGATGCCGATGCCCTCAAAAAACACGGCATCGACTTCAATTGCAGCCTGATCATTGGCGGCCAGATCCAGGGCGAGACCATGCGCCTGTTCAACGTCTACGCGGCGGGCAACTTCGTCGAAGCGGGCATCGATGGGGTCTGCTACTTCCAGATTGGCGAGTCCAAGTACGGCAAACCGGTGATCGACCGCGTTGTCACGCCTGATACGCCGCTGCAGGAGGCCGCCAAGTGCGCGCTGATTTCGATGGACTCCACCCTCAAGTCCAATCTGTCGGTGGGCCTGCCCCTCGACCTGCTGGTGTACGAGGCCGACTCGCTGCAGGCGAACCAGCTCATCAACATCGACGAGTCCAATGCCTACTTCCGCATGATCCGCTCCAGCTGGGGGCAGCGGCTGCGCGACGTCTTTGACTCGATTCCGGACCCCAGCTGGGACCAGGCAGCCAGCAGCATGCAGGTCCACACGGGTGCGCAGCAATCCCAGGCCATGAACCCGATCAACAAGATCGCCGGCCCCGACGCCTGAGCGGCGTCAGCGGGACGGGGCTCAGCGCGCCAAAGTGGTGCCAGCCTCGCGATCGAGTTCGTCGATGCAGGCAGCCATGCGCGCATGGCAGTCGGCCATCAGCGCGGGCAAGTCGGCCGCGGTCATCCCTGTGGTGGGAATGGGCGGCAGCGAGCGGATGATGACATCGCCACTGTGCCAGCGGTTCAGCCGCATGCCCCGCACATAGTTGTTGCCGCAGATCGGGATGATGGGCACACCCGCGTTGATGGCCATCAGGAAGGCCCCCTTTTTGAGAGGCTGCAGCCCCTTGCCGTGCCCGCGGGTGCCTTCGGCAAACACCCACAGCGAGATGTCCTTGTGCTGCAAAGTGTCGGTCGTGGTCAGCATGGCCTTCTTGGCCTTGACGGCATTGCCCCGGTCCACCAGCACATTGCCCGCCAGCCAGTACAGCTGGCCGAACAGGGGAATCCACTTGAGGCTTTTCTTGCCCAGGCTCACCGTGCGCTCGGGCACCGTCAGCCCGAACACAATCAGGTCGTAGTTGGAGATGTGGTTGGCCACGATCACCGCCGAGCGCTGGTGGTCGCGCACCGTGTCGTCTTCGAGCTTCACCCGCAGACCCAGAATGTGCATGGCGGGAACACCATAGACCCGGGCGCACCAGCGGCTGTTGTCCGGGTTGAACGGTCGGCACAGGCCGATCAACAAACCCACCACACTGGCGATCACAAAGTGGACGGCCAGCAACAACATGCGCAAGAAGAACAACACCCAAACTCCTGACTGGAGCCATGGGGGCCCCGCGATTCGCGGCGATTATGCGCCGTCCCGCACGACCGCTGCGGACAGATTCTGTGCATCAATCCACGTCAGAGCCCAGCCCAAACCACCTATAATGCCGCTTTACCACCGCAGCGTTCCTCGTCAAGACGAACGCTTATGCGCACATGACCAAGTATGTCTTCGTCACCGGCGGTGTGGTGTCCTCACTCGGTAAGGGCATCGCCGCTGCGTCACTGGCCGCCATCCTCGAATCACGGGGCCTCAAAGTCACCCTGATCAAGCTGGATCCGTACATCAACGTCGATCCGGGCACGATGTCGCCATTTCAACATGGCGAAGTTTTCGTGACCGAGGACGGTGCGGAAACCGACCTCGATCTGGGCCACTACGAGCGCTTCATCACCACGCGGATGAAGAAGCCCAACAACTTCACCACTGGCCAGATCTACATGAGCGTTCTTGAAAAAGAACGCCGTGGTGATTACCTGGGCAAGACCGTTCAGGTCATCCCGCACATCACCAACGAGATCCAGGAATACGTCCGCCGCGGGGCAGGCGAGGGCACGCCCGATGCCGTGGATGTCGCGATCGTCGAGATCGGCGGCACCGTGGGTGACATCGAGTCCCTGCCGTTCATGGAAGCGGCGCGTCAACTCAGCCTCAAGGCTGGCCCGACCAACGCCGCGTTCGTGCACCTGACCTACGTGCCTTTCATCGCGGCCGCCGGCGAGCTCAAGACCAAGCCGACCCAGCACACCGTGCAGAAGATGCGCGAAATCGGTATCCAGCCCGATGCGCTGCTGTGCCGTGCTGACCGTGCGATCCCTTCCGATGAGCGCGAGAAGATCTCGCTGTTCACCAACGTGGCCGAGACGGGCGTGATCTCGATGTGGGATGTGGACACCATCTACAAGGTGCCCCGCATGCTGCACGAGCAGCACCTGGACGACCTGATCTGCAACAAGCTGCAGCTCCAGACCAAGCCGGCCGACCTGTCGCGCTGGGACCATCTGGTCAACGAGGTCGAGCACCCCAAGGGTGCGGTCACCATCGCCATGTGCGGCAAGTACACCGACCTGTCGGATTCGTACAAGTCGCTCAACGAGGCCCTGCGCCACGCTGGCATCCACAACCACGTGCGGGTCAACATCGAGTATGTCGACTCCGAGACGCTCACGCCCGAGACCGTCAGCGCCCTGGCGCAGTACGACGCCATCCTGGTGCCCGGCGGCTTTGGCAAGCGCGGCGTGGAAGGCAAGATCTGTGCGGCCCAGTTTGCGCGTGAAAACGGCATCCCTTACCTGGGCATCTGCCTGGGCATGCAGGTGGCCACCATCGAGTACGCCCGCCACAAGGCCGGCCTGACCGATGCCAACTCCACCGAGTTCGAGCCCCAAACGCCGCACCCCGTCATCGCCTTGATCGACGAGTGGCTGGACGCCGACGGCACCGTGCAGAAGCGCGATGCCTCGTCGGACTTGGGTGGCACGATGCGCCTGGGGGCGCAAAGCTCTGACGTGGCGCCCGGCACCATCGCCCACGAGATCTACGGCCCGGTGGTGAGCGAGCGTCACCGCCACCGCTATGAAGCCAACGAGCGTTACCTCGACAAGCTGCGCGAAGCCGGTCTGGTCATCTCGGCCATCACCCAGCGTGAAAAGCTGACCGAGATGATCGAGCTGCCCAAGGCGGTGCACCCCTGGTATGTGGGCGTACAGTTCCACCCCGAGTTCAAGTCGACGCCGTGGGATGGTCACCCCTTGTTCACCGCCTACATCAAGGCCGCCCTGGACCACCAGGCCGCAGCCAAGAAGGCCTGATCGGCCGTCACACTCAAGAGGCACACCATGAAACTCTGCGGCTTTGACGTTGGCCTGAACCATCCCTTCTTCCTGATCGCCGGCCCCTGCGTGGTCGAGTCCGAGCAGTTGCAGATGGACACAGCCGGCACGCTCAAGGAAATCACCTCCGAGCTGGGCATTCCGTTCATCTTCAAGTCGAGCTACGACAAGGCCAACCGCTCCAGCGGCACATCCTTCCGTGGCCCGGGCATGGAGAAGGGGCTGGAAATCCTGGCCAAGGTCAAGCGCGAGCTCAACGTGCCCATCCTGACAGACGTCCACAGCGAGAGCGAAATCTCCGCCGTGGCCGCCGTGGTCGACGTGTTGCAGACGCCGGCCTTCCTGTGCCGCCAGACCGATTTCATCCACGCGGTCGCGCAGTGCGGCAAGCCGGTGAACATCAAGAAGGGCCAGTTCTTAGCCCCGGGCGACATGAAGAACGTCATCGACAAGGCCCGCGCCGCCGCCCGTGCAGCCGGCCTGAACGACGACAACTTCATGGCCTGCGAGCGCGGTGCCAGCTTTGGCTACAACAACCTCGTGTCCGACATGCGCTCGCTGGCGATCATGCGCGAGACCAACGCACCCGTCGTGTTCGACGTGACGCACTCGGTGCAACTGCCGGGCGGGCAGGGCACGTCTTCCGGCGGTCAGCGCGAGTTCGTGCCTGTGCTGGCGCGCGCCGGCGTGGCCGTGGGTGTGGCTGGGCTCTTCATGGAGACCCACCCGGATCCGGCCTGTGCCTTGTCTGACGGCCCCAACGCCGTGCCGCTCAAGCACATGAAGGCGCTGCTCTCGACCCTGGTCGAACTCGACCGCGTCACCAAGAAGAACGGCTTCCTGGAAGCCAACTTCAATTGACCCCATAAAATCGGCGGTTTGCCTTGACGGCAAGCCGCTTTTCGCTTTTCAAAACTTCTATTCTCTTGAGGAAACCCAGATGAGTGCCATCGTTGACATCATCGGCCGCGAGATCATCGACAGCCGCGGAAACCCCACCGTCGAATGCGACGTGCTGCTGGAAAGCGGCGTCATGGGCCGTGCGGCCGTACCGTCGGGCGCCTCCACCGGTTCGCGCGAAGCCATCGAGCTGCGTGATGGCGACAAGAGCCGTTACCTGGGCAAGGGCGTGCTGAAGGCCGTTGAGCACATCAACACCGAAATCGCCGAAGCCGTGCTGGGCCTGGACGCTTCCGAGCAAGCCTTCCTGGACAAGACCCTGATCGACCTCGACGGCACCGACAACAAGGGCCGCCTGGGTGCCAACGCCATGCTGGCCGTGTCGATGGCCGTGGCTCGTGCTGCCGCCGAAGAAGCCGGCCTGCCGCTGTACCGTTACTTCGGTGGCATGGGCGCCGTGCAGCTGCCCGTGCCGATGATGAACGTCATCAACGGTGGCGCACACGCCAACAACAACCTGGACATCCAGGAGTTCATGATCCTGCCGGTGGGCGCGCCGACCTTCCGTGAAGCCCTGCGTTACGGCGCCGAGGTCTTCCACGCCCTCAAGAAGATCCTGCACGACAAGCACATCAGCACCGCTGTGGGCGACGAAGGCGGTTTCGCCCCTTCCGTGGCCAGCCACGAAGAAGCCATCCAGCTGATCCTGCAAGCCATCGAAGCCGCCGGCTACACCGCTGGCGAACAGATCATGCTGGGCCTGGACTGCGCCGCTTCCGAGTTCTTCAAGGACGGCAAGTACCACCTGGAAGGCGAGGGCCTGAGCCTGACGGCCGAGCAGTGGACCGACATGCTGGCCACCTGGGTCGACAAGTACCCGATCATCTCGATCGAAGACGCCATGGGCGAAGGCGACTGGGACGGCTGGAAGCACTTGACCGAGCGTCTGGGCAAGAAGGTTCAGCTGGTGGGTGACGACCTGTTCGTGACCAACACCAAGATCCTGAAGGAAGGCATCGAGAAGAACATCGCCAACTCGATCCTCATCAAGATCAACCAGATCGGCACCCTGACCGAAACGTTTGCCGCCATCGAAATGGCCAAGCGCGCCGGTTACACCGCGGTGATCTCGCACCGTTCGGGCGAAACCGAAGACAACACCATCTCCGACATCGCCGTCGGCCTGAACGCTGGCCAGATCAAGACCGGTTCGATGAGCCGCTCCGACCGCATGAGCAAGTACAACCAGCTGCTGCGCATCGAAGAAGACCTGGGCGACGTGGCCGTGTACCCGGGCCGCAGCGCCTTCTACAACCTGCGCTGATCGCTGTCAGCGGCAGAGGATGCCCTCTCAATGGGGCATCGTCGACACACGGGGCCTTCGGGCCCCGTTTTTCATGGGCACTGCATGGATAATGACGGAATGCGTGTCGCGACCTTGATTTTGCTGGCCCTGTTGGCCGTGGTGCATGCCGAACTGTGGTTTGGCAAAGGCAGCGTGCCGCGCGTCATGACCTTGCGCACCGAGGTAGAGGCGCAGCAAAAGGCCAACGCGGTGGCGCAGGCGCGCAACCAGCAACTGGCCGCCGAGGTGCGCGATCTGCAGGAAGGCCTGGAAATGGTCGAAGAGAAGGCGCGCACCGAACTGGGCATGGTCAAACCGGACGAAATCTACGTTCAGATGACCAGCCAGTTGCCGCAGCTTTCGCCCGTGCCGGTCGCCTCCAAGCCCTGATGCTCACCTCCGAGATCTTGAGTGGGTGGCTGACCTGGGCGCAGCCTTTGCTGGCCCCTTGGTGGACGGCCTGGGGCGTGCCGGTCAGCTACCTCGAAGCCTTGGCCTTCGTGCTGTCGCTGTGGATGGTCACCTGCAACCTGCGCGTCAACCCCTTGGGCTGGCCCTTGGCCATTGCCAGCTCGCTGCTGTACGGCATCTTGTTTGCCCATTTCGGCCTCTATGGTGAAGCCAGTCTGCAGCTGGTGTTCGTGGCCATGTCCTTGTGGGGATGGTGGCAGTGGCTGCGTGGCGTCGATGCGCAGCAGCAGGCGCTCACCGTGCGCCCACTGAGCACCCAGGGCAGACTGGTCAGCGTTGGGGCCCTGTTGATCCTCTGGCCCGTGCTGGGTGGGCTGCTCGCTCACATCACCGACTCCACAGTGCCCTATTGGGACGCCTTGCCCACCGCCGGCAGCCTGATCGGCCAGTGGCTGCTCGGACGCAAGTGGGTGGACAACTGGCCGTGCTGGCTGGCCGTCAACGTCATCAGCATGGGGTTGTTTGCGTACAAGGAACTGTGGCTCACGGTCATCCTCTATGGCATCTTCGCGGTACTGTCAACCGTGGGCTGGCGCCAATGGCTGAGCCTGGCGGCACAGGGCAAGGCGCGCGCATGAGCAGCCATGTGATTGCCCTGGTGGGCGCAGAGAGCACCGGCAAGACCACGCTGGCGCGCGAGCTGGCCCGCGTGCTGGCCGGGCGCGGGGTCGATGCCGTGATGGTGCCTGAGGCCTTGCGGGACTTCTGCCTTCAGCACGACCGCACGCCCTTGCAGCACGAACAGGTCGCCATCGCCGCCGAGCAGTCCCGCCGCATCCACGAAGCGGCGCAGGGCCACAGCGTGGTGCTGGCCGACACGACGGCGCTGATGACCGCCATCTACAGCGAGTTCATCTTTGACGACCGCAGCCTGTATGAGACGGCGCTGCGCGACCATGCACTGACCGATCTGACTTTGCTGACCTCGCTGGATCTGGCCTGGACGGCGGACGGCCTGCAGCGCGACGGCCCGCATGTGCGCGAGCCGGTGGACCAGCTCATCCGCCAGGCCTTGCAGCACCACCAACTGCCTTACAACGTGGTGGCAGGGCGGGGTGTGGCCCGGGTACAGCATGCGCTGTCGGCCATCGAGCACCTGATGGATGCGCCTCAACGCCAGTTGCGCGCCGCCAGCAGTCCCCGTTGGCGCTGGTACTGCGATCACTGCGATGACGGGGAGTGTGAGCAGCACGGGCTGGGTGATGTTCGAGGCTGACGCCGCGGCCCGCGCACCCACTGGCCCCTTGCAGGTGCTGTGGCAGGACGATCGCTTGGTGGCCGTTCACAAACCTGCGGGCTGGCTGGTGCACCGCACCTGGCTGGATGCCCACGAAACGCGCTTTGTGATGCAGACCCTGCGGGACCAGTTGGGGCGTCATGTCTACCCGGTGCACCGACTGGACAAGGGGACCTCGGGGGTGTTGCTCATGGCGTTGGACCCGGAGGCGGCACGCGCCATGACGGCGTTGTTCGAAACCCGCCAGACGACCAAAGACTATGTGGCCCTGGTGCGCGGGTGGCCGGCGCCCGAGGTGAGGGTAGACTACGCCCTCAAACCCGACGATGCCCCGGACGATGCGCTGCCACAGGACGCAGTGACCCGCTTCCAGCGTTTGGCCACCTTGCAACTGGACGTGCCGGTGGACCGCTACCCGACCACCCGGGTGGCGTTGGTGCAGGCGTGGCCGGAAACCGGACGTCGTCATCAGATTCGCCGTCATCTCAAGCACCTGGCTCACCCGATCATTGGGGACGCCACCCACGGCAAGGGTGCCCACAACCGCTGGTGGGCCGAGCAACTGGGGCAGCAGCGCCTGTGGTTGCATGCCAAACTCCTGGCTTTCGTGCACCCGTTCTCTGGCGAGGATGTGAAGATCACGTCCGACTGGCGAGACCCGGCATTGAATGCCGACTGGTGCCAGCTTCAGCGAGACTGGCACTGGCAGTTCGAGCCGACGCTCGCCGAGGGCGATGCGACGGCTCCACGGGTCATTGCAGACGGGTCGAACCCGGCGGGGTGACAACGCCCTCGGTGAACAGCTCACCGGCGTCGATCGGGTCAAAGTGGTAGTGCTCGCCGCAGAAGTCACAGCCGATCTCGACCTGCCCCTGTTCGGCAATGATGGACTCGACCTCTTCCTGGCCCAGGCTGCGCAGCATGCCGGCCACGCGTTCGCGTGAGCAGGTGCAGGCAAACCGCGGACCGGTCGCGCCTTGTTGGGGCTCGAAACGGCGCACATCTTCTTCCCAGAACAGGCGGCGCAAAATCGTGTCGGCGTCCAGCGTCAGCAGCTCTTCCTGCTTGAGCGTGGCAGCCAGGTGAGCGATGCGGTTGAAGGCGTCATCCAGCTCCAGGTCCTCGGCGCCGCGCGAGCCCTGGGCCAGATTGGCTTCGCCTTCGACCGGCAGACGCTGAATCAGCAGGCCGGCAGCCACCTCGTCGTTGGCGGCCAGCACCAGCTTGGCATCCAGCTGCTCGGACTGGCGCATGTAGTGCTCCAGCACCTCGCTGAGGCTGTGCAGAGGGTGGTTGCGCTCGTCGTTGAGGGGCACTACGCCCTGGTAAGGGGTCTGGCCCGGCAGGCGGTCTTTCGGATCGAGCGTGATCGCGCAACGCCCATGGCCGTTCACATTGACCATCACCTCCAGGGGCAGGCGACCCGTGTCGGTGGCCGGCAACTCGCCCACCAGCTTGGCGGTGGTGCGGAAAGCCAGGTCAGGTTGGACTTCGGTGACGGCCAATTTGACGGGACCTTCGCCGAAGATCTGCATCACCACAGCACCATTGAACTTGATGTTGGATTGCAGCAGCACACCGGCCGCGCTCATCTCGCCCAGCAGGCGACGCAGCGGTGCTTCGAACGGCCCTGCGGTTTCGCGCCGACGCAGCAGCTCTTGCCACCCGTCGGTCAGGCGAACCAGCATGCCGCGCACCGGCAGGCCTTCGAACAGAAACTTGTGCAGTTCACTCATGAAAACTCATTCTTTCGGTGCGTCGATTCGCACCATGTCGGTCCGATATTGGGCCGATTTGCTCACATACAAGGCCGTCCCCATCTGCATCCGGGTGATGTCGGCTTCACTCAGCGGGCGCACCGCTTTGGCGGGCGAGCCCATGATCAGCATGCCGTCTTCAAACACCTTGCCCTCGGTCACCAGGGCCCCAGCGGCCACCAGGCAGTTCTTGCCAATGACGGCGCCGTTGAGCACCACGGCCTGGATGCCGATCAGCGAACCATCGCCGATGGTGCAGCCGTGCAGCATCGCCTGATGCCCCACGGTCACATTGGCGCCGATGGTCAGCGGGTAGCCAAAGTCGGTGTGCAACACGGACGATTCCTGCACATTGGAGTTGAGGCCAATGACGATGGGCTCGTTGTCACCGCGCAGCGTCACATGCGACCACACGCTCGTGCCCTCGGCAAGAAACACCTCACCGATCACGTCAGCCGAGTCGGCCACATAAGCGCTGGGATGAACCTGCGGAACCTTGTCCTTGATGCGGTAGATGGCCATGTTAGTTCAGGGCGACAGGGCCCGTGCGACGGCAGTGAAGAGGCCCTGATTTTAAGAGGCTTGGCGGCTTTTGCGTCCTCGACAGGGTCAACGTGAATTTATGATCAGCCTTGTTGAGATTCAAACCATTTTTCTGCGTGGGTGCAAGCATGAAAACCGTCGGCGACAAACTGGAACCCTTCAAGGTCGTGGGCGTCAAGCCTGGCTTCCTGCATGAAGAAGAGCACGGCCACTCGGCCTTCGTGGACCTCACCGAGGCCAGTTTTCCTGGCAAGTGGAAGGTCATCTATTTCTATCCCAAGGACTTCACCGCCGTTTGCGGCAGTGAGGTGGCCGGTTTCGACAAGCTGGCCAAAGCGTTTGCCGACGCCAACGCCGTGCTGATGGGCGGTTCGACCGACAATGAACACTCCAAGCTGGGCTGGCGCCGCGAGAGCCCCGAACTGGGCCCGTTGAACCACTTCAGCTTTGCCGATGAAACGGGCTCCTTGATCGACCAACTCGGGGTGCGCGACAAGGACAGCGGCATTGCCCTGCGCGCCACCTTCATCGTCGACCCGGACAACACCATCCGCCATGTGAGCGTCAACAGCCTGTTGGTGGGACGCCAGCCGGAAGAAGTGCTGCGCGTGCTGGATGCACTGTTGACCGATGCCCCCTGTTTGTGCAATCGCGAGGTTGGCGGCGCCACCCTCTGACCCGACTTTCCCAAGATGCTGTTCCTGCTGTCCCCGGCCAAGAGCCTCGATTACGACACCCCGGCCACCACGAAGCGCCACACCTTGCCGCAGTTCATTGACGAGTCTGCCGCTTTGATCGAGGTGCTGCAACCCTATACACCGGCGCAGATTGCCTCCTTGATGGACCTGAGCGATGCCTTGGCATCGCTGAACGTTGCCCGCTACGGGGCCTGGACGCCTGCCTTCACCCCAGACAACAGCAAGCAGGCGGTACTGGCCTTCAACGGCGACGTGTACGAAGGCCTGGATGCGGGCAGCCTCTCGCAGGCCGATCTGGATTGGGCCCAGACCCATGTGGGCATCCTCAGCGGTCTGTACGGCATCCTGAGGCCGCTGGACTGGATGCAGCCCTATCGCCTGGAGATGGGCACGAAGTTGCCCAACCCACGCGGCAAGGACCTGTACGCCTGGTGGGGTGACACCCTGGCCGAGCATCTGAATGCGCAATTGGCGCAGCAGGGCGACAACGTCATCGTCAACCTGGCCTCGCAGGAGTATTTCAAGTCGGTCAAGCGCAAGGCGCTGAAGGCACGTGTTGTGGAGTGCGTGTTCGAGGACTGGAAGGGCGGCAAGTGGAAGATCATCAGCTTCCATGCCAAGCGCGCCCGGGGCCTGATGGCCCGCTTTGCCATCATGCACCGCGCCAAGACGCCAACCGACCTGCTGAGCTTTGATCTGGAAGGCTATGCCTACGACGCCGCGATGTCAGAGCCCGATCGACTGGTGTTCCGCCGCCGATTGGAGGCGTAAACAGCTGGCGTGAGGCGAGGGCGGCGTACCGCCCAGCCCCCAAAAGCAAATCGGCCCCGCGGGGCCGATTTTTCATGACGATGAGCGCGATGTGCGCCCCCGCCCATGTGTGTCAGCGGCTGCGCGGACGCGAGGGGCCGCCAGAGCGGCCGCCGGCACCACCAGCGCCACCGCCACCACTGCGCTGGCCAGAACCCTGACCACCACCTTGGCCACCTCGGCCTGCTGAGCGCTGGCCACCGCCACCACCCGGGCGGCCCGAACCACCCGAGCGACCACCACCGCCACCCGAACGACCGCCTGGTGCACCGCCGATGGTGCGACGACCCAACAGGATCGGTTCGGCGCGCTCATTGGGGTCTGGCTCGAAGCCCGGCACCACTTCGCGCGGAATGCTCCGCTTGATCAGCTTTTCAATATCGGCCAGGAAGCTGTTTTCGTCCACGCACACCAGCGAAACGGCTTCACCTTCGGCGCCCGCACGGCCGGTGCGGCCAATGCGATGCACGTAGTCTTCGGGCACATTGGGCAGCTCATAGTTCACCACGTGGGGCAACTGGTCGATGTCAATGCCACGGGCTGCGATGTCGGTGGCCACCAGCACCTGCAGATCGCCACTTTTGAACTCCGCCAGGGCGCGTGTGCGGGCACTCTGGCTCTTGTTGCCGTGGATGGCCATGGCCGTGATGCCCTGCTTCTCCAGGAACTCGACCAGGCGGTTGGCGCCGTGCTTCATGCGCGTGAACACCAGCACCTGGTGCCAGTTGTTGCTCTTGATCAGGTGCGCCAGCAGGTCCTTCTTCTGCTCGCGGCCGACCGGGTGCACCTTCTGGGCGATGGTCTCGGCCGTGGTGTTGCGGCGGGCCACTTCGATCACCTGGGGCGAGTTCAGCAGACGGTCGGCCAGGGCCTTGATCTCGTCGGAGAACGTGGCCGAAAACAGCAGGCTTTGCTTCTTCGCCGGCAAAATGGCCAGCACCTTCTTGATGTCGTGCACAAAGCCCATGTCCAGCATGCGGTCGGCCTCGTCGAGCACGAAGAACTCGACCTTGCTCAGGTCGAGGTTGCCTTGCTGGTGGTGATCCAGCAGGCGGCCGGGTGTGGCCACCAGCACATCGATGCCATTGCGCAGGCCCGACAGCTGCGGGCCCATGCCCACGCCACCGAACATCACCATGGACTTGATGGGCAGGTACTTGCCATAGACGCGCACGCTCTCTTCAACCTGGGCGGCCAGTTCACGCGTAGGTGTGAGGATCAGGGCGCGGATGGGGCGCTTGCCCTGCGTGGCCGGTGCCGGCGAGGTGCTCAGCTTGTGCAACAGGGGCAGGGTGAAACCGGCGGTCTTGCCGGTGCCGGTCTGGGCGCCAGCCAGCAGGTCACCGCCTGCAATGACGGCCGGGATGGCTTGGGTCTGAATGGGGGTAGGGGTGGTGTAGCCGGTTTCGGCAACGGCTTTCAACAGAGGCTCGATGAGCCCCAAACTTTCAAACGACATGAGATCTTTGCCCTTAAGAGGGTGACAAGGCGACTGCACTCGCGTGGTCCGGGCCAGGACGCGGCGAGTCAACCAATTGGCAATGCTGTGGGGGATGAGTCAAACGCCGCGGTGCGGGGACAAAACCACCGCAAGCCGGCAGATGCAGGTTGGAGCCAGCGCGATGCATGGCAGAACACGAGCGGAACGGGTGGAGGGAGTGGCCCTGTTGTCCGTCGTTTCCAGACCTGGCGTTCATGATACCCCGTGGGGCCGAACTTTGGGGCCGGGAGCACCTAGAATCTCCGCATGAATTCAATGGTTCTCGCCCGCAAATACCGTCCCAGAGGCTTTGACAGCATGGTTGGCCAGGGGCACGTGGTCCAGGCCCTGGGCAACGCGCTCACCCAGCAGCGTCTGCACCACGCCTATCTGTTCACCGGGACCCGGGGCGTGGGCAAGACCACGGTGTCGCGCATTCTGGCCAAATCGCTCAACTGCGTCGGGCCGGACGGGCAGGGCACCATCACGGCCTCGCCTTGTGGGCAGTGCCAGCCATGCCGCGACATCGACGCGGGCCGCTTTGTCGATTACGTCGAGCTGGATGCTGCTTCCAACCGGGGCGTAGACGAGATCTCGCAGTTGCTGGAGCAGGCTGTCTACAAGCCGGTGCTGGGGCGCTTCAAGGTCTACATGATCGACGAAGTGCACATGCTCTCGACCACGGCCTTCAACGCCATGCTCAAGACGCTGGAGGAGCCGCCCGACTACCTGAAGTTCGTGCTGGCGACCACCGACCCGCAGAAGGTGCCCGTCACGGTGCTGTCGCGCTGTCTGCAGTTCAATCTGCGCCCGATGGCCGTGCAGACCATGCAGGAGCACCTGGCCCATGTGCTCGAGATCGAGCAGATCGGCTTTGATGCGGGTTCCTTGCGCCTGCTGGCGCGCGCCGCACGTGGCTCCATGCGCGATGCGATGTCGCTGACCGATCAGGCCATTGCCTTTGGCAGCGGCAAACTGGAAGAGGGCGCCGTGCGCCAGATGCTGGGTGCGGTCGATCGCCAGCACGTGCAGCGCATCATCGAAGCTGTGGCCGCCGGAGATGGCGCCGCGCTGGTGGCCGCCGTGGACACCTTGCGTGAGCTGGGCCTGTCGGCCGCCGGCACTCTGGAAGAGTTGGCGACCGCCTTGCAACGCATGGCGGTTTGCCAGGCGGTGCCGCAAGCCGTGGCCTCTGAGGGCCCGGACGAAGCCACCTGGCATCGCCTGGCGCCGTTGCTCGCCCCGGACGAAACCCAACTGTTCTACAGCCTGTGTCTGCAAGGCCGTGCCGAGCTGGCTCTGGCGCCTGACGAGTACAACGGCTTGTTGATGCTGCTGCTGCGTTTGCTGGCGTTCAAGCCCGGACACAGCTACGGTGCTGCAGGGAGCCCACAGCCCCCAAAAGCTGACGGCTCGGTTGCGCGCACGGCGCAGACCGAGCCAGCCACACCGTCCATCGCGCAGCCCGCTTCTCAGCCGACCTCGCAGCCCGTGTGGCGGGCTGCCTCTGTTGAGGCGACGGCTTCTGTATCGGCGCCTCCAGCTTCGTCGGCAAGTACGGTTGCTGATTCGCCCTCAACGGCGGCGCCAGTGCCTCAGCTTGTGACGGCGCCTGCGGCTCCGCAACAGCCTGCTCCGCGCGAGCAGGCATCGCCTTCAACGGTGCCCGCCGAACGCCCGGCAACCGGTGCCATGCCACGACTTGCGCTCACGCCGCAACCACCGGCGTACCCAGCGCCTGCCGCGGCTGCATCCGGTCAAAGAACAGCCGAACCCGCCCGCTCCAGCCAAGGCGTCGCGCCGTGGGATGAGCTCCCCCCGGAGGCCGACCCATCGCTGGCCGACGCGCAAGAGCCGTCCCTGGCCGAGCGTGAAGATGATTTCGCGCCGCCCTCCGAGTTCGATCGACCGGAGCCGCCCGACGCCTTTGACGCGCCATCTCGCCCTGCCGCGCCGTCGCGACCTACGGCCAGCACGGTGCCGTCTCTGGACCTGCCGCCTCCGGGCAGCGATCCGCTGTCGGACCGTTGGGCCGAGCTCGTCGGGCAGCTGCAAGCCCGTGGCTTGATCGCCGCCCTGGTGCGCGAGCTCGCCATCCAGGCGCAGTGCATCGCCCACGAAGCTGGCAGCACGCACAGCCTGTGGCGCCTGCGCGTCGAACGCGAAAGCCTGCGCAGCGACAACCTGCGCGACCGTCTGGCCCAGGCCCTGTCCGAGCTGCTCGGACAAGAGGCCCAGCTGGAATTGGAGCGCGGTGTGGCCTTCAACACCCCTGCCCAGCGTGATCAGGTGGCCCGCGAACTGCGGCAACAGCGGGCGGAACAGCTGATCAGTGACGACCCTCTGGTCCAGCAACTCATGAAACAGTACCCCGGCGCCCGACTGGTGCCGGGCTCCATTCACCCCCTGGCGGATGAGACCGGTGCCTGATCCGGTCACAATCACGCTTTGCACAAGAAAGGATGAGCCATGCTCAAAGGACAACTCGCAGGCTTGATGAAACAAGCCCAGCAAATGCAGGACAACCTCAAGAAGGCCCAGGACGAACTGGCCAATGTCGAGGTGGAAGGCCAATCGGGCGCCGGCCTGGTAAAGGTTGTCATGACCTGCAAGAACGACGTCAAGCGTGTGACCATCGACCCCAGCCTGCTGGCCGATGACAAGGACATGCTGGAAGACCTCGTGGCCGCCGCATTCAACGATGCCGTGCGCCGTGCCGAAGCCACCAGCGCCGAAAAGATGGGCAAGCTGACGGCTGGCATGCCCATGCCTCCTGGCATGAAGTTCCCCTTCTGATCGGCAGCGCGTCATGGCGGACCCCGCACTCGACGCGCTGATCGACGCGCTGCGCTGCCTGCCCGGTGTCGGTCAGAAATCGGCCCAGCGTATGGCTTTCCATTTGCTGCAGCACGACCGCCCCGGTGCCGTGAAGCTGGCGCGGGCGCTGGATGCGGCCGTGTCCGAGATCGGTCACTGCCAGCGTTGTCACACCTTCAGCCGCGCCGAGGTGTGTGACGTCTGCCTGGACACCACCCGTGACCCGCACCTGCTGTGCGTGGTCGAGACGCCGGCCGACCAGGCAGCGCTAGAGCGCACGGGCAGCTACAAGGGACAGTACTTTGTGCTGCTGGGCCGTCTGAGTCCGCTCGATGGCCTGGGTGCACGCGATATCGGGCTCTCAGCCCTGATCGAGCGCGCCACCGATGGACAGGTGCGCGAGGTGATCCTGGCCACCAACTTCAATGCCGAGGGCGAGGCCACGGCCCATGTGCTGGCCGAGCAACTCAAGGCCCGAGGATTGAAGGTCACGCGCCTGGCGCGCGGTGTGCCTGTGGGAAGCGAACTCGAATACGTCGATCTGGGCACCATTGCCCATGCCTTCATGGACCGACGCTGAACGTTTTTCAAACAAAGACAGGCCGACTCAGGCCACGGAGACAAGCATGAGCATTGCGAATTGGTGTGTGTTGGCAGCCTGCCTGCTGCCGGTGGTCACTGTGGGTGCCGCCAAGGCCAGCGCGGGCATGAAATCGCCCCGCAAAGGCGGCTATGACAACCACAACCCGCGTCAATGGGAAGCCAGCCTGACAGGCTGGCAACAGCGGGCCAACGCGGCCCAGGCCAATGGCTTCGAGGCGCTGCCGCTGTTCATCGCGGCGGTGCTGATGGCCCAGCAGGCGCAAGCCAATCAGGCTGTGATCGACCAGTGGGCACTGGCCTTCATCGGCATCCGCCTAGCCTATATCGCAAGCTACCTGATGGACAAGGCCGCACTGCGCAGCCTGATCTGGATGGCCGGCTTGGCCGTGTGTATTTACATCATGTCGCTGGCAGGCTGAGTGGCGGGCTGAGCAAAGGCTCAGCCCCAGTACCGGCTCCGGCCCGCTGGGCAGCGTCAGCGGGCGCTGGCCACGCGGACCCGGGCATTGCGGCCCGACGCCCCAGCGCGAGACTTCGCGCTACCCTTGGTCGCAGCGACCACGGTTTTGCCCTTGCGGGCCTTGACCTTGTCGTCCACTTTGGCCTCGCGCGTCACGCGCCCCTTCTTGGCAGAAGCCAGTGTGCGTGAAGCCTGTGCCTTGCCCTGGTTGGGCACGTAAACCACGATCTGCTCGCCACGCTTGAAGCGGGCCGATGCGCCCACCTTGTTCCACGACGCTACCTGGGCCACGCTCAGCCCATAGCGCTGAGCCACCGTGCGCACGGTGTCGCGCTTGCCCGCCTTCAGCGTCATGCGGCGCAGTGGCGGCACATCGGGGGCCAAGGCCATCATGGCGTTGTCGGCCAAGGCGACCGACACATCGCGCTCACGCTGTTCGGAGCGATGCACCAGCAGGGTCGAACCGGCCTTCACCAGCATCTTGGGGGGAATGCGGTTCACCTCGCGCAGTGTGGCCTCCGGCATGCCCAACTGCTTGGCCACATCGGCCGGCCGCATGGTCTTGGGCACCAGCCAGGCCGTCCAGGTGGCCAGCGCGCCCTTGTGCTTGCTCAGGTTGCGCACGAACAGGTGGGCATTGTCGTAGGGCAGTAACAACTGAGGCGTCCCGGCCGCCAGAATCACGGGCTTGTTCTGGGATGGGTTCAGCGCCTTGAACTCGTCCACCGGCAGGGCGGCCAAGCGGGCCGCCAAGGCCACATCCATGTCGCGCTGGATGGGCACGCTCACAAAGTAAGGGTGATTCTCAATGGGCGTGAGCGTGAGGTTGTGAGCCTCGGGCTGGGCGACGATGTTGCGAACCGCCTGCAACTTGGGCACATAGTTGCGCGTCTCCGCAGGCATGCTGATGCTGAGGTAATCGGTCGGCAGCCCCTGGCTCTGGTTGCGCTTGATCGCGCGCTGCACATTGCCTTCACCCCAGTTGTAGGCTGCCAGGGCCAGGTGCCAGTCACCAAACATGCGGTGCAGACGCTGCAGATAGTCGAGCGCCGCCCGGGTCGAGGCCAGCACATCACGACGCTCGTCCCGGAAGATGTTCTGCGTGAGGTCAAAGTCCTTGCCTGTGGCCGGCATGAACTGCCAGATGCCGGAGGCGCGGGCCGAGGAGGTGGCCTGTGGATTGAACGCGCTCTCGATGAACGGCAGCAGCGCCAACTCGGTTGGCATGTTTCGGCGCTCAATCTCTTCAACCACGTGGAAAAGATAGCGGTTGGCCCGTGCTGTCATGCGCTGGACGTACTCCGGGCGGCTGGCGTAGTAACGCTCATGCTGACCGACCAGTTCGTGCTCCAGCGGCGGCAACTGAAAACCATGTCGCACACGTGCCCAGAGGTCTTGAGTGGCGTCGCTGTCGTCGAGGTTCAGGGTGGCATCCGGCCGCAAGGGGTCGGTCGGGGTGCCGGCGGCCAACTTGGCTTCACGGTTGTTGGCGGCAGCCTGCGCTTCGTCGTCGGCCGCCAGAATGGCCGCAGGCCCCAGGTCGACGCGCAGACCGGAGTTAGGGTCTTCGCGAGTGGTGCGGCGGGCGATGGATTTGGTCACCGCCGAGGGACGCCCGCTCTGGCTTCTGAGCAACGTGTCCATGTCGGTGCCCGCTTGGGCCTGGGGTGGCGATACGGTGCCGCAAGCCGACAGCAGGAGGGTGAACAGTGCCGCTGCACCGAGGAGCAGGGGGCGGGGCAGACTGGGGCGGTTGATGGTGTTCAAAAGGTGTTCTTCCAAAGGCGAAGTGCCGCAAACACCGCCGCAGGGGTGGTGTCTTGGGCCTCGTGCACCAGGGCTGCAGACTGCACAGCGGCTTCGGTACAGCGCAAGAAAGGGTTGATGGCCAACTCGGTGGCCAACGTGGTGGGCAGGGTCGGCAAACCGGCCGCACGCAGGGATTCACAGTGCGCCACATGCTGTGCCAGCGCGGCATTGGCAGGTTCGACCGCCTGCGCAAAACGCAGGTTGCTCAAGGTGTACTCATGGGCCGGGCACAGGCGGGTGCTGGCAGGCCATTGGGCGATCCGATTGAGGCTGTGGTGCATCTGGGCCATCGTGCCCTCGAACACGCGCCCGCATCCGCCACTGAACAGGGTGTCGCCGACGAACGCCAGCGGAGTGGGGTCGCTGTTGCCCAATCCATCAGGCGCGAAATACGCGATGTGCCCGCGGGTGTGGCCTGACACATCGTGGACGCTGAAATGCAGCCCCTGCCAGACCACCACATCTCCGTCCGCCACGGCATGGGTCACGCCCGCAATGGATTCGTCTCGGGGGCCATAGACCGGCAGGTCACTTCTTTGTAGCGCCGGAAGGCCCCCAACGTGATCGCCATGGTGATGGGTCACTAGAATGGCGGTCAGCTTGAGCCCGTTTCGCTTGAGTGCGTCGTTCACCGGCGCAGCATCCCCCGGATCGACCACCAGGGCTTCGGCGCCGTTGTGGATCATCCAGATGTAGTTGTCAGCGAAGGCGGGTAGGGCGAGTAGATTCATGAGCAAAGTCAGTCCCATTATAGAGTTGCATCCCTGGCTGGCCTTGCCGTCCGGCCAGGCTTTACTTGACTGGGAACAAGCGCAAATGGATCGCTTGGTGGCCGACATGTTTGGCTTCCACGCCCTGCAGTTGGGCCTGCCAGAACTGGACGGCCTTCGCTGCAACCGCATGCCGCACAAATGGCTGGCGCTCGACAGCCGGTACGCCGCGTGGCAGCCGCCCGCAGACCGTGCACCCTTGATCCACGAACCCTTGGTGCTACCGGAAGGGTTGATGCACGGCGCGCCACTGGGCTTGCGCTGTGAGTTCGAGGCGCTGCCAGTGGCCAGCAACAGCCTGGACCTGGTGGTGCTGCCCCATGCACTGGAGATGGCGCGTGACCCGCACGCCACCTTGCGCGAGGTGGAACGCGTGCTGGTGCCGGAGGGACGGGTGCTCATTGCCGGGTTCAATCCTGCCAGTCTGTGGGGCGTGTCACAGCGGCTGGGGCTGTGGGGAATTGACTCAGCGCTGGTCTTGCCACAAGGCGAGTTCATCGCCTACTGGCGGCTGCGTGACTGGTTACGCCTGCTCGGCCTGGAGGTGGAGGCCGGCGGCTTCGGATGCTACCGTCCGATGACCCACCACGCCCGCACCTGGGAGCGCTTGCGCTGGATGGAACACGCCGGCGACCGCTGGTGGCCGGTGCTGGGTGCGGTCTACTTCGTGGTGGCGGTGAAACGGGCGCGCGGGATGCGCCTGGTGGGCAAGCTCAAAAAGGCCCGGGGCGCTGCTGCAGCGGCCCCGGCGGTTGTGGCACAACGTCACCAACGTGACAGCCACGTTCAACAGGATGTGAATGGATGAGTGATTCGGCAATGCCAACCGTGGTGATGTACACCGACGGTGCGTGCAAAGGCAACCCCGGCCGGGGCGGGTGGGGTGTGTGGATGGTCAGCGGCCCTCACGAGCGCGAAATGTGGGGCGGCGAAGCCCTGACCACGAACAACCGCATGGAGTTGACCGCGGTGATCGAGGCGCTGAAGGTGCTCAAGCGTCGCTGCAAGGTGGTGATCTACACCGACAGCGAGTACGTGCGCAAGGGCATCACAGAGTGGATTGGGGGATGGAAGCGGCGAGGCTGGAAGACTGCCGACAACAAGCCCGTCAAGAACGACGATCTGTGGCGTACGCTGGAGGCCATGGCCGCCCAGCACGATGTGGACTGGCGCTGGGTGCGTGGCCACGCCGGTGACCCGGGCAACGAGCGGGCCGATGGCCTGGCCAACCGTGGGGCCGCTGAAGCCCGCTGAGTGGGCCGCAGGCTGAGCTGGCCCTCAGAGGATGAGGACCATGGTCAGCTTGTCGAAGTAACGCACCTGACCGGGACCGTCCACGACCTTGATCGCGTGCGGCACCACGCCACAGCCCTGAAATCCGGCGCGCTCGTACAGACGGATGGCCGACTCGCTGGATGCGGACACCCTCAGGACGATCTGCTCAAGCCCGATGGCTTGGCGGGCCTGGGCAATGGCCGCCTCGACCAGGCGAATGCCGATGCCTTTCCCGGTGTGCCGGGGATGAACCATCATGCTGTTGAGCTCGGCGCTGTGACGCAGTTTTTGCTGAGCCTGACGCTCCAGCCCGATCATACCGACCAGTTCAGAACCCACCCAGGCGCCAATGAGGAAGCTGCCGCCGAGAGTTTCGCCCAGACCCAGACGCCCCAGATAGCTCTCCGGAGGGCGCGCTCGCTCGCTGTCCAGGTCAGCATCAAACGCGTCCGGGTAGAGGCGCAGTGCTTCGTCGCGCAGGTTTTTGTAGGCACTCAAGTCTGCCGCCGCGATCCGTGCAATGCGCACGGATGAGTCAGTCTCGACCATTCAGTGTCTCCAGGCTATTGATGTTGTCAAATCCAGTCGCATCCGCGAAGGATACGCTCGTCCAGTTCAGCGCCTGGATACAAACCCTCAGTTTACGTTCATCTTGCGCAAACAAGCCTTCGAGCTTCGCAGAAACACCCTTGCGCAACAGCACGCAGACCCAGTGGAGACGCTGCTCGCCTTCCGTGCTGACCGTGGCAGGTACGACGGCGTCTGCGCCACAGCGCACGCCTTCCGCCAGCAGACGGGTCACGAGGTCGGGGGGGAGGCGGGGGGTGTCGCAGGGGGTCACCATGAGCCACGGCGTGGGGGTGTGCCTCAGCGCGGTGATGATGCCGGCCAATGGCCCACTGGCAAGGGGCAAGTCTGGCGCGTCGGGCAAGACCACCGGCACGCCCTCAGTCGTGGTGGCTTGGGCCTGCTGCAGCAAGCGCGCATAGTCGGGCAGGTTGCGGTTGGCAATGGCGAACTGGGTGGCCGTTTGTGCGACCAGACGATCCAGTACCCAAGCAGCCAGAGGACGCCCTTGATAGGGCACCAGTCCCTTGTCACGTCCCCCCATGCGACGACCTTCGCCTCCGGCGAGCAGGCAGCCGGTGACCTGTTGCCCAGAGGAGACCGTCATGGGGCGCTCACCCGCGGAGCCCGCGTGAGTGGGTGTCAGCGCTCGCCCGTGACAGCCTGTACCTGTCCGGCGGTGATGGCGGGGGCACGACGAGCGCCGTCGAAACGCTGCTGCCAGTAGCCCACGCGCATGTCTTCAACACGGACCGAGGAGCCTGTGCGTGGCGAATGGATGAACTTGTTGTCACCGATGTAGATGCCCACGTGCGAGAAGGTGCGGCGCAAGGTGTTGAAGAACACCAAGTCACCGGGCTTCAACTCGCTTTGCTGGACCGGAACGAGGTCCGGCGAGTTGGCTTGCTCGGCAGAGCGGCGTGGCAAGACAAGACCCACGCTGTTTTCAAACACGTGGCGGGTGAACCCGCTGCAGTCGAAGCCGGTTTCTCGGCTGGTGCCACCCAACTTGTATGGCACCCCCAGGAAGTTCATGGCGGACATCACCAAGCCGGAAGCCATGTCCGACGCCTTCGAACGCACCTGCTGCGCCATTTCGACCACCGGTTTGGTCGAGGGCATCAGGCCTTTCTCGGTCAGGAAGCGGCTCACCGGGTCATCTGACTCGGCGGAAGTGGCGGCAACTGGGCTGGCCACGTTCTGCGCATGAGCGGGCATGCACAGGCCTACGCTCAGGGCGCCAATGGCCAGCAGGGTGCGCACGGTGCCCATAGCGGCAGTGACGTGGTTCCGGCAAGCTTGAGCGCTCAACTGCATTGGAGGCGACCAGGGAGGCGGTCTGAATAAAACATGGGGACGAATGTAAAGCGGGTTGACGGATGCGTCAAGTCGATGAAGTAAGGATAAACCTGTGATTTTCAGTGTATGACATGACTGGCGCGTGAACTTGTCCACAACGCAAGGCATGTTGCACGATGTGGAGCGCACTGAAACGTGTTGACACAAATTACCAGGCTTGATGTGCCGCAATTTTGAAAGCGGTGGCTTTGGCTTATGCTGAAGCGAGAGGCGCGATTGCCCACATCACAAGGAGACACACATGTCAGGATCTTCGAGCGAAAACACACTGACGGTTGCCCCGGACTCGGGTCTCAATGAGGCGCTGGTGCGTGGCTTTCAAGCCCGTCTGCAGGCAGCGCTCAAGAGCTTGTCGAGTGAGGATCAGGCGTTGCGGCACCAGCTCGCCAGCGACGAGGTCGCCACCGAGCACGCCGTGGTCGATGGGGCCGAGGGTGCTTTGAGCGTCGAGGCCAACCTGGAGGTGATCACGCAGATTCGGCACGAGCGGCAGGAAATGGACGCCATTCAGGCGGCGCTGGACCGGATCGCCACAGGCGACTACGGCTTGTGCACCGAATGCGGGGCGCCCATCGGACAGCCCCGATTGGAGATCGTGCCCGAGGCGAGCCACTGCATCGACTGCCAGGAGGCGGCTGAGCGCCACCGGGGTCACTGAGTTTGTGAGTGGCGCGGGTGCACTGAGGCTCAAGCCTCAGGCGCTCATGCTGTCAGTTGTTCGATCTCGTCGGTGAGTTCGAGCCAGCGTGATTCCAGCGCCTCGACCTCGTCGGCCAGGGACTTCAGCCGCTTGCCTTGCTCAGCGCGGTCCGAGGCGGACAAGCCAGGGTTGGCCAGAGACTCGGTCAAGCTGGCTTGCTCGGCATGGGCCTTGGCCAGGCGCTCATCGAGCTTCTTGAGCTCGGCCTTGAGCGGTTTGGCTTGCTCGGCCAGTTTCTGACGCGCCTGCGATTGGGCTTTGCGGTCGTCGCGGCTGGGAATGGGTGCGGCCTCTGCGGCAATCTGGACGGGGGCACTGCGGGCCGGCATGGCACGATCGGCGTCACGGGCGGCTTTGGCTGCGGCCGCCACTTCGCGGGCCTGTGCCTGGAGCCAGCGTTGATAGTCGTCCAGGTCGCCGTCAAAGGTGGTGACCTCGCCGTGGGCCACCAGCCAGAACTCGTCACACACCTCTCGCAACAGAGCACGGTCGTGGCTGACCAGCATCACGGAGCCTTCGAACTCGTTGAGCGCCATGGACAGGGCTTCGCGGGTGGTCAGATCCAAGTGGTTGGTAGGTTCGTCGAGCAGCAGCAGGTTAGGGCGCTGCCACACCACCAAGGCCAGCACCAGACGGGCTTTTTCGCCGCCGCTGAACTGCCCGATCGGCTGGTTGACCATGTCGCCGGTGAACTGGAAGCGGCCGAGAAAGTCGCGCAGTTCTTGCTCGCGCCCTTGTGGGCCGACCTCGCGCGCCAATCGGATCATGTGCTGCATGGGGCCTTCGTCAGGGCGCAGCACGTCCAGCTCCTGCTGAGCGAAGTAGCCAATGCTCAGGCCCTTGCCTTCGGTGATTTCGCCGCTGACGGCACGGTTCATGTGCGCCAGCGTCTTCACCACCGTGGACTTGCCCTGCCCGTTGGCGCCCAGGATGCCGATGCGCTGGCCCGGCAGGACCGAGCGGTTGATGTCGGAGACGATCGTCAGGGTCGAGCCGTCTTCAAGGTAGTAGCCACAGGCCAAGTCCTTGATCGCGAGCATGGGGTTGGGCAGGCTGGCTGGCTCGGGGAAGGTGAACTGGAAGTCGCTGGCCGTGAGGACCGGTGCCAGTTTTTCCATGCGCTCGAGCGCCTTGACCCGACTTTGCGCCTGCTTGGCCTTGCTGGCCTGGGCCTTGAAGCGGGCAATGAACTTGGACAGGTGCGCGATCTTGTCTTGCTGTTTGCTGAACGCGGCCTGCTGCTGGCTCATGCGCTCGGCGCGCATGGACTCGAAGGCGGTGTAGCCACCGGTGTAGCGGGTGAGCTTGGCGTCTTCGAGGTGCAGGGTGACCTTGGTGATCGCGTCCAGGAACTCGCGGTCGTGGCTGATGATCAGCAAGGTGCCTTCATAGCGCTGCAGCCAGGCTTCGAGCCAGACCAGGGCGTCGAGGTCCAAGTGGTTGGTGGGCTCGTCCAGCAGCAGCAGCTTGGCGGGGCACATCAGGGCGCGCGCCAGTTGCAGGCGCATGCGCCAGCCGCCTGAAAAGCTGTTGACGGGGGCTTGCGTTTGCTCCAGCTTGAAGCCCAGGCCCAGCAGCAGCGCTTGTGCGCGTGCCGGGGCGTCAAAGTGGCCGGCTTCGGCGAGTGCCATGTGGGCCTCGGCCATGGCGTTGCCGTCGTCAGCGGCTTCGGCGTCGATCAGGTCCTGGCGCGCCTTCATCAGGCGGCCATCGCCCTGCAGCACGAACTCGGTGGCCGGGTCGTCTGTCTCGGGCATGTTCTGCGCGACTTCGGCCATGCCGCCGGGCTGCAGCCAGCTGGGCGGGATCTCGACGTCGCCACCATCGGCGGGCAGGCGCCCGGCAAGCAAGGAGAAGAGGGACGATTTGCCGGCGCCATTGCGCCCAATCAGGCCGACTTTTTCGCCGGGGTGGATCGTGGCACTGGCTTTGTCCAGAACAGGCTTGACGCCTCGCAACAGGGAGACGTTTTTCAGAACAATCATGGGTCAGGCCGATTCGGAATCAAGCAGCAGGGCGTCACGGGTGATCAGCAGGAGCTGATCGGCGCCAGAGGTGGTGTCCAGCCAGGTCACGGCCAGATCAGGGAAAGCGCGTTCGAAGTTCGGTCGCTCATTGCCGATTTCCAGCACGAGCACCGCATCGGGCGTCATGTAGCGGTCGGGGTCGGCGCGCAGACTGGCGAACAGGGCGCGGGTGAAATCCATGCCGTCTTCGCCCGAGGCCAGGGCCAGTTCAGGCTCGGCCAGGTACTCGGCGGGCAGGGCCTTCATGGACTGTGCATTGACATAAGGCGGGTTACACAGGATCAGGTCGTAAGGCCCTTGCACGGACTGCAGGCCGTCACTATGGAGCAAGGTGATGCGGTCAGCCAGCCCGTGCTGGTCCACATTGATGCGGGCCACGGCGAGGGCGTCCTCGCTGATGTCGGCGCCATCGACGGTGACTTCGGGGTAGGCCATGGCGGCCAGAACGGCCAGGCTGCCGTTGCCGGTACACAGGTCGAGCACGCGCCGGGTCTGCTCACTCAGCCAGGCATCGATGCTGCCATCGGCGAGCACCTCGGCGATGAAAGAGCGGGGCACAATGACCCGTTCGTCCACATAGAAGGGCACGCCCTGCAGCCAGGCCTGATGTGTCAGGTAGGCGGCCGGGTTGCGGGTCTGGATGCGCTGGTCGATCAGGGCCTGAACCTGGCTCTGCTGTTCGTCGCTGACCGCCGTGCCTGCCACATCGTCCAGCACGTCCAGCGGATGCCCCAGGCGCCACAGCACCAGCCAAGCGGCTTCATCGAAGGCGTTGGTGGTGCCGTGCCCAAAGCCGACCTGGGCTGCGGTGAGCCGGGCGGCCGCTTGTTCAATCAGTTCAATGACGGTCACGTCAGCAGTCTTTCCAGCGTCTGCCGGTAGATGTTCTTCAACGGTTCAATGTCGGCCACGGCGACGTGTTCGTCGATCTTGTGGATGCTGGCGTTGACCGGCCCGAACTCGACCACCTGCGGGCAGATCTGGGCGATGAAACGGCCATCGGAGGTGCCGCCGGTGGTGGACAGCTCGGTCTCCAGACCGGTGACGTCCTGAATGGCGGCGGCCATGGCGTCGACCAGGGGGCCGCGACGGGTCAGGAAGGGGCGTCCACCCAGCGTCCAGTCGATGTGGAAGGTCAGGCCGTGCTGGCGCAGCACGTCTTCCAGGCGTGCTTGCAGGCCTTCCGGGGTCGACTCGGTGGAGAAGCGGAAATTGAAGTCGATGACCAGCTCGCCGGGGATGACGTTGTTCGCGCCGGTGCCCGCGTGGATGTTGGACATCTGCCAGCTGGTGGGCGGGAAATGGTCGTTGCCCTGGTCCCAGACGATGGCGGCGAGCTCGGCCAGGGCCGGTGCGGCCTGGTGGATGGGGTTGCGGGCCAGGTGCGGGTAGGCGATGTGGCCCTGGATGCCCTGCACGCGCAACTTGCCCGAAAGCGAGCCACGGCGGCCGTTCTTGATCATGTCGCCCACCCGCTTGACCGAGGTGGGCTCGCCGACGATGCAGGCGTCCAGGCGCTCACCTTGCGCGGTGAGCCATTCGCAGACCTTGACCGTGCCGTCAACGGACGGCCCTTCCTCGTCGCTGGTGATCAGGAAGGCGATGCTGCCGGCGTGATCAGGGTGCTGAGCCACGAACTCTTCGCTGGCAACCACCATGGCCGCCAGCGAGGTTTTCATGTCGGCGGCGCCACGGCCATAGAGGCAGCCGTCGCGGTAGCTGGGCACAAAGGGTGGGCTGGACCATTGGTCGAGCGGGCCGGTGGGCACGACATCGGTGTGGCCGGCGAACACCAGGGTGGGCGCACCGCTGCCATGGCCCTGGCCGCGCTTGATGGCCCACAGGTTGGTGACAGGGGCATCGGCCGGGCCAAAGACCAGCGTCTGGCATTCAAAACCGATGGCCAGCAGGCGCTCGGCCATCAAGGCCTGGCAACCCTCGTCAACGGGGGTCACGGAGGGACGGGCGATCAGCGCCTCGGCGAGGCGCACGGTGGCGGTCATGTCAGGATCTCAGCGGGAGGCAGGGAAGGGCGCCCGGACTTCTTCTTCCGGGTGCACATCCAGGGTGATTTCAGTGAAGGTGGGGCCGTCGTCGCTCTCTTCGGGCTTGGCCGCCTGCCGGGTCGGGATGGTTGTGTCGTTTTGCAGACGCCACATCAGGTCGGTCGGCGAGTCGGCGTAACGCAGGCCTTCTTCGCGGCTGACCAGGCCTTCGCGGATGAGGCGGGCAATATCCTGCTCGAAGGTTTGCGAGCCTTGCGACATGGACTTCTGCAGGGCTTCCTTGACCTCGTTGAAGTCACCGCGGGTGATCATCTCGGACACCAGCTGGGTATTGAGCAGCACCTCGACGGCGGGCACGCGCCCACCCGAGGTGTTCTGCAGCAGACGCTGAGACACGATGGCTTTTAGGCCGGAGGCCAGGTCGCTCAACAGGGCCGGGCGGGCTTCGGGCGTGTAGAAGGACAGGATCCGCCCCAGGGCGTGATAGCTGTTGTTGGCGTGAAGGGTGGACAGCACCAAGTGACCCGACAGGGCATACGAGAGCGCGGCCGTCATGGTTTCACGGTCGCGGATTTCCCCGATCAGGATGCAGTCAGGTGCCTGACGCAGGGCGTTCTTCAGGCCAATCTGCAAGGACTGGGTGTCGCGCCCCACCTCGCGCTGGTTCACCACGGACTTCTTGTTCGAGAACAGGAATTCCAGCGGGTCTTCAATGGTGAGGATGTGGCCCGTCATGCGCTGGTTGCGGTACTCGAGCATCGACGCCAAGGTCGTGCTCTTACCCGCGCCGGTGGCGCCCACCACCATGATCAGCCCGCGCTTTTCGAGCACCAGGTCGGACAGCGACATGGGCACGTTGAGCGACTCCAGCGCCGGAATGTCGCTGGGGATGTAGCGGAACACGGCCGCCACGGAGCCACGCTGCTTGAAAGCGCTCAAACGGTAGATGCCCACGTTAGGGATCGTGATCCCCAGGTTGAGCTCGCCGGTTTCGTCCAGCTCTTCGAGCTGCTGGGGCGTGATCAGCTCAGACAGCAGCTGACGCGGTTGAGACGGCGTCAGGATCTGATCGGTGAGCTGCAAGATCTGTCCATTGATCTTGATGAGGATGGGTGTCTTGGCAGACAGAAAGACGTCCGATGCCTTTTTCTCGGTCATCAGGCGCAGGATCTTTTCAAGATTGCCACCGCTCATCAAATGCTCTCCCGTGATGGGTTGTCAATGGACAGACAGGATGCCACGCTGATCAGGCGCCGCGCAGCAAGTCGTTGATGCTGGTCTTGGAGCGGGTCTGGGCGTCGACACGCTTGACGATGACCGCGCAGTACAGCGAGTACTTGCCGTCGGCCGAGGGCAGGTTGCCAGACACGACCACGGAACCCGCGGGAATGCGACCGTAGCTGACTTCGCCGGTGGCGCGGTCATAGATCTTGGTGGACTGACCGATGTACACGCCCATGGAAATCACCGAGTTCTCTTCGACGATCACGCCTTCGACGACTTCGGAGCGGGCGCCGATGAAGCAGTTGTCTTCGATGATGGTGGGGTTGGCCTGCAGGGGCTCGAGCACGCCGCCGATGCCGACGCCGCCGGACAGGTGGACGTTCTTGCCGATCTGGGCGCAGGAGCCGACGGTGGCCCAGGTGTCGACCATGGCGCCTTCATCGACGTAGGCGCCGATGTTGACGTAGGACGGCATCAGGATCACGTTCTTGGCCTGGAAGCTGCCACGGCGTGCCACGGCGGGCGGCACCACGCGCACGCCGGAGGCGGCCAGTTGCTCGGCGCTCCAGCCGGTGTACTTGGTGGGCACCTTGTCGTAGAACTGCAGGTCGCCTTGGCCCATGGGCACGTTGTCGTTCAGGCGGAAGCTCAGCAGCACGGCCTTCTTGATCCACTGGTGGGTTTCCCACTGGCCGTTGAGCTTCTCGGCCACGCGCAGCTTGCCACTGTCGAGTTGGTCGATGATGTGGTTGACGGCGTCACGCACTTCGGCCGGGGCGGCGGCAGCGGACAGGGAGGTGCGCTGTTCCCAGGCGTTGTCGATGACGGTTTGCAGAGCTTGAGACATGTGGATCTTTCAGGAAATCAGACAGATTGGGATTGGATGAAGGCCTGGATGCGCTCGGCGGCTTCGACACATTCGTCGACACCGGCCACCAGCGCCATGCGGACACGGCCGGCGCCCGGGTTGGTGCCGTTGGCCTCACGGGCCAGGTAGCTGCCGGGCAGAACGGCCACATTGTATTGAGCCAGCAACTCGCTGGTGAAGGCTTCATCGCTGCCGCCACACACATGGCGGGGTACTTCGGCCCAGAGGTAGAAGCCCGCGTCGGGCAAGGCCACGTTCATGACCGAGGCCAGGATGGGGGTGACGCGCTCGAACTTTTGGCGGTACAACGCGCGGTTTTCGATGACGTGGGCTTCGTCGTTCCAGGCCGCGATGCTGGCGCGCTGCACGGCGGGGCCCATGGCGCTGCCGTGGTAAGTGCGGTAGAGCAGGAAAGACGTGATGAGAGCGGCGTCACCGGCCACAAAGCCCGAGCGCAGGCCCGGCACATTGGAGCGCTTGGACAGGCTGGTGAGCATGATCAGATTCTTGAAGTCGCGGCGACCCAGCTTGGCGGCGGCTTGCAGGCCACCCAGCGGCGCGGCGTCAGCGCCTTCGCGGAAGTAGATCTCTGAATAGCACTCGTCGGAGGCGATCACGAAGCCGTAGCGGTCGCTCAGGGCGAACAGGCGCTCCCATTCATCGAGCGGCATCACGGCACCGGTGGGGTTGCCGGGTGAGCACACGAACAACAACTGTGTGGTGGCCCAGGTCTCTTCCGAGATGCTCGACCAGTCGGCCGCAAAGTTACGGGCGGGGTCGGAGTTGGCGAACACGATGCGGGCGCCAGCCAGCAGGGCGGCGCCTTCGTAGATCTGATAGAAAGGATTGGGGCTGACCACCGCCGGGCCACCGGCTTCACCGTGCTGTGTGGGGTCGATCACGGTTTGCGCCAAGGCAAACAGGGCTTCGCGCGAGCCGTTGACGGGCAGGAGTTGCGTGGCCGGGTCGATCTGCAGGGCATAGCGGCGCTGCATCCAGTCGGCGCAGGCGGCGCGCAGGGCGGGCTCACCGGCGGTGGCGGGGTAGCTGGCCAGGCCTTCCAGGCCGGCGACCAGCGCCTCTTTGATGAATGCAGGGGTGGCGTGCTTGGGCTCCCCAATGCCCAGACTGATGGGGCGATACGCTGCGTTCGGCGTCACGCCTGCGGTCAGGCGACGCAGGCGCTCGAAGGGATAGGGCTGGAGTTTGGTCAGCAGGGGATTCATGGGCAGGCATTATCCCAGCCCCAGGCGGCAGATCGGCGCTGCACGGACATTCCCATCAGTCCTCCTGCTCGGGCCCCGCGGCCACCACCGAGCGGTGACGCCCCGCGCTCTTGGCCTGGTACAGGGCCCGATCGGCCCGCTCCAGCGTGGCATCGGTGCCTTCCTGCCCCAGGCACAACGCCAAACCGGCAGAGAACCGCAGGCGCAGATGGGGGGCTGCCTCCGACACCGTGACGCTCGCCAGGGCGTCGCGCACACGGTCCAGCGCAATGGCTGCCTTTTGCGGACTGGTGTTGGGCATCAGGAACAAGAACTCCTCGCCCCCCCAGCGCGCAAGGGTATCGGTGTCACGCAGCACCATGGAGGCAGCCGATGCGAAGGCCATCAGGGCCTGATCACCAACCAGGTGGCCGTGCTCGTCGTTGATGCGTTTGAAGTGATCCAGGTCGATCAAGGCCACGGTGAAGCGCTCGCCATAGCGCTGGTAGCGCTGTGCGGCATAGACCATCTTCTCCTGCATGTGGCGGCGGTTGAAGAGCCCGGTCAAGGAGTCGCGGGTGGCCAGTTGCTGCACCTGATCCAGGGCCTGCTGTAGCTCACGACGCTGCGTGGACAGGCGTTTGCGCCAACTGGAAATCAGATAGGCAGTGAAGATCAGCACAGGCAGGCTGCCCAGCATCACCCCGAAGCGCAGCATTTCCAGTTGGGGCGGGTAATAGGCCGGGTCGAGGCTGGAGAGCACCCCCATGGCAGCGCCCAGCAAGACCATCGCCAGCACACCGTTCATCACCGACAGGCGCGGTGTGTGGGTGTACATGCCGAACACGATCACCAAGGCGATGAGCACCAGCACCATGCCCCGCTCGGACGGGTCGAGCGTGACGTAGGCAAAGGAGATCGCCAACTGGGCATACAGGTTCTGCAACATCATCAGCCCGGGGTCGCGCCAATGGCGGGTGACGCCGCTGCGCACCAGCAGGTAGAAAACCAGGTGAGCCGGGAAAGTCACTGCGATCAGGAGCTGGGGGCCGATGGGCAGCATCATGCCGACCGTGGCGGCATGGGCGGCCGCAGCACAGCAGATGGCGTACATGACGGTGCACAGCAAGATGATGCTGGTGTGGCCTCGCGTGTGCCGATCCGGGCCCAGCATCGCGAGCACAGCGCGCTGGAGTGATTCCATCAGGCGATCGGGCCCCGATTCGGCAACGGTCAACTCAGTCATCTGCGCTCCTCATGAAGGAAAGCCCGGGGGCGGCACGTTGTTGCCGAACATGCCAAGCGCCAGCACGGGGGCCCAGACCGAGCGATTGCGCCCAGAGGCCTTGGCCTGGTACATGGTCTTGTCGGCGCGCTCCACCAATTGATCGAGCGTGTCATCCGGCTCGGCCTGCACAAGCCCCGCAGAGAAACTCATCTGCAGTGTGGGGTGTTCGGCCAGCCGCCAGGCGTTCAGCGCTTTGCGCAGGCGCTCCAGCGAGGCATGGGCCTCGTCCAGGCGTGTTTGAGGGAACATGACCAGAAACTCTTCGCCCCCCCAGCGCCCAACCCGATCCACCGCCCGCAGGTGCTTGCGGGACAGTTCGGCAAAGCCTTTGAGCACCGCGTCGCCGGTGGGGTGGCCGTAGCGGTCGTTGACCTGCTTGAAGTGATCCAGGTCGATCAGGGCGACACACCATTGCGTGCTGTGGCGTTCGGCGAGTTGCCGCTCGGCCTCCAGTGTGTCGAGCATGACGCGGCGGTTCAGCAGGCCGGTCAACTGGTCGAGGGTGGCCATCTGCCTCACGGTCAGCACGGTTTTGCGCAATTCCTTGGCCTGCTCGCTGATCTCGGTGCGGATGTCACTCACCCACTTGCCCACCAAGGAGAGCAGAAGCAGACTGGCCCCACCCACCAGCAGGTGGGTGACGCCCTTGCTGAGCATGCCCACGCTGGTGTCACGCCAGTCAACCCAGGCAAACGCGGCGCCGAGCATCAGGGTGGCCGTCATGCCCAGCCCCAACACCTGCTTGGGGCGCAGCCGCAGCATGGCCACCACAATGACCTGGGCCATCAGGACCAGCACGTTGACGCGGTGTTCGCCCAGCAGGATGTAGGCCGCCACGCAGACACACAAAGAAGCCACGGCATGTGGAAAGGTCAACACCGGGTCCGTCATGCCTTGTGTCAGGCCGGTGCGGATGGGAAGCCAGAAAGCGAGAAAGGTGACGATGCTGACGAATGTCACGCCCCAGGCAGCGGTGCTGCTCAGTTCATGAAGGTAGACCAGGTGCCAGATCATGACCAAGCTGGTCAAGTAGGTCGGCAGGGGCGCCAGCGTCAGCAAGGTGTGATGGCGCACACGTGGCTCGTGTCCCAGAAGAGGGCCAGAGAGGGCGTGTAACCAGTTCAAGGCTTTCATGCGGCTGAGTGATCTCCGACGGGCCACATCAAAAGGAGACCTGTCAACGTGCTGAAAGGTACATCATTTGTCGTCGCTTGACGCGCCGGGTAAGTACCTGCCATCAGAGTAAGTGAGCAGCCATTCCGGCAAAAATGCCACAAATATGGCGGTCAACATGCCCGTACTGACTGCTTCTCCCCAACCGAGCAGCCAATAGGCGAGCATCCACTCGTCGGCGCGCAAGGTCTCCGGCTTGTGCCCGAAAGCCAGGGCCAGGGCCCCGCTGAGGGTGACCGACACGGCGGTGGTGAAGAAGCCCCGCCCCAGGATGTAGACGAAGAGGTGATGCGGCAGCCAACGTCGAATCAGCAGGCCCAGGCCCAGGCCCAGGGTGGCCGGTAGCATCCCCATCCACACCACATGGGTGGCCAGGGTGTCGAGATCCGGCCACGCAGGCCGCTCGATGTAGCTGGCGCCCAAGGCGATGGGCAGCAAGGTCCACATGGCCAGCGGCCAGCCGAACATCAGCACCAACAGGCAGGCACCGGTCACGTGCAGGGCCATCCCGTTGGGCAGCAGGTGCTCGGTCCACCAGACGAAGGGCAGGAGCGCCACGCAGCCCAGCCAAGGGCTTTGCAAGGGGCGGTGCGTGAGCGGCAACCAGGGCTTGAACAGCAAGGCCACGGCCAGCACGCCGAACATCACGGCGGTCTCGAACCCGGCGGGCAGCACCCAGTCCATGGCGGCGTGTCCTGCTTGTCAGTGAAGAACTACAGAAAAAAGACAGCCCGAAGGCTGTCTGGGATACCGTGGAGACTCAGCCCAGCAGACCGGTTTCGGCGTTGTGCTGGGGCAGGTCCACCTTGGGAGCTGGCTTCCAGCCCTTTTTGCGGTGCTCGACGACGACGTTGGTATAAATACCGCCACGCACGTACCACTTGGCCGTGATGCGCAGGTAGCGAGGCTCGATGGCCTTGACCATGTCGTCGAGGATGGCGTTGGTGACCTTTTCGTGGAATGCCCCGTCATTGCGGTAGCTCCACATGTACATCTTCAGGCTTTTCAGCTCGATGCACAGCTCGTCGGCGATGCAGTCGATGGTGAAGTGCGCGAAGTCGGGCTGACCGGTGAGCGGGCAGAAGCAGGTGAACTCGGGCACCTGGAACTGGATCACGTAGTCGCGCTGGGGCGCCGGGTTGGGGAAGACGTCCAGGTGGCGGGACGGCGCCGATGGCGCCGTGGCCGGCTTGGCGCGTTCACCCACCTCGAGGGCCTTGCCCTTGGCTGGGGTGGTCGGGGCGGTGGAGGCGGGGGCTTTCTTGGCCATGGTGAACAACTCTGCAGTAAATGGGATGCCAGCAAAACGCCGATGTTATCATCTTTGGTTAGTCTTCACCTGTCACAAAGCGGCTTTTACCAAGCAAATCAAGGACTTAGCCGTCTACCTTTTGCCCTGCGAACGCCCCGAGCATGCGCCTGAATTCGATCAAGCTGTCTGGCTTCAAGTCATTCGCTGAACCGACCCACTTCCAACTGCCCGGCCAACTCGTGGGCGTGGTGGGGCCGAACGGCTGCGGCAAGTCCAACATCATGGACGCCGTTCGCTGGGTGCTGGGCGAGTCCAAGGCGTCGGAATTGCGTGGCGAGTCCATGCAGGACGTGATCTTCAACGGTTCGGGCAACCGCAAGCCGGCCAGCCGCTCCAGCGTGGAGTTGGTGTTCAGCAATGAAGACGCCCGCGCGGGTGGCCAGTGGAACCAGTTTGCCGAGATCGCCGTCAAGCGGGTGCTGACGCGCGATGGCACCTCCAGCTACTTCATCAACAACCAGCCGGTGCGCCGCCGCGACGTGCAGGACGTGTTCCTGGGCACCGGCCTGGGGCCGCGCGCCTACGCCATCATCGGCCAGGGCACGATCAGCCGGATCATCGAATCCAAGCCCGAAGAGCTGCGCCTGTTCCTGGAAGAGGCTGCGGGAGTGTCCAAGTACAAGGAACGCCGCCGCGAGACGGAAAACCGCCTCAAGGACACCCGAGAGAACCTGACCCGCGTGGAAGACATCCTGCGCGAGCTGAACAACAACCTCGACAAGCTGGAGAAGCAGGCCGAGGTGGCGACCCGATACCATGCGCTGCAGGAGCAAGGCACGCTCAAGCTGCACCAGCTGTGGTTCTTGAAACACCGCGATGCGGCAACCGAAGAGACCCGCATTCGCTTGGCGGTGGCCGAGGCGACCAATGCGCTGGAGGCCCGCCTGGCCGAACTGCGTGGCGTGGAAGCGCAACTGGAGCAGGTGCGCCAAGATCACTATGCCGCCAGCGACGCTTTGCATTTGGCCCAAGGGGAGCTGGCCGAGGCCAACCTGGCGGTGAGCCGCTTGGAAGAGCGCATCCGCTATGTGGTGGAGGGCCGCCAGAAGGTCGAGCAACGCTTGGCCGAGCTGAAGGGGCAGAACGAACAGTGGCTGGAGCGCCGTGCGGCGGCCGAGTTCGAGCTGGAAGAGCTGGCCGAAAAGATGCTCGCTGCCGAAGAGCAGGCCGAGATCCTGGCGGCGCAGTCGGAAGAGCTGGCCGGCAACCTGCCCAGCTTTGAAGATGCCGTGCGCAGCGCCACGCAGCGCGCCAACACCCAGCGCGGCGTGGCCGGGCAGGTGCAGCAACAGATTCAGCTGCTGGCCGCCGAGTCGCGCAACATCGACGACCAGTCCCGCCAGTTCACGCTGCGCCGCGAGCGCCTGAGCAGTGAAAAACATGCCTTGGGATCGCCCGATGAGGCCCGCTTGACAGACCTGAAGCGTCAGCTTGAAGCGGTGCAAGAAGAGCTGGCCTTGTCGGAAGCCCAGCTGGGTGAGTTGACCGAAGAGGTGCCCGAGCTGGACGAGGCCCGCAAGGCGCAGCAGCAGGAAAGCCAGACTCAGGCGGCCAAGCAGGCGGAGCTGACGGCGCGCCTGGAGGCCTTGCGCGCCTTGCAGGAGAAGGTGCAGACCGAAGGCAAGCTCAAGCCCTGGCTGGCCAAGCATGGCCTGGACAGCTTGCAGGGCCTGTGGCGCAAGGTGCACATCGAACCCGGCTGGGAAAACGCGCTGGAATCGGCCTTGCGCGAGCGCTTGTCGGCGCTGGAAGTCGGCCGCGTGGAAACCGTGCGCGCGTTTGAGCAGGATGCGCCGCCAGCCAAGCTGGCGTTCTACAGCCTGCCGCAGGCGGGCATCCAGAACACGCACACCACGCTGCCGCGCCTGTCCGATCAGTTGCGCCTGCAGGATGCGAGCCTGAAGGCGCTGATGAACGACTGGCTGGAAGGCGTCTACACCGCCGCCAACCTGGAAGAGGCCCTGGCCAACCGGCAACGCCTGACGCACGGCGAGGTCATCATGACCCGTGCCGGCCACACCGTCAGCCAGTTCGCGGTGAGCTTCTACGCGCCGGATTCGGAGCAGGCCGGGATGTTGGCCCGCGCCCAGGAAATCGAAAGCCTGGACAAGCAGGTGAGGGCGCAGGCGCTGATGGCCGAAGACGCCCGTGCCAGCCTGATCCGCGCCGAGGCGCATTACACCGACGCCTCACAGCGCCTGGCCACCACACGTCGCCAGACCAGCGAGGTGCAGCAGCGCGCCCACCAGTTGCAGGTGGAGGTCTTGCGCTTGGCCCAACAGGCCGAGCAAGCCCAGGCACGCCACGGTCAGATCGCCGAAGAGCTGGCCGAGATCGATGCGCAACTGGACGAGCTGCAGGAACGCCGTGCCACGGGCGAAGCCCGCTTTGAAGAGCTGGACCTGAGCCTGGCCGATGCGCAGGAGCAGCATGCCCAGCTGGAAGAGGCCGTGATGGAAGCCGAGCGCAAGCTCAATCAGGCCCGCGAGCAGTCGCGCGCGCAAGAGCGTCAGGCCCAGGAAGCGCAGTTCAGTGCCCGAGCCATGGCCTCGCGCCGGGGCGAGTTGCAGCGCAGCATTGAAACCTCGGCCCAGCAGATCCAGCTCAACGAGGCCTCGGTGGCGCAACTGCACGAGGAGCAGGCACGCTTGAGCGATGCCTCGGCCCACACCGGTCTGGACGAGGCCTTGGCCGTGCGCGTGGAGAAAGAAGGCCTGCTGGCCCAGGCCCGCACGCACTACGACGACCTGTCGGCACAGCTGCGCCGCGCCGACGAGCAGCGCATGGGCTTCGAGCGCAGCCTGCAACCGCTGCGCGACGAGATCACCAAGCTGCAACTGGAGCAGCAGGCCGCCACGCTGGGCGGTGCCCAGTTCCTGGAGCAGCTCACCGCCGCCGAGGTGGACTTGGTGGCGTTGGCCGAAGTGATCGAGCGCGATGGCGTCAAGCTCTACGGCCTGCAAACCGAGATCGACCGCATCCAGCGCGAGATCAACGCCCTGGGCGCGGTGAACCTGGCCGCGCTGGAAGAATTGACCGCCGCCCGCGAACGCAAGGGCTTCCTCGACTCGCAGATGGCCGACCTCAGCGATGCCATCCAGACGCTGGAAGACGCGATCCATAAGATCGACCTGGAAACGCGCGAACTGCTGGGCGCCACGTTTGACACCGTCAACGAGCATTTCGGGCGCATGTTCCCCAGCCTGTTCGGTGGCGGCAGCGCGCGCCTGGTGATGACCGGCGACGAAATCCTGGATGCGGGCGTGCAGGTGATGGCGCACCCGCCAGGCAAGAAAAACAGCACCATCCACCTCCTGTCAGGGGGCGAGAAGGCGCTGACCGCCATCGCGCTGGTGTTTGCCATTTTCCAATTGAACCCTGCGCCGTTCTGCCTGCTCGACGAGGTGGACGCGCCCCTGGACGACGCTAACACCGAGCGCTACGCGCGCCTGGTCAAGAGCATGTCCAGCGGCACCCAGTTCCTGTTCATCTCGCACAACAAAATTGCGATGGAGATGGCCGAGCAACTGGTGGGCGTGACGATGCAAGAACAAGGTGTCTCCCGCATTGTGGCGGTGGACATGGAGGCGGCACTGGGCATGGCCCACGCAGCTTGAGGACTCAACACATGAACGATTCGCTGACTTCCTATCTGGTCATCCTGGGCGGCGTGGTGCTGATCGGGGTGCTGGCGCATGGCGCCTGGAACTCCCGCAAAGCGGCTGCCCGCCACCCCAAACGTGCCGTGGTCGAGCCGGTGGATGGCGACAGCCAACACGACCCTTTCAGCGCCACCTCCACCATGGAGCATGAGCCTACTCGCCCCATGATTGCCGACGCTGTGGCGCTGGCCGCCTCGGCCGTGGTGCCGCCACCGGTCAAACGCACAGGGCCGCGCCTGGACGCTTTGGTGGACGCCATTGCCACCTTGACGCCCGAAGGTTTGCTGAGCGGCGACAACATCCTGATGCACCTGCCGCCTACCCGCCGTGCGGGCAGCAAGCCAGTGCTGATCGAAGGCCTGCGCATGGACTGCGATGAGTGGGAAACCCCGCAAGCCGGCGTGCTCTACAAGGAGTTGCAAGCGGGCGTGTTGCTGGCCAACCGCACCGGTGGCCTCAACGAGATCGAATACTCCGAGTTCGTGCAGAAGATCCAGACCATGGCCGACACCTTGGGCGCCTCGGTCGAGTTTCCGGACATGCTGGACGTGGTGGCCCGAGCCAAGGAATTGGACGCCTTTGCTGGTGCGCACGATGCGCAACTGGCCATGCGCTTGCATGCCCGTGGCAGCGCCTGGTCGATTGGCTATGTGCAGCAGCAGGCGGCTCGCCACGGCTTTGTGCAAGGCGCTTTGCCCGGCCGCATGGTGTTGCCCGGCGTGGAAGAGGGCGCACCGCCCATGTTGACCCTGCAGTACGACGCCCAGGCTGCGTTTGCCGAAGACCCGGATCAGGCCACGCTGCGTGAGCTGATGCTGTCGTTCGACGTGCCGCAGACGTCTTCAGAGCATGCGCCCTTCAAGGCCTGGTGCGCCGCAGGTGAGGCCCTGGCCCTGAGCATGGACGGGCTGATGGCCGATGACCAGGGGCAGCCCTTCAACGCCGCAGCCTTTGCCTCGATCGAAGCCGAGCTGAGCCGCTTGTACGAATCCCTGGCAGCGCGTGATCTGGCTGCAGGCGCGCCGTCCACGCGGCGCCTGTTCAGCTGACGCGACACGGCCATGTCCCAATCTGATATGTTTGGCGGGGCCGAGGCGGCACCGGCCGGCGCCCGCACGCCAGAGGCGGAGCGCGCTGCCGCTTTGCGTGAGTTGCTGCATGCGCACGCCCACCGCTACTATGTGCTGGACGACCCGAGCATCCCGGATGCCGAGTACGACAAGCTGTTCGCCGAGTTGCAGGCCATCGAGGCCGCGCACCCCGGGCTGCTGACGCCCGACTCGCCGACGCAGCGCGTGCTGGGCAAGGTGCTGGATGGTTTCACGCCGGTGCGCCACGCCGTGCCCATGCTGTCGATCCGCACCGAGACCGACACGGAAGCCTCGGGGGCCGAAGCTTTCGATGCACGCATCCGCCGTGAGCTGGGCCTGACCGAGGCCGATGCGCCGGTGGCCTATGCCGCCGAACTGAAGTTTGACGGCCTGGCGATCAACCTGCGTTACGAGCACGGCGTGCTGGTGACGGCGGCCACGCGGGGTGATGGCGAGCAGGGCGAAGATGTGACCCAGAACATCCGTACCGTGGGCCAGATTCCCTTGAAGCTGCAAGGTGCCGCCCCGGAGGTGCTGGAGGTGCGCGGCGAGGTCTACATGCGCCGAGACGACTTCGAGGCCCTGAACGAACGCCAGCGCGAGAAGGGCGAAAAGACCTTCGTGAACCCGCGCAATGCCGCGGCCGGTGCGGTGCGCCAGCTGGACCCGGCGATTGCCGCACAGCGCCCCTTGAGCTTCTTCGCCTACGGCCTGGGCGAGGTCAAAGGCTGGGACGTACCCGCCACGCACAGCACCATGTTGGACGCCCTGCAGGCGATGGGCTTGCCCGTATGTGAGCACCGCACCGTGGCCTTGGGCGCGACCGGCCCCGATGGCCTGGTGGCCTTCCACCAGCGCATGGGCGCACTGCGCGACAGCTTGCCCTTCGACATCGACGGCATCGTCTACAAGGTGGACAGCCGCGCCTTGCAGGAGCGATTGGGCTTCGTCAGCCGCGAGCCGCGTTGGGCCGTGGCCCACAAGTACCCGGCGCAAGAGCAGCTCACCCAGGTGGACGGCATCGACATCCAGGTCGGCCGCACCGGCAAGCTCACCCCCGTGGCCCGCCTCAAGCCCGTGTTTGTGGGCGGCGTGACCGTGACCAACGCCACCTTGCACAACCTGTTCGAGCTGCGTCGCAAGCGCGTGCGGATCGGTGACACCGTCATCGTGCGCCGCGCGGGGGACGTGATCCCCGAAGTGGTGGGCGTGGTCGCCGCCGAGCGGCCAGCCTATGTGCCCAACTTTCGTATGCCCGCGCATTGCCCCGTGTGTGGCAGCACGGTGGTGCGCGAACCCGGCGAAGTCAATCACCGTTGCACCGGCGGCCTGTTTTGCGCCGCCCAACGCAAGCAGGCCTTGCTGCACTTTGCCCAGCGCCGCGCCGTGGAAATTGAAGGCCTGGGCGACAAACTGGTCGACCAGTTGGTGGACGGTGGCCTGGTGCGCACCTTGCCCGACCTGTACAAGCTGGGCGTGATGAAGCTGGCCGCCCTCGACCGCATGGCCGACAAGAGCGCCCAGAACATCGTGGCCGCGCTGGAAAAGAGCAAGCAGACGACCTTGCCGCGCTTCCTGTTCGGCCTGGGCATTCGCCATGTGGGCGAGGCCACCGCCAAAGACCTGGCGCGACATTTCGGCCAGATCGACCGGATCATGGATGCGCCCGAGGAGCAGTTGCTGGCCGTCCGCGACGTGGGCCCAGTGGTGGCGCGCAGCATCCGCACCTTTTTTGACCAGCCCCACAACCGCGAGGTGGTGGAGCAGTTGCGGGCCGCAGGCGTGACCTGGACCGAGCACGAACCTTCGGCTGCCGCCGATGCAGCCACCTTGCCACTGTTTGGCAAGACGCTGGTGCTGACCGGTACGCTGCCGACACTGTCGCGCGAAGAGGCCAAAGCCCTGATCGAAGAGGCCGGCGGCAAGGTGGCGGGCTCGGTGTCCAAGAAAACCCACTATGTGGTGGCTGGCGAAGAGGCGGGCTCCAAGCTGGAGAAGGCCCAGGCGCTGGGTGTGCCCGTGCTCGATGAAGCAGGCTTGCAGGCGCTGTTGGCCACGGCTGGCGCGACCCCACCCGAGGTGCCAAAGCAAGAGTGAGGTCTGATTCGGGTCTTTTTGCGACCCGCCCCCAGACCCGCACCGGCATTTGGCAAAATGGCAAGCCCCTGAGGAAAATGAATGTCCACCCCTGATTCCGACAAGAAGTCCCCGATTGACGCCCTGACGCCGGTGAGCGCCGCCCTGGTCGAGTTTCAGGCGGAAGCCCGCGTGCCCACCGAGCATGGCAGTTTCACGATGAAGCTGTTCCGCGAAGAGGGCACCGGCCGGGAGCACATCGCCATGGTGATGGGCGACGTGAAAGGCAGCGCCCTGGTGCGCGTGCACTCGGAATGCATGACCGGTGACGTGTTCGGCTCACTGCGCTGTGACTGCGGCCCCCAGCTGCAGTTCGCCATGAGCGAAATTGGCAAGAAGGGCAGCGGGGTGGTGGTGTACCTGCGCCAAGAGGGGCGTGGCATTGGCCTGGCCAACAAGTTGCGTGCCTACCAGTTGCAGGACCAGGGCATGGACACGGTCGAGGCCAACGAACACCTGGGCTTTGCCGCCGATCTGCGCAACTTCGACGTGGCAGCGCAGATTCTGGACTTCCTGGGCGTGTCATCGGTGAAACTGATGACGAACAATCCGCGCAAGGTCGACACCTTGAGCAAGCACGGTGTCAGGGTGGAAGAGCGGGTGCCAGTGCGCAGCGAAGTACAGCCCGAGAACGAGCGCTACCTGGGTACCAAGGCCCGCAAGCTGGGCCATCACATCGACTGGCTGGGTTGAGCCCCTCATGGACACGCCCGGATTGATCGACAGCGAGGAAGAGGACACCCCGGAGCGGCATCGCGTCGCTCAGCGCACCACCTGGGTGAGCGTGGGCGTCAATCTGGTCTTGACGGTGCTGCAGGTGGTGGTGGGGTTTTTCGCCCACTCTCAAGCGCTGGTTGCCGACGGCATCCACTCCCTGTCGGACCTGGTGGCCGACTTTGTGGTGCTGCTGGCCAGCCGGCACAGCCGCAAGGGGCCGGATGCCGATCACCATTACGGACACCAGCGGTTTGAAACTGCCGCCTCCATGGTGCTGGGCCTGCTGCTGTTGAGCGTGGGCGTGGGCATGCTGTGGAGTGCCGTGGGCAAGCTGAGCACGCCCGAGAACATTCCCGCCGTCAAGCCGATTGCCTTGTATGTCGCGGTGTTCACGCTGCTGTCCAAAGAGCTGTTGTTCCGCTACATGCTCAAGGCGGCCGAACGCGTGCGCTCCAGCATGCTGGTGGCCAATGCCTGGCACGCCCGCTCCGATGCGGCGTCGTCCCTGGTGGTGGCGCTGGGCATTGTGGGCAACCTGATGGGCTACCCCTTGCTCGACCCGGTGGCCGCGCTCATCGTGGGCTTCATGGTGGGCAAGATGGGCTGGGAGTTTGCCTGGAACGCCCTGAGTGACCTGATGGACCGCTCGGCCACGCAGGAGCAGATTGAGCAAATCCACACACTGTTGAGCGAAACACCCGGTGTGGCCGGCGTGCACGATGTGCGCACCCGCAAGATGGGCGACATGATCGTGGTGGACACCCATCTGGAAGTGGACGGCAGCCTGACGGTCAGCCAAGGGCATGACATTGCCTTGGCGGCCCGTGACCGGGTGATGGCCGCACTACCGGTGCTCAATGTGATGACGCACCTGGACCCCGTTCCGCACACCCCTCACCACTGACACCGGCGACGCGCTCAGGTCGATTGGCTGCAGACGCGGTTGCGGCCCTGGTGTTTGGCGTCGTACAAGGCCCCATCGGCCAGGGCCAGCAGGTGTTCCACCTTCATTTCCGGGCGAGCTTGACACCACGCCAGGCCCAGGCTGGCCGTGACCACGCCGGAGGTGCTGGAACGCTCATGCGGAATCTGGCAGCGTTCGACATTGGCGCGGACCCGCTCGGCCAAGGCCAAGGCGGAGGTTTCGTCCAGTTGGGGAATGGCGGCGATGAACTCCTCGCCACCGTAGCGTGCCACGATGGCTCCCTGGCCGCTCAAGGTCTGCTTCAACACCTGACAGACTTGTTTGAGACAGGCGTCTCCGGCCGGGTGGCCGTAGTGGTCATTGAACTTCTTGAAGTGGTCCACGTCGATCATCAGGATGGCCATGGGCGTGCGCCCAAAGCTGGCACGTTGCCACAGTTGCTGCATGGCCGATTCAAAATGGCGGCGGTTGTAAAGGCCCGTCAGCTCGTCCACGCGTGACAGCTCACGCAGACGAACCTGAGTCTGGGTAAGCGAGCGGATCAGGCCGCGCTCGCGCTCGGTGAGCAAGAAACGCCGACGCTCGTCGTTCTCAAGGGCGTAGTTGGCCGTGAGCGTGAAGGCAGCACTGGCCAGCACCATGGATACCAGGGGCAGCACCATGCGCTCGGGGAAGGAGGGCAGCGCATAGATGCCCACCACATGCAGGGTGATCAATGCCAGCGAGAACGCGACGGCGCACCAAAAGCGCAGCCGCTGCACGATGTTGCCGTAGGTGATGACCACCATGAAGCCGATGTGGTACAGGTAGGAGAGGGGACTGTGACTGTTCAACAGGATGAACGCCAGTACCGCCGCTGCAGCGAGGCCGCTGACCATGGCGATGGCCTCCAGTCCCTGCGGCGAGACACGGCTCACGGCCGGAATACGGCCTTTCTGAAACGTCCACAGAAACAGCAAGGCGATGGGGGTGAACACCAGCAGACGCAAAGTCAGCGCCAGGGCGAACACGTCGGGCAGCATCAGGTAATCAGCCACCAGAAAGACATTGAAAATCAACAGCGAGATGTAGCCGCTTTTGAGAATGTGGGCCCGCTTTGCGGCCAGGCCGGCGCGCTGAAACTCACCCTCCAGTTGGCCCGGAAACACCATACGTGGAAATCCACGCTGCAGCAGGCCATCAATCATGGCGGTGCGTGCAGCATCGCGCTGCGGGTCGAGGTCAGGCGTGGCGTCCAGGGGCAGGGGGGCTGTCAGCGTGCTCATTCGTCCATCCCCATGGCGGCCACCCGGTTACGCCCCCCCTGTTTGGCTTGATACAAGGCCTCGTCGGCCGCAGAAATCAGGCGGGTCATGGAGGCACCCGGTGCCGACGGGCTCATCGTGGCCACGCCAATGCTGACGGTCACGACGGCATGGGTGTTGGACGTGGCGTGCAGCATGTTGAGCCCCTCGATGCCGCGACGGATGCGCTCGGCGGCGCCGCGCACGGTCTGCAAGGAAGTGCCGGAGAGCACCGCAATGAACTCCTCACCGCCATACCGCGCGATCAGGTCGCCGGGCCCGCGCAGGCGTCGCTTCAAGGCGCCCGCCACCGCTTTCAGACAGGCATCCCCCACGGGGTGACCGTAACGGTCGTTGTAGGCCTTGAAATGATCGACGTCGATCATGATCAAGGCGACCTCGCCACCGACAAGCTGGTGTTGCGCCCACACTTCAGCCAGGTGCTCGTCAAAATGACGGCGATTGGCCACCTCGGTCAGCATGTCGCTGCGAGAGGCGTCATGCAGCTCCTGGTTTGCCGCTTCCAGGTCCTGAAGGAGCAGGCGCTCGCGCAGGTGCAGCAACCAGTTCAGCCGATCGTCGCGCTCCTGGCAATAGCAGCCATAGAGCGTGAAGACGATGGTGCATGCCAGCAACAGGCCACCAGGAATCAGGACCGCTGACTGCTCGGCCGGCATGCTGCTTGCCGCCACCACAAAGAGGATCATGATGATGGCGTCGAGCGCCGCGGCCGGTGCAAAACGCATCCTCACCACGCTGTTGGTGAACATGGCGATGGTGGCGAGGCTGACCAGGTACGGCACCGCATACGGGTCCGTGCTCGACATGCTCAGCCAGGCGTTGATGGCGCAAGCCCCGGCGCCTGGAATGACCAGCAGCCATTCGCGCATGGCCGGTGACGCCAACCGTGACAGCAGGAACACGCCGACGATGATGGCCGGCGTGAAGAGGAACAGGCGCAAACGCAGGGCCAGCTCGAACTGGTCCGGCACCAGCAGCCAGTCGGAGACCAGAAACCAGTTGAAGATGACGGCCACCAGCATGCCGCTGATGACCATGGTGCGCAGACGCTGGGGTCCGGCATCGGTGAGGAAGGTTTTCTCCAATGGCTCCGGCAAGCGCAGCGCCGGTTTGCCGTTGTTCAACAGGCGTTCGACCACCTCTGCCTCGATCGGCTCTTCGACCTCAGGGCCAGGCACGGTGACGCCAAACCCCGAGGGCGTGAATTCGGTCGTCTGAAAAGGGGAGGCGGAAAGGGCGGTCATCACAACTGACGCAGGACATCGGTCATTGCGTCGGATCGTAACGTGGCCCTGTCCGCCACAGCCCGTGAGGGCGTGGTGGCTTTCCCTTAGAGCAGGGCAGCCCCTTCACAGGGGCGTGTCAAATTCACGGCTTGATGGCCACCTTCAGGACACCGTCACGTTGGTGGGCAAACAGGTCATAGGCGGCAACGATGTCTTCCAGCTTGTATTGGTGGGTGACCATCACGCCCAGATCAATGCGGCCGGACGCCACCACGTTCATCAAGCGACGCATGCGCTCCTTGCCACCGGGGCACAGGGCGGTGACGATCTTGTGGTCGCCCAGACCGGCGGCAAAGGCCGACAGCGGGATGGTCAGATCGCTGGAGTACACGCCCAGGCTGGACAGGGTGCCGCCCGGCTTGAGCACGCGCAAGGCCGACTCGAAGGTTTGCTGGGTGCCCAGGGCCTCAATGGACGAATCGGCGCCGCGCCCGCCGGTGATCTTCATGATTTCATCGACCACGTCGCAGTTCTTGAAGTTCAGCGTGAGGTCGGCGCCCAGCTTCTTGGCGATGCCAAGGCGGTGGTCGTTGCCATCGACGGCGATGATGGTGGAAGCTCCCAGCAGGCGAGCGCCGGCGGTGGCGCACAGGCCGATGGGGCCTTGGGCGAACACAACCACGGTGTCACCGATGCGGATGTTGGCGTTTTCGGCGCCCTTGAAACCGGTGGACATGATGTCGGGACACATCAGGACCTGTTCGTCGGTGAGGCCATCAGGAATGGGCGCGAGGTTGGCCTGGGCGTCGGGCACCAGCACGTACTCGGCTTGGGTCCCATCGATCAGGTTGCCAAAGCGCCAGCCGGCCGTGGCCTTGTAGCCGTGGCAGCCGCACAGGCCTTGGGGGACGAGGTAGCTGCCGTCTTGCGAGGCCGCGCCGTCTTGGGCCGCGTAGGAGTTGAAGTTGGGGCAGATGGCGCCGGCGATGACGCGCTGGCCTTCGGTGTAGCCCTGGACGGCGCTGCCGAGCTTTTCGATCACGCCCACAGGTTCGTGGCCGACCGTCAGGCCCTTGGCCACCGGATACTCGCCCTTGAGGATGTGGACGTCGGTGCCGCAGATGGTCGTGGTGGTGATGCGGATCAGGGCGTCATTGGGGCCGACGTCGGGGATGCGCTTGTCGACCACCTCGATGCGACCGGGTTCGACAAACACTGCGGCTTTCATCATCGCTGCCATGGGGCGTCTCCTGAGGGTGAGGTGTAGGTAGTCGTGGTTTTTAGCACATCAGCGTGACGAGGCTGATGACATGGCGCAGGGTGCTGTGTCTTCGTCGCTTTGGTTTGCGCTACATTCGTTAGTTAACATAATACACATCGTGGACAGTAAGTTAATTCAGGGCAACGCACCTGAAAACCTGGTGACTGCCTGTTTTTGATGCACTCCAAGGGACTTCCCTGGGGGAACCTGTCTTACCCCGACCTTGCCAACAAGCTTATCCACAAGATGCGGGGATAAGTTGCCGCCTACGTCGTTGGGAGAACGTTGGATGGCAGGTGGTGGATCTGCAGCACGCCGTCACTCAGCACACGTCGTGCGATGTCGCTCAGGTGTTGATGGTGGCTGAACAACAGCACCTGACCCCCAACCGAAAACGCCTCCAGCGCCTGGAGCATGCATGCTGCACGTTGATCGTCAGCCGTCATCAGCACGTCGTCCAGCACCAGCGGCATGAGCCGGTCCGGTGTGCGTTGCACCTCCAGCGCCGCCAGTCGCAAGGCCAGGTACAGCTGGTCGGCGGTGCCTTCGCTCAGGCCGGCAATGCCCACAGGCTGTCCTTGTGCGGGCTGCGCCAGCAACACCGGTTTGTCGCCGTCGGCATCCACGAGCAGGCGGACAAAGCGGCCAGCCGTCATCGTGTGGAAATAGCGTCCGGCCAAGGCGACCACCGGCCCTTGGGCCTTTTCGCGGTGACGCTTGAGCACTTCGCTCAACAGCGCCTCGGCCAGCTTGAGCTGTGCCCAGGGACGCACGCCGGAACGGTAGCGCGCCAAGGCCGACTCCATTTCTTCGCGCGCACGGGCCGCTTCGTCAGAGGTGTCGATGGCCGCGAGGTTCGACGCCGCCAGGTGTTCGGCGCTGATGGCGGCTTGTTCCTGCGCCTCCAGACGCTGGATCTCATCGCTCAAGGTCTGACGTTCCAGGTCCAGTGCCAGGCTGTCCTGCCCCTCCAGGAGTTGGCGCAAGGTGTTCAGGTCTTTGTCGCTGGCCCCTGCCAGCTGCGCGCGTTGGTGCTGCAAGCGCTCGGCCATGGTGCGTCGGCGCTCGGAGCGGGCTTCGGCCTCGGTCAGTTCGGCCTCGGCGCTCACACCGGCCTGCTGAACCAAGGCGGCCAGTTCGGCGGTGCCCGCATCCAGATCGGCCTGGATTCGGGTACGGCGTCGGGCTTCGTCCTGCCCCTGGCGCGTAAGTTCGGCCTGCTGCCGATGGGCTTCACGGCTGGCTTGCAGGCGGCCTACCACCCCATCGACCCAGGCGTCCAGGTGCACGCCCAGCGGCTCACCCAGGAGTGCGGCCAGGGCCTGTGCCTCATCCACGACGGCATGCTCCGCAGCTTGGCCTTGTTTGAGTTGCAAGACCTGTTCGGCGTGACGGCGGTGCGCCTCCCCCCAATCTTGCCATTCGGCCAGACGGGCGTTGATCACCTCAGGCGTCGCATCCAGAGGCAGGTGCAGGCGTGCGCACGCGGCCTGCAGGCGCTCCCGCACGGGTTGGGCTGCGGACAGCAGTTCGCATTCGGCGTGTTCGGCGTCTGCGATGTCATGCTGCAGCGCCTGCATGGCCTGGGTGTGTTGCACGACTGCCGCCTGGCGCGTCACCAGCTCGCGCTCCAGCTGTTGCGCCAGGCTGATCCAGGCGATCAAACCCTGCCCTGCGTGATGAACCTGATGGGCCGACGGCAACAAGGACTGAACAGCCCCAGCCAGCTCGGCAGCCGCCTCACTTTCCTGAGCGCGGCACTGCGCCAGCTCATCGGCTAACTCGGCCACGCGGTCGCGCTGCGTAAGGGCGCTTTGTCGCAGCGTCAGCCATTCACGCGCCGCCGCCGTGCCCATGGCGGACAGGCCCTGCTCGCTCAGGCGCGCTTGCCAGCGGGCCTCCAGGTCCGCCAGCTGGTTCTGCAAGCCTTGCTCGGCAGTCCGCAGTACGGCCAGGGTGTGCTGCATGTCGGCGATGCGCTGGGTGCACTCGGCCATCTCAGCGGCGCGCTGGGCGCCTTCACGCAACAGGTCGGCCTGGCGGTCGGCTTCGGCACTGGCCTGCGCGTAGCGTTGGGGCAAGGTGGCCAGGTCGGGGTCGGCCAGTGCGCCCTCCTCCAGCACCGCTCGCACGCTGAGCCAGAGTGTGTCGCGCTGGGCTCGGGCTTGACGCAGCGTGTCGGCGCTCACCACTTCGCCTACGGCACCCAGCTTGTGGTGGCGTGCCGTTTGCAGGCGCAAGTCACCCTCGGTGCTCTCAATGCGGGCGACGAGGGCCGCGATGCCCTGGCGCAACTCAGCGTGGGCGCGCTCATGGTCATCAATGTCGACCAGGCTCAGCCCACGGACGGCAGCCAGTTGCGCCACCGTGCTCAGGCCCAGGGTTTCCAGGTCGCGCGCCAGTGGACGCTGCGCAGTGCGGTGCGCCTGCTCCAGCGTGGCGATGCGCTGGCTGACGTCGCCCAAGGCCTGCGCCCGTTGCAGACGCTCACTGAGCGTGGCATGCAAAGCCGCATCTGGCAACTCCAGCGACTGCGCACGTGCCTGCTCGCTCAACTGCGCGAGCTTGCGACGGGCGCTGTCCAGTTGTTGGCGTGCCCCGACGAGGTCCCGCGCCTGGTCCAGGCTCTCTGAGGCGGCCGCGCGCCATGCGGTCTGGTCGGCCTGTGAGGGCATGTGGGCAACACCGTCGTCGATGCTCAGCGTATGCAAGGACTCGGGCAGCAGACGCCGCATCTGCCCCAACAGGCCTTGTGACCCCTCCTCCACCGTGGCGCGAAATCTGGCGAGGCGGTCGCGGTCGCGGCGCACCTGGGCCAGATTTGCCTGCAAGCGCTCCACGGCAACGCCCTCGCGCAACAAGGTGGGCTCGACCACCAGCGCAGAGAGCGCCTGTTGACACTGGGCTTCACGCGCCAGCGAGTCCGCCAGGTCTCGGCGGGCCTGGGCTTGCTGTTGCTGTGCAGCCAGACGGCGTTCGCGGGCATCGGACGGCAGTTGCACGTCGGCCTCGACCGTTGCCCATTGCGCTTCCAGGCGGTCGAGCTCCCGGATCAACGGTGCCACAGCCCGCAGCTCGGTCACGTCGTTCTGACGTCGGCGGTGACGGGTCAGCTGTTCTCGCAGCGTCTGTACCTGCTGACCTGCCTCATCGTGGGCACGCTTGAGCGCCTTCCACTGGTCGGGCTTGGTGATGGCCTGTTTGTAGCGTTTGCGGGCCTCGTCCAGCTCATCGGCCGCCTGGTTGAGCAAGGCGTTACGCCCCCGGGGCAGGAAGTAGCGCTTCGCCTCGGCTTCCAGCGAAGTCTGCAAGGCCTTGATACCCGCCGAGCCAGTGCTAGCCTCGAACAAGGCCGCACCCAGCTCACCCTCCCCTCGGATCAGCTGCTGCCCTCCCTCGCGCAGATGGGCGGAGTTCAAACCGTACATCGTCTCGAACTGCTCACGCTGCACGCCACCGGTCAAGGCCAGCTGCACATCGGGCGGCACGGTGCTGTTCGCGATCGGCAGGCCCGTGGCGGGGGCAGCCAGCATCAGTGTGTTCTTCGTGCCCTTGCGGCGGGCCAGCGCATGCACCTGCCCGGCGGCGTCTTCAAAGGTGCCCGCCAACAGCATGTCCTTGAAGGCGTGGATGAAATCATCGGTGCTGCGAGCGTGGATGCCGTAGCGCAGGTCACCCAAGGCGCGCAGGGCCGACGATTTGCCGGCCTCGTTGGGCCCATAAATCAGGTGGATGCGGGCCGGGCCGGAGAAATCCAGGCTGGCATCGGTAAAGGGGCCGAAGGCCTTCAGGAACAGTTGACGGATCTTCATGCCTGCTCCTCGCCAACGTTCAGGTGGGCCAGCAGCGTGGCTTCGGCGTCTTTCAGCAGGGCCAACATGGCGCTGGCATCCTCCCACTGGGGCACATCGTCGGACGCATCGCGCGTCAGGGCCTGCCGCAGCTCGGCGGGTAACTTGTCCAGCACCTCGGCGAGCACGGGTTGGCCGAAGGATGCCAGGGCCTGTGGCTCGGCCGCCAGGTCGTCCACCCAACGCACAAGTTCGCCCAAGGCGTCGGTGCGCTGACCCAGCTGTGCCCGGTCCAGCGGCGAGCGCAAAGCCAGTTGCACCTTCTCGATCCACACGTCGGCGTCGCTCAGGTCTTGGGCCGCAGCCTGCACTGCGGCGGCCAAGGTGCCCGGCTGACGGGCCTCGTGGGTGTGCAAGGACGTTTCGCCCGTCAAACAGACACGCACGGCGTGCAGCCGCTCACCACCGGCCGATGCCACTGCCGCCTGCAGGGCCTCGCCCACCACCCGGGGCAAGGCGTCCAGGCTGTGCGAGGGGTTCAGCACCACATTGACCTGATGCCAGCGCACCACGTCCAGCGGCACAAAGGTGGCGTCCAGCTTGCCGCCGGCCACATTCACCAGCTCGCAGCCTTTGGGGCCAGTTTCGCGCGCGTGGCGGCCCTGCAGGTTGCCGGGGTACACCACCCGCGGTTCGTCACACACCACCTGGCGGGCGTGCACGTGGCCCAGCGCCCAGTAGTCGTAGCCCTTGCTGCGCAGCGTGTCCAGCGACGTGGGTGCGTAGGTGTCGTGCCCTTCCGCGCCAGTCAGACTGGTGTGCAGCAAGCCAATGTTGACGTAGCCCGGCACCGCCATCGGGTAGCCCGGCACCAGGTCTTCCGGCACCTCCCGGTCGGGAAAACTGTGGCCATGGATGGCCACGCGCAGGTCGTCGAGCCTGACCGTCTCGGCCGAGCGGCTGGAGAACACCTTCACATTGTCTGGCCAGGGCAACTGGCGCGAGATCACACCCTGCGCATCGTGGTTGCCCTGCACGATGAAGACCTTCACCCCCGCTCGCCCCAGGCGCACCATCTGTTCGCGCACGAACAGCCCGGTGTGAAAATCCTGCCAGTCGCGGTCGTACAGGTCGCCGGCAATCAGCACAAAATCCACGTTTTCATCGATGGCCAGGTCCACCAGGCGCGTCAGGGCCTGACGGGTGGCACTGCGCAGGCGCGCCACGGGGGCACCCTCAAAGCGGTTGAGCCCGCGCAAGGGGCTGTCAATGTGCAGATCTGCGGCGTGAAGGAAGCGCATGCCAGCTCTCGTATCGATGGGTTTTTGTCCGTACAGCTGAACGGCACTCTAACAAGGGATCGGCTCACCCGATGAGCCCGTCTCGGCCCGCCACACAGATTCTTGCCAACGCCGGCCCGCATCTTGCTGTGTGGGATTGGCCTCATCCTTTATGCTCAAGCCATGACGCATCCTCTCTCACGCCACCTGCTTGTGCCTGCCCTGCTCCTGTGTGCCACCCTGTGGCCCGGGCTCGCCAGCGCGGGCAAGACCCTGAACACCCTCCAGCAACGCGGCCAGATCCTGTGTGGGGTCAGCACCGGTGTGGCCGGTTTCTCCGCGCCAGATGCCAAGGGGCAATGGCACGGGCTGGATGTGGACATCTGCCGGGCCGTGGCCGCTGCCACCCTGGGCGACGCCAACAAGGTGCGCTACGTGCCGCTCAACGCACAGCAGCGGTTCGCCGCGCTGAAATCCAGCCAGGTCGACCTGCTGTCGCGCAACACCTCGTGGACGCTGAGCCGCGATGCCTCGCTCGGCTTTCACTTTACCGCCATCACCTTCTTCGATGGCCAGGGCTTTCTGGTCAACAAGAAGTACAAGGTGACCCAGGCCAATCAGCTCAAGAACGCCCAGGTGTGCGTGCAAGCCGGCACGACCAACGAGAAAAACCTGGCCGATTTCTCGCGCACCCACAAGCTCAACATCAAGCCGGTGGTGTTTGACAGCTTTGAAGCCGCTTTCAAGGCGCTGTTCAGCGGCCGCTGCCAGGCTTACACGGCCGACGCGTCCGGCCTGTCCAGTGTGCGTAACAAGGAAGCGCCCCGCCCTGACGACTACCTGATCCTGCCCGACCTGATCTCGAAAGAGCCCCTCGGCCCGCTGGTGCGCCGGAGTGACGACGAATGGTTTGCCATCGTGAAATGGACGGTGTTTGCCTTGCAGGAGGCCGAAGAGCTGGGCATCACCCGGGCCAACATCGAGCAACTGCGCAAGACTTCGACCGACCCAGCCATCCAGCGTCTGGTGGGCACCGGCGAAGACACGGGCGCCATGCTGGGCCTGAAAAAGGACTGGGCCTATCGCGCCATCCAAGCCGTGGGCAACTACGGTGAGGTGTTCGAGCGCAATGTGGGCGCCCAGTCGGTGCTCAAGCTGCCGCGCGGCCCCAACCGGCTGTGGAACCAGGGCGGCTTGATCTACCCGCCGCCGGTGCGCTGAGGCGGGCGCGAGCCGATGCTGTCCTTTTTCTCCCAACCGGCCGGTTTCGACATTGGCGAGACAGGGCTGCTGGCCTTTGATGCGAGCCAGCCACTGTGGTGGGCCATCGTGGTCGGGCTGGGCAACACGCTGCGGGTGAGCCTGCCGGCGTTGCTGCTGGCCACCGCCCTCGCCTTGACCATGGCGCTGCTGCGGCGCTCGCGTGCGCCGGGTTGGTCGCAACTGGCAACCGGCTATGTGGAGCTGATCCGCAACGTGCCCCTGCTGCTGCAGGTGCTGATCTGGTACTTTTTGCTGGTGGAATGGCTGCCGGACTCCACCGAGGCCCTGTCGCTGCTACCCGGCGTCTGGTTGAGCAAGGGCGGTTTGGCGTTTCCCTGGCTGATGCCAGACGAGCTGGGCGCTTGGCACTGGGAGGTGCCCGTTCAGGATGTGTTCAATGTGCATGGCGGCGCGGCGGTCACGCCGGAGTTTCTGACCCTGACCCTGGCGCTGAGCGTCTACACCAGCGCGTTCCTGTCCGAGGTCATCCGCAGTGGTCTGGAGGCCGTGCCGCACAGCCTGCTTGAAGCGGCCAGCACCCTGGGCGCCACCCGCTGGCAACAGGTCCGGCTGGTGCTGATTCCACAGGCGCTGCGCACCATCATCCCGGCCACCACCAACCAGTACCTCAACCTCATCAAGAACTCCTCGCTGGCGGTGGCCATTGGCTACCCCGACCTGGTGTCCGTGAGCAACACCGCCCTGAACCAGACCGGCCGCGCCATTGAATGCCTCACGGTGATGATGGCCGTGTACCTCAGCCTGTCCTTGCTGGTGTCGGTGCTGATGAACTGGTTCAACGCCCGCCAGGGGCTGAAGGGCGTGGCATGAAGACGCTGAGAGGCACGCCATCGCCGTCCCTGGGGCGCTGGCTGCGGCACGTTCCCACCCTCCTGGGGCTGCTGCTGGCCGCCACCGTGCTGTGGCACTTGTATGCCTGGGGCATCCGCGATGCCGTGTGGGCGCCAGATGCCGAGGCATGCCGCGCCCTGGCCCACGAGGGGGCCTGCTGGGGCGTGATTGCCGAGAAGGGCTGGCCCATGCTGATGGGACACCCCGCCGACACCGGCCTGAGCGGCCTGCCGCTGACGCTGGTACTGTTTGCTGGCAGCCTGCTTGCCTCCTGGCCCTTGGGCTTGGCGCTGGCTTTGGCGCGCCACAGCGGCCCGGTCTGGCTCAAGACGCCCGCCATCGCCTTCATTGAACTCATCCGGGGCGTGCCGCTGGTCACTTTGCTGTTTGTGGCCGCCTTCATCCTGCCCCTGGTGCTGCCCGAGGCCTGGCAAGTGAGCCTGAGCTGGCGCGCAGGCGTGGCCCTCACCCTGTTCTCGGCCGTCTACCTGGCCGAGGTGCTGCGCGGCGGCTTGCAGACCGTGCCCGCCGAGCAAAGCGAAGCCGCCGCCATCCTGGGCCTGTCCTGGCCGGGCATCCAGCGACGCATCGTGCTGCCGCAAGCCGTCCGCGCCGTCTTGCCCGCCCTCACCGGCCACGCCATCGGGCTGCTCAAAGACAGCTCTCTGGTCATGGTGATCGGCCTGCACGAACTCACGGGCGGCCTCTCACTCAGCCTGGGTGGCGATCCCGTCTGGCGTCCGTACTACTTTGAGGCTTACCTCTTTGTCGGACTGGTCTACGCCCTGATGTGCTGGGGGCTGTCGTCCTTGGGCCGGTGGCTGGAGACGCACTGGGCCCAGGGCTCCCAGTGATCGTCATTGATAATGAATCGTTCCCTCACTTCCCACGATTACCCCCGTCTGCATGGACCATAACGTCACGCTCATCTCCACCATTGCCGCCGGCTTTGGCATGGCCCTGGTCCTCGGTTTCATCGCCGAGCGACTCAAGTTGCCAGCCTTGGTGGGCTACCTGCTGGCCGGCATCGTGCTGGGGCCGGGCACGCCGGGCTTTGTGGCCGACATTGGCATTGCCTCGCAGCTGTCGGAGATCGGGGTGATGTTGCTGATGTTTGGCGTGGGGCTGCATTTTTCCCTGAAAGACCTGTTGGCCGTCAAGCGCATTGCCGTGCCAGGTGCCGTGGTGCAGATGTCGCTGGCAACCTTGCTGGGCATGGCGGCCGCCTGGTTCTGGGGCTGGAGTTGGGGAGCCGGACTGGTGTTTGGCCTGTCGCTGTCGTGTGCCAGCACGGTGGTCTTGCTCAAGGCACTGGAGTCGCGTGGCTTGCTCGACACCATGAATGGCCGCATCGCCGTGGGCTGGCTGGTGGTGGAAGACCTCGCCACCGTGCTGGTGCTGGTGCTCCTGCCTCCGCTGGCCGGGGTGCTAGGCGGCACGGTGGTGCACCAGGCCAGCACCAGCACCGCTTCGCTGTGGTGGACCATTGGCCAGACTTTGCTGCAGGTCGCCGCCTTCATCGTGGTGATGCTGGTGGCCGGTCGCAAGGTCTTGCCTTGGGTGCTTTGGCAAGTTGCCCGCACGGGCTCGCGTGAGCTGTTCACGCTGTCCGTGGTCGCCATGGCCATCAGCATTGCCTACGGCGCCTCCGTGCTGTTTCACGTGTCGTTTGCGCTGGGGGCCTTCTTTGCCGGCATGGTGATGCGCGAGTCCGAGTTCAGCCACCGCGCTGCCGAAGAATCCCTGCCCCTGCGCGATGCCTTTTCGGTGCTGTTCTTTGTCTCGGTCGGCATGTTGTTCCAACCGGCCATCCTGCTCGAGCAGCCGGGGCATCTGGCCGTGGCGGTGGCCATCATCATCCTGGGCAAGTCGTTGGCTGCGCTGGTGCTGGTGCTGGCCTTTCGCTACCCGCTCAACACCGCCATCACGGTGGCCGCCAGCCTGGCACAGATCGGCGAGTTCTCCTTCATCCTGGCCGGGCTCGGTGTCAGCCTGGGGCTGATGCCGGCCGAAGGCATGAGCCTGGTGCTGGCCGCCGCCTTGATCTCCATCGCCCTCAACCCGCTCACCTTTGCGATCTCTCAGCCCATCCAGCGCTGGGTGCTGGCCCGCTCCGAGTTTGCGCGTCAACTGGAAAGCCGCGATGATCCCTATGCCGAACTGCCCATGAGCACCGAGCGTCGCTACCTCGCGGGCCAGGTGGTGCTGGTGGGCTACGGTCGCGTCGGACGACGCATTGCCCAGGCACTCGATGCCAGCAGCATCCCTTATGTTGTGGCCGAACAGAACCGTGAGCTGGTGGAAGACCTGCGCAAGCAAGGCAAGGCGGCCGTCTACGGCAATGCGGCGGATCCGGCCGTGCTGATCCAGGCCCACATTGCGGATGCGGCCCTGCTCGTCGTGGCGACGCCCGACCCGCTCAATGTGCGGCAGATGGTGGACACCGCGCGCACGCTCAACCAGAGCATCGAGGTCGTTTTGCGCACCCACAGCGAAGAAGAGTCGCAGATGCTGCGCAAGGAAGCCCTGGGCAAGGTCTTCTTTGGGGAAGAAGAGCTGGCCAAAGGCATGACCCACTACGTGGTGGACCGTTTCGGTCCGCAAGCCAGCGACTCACGCCACGGCCCACTGTGATGGAGGCTCAGCCCCTACAGGCCCCCCTCAGGCCGAGCGCACCAGCAGGACATCACAAGGCAGCCACTGCAGCAACCGCAAGGCGGTGCTGCCCAGCAGCGTACTGACCAGGCCCTCATCGGCCTGGATGCCCAGCACCACCAGATCCACCTCCTGCCGACGGGCAAACGCGGGCAGCGTGGCCGTGACCGTTCCCCGCTCGCAATGGATGCTCACCGACGTGGCGGGCGGCAAAGGCGTCTGGCCCAGCAAGGCCTCACAGGCTTGTTGCGCGGTGACGTTCACCCCCTGCGCCGCCTCCATGCGGCCCGACAAGCCCGCCAGCGGCACCTCGTGCGCGTGATACAGCTGCAAGGGCTGCCCCGGGAACAGGTGCGCCGCCGTCTGCAGCCCTCCATGCGCTCCCGGCGACAGATCGGTCGCCACCACAATGCGCCGATAGGGTTGACGGGCCCGTTGCCGCACGACCAACAAAGGCTGGGTCACGGAGCGCGCCAATTGCTCCACCGTGGAGCCCAGCAGGAAGCGGCCCAGAACCTCATTGCGCGCCACGCTCGACACGATCACATCGGCGCCCACCTCATCGGCAACCTGGCGGATCACCTCGCCCGCATCGCCCCCACGTTCGACACGCAAGGAGATGGGTGCACGCACGTCTGCCGTGTTGCGGCGCAACTCCTGCAACGCGATCTGGAGCAGGTCCTGCTCGGTCGCCCCAGCCGCCCACGCCAGGATCTGGTCGGGCGCCCCCCCCACATCCAGCACATTGACCGCCACCAACTCCGCCTGCCAGGCGTCGGCCAGTTGCGCGGCACGGTCCAGGGCCCGATCGCAGCGGGCACTCAGATCGGTCGCCAGCAACAGGCGCTTGGGCAACTCGGTGCCCTTGTCAGCTTCGGTCATGGGTTCTCGCTCCTTTTGGCCTGATCAGGCCAGCACCACACGCGATGCCAGCGGCGTGCGCCGGATCACGAACTTCTCCAACTCTGCCACAGTGAAGACCAACAGACCGGCACCCAGCACCTTGAGCCACTCCAGCGGCGTCAAATGGGTGGAATCGAAAATGCTGTGCATGATCGAGGTGTGGGTGAACCCCACTTGCAGCAACACACACACCGCCACCGCCATCAACACATAGCGGTTGCCAAACAGCCCACGCAGATTCGTCACCGGCGCCAGGATGAAACGGCTGTTGAACAGATAGAACATCTCGGCCATCACCACCGCATTCACGGCCATGGTACGGGCGGTGTCCACACCCGTGCCCAGTTTCAACTCCCACAGAAACAGGCCGAGCGCCCCGGTCATCATCAACACCGACACCATCAACACGCGCCACACAAAAAAGCCTGACAACAAAGGCTCACTGGGTGGCCGCGGCCGGCGACGCATGATGCCCTTTTCTGCCGGCTCGAAAGCCAAGGCAAGCCCCAGGGTGCTGGACGTCACCAGGTTGATCCACAGCACCTGCGCAGCCGTCAAGGGCAAGGCCAACTCGAACAGGATGGCCGCGATCACCACCAGGGCCTCGCCGCCATTGGTGGGCAGCATGAAAAGGATGAACTTCTTGAGGTTGTCGTACACCACACGGCCTTCGCGCACGGCCGCAGCAATGGTCGCAAAGTTGTCGTTGGCCAGCACCACGTCCGACGCCTCCTTGGCCGCCTCGGTGCCCTTCAGGCCCATGGACACGCCCACATCCGCACGCTTGAGCGCCGGCGCATCGTTCACCCCGTCACCGGTCATGGCCACCACCTGCCCATCGTCCTGTAGGGCCTGCACCAGACGCAGCTTGTGCTCCGGGCTGGCCCGTGCAAACACATCCACCTCCATCACCACGCGGCGCAAATCGGCATCGCTGATCAACGACACCTCGGCGCCGGTCATGGCCGGCTTGCCCACGCCGATGGCCAGCTGCGCCCCGATGGCGCGTGCGGTCTCCACATGGTCGCCGGTGATCATCTTCACCCGGATGCCGGCGTGGTGGCACTCCCCCACCGCGGCAATGGCCTCCTCGCGAGGTGGATCGATGATGCCGACCAAGGCCAGCAGGGTGTAGCCCTCCGCCACGTCGCTGAAACGCAAACGCTCATCGGCCGGCGCCTCGCGCTTGCAGGCCAGGGCCAACAGACGCAGCCCCTGCGCCGCCGTGTCGGTGGCCATGCGGCGCCAGTAATCCACGTCCAGCGGATGCTCACCATCGTGGTTCAGCTGCCGAGCGCACATGTCCAGCACGACCTCGGGGGCCCCCTTCACAAAAATCCACGGGGCCCCGTCACCATCGCGGTGGTAGCTGGCCATGAAGCGGTGCTCCGACTCGAAGGGGATCGAGTCGATGCGTGGCCAAGCCAGCTCGCCAGCCTCCTGCGTGAAGCCGACCTTGCCCCCCAACACCAGCAGCGCTCCTTCGGTCGGATCGCCTTCCACACGCCACAAGTCCTCGTCCACGCACAGGCGAGCATCGTTGCACAGCACGCCAGTGCGAACGGCCAGGGCCAAAGCCGGGTAATGCTGGGCTTCAATGATCCGACCGTCGATGCTCACATCCCCCACCGGCGCATAGCCCACCCCGCCCACATTGAAGGCGTGCCCGGCGCACACCACGCGCTGCACCGTCATCTCGTTGCGCGTCAGGGTGCCGGTCTTGTCCGAGCACACCACGGTGACCGAACCCAGCGTTTCCACCGCCGGCAGTCGGCGCACGATGGCATGGCGACGGGCCATGCGCTGCACGCCCAAGGCCAGCGTCACCGTCATGATGGCCGGCAGCCCTTCCGGGATGGCCGATGCCGCCAGCGCCACCACCATCATGAACATCTCGGACGGCAGATGCCCACGCAGCCACACGCCCAGCACAAAGGTGGCCGCCGACAGCACCAGGATCACCAAGGCCAGAATGCGGCCAAAGCGGTCCACCTGCCGCAGCAAGGGCGTCTGCATGTGCTCGATGCCCGAGAGCATCTGATTGATCTTGCCCAGCTCGGTGCGGACGCCGGTTTCCACCACCACGCCGGTGGCCTGCCCATACACCACCACCGTGCCAGAGTAGGCCATGCCGTGCCGATCCCCCAGCGGGGCGTCGACGGACACGGCCTCGGCGTTCTTTTCCACTGGCAAGGACTCGCCGGTCAGCGCCGCCTCCTCCACCCTCAACTCCTTGACGTGGATGAGCCGCAGATCGGCCGGCACGCGATCGCCCGACACCAGTTGCACGACATCGCCCGGCACCAGGTCCGCCGCATCGATCTCCTGAGCCCGACCGTCACGCACCACGATCGCATGCGGCGACAGCATCCCGCGGATCGCATCCAGCGCCGATTCGGCCTTGCCCTCCTGAATGAAGCCAATGATGGCGTTGATGACCACAGCGGCCATCAAGACCCCCGTGTCCACCCAATGGCCCAGGACGGCGGTGATGACTGCCGAGCCCATCATCACGTAGAGCAAGATATTGTGGAACTGCAGCACCAGCCGCATCCAGGCCGAGCGCTTGCGGGCCCCCTCCAGGCGGTTGGGGCCATACTGGGTCAGACGCTGCGCGGCCTCGGCGACACTCAAGCCCTTGGCGTGGCTCGACAGAGCCTGCTCCATCTCCGTCTGCGTCATCGTGTGCCAGTCAAGCTGGCGCTTTGCAGGTGGATTTGCCGCCCGGGAAAGCTCTGTCATCTCGTCGCAACCTCGTCATTACATTTGTTCAAAGCAATCATAATGACTATTACGACTTCAGGATCCACCCATCCTCACGGCACCACACTGAACCATGAGCAAGCTCCACAGCATCCTCGCCGCCACCGATCTCTCCACCCCGGCTCGCCACGCGGCAGAGCGTGCGGCCCAGATCAGCCAGCAAAGCAGCGTGCCCCTGTGTTTGTTGCATGTGGCCAATCTGGCGCCCTTGCAGCGCCTGCGCCAAGTTCTCACCAGCAGCCACGAATCGGTTGAGCAAAGGGTGCTGTCCACCGCACGTGAACGCCTGCAAACCGAGGCCCAGGCCTTGCACACGCGCTACGGTGTCAATGTCGATGATCGCCTGGTCGTGGGCGCCTTGATCACCGAAATTCGCAGCGTGGCCGACGAGCTCGCCAGCGGTCTGCTGGTGTGTGGGGCACGGGGCGAAAGCTTGTTGCGACACATGCTGTTGGGCTCCACGGCCGAGCGCATGCTCAGCAACACCACACGCCCCCTGCTGGTGGTGAAACAGGCGCCCCACGAGGCCTACAAGACCGCGCTGGTCCCGGTTGACTTCTCGACCTCCTCCATCCGGGCCATACGCCAGGCGCGCATGGTGGCCCCGCAGGCGCAACTGGTGGTGCTGCACGTGTTCGAAGTGCCGTTTGAAGGGCATCTGCGCTATGCCAACGTCGACGAAGACACCATCAACCACTATCGCGTGGCGGCGATGCAAGAGGCCTCTCAGCGTTTGCAGACGCTGTGCCGTGACGCGGGCCTGAGCGCGGCCGACAGCCGTCAGGTCGTCATCCAGGGCGACCCGGCCACCCGCATCCTGGAGCAGGAGATGGAGCAGGACTGTGACCTCATCGTGCAGGGCAAGCATGGCGAGAATGCCATGCAGAGCCTGCTGCTGGGCAGCGTTACCAAGCAGGTGCTGGTCGAGTCACAGTCCGACGTGCTGGTCTCGGTCTGAGTCTGCGGCGCCAGCCGCCAGACCCAAAAAAAAGCCCGTCTCATGGACGGGCATCAAACGCTCTCACGGCAAGCAATACAAACCCATTCAACTGCTCAGCGCCTCCTCCAGCACGTCATCCTCGTCTCTCATGCGTGAGAACGGCGACGTGTCCTGACCGGGTGTCTCCAGCTTGTCCAACGGACGGCACACACGGCTTTGCAGATGATTCAGGCGCTCGGAGCGCTCCATGGCTGCCAGCACCGCCTCGGGATCCATCATCAAGGCGAAGGGATTGGCGTGAAGACTGATGTTCTGCATGGAACCTCCTGTGTGGTGAACAGTGGCGGAGGTCGATTCAAAAACCGTTCCGCCTGTAGGAAATTCTCTGCCAATCGCTGAAATACGGACGTGGGCTAACCCTCAGTGCGCACGCACGAGTGAGAACAAATCCTCAAAGTTGGCCGATGTGATACGGCCTACGTCGTTGACGTCCAAGCCCTTTAACTCAGCGAGTTGACGCGCCACAAAGGGCACGTAAGCCGGTGAGTTGGTTTTGCCGCGATGCGGTGCGGGCGCCAGATACGGGCTGTCGGTCTCGATCAGGCAACGCTCGATGGGCACGAAACGCGCCACATCGCGCAGGTCGGCCGCGTTCTTGAAGGTGAGGATGCCCGAGAAGGAAATCATGAAACCCAGGTCCAATGCCGCACGGGCCACCGCTTCACTTTCGGTGAAGCAATGGAACACCCCACGCACCTCGCCCTGCCCTTCTTCCTTGAGGATGGCAAGGGTGTCGTCGCTGGCCATGCGGGTGTGGATCACCAACGGCAAAACAGTCTGGCGCGCGGCGCGGATGTGCACGCGAAAGCGCTCGCGCTGCCAGGCCATCTCATCGACGCTGCGCTCGCCGAGGCGGTAATAGTCGAGCCCGGTCTCGCCAATGCCCACCACGCGCGGCAGCGCGGCGCGGCTCACCAAGTCTTCGAGCGTGGGCTCCTGCACACCCTCGTTGTCGGGGTGGACACCCACGGTGGCCCAGAAGTTGTCGTAGCGGGTGGCGAGGTCATGCACCTGCGGAAACTCTTCCAGCGTGGTGCTGATGCACAGGGCGCGGTCCACGCCCGCCTCGCTCATCTCGGCGCGGAGAGCGTCGAGCGTGTCGGCGTATTGCGGGAAATTCAGGTGGCAGTGCGAATCGACAAACATGGTGCACGGGGCAAAAACGGGTCAACAAACCCGTGATCTTGCCTCAAAGCGCTTCACAAGGTTTGCGTAGGCTTGCTGGAGGAGATGTTGGTGCCCAAAATCTCTTCGATCTTCAGGCGCAGCAGACGGGTTTTCTCGTCCGCCGGGAAGCGCACACCCACGCCCTGCGTGCGGCCCCCCGAGGCGTTGGCCGGGGTGATCCAAGCCACTTTGCCAGCCACAGGGTAGCGCTGATTGTCTTCAGGCAGACTGAGCAAGAGGTAGACGTCATCGCCCAGCACGTACTCGCGCGTGGTGGGCACAAACAGCCCGCCGTCGGTGAAGGCCGGAATGTAGGCGGCATACAGCGCGCCCTTTTCACGAAACACCAACTGGATGACGCTGGGGCGACCGGGCGCCGCAGCAGTGGCCGTGCCTGCGCCAGGGGTGAGCTTGCCCACCCCGCTCTGAGAGAACGCGGATGGCATGGAGGTGTTTTGGAACTCGCTCATCGTGCTGCCCAGTGTAACGCTGCTCCGTGTGAGGTCTACACGTATTTCACCGCAGCGCCGCCCGTACCGGACGTGGACGCATGATGGCCCGCGCCTGCAGGAGCAAGGTCTCGATCTTCAGGTTCTGGTTCCAGGGGTGCTCCGCATGGCGAGCCACCTTGCCCAGCTCCTGTGACCAGGTGGTGAGCAAGCTCAGGTCGGGCGCGGCAGGCAGGCTGCCCGCCGGGAAATACCGTGGCGCCGCGCCCTGGGCCGCACAAGCCAGGTCGTGGCAAAGCTTTTGCAGGGTCTCGACCACCAGCGGCAAGGGCCATTGGTTCAAGGCAGTGGCCGCACCCTGCATCAACGCCTGGGGCAGTTGCGGCCACGAGCGTGCATCCAGGCCCAGTTGCTGGCGATCGCGCGCGGTCAGCGGCTGCCCGCCGGCTGCAGCCAGCAGCACCTGGGCATCGTTCAGGCTCATGCCCTCGGCCTCGCTTTGCAGCCACTGCGCCGCCGCCATGGCATCGGGCATGGGCAAGCGCCAGGCCTGGCAACGGCTGCGGATCGTCGGCAAGAGCTGGTCGAGCGTGGCGCCGCTGAGCACGAAGCGCACCTGTCCTGGCGGCTCCTCCAGCGTCTTGAGCAGCGTGTTCGACGCGATCAGGTTCATGCGCTCGGCCGGGTGAATCAACACCACCTTGGCCCGCCCGCGCGAGGCCGTGTTTTGAGAAAACTGCACCACTGCCCGAATGGCATCGACCTTGATCTCCTGGCTGAGCTTCTTGCTCTTGCCTTCGGTTTTCTCGCCCCCCTTGTCGCTGCCCTCGTCAGAGCCACTGGATTGCCAGCCCAAGGAGGCTTGCAGGGCTTCGGGCAGGATGACCTGCAGATCGGGGTGAGAGCCTGCCTCGATCAGGCGGCAGCTGGGGCATTGGCCGCAAGCAACATGATGGGCCGAGCCAACCGGCTGCGCCTCACACAACCAGCTGCGCGCCAAAGCCAGCGCAAACTCGAACTGCCCGACGCCTTGCGGCCCGTGCAGCAGCACCGCATGGTGACCACTGAGTTGCTGCAAGGCCGCTTGCAAGGGTTCGTGCAGCCAAGGCCACAGTGGCGCGCGCGATCCCTCACTCATGCCACACCTCGGGCTGCCAGGGCGTGGCCAATGGCCCGTGCCACGATGTCCTGGGGCTGGTCAGCCTGAATCAGCACAAAGCGCTCGGGGCTCTGGGCCATGCGCGTGAGGTACATCTCACGCACACGCTCGAAGAAGGCGTGGTCCTGGGCCTCGAAGCGGTCAGGTTGACGAGCACCGGCCAGCCGGGCGGCCGCCACGGCGGGAGGCAGATCGAACAGGAAGGTCAGGTCGGGCTGGCGTGTGCCCTGCACCCAGGTCTCCAAGGTGGACAGCACCCCCAGGTCAAAACCACGGCCCCCGCCCTGGTAGGCAAAGGTGGCATCGGTGAAGCGGTCGCACAGCACCCAGGCGCCACGGGCCAGGGCGGGCTCGATGACCTGCGTCAGGTGATCGCGGCGTGCCGCGAACACCAACAAGGCCTCGGTGAGCGAGTCCATGGGCTCGTGCAGGAACAGGCCGCGCAGCTGCTCGGCCAGGGGCGTGCCACCTGGCTCGCGCGTGCGCACCACCTCGTGGCCGGCCTCGCGCCAAGCGCGCTCCAGGGCGTCGAGGTGGGTGGTCTTGCCCGCGCCGTCAATGCCCTCGAAGGTGATGAAACGACCTGTGCTCATGGGTTCTTCCTGGGCGTGCGTTGATATTGATTCACCGCGCGATTATGTTCGTCCAAGGTGGCGCTGAAGGCGCTGCTGCCATCACCGCGCGCCACGAAGTACAGCGCCTTCGTCTGCGCCGGGCGCACCGCCGCCATCAAGGCGGCCTTGCCCGGCATGGCAATGGGGGACGGCGGCAAGCCGCGACGTGTGTAGGTGTTGTACGGCGTGTCGGTGCGCAGATCGTTGCGGCGCAAGTTGCCATCAAAGCCCTCGCCCAGACCGTAGATCACGGTCGGGTCGGTCTGCAGGGGCATACCGATGCGCAGGCGGTTGGCGAACACCCCGGCAATCAAGGGGCGATCGGCATCCTGGCCGGTTTCCTTCTCGACGATGGAGGCCAGTATCAGCGCCTCATCGGCGTTTTTCAAAGGCGTCTGGCTGTCGCGTTGTGCCCACGCGGCCTCCAGATGCCTTTGCATGGCGTGCTGTGCACGCCGCATCACGGCCAGATCGGTGTTGCCCTTGGCGTAGGCATAGGTGTCGGGAAAGAAACGGCCTTCCGCCTGCACGCCGTTCAGGCCCAGCGCGTCCATGATCTGCTGCGAGGTCCAGTCACGCGTGGTGGGCTGCAAGCCCTCGGCCTTGGCCAGCTCTTCGCGCCAACGCTGAAAGGTCCAGCCCTCGATCAGTTTGACGCGCGCCAGGCTTTCGTCGCCTTGCACCATCATGCGCAGCAGGTCGCGCGCACTGGCGCCTTGCTTGATTTCGTAGCTGCCCGCGCGAATCTGACGCGATTGCCCCGACCAGCGGAACCACTGATACAGGAGCTCGGGCGAGGTTTGTACCCCGGCGTCGCTCCAACCGCGGGCCACCTCCCTGGGGGTGCTGCCCGCCTCCACCGAGAACTCTACCGTGGGGGCGTTCAAAGACAAGGGCTGGCTCAACCACCACCAGCCTGCGGCCACAGCCAGCGCGGCCAGCGTGATCAGCAAGCCCAGCATGCGGGTGAGGACACCGCCGTGTTGGCGCACAAAGCGTGGGGGATAGGGCAAGGCGGTGGAATGTTTCATGGCGACCGTGATGATAATGAGGCTATGAGCGAGATCCATCTTCCCGACCCAACTTCCTGGTCCGGCGCCTTGCAGGTGTCCGATCTGGGCGTCATCCAGGCCCAAGGCGACGAGGCAGCCGCCTTTTTGCACGGTCAACTCAGCCAGGACGTCAACAGCCAGACGGCCCATCAGGCCCGCTTGGCCGCCTATTGCTCGGCCAAGGGCCGGATGCTGGGCAGCTTACTGAACCTGCGTCCACAGCCTGATTTGCTGTGGTTGATCGCCGACCGCGACACGGTGCCCGCTTTGGTCAAGCGCCTGTCGATGTTCGTGTTGCGCGCCAAGGCCAAGGTGACGGATGCAACGGCCACCGTTTCGGTGCTGGGCGTCGTGGGCGCCTCGGCGGGCACGGCCCTGGGCGCCACCCTGGACGCCGCCCCGTGGTCGGTCCAGGCTGTTGCAGAGGGCCAGTTGGCGCGCCTGCCCGACGTGCTGGGTGTGCCACGCTGGCTGTGGGTGGGCGATGCCGCCGCCGCGCAGGACCGTCTGGCCATATTGCCCGCCCTGCCCACCGAGCAATGGCAGTGGCTGGATGTGATGAGCGGCATCCCGCGCGTGCAGCTGGCCACGGTCGACCAGTTTGTGCCGCAGATGGTCAACTACGAGTTGATTGGCGGGGTGAACTTCCAGAAGGGTTGCTACCCCGGCCAGGAAGTGGTCGCACGCAGCCAGTACCGCGGCACCACCAAGCGCCGCGCCTTCATCGTGCATGCCGACCACCCCCTCACGCCCGGGCAAGAATTGTTCAGCGAAGCTGATGCCGGACAGCCCGCTGGCGTGGTCATCAATGCCGCGACCATTCCGGGGGCCGCGCCGCGCTCCAGCGCGCTGGTGGAGCTCAAGCTGGCCGCGCGCGGCACAGGCTTGCGCGCAGGCAGCGCCGAGGGTGTCCCCGTACAACTGGGCACCCTGCCCTACGCCCTGCCCAGCGACGACGCCAGTGCGTGAAAGGGGTGCCGCGGCGCGAGGCGGACCACGCTGAGCGCTGCAACCATCTGAAGATGTGTCAATTAGTTAACGGGACCTGCGCACAAGCATGGTGCAAGCGCGCATCAGCGGTGCTGAAAAGAGGGTCCATGCGGTAGTCTGCAACGCATCGCTGACTCTCGATCGGACCCATGCCTTCGCCTGCCGGCTCGCGCGCCCTCTTCATTTACTACCGCGTGTCTCTCACGCGCCGTGCCGACGCCTTCCAGGCCATCACCGCCTTGCAGCAGACCGTGATGCGTCGTTTGCCCGGTGTGCAGGCCCGCCTGTGGTGCCGGTCCGAGGAGCACGCCAGTGATGCGATCGAGCAGACTTGGATGGAGGTCTACGAACACCCCGAGGGCGTCGATGCGCTGTGCGAGCAGGTGTTGCTGGAGCAGGTACGGGCCTTGCCCGATGGCCTGATCGGCCCCCGTCACGTCGAGGCCTTTGTGCCCATGGGCGGCACGGTGGCGTCCAACCTCACCTCGGAGGCCTGAGCCATGTGTCTGGTGGCCTTCGCGCTGGATCAAAGCAGTCGCTACCCCTTCGTGCTGGCGAGCAACCGGGACGAGTTCTACAACCGTCCTGCCGCCCGCCTGGCGTGGTGGGAGCCCACGGGCGGTGGCCCCGCCATCCTGGGCGGACGTGACCTGTCCGAAGGTGGCACTTGGCTCGGTCTGACGGCCTCAGGTCGCCTGGGCCTGGTAACCAATGTGCGCAACCCCGCGAAATTGGACCCCGTGGCCCCCTCTCGCGGCCATCTGGTCACGCAATGGCTGAAAGGTGACGCCAGCATGACTCACCTGTGGCCGCGCATGGCGATGACGGGCTACAACGGCTTCAACATGGTGGCACTGGACTTCGCTGAGGGCGAATGCTTCTGGTTGAACAACGAGCGCCTCTACCCCGAGCGCCTGCACAAAGGCGTGTTCGGCCTGTCGAATGCCGAGCTGAACACCCCCTGGCCCAAGGTGATGGCCCTCAAAGCCAGGCTCAAGTCAGCGATCCCGGAGGCGGCAGATGCCGACGATCTCGCCAACCACCTCTTTGGCGCCTTGTCCGATCCCACCCTGGCGCCTGACGAAGAACTGCCTCACACCGGCGTCCCGCCCGAGTGGGAAAAAATGCTGTCGTCGGCCTTCATCAAGGCACCGGAGATGCGATACGGCACGCGCGCCTCCACGGTGATCATCACCGAACGTGTGAACAAGCGGGTGGTGACCCATGTGCTGGAGCGCACCTTCAGTGGCCACTCATCGGTGGCGCTGTTGCGTCGCGTCACCCTCAAGAACTGGCCTCCGCGTCACACCATGGACAGCGCTGAGGTGGCGCGCCTGAGTGCCAGCTTGCCGCCTCTGTCGAACCGCAAAGAAGACAGTTTCGAGAGCAGCGAGGTACAGGAGCAGGACAACCATGTCCTCTCTGCTGACACGCCAATGCGCAAAACACGCGCCCGCACCTTGATCAAGAGCAGTCCATCAGCCCTCAAAGGCGAATGACCATGCGCTGGTGGGGAATGCCCACTTCGTCGAACAATGGCCCCTCGGGGATGAAACCCAGCTTCTCGTAAAAGCCTTGCGCATTGGCCTGCGCATGCAAGGCCAGGTGGTGCAGCTCCCGGCGACGGGCTTCCTCCATCAGGACGCGCAACACGCGCTCACCCAAACCTGTGCCCCGGCTGCAGCGCAGCACCGCCATCCGGCCAATTTTGGCGTGCCCAGCGGGCAATCCGGCATGAAGGAGCCGACCGGTGGCCAGCGGCAGGCCCGCGAGGTTGCTGACCACCGCATGAACGGCGTCGGCGTCGTCCGCGTCCCACTCCTCGGCTTCGGGAATGCCTTGCTCGTCGATGAACACGGCCTGGCGCACGGCTGCGGCGCCAGCCTGCAGTTGGGACCAATCGCCCAGGTCAATGCGGTAGACCGCATCGCCACGTGCGAAGGCGGCCAACTGATCACGCATGGCCTGTGGCACGGCGGTCGGCACGCGGGTGTGCAGGCCGACGTAGACGTTGACGACCTCACCGGTGACCAGCAGGCGCCCCTGCGTCCAGATGGCCCAGGCCACCGTGATGGAAGAATGGCCGATGTGCTCGCAACGCAGGCCGATGTCGAGCCAATCGTCCATGCGCGCGGGGGCGTGGTATTCGATCAGGTTGCGCCGCACGAACATGTCGCCCTGATGGAAAGCCAGGGCATTGGGGTACGGCAGCCCGGCATGGCGCCAGAACTCCGTGATGGCCACGTCCAGATACGTCAGGTAGTGGCCATTGAACACCACCTGCTGGCCATCCACCTCTGCCCATCGGACGCGCAGACGGTGAAAAAATCTGAATTCCGTTGCGCGCATCTAGAAGGCCTCTCTCAGGTCGCGCTTGTGGCTACGACCGCAGAAACGCCAGGGTGAGGTGCAATGCATCGTCGAAGTTCCCTTTCTCAAGCATCTCGTAATCATGGTCGGACTCAACGGCGCTCACCCATATCTGGGAAGACAAGTTATAGCGCGAGGCATCTTGCGCAGTGCCGTATTCATCTTCATTCCCTTGAATAATGAGGAAAGGTTTGCGGATGTCCGAGAGGTGCGCCGTCCTATAAGACTCGTCTGGTTTTTCTGGATGCTTGAACGGATACCCGAAACAAATCAGCTTCTTGACGGCCTTCTCAGACGCAGCCAATGATGCGGTAATGCCTCCCGCTGAGTGTGAGACGACAAAAACGTCCCTCGCAGAAAGCATGCGAACGAAAAGGCGAAAATCTTCGAGGGCATCCGAGGTGGAGATCAATTTCCCCAAAATATGGTGCCGCCTTTTGGGATATTTGATCTCAAAGTAAAGCTTGGAGGCCTTCACTGCCAACACACCCGCGAAGGGATGCCGTGTCGCAAACGAGTGCAACCATGCGCGACCGGCAGTGTCAAGAGCAGCCTCCCTGAGCCTGGCATTTCGAGCTCCCCGACGCTCGTACCAGCACACAGTCAGCCCTTCCTTGTGCACCTCGCTCAGCAATGCCTCGATCGACGCAGATCGCTTTTCAACATTGTTGCGCCCTATCACGACCACGATAGAGGGGGCGTTCATCGCCCCGAGGTGATGAACAAAGAAGTCCCCGATTGTTCGGGAACTGACCGCTGAAGAGCCACAAACCATGTTCGTATTTTGCACACACCCGAACCCGCGCGGCGGACCAGGCGGGTTGCTTGCGGAGCCGTGCACCCCGACCCCACGTAGATCAGCGAAGCTCTCGTCGCAAGATCTTACCCACAGGCGTCTTGGGCAGCTCGGTGTCGCGGAATTCGACCAGGCGCGGGATCTTGTAGCCGGTCAGGCTCTTGCGGCAATGCTCGATCACGGCCTCTTTGGTCAGCGTGGGCGTGCGCGGCACGATGATGACCTTGACGCGCTCGCCTGCGACCTCGTCGGGCACCCCGACGGCCGCCACTTCCTTGACATCCGGGTGCATGGCGATGACGTCTTCGATCTCGTTCGGATAGACGTTGAAGCCCGAGACCAGGATCATGTCCTTCTTGCGGTCCACGATCTTGAGGAAGCCCTTGTCGTCCATCACGGCGATGTCGCCCGTGGCCAGCCAGCCTTCGGCGTCGATGGTCTTGGCCGTGTCTTCGGGACGCTGCCAATAGCCCTTCATCACCTGCGGCCCGCGCACGCACAGCTCACCGGGCTCGTCGATGTCGGCCCAGCTGCCGTCGTCGCGGCGGCAACGCACCTCGGTCGAGGGCACCGGCACGCCGATGCTGCCCGTGAACGCGGGGCCGGGGTTGTGGATGTCCACCGGCGCCTGCGTGACGATGGGCGAGCACTCGGTCAGGCCATAGCCTTCGACGATGGAGTTGCCCGTGACCGCTTTCCAGCGCTCGGCAATGCCGCGCTGCAAGGCCATGCCACCGGCCACGGCCAGCTTCAGGTTCGAAAAATCGCGCTTGCGGAAATCCGGATCGTCGAGGAAGGATGCGTACAGCGTGTTCACGCAGGTGATGCCGCTGAAGTTCTCCTTCTTGAGGATCAACATCACGCGCTTGGTGTCGCGCGGGTTGGCAATGAGGATGTTGCGACCGCCCAGCGCCATGAAGATCAGGCAGTTCACCGTCAGCGAGAAGATGTGATACAGCGGCAGCGGCGTGACGACGGTTTCGGTCTCGCCGGTGAGTTGGCCTTCGGCAAAGGCCAGTGCCTGCTGACAGTTGGCCAGCACATTGCGGTGCGTAAGCATGGCCCCCTTGGCCACGCCGGTGGTGCCGCCGGTGTACTGCAAGAAAGCCAAGTCCTCGGCCTGCACGTCGGGGCGCTTGACCTGTACCTTGGCGCCGGCCTTGAGCGCATCGCGCATCCAGATGGCGCCTGGCAGGCTGTAGGCGGGCACCATTTTCTGCACCTTGCGGATCACGTAGTTCAGCGCCCGGCCCTTGGGGTTGAGCCAGCCGTCCGACAGCAGGTCACCGATCTGGGTCAGCACGATGCGCTTGATCTGTGTGCCCACCATGGCCTCTTGCAGGGTGCTGGCAAAGTTCTCCATCACGATGATGGTTTCGGCCCCACTGTCCTTGAGCTGGTGGTTGAGCTCGCGCGCCGTGTACAGCGGGTTCACGTTCACCACCACCGCACCGATGCGCAGCACCGCAAACAGGCACACCGGGTACTGGAAGGTGTTGGGCAGCATGATGGCCACGCGGTCCCCCTTCGTGATGCCCTGCGACTGCAGCCAACCGGCGAAGGCATTGACCAGGCGGTCCAGCCGGTCGTAGCTCATCTCGGTGCCGATGCTGACGAAGCCCGGACGGTGGCGGAACTTCTCGATGCACTCATCGAAGTAATGCCCCAGGGAGCGGTACTTGTGGGTGTCGATGTCGTGCGGCACGCCCTTCACATAGGACGACAACCAGATCCGGTCGGTCGAGCCATCGGGGTTGACGATGGACTGGCCTGCTGGGCGGACGGCGGCGGCAACGCTGGCGTTCATGCTGTTCTCCTCGGATGTCTGATGCGGCTGAACGGTGTGCGCGGCTCAGCGCTCGATGATGGCGACGACGCCCTGGCCCCCTGCGGCGCAGATCGAGATCAGGCCACGGCCCGAGCCCTTTTGTGCCAGCATCTTGGCCAGCGAGGCCACGATGCGCCCACCGGTGGCAGCGAAGGGGTGGCCGGCGGCCAGCGAACTGCCGTTGACGTTGAGCTTGCTGCGGTCGATGGCGCCCAGCGGCTTGTCCAGGCCCAGGCGCTCCTTGCAGTAGGTGGGGTCTTCCCAAGCCTTCAGGGTGCACAGCACCTGGGCAGCGAAGGCCTCGTGGATTTCGTAGAAGTCGAAGTCCTGCAGGGTCAGGCCAGCGCGTTGCAGCATGCGCGGCACGGCGTAGGCCGGCGCCATCAGCAGGCCTTCCTTCTTGTTGAAGAAGTCCACGGCCGCCACTTCGCTGTGGGTGATGTAGGCCTGTACGGGCAGGTTGCGGGCTTTAGCCCAGTCTTCACTGGCCAGCAGCACGGCCGAGGCGCCGTCGGTCAAGGGGGTGGAGTTGCCGGGGGTCAGCGTGCCCTGGCCCGGTGCCACCTTCTTGTCGAAGCAAGGCTTGAGCGAGCGCAGCTTTTCAATCGTCAGGCCTTCGCGCAGGTTGTTGTCCTTGCTCACCCCCTTGAACGGGGTGATGAGGTCGGCCAGGAAGCCTTCGTTGTAGGCACGAGCCAGATTGGCGTGACTGGTGCAGGCCAGTTGGTCCTGCTCTTCGCGCGGGATGTTCCACTCCTGGGCCATCAGTTCGGCGTGCTCGCCCATGGAATGGCCGGTGCGCGGCTCGCCATTGCGGGGAATGGACGGTTTGACCAGCATGCTGGGACGGATCTTGGCGAGCACCTTCAGCTGCGCCACGGTGCCCTTGGCCCGGTTGGCCTCCATCAGGATCTTGCGCATCTTCTCGTTGATGCCGATGGGCGCGTCCGAGGTGGTGTCCACGCCGCCAGCGATGCCGGATTCGATGTGGCCCAGCGCAATCTTGTTGGCCACCAGCATGGCGGCTTCCAGCCCGGTGCCGCAGGCTTGCTGCAGGTCGTAGGCCGGCGTTTCCGGGGCCAGCGTGGTGGACAGCACCGATTCGCGCACCAAGTTGAAGTCACGGCTGTGCTTCATCACGGCGCCGGCGGCCACGTCACCCAGGCGTTCGCCGTGCAGGTGGAAGCGGTCAACGAGGCCTTGCAGCGTGGCCGTCAGCATCTCCTGGTTGGACACGTTGGAGTAGACCGTGTTGGAGCGGGCAAAGGGGATGCGGTTGCCGCCCAGAATGGCGACGCGACGGATGGTGGTGCTCATGCGTGAAAGTCCTTGAAACAAATGGATGGATGTCGCCGTGCGTCAGTAAGAGACCCGGCCGCGCAGATGAGGCTTGTCGCCACGGGCGTTGCGCACCTCGAAGACCGCGCCGTGCTCGTCGCGCACGGCCCACAGGGAAGCGCGCGCCGGCAGAAACAGCGGCGTTTTGAACTCGACCTGCACCGAGGCATAGGCCACGTCTTCACGCGGCAGCAAGGTGCTCAGGGCTTTGGCCTTGGTCCACATGCCATGCGCCACCGCACGGCGAAAGCCCAGGAACTTCGCGGTGATGGCCGACAGGTGAATGGGGTTGATGTCGCCCGACACCAGGCCGTAGCGCCGGCCGATGCCGGAGTCGGCGTAGAAGTCCGCCTGGCGCGCCAGCGGTGGCAACTCGCCCAGCGCGCTGACGTAGGGGGCGCCGTGGGGCTGCCTCACGCCCATGCGCAGCAGGGTCCAGGTGCTGTCCCACACCAGTTGCCCATCGCGCAGAGCGCGGGCGTGCAAGGTGAACACCTGCCCCTTTTCGTGCTTGAACAGCTCACCGGTCTGCACCTCAATGCGCAGCACATCGCCCGCCTGCACACGCTGGTGCAAGGTGGCACTGTTGGCCAGGTGCACGATGCCCATGGCGGGCCACGGGAAGCGCTTGCTGCCAAACAGCATCATGGCCAGCGGGAAGGCCTCCATGTGCAGAAACAGCATGGGCACGCCATGCGCGCGCTGAAAGCCGCACACCTTGGCGTAGGCCGCGGCCTTCTGGCCGTCCACCAACACATGGGGACGCACATAGGTCACCTCCGGCAAGGCTTCGACCCTGCCGGGGCGCTTGGTGCTGGAGCGCAAGGCCCCGAAGTTCAGACTCAGGGGACTGGGCAGCTTGTCGACTTCGATGATCTTCATGGCCGTGCGCCTCCGGGTGCTGTGACGATCAGGCGCCAATCAGGCTCTGGCCGCACACGCGAACCACATTGCCGGTGATGCCGCTGGAAGCGGGGCTGGCAAACCAGCCAATCGCCTCGGCTACGTCAACGGGCAGCCCACCCTGGCTCATGGAGTTCATGCGACGCCCGGCTTCGCGGATGGCGAACGGGATGGCGGCCGTCATCTGCGTTTCGATGAAGCCGGGGGCCACCGCATTGATGGTGATGCCGTGCTGGGCAAACAAGGGTGCGCAGCTTTGCACCATGCCCACCACACCGGCCTTGGAGACGGCATAGTTGGTCTGCCCCATGTTGCCCGCAATGCCCGAGATGGACGACACGCAGACAATGCGGCCACCGGCCTTGAGCGCGCCGGACTCGACCAGGGCCTCGTTGATGCGCTCTTGCGTGGACAGGTTGACGTTGACCACCAGTTGCCAGATTTCAGGCTTCATGTTGGCAATCGTCTTGTCGCGGGTGATGCCGGCGTTGTGCACGATCACGTCCCAGCCACCTTGTGCCTTGGCGGCGTCCACCAGCTTTTGCGGTGCTTCGGGCGCGCCGATGTCCAGGGCCAGCGAGGTGCCGCCAATCTTCTTGGCCACCTCATCGAGGCCTGCCTGCGCCTGCGGCACGTCCAGACAGATCACCTGGGCGCCGTCCCGGGCCATCACCTCGGCAATGGCCGCGCCAATGCCGCGCGAGGCCCCGGTCACCAGCACCTTCTTGCCCGCCAGGGGCTGTTGCCAGTCGGCAGGCGCCTGCGAGGCACCCACGACCTGACCAATGCGGATCACCTGGGCCGACACATAGGCCGAGCGCGGCGACAGCAGGAAACGCAGCGTGGACTCGATCTGATCTTCCGCGCCCTCGGCCACGTACACCAGCTGGGCGTTGCTGCCCTTTTTGAGCTCCTTGCCCAGCGAACGGGTCAGGCCTTCGAGCGAGCGTTGCACCGTGGCCTGGCGCGGCGAGGCGCAGGCTTCGGGCGGACGGCCGAGCACGACCACGCGCCCGCAAGGCAGCAGCGAGCGCGCAGCGTCGTGGAAGAACCAGTAAAGCGCGTCAGACTGGGTGCTGTCGGTCAGGCCGGTGGCGTCGAACACCAGGGCCTTGACCATTTCACCGCCCTTGCCGGCACCGCCCCAACGGCCGGTCGTCAGGCCCGCTTGGTTGGCGATGCTCACCCACTGCGGCACGCGCTCGTGGGCCAAGGTTTGCGCGCCGATGGCCTTGAACACCTTGGCCAGGGCTGGCAGCAGCGGGGCTTGTTCGCCGCCACCCACCAGCACCGTGCCCTGAATCACCGGCTGACCGGGCTGATAGCGCTCCAGCGGCAAAGGCTTGGGCAGGCCCAGCATGTTGACCAGCTTGGCGCCCAGGCCCGAATTGGCGAAGTCAAGGTATCCGTCACTCATCAGAACACTCGCAGAGAAAGTGGTCCGCGCCCGCATTGCCAGGCACCAGACCGGTTGGAGAACGTGGCAGCCGGGTCGGCCGCCTTCACAGTTGAATCAAGCCTCTGGCACCAAATTGGCCACCGCCGGCATGCGGACGATGGCGTCCAGCACCGTGGTGTCGCCCGGCCCCGGCAAAGGCGCCTTGAGCGCCGCCACCATCAAGGAAATCAAGCGGGAGAGCAGCGTGACCTCCTGGTCGCCCTGCCCTTGGGTGAAATCGCGGATCAGCCGCTGGGTGTTGCCGCCGGCCAGGATGCCGGACAGCGCGCCCATGGCGAAATTGAGTCGGAACCCCAGGTCATCGCGGCTCAACTCAGGCAGCGTGCGCTGGAAGGCCAGGAAGAAGCGGCCCAGGGTTTCGAGGTAATGCGTGTCGATGAACTCGCGCACCACGGGGGACGGGTCGGTGTAGGCGCGCCCCAGAAAATGCAGGAAGCGCTCGGCGTTCGGCGCACCGCTGCGCGACAGGCGCACCGCCGGCAGGAACATGGCCACCAGCACGTGCTCACAGGTCATGCGCTCACCCAGATCAGTCTCCAGGGCGCTAAGCAAGGCCACACGCGCATCGTTGAGCGGATCGAGTTGGCGAGCCAGCACGGCCTGGATCAAAGCGTCCTTGCTGCCGAAGTGGTAGTTGACTGCCGCCAGGTTGACGCTGGCCGTGGTCGTGATCTGGCGCATCGACATGGCGTCAAAGCCACCGGCCACGAACAGCGCCTCGGCCGCATCGAGGATGCGGGTCTTGGTGTCGGCAGGAGTCAGGCGTGTGGTGGCCGCGGTCATGTGCGAAAGGTCTCCGAGATACAGACGTTTCAAACGCCCGTTTCATGCATGAAGCGTATCGTATGACACCGCTTTGACCATGGGGCAAACACGAAGGCACTTTTTGAGGGGTCCCCCCTGCTTTGAGGGGAGAATCATCCGTCGGCTTTTGATCCCGTCACCCTTTCACTTCTACAGCGCCATGGCCACCATCCTGTACCTCACCCAGATCCAGTTCGAGTTCGGCGCCATCCGCCAACTCGCTGCCGAATGCGAACGCATCGGCATCCGCCGCCCCCTGGTCGTCACCGATGCGGGGGTGCGCGCCGCGGGCGTGTTGCAGAAGGCGCTGGATGGGCTGGCCGACTTGCCGGTGACCGTGTTCGACCAGACCCCGCCCAACCCTACCGAAGCCGCCGTGCGGGCCGCGCACGCTGTCTGGCAAGCGGCAGGCTGTGACGGCCTGATCGCCGTGGGCGGCGGCTCCAGCATCGATCTGGCCAAGGGCCTGGCCATCATGGCCACCCACCCCGGTCCGCTGACCACCTACGCCACCATCGAAGGCGGTTCACCCAAGATCACCGCGGCCGCTGCGCCGTTGATCGCGGTGCCGACCACCGCCGGCACGGGCAGCGAGGTGGCTCGTGGCGCCATCGTCATCGTCGACGACGGCCGCAAGCTGGGCTTTCACTCCTGGAACCTGATGCCCAAGGCCGCCATCTGCGACCCGGAGCTGACCCTGGGCCTGCCGCCGGCGCTGACGGCCGCCACGGGCATGGACGCCATCGCCCACTGCATGGAAACCTTCATGGCGCCGGCCTTCAACCCACCGGCAGACGGCATTGCCCTGGACGGGCTGGAGCGCGCCTGGGCCCACATTGAGCGCGCCACCCGTGATGGCAGCGACCGTGAGGCCCGCCTGAACATGATGAGCGCCTCCATGCAAGGCGCCATGGCGTTTCAGAAGGGCCTGGGCGCCGTGCACAGCCTCAGCCACAGCCTGGGCGGCGTCAACCCCAAGCTGCACCACGGCACGCTCAACGCCATGTTCCTGCCCGCGGTCATTCAGTTCAACGCGGGGGCCGAGTCCATTCAGAAAGAGCGCCGACTGACCCGCATGGCGCACGCCATGGGCCTGGCCTCCGAGGCCGACATCCCGCAGGCGATTCGCGACATGAACGCGCGCCTGGGGCTGCCCAAGGGCCTGGCCGACATGGGCGTGCAGCGCGAATGGTTCGACCGCATCATCCGTGGCGCCATGGCCGACCACTGCCACAAGACCAATCCGCGCGTGGCCACGGCCGAGGAGTACCGCAACATCCTCGAAGCGTCGATGTGACGCTCAGGATGTGAGCCCCTGGCACGCCGGGGTGCTCACACGTCGCCGCGCACTTCCTCGGTAGTGATACGGCTGACCATCACCTGGTCAATGCGGTAGCTGTCCACGTCCAGCACCTCGAACTGATAGCCTTCACAGCTCACCTTGTCGGTGCGGCGCGGCACACGGCGCAGCATCACCATGATGAAGCCCGCCAGCGTTTCGTACTCTTCCTGGTTGGGCAAACTATCGAGGTCGAGCGCGCGCAGCACATCCTCGATCGGCGTCACGCCGTCGATCAGCCATGAGTTGGCGTCGCGCTGCACGATCTGCTCCTCATCCTGAGGCCCCACCAGCCCGCCCATCACCGTGCTCATCACGTCGTTGATGGTGATGATGCCCACGACCAGGCTGTACTCATTGATGATGACCGCGAAGTCCACATAGGCTTGGCGGAACTGCATCAGCACCTCGGACAGCGTCAGGCGGTCGGGCACCGTCAACACCTTCTTGACCAAGCCGTCGTTGCCCTGCAGGCTGATGGGCTGGCCCTTGAAGGCCAGGCTCAGCAGGTCCTTGGAGTCCACATAGCCGACCACATGGTCGATGTCGCCGTTGCAGACCAGATACGTGGAGTGCGGATACTGGTCGATGCGCGCACGGATCAGCGCCTCGCTGTCGTCCACCATCAGGTGCACGATGCTGTCGCGCGCGGTCATGGAGCTGGTCACCAAGCGGGTGTCGAGCTCGATCACGTTTTCAATGACGCGGTGTTCCTGCGCGGCCAGCACCCCGGCTTCCGCACCGGCGGCTGCCATCGCCAGGATGTCGTCCGAGGTCACGCCTTCGTCGCGCCGATCGGGCAGGCCCAGCAGGCGAAACAGCCCCTCCGACATGCCCTTGAACAGCCACACCACCGGGCGCACCAGGCGCTGGAACAGGTGCATGGGGCCGACCACGTGCAAGGCTACCTGCTCGGGCGCCGACATGCCCAGGCGTTTGGGGAACAGGTCGGCCAGCAAGATGAACAGGCTGGTGACGATGACAAACGACACCACCGCCGCAGCGGTGCCGACCTGGGCCTCGCTCAATGGCAAGGCGGCCAGCAGTGGCTGCAACAGCGGTGCAAACGCGCCCTCCCCCACGACCCCACCCAGGATGGCCACGGTGTTGACACCGATCTGGATGGCAGTGAAGAAGTCGCCCGGCTCGTCCTGCACGGCCATCACGCGTGCGGCCCGCTGATCACCTTGTTCAAGCATCTGGCGCAGGCGCAAGCGCCGGGACGCGGCCACCGACAGTTCGGCAATGGCGAAAAAAGCACTGGCGATGATCAACACCGCGATGAGGAACAGGCTGCTGACAGGATCCATGACATCAAGTGTAGCGAGCCTGCACGCCTCGCGTCATGGCATCACAGGGGCAACAGTTCGGTGGCCGGGCATCCGCGCTGCAGCCAGTCCTGCCACTCGTCGGCCAGTTGCGCAGCCTGCGCGACCGCCTGCGTCCAGGCCCGCACGCGCGCCTCGCGGCCCAGCCCGGTGAAGTCCTTGCGGTCGGGCAGCTTGCCGCCGGGCAGCGTGGCCACCCAGGACGGGTTGGGCGCCAGCAGCACCATGTTGTCCAGCCAGGGCGTGGCCCCATGGCGCCATTTCCAGGCCTTGTCCAGCCAGCCGGGCACCACCTGTTGCTGGAAATGCGGGTACAGCACCAGCCCCGGCTGCATGGCCGCGTAATGCCAGTGAAAGTGGTAGTCCACGATGCCGCCATCCCAGTGTGAGCCCGGCACCGCGCCAGGAATGTCGCGCACGGCGTCCAGCATGAAGGGGATCGAACACGAGCCCAGCATGGCCGGGATGAAGTTGCCCGCGTTCAGCTCGACCCGCCCCGTCGGAAGATCCCGCAGCGGCACCGGCAAGGCCTCACCGGCCGAGGAAAACACCGTGCGCTCCAGAAACAGACCCACGGCCTTGCGTGACACTGCATTGCCGAGGGCCAGGCCGGTGAAGCCCAGCAGAGTGCGCGACGGCGTGGCCTGCCGCAGCACCTGTCGCCCGCGCGAGGTCAGCACATGCAGGCGATAACGTGGGTGGCTCAGGATGCCCGGCACCTCTTCGCCGAAAAAGCCATTCAGGGTGTCAGTGAAGCCTTGCGTGATCCGTCGGGGTGAGGGCATCTTGCGTCCGGCCTCGGGCTCGATGTGCTGCGCGATGTAGCCGTACGCCAGATCGGCAAACGAGCGCAACGGCTCGGCCATGGCCGCCGTGGCCATGCGCCAGGCGCCAATGGAGGCGCCCACCAGGTGCACGGTGTGCCCGCCTTGCGGCAACCATTGCCCGAACAAATGACGGTCGAGGTGGTTGAGGATGAGCCCCTTGGGGCCACCGGCCGCAGCCGGCACCAGGCGGATGTCGTGCGGCTGCAGGCCCGATGCCTCAATGTGCCGACGGGCGCGCTCGCCCACATGGATGTGCAAGGCCTTCATGGGCGGCAAGGATAGCGCAGCATGGCCTCCCGACAGGCGTCAGAACAAGGGCAAGGCCGCTTCCTCGGCGCACACGGCCAGCCAGGCCCGCGCGGCGTGCGACATGTGTCGCTCAGGCACCCACACCTGCCCTACCCGCCAGCTCACGTCGGGCTCGCACAGCGGGCGAATCACCACATCATCGGGCAGGCGCAGGCGCTTGAGCAAAGGCTCGGGCATCAGGGCCGTGCCCAAGCCCGCCATCGCCAGCGATAACAGAAAGTCCCACTGGCCGCTCTGCCCCACCACCGTCGGGGACACCCCAGCGCGGGCAAAACCTTCACGCAGGCGTTTGGTGAGCGCGTAGTCCTCGCTGAACATCAACAGGGGCTCCCGGTCCAGTGAGGCCAGACTGGGCTGCGGCAGCCCATACCACGACGACGCCTTCGTGCCCACCAGACAGATCGGAAAGCGCCCCAGTTCCGTGCTCGCCAAGCCACTGTCGGGCGGCACCGGCAACACCGTCACCCCCACCTCCAGCTCGCCCGCCAGCACGCGCTGCTCAATCACCTGCCCCCCAGCCTCCTGCGCCATGAGCTTGATCTGCGGGTAGCGCTCCTTGAAGCGCTTGATCAAAGGCGGAAAGAACAGATTGACCATGGGCGGGATGCCCACCGTCACCTCGCCCCGCACCAGCTCGCCCAGGTCTGCCACATCCTGCGTCAGCCGCTTGACCACGGCCAAGGCCTCTTGACCGCCCTCATAGACGATGCGCCCGGCATCGGTCAGGCGCACGCCCCGCCCTTCGCGGATCAACAGGGGCTGCCCCACTTCGTCTTCCAACTGCCGCACCATTTTGCTGACAGTGGACTGGGTCACGCACAGGTGCTCCGCCGCCTGGGTGAAGCTGCTGTGGCGCACGGTTTCGACAAAGTAACGCAGGGCTCGGAGGTCCATGATGGGTGGCGGTCAACGCCATTCGTTTTGCGACTGAATTCCATGAATATAAGTCGCAACACGCATGACTGTCCGTTTTTATACTGATTTCCACATTGCGCGCCGGCAAGGTATCGGCGTGTACGCCCCCACTGGAGACTCCATGTACGAAGACCGCATCCGTCTGGCCCGCCTGCGCGACAAGATCATGTCCGCGCACGACGCTGCCACCCTGTTTGAAAACGGCATGACCGTGGGCATGAGCGGATTCACCCGCGCGGGCGACTGCAAGGCCGTGCCGCTGGCGCTGGCCGACCGCTCCCGTCAGGAACACCTCCAGATCACCCTGATGACGGGCGCCTCGCTGGGCAACGACACCGACAAGATCCTGGCCGAAGCCAACGCCATCTCGCGCCGCCTGCCCTTCCAGGTGGACGCTACGCTGCGCAAAAAGATCAACAACGGCGAGGTGATGTTCCTCGACCAGCACTTGTCCGAAACCGTCGAGCAACTGCGCTCCGGTCAACTGGCCCCCGTGGACATCGCCGTCATCGAGGCCTCGTCCATCACCGAAACCGGCGCCATCGTGCCGACGACCTCGGTGGGCAACTCGGCCAGCTTCGCCATCCTGGCCAAGAAGGTGATCATCGAAATCAACCTGAAGATGCCGGTCGAGCTCGAAGGCCTGCACGACATCTTCATCCCCACCTACCGCCCGTACCGCCAGCCGATCCCGCTGATCAATCCGGAACAGCGCATCGGCGTGCCCTTCATCCCCATTGACCCGGCCAAGATCGCGGCCATCGTCATCACGGAAAAGGACGACAGCCCCTCCAACATCCTGCCGGCCGATGACGAAACCAACGCCATTGCCGGCCACCTCGATCAGTTCCTGCGCCACGAGGTGAAGGTGGGCCGCCTGTCGGCCTCGCTGCAGCCCCTGCAATCGGGCATCGGCACCATCTCCAACGCCGTGCTGACCGGCCTGATCGACTCGCCGTTCCACGACCTCAAGATGTACTCCGAGGTCCTGCAAGACAGCGCCATCGAGTTGCTGGACAGCGGCCGCCTGAGCTTCGCCTCGGCCTCGTCCATCACCCTCACCAAGCCCACGTACGAGCGCGTGCTGGGCAACATCCAGAACTACAAGTCGCGTCTGGTGCTGCGTCCGCAAGAGGTCTCCAACCACCCTGAAGTCATCCGCCGCCTGGGCCTGATCGCCATCAACACGGCGCTCGAGTGCGACATCTACGGCAACATCAACTCCACGCACGTCAACGGCACACACATGATGAACGGCATCGGTGGATCGGGCGACTTTGCCCGCAACGCCCACCTGTCGGTCTTCGTGACCAAGTCGATGGCCAAGCACGGCGCCATCTCGTCCATCGTGCCCATGGTCACCCACGTGGACCACACCGAGCACGATGTGGACGTGATCGTCACCGAGCACGGCCTGGCCGACCTGCGCGGGCTGGCCCCGCGCGAGCGCGCCGCCGTCATCATCGCCAACTGCGTGGACCCGAGCTACCGCGGCATGCTGCAGGACTACGTCAAGGCCGCGAGCCAGCGCGGTGGCCACACGCCCCACCTGCTGGAAGAAGCCTTTGCCTGGCACACCCGATTCCAGAAAACCGGCAGCATGCGCTGACAGGCCCCGCCTGCCAGCAGGGGTGATGCCTGCGTGCCAGAATGAGGCATGAGCCAGCAGTCGACTCAGACGCCTCCAAAGCGCACCATCATCCCCATTCACATTGCGCCACAAGCGCCATGTGGTGTCCCGTCTCCGGATGCCGACCACGGCCACGAGCATGGGCACTCAGACAGTTGCTGCGGACCTGCCACCCAGGCCGCGCAGCTTGTCTCCCCTCCCCCCCTTGAAGCCCCGCCCGATGCAGCCCAAGTGCGCTACCGCATCGAGCAGATGGACTGCCCCACCGAAGAGCGCCTGATCCGCAACAAGCTGGAGCCCATGCCAGGCGTTGTGAGGCTGGACTTCAACCTCATCGGACGTGAGCTGACGGTCTACCACCGCCTGAACGACCCTCACCCCTTGGAAGAGGCGCTGACAGCCGTGGGCATGGCGCCCCGCCTGATCGAGGCCGGACAACGCCCCACCGCCTTGCCTCCGGCCCTGCCGATGCGGGCGCGCCTGTGGCTGGCCATATCAGGCATCGCCGCCGTGGGGGCCGAAGCTTCGGCCTGGATCACCGGCAACGAGCATCACCCGCTGGGTGCCGCACTGGCCGTGCTGGCCATCTTCACCTGCGGCCTGCCCACCCTGAAAAAGGGCTGGATCGCCCTGCGGCACTTCACGCTCAACATCTACTTTTTGATGACGCTGGCGGTGAGCGGCGCCCTGCTCATCGGGCGTTGGTCAGAAGCCGCGATGGTGGTCTTCCTGTTCGCACTGGCCGAGGCCATTGAAGCCCTGTCGCTGGAGCGCGCCCGCCACGCCATCCAGTCCCTGTCGGCTCTAGCGCCCGACACCGCCCAGGTCCGGCTGGGCAGCAACTGGGTCAGCCAGCCCGTTGAGCAGGTCAACACCGGTGCCCGCATCCGCGTGCGGGCCGGTGAACGGGTTCCGCTCGACGCCCGCGTCATCCAGGGGCAGGCTGCACTGGATGAAGCCCCCATCACAGGCGAGAGCCTGCCGGTGGACAAGCAAGCGGGCGACTCCCTCTACGCCGGCACCATCGTCACCAACGGTGTGCTTGAAGCCCTGGTCACCGCCGCAGCCAGTGACAGCACCCTGGCCCGCGTTGCCCGCGCCATCCAGGAAGCGCAGTCCCAGCGCGCACCCATGCAGCGCTTTGTGGATCAGTTCGCGCGCTACTACACCCCCATCGTCGTGATGCTGGCCCTGGCCACCGCCGTACTCGGCCCCCTGCTCACCACGCAAGGCTGGTTGCATTGGATCTATCAGGCCCTGGTGATGCTGGTCATCGCCTGCCCTTGTGCGCTGGTCGTGTCCACACCGGTCACCGTGGTCAGCGGCCTCGCTGCTGCCGCCCGGCGCGGCATTCTGGTCAAAGGCGGCGCACACCTTGAAGGTGGGCGCCTACTCAAAGCCATCGCCCTCGACAAAACCGGCACCCTCACCCACGGCAAGCCAGCCCTGACCCTGGTGCGCTCACTCGGCAGCTTGAGCGACACCGAGGCCCTGCGCCTGGCGGCCAGCCTCGATCACCACAGCGCCCACCCCGTGGCGCAAGCCGTGGTGCAGGCCTGGCAGGCACGCGCCGCAGGCCAGGCTCCGCTGTCCGAGGTCACCGCCTTCCACAGCCTGCACGGCCTGGGCGTGCGCGGCGACATCGACCAGCACACCTGGCACCTGGGCAACCACCGACTGCTCGAAGACTTGGGGCTGTGCTCCCCCGCGCTGGAGGCGCAACTGGCCGAGATCGAGCAAACGGGTCAGACCGCCCTCATTCTCATCAACCCCACCGGGCCCCAGGCCTTGTTGGCAGTCTCCGACACGCTGCGCCCCGAATCGGCCGACGCCGTGCGCCAGCTCCAGACCCTGGGCATCCACCCCGTCATGCTGAGCGGCGACAACGCCTTGGCGGCTCGCCACATGGCGCAGCAAGCCGGCATCAACGATGCGCGCGGCAACCTGCTGCCCAAGGACAAGCTCAAGGCCATCGAAGACCTGATCCACGAACACGGCCACGTCGGCATGGTGGGCGATGGCGTCAACGACGGCCCCGCCCTGGCCCGCGCTCACATCGGCCTGGCCATGGGTGCTGCCGGCACGGCCACGGCCCTCGAAGCCGCCGACGTCGCCATCATGGACGACGACCCGCGCAAGATCGCCACCTTCGTGCGCCTCAGTCACCGCACCTCGGCCGTGCTGAAGCAGAACATCGCGCTGGCGCTGGGCATCAAGCTGGTCTTCTTTGGCCTGGCGCTGAGTGGTCACGCCACCTTGTGGATGGCCGTCTTCGCCGACATGGGCGCCAGCCTGATCGTGGTCTTCAACGGCCTGCGTCTCTTGCGCTTCAAGGACTGACCCACACACACGAGCGCAAGGCCTCACTCAGAAGAGCGCGCATGGCAAAACGCCCGGTGAAAGCCGGGCGTTTTTCGTTTCAACATCGATCCATTGCAGCCTCATGGTGCCGCAATGGGTCAGTCGCTCATCAACGCTTGGTCTGCAACTTGGCAAATGCTGCCGCCATGGCCGACTGCCCTTGTGCGGCACCACCGCTGGCACCACCAGCCCCCCGGCCGCCACCCTGCACCCGCTCGTTGCGCGCCGCTGGCTTGAACCCACTGTCGCGCCCAGCCCCTGCCGCCTTCGGGCCTGTGGCCGCATCCAGCTTCATCGTCAACGAAATTCGCTGGCGCGACAGGTCCACTTCCAGCACCTTCACCTTCACGATGTCGCCAGTCTTGACCACCTCACGGGCATCGGTGACGAACTTGTTCGACAACTGGCTCACGTGCACCAGGCCGTCCTGATGCACCCCCAGGTCCACGAATGCGCCAAACTGCGCCACGTTGCTGACCGTACCCTCCAGCACCATGCCTTCCTTGAGGTCCTTGAGGTCTTCCACGCCATCGTTGAAGCGGGCCACCTTGAAGTCCGGGCGCGGGTCACGGCCTGGCTTTTCCAGCTCACCCAGAATATCCTTCACCGTGATGACGCCAAACTTGTCATCGGCAAACAGCTCGGGCTTGAGGGTGCGCAGCACATCGCTCTTGCCCATCACCTCGCCAATGGGCTTGCCGGTCGTCTTCAGCATTTTTTCGACCACCGGATAGGTTTCTGGGTGCACCCCGGTCACGTCCAAGGGGTTGTCGCCATCGCGAATCCGCAAAAAGCCAGCGGCCTGCTCAAAGGTCTTGGCCCCCAGGCCGGCCACGTCCATCAGCTGCTTGCGGTTGCGGAACGCGCCGTTCGCATCCCGCCAGCGCACGATGCTGTTGGCCACCGCCGAGCTCAAGCCCGACACGCGCGACAGCAGCGGCGCCGAAGCCGTGTTCAGATCCACACCCACCGAGTTCACGCAGTCTTCCACCACCGTGTCCAGCGTGCGCGCCAGCTCGCTCTGATTCACGTCGTGCTGGTATTGGCCCACGCCAATGCTCTTGGGGTCGATCTTCACCAGCTCGGCCAACGGGTCTTGCAGACGGCGGGCAATCGACACCGCGCCGCGCAGGCTCACGTCCAGCTCGGGCAGCTCTTTCGAGGCGAACTCCGAAGCCGAATACACCGACGCGCCCGCTTCCGACACCACCACCTTCTCGATCGGGGTGCCCGGCGCCAGTTGCTGAATGCGCTTGATCAGGTCGGCCGCCAGCTTGTCGGTCTCGCGGCTGGCCGTGCCATTGCCAATGGCGATCAGGTTCACGCCATGGGCCGCGCACAGCTTGGCCAGCGTGTGGATCGAACCTTCCCAGTCCTTGCGCGGCTCATGCGGGTACACCGTCGAAGTGTCCAGCACCTTGCCCGTGTCGCTCACCACCGCCACCTTCACCCCGGTACGGATGCCGGGGTCCAGCCCCATCACCACGCGCTTGCCAGCGGGTGCGGCCAGCAGCAGGTCACGCAGGTTCTCGGCAAAAACCTTGATGGCGGTCGCTTCGGCCGACTCTCGCAAGCGCGAGAACAGGTCACGCTCCAAGCTCAGCGAGAGCTTGACCTTCCAGGTCCAGGCAATGGACTTGCGGATCAGGTCGTCCGCCAGGCGCTTGCTGTGGCTCCAGCCCAGGTGCACGGCAATGCGGCCCTCGGCAAGGCTTGGCTTGCCCGGCATCACCTCTTCGTCCAGCACCAGTTTGGCGTCCAGAATTTCCAGGGTGCGGCCACGGAAAACGGCCAGCGCCCGGTGCGACGGCACCGTGCGAATCGGCTCGTCGTAATCGAAGTAGTCACGGAACTTGGCCACGTCCGGGTTGTGCTCGTCCTTGCCCGCCATCAGCTTGGACTTGAACAGGCCTTCCGACCACAGCCAGTCCCGCATCTTGCCGATCAGCGTGGCATCTTCGGCCCAACGCTCCGACAGGATGTCGCGCACGCCGTCCAACACTGCAAACGCATCGGCAAACCCAGCATCGGCGTTCACAAACGCCGCCGCTTCGGCCTGCGGGTCCAGCGTCGGGTCGGCAAACAGCTTGTCGGCCAGTGGCTCAATACCTGCCTCGCGGGCGATCATGCCCTTGGTGCGCCGCTTTTGCTTGTACGGCAGGTACAGGTCTTCCAGCTCCTGCTTGGTGGGCACCGCCTCGATGGCCGCACGCAGATCGGGCGTCAGCTTGCCCTGCTCCTCGATGCTCTTGAGCACCGCCGCGCGGCGGTCTTCCAGCTCACGCAGATAGCCCAAACGAGCCTCCAGATCGCGCAGCTGCGTGTCGTCGAGGCCATCGGTGGCCTCCTTGCGATAACGGGCAATGAAGGGCACCGTCGCACCGCCATCCAGCAGTTGCACGGCAGCATTGACTTGCGCGGGGCGGACATTGAGTTCCGCCGCCAGTTGCATCAGGATCTTGTCCAAGCTCGGCCTCGTTCAGAAACGCTCACGCGGGTGGGACTTTGCAAGTGACCACGGTCACGCCCAACCCAGCTACAGGGGGCGCAGTTTGCCATACCGACACTTCCGAATGCTCGCCTTGCCTCACCTCCCGCCACACGAAAAGCCACGGCCGGCCTCCCGCGCGAGATCGGGGACAATAGCGGCTTGTTTCACACGTGAGCCGTTCCTGCCACCTCATGGCCTTACTTCCCTACTCCCTGCCGAAATCCGTGTTGTTCAAGATGGACCCGGAGGCCGCGCACGAGCTGACCATGGCCGGTCTCGCCCGTTTCCAGAACACCCCGCTGGCCTGCCTGTGGGGCGCCGAACGGGTCAACGACCCCGTTGAGATCGCCGGCATCACTTTCCCCAACCGGGTGGGCATGGCCGCGGGCCTGGACAAGAACGGTCGCGTGATTGACGGCCTGGGTGCCATGGGATTCGGCTTTGTGGAAGTGGGCACCGTGACCCCGAAAGCGCAGCCGGGCAACCCCAAGCCCCGCATGTTCCGCCTGCCCGAGGCCAACGCGCTCATCAACCGCCTGGGCTTCAACAACGACGGCCTGGACGCCTTCCTGGCCAACGTCAAGCGCGCGCGCTTTCGCCAGAACGGCGGCATCCTGGGTCTGAACATCGGCAAAAACGCCGTCACCCCCATTGAGAATGCGGTCGACGACTACCTGATCTGCCTGGAAGGTGTGTACCCGCACGCCGACTACGTCACGGTCAACATCTCTTCTCCCAACACCAAGAACCTGCGCGCCCTGCAAAGCGACGAAGCCCTCGACGCTCTGCTCGCCCAGCTTCAAGAGCGTCGCCAAGACCTCATCAAACGCCATGGCCGCACCGTGCCCATGTTCGTGAAGATCGCGCCTGACCTGGACGAAACCCAGGTGGGCGTCATCGCCGCCACACTGCAGAAGAACGAGATCGACGGCGTCATCGCCACCAACACCACCATCTCGCGCGAAGCCGTCAAAGGCCTGCCGCATGCCGAAGAAACTGGTGGTCTGAGCGGCGCGCCCGTGCTGGAGGTCAGCAACCTGGTGATCCGCCAACTGCGTGCTGCCCTGGGTCCGCGCTACCCCATCATTGGTGTGGGGGGCGTGATGAGCGCCGCCGATGCACGCTCGAAACGCGACGCTGGCGCCGACCTCGTCCAGATCTACACCGGCCTGATCTACCAGGGACCCGAGCTGGTCAAGGCTTGCGCCCAAGCCCTCAAGCTGGGCTGACCGACTCCGGTCGCCGCCCGCCATCCACCAGGCGGGTGGCCAGCTCCAGGTCCTGGATGCACTCTTTCGGTGTCAGGTCAAGGGCGCGTGTGTAGCGCATGTAAACCTGATGCACGGCCGAAGGCTGCTTCTCCGTTTCCAGCATCACGGTCGCAGCCAGCTCATTGGCCAGACTGGCCACCGTGCGCAAGGTCTCCTCACGCGTCGCGGGCTTGCGCACCGGGTTGCTGCGGCTCAAGGGTCGCGCAGATGCCAGCAGGCGCTCATGCAGGCCCCAATGGCGCAGCACGGCCGCCGTCAACTCGTCCATCTCCACACCCATCACCGCACTCACGGCGGCCTCTGGCGGCATGCCGGGCGTCGGGCGGCCTTCGGATTCGGTGGCGGGCAGCTCCTGCATCAAGCGTGAGATCTGCGCCGTCTCATCCGGGAAGTGGTAAGCGATCAAGGCTGAGCCCAAAGATTGCGCCATCGCCGCCAGCGCGGCCTCTTCATCCTGAATGGAGAACGGCGCCATCAAGCGCGCAATGTGTCCGGCAATGCAATGCCGCCTGAGCTCAGCGCCCAGCACCGACACCGCCGCAGCCCCCTCATCCGCGCTCAGACTGGCCTGCGCGGCCAACGCACCGGGCCAGGCACGGATGCTGGACGCCACACGACGGATGCCCTCCTGCCCGAGCATCACCACCGCTCTCGACAAGGTGGTCGCGCCCTCGTCGTCGCCTTGGCTCTGGAACGAGGCCGTGTTGACAGCGCGCAACATCTCCCAGGCCATGGCCGGGTTCTTCAACACCACCTCGATCAGGTCATCCACCCGCAAGGTTTCCACCGACAAGGCCGACACCAGCGCACGCTCGGTGCCTGGTCGCCCAGGCAAGGCGCCGACCGTGTTCAGGCGGTCCAGCAACAAGGCCAGTGGCCCACCGGCATCTTCGGTGTGCGTCTTGATCCAGCGCTGCAAGGCACTCAACAAGGTGCGCGCATTCAAGTAGCGTTGTCGCTGCTGCCGGTCCGTCGCACGGTTGGCAATCGCACGCAAAGGGTCCGGCACGGTCTGCGGCGTGCTCCAGGGCAGCCGCACGATCTCAGCCCCGACACGGGTCACCGCATTGCCCAGATCCGGCTCGTCCAAGGCGGGCTGGTTGGCCAGCAACCGGTGCAGCAGCAGGCCGACCATCAACACGTCGCGCTCACACGCCTGACGCAATCCATACAGATCAAGATGGGTGCGGCGAGGCTCACCTGCCGCCCCGGCCCTCAAACCCACGCCCAATGCCGCCAAGCGTGCCCGCCCCGATCGGTCGAGCAGCACGCTGTGCAGACCGATGTCCTGATGCACCAACCCCGCCTCATGGGCATAGGCCAGGCCATCCAGCACATCGACCACGATGCCAGCGCTTTCCTGCGGTGTCAGGGGTGCACCATCGGCCAATCGCTCCGCCAGGGTGACCAGTTCACCTCGCTCCAGAATGACAAAAGGCCAGCCTTCATGAACGCCCACCTCCAGCACCTGCGCCAGATGCGGGTGCTTCAGGCGTGCACCCAACTGCACATCCTGCATCCACACCTCGCGTTCAGCCTCATTCAGAGGTTGAACACGTGGCACGCACAGCGCCGCCTCCTGTTTGAGGTGACTGTCCAGCACCATCCACATTTGTGATGCGCTCGAACGCGCCAATTGCTGACGCAACTCGAACCGCCCGAAATACCGAGGGCGTGCAGAAGGTGTGGGCGTGGCACGCGTCATGGAGTGCGTTATCGAAACAAGGGGCTGCCGGCCCAGAAAGAGCACAGCCCCTCCATTGCACGACATATTCAGACAAGCCGATACTTTAGCGTAGGGGGCATAAGCCACCCATTTCACTGGATGAATGCAACCGCCGCGCAACAGTTTGCGGCTATGGGCGCCATCAACAGGGTCTCTCAGGTCAGACCCTGATCTCGACATCTTCTGTGTCAAAATCGTCGCATATCTGGACAGGTGCGACGTTGAACTGATGAAGCGCCTGTTCCTGCATCCTCAAGGACAGTTTCATGAGCAGCGACCTGATCAAACACATTTCCGACGCATCTTTCGACGCAGACGTGCTGCAATCGACCCAGCCCGTGCTGGTGGACTACTGGGCCGAATGGTGCGGCCCCTGCAAGATGATTGCCCCGATCCTGGACGAAGTCGCCAAGGACTACGCTGGTCGCTTGAACGTTGCCAAAATGAACGTCGACCAGAACCGCGATGTGCCCGCCAAGTTCGGCATCCGCGGCATCCCCACGCTGATGATCTTCAAAGACGGTCAATTGGCCGCCACCAAGGTCGGCGCCCTGTCCAAGGCCCAGTTGACGGCCTTCATCGACGGCAACCTGTGATAGCTGGGGGCATTTCGTCCCTATAATGCATTCACCGATTGCCTGACCGCAGTCGGTGTTCGTTTGCCTGCCCGGTCGCCCGACCGGCAGTCTGGGTGCAGATCCCGCAATGTGAGTCACCCTCACCAGCCCGAATCCAGTCACCCGAGCGAACCGAGGCGTTCGCCTCAATCCATCCTTTCACCCACGCGTTTTTCACCTGCTCGGCCAAACGTTGCTGCAACGTTGTGGTGCCTGCGGGTTTCGTTCAGGGTACCCCTACATGCATCTGTCAGAACTGAAGGCGCTGCACATCTCCAAGCTGGTCGAGATGGCAGAGACTCTTGAAATTGAAAACGTCGCTCGCATGCGCAAGCAAGAGCTGATGTTTGCCATCATGAAGAAGCGCGCCAAGGCCGGAGAGCAGGTCTTCGGCGACGGCGTCCTCGAAGTGCTGCCCGACGGCTTCGGCTTCCTGCGCGCCCTCGACATGAGCTTCCTGGCCAGCACGGACGACATCTACCTGTCGCCCAGTCAGGTGCGCCGCTTCAACCTGCACACCGGCGACCTGATCGAAGGCGAAGTGCGCGTGCCCAAGGATGGCGAGCGCTACTTTGCCCTGGTCAAGGTGGACCGCGTCAACGGCATGTCGCCCGAGGTCAACAAGAACAAGTTGATGTTCGAGAACCTCACGCCGCTGTTCCCGACCGAGCAGTTCAAGCTTGAGAGCGACGGCCTGCGCAGCGACGACAACGTCAGCAGCCGCATCATTGACCTGATCGCCCCCATCGGCAAAGGCCAACGCGCCCTGATCGTCGCCCCGCCCAAGAGCGGCAAGACGGTGCTGATGAAGAACCTGGCTCACGCCTTGGTCGCCAACCACCCTGACGTGCACCTGATCGTGCTGCTGGTGGACGAGCGCCCGGAAGAAGTGACCGAAATGCAGCGCACCGTGCGCGGCGAGGTCATCAGCTCCACCTTTGACGAACCCGCTCAGCGCCACGTTCAGGTCGCCGAAATGGTGATCGAGCGCGCCAAGCGCCTGGTCGAACTGGGCAAGGACGTGGTCATCCTGCTGGACTCAATTACCCGTCTGGCCCGCGCCTACAACAACGTCCTGCCCTCGTCAGGCAAGGTGCTGTCGGGCGGCGTGGACTCCAACGCCCTGCAACGTCCCAAGCGCTTCTTCGGCGCCGCGCGCAACATCGAAGAAGGTGGCTCGCTGACCATCATCGGCACCGCGCTGGTCGACACCGGCAGCCGCATGGACGAAGTGATCTACGAAGAGTTCAAGGGCACTGGCAACTGCGAAATCCACCTGGACCGTCGCATGGCCGAAAAGCGCGTCTACCCTTCCATCCTGATCAACAAGTCGGGCACCCGCCGCGAAGAGCTGCTGCTCAAGGCCGAAATCCTGCAAAAGAGCTGGATTTTGCGCAAGCTGCTCTACCCGATGGACGAGATCGAGGCGATGGAGTTCGTGCTCGACAAGATGCGCTCCACCAAGAACAACCACGACTTCTTCGACATGATGAGGCGTGGTGGCTAATCCACCCCGAAACCCGTTATAATCTCGGGTTTTCCGGCTGTCGGAAAGTGCCAGGCATGGTGCCTGGTGGCTACCGATGATGCAAACAGCAAGAGGTTCCCCTATGCCTAAGCAAGGTATTCACCCCAACTACCGCGACGTCGTCTTCGTCGACCAGTCCAACGGCTTCCAATTCATCACCCGCTCGTGCGCTCCTACCAAGGAAAGCATCAAGCTGGACGACGGCCGTGAACTGCCCCTGTTCAAGCTGGAAACCTCTTCCGAATCGCACGCCTTCTACACAGGCCAGCAAAAGAGCGTGGACACCCTGGGTGGCCGCGTCGAAAAGTTCCGCAACAAGTTTGCGCAGTTCCGCAAGTAATTCGGCTCTCGGGCCTGCTCATGCAGCGCCCGTTTCCGCGATACTCAAAAGGGTGGCTCAGGCTGCCCTTTTTCATTTCTGCCTTGCTCCGCCCTGCACCGCATGAACGCTCGTCTTCAGGAATCCCGCGTCTCCCCAGCCCTGGTCACCCAGAAAGCGGTGCAGCGACTGCCGCGCTGGGCTTTGCTGCTGTTCTGTGCCGCCTATGTGCTGCCGGGCCTGTTTGGGCGCGACCCCTGGAAGAACGAAGACATCGCCTCGTTCGGGCACATGTGGAGTCTTGCCTTGGGGCAGGCCTCTTGGTTGCACCCGAATGTGGGTGGAGTGCTGCCCACCTCGGGCGGGGTACTGCCTTACTGGCTGGGCGGCGCCTTCATCAACGTGCTGAGCCCTTGGGTCGATCCGGCCCTGGCCGCGCGCCTACCGTTTGCCATGCTCTTGGCGCTCATCCTGGTGCTGACTTGGTACACCACCTATCACCTGGCGCGTACCAAGGCAGCCCAGCCTCTGCCTCTGGCCTTCGGGGGCGAAGCGGCACCGGCCGATTACGCCCGCGCCGTGGCCGACGGTGGCGTGTTGGCCTTGATTGCCTCGCTGGGCTTGTTGCAACTGGGGCATGAAACGACTCCGGAATTGCTGCAACTGGCAGGCAGCACGCTCTTCCTGTACGGCTTGGCCGTGGCCGAGACCCGGGCTGACAAGGCCCGTTGGGCGGCCTTGCTGAGCTTGCCCGTCATGGCCGCCAGTGGCAGCCCTGCCGTGGCCTTGTGGCTAGGCGCGGCTGGGGGCCTGGTCTGCCTGCTGTCCCGTCAGCCCGAACAGCGTCAGCATCTGCGCTGGGTGCTGGTGTCCATGCTGCTCGCCCTGGCCTTGGCCAGTGGCTTGTCGGCCATGGGGTTGTCAGGCTGGTCATGGCGACTGTCCTGGCCCGACACGCCGGGAGCGGTCCTGCGCCTGCTGGTGTGGTTCACCTGGCCCGTCCTGCCCTTGGCGACACTCACCATCTGGCACTGGCGGCGGCAGGTCACGCATCGCCACATTGCGGCGCCCCTGCTCACCGCGCTGGTGGGCCTGTTGGCCTCGCTGAGCATGGGGGCCAACGAACGCGCGCTTCTCACTGCCCTGCCCTCGCTGGCCGTGTTGGCCGCGTTTTCGCTGCCCATCTTGCAACGCAGCCTCGGCTCGGCCATCGACTGGTTTTCGGTGTTTTTCTTCACGGTGTGCGGCCTCCTGATCTGGCTGGGCTACGTCGCGCTGCACACCGGTGCCCCCGCTCGCACGGCCGAGCGCATTGCCAAGCTGGTGCCTGGCACCCAGGCTGACTTTTCCTGGCTGGCCTTGATTGCGGCTGTGATGGGCACCTTGCTGTGGCTGGGACTGGTGCGCTGGCGCACCGCCCGTGTGTCTCACGCCTTGTGGAAGAGCCTGGTGTTGCCTGCCGGAGGCGTGGCCTTGTGCTGGCTGCTCTTCATGACTTTGTGGCTGCCCATTTTGGACCAGGCCCGGAGCTACCGCGCCATGGTCGAGCGCATGCAGGCCGATGTGCGCCCCCACACGATGGTCTGCGCCCCGGGCGCCACAGTCGCGTTGTTGACCGGCCTGGAGTATTTTGGGCACTATCGGGTGGATGGCCTCGCGCCCCAGCTGGGCCATCAGGCCCGCCACTGTGAGGTGCTGGTTGTCCAACTCCCCGGTCGGGTGGCCATTCCCGAGGTGCCAGGCTGGCACCTCCAGGCACGGCACAACCAGCGCACCCGCAATTCCGAACAGATCGTGATCTACCGACGCTGAAGTTGGCGCTCACACGTTGCGAACGCGCACGGCCGGCAGCGTGAGGCTGAAGGTGGACCCTCGCCCCAGCTCGCTCTGCACCTTCAACTCGCCGCCATGGCGTTGCACCACGTGCTTGACGATCGACAAGCCCAAGCCCGTGCCACCCGTGTTGCGTGAACGACTGCTGTCTGCGCGATAGAAACGCTCAGACAGGCGCGAGATGTGTTCGGGCGCGATGCCCACACCCCCATCCTTCACGCTGAATTCGGCGCGACCATCGGGCAGCATTTGCCAGCGCACATCAATGGGTTGGCCATCAGGGGTATAGCGCACGGCGTTGGACACGAGGTTGCCCATCGCACTCAGCCATTCACTCTCCACAACCGCGATCTCGCCGCGCAGGTCCCGCGCATCGACGGTCACCGTCAAGGGATGACGGCCGCGCGACAGGCCGCGTACATCGTTGTCGATGCGCTGCATCAAGTCGTCCACCTTCAACCAGCGATCCGGCGCGGGACGCGGACTCCCCTCTATCTGAGCCAGGGTCAACAAGTCTGAGACCAGGCTCTGCATGCGCTCAGCTTGCTGCGACATGAGGCCGATGACCCGCTGGCGCTCCACCTCGGTCAAGGGCAACGTCCCCATGGTTTCAATGAATCCACTGAGCACGGTCAACGGCGTACGGATCTCATGCGAGACGTTCGCCACGAAGTCGCGGCGCATGTGATCGGCCCGCTCACGCTCGGTGATGTCTTGCGACAAGACCAGTTTGAGCCCATCGCCGTAGCCCTTGACCTGAATCTGCAGCCAGTTGTGTGCACCGGTGGCCATGGGGCATTTCACCCCCTCGCGAAAGTCGCCCGCGCTCAGGTACTGCACAAACGCTGGCTGGCGAATCAGATTCGTCACGCGCTGCTGCAGGTCACGCCGTGGATCGAGTCCAAAATGGTTGGCCGCACTCGCGCTGATCCATGTGATGTGCTCGGCAGCGTCCAGCAGCATGACGCCGTTGGGCGACACCTCGATCGCCGACAAAAACTCGGCCAGCCTGGCCCGCTCTTGGTCGATGGCCTGCTCGCGCCCGTGCAACAGACGCTGCACGCGATGCGCAATCTCTCCCCAGATACTGGAGATGGAGGGCGGCGACATTTCCGGCGTGCGCAGCCAGTCGAGCAACAACTGCCCCCGCCAGGTGTCCACGGCGGACTGAATGATCAGTGCCGCGGCACACCCCACCACGGCCAACGTTAAAGGGTAGGCTGTGTAGTACCCCACCAGCCAACCCGCCAGCGTACCGACGCAGGCATAGCCAATGCGGGATGACACCCGTACCAATAACCACGATTGGTTTGAATCCACCGCTCGTCCTGGTCAGTCAGGCCGCAGCCTCGGCCAATTGCTGCGTCAGGCGGTAGCCCGCCCCACGAACGGTTTCGATCAACTGTGAGCGCTGCACAGGCGACAGGGCCTCGCGCAAACGCTTCACGTGCACATCGACTGTGCGTTCCTCAATGAACACGTGGTCACCCCAGACCCGGTCGAGCAACTGCGCACGGCTGTGAACCCGCTCCGGGTGCGTCATGAAGAAATGCAGCAGCTTGAACTCGGTGGGACCAATCTTGACCTCCTGCTCGCCACGCGAGACGCGGCGGGTGGACGGATCCAGCCTCAAGCCGGCCACTTCAACCGCCGAATCAAGCGCCTGCGGGGCCTTGCGACGCAGCACCGCACGCACGCGCGCCATCAACTCCTGTGGCGAAAAGGGCTTGGTCAGATAGTCGTCTGCCCCGGCATCCAGCCCCGCCACTTTGTCCGCCTCTTCAGCACGCGCCGTCAGCATGATGATCGGGATGTCGCGGGTGCGAACGGCCCCACGCCAGCGCTTGGCCAGCGTCAGCCCCGACTGGCCTGGCAGCATCCAGTCCAACAACACCAGGTCGGGCATGACCTTGTCGATCTGGGTCTGCGCATCCTCACCGTTGTCGACCACCGTCACTTCAAAACCGGCATGACGCAGGTTCAGGGCGATCAACTCTGCGATCGCCATTTCGTCTTCAACCACTAGCACACGGCTCATGGGCTGCTCCTGAATCGCTTCTTACTTGATGATGGACTCGACAGCGTCAGGCGTGTTGTGGCGCACGTCGGTGCCCTTGACGATGTAGATCACCTGCTCGGCCACGTTCTTGGCATGATCACCCACGCGCTCGATGGCCTTGGCCACGAACACCAGGTCAATAGACGCCGAGATCGTGCGCGGGTCCTCCATCATGTACGTGATGAGCTTGCGCATGAGGCCGTCGAACTCGGCGTCAATCTCGTTGTCAGCACGGATCACATCGATGGCCGTCTGCGTGTCCAGGCGGGCAAAAGCATCCAGGGCACGACGCAACGATGCGGTGGCCAGCGTCGAGGCAAACTGCAGATCGCTCACGGGCAAACGCAAGCGGGTGGACACCCCCGTGTTGATCAGGCGTTGCACCGTGCGGGCCACGCGTGCGGCCTCGTCGCCCACGCGCTCCAGATTGCCGATGGTCTTGGAAATCGCGATCAGCAGACGCAGGTCACGCGCTGTGGGCTGGCGCCGGGCGATGATCGTCGACAGGTCGGCATCGATGTCCACTTCCATCTGGTTGACCAGGGTTTCCTGCGCCAACACCCGCGTGGCTTCTTCGCCATTGAACGTGGTCAAGGCCTCGATGGCCTGCGCCACCTGCGACTCCACCAGTCCGCCCATCTCCAGCACACGCGTGGAAATGCTGCCGAGCTCAGAGTCAAATTGGCTGGACATGTGTTTTTCTGACATGAGGCAACTCCTTCAATGTTTGTGATTCAACTTGCTCAGGGGCTGCGTCATCAGCCGAAACGGCCAGTGATGTAATCCTCGGTCTCATTGCGCTTGGGTTTCATGAAGATATCGGTGGTCGGGCCCACCTCGATCAGCTCCCCCAGGTACATGTAGGCCGTGTAGTCAGAGCAACGTGCAGCCTGCTGCATGTTGTGGGTCACGATCAGCACGGTGTAGTCGTTCTTGAGTTCGTGAATCAGTTCTTCGATCTTGCCGGTCGAGATCGGATCCAGCGCCGAGCACGGCTCGTCCAGCAACAGCACTTCGGGCTTGATGGCGATGCCGCGCGCAATGCACAAACGCTGCTGCTGACCACCTGACAGGCCCGAACCGCTTTGATTGAGCTTGTCCTTCACTTCGTTCCACAACGCGGCCTTCTTCAGCGCCCACTCCACACGCTCGTCCATCTCGGTGCGCGACAGGGTCTCGAACAGGCGCACGCCGTAGGCGATGTTCTCGTAGATCGACATCGGGAACGGTGTCGGCTTCTGGAACACCATGCCCACGCGGGCTCGGATCAAGGAGACATCCTCCTTGCTCTTGAGGATGTTCTCCCCGTCGAGCAGGATCTCGCCCTCGGCACGCTGCTCCGGGTACAACTCGAACATGCGGTTGAAGGTCCGCAGCAACGTCGACTTGCCGCAACCCGAGGGGCCAATGAAGGCCGTGACCTTGTTTTCAGGCAGGGTCAGGTTGATGTTCTTGAGGGCGTGGAACTTCCCGTAGTAGAAGTTCAGGTTGTGGACGGCCAGCTTGATGCGCTCCGTCTGTGCAGTATTTACCTTGGTATCCATGGTCTGGAACTCCATCAAATCAGGGGGCCAGGCGCATCAGCGCTGACGGAAGAGGACACGGGCAATGATGTTGAGAGCCAGCACGCCCACGGTGATCAGGAACACGCCTGCCCACGCCAGCTTCTGCCAGTTCTCATACGGACTCATTGCAAACTTGAAGATCGTCACCGGCAGGCTGGCCATCGGCTGGGACATGTCGGACGACCAGAACTGGTTGGACAAGGCCGTGAACAACAACGGCGCCGTCTCACCAGAAATACGCGCTACCGCCAGCAGCACCCCCGTCACCACACCGGCGCGCGCCGATTTGAGTGTGATCGTCAGGATGACGCGCCACTTCGGTGTGCCCAAGGCATAGGCCGCTTCACGCAGCGCCTGCGGCACCAACGTCAGCATGTTCTCGGTCGTACGGATCACCACCGGCACCACAATCAGCGCCAAGGCCAGCACACCGGCCCAGGCCGAAAAAGACTGCATGCGGGTGACCACCACCGAATAGATGAACAGGCCCACCACGATCGACGGCGCGGACAGCAGGATGTCGTTGATGAAGCGCGTGGTGCTGCCCAAGGCGCCGCGCTGACCATACTCAGCCAGATAGATCCCCGACATCACGCCCACGGGCGTGCCAATCAAGGTCGCCAGGCCCACCATGAACAGCGAGCCCATGATGGCGTTGGCGAGACCACCTTCGTCTCCCGGCGCCGGGGTCATCTGGGTCAGGGTGGCCCAGGTGAGACCATCTACACCCAGCCGAACGGTCTCAGCCAGAATCCAGATCAACCACACCAGGCCAAACGCCATCGCCACCAGCGACAGCAGCAAGGCCAACACATTCACCATCTTGCGCGATTTGTAGCGCTTCAGACGCAGGGCTTTCATGTCGGCGGCACTCATGCTGCAGCTCCTTCAGAACGCTTCAGACGGGACAGGAGAATCCGCGAGAACGCCAACACCACGAAGGTGATGAAGAACAGGACCAGGCCCAGGTAAATCAGCGAGGCCTGATGCAGCCCCTCGCCCGCTTCCGCAAACTCATTGGCCAGGGCCGAGGTGATGCTGTTGGCCGCCTCAAAGAGGGACAGCGAATTCAGTTGGTTCATGTTGCCGATGACGAAGGTCACGGCCATGGTCTCACCCAGGGCCCGCCCCAGCCCCAGCATGATGCCGCCCGTCACACCCGTCTTGGTGTAGGGCAGCACCACCTTCCAGACCACCTCCCAGGTGGTTGAACCGAGCCCATAGGCCGACTCCTTGAGCAGCGGCGGGGTCACTTCAAACACATCGCGCATCACCGAGGCAATGAACGGGATGATCATGATGGCCAGGATGATGCCGGCAGACAGGATGCCGATGCCCACGGGCGGGCCGGAGAAAAACGCCCCCAGATACGGGATGCCCTCGGTCCAGGACTGCAAGGGTTGTTGCACATAGGTGGACAAGATGGGCCCAAACACCAGGAGCCCCCACATGCCGTACACGATGGAGGGCACGGCAGCCAACAACTCCACGGCCACCCCCAACGGACGCTTGAGCCAGTTCGGCGACAGCTCCGTCAGGAACATGGCGATCCCGAAGCTGACCGGCACCGCGATCAACAGCGCGATGAACGAGGTCATCAAGGTGCCATAAATCATCACCAGCCCACCGTAAGAATCCTGAACCGGATCCCAATCGGTGCGCCACAGAAAGCTGAAACCATATTCCTTGATGGCCGGCCAGGCACCAATGAACAAGGACACCATGATGCCCAGCAACAGTGACAAGGTCACCAGCGCGGCCAGACGGGCCAAATTGGCAAACAAGGCATCTGCCCAGGGGGCGCTGACACGCCGTTGAGGAGGATTGGTCATGGGTTCACGCTTGGACCCTTTGGAGGTCGGGGCGCCAGAAAGTCTGTCAGCAGGAAGAATGGCGGTCATCGACAGCCTCCGTGGAGTGGGTCATTCAACATGGGTCAGCAAGGTACGACAAGAGGCCGATCACCCCATCCAGGTGACCGGCCAGATCTGCCAGTGCAGAAACTTACTTGTAAGAAACGGCCTTGCCAGAGGCATCTTTCACCTGCGCCCACGACTTGCGGACAATGTCCTTCACCGAAGCGGGCAGAGGCACATATTCCAGTTCCGTCGCGGTCTTGTCGCCGTTGTTGTAAGCCCAGTCAAAGAACTTCAAGGCAGCGGCCGATTGCTCAGGCTTCTGAGGGGCCTTGTGCAACAAGATGAAGGTGGCGCTGCTCATCGGCCAAGCGGTCTTGCCAGGCTGATTGGTCAGCACCTGGTAGAACGACTTGTTCCATTCGGCACCAGCCGCCGAAGCCTTGAAAGCACTGTCATCGGGCTGCACGAATTCGCCCGACACGTTCTTCATGGCCACGTGTGCCAGCTTGTTGGTCTTGGCATAGGCGTACTCGACATAACCGATCGAATTAGGCAGACGGCCGACGAAAGCCGACACGCCTTCGTTACCCTTGCCACCCGCACCGGCGGGCCACTTGACGGCAGCGCCTTCACCCACCGACTGCTTCCACTCGGCATTGACCTTCGACAGGTAGTTCGTGAACACGAAGGTGGTGCCCGAACCGTCAGCGCGACGCACCGGCGCAATGGCAGCATCGGGCAGCTTCACACCAGGATTGAGCGCCACAATGGCGGGGTCGTTCCACTTGGCGATCTTGCCCAGGTAGATGTTGCCCAGCACTTCGCCAGTCAGCCTCAGTTGACCTGGCTGCACGCCCTGGATGTTGACCACAGGCACCACGCCACCGATCACGGTGGGGAACTGCACCAGCCCGTCCTTGGCCAGCTCTTCGTCCGTCAGCGGCATGTCAGAAGCGCCGAAATCGACGGTCTTGGCCTTGATCTGACGGATGCCCGCGCCGGAACCCACCGACTGGTAGTTGATGCGCACGCCGCTGGCGGTGTTGTAAGCAGCAGCCCACTTGGCATAGACGGGGGCAGGGAAGCTGGCGCCCGCGCCGGTCACGTCATTGGCCAACGCGCCAAAAGATGCCACGGACAGCGCCACGGCTGCGGCAGTGCGAATCAGTTTGAAGCTCATGTGTACGCCTTTCCTGTCTTCTGACAGATGTGTATCGACAGCACCCACTTTAAGCAGCCAATGTGACGCGTCTGTGACACCAAAATCATCTTTGTCACACAAACTGCGTCACGCAACACCACGTGCGAGATACGAAATTGTCATATCCCCGACGTCAGATTGTCATGTAGCCGACCCGCGCCGTCCAGCCACAAAAAAGCCGGCCACCTCGCGGTGTACCGGCCAGACACTCAGGCATCGGACGCTCAGGAACTCACGGCATCCACCAGCATCTGCGCACAGCGATCGGCCAGATCCTGCTCACGCGCCTCCACCATCACGCGCAGCAAAGGCTCCGTCCCAGAAGGGCGAATGAGCACACGCCCCTGCCCCACCAGCATGCCATCAACGTCTTTTTGCACCGCTGCCAGGCGTGTGTTGTTTCGCCAATCCTGGCCAGGCTGCAAACGCACATTGATCAGTCGTTGCGGGAACAGGGTGACACCATCCAGCCATTGCGCCAGGCTGCGCCCGCTGCGCACCACCGCTTGCAACACCTGCAGTGCACTGACCATGCCATCGCCCGTGGTGTGTCGGTCCAGGGCCAGCAAATGCCCTGATCCCTCACCGCCCAGCTGCCAGCCTCGACCGAGCAACTCCTCCAGCACATAGCGGTCCCCCACCTTGGCCCGCACAAAATCCACGCCACGGCTTTGCAGCGCCAACTCCACGGCCATATTGGTCATCAGCGTGCCCACCGCACCGGGCACCGTCTCACCTTGGGCCAGACGATCGGCCACCAGCACATACAACAACTCGTCACCGTTGTAGAGGCGCCCTTGCGCATCCACCAGCTGCAGGCGGTCGGCGTCACCGTCGAGCGCGATGCCGTAATGGGCACCGTGAGCGGCCACAGCCGCCACCAAAGCCTCTGGGTGGGTGGCCCCCACGCCATCATTGATGTTCAGCCCATCGGGCGCACAACCGATGGAAATGACCTCGGCGCCCAACTCATGCAGCACCGCCGGCGCGATCTGGTAAGCGGCACCATGGGCGCCATCGACGACCAGCTTCAGCCCCTTGAGGGACAGATGCGAATCGAAGGTCGCCTTGCAGAACTCGATGTAGCGGCCACGGGCATCCTCCAGGCGGCGCGCCTTGCCGAGGTTCCTGGAGTCCACCCACTGTGGTGCCTGCGTCAGGGCCGCCTCGACCTGCAACTCCCATTCGTCCGGCAGCTTTTCGCCATTTGCCGAGAAAAACTTGATGCCATTGTCCTGGAACGGGTTGTGCGACGCGCTGATCACCACACCCAGACTTTGGCGCAGGGCGCGGGTCAGGTAGGCCACGCCGGGTGTTGGCAACGGGCCGGTCAACAGCACGTCAACCCCTGCAGAGGCAAAGCCGGCCTCCAGTGCAGACTCCAGCATGTAACCCGAAATGCGCGTGTCCTTGCCGATCAAGACGGTGGGACGCGCCTCGGTGCGGCGCAAGACCTGCCCCACGGCGTGCCCCAGGCGCAACACGAAATCAGGCGTGATGGGAGCTTGACCGACCGTGCCGCGGATGCCGTCGGTACCGAAATATTGACGTGACATGAATGAAGACAACCCTACTGACTTGTTAGCCGGCCATGATAACGGGAACACCCCTCATGCCACCGAGTCAGGCAAGCCCGCTGCGGCCCAGACCTTCAAGGCGTCGACGGTTTCCGCGACATCGTGCACGCGCACAATGTGCGCGCCCCGTTGCACCCCCGCCAAGGCCGCGCTCAGGCTGGCCGCGAGGCGCTCCCCAACCGGCCGGCCCGTGAGGGCGCCCAGGCTGGATTTGCGCGACCAGCCAATCAGCAGGGGGTAGCCCAACTCCAGCAGAGACGCCTGCTCCCGCAAGAGACGGAAATTGTGCTCCGGGGTTTTGCCAAAACCAACACCGGGGTCGAGCGTGATGCGAGCAGGCGCCACGCCTGCGGCCCGCACCACCTCAACTCGCTGAGTCAGGTAGGCCTTGACTTCGTCGACCACATCCGGATAGTGCGGGCGCAACTGCATCGTGGCGGGGTCGCCCTGCATGTGCATGAGGCACACCCCGCACACGCCATGTCGGGCCACGGCGTCCACGGCCCCCTCGTCCTCCAGGCCACGGATGTCGTTGATGATGTCCACCCCCAGGTCCAGCGCGCGACGCATCACCTCGGCTTTGCAGGTGTCGATCGACAACGGAACGCCCAGCGACAGCGCGCCGCGAATCACCCCTTCTAGCCGGGCCCACTCCTCGTCCACTGTCAGCGTGGGCGCGCCAGGGCGGGTGGACTCTCCACCCAGATCCAGAATATCCACCCCGTCCTTGATCAATTGTTCGCAGTGCGCCAGCGCCAATCGGGTGTCCGCGTGCTGCCCCCCGTCAGAAAACGAATCTGGGGTGACATTGACGATGCCCATAACCTGCGGGCGGCTCAGGTCGATCTGAAAACGGGTGGTGTGCCAGGTGAACATGATGCTGAGAAGTGAGCTGGAATGCACAACGGGGCCGAAGCCCCGTTGATTGGTGTGTGACGTGCCCGCAGGTCAGACGGCAGCCGGTGCGCCGTCTGGCTTGACCGGTGGCTTGGGGTCACCGCCAGAGCGGTTGACCGAAGGCGTCCAGTCCTTGGGTGGATGCGGCTCCTTGCCGGACATGATCTCGTCGATCTGCTCGGCATCGATGGTTTCCCATTCCAGCAAAGCCTTGGCCATCGCGTGCATCTTGTCCTGGTTGTCTTCGATGAGCTTGCGCGCCAGGGCGTACTGCTCGTCGATGATCTTGCGGATCTGCTTGTCGACCTTTTGCATGGTCTCTTCAGACATGTGCGTGGTCTTGGTGATGGAGCGACCCAGGAAGACCTCGCCCTCGTTCTCGGCGTACACCACCGGGCCGAGTTCATCAGTCATGCCATAGCGGGTCACCATGTCACGCGCAATCGCCGTGGCACGCTCAAAGTCGTTGCTCGCGCCTGTCGTCATCTGGTTCATGAAGACTTCTTCGGCAATGCGGCCACCGAACAGCACCGAGATGGTGTCCAGCATGCGGTTCTTGTCCATGCTGTAACGGTCGCCTTCCGGCAGCTGCATGGTCACACCCAGCGCGCGGCCGCGCGGGATGATGGTGACCTTGTGCACCGGATCGGTCTTGGGGAGCAGACGTGCCACCAGGGCGTGACCGGCCTCGTGGTACGCCGTGTTGCGACGCTCCTCCTCGGGCATGATCATGGACTTGCGCTCGGGGCCCATCATGATCTTGTCCTTGGCCTTCTCGAAGTCCTGCATCTCCACCACGCGGCCATTGCGGCGTGCGGCAAACAAGGCAGCTTCGTTGACCAGGTTGGCAAGGTCAGCACCCGAGAAACCGGGGGTGCCACGCGCCAGGATGTCGGCACGCACGTCTTGGCCCACGGGCACCTTGCGCACGTGCACGTTCAAGATCTGCTCGCGGCCCCGCACGTCCGGCAGGGTCACATAGACCTGGCGGTCAAAACGGCCAGGACGCAGCAAGGCCGGATCCAAGATGTCAGGACGGTTGGTCGCGGCGACCACGATCACACCGGCGTTGGTGTCAAAGCCATCCATCTCGACCAGCATCTGGTTGAGGGTCTGCTCGCGCTCGTCGTTGCCACCACCCAGGCCCGCACCACGGTGACGGCCGACCGCATCGATTTCGTCGATGAAGATGATGCAAGGGGCGTTCTTCTTGGCTTGCTCGAACATGTCACGCACGCGCGAAGCGCCCACGCCGACGAACATTTCCACGAAGTCGGAACCCGAGATGGTGAAGAACGGCACCTTGGCTTCGCCCGCGATGGACTTGGCCAGCAGCGTTTTACCTGTGCCCGGAGGGCCGACCAGCAACACGCCACGCGGAATGCGGCCACCCAGCTTCTGGAACTTCTGCGGGTCACGCAGGAAGTCGACCAGCTCCTTCACTTCTTCCTTGGCTTCATCGCAACCGGCGACATCGGCAAAGGTGACGGTGTTATTGGTCTCGTCGAGCATGCGAGCGCGGCTCTTGCCGAAGCTGAACGCCCCGCCCTTGCCGCCACCGCCCTGCATCTGGCGCATGAAATACACCCACACGCCGATCAGCAGCAGCATCGGGCCCCAGGACACCAGCAGGCTCATGATCAACGACGGCTCTTCGCGGGCCTTCACGTCAAACTTGACGCCGCTGGCCAACAGGTCACCCACCAGACCACGGTCCAGGTAGGTGGCCGTGCTGCGCAGACGCTTGTCGTCGGTGGTGATCGCAATGATCTCAGTGGCACCGCCCCCGTTCTCTTGCAGCACCACGCTCTTGATGCGTTTGGCACGAACCTCCTCCAGGAAGTCCGAATAGGCGATCTGACCGCCGGCCGCGCTGACGCGGTCGAACTGCTTGAACACGGTGAACAACACCAATGCCACCACCAACCAGACTGCAATCTTCGAGAACCATTGATTGTTCACCGAGGCTCCTTGTTCCAATTCAACCTGAACCGGCTGATGCTGGATGCATCACCACACCCGTTCAGGGCTCCGTCCTGACGTACCCGTCATCTTCTTGACAAAGTACGGCAGAGCGTACGAGCTATATGAGGATGATTCTAGACGAGTCAAGAGTGACCCTGCAGTCAGCTACCCACAGCTTGACCACGGATTTAGGCTCTCTGATCGACCCGATCAAGAAAATTCATCGGGCCTTGAGGCCAATCCCGACCAGAAACGTCTCGGACGACTTGTCCCGCGAGGCTTTGGGCTTCATGGGCTTCACGATGCGGAAGTTGGCTTTGAACATGTCCACGAGCTGGGTGTAGCCAGATCCGTGGAACACCTTGCACACCAGGGCGCCATCTTTCTTGAGATGGTGCTGCGCAAAGTCAATCGCCAGCTCGATCAGGTTTTCGATCCGGGCCGCGTCATGTGCGCCGATACCGCTCAGGTTCGGGGCCATGTCCGAGATGACCACGTCCACGGGCCGATCGCCCACGCTCGCCTGCAGCTTCTGCAGTACATCCTCTTCACGGAAATCGCCCTGGATGAACTGCACCCCTTCAATCGGCTCGAACTCCAGCAGGTCGAGCGCAATGATGGTGCCGTTGAGTTCGCCCACGGCTGCCCCGCCCGTGCCAGCGTCCTTGGGCGCAAATTTGCGCCGCACGTACTGGCTCCAAGCCCCCGGCGAGGCCCCCAGATCGACCACCAGTTGCCCCGGTTTGAGCAACCCCAGGGTCTCGTCAATTTCCTTGAGCTTGTAGGCCGCACGCGATCGGAAGCCCTCTTTTTGCGCCAATCTCACGTAAGGATCGTGGATATGGTCATTCAACCAGGCCTTGTTGACCTTTTTGCTTTTGGTTTGGACTTTCATGGCTTGATAATAGAGGAATGCCTGCAATTGAATTGACCACCGCCGAACGTCGTGCCCTGCGGGCCGACGCACACCACCTGGACCCCGTCGTGATGATCGGCGGAGACGGGCTCACGCCTGCCGTCCTCAAAGAAGCCGATGCCGCCCTCAAGGCGCATGGACTCATCAAAGTGCGTGTACTGGGCGACGACCGCGCCGTACGCGAAGAAATCTACGCCCAGATGTGCGACCAACTGAACGCCGCACCCATCCAGCATATCGGTAAGTTGCTGGTGCTGTGGCGCCCGATGCCGGAAAAGGTCAGCGTGGAAGAGCGCGAAGGCCGTGGCCCGGGCATGCGCGAGGTCAAGATTCTGAAATTCTCCAAGAGCGGCCTGCGTCGCCCCGAGATCAAGAAGGTCACCGTGATGGGCAACCAACGCGTCACGGCCGGTGGCCTGATCAAGCGCGCCAAGAAGCGCACGGCCAGCAAGAAACCCGCCTGAGGTGTATCGGCGGCCATGACCCGGGAGGGTCGGCCGCCCTGCAGCCACCTCACCACCATCACCACCGCCCAGGTGGTGGCTCCGCGTCAGCGCTGCCCCGTCAAACGCCAGGCCAGAATGGCCACCAACACGGCCTTGAACCAGTACAGCGTGGCCGACACGCCATGCAGCGCGCCAAACGACAACAGCGTCGCCTGCCCCGCCTTGGCCGCCTCGATCATCGGGTGCAAGGCGAACTCCCCAAAGATCGTCAGAAACAAGGCGCCCAGCGTGAGCAACAGATTGGGGCTCACCACGCTGATCTTGGCGCCGCCTTCCAGCAGGTCGCGCACCCGACGCCGCTCGATGACGAACAGGATCACGGCGAACGCCAGGCTCAAGCGCGCTTCGACACCGAAAATGCGGCCAGCGCCCTGCCCGGCCATCTGACGCTCCAGCGTGGCGAACAGCGTGGGCGCCGCGACCGCGCCCACGGCGATGATGACCCCGGCCCAGATGCCGGCCAGCCATGACTGAAAGCGCAACAGCTTCATCGCCCTGCTCCAGAGTCAATCAGATGTAGCGGACTTCGATGATCTCGTAGTCGCGCACGCCGCCCGGCGCCTGGACGGACGCCACATCGCCGGCTTCCTTGCCGATCAGGGCGCGAGCAATGGGCGAGCTGATGGAGATCAGGCCCTTCTTGAGGTCAGCCTCGTCGTCGCCCACGATCTGGTAGGTCACCACGTCACCCGTGGCTTCGATTTCCATCTCCACGGTCGAACCGAACACCACGCGGCCACCGGCGTCCAGCTCGGCCGGATTGATGATCTGCGCTGCCGACAGCTTGCCTTCGATCTCGGCAATGCGGCCTTCGATGAAGCCTTGCTTGTCCTTGGCGGCGTCGTACTCGGCGTTTTCAGACAGGTCACCCTGGGCGCGCGCTTCGGCAATGGCCTGCACCACAGCAGGACGCTCCACATGCTTGAGGCGATGCAGCTCTTCCTTGAGCAACTCGGCGCCGCGCTTCGTGATTGGAATGGTGGACATGGCTTTGTCTCGCAAAAAAGAACTGAGCCGCTGCCCAGACCGACCCGAAGGTGGTGGAAGGGCGCGGCCCAGAGGTGTTGAATTGGTTTGCCGCAGGCGACGAGCACCTGCGGCTGAGCGCACAGTTTAGTGCAATTTGGCGTGCAACTCTTGCAGCGAGTACACGACCAGATCGTCGTGGTGCTTGAGCGCTTGCACGACCGCTTCGCAGCCTGCCATGGTCGTGTAGTAGGTCACGCGGTTGGCCAGGGCGGCGGTACGGATGCTGCGCGAGTCGGCAATGGCCGTGCGAGTTTCGTCCACGGTGGTGAACACCAGCTGAATGTCGCCTGCCTTGATGGCGTCCGAGATGTGCGGACGGCCATCCTTGACCTTGTTCACCGGCTTGACTGGCACACCGGCTGCCGCGATGGCCGCAGCGGTGCCCTTGGTGGCCACCACGTTGAAGCCCAGCTCGACCAGATCCTTGGCGACCTTGACCGCGCGCGCCTTGTCACCGTCCTTCACCGAGATGCACACCGTGCCCTTTTCAGGCAGGCGCGAACCGGCACCGAGCTGGCTCTTGAGCATGGCTTCGCCGAACGTGGCGCCCACCCCCATGACTTCGCCTGTCGAACGCATTTCAGGGCCGAGGACCGGGTCCACGCCTGGGAACTTGTTGAACGGGAAGACGGCTTCCTTGACGGTGAAGTAAGGCGGCACCACTTCGCGCGGGGCCTTGCCATCGGCGCTCTTTTGCGTCGACAGTTTCTGACCTGCCATGCAGCGGGCTGCAATCTTGGCCAGTTGCTGACCGGTGGCCTTGGAGACGTAAGGCACGGTACGCGAAGCGCGTGGGTTCACTTCCAGCACGTAGACCGTGACGGCGTCCAGCCCCTGGGTCACATTGCCCTGGATGGCGAACTGCACGTTCATCAGGCCGACGACATTGAGGGCCTTGGCCATCAAGGCAGTCTGGCGACGCAGTTCGTCCTGAATCACGGCCGACAGCGTGTAAGGAGGCAGCGAACAGGCCGAGTCACCGGAGTGCACACCTGCTTGTTCGATGTGCTCCATGATGCCGCCGATCATGACTTCGGTGCCATCGGAGATGCAGTCCACGTCCACTTCGACCGCGTCGTTCAGGAAGCGGTCCAGCAGCACGGGCGACTTCTCGGAGACGCGGACGGCTTCGCGCATGTAGCGCTCCAGGTCCTTGTCACCGTGCACGATTTCCATCGCGCGGCCACCCAGCACGTAAGAAGGACGCACCACCAGGGGATAGCCGATCTCTTGTGCCAGTTGCAGTGCCGCTTCTTCGGTGCGCGCCGTGCGGTTGGGCGGCTGCTTGAGGCCCAGCTTGTGCAGAAGCGCCTGGAAGCGCTCGCGGTCTTCCGCGATGTCGATGCTGTCCGGCGAGGTGCCAATGATGGGCACACCCGCACGCTCCAGATCCAGCGCGAGCTTCAACGGGGTTTGACCGCCATACTGCACGATCACGCCCACCGGCTTTTCCTTCTCGACGATTTCCAGCACGTCTTCCAGCGTCACCGGCTCAAAGTACAGGCGGTCGGAGGTGTCGTAGTCGGTCGAGACGGTTTCGGGGTTGCAGTTGACCATGATGGTCTCATAGCCGTCTTCGCGCATGGCGAGCGAGGCGTGGACGCAGCAGTAGTCGAACTCGATGCCTTGACCAATGCGGTTCGGGCCACCGCCCAGCACCATGATCTTCTTGTTGCTCGTCGGCTCGGCTTCGCACTCGCCACCTTCGGTCTCGTAGCACGAGTACAGGTAGGCCGTTTGCGTGGCGAACTCGGCTGCGCAGGTGTCAACGCGCTTGTAGACCGGACGGACCTTGAGCGCATGACGGGCCTTGCGGACCTCGTGCTGGTTGGTGCCCATCAGCTTGGCCAGACGACGGTCCGAGAAGCCCTTTTGCTTCAGGTAGCGCAGCTCGGCAGCCGACAGGCTCTCCAGCGTGCGACCCTTGACCTGGCCTTCGGTCTTGATGATGTCTTCGATCTGCGCCAGGAACCAGGGGTCGATCTTCGTTTCTTCGAAGATCTCATCCAGGCTCATGCCCAGGCGGAAAGCGTCACCCAGGAACAGGATGCGATCCGGACCCGGGGTGCCGATCTCTTCGACGATTTCCTCGCGGTCGGTGCTGATCTCGCTCAGGCCGTCAATGCCGGTTTCCAGGCCACGCAGGGCCTTCTGGAAGGATTCCTGGAAGGTGCGGCCCATGGCCATCACCTCGCCCACCGACTTCATCTGCGTCGTCAGACGCGAGTCAGCTGCGGGGAACTTCTCGAAAGCGAAACGCGGGATCTTGGTGACGACGTAGTCGATCGAGGGCTCGAACGAAGCCGGGGTGGCGCCACCGGTGATGTCGTTCTTGAGCTCGTCGAGCGTGTAACCCACCGACAGCTTGGCCGCGATCTTGGCGATCGGGAAACCCGTGGCCTTGGAGGCCAGCGCCGACGAACGCGACACACGCGGGTTCATTTCGATCACGATCATCCGGCCGTTGTCCGGGTTGATCGAGAACTGCACGTTGGAGCCGCCGGTTTCCACGCCGATTTCGCGCAGGATGGCGATGGAGGCGTTGCGCAGCAGCTGGTATTCGCGGTCGGTCAGGGTCTGGGCCGGGGCCACGGTGATGGAGTCACCGGTGTGGATGCCCATCGGGTCCAGGTTTTCGATCGAGCACACGATGATGCAGTTGTCCGCCTTGTCGCGGACCACTTCCATTTCGTACTCTTTCCAGCCGATCAGCGATTCTTCGATCAGCAGTTCCTTGGTCGGGGACAGGTCCAGACCACGCTTGCAGATCTCTTCGAATTCTTCTGGGTTGTAGGCAATGCCACCACCGGTGCCACCGAGCGTGAAGCTGGGACGGATCACCATGGGGAAGCCAGCGCCACCGATGTCGGCCGTGATGCGCTTTTGCACCGCCCAGGCTTCTTCCATCGAGTGGGCAATGCCCGACTTCGCCGAGTCCAGACCAATGCTGGTCATGGCTTCCTTGAACTTCTGGCGGTCTTCGGCTTTTTCGATCGCGTGCTCGTTGGCACCGATCATCTCGACCTTGTACTTGTCGAGCACGCCATGCTTGTGCAGGTCGAGCGCGCAGTTCAGCGCGGTCTGGCCGCCCATGGTCGGCAAGATCGCGTCCGGGCGTTCCTTGGCGATGATGCGCTCGACCACCTGCCAGGTGATGGGCTCGATGTAGGTGACATCGGCCGTGGCCGGGTCGGTCATGATGGTCGCCGGGTTGCTGTTGACCAGGATGACCTTGTAACCCTCTTCACGCAGGGCCTTGCAGGCCTGAGCGCCGGAGTAGTCGAATTCGCAGGCCTGACCGATGATGATCGGGCCGGCGCCGATGATGAGGATGCTCTTGATGTCTGTGCGCTTAGGCATTCTTCTTCTCCATCAATGCCACGAAGCGGTCGAACAGGTAGCCGATGTCATGCGGTCCGGGCGAGGCTTCCGGGTGACCCTGGAAGCTGAAAGCGGGTTTGTCGGTGAAGGCCAGGCCTTGCAGCGTGCCGTCAAACAGCGAGACGTGCGTGGCGCGCAGGTTGGCCGGCAGCGAGTCGATGTCTGCCGCAAAACCGTGGTTCTGGCTGGTGATGCTGACGCGACCGGTGTCCAGATCCTTGACGGGGTGGTTGCCGCCGTGGTGACCGTGGTTCATCTTGAAGGTCTTGGCGCCGGCAGCCAGGGCCATGATCTGGTGACCCAGGCAGATCCCGAAGGTGGGTATGCCAGTGGCGACCAGTTCCTTGACCGCGGCAATCGCGTAGTCGCAGGCCTCGGGGTCGCCAGGGCCGTTGGACAGGAAGATGCCGTCAGGTTTGTACTTCAGGGCCTCGGCAGCGGGCGTCTGGGCGGGCAGCACGGTGACCTTACAGCCGCGCTCGGCCAGCATGCGCAGGATGTTGCGCTTGACGCCAAAGTCATAGGCGACCACGTGGAACTTGGGGGCCGTCTGCTGGCCGAAACCGGGCTTGCCGCCCAGTTGCGGGTTGGCCAGCTTCCACTCGGTCTCGTCCCACACCGTCACGCTGGTCTGGCTGACGACCTTGGCCAGGTCCTGGCCGTTCATGCTGGGTGCAGCCTTGGCCTTGGCGACAGCGTCGGCGATGACCGCATCGGTGACAGCTTGACCCACAGGTAAGGCGATGATCGCGCCATTCTGGGCGCCCTTGGAGCGCAGCAGGCGGGTCAGCTTGCGGGTGTCGATGTTGGCGATCCCGACCGTGCCTTCAGCCTGCAGGTACTGCGAGAGCGTCTGGGTCTGGCGGAAGTTGGAAGCGCGGATGGGCAGGTCTTTGATGATCAGACCAGCGGCATGGACTTTCGAGGCTTCGATGTCTTCACCGTTGACGCCGTAGTTGCCGATGTGCGGATACGTCAGGGTGACGATCTGGCGGCAATAGCTGGGGTCGGTGAGGATTTCCTGGTAGCCGGTGATGGAGGTGTTGAACACCACTTCACCAACTGTGTGACCGGCAGCGCCGATCGAAGTGCCTAGAAAGACCGTGCCGTCTGCGAGGGCCAGAAGAGCTTGGGGCAGTACGGGCAGCACGGGTTCATTCTCCGTTTGTTGTGCGCGCCCAGCTCAGCCCTTGTGACTTCTGCGCGGCTTTCGCCGCCTGATACAGACGTGACAAAACGAGTCCGGTGAGGGAAACGAAGGGGGTTTCGCTAGGCGGGGATGGTTGCGGGTAAACCTTAGGAGTATAACCGATCCGAGTGCCGGGGGCGTGACAGCCCCCTCGCCGCCCATTGGCTCTGTCATCTGAGACACAATCTTGGCACCCTCCCCCACAGCTCACCAGAAAGGTTCACCATGAAGGGCGACCCCAAAGTCATCGAGTTCCTCAACGCTCAACTGAAGAATGAGCTGACAGCAACCAACCAGTACTTTCTGCATTACCGCATGCTGAAACACTGGGGCTTCGACAAACTGGCCAAGAAGGAATACGAAGAGTCGATCGGCGAAATGAAGCACGCCGACAAGCTCATGGAGCGCATTTTCACGCTGGACGGCCTGCCCAATTTGCAGGATCTGGGCAAGATCCTGATCGGTGAGGACGTCCCGGAGATCCTGTCGTGCGACCACAAGCTGGAGTCGTTTGCCCAAGGCACGGTCAAGGATGGCATCGCCTACTGTGAGTCGGTGCGCGACTACGTGTCTCGCGATCTGCTGCAGATGATCCTCGACGACACCGAGGAACACATCGACTTCCTGGAGACCCAGATGGAGTTGGTCGACAAGGTAGGACTGCAGAACTACCTGCAGTCGATGATGGGCGACGTGGCCGGTTGAACCCCTTGTCGTGATCAGGGTGACTCACAAATAAGTTGCATGCGAATCATTCCCATTTAGAATGGTCGCATCAACGCTGCCGAGTCACATCATGATCGTTTGTGTCTGCAACCGGATCTCCGACCGGGAAATCAAGCACCACGCCCAACAAGGCTGCATGTCATTTGATGACCTGCAAATGGACACGGGCGTGGCCACCTGCTGCGGCTGCTGTGAATCGTGTGCCCGCGAGGTGTTTCATGAGGCCCGCAGCAAGGTCCGCCGCGTCGATTTCGTCCGCATAGTGGAAACCGCCATGCCGATGCCTGCCTGAGCCCTCGTTTCTGGACAGTTTTACGGGCGTTGCGCCAACTAGTGCGCAGACCTGGGCCACAGCGGCCACCCCGCCTTGTCTCAACTCCGATAGCCTTAGGGTGACGCTGGAGAGCCCCTCTCTCTCGGCAGGAAGTAAGAGGACAAGATGGCGTTCTTTCTGTACCCCCATTCGCGTACGGCGACGCAAACCACGCAGACCGCTCAATCCATGAGCGTTGGCCCGGATCGGGCCGAGGTCGCCCCCCCATCCAGGTTCGCCGTTCAACCGCCGGCGATGTGGCGCTGGTTCGGCCAGGTGTGGCGCTGGGTGTGGGACTTGGAGGAGCCGGCGCCAAAACCCGCCCCCATTGGCGAAATCCGCAAGATTCGGGCGGCGTTTCATGCCGCCTTGATGGACATGCAGTCAGCCAAGGCCTACCAGGTGCGCTACCAGATCGAGGCATCGCGCTCCTTGCGCGAGTTGTGGCACCTGCGCGCCGATGTGTTCGAGATCGTGGCCGAGAACCGCGGCGAAGGCGAGGCCAAGAGCCGTGTCGCCGCACTGAACCATCACTTTCCGGAGGGCCCTGCTCGCAGCCCCCGTGAGTCGAACCGCTCGGCCAAAGTGACCACGTGGTAACGAACTTTTCATTGTGATCCGTGTTCGCAACGCCTCAAGCGTTGCAAAATGGGCAGCTGCATTGCACACGCCCCCATGAACATCATCATTCTGGACGACTACCAGGACGCCGTCCGCAAGCTTCCCTGCGCGTCCAAGCTGGACGGCCTCTCGGCCAAGGTTTTCACCAACACCGTCAAGGGCGTGGGCCAGTTGGCCGTGCGACTGCGCGACGCTGAAGCCCTGGTTCTGATTCGCGAACGCACGCACTTTCCCAAAGCCTTGCTGGAAAAGCTGCCCAAGTTGCGGCTGATCAGCCAGACCGGCCCCGTCGGCCCCCACATCGACCTGGACGCCTGCACCCGCCTGGGCATTGCCGTGGCCGAAACCCCGAGCGACCCGGTCTCCACCGCCGAGCTCACCTGGGCGCACATCATGTCGGCGATGCGCCGCCTGCCTCAGTACATCGGCAACCTCAAACATGGCGCGTGGCAGCAGTCCGGCCTGAAGGCGGCATCGATGCCGACCAACTTCAGCTTGGGCATGTCACTGAAAGGAAAGACGCTGGGGATCTGGGGCTATGGCCGTGTGGGCCGCTTGGTGGCCGGCTATGGCGAGGCCTTTGGCATGCACGTGACGGTGTGGGGCAGCAACGAGGCCCGCGCCCGCGCGGTGGCCGACGGCTACATCCCGGCACCCAGCCGCGAAGCTTTCTTTGCCGCCAGCGACGTGTTGAGTCTGCATTTGCGCCTGGGCGAAACCACCCAAGGGGTGATCACGGCGGAAGACCTGGGGCACATGAAGCCCACCGCCTTGCTGGTCAACACCGCGCGGGCCGAGCTGATTCAGGAAGGCGCCCTGGTGTCCGCCTTGAACCGGGGCCGCCCTGGCATGGCGGCGGTGGACGTGTTCGAGAGCGAGCCGATTTTGCAGGGACACCCCCTGCTGCGCCTGGAAAATGCCATCTGTACACCGCACATCGGTTTCGTTGAGCAAAGCAACTACGAACACCTCTTCAGTGCCGCGTTCGACAATCTGCTGAACTTCATGACGGGCCAGCCGACGAACATCGTCAACCCGGAAGCCCTGCGCGTTCCACACTGAAGCTGAGCTGTCGTAGTGGAACTGGAACGCGCCTTGCCCCGCAAGGCCATGAGCCGAGCCTTGTGGGCTTTGCTGTTTGGCAACTTCATCATCGGCTGTGGCGTGATGGCCATTGGCGGTGTGCTCAATGACCTCACGCGCGACCTGAACATCACGGTCAGCAAAGGCGGGCAGCTGATTGCCATTGGCGCCGTGATGATGGGCGTGGGCGCGCCTTTGCTGGCCGGCGCCGTCACGAAAGTCGATCGACGTCGCCTGCTCAGCTGGGCCATGGCCTGGTATGCGCTGGGCTTTGCGCTGTGCGCTGTGGCGCCCTCGTATGAGTGGCTGTGGCCGATTCGTGCGCTCACGGTCTTGTCGGCGGCGGTGTTCACGCCTCAGGCTGCGGCCGTGATGGGCTTCATGAGCACCCCGGCGCACCGGGGTCGGCACATCACCTTCGTGTTCATGGGCTGGTCCGTGGCCTCGGTGGCGGGCATGCCGCTGGCGGCCTGGATTGGTGAGCGCGTGGGATGGCGCGTGGTGATGATGATCGTGGCAGTGGGGGCGCTGGCGGCGGCCTGGATGGTGCACCGCGCGCTGCCCAAGGGCATTCGCCCCCCTGCCCTGTCATGGCGTGCGTGGCGCAAGGTGTTCAAGTCGCCCTTGCTGATGGCCGTGGTGCTGGTCACCGCCACCCAAAGCGCCGGACAGTTCACGGTGCTGGCCTACGCCGCCCCATATTACAAGCACGACTTTGGCGCCAGCCCGGAGCAGATCAGCTTGCTGTTTGCCTGGTTTGGCGCCCTGGCGCTGGCGGGCAACCTGGTGTTAAACCGCACGGTCGACCGCATGGGTGCCGCCCCGGCCGTGACGCTGACGCTGGGCATGATGGCCTTGAGCCTGCTCATCTGGCCTCTGGCCACCACCCTGCTCGGGCTAGCGCTGGTGATGCTGCCCTGGGCCTTGAGCGGGTTCGCCACCAACTCGGGCCAGCAGGCCCGCCTGGGTGGCCTGTCACCGCGACTGGCCCCGGCCCTGATGGCACTGAACACCTCGGCCATCTACCTGGGGCATGCCGTGGGCGCCTCGGGCGGTGGGTGGGTGCTGACCCACCAGGGCTACAGCCAGCTGCACTGGCTGGGCCTGGCCTGGATGCTGGGGGCCTGGGCCTTGAGCGCCTGGGCTCAGCGCGCACAACGTCGCCGTGACGTGGCGCGCTTTCGCGCCCCGGAGTAAGCCAGGTTCTCAGCCCAGACGCTGGCGGCGCGCTTCGTAGAGGCAAACGCCACTGGCGACCGACACATTGAGGCTGTCGACCGAGCCCATCATCGGGATGCTGACCAGCGCGTCACAGTTCTTGCGGGTGAGCTGACGCATGCCCTCACCTTCGGCGCCCAACACCAAGGCGGTCGGACCACGCAGGTCGGTCTGGTACAGGCTAGCCGGTGCGTCGTCGGACGTACCGATGATCCAGATGTCGCGCTCTTTGAGTTCGGCCAGCGTCCGCGCCAGGTTGGTCACCATGAAGTAGGGCACGGTCTCGGCCGCACCGCTGGCCACCTTGGCCACCGTGGCATTGATACCCACAGCGTGGTCTTTGGGGGCAATCACGGCATGAACGCCCGCGCCATCGGCCACACGCAGGCAAGCGCCCAGGTTGTGCGGATCGGTGATGCCATCGAGCACCAACAAGAGTGCTGGCTCGGTCAAGCCGTCAAGCAGGTCGTCCAGGGAATTGCTCTGCTGAATCACTTCCACGCGGGCCACCACGCCTTGGTGGCGATGGGTGCCGCACATCTTTTGCAGCTTGTCGTCGTCGCTTTCGATGACCTTCAGGCCCGCTTCTTCGACCTTGGCGAGGAACTGCTTCATGCGCTGGTCGCGACGGGTCGCGTCAACGTGCAATTCACGGATGGATTTGGGCGCCACTTTGAGGCGCACGGTCACGGCATGGAAGCCAAATAGCAGTTTCAGACTCATGCCGGCATCCTAACCGCTCAGGCGGCCCGCGCTGATGCGAATGCGCTGCTGGCAGCGCTCGGCAATCTGGTTGTCGTGGGTCACGAGGATCAGGGTGGTACCCGACTCGCTGTTGAGCGCGAACATCAGGTCCATGATGGCCTGACCGGTGGCGTGGTCGAGGCTGCCGGTGGGCTCGTCGGCCATGAGGATGTCGGGCTGCATCACGAAGGCGCGCGCCAGGGCGACGCGCTGCTGTTCGCCGCCCGACAGAATCGCTGGCTTGTGCTGCAGGCGCTCCCCCAGGCCGACACGCTGGAGCATGGCGATGGCCTTGCTGCGCGCTTGCCGGTCACCGCGTAACTCCAATGGCAGCATGACGTTTTCGAGTGCCGTCAGGTGACCGATGAGCTGAAAGCTCTGAAACACGAAGCCCACATGCCGCGCGCGGTGCGCAGCACGCTGGTCTTCATTGAGCTCAAAAAGCGATTGCCCCGACAGCCAGACCTGCCCAGTGCTGGGCACATCCAGGCCCGCCAACAGGGACAGCAAGGTGCTCTTGCCCGAACCCGACGCCCCCACGATGGCCAGGGAAGCCCCACGCGGCACATCGAGGTCGATGTTGTGCAAAATGGTCAAAGGCCCGGAGGAGTCCTGAACGGTCTTGCTCAACGCACGCACCCGAATGGCCAAGGCGGCTTCCGGGGTCGGACGGGGTGTGGTGTCTGTCATGAAGGAAAGGTCGTAGCTGGAATGCGGTTCAACTGTAAGCGACGGATGCTGATGCTCGCCGGCCTGGGGCCATGGCTGGGCGCAGTCCAGGCTGCTGGGGCAGAGCCGCCGCCCGCCATCCTGATCCTGGGTGACAGCCTGTCAGCCGAGTATGGCCTGCAACGGGGCAGCGGCTGGGTGGCTCTGTTGACGCAGCGCCTTCAGCGCGAGCGCATCGCCGCGCAGGTGGTCAATGCCAGCATCAGCGGCGAAACCACATCGGGCGGCCGCGCGCGGTTGCCGGCCTTGCTGCAACGGCATCGACCGCGCTTTGTGGTGATCGAACTGGGCGCCAACGATGCGCTGCGCGGGCTGCCCTCGCGCAGCAGCCACGAGAACCTGAGCGCCATGGTGGCAGCGGCGCAGGCCCAAGGGGCTCAGGTGGTGTTGGTGGGCATGCAGATGCCACCGAACTATGGCAAACGCTATGCGGGTGATTTTGCGCGCCTGTTCCAGGACGTGGCGAAGGCCCAGCGCTGCGCCTTGGTGCCCTTTTTCCTGCGGGGCGTGGCCGATCGGGCCGATGCGCGCGACTGGTTCCAGCACGACGGCATCCACCCACTGGAGAAGGCGCACCCCATCATGCTGGACAACGTCTGGGGTGCCTTGAAGCCTTTACTTCTTGGGCGTCAGGCCCGCACCTAGGTTGCCGATCAGAGATTCGGCCTGTTTGCCCATCTGCTCCTGCATCTGGGTGAACATCTGGCGCGATTGCTCGATGTAACCGCCCATGAAGGTCTGCATCAGCGGGTTCTGCAGGCTTTTGACCGAGTTTTCGGTGAGACGGGACTGCAGGTCGATGAAGGACTGGATGTTCTTTTCGAGGTAGTTGCCCATCAGGCCCTGCATGGTGTTGCCATACAGGCGAATGATCTGAGCCAGCGCCTGGGTCGAGAACATCGGCATGCCGGCCGACTCCTCTTCCAGAATGATCTGAAGCAGGATGCTGCGCGTGAGGTCTTCCCCGGTCTTGGCATCCAAGATGACAAACTGCTCGCAACCCATCACCATTTCTTTCACGTCGGACAGCGTGATGTAGCTGCTGGTCTGGGTGTCGTACAGGCGGCGGTTGGGGTACTTCTTGATGGTGCGCACGCCTGGTGCGGAGTCTTCGGAAGCGCTCGCCGAATTCTCGACCGCCTCAGTGGGCTGCGGTGATGGCTGTGATTCGGTTCGTTTTTGTTTGGGGGCTGCACTCATGTCCGACTCCTGTTGGATCGACCCATTGTAGGAGCACATGGCGGCCCAGACAGGGCACGGAGCATGAGCACCCCAATCAGCGCGCGAAGCGACGGCCAGGGTGCGCAAAAATGAACAAAGCCGGCGCATCAAAAGACAGGCCGGCTTTGAGATCTACCAAATTTGGTAGGCGCGATTGGATTCGAACCAACGACCCCCACCATGTCAAGGTGGTGCTCTAACCAACTGAGCTACGCGCCTGAAGTCGTTTGCTGTTTGCTGGGCCACGCTGGAAAGCGTGGTAGGCGCGATTGGATTCGAACCAACGACCCCCACCATGTCAAGGTGGTGCTCTAACCAACTGAGCTACGCGCCTGCAAATGCAAGACCGCCACTATAGCATCATTTCCTTCGTGCCCGCAAAACTCCGCTGATTTGCAACACCTTGGCCAGCAGCGCCTGTAGTTTGGAGGAATCCGAGGTTTGCACGGTCAGCGTGATGGTGACCTTGTCGCGCACCGCCTGGCTGTGCATGGACACCACATGGCTCTTGCCCTGGGCCAGCACGTCGCAAACGTCGCGCAGCAGGCCGGAGCGGTCATGGGCTTCAATGAGCACATCGACAGCGTAGTGCGCGGACTCGGCCATGGCCTGACGCCCCCAGGCGACCGGGATGACACGCTCGGGGCTCTTGGCCGACATCTGGCGGAAGTTCACGCAGTCAAGTCGGTGCACTGCCACGCCCTTGCCGCGTGTGACATAGCCCCCGATCGGATCGGGCGGCGCCGGTTTGCAGCAGCGCGCCAGTTGGGTCAGCAGCGAGTCCATGCCCACCACCAGCACGCCTTTGCCCTCACCACCCAGGTGACGGGTGTCGCTGCGGGCGAGCTTTTGGGCGATCAACTCGTCCGGATCCTGCTCGGGCACGGCCGGGCGCAGGTACTGCTCGATGTTGCGCAGCGAGTACTCGTCCTTGCCGATCACATCGAACAGGGCTTCGGCATTGCGAAAGCCCAGGTTGCTGGCCAGGTCCTCCAGCTTGATGGCGGTTTTGCCTTCGCGTTGCAGCAGCTTTTCCACAGCCTCGCGCCCGCGAGAGATGGTGGCCTGCTGTGCCAGGGCGTTGAACCAGGCACGCACTTTGGCCCGAGCCCGGGGGCTGCGCAGATAGCCGAGCTCGGCATTGAGCCAGTCCAGGGAGGGGCCACCTTCTTTGACGGACACGATCTCGACCGTTTGCCCACTTTGCAAGGGCGTGTTGAGCGGCACCATGGCGCCGTCCACCCGGGCACCGCGGCAGCGATGGCCCAGGTTGGTGTGCAGGGTGTAGGCGAAATCGATGGGCGAAGCGCCAGCCGGCAGGTCGATGATTTCGCCGCCGGGCGTGAACACGTAAATGCGGTCGTCAAACAGCCCTCGGTTGGCCTCGCCCGCCACGGCATCGTCGGCCGCAGCCAGGTCGCGCTCCCAGGCCAGCAATTGCCTGAGCACTGTTTTGCGGGCCTCGGCCACCCGGCTTTCGAAGTCGCCCGCAGCCTGCACGCCCGCGTAGCCCTTGGTTCCGGCTTCCTTGTACGCCCAGTGGGCGGCCACCCCGCTCTCGGCATGCTCGTGCATGGGCTGGGTGCGGATCTGGATTTCGATAGAGCGCCCCAGTTCGTCCCGCACGACGGTGTGCAGAGACTGGTAGCCGTTGGGCTTGGGCTTGGCAATGTAGTCGGAGAACTCTTCGGGCATGGGCTGCCAGAGTTCGTGCACGCGGCTCAGGGCCGCATAGCAGGCCGGCACATCGTCCACGATCACCCGCAGAGCCCTCACGTCGAACACCTTGTCCAGGGTCAACTGCTTGCCCTTCATCTTTTTCCAGATGCTGTAGAGGTGTTTGGGGCGCCCTTGAACCTGAGCCGACAAGCCGACGTCGCTCAGCGCCTGCGCCAGTTGTTGACGGACGCGCTCGATGTGGAGTTCGCGCTCCAGGCGCTTCTCGTCCAGGCCTTTGGCGATGGAGCGGTACACGTCGGGTTGCAGAAAACGGAAGGACAGGTCCTCCAACTCCCATTTGATCTGCCAGATGCCCAGGCGGTTGGCCAGCGGCGCGAACACCTGCATGGATTCGCGGGCGAGCGAACGGGGGCATGGCTGCTTGCTTTCGGCGTAGTAGCGCAGCGTCTGCAGGCGCGAGGCCAGACGCAGGAGCACCACACGGAGGTCGCGCGAGAAGGCCAGCAGCATCTTGCGGATGCGCTCGATCTGCTCGGCCGCCAGCGGCCCCTCGGCGTCGTCACCCAGGGTGTCGCGGGTGCTGCGCTGCACCTGCACCAGTTTGCGCGTGTAGGCCACCAGCGCCGCCTCGTCGGCCCCAAAGGCACGGCCGATGATCTCTTCGGGCTGGGTGAGGTACTGGCTGGCGTAGACGAGGTAGGCCACGGCCCGCAAGGAAGGGGGCGCGCCGATGCCATGGAGGATGAGGCTGACCCCATCGGCATGGGCCAGCGCCTCTTCCCCGGTTTCGAAACGCTCGGTCAGCAGCAGCGGCTCGGCAAAGGCACGAGCCTTGGCCAAGAGCGCAGCCGACTCCGCGTGGCCCGGCGCCATGTCCACCAGATCCACGATGGGGGCGTGCCCCATGGCGTCGGGTGTCAGCGGCGTCGGATTGAGCAGTCCAGTCTTCATTTCATGCCAACAGAAAATCCTCAACAGCGGCGACTTGATCAGGGGCGATCAAGGTGGGCGCGTGGCCCACGCCCGGAAACTCGACCAAACGGGCTTTCGGGCCACGCTGAGTCATGTCGTGGGCGGTCTCGGGGTCGAGCAGATCGGAGTCCCGGCCACGCAGCAGCAGCACTTCGCAACGCAGTGCATCGTAAATCTGCCACAAGGCGGCTTCACCACTGGCCGTGCTGTCTGCCGACACGGCGCGGAAAGGCTCGGCAATGGCGGGGTCGTAGTGCAGGACCAGACCCTGGCCATCCGGGGCCGGGCGCAGCAAGGGGCGCGACAGCTCCAGCCATTGCTGGGGCGTATGCGGACCAAATCCCGGGGAAATGCTCCAGAGGTAGTCGGCCGCTTCCTGCTCGGTGCTGAAACGGCGCGGCACACCCAGGTACTCGCCAATGCGCACCAGCGCGTCGTGGTGCAGGCGCGGGCCCACATCGTTGAGCACGAACTTGCGCAGGCGGGCGCCCGAGGCCTCGGGCGGCAAAGTGGACAGGGCCAGACCGATGAGGCCGCCCATTGAGGTGCCAACCCAGTCGATCTCCAGTGGCTCAGCAGCCTGGCGTTGCGCGCGCAGGTGTTGCAACAGCGCCACCATGTCGGCCACATAGCCGAACACCTGGTAGCCCTTGGGGTCGGCCAGCCGGTCGGACTCACCGCGCCCGACCACATCGGGGCAAATGACGTAGTAGTGGGCGCTGAGGCGGCGCGCCAGAGTGTCGAAGTCGCGGCCCTGGCGGCTCAGGCCGTGCACGCAGACGAGGATGCGCTCGTTGGTCGGATCGCCCCAGGCCCAATAGGCCATGCGATGGGTGGCAGCGTCGGTCTGGCTGGCGCCTGGGCACGTGACGTGGTGCAGAACCGGCTGCACCGGGTCAAAAGAGGGAGGGATGCTGCTCATATTGGCAATACGACATCAGATAATGGGCCACTGCACATTGTGTTTCTTCTTGCCGACAGGAGGCCCGAGATGTTGAAAGGAAAGACTGCCCTGGTGACTGGTTCCACCAGTGGAATCGGCCTGGGGATCGCCGAAAAGCTGGCCGCTCAAGGCGCCAACGTCATTCTGAACGGATTTGGCGAGGTCGACGCGCCCAAGGCCGCTGTCGCGGCCGCGGGACAAGCTTCTGGCATCAAGGTGGGCTATCACGGCGCCGACATGTCCAAGCCCGCCGAGATCGAGGCCCTGATGGCCTATGCGCAAGCCGAGTTTGGCGGGGTCGACATCCTGGTGAACAACGCGGGCATCCAGCACGTGGCCCAGATCGAAGATTTTCCCGTCGAGAAGTGGGACGCCGTCATCGCCATCAACCTGAGCTCGGCCTTCCACACCATGCGCCTGGCTGTGCCGGGCATGCGCGCGAAGAACTGGGGCCGCATCATCAACCTGGCGTCGGCCCATGGCCTGGTGGCGTCGGCCGGCAAGTCGGCTTATGTGGCAGCCAAGCATGGTCTGGTCGGCCTGACCAAATCCGTGGCGCTGGAGACGGCCACCACGGGCGTCACGGTCAATGCGATTTGCCCAGGCTGGGTGCTGACCCCGCTGGTGCAAAAGCAGATTGATGCCAAGGCATCACAAGGCGCCATTTCGGTTGAGCAGGCTCAAAAAGACCTGCTGGGCGAAAAGCAACCATCCTTGCAGTTCGTCACGCCGGCCCAACTGGGCGACCTCGCAGTGTTCCTGTGCTCTCCGGGTGCGGACAATGTGCGTGGCGCGGCCTGGAACGTCGACGGCGGGTGGCTGGCTCAGTAAGCATGTCGGTGATGCCTGCCGCTCTGGAGGGGCGCCCCTCGGGCAAGGCCTCGGAGGCACCCTCGTCTCCCGTACAAGACGATCTTGACCGCCTGCCGATGCGCTGGCGGGGGCGAACGCGGTTTGTCGTTCTGGAAACCGGTTTTGGCTTGGGCAAACGCTTCCTGGCGACCTGGAGCGCCTGGCGCGCCGATGTTCAGCGCTGCGACCGATTGGTGTTCATCGCCATCGAGAACCAGCCGCTCACCACCCAGGCTCTGGGCGAGGCGCATGGCCTGAACCAAGCGGCTGCGCCATCGCTGCCTGAGCCGACCTTGGCACGGCGCCTGGTGGACGCTTGGCCCACCCTGACGCCCGGCCTCCACACGCTGAACTTCGACGAGCCCTTGGGCCCGCGAGGTGCCCTTCAAGGGGTGACGCTGATGCTTGGCCTGGGAGAGGTGGCCGACCTCTTGCCCACCCTGATGGCAGAGGTGGACGCGTTTTACCTGGATACCCTGGCGCCTGCCAAGGGCTCGGAGACGGTGCCGCCCAAGTGGCTGTCGCGCCTCAACCGATTGGCGGCGCCGCAGGCGACGGCCATCACGGGCTCGTCGGCGAGTGGGGTGCAAGACAGCCTGACCCAGGCGGGCTTTCGGGTCGAGCCCCTGCCTGACGCTGACGGCCCGATGCCCGTCACGCGGGCCACTTATGCGCCTCGCCACACCCCGGCGCCGCAAGCTGGGGGACTGTGGGCGCCTGCGCCTCCCGCAGACCGCCATGCGATCGTGGTGGGTGCGGGCCTGGCGGGCTGCTCGGCTGCTTGGGCGCTGTGCCGCGAGGGATGGCGCGTCACCCTGATCGACCAGCATGATGGCCCGGCCCAGGCAGGCTCGGGCAACCCTGGGGGCTTGTTTCACAGCGTGCTGCATGGTGACGATGGCATCCACGCGCGCGCGCACCGCGCCGCCGCCCTCGCCACGTGGCGACAGGTGCAGCCCTGGATTGCGGCCGGCGAGCTGGCGGGCCAATGTGAAGGCCTGCTGCGCCTGGACGGCAAGACGCTCAGCGCCGATGCCCAAGCCCTGCTGGCCCGCCTGGGCCTGCCCAAAGATCATGTGCAGTGGCTCGACGTGGACGCTGCCCGCGCGATCGCGGGGGTGCCCGTGCCCAGTGGCGGCTGGCTGTATCAGCAAGGCGGCTGGCTGCACCCGGCCGGCTATGCGGCCCGCCTGCTGCAAGACGCCCAGGCATGGCGCGACCATGAACAGGAAGCCTTGTTGACCTGCCTGTGGCGACACACGATAGCGCGCATCGTGCCCACGGAGCATGGCTGGGAAATTCACGACAGCCTGGGCCACTGCATTGCCCAGGCGCCCAGCCTCGTGCTGGCCAATGCCCACCAAGCCCAGACCTTGTTGACCACCCTGCCTCACGACCGCGCCGTGGCGCCTTTGCCCTTGTCGCGCGTGCGTGGCCAGATCTCGGCCTGGCCCGGCCTTGACGGGCAGCGCCCTGCTGTCAGTCTGCCTCGTTTGCCGGTGGCTGGCAGCGGCTATGTGCTGCCTTTGCGCGATGACTGCCTGCTGTTTGGGGCCACCACGCAGCACCACGATGAGGACCCCGCCGTGCGCGAGGCCGACCATCGCCACAACCTGAAGCAGGCGGCCCGGCTGGGCACCTGCCCGGACCACCCTGCCGACGCCCCCTTGCCCGCGGCCCTGCAAGGCCGCACGGGCTGGCGGGCCACCACGCCCGACCGCTTGCCCCTGATCGGCGCCCTGCCCTGGTCCGACAACCGCTTGACACAGGCCCCGGCCAGAACAAGACTGGACCAAGTGCGCCTGATCCCCCGCGAGCGCACCGAACGCGGCGGCCTGTACTTGGCGTCAGGACTGGGATCCCGGGGCATCACCTGGACCGCCCTGGCAGGTGCCCTGCTGGCCCATTGGGTGACTGGCAGCCCCTGCCCCATCGAGAGCGATCTGCGCGACGCCCTGGATCCGGCCCGTTTCCTGTCTCGCGCACACCGACATTGACCCCATGTCCACCGAAGATCGCCCCCTGCCCGGCTTGACCGACCGCCTGCGTCTGGACAAATGGCTCTGGGCCGCCCGCTTCTACAAAACCCGCGGCCTGGCCGCCGATGACATCGACAAAGGCCGCATCCAGGTCAATGAGCAGGTGGCGAAGGCCTCTCGAGAGCTCAAGGCCGGCGACCGCGTCGACATTCGGCAAGGCCCGATGACGCGGACCGTGATGGTGAAGGCCCTGAGCACCGTGCGAGGCCCGGCCCCCCAGGCTCAGCAGTTGTACGAAGAGACGGCGGACAGTATCCTGCGACGCACTCAGCTCGCAGAGACGCGGCGCCTGGGCGCCGAGCCCGCCGACAGCCTCGAACAAGGACGTCCCACCAAGCGAGACCGCCGCCAACTGGTGGACTGGCAACGCTGGTCCGCCAGCGCCGACGAGTGAGCCGCGCCCACGCTGGGTAAATATTTTTGGCGCAGGCCCTTGAAGCCTGCCAACCCACCCTGATGTATGCAGGGTTTTCGCAATCAACACACCGAATCAGAGATGAGCGACACGAGCAACACGCCCGACCAGGCGGCCACCCCCGCACCCGAAATCGAAGCCCTGCCAAACGAGTCGGTGGCTCAGGACATGACGGAGTTGCTGGCCAAGCATGCCGAAGTGTCTGACGCGTACCTGCGCGCCAAGGCCGAGGCCGAAAACATCCGTCGCCGTGCCGAGGATGAAGTCGCCAAGGCACGCAAGTTTGCGGTGGAATCGTTCGCGGACAGCATGCTGCCCGTGCGCGACAGCCTGGAAGCGGCCCTGGCCTCCCACGCTGCCAAGCCGGACACCCCGATCGAAACCGTGCTGGAAGGTGTTCAGATCACCCTGCGTCAGTTGACGTCGGCGCTGGAGCGCAACAAAGTGCTGGAAATCAACCCGCCCGCTGGCGAGAAGTTCGACCCCAACTTGCATCAGGCCATCAGCATGGTGCCTGCCGAGCAGGACGCCAACACCGTCGTAGGCGTGCTGCAAAAGGGCTACTCCATCGCCGACCGCATCTTGCGCCCGGCCCTGGTGACCGTTGCGGCACCCAAATAAACCGAATCGCGACACCGTCATGCAAGACCACCGGATTTTTTGATTTCGGCCCTTGAAAACCAGACGGTCGAGCACAGATACACAAGCAATCGGAAGCAGATCGCTTCCTCCACAAATTCTCTTGGAGCTATCAATCATGGGCAAGATCATCGGCATCGACCTGGGCACCACCAACTCGTGCGTTTCCATCATGGAAGGCAACACCACCAAGGTGATCGAGAACAGTGAAGGCGCCCGCACCACCCCGTCGATCATCGCGTACCAGGAAGACGGCGAGATCCTGGTGGGTGCCTCGGCCAAGCGCCAGGCCGTGACCAACCCCCGCAACACGGTGTACGCCGTCAAGCGCCTGATCGGTCGCAAGTTCACTGAAAAAGAAGTGCAGAAGGACATCGACCTGATGCCCTACACCATCGCGGCCGCCGACAACGGCGACGCCTGGGTGGAAATCCGCGGCAAGAAGCTGGCTCCCCAGCAGGTGTCCGCTGAAATCCTGCGCAAGATGAAGAAGACCGCCGAAGACTACCTGGGTGAAGAAGTCACCGAGGCCGTCATCACCGTGCCCGCTTACTTCAACGACGCACAACGCCAAGCCACCAAGGACGCGGGCCGCATCGCCGGTCTGGACGTCAAGCGCATCATCAACGAGCCCACCGCTGCTGCGCTGGCCTTCGGCCTGGACAAGACCGGCAAGGGTGACCGCAAGATTGCGGTGTATGACCTGGGTGGCGGCACGTTCGACGTGTCCATCATCGAAATCGCAGACGTGGACGGCGAAAAGCAGTTCGAAGTGCTGTCGACCAACGGCGACACTTTCCTGGGCGGCGAAGACTTCGACCAGCGCATCATCGACTACATCATTGGCGAGTTCAAGAAGGACTCCGGCGTGGACCTGACCAAGGACGTGCTGGCCCTGCAGCGCCTGAAGGAAGCCGCTGAAAAGGCCAAGATTGAGCTGTCGAACTCCGCTCAAACCGACGTCAACCTGCCCTACATCACCGCTGACGCGACCGGCCCGAAGCACCTGAACGTCAAGCTGACCCGCGCCAAGCTGGAGTCGCTGGTGGACGAGCTGATCGAGCGCACGATTGCCCCTTGCCGCACCGCCATCAAGGACGCTGGCGTGGCCGTGGGTGACATCGACGACGTGATCTTGGTCGGCGGCATGACCCGCATGCCCAAGGTGCAGGAGAAGGTCAAGGAATTCTTCGGCAAGGAACCCCGCAAGGACGTGAACCCTGACGAAGCCGTGGCCGTGGGCGCTGCCGTGCAAGGTCAGGTGCTGGCCGGTGACCGCACCGACGTGCTGCTGCTGGACGTGACCCCGCTGTCCCTGGGTATCGAGACCATGGGCGGTGTCATGACCAAGATGATCTCCAAGAACACCACGATCCCGACGAAATTCGCTCAGACCTTTTCGACCGCCGACGACAACCAGCCGGCCGTGACCATCAAAGTGTTCCAGGGCGAGCGTGAAATCGCCGCCGGCAACAAGATGCTGGGTGAGTTCAACCTCGAAGGCATCCCGCCCGCACCGCGTGGCGTGCCCCAGATCGAAGTGGGCTTTGACATCGACGCCAACGGCATCCTGCACGTGAGCGCCAAAGACAAGGGTACCGGCAAGGAAAACAAGATCACTATCAAGGCCAACTCGGGTCTGTCGGAAGACGAAATCCAGAAGATGGTGAAGGACGCCGAGCTGAACGCCGCCGAGGACAAGAAGAAGCTGGAACTGGTGCAAGCCAAGAACCAGGGTGACGGCATGGTCCACAGCGTGCGCAAGTCCCTGACCGAGTATGGCGACAAGCTGGAAGCGGAAGAGAAGGAAAAGATCGAAGCTGCGATCAAGGACGTTGAAGAGGCCCTCAAGGGCGACGACAAGGACGACATCGAGGCCAAGACCAACACCCTGATGACCGCTTCGCAGAAGCTGGGCGAGAAGATGTACGCTGACATGCAGGCAGCCCAGGGCGCTGCGGGCGCCGAAGGTGCCGCTGCTGCTGGCGAACAGGCCAAGCCCGCTGACGACAACGTGGTCGACGCCGAGTTCAAGGAAGTCAAGAAGGACTGATCGGAGTCTGACTCACGCCGACAGGGCACAGGCCGTGTGAGCACTTCGCTCACGCCCTGTGCCTTTGTCGAATCCAGCTCCGATCAGCGAACCCCTTCGCTCAGCCTCACGAGATCATGGCAAAACGCGATTTTTACGAAATCCTCGGTGTCGCCAAAGGCGCATCCGACGATGACATCAAGAAGGCCTACCGCAAGCTGGCCATGAAGTTCCACCCTGACCGCAATCAGGGCGACAAGGCCAAGGAAGCCGAAGAGAAGTTCAAGGAGGTCAAAGAGGCCTACGAGATGCTCTCCGACCCCAAAAAGCGCGCCGCGTACGACCAGTATGGTCACGCGGGCGTGGACCCGAACATGGGTGGCGGTGCGGGCGGTGGTTTCGGGGGCGGTGGCGGTTTTGCCGACGCCTTCGGCGACATCTTTGGCGATATCTTTGGCCAGGGCGGCGGTGGCCGCCGTGGTGGTGGTCCTCAGGTCTACCGTGGCAGCGACTTGTCCTACGCGATGGAGATCACGCTGGAGGAAGCCGCCGCCGGCAAGGACACGCAGATCCGCATCCCCTCGTGGGACGAGTGCGAGGTTTGTCACGGCAGTGGTGCCAAGCCCGGTACCAGCGCCAAGACCTGCCCGACCTGCAATGGCTCGGGCACCGTCCACATGCGCCAGGGTTTCTTCAGCGTGCAGCAAAGCTGTCCGCACTGCCAGGGCACCGGCAAGATCATTCCCGAGCCCTGCACCTCGTGCCACGGGCAAGGCAAGGTCAAGAAGACCAAGACGCTGGAAGTCAAGATCCCGGCCGGCATCAACGAGGGCATGCGCATCCGCTCGGCCGGCAACGGTGAGCCTGGCACCAATGGCGGCCCTGCAGGCGATCTGTACATCGAGATCCGCATCAAGCAGCACGAGATTTTCGAGCGCGATGGGGACGACCTGCACTGCAATGTGCCCGTGCCGCTGACCTCGGCGGCGCTGGGTGGCAGCATTGAAGTACCGACCCTGGGTGGCAAGGCGGAGATCGACATTCCCGAAGGTACCCAACACGGCAAGACCTTCCGCTTGCGTGGTAAGGGCATCAAGGGGATTCGCTCCAGTTACCCGGGTGATCTGTACTGCCACATCGTGGTCGAGACGCCCGTCAAGCTCACCGAGCACCAGCGCAAGCTGCTCAAGGAGCTGGACGAGTCCTTCCGCAAGGGGGGGGAAAAGCACTCACCCACGTCCAAAAGCTGGACGGATCGTGTGAAGAACATCTTTAAGTAAGCGACTTACATCACACGAAAACCATCAAGCGCCCTACGGGGCGCTTTTATTTGGTCTTTTCGGAAATGACAATGTGAGGCTGTGCACCACATCCTGTTCACATCGACGTCAGCTTGCAGACATCGGACCTGTTCTGAGTTCCGCTTGCCATGAGCAAACATCCGATCAGTCTCTCGATGGGGCAGACGCGCCCGACCCTGCCCGACAGTGATCTGCGTCACTGCCAGGCACTGGTTATCGACACCAACCAAGCATCGCGCAGCCTCCTGCGCTCCATGCTGAGCGATCTGGGCCTGCAGAACATCGTGCAAGCGGCCAAGATCTCGGATGCCCGCCGTGCTCTGGAGACGCGCACGTTCGATGTGGTCATCTGCGACTACCACTTTGATGGCAGCGACATGACCGGGGCGGACCTGCTCGATGACATGCGTCGAGCCCAGTTGCTGCCCTTGTCGACCGTGTTCGTGATGGTCACGGCCGAGGCGTCCTATGTGAAGGTGGCGGAAGCGGCTGAATCTGCACTGGACTCCTACCTGATCAAACCCCACACCGCCAACGCGCTGGCTGAACGGCTGCATCTGGCCCGCCATCGCAAGGTGGTGCTCGGCCCCATCTTTGAGGCAATTGAGCAGGAACAGTACGAACTGGCCATGGAGCGCTGCCTGCAGCGGTTTCACGAGCGCGGCGAGTACTGGGTCTATGCCGCACGCCTCGGAGGCGAGTTGCTGCTGCGGCTGGAGCGACATGACGATGCCCGCAAGCTGTTCGAGGCGCTCAGCGAGACGAAGGCCCTGCCCTGGGCCAAGTTGGGCATCGCGCGGGCGCAACTGGACGGTGGACAACCCAAACCCGCTCGCAACACGCTGGAGAGCCTGTTGTCGGAGAACCCGGGTTTTGCCGATGCCTGGGATGTGATGGGGCGCGCGCAACTGCAGTCCGGGGACTTTGAGAGCGCCTTGGCCACGTACAAGCAGGCGGCGGCTTTGACGCCGGCCTCGATCAGTCGCCTGCAGAAAGCGGGCATGCTGGCTTTCTATCTCGGGCACACCGAGGAGGCCAACCGGGTGCTGGAGAAAGCCACCAGCCTGGGGCTGACCTCCCGGATGTACGACCACCAGAGTCTGGTGCTGCTGGCCATGCTCAGACTGGGCGAGCGCGACTCAAGGGGCTTGATGCGCTGCCTGAATGACCTCAGTCATGCGGTGTCGAAGCGGCCCTATGAACCTCGCCTGCAACGCATGAAGCTGTTGGTGGAGGCCATGGACATGGCCCTGAACCAGCGGCCGGACGAGGTGACGCGGATCCTGGGCAGCATGTCCCGTGAGTTCACCTGGCCCGATTTCGATTTTGAGGCGGCCAGCAATGTCTTGAGCCTGCTCGCCCGGCTGCATCAAATGGGCATGGTCTTGCCGGAGGCTGACGAATGGATTCGCCTCATCGCCCTGCGATTCTGCACGTCCAAGGCATCCAGCGACATGCTGGCCATCACGGCGCAGGCTGCCGAAGAGCATGCCAAGCTGATCGTCCAGTCCTATCAAACCATCACCGACACCGCCGAAAAAGCACTGACCCATGCCAAATCGGTGTCAGCGGAAGAGGCCATCCGGTCTCTGCTGGCAACGGGGACCAAGACCGGCAATGCCAAGTTGCTGGACCTGAGCGACATGATGATGAACCGCTACCGGGCGGACATCCCCGAGGCGGAGGCACTGGCCGAGCAGATCACTGCCTTGCGTGAGCAGTACTGCCGCCACGTGCTGCACGTACAGCTCGGATCGACCACCGGCCGTCAGGCGGGTGGTCTGAACCTGCGCAAGTGATCAGGCGTCGTTCTTGACGCAGTCCACGTAGTAGCGCTTGCCGCCACCCGGCAGGTCCTCGGCGACGAGGCCGTGCACATCAGTGGCGAAGCCGGGGAAGGCGTCGTTGAAATCGCGGGTGAACTTCAGGAAGTCGACGATCTTCTTGTTGAAGCGCTCGCCTGGGATCAGCAGCGGGATGCCCGGAGGATACGGGGTCAGCAGCGCGGTGGTGATGCGGCCTTCCAGCTGGTCGATGTCCACGCGCTCGGTCTGGCGACGGGCGATGCAGGCGTAGGCGTCCGACGGCTTCATGGCCGGCTCCAGGCCCGACAGGTACACGTCGGTGGTCAGGCGGGCGATGTCGCCGCTGGCGTAGGCTTCGTGCACGCTCTGGCAAAGGTCGCGCAGGCCCATGCGCTCGTAGCGCGGGTACTTCTTGCAGAAGTCCGGCACGACGCGCCACAGCGGCTGGTTCTTGTCGTAGTCGTCCTTGAACTGCTGCAGCGCGGTCAACATGGTGTTCCAGCGGCCCTTGGTGATGCCGATGGTGAACATGATGAAGAAGCTGTACAGGCCGGTCTTTTCGACGACCACGCCGTGCTCGGCCAGGTACTTGGTGACGATGGAAGCCGGGATGCCGCTCTTGGCAAACTTGCCCGACACGTCCAGGCCCGGGGTGATGATGGTCGACTTGATGGGGTCGAGCATGTTGAAGCCTTCGGCCAGGTTGCCGAAGCCGTGCCACTTCTCGTTGGCCTTGAGCACCCAGTCAGAGGGCTTGCCGATGTCGTCGGCCGTGATCTTGTCCGGTCCCCAGACCTTGAACCACCAGTCCTTGCCGTATTCCTTGGCCACCTTGCGCATAGCACGGCGGAAGTCCAGTGCTTCCTTGATGCTTTCTTCCACCAGGGCGGTGCCACCGGGGCGGTCCATCATGGCCGCGGCCACATCGCACGAGGCGATGATGGCGTACTGCGGCGAGGTGGAGGTGTGCATCAGGTAGGCCTCGTTGAAGAGGTTGCGGTCGAGCTTGACCTGCTGCGAGTCCTGCACGAGCACCTGCGAGGCCTGGCTGATGCCGGCCAGCAGTTTGTGGATGGACTGGGTGGCGTAGACCACGGCCTCTTTGGGGCGCGCGCGGTTCTTGCCCATGGCGTGGTAGGCGCCATAGAACTTGTGGAAGGCGGCGTGGGGCAGCCAGGCTTCGTCAAAGTGCAAGGTGTCCACCCAGCCGTCGAGCATGCCCTTGATGGTCTCGGTGTTGTAGAGCACGCCATCGTAGGTGCTCTGCGTGAGCGTCATGATGCGCGGCTTGGCGGCCTTGGCATCCACGCCCTTGAGCAGCGGGTTGTTGGCGATCTTCTTGCGGATGGCCGCAGGCTCAAATTCGCTCTTGGGGATCGGGCCGATGATGCCGAAGTGGTTGCGCGTGGGCGTCATGAAAACGGGGATGGCCCCGGTCATGATGATGCTGTGCAGGATGGACTTGTGGCAGTTGCGGTCCACGATGACGATGTCGTCGGGGGCCACGGTGTGGTGCCACACCATCTTGTTGGAGGTGGAGGTGCCGTTCGTGACAAAGAAGCAGTGGTCGGCGTTGAAGATGCGCGCGGCGTTCTTCTCGGACTCGTACACCGGGCCGGTGTGGTCGAGCAACTGACCGAGTTCTTCCACGGCGTTGCAGACGTCGGCGCGCAGCATGTTCTCGCCGTAGAACTGGTGGAACATCTGGCCCACGGGGCTCTTCAGGAAGGCGACACCGCCGGAGTGACCGGGGCAGTGCCAGGAGTAGGAGCCGTCCTGGGCGTAGTCCATCAAGGCCTTGAAGAACGGGGGCGCCAGGCCATCGAGGTAGCTCTTGGCTTCACGAATGATGTGACGCGCCACGAACTCGGGCGTGTCCTCGAACATGTGGATGAAGCCGTGCAGCTCACGCAGGATGTCGTTGGGGAGGTGCTCGGAGGTACGCGTCTCGCCGTACAGGTAGATGGGGATGTCGTTGTTCTTGAAGCGGATCTCTTCAATGAACTTGCGCAGATTCAGCACGGCCGGATCAAGCTCGGGGCCAGGGGTGAACTCTTCATCGTCAATCGACAGGATGAAAGCGCTGGCGCGGCTTTGCTGTTGGGCGAACTGGGACAGGTCACCGTAGCCGGTCACCCCCAAGACTTCGAACCCCTCTTTCGTGATGGCGTCAGCCAACGCGCGGATGCCCAGACCCGAGGTGTTTTCGGAGCGGAAGTCCTCGTCAATGATGACGATGGGGAAGTGAAATCGGAGCATGGGCAACCCACCAACAAGAAGTACGGAAAAATGCGAAGTGTAGGCGTCTTGTATGTCATCTGCCTACCTTACGCGCGCGATATGATGAATTTGGTCTACCTTGTCAGGGCGACTTGGCTCAGAACGAAAATGAAATGGAGCGCTTTGTGGACGACAGTACGCAGTGGTGGTTGATGGCAGGGCTGCTGGTGGTGGCCGAACTGGCCACGGGCACGTTTTACCTGCTGATGATTGCGCTGGGGGCCGTGGCAGGCGCTTTGGCGGCGCACGCGGGTTTCCAGACCGAGCTTCAGCTGAGCGCCGCGGCCGTCGTGGCCGCTTTGACGGCTGGCGGCTGGTATGCCTGGAAGCGTCGGCGCCAGCAGCGTCTGGGCAACCACCCGTTGAGCGGCCAATCAGCGCCAGACCTGGAACTCGATCTGGGCCAGGTGGTGCAGGTCAGCGCCTGGGACAGTGATGGCACGACCCATGTGTCTTACCGTGGTGCCCCCTGGCGCGCACGGTTGAAACAGCCTGAGGGCACCTCTTTGCCCGAACCGGGCGCGTATCGCATCTGCGCCTTGCAGGGCAATCTCCTTCTTCTTGAAAAGGTCTGACCCCATGGAAATCGCCATCCTCTTTCTCATCATCGCCGTGGTTTTTGTGGTGCAGTCCGTCAAGGTTGTGCCGCAGCAGAGTGCCTGGGTGCTGGAGCGCCTGGGCAAGTACCACGGCACGCTGACGGCCGGCCTCAATGTGGTCCTGCCCTTCATTGACCGTGTGGCCTACAAGCATTCGCTCAAGGAAGTGCCGCTGGATGTGCCCAGCCAGGTCTGTATCACCAAGGACAACACGCAGCTGCAGGTGGACGGCATCCTGTACTTTCAGGTGACCGATGCGATGCGCGCCAGCTATGGCTCGTCGAACTACATCGTCGCCATCACGCAACTGGCCCAGACCACGCTGCGTTCGGTGGTGGGCAAGATGGAGTTGGACAAGACGTTTGAAGAACGCGATCTGATCAACGCGGCCGTGGTGAATGCGCTGGACGAAGCCGCGCTAAACTGGGGCGTGAAGGTGCTGCGTTACGAGATCAAGGACCTGACGCCGCCGGTGGAAATCTTGCGTGCCATGCAGGCCCAGATCACGGCTGAGCGTGAAAAGCGCGCGCTGATTGCGGCCTCGGAAGGCCGTCGCCAGGAGCAGATCAACATTGCCACGGGTGAACGCGAGGCTTTCATTGCCCGCTCCGAGGGTGAAAAGCAGGCCGAGATCAACAAGGCGCAGGGTGAAGCCGCCGCCATCACCGCCGTGGCCGATGCCACCGCCGATGCGATTGCCAAGATTGCCGCGGCCATCCGCCAACCCGGCGGCCAGGACGCCGTGAACCTGAAGGTGGCCGAGAAGGCTGTGGAGGCCTATGGCCAACTGGCTCAGAAGAACAACACGATGATCGTGCCGGGCAACATGAGCGAGGTGTCGGCCCTGATTGGTACGGCCATGACCTTGCTGAAAAAGCCTGGCCAGGTCTGATCTGGCGCGCAGGAGAACCCGATGAGCGTGGAGTTGACCACCGGACGCAATGTGCTGGGAGGCCCCTTGAGGGCCTGCTCTTATGACCCGGTGACCGGGTTCTTTCGGGATGGATGCTGCCGCACGCGCGGGGATGACGCAGGCCAGCATGTGGTGTGCGCACGCATGACCCAGGCGTTCCTGGATTTCTCGCGCAGCCGGGGCAATGACCTGGTCACACCGCATCCGGAGTGGCGCTTTCCCGGCCTGAAACCCGGCGACCGCTGGTGTCTGTGCGCGCTCCGTTGGCGTGAAGCCTGGGAGGCGGGTGTGGCACCGCCCGTGTCGCTGGAGGCCACGCATGAGAAGGCCCTGGAGGTTGTCACGCTGGACATGCTGAAGTCGGCTGCGTTGGAGTCGGGCAAGCCGGCGTTCTGAGTTTTTCATTTCGACGGAACGTCTCTGGACGTTGGCTTCGGTGCGCAGTAAGATACTGTACAAATAAACAGTTCCTCACTATGTCCGCCCTCCAATCCCTTGTCCACGCCGACCGCAGCGCGATCACGCCTGCGATGCTGCCGCCGCATCTGGCTGCCCTGGTGTGGCAGGGAGAGGCCATCGGGCGCCATCAGTCGCACGTTGTGGCCAGTGGGCATGCTGCTTTGGATGCCGTGTTGCCCGATGGCGGCTGGCCTTGTCAGAGCCTGACGGAGATCCTGCAGGCCCAGGCTGGTTTGGGGGAGTGGCGTTTGCTGGCCCCAGCCTTGGCCCGCTTGGTGGCCCAGGGTGGGTCGGTGCTGCTGGTGGGGGCACCACAGTTGCCTTACCTGCCGGCACTGGCACGAGAAGGGATACGTCCCGACCGATTGATCCGCATTGAGGGGCAAGGGGCTGCAGAACGCTTGTGGGCCACAGAGCAGGCGCTGAAGGCGCATTGCGTGACCGCCGTGCTCAGTTGGTTGCCCCAAGCCCGGCCGGAGCAGATCCGACGCCTGCAGGCTTGTGCCGGGCGTCACCCGGGCTTGTTCTTTGCTTTTCGGCCGGCGCGCGTTGCCCAGGAGTCGTCGGCCGCGCCTTTGCGCCTGCACTTGACGCTGGGCCCCTGCCCTCATCCGCTTGAAGTTCATGTGATCAAGCGCCGTGGGCCTTTATTGGCCGAACCCATTGTGCTGCCGCACTGGTCGCAGGGGGTCGCCGAGTTGTGGCGCAGTCCGGCATCGCCTGCACGCCCCCCCAAGGCTTCCCCCTTGCCTGCCACCGCGCCACGCCACGCCACGCCTTGCGCCCTCCCACCTCACTGACGGTACCTCATGCAGAACTGGATGGCCTTGCTGCCCGCCTCGAAGCATGAGGCGGACGATGCAGGCTCACCCACCTGGCAGCCGCTGAACGTGCGGCCTCTGGGTTGGTGGGCCTTGCAATTCACGCCCCGCGTGGCCCCGCTGGAGGAAGCGGTGGTGCTGGAATGCCGCGCTTCAGAACGCTTGTTCGGCGGACGCGAGGCTTTGCGTGACCGCCTGGTGAGAGGTGCCCAAGCGCAAGGTGTAGCTGCCTGGGCTTTTGGGTCGAATGCCTTGGCAGCGCTGTGTCTGGCTCGTCACCACGTGGCCTGGGGTGGCATACAGACGGATGAGACGGACACCCGCACGACGGCTCAGGTGCTGGATGCCCTGCCCTTCACGACCCTGAGCGCGCTGCGCCCGCATGCCGGCACCTTGGCGCGACTGGGGTGTCGCACGCTGGGTGATGTGAGTGCGCTGCCTCGGGCTGGCTTGAGCAGACGGTTCGATGCGGCCATGCTGCGAGCCCTCGACCAGGCGTATGGACGCAGCCCCCTGCCTCTGTCGTGGCTGACGCTGCCGGCAGAGTTCGATGAGAGGCTGGAGTTGCCGGGACGCGTGGAAACGGCGCCAGCCTTGCTGCATGCCGCTCGCGAGCTGCTGCAGGCGCTGTGCGCCTGGCTGGCTGGGCAGCACGCCGGGGTCGAATCCTTCACCCTGCGCTGGCACCATGGTCTGCGCAGGCAAGAAGCCCATACTGGGCAGCACACCGTGAGGCTCTCCAACCCGACCCGAGACCCCGAGCGGCTCAGTCAATTGCTGCACGAGCATCTGCAGCGCCTGACCCTGGCCGCACCCGTGGAAGACATCAGCCTGAAGGCAGAGCACATTGCACCGCTGGTGCAGAACAGTCACAGTCTGTTTCCCGAGCAAGGGGGGGATCAGCTCACGGCTCATCCGGAAGGCCTGATCACGACGGAGGCTCAACGTGCTCAGAAAGAAGCTTTGTGGACACTGCTGGACCGGCTCAGTGCCCGGCTGGGGACCGAGCGTGTGCTGGCTGGCCAGGTTCACGCCGATCACCGCCTGGAGCATGCCCAGCGCTGGCAAGCGGCCCTGGCTACGCTCCCCAGCGCGTCATCCGGTGCCACGCAAGCCCTCCCCCCCTGGCCTCAGCCCAGTTGGGTGCTGCCTCAGCCTGTGCCCTTGACCCTGGTGGCCGATGCCCAGGGGCAGCATGAACACCCCCACTACCAAGGGCGCTTGCAATGGCTGGCGGGCCCACATCGCATTGAGGCCGGTTGGTGGGATGCGACCGAGCCAGACAGCGCCTGCGCGCGCGACTATTACCTGGCCAGCAGCCCTGGCGCCGGTTTGCTATGGGTGTTCCGAGCCCGACACGCTGGCGACACGGCCACGCAAGCCTGGTTTCTGCATGGCCTGTTTGCCTGAGACCCCGTGGAGCCTGCCATGAACCGCGCGGCCAACCTGCCGGACTACACCGAGCTGCACGCCGTCTCGAACTACTCGTTTCTGCGCGGGGGCTCGCACCCCGAGGAATTGATCGAGCGTGCACTGGCCCTGGGCTACCGCGGCCTGGCCTTGACGGATGAGGCCAGTCTGGCCGGCGTGGTGCGCGCCCATCTGGCCTTGCGCAAAGCCCGGGAGGCGGGTGTGCCCGGCGCCGATACTTTCCAGTTGCTGTTGGGCAGCGAATTCGAGGTGGCCGACGCCACGCCTTTCAAGCTGGTGGTGCTGGCTTGTCACCGCATCGGCTACGGATTGCTGTGTGAGTTCATCACGCGCCTGCGCCGCACCAACCCAGGCAAGGGGCTCGCCACGCTGACACGCGAAGACATCCGCCCAACTGCCTGGGGAGACTGTCTGGTGTTGTTGATCCCACAGCGGCACACAGCGGCAGAGCGCGTGTCCGAGCAAGCACGCTGGCTACGCCGCCACTTTGCCGACCGATGCTGGCTGGGGGTGGCCCTGCACCACCATCTGGACGACGCCGTGTGGTTGCACACCCTGCGCCATGTCGGAGACACCGAACAGGTGCCCTTGGTGGCCACGGGCGATGTGCACATGCACCTGCGCTCACGCAAGCCTTTGCAGGATGTGCTCACTGCCACCCGGCTGGGGAAACCGCTGACCGAATGCGGTTTGCAACTGGCGCGTCATGCCGAGCACCATCTGCGTAGCCGCCTGCGGCTGACCCAGCGCTATCCGGCCGATCTATTGCGCGCCACGCAAGAGGTGGCCGCGCGTTGCGCCTTCAGCCTGGACGAGTTGCGCTACGAATACCCAGATGAAATCGTCCCCACTGGTGAAACCGCCCACAGCTTCCTGTGCCGCGTCAGTGCAGAGGGTTTGGCTCGGCGCTATCCCCAGGGCGTGCCCGCGCGCGTTCAAGCCCAGATGGAGGCAGAACTGGCGCTGATCACCGAGTTGGACTACGAAAAGTACTTCCTCACCGTCTACGACATCGTGTGCTTTGCGCGGTCGCGCCACATCCTCTGTCAGGGGCGAGGCAGCGCGGCCAACTCGGTGGTTTGCTACGCGCTGGGCATCACCGAAGTCGACCCCGAGCACAGCACCTTGCTGTTTGAGCGCTTCATCTCGCGCGAGCGCAACGAACCGCCCGACATCGATGTGGACTTCGAGCACGAGCGCCGCGAAGAGGTCATCCAGTATCTGTACACCAGCTACGGACGCGACCGGGCCGCGCTCACGGCCACCGTCATCACCTACCGCACCCGCAGCGCCCTGCGCGATGTGGGCAAGGCCCTGGGCTTTGGTCTGGACGAGATCGAGCGCGCCAGCGGCAACTTGCAATGGTGGGACAGCCAGGCTGCGTTGGCTGAGCGGCTACAGGAGGTAGGGCTCGACCCCAGCACACGGCGTGTGCAGCAGTGGCTGGAGCTCACGCGCACGCTGGTGGGTTTTCCGCGTCACCTGAGCCAGCACACCGGGGGGTTCGTTCTCTCGCGCGGGGCCTTGTGCCGCATGGTGCCCATCGAAAACGCCAACATGCCCGACCGCAGCGTCATCCAGTGGGACAAGGATGACCTCGATGCACTGGGACTGCTCAAGGTGGACGTGCTGGCACTGGGCATGCTCACCGCCCTGCGCAAGGCCATGGATTTCATCGGCCAATGGCGCAATCAGCCCTTTGGCATGCAAGACATCCCGCGTGAAGACCCGGCTTGCTACGAAATGATGTGCCGTGCCGACACCATCGGCGTCTTCCAAATTGAAAGCCGGGCGCAGATGAGCATGCTGCCGCGCCTGAAGCCCCGCGAGTTTTACGACCTGGTGGTGGAGGTGGCGCTGGTGCGGCCCGGCCCGATTCAGGGTGGCATGGTCCACCCCTATCTGCGGCGCCGCCAGGGGCTGGAGCCCATTGACTACCCGCGCGGCCTGCAAGCAGCCTTGAAGCGCACCCTGGGTGTGCCGATTTTTCAGGAGCAGGTCATGCAGATCGCGATGATCGCGGCGGGGTTCACCGCGGGTGAAGCGGATGACCTGCGGCGCTCGATGGCCGCCTGGCGGCGCAAGGGCGATGTGCACAAATTCAAGGAACGCATCAAGGCCGGCATGCGCGCCAACCAGTATCCGGCGGAGTTCGCCGAGCAGATCTGCCAGCAGATTGAAGGCTTTGGCTCCTACGGCTTCCCCGAGTCGCACGCGGCCAGTTTTGCGCAGTTGGTCTATGCCAGCGCCTGGATCAAATGCCATGAGCCCGCGGCTTTTTTGGCTGGATTGCTCAACGCCCAGCCGCTGGGGTTTTACTCACCCAGTCAGTTGGTGCAGGATGCGCGCCGGCATGGGGTGGAAGTGCGTCCACCCGATGTGATGTGCTCTGCCTGGGATTGCAGCTTGGAGCCTCCCTTACCTGCACTTTCTGCTCATTCCGCACATTCGGCGCCTACCAGCGTGTCCGCTGCGCGGGCTCGTTCGCACTCGACATCGGCCGCCCCAAAAACCGGCCCACAAATCGGTCTACAGCCCAGACCACACGCAGGCCCCGCTGTTCGACTTGGCTTGCGACTGCTTGTCGGCCTCTCGCCCGAGGTGGCCCAGCGCATCGTGGCCGCGCGAGCGCAAGCCCCCTTCACCGACGTAGACGACCTGGCCCGCCGTGCCGACCTCGACCAGCGCACCTTGCGCGCCCTGGCAGCGGGCGATGCGCTGATGAACCTCTCGGGCCACCGTCGCCATCAAGTCTGGGAGGCCTCCGCCCTGCACCGCGCGCCGCCGCTGCTACGCGAAGCCCCGGTGGCCGAAGCCCCACTGGCGCTGCCCGCCGCGCCTGAAGGTGAAGAGATCGTGTTCGACTACGCCTCGCAAGGCCTGACGCTGCGCCGACACCCCTTGGCCCTGCTGCGTCCACAGTTGAGCGAACAGCGCCTGCTCAGCGCGGCCGAACTGCATGATTTTCCGAATGGGAGACTGGCGCGCGCCTGCGGCATCGTCACCGTGCGGCAACAACCGGGCACCGCCTCGGGCGTGGTCTTCGTGACGCTGGAAGATGAAACCGGCACGGTCAACGTGATCGTGTGGCCGGCCCTGAAAGAACGCCAGCGGCGCGAGTTGGTGCACTCACGCCTGCTGGCGGTCTATGGGGTGTGGCAGCGCGAAGGCGAGGTGCGCCACCTGGTGGCGCACCGCCTTCGCGACCTGACGCCTTTGCTGGGGCGCCTGAGCACCCAAAGCCGGGACTTTCACTGACGCGGGCGCGTCAGCTTCAGCGCGTCATGGCTTCAGCGCTTGCGGGCCGGCGGCAAGTCGGTGCAACTGCCGTGGGCCGCTTCGGCGCACAGGCCGATGCTTTCACCCAGGGTCGGGTGCGGGTGGATCGTCTTGCCGATGTCGACCTCGTCGGCCCCCATCTCGATGGCCAGCGCGATCTCGCCGATCATGTCGCCCGCATGCGTGCCGACAATGCCGCCCCCCAGGATGCGACCATGACCGTTGGCCTCAGGACTGTCATCGAACAACAGCTTGGTGAAGCCTTCGTCGCGACCGTTCGCAATGGCACGACCCGACGCCGACCACGGGAACAGCCCCTTCTTGACCTTGATGCCCTGTGCCTTGGCCTGATCCTCGGTCAAGCCCACCCAAGCCACTTCCGGATCGGTGTAAGCCACGCTCGGGATCACGCGGGCGTCGAACTGGGCCTTGGCCAGCTTCTCGTCACCCAGCAACTCACCGGCCACCACTTCGGCCGCCACATGCGCCTCGTGCACGGCCTTGTGCGCCAGCATGGGCTGGCCCACCAGGTCGCCAATGGCGAAGATGTGCGGCACGTTGGTGCGCATCTGCACGTCCACCGGAATGAAGCCACGGTCGGTCACGGCCACACCGGCCTTGTGCGCGTCGACTTTCTTGCCGTTGGGCGTGCGGCCCACCGCTTGCAGCACCAGGTCATAGGTCTGCTCGCTCAGCGTGCCATCCGCACCCTCGAACTTCACCTTGATGCCTTCGGGCGTGGCCTCGGCCCCCACCGTCTTGGTCTTCAACATGATGTTGTCGAAGCGCGGCGCGTTCATCTTCTGCCAGACCTTGACCAGATCCCGGTCAGCACCTTGCATCAGGCCGTCCATCATCTCGACCACATCCAGACGCGCGCCCAGCGTGGAGTACACCGTGCCCATCTCCAGGCCGATGATGCCGCCGCCCACGATCAGCATCTTCTTGGGCACGCCCTGGAGCGCGAGCGCCCCGGTCGAGTCCACGATGCGCTCATCCTGCGGGAAGAACGGCAGACGCACCGCCTGCGAACCCGCCGCGATGATGGCGCGCTTGAATCGCACCACCTTGGCCGCACCGGTCTTCTCCTGGCCCTCACCTGTGGTCTCTTCAACCTTCAGGTGATACGGGTCGATGAAGACGCCATAGCCGCGCACGGTCGTGACCTTGCGCATCTTGGCCATGGCCGCCAGACCACCGGTCAACTTGCCGATGACCTTTTCCTTGTGGCCACGCAGCTTGTCGATGTTGACGCTGGGCTCGGCGAACTCCACGCCCGCATCGGCCAGATGGCGGACTTCGTCCATCACGGCCGCTACGTGCAGCAGCGCCTTCGAGGGGATGCAACCCACGTTCAGGCACACGCCGCCCAGGGTGGCGTAGCGCTCGACGATGACAGTGCTCAAGCCCAGGTCAGCCGAGCGGAACGCTGCCGAGTAGCCGCCGGGGCCACCGCCCAGAACGAGTACGTCGCACTCCAGGTCCACGGGGCCGCTGTAGCTGCCTGCCGGTGCCGGGGCCACCACGACGGGAGCCGCAGCAGCAGCAGCAGGTGCTGCCGCCGGTGCAGCAACTGGAGCCACCGCAGGGGCGGCCGAAGCCGCAGCACCCGCCTCGGCGCTCTCCAGCGACAGGATCACCGTTCCCTGGTTGATCTTGTCACCCAGTGCCACCTTGAGCTCCTTCACCACACCGGCGTGCGACGACGGAATCTCCATCGAGGCCTTGTCGGATTCGACCGTGACCAGGCTCTGCTCGGCCTTCACTGTGTCGCCCGGCTTGACCAGCACCTCGATGATGGCCACGTCCTTGAAATCACCAATGTCGGGAACTTGTACGTCAATCAATGCCATGTCGCTCTCCCGATCACAGCACGATGCGACGGAAATCCGCCAGCAGCGACGCAAAGTACACGTTGAAGCGCGCAGCCGACGCCCCGTCGATGACGCGGTGATCCCACGACAGCGACAGCGGCAGCATCAGGCGCGGCTGGAAGGCCTTGCCGTCCCACTTCGGCTCGATGGTGCTCTTGCAAACACCCATGATGGCCACTTCGGGCGCATTGATGATGGGCGTGAAGTACTTGCCACCGATGCCGCCCAGCGACGAGATCGAGAAGCAACCACCGGTCATGTCGGCCGGGCCCAGCTTGCCGTCGCGTGCTTTCTTGGCCAGCTCCGACATCTCCTGGCTGATCTGGAAGATGCCCTTCTGGTCGGCATCCTTGATCACCGGCACCACCAGACCATTGGGCGTGTCCGCCGCAAAGCCGATGTGGAAGTAGTTCTTGAGCACCAGCTGATCGCCATCCAGCGAGGCATTGAACTCGGGGAATTTCTTCAAAGCTGCCACGGCCGCCTTGATCATGAAGGCCAGCATCGTGACCTTCACGCCGGACTTCTCGTTTTCCTTGTTCAACTGAACGCGGAAGGCTTCCAGCTCGGTGATGTCCGCGTCGTCGTGGTTCGTGACGTGCGGGATCACCACCCAGTTGCGGTGCAGGTTGGCGCCCGAGATCTTCTTGATGCGCGACAGGTCCTTGCGCTCAACCGGACCGAACTTGGCGAAGTCCACCTTCGGCCAAGGCAGCAAACCGGGGAAAGCGCCTTCCGATGCCGCAGCGGCCGGAGCCTTGGCTTGTTGGGCCGAGGTCTGCAAACCACCCGTCATCACGTTGCGAACAAAGCTCTGCACGTCAGACTGGGTGATACGACCCTTGAAGCCGGAGCCCTTGACCTCGGCCAGCGGCACGCCCAACTCGCGCGCAAACTTGCGGATGCTGGGGGATGCGTGCGGCAACGTGGCCGACGGCGTACCCGGCTGATGAGCCGGCAGCGTCGCCACGGCCGAAGCGGCCACAGCAGGCACAGCCACGACAGCTGCTGCTGCCGCCGCCACAGGCGCGCTGGCTGCCGGAGCCGCCACAGGCGCAGCAGCCGGTGCAGCCACCGCACCACCCGCGCTTTCCAGCACCACGATCGGCGTACCCTTGGCCACCTTGTCACCCAGCTTCACCAGCAGGCTCTTGACCACGCCAGCGTGCGAGGACGGAATCTCCATCGACGCCTTGTCGGACTCCACGGTGATCAGGCTTTGCTCGGCCGTCACGGCGTCACCCACCTTGACCAGCAACTCGATCACGGCCACTTCATCGAAGTCGCCAATGTCGGGCACCACGACCTCGATCGGGCCGGATGCCGCAACAGGGGCAGCCACCGGAGCCGTCACAGGCGCCGGTACAGAGGCCGCCGGTGCAGCCACCGCAGCGACGGCTGCAGCCGGAGCCGAGGCCACCGCGGCACCATCAGCCGTCTCCAGCATGAGAACCAGCGAGCCTGTGCTCACCTTGTCGCCCAGGGCGACCTTCAATTCCTTCACCACGCCCGCGTGGGAAGACGGGATCTCCATCGAAGCCTTGTCCGACTCCACCGTGATCAAGCTCTGTTCGGCCTTCACGGTATCGCCAGCTTTCACCAGCACCTCGATGATCGCCACTTCATCAAAGTCCCCAATGTCGGGAACCTTCACTTCAATCAATGCCATTTTGTGTCTCCATTCAGGACGACGTCATACGTTGGTTCGACAGCCCAAGCCCGCGCACATCGGTGGCGCAGGGCTTGAGCCTCGGTTCGGTGTCTGAGAGCCTCAGGCGTACAGCGGGTTGACCTTGTCAGCCTTGATCCCGTACTTCTGAATGGCCTCGGCCACCTTGGCCAGCGGCAACTTGCCATCGTCGGCCAGCGCCTTGAGGGCGGCAACCACGATGTAATGGCGATTGATTTCGAAGTGCTCGCGCAGCTTGCTGCGGAAGTCGCTGCGACCGAAACCGTCCGTGCCCAGCACCTTGTAGCTGCGGCCCTTCGGGATAAAGGGACGGATCTGCTCGGCGTAGGCCTTCATGTAGTCGGTCGAGGCCACCACCGGGCCGTCAAACGGCTGCAGCTGTTGCGTCACAAAAGGCAGCTTCGGCGTTTCCAGTGGGTGCAGCAGGTTGAAGCGATCGGCATCCTGACCGTCGCGGGTCAGTTCGTTGAAGCTCGGGCAGCTCCACACATTGGCCGACAAGCCCCAGTCCTGCTCCAGCAGCGCCTTGGCCGCGATCGACTCGCGCAAGATCGTGCCCGAACCCAGCAGGTTCACGCAGGTCTTGCCGGCTTCGCCTTCCTGCAGCAGGTACATGCCCTTGAGGATCTGCTCTTCCGTGCCCTGCTTGAGGCCCGGCATCGCGTAGTTCTCGTTGAGCAGAGTCAGGTAGAAGAACACGTTCTCCTGATTCTCGACCATGCGCTTGAGGCCATGGTGCAGGATCACGCCCACTTCATGCGCGAACGTCGGGTCATACGACACGCAGTTCGGGATCGTGCCCGCCAGGATGTGGCTGTGACCGTCTTCGTGCTGCAGACCTTCGCCGTTCAGCGTGGTCCGCCCCGAGGTGCCGCCCAGCAGGAAGCCGCGCGCCTGCATGTCGCCGGCCGCCCAGGCCAGGTCACCGATGCGCTGGAAGCCGAACATCGAGTAGTACACGTAGAACGGGACCATGATCCGGTTGCTCGTGCTGTAGCTCGTCGCGGCCGCAATCCAGCTCGACATGCCGCCGGCTTCGTTGATGCCCTCTTGCAGGATCTGACCGGCCTTGTCCTCGCGGTAGTACATCACCTGGTCCTTGTCGACCGGGGTGTACAACTGACCTGCGGGGTTGTAAATGCCAATCTGGCGGAACAAACCTTCCATGCCGAAGGTGCGTGCCTCGTCCACCAGGATGGGCACCACACGCGGGCCCAGGGCCTGGTCACGCAACAACTGCGTCAGGAAGCGCACATAAGCCTGGGTGGTCGAGATCTCGCGGCCTTCGGCCGTCGGCTCCAGCACCGCCTTGAACGTGTCCAGCGGCGGAATGGTGAACTGCTCGTCGGCCTTCACACGGCGGTGCGGCAGGTAACCACCGAGCGCCTTGCGACGCTCGTGCAGGTACTTCATCTCCGGCGAATCTTCCGAAGGCTTGAAGAACGGGATCTTCGGCAGCTCGCTGTCCGGAATCGGCAGATTGAAGCGGTCGCGGAAGTGGCGGATGTCCTCATCCGTCAGCTTCTTGGTCTGGTGAACGGTGTTCTTGCCCTCACCGGCCTTGCCCATGCCGTAGCCCTTGACCGTCTTGACCAGCAACACGGTGGGTTGGCCCTGGTGGTTCACAGCGCGGTGGAAAGCGGCGTACACCTTCTGCGGATCATGGCCACCACGGCGCAGCGCGAAAATCTGCTCGTCGGTCATGTCGGCCACCAGGGCCGCCACACGCGGATCACGCTCAAAGAAGTTCTTGCGAACAAAAGCCCCGTCGTTGGCCTTCATGGCCTGGTAGTCCCCGTCCAGGATCTCCATCATGATCTTGCGCATGATGCCGTCCTTGTCCTTGGCCAGCAGCGCATCCCAGTCACTGCCCCACAGCAGCTTGATCACGTTCCAGCCCGAGCCGCGGAACTCGCTTTCCAGTTCTTGCACGATCTTGCCGTTGCCGCGCACCGGGCCGTCCAGGCGCTGCAGGTTGCAGTTCACCACGAAGATCAGGTTGTCGAGCTTTTCGCGCGCGGCCAAGCCGATGGCGCCCAGCGATTCGGGCTCGTCCATCTCACCGTCGCCGCAGAACACCCACACCTTGCGCTTGCTGGTGTCGGCCAACCCACGGGCGTGCAGGTACTTCAGGAAACGCGCCTGGTAGATCGCCATCAAGGGGCCCAGGCCCATCGACACCGTCGGGAACTGCCAGAAGCCGGGCATCAGCTTGGGGTGCGGATAGCTCGACAGGCCCTTGCCGTCCACTTCCTGGCGGAAGTGCAGCAACTGCTCTTCGGTCAGACGGCCTTCCAAGTAAGCCCGGGCGTACACGCCGGGAGACACATGGCCCTGGAAATAAATGCAGTCGCCGCCGTGGTTTTCATTTTCTGCATGCCAGAAATGATTGAAACCGGCGCCAAACAGGCTGGCCAAGGAGGCGAACGAACCGATGTGCCCCCCCAGATCCCCACCGTCTTCAGGGTTATGTCGGTTGGCTTTCACCACCATCGCCATCGCGTTCCAGCGCATGTAAGAGCGCAGGCGCTCCTCAATCTCGATGTTGCCCGGACAACGGGCTTCGTCTTCCACCGGAATGGTGTTGACGTAAGCCGTGTTGGCCGAGAAAGGCATGTCGATCCCTGCCTGGCGGGCATGGTCGAGCACGTTTTCAAGGAGTTGGTGGGCGCGGGCGCGGCCCTCGGAGTCGATGACGGCGGACAGGGCGTCCAGCCACTCGCGGGTTTCTTGGGGATCCTGGTCCTGAGGGGCGGACGCCATGGGATCTTGAGCAGACATGGGTTGAGTCTCCAGATTGTTGATAGCGGCGAACCATCCATTTAAGGGTGGTCACCAGGGCTTCGGTCCGTGGGTAAACGGCAAAGCCCCGACACTACGAATCGTTTGCGCAACAGGGTGGTATTGCGAAACTTCCGAAAATATAAGCGATAAGTGCCATCCCTTTGAGCAGGCCGCGCCGACAGATAATCAACACCATGGCATTTCCGTCCCCTCATCACGTCCCGACTTCACCGCCCAGCCCGACGCAGGCCGACACGCCCAACCGCCTGTTCTGGCGCTGGTGGCGCAAGCAAAGCCCCAGTCAGCAAGACCGTTATGCGACCCTGGGCCCGCTGGTATCGGTGCTGCTCTTCCTGGTGGTGATCATTGCGGCCTTCTGGTACTTGCGCAATGAGGAACTGGAGCGGGAGCAAGAGTCGGTCAAACGAGACACTGAGGTGGTGCAGCAACAGTTGCGCCTGCGCCTGATCGAAAACCAGGAGAACCTGCAGCGCCTGGCTCGCGACGTCAACTTCAAGGCGCTCTCGGTCGAGCAGTTCATGTTGCAGGCCAGCGACTTCGTGCGCCCTCGCCCGGAGATTTTGAGCATCTCGTGGCTGCAGGCTGACGAAAAGGTCAAGGCCGTACGGACCACCCTGACGCTCTCCCTGGAATCGGGCCACCCGGTCGACCGCGACCCGCTGGAGAATCAGGCCGACCTGTACACGCCCCTGAACAAGACGCCAGAGCCCCGCCAGGCTTTCACGCAGGCACGCGAGCGCAACCAGCCCACTTACTCACACCCATTTCTCAACGCCTCGGGCAGCCAAGTCATCCAGCTGCACCTGCCCCTGGTGGATCGCCACGGTTTTACCGGCGCCATCGTCGCCGAATATTCCCTCGAAGCGCTCATGCGTCACCAGGTGCCGCATGAGGTGGTGCAGCGCCACGCCATGAGCCTGGTGCGTGCCGACGGCGCCCTGATCACCAGCACGGTCGGCGCGATCACCTCCCGCTCCGCCAAGCCCAGCTTCGTCCACGACGTCATCGTCACCCCCATCGGCAACGGGGTGCTGTTGCGCGGCATGGGGTTCAAAACCTCGTCCAGTCTGGTCGGCAGCACCCTGTTCTGGATGGTGGTGGCCCTGTCCCTGCTCACCGTCTGGACCTTGGTGGGCACCCTGCGTCACATGCGCCGCCGCGCCGACATCCAGAAAACGTTGGTGCAGGAGACCAATTTCCGCCGCGCGATGGAAAACTCCATGCTGACCGGCATGCGCACCATCGACCTCGAAGGCCGCATCACCTACGTCAACCCGGCCTTCTGCGCCATGACGGGCTTTGCCGAGCACGAGCTCATCGGCGCCCGCCCGCCCTACCCCTACTGGCCGCGCGACCGCCTGGACGAGTTCCACCGCATGTTCCAGCAGGAACTGATGGGCCGCAGCCCCATGGGCGGCGTCGAGCTCAACATGGAGCGCCGCGACGGCAGCCAGTTCGACGCGCGCATGTACGTCTCGCCCCTGATCGACGCCGAGGGCAACCAGACCGGCTGGATGACCTCAGTCACCAACATCACCGAAGCCAAGCGCGTGCGTGACCAGCTCACGGCCGCCCACGAGCGCTTCACCACGGTGCTGGAAGGGCTGGACGCCGCCGTGTCCGTGATGTCGGTCCAGCGTGGCGAGATGCTGTTTGCCAACCGCTCCTACCGCCTCTGGTTTGGCGGCAACCCGGAAGCCCACGTGCAGCTCACCGGCGGCCAGGTCATGCCCGACGAGATCATCGACGGGGACGAATCGGTGGACCACTTCGGCGGCCTGCCCACCCACAACCTCACCGACGCCGGCAGCGACACGCACGAGGTCTACATGGACAACGTGCAAAAGTGGTTCGACGTGCGCGCCCGCTACGTGCAATGGACCGACGGCAACCTGGCACAGATGCTCATTGCCACCGACATCACCGCGCGCAAACAGGCCGAAGACGCCGCCGCCCGCCAGGCAGAAAAGTCGCAGTTCACCAGCCGCCTCATTACCATGGGCGAGATGGCCTCCACCGTGGCGCACGAGCTCAACCAGCCGCTGGCCGCCATCTCCAACTACTGCAGCGGCATGATCAGCCGCGTGCAGGCCGGCAACATCGAAAACGAGCAGCTCATCGGGGCGCTGGAGAAAACCTCACGCCAGGCCCAACGCGCCGGCCAGATCATCCACCGTATCCGCCAGTTCGTGAAGCGCAGCGAGCCGCAACGCCAGCCCTCCCGCGTGCGCGACATCACCGACGCCGTGCTGGAGTTGGCCGTGTTCGAGATGAAGCGTCGCCGCGTCACGCTCAACTCGACGATCGCCAACCGCCTGCCCACGATCATGGCCGACCCCATCCTGATCGAGCAGGTGCTGCTCAACCTGCTCAAGAACGCCGCAGAAGCCATCGACTCGGCACAGACCCCGCAATCGCGCCGCCACATTGACCTGCGCGTGCAACAGCGCCACATCGAAGACCAGGGCGAGGTGGTCGAGTTTTCGGTCACCGACGGTGGCCCCGGCATGCGCGAGGACATCCTGGCGCGCCTGTTCGAAGCCTTCCACTCCACCAAGGCTGAGGGCCTGGGCATCGGCCTGAGCCTGTGCCGATCGATCATCGAGTCGCACCACGGTCGTATCAAGGCCGAGAACATCTACAATGGTCAGATGGTCATGGGGTGTCGTTTCACCTTCACCCTCCCGATCGACAACAGCGACGAGGCCGACACAGGTCTTCCTTTTCCCACCGATTTACTTGCCGAAGAACCATGAGCTTGATCCCGAAAAAAGGCACTGTGTATGTGGTTGATGACGACGAGGCCGTTCGCGACTCGTTGCAATGGCTGCTGGAAGGCAAGGACTACCGCGTCCGCTGTTTCGACTCCGCCGAGTCCTTCCTGGCTCGCTTCGACCCCCGTGAAGTGGCCTGCCTGATCGCCGACATCCGCATGGACGGCATGAGCGGGTTGGAGCTGCAAGACAAGTTGCTGGAGCGCAAGTCGCCCCTGCCCATCGTGTTCATCACCGGCCACGGCGACGTGCCGATGGCGGTGAACACCATGAAAAAGGGCGCGATGGACTTCATCGAGAAGCCTTTCAAGGAAGACGCCTTGGTCGCCCTGGTCGAGCGCATGCTCGACGAAGCCCGCACCGCCTTCTCGCAGTCGCAAGAAGCCGCCAGCCGCGATGCGCTGCTGTCCCGCCTGACCACCCGCGAAGCTCAAGTGCTCGAGCGCATCGTCGCCGGCCGTCTGAACAAGCAGATCGCCGACGATCTGGGCATCAGCATCAAGACCGTCGAAGCCCACCGTGCCAACGTGATGGAAAAGCTCAATGCCAACACCGTGGCCGACCTGCTCAAGATTGCCCTGGGCGCCAATGCCCCGGCCAACGCAGCCACCGCCAAGTAAGCCACCGCTCGGAGCATGGCTTGACCGCCGTCTCCCGCTGAAAGGCCGCCCACCCGCTGTGGCGGCCTTTTTCTATTGATTTTTTGATTACACACTTACCGGAGCAGCCCATGACCGCCCAACTCATCGACGGCAACGCCCTGTCCAAACAACTGCGCCTGCAAGTGGCGCAACGCGCCGCCGCGCTGCGCGAACAGGGTCACACGCCCGGCCTGGCCGTGATCCTGGTCGGCGACAACCCCGCCTCCCAGGTCTATGTGCGCAACAAGGTCAAGGCCTGCCACGAAAGCGGCCTGCATTCCGTGCTGGAACAGTACCCGGCCAGCATGACCGAGGCCGAACTGCTGGCCCGCGTCGATGCCCTGAACAACGACCCCAGCATCCACGGCATCCTGGTGCAACTGCCCCTGCCCAAGCACATCGACGACCACAAGGTCATCGAAGCCATCTCGCCCTTGAAGGACGTGGACGGTTTCCACGTCGCCAGCGCTGGCGCCCTGATGGTCGGTGAAGTCGGCTTCAAGGCCTGCACACCCTACGGCTGCATGAAGATGCTCGAGTCCATCGGCATGACCGACCTGCGCGGCAAACACGCCGTGGTCATCGGCCGCTCCAACATCGTCGGCAAGCCCATGGCCATGATGCTGCTGGCGGCCAACGCCACCGTCACGGTCACCCACAGCGGCACCGCCGATCTGGGCGCCATGACCCGCCAGGCTGACATCGTGGTCACCGCCGTGGGCAAGCGCAATGTGCTGACCGCCGACATGCTCAAGCCTGGTGCCGTCGTGATCGACGTGGGCATGAACCGCAACGACGAGGGCAAGCTCTGCGGCGACGTGGACTTCGCAGGCTGCGCGGAAGTGGCCGGCTACATCACCCCCGTACCAGGTGGGGTCGGCCCAATGACCATTACCATGTTGCTGGTCAACACCATGGAAGCAGCCGAGCGCGCTGCAGCACAGGCCTGAGCGGTCACGGCCCGGCTCATGGCCGATGTCCTCACGGGCGTCGGCCTGGCACCCGCCTTGCATTTCTGTGTTGACGCCTCATCTGTTGCACAGCCTTCACTTCGCCCGCCCTATCGCGCATCCCCCATGAGCACCAACCCACTGCTTGACACCACCGGCCTGCCTCTGTTCGATCAGATCAAGCCCGAACACGTGACACCGGCCATGGACGTGCTGCTGGCCGATGCCGAGGCTGCGCTGACCAAGGTCACCGGCCCGGACGTGCCGCCGGACTACGATGCCCTGTCCTTGCTGCTGGATGTGAGCACCGAGCGGCTCGGACGTGCCTGGGGCGCCATCGGCCACCTCAACAGCGTAGCCGACACCCCGGAAATCCGCGCTGCGTACAACGAGAACCTGCCGCGCATCACCGAGTTCTACACCCGCCTGGGCTCTGACGAGCGCCTGTACGCCAAGTACAAGGCCCTCAACGAAGCCCAAAAGGGGCTTGATCCTGAGCGTCGACTGAGCCCGGCGCGTCAGCGTGCCCTCGACCTGGCGCTGCGCGGCTTCGTGCTGGGTGGGGCCGAGTTGCAGGGCGAAGCCAAGGCGCGTTTTGCGGCCATCCAGGAGGAGCATGCGGCCAAGTCGCAGGCTTTCTCCGAGCACGTGATGGACGCCACCGATGCGTACAGCTACTTCGCACAGGCCGATGAGCTGGCGGGCGTGCCCGAAGACGTGCTCAATGCCACCCGCGCTGCTGCCGAAGCCGAAGGCAAGGCAGGCCACAAGCTGACCCTGCACATGCCCTGCTACCTGCCGGTCATGCAGTACGCCAGCAACCGCACCCTGCGCGAAACGCTGTACCGCGCTTACGCGACCCGCGCGAGCGAGTTCGGGCCGGCCGAGCGCGACAACACCGCTTTGATGAGCGACCTGCTGTCCCTGCGCCAGGAAGAAGCTCGCCTGCTGGGTTATGCCAACTATGCCGAAGTGTCGCTGGTACCCAAGATGGCCGACAACCCGGCCCAGGTGCTCCACTTCCTGCGCGACTTGGCCCAGCGTGCCCGCCCCTTCGCCGAGAAGGACATGGCCGAGCTGCGTGACTTTGCCCGCACCGAATGCGGCCTGACCGACCTGCAATCCTGGGATGTGGCCTACGTGAGCGAGAAGCTCAAGGAAGCTCGCTACGCCTTCAGCGACCAGGAAGTCAAACAGTACTTCACCGAGCCCACCGTGCTCAAGGGCCTGTTCGGCCTGATCGAAAAGCTGTTTGACGTGCAGATTCAGCCCGACACGGCCCCCGTCTGGCACGAGTCGGTGCGCTTCTTCCGCATTGAAAGAGCTGGCCAGCTGATTGGTCAGTTCTACCTCGACCCCTATGCCCGCACCGGCAAGCGCCCCGGCGCCTGGATGGACGACGTGCGCGGCCGCTGGACGCGCCCCGACACCCAGGGCACCCAGACCCCCGTGGCGCACCTGGTGTGCAACTTCGCCAAGGGAGTGGGCGACAAGCCCGCCCTGCTCACCCACGACGACGTCACCACCCTGTTCCACGAGTTCGGCCACGGCCTGCATCACATGCTGACCCAGGTGAACGACATCGGCGTCTCCGGCATCAGCGGCGTGGAGTGGGATGCGGTCGAGCTGCCCAGCCAGTTCATGGAAAACTTCTGCTGGGAGTGGGACGTGGTCCAGCAGCTCACCAGCCATGTCGATACCGGCGCGCACCTGCCTCGCGTCCTGTTCGACAAGATGGTCGCTGCCAAGAACTTCCAGAGCGGCATGCAGACCCTGCGCCAGATCGAGTTCTCGCTGTTCGACATGCGCCTGCACGCCGAACCGGGTGCAGACGCCAATGTCCAGAAGGTGGTCGACGAGGTGCGTGCGGAAGTGGCCGTCAACATCCCGCCCGAGTTCAACCGCTTTCAGCACAGCTTTTCACACATCTTTGCGGGCGGCTACGCGGCGGGCTATTACAGCTACAAGTGGGCTGAGGTACTCTCTGCGGATGCGTACGCCGCTTTCGAGGAAGCCGCGACCGCCGAATCCGGGGTGTTGAGCGCCGAAGTCGGTCGTCGTTACCGCGAAACCATTCTCGAGGCGGGCGGCAGCCGTTCGGCCATGGAGAACTTCAAGGCCTTCCGTGGCCGCGAACCGAGCATCGACGCCTTGCTGCGTCATCAAGGCATGAGTTGAGTTGACCACCTATTGAGGGTGAGGGAGTCGAAAATGAACCGCGTTGTGGTGAGTGCATTGGTCAGCGGATTGCTCTGTGCGGGCGTGTCATCGCCGGCCCTGGCGCAGTACAAGGTGGTCGGCCCCGATGGCCGCGTCACCTACACCGACCGCCCCCCGGTCGATCGACCGTCGCAGGCGGTCAAATCCTCAGGCGCTGCGGCCGATAATGCCGCCCTGCCCTATGCACTGCGCAGCGTGGTGGCACGCTACCCGGTCACGCTGTACACCAGCACCGCCTGCTCTGCCTGCGATGCAGGTCGGGCTTTACTCAAGGCGCGCGGCGTGCCTTTCACCGAGAAAACCGTGACCACCTCGGATGATGCCCGCGCCTTGCAAAGCCGAGAGGGCACCAACCAGGTTCCGGTGGTGCGCATCGGCAGCAAACAGATCGCAGGCTACGAACAAGGCGAGTGGACGTCTTACCTCGACGCCGCCGGTTACCCCAGCCAGTCCGCGCTGCCACCCACGTATCGCCAGCCGGCTGCCACGCCGCTGGCACCTGCGGCTGCGCCCAAATCCGAACCCGAGGCTGGCAAGCTCCCGCCCCCTCAGTTCAACTCCGAGCCTGGCAACCCTGCCGGCAATGCCCCTCCCGGTTTTCGTTTCTGACCCTTGAACTCTCCTGACTCTCCGGCTGGCGGCACCGCCGTCCAGCCCGCCGTTGCCATCATCGGCGGCGGCCCGGCCGGCCTCATGGCCGCCGAAGTGCTGTCCGCCCATGGCGTGCCGGTTGACCTGTATGACAGCATGCCCTCGGTCGGCCGCAAGTTCCTGCTGGCGGGCCGTGGCGGCCTGAACCTGACGCACGCCGAAGTGCTGCCGCGCTTTGTCAGCCGCTTTGCCGAGCGCGAGTCTCAACTGGCGCCCCTGATCGACGCTTTCACGCCAGACGATTTGCGTGCCTGGGCCCAAGGCCTGGGCATCAGCACGTTCGTGGGCACGTCCCAACGGGTGTTTCCGACCGACATGAAGGCCGCGCCGCTGCTGCGTGCCTGGCTGCACTGCCTGCGCGAGGCTGGCGTGCGCTTTCACATGCGCCATCGCTGGCTGGGCTGGGATGAGACCGGATCGCTGCGCTTCCACACACCCAGCGGTGAGCTGACTGTGCCCCCACCTCGGGCCACGGTGCTGGCCCTGGGCGGCGGCAGCTGGTCACGCCTGGGTTCGGACGGTGCGTGGTGGCCCTGGCTGCAGGCTCGGGGTGTGGACGTGGCACCCTTGCAAGCAGCCAATTGCGGCTTTGACGTGGCCGCCACCGGCCCAGACCGCACGGGTTGGAGTGATTTCCTGCGCCAGAAGTTTGCCGGACAACCCATCAAGCCCGTGGCGCTGCAGTTCACCGACCGGAACGGCCGCACCCACCGCCAGCAGGGCGAGTTCGTCCTGACGGACACGGGGGTGGAAGGGAGTCTGATCTATGCATTCTCCGCCGCCATCCGCGACCAGATTGCGGCGCAGGGCCATGCCACGGTCTACCTCGACCTGCTGCCTTCGCACACACCCGAGCAGGTGCTGGCGGAGACCTCCCGCGCCCGCGGGCCGCGCAGCCTCTCGACCCACCTGAAGAGCCGCCTGGGTGTTCAGGGCCTGAAAATGGCGCTGCTGCATGAGGTTCTGAGCCCCGCACAATTGACCGACCCGGCTCAACTGGCGCAGGCGCTCAAAGCCTTGCCGATCACCCTGAAGGCGCCACGCCCCATCGACGAAGCCATCAGCACCGCAGGCGGCGTGCGCTTCGAAGACATGAATGCGCAGTTGATGCTCAACCGCCTGCCCGGCGTGTTCTGCGCCGGCGAGATGCTGGACTGGGAAGCCCCTACCGGCGGCTATCTGCTCACGGCGTCGATGGCGACCGGTCGCCAGGCAGCGCAGGGTGTGATCGCGTACCTGGCGGTTTAACCCGCGAAGCGCTCCCACGCCGATCCGAACAAGCCGGGTTCGGTGAGCGCCACGAACACGAGTCCGGCCACGGCGCCCGCCAAATGGGCGTCATGGTTGATCCGCCCACGGTTCTGCTTCGACGCATACATGCTGTAGGCGATGTAACCCACCGCGAACAGTGGCGCCGGAATCGGCACCGGGATGGGCATGATGAAGAGCGAGGCCGAGGGGAAGTACACGATGGACGCAAACAGCACCGCCAGCACCGCCCCCGAGGCCCCCAGGCAACGATAGCCGGGGTCGTTGCGGTGCTGGACATAGGTGCCCGCGCCACTGACCAGCAAGCCGAAGGCATACAGCGCCACGAAGCTTGCGGTGCCCATCACAGGCTCCAACGGAAACGCGAAGGCCCACAGCGTGAACATGTTGAACAGCAGGTGGGGCACGTCGGCGTGCAAAAAACCGCTGCTGACCACCGTCACGTACTGGCGCTGCCTGAAGAACCAATACGGACGAAACAGGTGTCGCTCGATCATCTCTGGCGAGCGATACAGCCCGAACAGGCTGACGCACACGTTGATGACGAGGATGAGCGCCGCCGCCGGGGCGTCGAGGTCAAGCATTCAGGCCAGCGAAGACGTTCTGCACGTCCTCGTTGTCATCGAGCGCAGCCAGGAAGGCTTCGACCTCTTCCAGGGCCTCGGCGCTCAGGCTGGCGGCATCCACGGGGTTCTTGGGTCGGTAACCCAGCTTGGCCGTCAGCACCCGAAAGCCCTGGGCTGGCAGCGCCCGGCTGACCAGGTCCAAATCCGTCGGGTCGGTCCAGAACAGCACAGTGCCATCCTCATCGGCCGGCTCCACGTCCTGCGCACCGGCCTCGATGGCCGCCAACTCTACATCGGCGCCGGCGGTCGCCGCTTCCGCTTCGATGATGCCCACGTGGTCAAAATCCCAGGCCACCGAGCCCGATGTACCCAGCTGGCCCTTGCGGAACAGCACGCGCATGTCCGATGCAGCGCGGTTCACGTTATCGGTCAGGCACTCCACCATCACCGGCACGCGATGCGGGGCAAAGCCCTCGTAGACCACGTGCTCGAAGTGCACCGCCTCACCCGTCAAGCCGGCGCCCTTCTTGATGGCGCGCTCCAGGGTGTCCTTGGGCATGGACACCTTGCGGGCCTGCTCCACCACCAGACGCAAGCGCGCGTTGGCGGCCGGGTCCGCACCGTGGCGAGCGGCCACCATGATGTCTTTGGCCAACTTGCCGAACAGCCTGCCCTTGGCATTGGCTGCGACGTCCTTGTGCTTTGCTTTCCACTGTGCGCCCATGTCGGCTGCTCCTGAATCAGAATGTCAAGGTCTTGACGCCTTGCGAGGTGCCCAGCAGGCACACGCCCGCCTTGTTGCGTGCGAACACGCCCACAGTCACGACGCCCGGGATCTGGTTGATGTCGGACTCGAACTGTGCCGGGGCGGTGATCCGCAGCCCGGTCACGTCGACGATGAGGTTGCCGTTGTCGGTGGTGACGCCTTCACGCACCTTGCCCGTGCCACCCAGTTTGGCAAACGCACGGATCACCTGCGCGGCGGCCATCGGGATCACTTCGACGGGCAGCGGGAACTTGCCCAGCGCATCGACCAGCTTGGACTCGTCGGCGATGCAGACGAACTGCTCTGCCAGGTCGGCCACGATCTTTTCGCGGGTCAGCGCCGCGCCACCGCCCTTGACCATGTGGCCGGCGTGGTCGATCTCGTCTGCGCCGTCGATGTAAACGCCCAGCGAGGTCACGGTTTCAGCTGGCAGGACCTGAATGCCCAGCGCTTCCAGGCGCTGTGTGCTGCGCACCGAGCTGGAGACGGCACCGGCCACACGCTTAGGGTCGGCTTTCAGCGCCTCGCCCAACGCGTCGATGAACTTGTCGACGGTCGAGCCCGTGCCCACGCCCACGATGCTGCCGGGCTTCACGTAGTCCAGGGCCGCGCGGCCCACCAGGGTTTTCAGTTCGTCTTGGGTCATGGCCATGTCGGTCTTCTCTTGAGAGGCTTTGGGGTGCATTGCGGTGCGTTCGGCGTGACGCGCGGCGGTCAGAAAGGCCGCCCCGTCAGCATCATCCACGCCAGCAGGCCTCCGATCAGCACCGGCTGATGCACCATGTAAAAAGTCAGGCTCCAGCGGCCCAGCAGGCTCAATCCCTGCCTGATGCGCGGCCACCAGGGCACGAAGCCGATATTGTCGCCCGAAGCCACCGCTGGCGACGTCATCCACTGCGGTCGGCGTGACAAGATCGACTGGGTGGCGGCCATGCCCCACCACATCACGCCCAGCCAGGGCAGCACCGGCACATAGTCTTCAGTGACGGGTTTGTGGGTGACCAGGCCCACCCAGTTGCTCAGGCGCGTGTCGAAAAACGGGTGCTGGATGAGCTGCGGCAGGCACACCACCAGCAAGCCCAGCGGCCACAGCCAGCCGCGCAGGGGCGCACTCACGCGGGCCACGATCAGCATCATCGCCATGCCGTGCAGCACGCCAAACGAGATGTAGCTGCGCGGGAACATGAACCAGCTGCCCAGGCTGACCAGCAGCGCACAGCCCAGCACCTGGGCCCAGCGGCGCCCAAAACGCGCCCAGCTTTGCCTCTGCGACGTGGCCACCGCCTGCCCGGCGCCAGCGCACAGCAAAAACAGCGACAAGATCAAGGTACGCTGCGTGGTCCAGAGCGCGTCCTGGTAGAAATTGGCGTCCAGCAGGCGATAGGTGCTCAGGTCAAAGCAGAAATGGAACACCGCCATCCACACCAGCGCAAAGCCGCGCAAGGCGTCCAGCCGGTCGTAGCGGCATGCCACAGGGGCGGAAGGTGCGCCGGAATCCCGACTGTGAGGGGGTGTTGATGTGGGGATATGAGCTTTTCGCGCGCGCATGGCGATAGTATCGGCGGTTTGCTCTTTGGATCGCGTCACCCATGCTCCTCGCCGCCCGCCACCCCCTTGAATTGCTCGCGCCCGCCAAGACCGCCGACATCGGCATCGAGGCCATCAACCACGGCGCCGATGCCATCTACATCGGTGGGCCGTCGTTCGGGGCGCGCGCCAACGCCAGCAATTCGGTGCAGGACATCGCGCGCCTGGCGCAGCACGCCCATCGCTACCACGCCAAGGTGTTCGCCACGCTCAACACCATCTTGCGTGACGACGAGCTGGAAGGCGCCCGCAAGCAGATCTGGGAGCTGTACGACGCCGGGGTGGACGCGCTGATCGTGCAGGACATGGGCCTGCTGGAACTCGACCTGCCCCCGATCCAGTTGCACGCGTCCACGCAAACCGACATCCGCACGGTCGAAAAAGCCAAGTTCCTGCAAAACGTCGGCTTCAGCCAGATCGTGCTGGCGCGCGAGTTGAACCTGAAACAGATCCGCGACATCGCGGTCAACACCCACTGCGCCATCGAGTTTTTCATCCACGGTGCGCTGTGCGTGGCCTACAGCGGCCAGTGCTTCATCAGCCACGCCCACACCGGCCGCAGCGCCAACCGCGGCGACTGCTCGCAAGCCTGCCGCCTGCCTTACAACGTGACCGACAGCAGCGGCCAGATGGTCGCGTTCGAGCAGCACGTGCTGTCCATGAAGGACAATGACCAGAGCGCCAACCTGGAGGCCCTGATCGACGCGGGCGTGAGCTCCTTCAAGATCGAAGGGCGCTACAAGGACATGGGCTATGTGAAGAACCTCACCGCCCATTACCGCATGCTGCTCGACGAGATCCTCGAGGCACGCCCCGAGCTGTCTCGCGCCTCGTCGGGCGAAAACACCTTCTTCTTCCAGCCCGACCCCGAGCGCAACTTCAACCGCGGCAGCACCGATTACTTCGTGACCGGCCGCAAGGAAGACATCGGGGCGTTCGAAAGCCCCAAGTACCTGGGTCTGCCCGTCGGCGAAGTGGCCAAGGTGGGCGACAAGTGGTTTGACGTAGCCATTGACGACGAGGCCGTGCGCGAAGCAGGCGGCATCCACAACGGGGACGGCCTGAACTACCTGACCCTGACCAAGGACATCGTGGGCGTGCAGGTCAACACCGCCGAGCCCGTGGGCAAGGCCGGCCGCCTGTGGCGCGTCTTCCCCAATGAAGACATCGTCGCCCTGGCCGACCTCAAGCCCGGTGTGGCCATCAACCGCAACCGCGATCACGCCTGGGAAAACCTGCTGTCCAAGAAGTCGGCCGAGCGCCGCATCGGCGTCTGGCTGGCCTTGAGCGACACGCCCGATGGCCTGACGCTGACCGTGACCGATGAAGACGGCTGCGTGGGCAGCGCCTCGGCGAGCTGCGAGAAGCAAGCACCTCAAGATGCCACCCAGGCCGAAGCCAGCCTGCGTGACAACCTGGGCAAACTGGGCAACACGATCTTCTCGGTGAACGACGTCAGCCTGAGCACCAGCCAACCCTGGTTCGTGCCCGCCTCGGTGATCAAGCACCTGCGCCGCGATGCCGTCGAGTCCCTGGAAGCCGCACGCGCCGCCGCCTACCAGCGCCCGCAGCCCGGCACACCCGTCGAGCCCCCCGTGGCCTACCCGGAAGACACGCTCAGCTACCTGGCCAACGTCTTCAACCACAAGGCTCGCGACTTCTACGCCAAGCACGGCGTGAAGGTGATCGAGGCTGCGTACGAAAGCCAGGAAGAGCTGGGCGACGTCAGCCTGATGATCACCAAGCACTGCGTGCGCTTCTCGCTGAGCCTGTGCCCCAAGCAGGCCAAGGGCGTGACCGGCGTGCAAGGCACGGTGCGGGCCGAGCCGCTGCAACTGATCAACGGCAAGGAAAAGCTCACCCTTCGCTTTGACTGCAAGCCTTGCGAGATGCACGTGGTCGGCAAGATCAAGAAATCAGTGCTCAACCAAGTTCCGGCCGCGCCTGTGCAGTTTTACAAGAACCGCCCGGCCGCCTGACTCTGCCCTTGATCGCTTAGAGCATCCTGTCCTTCGCCACGAAGTACTTGCGCGCGTAGGCCACCAGCTGAGCATCGCTGGGGTGATCGACCGTCTCGACCCCAATGATCTTCTTGGCAATCAAGGGATCATGCGAGGTCGCATGCTTGATCAGTACCAATTTGGCCTGCCCTGGCCCTACCACGAGGATCTCCTGTGCCCCACTCACGGCCTCGATCACCTCGTGGTAGTAGGCCTGCTCCTCGGGCTCCCGACCGCTACCCACCGCATCGTCATGGGTCAACCCACGCCGATGGTGCAGGTGACGGTGCGGTTGACTGGGATAAACCACCGATTTCTCTACATCATCCGGAGCAATGTGCATGACATGTGCCTCCGCATGATCGAGCCAGACCACAGCATGGTAATGGGACATGGTGCTCTCCTTGCATGATTCGGTAGCCCACAGCCTAACGCAACGTCCTCGTGCTGAACAGCCCTGATCAAGTCCGGCGCAACCGCCATAGCATGTCATCCTGGCGTCGCCATGCTGTCACAGAGCGCACTCACCATGGCTTGCATGCGCGCCTGGATCAACGCCCCTCTGCTGCGAGACTTCACCGCCAACGGCCTGGGTGCCGGACCGGGGTCAGCCTCGCCGCCATCGCGTCAGACCACACCCGACAAACGATACCGCGTGCGGTCGGTCTGGATCTCGGACGTTCACCTCGGCACCCCGGGCTGTCAGGCCGATGCCCTGCTCGACTTCCTGCGTCGCGTCGAGTGCGACACCCTCTACCTCGTGGGCGACATCATCGACGGCTGGCAACTGCGTCGCACTTGGTACTGGCCGCAGGCGCACAACGACGTGATCCAAAAGATCCTGCGCAAGGCCCGCAAAGGCACCCGCGTGGTCTACATCCCTGGCAACCACGACGAATTTGCCCGCACCTACCTCGACCATGCCTTTGGCGGCGTCGAACTGGCCGAAGAGTGCCTTCACACCACCGCCGATGGCCGCAAGCTCTGGGTCACCCACGGCGATCTGTATGACGGCGTGATCCAGTGCGCCCGTTGGCTGGCGCTGCTGGGTGACTCGCTCTATGAGTTCACGCTCAAGCTCAACCGGCACCTCAATTCCTGGCGAGCCCGGGCCGGCCTGCCTTACTGGTCGCTGTCCAAATACCTCAAGCTCAAGGTCAAGCGCGCGGTCAGTTATGTGGCCGACTTTGAACAGGCCCTGGCGCGTGAGGCACACAAGCGGGGCGCCCATGGCGTGGTGTGCGGTCACATCCACCACGCCGAGATCCGGTCCATCAATGACATCCTCTACTGCAACGACGGCGACTGGGTGGAAAGCCTCACAGCCCTCGTCGAGCACAGCGATGGTCGGCTCGACATCGTGCACTGGGGAGAGGTGATGGCCGGTGACGACTCGGCCTTGTCAGCTTGTCAACTGCCTGAACAGGCCGAGGCGACTGCGGCACAATAGCGCCCGTTTCGCGCGGCCCACCGGGCCGCCGCCTTGCTGGAGCACTCCATGGCCTTCGCCGACAACCTCAAACAACTTCCCGCCATCAACCACCTGGCCGCCCTCGAACTGATTGACGCCGCAGGCCATGTGGTCGCCACCATCGAGAACAAGCGTGGCAAGGCCGGCTCGCTGGCCGTGTACGCGGCCCTGGCCGCCAAGCACGGCAGCCTCACCGCCGCCGCCGCAGAAGAGGGCCTGGTCATCTTTGCCGAGCACACCGAGGACGCCCGCGCCAACCCCGGCAAGCACCCCAACATCGACCGCCTGCTGGACATCATCGCCTCGGGCCAGGGCTTCACCTGCAAGCTGATCGCAGCCTGAAACACCGCTCTTCATGGGAGTACGATGTCAGAAACGACATCGCTGACTCCCATGACGCCTGACGAAGTTCCTGTCACTGCCCCGCCCACGTCCCCCGCTGCCCAGGCAGCCGAGTCCACGCCGCCGCTGCTGAGCCTGAAGCGGGTGGCCATCGACACCTACCGTGAGAACGTGGCCTACATGCACCGCGACTGCGCGGTCTACCGGGTCGAAGGTTTTCAGGCCCTGTCCAAGGTCGAGATCACGGCCAATGGCCATCGCATCCTGGCAACGCTGAACGTGGTGGACGACACCTGCATCGTCGACCGCGATCAACTGGGCCTGTCTGAAGACGCTTTTGCCCAACTGGGACTGGCCGAAGGTCACCCCACCCGCGTCAACCAGGCCGAACCACCCTCCTCCATTCCCGCGCTGCACCGCAAGATCGCCGGTGAGCGCCTGGGGCACGACGACTATCACGACATCGTGCGTGACATCACCGAGCATCGCTACTCCAAAATCGAGTTGACAGCGTTCGTGGTGGCCTGCAACCAAGGCGAACTCGACCGCGAAGAGGTCTACAGCCTCACCGATGCGATGGCGTCCATGGGCCGCCGCCTGGACTGGCATGCGCACCCGGTGGTCGACAAGCATTGCATTGGCGGCATTCCGGGCAACCGCACCTCCATGCTGGTGGTGCCCATCGTAGCGGCCCACGGCATGCTCTGCCCGAAAACCTCGTCACGGGCCATCACCTCGCCCGCCGGCACCGCCGACACGATGGAAGTGCTGGCCAACGTCGAACCCAGTTTCGAGCGCCTGAGCGAAATCGTGCGCGAGCACCGTGGCTGCCTGACCTGGGGCGGCACCTCCGACCTGTCGCCTGCCGACGATGTGCTGATCTCGGTCGAGCGCCCCCTGTCCATCGACTCTCCGGGGCAGATGGTTGCCTCCATCCTGTCAAAGAAGGTGGCTGCCGGCTCCTCCCACCTGCTGCTCGACATCCCTGTGGGTGCCACGGCCAAGGTGCGCACCATCCCGGATGCGCAACGCCTGCGCAAGCTGTTCGAATTCGTGGCCAAGCGCATGGGCCTGACGATCGACGTGGTGATCACCGACGGCCGCCAGCCCATTGGCAACGGCATCGGCCCCGTCCTCGAAGCGCGTGACGTGATGTGGGTGCTGGCCAACGACCCGCGTGCGCCTCATGACCTGCGCCAGAAATCGCTGCGCCTGGCTGGACGCATCCTGGAGTTCGATCCCGACGTGCGTGGCGGCGATGGCTATGCCATCGCACGCGACATCCTCGAATCGGGCCGCGCCATGGCCAAGATGCGCGCCATCATCGACGCGCAAGGCCACAAGCCCTTCGACCCTGATCACCCTGACCTGGCACCGCTGAACTTCGAGGTGCTGGCCAAGCGCGACGGCATCGTCTCGGGCATCGACAACCAGCAGGTGGCACGGCTGGCACGGCTGGCCGGTGCGCCCAAGGTGCAGGGCGCAGGAGTTGACCTGCTGTTCAAACTGGGCGACACCGTCAAGGAAGGCCAGCCGCTGTACCGCGTCTACGCCGCCTACCCGTCCGACCTCGAATTTGCCCGCCAGGCCAGCGAGCGTAACGCCGGCTACTACCTGGGCGAAGCCGGTGCCGAAACCCGCCAGATCGTGGAGTTCTGATGTCTGCCTTGCTGCTGTATTTTGAAGACGAACAGGTGCCCGCCCTGCGTCTGGCCAAGGCCTGCGGGCTCGCTGCGGCATGCGTGGAACGTCACCGTTTTCCCGACGAAGAACTGCGCCTGAAGCTCCCCGTCAATGCCGAGGGGCAACTGCCTGAGCTGGTGGTGATCTACCGCAGCCTCGACCGTCCCAACGACAAACTGGTCGAGTTGCTCCTGGTGAGCCGTGAAGCCCGCCGTCTCGGGACTCGGCAGGTGCTGCTGGTGGCCCCTTACCTGGCCTACATGCGCCAGGACATGGCCTTCCACCCGGGTGAAATCGTGAGCCAGCAGATCATCGGCCACTTCCTGTCCGAACTGATGGACGGCCTGATCACGGTCGACCCGCACCTGCACCGCATCAGCCGGCTGGACGAGGCCTTCCCGGGCCCCTACGCCATCAGCCTGTCGGGCGCCCCGATGCTCGCTCGCCTGATCGCACAAGAACGCCCCCAGGCCCTGTTGATGGGGCCGGATGCTGAATCGGCTCAGTGGATTGCCACGGCCGCTGCAGCCTGCGGCTTCGATCACGGCGTGTGTACCAAGGTGCGCCATGGCGACCACGACGTGCGCATCACCCTGCCCGCCGATGTCTCGGTGAAGGACCGCCACGTGGTCCTGCTCGACGATGTGGCCAGTTCCGGGCGGACGCTCGTGGAAGCCAGCAAGCTGCTGCGGGCCGCCGGCGCACGCTCGGTGGACGTCGCCGTGACCCACGCGCTGTTTGCTGCCGATGCGCTCGACGTGATCCGCGCTGCCGGCGTGGCTCACATCTGGAGCACGGACTGCATCGTGCACCCGAGCAACGCCATCCAGATGGCGCCCGAGCTGGCGCAAGCGGTTCAGACCTGGCTGCGTCAGCGCACCTGAGGCGCCTGCAGAGCCTCATCCGCCCCGCCCAACAGCCCCGGCCGCACCCACACCGCCACAGAGTGCAGGCGCAAGCGTGCCTCGGCCATGGCGGCCACCGGGTAGTACCAGCCCAGCGTGGCCACCACCCACAGCCAGTTGCGCGCGCTCAAGCGCAAGAGCGCGTGCATGGGCACCTGGCTTTCAAAACGCAGAGCCTCATGCGCCGTGCTCGACCACAATCGGTTCTGCAAGCTGGCGCCCAGATAGGGATACGGCAAAGCCATCATCCAGGCCAGGCCCATGAACAAACCGGGCAGCAGCACCAAGGCCATACTGAAGCTCGCCACACCATCCGTCCCGGCACGTGTCAACAAGGCACGCATCTCCCACCCGGTCCACTCTGACAAGAGCCAGGTCAGGGGCAACACCAGCAACACACAGGCCAGCCACGCCAGCAGCCCCGTTCGCAAGCTGAGCCCCAGCGACTGACCATGGTTCAAGTCCGGCTCGCACTGGTTGCGCAGGCTGCCCCAGACAGCGTGTCGATGCTGGTAGCGCTTGAACTGCACATACAAGAGCGGCAGGCCCACACAAAAGCCAGTCACGGCCAAGCCGCCATACAACCAGGCCAGCCCAGCTTGATCGGCCCGGGCCATCATGACCGCGCACACGGCCATCACCCCGGAAGCGATGTAGACCAGCGTGGGAACCGCCATGGCCCGCCAGGCATCACGAGGCTTCGCATCCAGGTGCAGACGTTGTCCCCGCCAGCTCGTGTGCATCAGCTGAAACGACAGGAAACCGTGCAGCATGAAAGGCAGCGCCGCCGCCATCAGCAACTGCAAGGCGGCCACGCCCATCCAGGCATACGCGCCCATTTGCGCAATGCCGTAGTACAGCACATTGAGCAGCACCATGCCCACCAGATTGCCCAGGAACATCTGCATGGGATTGGCGTGGTAGCCCAGCGCGTGGCCCGCCACCTGGGTGTGCCCGTACAGGTAGCGCAGCTTGCTGGTCAGCGCCCAAGGGAAGGACAAGCCCAGCGTGAGGCACAGCCACAGCACATTGCGTCGCCACAGCGGGCGGTAGGTGTGGGCTTCGCCCGTGAACACGACGGGATGACGGACAGACTGCATGTGGCCATTCTCGGCGCCGAGCTCCCGCGCCAGCATGCGCATCGTCGTGAAACAACCCCCGTCAAACCCCATGCCGCGCCGCGCACCGGCACGCCACAATGACGGCACAGCCGTACCCTCGATTTGCCCCATGCCCTCCAGGCCCCTTTCCTGACATGAAGCCCAGCCTGCGAGCCCTCTGGGGGTGCGGCCTCCTGTGCCTGTCGCTGCTCACGCTGCAAACCGTGACAGCGCAGACCCCGCTGATGCCCTCCCCCGAGCGGGCCTCTGCCGTCCGGAGCGGCCCAGGGCACTTGGTGCCCCCTGCCCCCCGCCTGTTGGCTGCGCCAGCGGGCACGCCGGCCACTTCCCGAGCGGTGCAATTGAGCGCCCACGCGTATGTCGAGCAGGAGTTCTTCCTGCAAGGCCAAGCCCAGCATTACCGCCCCCAGCCCGGCTGGGGCAAGAGTGGCCACTGGGATGTTCAGCCCCACGGTGCACCGCACCCCTACCTCACCCGGCTGTTGGTTCGCCGCCCGGCTGACCCGACGCGCTTCAATGGCGTGATCGTGGTCGAGTGGCTCAACACCACCCCCGGGTTCGACTTGGACGGCGGCTGGGTGCTCACCCGCGACGAGCTGATGACCAAAGGCTACGCCTGGATCGGTGTCAGCACCCAGACCGAAGGGCTGCAGGCGCTGCAGCGCCAGTCGCCCCGTTATGCCCCACTGCACCTGGCCAGCAATGAGGGCGCCCACAGCCTTTTTGGGCAGGCCGGACAAGCCATCCGCACGCACTGGCCTCAGTTGCTGGACCAGGGGGGGGACTCAGCACCGTCCCTCCCAACGGTAAGCCCTCGTCTGCTGGCCATGGGCTACTCTCAGTCGGGCTTATACCTCTACACCTACATCAACACCTTCCAACCCAGTCACCAGGTGTTCGATGGCTTCTACCTGCGCGGTCCGGCCCCACTGGCCCCAGCCGTCGACAAAGACGGTGACGACGTGTGGGCGCCGGGCTTTCGCAGCGATCTGACCGTGCCCATCATGCAAGTTCAGACCGAGGCCGAGGCCATGGTCAGCTGGCCGCTGTCACGCACGCCGGACACGACCCGCATCCGCTACTGGGAAATCAGCGGCGCCGCCCACCTGGACGCCCACCTGCAGGCCGAGTTGCCACCCATCACGCCCGGTAGCGAGCCCAGCACACCGCCCACTTGCCTGCGCCCACTCAACGAACTGCCGGCCTACATGGCCGACCAGGCGGCGCTCCATGCGCTCACGCGCTGGGTCACAGACGGGGTCGCCCCGCCCATCGCACCGCGCATGGAGCGCAACGCCCTGGGTTTCGTCCGCACGGACAAGGTGGGGCACGCGCTCGGGGGCCTGCGTCTGCCTGACATCCGTGTGCCCACCGCCCACCACGGCCAGTACAGCAACTTCAGCACCGGTTCGCTGTCGGTGCGCAGTCAGTACGCGTGCATCGCAGGTGGCAGCACCACCTCGATGGATGACGAGGCGCTGAGCACACGCTACCCCAATCAGGCGGCTTACTTGCAAGCCTACCAAGCCGCGGCCGATGAGATGCTGGCCGAGGGCTTTTTGCGTCCACGTGACCACCAGCTGTTGCTGGCGCGCGCGCAGGCCTACGCGGCCGCGCATTGGCCTGCAACATCGCCAGGAAGACAAGCCCCCCGCTGAGCCGCATCACGCGGTCAGCAGGACGGTCACGCCTGAATCAGCCCACCCACTTGCGGGCGTTGCGGAACATGCGCAGCCAGGGGCTGGCCTCGCTCTTGTCGCCGCTGGTCCAGCTCATCTGAACGTTGCGGAACACGCGCTCGGGGTGCGGCATCATGGCCGTGAAGCGGCCATCGGCCGTGGTCACTGCGGTCAGGCCACCCGGCGAGCCGTTCGGGTTAAACGGGTACACCTCGGTCGGCGCACCGGTGTTGTCCACGTAGCGCAGTGCCTGCTTGACCTTGGCCAGGTCACCGCGCTGCGAGAAGTTGGCAAAACCTTCCCCGTGCGACACGGCGATCGGCATGCGGCTGCCGGCCATGCCCTGGAAAAACAGCGACGGGCTCTCCAGCACTTCGACCAGGCTCAGGCGCGCCTCAAAGCGGGTGCTCTGGTTGTGTGTGAACTTGGGCCAGTCGTGGGCACCTGGGATGATCGGGCTCAGCGCTGCCAGCATCTGGCAGCCGTTGCACACGCCCAGCGCGAAGGTGTCGTCACGGCCAAAGAAGGCCGCAAATTGATCGGCCAGCTTCGGGTTGAACATGATCGAACGCGCCCAGCCTTCGCCGGCACCCAGGGTGTCGCCGTAGCTGAAGCCGCCGCAGGCGATGAAGCCCTGGAACTGATCCAGGCAGGCACGGCCCGACTGCAGGTCGCTCATGTGCACGTCGAAGGTGTCGAAGCCGCCTTGTGCCACGGCGTACGACATTTCCACCTGCGAGTTCACCCCCTGCTCACGCAGGATCGCCACCTTGGGGCGCGACATGTGGATGAACGGCGCAGCCACATCTTCCTTCGGGTCGAAGCTCAGGCTGACGTGCATGCCGGGGTCGGCTGCCTTGCCGATGGCCTCGTGCTCGCTGTTGGCGCAAGCGGGGTTGTCGCGCAACTGGGCGATGCGCCAGCTCACTTCATCCCAGGTCTTGTGCAGCTGTTCCACCTGGGCGGCAAACACTGGCTTGGCGTCACGCCACACTTCCAGCGTGTGCTTGGTGTTGGGCTTGCCGATGACGTGGCTGTGCTGGCTCAGGCCGTGCTCGCGCAGGGTCTGCAGGGCCGCGTCACGGTCGGCTGTGCGCACCTGCAGCACCACGCCCAGCTCTTCGTTGAACAAGGCCTTGAGTGTCAGCTCGTTGCGGCGCTCGCCAACCTGGCCCGCCCAGTTCTTCGAATCACCGAAGTCAGCGCGGCTGTCGTCCACGCCGGTGCTCTCGGTCACCAGCATGTCCACGTTCAGGCTCACGCCGGTGTTGCCGGCAAAACCCATCTCGGCCACGGTGGCCCACAGGCCGCCGTCACCGCGGTCGTGGTAGGCCAGCAGCTTGCCTTGGGCGCGCAGCGCGTTCACTGCGTTCACCGTGGCCTTGAGCATTTCGGGGTTGTCGCAGTCGGGTACTTCGTTGCCGAACTGGCCCAGCACCTGAGCCAGCATCGAGCCGCCCATGCGCTTCTTGCCTTCGCCCAGGTCGATCAGGATCAGGCTGGTGTCCAGCGCCTGGCCGTTCTCTGACGTCACCAGTTGCGGAGTCAAGGTCGAGCGCACATCGGCGATGGAGGCAAAGGCCGTCACGATCAGCGATACCGGTGCAGTGACCTGCTTGGTGGCGCCGTTGTCCGACCACTTGGTGCGCATGGACAGCGAGTCCTTGCCCACAGGGATAGACACGCCCAGCGCGGGGCACAACTCCATGCCCACCGCCTTGACGGTGTCGTACAGGGCCGCGTCTTCGCCGGCTTCTCCACAGGCGGCCATCCAGTTGGCCGACAGCTTCACGCGCGGCAGCTCGATGGGCGCAGCCAGCAGGTTGGTGATGGCTTCAGCCACCGCCATGCGGCCCGATGCGGGGGCGTTGACCGAGGCCAGCGGTGTGCGCTCGCCCATGGCCATGGCTTCACCGGCAAAGCCCTTGAAGTCGGCCAGGGTCACGGCCACGTCGGCCACGGGCACCTGCCACGGACCAACCATCTGGTCGCGGTGGTTCAGGCCACCCACGGTGCGGTCACCGATGGTGATCAAAAAGCGCTTGCTGGCCACGGTGGGGTGACGCAGCACGTCCACGGCCACCTGGTCCAGGCTCACGCCGGTCAGGTCGATCTGGCCGCCGTCCCACTGCACACGCTTGACGTCACGGTGCATCTTGGGCGGCTTGCCCAGCAGCACGTCCATCGGCATGTCGACAGGCTTGTCAGCCTGTGGCTGGGTCGTGTCTTCCAGGATCAGCTCGCAGGCCTCGGTGGCCACGCCGATCACGCCAAACGGGCAACGCTCGCGGTTGGCCATCTCGGTGAAGATGGGCAGCGACTCGGGCGCAATGGCCAGCACGTAGCGCTCCTGGCTCTCGTTGCACCAGATTTCCTTCGGTGCCATGCCGGACTCTTCCAGCGGCACCTTGCTCAGGTCGAAGCGGGCGCCCTTCTCGGCACCGTCCACCAGTTCAGGGAAAGCGTTGGAGATGCCGCCGGCGCCCACGTCGTGGATGGCCAGAATCGGGTTGTTCGCACCCAGGCCCCAGCAGTGGTTGATCACCTCTTGCGCACGGCGCTCGATTTCGGGGTTGCCACGCTGCACCGAGTCAAAGTCCAACGCTGCCGAGTTGGTGCCCGCCGCCATCGACGACGCCGCCGCGCCGGCCATGCCGATGCGCATACCCGGGCCGCCCAGCTGGATCAGCAGCGTGCCGGCGTCGAACTTGATCTTCTTGGTCTGCTCGCTGCTGATGGTGCCAATGCCACCGGCAATCATGATGGGCTTGTGATAGCCGCGACGGATCGCGTCAGCGCCCTCGCCCACCGTCTGCTCGAACACGCGGAAGTAGCCACCCAGGTTGGAGCGGCCGAACTCGTTATTGAACGCGGCGCCGCCCAGCGGGCCTTCGATCATGATCTGCAGCGGGCTGGCGATGTGCTCGGGCTTGCCGAACTGCTCGGATTCCCAGGGCTCATTGGTTCCCGGCAGGTTCAGGTTGGACACAGAGAACCCCGTCAGACCCGATTTGGGACGCGAGCCCCGGCCGGTGGCGCCTTCGTCACGGATCTCACCGCCCGCGCCGGTCGAAGCGCCGGGATACGGCGAAATCGCCGTCGGGTGGTTATGCGTTTCCACCTTCATCAGCACATGGGCCAGCTCTTCGCGGGCCTGGTATTGCGGGGCGTTGGTGTAACCGGCCGGCATCCAGCGCTCGATCTGATGGCCTTCCATCACCGACGCGTTGTCGCTGTACGCGATCACGGTGTGCTGGGGGTTGAGCTTCTCAGTGTTGCGGATCATGCCGAACATCGACAGGTCCTGCGCCTGACCGTCGATCGTGAACTCGGCGTTGAAGATCTTGTGGCGGCAATGCTCGCTGTTGGCCTGCGCAAACATCGTCAACTCGACGTCGGTCGGGTTGCGCTTCAGGCCCGTGAACGCGGTCACCAGGTACTCGATTTCGTCATCCGACAGGGCCAGGCCAAAGGTGACGTTGGCCTCTTCCAGCGCCTTGCGGCCTTGGCCCAGCACGTCCACATGCGCCATCGGGGCGCCCTGCTTCTCGTCGAACAGGTGACGAGCCTCCTCCCGGCTGGCCATCACGCTCTCGGTCATGCGGTCGTGCAACAAAGCCGCGCAAGCCTGCAGGTCCTGCGGCGTCAGCGACTTGGCGCTGCCCATCAGCGTGCCAATCACGCCGGCCTTCACGGTCAGACGGTACTCCGTCACGCGCTCGACACGGCGCACAGCCAAGCCGCAGTTGTGCGCGATGTCAGTGGCCTTCGAAGCCCAGGGCGACACGGTGCCCAGACGCGGCGCCACCACGATCAGGTCGCCGTCGGCCGGACCTTCGTAGGCGTCGCCATAGTTCAGCAGCGCAGACAGCTTGTCCAACTCCGCATGATCGAGCGACTGCTCCAGGGCCACCCAGTGCACAAAGCGCGCGTGAACGCCGGCAATGCGGGGGTTGATGGCTTGCAGCTTGGGCAGCAGGGCCTGGACTTGGTGCGGAGCCAGGGCGTTGCCGCCCTCAAAGTGCATCAGGGAGGACATCACAGGGGTGGTGCGTTCGGTCACGGCGTGGGGGCCTGGGTTGGCTTGCACGCATCTGGTGCGCACAAGCTGTCGTGAGGAAAAACGCGAATTTTACCGGGCCCACGCCGGGAATGCCGCCGCGGGGCCTTCAATCTGATGCCCTTGGCGCGACAAGCGACGCCGGAATTGCGGATAATTCTCATCCATGAGCATCACCATCAAGACAGGCGCCGAGATTGACGCCATGCGCACGGCCTGCCGTCTGGCCTCCGAGGTCCTCGACTACCTGACCCCCTTCATCAAGCCGGGCATCACCACCCGCGAGATCGACAAGCTCTCCCTGGACTACATGGTCAACGTCCAGGGCACCAAGTCGGCCACCCTGGGCTATGCCCCGCCGGGTCACATCCCCTACCCGGCCTCGCTGTGCACCTCGGTCAACGATGTGGTTTGCCACGGCATCCCCAACGACATCCCCTTGAAGGATGGCGACATCATCAACCTCGATGTCACCATCATCACCCCCGAGGGCTGGTTCGGCGACAACAGCCGCATGTTCGTGATCGGTGAAGGCACGATTGCCGCCAAGCGCCTGTGCTCGGTCACGTTCGAGGCCATGTGGAAGGGCATCGAGAAGGTCAAACCCGGCGCGCGCCTGGGCGACATCGGCCACGCCATCCAGACCTTTGCCGAAAACGCCGGCTACTCGGTGGTGCGCGAGTACTGCGGCCACGGCATCGGCCGCAAGTTCCACGAAGACCCGCAGGTGCTGCACTACGGTCGCCCCGGCACCCGTGAAGAACTCGTGCCCGGCATGATGTTCACCATCGAGCCCATGATCAACCTGGGCAAGCGCGAGATCAAGGAAGGCCGCAAGGGCAAGGGACCGTACGACGGCTGGACCATCGTGACCAAGGACCGCTCCCTGTCGGCCCAGTGGGAGCACACCGTGCTCGTCACCGAGACCGGCTACGAGGTGCTCACCCTGTCCGCCGGTAGCCCGCCGCCACCCAATTTCATCCCGGCAGCCAAAGGCACCGCCGCTTGATGCACACCGGCCCTGACGACACTTCTCGTCAGGGCCTTTTTCTTGCTTGCGTCACAGGCCTTGATCCCTTGACCCCCTTGCCCACCATGCCTCTGGACATCGCTGCCCTGCGTCAGCAATTTCGTGCCGCCAAATCCGAACTGCTCAGCCAGTTCCAGCACAGCCGTCCCACCACCTCATCGGCCAGCCTGCTCTTGAAGCGCATGGCCCAGCTGGTCGACCAGACGCTCGCCACCTTGTGGCAAGCAAATGGCCTGCCTGATGACACGGCCCTGGTCGCCGTGGGTGGCTACGGCCGCGCCGAGTTGTTCCCGCACTCCGACATTGACGTGCTGTTGCTGCTGCCGGTCACCCTGCCCCCGGGGGGGGACGACGCCCTGACTCACGCCATTGAAGGCTTCATCAGCGCCTGCTGGGACACGGGACTCGAAATTGGCTCCAGCGTGCGCACCGTGGCCGAATGCATCGAAGAAGCGCAACGCGATGTGACCGTGCAGACCTCCCTTCTGGAAGCCCGCTACCTGTGCGGCGACCAGGGCCGCTTCGAGACCTTGCAGCAAGAGGCCATGGCCCACATGGACGTGCGTGCCTTCATGACGGCCAAGATCCTGGAGATGCGCCAGCGGCACACCAAGTACGAAGACACGCCCTACTCGCTGGAGCCCAACTGCAAGGAAAGCCCCGGCGGCCTGCGCGACCTGCAGGTGGTGATCTGGCTGGCGCGCGCCGCAGGCCTGGGCAGCAACTGGCAAGACCTGGCCCGCAATGGCCTGCTCACGCCGTTTGAAGCCCGCCAATTGGCGCGCAACGAAGGCGTGCTCAAGCTGATCCGCACCCGCCTGCACCAGATCGCCGGTCGCCGCGAAGACCGTCTGGTGTTTGACCTGCAGACCGCCGTGGCCGAATCCTTTGGCTACGAACACACCGAAGACCTGCGCGCCAGTGAAGTGTTGATGCGCCGCTACTACTGGGCAGCAAAGGCGGTCACGCAGCTCAACCAGATCCTCATCCTCAACATCGAGGAGCGCGTGCATGGCTCACAAGATGCGCCCATGCGCGTCATCAACGAGCGCTTCCTCGACCGCGGTGGCTTCCTCGAAATCGTCAGCGACGACCTGTACCAGCGCGACCGCCACGCCATCCTGGCCACGTTCCTGACGCTCCAGCAAGACAAGAGCCTCAAAGGCCTGTCGGCCCGCACCCTGCGCGCGCTCTACAACGACCGCAAGCTGATGGATGCCTCCTTCCGCCGCGACCCGGTCAACCGTGCCACCTTCATGGCCATGTTGCGCGAGAGCCAGGGCCAGACCCACGTCCTGCGCCTGCTCAACCAGACCTCGGTGCTGGGGCGCTACCTTTGGGTATTCCGCCGCATCGTGGGCCAGATGCAGCACGACCTGTTCCACGTCTACACGGTCGACCAGCACATCCTCATGGTCGTGCGCAACATGCGCCGCTTTTTCATTCCGGAGCACGCGCACGAGTACCCGTTCTGCACCCAGCTCGCTGCCGAATGGGACAAGCCTTGGCTGCTGTATGTGGCCGCCCTCTTCCACGACGTGGCCAAGGGACGGGGCGGCGACCACTCCGAGTTGGGCGCCGTCGAAGTGCGCCGCTTCTGCAAGGAACACGACATCACCGGCGAAGACGCCGACCTGGTGGAGTTCCTGGTGGCCGAGCACCTCACCATGTCACGCGTGGCTCAAAAAGAAGACCTGTCCGACCCCGAGGTCATCCAGGCCTTCGCGCAGCGCATGGGCAACGAGCGACGCCTCACCGGCATGTACCTGCTGAGTGTGGCCGACATCCGTGGCACCAGCCCCAAGGTCTGGAACGCCTGGAAGGGCAAGCTGCTCGAAGACCTCTACCGCCTCACCCTGCGCGCCCTGGGCGGTGCCCGCCCCCACATGGATGCTGAGATCGAGGCGCGCAAACAGCAGGCCCGACAGGCACTGGCGCTGTACTACCTCCCCACCGGCATCGAAACCCAACTGTGGAAGTCGCTCGACATGAGCTACTTCGCGCGCCACGATGCGGGAGACATTGCCTGGCACGCGCGCATGCTGTTCCGGCATCTGAACGCCGACAAACCGGTGGTGGCCGCTCGCATCTCCTCCGTCGGCGAGGGCTTGCAGGTGCTGGTCTACGCACCGGATCGCCCCGATGTTTTTGCACGCATCTGCGGCTACTTCGACCGCGCCAGCTTCAACATTCAGGACGCCCGCATCCACACCACGGCCAGCGGCTACGTGCTCGACACCTTCCAGATCATGGCCAGCGACCCGCTGAAATTCGAAGGCGTGCAATACCGCGACCTGATCGCCTTGGTCGAAACCCAGCTCGCCGAAGCCGTGGCCTCCGAGGCGCCGTTGCATCAACCCGTACGCGGGCGCCTGTCACGTCGCGTCAAATCCTTCCCCGTACCACCGCGCGTCAGCCTGCGGCCCGACGAGCGCGGCCAGCGCTGGCTGCTCAGCGTCTCCGCCAGCGACCGCTCGGGCCTGCTCTATGTGATTGCGCGCACCTTGGCCAAACACGAGGTCAATGTGCAACTGGCCAAGGTGAGCACCCTGGGCGAGCGGGTGGAAGACACCTTCCTCGTCACCGGAGACTCTCTCAAACGCGACAAGGCCCAACTGGCGCTGGAGACCGAATTGCTCGAAGCACTGTCCGCCTGAAGATCAGGCCGGCTCCTTGGGGTCGAGCATCAACTCCAGCCGGGTGATCTCGTCACGCAACATCAGGCGGCGCTTTTTCAGGCGCCGCAGGCTGAGCTCGTCGAAAGGCACCTGGTCGGCCGCGCGGTCGATGAGGTTGTCGAGATCCGCATGCTCCATGCGCAGCTCGATGAGCTGCCGTTGCGGGGAATGCAGATTCGATTGCATGAAGGCGCTGAAGACCCTGTTCAGGGGGCGTGTCCAAGGGATGTTCCTGCTTCGGCGTGACCGGAAGCAGGGCGTTTAGGCATTATAGTTTTCCCCATGACGTCTTCTTCCACCAGTTTCCGCCTCGTCGCCACCACAGGCACCCACCGCGGAGACCGGGCCTACCAACAAGATCAGGTCGAGATCCTTCCCCACGCCCGCGCGGCAGGATGCCTGCTGGCCGTCGTGGCCGATGGCATGGGGGGCAAAAGTGGTGGGCGCAAAGCCGCGGATCAGGTCATCTTGACGGCCAAGCAACTGTTCGAGCGCTACTCGGCCACTCACGATCTGCCTGAGCAGTTCCTCAAGCAGCTGGCCGAAGAAGCCCACCTGATGATCAAGCTCACGGCCATCTCGGCCGAGGAAGAACCGCACAGCACCCTGGCGGCCTTCATCATCAACCCGGATCGCTCGGCCTGCATCGCCCACATTGGTGACAGCCGCGTCTACCACTTCAGTGGTGCCGACATGGTGTTTCGCACCACCGACCACTCCTACGTGCAACGCCTGATCAACGAAGGCCAGATCACGGAAGATGAAGCCAACACCCACCCGCAGTCGAACCTGCTGACCGGATGCCTGGGCAGCCCGACCGAGCCGCCGCTGGGCATGAAGCACATCAACTACCTCCACCCTGGCGACACCTTGCTGGCCTGCTCAGACGGCCTGTGGCACTACTTCACGCCCAAGGAGCTGGGCGCCATCGTGCACACTCTGCCTCCGCGTGAAGCCGCCGAGATGCTGGTGGCCAAGGCGCGTCATCGCGCACGAGGCGGTGGTGACAACCTGTCGCTCGCCTTGGTTCGCGTCGAGGAGTAAGCCCCCGGCGCCCCTCGCTCAGACCTGGCTCAGGTCAGCGAGGTGTCCACCAGGCGGCGCTCCTCGCTCAGGTATTCCTTCGACTGCATCTCGTTGAGGCGCGACACGGTGCGAGGGAATTCGTGCGACATCGGGCCCTCGGTGTACAGCTCCTCGGGTGGCACGGCCGCCGACATCACCAGCTTGACCCGACGGTCGTACAGCACGTCCACCAGCCAGGTGAAGCGCCGCGCTTCGGACGCCAGACGCACCGGCATGTGCGGCACATTGCTGAGCATCACGGTGTGGAACTGGTTGGCCAACTCCAGATAGTCGTTCTGTGAACGCGGCCCGCCACACAAGGTGTGGAAGTCGAACCACACCACCCCACCGGCCTTGCGACGGGCCTGCAGCACGCGGTGCTCGATGTTCAGCTTGGGGTCTTCGTCGGCCGACTCGGCCAGCTTGCCGAAGACTTCGCTCATCTCGCGCTCGGTGTCGTCGTTGAGCGGGGTGAGGTACAGATTGGCCAGCTCCAGCGTGCGACGACGGTAGTCGGTGCCGCTGTCCACGTTCACCACCTCCAGCTGGCTCTTGAGCAGCTCGATGGCCGGCAGGATGCGATCACGGTGCAAGCCGTTCGGGTACAGCTCGTCCGGATGGAAGTTCGAGGTCGTGACGATGCTCATGCGGTTGCGGAACATCGCGTCCAGCAGGCGGTGCAAGATCATCGCGTCCGTCACATCGGCCACGTGGAACTCGTCAAAACAGATCAGCCGGTGCTTGCGCGCCATGCGCTTGGCCAGCACCTCCAGCGGGTCCTGCACGCCCTTGAGTTCATGCAACTGGCGGTGCACCTCGCGCATGAACTCGTGAAAGTGCAAGCGCGTCTTGCGCTGGATGGGGAGCGCATTGAAAAAGCAATCCATGATGAAGCTCTTGCCGCGCCCCACCCCGCCGTACAGGTACACGCCCTTGGGCAAAACGGGGTAACGCAGCATCTTCGTCAAGGCGTTCGAGCGTTGGCCTTTGTAGGCAGACCATTCGTCCTGGCAACGCTGCAGCGCGGCAATGCCCTTGAGCTGAGCGGCATCGGCTTTGTAGCCCCGCTCGACCAGGCTTTGCTCATACAGCTTGGTCACGGAAATGGCAGGCTTCGTCATGGATCAACACGTCAAGTGACAAGAAAAAGGGGCAGCCAAGCCGCCCCTCCGATGATATTGCCGCAGCAAGATCAGAAGTTCAGCGTCCGCTTGTCCACAGCCAGAGCCGCTTCCTTGGTCGCTTCGCTCAGGCTCGGGTGCGCGTGGCAAATGCGCGCGATGTCTTCGGCGCTGGCCTTGAACTCCATCGCCACCACGGCTTCGGAGATCAGCTCGCTGGCCATCGGGCCGATGATGTGCACGCCCAGAATCTCGTCCGTGGCGGCATCGGCCAAGAACTTCACGAAGCCGGTGGTGTCACCCAGCGCACGGGCACGGCCGTTGGCCAAGAAGGGGAAGGAACCGGCCTTGTAGGCACGGCCCTCCGCTTTCAGCGCCTGCTCGGTCTTGCCGACCCAGGCGATCTCCGGGCTGGTGTAAATCACCCAGGGAATCGTGTTGAAGTTGACGTGACCATGCTGACCGGCAATGCGCTCGGCCACGGCCACACCTTCTTCTTCAGCCTTGTGCGCCAGCATCGGGCCACGCACCACGTCACCCACCGCCCACACATTGGGCAGGTTGGTCTGGCAGTTGTCGTTGACCACGATGGCGCCACGCTCGTCCAGTTGCAGGCCCACAACCTCGGTGTTCAAACCGATGGTGTTGGGCACGCGGCCGATCGAGATGATCAGCTTGTCGCATTCCAGCTTCTGCTCGGCGCCCTTGGCGTCCGTGTAGGCCACGGTCACGCCCTTCTTGGCGGCCTTGATGTCGCCGATCTTCACGCCCAGTTGCAGGCTCAAGCCCTGCTTGGTGAAGATCTTCTGGGCTTCCTTGGCCACCTGTTCGTCCACGGCACCCAGGAAGGTCGGCATGGCTTCCAGCACGGTCACCTCAGCACCCAGACGGCGCCAGACCGAACCCATTTCCAGGCCGATCACGCCCGAGCCGATCACGCCCAGTTTCTTGGGCACGTCGCCGATCGCCAGCGCGCCGTCGTTCGACAGGATCTGCTTTTCATCGAAAGGCGTACCCGGCAAAGCGCGGGCATTCGAGCCGGTGGCCACGATGATGTGCTTGCCGACCAGGGTCTCGGCCTTCTCACCGGCGACGGCGATCTCGTAGCCGCCTTCAACGGCCTTCACGAACGAACCGCGGCCATGGAAGAAGCTGACCTTGTTCTTCTTGAACAGGTAGAGGATGCCGTCGTTGTTCTGTTTGACGACGGTGTCCTTGCGGGCAATCATCTTGGACACGTCCATCTTCAACTCGCCCACGGTGATGCCGTGGTCAGCGAAGTGGTGCGACGCGTGGTCGAAGTGTTCGGACGATTGCAGCAGGGCCTTGGAGGGGATGCAACCCACGTTCGTGCAGGTGCCGCCGGGGGCTGCGCCGCCCTTGGCATTCTTCCACTCGTCGATGCAGGCAACCTTGTTGCCCAGTTGGGCCGCACGGATGGCGGCGATGTAGCCGCCGGGGCCGCCGCCGATGACGATGACGTCGAATTGATTGGACATGATGTGGTGGTGTTCAGCAGGTTGAGTCGAGATCATTCGTCCGGAACGAAGATCCACAGCAGGATGTAGAGCAGCAGGCCTGCACCCCAGAACAGAAACAGCAAGGCAAACGCCATCCGCCAGACCCAGGACTCCATCCCGGTCAGACGCGCCACGCCGCCGCACACGCCGCCCAACCATCGATCATCACGCGAACGCCGCAGGCGGTTCACACTCGACAGCACCGGGCCACCCATGGGCGGCGTCACGCCACCCTGGATGATGCGCGTCTTCAACTGCTGAAACTCCTCTTCACTGATCACGCCGCGATCGCGCAGCGTGGCCAGTCGTTCCAGTTCATCAGCGTGGGACATGGCTTGCTCTCTGTGTGGGTAGATGCAGATCCCGAGCGAGCCCTTGTGAGGCCCGCCCGGCCGCAAAACTCAAAAATCAGATGTCGAACAGCAGGCGCGACGGATCTTCCAGCGCTTCCTTCATGGCCACCAGACCCAGCACGGCTTCGCGGCCGTCGATGATGCGGTGGTCATAGGACATGGCCAGATAGTTGATCGGGCGCACCACGACCTGACCGTCTTCCACCACAGCGCGATCCTTGGTCGCGTGCACGCCCAGGATGGCCGATTGCGGCGGGTTGATGATCGGGGTCGACAGCATGGAGCCGAAAGTGCCGCCGTTGGAGATCGAGAACGTACCGCCGGTCAGCTCTTCCAGACCCAGCTTGCCGTCACGCGCCTTTTGACCGAACTCGGCAATCTTCTTTTCGATTTCCGCGAAGGTCATCTGGTCAGCGTTGCGCAGCACCGGCACCACCAGACCACGGGGCGAACCCACGGCCACGCCGATGTCGAAGTAGCCGTGATAGACGATGTCGTTGCCGTCCACCGAGGCGTTGATCACCGGGTACTTCTTCAGGGCGTGCACAGCTGCCTTGACGAAGAAGCTCATGAAGCCCAGCTTGACGCCGTGTTCCTTCTCGAACTTGTCCTGGAACTTCTTGCGCAGCGCCATGACCGGGGCCATGTTCACTTCGTTGAAGGTCGTCAGGATGGCGTTGGTGGCTTGCGACTGCAGCAGACGCTCGGCCACACGGGCACGCAGACGGCTCATCGGCACGCGCTGCTCAGGACGCTCACCCAGGCTCGGGCCTGCGGAAGGCAGCTGAACGGCGGGCAATGCCTTGGTGGGCACACCCGTCGGGATGGCGGGCGCAGCCGGCGCAGCGACAGCGGCCTTGGCACCACCGGCCACTGCGGCCAGCGCGTCACCCTTGGTCACACGACCATCTTTGCCAGAGCCGGCCACCTGAGACGCGCTCAGGCCGGCTTCAGCCAACAGCTTGGCGGCAGCGGGCATCGCCACATCACCCTTGTTGCCACCGGTGGCGACGGCTGCAGCAGGTGCAGCGGCCGACGCAACAGCGGCGGGAGCGGCAGCAGCTGGAGCCGCCACGACGCCAGCACTGGCTTCGGTATCGATGCGGGCGATGACTTCGTCGCTCGCCACGGAGTCGCCGTCATTGCGGACCAATTCGACCAGGACGCCTGCGCCGGGGGCCGGCACTTCCAGCACGACCTTGTCGGTCTCGATCTCGATCAGGATTTCATCGGCGGCGACAGCTTCGCCGGCCTTTTTCTTCCACTGCAACAGGGTGGCTTCTGCCACCGACTCGGACAACTGAGGAACCTTGACTTCAATGATTGCCATGATGTGTATCTCCTGTTGCGGTCACTCTTGGCGTGCCCTGCCCGTCTGGCGCCCTTCGTGGGCCAACCGCTCGGACCGGGTCACAGGCACGCCTGGACCGCCAAAACCTTACTTGGTGAGAACGAAGCCCTTGAGCTTGGCGAATGCCTGGTCCAGCAAAGCTTTCTGCTGTTCCTGGTGCAGGTGGGCATAACCCACTGCCGGCGAAGCGGATGCAGGACGCCCTGCATAGCCCAGCTTCTGGCCTTCAGCCATGTTCTCGTGGATGTAGTGCTGCACGAAGAACCAGGCACCCTGGTTCTGAGGCTCGTCCTGGCACCACACCAACTCGCTCAGGTTGGGATACTTCTTCAGTTCAGCGGCGAACGCCTTGTGCGGGAAGGGATAGAGCTGCTCCACACGGACGATGGCCGTGTCGAACGACTTCTTCTCGGCGCGCTTCTTGACCAGGTCGTAATAGACCTTGCCCGAACAGCAGATCACGCGCTTGACCTTCGCTGCGTCGATGGCTTCATCGACCTCACCAATCACGGTGCGGAACTCACCACGCGTGAACTCGATCAGCGGCGAGGTGGCATCCTTGTTACGCAGCAGCGACTTGGGCGTCATGATGACCAGCGGCTTGCGGAACATGCGCACCATCTGACGACGCAACACGTGGAAGATCTGGCTGGCCGTGGTCGGCTGCACGATCTGCATGTTGTTGTCGGCCGCCAACTGCATGAAGCGCTCCAGGCGCGCCGAGCTGTGCTCAGGGCCTTGGCCTTCGTAGCCGTGCGGCAGCATCATGGTCAGGCCGTTGGCACGGCCCCACTTCACTTCACCCGAGGCGATGAACTGGTCGATCACCACCTGGGCGCCGTTGGCGAAGTCGCCGAACTGGGCTTCCCAGATCACCAGGCTGTTGGGGTCCGAACCGGCGTAGCCGTATTCGAAGGCCAGCACGGCCTCTTCCGACAAGATGGAGTCGATGACGACGAACGGTGCCTGGTTGTCGGCCACGTTCTGCAGCGGCACGTAGGTGCCCACGTCCCACTTTTCGCGGTTCTGATCGTGGATGACGGCGTGACGGTGGGTGAAGGTACCGCGACCGCAGTCTTCACCCGACAGACGCACCGGATAGCCCGAAGCCACCAGCGAGGCGAACGCCATGTGCTCGCCCATCCCCCAGTCCACATTGATCTCGCCACGGCCCATCGCGGCGCGATCGGCGTACACCTTCTTCACCAACTGGTGCGGCGAGATGCTGTCAGGCAGCGTGGTCAAACGCTCGGACAGACGCTTCCACTCGGCCAGCGGAATGGCGGTGTCGCCACCGTCGGTCCACTTCTTGCCCAGGTAAGGCGACCAGTCCACCGCATGCTTGCGTTGGTAGTTGGTCAGCACCGGGTCAATGGTGTGGCGGCCTTCGTCCATGGCGGCGCGATAGGCCTTGGCCATGTCGTCACCCAGCGTCGCACCCATGCCTTGGGCTGACAGCTTGTCGGCGTACAGCTTGCGCGTGCCGGGGTGAGCAGCGATCTTCTTGTACATCAGCGGCTGGGTCAGGCTCGGCGTGTCCTGCTCGTTGTGGCCCAGCTTGCGGAAGCAGATGATGTCAACGACCACGTCCTTGCGGAAGGCCATGCGGTATTCCAGGGCCAACTCGGTCGCAAAGACCACGGCTTCCGGATCGTCACCATTGACGTGCAGCACCGGCGACTCCACACCCTTGACGATGTCCGTGCAATAAAGGGTGGAGCGCAGGTCGCGCGGGTCAGAGGTGGTGAAACCGATCTGGTTGTTGATGATGATGTGAACCGTGCCGCCGGTGGTGTAGCCACGCGTCTGGGCCAGCGCCAGGGTTTCCTGGTTCACACCTTGACCGGCGAAAGCGGCGTCACCGTGCACCAGGATCGGCAGCACCTGATCGGCACGGTGATCACCACGACGGTCCATGCGGGCGCGCACCGAGCCCTCGACCACCGGATTCACAATTTCAAGGTGAGACGGGTTGAAGGCCAGCGACAGGTGAACCGGGCCGCCACGTGTGGTCACGTCGGAGCTGAAGCCCTGGTGGTACTTCACGTCACCGGCTGGCAGGTCTTCGGGTGCGGTGTGATCGAACTCGGAGAACAGCTCCTTGGGCTGCTTGCCCAGGGTGTTGACCAGCACGTTCAGGCGACCACGGTGGGCCATGCCGATCACGATTTCCTGCACGCCCTTTTCACCGGCAAGCTGGATCAGCTCGTCCATGGAGGCGATGAAGCTTTCACCACCTTCCAGCGAGAAGCGCTTCTGGCCCACGTACTTGGTGTGGAGGAAACGCTCCAGACCTTCGGCGGCCGTCAGGCGATCGAGGATGTGTTTTTTCTTCTCGACGGTGTAGGTGGGCTTGGAGCGCACGCTCTCGAGCTTTTCCTGCCACCAGCGCTTCTCACCGGGATCGGTGATGTGCATGAACTCGGCGCCGATGCTGCCGCAGTAGGTCTCACGCAGGGCCTGCACCATTTCGCGCAAGGTCATGTGCTCGGCCTTGGTGAAGTACGTGTTGGTGGCGCTGAACGAGATTTCCTTGTCGGACTCGACGAAACCGTAGAAGGTCGGGTCGAGTTCAGGAATGTTCGGACGTTCCTGACGCTTGAGCGGATCGAGATCCGCCCAGCGGGAACCGAGGAAGCGATAGGCAGCGATCAGGGACTGAACGTGAACCTGCTTGCGGGCCACGGCCAGATCAGCAGAGCTGGTCTTGACCATGAAGGCATTGGCCTTGGCACGCTGGGCAAACGACTCGACCACGGGGGCATGGGCCACATCGCGCTGGTCGGTGCCGTCGCCGGCTGGGACGTTCTGGAGGGCGTCGAAGTAGGAGCGCCAGTTATCTGGCACGGAACCGGGGTTGTCGAGATAGGCCTCGTACAACTCTTCGACATAGGGGGCATTACCCCCGAACAGGTACGAGTTCGACCTGAACTGCTGCATCATTTCGCTCACCTCACTCTCAGGTTTCCTGAGACATTGGCTGGTTGATAAAACCTTCCGCGACACGGCTTGACCGGTTGGCGGATTGCGACCCGCCTTGCTGACTGCTTGGAGACCAAATCGAGCAAGGGCGACGGGAAGGGCCGTAAAGAAGCAGTCAATGTAGCACCGATGAAGATTCCGTGCTGCCACGTCGGGCAAAACTTTTCAACCCTCGTCCAAAGGGGCAAACACTCTGCACATTGACCCAATGAAAAAGCCGGGACAAGCCCGGCTTTGATGCGAAAAACGTCGGGAATCAACCGAAGTTCTTGGCGGCGAAGTCCCAGTTCACCAGGCTGTTCAGGAAGGTTTCCACGAACTTCGGGCGGGCATTGCGGTAGTCGATGTAGTAGGCATGCTCCCACACATCGATGGTCAACAGGGCGGTGTCACCGGTGGTCAGCGGGGTGCCGGCCGGGCCAAAGTTGGCGATGTCCACCGAGCCGTCGGCCTTCTTGACCAGGAAAGTCCAGCCGGAGCCGAAGTTGCCCACGGCCGACTTGGTGAAGGCTTCCTTGAAAGCGTCGTAGCTGCCGAACTTGGCGTTGATGGCGTCAGCCAGCTTGCCGGTCGGTGCGCCACCGCCATTGGGCTTCATGCAGCTCCAGAAGAAGGTGTGGTTCCAGACCTGGGCGGCGTTGTTGTAGATGCCACCGCTGGACTTCTTGACGATCTCTTCCAGCGACAGAGCTTCAAACTCGGTGCCGGGGATCAGGTTGTTCAGGTTGGTGACGTAAGCCTGATGGTGCTTGCCGTAGTGGTACTCGAAGGTCTCGGCGCTGATGTGCGGAGCCAGAGCGTCTTGAGCGTACGGCAGTGGGGGAAGCGTATGTGCCATGGTGCTGATCCTCTGATGGATGGGTGGTGAAATCGATCACGATTGTAGGCACAGCTGAAGGAGACTCCAGCATGTGGAAGCATGGCCCGTCACGGTGCAGGGCTTATGGACACCCCATCCGGGCCACTGCCCTCGGCCTCGGTGACGCGCAGGTGCAACAAGCCATCCGCCAGGGTGGCCGACACCGGCTGCCCTACTTCAACCTGATCCACACCCGTGATCGCATGCCCGCCCGCATCCGCCAGCCAGGCATAACCACGCTCCAGCACGCGCTGCGGACTCAAGGCATTGAGCCGGTCACCACGCGCCTCCAGGCGTGCTTGCGCTTGTGCCAGTTGACTCGCCGTGGCGCGCACCAGGCGGGCCCGCAACACCGGCAAGGCTTGCTCTGCGCCCTGAACGCGTCGCTGACAGGCCGCCAGCATGCGGTGCTCGGCCATGTGCAGGCGCTGCCCGTGCTGCCCCAGCAGTTGCGAGGGGCGTGCCAGGCGAAACGCCATCTGGTCCAGACGCTGCGCCTGACCATCCAGACGTTGCCCCATCCGGTGCGACAGGTGCTGCGCCAGTGCGTCCAGTTGTGCCAACGCGTCGCCGCGATCGCGCGCCACCATCTCCGCCGCCGCCGTCGGCGTGGGCGCACGCAGGTCGGCCGCAAAGTCCACCAGCGTGACATCGGTCTCGTGGCCCACCCCACTGATCACGGGCACCGGACACCCCACCACGGCACGTACCACCCGCTCGTCATTGAACGACCACAGGTCCTCCATGGAGCCACCGCCCCGGCACACGATCACCGCATCCAGCGGCGTGCCGCCGCGGTGCGCCAGCGACAAGGCCGCCAGGGCCTGCACCAGTTGCGCCGGGGCTTCTGCCCCCTGCACCGCTGCCGGCGAGACAAGCACCTCGACATGCGGCACACGCCGTGCCAACGCCGTCAACACGTCGTGCAAGGCGGCTGCAGCCAGCGAGGTCACCACCCCGATGCGACGCGGATAACTCGGTATCGGCCGCTTTCTCTCCGCATCAAACAGCCCCTCGGCCTCCAGCTTTGCTTTCAGACGCAAGAACTGCTCGTACAAAGCGCCCGCGCCAGCCCGTTGCAAGCCCTCGACCACCATCTGCAACTCACCGCGCGCCTCGTACACCGCCAGGTTGCCGCGTGCCTCCACCAGCATGCCCTCGGCGGGCTGAAAGTCCACCTGCGACAAGGCGCGCCGAAACATGGCACAGCGCAAGGAAGCCTGGCCGCGTTCGTCCTTGAGCGTGAAGTAGCCGTGGCCACTGGCTGCCCGCGTGAAGCCACTGATCTCGCCCCGCACCACGCACCCTGCAAACCGGGTGGCCAGCGTGTCGCCGATGGCCTGCACCAGGGCCGCCACGCCCCACACCCTGGCCAGCGGCCGATCTCCCGTTTCGCCCCAACGATTCACCGCGAGCCCCCTGCACCCTGGAACAGGGGGACAAATCCACAGACGTGCGCATACCCAAGAGGGCATCCCCTACCAAGGAAGGAGCACATCAGTAACGTCATAAGCCGTTGATTCATATATGTTTTGCGTTGCTTAAAAAATAAGCAAACCAAGGTTTAGCACGTATTTTCGGGGCCCTGGCGCCGTGACCCACGGCTTACCCACAAAGTTATCCACAGGAACGGTGGATGACTTTGTCCGGTCACACGGGGAAATCCAGGGGATGAAACAGCGCGTCACCGCAACGCGAGAGGCTGATTTTCCAGCCCATAATCAGCGCTTCACCAAGTCCGCCCACGAACGCGTTCACAGGGAGTCTTTCGTTGTTGTCGATCTTACAAGCTGCCGGCTGGCCCATCATTCCGCTGGTCCTTTGCTCCATCGTGGGCCTCGCCCTGGTCGTCGAACGCTTCCTGAGCCTCAGGCCCAGTCGCGTCACCCCCCCTCGCCTCGTTGACGAAGTCATCACGGTCACCCGCGGCGGCTTGCCGTCGGCCGACACGCTGGACAAGCTCGCCGACAACTCGGTGATGGGGCAACTGCTGGCCGAGGGCCTGAGCGCGGCCGCGGCCGACCCACGCATCTCCGAAGACAAGCTGCGACTGGCCTTTGAAGCTGCCGGTCGCAAGGCCGTGCACCAGATGGAACACTACCTCAACGCCCTGGGAACGATTGCCAGCGCGGCCCCCCTGCTGGGGCTGCTGGGCACCCTGATCGGCATGATCGAGATTTTCGGAGCCTCCGGTGGCGCCAACGGCAGCGTGGGCACCGACCCGACCACGCTGGCCCATGGCATTTCCGTGGCGCTGTACAACACGGCCTTCGGCCTGATCGTGGCCATCCCCGCCCTGATCTGCCACCGCCACTTCCGCACCCGCATCGATGGCTACACCATGGCGATGGAAGAGGCAGCCGAGCGCATGATGCAACACCTGCTGCGTCTGCCTGGCAAACGCAACGGCGCCTGAGTCCCTTCAGCCATGGCGATGAATTTCCGCAAGCGGCGCCCGCACGAAGACCCCGAGATCAACCTGATCCCGTTCATCGACGTGTTGTTGGTCATCCTCATCTTCCTGATGCTGACCACGACCTACTCCAAGGTCACCGAACTCAAGATCAACCTGCCGACGGCCAATGCGCAAGCCAGCAAGTCGCGTCCCGCAGAAATCATCGTGCTGGTGGCCGCAGATGGTCGCTACATGGTCAACCAGCGCATGCTGGCGGGCCGGGGCATCGAGACGCTCGCGGCCAGCCTGGCTCAGGTTACCGGCAACGCCAAAGACACCGTGGTCATCATCAACGCGGACGCCCAGGCCTCACACCAGAGCGTGATCAACGTGATGGATGCCGCGCGGCGCGTGGGACTGACGCAACTGACCTTTGCCACGCAAGGCCAGCACGACGGCGCCGCCCCCTCCGCCCCCTGACCGTTTGGTGCCCGCAGCGGGTGCCGTTGACCCATGAGCCGCCTCGCCGAGCACCTCAACCGCGCCTGGTTGCACCGTGGCCTACTGGCCTGTGCCCTGTGGCCGATCTCCGTGCTGATGGCAGCGCTGGTGCGCCTGCGTCGGTTCGGTTTCCGGCAGGGGTGGTGGCCCTCCGTACGCCTGCCGGTGCCGGTGCTGGTGGTGGGCAACCGCATCGTCGGGGGCGCAGGCAAAACCCCCACCACCATTGCCATCCTGCAGCACCTGCAAGCCCGCGGCCTGCAGCCCGGTGTGCTGACCCGCGGCTACAAAGCCAGCGAGGACGCGCCTGCGCATCGCCTGCTCGATGCCAGCACCGAAGCGTCGCTGAGCGCCACAGAAACGGGCGACGAGCCCTTGCTGATCTGGCGTCGCACCCACGCCCCCATGGCCATTGGCCGCGACCGGGCGCACGGTGGACTGGCGCTGCTTGCGACCCACCCCAAACTCGACATCCTGGTGTGCGACGACGGCCTGCAGCATCTGAAGCTGCAACGCGACATCGAGGTCATCGTGTTCGACGAACGTGGCCAAGGCAATGGCTGGCTGCTGCCAGCCGGCCCCCTGCGCGAACCCATCGACAGCCCGGACACACCTGGCCTGCAAGCTCCGCCCCTGGTGCTGTACAACGCTGCCCACGCCAGCACCCCGCTGCCCGGCTTCACCGGACAACGCCGCATGGCCCCACTGTGCAGCCTGGCGCAATGGTGGCAATCGCCCCCCGCCGACAGCGCCCTCGCCCCCCGCCCGCCACAGTCCGGCGATACCGTGCTGGCCCTGGCTGGCATCGCGCAGCCCCAACGTTTTTTCCAAGCACTGCAAGAACTCGGCTACATCGTGCAAGGCCTCCCTCTGGCCGACCACGCCGACTTCAGCCAGCTCCCGTGGGACGATGCCGCCATGGACCTGATCGTCACCGAAAAGGACGCCATCAAGCTCAGCCCGATCCGCCTGCGACAAGAACGCCCGCTCACACGGGTCTGGGTCGCGGGGCTAGACTTCTGCCCTGAAGATGCCTTCTGGGCCCATCTGGATGCGGCCCTGAACCGCCTCCCCCTCCGTCCCACACGCGCCCGCCCTGCGGCGGCGCCCCTCACCTGACTGCCCCTGTCATGGACACTCGCCTCATCGAACTGCTGGTCTGCCCCGTCTGCAAAGGGCCCCTGCACCGCCCACCGCAAAGCGACCACCTGATCTGCCGCGCCGACCGCCTGGCCTTCCCCATCCGCGACGGCATCCCCGTGATGCTGGAAAGCGAAGCCCTGCCCCTGGATGAGCAGGACTTGCCGGTCGTGCCGGGCACCACCCCGGAGGCCTGAGCATGGGCTTCACCGTCCTGATCCCCGCCCGCCTGGCCTCCACCCGCCTGCCAGACAAGCCGCTGGCCGACATCGCCGGTCTGCCCATGGTGGTGCGCGTGGCCCAGCGCGCCGCGCAGAGCCAGGCCCACCAGGTCGTGGTGGCCACCGACAACGATCGCATCCGCGCGGCCTGTGAGGCCCACGGCGTGCGGTGCGTGATGACCCGCGCAGACCACCCGACCGGCAGCGATCGTCTGGCCGAAGCGTGTGAGTTGCTCGGTCTGGACGGTGACGACGCCGTGGTGAACGTGCAGGGCGACGAGCCCCTGATCGACCCCGACTTGATCAACGCGTGCGCCGCGCAACTGGCGCAGCGCCCGGACTGCGTGGTCAGCACGGCCGCTCACCCCATCGAGGACCCGGCCCACTTCGCCAACCCGAATGTGGTCAAGGTCGTTACCGATGTGCAAGGCCGGGCGCTGTACTTCTCGCGGGCCCCGATCCCCTGGTGGCGCGACGCCCCCGTCGCGGGCCAACCCGCGGCAGGCGCCGACACGCCTCTGCGCCACATTGGCATCTACGGCTACCGTGCCGGGTTTCTGCGCCGTTTCCCGCAACTGTCGGTCAGTCCGCTGGAGCGTCTGGAGTCGCTGGAGCAGTTGCGCGTGCTTTGGCATGGTGAACGCATCGCAGTGCACGTGACCCCCCAGGCGCCTGGCGCTGGCGTCGACACACCCGAAGACCTGGCCCGCGTCCGCGCCCTTTTTGGTGCATGAACCACCAGGTCTTGTACAAGACAGTGCGCATGCCCCACCTGAGCGAGGGGGTATGCGTGATATCCTTCATGGTTGTTAACGCAGCCCGATCCCCCTCGGGCCGCAGCATCATCGGACACCGAGGACATACATGAGACTGATTCTGTTGGGCGCGCCCGGCGCCGGCAAAGGCACACAAGCAGCCTTTCTGTGCCAGAAATTTGGCATTCCGCAGATCTCGACGGGTGACATGCTGCGTGCCGCCGTCAAGGCTGGCACCGAGATGGGCCTCGCCGCCAAGAAGGTGATGGACGCTGGCGGCCTGGTCAGCGATGACATCATCATCGGCTTGGTCAAGGAGCGCATCCAGCAAGCCGACTGCGCCAACGGCTTCCTGTTCGACGGTTTCCCCCGCACCATTCCTCAAGCCGAAGCCATGAAGGCCGCTGGCGTGAAGATCGACTTCGTGCTCGAAATCGACGTGCCCGACAGCTCGATCATCGAACGCATGAGCGGTCGCCGCGTGCACGTGGCCTCCGGCCGCACCTATCACGTCGTGTTCAACCCGCCCAAGGTGGCAGGCAAGGACGACGTCACCGGTGAAGACCTCATCCAGCGTGACGACGACCAGGAAGAAACCGTGCGCAAGCGCCTGGACGTGTACCATCAGCAGACCCGTCCGCTGGTGGACTACTATGGCCAATGGGCCGCCACCGGCGACGCCGAAGCTCCCCTGTGCCGCAAGATTGCCGGCCTGGGTTCGGTCGACGAGATCACGGCGCGTGCCCTCGAAGCCCTCAGCAAGTAAGCTTCCCCTCAGCCTGCTCGCAGGCTGACCGCAACGGCCCCGCCGCCCTGTCGCGTCGGGGCCGTTGCGTTCTGGCCTCCCGCCTTTCTATTTGCCACCCCAGTGATCCCCCAGTCCTTCATTCAAGACCTGCTCGCCCGCACCGATGTCGCTGACATCGTGGGTCGCTACGTCACGCTGAAGAAGGCAGGCATCAACTACAAGGGCCTGTGCCCTTTCCACGGCGAAAAGAGCCCCAGCTTCATCGTCAGCCCTTCGCGCCAAACCTATCACTGCTTTGGCTGCGGGGTGCATGGCAATGCGCTGGGCTTCCTGATGGAGTTCAGCGGCCTGGGCTTTGTGGACGCCGTCAAGGACCTCGCCCAGATGCAGGGCATGCAGGTACCCGACGAGGACATCAGCCCGCAAGAACGTGAGCGCCAGAAGCAGGTCAAGGAAAAGCAGACCTCGCTGACCGATGTGATGGCCACGGCGGCCCAACACTGGAAGCAGCAACTCAAGAAGAGCCCACGCGCCATCGATTACCTGAAGGCGCGCGGCCTGAGCGGGCAGATTGCGGCCCGCTTTGGCCTGGGTTACGCGCCCGACAGCTGGCGCGGCCTGGCCAGTGCCTTCCCGAAATACGACGACCCGCTGCTGGTCGAATCTGGGCTGGTCATCAGCCACGAGCCCCAGGACGGCGATACCGAAGGCAAGCGCTACGACCGCTTCCGCGACCGGATCATGTTCCCGATCCGCAACCCTCAGGGCCAGGTCATCGGCTTTGGCGGGCGCGTGCTCGACAAAGGCGAGCCCAAATACCTGAACTCGCCCGAGACCCCGGTGTTCGTCAAGGGGCGTGAGCTGTATGGCCTGTTCGAAGGGCGTGCCGCCCTGCGCAACAAGGGCTACGCCATCGTCACCGAAGGCTATATGGACGTGGTGGCGCTGGCACAGTGGGGTTATGGCAACGCTGTGGCCACCCTGGGCACCGCCTGCACGGCCGAGCACGCGCAAAAGCTGTTCCGTTTCACCGACCAGGTGGTGTTCAGTTTCGATGGTGACGCTGCGGGACGGCGCGCCGCCGGGCGCGCGCTGGAAGCCGTGCTGCCTCACGCCACCGACACGCGCCGCATCAGCTTCCTCTTCCTGCCAGCCGAGCACGATCCGGACAGCTACATCCGCGAGTTCGGCCCCGAGGCGTTCGAGGCCTGCATCAAGAAGGCCGTCCCCCTGTCTCGTCAGGTGCTGGAGCACGCCAGTGCCGACTGTGACCTCGACAGCGCCGAGGGCCGCGCCCGCCTGCTGGTGCAGGCCATTCCGCTGATCGCACAGTTCCCGGAAGGTGCGCTCCAGGGTTTGATCGCCGACGACCTCGCCCAGATGGCCCGCGCCGCCCCTGATGAGGTGCGGCGCCGCATCGCCGAGCACCAAACGCCGGCCGCTCGCGGCACCAGCCAAGCGCCCCGCACCAGCGTTGAACGCACGCGCAGCGTCGATGGCGGCCCGCCCCCGTTCGAGCAGGACGAAGGCGCCCCCGCCGGCCCGATGGACGATCGGCACATCCCCACCTTCGAGCCCGATGGGGGCAATGAGGCCTGGGCCGATGTCTACGCGGAGCAGGGCCAAGCCGCCTACACCCCGCCCGAGCCCACCCGGCGTCGCGACGGCCAACCCTGGAAGCCCTGGAAGAGCGGCGGCAGTTCGCGCTGGCAAAGCCGGGGCAGCCCCGTGGTGCAACGGCCCGTGCCCCAGGCTGCCACCCCGCTGGACCGCATCGTCTGGGCCCTGATCTCGCACAGCGATTTCTGGGAGCAACTGCCCAGCGCCACCCAGGACCTGCTGTGTGACCAGGCTGCCCCTTACGGCGAGTTCTTCCGCTGGCTGGACCACACCGTGCTGAACCACGGCCCCCTGCCCCGCGAGGCACTGACGCGCCAGATGACGGCCGAACCCGAAGACCCCGAACACGTCAGCGAGACCTCGCACTTCAAGGCCCTGGCGCGCCGCATCGCCCATTTCCATGAACTGCCAGACGACCAAGACACGGTGCAGAGCTTGGTGTACCTGATCAAACCCATTGAGCTGGTGTCACTGAACGAAGAATTGAATTTATTACTCGAATCTGGGGAACTGTCTGAGAGCGCCGAGAAACGGAAAAAAGAACTTTTCGGTTTGACAAAAGATCTCAAGCTTGAAATCAGCCAGCACCGCCCCATATCTGGGTGAGGACCGCCGGACGCCGCCTGACGCCCCTCGTTCTCGCCCCCATTTTTTGACGCTCTCCATCGCTTGCGCGATAATGGAGGGTTGGACAAGCCCCTGCAATCTCTCCCGAGGAAGCGCATGACCGCGAAAAAAGCCGCGAAATCCGCCGTGACGACCGCCACACCCGACACCGACGTGACCGAGAAGAAAGTCTCCAAAGTCGTGCGTGTCGCCAAGGCCGTGGAAGCCGCCACTGCTGAATCCGCCGCCGCTGAACCCAAGAAGCGCGGTCGCAAGCCCAAGGCTGCAACCGTTGCCGATGCGCCTGCAGCCAAGAAAACCGCCAAGAAGGCCGCTTCGTTTGACGAGGATGATGTCGGCGACATCGAGGCCGAACTCGAAGTCGAACTCGACGCCAACGAAGCCGAGGCCGCTGCCGCCGAAGCACCCGCGGGCGAGGACAAGCCCAAGGCCAAGCCGCTGCGCATGAAGGTCTCGCGTGCCAAGGAACGCGCGCTGATGCGCGAGTTCGGCATCGACGACACCACGCTGACCGAAGAAGAAGTCAACAAGCGCCGTCAGGATCTCAAGACCCTGATCAAGCTGGGCAAGACCCGTGGTTTCCTGACTCACCAGGAAATCAACGACCACTTGCCTGAAAAGCTGGTCGAAGCCGAAATCCTCGAAGCCATCATCTCCATGTTGAACGACATGGGCGTGGCGGTGTACGAACAGGCCCCTGATGCCGCCACGCTGCTGATCTCCAACAGCGCACAGTCCACGGCCACCGAAGAGGAAGCCGAAGAAGCCGCCGAAGCCGCCCTGTCCACGGTGGATTCCGAATTCGGCCGCACGACCGACCCAGTGCGCATGTACATGCGCGAAATGGGCACGGTCGAACTGCTGACGCGTGAAGGCGAAATCGAAATCGCCAAGCGCATCGAAGGTGGCCTGCAGGCCATGATGCTGGCCATCTCGGCCTCGCCCACCACCATCGCTGAAATCCTGACGCTGGCCGACAAGATCCGCGCGGGCGAGTCCCCCATCACCGAAGTGGTGGATGGCTTCGTGGCCGCCGACGAGGCCGATGACTACGTGGCCGAGGAGGACTTCGACGAATTCGACGAAGAGGACGATGACGACGGCAATGGCGGCTCCAAGGCGCTGACCAAGAAGCTGGAAGAAATGAAGAACCAGGCCCTGGTCAAGTTCGATGCCCTGCGCACGAACTTCGAAAAGATGGCCAAGGCCTTCGAGAAAGACGGCTACAAGTCGGCCTCGTACAACAAGGCCCAGGAAGCCATCAGCCACGAACTGATGACCATCCGCTTCACCGTCAAGATCATCGAGCGTCTGTGCGGCTTGCTGCGCGGCCAGGTGGACGACGTGCGTCGCTCCGAGCGTGAGCTGCGCAAGATCGTGGTCGACAAGTGCGGCATGTCGCAAGACCAGTTCATCAAGACCTTCCCGCCCAACATCCTGAACCTGGAGTGGGCCGTCAAGGAATCGCAGGCCAACAAGCCTTACAGCGCCGTCATGGGTCGCAGCCTGCCGGCCATCCAGGAACTGCAGCAAAAGCTGATCGACCTGCAGGCCAAGGCCGTTGTGCCCATTGAAGATCTGAAACTGATCAACAAGCGCATGAACGAAGGCGAAAAGGCCTCGCGCGACGCCAAGAAGGAAATGATCGAGGCCAACCTGCGTCTGGTGATCTCGATCGCGAAGAAGTACACCAACCGTGGCCTGCAGTTCCTCGACCTGATCCAGGAAGGCAACATCGGCCTGATGAAGGCGGTGGATAAGTTCGAATACCGTCGCGGCTACAAGTTCTCGACCTACGCCACCTGGTGGATCCGTCAGGCCATCACGCGCTCGATCGCCGACCAGGCCCGCACCATCCGCATCCCGGTTCACATGATCGAAACGATCAACAAGATGAACCGCATCTCGCGCCAGCACCTGCAGGAATTCGGCTTCGAGCCCGACGCCCCGACGCTGGCCGAGAAGATGGAAATGCCGGAAGACAAAGTCCGCAAGATCATGAAGATCGCGAAAGAGCCGATCTCCATGGAAACCCCGATCGGCGACGACGACGACAGCCACCTGGGTGACTTCATCGAGGACACCAACAACACCGCCCCGATCGAGGCTGCCATGCAGGCCGGTCTGCGCGATGTGGTCAAGGACATCCTCGACAGCCTGACGCCGCGCGAAGCCAAGGTGCTGCGCATGCGCTTCGGCATCGAAATGTCGACCGACCACACGCTGGAAGAAGTCGGCAAGCAGTTTGACGTCACCCGCGAGCGCATCCGCCAGATCGAAGCCAAGGCCATCCGCAAGCTCAAGCACCCCTCGCGGTCAGACAAGCTGCGCACTTATCTCGACAATCTGTGATTCTGGGCAAAAGCCCTTGTGCTCAGCGCACCACAAACCCGGCCTTGTGCCGGGTTTTTTCATACAGAGCTGCTAAATTCACATTTGATAACGTGTTTTCTTCACACCTGACGCCAAGCTCCTTGACCGAGACCACACCTCATGGGTAACACGACGGAAAGAGCCATCCTGTTTGCCGACCTGCGCAGCAGCACGGCGCTCTACCTCAAGCTGGGCAACAAGGAAGCCGCTCGCCTCGTGACCCACAGCCTCGCGCTGCTGGGCCAGATCATTGAGCGAGCAGGTGGGCGCGTGGTCAAAACCCTGGGCGACGGCCTCATGGCGGTTTACGACAACGCCGAGCGCGCCATCGAATCATCCACCTCGCTGCATGAATCCCTGGAGCACATCGTGCCGGGCGAAGGGTGCGCCGCCTCGAAAGAAGGCGCGGTGAAGCTGAAGGTTGCCCTGGCCTGGGGGGAAACCATCGAGGTCGATGGCGATTGCTTCGGCGATGCGGTCAATGTGGCGGCCCGCCTTCTCGATCTGGCTGGTGAAAGCGAGACCCTCACCACGGCCGAGCTGTTGCGCCAACTGCCCTCCGATCACCTCGACCGATTCCGCAGCATCGACAAGCTCTACCTGCGTGGGCGCAAGGAGCCGGTGTCGGTGGTGCGCATGGAGCGCAGCCGCTTTGGCGACACCATGTCCACCGTGGTGTTCGACACCCTGCCCTCGGACATGCCGGACGGCATTCGCCTGGTCTGGATGGGTGCCGAGCGGGTGTTTTCTACCGCCAGCATGCCGGTGATCCTGGGGCGCAGCCCCCAGGCACAGTTCTGCGTGAGTGACGCCCGCGTGTCGCGCTCGCATGCGCGCATCGAATCGCACAGCGGCCAGCTTTACCTCAGTGACCTCAGCTACAACGGCACCCACGTGAAGTTCGACCACGATGACCAGGTCATGACCTTGCGCCGGGGCACCTGCACCCTGCACGGCAGCGGCGTGATCGCGCTGGGTGCGCCTCCTCACGACCCGAGCAGCACACAGATCCGTTTTGACGTGCTGAGCTTCTCCGACACCCTGCCGCAGTACTGACCGTGCCTGTTGTGCCCGCCTCGCTCTCACGCCCTGGCCTTGTCCTGAGCCCGCTGGCATGAGTTGGTCAGGTCCCGTCACCCCCGAACACACCCGTGTGGCCCTGCTGCACGCCACGCGCCTGCTTGAAGTTTCAGAGACCCCGCCCGCCTTCGCGGCGCTGGCTCGCTTGGCTGCCTTGCAAACGGCCAGCCCCCTGGCCGCCATTCACCTGATCGATGCCCACTGTGTGCAACTGTTGGCCGGCGTGGGGGCACTGCCCAGACGGCAGAGCCGCGAGCATGCTCTGAGTGCGCAGACCCTGCGGCACGATGGCCCCTGGCAGGCGCATGACACCCGGGAGCTGCAACGCCCCGCCCATCTGCCTGCCGATGCCTGGCCTGCGGCCTATGCCGGACACCCGCTCATCGTCGAGGAGTACACCCTGGGCGTGTTGTGTGTGATGGACACCGAGACACGCCACTGGGACGCCAATCAAATGGCCGGCTTGGCAGATGTGGCCTGCGCGGTGAGCGCCCTGTTGGCGGCTGAATTGAGCGGGCAGCGCGCGCGCCGCATGGACGCCCGGGTGCGCACCGCCAGCCTGGCCGGTCAGGACTGGCTGTGGGAGACCGATAGGGAGAGCCGGCTCGTTTGGGTCTCCAGCAGCATGGTGCAGCACCTGGGCCTGGACCCGGATTACGAGATTGGCTGCAAGGGCGTGGACTTCTACGAGCCGCTGCCGGGTGATGAATACGCGGAGCAATGGGCCCAGTTCATGGCGGCCCGCGCGCGCCGTGAACCGTTCAGCAACGTGCTGGGGCAACGTGTCACGCCCCGTGGTCGCGTGATCATCAGCCTCAGCGGCTTGCCCGTCTTCGACCGTCAGGGGCAGTTCATGGGCTACCGTGGCTCCAACCGCGATGTCACCCGCCAGGTTCAGACCGAGATGGAGATGCGTCACGCCCAGCAGCAACTCCACATTCAGCAGGCCGAACTGCGTGAGAGCGAAGCCCGCCTGAGCGCGGTCTTGCATGCCCTGCCCGACATCTGGTTCGTGCTCGACGAGGCCAACAACTATGTGGATGGGCATGACGCCCACCCTCTTCTGATTCGCCCCATCGAAGAGCTGCGCAACCACGCCATCGGCCATGAGTTGCCGGATGAGATCGCGGCGCTACAGCAGGCGGCCATCGATCGTGTCCGAAGCTCCGGCCTGCCGCAACAGCTGGAGTACGAGTTACAAACGAACGACGGCGTCCTGCGCTATTTCGAGGCCCGTCTGCTCCCGATGGGCAAGAAGCAGATCCTGTTTGTGGCGCGGGACATCACCTCTCTCAAAGAGGCCGAGCACACGCAGCGTGGCAGACAGGCGGCCGAAGCCGCGAATGCGGCCAAGAGTGCCTTTGTCTCACGCATGAGTCACGAGATCCGCACCCCGCTCAATGCCATCAGCGGGTTCGCGCAGTTGCTGCAGCACCAACTGTCACCTTTGAGCGACAGCGAGAGACACCTCGGCTATGTCCGCCACATTCTGAACGCCAGCGAGCACCTGACCGCCCTGGTCAACGATGTGCTGGACCTGCAGCAAATCGAGACGGGCTACCTCCAGTGCCTGAGCGAGGAGCTGAGCCTGTCGGACATCGTCCAGCGCGGGATCAGCATGCTGGGGCCTTTGGCCCACCGCCAGCGCATCACCCTGCTACGTGACATTGCCCCCGGCTGCATCGTGCAGGCCGACCGCCAGCGCCTCAGCCAGGTCGTGATGAACCTGGGCTCCAATGCCATCAAGTACAACACCCCCGGGGGCCTGGTGCGCTTCACGGTCGAGCCCTTGAACGCCGGGCGGCTGGCACTGCACATCGAAGACACGGGGCTGGGCATGAGTGAAGCGCAGCTCTCGCGCCTGTTTCAACCCTTTGAAAGACTGGGCAAAGAAATGTCCAACATCGAGGGGTCTGGGCTTGGCCTTATCATCACCCGGTCGCTGGTCGAGGCCATGGACGGTGAACTGCAGATCCACAGCCGCCCGGGTGTGGGCACCCGCGTGAGCATCACCTTGAACCGAGGCGTGCCTGGGCTGGCGTCCGAGCCATCCCCTGACTCCGACGAGCCCCTGTCCGCAGGCAGATCACCCCAACAGCCCATGCAGCCCACTCCAGACTTGCCAGATCAGGCCCCGCTGCAGGTCCTGTATGTCGAAGACAACCGCATCAATGCCATGTTGTTCGAGGAGGCTCTGCGCCCCTACGAACAACTGGCCCTGACAGTGGCCGAAGACGGGCAATCCGCCCTCGACCTGGTCGCCCAGAGCGCGCCGGAGGTGCTGGTGCTCGACGCCCACCTGCCGGACATGGACGGGCTGGCCCTGCTGAACGCCCTGCGCGCCGTGCCCGGCCTGACAGATGTGCCCGCCTACATGTGCTCGGCCGACGCCATGCCCGAGGACATTGCCCGCGCCAAGGCCGCGGGCTTCACCGGGTACTGGACCAAACCCATCGACATCCGTCAGATCACCACCGAGCTGACTCAACTGGCCCATCACAAGAAGTCCCCGCCATGAGCACCCAGCCAGAACCAGCTTTTCGCCATGGGCAAGCCCCCCGCACCGGCGTCTTGCTTGTCAATCTCGGCACCCCCGAAGCCCCCACCGCCCCTGCCCTGCGTCGCTACCAGGCTCAGTTTCTGAGCGACCCACGCGTCGTCGAGATCCCGCGCCTGCTGTGGAAGCCCATCCTGCACGGCATCATCTTGCGCGTACGGCCACGCAAATCGGCAGCGAAGTACGCCAGCATCTGGACGCCAGACGGCTCGCCGCTGCGCGTCTGGACCGAAAAGCAAACGAAGCTGCTGCAGGGTTTTCTGGGCGAGATGGGCCACCAGGTGCTGGTGCGTCACGCCATGCGTTACGGCGAGCCGGCCATTGACAAGGCCCTGAGCGCGCTCAAAGCCGAGGGCACCACTCGCATCCTGGTCGTGCCCTTGTACCCGCAGTATTCCGGCGCCACCACCGCCAGCGTAATGGACGAGGTGTTTGCCTGGGGCCGTGAAACCCGCCTGCTGCCCGAGCTGCGTCACATCAACCGTTTCCACGACGACGCCGGCTATCTGGATGCGCTGGCCCACAGTGTGCGCCGCCACTGGCAGGAGAACGGCCCGCTGGGCGATCAAGGCAAGCTGCTCATGAGCTTTCACGGCATGCCGCGCCGCACGCTGGATCTGGGCGACCCCTACCACTGCGAATGCCTCAAGACCGGGCGCCTGCTGGCCGAGCGACTCGGGCTGAGCCGAGAGCAGTATGTGGTCACGTTCCAGAGCCGCTTCGGCAAGGCCAAGTGGTTGGAGCCCTACACGGAGCCAACGTTGCACGCGCTCGCCAAGGCGGGCACGGCACGGGTGGATGTGGTTTGCCCAGGTTTCGTGTCAGACTGCATCGAAACCCTGGAAGAGATCGCCATGGAGGGCAAGGCCGCCTTCTTGGGTAGCGGCGGCAAGGTGTTCCATTACATTCCCTGCCTCAACGACCAGCTGGACTGGATGCGCGCCTTGGGCCAACTGGTAGAGCAGCATCTGCAAGGCTGGCCCACACGCAAGGACCAACTCCCATCTGCCGACACGCTCAGCCGCCAGCGTGATCGCGCACTGGCTGCTGGCGCCAAAGACTGAGCATCCAGCGCCTGCGTGCAGTCACCTCAATCCTGAGGTGATTCGTAGCCGAGGTCGGGCTCGCCGGGCAACAAGGCCTGTGTCTGGGCCTCTGGCATGGCTTCGACCTGCTTGAGCGCCCTGCCCATGACGCGGGTGCGCGTCTCGACCGACGAGATCGTGTTGCTGGCTTCGTCCAGTTTCTTGCGGGTTTTGGCCAGCACATCGCCAAACTTGCCAAACTCGGTCTTGACGGCGCCCAGCACCTGCCAGACCTCGGACGAGCGCTTCTCCAGCGCCAGGGTACGGAAGCCCATCTGCAAGCTGTTGAGCGTGGCCAGCAAGGTGGTCGGGCCTGCCAACATCACGCGGCATTCGCGCTGCATGGCCTCTACCAGGCCAGGGCGCCTCAGAGCCTCAGCGTACAGGCCCTCGGTGGGCACGAACAAGATGGCGAAATCGGCTGTGTGCGGTGGGGCCAGGTACTTGTCGCGGATCGAGCGCGCTTCCTGACGCAAGCGATTCTCGACCGCCTTGGCCGAAGCCTCCACGCCCTGTGAATCGGCCCGGTCGTGCGCTTCCAACAAGCGTTCGTAGTCTTCGCGAGGAAACTTGGCATCGATCGGCAACCACACCGGCGCCCCATCGCCCCCGCCCTGACCTGGCAGGCGAATGGCGAACTCGACCCTGGCACCGCTGCCCGGCACAGTCTCGACGTTGACCGCGTACTGTTCAGGCGTGAACACCTGTTCCAGCAAGCCCGCCAGTTGCACCTCACCAAAGATACCCCGGGTCTTGACGTTGTTGAGAACGCGGTTGAGCGAGCCCACATCGCTGGCCAAACGCTGCATGTCGCCCAGGCCGCGGTGCACCTGCTCCAGGCGCTCGGCCACCTGTTTGAAGCTCTCGCCCAGACGGGCTTCCAACGTGGCGTGCAGCTTCTCGTCCACGGTCTGGCGCATCTGCTCCAGCTTCTTCTCGTTGTCGGACTGCAAGGCCTGCAAACGTGTCTCGACCGTCAGGCGCACGTCGCTCAGGCGGCGCTCGTTGGCGTCCGACAGCACGCGCAGTTGCTCCGCCACGCCCTCCCCCAGTCGGCGCAAAGCGGCTTCCTGGGCTTCGGTGAAACGTGCCAGGCTCAGGGCCTGAGCTTCACGCAAGGCCAAGCCTTGCTGCGACTGCTGCTGCATGCTGTCGCGCTGGCTGTCCACTAGGGACTGCTGAAAGCCCGCCAGCTGGACACGGAAGCTGTCGAGCTGTTCGCTCTGCGTGCGCGTGGTGTCGCCATGCTGGGCCAGCGAGGTCTGCTGGAACAAGGCCAAGGACGACGCCAGTTCCTGCCGGGTCCCGGCGGCACTGCGTGACATTTCCTCACGCAACTCACGGCTCACTTGCTCCGAGCGCTGGCGCCATTCCGCCCCCAGATCGGCCCCCAGTTTCGAGAGCGCGGCGTCGTCAGATCGGGCAGGCCTCAAGGCCAACCACAACAGCAAGGCCAGATTGAGCAGCAAGAGCGCAAGGGTAATCCAGTTCATGGCCGCGATTGTGTCAGACGCCTGCAGGAGTGCGCCCATGCTGGGCGCACATGAAAAAGGCTGCCCGCAGGCAGCCTCGGTGTGATCGGCGCGCTCACAGGCGCCGTGCGGTCAGCGTCTCATCAGGCTTCGAGATGCGCCAGGTGCACGTGTGCACCCGTCTTGGTGCGGATCTCTTCCGGGGTCACACCCGGCGCCAATTCCACACACTTGAAGCCTTCGGGCGTGACGTCCAGCACGCACAGTTCGGTGATGATGCGATCGACCACACCCACACCGGTCAGCGGCAGCGTGCATTGTTGCAGCAGCTTGTGCTCGCCGTTCTTGGCGCTGTGCTCCATCAACACCACCACGCGCTTGACGCCGGCCACCAGGTCCATCGCGCCGCCCATGCCCTTGACCATCTTGCCCGGGATCATCCAGTTGGCCAGGTCGCCCTTCTCGGACACCTGCATGGCGCCCAGGATGGACAGGTTGATCTTGCCGCCGCGGATCATCGCGAAGCTCTCGTGCGAGCCGAAGATCGACGAGCCCGGCAGCACGGTCACGGTCTGCTTGCCGGCGTTGATCAGGTCAGCGTCCACCTCGGCCTCGGTCGGAAAGGGGCCGATGCCCAGCATGCCGTTTTCCGATTGCAGCCACACGTCGATGTCGGAGGCCACGTGGTTGGCCACCAAGGTCGGCAGGCCGATGCCCAGGTTCACGTAGAAGCCGTCTTGCAGTTCCTGTGCGGCACGCGCCGCCATTTCGTCATGGGTCCAGGGCATGGTCAGGCTCCAGCAGTTTCACGAAGGGTGCGCTTTTCGATGCGCTTCTCGGGGGTGGTGTTGAGCACGATGCGGTGCACGTAGATGCCCGGCAGGTGCACGGCATCCGGATCGAAACTGCCCGTCTCGACAATTTCTTCCACTTCCACAATCGTGACCTTGCCTGCCATCGCCGCAGCCGGATTGAAATTGCGTGCGGTGCGGCGGAAGATCAGGTTGCCCGACTTGTCGGCCTTCCAGGCCTTGACCAAGGCCACCTCGGGCACCAGGGCGCGCTCCATCACATAGACCTCGCCATCGAACTCGCGCGTTTCCTTGCCTTCGGCCACCAGGGTGCCCACACCCGTCTTGGTGAAGAAGGCGGGGATGCCGGCGCCCCCGGCGCGCAGCTTCTCGGCCAGTGTGCCTTGGGGCGTGAATTCCAGCTCGAGTTCGCCGGCCAGGTACTGGCGCTCGAACTCCTTGTTTTCACCCACGTAGCTGGAGATCATCTTCTTGATCTGGCGGGTGTTGAGCAGCTTGCCCAAACCGAAGCCGTCCACGCCCGCGTTGTTGGAGATGACGGTCAGGTCCTTGACGCCGGACGCCTGCAAAGCATCGATCAGCGCTTCCGGAATCCCACACAGGCCGAAGCCCCCCACCGCGAGCAACTGCCCGTCTTTGACGATCCCCGCCAGCGCACTGGCGGCGTCGGGATAGACCTTGTTCATCCACTCACTCCTTGACAACGGGGTTGTTGATGCTGCACTGCAGCAATGAAAGCGTACACCGGGATGTCATGGAACACCAGCCACCCGGCTCAAAAATGACGCTGCCAGCCCCCCGGGCATGGGTGCTGGCACGTCGGCTCAATGATTGGGCAAGGCGGGGGGTTTGTCCCCGCCAGGCAAAGCAGGAGGTTTGCCCTGCAAAGCCCGGATAGGTTCGGGCAAGGGCACCGGTCGGCCATCCTCGCTACTCACCCAGACGAGTGTGGCGCCGCCGGCCGCATAGTGCTGTCCCGGCTCGTCCCGTCGCTCAATGGTCACGAAGGTGTCGATGCTCGTGCGCCCCGGCGAGGCCACGTACAACTTGATGACCAGGTCACCGGGGAAGACCAGCGGCTGGTAAAAGTTGAAGAAGGCATTGGCAATCACCGGGCCCTCTTTAGCGTCGGTGAGGCTGCCGGTCATGGCCTCGATCCAGGTCACCCGGGCCTGCTCCATGTACTTGAAGTAGACCGTGTTATTGACGTGACCCAGGCTGTCCATGTCTCCCCACAAAATGGGCAAAGACGTTTCGTGGACCAGGATCTTGTGTTCGGGAATGTCCAATCGCATGGTGTCGGTTCAGATGTCGAATCGGTGGGGTTCAGCAAACCTGCTGGGTACGCTGCGCAGATACGGGCGCGCAACGCAGATTCAAGCTCAGGACGCCGCCATGCCGTCGTCGGCGGAGATGATCGCGCCATTGATGAAGTCACTCTGCGCCGAACACAACATCACCAGCAAGGCATCCAGATCCTTCGGGTGTCCCACCCGCTGACGCGGCAGCATCTTGATCAGCTTCTGCCCGCCCTCAGTTTCCCAGTGGTGATGGTTGATCTCCGTGTCGATGTACCCCGGGCAGACGGCATTGGTGGTGATGCCGAATCGGCCCCACTCGGCCGCCATCACCTTGGTCATGTGAATGACCGCAGCCTTGCTCATGCAATACACCCCGATCTGAGGCAGGGTTCGCAATCCGGCGGCCGAGGCGATGTTGATGATGCGCCCACCGGCGAAGACCCCGGGCGCCGCGCCCTTGGCACGGGCCAGCATGCGCTTGGCCACTTCCTGGGCCGTGAAAAATGCCCCGCGGGTGTTGGTGCCAAAGACATGATCGAAACTGTCTTCCGACACATCCACAAGGCGCTCCGTTGTGCTCACCCCGGAGTTGTTGATGAGAATGTCGATGGGGCCGACCTCGGTCTCGGCATGCGCCACGGCCGACTTGATGCTGTCCACGCTGGTCACGTCCAGCGAGACCACATGCGCATCGCCTCCGGCTGCCTCGATCTCCGAGCGCAAGTCCTTGAGCCGCTCGATGCGGCGCCCCCCCAGCACGACGGCGGCACCCGCTTGCGCCAGGGTGCGCGCAAACTGCGTGCCCAGGCCACTGGAGGCGCCGGTGATCAGGGCCACGCGGCCCGACAGATCCAGTGTGTAACTCATGGAAGCATGATCCTTGATGATGGGTGCTGAAACCTTAGCACGCCATCCTTGCTGCTCTGCCGCCCCCAATGCGGAATCACACAATGCGGGGGTTTACCCCTATACGCACTGCAACAAGGCAAAACTGCCTTGCCAAACTGGCAAGGAATTTTTGCACTTCTGCAGAATAGAATCGCGCTTTTGATCGATAACAACAGAACGCTGTTTGTCAAAACAGAAGGAATCACGATGACGCCCCAGGAAATCCTTGAGCAGTTTGGCCCCCGCGAGTCTATGGAATATGACGTCGTGATCGTCGGCGCCGGCCCTGCAGGTCTGTCCACCGCCATCCGTCTGAAGCAACTCGCCGAAAAGGCCGGCAAGGAAGTCAACGTTGTGGTGCTGGAAAAGGGCTCCGAGCCTGGCGCACACATCCTGTCGGGCGCCGTGATGGACCCGATCGCCATGAGCGAGCTGTTCCCCAACTGGAAAGAATTGGGCGCACCGCTGAACCAGCCCGTCACGGCTGACCAGGTGCTGGTGCTGACCGAAGGCGGCGCCATCGCCACGCCTCAGGCCCTGATCCCCAACAATTTCCACAACCACGGCAACTACGTGATCAGCCTGGGCGCTGTCACCCGCTGGCTGGCCCAACAGGCCGAGAGCCTGGGCGTGGAAATCTTCCCCGGCTTCGCGGCCGCTGAAGTCCTGTACAACGACGACGGCTCGGTCAAGGGTATTGCCACCGGCAACATGGGCGTCGACAAGACCGGCGAGCCGACCGACAACTTCCAGCTGGGCATGGAACTGCTGGGCAAGTACACCATCTTCGCCGAAGGCGCACGTGGCCACCTGGGCAAGCAGCTGATCGCCAAGTTCAAGCTGGACGAAGGCAAGGACCCGCAAAGCTACGCCATCGGCATCAAGGAACTGTGGGAAATCGACCCGGCCAAGGCCCAGCCTGGCCTGGTGGTGCACACCGCCGGCTGGCCCATGGACACCCAGACCTATGGCGGCGGCTTCCTGTACCACCTGGAAGGCAACAAGGTCACCCTCGGCTTCGTGACCGGCCTGGACTACAAGAACCCCTGGCTGAGCCCCTTCGAGGAAATGCAGCGCTGGAAGACCCACCCCAGCATCAAGCCCATCCTGGAAGGCGCCAAGCGCCTGAGCTACGGCGCCCGCGCCATCACGGCCGGTGGCATCCTGTCGCTGCCCAAGACCGTGTTCCCGGGCGGCGCCCTGGTCGGTTGTGACGCCGGCTACCTGAACGCTGCCCGCATCAAGGGCTCGCACGCCGCCATGAAGACCGGCATGCTGTGCGCCGACGCCATCTTCGACGCCCTGAACGCCGAGCGTCAGCACGACGAGCTGAGCGCCTACCCTGCTTCGTTCGAAAAGAGCTGGCTGAAGGAAGAGCTGGACACGTCCAAGAACTTCAAGCAGTGGTTCAAGAAGGGCATGTACGTCGGCATGATCATGACCGGTGTCGAGCAGTGGCTGCTGCCCAAGCTGGGCATCAAGGTGGCTCCATGGACCATCCACCGCACCGCTGCCGATCACACCTATCTGCAACCAGCTGCCTCGATGCCCAAGATCGAGTACCCGAAGCCCGATGGCAAGATCACCTTCGATCGCCTGAGCTCGGTGTTCATCTCCAACACGAACCACGAAGAGCACCAGCCTGCTCACTTGACGCTCAAGGATGCGTCGGTGCCCGTGAACGTGAACCTGGCCAAGTTCGCTGGCCCCGAGGCGCGTTATTGCCCGGCTGGCGTGTATGAATTCGTGAAGAACGATGACAACAGCGACCGCCTGGTGATCAACGCCCAGAACTGCGTGCACTGCAAGACCTGCGACATCAAGGACCCGACTCAGAACATCGTCTGGGTCACGCCTGAAGGCGGTGGCGGCCCGAACTACGCTGGCATGTAAGCCAGACGCAAAAGGAGTCCCGAGGGACTCCTTTTTTTCGCCTTCACACCGCCGGTGAGGCTACTCGTTGACGGGTGAATCGATCACCTGCGGCACCGGCAACATCTCCACGGCGGGCGACTCACCCCACTCCGGCTCGATCACATCCAGGCCATGCATGGCCTGACGCGCTGATGCGGCACGGCGCGCATCCCGGTCGGCCTTGATCTGCGCGCGACGTTCGGCGAAAAACTGTTTGAGCAACTGGCTGCTGGCTTCCGCCATCACCCCGCCGACGATCTGCGTGTGGTGGTTAAGCTGCTTCTGTGCAAACAGATCGAGCACCGAACCGGCCACGCCGGTCTTGGGGTCGGTCGCCGCGAACACCACGCGTTTGAAGCGTGCGTGCATCAAGGCCATCGCGCACATGGCACACGGCTCCAGCGTCACGAACAGCTCACATTCGGGCAAGCGGTAGTTTTCGAGCAACTGAGCTGCGTGGCGCAGGGCAACGATTTCGGCGTGCGCGGTAGGGTCGTGCGTGGTGATGGGACGGTTGTAGCCGGTGGCGACGACTTGGCCGTGGCGCATGATGACCGCGCCCACGGGCACCTCCCCCGCCAACCAGGCGTTGTGTGCCTGGTCAAGGGCGATGCGCATGGCAACTTCGTCTGCGGGCAGGATCATGGCAAGCTCAGATTCGGACTTCAAGGCGGGCCATTATCGATGCGGGACGCGCGTGTTGGCCACGAAGCTGCACGTCAGAGATCGGCCGTTCACGGCTGCTTGTTGTCCAGGTCCTGATCAAGTTGCCCGCTGCGGTTTTGCATCACGTTGTTGACGTCACGCTGAACCTGCTGCGTCAACTGCCGCGCCTGTTGTGGGCTGTTTACCGTGGGGACGGAGGCCTCGCCATTCACGGCAGAGGCGGCTGGCGCTGTGGCATGCGTGACCCCCAACTGCTTTTTGGCCACCACCGCCACAATGAGCAGAACCACCACAAGGGACAAGAGACTGAAAACTCTCATGCGTGCTTTCCATCAAGGACAATGAAGGGGCCAGGCGCTGCGTGCGCGGCTCGCACCTGCATTGTGCCCCCGCATCATCCCTGACTCCAACCCCATGCGCCCCCCTTCTGCTCACTTCCCCCCCGGAACTGCCTGGGTGATCCACTGTGACGGCAGTGCCATGCCCAACCCAGGCCGCATGGGCCTGGGTGCCGTGGTGGTCGCCCCCGATGGCACCCGGCAAACCCTGTCTCAGGCTACGCACACCATCGGCTGCAACAACGAGGCAGAACTGCGCGCAGTGATGGCCGCCTTGCGCTCCTTGCCTGCGCAAGACTGCCTAGTGGAGGTTTTCAGCGACAACAGCGTGCTGGTGGAGCAATTGATGCGACCGGACGTTCGGCCCATTGCCAGGCTGGCTCCCTTGTTTGACGAGGCCCGCAACATGTTGGCCCGTTTCGAGCATGGCGTCGTGCGCTGGGTGCCACGCCACCGCAATGCCGAGGCCGACGCCCTGGCGAGAAGTGCCTTGGGCATGCCACCCAAAGCACCCTACCCGCCACAGAAACGTCCTCGCCACAAACGGTGAAAATGTCATCCAGACATGATCCAATTCGATGATGAAAATAACAACAATTGCCAAGGGAATGGCGGCACTCATGGTGCTGAGCGTGGGCTGGAAATACAAGGACACCGCGATGGTGCAGAATTGGATCTCGCCCCACCGCGCTCAGGCTCGACCCACCATCGCATTCGACAACGATGCCCCTGCGTCGGGCTCCAGCGCGTCGCGGCAACCTGCGCCGCCCAAGGGGCTCGCAGGCGTGCGCAAGTGCCGCCAGGGCGAGACGGTGATCTACACCGATGGTGCCTGCCCGACCGGCAGCCGTGAGTTTGCCGTCACCGGTGGCGCTGTCACAGTTGTACCGGGCCCATCGACGTTGACCATGCCTGCGCCGCCAACCGGGCCCTTGCCACATGCCCGGGAAGTGCTCCTGCCCGACGACGGCAAGGCACGCCTGCGTGACCAGGCCATGGAGCGCGTGATCGGCCACTGACCCGCCCTGTGGCACGCTGCCCGCACCAGCGATCACGCCAACTGGGTGAAAGCCTGAGGAGACCTGGGTATGCCTCGGCCCACTTCTGCGCTACGCTGCATGGGTACGTGTGTTCTCACCTCTTTCAAGGACGTTGGCATGCCTCATTCCTACAGTCAGAAGAACATCGGCCAAGGCGCCGCCCCCGCATCGAACGCAAGCCAAGGCATGCGCCTGGTGGCCCCCCTTCATTTGCGCACGTCCACCGCCACCTGCTGGAAATGTCAGGGCCTGACCCAGGTCCATGCATTGGTGGCCAGTGATGTGGTGGATTTGGGCGAGTCAGGGCAATGCCGCACCTACGTACACGGCATCGCCAACCCGCCAGAAGACTTGACCCAGACGCTGCACTTCCTGGCGCCCAACCTGCGGGTGGATGAGCCTGACGCCGATGGCGAGTTACGACTGACCAACCATTGCGCCCATTGCGGTGCCTTGCAAGCGGACGTCTATCTGTTCGAAGAACCCGGCGCGCCCTTCTTCGGCCGCCCACCTGAGGGACATCTGGGCGCCGAGATTCTGGGCCACGACGTCGTGGTTGATAACGCCCGTTACTCCACCTGAACCACTTGTATCTGCCGCCTGTCGGGTTCGCACGCCCGACGCGCAACCCGCCCCCCCATGGACAACCTGTTTGCAGACCTCACCCCGCCGCTGGAAGGTGAGCGTTTTGATGTGCTCTTGCGCAACAAGGGCCTGACCATTGAGCGCATCGTCAGCTCATCGCGCATCGCACACGAACGCTATGTGCAGGCCCAGGACGAATGGGTGGTGCTGCTGCAAGGAAATGCCACGCTGGACGTCAATGGGTGCAACGTGGCGCTCACGTCCGGCGATCATCTGTTCCTGCCATCACACACACCTCACACGGTTTTGCAGGTGTCCGACGGCGCCTTGTGGTTGGCCGTTCACCTGCACCCCACACCATGACCCTGCTGGCCGTTTTCACCACCCTGCCCGATGCCGAGTCTGCCCGCGAGATGGCGCGGATGTTGGTGGAGCGTCACCTGGTGGCTTGTGCGCAACTGGAGACCATCGAGAGCTTTTATAACTGGGAAGGCGCGTTACAACACGACCCCGAGTACCGACTGACGTTGAAAACCACCGCCGACCTCTACCCTGCAGTTGAGGCCGCCATCCTTGAACGACACCCCTATGAGTTGCCAGCTATATTTGCCCTTCCGGTGGTGCAGGCGTTAAATTCTTATGGCAAGTGGATCCAACAGAACTGCGCCACAAGCTGAGCGAACAGGAAAACCCTCATCACGCCATCTGGTGAATTATTTTTTTGCCACATCACCCGGCCCCACTTTTTAGGCACCTTGATCTACACTTTGATCTCAAAAAGGCGATGAAATCCGCACTGAAATTAAAACAAAAACGGCGACCAAAAGGTCGCCGTTTTTTTCTTACCGCACTATTCAGGCCGTCTTACGACGCCGAGTCGCCACCAATGCCATGATGCCAATGCCTACCAAGGCAAGAGACGCCGGCTCGGGAATGGGGTTGGGGTCGACCACCACGCCGTTGCGCACTTGAAAATTGTATTGACCCAAGACCGTTGAGTTGAGTGACCCGTTGATCAGTGCATTGGGGCCGCCATCAACCAGCGCACCATTGATCAATGAACCTTGCAGGGTATTGTTGGATGTAGGGCTCGTCCAGTATCCAACCAGCGCGGAGACACCGCCCAAACCACCGGCTGGCGCATTGCTTGCAGTGCCAGCCTCCCACACAATTTTGTCGTAATTGAATTGAATATCAAAATCACCCACACTGATATCAGAGCGATCCGTCAGAATCATCTGGAAACTATTGAAAATAGATTGCCCAGAATATACGCCGACATTGATATAGTTGACCCCGAACACATTATATCCACCCAATGTTCCGCTTCCATACGTCACTGGACTGGACCCCGCACCACGGGTGTCAACGTCGGCAAAAAATGGAGCGATAATTGGCCCGAATGCACCGTTAGTGATCGCAGATGGAGTGTAGGTCGACAGCGGATTATTGAATGTGATGTTGCCGTTGTTGTTGACGAATGTCTGGGTGTAATTGATTGCGTTGATATTGGCAGTGAAGCCAATATTAACCGGGCCAGTAGACCCATCATCGTTCGCTGGAAGAGTGTTTGTCGCGAACAGAGCAGCGTTATGGATCGCGCCTGCGTGAGCGACGCCTGCCACCATAGCAAATGCGAGCGTCAGCACTTTGGTCATTCTTTTCAACGTGTACATCACTTGAGTCCCTGAGAGGTCGGTAATTTGGCGAAGCGACTAATTTTTCATTCGTTTCATCTGAAACGAAGCTTGCCACCGCCACAAAGCATAAAACATGCCACATCGCGCTCATCATGCTAAATAGCAATGTTTTCAATGACTTAGGCTACGCAAAACGTACAGGCCCAGGCTTTGAAAGCCAGTGTTTTTTGCCTGATGTAAGTTTTCCCGACATCTGAAAAGAACTGAAGACGCGCTGTTTGCCGTGGAGGCGGTGACCCCGCCGCTCGACCACGTACCGCATTCTCACCGTCGACTGGAACAACCCCAGCGCATCGACGTCTCCGGCGACTTCTATCGCACTGTGAGTGTGGGCGACACCTTGCTGCTATCGCAACGTCAGGGTTAGCTGAACTTCCGCTGGGTGGCGCAAATTCACAAGGCGCCCAACCCGACACCTGCGCTCACCGAGCCCTGAACCAAGACTTCAAACTCAGTTTGCCAGGCGGCAACGCGCCGAGCACCGCACCAATGGAGACCACCACGATGCCGACCACCGCAATGGTTCCCAGTTGCTCGCCCAGAATCATCAGCCCGCCCACGGCCGATACCGCGGGCACCAGGGCCAGCATCAAGGATGCCTCGCTCGCACCGATTTTCTGAACCGCGTAGCTGTACAGGCCTGCCCCCAGAAACGCGATCACGACGCCTTGATACACCGCTTGCAAGGTGATGGCGCCCCATGTGGCGCTGCTCATTTGGCTCGGCAAGCACCAAACATAGACCGGCAGATAGACCACGGCCGAAAACAAGGCGATACCGAGCACACTCAGTTGCGGACGAATCTGCCATCGCCTCACGAGCAGGCCGAAAATCGCCCAGGTCAGCGCAGCGGCCAGGAACAACAGATCGCCAATCCACTCGTTTCCACCCCGCTTGACAGAGAGGCTCTCGTAACCGATCAACAGCAGCCCACTGGTCGACAGCAACAGAGCCACCACGGTCTGCCGCGGAATTCGAAACCCGGTCATGAACGCCATGATGACGATGGTCCAGAAACCGATCCCGCCGTTCACGAACACCCCAGCGTGCGAGACCGGGGCATAGGCAAAACCTGTGTAAGCGAGCGTGCAGTAGCCCACCCCACCAAACAAGGCGAGAACCGCATGTTTGAGCCAGTCTTGCCGAGGCACATGGCGCAGGAACATGGGCAGCGCGATGGCACCTGACACCGCAAAGCGGATGGCAGCAATGTCAAACGGTGTGAACGCGGCGGTCGCACCAAAGCGCGACACGATGTTGAAACCCGACCAGAAGAACACCACAGCAAAGGCCGCCAACAGGCCTTTGCCCACGTCCGATGCGGCAGCGTTTGGCGAGCTCAATGGAAATCCATTCAAGGTGGTGTCCGTTCAAAGCAAATGCCCTGCTCCGTCAAAGACACAGCAGGGCATTTGCGACTCAGTCTTGATCAAACCGAGCTTGATTTATTCCCACTCGATCATTTCCGGCACCTTGAGAGCCGCATGAACACTAGGTTTTTGAAGTTCCAAGATTTCTTTCTACCGTCATTTTTACCGACGCTGGAAGGTGGTGATTGCAACGATGGTTGCCGGTCAAACGACAGCCATAACGCGGTTTCTAGTGTACACGGCGAGCCTGAAAACTGTGGGGGACAGGAACACCCCTCGGGTTGCAGCTTCCAGCACGTCGGGCATGAGAACCTAGCGGTTGGGGTGCCGCCTTGAGCCGCGCCAGTCTACAGAAAGAGTCAACATGCCCAGATGATCCTCGGCCACCCACTGCTCGGCGTGCGCATCTGGCAAAGTAGACGCAGTTCATTGGGCGGTGGTCACACGGACTCGCTTTGCAAGCCGCCTCAGGCTTGGGCATAAGGGGACGTTTGCAGGACCTATTTGCGCGACGACCCAATCAAAGTGTGGTTCCCATACCTGCATCCGCGCTAGGCGTAGCGCATCAAGAACTGTTTTAGACAGCCGCTCTTTGCCCAGCACCAGCCCTACAGGCGCATACGCGAGGATGTCGACCGTCGTTGCAATTGTCAGAGAACCGAAACTCTCACCAGCCACTCGCCTGGCCTTTTTTTCGTCGATTGCCGCGACCAGTCCATTGCGGTGAGCGAACGCCAGAGTGGCGGCCTCTCCGTCCCCAAGCGAGTCGGACGTTGAGCCCGACACAATAGAGATGAAGCTTTCGAGCGCTTCATTGTCCAACTCCACGACATCCAGTTTCCCGCTGTCGATGAGCTCAACGAGCTTCGCCGACTCCCCGTGACCATTCTCTGCACCCCCTTTGATTTCGCCGATCACGGTTTCGGTGACACAGGTGAGGCCCGGTAATGCCTGCAAAATCGCTTCTGCATGGCCGGTGGCCAGCAAGTTGATGATGATGCTGGAGTCGAGAACGAGAGTGGGCGATTGCTCAGTTAGGCAGCTTGAAAAGGTCATCTACCTCATCCTCTTGAGCCTCATCGAGTAGTTCTCGCACCATCTCACGGCTTAGCTTGAGCAAGTCCGACATCTGCCCCTCACTGAGCAGATCCCTCTTCCAAGCCTCGATGGCCAAGAGGTACAACCGCGACGATTGCTGTGGTTGGACAGCTGGGAACTCATTGCCATCCTCCCCTAGCACTTGGCGGACTTGCTCGTCGGTGATCCCGCCGTTGTCTTGGAACCAATCCCACGTTCCCTTTTTCGTTAGTCCAAGTTCTTCCAGCCTCATGACCATGGCCTGGCGCGACACGCTGAAGAAATTGGCCAGCAAGATGATGTGCCGACGCGTCAGGTGCGACGACCCAATCGTCACCTCCTTGAACTTCTCCATGACCGTTCTCGTTGGAGTCATAAATGCCCGCGCAAACGCATTGGCATATCGCTCCTCTCGCGAATTGTCGTACATCTCGTCCTGATAAATCTCAGGTCTGCGGCGAGTGGCAATAAAGTGCCCCAACTCATGGCTCCCTGTCTGATTGCGCCTATCTCGGCGGTGGGTCGAGTTGATGAGCATGCAGGCACCCACAGCATCGTCATAGGCGAACAACCCAGACACCTTGCCGTCAAGCTTGCGCGTGTACACCCTGATGCCTAATTGCAACTCCAAGATGACGTATAGGTCACGGATAGGTCCATCCCCCAACCCGAGCCAGTTACGCAGGTTGAGTGCATCCTGTTCGGCCTGTTGGCGCACATCTCCGGCCAGGATGCTCTTTTCGGCGGGATAGTTGTAGGTCTTTTGAACACCAAGAATGTTCTCAAGCTCGACCTCCGCCTTGACCAAGTCGTTGAGCAACCTTGCTGCCGTATCTATACATGGTTCGCCAGTTTCAGCGAGTGTGCGAAACCGAGGTACGAGGTCCACATGGACAGACTCACGACGCAGGATTGAATTGACGGACACGCCGTAGGACCTGCACAGGTCCTGCAGCTCCATGAGCTTGGCAGCGCGGTGCCCCTTCTCGATGGCCACCAACGTGGTTCTTGAAAGTCCGGCAGCCTTCGCAGCCACGTCTTGCGTCAGGTTAGCGGTCTCCCGCGCGCTTCTAAGTCGCTCGCCGAGCTCAAATTGGCTCAGTTCATAGTTCTCTTTAGTCATGATGCACTACTACGTATCCACTGCCTCACGAAAGACCTCGGTCCAAGGTCCTTCGTGAAGGCTGACCATTCCTTGGCGTGTTGCCGCAGGAGCCGGTCAAGCTTTTGCGACACGCTGACGGGGCTCTCCCCGAGGGACTCAGCCAGTTCAAAATTGCTTAGTCGTCTGGTCAGTTGGTAGTCAGACCTACTTTGAAGCCCTGCTAAGTGCTCGAAGTGGAGAACCCCGGCAACTGAGTACTGGCGCAAGGCGTTGGTAAAAAGGTCAAAGTCCTTGGACGCCCCCGCTTCCCAGGTCTTGGTGCTTAAGGACTCCCATACGTAGACATCCGTTGCCTCTTTCAGACCTGCCGCATGGACGCTCAGGCGCCGCAGTATGCATGCAGCGCAGATCCCGCATTGCCGCCTTGTTCCATTAAATCCAATTTGGCGCGAGGTTTGCCAACAAGAACGGGTCTTGTTCCACTTGGAGCCGCCTTCGCAGTTTTCGACGAACTCCCTCAAGGTCTCGCCTTTGGTCATCCACAGGCGCGGGAACTTGTACTTGAAACGGTAGCCCAGCAAGGCATACACGAAGCGCTCCATCCTGGCAGTGAAGGCCGGATGATTTCGATAGTCTTCGTAGCCATGTCCCACGGGCAGCAGGACAGGAGCAAGCGCGCCTTGCCCGCTCTCAGGAATGATGGCCACAGGCACGTCAATCAGGTACCCAGCCATTGCAGAAATCAGGCTGAACTTGAATCCTCTACTGCGCGCGCTGCTCTCACCATCCTTCTTCGCGATTTTCACTTTGTAGGGAACCGCATGAAAGGGCATCTCTTTTCGTTCTTGCCTTGAGATGTCGCGCTCGCTGGTGCCGATGCGCACACGCACTACCCGCCCGTTGAGCTTCTTGCCTTCGAGCGCCGCCACTGCTTGCGAATCCATGCCGTCGCTGTACGCCATGACGGCCTCCGCGTTCATCGGAAACTTCATCGTCTCCTGCGCTGGAGGAGGCACCGGGACCTTCCGCGTACGAAATACGATTTGCCAGTCGTCGCCAGTCAGCAGGTTCAATGCCTCCGTCAGCGCCCCGTGAGCGGCCTTGTCCGTCCACTTGTGAACATCGTGCACAGGCACATGGAGAATGAACTTACGGCCCCAGTTCATGGAACTGCGCACCAGGGTGCGGTCGCAGAACTCCACGGCGGCAGCGACCAGAAAAGCGTCATAGATGACTGGATCCCATCGATGGGTCGAGAAAGACTCTAGCGCCTCCGTTTCGAACCTGATGTCCCTGCCAATTCGACAAGGAACGGCGCCTCGCTTGCAAGCACTATCTTCTTCGAAGACATCGACGGTCATCTCTTTGGGCTCATAGATGGTCACAGTCGCACCCCTTCGTCCAGTCCGGTGCTTCTGGTCGTTGGCCGGATCCTGGTGGTACGTGCTTCGACAAGGATGTTACCCAGCGAACCAATCGACAACGAGTCGATAGCCTCTTGAAAGCGACGAACTACCTTGTTAGCCCTGAACTCGCTCGTCTTTTCGAGGTAGTGCTCGTGAAAGGCCCTCAAGTTGGCTTGACCGCGCATCTTCGCGGCCACGCCAATTGCAATGTTGAAGCTCTCGGGCTCTAACTTGCCCTCGCTGACTAGCATCTGGCTGCACTTGACAGCGTTTTGCCCAAAGACCGACCCAGCAGCGAGAGAACGAGCGAGGTTCAACTGGTACATCGCAATTTCTGGAGAGCCCAGAGAATTGCCCTCGCAATCGAAGACACGCTTGATGGCCTTAAGCAAGGCACCAGACACCTCATTGAAGTCGCTTACGAGTGCGCTGGTGGCTGCATGAGTGACCTCCGCTTGTGCGTATGCAGCGTTGTCGCAAAGCTTAGCCAACTGTCGCCATGGCTTCCTAAGGCCAAGGCTTCTGTGCGGTCCGTCACTCATTGGATGCCCTCCATTTGTCAAAGTTTATGTTTTTTTTCTAGACTTTGTCAAATGATTCGTTTGACTGAATACAAACCCGGGCTACCAAGGCATAGTCAGGGACACCTTTTGCAGGCGGTGCCCATCGATACATGAACTCGACCTCCCTTTGCTCGGGGCTAGCCTGCACTGCAGGCTATCGAGTTTTATTGGAAAGCCACATGGGCACCTCATCGGCCACTTGCAAACGACGAGATGCGCCTAAGCTAAGGGGCTGACGGGAGGGGTTCCCGGGCCATACGTGCTGAGGGAGGCGATGACATGTCAAGTGCAGGTTCTGTTGTAGACGGCAAATACAAGGTTACGGGGCTGTGTAGTTCTGCTGGAGGCATGGGCACGGTCCTGTTCGTCAGTCCACTCGCCTTGCCTGACACGCGGCTCGTTCTCAAATATTGCAACCACACCGACGACGACACGAAGAATCGATTTCGACGTGAAGTCCGGGTTATGCAGAGCTTCAACGGAAGCCCCTACGTTGCCCCAGTCCTGGATGCGAACCTAGAACACTCGCCGCCCTACTTTGTCATGCCGTTCTTCGAACATGGTGATCTGATGAATCAGGCTGCGCACCTTCGACAAGACCTGGCGGTGGCGGAGCAATACCTAAATAGGATGATCGACTGCATCGAGCAACTACACAGCAAGAACGTCTACCATCGAGACATCAAGCCCCAGAATTTCCTCGTAGGGAACGGCACCTTGGTGGTGTCCGATCTGGGCTTGTGCGTACAACCGAACTCGGCTACTGCGTTCACCCGCACATCCGTATATGGCGGCACACCCGGATACATGCCACCGGAGTTCTTCGCGGGAGGATTCCGCCATGCAGATGCCTCAGATGACATCTACATGTTAGGCAAGACGTTTTTTGTACTGCTCAGCGGCTTAGACACACCAGACTTGACGCCGGGGCTCCTTCCGCCCCCGCTTTTTGTGGTCATTGAGCGCGCCTGCGCCCCGGACAAAGCACGCCGCTACCCATCGCTTTCCGCCTTGCGCCAAAGTCTAACTCTGGCCTTTAGCGTAATCCTTGGGCGAGCCAATGGCTCCGGCGGAGTGTTGGGAACACAGCAGGCAATCATCGATCGATGGCAGTCCACGAACCAAACTGACTTACTTGAACTGGGGCAGTTCATTGACGAGTTGGCCATGCTCTCACCCAGCGAACGCCACCGGGTATGCATAGACATGCCCTCCGACTTGTTCTATGCGATTGCCGAAGCGCCGTTACCCCCTGGACGGTTGGCAAGCTTCATTCAGGGCTATCTTGAAATGTCGCAGCACGCAGAGTACGGTTGGAGCTTTGCCGAAACAGTCGCCGACAACATGTCCATCTTGTTTCACTCTCAGCATGTCTTTGAGTCAGACAAGGCAGACGCGCTGAAAGCCGCAATCATCGCCGCCGATCGGCAGAATCGCTTCGCTGCCATGGACACCTGCAAGGCCATGATTGCTTCGGTCCAGGACAGCGGTCTTGCTCACCGAGTGTATGAACTCATGTTGGAGCATCCCAGCTACTTCATGGAAAAAATGGACCCCTTGACTTGCCGATCCCCTGCTGTGCGGCAAGCCATCGCGATCCTCAAGGCCAATGCCGAAGCGGTCCAGCAGCAATCAACGATGGGCAACCCCTTCCCCTCGTAAAACATTTTTGATCGGCATAAAGCGATCAGATCAGCGGCAACACGACTAGATCCGTCTATTGATCGCTTGCTAAGCGTCCATATCCGTTGATAGGTTCGACGAGGTATGTGGCTACCTTCAGCAGCGGATCAGCAAGACAAGTCTGGCCAAGCTGAACACCAGCAAAGGCAGACCTTCATTTTCAAGCTACGCCGACCACCTCAGGAAGAACGCCTGACGCGCTGCGTGCCACCCATCGGAGAAACCTCTTCGACAGCTTTCTGATCAGTCCGCGATGGACGGCCCGAACAAATCGTTGGTGATCTGTTCCCCGCGACCTACCTCCTCCCCTTGCTGATCACCGCCTGAGCGAGACGCCACGATGGAAACGATGTGCCCGCTCTGAATGAGCAAGCCATCGTATGCAAGCACCCTCAGTCGATTGATCCTCTTGGTGCCCTTGGGGAACTGGATCAGATCGTCGTACAGCCTGGGGTGATCGGCACGCGCCAATTCAAACACCAGCCGTATCGGTTCCCCACTGACCTTGGCGTTGGCATTCATGGCTTGCTCCCCGACGGCGTCGCACCTTGATCAGCCCGTGGCGCGGCCATCACCGTTCGCGCATAGTTCTGCCCTGCCAGTTGAAAGCCCCGCACATTGGCAAACATGGGTTCCTTGACCTCATGGATCTTGTGATTCGGGAACGCAGCCTTCACCGCCTTCTTGAACAGGAAGGCACCGCCGCCAACCAGGATGATGTTCTGCAAGCTATGTGGCGATTCAATGTACTGCTTCATCGCCGACACAGCCTGCTGCGCCACCGCCTCAGCCATGGGCATGAACCTGGTGATGTCGTAGGACTTCTGAAAAATCACAGGCTGCTTGCCCGTTCGCAAGGCCAGATCGATGGCGTCGAGGTCGCGATAGGGGCTGCCGATGTCCTTGCTGATTTCGGCCGCGATCAGGCGCAGCACATCCGACATGCCACGGTTGAACGAATGGCTTTGCTTTTGCACCTGCCTCATGCCCCTGGCCACCAACCAGTCGAAGGTTCGTGAGCCTGGGTCGATGATCAAGCTCTGCTCATTGCCGATGGTGGCCATCTTCTTGTGCACCGATGCGTAATGAGCCAACGCCCCTTGAGGCTGCGCCACAGCGAGTGCCTTGACGACAGTCACCGTCTTGCCACCCCCAACTTCATGCGTTCCCGTCATCGCTTTCTCCAGCGCCGCCTTCTTGAGGTGCAACAAGGCCACGGGCAGGCCCACCACCAGGAGGTCGATGCGACTTTGCTTCATCAGATGCAAGGCGCCTCGGAGCAAGGCCATGTACTCGGGCGTGTCGGTGTACTCGTCGTGCAATTGGGTTGCACGCACGGAATCGGCCACCAGGTGGACATCGGGCCCGACCTCGTAGAACAAGTGTCCAATGGGGATGGACACGGTTTTGCGCCGCTCGGATGCCGACCAGGCCTGAGTCTCGCTGGCGCTCGGGTAGGCAATGGAAGGAAAGCTGGCGCAGCGGATCTCGGTGCCCTCCGTGCCAACGACGTATTTGGTGTTGCCTGATCCGACATCCACCGCTCTGACGATCAAAACCGGCATCACCAACCCCATGGCTGCAGAAATGCACAACTGGGACGGATCACCCGTTTCGTTTTTAAGAAAGACCGAGTTGGCCGGTGTCGATGCATCACTGCAGGCACACCGACCGACAAACCTTTGGGTAGGCGCCGCACCCGTCGTGGTTGCGTGCGGCGCTGAATGCTTGACCACGAACCGATGGGGCGACGGAATCCGCACCATTGGCGATCTCCATGGGATTCCACCTTCACTCACGACCAACCCGCTGTTCGGGCGGCGGGCCCTTGACCATGGGCACACATCATGTCTGACTCATCCCCCCCTCGATCCACAACGCTCAGATCACCACGGCGCCGGGTTCAGGAAGCATCCAGCCCGGGGCGCTCAAGCCAGCACCAACCCGCACGCCGTCAAAGCTGGGCGGGCAAGTCGCCCCAGGACATCCTGGCCCACTACCCCACGGGCAAGACGCCACCGCTCAAGGTGCTGGAGGTGTTGATCGAACTGTTTAACACCCTGCACACCTCGATGGCCAAAACCGTCTCACACAAAACACGGCAGGAGCGCGCCCAATTCCTGCGCCGATTCTTTCGGGACTTGAAGACCAAGGCCGGGTTCAAGACGGTGCCTGACCCGCGCAACCTGGGGCAAAAGCACATCCGGGCCATGGTGCAGGTCTGGCAGCAAGAGCACCTGGCCCCGGCGACGATCCAGACCTACCTGAGCTTTCTGCGTGGGCTGGCCATGTGGATGGGCAAGCATGGCTTCGTGCGATCACCAGACCACTACGGCTTGAGCGTTGACGAATACCAGCGCCATGAGTACGCCAGCCGGGACAAGGGGTGGTCGGCACAAGGGGTGGACATCGACACTGTGATTGCCCAGGTCTGTGAGCACGACCGCTTTGTGGGGGCCTCGTTGCGGCTGATCCGCGCCATGGGACTGCGGCGCAAGGAATCGGTGCTGTTTCGGCCATTTGAGAGCATCGTGCCCTTCGAGTCCACGGGCCTTCCGCCCGTGGACAAGTCGGCAGATCGATACGCCAGGATCAAAGGCAAGGGAGGCCGGGTGCGTCACATTCCACTGGACAGCCCTGAGCGACTTGCCGCCGTGGCATTCGCGCAGGGCGTGGTCAGCAGCCAGGATGCCCACATGGGCAACCCTGCCCATGACCTTCGCAAGAACCTCAGGCACTTTGACTACGTGTTGACCAAGTTCGGCATCACCGTGCGAGAACGGGGGGTGACCGCACATGGCCTGCGCCATGAGGTGCTGATCTCTCACTATGAGGCCCTGGCCGGGACCGCGCCCCCGGTGCGCGGCGGGCAGATGGTGCCACCGGAGCTGGACCGTCAGGCCAGACAATCCGTGTCCCGTTTGGCCGGGCATGCGCGCATACGTGCTTCGGGGGCCTACCTTGGTGCGGTGCGGGTGCAGCGCCATCCAGGATCACTGGATGTGGATGGCAAGACCGAAGCGCCGCCAGAGGGGTCGTCTTGACAAACGCCAACGGCGCAGAGCCCTTGTCTGCGCCGGGTTTGGGGGAAAAGCTCTGTGAGCCTCAGGCCGCTGACTCCGCGAGTTCATCGGCCTCAGAATGGGAATCGTCCAGACTGGCCGTCCCGACTTCGCCTGTCGCCGCAACCGAGGCAGCTTGGCCCCTCAGGCATCGCGGCAACCAGCCGGAGCCCGCCAAGGCCAACTCAGCGGCTACCACGGCGGCATCCTTCTTCATACCGGCCAGCGGCGCTGCCACGTTGATGTCCCTCGCCTCGGTGACCACCTCCACCACGCGGCTCTTGGACACATGGTTCAGGTAGGAAGGGCCGTTGGCTGTCCACCAGCGGCGCATGTCCAGGCCCAAGGCCTGTGCCAGCACGTCGGTGCGTTGGGTCGGTGACTCCACGCCCTGAATGCCTGTGACTGAGCACGCCACCGCCACGGTTAGCAGTTGGAGCACTGTGGCTTGGTCTTGCGCCAGCAACCACGGGAACACGGCATCCAGATCTTGGGGCAGCTTCTGCGCCCAGGCGCTGCGCTCGGCCTCCATGCGCAGCCATGCCGGGCTGGCCTCGATGTCATCGGCAGCAGATTGCAGCGCAGACTGGCTGTCCGTGACCGAGACATCCAGCACCTGTGGCTGCTGGTGGTAGCGGTAGTCGCGGCTCAGGAACAGCTTCTGCGCCAACTGGGCCGTGAGTGCCACCAAGGCCACGTCCGGGCGCGCAATCAATTCGGCCTGCACGGCGGCGACCCGGTGTGCCGTCAGGCGGCGCATCAGCTTGTCAGAGTGAACCGGGCGAACCTTGGCCGATGGGCCAGACAGCATATCCCCTTGCCCACCGCACTCGCCTGTCTGCCCTGTGCCCTGGGTCAGGACATGGGCCACGGCACTGCGGTCCTCCGGACGGATCAGGCCACATTTCACCGTGGCCGCGCCGTTGTGCCCCACGTGGACCACGCACCCGGCCTGCGTCATCAGGTCGGCGGGCCACACGCTCAGTTCATCGTCGATGGCCTTGAGCCGCAATTGCAAGGCTGCTTGCTCGCTTTCAAGCTCCTGGTACACCGCGCCATCATCCTGATCGGCGTCATCGTCGTCCATGTCTTCCAGCGCATCCAGACGCTGTTGAACGGCCTGCATCGCGGCCTCCAGTTCCGCCAGCGCAGTGGCCTCGTGCTCGGTGGGTTCGCGTCGCACTTTGCGCAACTCGACGTGGCCGTTGTACTCGTCACGGTCATAGCGCACTCGAACGTCCACCCACTTCCAGCCCTCGGCACGCACCTGCTTGGCCTTCTTGCTGAGCTTGTCCACGGCCAGCCGCTCCAGCAATGGCGCGTCCAGCAGGTAAGCCTTCTTGTCATCGTCGCTGAACAGGTCGCGGCGTGTGGCCCCACCGGCCTTTTCGTATGCCTTGAGCGTCACGTACTTCGCCACCGGGTCACGGTCGGACTCGATGTCGCCCTGCGTCAGCAACTGACGCAAGTAGTCGGGGCGGCGGTTCCATTGGGGCAAGCCAGCCCAGGCCTGTTCCTGCTTTTCGTGGTCATCGACCGACGCCAGCACCATCAGGCATTCCAGGCTGATGTCATCCGCCCGGAACTCGTCCATCAGCTTGGGCGACACGCTTGCCAGCTTCATGCGGCGCTTGACCACCAAGGGTGTGACGCCAAAGGCCGCTGCCACCGTCTCGACGGACTTGCCCTCGCCCAACAGGCGAGAGAAAGCAAGGTACTCGTCGGCGGCATGCATGGGCACGTGAAAGATGTTCTCGGACAGGCTGGCCATCAGCGCCTTGTCAGCAGGCACGATGAGGATGGGCACAGGGTAGTTGTCGGGGATATCGCCGTTGCTCATCAGCAAGTTCAGCGACTCCAGGCGACGGCCACCGGCGCACACTTCAAACAGGCCACGCGGGCCCTTGATGACGATCAGGTTCTGCAACACGCCGCAGTCCAGGATGGACGCGGCCAACTCGGCGATGCTCATCTTGCTGGTGCTGCCGCCTGGGCGCACCTGATGGTCTGCCGACAGCACCAGCTTGTTCAAGGGGGCTGTGGTGCGGGGGGATGCCGCGATCACGGCATCGATCTCTGCCTTGGTGAATTTCATGAGGGGCTCCTGCACGGTTGAGGGACATGCCTTGTGCGCGTCCATGCATCCAGAATCTCATCCGCCCCTCTGAAATCAAGGTCGTGGACATGGCCGTCCACAGGCCCTCAATCCACTCCACCCATCGATCCACAAGGAACTTTGTGGCCGCAACCCTTCCTTGAAGCGCTGTACCATTTCCACTGTTTCGGTCTGGTTGCCACGCGCGCAGATCACCCACCCTTGATCGGTCAGGACACGCTGTAAGTACGCGCCGATATTCACCGACGAGGTCTTTCGTTGAACGCATCGGCTACCGCTCCGCTTTCTGTCCTGCGCTTCTGGCGTGACCTGGAAGTCTTCAACATCCCCACCGCACCATCGGCCAAGGACAGCAGCGACCAGGTCAAGATCGTCACGCTCAGGCGCGGCGATGTCCTGCCTTGGCAACACCCTCACTTTCAGCCAACACAAGAGCATGGCTACGTCCATGTCGTCTATGTGGGCGTGGCCGACACGGAGGACCTCTCCCGGTTGATGCTGCAATCGGTGTTCCCCGAGGAAGACCTCAGCGAGCGCGAACGCCAGCGCGCAACCGGAAACGGCTGGCTTGCTGCCTTCGTCGCCAACGAAGATGGCCACCCCAAGCTCGACAGCTACCTGCCTGCCAGCTTTGCACACGGGGTCGATGCGCTGTGGCATTCCGAGCCGCTGGAGAACGTCAACGCCCGACTGGCACGTGCCACCGATGAGTTCGGTCAACGACGCCACCACCTTCGGCCCGTCGCCACCGACGCGCAGCAAACACCGACCACTGGCCAGCCGGACACCCCACCAGCGCCAAACCCCTTGACCTGGGGCGATCTGGACGAAGAGTTGCGCGCCGTGTGCAAGCTGCTGGGCCCAGGGGCCGATGCGGCTGGTCTGGACTGGCGTGTGGTGGTTCGGGTGTCACGGGTCAAGCGCCGTTTCCTCGACGACAGCCTCAACGCCGCCATCGACTACCTGAACTCCTTCTACCTGGATGACCTCAACCGCCTGATCACTCAGGGGGGCAAGAACAAGCCTTTTGGCAAAGCCCTGAGCACTTTTCTGGGCGCGCCCATAGCACCCGAACAACGCATCGACATCCTGAACGACCACGCGGCCATGGGTGAACTGGTGAGCGTGGCCCGCTTGCCCAGCGCTCGTTGGCCAGCCTCACCAGAGGCCCCGCTGGTGCTGGCTCAGCAGGCCGCGGTGGCCCAGGTGCTCAGCACCTTGGGACGCGATGGCGGCACGCTGGGCATCAACGGCCCACCGGGCACGGGCAAGACCACCTTGCTGTGCGACGTGATCGCCGAGGTGGTCACAGAGCGCGCACGCAAGATCGCCGCGCTCAGCCGCCCCATCGAGCTGTTCGAAGACAGCGTGAGCGTGGCGGGCAGGAATTTCTTCCCCCTCAAGGCCAAGGTGGTGGGCGGCTCGTCCATCGTTGTGACCAGCACCAACAACAACGCGGTCAAGAACATCACGCAAGAGCTGCCTGCACGCGAGAAGGTGCACAGCGACTTTGCCTCGGCCACCTACTTTGACGAGGTGATCCGAGAGGTGTTCGCGGCCCAGAAGGTGGTGGACGACGACAAGCAACCCATCGACTGCTGGGGCCTGGTGGCTGCCGCATTGGGCAACGCCGGGAACCGCCGATCTTTCGCCCGGGGATTTTTTCGGGACGAAGCGCGTCAGGCACCCAACACCGAGACGTCATCGCCCGGCAATGCACAAGTAGACGATGCCCCAGGTGCGGCCGCTCAAGCTAGCACGCCTGCGCCCGCCGATCCGTTGCCACCGTCGATCAAACAACTGCTGGAAGCGGCCAGCAACGACTACACGCGCTATCAGGGCGAATGGCATGCGGCCAAGAAGTCCTTCCTGGCGCTGCTGGATGACTTCGATGCCCGCCGTGGCGTCTTGCTTCAAGCTGAAAAAGCGGCTCAGCGGATCGATGCCTGCCAACTGCGGGTCAATGCCCAGCGTGATGCCGTGCAGGCCCTGGCCGAAGCCATCGACCAAGCCAGCCGCCACCTCAAACAGCTTCAGGACAACAAGGCCATCCAGCATGCCTTGGTCGATTCCCGCCGGGCCACGCTCGACCAGGCGCGTTCACAATGCCTGCCCAAGCTGTGGGACAAGCTGTGCGCTTTGTTTGGGCAGGACACCGAACGCATGAAGACGCTGCGCGCCACGCTGGTCGAGCCCACGCTGGCCTTCGCACAATCCACCGAAGCGCTGGCCCAACTGGCGCAGGATGGCGCCATGGCCGAGGCACGGCTTGAGCAACAGCGCGAGGCGCACCGCACCCAGGTCTTGACACTACAGGGTTCCGAGCGCGAACTGCAAGGCCACCAACGTGCGCTGAAAGCCGGACACGACGCCGGGGCGCGGCACTTCCCCAACGCCAGTTTCTGGCAACTGCCCGCCGATCAGCGCCATCGCGCGTCGGTGGCGGTCAGCCCCGCGCTGGACGCACTGCGGGCTCGCATCTTCCTGCAAGCCATGGAGCTGCACCGACTGACAGTGCTGGCCAACGCAGGCAAGTTCATCGGCAACCTGCGCGCCGTCAACGGCATGCTCACCGGTTCGCTGAAAGACAAGCTGTCCTTGGAGCAGCGCCCCCTGTTGTGGGACGCCTTCTTCTTCATCGTGCCGGTGGTCTCGACCACCCTCGCCTCCTTCGACCGCCTGTTCGCTGGCATGGGTCAGGACAGCCTGGGCTGGCTGCTGATCGATGAGGCAGGACAAGCCACCCCGCAATCTGCAGCAGGTGCCATCTGGCGCAGTCAGCGGGCAGTGCTCGTGGGCGATCCCTTGCAGATCGAACCCGTGTTCACCGTGCCCCTGATGCTGGTCGAAGAGTTCCGCCGCCGCCACGCCGTGGACCCCTTGTGGTCACCCAATGACGAATCGGTTCAGACCCTGGCCGACCGTGTCACCCGGCATGGCTCCTGGGTCGCATCCCAAGTCACGGGCACCGTCGTAGATTCGGAGAAGGCTCAGCCCATTTGGACAGGCATGCCCTTGCGCACGCACCGTCGCTGCGACGATCCCATGTTCAACGTGGCCAACCGCATCGCCTACGCCGAACAGATGGTGCATGGCCGTGTGGACGATCAAGGCCAGCCTGAGAAAACGAAGTTCACCTGCGTGCTTGGTGACAGCGCCTGGCTGGACGTTCGCGCCACCCGCGCCAGCCATCCGGTCGTCGAAGACGAACTCCATGTCCTGGTGAACTGCCTGCGCCAACTTCAACAGCAACCGGCGTTCACACCTGCCAGGAAGGCCGGAGGCAAGGACAAGGCCGCCAAGGTGTTCGTGATCTCGCCGTTTCGCAAGGTCAAGAACGCCTGCATCAAGCGGATCAAGGATGCAGGGTTGGGCCAGATCGAATGCGGAACCGTGCACACCTTCCAGGGCAAGGAAGCAGAAATCGTGTTCCTGGTGCTGGGCACGGCCCCTGGTCAGGCCGGGTCAGGAGCGCGTGCCTGGGCCTCGGGCAAGCCCAACCTGCTGAACGTGGCCATCACGCGGGCCAAGCATCGCCTGTATGTGATCGGGGATGCCTCGCAATGGGGTGGACTCAACCACTTTGACCAATTGGCCGAAGACATGCCTGCCCGACAAACCCCATCAACGCCCCGGTCGTTTGACGCCATTGCTCATGAAGCCCGCCTCTAGATGTTCAAAGCGTGTCCATGTGTCTTTCTTGAGGAAGGACACCGTCGCATCGTCATCCAGCCCTTGGCGAAAATTCATTTCCTCCTGAATGATCGCATCGGCAATGGCGATGCACCACTCAGGCGCGTACTGGGTTTCGTCTAGAAGAACGTTGTCTTGGCGCCCGGAATTCACCGCCAAGCAGGCTTTGTCCCACCAACGAATCACCCTGAGCAGCTCGTCCTTCAGACCAGGCTTCTCTGGGAGTTTCCCAGCTATGCACGATGTGCTGAGGGCATCAATGGCTGAGCGACGAGCGAGTTGCTTCAGCCGGTCCTCCTCATGATGCGCTTCACACAAGCCTCCCAGGAACGGAGCCTCCTCACAGCCCCATCGTCTGCAGGTCAGCGTTTTCTTTCTTCCCACGTTGTACCTTTCGTGTTGACACCAGTTGCGTCAGCTGCGCAATCCAAACACATCATTCGCAGCAAACAACAATGTCGGTCCCGGGCACCATGCCGCCTGGTCATCCGACGGCAGTTCATGGGGAAACGGCACCATGTTGAGTTCGTAGAGGTGCAGCATGCCTTCTATGGGCATGTAACTGCCATCCAGCTTTGAACACGTTGGGCAAGCATGGCGTGAGCCGACGGCATGCACGTCATGGTTCTTCAACATCCTGGATCGCCGCAACACCTCATAGTTGCGCCTGAGGGCCCGAACGAAGCCGCCGACAGCTAAGTTGTCGCAAACCCCCATGAGCGCGTCCAATCCTTCGTTGGCGACCCGATAGTCAGGTGATGACGCCATGAACAGTGCGTCCACAATAGGCATACAGCCCAAGGTAAGACCTGCCAAATCCGGCATGAAGCTCACTTCACTGAGGGTTGGCAAAAAGCGGTTGAAATCGGGGGCACTCATGTGATACCCATTGAGCTCGATATCCCGTTCCTGCGCGATCAAGCGGTTGGCAGCATCGACCCGGTCTTGCTCCATCTGGAAAGGGGACCGTCCTGCCTGACGCGCCTGGACGATCTGAGCCAGCGTCTCCGCCTCCACCTTGTCCATCAGACGTTTGTAATCAGGCTCGGTCAGGGTCAGATACGCGCCGACAAGTCCATTGATCTCAGTCCTGATCTTTTGCTTGTACCGCTCTTCCTCAGGTGTCAGATGCATATGCCTTGTCCACAGTCCGCGTCAATCGCTGACGCTGAAGTTGATGGCGCTGATCGGGATCCGAGCGTGCAGGCATTCTGGATCTGTCAGCCACTGTGGCAACAAGGACAGCTCAAGATGGATGGGGATGGAGGCATCTTCCATGGTCCCCTTTGTCAGGGCATGGACCAGCGCCTGGCGATCACGGGAAGACAGGTGAAAGTTGAGCATCGCGCCATCGGATCGATGGCGAACGTAGATTTCAATACCGCTCATGTTCGGCGCCTACACACACGTAGGTGTTGATTGTGCCCACGGTGCAGGACAGGTGTCATTCACCCTGGCGGGCAAATTTATCCACAGAAACTGGGGATAACTTACCGCATTGGAGGGCAATTGTCCGCCTGCCCATAGCAGAAACCTCGGGCTGCTCCTTTTTGGGGCAACCCTTGCCAAGGGCTCAACGCGCCCAACCCAGATCACGAAGCACAAACCCAAGGGCCTCGATAGCGAAGGCACCATCGGCGTCCGTGACGTCGCGGGTGCCCAGACGCTGCTGCTCATTGGACTTGCCCCTGGGGTGGAGCTTGCAGACGACATCTGCTGCTGCACGAAACAGCTTTGATTCCGGTGGCAGCTTCGCAATCAACGCGCCAAGGTCCTTTTCAATGACCTTCGCATCCTCCCCGGCATCCAGATGAAGGTGCGCGGACAAGATCACGCCCATCGCATCTCGGCAGAGGTCCACCACAGTGATGCCACTAGATCGATGCGCGCCGTCTACCACCTTGATGACGGCGGCGCTCACACGCTCTCTCGCTGCTGACGGAATGGCATCCAAGACCAGATCGGGCAGAAAACCGAGGTTCGAGCGGGCACGCATTGTCACCACATCCTCGTCGTTGCCCGACCGCTCGACTGAGACGATGTTCCAGACTGTGACTGCCGCCCCCGCACCTAGAACGACCAGCGTGCGTGGCGTGGTCACCAATCGCTGACTCACATTGCCCATTGGGCTGAACGAAATGAGCGACTTGGTGAATCGCCCTTCATGGGCTTGGTGACCGACATCCTCGGGCAAGACCGGGTGCTTGTGGACCCACCACTGATCAGGCTGTTGCCGCCCCGCCACCTCGTAGAACCGGCCCCGCCTGATGCGACTGACAGGGTCGAAGTAATCTTCCCTGAAGACGCACATGGCGCTGCGAAGAGCACCGCTGCAGGGCACTTTGCGCCAGTCGGCCTCAGCCTGAACGAAGGTGGCAACAGAAACCATCGGGGCTGGTGAGACGCCATGTCCGTGGTTGGACAAGCCTTCGTACATCAGCCAGGTGTTGGGGTCGAACGCAATCATGTGTTGGCGATTGAAGAAAGTTGCTCAGCAGGCCATTGAGCCCAGGAAAGACGAGACAAATGCATGAACCTACCGCCCTTCAGGCGCGCTCCCTGACCGACATGAGCGTGCGCACCAACAGAAAGTCCTCAGGGGCATCAATGAGCAGCTCGCCGTCGGTCGCCACATGTACCTCTGCAACCCGCGCGTGAGAAAGCATGCCCTTGGCAATCGGGCGACGTGCAAATGGGTTGTGCAGCACGTAGGCGCCGTCGAGCAAGTGCTCCTCGTAGGCAGCCTTCAACGTGGCCTTGATCCTGGGCTTGATGTCATCGCCATTGGGGTGATAGGTGGTGTAGACCGTCTTTGCCAACGGGTTGTCCGCCAACGCACGCACTTTCCCCCAGGTAGCCAGGGAGCTGTACACGACAGCGGAGACTTCAGCATATTGGTCGTCGCAGAACAAGCCGAGCGGGATGTCAACGGTTTCCGACTTCGCAGCAGAACTGACGTTGTAGCTGACAACACGACGCGCTCCTCTCGGCGTTGCACTTTCATCGTGGTACAGACCATAGAGTGCAGCAAAGATTGGACGACTGGCCGCGAAGTGCGCAAGCGGGCGATCAAAAGCGCCAATGCCGATGACAAAAGGCTTGTCAGCGACATGGGGCAAGGTCGAGTAGTAATTGCGATAGCGCCTGACTTTGGCATTGAAGCTATTACAAATCCGCAAAGCCGCCTCTCTGTTGAACTCAGTGAAATCGTCTGGAATGTCTGCGATCGAATATCCGATGGGGGCCTTCCCGCCTTTAGCTGGCGCGGCAATGGCCGCCTCGACGCACAACGGCATCGGTTCACCAACCACAAAATCGGGAGAGGCAAAGGACATATCGGGGGACAGCCCCCAGCCCCTCAAAGCGGCATTGAGATACAACTCCCAAAGACCTGACTCAAAAGTCATCTGAAATTCCTGTACGAACTTCCCGTCGCGGTCTTCAAATCCTCTAGCCCAAGCATTGAGCACGGCACGCTCAGGCGCGTACTGTTCGTCCAGCAGCATCCTGAAAACCTGATGCTGCCGGGCCGTTTCCACTTGCGGGGTGAACAGATCGAATGTCATTGTTCCCTTTGGCCTACTGCAATTGCTTGATCAACAGCTCCCAGAAGAACTCAGCGAGTCCCTCGTGAGAAAGCTTGTCATCCCTTCCCCTGTGCATCGCCATGCCCAAAGGTTTGAAGTACATGGCCTGATCGTCCTTGTCCACAGACACCATCTCGTTGTAACTGCCTGCCGGTGCAGAAGGATCTGACGAATAGGTGATCCCACCGCTGCGGAACCCCAAAGCACCAAGACGGATACCGCACTGGCTAACTTTCTTGCCGTCACGGTAGATCACGCCACTGAACGCATTGGCGTCTATCCGACGAAAGACGCCTTCGACGCCCGTCGTTCTGGCTTGCAATTCAGCCAGAGATCCTTCAAAAAAACGCGCCAGGTAATCAAATGCGGCATGCAGGAATTCATCCTGGTCACGCTCGGTGAACTCCTTGCGCATGCGCAGGTTGCTGGATCGAGGCAGCGACACCTGTTCTGCTCGAACAGGGCTGGCCACTGCAGGCGGCTGAGCCCTGCTGACGGTACCCGCGTCATGAGCACGCCCGCCCAGTTGCGTCACAACAGCCCGGATACTGCGCGCCACGTCGGTGTAAGCCTCGTCGTGGTTGGCCCACATGGTGATGGCCTTGCCATCCTTGGGTACCGCCATCAAGCCACTGAGGGGCGGTTGCTGCCAATCGCAAGGCCGAACGATCACCGGAATGACTTGCGCTTCCCCCCTGCTCTGGCGCTCCAGCGCACGCGCCATTTCAATGGAATAGCAGTAGCGCGAGGACAAAAAACTCGCACTCACCAGCAGCAAGATCACATCCGCCTGGTTCAACTGATCGTCAATGACCTGGTTGAGGTCGGCGCCCGCCAGGATACGACGGTCATGCCAGGATTCGATCAGCCCCTCATGTCGGAGCAACGCCAGGTGTTTCTCCAGTTGGTCCCGGTATGCCTCATCGTCATGCGAATAGGAAAAGAAAACCTTGGCCATGCGTGTCTGTGGATTCGTTGAAGTTTGGGACAGGGTTTGCCCCTCATTGGCACTCGCGCACAACGAGTGCCAAACACTATATCTAGTTATTCTCGCGCACTCAAGCGCTACATGTAGTGCCCACCTCAGAGGCCGCTCCTTGACTAGGGCAAACACACGAGCAGCTTCATCAGTCAAAATGCGTGTCCATGAACGAGACAAAAAACTTGGCTGACATCGACAAACTTGGTGGCGTGGATTGGCGACGTCACTTACCCGACACATTGGTGCAGTCCTTGGTGAAGGCTTCCGACGTCACAGCAGGCTGGCGCAAGCATCTGGACGCGCTTGGGCCGGCGGCGGACCTCCAACGCATCATGCGTCAGCACGAGGGGCTCAGCGCGCATGCTGCTGCAATCCGCGTAGCGCAGCTGAGTCAGCAGCAGATGCTGGGCAAACAATACGCGGACATCCTTGCCTCGGCCGCCCCCTTCACAGGAAACGCGGCGTTGTTTGGCGATCTTCAACGGCAAATTGACGCCGCGTCGAGCAGCGTTTCAGTTGAGTTGATGCGCATGGTTGACGACATGTCCAAGGGCTCCGCATTGAGGGCGGCCATGGACATGGCCAAGGCTTGGCAAGACCCGTTCGAAGACATCCGAAAGAGCCTGCTGGGATATCAAACGCCGTTTCAAAGACTGACCGAAAAGGCACTCGTCGATTCCATCGCCAAGTCAGGCTTGCACGCCAGCCTCAAGAGCACAGATTTCAGCGCCGTTTGGCAAGAGTTAGACGCCAAGCTCAAGGCGCAGGCATCCGTGGCGATGCGGACCATCGCACACGAGGCGGCCGAACAACCGACCCCGGAAGCCGCTCTTGAACAAATCTTGGCAGCCATTGCCCAGACAAGCGAGCCCAAGCTGCAGAAGGTGCTGTGGCTCATTGTTGTGCCCATGGTGTTTCTGCTGCTCAATGCGTTCTTGGCGCCTATCGGCGACTTCTACGTCAAGAGGTTGCTGGAAGAAAAGCCTCGCCAAGAAGCCCACAAAGCTGTCAAGCAAGCTGCTTCGGACACCGTCGGAGACCTGAGGCTCTTGAGCGACTACCGCTACGTTGCCACGAACTCCCTGATGGTTCGCTCAAGTGCATCGGCCCGGTCCCCAGTCATAGGCCAGCTTCACTTTGGTCAGACAGTGCATGTTCTACAGAAAGACAAGGACTTCACACTCGTTTCGTGGACCAGCCCTGACCACACATCCAGCGTTCAAGGTTGGGTCTTTTCTCGGTATTTGAAGCGCTTTGACTGATCTGCATAACGGAAAAATAGCTATCGCACATCGTCAATCGCTTCATCAGACTGGACACAGTCTCTTTGCCATTCCAACTGCACGCACCAACGGCGTACGCATTCAGCAAAGTCGCCCTGACGCTTCTGAACTCGCGAATTGATGAAGGGGTCAAGCCGAATTTGCATATGCCAATTGCATATAAAAGGCTGAGTCAGAATGGCCTGATGTACTTTCATACGTCTGGTATCGCCGTATCGCCCGTCATCCCGTTTGGTGCAGCCTTCGTCGTTTCCTTCCTGACCTCAATGGTAGGCATTTCCGGAGCATTTCTGCTCGTGCCTTTTCAAATTAGTGTGCTTGGCATCACTTCGCTCTCGGTGTCAGCAACCAACCTGGTTTTCAATCTGGTCTCCACACCTGGTGGCATCTGGCGTTTTGCACGTGATGGCCGACTCGACGTCCGACTGGGTCTCCTGATTGCAGCTGGAACACTACCAGGCCTGTTCATCGGATGGTGGGTTCGAACGCATTGGCTCTTCGACCCCCACAGCTTTCGGCTCTTCGTCGGCGGCGTGTTGTCTTTGCTTGCCGTACGCATGTTGCTGCCCCAGAGGGCAGGACGTCGGCATGTCGTTTCGCCGCGGTTTACGGAGAAGACCGTCTCGACTGTTGCTGCACTGGCATTAGTCGTCGGGGTCATCGGCGGCACGTATGGAATCGGTGGGGGCGCGCTGATGGCGCCCGTTCTCGTGGGATTCCTAGGCCTGCGTATCCCTGCCGTCGCTGGTGCAACACTGCTAGCAACATTCATCACCTCGATAGCGGGCGTCAGCATCTACAGCTTGCTGCCAGGTCCCGACGGTGCACAGTCCTCACCCGATTGGCCCTTGGGGCTGCTATTGGGGCTTGGTGGGCTCGTCGGCACCTACATCGGCGCCTTTGCTCAGAAATATCTGCCAGAGGGAATGCTACGCGTGGGCTTGGCGCTGCTGATCGCGGTCCTTTCGCTCACATATTTCTTGCAGTCGCTGCTCGCGCGATGACCGATGGGTTGCCGAACGCTTGTCAATGGGCCACGGCCAAGCGATGCCATTCACCATGCTTTGTCGATGGCGTTCCCTGCCTTCCTAGCCTGATCTATTGAGCAAAAGGCAGGGGAAATCCATACTGCAATGGCTACCTGTGGACATCGCGTTCACGAAGCCTTCAATGGAGATTTCGGTCTCCCTGAAGTCCAGCCTTGCTGGCGTCGCAGTCGTGACCTGCCTTGTAGAAGCTGAACCTCGGTTCAGCCTGGCCATGTCAATGGCCTTGTGTCTCGTTCAGCGCTCATGCTGAACACTGTGTCAACGGCGCACCTCACCGTGCTGCCACTGAGCCGCTTCACCCGCCAGGGCTGAAGCATCCCAAGTTGGGGAACCATGTTCCCCATCGGGACGATGGCGTTCCCCTTCACACCCAGAAGGAGAACGTCATGAACGCATGCCCTCATGCGACAAGGGAAACGCGCGCCATTTGCGTGCTGTTGGGGGGCTCCGGGCTTGCCCGCGAGCCTGTGATCCGACCTGCAGTGCTACCCGCATTGCTGAAGCCTGCGCTGCCTGTCTTGCGACAGGTCGAACAGGTCATGGCTTACCGTGCTGCCGCCTGAACCACTTGACTGTGGTCCAGCATCAGCACATTGATACCGTGGCGATTGACCTCGCCCGCAGTTCGGGTCGAACACGAGACGAAGCGCTGACCTGCATGGTCTCGCCCACCTTGTGCCCGCCCGCGTTCGCATCCCATTGAAGCCGAGCCCGCTTGTCCGGAGTCCTCGACTTCATGGGATGTGAACCGTCTTTCATGTGCCTCAGCCATTCGGCTGTGCTGCATCTCCACGCAACCCCCTGGGGAGTCCACCGTCTCCCCGCCGGGATAGGTGTGCCCTCCTCCTTTATGGAGTTCACACCATGAATCATGAAGCAACTCGCGTTCGCCCCAAACGCACCTGTGTCGAGATTGAGGAGTCTCGTGCCTGGATGGGCTTTTACCGCCGTGTGGGTCAGGACCCCGTCATGGCCGCCGAAGTCATGGCCCAGTTGGAGGCTGATCCGCTGATGAAGCGCAACCACCTGGCCCTGTACCTGTGCTGCAAGCAATCCTTGCGGACACACAAAGCCACAGCCGCACGCAACAGGCGCATCGGTCAGTTCGTGCGTTGGCTGTTCCATGGCGTTTTTGTTGCGCCCGCTTTGGCACTTCGCCACATGCTGCGCCAAGGCGGCGACATCGCCGTTGAATGCCTGCCACCTACTGCCAACGAACCGGCAGCAACCCAAGTCAAGCGCCTGAAGAAAGCGCCGGAGTTTGCCCAGGCTCAATCGTCTTTTGATGCTCAAGCTCCTGTGCCAAAGGACGCGCCATCCGCCACGTCGGGCGAGCTGTCAAAGCCCAATGCTGTGCCTCAAACAGCCTGATTCCCCGCACGTCAAGACCACCGCGTCTTGACCGTGCCGGGGCCAGCGCCCTGGCCCTGCCCAGATCGACCCACGCGCCTGCCCACCTGCCGGTGGTGCATGCCGCGTCCTCCCCCATTTCGCCCGAATCTGCCCGAGTGGCAGTGCGGCACACCCACGGAAGGAATTTCCCATGACCACTGCAACCGACGCCTTGTGCGCCATCGAGAAGCGTGCCCACCGGGCCATCGTGCAGGAACTGCGCTTGCTGATCAAGGAAGTGCAGGCCCTTCAGCCTGGCCTGGCAGGTGATGACAGCGCACATGCCCATGCACTGCTGCTGAAGCTGGAGCACCTCCGACAAAGCCAAGTGGTGGACAGCGTCTGCGATCAGCCCCCCATCCAGTTGGCCGCGCAAGGCTGATCCCGACCTGATAGCAACACAACACGCCTGCGGGGCCACGGCCCGAGCGGCGGTGCGCCCCAAGGCTTCCACACAAGGAATCCTCATGACCACAGTCACACTCAACTTGGAGCAAAAGCTCTATGTCATCACGGAGCGATCAGGCCACAGTTGCTTTGGCTTTGACAATGCTCGCGATCATGCCAACCAGATCGCACAGCAACTCGACCAAAGCCACCTCGCCTTTGCGTCGGGCGACTACGCCACGCTGGCGGGCTATCAGAAATACCTGACCGCCACAGCCGCATGGGACCACTCCCCACTGAGCCAACGCACCTACTTTGCGCCCGGGACCGATCCCAAAGCGGCCAAGGTGCTGGAGTCCTATCGCCGAACCGGCGAGAAGATCCGCCTGATACTTGGCGACCTCGCCACGGGTGAACCGTGGCTTGATGAGCATGGCGTGGTCGGCCGCATTGGTCGATCTGGCGGCATGCTCAAAATCCCCCTGCTGGTCGAGCCTGGCGAGTCAGGCGGCGGCGCTATCTTGAGCGACTGCATCCTGTGCCTGGTGGACTGGCAGACCGGCAACACGCCGTATCGGCATCCAGCCTATCGCGAGGCCAACTTGAGCCTGTCGCCCAATGAAAGCCCGAACCTGCCATGGGCCGTGAGGCGAGGCAGCGATGCCATCGCTTGTTTCGCGGACATCGGCAAGGCCGCTTCCTACCTGGCCTTCATGCGCGGCGCCACCATCGAGCCACGTGTCTTTGCTTGATGAACCGCCAGGCTGCGTGCGCATTGCTACGCCACTGAGCGGCATTGCTGGTACTCGCGGTCGATCAGCCAATGCAGAAACTGGGTGTCCCTGGAGACGCCCCAGTAGTGCGCCTTGCATTGCGCGATGTAGGCATCCAGGTCAGCCAGCGTGCGGATGCCGACTGGCTCCAGATCGGTGATCAGCTTGAAGCGCTCAGTCTCTCGCCGAGTGAGCCGGATGTGGGGGCCAAAACGGATCATGGTCGTGCTCGTTGCATGGATTCGAGTCGCCATCTTGGCGAAATTTCAGGCCCGTGTCACGGCTTTGGCCACCCACTGAAACAAGATTTCTGTACTGAACTTCAGGTGATATTCAGCTATCACCCAGGCGTGCACTCAACAATGACCCGGTTCCATGGGGCCTTGTCCATGGCATGCAGCGATCAAGGCTTGAACGCTTCTGACCATCACGACACACTGCCCACCGCTACCTGCATTCCATCGCGGAATGCGCTCCGACCTTGAGTCGGCGTCGCAGTCGTCACCTGCCTCATTGACCGTGCTGGCCTCGCGTCAGCACATCCCGAGCGGGAACCTCCATCCCCTCGGGACAGGACGTTCCCGCTTTTCCTTTTTTGTGAAGGAGAAATCCGTGAATGTCACCCACTTGTCCAGTGCCGAACTGGTCAGCGAGTTACTCGCCGCACCTGTTCGCCAAGCTCCCCTCCCTTTGCCCCGCGCCTGCGATGCAGCAGCCACATACCAGGCCGTTGAGCACGCTCCCCCTGAGCTGGCCCACAAACTCAGCATCGCACGTGAGCTGCTGCTGCGAGACATGCGCGCCAAAATGCTGGATGGACCGGTCATGGCGTCACCCAAGGTTGTCAAGGACTGGTTGTGCATGTACTGCGCCGGTTTGGAGCACGAGGTGTTCCTGGTGCTGTACCTTGACGCCCAGCATGTTCTGATCGAGGCCGAAGAGATGTTCCGGGGCACATTGACCCAAACGTCTGTTTACCCTCGTGAGGTCGTCAAAAGCGCGCTGGCCCACAACGCGGCATCCGTTTTGTTGGCCCATAACCACCCGAGCGGTCAATTGTCGCCAAGCAGTGCAGACGAACTCTTGACCCAGACGCTGAAATCCTCTTTGATGATGGTGGACGTGCGCGTGCTCGACCATTTCGTCGTAGGAGGCGACCGCGTCCTGTCTTTTGCGGAACAGGGCTTGCTGTGAATAGGGCAGCCACATCCTCCCAACAGCCACCACCTTGTCATGCATGTGATGGACAAGGTGCCTTGTTGGGCTCACTGGGCCGCTTGCGCTGGTTCCGCTGTCGGAATTGTGGGATGGACTTCCAACGCCCGCCCCGCAAGACTGTGCGTGAACCGAGTCCCCGCTCTCGCCAAGAAGGAGTTCGCCTTGGATAAACTCATCGTGACCAGGCTGTTGGAACTGGTTGAGCCTCTCGTCGCCCTGTCGATTAGCCACTTGACGGCGACCACACGCCAGAAGCTTGCCAATGACGACTTGTCGGTCAACGTGTACCCGAACGACTATGGTGGCTTCGTCTACGTGGGCGACCCACCCTACACGGTGCCCGCTGAGAGCGATATGGCCACGATCTTCGAAGCAGCCAGATTGGCTGGCATCGTCTGGCTCAAGTTCGACAGCGATGCAGCCATCGTGGACGGGCTGCCGATTTTCGAAGAGACCGATCCCCTTTGACCCCCACCGGGCGTCGCGCCCTCAGGCCGACGCCCATTTTTTTGCGCCATCTACAGTCACCCCGCGATCGCGCATCGCATCCAGGTCGATCACGGCGTCGGCCATGGCGGTCAACTCCGGCGTTTGCGACACAAAAAACTCCCGCTGGTAGCCGCCCACGCGCAACACCTCGCGCTTCATGGCCATGAACATGCGTTTGCGCTCCGGGTCCAGCGCCCCATCGGCCTCGTCAGAAAACAAGGCGTCGTAGCGCCGGCCGGCATGCTGCGCCAGGTACAGCGCCACCGCCCGCGTCAGGCACTCGTTGACCCATACGCGCTCCCCTCCGCTCATCAGGCCCAGGCTCTTGCTGTCGCCCGACTCGCCGTCATGCACGACGATGTCAAAGCCCTCGCGTTGCTCGCCCTTGCCTATCTCCACCAGCGTGAGGATGGACACGGTGAAGCGTGGGCCATAACAGGCCAGCAGCAAGTCATTGGCCAAGCCAGACAAAGCCGGGCCTGCATCGTCAATGGCCAGGGCGATCAGGCCATCGTTGCTCATGCATCGGGCAAACAGGTTCCAACTCCCCAAGCTGTCCTCCGCTCGGGCCATGCGAGACTGCACCTGCACACGCCGATCAGCCAGGGCCCGCGCCTGAGCCATCAATTCAATCCTGGACTGGGCATCGCGCTCGGCGGCCAAGTGGGCTTGCTCTGCGGTGGACAAGGCCAGGCGCGCTTGGGCCTCAGCCTGGGCGGCAGCGGCCAGCATCTGATGGTCGAAGGGCGTTGGCAAACCGTGAAGCACGGCATCCAGGCGATTGAGCGCCTCCCGGAAATGCTGCGCCTGTTGCACCAGGGCCTGCGCGATCCGCTGGCGCGTGGCCTCGATCTGTTGGCGCTCAGCCTGCTCTTCGGTCGTCTCGTTGCCTTGGGTCCGGCCAAGCTCTGCCATCAATGAGGACAGTTCAAGCTCAAGGGTCTGCAAGGCGGCGCGGGCTTGGCTGATCTGGCCCGCCCTGGTCGCCAGCAGCGACAAGCGGGACACCCGTGTTCGAGCCATGTCGACCAAGCGTTCGGCCCGAGCCAGCGCTTGCGGCGCCTGGGCCAGCTCCTCGTACCGATGGCGGATCAGGGACAGTTCCTGTTCTGCCAGGGCCTTGTCCTGCGCCAGGCGGCTGATCTGGCCTTGTGCGCTGGGCATCAGGGTCTGGGCTTCATGCGCATCCCCCAGCAGCTTGCATTGCCCTTGCAGATCGGTGCCTGCACAAGGCACCTCACCGACCAGGCCAAAGCGGTGCGCCAACTCCTGGGCCTTCAAAGCCGCCCTGCCTGCCTCCAGTTCGATGCTGGCTAGCTTCTGCACCAGCAGACGTTCGGTGGCCTGTGCATCCCTCATCGCCTGCACCTGCTGTCGGCACACAACGATCCCCTGTTGCCTGGCACTCAGCACCGCTTCGGCCAGAGGCAGGCGATGTGCCGCACGCTGGACCGCGCCAGCTTCTTCCAGCACGTTCACGCACTGGCGACGCGATTGCATGAGCGCGCTTTGCCGAGACTGCGCTTGCGTGCGCCGACTGTTGATGCGTTGCGCCAAGCGCTCCAAGCCCTGCGAGGCATCCTGCTCTTGAGCCTTGAGCCCCTCGATGGCTCGCGTGCCGGCAACGATCAACGCCTTGCGCTCCTCAAGCAACTGCGCACGACGCGCCTCGGTGCTCTGTGACTGATCCCGTTGGGCCTGCAAGCGGGCATGGCCAACCCGATGCCCATCCAATGCCTGCTGCGCTTGTTGTCGCTCAATCAAGGTCTGCGCAACCCGGTCAGACGCACCTTGCAAGCGATGCAAGCCCGCATCCAGGCGAGCCTGCTCCGCCTCCAGCCCGGCCGACTCCTGCCTGATGGCCGACAGCCCGGCCTTGATCAGTTTGGCGGTGTCATTGGCCTTTTGCCCCAACGCTCGGATTTCTTCCTGGCCGAGCAAGTCGGACAGCAAGCTCTTGATCTCGGCATTGCGGTAGGTGCTGAGTTGGCGCTTGCCCTGCGCTGAGAACGCGGAGGTGAAGAAGGTATCAGCGCTGCCACAAATCGCTTCCACGCAGCGGGTGTAGGTCTCGACCTTGCCGTCGGACACCAGACCATCGTCGAGGCAGACGGGGCGCCATTGGCCCACATCACTGAGCGCATGCAAATAGGCCTCGGTCTTGCGGCGCCCGTTGAGCCGGATCACCACCTGGGATCGATAGCACCGGCCCTCATGTGACCAGGTCAGATCCTTCTCGTTTTCCGGCAGGCAGACATGGTCGTAGTAGGAAAAGCCGCCGGGTCCGCACAAGGCCGCGCGTGACGGCATTGTCAGATAGGGGTGCATGTTGTCCATCAGCGTGGTCTTTCCCCGCCCGTTGGCCCCGGCAATAGCGACGAGTTCAGCGCCATCGGCCAGGCGCTCGAAGTCCAGGGTCAACACGTCTTGCCCCAAGCCATCACGGATGCCACGAAAGCCTTTGAGGGTGAGTTTGAGTGGTTGCATGGTTGGCTCCAGCGGTTTGCTGAAACCAGTTTCCGGCGTGAAAACCCGGTGTCAACCCTGACGCCAGCAGACCGCACGTTGCTCGCCAAGGTTCATCCACGATGGCGCGCCAAAGCCCTGCAAAATGCAACTTCGGATATTCCTCAAGCGATGCACCGGAGGCACATGGCCAAAGCAATCAGTCAATTCTTCGCAGATCTGGGATTTCCCTTGCGAAACGTCCGGTGGTCATGGGGTGCCCGCAATGGCGAGGTGCTGCTGCTGAGAACCTGGGCGGACGAATATTCGGGCAAGGAACGAAAGGTGACCGTTCTGCGGGAAACCTCGGCACACCAGTTGTCGGATTCTTTCGGCTTGGATGAACGCATCGTGCAACTGAAGGGGTTGTGGGAAGGCGGCTTGGCCGGATACACCGTCATCGCCACAGTAAAGGACAAGGATGCTCGTCCCCGCGAAATCAAGGAATACCGCGACGACGCCGTCTTTGCCATCAAGCAACTGGAATTAAAGCCCGATGGGGGCATCGCAGCCGTTCTGATCGAACCAGTGCCCTTGGCCCAGTTGGCGCAGCATGCCTTGACCCATCGCACCATGGCCGGAGAAGGCCCATTTCCGGTTGATGAGGCCATCCGCTCCGGTCTGTCAACGGACAGTTACCAGCAAAAAATCCCGGCGATCCGCGCATGGCTGATCGACATCTGCCAAACACGTGGAACGGTCACCTACTCCGACGTCATGAACCGCTTTGGCTTGACGTTCTATCCCTTGCGCAACGCCATGAGTCGCCTGGGCCACGATTGCCTGGATGCAGGTGAGCCCATCATCACGGCGCTGATCGTGGACAAGGACAGCCGACGCTGCTCAGAGGGCCTGCAAGCCGAGTTTGGCGTTGACGACGACATCATCGAGCGAGAACGCTGCTATGCCCTTTGGGGAGCTGCCTTGACACCAAAGCAGGCGCTGGCAGAAACCTCAAAGGGGGCATCACCGGATGGAGACGATTTTGAGCAACGCGTTCAGCGCTTCGCCCAAGTCGAAGTGCGGCCACAGCAAGCGGCATTCAGAGAAGCCGTCTTCCGCGCATGCGGTGGCCGCTGCGCGATCAGCGGATGCGCGATCCCCGAGGCCCTTGAAGCCGCCCACCTCACTGGCCGCGATTGGCGCCAGGGTCACAACACCGCAAATGACGGCCTGCTGATGCGCCGCGACCTGCACGCCTTGTATGACCGTGGATTGCTGTGGTTCTCCCCTGAAGGACGAGTTGAACTGAACCCCCTGGTTCGCGACCACTACGGAGAATTTGAGCACGCCGTTTTGGGCTTGCGTCCGACCTCGGCCACCTAGCAACAAAGAACCACGCACCTGATCGCGCAGATGCTCAATATCAAGAGGCACAGATCACATGGGTAACCGCAAGCTCTACATCATCGGCAACGGGTTTGATCTCTGGCATGGCATCCCATCCAAATATGCCGACTTCAAGGCATACGTTCGCCAACACGACAGGGAATTGCTTCGAACCGTTGATGACTATTTGCCCGCAGGAGACGACTGGAGCGATCTTGAGTCGGCGCTGGCCGATCTTGACATCGACAGCATCATCGACGATTTGAGCCAGTTCATGCCGTCTTACGGAGCCGATGATTGGAGCGACGCGGGCCATCACGACTTTCAGTACGAAGTCGATCGTGTGGTGCAGAGCTTGTCAAAGGAGCTCAGGCAGCAGTTTTCAGCATGGGTGCACCAACTCCCGATCCCCTCCCCTGCGACGGCACAGCGGCGCCTGTCTACCCTGGACCCCACATCACGCTTCCTGAGCTTCAACTACACACCGACGCTGCAGCAGTTGTATGGTGTCCCTGGCGAGCATGTTCTGCACATTCACGGCAGCGCCGACCGTCCGGACAGTGACCTTGTCTTGGGGCACGCGTGGAATCCTTCAACGCGCCCGTCGCTCAACGACCGCCATGACATCGAAGACTTGGACGTCCGGTTGACGGAAGCGCACGACATCCTTGATGGCTATTTTTCCAAGACGTTCAAGCCTTCTTCACGCCTCATCCAAGAGCATCAATCCTTCTGGACCGAGCAGCTTGATATTGACACGGTGTGTGTGCTTGGGCACTCACTGTCAGCCGTGGACGCACCTTACTTCGAAGCACTTGTCGCCGTGCCAACCATCGCGGCGGCCCAATGGTTGGTGGTCTGCCGCGATGAAAGCGAGGCGCCATCCAAAGCGGCGCTTCTGGCCAGATTTGGTGTGAATGGACCCAACATCAGCACCTGTCTTTGGTCCGGCATCTAGCGTCATCGGCATGAGCTAGGCATTCAATCAACCTGCCACGCACGCCGCGTCTTTGTACTGCTCCGTGCATGGCTCACTGCTCATGGTGCTCAGCACGCGATCCGCAATCACGCTGGGCTGTTCGCCTGCGAGGTCTGCCAGACAAGCCAGCATCGGCGCAGCCGTCACACCCGTGACCTGCGCCCACGCAGTGATCTTCTGCTCTAGGCTGACCAACTGCGAAATGCCTGCGGCCCTGGTTCGCACCACTGGCACGATGCGCCCTTCCAGCTTGACCTCGGCAGCCGCCCCCAAGGCCTGCTGAATGGCCTCGTGATTGACCTCGTGGCGATCCTCGTCCGCCACCGTCCACCTGACACGCACGAACGCCCCGGCAACGTCCTGTTGCGCCAAGGCATCCCGTAAGGCATTGATGTCAGGCTTGCCGTCAAACACAATATCCACAGTCCGCCGAGCAGGTGTCGGCTGCAGCGTGCAGACCGCTGACGAAGCACCCACCTCCCAAAGCAACCAGCCTTTGTCGCCATCCTCCCCATAGTGGAAGCGCCCGATGGAGCCCGCATAGGCGATGCGCTGCCGCCCATGCCGTCCGTCACAGTCCCACGCCTGATGTCGGTGGATGTGGCCCAGCATGAAAGCCTGGGCCTCAGCAGCGAACAATGCGCCCGTGGTGAACTCGTGGTCGAATCCGGCCATGGGCACGCCGTGCTCGCTCAGGCAACCAAAGACGGTGCCATGCGATACGCCGATGGACGGCACGGCTAAGGACTGAGCGCGTCGGTGGCTCTCGGCAAACCCGGCCAGCAGTAAGGCCAGGTGCTCGCCCACTGCCTCGGCAGCAGCCCCCGCCCCCACCGTGGCCGCCACAGCAGCCTTGTTGACCGTGGGCACGCAGCTGAAAAGGGTCATGAGCCCATCCGGCAGCACATCGAAGCGCCAGCCTTCCGAAACCTGCCAACAGCCATTCGGCATCAGCGCCACCTGTCCAATCTGGTCGGCCACATGAACAGGGTAACGCCCGCCCAGAGATTTGAAGATGGACAGGGTGCCAGGAGGCTCGTGAGAGAACGTGCCTTGCAGCATCAGCACCGGGCAGTGGTCTGCCAGGCGACGCACCTGCGCCACCAGGCGTTCGGCTGCGGGCGAATGCAAGTCCAGGGCGTGATCGGTTGAATCCCCGGACAGCACCGCAGCCTGCACACCTGAGGCCATGGCCATGTCGATGGCTGTCCCGAAACAGCGGTCGGCCTCGATCAGGTTCTTGGGGCCGTAGTGAAGGTCAGAAAAGTGCGCGATGCGAACCATGGTGCTTCTCCCTCATGACACTCTGTGCAGTTCACTCTCGATCTTGTCGAGGTAGCCCTGCGGGTCGTTGCGATAGCGATCCAGTTCATCCCAGGCCCGGCGGCGCCCATGCGGGTTGAGCCGCCATCCTCGGCCCCACCGTCGGTCGGCGTAGGCTTGGTACTGCTCGGCGGCAATGCCATAGGCTTGGGCACGCACCAGGAGGTGTTCCAAGGTGAGATCCCCGTCATGGAGCGGGATGTCCTTGGGTGCATCGGCGATCACCGTCTCCACAACGGTATCCACATCTGCACCAGCACCCTCCCACCTTGGCGCCCCATCCAGGACCTGGGTGGCCAGTTGAGCCTGAACAATGGCCGTGTCTTCGTCCTCCCTGTCACGCAGCAGGGCGGTCACATCCACAGGCGCTTCCAGTTCAATGATCCATTGAGGCACACGTGTGGGTAGGCCCGTCTCATCGATATGGGCGACCTCCATCAAACGCTTGGTCAGGTAGAACGGGGTGCGCTGGCGATCCAGAAAGCCAGAGATACGACCGCCACGCAGAAAGCCGATGGTTTCGAACTTCTGGATGGCCGCATTCATGGCGTAGAAGCTGTTGGTGGGCAACTCGAACGCACTGATGGATCGGATGCCTGGGATGAAGAATAGGAACCGCCCGGTCAGGTTGCAGCGCCGCTGCTGGTAGTCGGGGCAGGACTCGGGCTCGCAGATGCCGCCGTTGTCTTCGCGCGGAACCGTCTTGCGCCCACCGAAGATGCGGATGGCGCGCCGCCCCGTGTTGTCCATGGGCACCGGCGCGTGGCACATGCAGTGCCGCACACGCCCATCGGCCGAGTACTGCGACCAGTAGCGCTTGTCCTGCGCGCCCCAGGCCGCGAGTTCGTGCGGCATCACGGTTTGCCATTGGTCGGACGGAAATACGATGGGGAAGCGATAGAGGTGAAGGCCGTCTCCGCGGTCCTCGCCATAGGCCTCCAGGATTTGCTTCGGCGTCTCGGGATTGGGGAAGTCTTGTGCCCGCACGGTGAACCAGGGCACGTTGCGCGGGATCAGCGGTGACTTGAGATGCGGGAGCGCACCCACGATGGCGCGCTCGATCTGGTCGAAGGACTGGCCGGCTTCAACGCCCTCGTCGTAGAGGCTTTGAGCCTGGGGCTGCTCCGCCGCCTTGCGGGTGAGCACCTTGATGCCTGCGCGGATCTTTCCGCCTGTGGGGATGCGGGCGGGGCCTTGCCCGAGCAGGGTCGGCAGGGCCGCCGAACCGCCCTGGACGGTGACAGTGGTTTTGACCATGGTGGCGCTCCTTCATGAACATGCGATGGTTCATGCTCTCGCGACTTCATGCGACGTCAAGCCCGAGCGCGTATGTGGCATTCTCGATAGCATGAACATCATCGGAAAGCTCAGAGACTGGGCAAGGCGGATCAAGCGAGACGGTGTGACGCTCTGGTTCGCTGGCAAACACCCGGCAACGCCGTGGTATGCGAAAGCCATCGGTCTTTTCGTCGTGGCCTATGCACTCAGTCCTATCGATTTGATCCCGGACTTCATCCCGGTGCTCGGTTACGTGGATGATGTGTTGCTGCTGCCTTGTCTCATCTGGCTGACCATTCGGCTCTTGCCCGCTGAGGTTTTGGTCATCTGCCGCGAACAGGCTGACAACTGGCTGAAAGTGCAGGGATCCAAACCAAGCAGCCGTTTTGGTGCGGTTCTGATCGTGCTTATCTGGATTGGGGTCTGTACAGCACTCTGGATATGGCTTTAGCCATATCGCAGGTCAAGGCAACGCCCGCCAGGCAAACTTGACACATGGGGTAGGCCTGCCTAAACTTCGTTCACTTGTACAGACTTACGGCGCAACTGCCTCTCATGCCCACGCACGCCTTCACCGTTCGCAAGCTCGCTGACACCGCAGGGGTCGGCGTGGAAGCGGTGCGCTTTTACCAGCGTCGCGGGTTGTTGCGTGAGCCTGCCCGTGAAGGCAATGGCTTTCGGCAGTACGACGAGGGTGACGTGCGGCGCCTGCGTTTCATCAAGCGCGCGCAAGAGCTGGGCTTTTCCCTTGACGATGTGGCCTCGCTGGTGTCTCTGAGCGCTGAGACCGATCAGCTGCGCGTTCGCGAGATCACCCAGCAACGTGTGCTGGACATCCGCCAGCGAGCCACCCAACTGGAAGCCATGGCCGTTGCCCTTGAAGGCTTGGTCACTTGTTGCCAGAAGTCAGCCAAGGGAGATCACTGCCCCATCATCGCGGCCCTGGTCGATCACGCCCCCCGACCCGCAGAGCAGGTGGCCGCATGACCATGCCTCGCGCGCTCAAGCATTGGATTTGCCGACTGATGGTCGGCGTGATCTTGTTTGCGCAGATGAGCGTGGCAGCCTACGCTTGCCCCAGCAACATGGTCTCCGGCAATGCCACAGCCGACGCCATCACCGCGATGGGCGCCATGGTGGATTGCGAGCAGATGGGCGAAGGCATGGGAAGGCACCTGGACCAAGCCAACCCTGGCCTGTGCGCCGAGCATTGCCACCCCACCCAACAAAGCGATCACACCCAGGCGCCTACCGTGCCTGCGGCGCTGTTGATCGCGCTGTACACCGTCGCCCTGACGGTGGATGCGTCAAGGCCGGATGGCCTAGCGCCGACTGCGGACAGCCGCCTTCACGCGGCGCCACCACCGCTGTCCATACTGCACTGCTGCTTCCGAATTTGACACGCCGAGTGACGCGGCGCTGAAAGGCCTGACGGCCGCTTCAGCGCCTGGTCGCGCAGGTTGCTGGCCAATGCAGGCGCGTGGCGTTCTGCCAAGTCCTGCACACGCCCACGCCATTGGCTTCATTCGGAGGTGTCATGTTTACCCATTCTTCGCTCCTGCCGCGCAGGGGCATGCAACTGGTCGATCTCGGCCATCCCATTTGCATGCGCATGCTCACGCGCATTCGCACGCGCTTCCAAGGTGTCGTCGTTCTGGTGGCCCTCAGCCTCGCATCCTTCCACGCCCATGCCGGGGACGTCCTGACGTTTGAACATGCGCTCGGGCTGTCCCAGGCACGCTCACAGCAACTGGTGGCCCAGAACCACGCCACGGCGGCTGCCCGCGACATGGCAGTTTCGGCCGCTCAGCAACCTGATCCCGTCCTCAAACTGGGCATCAACAACCTGCCCATTAACGGGCCTGATCGCTTCAGCGTCACCCGCGATTTCATGACCATGCGCTCAGTGGGTCTCATGCAGGAGTTCACCCGTGAAGACAAACGTCTTGCACGGTCCATGCGCTTTGAGCGGGAAGCCCAGGCCAGCGAAGCCAGCCGCGCACAAGCGCTGGCTCAACTGCAACGAGACACGGCCATCGCCTGGCTGGATCTCTACTACCAGGAACGCATGCTGGCCCTGGTCAAGGCACAGCGCGATGAAATCCGCCTGCAAGTTGAGGCGACTGAGGTCGCCTACCGAGGTGGCCGAGGATCGCAAACCGATGTACTCGCTGCACGCGCAGCGCTTGCTCAGGTGGATGACCGCATCGACCAGGCCACGCGTGAAGTGAGCACAGCACAGACCGCGCTGCGCCGGTGGACAGGTCGTGCAGCCGACACGCCCCTGGGTGATGCACCCGACACCAGCCATGTTCCCTTGCACCTGAGCGATCTGGAAAGCACGCTGACCTCGCACCCCGACATCACCTTCATGGTCAGGCAGGAAGAGATGGCTCAGGCCGATGCGGACCTGGCCCGAGCCAACAAGCAAGCCGACTGGGGTGTGGAGCTGATGCTCAGTCAACGTGGGCCCGGCTATTCCAAGATGGCCTCTGTCAATGTCTCCGTTCCCTTGCAATGGGATCAAAAGAGCCGTCAGGACCGGGACCTGGCTGCCAGGTTGGCCACCGTGGAGCAAATGCGCGCCCAGCGCGAAGAGGCCACACGGGAGCACCTTGCCCAGGTCACGGTGATGCTCCAAACCTGGCAGAGCAGCCGGGATCGCCTGCGCCGCTACGACAGCGCCTTGATCCCGCTGGCTGCCGAGCGAACACAGGCCGCCTTGACCGCCTACCGAGGCGGCAGCGGCACGCTGGCCTCCGTGCTGGAGGCTCGCCGCATGGCCTTGGACACCCAAATGGACCGGCTGCGACTCGACATGGACACCGCTCGCATCTGGGCGCAGCTCAACTACCTGATCCCGGTGGAACACGACGCGGCCATACCCGTTCTTGACCACTGACACGGAGCCTCACATGAAACTCAAAAATCTGGTGATCGCCATGATTGCCGCCACAGCACTGAGTGCCGCTGCATATGGCCTGTACGCATTGGGCATGCAAAGAGGCATGGGCATGAATGCCGATGCTGAACTGCGCCCCGCTCAGCCTGCCACAGAAGCAAACGCCACCCAAGCCCTGCCGCAAAGCGTGGCCGAGGGTGAAGACGCCACCCGGCGACACATCGCCGATGGCCTCAAGGCTGGCGACATGGACCCGGTCACCGGCAAGAAGGTCTTGTACTACCACGACCCCATGGTGCCGGGCAACAAGTTCGACAAGCCCGCGAAGTCGCCTTTCATGGACATGATGCTGGTGCCCGTCTACGCAGACAGCGATGGTGACCAGGGCAAGGTCACCGTCAGCCCGCGCATCCAGCAGAACCTGGGTGTACGCACTGCAGAGGTCACAGAAGGGGTGCTGTCGCCCCAGGTCTCTGCCGTGGGCAGCATCGCTTACAACGAACGCGACCAGGTTGTCATGCAAGCACGGGCCGCCGGGTTTGTGGAGCGGCTGCATGTGCGCGCCACGCTGGATGCGGTCAAACAAGGTCAGCCCCTGGCCGATCTCTATGTGCCTGATTGGGTGGCCGCGCAAGAAGAGTTCTTGTCTGTTCGCCGCATGCGGGGTGCCGACCTGGGCAGCTTGGTGGATGGCGCTCGCCAGCGCATGCGTCAGGTGGGCATGAGCGAGGATCAGATCAAGCGCGTCGAGCAAACCGGCAAGACCCAGCCGCGCATCACCCTGGTGGCGCCCATCGGCGGCGTGCTCAGCGAGTTGATGGTGCGTGAAGGCATGTCCGTGATGCCTGGAGCCACTTTGTTGCGCATCAACGGCGTGTCCACGGTTTGGGCCAACGCCGAAGTGCCGGAGAGTCAAGTCGCGCAACTGCGCCCAGGCACCAAGGTGCAGGCCCGCAGCCCGGCTGTGCCTGGCACCACCTTTGAAGGCACGGTTCAGGCCCTGGTGCCGGAGGTCAGCCCTGGCACCCGCACCCTCAAGGCCCGCGTGCAGTTGAACAACCCCGGCATGCGCCTAGTGCCAGGCATGAGCGTGGCCATGCAGTTCATGGACATGCGTGCCGAGAAGGCCTTGTTGATCCCCACCGAGGCCGTCATCCAGACGGGCAAACGCACCGTGGTGATGCTGGCAGAAGACAAAGGGCGGTTCCGCCCGGTCGAGATCGAGACGGGCATCGAGAGCGATGGGCAAACCGAGGTCAAGCGCGGCCTGGATGTGGGCCAGCGTGTGGTGGTGTCTTCGCAGTTCCTGATCGATTCGGAAGCCAGCCTCAAGGGTGTCGAAGCCCGCTTGAATGGCACGCCTGCGACGACGGTGGACAAGGCTGCACCCAGACACGAAGGTCAGGCCAAGGTAGAAGCCCTGACAGGCGAGGCCATCACCTTGTCGCACGGGCCGATTGCCTCACTCAAGTGGGGCGCCATGACGATGGATTTCAAGGTGCCGCTCAAGGGCGGACTGCCCCGCCATCTGGAAGTGGGGGACCCGGTGAGCTTTGAGTTCTACATGGATGCCGATGGCATGCCGCAGTTGACCCGACTGTCGCACCTGGCACCTGAGCCCCAGCCTGCGTCCGAGGCGCCCCATCAAGCCCATGGGACAGCCAAGCAAGGGAGCAAGCCATGATCGCCCGCCTGATCCGTTGGTCCATCACCAACCGCTTCCTGGTGCTGCTGGCCACCTTGATGCTCAGTGCATGGGGGGTGTATTCGGTTGCGAGAACGCCGCTGGACGCCTTGCCCGACCTGTCTGATGTGCAAGTCATCATCCGCACGACCTACCCAGGCCAGGCGCCGCGCATTGTGGAGAACCAGGTCACCTACCCGCTGACCACGACCATGCTGTCGGTGCCTGGCGCCAAGACGGTGCGGGGGTACTCCTTCTTCGGCGACTCTTATGTCTACGTGCTGTTCGAGGACGGCACCGATCTGTACTGGGCCCGCTCACGTGTGCTGGAGTACCTGAACCAGGTTCAGTCGCGTTTGCCTGCCAGCGCCAAGGCGTCGCTGGGGCCCGACGCCACGGGTGTGGGCTGGATTTACCAATACGCCCTGGTGGACCGTGGAGGCACACAGGATGCGGGTCAGTTGCGTGCCTTGCAGGACTGGTTCTTGAAGTACGAACTCAAGACCGTGCCCAATGTGGCGGAAGTGGCCTCTGTAGGCGGCATGGTGCGCCAGTACCAAGTGGTGCTGGACCCCGACAAACTGGCCACCTACGGCATCCCGCACACCCAGGTGGTCGAGGCCATCCAGAAGGCCAACCAGGAGGCGGGCGGTTCGGTGCTGGAGTTGGGCGAAGCCGAGTACATGGTGCGCGCCTCTGGCTACCTGCAATCGCTGGACGATTTCCGACAAGTGCCCTTGATGACCACCGACGCAGGCGTGTCAGTGCGCCTGGGGGATGTGGCCCGCATCCAGATGGGACCCGAGATGCGTCGGGGCATTGGCGAGTTGGACGGTGAGGGGGAGGCCACTGGCGGCGTGATCGTGATGCGCTCAGGCAAAAACGCATTGGAGACGATTGCTGCTGTGAAGGCCAAGCTCAAGACCCTGCAAGCCAGCTTGCCCAAAGGCGTGGAGATCGTGCCGGTGTACGACCGATCCACCCTCATCGAGCGCGCGGTGGAGAACCTGTCACACAAGCTGCTCGAAGAGTTCGCCGTGGTGGCCGTGGTGTGCTTTGTCTTTTTGTTTCACCTGCGCTCGGCCCTGGTGGCCATCATCTCGCTGCCACTGGGCATCCTGGCGGCTTTCATCGTCATGCACCACCAAGGGGTGAACGCCAACATCATGTCGCTGGGCGGCATCGCCATTGCCATTGGTGCCATGGTGGACGCAGCCGTGGTGATGATCGAGAACGCACACAAGCACCTGGAACATTGGGAGCAGGCCCACCCCGATCAAACGCTGGAAGGTGCCGAGCGCTGGAAGGTCATCGGCGACTCGGCGGCCGAGGTCGGGCCCGCGCTGTTTTTCTCGCTGTTGATCATCACGCTGTCCTTTGTGCCGGTGTTCACGTTGGAGGCGCAAGAGGGGCGGCTGTTCTCGCCGCTGGCCTTCACCAAAACCTACGCCATGGCGGCGGCAGCGGGCTTGTCGGTCACGCTGATCCCCGTGCTGATGGGCTACCTGATCCGTGGCCGCATCCCCAGCGAGCAGAGCAACCCGCTCAACCGATTCCTGATTGCCATCTACCGCCCGCTGCTCAATGCGGTCTTGCAAGGCCCCAAGCGCACGCTGGCGGTGGCCACCGTGTTGCTGTTGCTCAGCTTGTGGCCCTTGCAGCACATTGGCGGTGAGTTCATGCCCAAGCTGGACGAGGGCGACCTGCTCTACATGCCCACGGCCCTGCCGGGCTTGTCCGCAGGCAAGGCCGCCGAGCTGCTTCAGCAAACCGACCGTTTGATCAAAACCGTGCCCGAGGTGGCCGGTGTCTATGGCAAGGCAGGCCGCGCCGAAACCGCGACCGACCCGGCGCCCATGGAGATGTTCGAGACCACCATCCAGTTCAAACCCAAAGACCAATGGCGCCCGGGCATGACGCAAGACAGGCTGGTTGAAGAGCTGGACCGCATTGTCAAGGTGCCCGGCCTGGCCAACATCTGGGTGCCCCCCATCCGCAACCGCATCGACATGCTGGCCACCGGCATCAAGAGCCCCGTGGGCGTCAAGGTGGCGGGCACCGACCTGGCCACCATCGACCGACTCACGGGTGAGATCGAGCGGGCGCTCAAGGATGTGCCCGGTGTCAGCAGCGCCTTGGCCGAACGCCTGACAGGTGGCCGGTATGTGGACGTCAACATCCGCCGCGATGCCGCCGCGCGCTTTGGCATGAACATCGCCGATGTGCAGTCGGTCATCAGCTCGGCAGTGGGCGGCGAGAACATCGGCGAAACGGTGGAAGGCTTGCAGCGCTTTCCGATCAACCTGCGCTACCCACGCGAAACACGTGATTCGCTGGAAAAACTGCGCACCTTGCCCATCGTGAACGAGCGTGGACAGCGCCTGGTCTTGTCCGACGTGGCTGACATCCGCGTGACCGATGGCCCGCCCATGCTGCGCAGCGAGAACGCCCGCTTGTCAGGCTGGGTGTATGTGGACATCCGGGGGCGGGATCTGCGTTCAGCGGTGCAGGACATGCAAAAGGCCGTGACTGCCAAGGTCAAGTTGCCGCCGGGCTACTCGGTGTCCTGGTCAGGCCAGTTCGAGTTCCTGGAGCGGGCCACGGCCAAGCTCAAGGTGGTGGTGCCCTTCACGCTGCTGATCATCTTCGTGTTGCTGTACCTGACATTCGGCGCGTTTGACGAAGCCTTGCTGATCATGGCCACGCTGCCCTTTGCCCTGGTGGGGGGCATCTGGTTGCTCTACCTGTTGGGTTACAACCTGTCGGTGGCCGGGGCAGTCGGGTTCATTGCATTGGCTGGCGTGTCCGCCGAGTTCGGCGTGATCATGCTGCTCTACCTCAAGCAGGCTTGGGGTGAGCGCATCGACAAGGGCCAGGTCAGTGTCGATGACCTGCTGGACGCCATCCGTGACGGTGCCGTGCTGCGCGTGCGCCCCAAGGCCATGACGGTGGCAGTGATCCTCGCGGGCTTGCTGCCGATCATGTGGGGTGCAGGCACGGGCTCCGAGGTCATGCAGCGCATTGCTGCACCCATGGTCGGGGGCATGATCACGGCGCCACTGCTGTCGATGTTCGTGATTCCAGCTGCGTACCTGCTGATTCGCCGCAGCAAAAAGGCAAGGCGCGCCACGCAAGCGCCTCACATGAAACATGCCTGAAGGCTGTCACGCCATCACCCACAACAACAGCCACCTCGACTGGCCTTCTCGGGTTTGAGCGGCCCATTTGTCACCACCACAGGGGTGTAGCCAGCCTCCTGGATTGCGTCGCGAAGTTCATCTGCATCCGCCTCTGTGGGTTCGATCTGGACTTGGTGCGACTGCAACTCGATCCGTACGGTGGCCTCTTTATCGACGGCCCGCACCGCCTTGGTGATGGTGCTGACGCAATGGCCGCAAGTCATGTCCTTGACTTCAAAAGTGATCATCAGAAACTCCGATTGGTTTGGGGTGGATTCACTTTCAAGCTTCCTACAGCAGGAAGGTCAAGCACCTGTTTTCAATAACCCCGCAGTTAACGCATGTAATTGCCACACGGCTTTACATTCCCACGATGGGAAGCTTGAGGATCCACGACAAACATCAACCACCTATACGGGCACACCATGATCTCCCCGCAAAAGCCGCTGGCCACATTCCGAATCGACATCCCCATCTCGGGGATGACTTGCGCTTCTTGTGTGTCCAGGGTAGAAAAATCGCTCAAGGCAACGGCTGGTGTGCAAAGCGCCAACGTCAATTTGGCCACCGAAGTGGCCTCGGTCCAAGCGGACCCATCTGTGAACCTTGAGGTACTCAGCGCAGCCGTCCGCGAGGCCGGCTACGACCTGAAGACCACCGATGTGGCCCTCCATGTCGAGGGCATGACCTGCGCCTCTTGCGTCACCCGGGTGGAAAAAGCCTTGCTCAAGGTTCCCGGCGTCTTGTTGGCCTCCGTCAACCTGGCAACCGAACAGGCCGCCGTGCGTGCACTCTCCACGATCCCACCCGCATCTCTCGTGGCAGCCGTCACCAAGGCAGGCTATGTGACTCAATTGAAGCAGGAAGCCGAGCCCGCAAAGCCCAACACCCTGCCGACATGGGGGCCCGTGGCGATCGCTTCTGTTTTAACCTTGCCACTGGTATTGCCCATGGTGCTGCAGTTGGTGGGGATCGACTGGATGCTCAATGGCTGGCTGCAACTCGCACTGGCCACGCCGGTGCAATTCTGGCTGGGCTGGCGCTTCTACCGGGCAGGATGGCGGGCCGTCAAGGCCAAGGCCGGCAACATGGACCTGCTGGTTGCGCTTGGCACGTCCGCAGCCTTCGGCCTGTCCGTCTACCTTCTGATGCGGCATTCACAGCACGGCATGCCGCACCTCTATTTCGAAGCCTCGGCTGCAGTGATCACGCTCGTTCTCCTGGGCAAGTGGTTGGAAGATCGCGCAAAGCGGCAGACCACGGACGCGATTCGCTCTCTCAACGCCTTGCGGCCGAGCAAGGCACTGGTTCGACGCGATGGCGTTGACGTCGAAATTTCCGTGGCCGACGTGCGGGTCGGTGACCTGGTGTGCATACGCCCGGGTGACCGCGTGCCCGTCGATGGCGACATCATCGAGGGGCGCAGCCATGTGGATGAATCGCTCATCACAGGCGAAAGCCTGCCTGTCGCCAAACAAGTGGGTGATCAGGTGACCGGCGGGGCCATCAACGCCGAGGGCATGTTGATTGTCAAGACGCAGGCCGTCGGTGCCGAAACAACCCTGGCACGCATCATCCGGCTGATCGAGTCGGCCCAGGCGGGCAAGGCACCCATCCAGCGCATCGTGGACCGTGTCAGCGCCGTGTTCGTTCCCGTGGTGTTGGGGGTCGCGCTACTCACCTTTCTGGCTTGGCTTGGCATCAACGGAGACTGGGAGCATGCCTTGATCAACGCCGTGGCCGTGCTGGTGATCGCCTGCCCATGTGCATTGGGCCTGGCCACACCCACGGCGATCATGGTCGGAACAGGTGCCGCCGCACGCCGAGGCATCCTCATCAAGGATGCTCAGGCATTGGAGATCGCGCATTCGGTGACCGTCGTGGCGTTCGACAAAACAGGCACACTGACGGAAGGCAAGCCGACGCTGGTAGCCGTTGTCCCGGCCGAAGGGTCAGGCATTGACGAAGTGGTCGCTCTGGCCGCAGCGTTGCAACAAGCAAGCAGCCATCCGCTGGCACTGGCAGTCACCACCCACGCCCGCGACGCCAGCCTCACCATCCCCTCTGTGCAAGATGCCAAGGCACTGGCGGGCCGGGGCGTCGAGGGCATGGTGAGGGGAGCCAAGTTGATGCTGGGCAACACCAGACTTTTGAATGAACTGGGGGTGGATGCAGGTGCGCTCGGCACGCAAGCCGATGTGTTGGAGCGGCAAGGACGGACCTTGTCATGGCTTGTGCAGCAAAACGCAGGCGGCTTTGAACTGTTGGGGCTGATGGCCTTCGGAGACACCGTCAAGCCCACGGCAGCTGCAGCGGTGAGAAACCTGCACCAACTGGGCATCAAAACCCTCATGCTGACCGGCGACAACCAGGGCAGCGCTGATGCGGTCGCGCAGGCCCTGGGTAGTCCGCCCTGAACAATTGCCTCACGCAGCAGCCCGCGCAACCTGACAGCGGAAGTCACAGGCCGAGCGCCCCAACCAAGCCAGGACGACGGCCTGCAAATGGGCCACAAAAAGCCTCAGCAGGCTCAGCAGCAGTCGGATGTTGTGCCCGGCGCCGCACAGCACGGCGTGCAGCGCATCACCCAGCGCGCCCTTGAGTGGGTTGCGATCAAGCCGCCCGTCGCTCTTCATGTGTCCGATGGTCGGCTCAATCGCGCTGCGCCGTTTGATCATGGCCTTCATCGTGCGCGTCACGCCTCGCCGCTGGCCTGATCTGAGAATCTGCACGCCGTCGACCTCGGCACCCCTGTAGCCCTTGTCCACCATCACCGTGCGCGGCCGCTGGTTGGCCAAGATGCTCACCTGCTCAATGGTCTCATCCAGCGTGTGCCCGTCATACGGGTTGCCGGGCATGGAGCGCATGCCCACCACCAAGCCTTCTTTGAGCGTGGTGGCCAGCGTGACCTTCACGCCGAACTCGTAGGGGTTGCGTGCCTTGCCTTTGGAGATGCATTCAACTTCCGGCGCATGCAGGGCGTACAGCTTGCTCTTGTCTTTGGTCTTTTGCGTGAGGATGCGACCTACGCGCTGCAACAGGTCCTGGCCCTTGGCCTGCACCTGCTCGGGCAGCTTGGCCAGTTGGCGCTGCACGTCACGCTGAACACGACCGACCCGCGTGCGCAGCGTCTTGATGGCGGCGCGCATGCGCTTGTACTGCTTGGCATGGGCATAGCGGCCCACCTGCGTGGCCAGACGGGGCGCCTCGCGGTTGTAGTTCTGGCGCAGACTCAAGCCGTTGTCCTGAGCGAACTTGACCATGTGCTGGCGGCTGCGCTCCAGCAAGCGGCTGTCCGTGGGGTGGGCTATCGCCTTGGGCATCACCGTCGTGTCCACGATCACCTTGTCCAGGCTGCTGCGCTTGATCAGGCCAGCAGCGCGGGCGGCCTCAATGGTCACGGCCAGCAGCAACTCCACGCCTTCTTCACCAATGCGCTGGCGCCAGCGCGTCAGGCTCGACGGATCAATGGGCAGCTCGGTCTGCAGGTACGTCTCGCCGGTGAAGAACTGCCAGTACGGGTTCTCCAACCACGTGTTGACCACCATCTCGTCAGAGGCATCGTTGGCGTGCTGCAGGTACAGCAGACCGGCCACCAGGCGTGGTGGCAAGGCGGGCCGACCACGGCCAGAGGTGAAGTGCCCAGCGAAGTGGTGCTCGATCAACTCCCAGTCCATCAGCCCAGCCAGACGGATCAATGGGTGCTTCATGTTGAGCTGCTCGTCCAGGCGCGGGCGGAACATCTCAGCGGTCTGTGCGGTACGGGTATGGGGCTTCATGGGCTGCAAGATTTGCAAGAAAGCGCGAGGCCGGTATTTGTTTCCTTGCAAATATCGCACCACACTCCGACAGAAATCGCTTTGCAGATCAATGGCTTACGAGTTGTTCAGGGCGGACTGGGTATTCTCGATGTGCGAGCGGAGGTGCTGCCCAGCGACAAAGCGGCCATCGTGCAAGCCTTGCGCGCCAGCGGTGAGGTCGTGGCCTTCGTGGGTGATGGCCTGAACGATGGCCCTGCCCTGGCTGCAGCATCTTGCGGTTTTGCGATGGCCGGAGGTGCTGACGTGGCAACCGAGACCGCAGGCGTCACGCTGATGCGCGGCGACCCCAGGCTGGTGGCCGACGCCCTGGATGTGTCGCGGCGAACCTATGCCAAGATCAAGCAGGGGCTGTTCTGGGCCTTTGCCTATAACGTCCTGGGCATCCCACTGGCGGCACTGGGCATGCTCAACCCCGTCATCGCGGGTGCCGCCATGGCGCTCAGCAGCCTCAGCGTCATCGCCAATGCGCTCTTGCTGCGCCGTTGGCGGGGTGTGATGGAAAACGAGTTGCCACAGCACACCAAGCCTGCCACCGTCAATTCACAAGGAGCGGCTGCATGAGCGAACACATGAACATCGGAGAAGCAGCCAAGGCCTCTGGCGTGTCGGCCAAGATGATCCGGCACTATGAAAGCGTGGGGCTCTTCCCCGGCGCTTTGCGAACCGATGCAGGTTACCGCCAGTACACCGACAAGGAGGTCGGCACCTTGCGCTTCATTCGGCAAGCCAGAGACCTCGGGTTCTCGCTGGATCAGATCCGCGAACTGCTGGGACTGTGGCAAGACCGTCGACGCCCAAGCCGCCAGGTAAAGGCGCTGGCCCAGGCCCATCTGCAGGAGTTAAACCAGAAGCTCCAGGAACTGCTTGCCATGAAGGCCACCCTTGAACACCTCGTTCATTGCTGCCATGGTGATGACAGACCGGACTGTCCGAACCTCGATATCCTGGCAACCCCACATGCCCAAAGCGAAACGAAGCCCGCGCGTAGCGGGCTGCGGTCAGGTCGGCAAAGTTGACCTGGACGATGTGGGCAAGCAACGCATCATCCAATCAATCCAGGTGTCCTTCGCTGATCAGGTTGCCAAGCCTTGCCACCTCGTTGCTGCTCGCAACTATCTTCTTCCCGTCGACGGTTTCTAACGTTTCACCTTTTTTCATGTAAACGGCTTTTCCATACTTACTTTCCTTCGCCATTTTTCCATCCTTGAAAATGTAAAGCGTGCCACCATCTTTCAGTTGATGCGTAGCAGCGGCCTGATTTTTAGCCGCATCACCAGCATAAGCAGACCCGACAAATCCAATCAAGGCGACAAGCGTGATCAACGAGGTAGAATTTTTCATGGTGTTTCCTCTTAGAAATTGGCAAAAATGTGGCCTTCGAATAAAATATATAAGGCCACGACATGCAATTTAACCGCTGCCACCTTACATAGACATGACGTCGCGATGACTAATTTGACAGCATCTCGTCAATATTAAAACGTCTTGAAAACTCATCCGTCATTCTTGAAATAATGTACTTGTCATACACCCTTGCCAATTGCGCATCATTGCCACCCAAACGGATGTTCTTTTTGAACAAGGCCGTACGTCTGGACCCAGGTATATCTGGTCTGCGTGAGGGAGCATTGAAAACTTGCCTGACCCGAAATCCGGAGCGCACAGCACACGCGTTAACCCAAATATCATCCGCATCAGGACACGTCGCCCGGTAACCGAGTCCGACTCGTTTGAGCAGAAGCAGAAAATCAGGTGGGTAAAGTACACCACCCACTCCAGTGGAGAAATTTAGATGGGAGGGGACACTGCTATTGCAAAGCGGCCATGCGATGTAGGGCATCAATGCATCGCCATTCGTTAAGACAGACCGAGCGCGCAAACAATGAATAACGGCCTTATCGCTCAACCAGGCATCAAAAAGATGCTTGAAAGCAAGATGTTCGTAAAAAACATCGTCGTCAATGGTGATCAAAGGTCGAACGAAAGAGGCATTCATCTGCAGATAAGGTTGCAGCTTTTTGTGAGGCCCATCGTTTTCGCAGGTTATCACCTCCAATCCACGATGACACAAACGCGTCAACGATTTCGGCAATCGCCCCGGCCAATCTTCCCGAGACAAGAACAGAATGACTCTTCTGGGCTTAATTCCGCTGCACGCAGATTCGATCGCCAAATGAACCCTGTTGACACGATCTCCGTGTGAAGTGAGGGACACATCAAACGCTGAGCTCTCGTCCACCAATTTTTCTTTCGATAACCAGTTTTTCAATGCATACCGAAGAAAAAGAAAATAGCTCTTCACCACAGCCCCAAAATAAAAAGCACTCCCAAATCAGGCCAAACACCATCTTCAGCAGAGTGGGCACTGAATTGGACTATGGGCGATCCTCTAACCAATCAACCGATCAGATAAATTGCCCAAGCAAAGCCTGATTGAATCGATCTCGGAAAAACACCACCGAGCAAAGACAGTCAACACCAACTCAACAAGCCTGGCGCCTAACGTGATTTAACACTTTCGTCAGGGCGCATTTTTTATTTCCGTCACGATCATCTTCCCACCCTCGCTGAGGACCATGAATTTCACCTGATCACCAGGCTTGAGATTGGACAAGATGCTCTTGTCTTTGGCGGTAAACACCATGGTCATGCCTGGCATGTCCAGGTGCTTGATGTCACCATGCTTGATGGTGACTTTGCCGTTGGTCTGATCAATTTTCTTGATCTCGCCGTCGGTCATTGCGGGAGCCTGCGCGGACTCCATCTTCGAATGATCCATATCTGCTTGCGCGAAAGAAGCAAGTGGAGAAGCGATACCGATGGCACAAGCCGATACGGCTAAAAACTTAGCAATGGCGTTCATTGTTGACCTCATGAGTAAGAGTTAAAAACCAGAACCGATCCGTCTTTGCGGATCAGCAGCACTTGGTATGGATCGCGGTGACCATCAAAGTCAGGCCCATCCATCCCAGGAGATCCGACAGGCATGCCAGGCACAGCCAAACCCAGGGCATGTGGCCTGTCTTTGAGCAACCGGCGGATATCGCGCGCAGGGACGTGCCCCTCGATCACATAGCCGGACACCACCGCCGTGTGACAGGAGGCGTGGCGCTCCGGCATGCCAAGGGTGGCACGCGCGGCCTTGTTGCCTTCATCCACCACGGTGACGACGAAGCCATTGTGCTCAAGGTGCGAGACCCACAGCTTGCAACAGCCGCAGTTAGGGTCTTTCCAAACCTTGATTGGTGTTCGCTCCGCAGCCTCTGAGGCCGCCCAAATCGTCGGCGCACATGCCAACGACAAGGCCGCCATCAGCACTTTGCGTCTGGAACGCAATGGAGATACAGATTGGTCTCGCATGATCATTTCTTCGAAACCTGGACCTTGCCCTTCATGCCCGCCTCGTAGTGACCAGGAACCAAGCACCCGAAATTCACTGTCCCGGCTTTAGTGAACTGCCAGACGATTTCACCTTGCTGCCCAGGCGCAATGGTCACCTTGTTGGGCTCGTCGTGCTCCATGTTCGGGAACTTCTTCATCACCTCCAAATGCTCCAAAAGTTCCTTTTCGGTCCCCAGGTTCATCTCGTGCTTGATCTGGCCTGCGTTTCTGACGACGAAGCGCACTGTTTCGCCCTGCTTGACTTGAATCGATGCAGGTTCAAATCGCATCTTGTCGCTCATCGAAACCTTGATCGTTCTGGTGACTTTCGATGCCCGACCAGGCTTGCCGATGGCGGTTTCTTCAGCGGCCTGGGTTCCTGCACCATGGTCATGCGCATGGTCTCCCCCAGCAAATGCGGAAGCGGACAGCGTCAAGCAAGTTGCAGCAATGAAGTGGGTGGCGAATCGACGTTTGTTCATCATGAAAAATCCGTATCAAGAGGTTGAGAATCAGTGATCGCTGTGAGACGTCGGCTTGCGGGCTCGCACCTCGACAGCCTTGTCAGGCTTCTTGGCCCGGGGCATAGATTGCCCACCTTCAGACTTGAATCTGGCAGGCTCACTCAAGGGGCCGGTATATTCATGTGCCACGGTGCCTGCAGGATGCTTAAACCAACCAGGGTCCTTGTAGTCGCCATGCTTTTGGTTCTTGCGAACCTTGACGACACTGAACATGCCGCCCATCTCGACCGAGCCAAAAGGCCCTTCGCCAGTCATCATGGGTACCGTGTTGTCAGGTATCGGCATTTCCATCTCGGTCATGTCGGCCATCCCACGCTCGCCCATGACCATGTACTCAGGCAAAAGGCCCTTGATCTTTTTGGCAACGCCACGGTGATCCACACCAATCAGATTTGGAACGTCATGCCCCATGGCGTTCATGGTGTGATGGCTCTTGTGGCAGTGAAAAGCCCAGTCCCCCTCCTCATCGGCCAAAAACTCGATCTGCCGCATTTGCCCAACGGCAACGTCGGTGGTCACCTCGTACCAGCGAGTGCTCTTCGGCGTCGGGCCACCATCGGTGCCTGTCACCAAGAATTCATGTCCATGCAAATGGATGGGGTGGTTCGTCATCGTGAGATTGCCAACCCGGATGCGCACTTTGTCGTTGAGTCGAACGTTGAGCGAGTCGACCCCGGGAAAGATGCGGCTGTTCCACGCCCACAGATTGAAGTCAAGCATGGTCATCGTCTTGGGGGTGTAACTGCCCGGATCGATGTCAAAAGCATTGAGCAAGAAGCAGAAGTCTCTGTTGACCTCATCGATTAACGGGTGCTTGTTCTTCGGGTGCGTGACCCAAAACCCCATCATGCCCATGGCCATCTGTGTCATTTCGTCGGCATGGGGGTGATACATGAACGTTCCTGGACGACGTGCCACGAACTCGTAAACGTAGGTCTTCCCCACAGGAATGGCGGGCTGATTCAAACCGGCCACACCGTCCATGCCGTTGGGCAGCCGCTGTCCATGCCAATGGATGCTCGTGTGCTCAGGCAACCGATTGGTGACATAAAGCCGAACACGGTCGCCTTCAACCACCTCGATGGTGGGCCCAGGGCTTTGCCCGTTGTACCCCCACAGGTGCGCCTTGAAGCCTGGCGCCATCTCCCTCACCACGGGCTCGGCAACCAAATGGAACTCCTTGACGCCTTGGTTCATCCGCCAAGGCAAAGTCCAGCCATTCAAGGTCACCACAGGGTTGTAAGCACGCCCTGTTTCAGGAACGAGAGGAGCCATGGTGTCCGAACTGGTCTGAATCACCGGCTCAGGCAACGCGGCCATCGCCACGCGACTGACGGCACTGGCTGCCACGGCGCCACCAGCAATGCCAGCCATCCTGAAAAAATCTCTTCTTGACGACATCTTTGTTCCTTTGATCAATGACCGCCACCGGCGCTGGGAGCTGCGCCGCCGACGGACAAGGTGGTACTGGTGGGGCGCCCGATCAGCGATGCCTGCATCGCGGCGTCGGCCAACCAGAACTGTTGTTCAGCATCGATGGCGGCAATCACAGTTTCCACTTGATCCCGGTAGTCGGCCAGCAACTCGAATACACCGATGAGCATGCCGTTGTAGCGAAGCTGGTTCTCATCCGATATGACCTTGCGCAAAGGCAGAACCTCGTCTCTGTAATGCCTGGCGACGTCATGAGCAGCTCGATAAGCCGAATAGCTCTCTCGCAGGTTGGAGCCTGCTGAGCGTATGACGGCATCAAGCTGATTGGCCGCAGCCAAAGTACGCGCATTGAAGGCGTCGCGCTGCATACCGCCCCAGTCAAAAATTGGCAGTCGCAAGGCCAACTCATAACCTCTGGCAGTGGAACTTGTTCCCGCTGCGTTATCAAATTTGGTGTTCCTGCGGGCGGTCAACTCGATGTCGGTAAACGAGTTCACCAGTTCAAGACCCTGAGCCTTGGCATACGCATCGAAATTGCTCTGGGCCAAGCGAATATCCAGTCGAGATTGAGACGCCTGCGCACTGAATGCCTTCGGATTCACCGGTTCCTTGGGTAAGTCGGGGAGACGATCTGGAAGCCTCAGTTGATCGACTTGGGCATCGTTCAAACCAAGCAGACGTACCAACTCCTCTCTGGCCGCCGTGTTCAGATGGCTTACAGAGGCCAACCGGGTTGCTGCGTCGGCATAAAAGGCCTGTTGCCTGGCGCGCGAAACTCGGTTGAAGTTGCCGACCGCTTGCATACGCTGCGCCAGTTCTGCGCTTGCTTGCGATGCCTCATAGACCTGTTCGGCATACTTGAGCGTCTGTTGAGCGGCCACAGCACGGACCCAAGCCTGGCGGACCAAGGTCACCTGATCCACGACGTCTGCTGCCAGCTTCACCTGTGCTTGATCGATTCGTCGGCTGGCGGCACTTTGTCGCCAAGGTAAAGAGATGAGGTCAAGCAAACCAAAGGACAATGCGCGCCCCAACTCCAGCTCATCGCCAGCGCGCAAGCGCTCAAAACTGAACACCGGATTGGCGATGCGGCCTGACTGAGCCGTCTGAGCTGCTTCAGCCCAACTCTGCGCCAGCAGGGCTTGCATGGAAGGACTATTGACCAACGCCAACTCCACTGCTTGCGACTGGCTCAAAGGCTTTTCCAGCAGTGATTGAGCCCGTCCGCCGAGCTTTGCCTTTTCAGAATCGTTCGTCACCAGCGACAGATTCCCCTGCGTGAAGCCCGAGGTTTCGTCGTTGATGCGCTTGACCGATTGACCAATGTCGATGCTGGCACAACCCGAGAGAACACCCAAACCGATCACAGCGATACCCGCTCTCAGCGGTACTCGATTGAACAGCCCTTTCATCGACGGCTCTCCCCGTGACCTGCGTGCGGATCATCGTTTCCAGACTCGGTGCTCGGTTTGATGTTGGGACCACCACGCGACTCTCGTGCGTAAGCTCGCCAACCACCAATTCGACCGACCAAGTCGTTGGACTCCTTCCAGGCCGCGAGAACCGGATCGGAAAAGCCCTGGTAGCTGCCAATAGGGGATCGGTAGGTCACCTTGAATTCAGGTGGCGCGATTGGTTCAGCACTGGCAGGCTGCTGGGCTTGGGTCAGCCCCCCCATGGCTAACAGCACCAGACCCAGTGCGGGGCGAACAACATAGGACGATTGGGCCAATAGCATGTCTTCCTCTTGGCAAGCTGTGATTTCAAGCTGCCATTGTGCTCAGGTCAGCCTGTCGAGAACCTGTTTCGCAGATGACAGTTTTGTCATCTGCGAAACGCACGTCAGAATGGCGGCAAACTCATGCGCTGGCAGGAACTGGAGATCACCGTGCGCATCTTGATCGTAGAAGACGAACCAAAGACCGGGGAGTACCTGCGCCAAGGGCTCAGCGAAGCAGGGTTTGTTTGTTGAATCACGAGCAAAACTGAGCCACTGAAGGGTCTCCGTCACGTCCAATTTTGAGCCACGTTATCCACCTACCCTGCTGCTTTTTGCAGCAGCGGGGGACAGGAGTGATCAACGTGAGCACATTGAGCAAATTGCGCCGCATGGTCCACCGTGACCACCTGAGCGTGCGCGAAGCCAGCCGAAGGCTCGGCATCTCTCGCAACACGGCCGCCAAGTGGTTGGAGGCCAATGAGATGGTCGAGCCCAGCTACCCCAAGCGGGCGACCGTCCCCAGCGTTCTGGATCCGTACAAGGAACAGCTGTCCACCTGGCTGAAGGCCGACAGCCACCGCAACAAGCGCGAGCGCCGTGGCATCAAGGCCATGTTCCGGGCATTGCGGGCCATGGGCTATCCGGGCAGCCGAGGCCCGGTCTATGAGTTCGCCAAGCGCTGGCAGCAGGCGCAGTCCGATGCGCCCACGCGCATGGCCTTCGTGCCCATGAGTTTCGAGATGGGCGAGGCCTTCCAGTTCGACTGGAGCTGCGAGTACCTGTTCGTGGGCGGCATGCGCAAACGCCTGGAGGCCGCGCACACCAAGCTGGCGGCCAGCCGCGCCTTCATGCTCACCGCCTACTTCAGCCAGGCCCACGAGATGCTGTTTGATGCCCACGCGCGGGCCTTTGCTGCCTTCGGTGGCGTGCCCCGCCGGGGCATCTACGACAACATGAAGACCGCTGTCGACAAGGTTGGCCAGGGCAAGAGCCGCACGGTCAACGCCCGCTTCGAGGCCATGACGGGCCACTACCTGTTCGAGCCTGAGTTCTGCAACCGCGCCGCCGGCTGGGAGAAGGGCATTGTCGAGAAGAACGTGCAGGATCGCCGTCGCGGCATCTGGCTGGAGGCGGCCGAACGCCGCTGGCCTGACCTGGAGAGCCTCAATGCGTGGCTGCACCAGGCCTGCCTGGACGCCTGGCATGAACTGCCGCACCCCGAGTGGCCCGAGCTGACCATTGCCGACGTCTGGCAGCAAGAGCAGACGCACCTGATGCCCAACCCTGCGCCATTCGATGGCTATGTCGAGCAGGTGGCACGGGTAACGGCCACCTCGCTGATCCACTATCAGCGCAACCGCTACAGCGTGCCTTGCGAGTGGGCGCACGCAACGGTGAGCCTGCGCGCCTATCCTGACCGCTTGGTGGTGGTCGGCCCCAGCACCGATGCGCCCGAGCCGCCAGTGAGCCTGCCACGCAGTTTTGAGCGTGGGCAGACCTTGTACGACTGGCGCCATTACATCAGCCTGCTCGAACGCAAGCCCGGGGCCTTGCGCAACGGCGCGCCCTTCAAGACCATGCCCGAGCCCCTGCAACATCTTCAGGCGCACCTGCTGCGCCACCCTGGCGGCGACCGCGTGATGGCCCAGGTGCTCATGGCGATTACCTTGCACGGGCTCGATGACGTGCTCGTTGCCGTCGAGTTGGCGCTGCAATCCGGCCGCGTGAGCGCCGACCATGTGCTCAACGTACTGGCCAGGCTCAAGGAACCCGAAGCTGTGCACAGCTTGCCCGAAGCCGCCTTGACTTCACTGACGTTGCAGGAGCCGCCTCAGGCCGATGTGTCGCGCTATGACCGCCTGCGCCAGATCCAGGAGGGTGACCATGTCCAATGACATCGCCGCTGGCCTCAAGGGCTTGAGCCTGCACGGCATGGCCAGTGCCTGGCCTGAACTGCTGGGTATCGCGCGGCTCAAGTCGCTCGACCATGAAGCCTTGCTGCATCAGCTCATCAAGGCCGAGGGAGCGCACCGGGAAGTGCGCTCCATGGCCTATCAGATGCGCGCTGCCCGATTTCCCCATCACCGCGACCTGGCTGGCTTTGCCTTCGAGCAGGCCCAGGTGGATGAGGCGCTGGTGCGCCAGCTCCACGAGCTCAAGTTCATCGACTCAGCCCACAACGTGGTGTTCGTGGGTGGACCGGGTACCGGCAAGACTCACCTGGCCACCAGCCTTGGCATTCACGCCATCCGTGCACATGGCAAGCGGGTGCGCTTCTTCTCCACAGTGGAGCTGGTCAACATGCTGGAGTCCGAGAAAGCACTGGGCAAGGCCGGGCAACTGGCGCATCGGCTCATGTACGTCGATCTCGTCATCCTCGACGAGATGGGCTATCTACCCTTCAGTCAGGCCGGTGGCGCCTTGCTGTTCCACCTGCTGTCCAAGCTGTACGAGCGCACCAGCGTGGTCGTCACCACCAACCTGTCGTTCTCGGAGTGGGCCAGCGTGTTTGGCGACGCCAAGATGACCACGGCGCTACTGGACCGGCTCACCCATCACTGCCACATCGTCGAGACCGGCAATCAGAGCTGGCGATTCAGGCACTCGACGGCACAACCGGCCGCCAGCAAGTCCAACCGCATCAAAACACCCAAAGGAGCAGACCAGACAGTAGACTTATCCACATCCGAGCAGTCCATTTCTTCGTCAACCTAGTGGCTCAGTTTTGGACGTGACGCCTGGCTCAGTTTTGCTCGTGATTCAACACTCTGACGTTACGCAGGTACAGGAAGCACAGCCCAAAGCCCCAGTTGCGGTTGTTGTCCGTCAAGCGCAGCAGCCAGTCGGCGATCTCATCGTTCTCGGCCTGGTGCTTGGCCTCGTACCGATAACAAGCCTGGCTGATCTGGAAGGCCTGACAGGCCAGCTTGATCGAAGCGCCAAACTCTTGAACCGATCGTTGAGCCATCTCGCGGCGGCGAGATGGCTTCACCACTTTTTTGCGAGGGCCTCCGACACGATCTCGGCCTTGAGCTTTTCTTCGACGTACATCTTGCGTAGCCGGCGGTTTTCTTCCTCCAGCTCCTTCATGCATGCCATCAGCGAGGCATCCATGCCGCCGAACTTCGAGCGCCACTTGTAGAACGTGGCCGTGCTGATGCCCAGCTCTCGGCACAACTCCGGCACGGCCAAGCCAGCCTCCACACGCTTGAGCGCATCAATGATCTGGCTGTCGGTGAATCGGGACTTCTTCATGGTAGAAATTTTCCTTCGAAAACTTCTACTTCTCACTGCGCTGGTTTTGCGGGGGGATTACCGTCCGACATGTGTCGCCGATCGCCCAGTTTCGTGCTGGCAATAGCTCGCCATCGCCGCCCAACTGAAATGGAGAGGCACCAATACCAGCAAGATGAGGGCAATCAATCGGCGCATAGAACGGAAGTATAGGGGAAAGGATGATGGTCGCGTACCCCTTGACTCTCTACTGGGTACATGGTTTCAAATGCCTCACCAAGATTTAAATTGGCCCATTGGTCCGCTGCCCTTGGAGGGAATACTGATGAGTAACGACGACGATCATGGCCTGGACGGCCGACAGGCTTCGGACAGGCGCATTCTCTGGCAGGTACTCATGATCAACCTTGCTCAATGTATCGCCGGATTCGCCGTGGGCGCGTGGGCGTCCTCGACGGCCGTGATGGGAGCAGCGCTTGATAACCTTGCCGACGCCTCTGTCTATGGCGTGAGCCTTTACGCTGTTGGCCGCTCAGCCGCCATCAAAGCAAGGGCAGCTCGCCTGTCTGGCTGGCTCCTGATCGGGCTCGCAGTGTTGATGCTCAGCGAAGTCCTGCGGCGCTTCTTCGGGGGCGAAGCGCCTCTTGGACCGGCCATGATGACCATGGCGGCGGTCAATGCCGGCATGAACCTGTTCTGCCTGAGGCTCCTCAAGCGACACAAGGGCAAGGACGTCAACTTCAAAGCATCCTCAATCTTCACAAGCAACGATTCGATCGTGAACCTGGCCATCGTCGCATCGGGTGCGCTGGTGATGTGGCTTGGTTCGAACTTGCCGGATCTGATTCTTGGAATGGTGGTGAGCGCCATCGCGTTCAAAGGTGGCCGAGAGATCCTTGCCGAAGCGCGCGAAAGCACTCAGGTTGACGAGGCAGACGCCTCTTAGACGTTGCGAGGTGGCGACGAATTGACTAATTTACTACTTGACCCTGGAGTTGGTGCAGCGTTTTAAATGGTGTGCTTGCTTCAAATGAACCTGTCCTCAATGGCCAATCCTCTTCAATCACTGCTGCTATGGCTTGCTCTCGCCATGACCATGGCGGGAAGCGGCGGCGCTGAGGCGCGAGAGCTAGGTGTTCATGAGTCGGCCAGGTCATTTTCGGGAGACTTTGATACCCAATTCTGCCCTCCTCCGTCACGTTGTTGCCCGCCATTCAGCACGCCTGACGGAGCCAAGGATGATTTCGCGGCGGTACCGCATGCATGCCAGGCTCCAGCAGAACCGTGCGTTTGTGAGGCCTGTTGCACAACCCTGGGACTTCCGGGGACCCACGCCGAGGCGCTAGAACCTGCGTTGCCGTCCATATGGGAGCCTGCACCGTTGATCGAACCCATCTCCCACCGGCCAGACGGCCCGAGGCGCCCGCCCAGGACGCCCCCCCGAGACCAGCACCGTGCCGCAGCACCAATGCCTGCCATGAGCAGCGGCATCTCAACCTCATTCTCTGGTCGATGGCTGATCGGCGGACTCGCTGATTGTCACCTCGACCAAACAAAGGAAAATCCATGAAGCTCATCATCCAACTCGCCATGACCGCTTCCTTCGCGCTCGGAAGCCAAGCGTTTGCTCAGTCCTCCGCAGCGACGCCCAAGGCCTCGATCTTTGGAACGCCTGCATCCACGGCCGAAGTAGAACGGACCATCGAAATCCTGCCTACCACTCGCTGGATCAACGTGACCCGTTTCGAGACCGTCAGGTTGGCCATCAGGGATGGCAACGAAACGAAGTACGTCATATGGCGGTTCGACACCCTTTCCTTCACGCCTTTCGATTTGAGCCAAGCGATCCCTTCCCTCGCCGCCAGATCGATCAAGGTCTTCGTCGGGGCCAGTCATTTGGACATGTCATGACGTAATGGAGGCCGCCCTGAAGAAGGGCGGCCTTTTTTGCTGCGCAACGCGCCCCTGCAGACACGCGCTCGGCTCCATGGCCACTTCAGGTTTACCCGTTCAGCAAAAGAGGCACCTATGAAAACTGACGATGCACCCACTTCCGCGCCTGCCACCTGCGGTTCGTGCGCCAGCGATCAACAGGGCCCGCCCACGGTTCTGATGCTCGATCTACCCGATTTGGACCGGCGTTCGGAAGCTCTTGTGCGGGCTCAGCTGGGTCAAATCACCGGCATCGAGGATCTCTCACTTGATTCGAGTGCGGGCAGGCTGTCCATACGGCATCGCCTCACCTCCACCACGCCTATCCTTGACGCCTTGCTTGCCATTGGAGTCAAAGGAACCGTTGCAACGGATGGCGAATCTGTCAGCCCGGTAGCTTGCGGCAAGCCCGCGCTGAGCAGCGGCGTCACCAGCTGCCGGGCACCGGTTGCTGCGACTTTTCCCCCATCTCCTCCGCCAACTGGAAACACCTCGCGCCTTCTCATCACCAACATGGATTGCCCAACCGAGGAGGGCCTCATCCGGAAGCGCTTGGAAAAGATCAAAGGTATCGAGCGGCTCAACTTCGACCTGATGAACCGCCGTTTGGATGTGCAGCACGCTTCCGTGGATCTCGCAGGGATCCTCGCGGCCTTGCATGAGATTGGCATGCAAGCAAGCGTAGAGCGGGAGGCAGGGCCGAGCCCTCGTGGCCAGGCGACCTATCTCATCGAAAAAATGGACTGTCCCACCGAGGAAGCCATGCTGCGCAAAGCGCTTGAGGGGATGGCCGGCGTCGAAGCCCTTCAATTTGACCTGTTAAGCCGCAAGCTGGTTGTGAGCCATGGTCTCCCGAGCGAGGCGCCCATCACCGCGGCGATCGAGCGTCTGGGGCTGTCGCCTGTGCTCCAGGACCACAATGATCCCGCTCCTGCCGTCACGAAGGAATTCGGCACAGGAATCACGAAAACCGAATGGCTGCGAATGGCCGCAGCAGGCGTCTTGGCGATGGGTGCAGAGGTCTTGGCCTTCTCAGGCATGGACGAGTCATCCATGCCCGTTATTGCAGCCTCCTTGGCCGCCATCGGTCTAGGCGGCACGGCCACCCTGCGCAAAGGCTGGATTGCTCTGCGCACCCTATCGCTCAACATGAATCTCTTGATGACCATCGCGGTCATCGGCGCAGCGTTGATTGGACAGTGGCCAGAGGCAGCAGTGGTCATCTGGCTGTTCGGCGTGGCCGAAATGATCGAGGCCTTAAGCTTGGATCGAGCTCGCAACGCCATTCGCAAACTGATGGACCTGGCTCCGGAAACGGCCCTCTTGCGGCAAAGCGATGGGCGCTGGGCCGAAGTCAAGGCCGACACGGTCGCCATCGGCGGCATCGTGCGTGTGCGCCCCGGCGAGCGGATCGCGCTGGATGGGGTGGTTGTCTCCGGCAAGTCGGCGGTCAATCAGGCACCGATCACCGGCGAGAGCATGCCTGTGGAGAAGAACCCAGGCGATACGGTCTACGCGGGCACCATCAACGAGCGCGGAACGCTTGAGTTCGAGGTTCGAGCCCGCAAGGGTGACACGACATTGGACCGCATCGCCCGCTCCGTGCAAGAGGCCCAGGGCCAACGTGCGCCCACACAGCGGTTTGTCGATCGTTTTGCCAGCGTGTATACGCCAGCAGTCTTTGTGCTTGCCCTTGGAATCGCCCTCATTCCTCCACTTGTGGCCGGCGGCGACTGGTACGACTGGACGTACAAGGCTTTGGTCTTGCTCGTGATCGCCTGCCCGTGCGCACTGGTCATTTCCACCCCAGTGACAGTGGTCAGCGGTCTGGCAGCAGCAGCGAAGCGAGGCATTCTCGTCAAGGGCGGACTGTATCTGGAGCAAGGCCGGTTGCTCAAGTCCGTCGCACTGGACAAGACCGGAACGCTCACCCATGGAAAACCGGTGCTCACGGACACGGTCGAGCTCGGTCCGCTCTCGCGCCAAGAGGTCCTCCGGATCGCTGCCAGCCTCGATGCCTTGTCCGAGCATCCTGTGGCCACCGCCATCGTCAGGGCCTATGGAGACCAGCCGCACGCCGACGTCCAGGCCTTCGAGGCGCTCGCTGGCCGCGGTGTGAAGGGCGCGATAGACGGCGAGACCTACTACATCGGCAATCAGCGGCTGGCCAATGAATTGGGGGTGACGAACGAACGCGTGTTACAACTCCTTGAGCAGATGGAAGCCCAGGCCAAGACCGCTGTCGTGCTCTCCACCGCCACACAGGCCCTCGGCGTGCTGGCCGTGGCCGACACTGTCCGCGAGAGCAGCAAAGTGGCCGTCGCGCAGCTCAGGCAATTGGGGGTCGAGCCGGTCATGCTCACTGGGGATAACAAGAAGACAGCGCAGGCGGTCGCGGCTCAGGTGGGCATCAGCGATGCTCGCGGTGAAATGCTGCCTCATGACAAACTCTTGGCCATCGAGGCAATGGCCGCCCAAGGACCAGTCGGCATGGTCGGGGACGGGGTGAACGATGCGCCAGCCCTTGCAAAGGCAAGCATCGGCTTCGCCATGGGCGCAGCAGGCACTGACACAGCCATTGAGACCGCAGACGTGGCGCTCATGCAAGACGATCTGCGCAAGTTGCCAGAGTTCATCGCTCTCTCACATCGGGTGGGCAATGTGCTGAGAGCCAACATCGCCTTTGCCATCGGCACCAAGGCGGTGTTCATGGTCTTGACCTTCACGGGACACGCCAGCTTGTGGCTGGCAATCCTGGCTGACATGGGTGCGAGCCTGGTCGTGGTGTTCAACGGGTTGCGCCTGCTCAGGGCGCCCGGCGAGAGGGACAAGGTCCAGTGAGGATGCGCCAAACAATGGATCCGAGCGTTGCGCGTGCCTTCCTTGCAGCCGCAGCCGTCTTCCTGATCGACATCGCAAGCAAAGCTGCGGTGGTCGCTGCACTCCCGTATGGCTCCAGCGAGCCATGGCTCCCGGTGCTCAACATCGTCCACTGGCGCAACGAAGGTGCCGCTTTCAGCTTCTTGCACGACGCAGGTGGATGGCAGCGCCTCTTCTTCAGCGCCGTGGCTGTGGCCGCCTCGGTTGTTTTTGCCGTACTGATTCGGCGGCCTCAAACCGGTCGGCCTCAGCGGCTGGCCTTCGGGCTCCTCCTAGGCGGTGCTTTAGGGAACCTGCTCGATCGGCTCGCTCGCGGGGCGGTGGTGGACTGGATTGATGTCAGGTGGCAGTCGTTCTACTGGCCGGCCTTCAACGTGGCCGACATCGGCATCACCCTCGGTGCTGTCTTGATGCTCGTCTGCGAGTTGCGGGGAGGGAAAACGGAAACTAAGCCGAGTTAACAGGGAAGTATGCCGACGGCCAGTGCAGTCCTGGCGCGCTATTGCGCCGTGGCAATGACATTGATCCATACCGGCTGGTGCACAGCCTCAGCCGAATTCCGCGTCGTCCACAGTTCATTCACTGCCAACCCGGCAGCGTCAAGTGACGTGCGTATATCGTCTTCTGAGTAGTAGACGTACAACCGGCCGTCCGGGCGAATCGCCTCGCCCTGCCCCTCCTGGACTGCCATGAAGAGTGTGCCGCCTCTTTTGAGGGCCCGGTTCAGGCTACGAAGTGCGGGGCGAAATGCGTCCCGAGGCAAGTGGAGCAATGAGGCACATGCCCATACCCCATCGAACCGTTCTTCATAGCTGATGCGTTCTATGCGAACGACTTCACATGGGGCGCCCGAATACTCCGCCGCCATTTGTACGAGGGCTGTCGAGGCATCGATGCCCAACGCGCAATGACCCCGCGAATGAAAGTACTTGAGGTCCCGACCGGAGCCGCAGCCGGCATCAAGGATGGCGGCATTGGCCGGCAGATGTGACAGGAACCGATCGAGGACGAACTGCGTCTGGGCACCGGAGGTCCCTGAGAAATATTCGACCGCATGGTCTTCGTAGAATCGATCGGTCGATGACACGGCAGCATCTTGGCTAACGGATGATCGAACGTCCTCACCATTTGGGCCTTTCAGATTGTCTTCAGACATCATGCATCTATCACTCCTTCCGGCTTAGGGCAATGCTGAAAAAGGTCCGATCTGGCGCATGACTTGCATGCCTAGCAAGCACTCGTTGGAGGATCCCAAAGATGAAGCAGCAGACACTTGCGGTAGCGGCAGATCAGAACGCGGAGTATCAGCAGTATCGCTGCCCGATGCGACGACCTTGCCGAAGTTTCTCCGTTTGTTGGAGAACAACGAGTTGGGCAGGGCAAGGTGGGCGAGGTGCTCCAGGTACGAGGGCTGAAAGTTGGGGCACAGGCGATCGTTGACGCAACGATCGTCGGGGCGCCGAGTTCGACGAAGAACAAGGACAAGCAGCGGGATCCCTCACACATCGAACACGTGGCCCAACGGATTCGAGAGCTGACCGCCTTGAAAAAACAACTGGTGGCCCTGCGGGGGCAATGTGCTCAGGCAAAAGACGTGGCGCATTGCGGCATCTTGAGTGGGCTTGGCCAGGGGGAGGCTCTTGAGCAGCCGACAGCTCGACAACATGTCTCAGCAAGCCACGGCAAACGCCGGTGATCGACACCTGCCAATCATCTGACCAATGTTTATCTCAGCCTTGGAAGGACTCAAGACGGTGGTCATCGGAGCCCATATGCCCGAGGTTCGCTCAATGACTCTTGGACGTCATTGCCTCTGGCAACGCAGGCATCTCTTCGGCACTCCACCAGAGCCAGGATGAAACACCGGACGTTCGCACCACGCGATCTTTTTCCGCCCGATCCTTCGGGGGCATGAATGCGCTGATGACATGCAAAGGCACCGGCAGACAACCGGCATCCAGCAACAAAGCATTGGGAAATGCAACGGCGCTCCTGGCGTCGTAACGCAGTGGTTTGACAAAGCGTCGGCCCTGAGAGACAAGCGCATGCACCAGCGGCAACTCGTGCACGCCCTCCACAGGGATCCAGTGCTCGCTAGTCAACATCAAACTGGCCGCATCAATTTCATAGGTGTGCTCACGGCGAGCGCGTATCAGTGCCACCAGCACCAAACGGACCTTGTATCCGCTGTCAGCGTCACGGGCTTCAAACAATGGCGCGAAGACCCGCTCAATGCGCTCCCAGGTCTTGGTGCCCACCAGCAGGGGGGCATCGGGCATGTGCTTGATCCAAACACGCCGACCCAGGGCCGTTACCTCGCTGACCTTGAACTCTCCGATGACCACCGCCAGAGGGCTTTGCCCTTCATGCGGATGCAAGACCGCCAGCTTGTTGCGACGGCGCTGAGCTACCTCGAATTTGCTGGCTTCGCTGAAGGGCTCGGGCACGTACAAACGCTCGCTCAACCCAGCACCCTTGACCATCACGTCCTCGGCCGCATTCATCAGGTATTTGTGCAGGACACCTTGATTGCGCTTGCCCTCCATAGCCGGGCTCCATCGGTTGAAGCCTGCTCGCTCGAACAGGAAGTGCATCAGGGCATGCAGGCTCATTCGTCGCCTGGGCGCTTCCACCTCGTTCACGTCATGCGTTTCACCTCGAACCAAGCTACGCCCCACCGTGCGCACCCATGGGAAGTCCACACGCAGTTGAATCTGGCCAGGAACCATCTCCAGAACAGCCTCGCCCACCAACTCGCCCAGGCCTGACTGTTGCCACTCTGGCTCAAAGGATGGGCACGATGGGTGATGCCGACACCCGGTTTCCGGCATGCGCTTGACAACGAACTGACGGTGCCGCGCCACGTACATCTCCACACCACCAGGAACACACAGACATCGGGGACGTTCGGGGGTCTCGTACACGTGAGCCAGCAGATCCTGCATGTCTGGCGCACTTGCATCCACCACCCGCCCTTTGATGGAAAAGCGCTGACTGTCGCCTTCAGCGCCTTGACGGGTGGGCATGGTGTTCACACCAGTTCATCGAGCAGTTGCTCGATGGTCGGCTTGTGGCGAGCCAGCAGTTCGCGCACCGCACTGCGTTCGCTGATGCCCAGGATCAGGCCGACATCGTCCTCATCAGCGCCACGCTCATAGAGGCGTGCCACGACGGTGCGCCGCACAGACAGCGCCGTCACGCCTTTCATCTCGGCATAGCGAAACAGCTTGCGATAGGTCTCCAGGATCGGTCGACACAAGAACCGTCGCTGACCAGGCGCACCATAGGGTGTGATCTTGAACCCCTCTCCTGCTGTAGACAGGAACAAGCGGCTATCTGGATCAAGCCCTCTGTAAGCACCATCCCGTCCCAAGCCCAGCCCGAGCCTCAGGCGCTCTTCCAAGTAGTTTGAAAGCGATTCGTCCAGCCTCGTGCTGGCGAAGTGCAATGGGCGGGCCTTTCCAGTGATGGCCACCTCGGCACGCATCTGGGAGTGGCGCCGAACGCTGCCATCGGAGTTCAGGTAGTCCCGCACTTCGAGGCGGGCGATCTCCAGGGGTCGTGCGCCCGTGGCGAACAGGAGATAGAACAGCGACAGGTCATGCCAGGCCCGATTGCTGCGCCCCTTGATGCGCTTGCCTGCCTGGATGATCTCATCCATGGAGACGATGCGGCTTGAACGATGCTCGACCGTCTTTCTCGGATCGAAATCCACCAAGGCCGTCAGGATGGCATCGCGGTGCAGGCGCAAGCGTCTGACGAATGCGGCGCCATCTTCATTCAAACCATCGATGTCGGCCACTTGGCTCAACTGCACCGCAATGGCTTTGATGCGCCGCTCAACCGCCGTGCGTGACACGCCAAAACGCGCGGCCACGGTCTCATAGGTGTCGCCATCGATGACCTCCTTGAGCATCCGGATCGATTGGGCAACGGTACTCCCGTCTGGTTCCAGTTCTGGTACGCATGACATGACCCTCTCCCTGCTTTGTTTACTTGTCCTCACGCTGCCAAAGTGCCTTCATGCTCAACCCTGGTCGCACTTTTCACCAGTCGAAATCGCCGGTGAAGGCGGGGGGTTTCGGCATCAGGCAGATCTGCTTTGGCGTGGACAAAAGCCACGTGACAACACCCAGAAGCAAGCAAGTTCCGTGGCACCACCCCGCATGGGTAGCAGCACACTTCCCATGCATTGGCGTGTGCCAAGGCCCCAGCGCGCTCGATATCGGGGCAAGGCATGCCAAGCAAGGTGCATTGCAAGAGGGCGGGCTCTGCAAGCGTGAACATCGGCTTCAGCAAAGGGCGTCAGGCACGGCTACTTTGTTCAGCGATCCATTGCCTGATGTCCTCCACCCTCCAGACGGTCACGCGCACCGACAGCTTGACGGGCTCAGGAAAGGTGCGCGTCTGCACGCGCCGCCACAGTGTGGACTTGGAGATGGGAACAAATTGCAGAACCTGTGCCTGTCGGAGAAAGCCAACTTGCGGCAATGATGGCGCCGCAACAGCATGGACAGGCGCCGCGGGCACGACAACGGCACCCCGGTTGGGTTTAGGCATGATCTGGCCTCTTCACGGCGAATGCCGATGGAAGACATGACCTGCTCTGTAGCGGCGGCGCTAGGTCAGGGTTTGCGCATGCCGATAGGGACGCACGACTCCGGCATCACATCGGCGGCGTCCCGGTCGCACGGTGTGGTTGTGAGCAACTCCAAGTACATCGTGCCTCGTCAACGGGCTGGCTCAGCGCAACGTGGACAGGCACAGGCAGGCAGGTATCGACTGCGACGGTGGCGCAACATGCGTCCCGATGTCACCTTAGCGGACGACATGGGACGCCTCAAGGCAAGAACGGCTTGTGCTCCTCGAAATCGTCCGTGAAGTTGGCCCCTTGCGCGTGGCGCTTGCCAGCATCAACCAGGTCGCGTTGAGTAGCTACTTGACGACAACAGCAGCAACCACAGGCTCCATGGTGTCCGTGGCTGACGAAACACTTGCATCATCGCCGGTCGCTTCCAGCTCCTGAGCAAGCACACCAGATGCTTGAACATTTGCTGCTGGGGCTGGCACAGACTCGGGACCGCCCTCACCCCGTTCACCCATGGCATTCATGCGGCGCCTCAGGCCAGTGGCCAGATTGCGAGCCCCGTTGGCCACGTCGCGTACCTGACGCTTGAGGCTGGCGCGCTGGATGTCCACCGCCTGCGCAGTGATCACTTCATGGATCTCCAGCGTCTGGAGCAGTGGCATCAACTGGTCCAGCTTACCCAGGACCTCCAGGAAGCGACGCCCAAACGACGACAGCACACTGACGTCCACCGCCAGGGCCACGGTGTCATACGTCGCCACACTGGTGATGCCATGGGCCTTGAACAAGGCCTCTGCGCCATCGATGGCGCTGTTCAGGCTCTCGTTGACCGCGTCAAGCTTCGCCCGAACGCTGGCCTCCACCTTGACGATGTCATCGTGATCCAGCCGCGTGCGTGCGATCACCGAGATGAAGTGCATGTTGAGCTGCAGCGTGTTGAACAAGCGAACAAAGAAGCGCTTGCCCTCTGCGCTGGTGAAGCGCGTGGGCATCTTCACACTGGCCGCTTCGATGCGCCTGAAATCTGCTTTGCTTTCTTTGGCCAGGATCCGGTCGTTGACCCCGCCCTGGTCCATCTTGACGATCTGGTGAATATCAGACATGTCGCGCTCCCGTGACTGGCGTGCTCGCCACCATCTTGCGAACCGCGTTCATGCATCACCACCGGGAATCATCGGCAATTAAAGGCCCTTTCGGCATCAGCCCCCGTTTTGGCATGGAACCATCTTGACCATCCTCATGGCAAGGCACTACCTTGCTGACATGCGGCAGCTGGCCCTGCATTCAAACAAGGCAAGCCCTGGAGTTCACATCAAACCCTTGACGGTCACCACCGTTCCGATGCCATCGAAGCGACTTTCGTGGTGAGTGCACGACCGCACTGACGCGGCATGCGCGCCCTCACCCAGAAAGCCTTCTTCGATCGGTAGCTGGCACACCGATCCGAACGGGCTCACCACCCGATCAAGCCAGCCCTGGAGTCTTTTCATCGCCATCGGCAGTGCGTCATAACACCTTGCCGACTGTTCATCACCCTGTGGGGCATTGCCCCACCCGTGGTGCGCCGTGCCTCCCAATTTCACATGGAGGCCACGATGCTGCACACGAGCACATCCCTGGTTCACCCCCCAGCTGCCTTGAATGGCTTCATGGGGGCGACGCAGTCCGTTTTTCCGGATCAACCGCCAGACCCACAGTCGCTGGACGATCCGACCGAACGCATCGACTGGAGCGAGGAGGACATCGTCTTCTTGCACTGGCGCTTGCTGCAGGAGATCAACCAGTTGTCTGACCCGACCACGCCGTTGGAAGACAAGTTCGACACCCTGCGCTGGGTGTTCACCGAGCGAGAAAAGGACCAACAGCCCTTCTCATTCGTGAACTGCCTGCGTGTTGTGGGCTGCAGCCCGCTGTCGCCCATCGCGTACTGTGGCCTTGTGGATGCGCAAGACATCCGCGACCACATCCGCAACAAGCTCAAAGCCTGGCTGTCTGAATCGCTTGAGCGCTATCCCCAGTGGGTTCGAGATGCCATCGCCAGCAACCCCCATTGGGTTGAAGCGCGCCTGGCCAGGAATCCCCAATGGATCAATGAACAGCTCAAGCAGATGTCCGAGCAGGGCGATCTGTTCACCTGATCCCAACCGCCTCAAAACAGGGCCGAGGCCAGATCTGTCCGATCAGCCCTGGCCCTCAACTCACACATGGAGTGCCATATGCACAAACAAGCCCATGCCCACGGCCACCGCATTCCGATGCTGATGGTCGATGAGCCCCAGGACATCGAGTTCCTGGTCAAGGAAAGTGAAGTCCTGACGGGCCAGGCTGGCCGCATCTTTGTCATCGCCGGTGCCGACTGGCTGACCTACCGCGTGCTGTGGAGCCAGGCAGGTTTCAAGGTCGAACGCCTGGACGACAAAGGCCAGGTCTTGCACACGCAGCACCAACTGCCCTGGGAGTTCGTCGAGCACAGCGTGATCGAAGCACTGCAGGCGGGCCAGTTGTTCACCCCATCGGTTCGCCATCGCGGCTGACCGCTGCTCTATCCCCTGGAGGACATGTCATCAACACGGAGTTCATCATGAACAACCCCGAGTACGAAGCTCGCATTGAAGACGTCAAACGCCGGGCCCACGGTCGCTGGACCGAAATCCTGGGCAGCCTGGGCGTTGGCGAACAGATCCTCAAGAAACGGAACCTGCCTTGCCCGCTTTGTGGCGGCACCGACCGGTTTCAGTACACCGACAAATTCGGTGAAGGCAACTACCACTGTCGCGCCTGTGGCGCGGGAGGTGGCTTCAAGCTGCTGCAGGCCGTCACAGGCCTGGATTTCAACACCGCGCTCAAGGAAGTCGAGCGCGTGGTGGGCACCTCGCGCCCTGCCCCGCATGTGGCGTCACCGGAGCCGTCTGCCGAGCGCATGAAGGCTCTGGCCAAGCGACTCTGGGAGGAAGCCACGCCCGTGACACCCGGTGATGAGGTGGACCGCTACCTGTCCGGTCGGCGGCTCGCCTTGGCCCACTACCCCAAGGTGCTGCGCCTGCATCCAGCGCTGGGCTATTACGAGAAGGATCCGACCTCGGGCAAGTCGCGCAAAGTGGCCGAATACGCCGCCATGCTGGCTTGCATCCAGGGTGCCGATGGTCACGCAGTCACGCTGCACCGCACGTATCTGAAGGATGGCCGCAAGGCCAATGTGAGCGAGGCCAAAAAGGTTCTCTCCTCGGGTATCAATGGTGCTTCCGTGCGCTTGTTCGAACCCGAGCACGAACTGGCCATTGCCGAGGGCATCGAGACCGCCATGGCGGTGCACCTGGCCACCGGCAAACCCGTGTGGGCAGGACTCAACGCCGGGAACCTGGAAAAGCTGTGGCTGCCCGACTCGGTGCAGAGCATCTGCATCTATGCCGATAACGATGCCCAAGCGGACTTTGACGGCCAGATGTTTGCCTTTGCCCTGGCTCGGCGGCTGAAGAAGCAGGAGCACCAGAGCGGCCCCCGGCAAGTGCGGGTGCTCTTGCCCAAGACCCCGGGCACCGACTGGGCCGATGTGTGGCTGGCCAAGGCGGAGCACGCCTCCCGAACCACGTAAGTCATGTATCCCCACTGGTAGCTGTCAAACCAGGCCAAGCCACATGGCAAGGCAAAGACAGCCCTGGCGTTTTGCATGAGTGATTTGTGAATCGGGCGCGATCCCTGGCCAGTGGTCAGTGCGCGCCCTGCGTGGATGGGTCAGAGCCCATCCGTCATCAACCCTGGCGGGGATGTGCATCCCCGCATGTGGGCCATGCCGTCTCCGCCATTTCTTTCCCGAACAGGAGCTTGATATGAGAAGCGGACGTTCCCTGGTGAGCCTGGCCCATGAACTTGAGCGCCAACTGCAATCCAAGAAGGACCTGGTGGTCCCCTCGTCGCTGCTGCGGCACGATACCGACGACACAGGCGAGACCCGTCTCGTCATTGGCGAAGGCGGGGCCTCGACGCCCTATGGCGTCATGCCTCTGGCGCGCCGCCAGTTGGCTGACAAGTTGAAAATTCCCTACGCCTACTTTGAGCGCATGCGCTCCGAACAGCCGGTCTTGCTGGACCGCAACGTGAACACCTGGCTGCAAAGCGACGATGACCGTCGCATGATCCGCACGCTCGATGGCAACGTCCGAGCCGTGCTGTCAGACCGCTACCGTCGCCTGGACAACTACGATCTGGCCGAGAGCGTGCTGCCCATCCTGCAGCAGTTGCCTGATGTGCGCTTCGAATCGGTGGAACTCACCGACACGCGGATGTACATCAAGTGCATCACGCCACAGTTAAAAGTCGAGATGGCGCCTGGCGACGTCGTACAGGCTGGCGTGGTCATCTCCAACTCGGAGGTGGGACAAGGCACGCTGTCGGTTCAGCCCTTGCTGTACCGACTGGTGTGCCGCAATGGCCTGATTGCTTCAGACCGCTCCTTGCGCAAAACCCACGTCGGGCGAGCGCTCGGGTCCGATGAAAGCATCATGGTCTTCAAGGACGACACCTTGCAGGCCGACGACAAAGCCTTCTTCCTGAAGGTTCGCGACGTGGTGCAAGCGGCCGTGTCTGAGGCAACGTTCATGCAGGCTGCGCAGAAGATGCAAAAGACCTTGCAGATCCACCTGGTCGGCAACCCCGTCAAGACGGTGGAAGTGCTGGCTCAGCGCTATACCTTGAACGATGTCGAGCGCGCCGGGGTGCTGCGCCACCTGATCGCCGAAGGTGATCTATCGGGGTATGGCCTGGTGAATGCCGTCACGCACTTCTCCCAGGAAGTTGAGGACTACGACCGTGCCACCGAGTTTGAAGCCCTGGGCGGGAAATTGATCGAACTGTCAGTCAAGGAATGGAAGGAGTTGGCACAAGCCATCTGATCTCGGATCACAGTGATTCACCACCAGGGCCTTGGCTCTGGTGGTTTTTTAATTCCACGCTCAAGTTCCAGGCATGACGCTCATTGAGGGTGACAAATGCGGCAGGCAATGCGGGCTGTTGTCGATGGCAAACACGCCATCCCCCCGCACTCGGGCATTGATTCCATGGCGTGGTCATGAATATGCTGAGCCGACCCGTCACTCCACACACACAACACCAAAGCAGTCATACCTCGCCGCAATACCTGGCCCATCTCGACTCGCATCTGGGCACACCAACAGGAGAAGACCATGAGCAGCATCCAGTTCACCGATGTGCAGTTGACCAATTTGTACCTGTTGCAGGCCATCAGGCTGGGCATTGCGCAAGATCGGGTATCGACATGCTGTAAGTTCGGGTTGGATGCCGCCCAAGCAGATTTCCTTGGTGCAATGAGCCAGGAACAGTTGTGGGCATTCGTCGATCAGATCGGCCAAAGCACCCTCTTCCCTCCACGCCAGGATTTGCTTGCCTTGCTCAAGGCCCCCGCGCCGCTTCAGGCATCGCTGGCTGCTGTTCATGCGCCAAGGCCACGGCAACTCGCGCCCATGGTGCCCGCAAGCACGTCGTGACCGGAGGGGACCATGATGTCAACGCGTGCTGACCGCCAGTTGTGCGCCATACGCCTGGCGCAAGACTGCGCTCAACTGGGTGCCCGGGTGCGCACCATCCATCACCTCACAGGGCTCAACCCTCGGGACGTACAGAGGCTGTTCTTCAACGACCCACAAGCGATCCCACGCGGTCGCCCGCCTAATTCCCTGGAGTGGTATCACGGCGCCAACCTCATCGCGAGGGCAGAATCCTCGATCTTCATGTCGATGTACCGCCGCCTGCGCAACACTGGCTTCGGCGCCGCAGAGACGCTGGTCAGCGCCTACCGCGGATACCAAGCCGTCTGCCAATGCCCGCACCGCATCAGCTTTGACCGAGCGTTTGATCTGGCATCGCACACCGATGGCATCTGGTTGACCAGCACCCCGGTGTTCGAGGTCCTCGCTTGCCCGACCTGCGGCAGCGATGTGCTGATGGCCATCGGCACCGTGGTCCACTTGGGCGACAACTGTCCGTTCTGCAAACTGGTACAGCGCTACAGTTGTGACCCTCGGCTCCAGGCCTCGTTTCCCAAGAACGGGATGGCGACCGCACCTGCGACTACCCCCTGAACCGATGGCCTTGTAATCAACCTACTTTCAGTTGATCCAGCGTCTTGCCAGCGGCCAACGCGGCCTTGATCCACTTAGGCTGAAGTCCCCGTCCGCTCCAGGTCTCGCCCGTGTCAACGTTGCGATATTTTGGGGCGACCTTGCTGCCTGCTGCAGCACTGGAGCGGGTCGCCACACCGGCCTTCAACCCCAAGTCGGCCACAGTCAAACCATTGGCAGCCAACAGTTGCTTGATGTGGTCAATCACCCCAGCTCGCTCTGCCTTGCGGGCATCCTGCAATTGCCTGTCCAGCTCCGAAGCCTGCTTGTCCAGGGCAGCCTTCTGGGCCAGGAGTTCTTGGTACGTGGTCATGATTGCAGTGTTTGGCTACGCCGAGTTTGGATTCCAACATCCTACATTGCAAGTTCCGTGGCTTCATGACCAACGGGCCTGCATCCTCGTCGTTGCATGCAGAGTCAAGGCCAAGGTATCAGACGGATCGACGCCCATCGCTCTGATCCGAAATTGCCCCTCATTCGTCAAGTCTCGATGGCGAAAGCCCAGATGAACAGACGGCATTTTGAGGTGCACACGGCTATGCATGGTGACCAAATGGTTGGGTCATTTGAATTGGACCACCATGCTTGCCCCGTCTCAGCCACACAGCACTTTTGCATCGTCAGATCCCGGCTTCGAGGCCCTGCCCATTGATGCTCTGCTGTCGCAAAACGATGACCTGATCGCCCGCATCAAGCTCTGCCATGGGTCTGACCGTACCGAGTTCGAACAAACCATCCTGTCACTTATCAGACGATACGCCAACCTAGTACACCTGCTGCCAGCCACATCAGACAACTACTTCTGCACCCCTGGCGGCCTGTTGCGCCTGGGCATGGAAGTCAGCTTCTTCAGCCTGCAGGGCACAGACGCGCACATATTCTCAGGTCGCTCCAACATATCGGCACGCCGCCACTTGGAGCCGCGCTGGCGCCTGGCAACCTTCGTCGCGGGGCTTTGCTGCGAGGCCCACCGGGTGCTCAGTCACATCATCGTGACCAACGCCCCAGGCGATGTGTGGCCAGCCTACCTTCTGTCCCTGAGTGATTGGCTGATGGAGCGACAAGCGGACCGCTACTTCTTGCGCTGGCGCCCACACGCCATCGAGACACGCAGCCTGGGCGTGTTCACGCTGGCCCATGTCGTACCCCCAACGGTCATGCATTACCTGGCTGAAGACAACACAGTCATCGTGCCTCACCTCATGGGCAGCGTCAGCGGCATCTCGCAGCATCGCGATCACAACTTGCTGGACGAGTTGGTCCGGCGCTCCTTGGCGCTGGTGATTGACCGCAACCTGCTGGCCAATGCCGACCGCTACGGTACGCCTCAATACGGTTCGCACCTGGAACGCTACCTGGTTGACGCGCTAAGGCATCTCGCGGTCTCCAACTCGGGGTGGCAAGCCAATCGCGAGAAGTCTCGCGTCTGGCTCGGCCCCGATGGCCTGTTCCTGGCCTGGCCTAGCGCTGCCGAAGACCTCCAAAAGCAACTGGACGCCGCCCAGTTGCCAGGCATTCCCAAAGCGCCGGAGACCATCATGGAAGTGCTCCTGCTAGCCGGCGTCTTCGAACCCACGCCCACAGGAGCCCCAATCTGGCTCATCCAACCACCAGGCGGCAAGGCCAAAATCGACGCAGTCAAGCTGTCGTCGCAGGCGATCCTGTTTGCAGGACATGACCCGTTGCCGCCGCCTCTGGCGGAAAACCTCACGAGTGCGCCAAGCAACAACAGTCCGTCGGCCCAAGCGGGCGAACCGGTTGCACCAAGATCTCGCCCTGATGGCCCGCCAGGCACACAACTCTCGCTCATCCCTGGTAACGCCGAGCAAACTCCACAAGCAGCTTCGAATGTCCGAGAGGCTCAAGCCGAAGCGGCACTTTTGTCGACCGCCCCGCCGACTGCCTTGGTATCGACAAGCGATGCCCACCCAACTCAGCAAGCGACGATAGGTCTTCAAGCGCCGCTGCGCCTCAACCCCGTGGTGCGCGACGCGTTGACCGAGGTGATCAACACCTTGAACACAGGTACTGGTCCCGCCCAGGGTTGCACTGTCGCGTCGGGGGTGTTTGTGCCTCTGCAGGAATTCGAGCGGCGCGGCATTCAACCCTCGATGGCTCTGCGCGCCCTGTCTGACGTGCACATGCTAGTTCGCGCCGCGGGCAAAGGTCCACCAACAACCTCAAGGGATTTCAACGGCACATCGACCGTGGGTTTAACCATAGCCCCGCACTTCATCAGCGGCGTGGACATGGAAGCCTTTGCCTCGCCCGAGGCTCAGGGAGGGTGACATGCCCATCCGCCGCTACGAGATGCCATGGCGCCACGCCTACGAGGCCTATGCAGGCCTTGCCTGGGGCATCGCGTTGATGTTCTTCACGGCGGTCGGCGCCATCGGACAACTGCCCCGCATTCTCGCTTTCCCCCTGTCCATCACTTGCCTCGGCATGAGTGCCCTCAGGTTCTCGCAGGCGCTGCGCATTCTCGTGCTGAGGGCGTCGCTGGCTGGTCACGCCATCCAGGTGATCAGCACGCAAACCCAGGCGCGGTGGTGTCAGGATCCAACGGCCGTTTTCCTTGGCTTCGGCTTCGAGTGGCGGCCCGTGCACTCCCAGCGCCTGTATGAACTGGCCAAGATCGACTATCGCGACTTCACGGTGTCTCCGCGCCTCTTGAGTCTGCTGGGCTATGACAGCGCCCCCCAACCTGATGCGGAGATCGGCTTGCCCTACATACACGGCGTCGAGCCTCATGAGGTGCCACTGCATCGCCCCTTGCAGAACTTCGAAGGCGGCACGCTGCTGGTCGGCACCACGCAATCTGGCAAAGGGGTGGCCCTGGCCAACCTCATCACCCAGGCCGTCAGGCGCGGCGACGTGGTGATCGTCATCGACCCCAAGAACAGCCGTCGCCTCAAGCGCGTGGTGGAACGCGCCTGCCAGGACTGGCGTGAGCCCGACACCTTCATGGAGTTCCATCCGGCCTTCCCGGAAGCCGGTGTGCGGCTGGACTTCACCTTCAACTGGCAAAAGCCCACCGAGATTGCATCCCGCATCCAATCGATCATGCCGCCGGACACGGCTGGCGCGTTCTCCGCCTTCGGCTGGGATGCGGTCAACGTGGTCGTGCAAGGCCTGGTCGAACTGGAAGAACGACCTAACCTGGCCAAGCTGACCCGCTACATCGAAGGTGGCATCGAACCCGTGCTAGAAGGCTCTCTGCGCCGCTTCTATGAAGAAACTTTGGGGCCCGCCTGGCGCGAGTTGCCCGAGATGAAGAAGCTGATGCAGGAGGCTCATCGAGGCCACATGAAGCGCCCATCAGAAGCGGCCAGCGCCGAGTTGATGGCCTTTGTCGCGTACTACGAACACCACATTGCCCAGTCACAACGCAGCAAGGTGATCGATGCCCAGGTGCGAACCTTCAGGCACAACCGCGAGCACTATCAAAAAATCACCGCCAACCTGTTGCCCGTGCTGTCGATGCTGACCTCGGGTGACCTGGGTCGTACGCTGTCGCCTGATCCGTTCGACGCCGACGACACGCGCCCGATCATGAACTTCGAGAAAATCGAGCGCGGCGGGCATGTGCTGTACATGTGTCTGGATTCGCTGCCCGACCCTTCGGTGGCTTCGGCCATCGGTGCGCTGGCATTGGCCGACCTGGCCGCACGGGCGGGCATGCGCTACAACCTCGGCGGCTATCGGCGCATTGCGCTGTTTGTAGATGAGGTGGCCAACGTCATCAACCAGCCCTTGATCGAGATCCTCAACAAAGGTGCCGAGGGCGGCATCTACACCACCTGCGCGATGCAAACACTGGCGGACCTGGCCAAACGCCTGGGCAGCGAAGCGGCTGCGCGCATGGCACTGGGCAACCTGAACAACCTGATTGCGCTGCGCTCAAAAGACCGCCCCACGCAGGATTTCATCGTGGAGACCTTTGGCAAGACCGCCATTCATTCGATGAGAGTTGGGCTCGGGCATGGTGCAGACACCCATCTGGGTGACTTCTCGACCAGCTATTCAAGCCAGCTCTCCGAGAGCTTCGAGGAGATGGTGCCCGCCGATGTCCTGGGCAAACTGCCCAACCTTCAGTACTTTGCCTCGGTGTCTGGCGGGCGCATCATCAAAGGTCGCTTCCCCATCCTGGATCCGGATGCGCATGGGGACGATCAACCCATCAGGAGGGCGGCATGATCAGGGCGATGGCCGTGGTGTCACTGCTGGTGTTGCTGGTTCTGGTGCTCTATGTGCCGTCCGCCCATCCGCCAGAACGGTTCATAGAGCAACTGCGAACGGAATACACCAATGCGGCGGTGTTCTGGGGCAAAGACGCGGGCACCCGCATGCTGTCGCGTGCGATGAGCATGCAGCAGTCTGCACGTCAGGCATCACCTGTCCCCTCATCCAAAGACGCGGCCCCCGTGGGTGGCGTCAACGCGGCTGTCGGGCAAGAAATGGCTTCGGTCAACCAACGGCTGTTCAACAACCCCTACTTCCGCTCGATTGACGCACTGCTGCTGCTCGCCAGCTTCCGCCTGGCCATGCTGCTGGAGTGGCTCCCCTGGCTGTTGGCCTTCCCGGTTGCTGCCTTGGTGGATGGCTGCCTTGTACGAGTGGTCAAAGCCAAAGAGTTCCTGCACCACAGCCCGGAGATGTTCGCCTTGTATGCCTGCTTGGCCATCCTCACCAGTTGCGCAACCGTCCTGGCGTTTGTGCTGCCCTTCACCTTGCATCCCCTGGCCGTGCCATGCGTGCCTGTGGTCATCGGCACGTTGATGGGGACGGCGATCAGGGACTTTCACGCAAGAATCTGAACATCAGGCCTGCAAGAACCTTGCTTCAAGTACCACAGCAGCCTGAGCTTCGGCTCGGCGCGGCCGCGGCCGGACGAGACAGATCCTCCAGAATGGAACAATCGAGCGTAGGGCCCCCCGCGCAATCCCTGTCGCATGCGCGCACAAAGGCTCCCAGGCTGCTCTCTAGTGCCTGGAGTTCCAACAGCCTACGCTGCACCTCAGCCAAATGCTTGGCAGCGAGGTCTCGGACTTCAACGCAAGGTCGAGTTGGCTCATCGACAAGACAGACAAGTTCTCGCACCTGATCAATGGAGAAGCCGAAGTCTCGACATCGACGGATGAAAGTCAGACGTGCGATGGTCGCCTCCGAGAAATTTCGTCGACATCCATCCGTCCGATCTGCGTTTGGCAAGAGGCCAATATCCTCGTAGTAGCGGATGGTCGGGACAGAGCAACCCGTCCGTTTGGCAACAACGCAGATTGATAAATTTGGTGCAGCCATCTTTCTATCTTAGATCACGCGCAGACTCCTGCTGCACACCCACAGGGTTTGAGTGGACGCGGCGGCACCTGCGAGCCACAAGCCCAAGCGGCTCGAATCACCCGTGCACTTCTAGTTCAACCACCAAGCCCGTTGCCCAGACTGCCGAGCTTAGGTCAACGGGCCATGCCGATCATCTGAGATTGCAGCCCCCCGAACACATGGAGACCTTAGGACTGACCGATGTGCGCCGACGGCGCCAGGCCATCAGCACACTGCCTAAGGCCAACACCAGCAATACCCCACCAATCAGGACAAGCTCATCAGCACATGCAACCATGGATGCTCCGATTGCAGCAAGGGCGGTAGATCCTGCCGCCAGGGCAGCAGTACCACCAAGCAGGGGGACGGCACAGCAGGCAGCACATTCTGCTCCGACACCGACAGCGGCTTTCCAAGGTCTCATTTCAGTCTTTCCGTAAGTGAGCACGTCGCCCACATCACAACGGTACGACCTCAAGCTACTTGAGATGCAAGAGGTTTGTATGAAAATGCCGACATGGATTTGCTCAAAACCTTCCTGCTGTTTGTCGTCACGGCCATCGCCGAGATCCTTGGGTGCTACCTACCTTACCTTTGGCTTCACCAGGGCCGCTCGGCGTGGCTTTTGTTGCCAGCGGCGGCAAGTTTGGCCCTTTTTGCATGGCTACTGTCGCTGCACCCCAGCGCGGCTGGCCGCGTCTACGCCGCCTATGGCGGGGTCTACATCCTTGTGGCCATCGTGTGGTTAATGCTGGTCGACAAAGTCCAGCCAACAGCGACAGACTGGATCGGGGTAACCGTCAGCCTGTGTGGAATGGCCATCATCATGTACGGCCCGCGGACAGACTGATCGTCCACAGAGAAAGCAGAGCCACATCCGATAGCAGTGATGACATCAGTTAGCTCCTGGCTCTGTACAAAGTGCGGTATCCAACGTCGAGCAACGGTTCATCAAAAACGTCGAACAGATTTGAAGCGATGGCCAGCTTCTTGAGCGTGGCGTGGCCATGTCTGTCCTTCATGTGCGTGACCGCATCAGGCTCCTGTAGCCATGCAATGCGCCCCGCATCCGCGAGATAGGTCCATCCTTCGGCCCGCCGTCTTTGTGCAGCCACATCGCTCAGGACCGCATCCAGACGGCTGTGCTGCAACAGGATCAACTCGAAGTGGCGCAAGCCCTCATCAGATGCGAAGAATGCGCCATGCACTGGCCAACATCAAGCAACGCCTTGGAGAGCGAACGGAGATTTTCGTACATGGGCAACACCCTGCCCCGCTGATCATCGAGATACTTGGCTGCCTCGGCCACCTTCTCCTGTGGGCCAGGCTGGCCCTGCGCTATGTCAGACCATCGACCAGCATGGCGTCAAGACTGTTCTGAACCTGCGTGGCACGAATCATGGTCAACCTTGGTACGACAGCGACGTGGCCATCACGGAAACCACCGGAGTCAGGCTTCTGGATGTGCCCCTGTCCGCCTACAGGGAGAACTGACACTTGAGCAGTCTCCTGATGAAGACATCGCCCACGCCCTTGTTGGTTCACTGTGCATCGGGTTCCGATCGAACAGGCCTGGAATTGAGTCGAGGGGCGCCGATCGCGGTGGCCAATGATGAGCTCTCGGCAAAGTATGGTCACTTTCCAACGCTGGAGTCAGATTCTGCGGCCATGGGCCGCAGCTGGACGAAGTACGCCGATTCTGGACAAACAAAGACGCCTTCGGCACTCTCGCCATAGGCCCAGCAAGTTGCTCGGCGCGGCAAAAGGAGATGACAAAACTGTAACCAATCTGTACGGAGCGTGTCGGGCACGAACTTCTAGAGTCACCTCCAGGACATGCCGCTCAAGCCCATCAATCGATGTGCCGGTTGTCCCGGAACCAACTGGAGCTGATCATGAATCATTGCCTGACCAAAACCGCCTTCGTTCTCAGCCTCGCATTGTCTGCGGCCTTGGCGAGCGCCACGACGGATCGATCGACTACCCGCGACGGCAAGTCCATGTATGGCGCCATGTCCAGCCCATCCCAAGCAGTCAAGGTCGTCGATGTCGAATCCGCCAAGTTCGTCAACGTGGTCTGCGGCGAAACCGTCACTTTCCGCAGCGGCGACAAGAGCTTCAGCTGGAAGTTCGAGGTGCTCAACCATCAGGCCGTGGACCTGATGGCCGTGGCACCGAAGGGCTTCACTAACAAATCGCTGAAGGTCTACATCACCCCCAACCTGCACGAAAGCAATTGACGGAACGGGGCAGCGGCCCATCACAAGGTTGGGCCAGGTCCAGCGGCGTCGGGCAACATCATCCCGATGCGGGTCACGCCTGCGGCTGACTCCGCGAATGCATGGCCGCCATGCATTCGCGCGATGGCCGCCACGATGGACAAGCCAAGCCCATGGTTGCGATCCGCAGGGCTGCGCGCGGGATCGGCTCGGTAGAAGCGGTCGAACAACCTGGGCAGATGCTCCACACCGATGGTCGCCCCCTTGTTGTAGACGGCAATCCTCACCCAGCCGATTTTCTCGCGATCGATCTGGATCAACACCGATGACTCCGGTGAAGCGTAGCGCGTGGCATTGCCCAAGAGATTCGACAGCGCCCGCCGCAACAACGGGCCATCCACCGTGGCGAAAGCATCGCCCGAGATCTTGGCAGTCAGCCCCGCGTCAAGGAGCGCCGCCTCATGAAACTCGATCACCTCTTCCGCCAAGACACTAAGGCAAGGCGTCCATTCGCGCCGCGCAGGCCCACCACGTTCGGCATTGGACAGAAACAGCATGTCGCCGACGATACTGGCAAGACTGCGTAGCTCTTCTAGATTGGATGCCAATGCCTCTCTGAGATCATCGGCACTTCGAGGTTTGCGCAACGCCAACTCACAGCTGCTGATCAACGTCGCCAGCGGCGTGTTCAGTTCGTGTGCCACATCGGCATTGAAGGCCTCCATCTGCTTGTAGGCAACGCCAAGGCGGTCCAGCAAGGCATTGAACTGCTGAATCAAGGGTTGCAGTTCGTAGGCCTGACCCGCGCCGTCCAGGCGTCGTTCCAGGTCCGTGGCCGTGACGAGTCCGGTCTGCTCGACAAGCTTGTGCAGTGGCGCCAGACCCAGGCGAACCAGCATGAACCCTCCGACGGAAACCGCCAGGGCACCCACCAGCGCCGCGACCGCCAGCGTCCACGCCAGGCGGGCGAGCAAGGCGTCATCCATGCGTTTGTCCAGTACCAAGATGGCCCGAGCCATTCCGCCATCTTCAGACCGCACTTTGATGTCGAACGCCCTGCTCTTGATCTCATTTGGACCGGCCCGCCATGAAGATGTCTCAAAAAGCACTTGGCCATCACGCCCCATCAAGCGCAAAGAAAGTTCGTCATGCCCTGCCAGAAAGCTGCCAAGCACTTGACGCACATCAGCCAGGTCCCGCTCACCGTCGCTGCCTGCAAGCAGGTGTTCGACGGTGTTCTGCTTCTGTGACAGCGCTTCATCCTGCCGCTCGGACACCGTCAGCGCGAACAGCACGTACACCACCACGCAAACCAGGCCAAGGCCCAGCATGGTCTGGAGCGCCAACCAGCGTGACAGCCGCCCCCGAAGGCTGGCCGTCGTGACAATGTCGCTCACGGCTCGCGAACCTCCAGCACGTAGCCCATCCCGCGCACCGTGTGCAACAACGATCTCTCAAAAGGCTGATCCAGCTTGGAGCGCAGGCGACGAATGGCCACCTCCACGACATTGGTCTCGCTGTCGAAGTGCATGTCCCAGACCTGCTCGGCCAATTCGGTACGCGACAGCACTTCGCCCTGGCGTCGCAGCAGCAGGCTCAGCAGGTTGAACTCCTTAGCCGTGAGGTCGAGCCGCTGCCCAGATCGCGTGGCTTTTCGACGAAGCAGATCCACATCCAGATCGGCCACCTTCAAAACCGTCGGCTCGCCAGCATTTCGCTGCCCGCCCGACCGTCTGAGCAGAACCTGGATGCGCGCAACCAATTCCGAAAACGCGAACGGTTTGACGAGGTAATCGTCCGCTCCGCCTTGAAGGCCTTTGACACGGTCTTCGACCTGTCCGCGGGCCGTCAACATGAGCACCGGCGTCTGTTTGCTTTGCCGCAGAGCAGCGAGCACTGCCAGGCCGTCGATGCCGGGGAGCATGCCATCCAGGACGAGAAGGTCATAGTCGATCTCGATCGCCATGTGCAAGCCGTCAATGCCGCTGTTGGCCACGTCGACCACATAGCCTTCCTCGCAGAGACCCTTGCGAAGGTACTCGGCCATCTTGACGCTGTCTTCGATCACCAGAATTTTCATGCGTTTGATTGTTAAATGGCTGTTACACAAGGAAGATGACGAATTTGTCATCTTTGAGTTGGCCTTCTGTCGCCTGCATCTGCATAGGCTTTCACCTCCATAACCTTCAAGGACTGAAGATGAGAAAAGTGAACAGCCTGATTGCCTGCTCGATCCTGGCCATCAGTGCCAGCGCCTTTGCGGCGGATGGACACGAACACGGGCACGAACATGATCCGCTGCACGGCGGCGTGGTGGTGGAAGCCAGCGAGATGGACTTCGAACTGGTGGCCAAGGCCGACCTGATCAGCCTGTACGTGCGCGATCACGGCAAGGCAGTCAAGATGCAAGGTGCCAGTGGCAAACTGACCCTCATCAAGGGCACCGACAAAAACGAAGTGCAACTCGCGCCAGCGGGTGAGAAGCTGGAAGCCAAAGGCAGCTTCGACGTGAGCGCTGGCGCCAAAGCGGTGGCTGTCGTGACGCTGCCTGGCAAGAAGCCCGTCTCTGTTCGCTTTGCGCTGAAGTGATGCAAGCCCCCGAAGCTGGCCGATGAATCGGCCGCTTCGGGGCGAACGCAGGTCCTGATGCATTCGCTGGCCGCTCATTGTTGATGGGGGCAATTTGGCAGCTTCAATGCCCCCATCTTGAAGGACCTTGATGCCGTCTGATAGTAGGCGATCGCCTCATTCAACAGTACCGGATCCACTGCTTTGGGCGTCGTCTCCAGCGTCCGAGGATCGACCCTGTAGCTCTCCACCCGTTGCCGAGGCAGCAACACCGTGAGCGTGTTGCTTCGCAGGTAGCCAAGCGACTGATAGTTGCTGACGAAGACCCTTCTCAACGGCTCCTCTTCTTCGAAGAGACAGCGTCCAAAGAAGTAGTCGGCCCCCTTTTTCCCCAATAGCTCGACGATCGTGGGGGCCAGGTCCAACTGGCTGACCAGCGGTTCGTATACACCTGGCTTCAGCAGATCAGGCGCGAAGAAGATCAAAGGGATTCTGTAGCCATCCAGTGGCAATTTGGTCTTTCCCGCCACGGACGCACCATGGTCGGCGACGATGATGAACAGGGTGTCCTTGAACCAGGGTTGCGCACGAGCCCTGTCGATGAAGTCGCCGATCGCGAAATCGGTGTACTTGACGGCGCCGAGTCGCCCACCGGGCGAAGGGATGTCGATGCGGCCGGCGGGATAGGTGTAAGGGCGGTGATTGGACGTTGTCATGATGTGCGCAAAGAAAGGATTGCTTTGCGCCCTTCCCTCATCCAGCGTGCTCAAGGCCTGGCTGAACAGCACCTCGTCCGCCACCCCCCAGACGTTTTCGAAGACGATGGTGCGCTTGTCCATGTCCGTCCTGTCGATCACCTTGTAGCCGTTGCCCCCGAAATAGGCATTCATGTTGTCGAAGTAGCCGTACCCGCCGTAGAAAAAGTAGGGCTTGAAGCCTTGAGAGCCAAGCACTTCTCCCAGCGTGGCGAGGTGCTCGTTCTGAGGTCGGCGGACAATGGCCTGCCCGGGGACGGGGGGCGTTCCCAGCGACAGCGCCTCCAACCCCCTGACCGTGCGTGTTCCCGTCGCATAGGCGTGCGAGAACAGCAGTCCTTGCTTGGCGATCGCATCGAGCCGGGGCGTCAACCCTCGCGAGTCGCCGTATGCGCCAAGAAATGAAGCCGAGAGGCTTTCCACCGAGATCAGCACCACATTCCGTGGCCGCCGGGTGAAGGGCCATGCGTGGTTCGCGGCGCCCTTCAATGCCTGAGCAGAAAGATCGGACAGCGGTCTGCGCTGCATCCCCATGGTTTGAAGAATGCGGTCCGCCTCGCTTTGCGGCATTGTTCGATAAAAGCGATCGAAATCCAGCTCGTTCCGCCGCATGGCCGCCGCCAGCGTGAACAGACCGTTCCCGGAGATCTCGTCCGCATAGGCGTTGCCTGCCCCTTCCATCTGGTCCACGCTGACCGTGAACCCCGCGATCACGGGCAGAACCACACCCGCTGCCACCAGCTTGGCGCGCTGGATGCGCGTGATCTTGACGTTGTCCATGTTTCGAACGGCGCCCCGCAAGAACCAGACAATGAGACCAGCCACCACTGCGATGGCCGCCAAGACGGTTGGAACAGGATAGGACTGCCGGATGTTGCCGATCACCTCCTGCGTGTAGAGCAGGTAGTCGACCGCGATGAAGTTGAACCGTGTTGAAAACTCCAGCCAGAAGGTGACCTCCGCGCCGATGCCAAACAGCATGACGAAGACAGAAAACCACAACCACTTGAGCCGAAGCGTTCTATGCCAAAGGCTAGTTCTCCAGCGATTGGGCAGTACCGCCTCGTAAAGGCAAACCGGCGCGACCAGAAAGGCCAGCGTTGCCAAATCGAACAGAAGCCCCTTGGTCAGCACATAGGGCCAGAGATCGATGCCGACCTGCCCCGCATCCAATGTGACCAGCAGGCCGATGCGCAAGCAAGTGAAGGCCGCCAACCAGATGACGGCGACCAGCCAGGGAACGCCCATGGACCTGAAAGCATTCGTGGGAACTGAAAACATCTAAGGTGATCCTGATGTGTGTCGGGCGGGTATCGACCCTATTCCCAACACGTCTGACAAATGAACGAAGACGTGATCGTTTCAAGTTGAATGGCGATGGCTCACGCCACCGATGCCGATTGCTTGCCTCGGTAAGTTGCCTGGTAATGCATCTCAGCAAAAGACGCGACGACAATCTCGCCATGCTTTGACAGACCTCACAGGCATATCCGCGAGATCAATATCGAAGTGCGTCCCGTTCCTTGATCAATTTGTCCAACTTGCGCTGGGCCTGCTCCGTCTCCGAAGCCAACGAGCGCTGACGGCGGCCATACTGTGAAGAAAATCTACGGCCTTGCCGATCCCCCTCTACGACCTGGCGCCCGGCCTCCTGATCGGACCGACGGCCCCTGAGCTCTTCGTAGGCACTGGCAATCTTGTTGTCCAGATCCTTCAGCCGAAGAGATCGCGCAGCAGCGTCTTTCAGCAACTGCTCTCGCGTCATCGCAAGCGCGCGTTGCGCCGCCTCGGCCTGCTGCGGATCAGCCGGGTGAGGTTCGACAGATATCGCGTAAGACCGCTTCGCCTTTGCCTCGGGCTCGTCGCCATACACGACCTGCCCATTGGGCATGATCGACTTGTAGAGGATGCGTTCCTCGGCCCAACAGTAAGGGGTCATGCAGAGACATGCCAGCGGGATCAAGCTACTGGCGAGATGTCCAGGCACGCTTCGCATTGAATTGCTCATCCACAAGCTCCTTCTTCATTTCTCGCCATTGCAAAAGCTCGCGTGTTCAGACGCGCTATGCAGGCGAACCGCCAGATCAGGGAACCGTGCCTTCGCCACCAGTTTTAGTCGGTGACGGAACCGTACGATCCAGCGCGCGCAGAATCCGGCTTTCGTCGATCAGCGCACGCCCTTCCTGCCGCGACAAGCGAACAAGGTCGAATCTCTTCCCATACCTTCCACGCCTGCGTACTTCCAGCACAACGACATCACCTGCTCGCAGTTCCAGGGGAATGGTCGCGTCCACCCCCTCCTGAATGCGAACTTCGTGAAGCCCCGGCGAAACGTCCACGGCAACGACCGAATAGGGGATGAGGCTTTCCAGCGGCTGCCCATTCAACCCCAAAGGCACCAGCCCTTGGACGTCGCCGTCCCGCGCTCGAACGATCACCACCCGCCCCGCATCCGGCCGCAATGCCAGGTTGCGCACCTTGGCCGCGTCCAAGGACTTCGGTGACGGCCCCGGCACGCAGGTTCTCGTCTTGAGCATGGTGAAACATATGGGCTTAAGCCGCTTGGCCTCGTCCCTCTCGGGCAGGGCACAGCCTTGCAACACCGCGGCGAACAGCCCCAGCAAGACTATGTCAGGCGCATAGAACGTCGCGCGAGTGAAGGCACGCGCGCTCCCCTCACCGGGCCAAAGCCGGGGCCACCGGCCCCATGCTTTGGTCATGCAATCGCTCCATCCTCGTGTGCGTCAGGAGAGGGCTTGGTTTCGGTGGTCTGGGCGTCCTCTTCATCCTTTCGATGGACGATGCGGTAAAGCACAGGCAGCACCAGCAAAGTCAGCATCGTCGAGGACAGGATGCCCCCGATCACGACGGTCGCCAGCGGCCTTTGAACCTCCGCGCCCGTGCCGGTGGCCAGGGCCATCGGTACGAAGCCAAGCGATGCCACCAACGCGGTCATCAGGACCGGCCTCAGCCGCGTCAAGGCGCCCTCGTGGATGGCCTCGTCAAGCGACCGCCCTTCGTCACGCAAGTTGCGAATGAAGGAGATCATCACCAGCCCGTTCAGCACGGCCACCCCAGACAGTGCGATGAATCCGATGGCCGCCGAGATCGACAAGGGGATGTCCCGCAGCCACAGGGCCAGGATGCCTCCCGTCAGCGCGAACGGGATCCCGGTGAACACCAGCAAGCCGTCCTTCACGTTGCCGAACATGGCAAAGAGCAGCACGAAAACCAGCAGCAGCGAGACCGGCACGACGATCTGCAGGCGCTGCGTGGCGGACTGCAGGTTCTCGAACTGGCCGCCCCACACGGTCCAATAGCCCGTGGGGATCTTGACCGCTTCCAGCGCCTTCTGGGCATCCCCGACGAAGGTGCCGATGTCACGGCCACGCACGTTGGCGCTGATGACGATGCGGCGCTTGCCGTTCTCGCGGCTGACCTGGTTGGGACCAGGCGCCGAGTCGATGGAAGCCACCTCGGACAGCGGAATGAAGCGCGCGCCCTCGCCGTCTCCGCCCTTCAAGGCGATGGGGAGGCGCCGAACGGCTTCCAGATCCGTGCGGACATCTTCCGGCAGACGCACGACGATGTCGAAACGGCGGTCGCCCTCGAACAGCGTCCCAGCCTCCTTGCCGCCCACGGCCGTGGCCAGCGTGTCCTGGATGTCGCCGATGTTCAGGCCATAGCGCGTCGCCTTCTCGCGGTCGATGTTGATGGTCAGCATGGGCAGGCCCGTGGTCTGTTCCACCTTCACCTCGGACGAGCCCGGGATGCCTTGCAGCACCTTCGCGATCTGGTTGGCAGTGTTGTTGAGGACATCCATGTCATCACCGAACAGCTTGACCGCGACGTCACTGCGCACCCCGGAGATCAGCTCGTTGAAGCGCAGCTGGATCGGCTGAGAGAACTCGTAGTTCTGCCCCGGCAGTTTGGCGACCTCTTCCTGAACAGCGGCCAGCAGTTCGTCGCGCGTCTTGCGCGGCTCGGGCCATTTGTCCACCGGCTTGAGCATCACGTAACCGTCCGAGATGTTGGGCGGCATCGGGTCGGCCGCGATCTCGGCGGTACCGGTGCGTGCAAACACACGTTCGATCTCAGGGAACTTGGCCTTCAGATGGCTTTCCAGCTTGGTCTGCATGGCCACCGATTGGCTGAGGCTGGTGCCGGGAATCCGCAGCGCCTGCACCGCGAAATCGCCTTCGTTCAAGCTTGGCACGAACTCGCTGCCCATGCGGGAAGCCACCACGCCACAGACCAGGACGAGCACCGCTGCCGCCGTCAGCACGACAGGCTTGGCCCCCATCACCGTGTTCAGCATGGGCTCATACCAGCGCTTGGCGGTGCGGATCACTACGTTTTCGGTCTCCGACACCTTCTTGCCGATGAACAGCGCCACGGCAGCGGGGATGAAGGTGATGGACAGGATCATGGCACCCAACAACGCCGTCACCACGGTGAACGCCATCGGATGGAACATCTTGCCTTCCACACCGGCCAGGGCGAAGATGGGCAGGTAGACGATCATGATGATCAGCTGCCCGAACAGCAGCGGACGACGGGCCTCCTGCGAAGCCGCGAAGACTTCATGGAAACGCTCGCGCAAGGTCAACTCTCGCCCGTGATGCGCCTGCGCATGCGCCAGGCGGCGCACGCAGTTCTCCACGATCACCACCGCGCCATCGACGATGATCCCGAAGTCCAGCGCGCCCAGACTCATCAGGTTCGCACTGACCTTCTGACTGACCATACCGCTGAAGGTGAAGAGCATGGAAAGCGGGATCACCATGGCGGTGATCACCGCGGCACGCATGTTGCCCAGGAACAGGAAGAGGATGGCGATCACCAGGATGGCGCCTTCCATCAGGTTCTTCTTCACCGTGGCGATCGCCTTGTCCACCAGGACGGTCCGGTCGTAGACGGTCACGGCATGAACACCAGCTGGCAGGGACTTGTTGATCTCCGCCATCTTGATGTCAACTGCTTGCGAGACCTTGCGGCTGTTCTCGCCAATGAGCATGAACACGGTGCCCAGGACGACCTCTCGGCCGTTGTCGGTGGCGGCGCCCGTGCGCAACTCCTTGCCCTGCCCAACTTCTGCGATGTCGCGGATGCGGATGGGCACATCCGTCGTCTGCTTGACGATGATGCTGCCCAGGTCCTGGGTGCCACGCACCTGACCAGGTGCACGGATCAAATACTGCTCGCCTTCGCGTTCGATGTAGCCTGCCCCGACGTTGCCGTTGTTGCGCTCCAGCGCATTGACCACGTCGCCCAGCGTCAGGCCATGCGCCATGAGCTTCTCGGGGCTGGGTGCGACCTGGTATTCCTTGGCATAGCCGCCGATGGAATTGATCTCGGTCACGCCTGTCACATTGCGCAGTTGAGGCTTGATGATCCAATCCTGGATTTCGCGCAGGTCAGTCGGCGTGTAGGGCGTGCCATCCGGCTTCTTGGCGCCGTCCTTGGCTTCGACAGTCCACATGTAGATCTCGCCCAGGCCTGTGGAAATGGGGCCCATGGCCGGCGTGACGCCTTCCGGCAGCCGCGCCTTGGCCTCCTGGATCCGCTCGTTCACCAGTTGGCGCGCGAAGTACAGGTCGGTGCCGTCCTTGAAGATCACGGTGATCTGGGACAGGCCGTAGCGCGACAGGGAGCGGGTCTGCTCCAAGCCGGGCAGGCCCGCCATCACCGTTTCCAGCGGGTAGGTCACGCGCTGCTCGGTTTCCAGCGGCGAATAGCCGGGTGTCTGGGTGTTGATCTGGACCTGGACGTTGGTGATGTCCGGCACGGCATCGATGGGCAGCTTCTGATAGCTGAAGACGCCCAGGGCGGCCATGCCGAAGACGGCCAGCAGCACAAGCCAGCGCTGCTCAATGGCAAATCGGATGATGCGTTCAAACATGATGGGTGGACCTCGCGCTCAATGCTCGTGCTCGGCCGAAGCCTTGCCGATTTCAGCTTTGATGACGAAGCTGTTCGTCGCCGCATAGCGGGTACCGGCGCTCAAGCCCTTGACGACTTCGGTGCGCTTGCCATCGGTGTGGCCGACTTCCACGGGTTTGGCCTGGAAGCCGCCCGGTACTTCGACGAACACGACTTGACGGCCCTCCATGGTCTGCACCGCGCCAGCCGTCACGGTCACGGGTGCTTCCGCCTCGCCGGAAGTCACCGCGACATTGACGAACAGGCCGGGACGCCACGAAAGGTCGGGATTGGTCAACACCACCCGGGCGGTGGCTGTGCGCGTCTGCTCGCCAATCAGCGATCCGACGTAGGTCACGGTGCCCTTGGCCGTGGCGTCGAAGGAACTGGATCGCACGGTGACCTTCTCGCCCACCTTCACCAGGTTCAGGTCCTTAGCAGGCACGTTGATCGTTGCCCAAACGGTGGACAAGTCGGACAGGGTGAACACATTGGCGTCTTCTTTGACCGACTCGCCCAGCGCGATGTGCTTCTCGACCACGACCGCGTCAAACGGTGCGCGCAGCTCGTAGCGATTCAATGCGCCAGCCGAAGGCGAGGCACCCAATGCCTTGAGCTTCTGGTTGGCGTTGTTGACGGCAATCTCGGCTTCGCGCAGGGCCTGCGTCGCCTGCAGGACGTCCATCTGCGGCGAGATCTTGTCTTCAAAGAGCTTCTTCTCTCGGTCGTAGGTGGTCTGCGCCAAGGTCAGGCGCTTCTGGGCCGCCTGCAACTCGCTCCGCTGTTCGGACAGGACCACGCTGGAAATGACCGCGAGGACCTGGCCCTTCTTGACCTGCTGCCCCAGGTTGGCCGACACCGATTCGACAACGCCACCGACACGGGGCACAACGTGTGCCGTGCGATCCTCGTTGAACTTGATTTCGCCGGACAGCTGCACCGTCGAAAGGATCTTGCCAGGTTGGGCCGCTTGGACTTCAACGCCCGCTGCTGCGATCTGCTGAGCATTCAGAGAGACAGGCTCTTCCTCGCCTTCCTCGTGCTTGCCAGCGTTGGCGGCGGCAGCGCCCTTTTCAGAAGCGGTTTCGCCTTCATGCTTGTCATGCGCCCCATGCTCCTCGGCCTTCTCATGATGTTCCTTGTCATCGTGTCCCTTGGCTTCGTCGTGGCCGGACTCGGACTTCTTCTCGCCGTGGTGCTCGGCGTCATCGTGTCCCTTGGCCTCGCCGTGACCGTGGCCATGGCTCTCCTCGGCCGCTTCGCCGGCAGGCGCGCTGGCAGACCGCGTCAGCACAAATGCGCTGGCGCCCAACCCCGCCAAAACGATGGCGATGATGGCAACGAGTTGCTTTTGGCTGATGCGCCCAGCCTGGCGTTGTGATTGGGAGCGTGTCATGCGATGCTTTCTCATGGCTTGGACGTCGTCTGTTCTTCGCCGCTGGTCCCCAGCAGGCGATCGATGTTGGCGTTGGTGCGGTACAGCTCATTGAGCGCACGCAGGTACTGGGCGCGGGCCTGGAGCAAGGTCCGTTGGGCATCCAGGGCGTCGAGGAAGCTGAACTTGCCCAGCTCGAAGCCGGTCGTGGCGGCCTGCCACGCGCTCTCGGCGCCCGGCAGTACCTCGCTGCGCAGGACGTCCACCTCAGCCTGGGCGAAGCGCTGACGCTCCGTCAATTGCACCCACTCGGTCTCGACGCGGATCCGCGTTGCCTGGAAGTCCGCTTCGGCCTTATCGTGCAGGCGCAAGGCCTGAAGCAGGTTCCCCCGGTTGGTATCGAGCACAGGGATGGGAATGGCCAGGCCGATCACAGCCTGATTGCGTCCGACCTGCTGATCCCGCTTGGCACCCAAGGTCAGGGTCACGTCCGGAACACGGCGCGCCTCCTCAAGCTCGACCATGGCTTGCCGCTTGTCGACCTCCAGGCGTGCCTGCCGCAGCACCGGCACATCTGACAACTGAGAAGCCTCCAGATTGCGAGAGGCTGGCTGGACACCCGATTGCCAAACCAGTGTCTGAGCACGAACGGCAGATGCTGGGCCCAGCAGAGCTGCCAGCCCTTGGCGAGCGGATCGGAGTTCGCTCTGCGCTTGAAGCAGTTCCAGTCGGACACCAGCGTGAGCAACCTTCGCCCTGGTCTCGTCCATTGCAGAGACCTTGCCGGCCTGGACTCGCTTGGAGACCGCATCCGTGCCTCGCATGGACAAGTCGACGGAGGCCTGCGCCAGCTTCACCCGTTCCTGAGCGATGGCGGCAGCAAAGAATGCATCGGCCACATCCGCTCTGATCTGCGCGCGACGCCCTTCGATGTCCACGGCGGTTTGAGCCCGCGCGGCCTCGGCGACCGAGATCCGCGCTGACCGTTTACCGCCCAGCTCGATGGGCTGGCTCAACTGCACCGTGGTCGTCCGGCTGTCTCGCCGCGTATCTTCCAGCAGTGCCTGGACTTCAGGATTGGGACGTGCACCCGCTTGAATGACGGCCCCTTCGCTGGCTGCCAGTTCCTGCTGGTTGGCCACGATTTGAGGACTGAACTGAAGCGCCAGCCTGATGGCCTCGCTCAGCGTCAAGGGCTGCGCCACGGGCACCGCCTTGTGCACGGCTTGCCCATCCGAATTGGACGGGCTAACTTGAGCAAAGGTGGCGGAAGAAAAAAGTGTGGCCGTGACCAACGCGAACGTCGTCATCGGCACCATGTGCCTGTACATCGAATTCTCCGGGTTGTGGGAACAACAACAAGAAGGAATCCGGCGAGAGAGGCCGTGGCCTCACTATCTGAAGACAGGAAAAAAGCTTGCGCAGCAGCCGTCTCGCCGAATCAAACGGCGAGACGTATGTCGGGACGCTCGGGTCCCGCTGGAATGTTGGAGGCGTAGCCCTCGATCGAGTGGCCAAACCATTCCCTGCTGGACGCCACCTGAGGGGTGTGCGTCTCACTGACCGGCGAGGCAGCGCTCATGTGGCAGACAGTGCAGTCGTTGTCGGCACTGGCCTTCTTGTCGCTACCGCTCTTGTCCTTTGCGGCTTTATCGCCAGGGCGCTCCCCACGTTGCGGATCAAGATGGTTGTGCTCGTGGTGCCCGAAATGGCGCTGCGCGGCAGGGTTGCTTTCATGCTGGCAATAGCTGGCCACCGCAGCCCAGGACATCTGGAGCGGAAACCAAATCAGCAGGAACAAGCAAAGCAATCGACGCATGGCGCGGCAAGTATAGGTTGAAAAAAATGCCTTGTGGATCAGAAATGAGTTGCGCCTGACAAATACACGTGAAGGAAGTTGCCTGGCATGTCCGTCGATAGAAGATCCAATCTCTTTGAATCCATTTGAATCCCTGTAGCGGCTACAGAGTCAACACCTTTCGCGAAGATTGTTGTGAATTTTTCCACAGGGCAATGAATCAAGCCTGTCTAGGTTGCTCGGTCTCGCTCTGAGCCACATGCCCGTCCACATTGCTGGCCTCCACACTGTGGGCATGCCGATCCGGCGCCGCTTTGGGATTGTCGACTTGGGGTTCTACGCCCTCGTCTTTGACAGCGTAGTTGCGCTGCGGCTCGCGATCTTTTTGAGGCTTCGCAACAGTCCTGGCATGTTTGGAAGTGGCACCCATGATGGCTCCTTTGCAATGACAACGAGTGTCATCGGCAAGGCATATGCCGATCTGGTTCGAATTGAATCCAATGTCATGCCAGAAGGCTGAAGGCTGAAGGCTGAAGGCTGAAGGCTGAAGGCACTATAGATTTTCCGGCTCCCAGCCTTTCAAGGCGGTGTCTTGAAGATTACATTTTCGTCATGTTTGGTTCAGGCCGGTATTCATCGGCACACTTCGCAAACATGACAAGTGTGCAGGCGAAGATATTGGTCGTCGAAAACGACATTAAGACTGGCGATCACTATCGCCTAGGTTTGAGCGAGGCCGGATTCGCCGTCGACCTTGCCAAAAGCGGCATCGAGGCGTTGAAACTGGCATCGCTGCAAATGTTCGATCTCTTGATCATCGACACCGCCCTGAAAGGCATGACAGGCTGTGAACTGCTGCAGGCGCTCCGGCGTCAGGATTCGTTGATTCCCGTGCTTTTCTTGAATGGACGCGACCATCATGAGTGCCGCGTCAACACGCTCCAGCGTGGCGTTGAAGACTTCCTCAAAAAGCCGTTCTCCTTCTCGGAACTCTTGTGCAGCATCAGGACCATCCTGCGTGGACGCACGGTCGACGCCAGCAGCCTCCCTTCGATCTGCATCGGTGATCTGGAGTTGGACCTGTTGCGCCGCCGCGTGCACCGTGCAGGGACCCACATCGATCTGACGCCCAAGGAATTCGGCCTGCTGGAACTTCTGATGCGTCGCCAAGGGGAAGTCCTTCCGCGATCACTGATCGCCTCCCAGGTATGGGACATGCCCTTCGGGAGCGACACCAACGTCATCGATGTGGCCGTGCGTCGCCTGCGACTCAAGATCGATGAAGGGCAAGAGACGAAGATGATTTTCACGGTGCGAGGCATGGGCTACATGCTCGAAGCGCCCGAACAGTGACCGCATTCGAGGAACAAGAGCTTGATGTCGACCACAGGCAATTTCTACGAGGACAAGGCGGAGGAGTATTTTTCCCTCACCTTCGATGCCGACACGTCCGCACCCAGGGAACGCTTCCTGGCGAAGCTGCCTCGACGAGCACGTATCCTGGATGCGGGTTGCGGTTCAGGCAGGGATCTTCGCGCCTTCAAGCGTGCAGGCCATGTCGCTCTTGGAATCGACTCCTCAGTCGCCATGGCCAGCCTCGCTTATGCCTACTCTGGCGCCGAATGCATGGTGCTTCGTCTCGAAGACATTGCCTTTGAGCGCAGCTTCGATGGCATCTGGGCTTGCGCTTCCCTGCTCCACCTGCCAAGGGCGCAACTCGTTCCAGTACTGATGCGCCTGCACCAAGCACTCGTGTTTGGCGGAACGTTGTTCCTTGCTCTTCAAGAGGGACAAGGAGAACGCTGCATCGAGGATGGGCGACACTATGTGTACTACCGTCTCTCGGAGGTTCTAAACGCCCTAGGTCAGGCTGGTTTCGAAGCAAGCGAATCATGGCTGACAACCAGCTCCCCTCTTCTCTATGGCACGCCACATTGGATCAACGTCCTTGCCATCGCCAGTTGATATGAACCGTGCATAAGCCAAGGCTAATGCAACTTCAAGGTTTGATGCGCTGAATTGACACCGTCTGATCAAAGAAAGGAATCTTCATGCAATGCCCCGCTTGCAAAACCGTTCAACTTGCGATGAGCCATCGCGAGAACGTCGAAATCGATTACTGCCCGCAATGCAGGGGCGTATGGCTGGACCGAGGAGAGTTGGACAAAATCATTGAACAGAGCCAGCGCGACCCCGTGTCGACGCAGGCCCACATGGATCCCGGCATTTCGACAGGACGTGGTGAACACCATGGTCGGCGTGAACATGGCGGCGGCCATCAAAAGTCTGGTCATGGCTCCAGCCATGGAGGCAGTTTTCTGAGGAGACTGTTCGATTGATGTGCTGGCATTGCCGGAGCGATTTTGGTGACGGGAATAGTGGGCATCTGCATGCTCATGTCTCGTCATCCATCCTTGGCACACCCATTTGATGGTGATACATTTTTGCGATGCGCCGCCTGATTGCCATTTTCTTGTTGTTGATTGTGCCGCTGCAGCTTGGATATGCTGCGGCCGCGGCCTATTGCCAGCACGAGACTGGCAGTGCGGCCGGGCATTTCGGGCACCATGCGCATGAACACAGGGCGCAGGTAGGAGCCGATCAAGACAATGGCAAAGGCAAGTTGTCATTGCAGCTTGACCAGGATTGCGGCCTCTGCCATCTCCAGATGCCCCAGCTGCTGCCCCAGCACACCACGGTGACACCGACCTCCGTCGAGACTTCCCTCTACCGTGCACCGGTGATTGCGTATTCCTCGGCCGATCGCCGCCGTCTCGAACGCCCCAATTGGACATCCTCGCTGTAAATCGGCGAGCAGTTCGTCCATTCCTGGCTTCCATACGCTTCGAATGAATCCGTCATGAACTGACGGCTTCTGCTCGTCGAATTCCTCCCATCACGCTTGGAGAATTCGATGCGAAGTTCATTGGCCGTGCCCATGTTTTGCCATGGCAGACGCGGTAGTGCCCACCTGCCCTTGATTGCATCCATCCAGACAACGCCCGTAGCCACCGGAGCGCAGCGGCCAGTCCTGCGCGCGCAAGGGGCCCTTACATGACCACGCCCTTCACCCACAAGGAGTTGGGCCTGGTGTGGTTGGCTTTGGGACTGTGTGGGGTGCTTGCACTGCTTCTGTTTGCCTGGTGGCTGGCGCATCACCCTCCCAAGGTGACACCAACCTCACAGCCCAAGTACACCGATGCTCTCCGGCATCGACTGAACGGCAAACGATTTTCGGAACGGCAAGCGCCACCGAATTCGACCGGCACGGCATCGGGTACTCATGGTCAGCCGCCCGCTGGAAAACAAGACGGCAAAGCCAAAGGAAGAAGGCCATGAGCATACGTTCCACCCGTTTGTGGATGGCATGCCCCTCACTCCCTGAGCAAATGCCATGAGGTACACGACGCTCCGATCCTTCGGCTCCTTGCTGTGCATCCGGGTCGTGGCTGCGCGTCTCGCTGCCAATGATGAAGCTCCGTTTACGGCCCATTCATGGCGCGCGCCGGAGGTGGCAGCCCAGGTTCAGCCTTCAGGATCCAGCACCACATCAGATGAACTGATGCGCGCGGTGGTCTCCTGGCTGGTCTGCGAGTTGATGCTCCAACGCTCAGCCCTGCACTTCCGATTGTGCGGTCAAGCCATGACCGCCGGCCTGCACATCGCGCGTGCCACTTTGAGCTGGGATGGTCCGCACGGCAGGCGCAGCGCGGCGGTAAGCCCCCACAGCGGTTTGCTCGGCCCTCAAGGCATTTTCGAGCTACCTCCAGAAACCAGGATCACCGCCGTGTTGCACCTCCAGGGCCGCCGTCCAGTGACTGTCAGGTTTGTGCTACCGCCAAACCGACCTCCTTGTGCCTGCTGAGCATCAATCTTCGATCCGGCATCCGATTCAACACCAGAGACCGCATCATGATCAAACCCATCTCCATGAATCTGCCACTGCCCTCCACGCCGGCGGTGCCATCGCCCCGCTTGACGCCTCCAGTGGTTCCACCGACGAATCCTTCTGGGGAACAGGAGGAGGACGGTTTCAAAGAGCACGCGATCCTGCTGCGTTCCAAGAGGCAGGAAATACTGGCTTCCAACATCGCGAACGTCGATACCCCTCACTACCAGGCCAAAGACCTCGATTTCCGGACCAGCCTGCGGAACGCGGTGAACAACCAGCACTCAGAGGGCACCGATCCCAGTGACCTTCGAAAGACGGCCGCGGGACACTTGTCGCAGTTGCCGCAACCATCAGGAAGCATATTCAACAGCACGGTGGCGCTTGTCTACCGCGTTCCGCTCCAGAACAACCTGGACAGCAATACCGTGGACATGGACGTCGAACGTGGGCAAATCGCCGACAACGCGATCCGCTATCAGTTGGCCTTGCAGGCCTATGAGGATGAGTACAAGGAATTCCGGCAAGCTTCCATGACGGGAGGGACACGCTGATAGCGCTTGACTCTGTACCCACTACAGGGTTTCTAATGCAGGTACGCGCTGACATGGCTTGTTGACTGCCTGTCCGCTTGGCCTTTCAGCACCATTGTTCGCCTTTCCCTATACTGCCCAACCATGCGCCGCTGGCTGATCTTGTTCCTGGTGTTTGTCCTTCCGCTCCAACTCAGTTGGGCGGCGGCTGGCATCGCCTGTGCGCATGAGACCGGCCCTGCCGCCGACCACTTCGGGCATCACGTGCATCAGCACCAGGACAGTGGCAAATCGGTGGAGCACGGAAAGTCAGTTGCCGACAAAGGCCAGGCCGATACGGATTGCCCATACTGCCATGTGAGCGTTCCAACGCCCGTGGTTGAGTTCCATTTCTTCGATGCTCCGCTGACCAGCTCGACCGCCTTGCCTGAACCGCGGTGCTCGCGGGCATGGGTATTCGAAGAGGCGCCCGAGAAGCCCAACTGGCGTATGCCCAGTTGATCCAGCTGAGCGCTTCTCCCCGCTGAAACCAACAGCCTCAGGCTTCCCGCGCCGCTGGATCCACCAGTTCTGACTTTGTTCAACTGGAGGACTCGATGCGCCACGTGCCATCACCCACTGATTGCCATGCCTTGTCGGCCTCCCTCCGGGACTGGTCGAAGGACTACTGCCGCGCTCAGAACGCTTTTCACGCGCCAAAGGCAATCCTGGTCCTTCGTAGATCTCTCTATCTGGAGTAACTCTCATGATCAAGTCACTGCCTTGGGTATCACTGCTTCTGGCCTTGCTGGCGACTGGATGCACCAGCATGGACACCGACACTTACGGCCGCAAGGAAGGCTGGCGCAAGGCTCGTGTGGTCGAAGTGGGTGGCATCGATTCGCCCATGAAGACCCTACAGACGGACTGCCGCTCGGAACTGGGTCCTAACCCGCCCTATACCCGGTTCGCCGTCGTTTCCTACAACGTGCGCGGTAGTCCGAGGAACAAGGCCCGGCGAATCTCGGCCATTCCCAATGATTTGAACCTCCAGGCCGACGACCTCGTCTACGTCAACATTCAAAACTGCCTGGCGCCGTTGCGCAAGCGGGATGCGTTGGGCAACACCCCATGAGATGCCGGCCATGGATTCAACTCATCCCTGGGAGCGTCCTGATCAAGGCCGCTTCCCCAGGATACGGCTCGTTCATCGCTTATGCCCAAGGGCGCGTCTCTGATTCCGCTTCCATCAAAAAAGAAAGGTCGCGAAAATGACCCAGCCTCAAAAGCTTCGATTGGAAATCCCACTGTTGCTGCCCAGTCTCCCGGACATCAGGGATCGCTGCGTCAAGCTCCTGATCCAGACACTTGAATCGCGTGAAGGCATCGCCGCTGCTCACGTCGCTGATGCGGCCACCGGGGGCACTCCTGAGCTGTGCATCCACTACGACCCAGATGTCATCTCCCTGGGCAAAGTGCGTGACATCGCACGTGGGGCTGGCGCCAAGTTAACTGATCGTTTTGGCCACATGCTTTTGCGAGCGGGAACGAAACATCCCCGCGCAGCCCGAACTTTGACGGCAAAGCTCAAGGTCCTGAAAGGCGTCGTCGAAGCCGAAGTCAATGCCTCGGGTTCCGTCCGCATCGAGTTCGATCGGGAACAGGTCGAAGAGAAGGATTTGCGCACGATGCTCAGCGGCTTCGGCATCGAAGACCGCGCCTCTCTCTCACCTGGTTCATCAACGTCCATCAAGGATGATGGACATGACCATCAGTCCCATTCCCATCCCGAAAAGCTCGCATCGGTGTCCGACCACACAGATCATGCGCACGAGCATGGTGACGGCCATGATCATTCGCATGGTGACGAGAAGCACGGCAAGCATGCATCAGGTGCTCATGAAGGCCATGACCATTCCGGTGGACTCTTCGGTGAAAAAACAGAACTGATCTTTGCCGCGATCGCGGGAGCCTTGCTGCTGGTCGGATGGGTGCTGGAATCACAGAAGCTGGCCACGGAAACCGTGAGCATGGCCTTCTTTGTGATGGCCTATCTGTTTGGCGGCTACTTCACCTTGCTGGAAGCCATCGACAACATCAAGGCCAAGCGCTTTGAGATTGACATGCTGATGTTGGTGGCCGCCGCTGGCGCAGCCGCACTCGGGCAATGGTTCGAGGGTGCCTTGCTGCTGTTCCTGTTCAGTATGGGGCACTCGCTTGAGCATTACGCCATGGGCAGGGCCCGCAAGGCGATCGAGGCGCTGGCCAAACTCGCCCCTGAAGTGGCATTGCGTCGGCGCGACGGCAAGAAAGAAGAAATCGCCGTGGCCCAACTGCAAGTGGGCGACACCGTCGTCGTGCGACCGAACGAACGGTTGCCCGCGGATGGCTTCGTGGTCTTGGGCGAAAGCAGCGTCAATCAGGCTCCCGTGACAGGCGAAAGCGTTCCGGTGGACAAGCGGCCTGTCCAAGACGCGCAGGCCGCGTTGCAAGGCTTCGACAAGTTGCCGCCGCAGCACCGCGTCTTCGCAGGGACCATCAATGGCTCGGGCGCGCTCGAAGTGGTCGTTGCGCGGCAGGCCAGCGAGTCGACCATGGCACGCGTCGTCAAACTGGTCACGGAGGCCGAAACCCAACGCTCCCCTACTCAGAACTTCACTGAAAAATTCGAACGCGTCTTCGTACCCCTCATCCTGGCGCTCGTGGGTTTGCTGCTGTTCGCATGGGTAGTTGTTGACGAGCCCTTCTCCGCGAGCTTCTACCGAGCCATGGCGGTGTTGGTTGCCGCCAGTCCCTGCGCGCTGGCCATTTCGGTTCCAAGCGCTGTACTCAGCGGCGTGGCCCGCGCGGGTCGAGGTGGTGTCCTCGTCAAAGGCGGTGGCCCGCTGGAGAACTTGGGCACGCTCACGGCCATCGCCTTCGACAAGACCGGCACGCTGACCGAAGGCAAGCCTCGCCTGACGGATGTCGTGGCCGCTCAAGGCGTCGACGAGAAGGAGTTGCTGTCCATCGCTTTGGCCGTGGAAGAGCACAGCGATCACCCGCTGGCCTCCGCCGTGGTGGAGGGCGCCAAGCAGCGTTTGGGTGATGGCCATGCCGCACCCCAGGTCCAAGGCCTGGAAAGCATCACTGGCCGAGGTGTGAAGGCACGAATCGGTGGCGACGAGGTGTACATCGGCAAGCCGGTTCTGTTCGAAGAACTCAAAGGCGAAGCCGTACCGGCTGACTTGAAGACGGCCAACGAACGCTTGGTGGCCGACGGCAGGACCACCATGATCGTGCGAATGGGCGGACGCTATCTGGGGGCGCTGGGCATGATGGACACGCCCCGACCAGTTGCTGCTGAAGTGATGAAGTCCCTGCAGAAACTGGGGATCGAGCGTCTGGTGATGATCTCCGGAGACAACCAGAAGGTTGCCGAATCCGTTGCCAAGAGCGTGGGACTGACGGAAGCGCGGGGCGACCTGATGCCGGAAGACAAGGTCAAGACGATCATGGACCTCCGGTCGAGCGCTGGTAAGGTCGCGATGGTGGGCGACGGCGTCAACGATGCGCCTGCCATGGCCAATGCCACGGTGGGCATCGCCATGGGCGCCGCTGGCTCGGATGTGGCTTTGGAAACAGCCGACGTGGCGCTCATGGCCGATGACCTGGCCCAGTTGCCCTTTGCCGTCGGCCTGTCCCGCCAGACGAGCCGCATCATCCGCCAGAACCTGTGGGTGAGCCTGGGCGTGGTGGCTGTGCTGATTCCATCCACGATCCTGGGTATGAAGATGGGCACAGCCGTGCTTTTCCACGAAGGCTCCACCCTCTTGGTCGTCATCAATGCGCTGCGCCTGCTGGCATTCAATCAGCCGGAATCGCTGGCACCCGTCCCGTCCGACACCCCGAAGGCTTAAGCCACTGGCTTTCATCAAACAGAGAGGCGTTCAATGAAAATCGGCGATCTTGCCAACCTCACCGGCACCCAGGTGGAGACCATTCGCTACTACGAAAAGGAAGGACTCCTGCCCGAGCCCGCGCGCACAGTCACGAACTATCGCATCTACGATGTTCAGCACGTCGAGCGACTGGCCTTCATACGGCGCTGCCGCTCTTTGGACATGGGCCTCGACGAGGTTCGTGTCTTGCTTGGACTGAAGGACAAGCCCTCCCAGAGTTGCGAAGATGCCAACCGGGTGCTCGATGAGCACCTTGGCCATGTCACCCAGCGAATTGATGAGCTGGTGGCCCTGAAGGCACAGTTGGAGAGCTTGCGTTCCCAGTGCGGTGAGGCCAAGGAATCAGCCGACTGCGGCATCCTAAAAGAACTGAGCAACGGGAATCAACAGCCCTCGCAAACCGGCCACCAGCACATCGATTCGGTACATGGCCTTGGTAGATAGCCCCTCTCCCACGCCTCCCGCAGAAACTATAGGGTGGCGCAGAAGCGTGGTGCTTTGCATTTGGCAGCCAGTTCACGCTGAAATGCGCTCGGGCTCTTGGCTGTCCATGCATTTGTTGGCGTCGCCGCAATTCAGAGGCTTTTCTCGTTGCTGCATGGCTGGTCCAATCTCGTAGAACTGGATCTCGCCACCACCCTTGAGGTGTCGGCCAGATGGCCCATTTGCAGTGCATGAGCCATTGGCCTTGCCGGCGTCTCCACGCCGCGCGCATTGACAGAAATGCGAGCGCCCTCCCCGAATTTGAATGGGAAAACTGGCTACTTGCACATGGCAACGCTTGCTCTATGGCCTGGGCACACCCGTGCTCAGGCCACATCGCCGCCAATCCCCTTATCATTTGGCTGCTGCAGGTTCGTACCTCGGCCCGGCGTTTCCTCCCTGAGCCGGTGGCGCACCGTGATGACAGCGATGCGTCTTGTGCTCGCTGATCACCCGCTGATCGGCGGGCTTTTTTTGTCTCGCGGAAATTGAACTCCTCCATCTTGGCCGTACCGCGTCAGTACTCGCTATGAACTGGAGCCGAAATCCCCATGACAAAGCCCGCATTCACCCGTGACCATGCTGTACCCTGGCCCTAATCTGTACTCATGCGCTCATCCGAGCGATTGCCGAATCAGAGAACAGAGGTACGCACCATGCTCACCGCTGCACCGCCCGGATTTCAGGACTCTCGACACACCGCAACAGTGGAATCCCAGCCGTCCGACGTCATCGAAACGCGGCTGTGGCTGGAAGAACATGTCTGGCTTTATGGCGTGCTCAAGTCCGATCGCAACGTCGGCCCGATCTTTCGATTTCCTGACCTGATCAGTGCCTGCGTCTCCCAGGTCTTCTCCGGCCCCGAAGCGGCAAGACAGATCTTCAGCTTTCTCGGAACCGAGCTTGTGGCCCGCTCGCCCAATACGCCTCGTCGTCGGGAAGCCATGTGGCGACCGCAGTACGACTTGCTCCTTGAGTTGCAGCGCTCACCCGCCAATCGGCACCCCAACCCGAAGTTCCAGCTCGACCACTTGACCACCGCCTGCGTGGCGCTGTGTCAACAGGCGGATGAGACCGGCGCCAGCGTCCTTCAACAAGCTCGCATCAACATGGCACAGCGCTTCCGTCCAGAGCACGCCACACAGACCCGCTGAGGCCATCGACCGCCCAGCGCTCTGACCAGCACATGGCATGAAGAATCTCCAAACGATTCACGTGCCCTGACCACGCCAAGGTCGTCCAACCACGGCAGACCTGAACAAGACCTTGATCGGCACCGTGCCGGTCTCACCCCATCCGTCCCGCCGCGCAACGTGCATTGGCGGATTCATCGGTCTTGTTTGGAGTGCGCCATGCAATGGGGTCCCTTGTCTGGATGTCTTGCGCTGCTGAGCCTGCCGGCACACGCCCTGGCTTGCTGGGACGAGGCGGCGCATCGATATGGCGTGTCATCGCAATTGCTCTATGCCGTTGCAAAGGTCGAGTCGCACCTCAATCCAAATGCAATCAACCTCAGCCACCGCCAACGCACGGGCAGCTATGACATCGGGCTGATGCAGATCAACAGCTCGAACCTGCCTGCGCTGGCACGGTTCGGCATCACCGAAAGCGACCTGTACAGCCCTTGCACGAACATCCATGTGGGCGCCTGGCTGCTTGCCCAAACCCTGGCCAAGCAAGGGCTGACCTGGGATGGGGTGGGTGCCTACAACGCAGCGTGTACCCAACTCAAGGGAGTGGCCTGCCAGAGCGCACGCAGACGCTACGCCTGGAAGGTCTATCGGCAGTTGCACGCCTCGGCAATCCAGTCCCCACAGCCAACCGCCGTATGGCCGCAGAGCCGATCAGAGGCAAAGCAGCCCCTCTTCATCCTTGCCGCTCGGGTGTCGCCATGACGCGGGTACAGGACCTCGCCATGACCAGCGCCTCGGCAGCGGTGATTCTGTTTGCCTTCTCGTCTTGCACCTTGCCCGCCAAGCAGGGCCATGCAACCGCGATACCACAAGCTAAGCGGAACGCCTCACACATCGCGCAGCTTGAACGTGGCCGCGACGCGTACTTTGCCCAGTGCGTCGAGCCTGCCTGTCCTACCACCACACCCAAAACGCTGGCTGTGGCCGATGCACAGCCGCAGCCTTCGATGCGAGGCAACGCGCGCGCCCTTGCATCCGTCGCGCCAACTGAAGTGACCAAGCCTGCCCCGCTGCACAAGCCTCAGGTGCTGGTCCTGGAGTTTGCAACCGACAGTGCGGTGCTGACACCTGTACACCGGACCCTGCTGAACAGCGCAGCCAAAGCCCTGGGACGTGCCCAGCGTGTGCTCATCGTGGGACGCACCGACAACGTCGGCCCTGATGCGCCCAATCAGGCCATCGCGCTAGCTCGGGCTGATGCCGTTCGAGATCACATCAAGCGCATCAGTCCCTCACACCCCAATGACATCCGCATCGATGCCAGAGGCCTGTGCTGCTACATCGCCAACAACGACACACCTGAGGGCCGAGCCCGCAATCGTCGCGTTGAGGTCGTGTTCACAGCCTCATCCGAGGGTGGGCCATGACACACCAATGGCCCTCACCCGTGAGCCCGTCGCCCACCGCATCCCCCTCCTGAGACGTGCTCACACGTTCGCAGGATCGCCCCCGCCTGCGTCAGGCCTTGACGCGCAACCCAGCCAGGAGATTCCCATGCGCACAGCCATCATCCATCCCTTCGTCCCTGTTCGTCAAACTGTCCAACAGGATGATCAGCAAAGCAACCCATCCAGTGCCCGAGTCACCGGCAAGCCCACACACAAGCGCTGGCGTGTGGCCTCGGCGCTGGCCATGCTCACCCTGGGCTTGGGCCTGTCCATGCCTGGTTTCGCCCTCGACCTGGTGGCGTTCACCGGCATCACCGGGCCGCTGACATCCGCCCTCGCCCAGATCTCCGCGCTGGGGCCTAGCGTCAAGGCCCTGGTCGGCTTCGTCGGTTTCGTGGTCGCCCTGATCTCGCTGTCGGCCCTGCGCAATTTCGGGCCGGTGCTGTTCTACGTGGGCCTGGCCATCTTCGGTGCGGTAGGCCTGGTGATCGCGGGCGCCATCATGGGCGCCGTCGTCTGAGGTCAGCCCAAACCTGCAGGAGCCTGACATGCAAGCCGACACCTACATCCCCCGTCGCCTGGATGACCCCTGGAAGATCGGCTTCTGGGACATCGATGTGGCCGCCCCGGTGATCTTCTTTTTCTTTGTCGGCTACCTGTCGGGCACCAAGCTGGCCTTTGCGGCCTGCGCAGGTGCGGGGATCTTCCTGTCGCGCTGGATCGCCCGCATCAAGGCCGACAAGCACCAGGCCTTCGCGATGCACTGGCTGTACTGGCACCTGCCGCCCAGCCCCATGACCGCGATGCGCGCCACCCCGCCCTCGCACATCCGCCGCATGGTCGGCTGAGTCTGGAGCACGCCATGGACTTCGAGCGACTCAACAGCGACATCAAGGAGATGCGTCGCCGCAACCGCAGCCTGGGGCTCGCGGTGGGCGTACTGGCTTCGGGGCATGTTGTGGCACTGCTCGTCATCCTCAACCTGATTGGCACGGTGCGCACGGTGGTCGTGCCACCCACGATCGACAAGACCTTCTGGGTCAGCCGAGACAAGGCCAGTGGCGAATACCTGGAGCAGATGGGTGGTTTCATGGCCTGGCTGGTGCTGGACGTCACGCCCTCATCGATCGACTGGAAGAAAAACATCCTGCTCGGCTATGTGGAGCCCGACCAATACGGCCCGCTCAAGACCCGGCAGGAGGTCGAGGCCGAGCGGCTCAAGCGCATCAACGCCAGCACGATGTTCATGCCGCAGCAGTTGGTGCCCAGCGAGGACAAGCAAAGCGTCGTGGTGCGTGGCCGACTGCGCACCCTGGTCAATGGCTTCGAAACCGCCAACGACCTCAAGGCCTACCTGATCGAGTTCAGTTTCAACGGGGCACGCATGCACCTCAAGACCTTCAAGGAGGTTCCCAATGCGAGCTGATTTCAAGCGACGCCAGCAGCCCTCCACTTCGCTGACAAACCTGCTGCTGGCCCTGGTGACAGCCGTTGGGATGGCAACGGCACCAAGCCTCGTCAGGGCGCTCCAGTTGGTTGAAGCCCGCGACGGCGTCTCCGTTGAGGCCATGGTGTCGATCAAGGAGCCCACGCGCATCCGCATCGATGGCGCGCCCATCACCGATGTGTTCGGCAACATCTATTCGAGCAACTGCGCCAACGGAACCCCACCCCCCAACAACAGCCAGAACAGTCCGGCCATCAACCCCACGGGTGAACTGGTCCTCGAATGCGACAAGGACAAGGGCGAGGTCTACATCCGCCCCGTGGGCAAGTCCAGCAAGCCCATCAACCTGTTCGTCTCCAGCGCCCAGGCGACCTACACCCTGCTGCTGCATCGCTCGGACACCCCCGCAGACACCATCGTCATCCGGGATCCCAGTGCCAGGCTGCTGAAGCTGGACAACGCGAACCCAAGTCCCTCGGGTATGTCATTGGGCACTTCGGCCAACCACATCCGAGCCATGAAGGCCTTGCTAGTGGCGATGGCTTCTGACCGAGTGCCTCCCGAGGTGCGCGTTGAGGAGGTCAACCGCCTCGTCCCCCTGTGGCTCGAAGCGAGATTTTCCCTGATGCGTCGCTATGAAGGGCGAGGCCTGGTCGGCGAGAAATACCTGCTGCAAAACATCAGCCCGACCTTGATGGTGCTGGCCGAGCAGGAATTTGACCGCGAAGGTGCCCAGGTCATGGGCGTGTCCATCGAGAACTACAACCTGCAACCCGGAGAGACCACGAATGTGTTCGTGATCCGGCAGGAGGCCACGCGATGAACACGCCTTTCGACCAAGCAGCCAATGGGAGCGTCACCGGCTTGCTCGACCGCATCAAGGGGGCCGTGGGCAGTGCCCTTCAAAGGCTGTCTCCACGGCAACGCCAGTACGTCACCCTGGCCGCCATCCTGGTATGTGGTGTCGGCCTGCTGTGGCTGATCTTCGCCCTCACCGACACGCGCTCGCCCACCGCAGACGCCAAGAACAACGGCAGCGCGCAGCCTGCCACGGTCACAAACATCGGGGTGATGCCGCCGGGACAGCAGGTCAACCCGGTAGACCAATGGGTGGGCACCGCAGGGCGCAAGTTGGCGCAGTACGAGAACGAGCGCGATGAGCAGACCCGGCTCAACAAGGACCGACAAGCTTTCGAGGCCCGTACCATGCAACGCTTTGCCGAACTGGAGCAAAAACTCACCTCGGCCAGCCAGGCTGCCAGCATGTCCTTGGCACCCAACGCTGCGGCAGCGTCAAACACGCCCGCGCCCCCAACGATGCCACCGGCATCCAGCCTGCCCCTTCCACCACCTCCGGCGTCCACCGCTCTGCCCCATGCAAATCCTCATGGGCAGAGCATCAACATTCCCCCACCGCTGCCGCCCGGCACATCGCCCGCAGGTGCCATGCCCCTCGGTGATCCGGGCATGGCACCGCAGGACAGGCCGCTCGATGCCCCGGTGTTGACCCGCGTTTCTCTGGTGGACCGGGAAACGGCCAAGGCCACTGCAACAGGCGCCACGGCAAGCACCACAAACAATGCCACACCCGGATCACCGTCAACGGCTGACACCCGAACCGTCTCAACCTTCCTGCCCGTCAGCTTCACGCGCGGCACCCTGCTTGGTGGCCTGGATGCACCCACGGGCGGGCAGGCTCAGTCCAACCCGCATCCTGTCCTGATCCGGCTCTCGGACAACTCCGTCCTGCCCAACCGTTTTCGGGGGGAATACCGCGATTGCTTCGTGATCGCCGCAGGCTACGGCGACATCAGCTCGGAGCGAGCCTATCTGCGCACCGAGAACCTGTCCTGTGTCCGCCCGGACGGCGCCACGCTGGAAGTCAAGATCCAGGGCAGCGTCTATGGCGAAGACGGCAAGGTGGGCATGCGCGGGCGACTGGTCACCAAACAAGGCCAGATGCTGGCCAATGCACTGCTGGCAGGCGTGGTCAGTGGCATCGGCCAGGGCCTGGCGACTTCATCGACCACCTACAGCACCTCTGCCCTGGGCACGATCGCCAGCAACGGTGGCAGCGGCAGTGACGCCTACCGCGCAGGCATCGGCACCGGTGTCGGCAAGGCCCTGGACCGACTGGCCCAGTACTACATCAAGCTCGCCGAGAACACGTTTCCGGTGATTGAAATCGATGCCAGCCGCGAAGTCGATGTGGTGATCACCAAGGGCGTGCGCATCGACGTGCCCATGTCGGCCAACGCCTACACCAGTACCGGCGGCACCCCCTCCAGCACGCTGGCGCGCTCGGCTGAGCCCGCACCCGAAGACCGCTACCTGAAAGCCGCCAATGATGACAACTACTGACATGCGCCCGCCTCTGCGAGGCAGGCTCCAGGCCGTGACGCAGATCTGGGCTCTGTTCACGATGCTGGTCAATGGCATCGCCTGGGCAGGCGCCCCGCCATCGCAAGAGGCCCGCCTCCTGGCCACACTCAGGAAGGCCAACCCCAGCACGCGCTTCACCCAGGTGCTGCCTTCACCCATTGGCGGGCTGTACGAAGTCTGGATGAACGGAAACGTGGCCTATGTGTCGGCCCGCCAGCCGCGCTACTTCGTGTTCGGCCATGTCTTTGACACACAGACCATGACCGACATCACCGGACCTCGAATGGCCCTGGCGGCCAGGCAGGGCGCGATGGCACCCGCTACGCCTGCCGCAACAACATCAGCACGGACATCCGCACCAACATCAGCCCCTATTGCCTTTGACCAACTGCCACTGGCAGACGCAATCAAGACCGTGCGGGGCAACGGTCAGCGGCAGATCGCCGTGTTCAGCGACCCCGGCTGCGGCTACTGCAAGCAACTGGAGCCGGAGCTAGCCCGGATCGACAACGTCACGGTCTACACCTTCATGCTGCCCTTTCAGGGTGAGGCCAAGCCCATCGCCCTCTGGTGCGCCCCGGACCGGGCTCAAGCCTGGCAGCGCTACATGGTGCAGGGCGATACCACGGTGATCAATGCCCCAGGGCGATGCGATCACCCCGTGGCTCGCAACCTGGCTTTGGCGCAGCGCCTTGGTGTTCAAGCCACGCCCACCCTGATCTGGGCAGATGGCAGCCGCACCGAAGGCTACGTCGATCACCAGGTGATCCAGGCTCGCCTGAAACCGGCCACCTCGGAGATTCAACCATGAACGCCCACGGTCACCTCGCTACCCGCGCCCACCCCGTGCGCCCGATCTGGCTTCTGGGATGCTTGCTGCTGAGCTTGTCGGGCTGCATGAACCTCTCCGGCCTGGGCGGCAGCTCCGATTACGCATGCAAAGCCCCGGACGGGGTGACTTGCACCTCGGTGTCGGGCACCTATGCCAACGCCGTTCAGGACAACCTGCCCGCCCAGGTGGCCAAGCGCCGCATGGCCGCCAAATCCAATGGCGAGCCAGGTACCAATCCTGCACCCGGGTCGCCACAGCCTCGCCTTGCACCAGCGCGGGCGTCCGCCAAAGCCACTGTCCCGCCCGTGGCGCAGTCTCCCAGCCTGGCGCTGCCCCTGCGCTCATCGGCCCGGATCCTGAGGCTGTGGTTCAAGCCCTGGGAAGACGCAGACCGAGACCTCTACGACCAGGGCTATGTCTACGTCCAGATCGATGCGGGTCAGTGGCTGATCGACCACGCACAGCGCCAGATCCGTGACGCCTATGCGCCCATACGACCTCCGATCGGAGCCCCCGTCAAACCCGCCACGCCAGAACAGAGCACCTCGCCCGTGCGGCCCGCAGACCAGCAGCGCCCGTCTCCATACACCCCGGACAACTCGGAAAGCCCTGACATCGGCCCCTTGCTGCCGCCCACCGACGGCCTTGCCCCCAGCAACTGAAACACCCTCAAAGGTTGCGCCATGCCTACCCCCTCAGCCACAGCCACTTCAACTGTCACTTCAGCAGCCAGTGTCTCCATGGACGCGGCTCGCACCGTGCGCAGGCCCGCACGCCAAGGCCTGTTCGAAGCCATGGGCCTTGGCGCACCGCCTGACACACCGGCAGAGCAATTCGCAGCGTGGCTGCCCTACTCCGCCTACCTCGCCGATGAAAAAATCTTCGTCAACCGCGATGGCCTGGGCTTCATGCTGGAGGTCATGCCGCAGTCGGGCGCGGATGAACGCATGGCCGAGGTGCTGATCTCGCTGTACGCAAACTGCCCGACGGGTGCGGGCATCCAGTTCCACCTGTTCGCCTCACCTCACGTGCGCGGTCAGTTGCGCCGCTATGCCAACTTGCGAGTCGAAGACGAGGACCAGGCTGATAAGGCCAAGCATTGGGGGCGACCTGCCCGCAACGACAACCTCTTCCACACCCTGGCCCGCCAACGCGTAGGCCACCTGCTGCGCGGCGCGCAATCCTCGCTGACCTCTGGCTTTCACTACACGATCCGGGACTTCCGCCTGATGCTCAGCGTCACCCTGCCAGGTGACGCTCAGGACATGACCAGGCGCGAAGAGGTGATGGCCCAGCGCGAGTCCATGGCCTCCACGCTGCGTTCGGCCTCCCTGCCCAACCGCGTCTGCGATGCCGCTGACCTGATCAACTGGTGCGCACTGTTCACCAACCCTGACCGCATCTCGCAGACCGACGCGCCAGACCTGCACTACGACGACGGGCGCGAACTGCGCGACCAGATCATCGACTTCGACACCATCCAGGATCCCACCCCCAGCGGCCTGCGCCTGTGGAAGGAGACCGGATCGGACGAACTGGAGGCGCGCTTTTACTCCATCAAGTCCTTCCCTGAGCGCTTCGCCCTTTGGCAAATGGGCTCGCTGATCGGCGACCTGATGCAACCCGCCCTGCAGTACAGCGCGCCCTTCTTGCTGACCATGGGCGTGCATGTGCTCGACCCCAATGCCACCAAGGCCACGGTCACCGCCAACCATGTGCGCGCCACGCAGAACGCCAAAAGCAAGATGGCCGACGTGATGCCGGACGTGGGCAAGAAGCTGCAGGACTGGACGGCCGCCGCGCAGGCCATCGACACCGGTGGCAGCCTGGTCAGCCTGTACCACCAGTTGGCCATCTTCTCGCCACCGCGCAAGGCGGTGGCGGCCCACGAAGCGGCCAACGCCATCTGGCGTGGCCGGGGCTTTCAGCTCAATGCCGACGTGTACATGCACCGCCAGGCGCTGCTGGCCAGCCTGCCCATGACCCTCACGCCACGCTTTCATAGCGACCTGGCCAAGATGCGTCGCGTCTCGCGCAAGACCATGGCCAACGCCATCCACCTGGCTCCCCTGATCGCCGAGTGGCGCGGCACACGCACACCTGCCCTGGTGTTCGGCGGGCGCCGTGGGCAGTTGATGACCCTGGACATCTTCGACAATGACCTGGGCAACTACAACTTCGCCATCATCGGCGCACCGGGTTCGGGCAAGTCGGTGCTGATGAACGAGATGGCCTGGTCCTACCGGGCCATCGACGCCAAGGTCTGGATGCTGGACCTGGGCCGCTCTTTCGAGAAGCTGTGCCGCAAGGCCAAGGGCACCTACATCGAGTTCCGCCCCGATGTGGACATTTGCCTGAACCCCTTCACCAACATCGTTGACATCCACGAAGACATCGACATGCTGGTGCCGGCCATCTCCAAGATGTGCTCCATGCAGCACACGCTGGAAGAGGTCCAGTACAAGGCCATATCGGCCATGGTGCTCAAGCTCTTCGCCGAGCACGGCAACGACCTGACCATCACGGCCCTGCGCGAGGCCTTCAAGACCGGCAACATCGAAGCCCTGGGCCTGGTTAACGACCAGCGCATCAAGGACCTGGCCGTGATGCTCAACCCCTACACCCGAGGCGGCCAGTACGAGCGCTTCTTCGAGGGGCCCAGCAACGTCGATTTCAGCAACGATTTCATCGTCATCGAAAACGAGGAACTCAAGCGTCGCCCCGACCTGCACGCCGTTGTCAACATCCTGTTGCTGCACCAGATCACCGGCGAGATGTACCTCAGCCGCAACCGGCGCAAGGTGCTGTTCATTGACGAGCTCAAGCAGCAGCTCGGCGATATCGGGGCCGATGACCCCGTCAAGGCCGCCGTGATCGAGGAAGCGGCCCGGCGCGCCCGCAAATACGGCGGAGCCTTGGGCACGGCAACCCAGAGCGCCGACGACTTCTATGGCTCGGCCCAGATGGAAGCCGCGTTCAACTGTTCGGACTGGGTGTTCCTGCTGCGCCAGAAGCCCGAATCCATCGAGATGCTGGACCGCAAGGGCAGGCTGACCATGGACGAGCCCAAGAAGCGCTTGTTGAACTCGCTCAGGACCGAGGCGGGCGTGTACTCCGAGCTGTACATCTCCTCCCCGGTGGGCGAAGGGGTGGCGCGCAACATCCTGGATCCGGCCACGCACCTGCTGTTTTCCAACAAGCTGGAGGACAACGCGCCCATCGACGAGCTGCGCGCGCAAGGTCTGAGCATCGATGCAGCCATCACCGAACTGCTGCGGCGCCGGGGGCACACCGTATGAAAGCGATCAGCCTCATCCCTGCCCTGGTGCAGTCGCTGCTCACCCTGATCGTGGTCGCCGCCGCCTTGCTGCTCTATGACCGCACTGTGGTGCGCCCAGCGCTGCGCATCGGCATGGTCGATGTGGCCGAGGTGTACCGGCAAAAGGAAGCCGAGTTCACGCAACTGCTCACCAAGGCCGGCTCGGAAGACGATCGGCAAAACGCCATGCTGATGGCGCGCACCTTCGCCCAACGCCTGCCCATTGCGCTGGAGGAATTGCCCCGCGACTGCGCATGCCTGGTGGTACTCAAAGGCGCTGTGGCCGGGCCCACACCGCACACCGTGGACTTGACCGCTCAGTTGCGCCAGAAAGTGGGGATGCCATGACCTTGCAGATCGTCCGCATCCCGCCGCCCGTGCCCTGGCATGTGCGCAGCTATCGCCAAGCCCGGCAATCCTTTTGCGACCAACTGGCCCACATGCGTCGCCGCTGGTATCTCTACCTTCCGGTGTTCGCCATCTGGGCGCTGGCCTACGTCCGGTTGTTCCTGGATCCCACCCCACGCCTGCCCATTGTCTTCAACTGGACGCCCAGCCTGCCCTACCGTGTCGCCTATCGCGTGAGCTGGAAACAGACTGTTCCGCCCGCCTTGCACCGTGGTGACTACATCCTGTTCGCCTTCGCTGGCGATGCACAGCAGCACTACCCGGGCCTGCGCGGTCAGCCCTTCTTCAAGATGGTCAGGGGCCTGCCCGGTGACACCATCACCGTCCAAGACCGCATGGTGTTGATCAACGGCGAGTCGGTGGGGCATGCCAAGGCTCAGACCTTCGACCACCGTGGGCTCGATCCCATTCAGCCCACGGTGATCCCACCGGGCAGCTACTACGTCCAGGGCAGCAGCCCCGACAGCTTTGACTCGCGCTACCGCAGCAGCGGTCTGGTCCGCGCCGAGCAGGTCATCGGGCTCGTGCGGCCCCTGTTCTGAGGAACATGACATGCAAGCCTGTCCATGCCACCTCCAGCAACACCGCAAGTGCCGCAATGGCCGCAATGACGTGCGCCACTCGGCGCCTCGCTTGATCCTGTGCATCTGGATCGCTGGTTTGGCATCTGCAGCCCACGCTCAGGCCCAGACCACGCCCAAGCGGCCGGCCCAGCAACTGGCCGAAAGTCGCGCCCACAGCAGCCCAGTCACTCAAAGCGCCAGCACGCCTGCGTCCACGCCAGACGATGTGCCTCTGGAGGACTACCTGGCACTGCTGGCGCAAATCTCGCCTGCCGCGCGCGACGGCGCTCAAGCCTACTTGCGTGCGTTCGCGCAACGCTGCGGGCGGCCCCTCACCGCGCTGGCGTTGCGCAAGGCCATTGCCCAGGGCAGCGGTGACCCGGTCCTCATGGGCATGGTCAGCGCCAGCCACCCCAGCCAACTGGCGCAGCGTGATGCCCTGCTGAGCCAACTCGCTCAACGCATCCGTTGCGACGCTCGGGGTCAGCCATGAAGCCCAAGAGCCCACAGTTGATGGTGATGGCCTGCCTGCTGACCATGGCATGCACAGGTGCGGGCTCATGCGCTTGGGGCGTGGACCTGGGCAGCATCGGTCCGACCTATCCGATCAGCGAAGCCAACCTGCTGGAGTTCATTGCGCAACGCCTGCGAGAAAAGCAAGCCAATGGCGAACTGGCTCGACTGCAGGACCAAGCCCGTGAGCGCGGCATTCAGGCCGTGCGCCAGCCACAGCCTGTGGCCGGGCTGCGCACCACGCAACAGCCGCGCACCTTCTACTTCGACCCCAGCTTCACGCTGGATCGCAACATCCTGGATCCCCAGGGGCACCTGATGTTTGCCGCTGGCTCGCGCCACAACCCGCTGGACGTGGTGTCCCTGTCCAGACACCTGCTGTTCTTCGACGCCCGTGATGCACGGCAGGTGAGCCGCGCTCGGGAGTTGATCCAGCGCTACCAGGGCCAGCTCAAGGCGATCCTGACAGCTGGCTCCTACCTGGACCTGATGAAAGCCTGGCGCACGCCGGTTTACTACGACCAGCAAGGTGTGCTGACCCGGCGCCTGGGCATCGCACAGGTGCCCGCTCTGGTCTCGCAGGAAGGCAAGCGCCTGCGCGTGGATGAGTTGGAGGTGACACCATGACCCGATCCACCCCAAAAGCAAGATGGCGTCAATCGTGGGATCACATCGCGGCGATCCTGTTGATTTGCTTGCTGGCCATGACCAGCCAGCACAGCCACGCGGCGGGCATCGCCACCTGCACAGGCAAGTTCCCCAACCCCGTCACCGACATCTGCTGGAGCTGCATCCTGCCCATCAGCCTGGGCAGCATCCCCATCGCCAACTTCGGCGGCCAGGAAGACATTGCCAACCCAGGCAGCCCTGTGTGCAGTTGCGGCGTGAACCCGGTCATCGGTCTGTCTATCGGCTTTTGGGAACCGGCTCGCCATGTCGAAGTCGTGCGCAAGCCGTTCTGCCTGACCTCACTGGGCGGCATCGACCTGAACCCGGGCCTGCCCGCCCCGGAAGCCGCCCGCTTCACCCACGCTGAAGGCGACGGCGATGGCGGCAGTTTCTACCAGGCCCATTTCTACGTGAACCCGATGCTGTACTGGCTGGAGGTCGTGACCGACTTTCCCTGCCTGGAAAAGGGCAGCTTCGATCTGGCCTATCTCACCGAGGTCGATCCGCTGTGGAACGACGACGAGTTGACCCTGATCCTCAACCCGGATGCGGTGTTGTTCGCCAACCCCATCGCGATTGCCGCCTGCGCCGCCGATTGCGTGGCCGCCTCACAGGGCTTTGGCATCAAGGAATTGTTCTGGTGCGCAGGATGCCAGGGCGGCATCTACCCGCTGGATGGCCAAGTGCCCTACCACTTGGGCGGTGTTCGCACGGCCGTTCTGCTGGCCCAGCGCCTGACCACCAAGATGCACCGCGAGTTGATCGCCTGGGGATGGCATGGCACGCCCGGCCTGTGTGGCCCCTACTTCGAGCCCGTCATGGACAAGACGGCCTACAAGACACAACTCACCTACCCCATCCCCAACACCGAAAAGGACGGCGGCAGGTGCTGCCAGCCTTTCGGGCGCAGCACCGTGATCTGGGGGGCCGGCAAGGAATACCCGGTGCGCGGCGAAGACTTCGCCTTCATGTTGTTTCGCAAAAGGAACTGCTGTGTCGGCTTCTGACTTCCATCAACCTTCACGCTGGGGCTTCGGTCTTGGCCTGTCCATGCTGCTTGCACTGAGCGCACAGGCCCAAACCACACCGGTCATCACCGAAGCAGACATCGCTCGGGCCAGGCGCGCGCAACCCACCATCACGGACCAGGACATCGAACGTGCTCGGAAAGCGCACGGCGTGCCCAGCGCCGCAGACTTGGAACGTGTGCCCGACACAGCGGGACCAAGAATTGATGCGCTCCCGCAGCCCCAAGCCAAAGCGCCTGTGGACCTCGAAGCGCTGTCCAAAGCCTACGCCCTGCAGATGAAAGCCGCCCAGCCCCCCCGGCACCGGGGTGGGCAAGGACATGAGTGGTGGCCCGATCCTGATGGTGTTCATCAGCCTGTCGATGCCCGAGGCCACGCTCAAGAGACTGGTCAGCCAAGCGGCACTCGCCAAGGCATCCTTGCTGATCAGAGGCCTGCTAAATGGCTCCCTGCGCGACACCGTTGCGCGAACACAGGCATTGTTGGCAGGTCAGTCGGTGGCCTTCCAGATCGACCCGCAAGCTTTCGAGCGCTACGCCATCACACAGGTGCCCAGCTTTGTGCTGGTGCGTGAGGGCGCTGACAACTCGCCCTGTGGTGATGGTGGTCGAGGCAGTTGTGCGCCGCCCAATGACCATGTCCGCCTGGCCGGAGACGTGAGCCTGGACTACGCCTTGGGCCACATTCAGCACCGCACACCCCGCTTCAGCAAGGATGCCGGCGCCTTCATCCAACGGCTCAAGGGTTAGGGATCGCCATGCTGCGCCGACTCGTCACCTGCTTCACCCTCTGGTGCTTCGTCACGGCGCAGACGATGGCGCTGGCTGGGCCACACGAAGAAGGCACCGCCGCCGGTCAAGCCGCCAACCCGGTGATTCGCGGCACGGTCAGCACCCCCAACGCAACGGCCAATGTGCCGGGATACACCCGCACGCCCGCTGAGGCAGCCTACTACGGCCAACCCAGCTTGTCAGGCCCGGCCAACGCGCGCCTCACCGCCTGCACCAGCACGCCCGATGACCCGGTGTGCCAGGCCCAACGCGGCGCGCTCAACTCGGCCAACACGCCACGCCCTGCCATTTCGCCCTACGACCCCGCGGTCATGGGCGCGCGGGACATCGCCGCAAACCCGTCTCTGGCTCTTGGCAGTCTTTCCTCGTATTACAGCGGTTGCACTACCGCCGACGTCACCACACCAGCAGACGCGGTCACCAAACAGTGCCAGCGCTACAACGGTGTGGGCAACTACGCCACCCGGCGGGATCTGACGGTGCAAGTCGAACTTGTCCCCAGTTGCGCCGCTGGCGACTGGTTTGCCCATGGTCAGGCCAATCGCAACGGTGCCGACTACATGGTGGCCGAGGCCCAATGCCGCATCCGTACCGACCAGTTGCAGCAATTTCGCTTCTATGCCGCTGGTGGCAACGGGGCCTGTATCGGGTGGCAGAACCTCGAATTGCCCAGCACGCCAGCTACGCAACCCGCGTTCGTCACCGACCTCGCACCACACTGGGGTGGCCACTGCTGGCGCCCCTTCAAGGTGGTCATGATGCCTGGATCCGGCTGTTCGTCTGGCCAGTGCCACTACAACTTCCAGTTCGGCACGCCGGTCTATGCCTGCCCGACCGGCACCGTGCGCGGCGACCAGTTGCAGGCCTACTGGTCCAGCCGCGTTCAATCTTCGGGGCCGGCTGATCGCTGCTTCACGCTCACCATGCCCCGCCCCCGCATGGGCTGTGACAGCGGCCCCTCTGTCGTGGTCAGCCGCACAGAGACCCGCTGCGCTCAGGATGCGGGCGCGGCCAGCCTGGTCGGCGCTTCTGGCTGGAGCATCCCCTTGTCTTTCCAGCAGCCAACCATGAACCACATCGAAACCGATGTCTGGGATGACAAGAGCGCCCCACTCGAAGCAGGCGGACGCTGCACCGTCACCACAGCCGACAGGTGCGTGGATGGCCCCGCCACCAAGGTGATCGATGGCCGAGCCGTCACCCGCGCTTGCTGGTCCTACGAGCGCACCCTTTCTTGCACATCCGGTGCCCTCACAGACGAATGCGCCCCCTTGCTGAGCCAAGGCTGCACGCTGGGAAGCAGCACATGCAAGCAAACCAACGCTGCCACAGGCATGTGCGAGGTCTACCAGGACAGCTACACCTGCCCGGCCAGCGCCCAAACGATCACGACAGCAACCAACTGCCCATCCAATGTCTTTTGTCTGGGTGACAGTTGCTTCAACACGAGCTACACGAACGACGCGGATTTTGCCCGCTCCATGTCGATGCTGGAAGCCGCCCGAGAAGCCGGTGTGTACCTGGACACCAAGCTGATGCAGGTTTTCAAGGGCGAAGGCAACCACTGCCGAGACCGGCTGTTCAAAGATTGTTGCGACTCGGACAGCGCTGGCGCTGGGATGAGCAACCAGAGCACCTTCGGTGTGGGCTCACGCCTGGTCTACGACGTGCTGATGAACTCCGAGAACCGGGAGTTCATCTACCAGGGCATGTCCGCACTGCTCACCAGCGGCGGCTTCAGCGGCTCCTTCACCAGTTACGGCGTCACCGTGGCCGTCAACGGCACCGCTCTGCCCGCCGGATCGTCGGTGCTCTATGCAGGCGACAGCATGGTGGTCGCGTTCGATCCCTGGTCGCTGGCCATCGCTGTGGTGATCTACATCGTCATGTCGATGATGTCCTGCAATGAAGAAGAGGGCAAACTGGCCATGAGAGAAGGCGCGGGGCTGTGCCACGCCACGGGGTCATGGTGCTCATCGTGTCTTCGCGTTCTTGGTGCCTGCGTGTCGTGCCTGGAGCACACCACAGGCAAATGCTGCTTCAACAGCAAACTCGCCCGGATAGTCAATGAGCAGGGGCGCATGCAGATTGGCAAGGGCTGGGGCAGCGGCCAGAACCCGGACTGCTCGGGCTTCACCATCCCTCAGCTGCAAAGCCTGGACTTCGCAGCGATGGACCTCACCGAGTTCTACGCCTCCATCGTGCCCAACATCCCGAACCTGGGTGCCATCCAAAGCGGCAACAGCGCCAAGGTGCCCAACTGTTACTACGGACAGGGGCGTTGCCAATGACACAGCATCTCAGGACACCGATCAAGTTCAATGCCATCACGGCGATGGCGATGGCATTTGCATTGACTTGCCAAGCACAAACACAAACGCAAACGCCTGAGCGATCGCCCGATCCGTTCGTCGGTCGCATGCCTGTCAAGGACGCCAGGGTGCTGATGGTGATGGCACTGCAAGCGCCAGACGGACAGGCGCACGGCACGCTGACAGGCGAATCTGCCGACGCCATCAGCCAGCGCTTCAAGGCCAACACCCCCATCTCCATCGACGTCACCACCGACAAGCGCTACCGCCAGCCTGGTTGCAGCCGCCTGAAGGTGACCTTCTGGCAAGACGGTGTCTGGTTGCCTGGTGCCCAGGCCCCTCGCAAACAATCCATCGAGTTCGGGATCAACTACTGCCTCGATGGCTTGCCGCCCAAGTCGCTGCAATGAGGAGATTGACATGCCTCGCCCATCTCGCCCGTCATGGGCGTCTCGCTCAGGTCTTTTCAGACTCCTTGCCAACATAGCCCTCCTCGCCTTCGCTTGCCTCAACGCAGCGCCCGAGGCACAAGCGCAAGCCTCGTCCAAGCTGGACGAGCCCATTGCCGCGCCTTACTGGTCAGATGCATGGCGAGGATGGCACTTCTACGAAGACCCCGAACCCGAGGTACGCGACGCGCCTGAGGCTCAACCCAAGACTCCCGCCCTGCCACCGCCCACGTCACCAGCGGCCCCGACACCATCAACCCGCCCGGCCAGAGCGCCAGAGTTGATCGAATTCGAGCGACTGCAAAAGGCGGTCGAGTCCTACCGCAACATTGCGATCATGCGGCCGACCGAGGCCAATGTGCGCCGCTACATGGAACTGGAGGCCAAGGTTGTGGCCAGAGCGTCCTACTTCGCCGACGTTGCCCAGCGCGTCGCCTGGGCCACACCGGAGCTGGACCCCACCGTACATGGCCGCCCAGTCAACGCCAAAGCGCTGGAGGTGTTCGACCGGGACCAGTTGCTCAGCCGTTCCCAGTCCATCACCTCACTGGGCAAGGACCACGTCCTGTTCTTCTTCTTCCGCAGTGACTGCCCGTACTGCCACGCCTTCGCCCCCACGCTGACGGCCTTCGAGGCGCGCCACGGCATCAAGGTGGTGGCCATCAGCGTGGATGGCGGCCCCATGCCTGGCTTTGCAGATGCCCGAGCCGACAACGGCATCGCCAACACCCTGAAGGTCACCCAGGTGCCAGCGGTGTTTCTCGCCCAGCCCTACACCGGGCAAATCACACCCATTGGCTTTGGCGTGCTGTCCGAATCCGAATTGCTGGAGCGCATCACCACGGTGAGCACACCTGCTGCCCAGGCCATGTTGCCCAGCGTGAACAGGCAAGTCGTTCTTCAATAGGAGCAGATCATGATTCAGACACCCACGCCGACGGCACCGCTCTGGAGACGACTAGTCGCCACCCTGATGGCCGTGCTGGTCATCGCATCGCCGCTGCCTCTGCACGCCGGGGACCTCAATGCCGAAGTGAACAGCATGTTCAACAACCTGGGGGCCATTGGCAACTACACCGCACCTGGCGCCTTCCGTGGTCAGACCATGAACACCTACACCGGCGGCAGTCTGTTCATGCGCTCCCCCAACAAGGTGTACCAACTCGCCGCCATTCAGTTCCCCAGCGCCAAGGCGGGCTGCGGTGGCATCGATGTGTTCGGCGGATCGTTCTCGCACATCTCGGCCACCGAGTTCAAGAACATGCTCAAGAACATCACCGCGGCCCTACCGGGCATCGCCTTTCAACTTGCACTGGAAGCCGTCTCACCTCTCCTGGGTGGCTTGAGCAAGTGGGCCAAGGGTCTGGAGACCTGGATCAACAACGCCCGCATCAACTCCTGCGAAACAGCCAAAGCCATCGTCAGCACGGCGGCCGAGGCTACTGGATACAGCTCGCAGGAGACCTGCGCCGACCTCGCCATCGAGATGGGCATGGAAAGCGACCGTGACGCGGCACGCAGGCGTTGTGCGTCTGACCGGCCCAGCATCCTCGCTTCGGCCCGCACCTCAGGCGATGCCAACGTGCGCAACAAGGCGCCCTTCGTGGGAAACCTGACCTGGAAGGCCCTGAAGTACACCGGGGTCTCCCTGGACGATCAGGAGCGTGAACTGATCATGAGCATGGTGGGCACCGTCATCTACCACCCGGAAGAAGCCGCCCGCGACCCGGAACCCATCGCCGCAACACTCACCTCGATCAGCCAGTTGCTCTATGGGCAAAGTGCTGGCGCTGGCGTGAACGTCACCCAGCACCTGCTCAAGTGCAATGACTACGTGAACTGTGATGCCGTGACCCTCAACACCACCTACACACACACGCCATTCACCGCCAAGGTCGAGGCACTGATGCGCTCCATCGCGGAAAAAATCGCCACCCGGACCGCCATTCCCAACAACTCGGCAGAAGTCGGTTTCGTCAACCAGACCACCGAGCCGGTCTACAAAATGCTGTCGGTGGGCGCGACCATCCCAGGATCGGGCCTGGCAGACAGCCTCATCGCCCAATACCGCGACGTGATCGCAGCGGACTATGCCTATGTGTTCCTGGAGCGCAATCTGCGCGTCGGCTTGGCTGCGCTCGACAAGGACTATCAACTGCAAAAGACACAGCGCGAACAGGCGGTCCAGATTCGTCAACGCGCCCTGGTCATGCTGCAGCAACTCTCTCAAGAGAAGAACCTCCTGTATCAGAAGGTCGGCTCTTACCGAGCTGTCTCCAGCCACCTGGAACAGTTGGAGCGGCAATTGCGATCCAGCATGCCGCAGCACGTGATGGACATGCTTGGGCAGCAGGCTGCTTACATGGCTCGTTGACCTTCACCGACCACAGGGGATGCCATGTGGGAGATCTACGCTTACCAGAACGCGGACAGCCTGTTCGGCGTCTTCAATGCAGCAGCGGCCATCCACGCCTCGGGCGACTACATGTCGGCCGTTGCCGCCGTGGCTTTCTGCGGCTTCGTGGCCGCCCTGATCGCCTACGCCTTTGCCCCTGAGAAGCTGCAAGGCTGGAAGTGGCTGGGCACAGTGCTGCTGGTGTTCTCCATCCTGATCCTGCCCAGGGCCACCGTGGGCATCGTGGACAAGACAGGCGGAGCCCCGGTCAAGGTCGTGGCCAACGTGCCCTTCGGCATGGTCATGCTCGGCAGCATCACAAGCACCATTGGGCACACCCTGACAAGCCTGTTCGAAACCGCCTTCCAGACCATTCCCGGCCCAGGCGCCTTGCCCAGCGAACTTACCTACGAAAAGAACGGCCTGATGTTTGGCAACCGGCTGATCAGGAGCACCAGCAAGGTGACGTTCCAGGATCCGAACTTCCGTACTGACTTGATCAACTTCATTCACAACTGCACGATGTATGACCTCATCGACGGCACGATTGGTCCTGCCGTGTTCTCGACATCCGCAGATGTCTGGCCCCTCATGGCCACGCCCAATCCTGCGCGCTTCAGCACGGTCACCAGCGCTGCGGGCATCGATGTGGACACCTGCCCGAACATCTACACAAACCTCAATGGCCGACTGCCAGCGCAGATCAACCAGATTCAGGGTCGCCTGGCCTTCGAGTTGAACCCCACCCTGCCTGGTGCTGCTGCGGCAACTGTCATCGCCAATCAAATTCAGCAGGCGTACATCAAGAACAACATCGCCGATGCGGCCACCACCGCTGCCGACCTGATCCGCCAAAGTGCCATGCTCAATGCAATCAACGACACCAGCACCATCGTTGGGCAGAAGGTCAATGATCCAGCGGCCATGGTGCTGGCCGTTGGCCGGGCACAAGCCGTCGCTCAGCAGAACGCCGCGTGGATCAACAACGGCAAGGTGGCCGAGCAAGCCCTGCCCGTGTTCCGCAACGTCATTGAAGCGCTCACCTACGCAATGTTCCCCTTGATGGTGCTGCTCTTGCTGCTGACCAGCGGGCGCGACACGATGCTGGCCTTCAAAGGCTACGCAGCCATCCTGATCTGGATCCAACTGTGGCCCCCGCTGTACGCGGTGCTGAACTACATGGCGTCCATCTACGCGGCCTACGATCTGGCTGCGGCTTCAGACATCGGCTCGGGCACCAAGGCCCTGTCTTTGCGAACCGCCTCGACGATCTATTCGGGCGCTATCTCGGGTGAGGCTGTTGTGGGCTACCTTGCGATCAGCATTCCTGTCATTGCCTGGGCAGCTTTGAAGAAGATGGAGGGTGTCGGGACCGCCCTGGTGGGTGGCTTGTCCGGCCTGCAAAGCATGCTGACCGGCAGCACAGCATCTGCTGCCACCGGCAACATGAACATGGGCAACGTCACCATGGACCAGGCACAACTTGCACCTAACCGAACCTCGGCGTTCATGAGCAGTTGGCAAAATGACCTCAGTGGCAACACCTTTTCGTCAAACAGCCTGACCGGGCGAACTGCCGTCAGCTTGCTGCGCAACCAGGGGTTTGCTTCGCGGGTGGTGTCCATGCGGGTGTCTGAACAGGACGTGTCCGACGCGAGTCGGCAGGTCACTGCTGCACGCACCGAAGCCTTGGCTGCCAGTTCGGATCGCTCCGCAGTTCTTACCGAAGCATTGAGCCGTGGACTCAGCTCAATGCGCTCATCCAAAAGCAGCAGCGGATCTGCCAAAAGTAGCTTTGAACAGGTCGGCGAGACATTGAACAAACTTGATCAGATCACCAAGAGCGTTGCTGACAGCACTGGTTTGACGCAAACGCAGGTCGCCACCATTGCATTTGGGGCATCAGCGCAACTCGGCTTTAACAACCGTGTGGCTGGTGGAAAATTGAGTGCGCGCGCAGACAAGAGCTATCTTTCAGGCCTATCCGCGCAGGAACAGAAGGTTCTAGGCAGCATGAGCAGCGAGCAGTTGGCTGAATTCAAGCAATTTGGCGACCGCGTTTCTAGAGACGAAAGCTTCAGCAGCCTGATCTCCAACGATTCCAAGCAGGCCAGAGACATGTCATCTCGACTGTCGTCAACGACATCACGCACTGAGAGGGCTGAAGCCAGCCTAGCCGAGAAAACAGCATTCGCCGAAAGGGTGTCAAACGCTTACGAGCGAGGCGAGACGATCTCCATTGACATCGCACAAGATCCCCACAACCTAGCCATGTTCACTCGATATGCCGAGCAGTATGGCGGCGACAGTGCTGCGGCCCACACATTGATGGAAGCAGAATTGGCCAGACAGTCTCTACGTCCCAATCGGACATTTTCTGATGGCACCGCATTGCCTGCGTCATTTCCTGATCTGGACAGGCAACACTCTCAGGAGCGCCGCGATGCGCGGCTAAATCCTGACATCAATGCACATAGGCAGAACAACGAACAACAGGTTCTCAGAGCCCCAAAAGGGCTGCCCGTCAAACAGCAACCCGCCGTCCCAACGTAAGCGTCCGACGGCCACCCTCTAGCCAAGGCGTGATGGCAGCGTGAAGATCGCGTCCACTATGGAGAAGATGGTGGACGCGATCGCAAAACAAGACTCAGACGCCAAGACAGGCGTTGTGGGTGTACGCAAGCGGCGGACGTACAGCAAACAGTTCAAGGCCGAGGTGGCGGCGCAATGCCTGATGCCCGGCGCATCGGTGTCGGCGATTGCCCTGAGCCATGGCATCAACGCCAACGTGATTCGCAAGTGGCTGCCGCCAGGGCCTGCGCCCATGGCCCGTGCGCCAGTGCTGTTGCCGGTGATGATAGAGCCCGATGCACCACCTGCACAGCCAGCAGCCACGCAGCCCATCGAACTGAACATCCATGGCGCCACCCTGTGCCTGCCGCCTGGCTTTGCCGCGCAGGATCTGCGCAGCATTCTGCAAGTGCTGCGCTCACTGCCATGATCGGATTGCCTGCTGGCACCCGCGTCTGGCTGGCTGCAGGCCACACCGACATGCGCAAGGGCTTCGATGGTCTGGCTGCTGTGGCACAAGAGATCTTGCTGCAAGACCCGTTCGGCGGCCATGTCTTCGTCTTCCGTGGCCGGCGAGGTGACATCATCAAGTTGCTGTGGTGGGATGGACAAGGCCTTTGCCTGCTGAGCAAGCGCCTGGAGAAGGGCCGCTTCGTGTGGCCGCAGGCCGATGGCGGCAAGGTCAGCCTGAGCCCGGCGCAGTTGTCGATGCTGTTGGAGGGCATCGACTGGCGCATGCCAGAGCGCACCTGGCGACCAGAACGTGCAACCTGAATCTGGTTGACATCGCATCTCCTGTGGCGTGATCACTGTCGCTTGGGCACAGTATCGTCATGCCACACGATCCGCACCCGCATGACCACTGCGAGCTGTCTCGCCAGTTGCGCGACAGCCGCCAGGAACTGGCCCATGCCAAGCTGCTGATTGACAAGCTCAAGACCGAGATCGCCTACCTGCGCCGCATGCACTTTGGCCGCAGCAGCGAGCAACTCGATGTGGCCGCACAGATGGAACTGTTGGCACCCGCGACAACGGTGGAGCCACCAGCGGCCAACGACGAGCCTGAAGGTGGTGCCAACAACCGCAAGCGCTCACGCAAAAGCCGCCAAGGCCTGCGCGACTTGCCAGCCCATCTGCCACGCGAGATCGTGGTGCACACGCCCGATGCGGGCTGCGCTTGCGGCGCCTGCCTGGACGCGCTGCGCCCCATTGGCCAAGACGTCAGTGAAGTGCTCGACTACCTGCCCGGTCAGTTCAAGGTCATCCGCCATGTGCGGCCCCGCCTGGCCTGCCCGGCGTGCGACAGCATCGTACAAGCCAGTGCGCCCAGCCGTCCGCTCGATCGTGGCATGGCCGGCGCCGGCCTGCTGGCCCATGTGCTGGTGAGCAAGTATGCCGATCACACTCCGCTGTATCGCCTCTCGCAGATCTATGCCCGTCAGGGTGTGGATCTGGAGCGCTCGACCCTGGCTGACTGGGTGGGGGCAGCGGCTGCGTTGCTCAGCCCCTTGGCGCAAGCCATCGGCCGTCATGTGCTGGCCGCCGCCAAGATCCACACCGACGACACGCCGATCCGGGTTCTGGGTGGCCAGGGTCAACAGGCACGCACTGGGCGATTGTGGACCTATGTGCGCGACGACCGCGCCAGCGGTGACGCCAGGCCACAGGCTGTATGGTTCCAATACTCCCCCAATCGCAAAGGCGAGCATCCCAGGCGTCACTTGGCCGGCTTCAAGGGCATCGTGCAGGCAGACGCCTTCGCGGGCTACGACCGGCTGTTTGACAGCGGCGAGATCATCGAGGCCGGCTGCTGGGCCCATGCCCGGCGCAAGTTCTACGACGTACACATGCAGCAGCACCAGCAGCCTGGCACCTTGGCCCACCAGGCCCTGCTGCGCATCGCCCGAGTGTTCGCCATCGAAGCTGACATCCAGGGAGAACCACCTGATGAGCGACGAAGGCAGCGACAGCAACGCACCGCGCCCATCCTGGCAGACTTGCACACATGGCTCATCGAGACGCAGGCAAAGCTGTCTGCCAAGTCACCGATGGCACTGGCCATCGGCTACAGCCTGAGCCACTGGCGGGCACTCACGCGCTTCGTGGACGATGGTCTCATGGAGGCGCACAACAACATCGCCGAGCGATCACTGCGCGGCGTGGCCATCGGGCGCAAGAACTACCTGCATCTGGGCTCGGATGCGGGTGGCGAGCGAGCCGCCATCGTCTACACGCTGCTGGGCACGGCCAAGCTGCATGGGATCGATCCGTATGCCTACTTGCACCAGGTGCTGACACGCATTGCCGATCATCCGATCAATCGCGTTGATGAGCTGCTGCCGTGGCGGCTGTGCCCGCCGCAGCAAGCCACACCTGAACAACGCCAGGCGGCATGAGCGAGCGGACCATCGGCACAATGTGGGCCATGGTCACCTCATCGAACAGGCCCTCACTCAAGCTCGTGGGGTCACCCACCAGAAACATCAAAGTGCTGCAACTCAAGGTCGAGTTGCAAGGCGTGCGCCCCAAGGTCTGGCGGCGCGTGTTGGTGCCATCGAGCATCCGCCTGCCCAAGCTTCATGTGGTTTTGCTGCGTGCCATGGGGTGGGACGGCGGGCATCTGCATGAGTTTGAGTTCGCCGAAGGCAGATATGGCGTGCCGGATCCAGATTGGCCCGATGAGTCGCTGGACGACGAATCCAAGGTGACGTTAAACAAGGCACTCGGCTACAGCGCCACGTTCAACTGGACATATGACTTCGGCGACAACTGGACTCACAGGATCAAGGTCGAGCGGGTCGACACCATGCCCGCCGAGCTCAAGCTGCAGTTCCCCATGTGCCTGGCAGGCGCTGGAGCCTGCCCACCTGAGGACGTGGGTGGCGCCCCTGGCTATGCTGACTTCTTGCAGGCCATCGCCGACCCGACGCATCCGGAGCATGACAACATGACCGCTTGGATCGGGCGCCCCCTCGATCCCAATGCCTTCAACGTGCAGGACGTCCAGGATCGCTTGTATGAAATCAAGCTCTAGCTGACCAGTCGTGCGCTGCCCAGTTGGGCCTTGGTCGGACGCTTACGTCCCAACGGCCACAAGAGAGGAAGTACAAACGCAAGGGGCACGGATTAAAGGCCAAGTCGATGCGAGCCGCTCAGAATTCGACACCAAATCCGAGCTCATCAGAGCTGAAGATGGAACACTGTCATCCACACGCTCTCTGCTCAAGCAATCGAGCAAACAAGTTGCCAAAGACGCGGGGGCATCTATGGACAATGTCAAAGATGCTGTGAAAGACCTGCTGAAGAAGTGATCATCCCAACTTATCGGGATCGAACATGTGCATGTCCGGCTCAGCATCAGTCGGCTTCATCAATGGCGGGTATCCCTTGTCACGCCAATAGTTCGCACTCAGATCTTTTGAGGACGTGCTCGTTCCAGGCAGTTCAGACTCGTTCTCATCTGTGCCTGCATGGCGCATCTTCTTTACCCGACTGGTCACGGCTGCACCCAGTGGCGCCCCAAAGAGCGCGCCAATGCCCATCATGACAATCCGTGTAGCCCAGTCGTCTTTTGCTGAGGCTAGCAAGCCAACCAATGCGCCCAACGTAACAAAGCCGATGAAAAGCAGTTTTCGCATGTAAGCACCTCGCTCCGATCAGGCTACAGGCACTCAGGTGCGCTTGCAACTCCTTCAACCATTTGGCAGCACCCCGACCCACTGCTGAAGTTCGCCGAGTTGCGGCGGATGTCGGCACTGCATCGGTTGCGGTCTGGCACGCCGGACCGTTGCACTGCAACTGTGTGCCGTATATCTGTCGGTCGAATCTCCGGTTAAGCATGGCAACATCAACTGGCTTCAAGGCACTGAAGGTGCTCGCCCTCGCAACGCGATCAGGCAAATCGCTTCAACCGCTTAAGCAGCCGCGGTCGAGCACAAAGCAAACTGACGAGCCTTTGCCGGCTGCAGATTGCGGCCTTGCCGCAGGAGCCTGTTAAGTCAGCCTGCAGGAGGGCGCTTCAACGTCAATCGGGGTCGTCCGTGTTTGGTCGGCATCGCCGCCGTTGACGACTCCGATAGTCGATCGATTAGCCGCACCAAGTCCTGTGTCGCCTGCCCTCCGCCATCATCCCCGGCTGCCACGAATGTGCCCGGCTTGACACGGACACGTCCGGACACGAGAGCTCCTGCTGCACGCAAGTGGTCCGGGTGCGACGACATGAAGCCAATGGGAACCGCGATTGCCTGGTGCGCCAGATGAAAGTGGTACATCACGCACACCAGCCGCTCCGGGATCAGGAGCAGTTCAAGGTTGCCATTCAAGAGGGAAATTTCGGTGCCAAAGAGTTGCGGGAATTGATCCCAGTAGACCGACAGTCGCTCGCGCGACGCTCTGCGATCACCACCCGGCACGACCACGCGCACGGCGCTGGCACGCACGACTTCCGCGCCCTTCTGCTGAGAATGGAGCAACGCGTCAATCTTCTGCGCGAGATCGCGCGCACTGCGTGACCGAGCCCATAGCGAGGACTGCGGCGCCCACCAGAGGGCATCGTCATGCCCAGCGGGCGCGGGTGCAGGAGCAACCGCCTCGGAGCACGCCTCCCCCGCGACACCGTCGGCGTCAGAGTGCTCGTGCGCCGGAGCGTCGTCGAGAGTTAGTTCGGCTTGAAGGCGCGCCAGCAGCATGTCCGCGTTGCGCTGCAGATGCAGTGCACCCAGCATCGGCGTAACGCGATCGTCTGTGTACCCGGCTGCCTTCGTGAGATGAACGTCCTGCGCATAGCGCCGGAGGTCGAAGGTGTCGTCAGCCGCGTAGCGGCCCAGCAACCCATCGTCAAACGTGCGGATGAAGTCCAGCAGACTTTCGTTGTTGCCTCGCTCCTGGCTGGCCAGCGCATCCGAGATCGCCTCGGCAATTTCCAAGCGTCCGCCGAAGCTCTCGTCATCAATGTTCCGCGCTACTGTCGGGGATCCGCTCAAGTCCAAGTGAAAGACGCAAGGCAACGGAATGCTGAAGCGCTCGCCGGGATCGACCGAGCTGATCTTGTAGATCTCAGCCTTCTCCTTGGTGCAGATCTGCCGAAAGTTGTGCTGGAACGACTGTTCCGCGAACTGGATGGTTCGCGACTGCTTGTCGAAGTTTCGCGTTGCCAGTTCCACCTGCGAGCGAATCCGCCTCAATCGGCTTGTCCGACCGGCAGGACTGAAGCTGATGAGGTCGAACACGACCTCCGCGCTCCAATCCTGAATCTTGAAGAACCGCGGCAGATTGTCGGAGCTGTCCTGAAAACGTGCCAACGCGTAACTCGTGAGTTCGAGTTGGTCGTCGTTCCACTGAATCAAGCGTTCACTCAACAACGCCTGGATCACGGCATCGGTTTCCTTTGAGGAGAAGCCGAAGAACTCTTGAATCTGCGTCGGGCTCAGGCTGCCGCAAACGTACGCGATGCGCAACGCGAACTCCGTGACCACCGGCAGCGCCTCCTCTGCGCTGATCGCACACGAGATCGCGAAGCTCTGCGCCGGAATAGCGAAGGTGATCTCATCGACCGCGAGCCGGTCCCTCAGCAGCTTTTCCTCGACGGTGATCATGTTTGCCCCTCTTCGATGCTGGAGGCTTGCACCAGCGCGTACCGGCCCGCATCCCGGTGTTGCTCAATGTGGGCCAGCACCCTGCCCAAGGGCGAGGCCTGATGCCGCTCGCGCCACATTCGAGCGGCGCCAACGATCACCAGCCGATCCATGGCACGCGAAATCGCAACGTTTACACGTTCGCGGCTGCTCAGAAAGCCTTGTTCGAACCGCGGGTTGTTCCGCGTCGTCGCGACGATGATGATCCGGTTCTCCTTGCCCTGGTAGCTGTCGACAGTGTCGATCTTGATCAGCCGCCGATAGCCGGTGGCCCAGTCCTGCTCGCTAAGCAGGCGCACCAGCAAGCGTTCCTGCTCAGCGTACATGCAGATCACTCCGATGGGCTTCTCGTCTTCGGCGCTGTTATGCATTAGTGCTTGAATGAAGTTACCTCCAGTGCAGATTGACCGCAATAGGTTGATGATTTCGCGCGCTTCGTAGCCGTTGTCGAAGCCCGGGCTCTTCGGCCGATCATGGGCCTCACGCCCGGCGTCGGAGGTGTCGATCCAGGTCACGATGGAGCGAATGCGCTCGGGCAGATGGTCGTACCACGGCGCTGGGTCGCCGCGCCCAGGCGCCAGCGGCACCGGGTAGAAGCACGCCGACACCAACTCACCGATCGGCGGCGCCATCCGGTACTGGGTGCGCAACGTCGCCCCGACCTGTCGACCGTAGTCGGACTCGAAAGCTCGCTCGAAATCGCTGCGCGTCAGCGCCGTGCGGTCCGGCCATTGGAGCTCGACGGCGATCTTTCGCACGACAGGCTCCGCATAGTGCGGCGGCAACTGCCGATGGTCTCCGACCAGCAGTACTCGTCGGCCGGACTGGATCGCGACGGCCAGTTCACCCGGCGTGGCGCGGGCGGCCTCATCCACGATGACCCAGTCGTATCGGTTGTTCGCCACGCCGAACTGGGACCGCCCCAAACCGACGCAAGTACCGCAGACGAGCGACCGGGTCTTGGCGAGGAACTCCTCGAAGTTCCCGCGCAGCGTGCCCAGCCGGTCGACCCATTCCTGGGCCATGGCGATCACCTGGTCTAGCCGGGCCACCGCGTCCGAAGAGGTCACGGCGTGGGTGACCATGGCATCGCGTCGCAGATGCTCCAGGACGCCCTCCGGCGCGTCACTGCCGCGGTAGTCGAACTTCTCCGTGGCCAGCGAGCGAAACCGCTCTCGGCGCTGCCCCACGCGCGCTGCGATCGACTTGCTAGCCTCGCCTGCGGCCTCAGATGCGGCACGCTTTGCATCCAGCCGCACGATCTCCCGCCACAAGCGCCCCAGGTGAAATTCGATGTCAAACCATCGCTCCACGAACGCGTTCGGCAGCCCGAGGTTGCGATTGAGCGCAGTGACGCGCCTGCGCATCTCGGAGCGGAAAAGGTCGCGATAGGCCTGCAGGATGGACGCGGAATGATGCGGCCGCAACGGATCGGACACCATGCCTTCCGCGCCAAAGCGCACCACATCCAGGGGCAACTCGGTGCGCTGGCAGAGTTCGATGACTTTCTCCGCTGCGTTGTTCACCGCCTCGTGCGACTGGCTCGCCAGCAGGATGCTCTTCGCGCCATGCGACATCGCGTAGTGGATGAACGACGCGATGAACGAGGTCTTGCCCGTGCCCGGCGGGCCCTGGAGCAGACTCAGGGGACCGTGCGACCAGAGCCTGGCAAATGCATCGCGCTGCTGGCGGTTCAGCGAGAAGACTAGTTGCCCATCATCGGCGTGGCGGTTGTAGGCATCGAGTTCTGCATCGGTGGGTGGCGGCTCAAGTTCCAGTGCCGCAGGGCAGTCCACCGGGTCGAAGTAGTCGACCAGGTCAGGCAGCACCGACTCGCGGTCGAGGATGCGCGTGACGGCCAGGCGCCGGCGCCGGAACGAGGAGAGGTCCTGCTGGCTGCGCAGCTTGATGCGCTCCCCGACACCTAGTTGCATGCGAATGCGGGGGTTATCGAGAACCAGGATGGCCTGCGACGTCTCGCGCATGTCGAGATCGCCTACGCGGACCAGTTCGCTGTTGATCTCCTGCAGGGCTTCGACCTTAGCGTCGGACTCGTAGTCCAGGGCCTCGCCTTCCTTGCGATACGGAATGCGTAGCTTGTCGCGGCGTCCTCCCATGTCTCGGGCCACCGCGCCCGCGATCTCAACCTCCGGCAGGGTCGACTCTTCCGCTTCCAAGAGGGCACGCCAGAGTGCCATCGTGCGCGGCGATGCGAGCGGCCCCGCCGACGCTTCTTCTTCGTCCAGTTCGGCACCGACAGCTGGCGCATCGATCCCGAGGATCTCGGCCCGTACCCGATCGATCGCGATGCGAATATCAGGCAACGCTTCCAACGCCTCCAGCAGGCTGCTCGCGTCGTCGGCGGGCGCGGGTTCGAGCTGAAGATCAGCCTTCAGCGTCGTCACGGCCTGCGACGCCGTCCGCACAAACTGGCTGTGCGGCATCTCCAGGATGCGCTGCGACGCAAAGTCAAGCGTGGCGGGTTTCAGCAAGATCAGCAGGCGTTTGCGCACGCCGGCGAGCGAGACCACAACGTGCGCTAGCTGCTGAGGGTTGCGGAGTTTTTCCGCGGACACCCCCACGTGGAACGTTCCGTTGTCACCGGCGAGCACGCTGCGTGCCGTGAGCTGGCGCACATGTACGACCAGTCGCGGACCTACCGTCGGCAGAGGGGGATCCAGCAGAAGGCCCAATGCATCGTCGATGCGGTCGAGGGCATAGACACGAAGTTCGCGGCTCAGGCAGCGTTGGATCTCCGAGCGTACAGGCCCGGCCTCGTGCCCGGCCCCGGCCGGCATCCGTTCCAACAGTTCGCTACACATCTTGGCAACGGCATAGCAGTCACGTTGGCACAGCGCGATCCCTTCGTGGTCTATTGGCACGTAAGCGGGGTTAAAGGGGGCCGTCCCGCCACCCGGTAGCATGTCGATCGCATCGATGAAGCGCATCGCGCCACCTTCCAGCAAAACATTGCCAGGGTGCAGATCGCCGTGCTCCAGGCCCAAGCTGTGCAGGTGCAGCGTGGCCTTCACCAGCACGCGGCAAAGCCCTAGCAACTCCCGCCCGGACGCGCAGGTACCTGCTGCCTCCACCAGAAGCTGACCATCGACCCATTGCTGAACCAGGAAAGTGCCCGCGTCCGAGATGCCGAAATCGATGACCTCCGGCAGCGAAGGGCAAGGCTGGGTCTTCACGAGCCGGGCCTTGTCGAGGAAACTCTGCAGTTGGTGCGTCTCTTCGGGCCGTTTCGGGTCGGGCTTGCGGCCGTACCAAACCTTGACCGATACGGACCGCCCCCCCACGGACGATTTGTAGAGGTGGCAGTGGCCCTGCTTCAGGTTCTCGAGCAAGGGATACACGACCATCGGGATCAGGTCGCTGCGGTAGGCCTCGAAGGCGCGCAGATCGACACCGACGGCCGAAGGTTTGCCTAAGTTCAACGCGTTAAGCGCGTCGAGCATGGTGCGGGCGTTCGAAAAGCGCTCGACAGGAATCCATTCGAGTGCTTGCGAGAACCAGGCGGCCAACCCCGCATCGCACTCAACGCCAACTGGAGCCTCCCACAGAATCAGACCGTCCTGCTGGCGCGGCAGGGTCAGGAACAGCACGTGGTGTGCCGCGACGCCGAGCAGATAGACGTCACGTCGGAAAGGATCACTGACCTCGCCGTGGCCGATCTCCGAGTCCTCCGGCAGGAGCGCCCGGCCTGCCCGCAGTGCGTCACGCAGGGGCCCGACCGTGCCCGCCTCCGGGAAGTAGGCGGTCAGGAAGCCCGAGATGGAAACCTTCGAGGGGCGCTCCAGCCACACGCTGTGGTCGCTGACATCGCGGTGGGCGACACCGACGTCGTGCAGGTCTGCGAAGTGCGACAACAGCACCTTGACGAGGGCCAGACGCTCCGCGAACGTCAAGTCGTGGCCGTGCCGGTTGACGAACTCGTTGAGCCGAAGCTGGCGGGACGGCAAGCGGTAGAGCTCGCAGAAGTCGGCGTCGATGTCATCGCGCGTCGGGTGGGACAACGGTTGCAGGACGACGCCGTCGAGCTGTTCGCTCTGTTCATGAATGAAGCCGAGCACCTTGTGCTCGCGCAGCGCAATGCGCGCGCGCTCATCCACCGTGTCGGCGATGCCAGCCAGCGCCGAGAAATCCCAGCGGCGCAGCAGCGCCTCGTGCCGCTGGTCGTCCTTCTTGACCGACTTGTACTCCTTGTACAAGCCCTCAGGATGCGGAAATGTCGCCTCGCCGATGATCTGGAAGTTGTTGAAGGAAAAGCCTGAAGGCCGGAAATCCTTGCCGCGAAAGAACGGTGTGAAGGTCTGCACATACATGTTCGGCTTGCCGGCCCGCAGCTCGCCGAACTCCTGGCGATAGCCGCCCTGCTTGGCTATCCGCAGGAACTGATCGAGCGTCAGCACGAACGACTTCTCGTCCTGCGGGATCGCCGAAAAATCGGCGCTGCCACACATCACGACCCGGTAATCGATGTAGACGGCCTTCGCCGGTGCCTGCAGCCGCGCCTGGATCTTCGACGACAGGATCTTCCACTTGTCGGCGAGCACCTTGACCGGCGAGCGCCCCATGTCGTCACCATCGCGCAACCAGTGGTCCTGCATGGTCTCAATCTTGCCGCGCCACTTCTTGAGCTCGACGATCAGTAGACGGTCGTGGGTCAGGAGCACGAGATCGATTTCGCGGTCCCGGTATGTGGTGTCCATCATCATGAAGCCGGCATAGCCATGCCACTTCTGGCTGAAGTCGGAAGCGTTGAACGCTTGGCGCATGCGCTCCAGCGCCTCCTTCTCCGAAGCGTGGATACCGTCGCTGCTGATGATGTCGATTTTCATTGTTGTGAGCGCTCCGCCAAGCAGTACCGTGCGTGATGTGATCCTCGGCGGAACATATGCCGCCTCCCCATATTCCGCCCATTCTCACCGCTGTCGGGGCGAAGTTTGGACCGATAGCCAATCTATGAGAATTGCGGTAGCAGCCATGGCGACCGTGTTCGGGCCCCGGCGACGGGATTGTTCCGTGCATCGGTGGCACGATGACTTACACCGACTGACCAAGATCGCGTCGGTTATCGCCGGTGACGTCAACAGGCCGACGGACCGTAGCGGGTCGCGTCCTGCCGACCGAGCACTGTGGCCGCATCCCGCACGCCGCTCATCATCAATGCCCTGGACCAACGGTTGGCTCCTAAACTAAGTCGAAGTCGCCAGCCAAGCCGCCTGATTGGGTGAGAGAGGTTTCGGCTATCACCGACTTTCGCCGTCTCCAAGCTACCGGCAGACAGCCTTGAGCTGACGCTCACTGGTGGCGAACAAAAAGCCCAGTCCCGGTGCACCCCATCAACACGGCAATTACAACAATCCGGCCAATTTCCTGGCTTGGCTTTCAAAGTCTTCAGGACGCCGCTCTTTGAACGTCTGGAGATTTGCCAGCTTCCAACGAAGTGCCGGCAGTTCTGCCGCATGTGGGCAGGCCAGCAATGACCAGTCGGGTTGTGCTTGTGCAAGGCCGCTCAAAAACTGCCTTTGCGCAGCAGTTAACCGCTGATGCAACTCTCTGCGCAATCGGTCTCTGGCAGCCAAAAGTGTTTCTAGGGTGACGGGCTCTGTTGTCATGCCAACGAAGTTGTTGTGGTACTCCGCCTCAATGTCTTTTTCATTCCCGAACAGCACCTCATGTGTTGGTCGGTTGTGCCCGGCCAGGTACGTCACAAAGCATTCAACCGCAGCATCCGTGAACCCGCCTGATTCGAACATCTGCCACACGTCGAACAAGTCCCGTGGATGCTGACGATCCATGGCTGCCACCAACTTGCTGCCATAGAGTTCCGCCGTGGCCAACACTGGCAACGCCACTTCCACACTGAACATGTCAGCTGTCTTGGGCATCAGGGGGCGCCTCTCAACCGGCAACACCGTGCCTCTGAACACCACGTTGACCTCGACCTTCACCTGACTGTCGTCGTTCTCGATCAGGAGCTTGGTCTCAGCAAGGTCTTTGCTTCGTACCTTGCGTGCGTTCAGCCCCAACTTGGTCGCCCTGGCTGCAATGGCCTCCATTTCAATCGCGATTTCGTTGAGGGCTTGCTCTCGCGGGGTGTCCCATTGCGTGTAGACCACGTCGATGTCAACGGATAGGCGTGGCATGTCCATCACGAAGAGGTTGATGGCCGTGCCGCCCTTCATCGCAAAGATGTCGTTGGCAAATACATCGGGTGCCACCTTCAGGAGGAGGCGCACAGTATCCGCGTAGACCTTATCCATGAGGTTTGAGTGTCAACAAACTGCCGTCCTTCATGCGCGACATCCAGCGCTTGTCGCTCCCTACAGGCAGCGTGTAGCGTTGCAAGAATTCTTCCACATCCACCAGGCCCGTTTCGCGAGACCAGGCCAGAAACAGTCGCACAGTTTTGACACTCGTACAGCACGCCAACAAGTGGCCCAGCATGTCTTTGCGCAAGTTCCGCACGCCGTCAAACAGGTTGCGCGCCTCTTCCAGACTCTGACGCGTACCGACGTCATAGAGCATTTCCAACAGCGCGCGCTCCGGCGCCGACACCAGCAAGCCAAGCGGCAGTCCCGGTGGCGTGATAAGGCTTTTCTTAGGCAAGCCCTCGTCCGCCCACTCAAACAAGCGCGCCGACGCATACCGTGCCGGAAATCGGGATGTGAACCAGTCTGGCACGGCGAAACGCACATCACCCCACAGCACCCACTGCTCTCGTGTCGAGAGGTTGTGCCTGACCCCTTGCAAAGCCAGCGCCGTCTTGCCGCCCACATGCAGGCCCGTCACCCTGCTCTGCAGCAGTTTGATCGAACCATGTACGTTCACGTCATCGCCCGGGAAGGCATAGACACCCTGCGCAAGCCGTAGCAGCCACCCGCTTTCAACGTAGTGGGCCGCCAGCGTGGGGGAAATGCCCAGACGTTCCAACTCGGCCAGCCCGAAGGGGGCACCACGGGGCATGTCCGACTGAAGCCGCTTGAGCAAAGAGTGTCTTTGATTTCCAGCCATGCCGTAAAAATATCACAAACTCCAATCAACCAGAAAAAATTGATTGAATCTGGTGCCAAAAATTAAACAAGGCTTAACTTTTCCCACAACATCAAGGCAATGCAGATACCAACAACATCCGCCCTCCCGCCGATCCACCACACATCAAGCAACCGATCTCAGGGCAACAGGCGTCGCTTTGCTACCTGCGATCCAGCCGTCCACCATATCTCCCCAACTTTGCAACATGGCCCGGCGCTGCTCGGCGTATTCCGCCTTGTTGTAGACCGCACGCACGCCTTTTTGCTCGTGCGCCAGGCACTTCTCGATCCAGTCGGTGTTGAAGCCAGCCTCGTGCAGCAGTGTTGATGCCGTCCTGCGCAGGTCATGCACACAGAAGTGAGGGAGATCCATTCCGTCCTTCTGAGCCTTTTCCACCGCCGCCGTGATCACACGGTTGAGCGTTGCCTCGCTCATCGGCTTGTCGGTCTCATACCGACCGGGGAGCAAATACGGGCTGCTTCCAGCACAGGTTTTGAGGCCAACCAGCAAATCGAGCGCCTGGCTGCTGAGATACACCACATGCGCCCGCCTGGCCTTCATCCGCTCCGGCGGAATCGTCCATGTAGCCGCGTCAAAGTCCACCTCTTTCCAGGTCGCCAGCAACAACTCGCCTTTGCGGCACATGGTCAGCAAGATGAACTTCACCGCCAGCTTCAGCGTGGGCAAAGTGCCGAGAGTGTCCAGCGCTGAAAAGAACCGATGGATCTCACCTGGCGTCAAAGCACGCTCCCTGGGTTTGAAGGTGGCAATCGCCGACGCCTTCACCGCCTCGGCGGGATTCTCGATCTTCAGCCCTCGGGACTTGGCGTGCCGGTACACCTGCTGGATGACCTCGCGTGCATGAACCGCTGTGGCCGGGGCGCCCCGTGCCTTGATTTTCTCGCACAGCGCGAGCACCTGACTGGAGGTGATTTCTTCCAGCTTGCGCTTACCGAACTTGGGCAGCACATCACGATCCAGGATGCTCTTGCGCATCGCCGCCGTGCTGTCTGCCAGGCCGCCGTTGCGCAACCAGATGTCGGCGAAGGACTCGAAGGTGCCTGACTCCTGGCACTCCTTCCTGGTTTCAGACTTGACCCGCGCCGGTGACTCCCCCCGGCTGACCATGTTCTTGGCCCTGGCCAGCAGGTCGCGGGCATCCGCCAGCGAAAGCGGATCGCCGTAGTTGATGTCCTCGGGCGCCCGCTTGGGTTGCGACGCCTGGAACTCATCGTATTGCCCCACGGTCAGCGTCTCGCGCCGTCCCCCCAGTCGATAGTCGTAGCGAAATGTCAGCGTTCCCTTGAGGGAGACGACGACGTACAAACCGTCGCGGTCCGCCACCTTGTAGACCTTGTCGGCGGCCTTGAGGTTCTTGAGTTTGGTATCGGTCAGTGCCATTGGGTAACCCCTTTCGTACCTTGCATCACTTACCGTCAGAGCATCAAGACGGTAAACAATCAAAGATCAATCGACTAAAAAAATCAACCGTCTTCTTTACCGACAAAAAACTCGGGATGTCATGAAACCTCATGGGACGTCAAAAACAAAAAAGCCCTTGAATATCAAGGGCTTAAATGAACTTTTGGGACGTTCTGGGACGCAGTGAAGCGCTCTCAAATCACTCCCACTCGATCGTGGCAGGCGGCTTGCTCGACACGTCGTAGGCCACGCGGTTGATGCCGCGCACTTCGTTGATGATCCGACCTGACACCTTCTTGAGCAGGCTGTAAGGCAACTCAGCCCAGTCAGCGGTCATGAAGTCGCTGGTCTGCACGGCACGCAGAGACACCACGTACTCGTAAGTACGGCCATCACCCATCACACCGACGCTCTTGACCGGCAGGAACACGGTGAAGGCCTGGCTGGTCAGGTCATACCAGCTCTTGCCGGTTTCCGGGTCGATGCACTTGCGCAGTTCTTCGATGAAGATCGCGTCAGCGCGCTTGAGCAGGTCAGCAAACTCAGGCTTGACCTCACCCAGGATGCGCACACCCAGGCCGGGGCCAGGGAAGGGGTGACGGTACACCATGTCGTGCGGCAGGCCCAGCGCCACGCCCAGTTCGCGCACTTCGTCCTTGAACAGTTCGCGCAGCGGCTCCAGCAGCTTCAGGCCCAGCTTCTCCGGCAGGCCGCCCACGTTGTGGTGGCTCTTGATGGTGGCCTTCTTGGTGTGCGTACCACCCGACTCCACCACGTCAGGGTAAATGGTGCCCTGCGCCAAGAAAGTCGCGCCCTTGTGACCCTGGCCGCTCGCCTTGAGCTTTTCCGCTTCGGCCTTGAAGACATCCACAAACAAACCGCCGATGATCTTGCGCTTGCGCTCGGGGTCGGTCACGCCAGCGAGTTGCCCCAGGAACAGCTCGGCGGCATCCACACGGATCACTTTGGCGTGCAGCTTGCCTTCGAACATCTCCATGACCATGTCGCCTTCGTTCAGGCGCAGCAGGCCGTGGTCGACGAACACGCAGGTCAGCTGGTCGCCGATGGCGCGGTGAATCAGCGCCGCAGCCACCGACGAGTCCACGCCGCCAGACAGGCCCAGAATGACCTCTTCGTCACCGACCTGCTCACGGATTTTGGCCACGGCCTCTTCGATGTAGTCGCCCATGATCCAGTCGCCCTTGCAGCCGCTGATTTCGCGCACGAAGCGCGTCAGCATGGCGTGGCCCTGAACGGTGTGGGTCACCTCGGGGTGAAACTGCACAGCGTAGTAACGCTTCTCTTCGTTGGCCATGCCGGCAATCGGGCAGCTGGGCGTGGAGGCCATCAGCTTGAAGCCCGGCGGCAGCGCCGTGACCTTGTCACCGTGACTCATCCAGACCTTGAGCATGCCGTGGCCCTCGGGCGTGGCGAAGTCCTGGATGCCATCGAGCAAGGTGGTGTGACCGTGGGCGCGCACCTCGGCGTAGCCGAACTCGCGGGTGTCGCTCCATGACACTTCGCCGCCCAGTTGCACAGCCATCGTCTGCATGCCGTAGCAGATGCCCAGCACTGGCACACCGGCGTCCCACACGGCCTGCGGTGCGCGCAGTTGGTGGTCTTCGTAGGTGCTGGCGTGGCTGCCCGACAGGATGATGCCCTTGGGTGCAAAGGACTTGATGAACTCGTCCGACACGTCGTTAGGGTGGATCTCGCAGTAAACGTGGGCTTCGCGCACACGGCGTGCGATCAGTTGGGTGACCTGGGAGCCGAAGTCGAGGATGAGGATCTTGTCATGCATGGTGGAATCTCGGGGAATCAATCTGACGCGATGTGGATGCGGATCGTGCGCGGGCCGGGGCGTCAAGCCTGGGCACGCCCGGCCAGGGCAGCGTCATGCGCATGGCGGGTCCGGCTGAAATAACGAAAACCGATGAGGGCGGCCACCCCTTGAATGACCGCGCACAGGTAAAACGGGATGCCGACGCGCCAGTCACCCTGCGGGTAACCTGCCGCGACAGCGAGCAAGGGCGCCGCCAGGATGGGGCCCAGCATGGCCGCCACGCTGTTGATGGAGGACACGGCCCCCATGCTCTCGCCCTGGCGGCTGGGGTCGACCGCATTGGCCACCAGGCTTTGCAGGCCGGGCTGCACCATGTAGCCAAACACGTTGACGACAATGATGATGTACATCATCCAGCCCTGGGGCACAGCGCCGTAGGCGGCATAGCACAAGGTGGACGAGATCAGGCCCACGCTCACCAGGCGGCGCAGCGAGATGTGCTTCTGGAATTGCCGCAGCAAGCCGCCCTGCACGATCACGGCCATCAGGCCGACGGCGAACAGCGAGTAGCCGTTGTCCTTGGGGGTCCAACCGAACTTGAACTCGGTGTAGAGGAACCAGATGGTGTGCAGGCAGAACTGCGCCAGGATGGACAGGCCCATGATCCACATCAGCGTCTCCACCCCCTTCAACTGCCGCAGACGCGCCAGCGAACTGAACGGATTGGCGCGCACCAGATCGAACTCACGGCGACTGTCAGCCGGCAAGGATTCGGGCAACACGAAGTAGCCGTAGACAGCGTTCAGCAGGGTCAGGCTGCCCGCCAGCAGGAAGGGCCAGTGCACGTCGATGTCGCCCAGCACACCGCCCAGCACCGGACCGAGGATGAAGCCCAGGCCGAACATGGCACCCAACAGGCCGTAGTTCTTGGCGCGGTCTTTGGGCTCGGTGATGTCGGCCACGTAGGCGTTGGCCACCGCGATGTTGGCACACATGGCGCCACCCATGATGCGCACGGCCAGCAGCATCCAGAAGGCATTGGCCAGCGCCGTGACGAAGAAGTTGATGGCCATGCCCACCAGCCCAAGCAAGAGCACGGGGCGGCGACCATAGCGGTCAGACAGCGCACCCAGAACCGGCGCACTGAAGAACTGGGCAATGGCAAAGGCCGCTTGCGCGGCCCCGTATGCGAAGGCGGTGCCCGCGCCCGAGTCCATGAAGGACCCGATCAGCTTGGGCAGCACCGGCGCAATGATCCCGATCGACATCATGTCGAGCAGAACCGTCACCATGATGAATGGCATGGCCGCCTGGCGGCCGCTTGTCGAACCCATTGGCATCCTGTCAGTGGTTCAGAAAAGGCGGCCGGCAAGGGCCAAGGCCCATCACTCCATGCGGTAGTTGGGCGCTTCCTTGGTGATCTGCACGTCGTGGACGTGGCTCTCGCGGATACCGGCCGACGTGATCTCGACGAACTCGGCCTTGTTACGCATGTCTTCAATGGTGCCGCAACCGCAGTAGCCCATGGAGGCACGCAGACCACCCGCCATCTGGTAGATGATGGTGATGACCGAGCCCTTGTAGGGCACGCGACCTTCGATGCCTTCGGGCACGAGCTTGTCGGCGTTGGGGTTGGCGCCTTCGTCGTTTTCCTGGAAATAGCGGTCGGCCGAGCCGTCCTTCATGGCGCCGATCGAGCCCATGCCGCGGTAGCTCTTGTAGCTGCGGCCCTGGAACAGGATGACTTCGCCAGGTGCTTCTTCGGTACCGGCGAACATGCCGCCCATCATCACGGTGCTGGCGCCGGCCGCGATGGCCTTGGCGATGTCACCGGAGTAACGAATGCCGCCGTCGGCGATCAGGGGCACACCCGTGCCTTGCAGCGCCGTGGCCACGTTGTCGATGGCCATGATCTGGGGCACGCCCACACCGGCCACGATACGGGTGGTGCAGATCGACCCGGGGCCGATACCGACCTTGACTGCATCCGCACCGGCTTCGACCAGGGCCAGCGCAGCCGCGCCAGTGGCGATGTTGCCGCCGATGACGTCGACTTGCGGGAAGTTCTGCTTGACCCAGCGCACGCGCTCGATCACGCCCTGGCTGTGGCCGTGGGCCGTGTCGACCACCAGCACGTCCACGCCGGCCTTGACCAGCAGCTCGACGCGCTCTTCGGTGCCCTCGCCCACGCCCACCGCCGCGCCCACGCGCAACTTGCCGTGCGAATCGCGGGCAGCGTTGGGGAAGGTGTTTTGCTTGGTGATGTCTTTGACGGTGAAAACGCCAGTCAACTCGTTGCTGTCGTTGATCATCAGCACGCGCTCGAGCTTGTGCTGGTGCATCAGCGCCTTGGCTTGGGCCTGGGTGGAGCCGTCCTTGACGAAAATCAGACGCTCGCGCGGGGTCATGATCTCGCGCACCGGGGCGTCAAGACGGGTCTCGAAACGCAGGTCACGCCCGGTCACGATGCCCACAACCTTGCCCTCGTCCACGACGGGGAAGCCGGAGATGCCGTGCTGCTGAGACAGTTCGATCACTTCACGGACCTTGACGCCCGAGGAAATGGTGATCGGGTCGCGCAGGATGCCGGACTCGTAGCGCTTGACGCGCGCGACTTCGGCGGCCTGCTGACGGGCCGTCATGTTTTTGTGAATGATCCCGATGCCGCCTTCTTGGGCGATGGTGATCGCCAGACGAGCTTCGGTGACGGTGTCCATGGCAGCGGACACGAGGGGCAAATTCAACTGAATGTTGCGGGTGAGACGGGTGGCCAGCGATGTGTCGCGGGGCAACACTTGAGAGTACGCGGGCACCAACAACACGTCGTCAAACGTGAGGGCTTTACCAAGCAGGCGCATGAACAGGCTCCAGACGCAAAAGCGGATTATACGCGGAGCGACGCGGTATGCGCCAGGGTAGAGATATCGGTGCTTTTACATTCATTCACGTGGATGATCTCGCAGTCCTTGGCTAAACTGGTTGTCATGAAACATGTGCGTTACGCTCCTCACGTCCTGGCCTTGATCTTGTCCGCCAGCGCGGTCGTGTGCACGCCGGCTTTGGCCAGCGGGCAGTGGAAATGGCGGGACGCCAGCGGCTCGATTCAGTACAGCGACCGCCCACCACCCCAAGGCACGCCGGAGTCGGCCATCTTGGCCAAACCGCGGGCCAGCACGGCGCGCATCATGACCAAACCCGTCGAGGCAGCATCGGCCCCGGCCGTGGGCAACCGCGCGGCGCCCCCCGCAGGCAAAGCCAGCGAGAACGAACTGGACGCCAAACGTCGCAAGGCCGAGGAAGAGGAAAAGGCCAAACAACAGGCCGAAGAGGCCAAGTTGGCCAAAGAGCGTGCCGAGAACTGCGAGCGCGCCAAGAGTTATCAGCGGACGTTGAACGACGGCATCCGCATTTCACGCACCAATGCCAAGGGTGAGCGCGAAATCCTGGATGACCAGGGACGTGCCGAAGAAACGCGCCGCACGCAGGACGCCATCAAGGCCAACTGCAAGTAAGACCGCCCTCCCCGGCGTCTTACCTGATCAGGCTCCGCTGGACGGGGCCGTTTTTTTGCCCTTGGCGTTGTCCTTGATGCGCTGCGAACCTTTGGGCCACTTCTTCAAATGGTCCTGGTAGCGCAGTCGGCGGGCCTCCTTGGGGTCCACCACCAGAGGCCGTACGATCTCGATGCGATCCTGATCGCGCAGAGGATGGCCCAGTCGCTCCTTGCGCCCCCAGACGCCCACCGCCCATTGCCCTGCGGTCACGGCCTCAGGGGTCAGGCCCGGCAGGTGCGACATCAGGCCGCAGGCCAGCAAGGCGTCACGCACGGTGCTGCCTGCGGGCACTTGCAGGCGCACGCGCTGCACCTCGCGGGGGGCGACACTGACCGCCACCTCGACGGTGAGCAGCGCGCTGGAGGCTGACGCCGACTCAGGGACGTTCGACTCAACGCGGACCATAGACTTGCTCGGCACGTTTGACGAAGGACTCGACAAAGGTGTTGGCAATGCGATCGAAGACCGGGCTGACCACCAACGACAGAGCCTTGCTGGAAAAAGCGTAGCTCAACGAGAACTCGACCTTGCAGGCGGGGGCGTCAGCCGGGTCGGCCGTGGGATCGCCCGCCTGCCCCGGTTTGTGCAAGGGCAGAAAACGCCAGACGCCTTCCAGTTTCGAGAAGGGGCCGTCCACCAGTTTCATGGTCACGCTGTGCCCCGGGTCGTTGACGTTGCGCGTGGTGAATGCCTGACGCACACCGGCAATGGCCATGTGCACGCGGGCGGTCACGCCGTCGTCGTGGGTGTCGATCACCTCGGCGCGATCGCACCAGGGCAGGAATTGGGGGTAGTCTTGAACACCGGTCACCAGCCCATACATTTCACGGGGTGAGTACCAAAGCAAGACGGATTTGTGAACGTGCTTCATAGAATGTCGTTATTTTAGAGACGTCGGCGACCTTGCCGCGCCACAACATGTCCATCGCAGAAAACAGAAAAGCCCTTTTCAACTACCACATCGAGGAACGCTTCGAGGCGGGCGTGGTGCTGGAAGGGTGGGAAGTGAAGGCCATCCGCGAGGGGCAGGTGCAGATGACCGACGGCTACGTCGTGATCAAGGATGGGGAGTTGTACCTGATCGGGCTGCGCATCAACGCCCTGCGCTCGGCCTCCACCCACATCACGCCCGAGGCCGACCGCACCAAGAAATTGCTGATGCACCGTGAGCAGATCCGGCGCCTGATCGGCAAGACGGAGCAAAAAGGCTTCACCATCGTGCCGTTGAACCTGCACTGGAAGGGTGGCCGCGTGAAGGCAGACATTGCTCTGGCCAAGGGCAAGGCCGAGCATGACAAGCGCAACACCATCAAGGATCGCGACTGGGAACGTGAAAAGGGACGCTTGATGAGGCACAAGGTCTCATCCAGTCCGAAGGACTGAGGCGCGCCAGCGTTCAGCGTTTCGGGCCTGCTTTCACGCCCGCACCCCGCACCTCGAAGCGCACCTCATCGATCACCTGGCCCTGCTTGCTGCGCAGGCTGAGCACGTGCCGCCCGGGCCAAGGCTGCCAATGTGCGAGCGTCGCTGGCCCCAATCGTTTGCCGTTGAGCCACCAGTTGGAGCGGGTCTGAGCGGTGCGCAACGGGATGCGCTGCACGTGAGGCGGCATGTCAGGGTCGATGGCGAAGATCGCCCCCTGTGCCGGTGACTGGATGGCGCGCTCCGCCCCCGACCCTGCACCGCCCTGCCCCAAAGACCAGACCGACTGCTCGGTTCCAGCCAGGAAGACCTCTTGGCGTGGCGCATCCACCACGTCGGACGAGGCCGCATCGGCAGGAGCCGAGGCGGCAAACGTGATGGGCAGGCGCACCACCGAGGCAGGCTGCAACGGTGCCACGGAGGGTTGGGCGCGGTGCAGTTCACGCACAAGGCTGGCCCAGATGGGCGCCGCGCCCGACACGCCACTGACCTCACGCATAGGGCTGCCACTGGCATTGCCCACCCACACACCCACGGTGTAGGCACGGGTGTAGCCCACACACCAGTTGTCACGCATGTCTTTGCTGGTGCCGGTCTTGACGGCCGCATGACCGCGCGTGGCGAGCACACTGTCCAGCCCGAAGGTCAGGGCTCGGGCGCTGTTATCGGCCAGGATGTCGCTGACCAGGTAGGCAACGTCAACTGGCATGACACGGCGTGGCAACTCCGCAGGCGCAGGCCGTGATGTGAGCGCAACCTGCCAGCGCAGCGGCGACCAGAGGCCGCCATTCGCCAGCGTGCGGTATGCATTGCTCAGGTCACGCAGGGTGACTTCGGCGCTGCCCAGTGCCAGCCCCGGACCGTAGTAGCCGCCAGGCTCCTGCAGGCCCAGCCCCAGGTCGTTGAGGCGTTGGGCGAGCACGTCGGGGCCCAGCATGGCCCCCGCCCGCACGGCAGGCACGTTCAGGCTGTTGCCCAAGGCCGTTCGCACACTCACCCAGCCCCGAAAGCGCCGGTCGTAGTTCTGTGGGATGTAGAGGCCCGCGCCCGTTGGCAGCTGCACCGGGGAGTCGTGCAACAGGCTGGCGGGCGTCAGGATGCGTCGTTCAAAGGCCAATGCGTAAACGAAGGGTTTCAAGGTGGAGCCGGGCTGACGTCGGGCCAGCACCGCATCGACGTGGGCGGCCTGGGACAGCTCCCCGCTGCCGCCTACCCAGGCCCGTACCTCGCCAGAGGCGTTGTCGAGCACGATCACGGCACCGTCTTCCACCCCGCGTTGAGACAACTCGCTCAGATGCTGCCGCAGCAGGTCGCGCGCCAGGCGTTGCCAGCGTGCATCTAGCGTGGTGGGCACCTGCACGGTGCCCACAGGGGTATGTTGAAGCGCCAGTCGGGCGAGATGGGGGGCCAGTTGCGCGCCCAGCATGGCGCTCCCTTTATGCGCCAGCGCCACGGCGGTCAGCAACTCAAGGCCCGTGCAAGGGCGTTGTTGCAGCGTCAGCACCTGGCAGGCGCGTCGCGTCACGACGTCGGCACGGGCATTGGGGCCTCGGACCAGCGCGGCGGCGATGGCGGCTTCCTGCGCGTCGAGGCCGCTGGGGTGCTTGCGAAACAGGGTCTGGCTCATGGCGGCCAGGCCCACCATCTCACCTCGGAAAGGGACGAGGTTGAGGTAGGCCTCCAGAATGTCGCTCTTGCGCCATTGCCGCTCCAGTTGCCCGGCATGCCAGGCCTGACTGACTTTCTGGGACCAGTTGCGACGCACGGCACTGCCCGATGGCGCCTCACTGAGCAGCCCGGCGAGCTGCATGGTGACGGTGGAAGCGCCCCGGGTGCGCTGGTTCCAGAGGTTGGCCCAGGCGCTGCCGGCCACGGCCTGCCAGTCCACACCGCTGTGCTGCCAGAAGCGCTGGTCTTCCGACAGCACGATCGCCGCGCGCATGGCCGGCGAGATGTCGGACAAGGTGACCCAGGGCAGACGGCGCACCGTCATGTCGCGTCGCACGGTGTGCAGGACCTCACCGTGACGGTCCAGCAAGGTCAGATCGCTGGATTGATGGGCGGCGCGCACCTGCGAGAAGCTGGGGAGCGTCGCGCCCTGGGCGACCGAGGCATTCAGGCTCAGCACCAGTCCCATCACCGCCAGCGCCAGCCCAACTTGCCTCAAGGCGCCACCTCCACCGTGGCGTTCGGGCTCTCACCGAAGGTCTCGGGCGCGTACATGGCCTCGACCCGGGTCGGGGGCAGCTGGAAGCGGCCGGGGTTGTTCAGGCGCACGGTGTACTCGACCACATGACGGCCCTTGGGCAGGTAGTCGAAATAGGCGCGGTAGCCATCGAAGGCGCGTTCGATGTAGATGGGCCAGGCCCCTTCACGCTGCTCGCCGCCGGTGGCCAGGGCGCTGTCACGTCCGAGGCCGCTGCCCAGGATGGTGGCCCCACCCGGAACGGGATCGTTGACCGCCACCCAGGTCATGTCGGACTGGGCGTCGATCTCCAGGCGCACCCGCAACACGGCGCCGCGTCCGTACGCTTTGCCACCGGATGCCGCGTGTGGCCCAGCGTCTTGCACGGTGACGGATTTGCGGATGGCGTAGCCCGCCCGCAGCGGCGCTTTCAGGGGAACCGCCGCGAGCGCCTGAACGGTGAGCCAGGGGCGTCCGGCGCCATCGTGCTGCACCAGCAAGGGCGATGGCGTTGGGACGCTCGACGTCGAGGCAAGGGGCCAGGGCAGGCCCACACTTCCACCCTGCGGCCCAGTGGCCCATGTGTGTGAGCCTGACTGGGCTCCGAGGCTGGCCCGCGTCACGCCGTTGACCGGCACCTTCTCGAAACGTTGGGCGAACTTGTCCAGCGCCAGCGAGGCCCACAGGTTGGCGTGCGTGCTCAACCAGGCCCCCTGACGTTGGCGCCCCAGCGAACCCACGACCATCCGGGGCAGGTCTTCTTGCCACGCGGGGCGACCCAACACGGCGAGGATCATGCGTGCCGCATTGGCATCGGGGCTGTCCATGATCCACCACCAGAAGTCATCGGCCTCGGTGGAGAAGCGCAGGGTTGTCCCGGCAAAGGTCATGCGGCTGCGCAGAACCTGCTCGGCCTCGTCCAGACGCTGATCGCGCGCGGGCACGGTCGATACGCGTTGCAGGATGTTGAACCAGTTGATAAGTGCCGCTGTGGGCCATTGCTGGGGCGCGATCGACACGGTGTCCAGCATGCGTGCGTCCGCACGTCCGTAACGGGACAAGGCTTCGATGGCGGCCAGTCGGCGCACGTCGTTCATCAAGGTGCGCTGAGGACCGGCAGGCGACCAGACTTCGCGTTGCAAGCGGCCTTGCACATAGGAGTTCAGGCCTTGCAGCATGGCCTCGCGGGCCTGGGCCGGCAGCTCGAAGCCTGCCTCGTGGCTCACGGCCAGCACATGTGCGGTCAGGTAGTCGGTGCCCTGCCCGCTCATGCCCGACATGGGCGGGAAGTAGCTGGCCAGCCCATCGGCATCCAGATAGCTGGGCAACTGACGGGTGATGTCAGCCCACAAAGTGGCATCGTGCAGGCCCACGGCCTTCGCCACCTTTTGCTCCAGGCAGACATAGGGGTACTGCTCGAAGTAGCGACGCAGGCCCGGCAGACGGCTGGTCAGGGTGGATTGCAAGCCCACCTGGATGCCACCGCGCGCTTGACGTCCTGTGCCGACGGCATCGGTCACGGCATCGGCCGGTGGTGCGACCTGCAAGCTGTAGGGAGCTGTCAATTGGGTGAGCGTGGCCTGCATCACCCGCACGGGCACCGCGGGCAGCACCTGTTGCACCAGCTTGACGCGATCGCTCACACCCGCTTTGCCGGAGGCCACGACCGAGGCCTCCCACGTCAGTTGCCGAACGCCAGCTGGCACGTCCACCGACCAGCGTAGCTCGCGTGCGCTGTCAGCCGGCAGTTCGACGTCCTGGGACGGCAGACTCAGGGTCGCTGCAGCACCTTTGCCTTCGTGGTGCTCAGCCTGGCCCGCCAGCCTGGCTTGAACACGCAAGGGCTGGGACGTCGTGTTGCGCAACGTGAAGATGGCTTCGAAACGATCGCCCTCTCGCACCAGGGGCGGCAAGCCCGATAACATCTGCAGGTCCTGGGTGACGCGGATGGTGGCCGAGCCGGTGCCAAAGCGAGACAGCCCGGAACTGGCCACCGCCACCAGGCGGAAACTGGTCAGCGAGTCGTTGATCGGCACGTTGACCCACGCCTCGCCCCGTGCATCCAGTTTGACACTGCCTTGCCACAGCAAGAGGGTGTCGAACAGTTCACGCGTCGCACCCGTGCCTCCGCCGCCTCCCGCGGCCACGGCCTTGCGTCCGTAGTGGCGGCGCCCGACGATCTCGTTTTGGGCGGTGCTGGTCTCCACGCCCCAAGGGCGCTCTTGCAGCAGGGCGTCAAGCAATTGCCAGGATTCGTTGTTGGACAGCGCCAGCAAGGACTCGTCCACTGCGGCAAAGGCAAAGTCGCCTTGTACCGGTTTGCCTTGATGGGTGACCCGCACCTTGACCTTGGCCGCCTGGCGAACGGCATACTGGCCCTTGTCAGGGATCACCTCCACCTTCAGGTCGTGCTCGGCCGTGCCGATGCGCAGAGCGGCCACCCCCAGCTTGTAGGCGGGCTTGGACAAATCGACCATGGCCGTGGGGGCCTGGTATTCACGTCCTTCGTACCAGAAGGCTTTGGCCCATTCGACGGGAGCGCGCCAGCCCCAGGTGAAGAAGCTGTACCAGGGTACCTCGCGGATGCGCCCGCGCAGGGCCATCACGCTGACATAGACGTTGGGCGCCCAGCTTTGCAACTCCCCATCGGGGCCCACTTTGGCTTTCGGGATGGGCAACTCGATGACCGGGTCCTTGCCCGTCAGGGTCATCACGCGCTGTTCGATGATGCCCTCGCGTTCCACCGACACCAGCACAGTCGCTTCGCGGAACGGCATGCGCACCTGCAAGCGCGCGGTCTCGCCCGGCTCGTAGCGCTGTTTCTCGGGCAGCACATCCATCCGGTCGTCGTTGTCCTGACTGAACCACAACTCGCCCTGGCGAGTGACCCAGACGGTGGTGGCAGCCTGCACCCGGCGTTTGGCGCTGTCCTTTGCCAGGGCGATCAACTCGATCTCGCCGGCTTCGTCCAAGGTGGTCTCGCACAGCAACAAGCCGCGCGCATCGGTCGTCCCGCTGCACACCGAGCCCAGGTCTTTCACCTCGGTGCGGTTGTCGTAAGCGTAAAAGCCTCCGACGATGCGTTTGCGGGTACTGAAGGTCTGGCTGAGGCGGGCTTGCACGCTCACGTCCTGGCCCTTCAGGGGCTGACCACGGGTGTCCAGCGCCACCACTTGGAAGCGGGTGCGCCCTTGCGCGTCACCGCCCGTACCCGTCCAACGCGCACTGCGAATGCCCAGCACCACCGACGAGGGCCACACGGGCACGGAGGTCGCCACGGTCTGGATCTCGCTGTTGGGATCGGTGAAGGTCATCTCGGCGTGCAGCGAGCCCGGACGAGTTCGCGGCGGCAGGTCTTTCAGCACCACCTTGGCTGCGCCTTCCCGGTCGGTCATCACGGCCAACTTGTCCGCAACGACACGATCGGCTCCGGCGCTCACGCCGTCGTCGCCCTCGTCCGCATCGTCCGCGTTGCGTGAAGGCTTGGCCTGGGTCTCTCGGGGCGCCTCAAAGCTGTAGTCCTCGTAACCGGTGAAGTGCGGCGTGCGGTCTCGCAGCACCGCCGTGACCTGGGCTGGGGACTGGGCCACGCCGCCCCCTGAGAGGTAGCGCAACTGGGCCGACAGTGCGATCTCACGTGGAGCCATTTGCACCTCTTTCGGGCCACTCAAGCGAGCATCCACCAAGGGCAGGCGGAACTCTTCGACCCGGAAGCGTCCGCTGCTCAGGCTGCGTCGACCAAAGCGCGCATCGCCTTCCAGGCTCACCTCGTACAGGCCCAGCTTGGCCTCTTTGGGGATGACCCAGGTGGACAAGGCCTGTTGACGGGGTAGCCAACTCAATGGCAGTGAGTATTCCGTGCCACTGCCCACATGCATGATCTTTACGGTGTCAGGCAGATGGGCCTTAGGCACCGCGCCCAATCCACTCGCCGTCTCGGCGCGGATGAAGTGCTTCATCGACACGGCTTCACCCGCACGCAACAGGCTACGGTCCAGCACCGTGTGGGCCCGCACACCGCTGTCATCGGACTCGTGTTCCGGACTGGACGTGGGGTGCTGGAAGCGCCAAGACTCGATGCCCTTTTGCCAATCGGTGAACACAAAAGCCAGATCGGTCTTGCCTTGATGAGGGCCGTCTTTCAGCACCTTGCGGGCGGTGACAAACAGGCCGTCGGAGACCAGGCAGCGTTGATCACGTGAGACCGCGAAGGCCTGTTGCACCAGGGCCAGGCCATCTCGGTTGCTTCGTCCACGCCAAAGGGTTTCGCCGCGGCAGTCGTTGATCGCCACCTCGGCATCGGGCACGGGCTTGCCTTTGTCGAGGGAGGTCACCCACACCGAGGCACTGTCACGCCCCAGCTTGACGTGCACGCCCATGTTGCTCACCAGCACCCCGGTGCGCACATACATCGGAACCTTGCGGGCCAGCAGACTGGCCCCTAGTCGGGCCGAGCTGAGCTCGATGACGTGGTAACCCGGCCCCGGCATCGGGATGCCGACCACCTCGAACGGACGGGGATCGTTGGCCTCGGCGGCCGGCACGGTCAGCTTGCGCGCGTCCTTCACCCCACTCAGCAGTGACAGTTCACGGGTGCCAATACGCTTTTCGCGCTGATAGCGATGGGGGGTGCCGTCCTCATCGGTGTCGGTGACCCACTCCAGCCATTCGGATTTCGGCCGCCCCAACTCTTTCGCGCTGAAGCTGGACTCGTGATAGCGGCGCACCTTCGCCATCCAGCGCAGGATCTCGGCATCGCTCTGGACAGACTGTGTGCGCACGCCTAAAGATGTGTCCAGACCCTTCACGGCCAGCGATTTCTCGACATGGCGGACGGTGACCGGCACCAGCGGCGGCTGACCCGGCTCACCCAACAGCTCGATGACACCAAATGGCGCTGCGGCGAACTTGGCCAGTGGCGGCATGCTCGACGTGGCCACCTTCAGCGGATATGCCCCGACATTGGCCAAGGTACGACCGCTCTCATCTCGGAAATCCTTGGGTAACACCACCGTGAAGGCACTGGATTCGGGCAGAGGCGGCTGAAAGCGCACCTCACTCACCATCTCTTCGCTTTCGTCTTTGCGCCACGACGGGACAATGGCGGCACCTGAGGCAGGCTTCAAGCGGATCTCTTCGGCCAGCTTGCGACTGACCGATGCGGAGAGCTTCAGCGTCATCGGCCGCAAGGGCAAACATGGACTTTGGGCCCGCTCACGCTCACAGCTGAACTCGGCCACGAAGGCACTGCGCACCTGGAAGTCAAAGCCCTGGGGATGGCTGGTGACGATGCCGGGTGCACCCCGCGAAGCGATGCCCGGCCCCCACACCAGCTTCATGCGCGCCCCCGCGGGCAAGGGGCGCTTGCAGCGCAGTAGCACGCTGCGGGCAGCCTCCCCCCCTGAAACACCCCGCTCTCGCAAAACCGCCGCCAGCGGCGCACCACGCTCCAAGACCACCGGCAGTCGCTCGCCCAGCCCTTCCACTTCGCAACGGGCGTGCTGGGCCACACTGGCTTCGTCCGCCGGGCCGGTCAAGCGCAGCAAGAAGTGCGCGTCTTCCTCAATCTCGCCCCCGCTGGGCTCAATGCTACGCACCGCCGGACCACCGGTCTGAAAGCGGAAGGTACTGGCTTGCAGTGCGCCGGCCTCTTTCAGCTTGGGCGTCCATCCCGCACGCGGCGCCACCATACAGCGCACGCCGGGACCCAGGTCTTCGGTAAAGTCATACACCCAGACCTTGTCGGTCGCCCACCGCCCGCCACCCGACGGGACCGCCCCCTGGCACTGCACCGTGAACGGGTCATCGTGGCGCAAGTCCCCCAGCGGCATCATCGACTGCGCAAAGGTGACCCGGATCTGGCGAACCTGAGCCACCTCGCCCTGGGGAGACATCTGGCGCACCGAAGCGGCCTGCACGGGCCACGAGGCCATCATCCCAGCCAGCCCCAGCCCCACAGCAGTGCGCCAACCCAGTTGCCAGATGCGGTTTGTCACGGTCATGGGTGTACGCCTCAATTCACAGGGTGATGTCAGGCCGGCAGTCTAGCGAGCGTACCCGAGGGTGCCCACCCCTTCATGGGCGTACGAAAGCCGGACAAGTTCGACGACGAAGATGGGCCCACCACAGGGTGGACCGAGCCGAGTCAGTCGCGCAAGACCCGCAACGCCTGGTCCAGGTCCGCCACCAGGTCATCCACCTTTTCCAGGCCCACGGCCAAACGCACCAGGGTGCCCTGCCGGCCCGCCAAGGGGCCGTGCTGACGCATGCCCTGCAAGTCATAAGGCATGACCAGGCTGAGTGGCCCGCCCCAGGAATAGCCAATCTTGAACAGCTTCAGCGCATCCACAAAGGCCTCCACCCGGTCGCTGGGAAAGCGCTGCGCCTCGAACACCATCGACACCAGCCCGCCCGCCGCGCGGCAGGTTTGCTGCCAATGGGCGTGCCCCGGCGAATCAGGTAAAGCGGGATGCAGCACCTGCGCAATCTCTGGCTGTTGGGTGAGCCAATGGGCGATCTCGCGGGTGGAGGCATCGTGAGCGGCATAGCGCACCGCCAAACTGGGCAAGCCACGCAGAACCAACTCCGCATCGTTCGCCCCCACGCCCAAGCCCAGACGCATGTGGGTCATCTTCAAACGATGGTGCAAGGTGGCATCACGGGTCACCACGGCACCCATCAGCACATCGCCACCGCCCGAGGGATACTTGGTCAAGGCGTGCACGGTCACGTCCACGCCCAGCACTTCGCCATCGGGCGCCTGCCCAAGGTGAAACGCATCAAAGGCCAAGCCGGCCCCCCAGGTGTTGTCCAACACCGTCACCACGTTCGGGTGCGTGCGCGTCACCGCCAGCAAGCCGACCAGATCGGGGAACTCCAGCGTCACGCTGCCGGCCGCCTCGAGCCAGACCAGCTTGGTGCGCTCGGTAATCTGCGCAGCCAGGGAAGCCGGGTCCTGCGGGTCGTACACCCGGTACGTGATGCCCCAATGAGCCAACTCGCCTCGCGCAAAGTCCTTGCCCGGCCCATAGGCGTTGTCGGGGATCAGCATCTCATCGCCCGCGCGCAGCAGCGCCATGTCCACCAGGGCAATGGCCGCCAGGCCGGAGGGGGCCAGCAAAGTCTGCAAGCCGCCTTCCAGCGTGGCCAGACGCTCTTCCAACGTGAAGGTGGTGGGGGTGCCGTGCAGGCCGTAGGTGTAGCCGCTCTTGTCCTTCCACTGCCGAGTCTTCAGGGCAGCGGTGTTCTCGAACAGCACCGTGGAAGCTTTGTGCACCCCCGGTTGCACCGTCTCGAACCCGCCTGGGGGCTGATAGGGGTGGTGGATCAGGGCGGTGGCCACATCGGTCAGATTGGCCAGATCACCCAGGGACGAAGACGCAGAAGAATCAGGGCGTGTGCTCATGCAAGGATGCTAATGCACCCACCGCACGGCGTGCGCCCTCGTTCTTCAGATCGTCAGATGGGCAGACCGATCAGGTCGTGCCCTTCCACGGCCACGATGCGGGCCTTGGTGAACTCGCCCACCTTGAGCGTCTTGCTGGCCTTTTGCGGCGGCAGCAGGCGCACGGTGCCGTCAATCTCGGGCGCATCGGCGTAGGTGCGACCCACGCCACCCTTGCGACCCAGTGCGGGCGCGCTGTCCACCAGCACCTGCATGGTGGCCCCCACGCGGCGCTGCAGCTTGGCAATCGACACCTCTTCGGCCACAGCCATGAAGCGCGCGCGGCGCTCCTCGCGCACCTCGTCGGGCAAAGCACCTTCCAGCTCGTTGGCAGGTGCGCCTTCGATCGGAGAATAGGCAAAACAACCAGCGCGGTCAATTTCGGCCTCGCGCAGGAAGTCCAGCAGGTACTGAAACTCCTCTTCCGTCTCGCCAGGGAAGCCGGCGATGAAGGTCGAGCGCACGACGATTTCCGGGCAGATCTCGCGCCAGCGACGCAGGCGATCCAGGTTCTTCTCACCGTTGGCCGGGCGCTTCATGCGCTTGAGCACATCGGGGTGGGCGTGCTGGAACGGCACATCCAAGTAAGGCAGGATCAGGCCTTCGGCCATCAAGGGCACGATCTCGTCCACATGCGGATAGGGGTAGACGTAGTGCAGACGCACCCAGGCGCCATGCTCACGCGCCATCTCGCCCAACTCCTTGGCCAGGTCGTACATGCGGGTCTTGACTGGCTTGCCATCCCAGAAACCGGTGCGGTACTTGACATCCACGCCATAGGCACTGGTGTCCTGGCTGATCACCAGCAGTTCCTTCACGCCCGACGCGAACAAGGCTTTGGCCTCGCTCAGCACATCGCCAATCGGGCGCGACACCAGATCGCCGCGCATGCTGGGGATGATGCAGAAGGCACAGCGGTGGTTGCACCCTTCGCTGATCTTCAGATAAGCATAGTGCCGGGGCGTGAGCTTGATGCCCGCCACGCCACGCGCTTCCGGAACCAGGTCCAGGAAGGGGTCGTGGGGCTTGGGCACATGGATGTGCACCGCGTCCATCACCTCCTGGGTGGCGTGCGGACCGGTCACGGCAAGCACCTTCGGGTGCACTTCGCGGATCAGATTGCCGCCATCGACCCCGGTCTTGGCACCCAGGCAGCCGGTGACGATCACCTTGCCGTTCTCGGCCAGTGCCTCGCCAATCGTGTCCAGGCTCTCCTTGACCGCATCGTCGATGAAACCGCAGGTGTTGACGATGACCATGTCGGCCCCGTCGTAAGTCTTGCTGGTTTCATACCCTTCAGCGCGCAGTTGCGTGAGGATCAATTCGGAGTCGGTCAGGGCCTTGGGACAACCCAGGCTGACGAAGGCAATTTTGGGCGCCACGGCCGAGCCCGCAGCCGTGGGGGTGGTGTATTCAGAACTCATGGGGCGAGATTGTCCGGCAAATCGGCCCCGGCCGACAGGAATTCATGCACAAGCCCCCGCGGGTGATCAGTCTCCGCAGAACAGGCGGCACTTGGGCTTCAACTTGACGTCGGCCAGAAACTTGTCGAAGGTGGCCTGATCCAGCTGAGCGTAATGCAGCTTGGGCGCCAGGTAACGCACCAGCCAGTATTCGTTTTCATGGATGAAGCCCACGGACTGGCTCACGTACTCCAGCCCCCAGCTGTTGAAGCTGCGTGTTTCCAACTTGAAGGCATCCACGCCATCCAGCGTGAGAGGCCGAATCGCGACCCGCTCCACCGTGCCTGGCAGGGGCTTGCCGTGGTCCACCGGGAACAGCGCCAGCACGCCTTCCTTCTCTTCATCCTGGTACCGGGCGAGGTTCAGCTCCTTCTCACGGAAGCTGCGCAGTTGCAGTGCGGCCAGTTCGCTGGGCGCCGCATCGGTTTTCAGCTTGACGCCCACAAAGGCCTCATCCAGCTCGTGGTGCGTCACACTGATCTGCTGCAAGAACAGGCCATCGCGGGTGATCAGCAACACGTCGCTGTCGGTCGGCGCGCGCTTCCAGCCCTCCGGCAAGGTGGCCACATAGGCCCGCGCGGGCCCTTCAAAGCGTGCTTCCTTGCGAATGTTCTGCCATTTGGGCGCACACCCGGCACTCAACACCGCCATCGCCAACAGCGCCACCCATGTCTTGATGCTCATTTCGAGGCCTCGCTCAATTTCTTGTCAATCTGTCGCAGGTTTTGCTCAATGAAGCCGCGCTCGTCCCCCTCGGGGGCGAACTTCAAGGCCTGGCTCCAATGATCCTTGGCCTCGGCCCACTGACCTCGACGGTAGGAGAGGTTGCCCAGCAACTTCCACATCCGGGCGTCATCCGGTTGCTTTGCCAACAGCTCTTGTGCCAGCGCCTGCCCCCGCTCCTGCAGCGCAGGTTCGCTGGTTGCCGCATAACCCTCCGCCAGCACCGCCCGAGCGCGGTCTGGCAAACGGAACGTGGCACGGACCCGCTCAATGTTGCGCATCAGACGCTTGTAGCGCCCGGCCTCCAGCTCGCTTTCCAGCAGCGGCATGACCAGCGGCTCGATGGCCTGGTGATAGACGACGCTCTCTGCCACCGAGGCCGCCACGGCCGCAGGGGCTGCGGACACTGGCATCGTCATGGGCTCGGGCGCCCCCCCCCCCTGACCATCAGGCGCAACCAACACCACCGAGGCAGACGACAGCGCCACGACCACATCGGGCTGCCCCCCCTGGCTGGCCCCTGTCGGCACAGACGCAGATGCAGATGCCACCGGGACGGAGGCAGAGGACTCTGGGGCAGCCACAGGCGTCGACCCGGGCACAGCTTCAGACGCAGCAGCCACCTGTGAGGCCGCTGCCGACGCTGCCGGTGCAGGCGATACAGCCACTGCTGCTAGAGCCAAAGACTCCAGTGCGGACGCCGTCACAGATGGTCGCTCGGCACGGCGCGACTCGAACCCGACCTCAAACTCGCTCAAGGCCTTGAGGCGATCCGACAGGCGATCTTCATTGGCATAGAAGACTGAAAACTTCTTCTCATCCAGCACGGCCTCGTCATACAAACGCTGCATCACACGCCGATACGCCTCTGTGGAGCCCTGCTTCTGCTCGATGAAGGCCATCGCGTACCGATCCGACTCTTCTTCCAGCGAGTCCTTGAAGCCGAAGATGGACGACTTGACGACCATCCCGATGCCGGTCACCGACATGCTGCGGAAAAAGCTGTCCGCCAGCACTTCCCTGAGCTTGTTCAAGCGATCCTGCAGGATCTCGCGCCCGCTGGTCAGCAACACCTCCTGCGACAAACTCGCCACGCTCTTGGCCAGGTCCATCACCCCCACCCCGGTGGTGATCTTAGACGCAATGTCTGCGGCATCCAGAGCCGTCGAAGCAATCACCTTCGCCCCCGCCCCCAGACGCGCCGCATGCACCGTGCGCGCCGTGTGCCGGTGCGTGAAGTGCGCAATCTCCCGCGCCAGAATGACCTGCAACTCCTCCTCGGAATCAAGGCGCAACAACATGCCCGTGCTGAGGAAGATGTCCCCATTCGCGCTGGTGAAGGCGAGCACATCGGCCTGGTCGATCACGAACACCTTGACCTTGCGTGACAACTCAGGCCAATGCTTCATCAGCACGCCACGCACCAGGCGCTGCATGGTCTCGACGGCGGGAGATGGTTTGCCACGCACAAACTGGCCGCGCAACAACTCGGCCTCATCCCACAGACGCTCCTCCAGCTCGTCGGCCGCCTGGATGCTGGCGGCATCCGGAAACGGGTCGTAACCCACGAGGGCCTGCGCCGACACCGCACTCAAACCGCAAACCGCTGCGAACGCCCAGTTCCGCGCCCAACGTCCCACCATGCTCACCGCCCCTCGCCTTGCTTCAAGGAGCGGCGGAAGTCGGACAACACCGCTTCGGCCATGTTCTTGACGTCACTTTCATCCGTCAAAGCTTTGCGGTTGGCCATGTCGCTGTCAAACATCAGCACATTGCCAGTCGCCACGTCGATCACCCCCAGCACAACCGCGGCCGGTTGCGCACTGAGCGACTCGCCCACCGGCAACACCGAGGTGATGGCATCAAACACCTTGCGAGACGTGCTGCGCACCTTGTCCTTGCCCACCACCAACAGGGCCGTGTCCAGCTGATGCCGACGCGCCAGGTCCGCCATGCCGCTGCCCAGGGTGTAGTCGAAATAGTCAGCCTTGGTCGACCAGGCGCCCACGGCCTTCTCTTTCACCAACAGCATTTGGCTGACCATCGTGGCAAACAGCGCCCGGTGCTGCAAGACCAGCTCCTGATCCTCGTCACTCAGGGTCTCAAAATCGATCAGCTCAAAGCTCTGCTGCGAGCGCCCGAGTTCCTGCACATGGGCCGCCAAGGCCTTGGAGGCCTTCTTCTCCGCCGAGACCACGCGCTCTTCTGTCTTGCCGAAGGTCACCTCGGTGATCACGAAGTCGGCCGGCACCACCAGCACCCGCTTGGCAGCCTCGGTTCGGCCCCCGGCCAGCTCGGACCGCACAATGCCGCGCGACCCACAGCCAGCCAGAAAAGCCAACACCAGCAAGGCACAAGCCCATCGCCCCCAACTGCTCTCAGCAACCTGACGCATCTCTGTCATTCCCCATGTAGGTACAACGCTGCACGGCGCCCGACACACGCCCCTGAACCGCACAACATATTTGAACAATTAAATGTAACCGAATGCGCCCAGAGCCAGCCCCCTGAAGGGGTGCCGCACACACGCCAAAGACGGCCTGAAGTCACACTTCCACCACCTGAGCGCACGCTACAATGAAGCTCTGTCAGGAGAGAGCCACGCCCCGAGCGAGGCCGCCGAAGGCGCAGGACCCACCCAACGCGAGTTGACGGCCCGAACGCTCAGGCAAAAGGACTGGCAGGCATGGCGGTTTTCGAGCCGCCATGATCCTCACTGGAGAGAGTCCGGAGGCTGGCACCACGTGACAGCGAGCCAGGCCACCGAAGGGGCAAGCCCACAACGCCGCAACCCAGTTGCCGCGAGGGGTCAATCTCTCAGGTAAAGCGGACAGAGAGGGCAGCACCGACCGGCGACACCCTGGCACAGCCAGCGCAGCGCATGTCGGATCCACTCAGATTGCCCTCCACTGGCCTCGCCGCCAGACACAGCCATGTCCGCTGACCTGCTCAAGACGCCCCTGCACGCCCTGCACATCGAACTGGGCGCCAAGATGGTTCCCTTCGGGGGCTACGACATGCCCGTGCAGTACGCCACCGGCATCCTCAACGAACACAAGCACACCCGTGCCGCCGCCGGCCTGTTCGATGTGTCGCACATGGGCCAGGTCCTGCTCAAAGGCGACGGCGCCGACGTGGCGCTCGAATCCCTCGTCCCAGTCGACATCGTGGATCTGCCTGTGTTCAAGCAGCGCTACGCCCTGTTCACCAACGAGCAAGGCGGCATCCTCGATGACCTGATGGTCACCCGCCGCGAGAACGACCTCTTCGTGGTCGTCAACGCCGCGTGCAAGAACCAGGACATCGCCCACCTGCAGCAGCACATCGGCGCACGCTGCACCGTGCAGCCCCTGCCCGACCAGGCGCTGCTGGCGCTGCAAGGCCCGCAAGCCGTCACGGCCCTGGCCCGCCTGAACCCCGACGTGCAAAAGCTGGTTTTCATGACCGGTGCGCACGTCACATTGGACGGCATCGACTGCTTCGTCACCCGCTCCGGCTACACCGGCGAAGACGGCTTCGAGATCTCGGTGCCCGCCGACAAGGCCGAACAACTGGCTCGCGTGCTGCTGGCCCAACCCGAAGTCAAGCCCATCGGCCTGGGCGCCCGCGACACGCTGCGCCTCGAAGCCGGCCTGTGCCTCTACGGCCATGACCTCGACACCGCCACCACGCCTGTGGAAGGCAGCATCACCTGGGCGATCCAGAAGGTGCGTCGCGCTGGCGGCGCCCGTGCCGGCGGCTACCCTGGCGCCCAGGTCATCGACGCCCAACTGGCCAATGGCGCAGCCCGCAAGCGCGTCGGCCTCATCAGCACCGAGCGCATGCCCGTTCGCGAAGGCGCCAAGGTCGTCACGGCTGACGGCACCGAAATCGGCGTGGTCACCAGCGGCTCCCCCAGCCCCAGCCTGGGCCAGCCCATCGCCTTGGCCTACGTGCCCCCAGCCCATGCCGCCGTCGGCACCGAGCTGTTCGCCGTGGTGCGCGACAAGCGCGTCGCCATGACCGTCACCACCCTGCCCTTCGTGCCCAACCGCTACCACCGCGGTTGATCGGCGCGCCCCGCAAGTTCGCGCTACTGTCGTCAAAAACCCGCCACAGGGCTGAGATACTCATGCCCGTTCGGCAACCCAACCTTTTTCCATTTTCAGGACGTCTCCCATGACCATCAAGTACACGCCCGACCACGAATGGCTGCAAATCGAAGCTGACGGCACCGCCATCGTCGGCATCACCCACCACGCACAAGACGCGCTGGGCGACGTCGTGTTCGTCGACCTGCCTGCCGTCGGCACCACCTTCAACCCCAAGGACGTGGCCGGTGTGGTCGAGTCCGTGAAGGCCGCCGCTGACGTCTACATGCCCGTCACCGGCGAAATCACCGAAGTCAACGAAGCCCTGCGCGACGACCCTTCGCTGGCCAACACCGACCCCACCGGCGCCGGCTGGTTCTTCAAGGTCAAGCTCAGCAACCCCGCTGAACTCGACGCCCTGATGGACGCCACCGCCTACGACGACCTGCTCAAGAACGCCTGAGCCTCGTCTGACGCCATCGCGCCCTGCGATGGCCTCTGCCCCGCACACCACCTGTGCGGGGCCGCACTCCCTGCCTGACGCCGTTGCCCACCATGCCGAACACCGCCCTGCCCACCCTCGCCGAACTTGAGAACGCGAACGAATTCCAGGCCCGCCATCTGGGCCCTTGGGACGAAGAACAAGCCCAGATGCTCAGCGCCATCGGCGTGGCATCGCGTGAAGCGCTGATGGAAGGCATCGTGCCGGCCAGCATCCGCCGCTCGGCCCCGATGGATCTGCCCGCCCCGATCACCGAAGCCCAGGCACTGACCGAACTCAAGACCATTGCGCAGCAAAACAAGGTGATGCGCAACTTCATCGGCCAGGGCTACTACGACACCCACATCCCCGGCGTCATCCTGCGCAACATCCTCGAGAACCCCGCCTGGTACACCGCCTACACGCCCTACCAGGCTGAAATCTCCCAAGGCCGCATGGAAGCCCTGGTCAACTTCCAGACCATGGTGACCGACCTCACCGGCATGGCCATTGCCAACGCCTCCATGCTGGACGAAGCGACTGCCGCGGCTGAAGCCATGACCCTGGCCGCCCGCGGCGGCAAGAGCAAGTCCACGCGCTTCGTCGTCTGCCACGACGTCTTCCCGCAAACTCTGGAAGTGATCCAGACCCGCGCCAAGCCGCTGGGCATCACCGTGGACCTGGTGCACGCCAGCAATCTGGCTGCCCATCTGGAGTCCAACGACTGCTTCGCCGCCCTGCTGCAATACCCCGGCGTCAACGGCCAGATCCGTGACCTGCGCCCCCTCATTGACGCCCTGCACGCCAAGGGCGCGCTGGCCATCGTCGCCGCCGACCTGCTGGCCCTGACCCTGCTGACGCCGCCGGGCGAACTCGGCGCCGACATCGCCCTGGGCACCACCCAGCGCTTGGGCATGCCCATGGGCAACGGCGGCCCACACGCCGCCTACCTGGCCACCAAGGACGAGTTCAAGCGCTCCATGCCTGGCCGTCTGGTCGGCGTGAGCGTGGACAGCCATGGTGACACCGCCTACCGCCTGGCCCTGCAGACCCGCGAACAGCACATCCGCCGGGAAAAAGCCACCTCGAACATCTGTACCGCTCAGGTGCTGCCCGCCGTGATCGCCAGCATGTACGCGGTCTACCACGGCCCTGCAGGCCTGAAGCGCATCGCCCTGCGCGTGGCCACCTACACCGCCATCCTGGCCGAAGGTCTGAAGGCACTCGGTCGCAAGCTGGTCCACGACACCTACTTCGACACCGTCCACGTGCTGGCCGAAGACCGCGAAGCCGTGATGGCCAAGGCCGTAGCCATGGGCATCAACCTGCGTGATGCCAGCGCCGACAGCGTCAGCATCTCGCTGGACGAAACCACCACCCGCAACGACATCATCGACCTGTGGACAGTGCTGGCTGGCGACAAGGCCCTCCCCTCTTTCGCCGCCTTCGAGCACGGCATGCCCCTGGGCCTGCCCGCCGCCCTGCGCCGCACCAGCACCTACCTGACGCACCCGGTGTTCAACACCCACCACAGCGAAACGGAAATGCTGCGCTACATCCGTGCCCTGTCCGACAAGGACCTGGCGCTGGACCGCACCATGATCCCGCTGGGTTCGTGCACCATGAAGCTCAACGCCACCAGCGAGATGATCCCCATCACCTGGCCGGAATTCGCGAACATTCACCCGTTCGCACCGCGCGAGCAACTCAAGGGCTACGAGTTGCTCAACGAGCAACTGTGCGCCTGGCTGTCGCAAGCCACGGGCTACGCCGGTATCAGCCTGCAACCCAACGCCGGCTCACAAGGCGAATACGCCGGCCTGCTGGTCATCAAGGCCTACCACGAGTCGCGCGGCGAAGGCCACCGCGACATCTGCCTGATCCCCGAGTCTGCCCACGGCACCAACCCGGCCAGCGCACAGATGGTCGGCATGAAAGTGGTAGTGACAAAGTGCGATGCCCAGGGCAACGTCGACCTCGACGACCTCAAGGCCAAGTGCGAACAGCACAGCGCCAACCTGGCTGCGGTGATGATCACCTACCCGTCCACCTACGGTGTGTTCGAAACCCGTGTGACTGAGCTGTGCAAGCTGGTTCACGAGCATGGTGGCCGCGTCTATGTGGACGGCGCCAACATGAACGCCCTGGTGGGCCTGGCCGCTCCCGGGCAGTTTGGCGGCGACGTCAGCCACCTGAACCTGCACAAGACCTTCTGCATCCCTCACGGCGGTGGCGGCCCCGGCGTCGGCCCCGTCTGCGTGGTCGAAGATCTGGCCCCCTTCCTGCCCGCCCACCGCTCGGCCGGCGTGGGCAGCGATGCACAAGTCGGCGCCGTCTCGGCTGCCCCGCTGGGCAACGCCGCCGTGCTCCCGATCAGCTGGATGTACATCCGCATGATGGGCGCCGAGGGCCTGAAGACCGCCACCGAAGTGGCCATCCTCAACGCCAACTACGTGGCCGCCCGCCTAGCCGACCACTACGACATCCACTTCAGTGGCGGCAGCGACACCATCAAGGGTGGCGGCGTCGCCCACGAGTGCATCCTGGACCTGCGCCCCTTGAAGGAAACCAGCGGCGTTTCGGCCGAAGACGTGGCCAAGCGCCTGATCGACTACGGCTTCCACGCGCCCACGCTGAGCTTCCCTGTGGCCGGCACCTTGATGGTGGAACCGACCGAGAGCGAATCGCAAGCCGAGCTGGACCGCTTCTGCGACGCCATGATCGCCATCCGGGAAGAGATCCGCCTGGTCGAGCAAGGCAAGCTCCCGCAAGACGACAACCCGTTGAAGAACGCGCCACACACGGCGGCCAGTCTGCTGAAGACCGAGTGGCCGCATGCCTACAGCCGCGAGCTGGCAGCCTATCCCGTGGCCAGCCTGCGCAAGCAGAAATACTGGTCACCGGTGGGCCGCGTCGACAACGTCTATGGCGACCGCAACCTGTTCTGCTCGTGCGTGCCGGTCAGCGATTACAGCTGATCCTCACACACCACACGCTGAAAAAACAAAAGGCCCCGAGAGGGGCCTTTTACTTGAGGTCGCCGCTAAGTTCAGTGCAGCAACCTTAGGACAGAGCGATCTCAAGCCTTACGGCGGGTTGCCGCACCGGCACCGAGCAAGCCCAGGGCGATCAAAGCCAGAGCACCCGGCTCAGGAATCGCATTGCCCTTGACCGAACCGGTCGAGGCAACAGTCCAACCCAGGCTGGAAGCTGCGCCATTGGCGTCGTTGTAAGTCACGTCCAAGAACAAGTCGCGCTTGTTGCCATTGGCATCGTTCAAGCTGTTCGTGTTGAAGTTGTCATAAGCCGCGCCACCGGTCACATCCAAGAAAGCCTGACCAGCGCCTGCGAATGTTGAAGTGTTGTAGGTGGACACGTAGCTCGTGGTCGCGTTACCAGCCAACACGGCGCCAGAGGCAAACACTGCACTCAGCCAAAGGTTGGCAGGATTGTCGGTGATGCCAGGATACAGGCCAGCAATCAGGTTAACACCAGCACCGGTCGGGCCCAAGGCGGGGTTGTAGTCCGATGTGTTCTTGTACAGGTTAACGAAACCGCCGACCGACAAAGCAGTCGTCGTGCAACTACCGGTGACGATGCTGCACTGCGTGTCAACCGTTTGGTCCATCAAACCACCGAACACGCCAGTCAGGTAGCCATTGACACCCTTTGTGAAGAGCGTTTGGCCCGTGCTGGTGTTGGTGATCAGCGCAACCGAAAAGATACCTGCGGTATCAAAGCTACCGGCCCCGGTACCACCCAGCGAAGCAGCGTCGCAAGCAGCGGGGTTGTTCACGCAAGGGGTGCTGGTGGTGGGGCTGTAGCCAACATTACCAACGTCGTAGTTATCGATGGTGATCTTGATATCACCAGCGGAAATCACGAATGCATTGGCGGAGCTGACAGCGCTGGCAGCCAACGCGACGGCTGTCAGGGTTTGTTTGATTGTGGACTTGATCATGAGACCTCCTGGGTGATTGAACTCTTCCAACGATTCTCATTAAGCACTCTTCGTGCCACCCCTAAAAAAAATCTCAAGCCATTGATTTATAAACGATTTTCAAATCAATCAACGACACGCCGCATCGCCCTGTCAAGAAAATCGACACTCAAACAGACGACGCATCGAGGTAGGCAAACTTCCGCTCATGGTCCAGCAACGGACGCCAAGGGAACGCCATCGGCCCCAAAACCTCCACAAGCACCTCGCCCGGCCAGCGTGACTGCACTTGCCCCAGCAATTGTTGGCGCACCCCCCCCTCCTCGGCCACCACATCGCTACATGCCTGGAACACCACCCGAACCCCACCTCCAACCTGCGGCAGAATCTTGAACGCACCCGTCAACTGGTCCGCAACCGAGTGATCCCGATAGATGCAGTCTTTCACCTCCTCCACTGAGGGCAAGCGGTCTGGACGGTCTTTGATTCGCCCCTTGACCGCGATCATTGGCAACCATGGCGACACCGTTTTCGACTGAGCCGACAGCGCTCTGACCTCCTCCGGCGTCAACAAACGTGCCATGTCGCCGGTGGTGTAACGCGGCAGCGGAATCACCGCGTGCGTGTCCAGCATCGTCACGCACATCTCCCCGTAGCCGTCCGGGCCAGGGGCAAGGATCTCAATATGCGAACGCAACGGGTTGTAGCAAAACAGGGACGGCATAGCCTCACCAGACCGATCCACACCCAGAATCGTCGCCATGTCTCCTTGTCGCAAGGCCGAGCGACGAATGCGGATTGTTTCGCGCGTCTCGAAAAGCAAATTCAAACCCAGCTCGCCAACACCAAAAGAGCTGCCAATCAGACGGGTGTCATCGCCATCCAGATCAATGCCCATGCGTGCAGCGATGTAGTCACGCTGCGACTCCACCAGAATCTCTTCGCCGATGATCACGCTGGTGTTGAGCGCTCGCCAATCCACGCCTGCGGCATTCGCCTCGTCGAGCAAGGCACGGACGAACAGAGGGTCCGTGCAAAGGACAGTCTGCTGGAATCTCGGCCCGACGTCACGCAAGATGGAGCAGGCCATGTCCTCACGCACGCTGACATTGGCCACCGCCACGGCTCTAGACCGAAACACGACCCCCATTGGCAGACAGTTCACCAGCAAAGTGGTCCGCTGGTCCACACCAAAAACATCCTGAAGCCCCAGGTCAATGTCGAACCAACCCTCTTCGTGTTGCGCGCGCTCAGTGAGCCGAAACCCAAAACTGCGACCACCACGACCGGAACTGGTGAGCACGTCCGCCAAATCCTTCGCAGGCACATCACGCGCCAGCTCGCTCAGTGCAAAGCGGCCGAAAGTATTTTGCTTCGTCAGGACAGGCAGGTTTTTCCATACCAAAGGCTCGCGCGAAGCCTTGGCATCAATGCCATGCTCACTCAGCAAGGTGCGGTAAGCAGCGCTGTGCTTCGCTGCGAAGTGAATCATCCTCGACGCTTTTTCTCGCGACTGATTCATCATCTTCTGCGGATCCATGCCCCGCCCCATCTTCAAGATGAGCCCACGCAGCCCACGCACAGCGCCTTCAGGCAGCAGCGACAACCAACTCATGCCTCAAGCCTCGCTACGCATCCACTCCAGCAAAACAGGCGCCGACTTGCTCAAGCCATCCTCAAGCTGACGCAAATCCCCCAGGAACGGCGCAACCGGCCCGTAGTAGTCGGTGTAAGGCCCGATCTGCTCAAAACCAAAGTTCATGCCCATCAGGGCTTTGGCCAGGTAGCGCTCCATGGCGGCGTACCAGTAGCGGATGTCGTGCTTCAGGCTGTACTGGTACATCTGGCGGTACATGCACAGCAGGATCTGCGGTGAGCTGACCCGGCGCTCGTGGTCAGACAGGTGATCTTCATCCACATTCACGCCTGCAAGCTTGTCCCCATGACGACGACGGTAGCGCGATGACACCATCAAGCGACTGATCTCAGCCGACTGATCGGAGGGCGGCAAAGACACACCGTCCAGCAACTGCACACAATGGGTCTGGAATGGAAAAGTCTGGATGGCGTCCGGGCGCACCAGGCGCACATAACCCGCGATTTCGTCTTGCAGGTTCAGCGAGATGAAATGAGATGAGTGAGCATCACAGTCATCGTGCTCACGACCATCTGGATGATCTGCCGCGTCCAGGTAATTGCATTCGAGGCAATAGACCTGATGCCGAAGTTGGTAGGCCCGGTCCATCAAGGCTGCGTCTTCCACGGGGCGAACCTCTCGGCCAGTGAAGTAAGGCGCGAAATTCACAGGCTCTGCAGTAGATGCACTCATGGCACAACGGCTTTCAGGTGAAGTGGGCCAGTGAATTTGACAGGCCACTGGCTATCCCGGTGGTAGCGCCCCTCACATTTCCAGACACCTGCCCCGCTCGAATGATCATCCCACCCGACAGACGACTGAAGTGTAACGGCATGTGTGAAACACTTTCACACTTCAATGTAAAGCAAATTTCTCACGAACAACACCGAAAAATGCTTTCTCAGCAAATCTCCGGCTCGGGCAAAGCTCCCAGCAACTCCGGGCGTCGCTGCCTGATTCGCACTTCGACTTCACGGAGATCAATGAGATAAGGCGCCACAGGGCCGTAGTAATCCGTGACCGGCCCAATCTGACGAAACTCAATGCCCAGCATGCGCTGCAGCACTCGAACGAGCGAGCGCTCCATGGCGGCATACCAATATCGGACACCGTGACGCACACTACAGGCATGCATCTGCATGAACAGATTGCACAAAATCTTGGGGGACCGGTCAGGCTGTCGTCGGTAGTCGGCCGACACCATCAAACGGCTGATTTCTGCGGACAGATGTGCCGGGGGTGAATGCGCCCCCGCCTCAAGCGTCAGGCAGTGGTTTTGAAACGGAAAGGTGCCGATCGGATCCGGACGAACCAGGCGCACATAACCTGCCACGTCACCGTCGTCGCCCCAGCTGGCAAAGTGGTAAGACTGGGCGTCATGCTCGTCGGACTCACAACCCTCCGGGTAATCGACTGCATCGAGAAACCCCTGCTCCAGGCAATAAATCTGAAACCTCAACTCATGCACCTTGCGCATCAAAGCAAGGTCACGCGACGGGTTCAATTCGTGAGCAACGAAGCCGGACTCCCGCTTGATCACTTCCAGGCTCATTGCACTCTCCGTCCGTTGGCTTACGGTCAACCATCCTGATGAACAACTCAACGCGAGGCACTGAGGCCGGTGGTTGACAGACGCAATGAGCGCACTGATGGTGTTCTGCTGAGCGGATGGTCCCACCAAAGAGGGACCCGCCTGTAACGGCAGGTTTCCCCCTCCTGACCCTGCTCACACCAGATTACCCAGCGAAAGAGGCCACCCGGACGGCCCAATCTCCGGTTACAGGTGCTTTCAGAGCCAAGTCAGCTCAGCGCTTGCCGCCCGAGCGCTTGCGCTGAACGGGCGCCCTCTTCGTGCCACTCTTCGCCGCGACGGGTGCCGCCGCCACTTTAGGCTTGCGCACCACCGCGTCCGCATCACTGACTACAGCCGGCTTCGCCCTCACAGGCGCCGTCCACCAAGGCTTCAGCTCCTCCTCCAACCCAGGCAGGACATCCTCGAGCGTGGCCTGATGCACCGAATCCAACTCACGCCAGCGCCGCCGCACACTGCCGGCGCACGCCTTGAACGCAGCATCATCACCGGCCAGCACGACCAGGTTCCCGCCGCATGCAACCTCCAGCGGCACCACCGGCTCCCCAAACATCTGCCAGATCCGCCCGATCAAGCGACTGCACTGCGGCTCCTGGTCCTGCAAATTCACCATCAGGACCCCGGACGGGCGCAAGGCCGCACGGCACGTCTTGTAAAAAGCCAGGCTGCACAAATCCTCGGGTTGCTCACCCTCAGGACCAAAGCCATCGACCAAGATGACGTCGTAGCTGTCACGTGGGGTCGTCGCCAGAAACGCGGCGCCGTCACCCTGAATGACGGAGAACAGCTCACAATCGGCAGGCACCTGGAAGGCCTCACGGGCAGCAATCACCTCGGGGTTGATCTCCACCACGGTGATGCGAGCCTGCGGCAGATGTCGATGGCAATACTTGGCCAAGGACCCGCCCCCCAGACCAATCATCAAGATGGATGCTGGCTGAGGCTGCAGCAGCAAAAACGCCATCATCACGCGGCTGTAATCCAGGTCCAGCGCGGTCGGGTCGTCCAGCCGCATGCGGCTCTGGATGCTGGTCTCGTCAAAGCTCATGATGACCGACTCACCGTCTTGCTCGACGATGGGAGAAGGCTGGGTCGCATCCGACACCAGGGGTTTGGAGGCTTGATTCATCAGTACACCAACCGATCAGGACGGATGTCACGCAAAATGGTGGTCGCAATCTCTTCAATGGACTTGTGGGTGGACGACAGCCAGTCGATGCCCTCGCGGCGCATCATCGCCTCCCCCTGATTCACCTCGAATCGGCAATTCTCCAAGCTGGCATATTTGCTGTTGGGGCGCCGCTCGTTGCGAATCTGACTCAGGCGCTGCGGGTCGATGGTCAAACCGAAGCACTTCTTCTTGTAGGGCTTGAGCATCGTCGGCAGAAAGCCGCGGTCAAAGTCTTCGGGAATCAGAGGCACGTTGGCGGCCTTGATGCCGTGCTGCATCGCGAGATAGAGCGATGTGGGCGTTTTGCCGCAACGGCTCACCCCCACCAGCACCACGTCGGCCGTGTCGAGACTGCGCGCTGACTGCCCATCATCGTGCTCCAAGGCGAAGTTGATGGCCTCAATGCGATCGTTGTACCCCCGGTCCTGGCTCGGATCACTGAAACGCCCCACCCGGTGGTTGGACTTCATGTTGAACTCTTCTTCGAGCGGGATCACGAAGGTCTGGATCACGTCGAAGACCTTGCCCTCGCAGGTCTTGAGGATGGGCATCACATCGTCATTGGCCATCGTGATGAACACGATGGGTCGCTTGCCCTCGCGCACGCCCGTGGCGTTGATTTCACGCACCACCTGGTAGGCCTTGTCCACCGAGTCGATGAACGGGCGACGAATGTGACGCGGCTTGATGGCGAACTGGGCCAGGATGGAATTGCCCATGGTTTCGGCGGTGATGCCGGTGCCATCGGAGACGAAAAAGACAGTGCGATCGGACATGAAATGGTGGGGCACTGAACAGTGACAGAGGCACGAGACGCACCTCAAGGTCACGACCCAGTTGCGAGCCCTGGAATTGGAAACAGACAAAGCCGGATCATAGGCCTGACCGTACAATGTCGCACATTGATGCCCTGCCCCAGCTTTTCCGCACCCAGGCCATACAAATAGAACTCCAGGCCTCTTTGCGACATCGGACAAGGCAACGCCAGATTTTTTGACCATCCTGGAGCTTTTCTATGACCAACCGCTTTGAGCCGACCGCCCTGGTCGTGCCTTTCGAGCAATTGCGCAACGAGGACGTTGAAGTCGTCGGCGGCAAGAACGCCAGCCTTGGTGAGATGATCTCGCAACTGCCCAACGGCGTGCGCGTCCCCACCGGCTTTGCCACCACGGCACACGCTTTCCGCCAGTTCCTCCAGCACGACGGCCTGGCTGACCGCATCAGCAAGCGCCTCGCCGCACTCGACACCGAAGACGTGCGCGCCCTGGCCGAAGCCGGCGCCGAGATCCGTGCCTGGGTCGAAGCCCAGCCCTTCCCCGCTGACTTGGAACAGGCCATCCGCACCGCCTACGCCAAGCTGGCCGGCGACAACCCTGACGCCTCGTTTGCTGTGCGCTCGTCCGCCACAGCCGAAGACCTGCCCGACGCCTCGTTCGCCGGTCAGCAGGAAACTTTCCTGAACGTCGTCGGCATCGAAGACATCCTCCACAAGATGAAGGAAGTGTTCGCCTCGCTGTATAACGACCGTGCCATCTCCTATCGCGTGCACAAGGGCTTTGCCCACGACGTGGTCGCCCTGTCGGCCGGCGTGCAGCGCATGGTGCGCTCCGACCTTGGCGCCGCTGGCGTGATGTTCACCATCGACACCGAGTCGGGCTTCCAGGACGTGGTCTTCATCACCTCCAGCTACGGCCTGGGCGAGACCGTGGTGCAAGGCGCGGTGAACCCCGACGAGTTCTATGTGCACAAGCCTGCCCTGAAGGCCGGCAAGCAAGCCGTCATCCGTCGCAACCTGGGCTCCAAGCTGATCAAGATGGAGTTCGCATCGGCCGAAGAGAAGGCCGCCTCTGGCAAGTTGGTGCGCACCGTCGACACCACCGTCGAGGCCCGCAACCGCTACAGCCTGACCAATGAGGACGTGACCGAGCTGGGCCGCTACGCCGTCATCATCGAAGAACACTACGGTCGCCCGATGGACATCGAGTGGGGCAAGGACGGCACCGACGGCAAGCTCTATATCCTGCAGGCTCGCCCCGAAACGGTGAAGAGCCAGCAGCAAGGCAAGGCCGAGCAGCGCTACAAGCTCAAGGGCACCGGCACCGTGCTGGCCGAAGGCCGCGCGATCGGTCAGAAGATCGGCACCGGCCCTGTGCGCATCGTGCACAACATCTCCGAGATGGACACCGTCAAACCCGGCGACGTGCTCGTCACCGACATGACAGACCCCAACTGGGAACCCGTCATGAAGCGCGCCAGCGCCATCGTGACCAACCGTGGCGGCCGCACCTGTCACGCTGCCATCATTGCGCGTGAACTGGGCATCCCCGCCGTGGTCGGCTGTGGCAACGCCACCGAGCGACTGACCGACGGCACCCTGGTGACCGTGGCCTGCTCCGAGGGCGACACCGGCTACATCTACGAAGGTCTGCTGGAAACCGAAGTCACCGAGGTGACCCGTGGCGAGATGCCGCACATCGGTCTGAAGATCATGATGAACGTGGGCAACCCCCAATTGGCGTTCGACTTCGCCCAGATGCCCAACAACGGCGTCGGTCTGGCTCGCCTCGAGTTCATCATCAACAACAACATCGGCGTCCACCCCAAGGCGATCCTCGACTACCCGAACATCGACAACGACCTGAAGAAGGCCGTCGAGTCGGTGGCCCGTGGTCACGCCTCGCCGCGCGCTTTCTACGTCGACAAGCTGGCCGAAGGCATCGCCACCATCGCTGCCGCGTTCTGGCCCAAGCCCGTCATCGTGCGCCTGTCGGACTTCAAGTCCAACGAGTACAAGAAGCTGATCGGCGGTTCGCGCTACGAGCCGGAAGAAGAAAACCCGATGCTGGGCTTCCGTGGCGCCTCGCGCTACATCAGCTCCGAGTTCGGGGAAGCTTTTGCCATGGAATGCGAAGCGCTCAAGCGCGTGCGCAACGACATGGGCCTGACCAACGTCGAGATCATGGTGCCCTTCGTGCGCACGCTCAAGCAAGCCGAGCGCGTCACCAACATGCTGGCTGACCACGGTCTGGTGCGCGCATCCAAGGGCGGCAAGGACGACCTGCGCGTCATCATGATGTGCGAGGTACCTTCCAACGCCATCCTGGCTGACCAGTTCCTGGAGTTCTTCGACGGCATGTCGATCGGCTCCAACGACCTGACCCAATTGACGTTGGGCCTGGACCGCGACTCGGGCCTGGAACTGCTGGCCGCCGACTTCGACGAACGTGATCCAGCCGTCAAGGCCATGATCTCTCGCGCTATCGCGGCCTGCCGCGCCCAAGGCAAGTACATCGGCATCTGCGGCCAGGGCCCCAGCGACCACCCCGACTTCGCCGAATGGCTGGCTGCCGAAGGCATCGTCTCGATCTCGCTGAACCCGGACACCGTGGTTGAAACCTGGCAGCGCCTGGCTGCCAAGTAAGCACCGAACCAGCGACGGCGCCCCAAGCGATGGGCGCCATATGACGCTGATTCACAAACGCGCCACCCACGGGTGGCGTTTTCATTGCTATAATCGTGGGTTTTCTGAATGTTGCCCTTGGCTTAAACACCAGGGGCAGCCCTTGCCGTTAGCGGGTTTGACGCTTCGCGACGGCTTCCATCAACTGGAATCCACAAGGAGTTTCCATGCGTCACTACGAAATCGTCGTGCTGATCCACCCGGATCAAAGCGAACAAGTGCCCGCCATGCTCGAGCGCTACAAGACCCTGATCACCACCACCGGTGGCCAGGTTCACCGCGTTGAAGACTGGGGCCGCCGTCAACTGGCTTACCAGATCAACAAGCTGGCCAAGGCTCACTACCTCTGCCTGAACGTCGAAATCAGCAAGGAAACCCTGGCTGAAATCGAAACCGGCTTCAAGTTCAATGACGCCGTGCTGCGTCATCTGACCGTGCTGAAGGACAAGGCTGAGACCGCTCCTTCCGTCATGATGAAGCAAGTTGAGCGTGAAGAGGCCCGCAAGGCCCAGCAGGACCAAGCCGCTGCCTGATTGATGCCACAAGGCGTCCAGGCACTGCGTCCACCCGTTCACCGATCGACTGCATGAACCGCGTCCTGCTGTCTGCACAGATCATTGAACGCAAAGCGCTGAGATACACCCCCGCCGGCCTGCCCGCCCTCGACCTCGTGCTTCAGCACGAATCCGAGGTAACCGAGGCCCAGCAAAACCGCAAGGTCAAGCTGGACATCAAGGCAGTTGCCCTTGGCCCTATGGCCGAGAAACTGAATCGGCAAGAAATTGGCCTGACCTTCGGGTTGGTCGGTTTTCTCGGGGCTCCGCGTGCTGGACGTGGCGTGCTGCTGCACATCACCGAACTCAACGACAACGTTTAACACATCCATTCGGATAAAAGAGAGGTCATCATGGCTGCTCCCCGCTCCAAGAACGGCAAGTTCTCCAAAGACCGCAAGGGCAAGCGCAACACGCAATCCCTGCTGTTCCGCCGCAAGCGCTTCTGCCGCTTCACCGTCGCCAACGTCGAACAGATCGACTACAAGGACGTTGACACCCTGCGCGACTTCATCGCTGAAAACGGCAAGATCATCCCCGCACGCCTGACCGGCACCCGCGCGATCTACCAGCGTCAGCTGACCACCTGCATCAAGCGCGCTCGCTTCCTGGCCCTGCTGCCTTACAGCGACCAGCACCGCGTCTAAGGAGTCCTCGTCATGCAAATCATCCTCCTCGAAAAAGTCGCCAACCTGGGCAACCTGGGTGATGTGGTCAAGGTCAAGGACGGCTACGCCCGCAACTTCCTGATCCCGACCCGTCAAGCCCGTCGTGCTACCGAAAAGGCCATCGCCGAATTCGAAGCCCGTCGTGCCGAGCTGGAAAAGGCTCAAGCTGAAAAGCTGGCTGCCGCTCAAGCTGTGGGCGAAAAGCTCAACGGCAAGACCATCACCGTGAGCCAAAAGGCTGGCGTTGACGGCCGTCTGTTCGGTTCCGTGACCAACCACGACATCGCTGATGGCCTGAAGGCTGCTGGCTTCGAAGTGGCCAAGCACCAGATCCGCCTGCCCAATGGTCCTCTGAAGACCACGGGCGAGCACGCTGTGTCGGTGTCCCTGCACACCGACGTGGTCGTGGACGTGACCGTCGCCGTGGTTGGCGAAGCCGCTTAAGGTTTCACCCTTCCTAGCGATTCACACCATCGCCTGAATCCGGTTTCGGCCGGTTTCATCCAAAGCCGGCCTCACCGCCGGCTTTGTCGTTTGTGGCCCGACTTATCCCGCAAAGTCCCCAGCATTTCCCAAGGCTGCCCACAGACTTGTCCACAGGCGGGGCACTGCTCCGCTTTTATCATTGAGCCATGGCTGCCGCATTCCCTACCCCCTTTTCCGCCCGAGGCGTGACCGACTCACTCAGCAGTGACGAAGTCGCCAAACTGCGCGTTCCACCGCACTCCATCGAGGCCGAACAGAGCGTGCTGGGCGGCTTGCTGCTGGACAACAGCGCCTGGGACCGCGCCTCCGATCTGCTGCACGATGGCGACTTCTACCGTCATGAGCATCAACTGATCTTCATGGCCATCCAGCAACTCGTTGGCGCATCCAAGCCTGCCGACGTGATCACGGTGTTCGAGCAGTTGCAAATGCAGGGCAAAGGCTCGGAAGTGGGCGGGCTCGCTTATCTGAACGCCCTGGCGCAATCGGTGCCCAGTGCAGCCAACATGCGCCGCTATGCCGAAATCGTGCGCGAGCGGGCCGTGCTGCGCAAGCTGGTCACGGCCAGCGACGAAATCGCTACCCACGCCTTCAATCCCCAAGGCAAGAGCGTCTCCGACATCCTGGACGAGGCCGAAGCCAAGATCATGAAAATCGGCGAGGAAGGCAGCCGCAACAAGCAAGGTTTCTTCTCGATGGACGGCCTGGTGGTCGATCTGCTGGACCGCGTCACCGAACTGGCCGACAACGGTGCCGAAGACGTAACCGGTGTACGCACCGGCTTCATCGACATGGACAAGATGACGGCCGGCCTGCAAAAGGGCGACCTGATCATCCTGGCCGCCCGCCCTTCCATGGGTAAGACCGCGTTTGCGCTGAACATTGGCGAAAACGTGGCCGTCAACGAAGGATTGCCCGTTGCGGTGTTCTCCATGGAAATGGGCGCCTCACAACTGGCCCTGCGTATGGTCGGCTCCATCGGACGGATCAACCAACAGAACCTGCGCACCGGCCGCCTCACCGACGACGAGTGGGGTCGTCTGAGCGAGACCGTGGAAAAGCTCCGCACAGCCAACGTCTTCATCGACGAAACGCCTGGCCTGTCACCCAACGAGTTGCGCGCCCGGGCGCGGCGTCTGGCCCGTCAGTTCGGCGGCACGCTGGGTTTGATCATCATCGACTACCTGCAGTTGATGAGCGGCTCAGGCGGCAATGAAGAGAACCGTGCCACCGTGATCGGTGAAATCTCGCGGGGCCTCAAAGCCCTGGCCAAAGAACTGCAATGCCCGGTGATCGCGTTGTCTCAGCTCAACCGTTCGGTGGAAACGCGCCCGGACAAACGACCCATGATGTCCGACCTGCGTGAATCCGGCGCCATTGAGCAGGATGCGGACGTGATCATGTTCATTTACCGCGACGAGTACTACAACAAGGAATCCAAGGTGCCCGGCGTCGCCGAAATCATCATCGGCAAGCAGCGTAACGGCCCGGTGGGCAGCTTGCACCTGGCTTTCCTGAAATCGAACACGCGCTTCGAAAACCTGGCCCCTGGTACCTACCTCGGCGAAGGCGATCAGTACTGATCACGTGCTTCGGAGGTCACGCTGGCGGCCCTGGGGCTCCTGGAGCCGCTCACAGACCATGCCGCGCCAGCCAAGTCTGCAACTGGGCTGGTGGCAAGGCGCCCGACACCCGGTCGACCTCCCTGCCCTCCTTGAACAGCGCCAGTGTGGGAATGCTGCGGATCTGATAAGCCGAGGCAATGCCCTGCTCCACCTCGGTGTTGACCTTGGCGAAGCGCACACGGCTGGCATACGGCGCAGCCAGTTGCGCAAACACCGGCGCGAACATCTTGCACGGTCCACACCAGGGCGCCCAGAAGTCCACCAGCACAGGCAGCTGATTGCGCGAGATGAAACGCTCAAAGCTGGCCTGGGTCAGTTCAATGGGCTGCGGCGCCAGCACAGGCTGATGACACTGCCCGCACTGAGGCATATCTCCCAGGCGTTGCGCCGGGACACGGTTGATGGCGTGGCAGTGGGGACAAACCAGTTCCAGGGACTGCGTCATCGGGTCTCCTTGTGAAGTCGTGTACCCCAGATGGCATCCAATCGCCCAAAAACAAGCCCGCCGGGGCAGCAAGCCAGGGCGGGCTCATTCACGCAAGGATGACGCGACTCAGTCGTCACCCCCACCCAGTGCCGTCAGCAGGTGCAGCAGCGACGAGAACAGGTTGTACACGCTCAGGTAGACAGACAAGGTGGCCGTCACGTAGTTGGTTTCGCCACCATCGATGATCTGCTTGAGGTCGTACAGGATGAAGGCAGAGAAGATCACCACGCCCATGGCCGACAGGGCCAGGTACAGCGCAGGCATTTGCAGCCAGATGTTGGCGATGCCAGCCACGATCATGACCATCAAGCCCACGAACAGCCACTTGCCCAGCGAAGACACATCGCGCTTCATGGTCGAGGCCAGCGTGGCCATGCCAGCGAACACCAGCGCTGTGCCGCCGAAAGCCGTGGCAATCAGCGAGGCACCGTTGGACAGACCGAGCACCATACCCAGCATGCGCGAGAGCATCAGGCCCATGAAGAAGGTGAAGCCCAGCAGCAACAACACGCCAACGCCAGAATTTTTGAACTTCTCGATGGCGAAGAAGAAGCCGAAGGACACGGCCATGAACACGATCAAGCCCATGAAGGGGCTGCCCGCGAAGAAGCTGAAGCCCGTGGCCACGCCCAGCCAGGCGCCCAGCACCGTGGGCAGCATCGACAGGGCCAGCAGTGCGTAGGTGTTGCGAAGCACGCGCTGACGGTCGCCGGCCACGGCCGAGCCGTACACCACGTCAAGGGGTTTCATTGATCGATCCATGTTCTGTCTTCTCCAGGTTCGCCGTGCCGAACCACCAAGCGGTGGCAAGCACTGTACGTATCAAACTTCGGCACATTGTAGGATGTTCATCCGTGCTGAACTCGCCTTGAAATCCATACTGCACAAAGGGCTCCGGCCGGACTGAGGCTCGGCATGCGGACGGTGCGCCTCACAAGCGACGGCGCATGGACTCATACAGACAGACGGCCGCTGCCGCTGCCACGTTGAGTGACTCCTCGCCACCCGGCTGAGGAATGGCCACCTTCAAGGCGCATTGGCGCATGACGGCCTCGCCCACGCCCTGCCCTTCGTGGCCCATGACCCAGGCACAAGGCTCTGGCAAGGCCACGGTCGGCAGTTGATGCTCGGTGTGGGAGCTGGTCGCCACCAAGGGAACCTGCAGTTCACCCAAGGCCTCGGGCAGGACCTGCTCCACCAGATGCAGGGCAAAATGCGCCCCCATCCCGGCACGCAGCACCTTGGGCGACCACAATCCGGCCGTTCCCTTGAGCGCCACCACCTGTGCCACGCCCATGGCCGACGCACTGCGCAAGATGCTGCCCACATTGCCGGCATCCTGCACCCGGTCCAGCACCACCGTAGGCACCCCAGCACGCAGTGCGCTCTCCGCTGCATCGGCGGCGGGACGGGTCAGCACAAAGCCGATCCGTGCAGGGGACTCCAGACCGGTAAAGATCTTCCACAAAGCATCCGGCACGACCACGACCTTCTCGGCCTGTCGCGCCAAGGCACTGAGGCGCACGGCCTGAGGGTCGGCTCCGGCGGCCGTGCCGTGCTCGCCCAACCAGGCACTCTCAGCCACCACGGCCACGCTCACCTCAACACCACGCTGCAGGCAAGCCTCACAAAGATGGTCACCTTCCAGCCAGACCTCGCCCTGCTTGCGGTAAGCAATCGGGTCCTGGCTGAGGCGACGCAAACGCTGCACCAGAGGGTTGTCACGCGACGTGACCCACTGGGTGCTGCGCAGGCGTGCGGGACGCTGAAGAAGAGAATCGGTCATGTCAAAAAAAGATCGAGGTCAACGCGCCAATGTGACCCGTTAGTCAAACGAGTTGGCCAGCACCAACTTGACCGGCCCGAACGTGCGCCGGTGCGCGGGCGTGGCCCCGTGCTCGCGCAGCGCCGCCAGGTGGGCCGCGGTGGGGTAGCCCTTGTGAACCTCGAAACCATACTGCGGATATGCCTCGTGCAGTTGCGAGCACAAGCGATCGCGGTGCACCTTGGCCAAAATGGATGCCGCCGAGATCGCCTGCACCTTGGCGTCGCCCTTGACGATGGCCTGTGCGGGCACGTTCAACACCGGAATTCGGTTGCCATCCACCAGCACCATGGCAGGCTTGAGGCGCAAACCCTCCACCGCGCGGCGCATGGCCAACATCGTGGCTTGCAGGATGTTGAGCCCGTCGATTTCCTCGACGCTGGCCTCGGCAACGCAGCAGCACAGAGCCTTGGCACGGATCTCGTCGTACAAGCTGTCACGGCGGCGGGCGGTCAGCTTCTTGGAGTCTGCCAGCCCCGCGATGGGCTGCTGTTCATCCAGGATCACGGCTGCGGCCACCACCGGCCCCGCCAAGGGCCCGCGTCCGGCCTCGTCCACACCAGCCATCAAACCCACCACGTCCACAGGCCACAGCAGGTCAAGCTGAAAAGGCGCCTCGGGCCCCTTCGGCGTGTCAGCGCGTTTCGAGGACTTGGGCGATGGCATCACTGGCGGCACGGGCCGTATCCTGTTTCAGTTGGTGGTGAAGCTCAAGAAAGCGCTGCTGCACCGATGCCGCACGGGCGGGCTGATCCAACCACGCCAGCACATCGGCCGCAAGCTGAGTGGGATGGGCCTCATCCTGCAGGCGCTCCGGCACCACCGAATCCGACAGCAGGATGTTGGGCAGCCCCACCCAGGGCAGATAGGCCATGCGCTTCATGATCTGCCAGCTCAGCCCGCTGATCTTGTAGGCGATCACCATCGGACGCTTGAACAACGCGGCTTCGAGCGTGGCGGTGCCACTGGCGATCAAGGTCACATCACACGCAGCCAAAGCCTCGTGCGAGCGCCCATCCAACAAGGTCAACGGCGCGTCAGGTGCGTGCTCGCGCACCATCGGCTCGACGAGTTCACGCAAGCCAGGGACGATGGGCAGCACGAAGCGCAAATCCGGGCGCTGGCGACTCAACAAGGCCACGGTCTGCAGGAAAGCGGGGGTGTTGTGCAGCACCTCGCCTCGGCGACTTCCTGGCAAAACGGCAATCAGCGGCGTCGACTCATCGAAGCCCAAGCTGGCACGCGCTTGCGAACGCGGCACCTCGATGGGAATGGTGTCGGCCAGTGGGTGGCCCACAAAGGTGGCCGCAATGCCCTTGGCGTGATAGAGCGCTGGCTCGAAGGGGAACAGGCACAGCATGTGGTCCACCGAACGATGGATCTTGTTGATGCGCCCACCGCGCCAGGCCCAGATCGACGGACTCACGAAATGGACCGTCTTGACGCCGGCCGCCTTCAAGCGCGCTTCCAGCCCCAGATTGAAATCAGGTGCATCCACGCCCACAAAGACGTCAGGACGTTCACGCAACAACCGGTCACCGAGCTCACGCCGGATGGTCCAGATCTCGCGGAAGCGACGCAAGACCTCCATGTTGAAGCCATGGACAGCCAGCTTTTCATAAGGCCACCACGGCTCAAACCCGTGAGCGGCCATGCGTGGCCCGCCAATCCCAGCCGAGCTCAACCCTGGCCAGCGCTGGTGCAAACCACCCAACAGCAAGCCAGCGAGCAAATCCCCGGAAGTCTCGCCCGCCACCATGGCGACATGAGGTGCCCGCCCCAAGGTGCTCAAGGGCCGATCCAGATGGTCTGACATGTCTTCAGCGCACAATGCCGCGATCGGCCTGCGCCAGGAAGGCCAGCATCTGATCGATGTCTGCATCGGCCTCCGGGGTCTGGCCACGCAACGCAGCGATCTCGGCCTTGGAGGCCTCCAGCGTCAGCCCCTTGCGGTACAACAAGCGGTACATCTGCTTGAGCATGCTCAGGCGTTCAGCCGAAAAGCCCCGACGGCGTGGCCCTTCCTGGTGAACATTCTGCGCTTCAGCAGGGTTGCCTGCGGCTACCACAAAGGGCGGCAGATCTTGCGACAGCCGGGTCTGAAAGCCCAGCATGGCAAAGTCGCCGACGCGCACAAACTGGTGGATGCCGCTGATGCCGCCGATCAAGGTGTAGTTGCCCACCGTCACATGGCCGGCAAACTGCACCGAATTGGCAATCACATTGTGGTCACCAATGACGCAGTCGTGGGCCACGTGCACATAGGCCATGATCCAGTTGTCGTGACCGACCTGGGTCAGACCCTTGTCCTGAACCGTGCCGGTGTTGAACGTGGTGAACTCGCGGATGGTGTTGCGGTCACCAATGATCAACTGGGTCGGCTCACCCTGGTACTTCTTGTCCTGCGGGTCGGCACCCAGCGAGGCAAACTGGAAGATCTTGTTGTCACGCCCGATGGTGGTGTGACCTTCGATCACGCAGTGCGCGCCGACGCTGCTGCCCTCACCGATGCGCACGTTCGGACCGATGGTCGTGAACGGCCCCACCGTGACCGAGTCAGCCAGTTGCGCTTGAGGGTCAACAATGGCGCTGGGATGGATGTTCGCCATCTGCGCCTCAGGACACCTTGCGCACGGTGCACATCAGCTGAGCCGACACGGCCAGCTCTTCACCCACGAAAGCCTGGGCATTGAACTTGTAGATGCCGCCCTTGTTGCGGTCCATCTGCACGTCCAGGAAGAGCTGATCACCCGGCTCGACCGGGCGCTTGAAGCGCGCGCCGTCGATGCCGACAAAGTAATAGACGGAATTCTCGTCCACGCCTTCACCCTGAGTCTCAAAGGCGAGCAACGCCGCCGTCTGAGCCAGTGCTTCGAGCATCAAGACGCCGGGCATCACCGGGCGATTGGGGAAGTGGCCCTGGAAAAACGGCTCATTGATCGTCACGTTCTTCAAGGCACGAATGCGAACGTTCTTTTCGACTTCCAGCACGCGGTCTACCAACAGGAACGGGTAGCGGTGCGGGAGCTTTTGAAGAATCTTATGGATGTCCATCAGCTTTTCACTTGCTTTTCTAGGGTACGGATACGGTCACGCAGGGCATGGAGTTGACGCAGGGTTGCTGCGTTTTTCTCCCACGATGCGTTCTCGTCAAACGGGAAGGCGCCACTGTACAAGCCAGGCTTGAGCACAGAGCGAGAAATCAGGGTGCCGGATGACACATGCACGTTATCAGCCAACGTGAGGTGACCCAGGATCATGCCTGCACCGCCCACCGTGCAGTGTTTGCCAATGCGGGCGCTGCCTGCCACACCGACGCAGCCAGCCATGGCCGAATGTTCGCCGATGTGGACGTTGTGGGCGATTTGAACCAGGTTGTCAAGCTTGACGCCATTTTCGATCACGGTGTCGTCCAAGGCGCCGCGGTCCACACAGGTGTTCGCCCCCAGTTCCACATCGTCACCAATGCGCACGGCGCCCAGCTGCTCGATCTTCTCCCAGCGGCCCTGATGCGGTGCAAAGCCGAAGCCGTCCGCGCCGATCACCACGCCGCTGTGCAAAATGCAACGCGCACCCAGCACGCAGTCGAAGCCTACTGTGACCTGCGGGGCCAGGCGGGTGTGCTCGCCAATGCGGGCGCGGGCACCCACGAAACATTGCGCACCGATCCACGCACCCGCTTCTACGATGGCGCCGGCTTCAATCACCGCCAAGGGACCGACAGTGACGTCGGGACCAAGCACCGCGGTGGGGTCCACCACGGCAGACGGGTGGATGCCGGATACCGGACGCGGGCGCACCTGCCTCGACCACCACTGGGTCAGTCGGGCGAAGTACAGGTAAGGGTCGTCAGTGACAATGGCCGCCCCGCGTGCCACAGCCTCATCTTGGACCGCCGGACTGACGATGACGCAAGCAGCCGTCGTCGTGCTCAGTTGGGTGCGATATTTCGGATTGGACAGGAAGGCGATGGTGTGCGGCGTCTCGCCATCCAGTGGGCCGAGGTGACGAATCACCGTGGCCGCATCACCATGCAAGGTGCCCCCCAGCTCGGCCACCAACTGACCGAGCGTCACGTTCACTAACATGGTCGTCACTTGCCCGATCCGCTGTTCATGGACTTGATGACCTTGTCGGTGATGTCCACGCGGGGGCTGAAGAACACCGCTTCCTGCAGGATCAGGTCATATTTTTCCTGATCGAAGATTTGCTTGACCACACGCTGAGCACGGTCCAGCACGGCGGCCAGCTCTTCGTTCTTGCGCTGGTTCAGGTCTTCCTGGAACTCGCGGCGCTTGCGCTGCAGCTCCCGATCCTGCTCAACCAGATCACGCTGGCGACGGCTGCGCTCGGACTCACCCAGAGTGGGCGCGTCCTTTTCGAAACGGTCGGTCGCGCTCTTGAGGCGTGTCGCCGTGTCGGTCAGGTCCTTTTCGCGCCGAGTGAACTCGCTTTCCAGCTTGGCCTGTGCCGCCTTGGCCGACGATGCATCACGCAGCACCCGGTCGAGATTGACATAGCCAATCTTGAGCTCTTGGCCGTGCGCGAGCAGAGCCGAGCCACACAGCAAGCTGCCCACCAGCAGTTTTTTGAGTTGCGAAGTCATGGTCAGAATGCCGTACCAATCTGGAACTGAAGACGCTGGATTTTATCTTGGTCCTGGAAGCGGAAGGGTTTGCCGTAACTCAGTTTGAGCGGCCCCACCGGAGAGACCCAGCTGATGCCCACCCCCACCGAGGCGCGCACGTCGCTGAAACTCATGGACTCCTTCTCACCCCAGACGTTGCCCGCGTCCATGTAACCGAACAAGCGCAACGTGCGGTCGTTGCCGGCGCCAGGGAATGGCACATACAGCTCGGCATTGACGTTGACGCGGCGATTGCCCCCCACGTAGGAGCCTTCGATGTCCAACGGGCCCAGAGAGTTTTGCTCAAAGCCCCGCACCGTGCCCAAGCCGCCACCGTAGAAGTTCTTGAAAACAGGATATGGCTTGCCAGACAGTCCCTTGCCGTAACCCAGCTCTGAGTTCAGGCCCAAGGTAAATCGATTCGACAGCGGAATGAACTGCTGGAACTGGTAGTCACCGCGCAGATAGCGGGTGTCACCGGCCACGCCTACCTCCAGATTCAGGCGCTGATAGCGACCGCGCGTCGGTGCAATCAGGCTGTCACGCGCATCACGGGACCAACCCACCGTCAAAGGAACCGACACACTGGCTTCGCCAAAGGTGTCCCGGTAAAGACGATAACTGACCGGCAGCCCGGTGTCACCCTTGATCGACGTCTGCTCCACGCCGGCCCCGAAGAACACGGTGTCGTACTCGGTGAACGGCACGCCGAAACGCACGGCGCCGCCGGGGGTCACAATCTTGTAGTCCCCACCTTGGGTGCTCAACGGACGCGACGTGCGGTAGTACAGGTCATAAGACCGAGACACACCATCGTCGGTGAAGTACGGATCCACGGTGCTGACCACGATCGTGCGGTTGTACTTGCTGGTGTTCAGGTCAATGCCCAGGTAGTTCCCGGTGCCGAACACGTTGTCCTGCTTGACCGAAGCCGTCAGGGTGAACTTTTCGGCGCTGGAGAAACCGGCACCCAGCATCAAGTTACCCGTCGGCTTCTCTTCGACCGAGATGGTCAGGTCCACCTGGTCGGCGGTACCCGGCACTTCCACGGTCTCAATGTCCACGGCCTTGAAGTAGCCCAGACGGTCCACCCGGTCACGCGAGAGTTTGATCTTCTGGCCGTCGTACCAGGCCGCCTCGAACTGGCGGAACTCGCGGCGGATCACTTCGTCACGGGTACGAGAGTTGCCCGCCACGTTGACACGACGCACATACACGCGGCGCTGAGGCTGGGCCACCAGCACGGCCACGGCCTGCCCCTTGGCTCGATCCAACTCAGGACGGAACTCCACACGGGCAAAAGCATAACCAAAGGCCGCGAAGCGATCGGTGAAGGCCTTGGTGGTCGCCGCCACCACGTCGGCCTGATAGGCCTCACCGGGCTCAATGGTCACCAGCTTGCGGAACTCGGCTTCCTTGCCCAGGTACTCGCCTTCCAGGCGCACGCCGGTCACCACATAACGAGGGCCTTCGTTCACGCTGATCGCGATCGAAATGTCCTGCTTGTCGGGCGAAATGATCACCTGAGCCGACTCGATCTTGAACTCGAGGTAACCTCGGTTCAGGTAATAGGCCTTGATCTTTTCCAGGTCAGCGTTCAGCTTGGCCCGGGCGTACTGGTCGGACTTGGTGTACCAGGTCAGCCAGCCGCCCTTGGTCAGGTCCATCTGCGAAATCAGGGTGCTTTCCGAGAAAGCCTGACTGCCCGTGATGCGGATGCTCTTGATCTTGGTGACCTCGCCCTCGGTGACCGTGAAGGTCACGTTGACACGATTGCGCTCGGTCGGCGTGATGGTGGAGACCACCTCCACACCATACAGACTGCGGGTGAGGTACTGGCGCTTGAGTTCCTGCTCGGCACGGTCGGCCAAGGCGCGGTCAAAAGGCTGGCCTTCGCCAATGCCGATGTCCTTGAGCGCCTTGACCAGCACGTCCTTGTCAAATTCCTTGGTGCCGACAAACTCGACACGCGAAATCACCGGACGCTCCTCCACCACAACGACCACCACGTTGCCGTCGATCTGGAGTCGCACGTCCTTGAACAGGCCGGTGGCAAACAAGGCGCGCAAACCAGCGGAGCCCTTGTCGTCGGTGTAGGTGTCGCCGACACGGAAAGGCAATGAGGCGAACACCGTGCCAGCGTCAGCACGCTGCAGGCCCTCGACACGAATGTCCTTCAGCACAAAAGGCTCAACCGCCCAAGCGGAATGAAACAGGGATGTCGCCAGCAAGGCAGCGAGCAGGGTCGGTTTGAACCGCACAGCAGTCATGAAAGGGCTTTGCATGCAGGAAAACTCAGTGCGCGCCAAAGAGACGCGCCAAGTCGTTGTAGAGGGCCAATGACATCATCGCGAGCATGATGGCCACGCCACCCCGCTGCAAACGTTCCAGCCAGATTTCGGAAACTGGCCGGCCCGTGACGCCTTCGAAAAGATAATACATGAGGTGTCCGCCATCGAGGACGGGCAGAGGCAGCAAGTTAAGCACCCCCAGGCTCACACTGACCAAAGCCAGGAAGCCGACGTAGTAAACCCAACCCATTTGCGCGGAACGGCCCGCATAGTCGGCAATGGTCAGCGGACCACTGAGGTTTTGCAGCGAAGCCTCGCCAATCAGCATCTTGCCGAGCATGCTCAGGCTCATCACGGACACATCCCAGGTCTTGCTGGCGGCTTTGGTCAAGCCCTCCAGCAGACCGTAGCTGACCTCGACCGTGGCCGGCATGCTGCCCAGCGCTGCCTCAATGCGAGGCACACGCTGGCCTTTCACCTCGGTCATCACCGGCAACAGTTTCAGGGACTGGGGCTGGCCTGCTCGTTCGATCAGCAGCGACAGTGCTCGGGCCTCACCACCAGCCTGGCTGTCGCGGATCATCTGCCGCAGTTGGCCGGCATCGGCAGGTGGCACACCGTTGACCTGCAGGACACGGTCACCAGCGCGCAGGCCTGCCTTCTGCGCAGGGCCACCCGGCAGCACCTCGGCAATCAGGGGCTCGGCGTACGGGCCGCTCAAGCCGACACGCTCCAGCAAGCGCCCATCGACCTCAGAGGCTGGGATACGGCTTAGGTGCAGCACCACATTGCGACTTCCCGTGGCAGGCGCCGACGCCTGTGCCCGTGATTCGACCCTCAGGCGCACATCCTGCCCTGCCAGCGCAGACTGAATGAACAGCCATTGCAAATCAGTCATGGAGCGCACCGCATGCTGGTGCGCCTCACCATCCGCCGCATCTCCGCTCAGCACTTCCAGGCTCACCACCTCGTCGCGCGACTGCAAGCCAGCTTCGGCCGCCAAGGTGCCGGCACGAGGTTGCGCCAACCAGGGGCGCAACTCCTGCACACCAGCCCAGTTCACGCCGGCATACAGGAGCACAGCCAACAACAGGTTGGCCAGAGGCCCCGCTGCCACGACAAAAGCACGGTGGCGCAAAGGCTTGCGGTTGAAAGCGCGGTGCTGCTCGGCCGCATCCACCGGGCCTTCGCGCTCATCGAGCATTTTGACGTAGCCCCCCAGAGGCAGCGCCGAGATCACGAACTCGGTTTCACCACGCTGGCGACGCCACAACACCTGGCCGAAACCCACGGAAAACCGCAGCACCTTGACGTTGCAGGCCACCGCAGCCCGGTAGTGGCCGTACTCGTGGATGACCACCAGCACGCCAATCGTCACCAGAAAGGAAAGCACCGTCATCAACATCGTCATCCTCCTGCGTCACTGCGGCGTGTCGACTTGCAGCGAGCCCGCATCAAACCGCCAACCCCGCCACGACCGACCCTGCCACACGGCGCGCCTGCGCGTCGAGGTCCAGCAAGCCGTCCACCGTGTCGGCGGCCGAGTGATCAATCCGGCAGTCCGACAGTGACTGAACGTTGACCTGATGAATTTGATCAAAACGGATGCGACGGGCCAAAAATGCCTCAACCGCGATCTCGTTGGCGGCGTTGAGCACACAGGTGCTGCCGGCCTCGCCGTTGAGTGTCTCCCAGGCCAGTTGCAGACCAGGATAGCGGCGCGCATCGGCCTCTTCGAACGTGAGGGCATTCAGGTGCGTGAAGTCCAGCAGATCGGCCCCAGACTCGATGCGCTGCGGCCACGACAGGCCGTAGGCAATCGGTACCCGCATGTCGGGTGTCCCCAGTTGCGCCAGCACCGATCGGTCGCGGCACACCACCATCGAATGGATGATGCTTTGCGGATGCAGCACCACACGGATCTGCTCCGGCGCCAGATTGAACAACCAGCGGGCCTCGATAACCTCCAGCGCCTTGTTCATCATCGTCGCCGAGTCGACCGAAATCTTGCGCCCCATGACCCAATTGGGATGCGCGCAAGCCTGCTCCGGCGTGATGTCACCAAAGGTCGAGGGATCACGCTGGCGGAAAGGGCCTCCCGAAGCGGTCAACACAATGTGATCAATGCGTGCGGCCCAAGCAGAGGGCTCCTCCGGCAGACACTGGAAAATGGCCGAATGTTCACTGTCGATGGGCAACAGCGTCGCGCCGCCCTCTTCCACCGCACGCATGAACAAGGCACCGCCGACGACCAGCGCCTCCTTGTTGGCCAGCAATAGACGCTTGCCAGCTCGCGCCGCAGCCAGACAAGGTGGCAAGCCCGCAGCGCCGACGATGGCCCCCATCACCACGTCGACATCCGGGTGAGACGCCACATCGATCAAGGCCTGTGCGCCGCTGAGCACCTCGGTGCGCAAACCCGCATCAACGACCTGCGAACGCAAGCGCGCTGCCGCGGCCTCATCGGGCATCACCGCGTAGCGAGGCTGCCACAGACGGCACTGCGCCATCAGCTCATCGACGCGAGAGGCACCGGTCAGCGCCCAGACCTCGAACTGCTCCAGATGGCGCGACAGCACATCCAGCGTGTTGGTACCGATGGAACCGGTCGCACCCAGGATGCAGACGCGCTGGCGACGGGAGGACAACTGAGAATCAAGCATGGCACAAAGTCAGCACAGCCAAGGTCAAGGGCAAAGTGGGCAAGAGGGCATCGATGCGGTCCAGCACACCGCCATGCCCAGGCAACAACTGGCTGCTGTCCTTCACGCCGGCCTGGCGCTTGACGAGCGACTCGAACAAATCGCCAACCACACTCATGGCAACCAGAAAGGCCAGTGCCACCAACATCCCGACGGGGCCCAAGCCCATCCACAAACGGCTGTACAGGCTGGGCGAGTCCACACCGAGGTTGCCGTCAACCCAGATCCACAGCGCAGCCAGCACACACACTGCCACCATGCCGCTCCAGACCCCTTCCCAGCTCTTGCCTGGACTGATGCTGGGCGCCAGTTTGCGACGACCAAACGCTTTGCCACCAAAGTACGCGCCAATGTCGGCAGCCCAGACCAGACACATCACCGACAAGAGGAAATTCAAACCCTGCGCTTTGCTCTCGACCAGGGCCAGCCACGCCGTGACCAACAGCATCAAGCCCAGGAGACGACGCCAGAACTCCGGAACCCGGTGCCAATGGCCGCTGCCGTAACGCAGCACCGCCGCGCCCCCCAACACCCACACCGCGCAGGCAAATACCCACACGCTGCTGGCCACATGAAAGCCAGCCAGAGGCATGCCCCAGCCGTGCACATGCGGATGCACATTGAGTCCATCGCCGACGGCAGCAACGGCCCAGACGGGCAAACCCACGACCTGTGCCGCGTACACGCACCCCCCTGCCACAGCCGCTCCCGTGAGCCAGGCTCGCATCCCGGGCGCCTCATTCAGACGGGACCACTCCCAACCGGCCGCCGAGATGAACACCAGGGTGAGCGCAGAGAACGGCCAAGCCGCATCGCTGGCGAGGCAGGCCAGCAGAACGGCCGCCAAAATCAAGGCGGTGATGACGCGTTGCTTGAGCATGTTCAGTTCTCCTCCGGTGCCGCCAGCACATCATCCAGGCCGCCGACCGCACCCTCGCCCTCACCCGAGGCCCCCACATCACCAAACCGACGCTCTCGATCGGCATAGCTCTCGATGGCACGGTCGAGTTCCGCCCCATCAAAGTCAGGCCACAGGCAATCGGTGAAATACAGCTCCGAGTAAGCGCTCTGCCACAACAGGAAGTTCGACAAGCGCACTTCACCGCCAGTGCGGATCACCAGGTCCGGATCCGGTGCGTAACTCATCGTCATGAAATCTGACAAGGTCGCCTCATCAAGTGCCTCTGGCGCCACGCCGGCCGCCATCGCCCGCTGACAGGCCTGCACGATGTCCCAACGCCCACCGTAGTTGAACGCCACCGTCAACACCAGCTTGGTGTTGTCAACCGACGCAGCCTGAGCCTCCAGCAGAGCCGATCGCACACTCTCCGACACCGTGGTGAGATCACCTGCAACGCGGAATCGCACCCCTTCAGCCTTCAACTTGCCCAAATGCTTGGACAAGGCCACCAGCAACAAGCCCATCAGGCCAGACACCTCTTCCTCAGGTCGCTTCCAGTTCTCGGAAGAGAAGGCAAACACCGTCAGATACTCGACCCCACGGGTGGAAGCCGAACGGATCACATCGACCAGCGCATCCACGCCTGCTTTGTGACCCAATATCCGGGGCATGAAGCGCTTGCGCGCCCAGCGACCATTGCCGTCCATCACGATGGCCACATGACGTGGCGTGGTGGCGGCTGAAGAGAGAGGAGCCATCAATGATTGATCCGGGAAAGTGAGAGCGGGCCGCCAGGGCAGCCCGCATGTTCGCAAACAGAACGAGGCGGTCAGGCCGCCTCGGACATGGTCGCCATTATGGCAAAGCGCGCAGCCTCAAACGGCCAGCACTTCGGCTTCCTTGGCCTGAACCAGCTTGTCGATTTCGACAATGGTCTTGTCGGTCAGCTTCTGAATTTCGTCTTGCGAACGACGGTCATCGTCTTCCGTGATTTCCTTGTCCTTGAGCAAGCGCTTGGCATGCTCATTGGCATCACGACGCAGGTTGCGCACGGCAATCTTCGTGTCTTCACCCGTGGCCTTCACCACCTTGGTGAGCTCCTTGCGGCGCTCTTCCGTCAGCGCTGGCATCGGGACGCGAATCAGGTCGCCCTGAGACGCAGGATTCAGCCCCAGATCCGATTCGCGAATGGCCTTTTCAATCTTGGCGCCCATGCCCTTTTCCCAAGGCTGAACACTGATCGTGCGCGCATCTTGCAGCGTCACGTTGGCCACTTGGCTGATGGGCACCAGCGAGCCGTAGTACTCCACCTGCACCTGATCCAGGATGCCGGGGTGGGCACGGCCGGTGCGAATTTTGGACAATTCGACTTTGAAAGCCTCAATGGACTTGAGCATTTTCTGCTCAGCGTTCTTTTTGATCTCTGCGATGCTCATGGGAAGCTCCGTACGAAGGCCTGGGGCCAACTGACGATAGGAAAACGGGGAAAGAAGGACCGGATCAAACGTGAACCAGTGTCCCTTCGTCCTCCCCCAACACAACGCGCTTGAGCGCGCCGGGCTTGAAAATCGAAAACACCTTCAAGGGCAGGTTCTGATCACGACACAGCGCAAAGGCGGTCGCATCGAGCACCTGGAGGTTCTTGATCAAGGCCTCATCGAACGTGATGCTGGCGTAACGCGTGGCCGAGGGATCCTTTTTGGGATCGGCTGTGTAAACGCCATCCACCTTGGTGGCCTTGAGCATGACCTCGGCGCCGATTTCAGCACCGCGCAATGCCGCGGCGGTGTCGGTGGTGAAGAAAGGATTGCCCGTGCCCGCTGCAAACACCACCACCTTGCCCTCCTCAAGGTACTGCAAGGCCTTGGGACGCACGTACGGCTCCACCACCTGATCAATGCTGATCGCTGACATCACGCGAGCGGTCATGCCCTCTTGGCGCATGGTGTCAGCCAAAGCAAGGGAATTCATCACTGTGGCCAACATGCCCATGTAGTCAGCGGTGGCACGGTCCATGCCGACCGACCCGCCAGCGACGCCACGGAAAATGTTGCCGCCACCGATGACCACCGCCACCTGCACGCCCAAGGCGGTGACCTCCTGGATCTCCTTGACCATGCGCACAATGGTCGACCGGTTGATGCCATAGGCATCATCGCCCATCAGGGCTTCACCGGAAAGTTTCAAGAGGATGCGCTTGTAGGCGGCCATGCAGAGGTCCTTGATGATCACTGGAGAAGCGAGACTGAAGGTTATCGCAAGTTTCAGTCATCGCCAGCCTTGTCAGGCTTTTTGAATGGTTGCCGGCACGAAGGTTCCCTTCTCCGGCAACTTGCTGTGCCCATTCGTGTACGGGGCACATAGCACAAGGGGGCCAGAAGCCCCCTTGTTTTGCTTCGGGTTACTGACCCTTGGCTGCGGCCATGGTGGCCGCCACTTCGGCTGCGAAGTCGTCCTGCTTCTTCTCGATGCCTTCACCCACCACGAACATGGTGAACGACTTGACCGTCGTGTTGGTCGACTTCAGGTACTGCTCGACGGTCTGCTTGCCGTCAGCGGCCTTCACGAAGACCTGGTTGAACAGGGAGACTTCCTTCAGGTACTTCTGGACAGCGCCTTCGATCATCTTGGCAGCAATGTCAGCAGGCTTGCCGGCCTCCGCAGCCTTGGCGGTGGCCACGCTGCGTTCGGTTTCGATCAGCGCAGCCGGCACGTCAGCCGACGACAGCGACACGGGCTTCATGGCGGCCACGTGCATGGCAACGTCCTTGGCAGCGACGTCGTCACCTTCGAACTCCACGACCACACCGATGCGGGCGCCGTGCAGGTAAGCAGCCAGCTTGCCACCGTCAGCGTAACGCTTGAAGCGGCGGATGGCCATGTTCTCGCCGATCTTGCCGATCAGGCCCTTGCGAACTTCTTCCACGGTCGGACCGAAACCGTCTTGCGACAGCGGCAGCTCGCCAATGGCTGCCACGTCGGCAGGGTTGTTCTTGGCGATCAGTTCGGCCACAGACTTGCCGAAAGCCAGGAAGGAATCGTTCTTCGACACGAAGTCGGTTTCGCAGTTGATTTCCACCAAGGCGCCGGTCGAGCCGTCGACGTAAGCGGACACCACGCCTTCAGCGGTCACGCGCGAAGCGGCCTTGGACGCCTTGCTGCCCAGCTTGACGCGCAGAATCTCTTCCGCCTTGGCGAAGTCGCCATCGGCCTCGGTCAGAGCCTTCTTGCACTCCATCATGGGGGCATCGGTCTTGGCGCGCAGTTCGGCGACCATGCTAGCGGTGATTGCAGCCATGAGCTTTCTCCGTTGGGTTGGGGTGCGACGAGATCGCCGCCACACAAAAAATTTTGTTAAAAAAAGGGGCTGATTGTCAGCCCCTTCTTGTGAAATCAAGGAGCCTTAAACGGCTTCGTTGACTTCCACGAACTCGTCGTCGCCAGTTGCGGCAGCAGCCACGACTTCGTTCACGGCGTTGGCCTTGCCTTCCAGGATGGCGTCAGCCACGGCCTTGGCGTACAGCGCCACAGCCTTGGAGGAGTCGTCGTTACCGGGAATGACGTAGTCGATGCCTTCAGGCGAGTGGTTGGTGTCAACCACGCCGATGACGGGAATGCCCAGCTTCTTGGCTTCAGCGATGGCAATCTTGTGATAGCCGACGTCGATCACGAAGATGGCGTCAGGCAACACAGCCATGTCCTGGATGCCGCCGATGTCCTTTTCCAGCTTGGCCAGGTCACGCTGGAACAGCAGGCCTTCCTTCTTCTTCAGGTTGTCCAGGCCGGTTTCGACCACAGCCTGCATGTCCTTCAGCTTCTTCAAGGAACCCTTGACGGTCTTGAAGTTGGTCAGCATGCCGCCCAACCAACGCTGGTTGACGAAAGGCACGCCAGCGCGTTCGGCTTCCAGAGCGATGGTGTCACGCGATTGACGCTTGGTGCCGACCATCATCACGGTGCCGCGGCGAGCCGACAGCTGCTTGATGAACTTCAGAGCCTCTTCGAAGGCGGGTTGCGTCTTCTCGAGGTTGATGATGTGAATCTTGTTGCGATGACCGAAGATGTACGGGGCCATCTTGGGGTTCCAGAAGCGGGTTTGGTGACCGAAGTGGACACCGGCTTCCAGCATTTCGCGCATGGATACGGACATGAATTGCTCCAGAGGTTGGATCTGGAAATCGACAGCGATCACAACCCGCCCTTCCGAGCTTGCTGCAACACCTTGGATTGCCGATTTCGTGATTATCAAAATCTACCCGGGGATTCGGGCAAACTCTGGCATTCTAGCACGAAATCAGCAACCAATCCAGACCGCCTCAGCGCTTGCCGCGTGAACCCTTGCTCGCGCTGGCTTTGCCGGTCTTGCCTGACACCGTGGCGGCCACCGACACCCGCGCGCGGCCCTTGCCGCCGCCCCGCGCAACCTTGGCTGCACGCTTCACCTCGAGGTCGGCCTGTCGCACCTCGGCCAGCGCCTCCTGCGCCGCACCAGGCTCAACCCAATCCTTGTCCGAGCCCCGATTCCGCTTTCGCCCGGACGCCGGGGCGGACCGCTCCTCGCCTGCCTCACGCACGAGCCGGAAATCGATCTTGCGGGTGTCCAGATCCACCCGGCTGACCTGCACACGCACGCGAGAGCCGATGGCATACCGGGCGCCCGTGCGTTCACCGCGGAGTTCCTGGCGTGTCTCATCAAACCGGTAGTACTCGCCACCCAGCTCGGTGATGTGGATGAGGCCCTCGACATACAGCCCATCCAGTTGCACGAACAGACCGAAACTGGTCACGGCGCTCACCGTGCCACCGTACTCTTCACCCAGACGCTCACGCATGAACATGCACTTGAGCCAGGCCTCGACGTCGCGAGACGCCTCGTCGGCACGACGCTCGTTCGCGCTGCAATGGATGCCGACCGTCTCCCACGCGGCCGCCTCGGCCGGGGGCAATTTGAGACGCGCCGCCGCCTTGGTTGGCGCCGCTGGCAGGCCCTTGCTGAGCGCACCCCGAGCGCCACCCGGCTTGCGTTTCACGTTGCCGACCTGATGCTGCACGGCCGGCAACTTCAAGTCGTAGCGCCCCCGACCCAGCAAGGCCTTGATCACGCGGTGCACCAGCAAATCTGGATAGCGGCGAATGGGGCTGGTGAAGTGGGTGTAGGCCTCGTAAGCCAAGCCGAAGTGCCCACTGTTGGTTGGTGTGTAGATGGCCTGCTGCATGGATCGCAGCATCATGGTGTGGATCTGCGTGACGTCAGGCCGGTCTTTCACCGCCTGCGCAATCGCCTGGTAATCACCCGGCTGCGGCTCCTCGCCCAGAGACAAGCCCAGACCCAGCGCTTTCAGATAGTTCTTCAGCAACTGACGCTTCTCAGGCGTCGGCCCCTCATGGACGCGGAACAAGGACGGGTGCTTGGCGCGCGTGATGAAGTCAGCCGAGCACACATTGGCCGCCAGCATGCACTCTTCAATCAAACGGTGCGCATCGGTGCGCACACGCGGCACGATCTTGGCAATACGCCCGTTGTCGTCGCAGACGATCTGGGTTTCGGTGGTGTCGAAGTCAACCGCACCACGGCCGGAGCGTGACTTCAGCAGCGCCCGATACACCTCGTGGAGATGCAACAGGTGCGGCACCAGCTCAGGTCGCCGCAACGCTTCCGGTCCACGGGTGTTGCCCAAAATCGTCGCCACCTCGGTGTAGGTCAAGCGGGCGTGAGAGCGGATCACCGCCGGGAAAAACTGGTACGCGTGCACCTCCCCTTCCGCCGTGACCAGCATGTCACACACCATCGACAGGCGCTCGACCTCCGGATTGAGCGAACACAGGCCGTTGGAAAGCTTCTCCGGCAGCATGGGAATGACGCGACGTGGAAAGTACACCGACGTGGCGCGCTCGTAGGCATCCAGGTCCAACGGCTCACCGGGCTTGACGTAGTGACTCACGTCTGCGATGGCCACAATCAGACGCCAGCCGTTGGGGGCCTTGGCGCGCCCTATGGTGGCCGGCTCGCAATACACCGCGTCGTCGAAGTCGCGCGCATCCTCACCGTCGATGGTCACCAGGGACACATCCGTCAGGTCAATGCGCTGCTTCTTGTCCGTGGCTCGCACTTTTTCGGGCAGTTTGGCGGCTTGCGCCAGCGTGGCTTCGCTGAAACGGTGGGGCACCTCGTACTTGCGCACGGCGATCTCGATCTCCATTCCCGGGTCGTCGATGCCACCCAGCACCTCCACGACACGCCCGACCGGCTTGGACAGCAAGGATGGCGCCTCGGTCAACTCGACCGCCACCACCTGCCCCGGCTCTGCATTTGCTGTGGCCTTGGGCGAGATCAGGATGTCCTGACCGAAGCGCCGGTCTTCGGGCGCGACCAACCAGGCGCCCCCTTCGTGCAACAGACGCCCAATGATGGGGGTCTTGCGACGCTCGATGATCTCCAGCACTAACCCCTCGGGCCGACCGCGACGGTCAAAACGGACCACACGCACTTTCACGCGATCGCGGTGCATGACTGCCCGCATCTCCTGGGGAGGCAAGAAGACGCTGGCGTCCCCGTCATCGGCCTGGACGAAACCATGGCCGTCACGGTGACCTTGTACCGTGCCAACGATTTCGCTCATGAGGCTCAAAATTTGTGGTGCAGATGTTGTCATGGGTCTTATTTTGATGCTAGAATTCAATTCTTCGCTGATGACGCAACAACAAATTTGGTTGCAGCGCCTGAAGCGTAAAAAGTACCTGCCCAGGTGGCGGAATTGGTAGACGCACTAGTTTCAGGTACTAGCGGGTAACTCCGTGGAGGTTCGAGTCCTCTCCTGGGCACCAATTGAAAAGCCGCTTGATCTTCGATCAGGCGGCTTTTTCTTTGCTTGATCAGCCTGATGCCGCCGTGCAACACACTGGGGCGGCGATCCCCGCTGCAGATTACGGTCAATGTGCAACCCTTTGCCCGCAACCGCATTTCGAGCGTCAAGCCCAACGTGAGCATGCGTCGATGCACCATCTCCTTCACATCATGCGAAGAGCGGCGAGCGAGGGGCAAATGCAACATGCTGTACACGCTTGCAGAGTACACCATGCCCCACCCGCGCAGCACAGTCATTGCGATTGACACCCTTGTTGCACAAAGTTGACATCGCGTCGATTCAGACCGAAATTGGACAAAGGTCCAAAAACAATGCTATATTTACGTTCTCGACACGGCGACGGCAACGAAGTCAAGTCAAAAAAGTACCTGCCCAGGTGGCGGAATTGGTAGACGCACTAGTTTCAGGTACTAGCGGGTAACTCCGTGGAGGTTCGAGTCCTCTCCTGGGCACCAATTGAAAAGCCGCTTGATCTTCGATCAAGCGGCTTTTTCTTTGCCTGATCGACCTGCGCACACGCAGTCGCAGGCTACACCGCCTTCAACGGCGCAGGCCTCATCAGAGGGCCGCCGCCTTTCTTTTCCCGTCATACCGTGCCAGGCACAAAAAAAGCAGCCCGAAGGCTGCTTGACTGTGAGGTCTCCCCCCACCGTGGACCGACGCTGGCGCACTCAGACCTTGTAGCGCTTGAGCAGCGCCTCCGGACGCAGGGTGTCGTACTCCTCAAACGGCTGGTGAATCCAGGGGCTCGTTGGGAGCGACTCCACATGGTAGTCCGGCGTGTAACTGGACACACCCTTCACCCAAATGACGGCCGAGCGCAGTTCACTGATCGCCGGCATGGCACGCAAGCGGTCCACCACAGCCCGCAAGGTCACCCCAGAATCGGCCAGATCATCGACCAGCAGAACCCGTCCGGCCAGCTCCCCTTTGGGCATGGTGATGTACTTGGCCATGTCCAAGCGGCCCTGCAAGGTGCCGCCATCGTCACGGTAGGAACTCGTGGACATGATGCCCAGCGGTACATTGAAGATGCGCGAGATCATGTCGCCAGGGCGCAGACCGCCGCGGGCCAGGCACAGGATCTGATCAAACTCCCAACCCGATGCGTGCACCTTCAAGGCCAGACGCTCGATCAGTTGGTGGTACTCCTCCCAGGAGACATACAGGTGTTTGCCGTCGTCGGTGAGCATGGGGATTCCTTTGGCGGATAGCGGAGTGAATCGTGGCAGTCTGCGCCTCAACCCTTGTAGGGGTGGCGCAGCAAAATGGTGTGATCGCGATCCGGGCCGGTGGACACCATGTCGATCGGGGCGCCGATGAAGGCCTCCACACGCTGCAGATAGGCGCGTGCATTGGCGGGCAGCTTGTCCCACTCGGTGATGCCGAAGGTCGTGCCTTCCCAGCCGGGGAAGCTTTCGTAGATGGGCTCGCAGGCGATGATGTCATCGGCATCCAGCGGCAAGATGTCCACGCGTTCACCACGCAGCATGTAACCGGTGCACACCTTGATCTCGTCGAGGCCGTCAAGCACGTCGAGCTTGGTCAAGCAGATGCCCGTGATGCCGTTGATCAGCACCGAACGCTTGAGCGCGGCGGCGTCCAGCCAGCCACAGCGGCGAGCGCGGCCCGTGACCGTGCCACGCTCCTGCCCGACCGTGGCCAGGTGGCAGCCCACCGTGCCGGGCGTCTCCCAGTCGAGTTCGGTGGGGAATGGGCCGCTGCCGACACGGGTGGTGTAGGCCTTGGTGATGCCCAGGATGTAGTGCAGCTTGTCAGGGCCAACACCCGAACCTGCCGAGGCGTTGCCGGCCACGCAATTGCTGGAGGTCACGTAAGGATAGGTGCCGTGGTCAACGTCGAGCAAGGTGCCCTGCGCGCCTTCGAACAGCACGCTGCCGCCTTCCAGCGTATGGGCATGGATGCGCACACCAACGTCGGCCAACATCGGCAGAATCTGTTCGGCGGCCTTCATGGCCTCGTCGTAGATGGGTTGGAAGGCGAGTTCTTCGCCCTTCAGGTACCCCTTGAGCGAGAAGTTGTGCAACTCCAGCAACTCCTTGAGCTTGGCCGCAAAACGCTCGGGGTGCTTGAGGTCCTGCAGGCGCAAGGCGCGACGTGCCACCTTGTCTTCATAAGCTGGGCCAATGCCCTTGCCGGTCGTGCCGATCTTGCCGCCACCACTGGTTTCGCGCAGGGCCTCGCGCGCCTTGTCCACGGCCACGTGGAAAGGCAGGATCATCGGGCAAGATTCACTGATGAACAGGCGCGAGCGCACATTCAGGCCTGCGGCCTCCAGGCGCTCGATCTCGGACAGCAGGTGGGTCGGATCGACCACGACACCGTTGCCGATGTAGCAGGCCACGCCCTCGCGCATGATGCCCGAAGGGATGAGCTGCAAGGCCGTTTTCTTGCCGTTGATCACCAAGGTGTGACCGGCATTGTGACCGCCCTGGAAGCGGACTACAGCGGCCGCGTGGTCGGTCAGCCAGTCCACAACTTTGCCTTTGCCTTCGTCACCCCATTGGGTGCCGACGACAACAACGTTGCGGGCAGATGCGTTGCCGGGGCGAGCCGACGCGGAAGTGCTTTGCATGGCGGAATCCTGTTTCGCAAAAAATGGATCGGGCGCGCTTCAGAGCGCGCGCACCGACCAGCGTCCATCGACGAGCGCGAGTTCGCGATCGCAATCAAATTCCTGGACGTCGTGTTCATGTCCGGGCAGCACACACACCACGGTGTGGCCCTGCCCTCTCAGTTCGCGGATGGCCTGCCGCAATGCAGGATCGCTGCCCCAGGGGGCGCGGACGGCCGCGTGGGCCGCCTGTTCTTGATGGCTGGACAGCAGGTCGGCGAGGATTTTCAGATCCAGGCTGAAACCGGCTGCCGGACGACGACGACCAAACACGGCACCGACCTCGTCATAACGCCCGCCACGCACCAGAGCATTGGCATGGCCCGCGCCGTACACCGCAAAACGGATGCCGCTGTAGTAGGCGTAACCGCTGAAATCAGACAGGTCAAAGCCGATGCTGACACCGGGCTGCGACGTCTGCAGATGCTCGCCCAGCCAGGCCAGATCTGCCAAGGCCTGATGAATCAGTTCATGGGCAGGCAGCACCGCACGTGCGCGCTCCAGCACTTCGGCCCCACCGAACAAGGTGGTCAGGCTGACTAGCACCTTGGCGGCGTCCGGTGCTTGACGCAAGGCGCCTTGCCCGGCCAGCTCACGCAAGGTCGCCACATCCTTGTTGGTCAGCGCCTCGACCAGCGCTTCGTGCAGCGCAGGCTCCAGGTTGTGGACGCCCAGTCCAGCCAGAACGCCTTGGACCAGGCGCACATCGGCGAAGTCGACGACCAGTCCCTGAAGGCCGGATACGCTCAGCCCTTCAAGCGCCAGCTCTGCGGCCTCCAGATCGGCCTCCAGTCCAGCGTGGCCGTAGATCTCGGCGCCCAGTTGCAGCTGCTCACGCGTCGCATGAGGACCTTCAGGACGGGTGTGCAGCACCGGACCGCAGTAGCACAGACGGGTCACGCTGTCGCGGTTCAACAGATGCGCGTCAATGCGCGCCACCTGGGGCGTGGTGTCCGCACGCAAGCCCAGGGTTCGACCGCTGAGTTGATCCACCAGCTTGAAGGTCTTGAGGCCCAAGGCATGACCGGTTCCGGACAGCAGGGACTCCAGGTGCTCCAGCATGGGAGGCATCACGAGTTCATACCCGTAGCAACGAGCCGCATCGAGCCAGACCCGACGCAACTCTTCCACGCGACGCGCCTGCGCAGGCAAAACGTCAGCGATGTGCTCTGGCAACAGCCAAGCAGACGACATAAGAAAACGTGTGGGGGTTAAAAACGAGATTCTACCGGTGTCTGATGAAACTTGGACAGCCCAAGTTCATCATCTCCGTCACGGACGGCTCAGGCAAGCGCCTGAAGCACCCACAACAACACCAGTCCGAGCACCATGCTCACCAATCCGACCTGGCGGATCTGCTGATCGTTCAGCTGTAGCAACTGGGTGAACATGCGCCGCCATCCTTGGGGATGGATGGCGGGCATCAGGCCCTCCAGAACGAGCAGCAAGGCCAGTGCGATCCAGAGTGCGTCCAGCATTCAGCACGCACCTGTCAGCGCGCCGCGCCGGCACCACCGCTGCGCATGGTCTTGAAGAACTCGTTGTTCTGATCGATCACCATCACGTCCGACTTGCTGCGGAAGCTGGCGCGGTAGGCTTCCAAGCTGCGGTAGAACTGGGCAAACTGCGGATCTTTGCCAAAGGCCTCGGCATACAGTGCAGACGCCTTGGCGTCACCCTCACCCTTGATCTTCTGCGCGTCACGGTAGGCTTCGGCCACGATGATTTCGCGTTGACGATCGGCGTCGGCGCGGATTTTTTCACCGTCGGCGCCACCGGTCGAACGCAGTTCATTGGCCACGCGCTTGCGCTCGGACTCCATGCGGCGATAGACCGATTCGGTGATGTTGGCCACAAAGTCCACACGCTTGATGCGCACGTCGACGATCTCGATGCCGAAAGACTTAGCGTCGTCGGCCAGGCGGCGGATCACGCCTTGCATGACCTTTTCTCGCTCGGCCGACAGCATAGCGCCGACGGTGCGCTTGGTCACCTCTTCGTTCAAGGCGGCCTGCACGATGGGCGTCAGACGGTTTTCAGCATTGCGGATGTCCACGCCGTTGTTGCGGATGAACTGGCGGGGTTCGGTGATGCGCCACTTGACCAGCCAGTCGATCACCAGGCTCTTCTTTTCGGCCGTGAAGATGGGACGAGACTCGGTGCTGTCGAGGGTCTGGATGCGACGATCCAGGAACACGACGTTCTGCAAGGGAGCGGGCATCTTGGCCTTGAGGCCCGGTTCGCTGATGACCTCCTTGATTTCGCCCAGTGCGTAGACCACGGCAAATTGCCGCTGATCGACCACAAACAGCGTGGAGGCCGCGAGGATGAGGGCCAGCAATACGCCGACCAGGATGGTGCCAATACGGTTCATGTCAGACTCCTTGCCTGTCCTGTGGGGTGCACTCAGCGCACGTCGCGATCGCGACTGCGCAAGCCATCACGCGAGCGGGCATCTGCAGATGCCGCGGCAGGGTTGGGTGTGACCACGGGTTCGGATGCGGCCGCAGCAGGTGCCGGCGCAGCGCCACCGTTGGTCCCCGACATCTGCATGATCTTGTCCAGCGGGAGATACAGCAGGTTGGAGCCTTGGCGGCTGTCCACCATCACCTTGGTGACGTTGCTGTAGATTTGCGCCATGGAGTCGGTGTAGAGGCGATCGCGGGTCACGCCGGGCGCCTTCTTGTACTCCGTCAGAACGGATTTGAATCGTTCGGCATCACCTTCGGCTTGCGCAACAACCCGTGCGGCATAACCGGCAGCCTCTTCACGCAGGCGTGCGGCGGTACCTTGTGCCTTGGGGATGACATCGTTGGCGTAGGCCTGGCCCTCGTTCTTCAGGCGCTCGCGGTCAGCGCCGGCCTTGAAGGCATCATCAAAGGCCGCCTGCACCTGCTCGGGTGCCTGGACGCTCTGTACGTTGACGTTGACCACCGTGACGCCCGCCTTCAACTTGTTGAGCTGAGCCTGGATGGACTTGACCAACTCGGTTGCGATGGCGTCACGCTGCTCGTAGAGCACCGAGTCCATGGTGCTGTTGCCGACGATTTCCCGCACAGCCGACTCTGCGGCCTGCTGCACGGCTTCGTCCGAGCTGCGATTTTCGAACAGATAGTCGCGCGCATCGGCCAGTCGATACTGCACCGTGAAGCGGATGTCGACAATGTTTTCGTCACGCGTCAGCATGGACGAGTCACGCAGGGCCGTGGACTGCAGCACCGAGCTGCTGCCCACGTCAATGGAGCGCAGTTGCGTGAGGTTGACGATTTCGTGCGACTGGAAGGGATAAGGACCGCGCCACTGGAAACCGGCGTCCACGGTGTGGCTGAAGCGACCAAAGGACATCACAACCGCTTGCTGTCCTTCTTGCACGATGAAGAAACCGCTGCCCGCCCACACCAGTGCAATCAGGCCGACGATGAGACCCGCACCGATGCCGGCGCCCTTGGGGTCGGGCGTGAACCCGCCACCCTTGCCGCCGTTGCCCTCACCTTTGTTGCCAGTGAAGACGCCGCTGAGCTTGCGGTTGAAGTCGCGCCAGAGTTCGTCCAGATCAGGTGGACCATCCTGGCGGCCGTTGTAGCTGGCCTGACCACCGGCAAGGCCTGGAATGGCTTGCTTGGCAGCATTGGCGGTCAACCAGGTCACGCGGCGTGCGGCCCCCACAAGCAGACTGGCTGCCAGGGACACGGCATTCATCACTCCGTGACGGTGTGGTGCGGGGCGGTGGCCCTCATCCTGAGATGGCATGTTCATGATCGGTCAGTAGGAATTTCTGGAGGTGCCCCATCGGGCACCGGCTCATGGGTTGCATTGTGCATGTCGAAACGGGGATCACGTTGGGACGGCGCCTCAAGTCCCCCCTCCAGACCATGCAATGCGGCATCGGCCAGCACCTCGCGCAACACATCCAGGCCTTGGCCCTTGAGCGCGCTGACAAACACCCGGTGACAACGACGCCCGGAAGGCAACTCGTAGACGTCACGCTGATGGAGCGGCTGCTGATGCTCGGGCAGGCAGTCGCACTTGTTGAAGACCAGCACCTGGGGCAACTGACCGGCACCGATGCTGTCAAGCACGCGCAACACCTCGTCGATCTGCTCGAGCACCACTGGGCTTGACGCATCGACCACATGGAGCAGGACGTCGGCCTCGGCCGCTTCCTGCAAGGTGGCCTTGAACGACTCGACCAAACTGTGCGGCAGGTCGCGGATGAAACCGACCGTGTCGGACAGCGTCACACTGCGCTGCGCCTGGGCCAGAAACATCTGCCGCGTGGTGGTGTCCAGCGTGGCAAACAGCTGGTTGGCCGCGTAGGTGCCAGCCTTGGTCAACGCATTGAACAGCGTTGATTTGCCCGCGTTGGTGTAGCCGACCAGCGAGATCCGAAAGGTGTCAGTGCGCTCGCGTGAGCGCCGCTGGGTGTTGCGTTGGCGTTGGACCTTGGCCAGTTGCAGCTTGAGCGACTTGATCTTCTGCTCGATCATTCGGCGATCGAGCTCGATCTGCGTTTCGCCCGGGCCGCCCCGGTGCCCCACCCCACCCCGCTGCCGCTCCAAGTGAGACCAACGACGCACCAGACGCGTCGACAGGTACTGCAGCCGGGCCAGTTCAACTTGCAACTTGCCTTCGTGGCTGCGTGCACGCGCGCCGAAGATTTCGAGGATCAGGCCGGTGCGGTCCAGCACCTCGACGCCCAGGTGCCGCTCCAGATTGCGCTGCTGCGCCGGCGACAAGGCCTGGTCAAAGAGGACGCCATGGGCCTGGTACAGCTGGACAAGCTCTTTGATTTCGTCGGCTTTACCCGACCCCACAAACAAGGCAGCATCGGGCGCACGACGCTTGGCCGTGACCTTGGCAACAGGCTGATCACCAGCCGATTCGGCCAGCAAGGCCAATTCGTCAAGGGTGGGATCAAAGGATGAACCGGGGCCGAAATCGACCCCCACCAGCACAACCCGCGGGTCATTGGACGGGTTCGTTGCAGACGAAGAAGGTGTCAAGGCGTCAGGACTGGGCTAGGCAGGGTGAAAGAGTCTGAGAACCGTTGCGGAACGGATCAGGCCTCAGGTGTGTCGGCGGCGTGGAAGTTCACGGCGCGACCGGGCACGACCGTCGAGATGGCGTGCTTGTAGACCATCTGCGTGACGGTGTTGCGCAGCAAGACCACGTACTGATCGAAAGACTCGATGTGACCTTGCAGCTTGATGCCGTTGACCAGGTAAATGGAGACTGGCACGTGTTCACGACGCAGCAGGTTCAGGAAAGGGTCTTGCAGGAGTTGGCCTTTGTTGCTCACGATATGTTCCGTGTTGAAAGATGGTTGGAGATCAGACCTTAACACAGTCCCCCCGATCTCTTGGGTTGACGCGGCGTCTGGTCTGAGCCAGGGGCAAGCGCCTCACTCCCCGATGAAGGGGTTCGAGGATGATTTCATTTCAATGCGCAAAGGGGTACCGGTGAGCTTGAAGTGCTCGCGGAATCGCCCTTCGAGGAAGCGCTTGTAGGCGTCGGTGACGTGCTCCAGCGAGTTGCCGTGGACCACGATGACCGGCGGGTTTTGCCCGCCCTGGTGGGCGTAGCGCAACTTGGGACGGAAGGCGCCAGCCTTCTTGGGCTGCTGGAACTGCACGGCCTCCTGCAGCAGGCGCGTGAGCACCGGGGTGGGCATCTTGCAGGCGGCAGATTTCCAGGCGGCAGCAATCGACTTCCACAGCGGACCCAGACCCTGGCGCTTGATGGCCGAGATGTGCAGCACCGGCGCGAACTTCAGGAAGGACAGACGGTGCTCGATGGAGCGCATCAGCAATTCGCGCTGATAGCTGTCCACTGCGTCCCACTTGTTGACAGCGATGACCACCGCACGGCCAGCTTCGAGCACGAAGCCGGCGATGTGGGCATCCTGCTCGGTGACGCCCTGGGTGGCATCTATCAGCAGCAGCACCACATTGGCATCGGAGATGGCTTGCAGGGTCTTGACCACCGAGAACTTCTCGATGGCTTCAAAAACCTTGCCCTTGCGACGCAGGCCGGCCGTGTCGATGAGCTCGAACTTCTGCCCTTCGCGCTCGAATGGCACGCTGATGGCATCGCGGGTGGTGCCTGGCATGTCGAAGGCCACCAGGCGCTCTTCACCCAGCCAGGTGTTGATCAGGGTGGACTTGCCCACATTGGGACGTCCGGCGACGGCCAGGCGAATGGGACGATCCGGATCGTCGTACACCTCTTCGTCTTCATCTTCTTCGATGAAGTCGGCCAGCGCTTCGTCCAACAGGCTGCGGATGCCCTGGCCGTGCGCCGAGGAGACGGGGATGGGTTCGCCCATGCCCAGCTCATAGAACTCGGCAAGCTGCACGCCCTCTTTCATGCCTTCGGACTTGTTGGCGGCCAGCAGCACCTTTTTGTTGGTGGTGCGCAGGTAGCGGGCAATGTCATGGTCCTGGGCGGACAGGCCGTTGCGGGCATCGACCACGAAGATGACGGCATCGGCCTCGGCCACGGCCTGGCGGGTCTGCTTGGCCATTTCCTTGAAGATGCCAGACACGCAGTCGGGCTCGAAGCCACCGGTGTCAATGACGATGAACTCGTGCGAGCCCATGCGGCCTTCACCATAGTGACGGTCGCGGGTCAGGCCAGCGAAGTCGGCCACGATGGCATCGCGGCTCTTGGTCAGGCGATTGAACAACGTCGATTTGCCGACGTTGGGTCGTCCGACCAGCGCAATGACAGGTTTCATGGGTTCTCAGTCAACAAAAAATCAATTGGCACGCAAAGCGTACAGGGTGCCCTTGCGTGTGGCCACGTACAAGAGCTGATTGGAGGCCAGTGGGGCGGCCGCGGCCGCGCTGTCGAGTTCGACGCGGGCCAGCGTGCGGCCATCGGTGACCGACAGCAGGTGCAGGTAGCCCTGCGCATCAACCACCGCCACGCGCTCGCCAATGATGGCGGGCGCACTCAGGCCGCGGTGCGTGAAGCGGTCAGCGCGCCACAGGACGTCGCCGCTCTCGGCCTTCCAGGCGGTCAAGCGGTCGGCGCCGTCGGCACCCACGACCAGGCGCTCGTTGGCGGCCACGGCTTGCGAGCCCGACTGCGGACGAGTCCAGCGCAGACTGCCTCGGTTCAGCTCCAGGCAAGCCACGGACAACTGGAACGCGCGCACGCACACTTCGTCGTCGGCACGGGCCAGTGGGCCGACGAGGTCGGCCAGACGCTCGACTTCGTTGGTGCCGCGCGGTGTACCGACGTTGACGTCAAAGCGGACGGTGCCCTTGAGGGGGTCCAGTCCGACCAGGCGTGAGCCTTGCCCCACCAACAAGGTGTCGCGGAAGGCGCCCAAGGCACCCGAGGTGGCCAGGGCCAGGGGCTCGCCGCCCGGGCGCTGGTATTGCCACAGCCAGCGGCCATCAAGGGCGTCGTAGCCACGCACGCTGCGGTCGACCGCCTGCACGAAGACACGCTCACCCGCCACCAGTGGTGCCGTGATGACGCGACCAGGGAGGCGTTCGGTCCATACCCACTTGCCTTGGTCGAACACTTGCAGCTCGTTGTCGGTGGTCACGACGGCCGCATGGCGCCCATCGCTGCCGACCGCGGCAGACAAATCACCTTTGGCCTGGGCGCGCCAGCGCAGCGCGCCGGTGGCCGCATCAAACGCTGCAATCTCGCCATCGCTGCTCGCCGTGGTGATCACGCCTTGACTGCTGACCAGGGTCAGCGCCCCGCTGACCGAACCCACGCGCTGCGTCCACACCGTGGTGAGGCTGGCTTCGGGCTTCAAAGACTCCAGCGGAGCAGGCGACGGCTTGCTGGAGCCACAGGCTGCGAGCGTGGCCACAGCCAGGGCGCTCAGTGCGCCGCCAAGCAGGCGCGTGGCGCGCTGCGACAAGGACACTGGGGTGAGACGAGAAAATTTCATGAGGTCACTCTTGGGTGAGGGATCACGGAGCCGATGAGGCCGCAGCAGAACTCGCTGGTGCGGCAGCAGACACCGGAGGCTGACCCAGTGCGGTCAGTTTGCCTTCAATGAAGCGACGGTACTCGACGTCCGCAGGCATGGCATCCCAGGCCGCACGGTACGCCTTGACGGCCTCGTCCTTCTTACCCTGGGCTGACAGGATGTCACCGCGTCGGTCATCGACCAGCGGCGCAAACTCGGCCGGCACGGTCGCTGACAGGGTCTTGAGGGCATCGTCATAGGCTTTGGCATCCATTTGCACACCGGACAAGCGCAGGCGCGCAATGGCCACCAGATCCGGGTTCTTGCCATCGTCCACCGCCCACTGCAGGGCCAGCTTGGCCTCGTCGGGCTTTTGCTGCTCGATCGCCACCTTGGCGGCCAGCAAGGCCCCTTGCGCGGCAAATGTGGTGCCCGCATAGTCCTTCTTGAGGTCAGCGAAAGCCTGGGCGGCCTTGTCGGCCTGGCCGCCCGTCACCGCGCGGTCCATCTCTTCATACAGGCCTGCCGCAGCCAAGCCACGCTTTTGTTGCCAGTATTGGTAACCGGTCCAGGCGGCATAGGCGCCCAGAACGAGCACCAGCACCCAGGTGATCAGGTTGCCGTACTGCTTCCAGAAGTGCTTGAACTGATCCAGCTGTTCCTGCTGTTCGTTGTCGTAGGTCGCCATGTCTGCCGAAGTAAGAGGTAGTAGGTGGAATCCGTCGATTATGACGGTCAGGAAGCCGTCGCCGACGTCAGGAGCGTGTGCGCCCAGTCTGCTGCCTCGGCGAGTTTGAGCGAGGTCTGCTCGCCACCGTCACGCAAAGGCTTGACGGACACCAGACCCTGTGCAACTTCATCCGGACCGAACACCAGGGCAAAGCGCGCCCCACTGGCATCGGCCTTTTTAAATTGTGACTTGGGGCTGGCTGGGCCGTCTTTGCCGGCCGGGTTGAGTTGCACGCGCACACCCTGAGCCCGCAAGGTTTCCAGTGTGGCCAACACCAGGGGCACCGACGTGCCAGCGAAGATCATGGCAAAGGCGTCAGGGGCGGTCGAGGGTGCCTCAACGCCGATTTCCTGCAGGAGCAAGAGCAAACGCTCCATGCCCAATCCCCAGCCCACGGCCGGGGCAGGCTTGCCGCCCAATTGTTCGATCAGGCCGTCGTAACGCCCGCCGCCACACACCGTGCCCTGCGCACCGAGCTTGTCGGTCACCCACTCAAACACGGTGAGGTTGTAGTAGTCCATACCCCGCACCAATCGGGTGTTGACCTGGTAGGGCACGCCGGCGGCCTCCAGCGCAAATTTCACGGCGCCAAAGTGGGTCAGCGACTCCTCGCCCAGGAAGTCGATCAGCTTGGGCGCGGCTTCAACCAGGGCCTGCATGGCCGGGTTCTTGGTGTCCAGGATGCGCAGCGGGTTGCTGTGCAGGCGGCGACGCGCCTCCTCGTCCAACTGGTCGGCGTTGGCTTCGAGATAGGTGATGAGCGCCGCGCGGTGGGCCTTACGCTCATCAGGCTGACCCAAGCTGTTGATCTGCAGGTTCACGTCCTGACCGATGGTCAGGCCCAGGTCACGCCACAAGGCGGCGGTCATCAGGATGAGCTCTGCATCCACGTCAGGACCCGCAAAACCCAGCACCTCGGCACCCACCTGGTGAAACTGACGGTAGCGCCCTTTCTGCGGACGCTCGTGACGGAACATCGGGCCGATGTAGTACAGGCGCTTGCCGCCTTCGTACAGGAAGTTGTGCTCGTTGATGGCGCGCACCGAGCCGGCCGTGCCTTCGGGGCGCAAGGTCAGCTTGTCACCATTGAGGCTGTCTTCAAAGGAGTACATCTCCTTCTCGACGATGTCGGTGACTTCGCCCAGGCCGCGCACGAACAGAGCCGTCGGCTCGACGATGGGCGTGCGCATGTTCAGATAGCCGTAGCGGCGCATCAGTTGTCGCACTTTGTCTTCGAGCCATTCCCAGCGCGCCGATTCCGGCGGCAGGATGTCGTTCATGCCTTTGATGGCGGTCAGCTTTTCTGCCATGAGAGCGTCAGTTTCTTGTTTTCTTGAAAGGGATCAGGCCTGTGCGGCCCCGCCAAAGCGGCGATCGATGTAGTTCTGGACGAGTTGCTGGAACTCTTCGGCAATGCGCTCGCCGCGCAGGGTGAGCGCCTTTTCGCCGTCGATGAACACCGGAGCGGCCGGGGCTTCACCGGTGCCGGGCAGGCTGATGCCGATGTCGGCATGCTTGCTCTCGCCAGGGCCGTTGACGATGCAACCCATCACCGCCACCTTTAGGTTCTCGACGCCGGGGTACTGGCTGCGCCAGACGGGCATCTGCGCGCGCAGGAAGTCGTCGATCTGTTTGGCCAGTTCCTGGAAGGTGGTGCTGGTGGTGCGGCCGCAACCGGGGCAGGCAGTGACGCTGGGCACGAAGGTGCGCAGCCCCAGGGCCTGCAAAATTTCGAGGGCGACCACGACCTCTTGGGTGCGAGCTTCACCGGGTTGCGGCGTGAGCGACACCCGGATCGTGTCGCCAATGCCTTCTTGCAACAGGATGGACAAGGCAGTGGCTGAGGCCACGGTGCCCTTGGTGCCCATGCCGGCTTCGGTCAGCCCCAGGTGCAGGGGGTAGTCGCAACGCGCCGCCAGGCCACGGTAGACGCTGATGAGGTCCTGCACCCCGCTGACCTTGCACGACAGGATGATCTGCTCGGGCTTCATGCCCAACTCCTGTGCGGCCTGGGCCGACTGCAGGGCCGAGCTGATCAGCGCCTGGTACATGACCTGCTGGGCGTCCCAAGGCTGGGCGCTGCGGGCGTTCTCGTCCATCATGGACGCAAGCAGTTCCTGGTCGAGGCTGCCCCAGTTGACGCCGATGCGCACGGGCTTGTCGTGGCGCAGGGCCACGTCGATCATCTGGGCAAACTGCTTGTCGCCCTTCTCGCCTTTGCCCACGTTGCCGGGGTTGATGCGGTACTTGGACAGGGCCTCGGCACAGGCCGGCACCTCGGTAAGGAGGCGGTGGCCGTTGTAGTGGAAGTCGCCGACCAGGGGCACGTCAATGCCCATGCGGTCGAGCTGGTCGCGGATGTGGGGCACAGCGGCCGCCGCTTCCGGCGTGTTGACCGTGATGCGGACCAGCTCGGACCCAGCGATGGCCAATTCCTTGACCTGGATGGCCGTGCCGATGACGTCGACCGTGTCGGTGTTGGTCATGGACTGCACGCGCACAGGTGCGTCACCCCCGATGGTGACCACGCGCGAACCCCACACCACCTTCGCCTGGCGAGAGCGCCGGGCGGCTGGACGGGAGACATCAATGAGGGAGAAGTTTTCCAGGGTCATTTCAACTCGACACGTGCGGTGTTGTTGCGCGAGATGTCGGCCAGGGCCACAGGTTGGCCCTTGAAGCTGACTTGCACCGCGCTGGCATTGCCAATGCGCAACCTGAACGGGGCCTGCCCCTGGATCTCCAGGGTTTCGCCGGCACGCGCAATGCGCGAGAACAATTTCGAACCCGATGCGTCCACCACTTCGATCCACGAATTCTCGGTCAACACGATCCGCACCGGCGCGATGCCCACGACCGGCGCTGAAGCCAGCGGCGATGAAGGGATGACGGCGGCAGGCACAGCCAGTGCCGACGCTGGCGCCACCGCTTCGCTGGCAACGGAGCTGGCCGGTGCCACAGCGCTGGCCACGTCAATCGGCACCGCACTGGACACCTCTGCAGCACTGGCGGCCTCCACAGACGTCAACGCCACCGCAGGATCAGCCGCGACCTGCATGGACGACGGGGGCGACGCCGCATCGTCTTCAGTGATGACCGATGGCGTCTCGACCGTGGTCTCGGAGTGCCTCAGCCACGAGGGCCACTCCATGGCGTCGGGAAGAGCGTAGATGACGGCCGCAGCAGCCAACAAGCCCAGCGGCGCCAACCATTTCGGCGCCAACACGGCCTTCAGGTTCAGCCGATGTCCTCGGTCAAACAAGGCTGGCACACTGCCGTGATCACGGAAGGGGGCGTTGATGGGGGACTTGCCTTGGCTCAGCGCATGCAGACGGGCTGCCGGCAGCCCCGCCAGAATCTCGGTGGCATCGATGCGCAAGGTGCGACATACCGTCATGGCGAGGGCACGTGTGAAGTTGCTGTCACCCAAACTGTCGTAACGCCCTTGTTCCAGCGCCTCCAGTTTGAGTGGTGACACCTTGATCTGGCTCGCGAGGTGATCCAGGGTGAGGCCCTGCGCCTCGCGTGCTCGACGCAGCAACTCACCGGCATGGCGAGCACCCGCATCTGGCGTCACAAGGTTGAGGGGAGCACTGTCAGTCATCAAATCGTCCCAACTCCAGCAGGTTGGTTTCACGCGAAGCGGGGAAGCGGCTGCGCAACTGAGAACCAAATTCACGCACCCCATCGCGGTTGCCCAAACGTTGCTCGATGCGCGTGGCCAGCCACAGCGAGTCGGCTGTGATCTGATCGTCGCGGCTGTTCACGCGAGCGATGTAGAAACGGGCACGCTCCAGTTCACCGCGGCGATGCAGCACGGAGGCGAGATTGAACGCCGTCGCCGGATTGGTAGGGTCCATCTCATAGGATCGCGCCAAGGTCTTTTGCGCCTCGGGGTACAGACCCGCGCGCACCTGGCAAACGCCACGAGCCAGCAAGGTCTTGCTGGTGGCCACCGTTTGCGGCAAATTGGCCGCACGCTCGAACATGGCATCGGCCGCCGGGTACTGGCCCTTGCGGCACAGGTACCAGCCGTAGTTGTGCATCACGCTGCCATTGTTGGGATCGCGATCCAGGGCCACGCGGTAGTTCGCCTCGGTCCGTGCGGTGTCATCCATCGCATCGTAGATCAGCGCCCGCATTTCATAGGTGTCAGGCAAGGACGGGTCAATGGCCTCGGCCTGTTTCAGCTCATCAAGGGCCGTTGTGAACTGCCCCTGGCTGAAATATGTGGCGGCCAGTTCCATGCGAATGCGCGCACGTTTGCGGACTTCACTTTCGTCGGAGGCGGTAGCGATGTCACCACGGCTGCCAGCCGTTGCAGCAGGCAAGGTGGCGCCACAACCGGCCAGGTTCAAGGTGCTTCCCACCAAGCCTGACATCCAGCAACAGGTCAGCAACGAGCGAAACGTCCTCATGCGGCAATCTCCAAGTCAAAAACGCCAGTGTAGTGTGGTGTCAGGCGCTGCTGACCCACGCTCAATGCGTGTGGCGGTTGCGCTCACCCGCTTTGGGCAGCGCCACCTTCACGGCCACCGGTTGACGCAACATGCGTGCCGCCGCACGGGTACGGTCTTGCACCTCGCCAGCCAGTTGGCCGCAAGCGGCGTCAATGTCGTCACCACGGGTCTTGCGCACGGTGGTCACGATGCCGGCATCGACGAGGATGCGCGCAAAGGCCTGCACACGCTCGTTGTTCGAACGCAGCAGACCCGATGCCGGGAAGGGATTGAACGGGATCAGGTTGAACTTGCAGTTGATGCGGCCCTTGACGAGGGCGATCAGCTGACGGGCGTGCTCGTCGGTGTCATTGACGCCATCGAGCATGCAGTATTCGAAGGTGATGAAATCGCGCGGCGCGGCGGTCAGGTAGTTCTGGCAGGCCGTGAGCAATTCATCAATGGGGTATTTGCGGTTGAGCGGCACCAGTTCGTCGCGCAGCGCGTCGTTGGGCGCGTGCAGCGACACAGCCAAGGCCACTGGGCAGTCTTTCTGGAGGCGCTCGATCATGGGCACTACGCCTGAGGTCGACACCGTCACACGGCGACGCGACAGACCATAGCCATGGTCGTCCAGCATCACCTTCAGGGCGGGCACCAAGGCGCTGTAGTTCTGCAGCGGCTCACCCATGCCCATCATCACGACATTGCTGATGACACGCTCGGTGGTGCCCAGACGCTTGCGCAGCGCATGCTCGGCATGCCAGAGCTGGGCGACGATTTCACCGGTGGTGAGATTGCGGCTGAAGCCTTGATGGCCAGTCGAGCAGAAGCGGCATCCCACCGCACAGCCGGCCTGCGAGGACACGCACAGCGTGCCGCGATCGGACTCGGGGATGTAGACGCTCTCGACGGCGTTGCCTGCGCCTACATCGAACAGCCACTTGATGGTGCCGTCGGATGAGACGTGTTCACTGATCACCGACAAGTCTTGCAGGGTGGCCACACCCTTGAGCTTGCTGCGCAGCGATTTGGCGAGGTCCGACATCTGATCGAAATCGGTCGCACCTTTTTGATGGATCCAGCGAAACAACTGGGTGGCGCGAAAGCGCTTTTCACCCAGTTGTTCGCAGAACGCAGTCAACCCATCCAGGTCGAAATCCAGCAGGTTGACGGCGCTCATACTTCTTCAACTCTCAGCGAGGTCGACAGCTTAGCGGCTGTAGACGTTCAGAGCGGGGAAGAAGAAAGCGATTTCGACGGCAGCCGTTTCAGCAGCATCGGAACCGTGGACGGCGTTGGCATCGATGCTGTCAGCGAAGTCAGCGCGGATGGTGCCCTTTTCGGCCTTCTTCGGATCGGTGGCACCCATCAGGTCGCGGTTCTTCAGGATCGCGCCTTCGCCTTCGAGCACTTGCACGAACACGGGGCCGGAGATCATGAACTCAACCAGGTCCTTGAAGAAAGGACGGGCAGCGTGCACAGCGTAGAACTGTTCGGCTTCAGCGCGCGACAGTTGCACCAGCTTGGCAGCAGCAACCTTCAGGCCAGCGCCTTCAAAGCGGCTGACGATTTGGCCGATGACGTTCTTGGCAACGGCGTCGGGTTTGATGATCGAGAGGGTACGTTCGATAGCCATGGAATTCTCCTGATTCAGTGAGCTGGACAAAACCGCACATTCTACTGTGCGTGCATGACCAGGCTCTGTCTGTAGATGATGTTTTCGCTTGCGCGGGGGACAGCGGTGCCGCGAGGATCAACGACGACCGCGACCACCGCCGCCGCCGCCACGACGGCCACCACCGCTGCCACCGGGCTTGCCGAAGAAGGCATCAGCACCGATGTAGCCCACCGAGGTTTGCAACGGATCGGGCTGACGGGGACCCTTTTGCGGCTCGCCCGTTCCCTTGCCGTGATTCTGATCGGGACGACCAAAACCTGCCGTGATGCGCTGAGAGCCCTTGACGAAGCGACGGTCAAAGGTCTGTTCCAGGGGGTTCGGGATGCGGGCGAAGTGCTCGTCGTCGTCCCCATCGTGGCGCGGCGCAGGCTGGCGCTCACGCTCTTGACGGTTCTTGTTGCCGAAAGCGCCGGGTTCATTGAAGGGCTTGCCTTGCGGACGACCGCCCTGCCCTGGCTGACCACCACGGCCCTGGGGGCCCTGGCCTTGACCTTGGCCGCCGACGGGCGCCGGACGCGCCTTGACAGGCACGGGCTTGGGCCCACGGCCGCCACGACCACCCTGTCCAGCCTCAGGCTGGCGGTCCATGCCGGCCAGGGACTTGACGGCACGCACGTCGGACTCACCCAGCTCCACCCACACGCGGCGCTTGAGCCCACGTGGCAGGACGATGGCGCCATAGCGCACGCGGATCAGACGGTTGACCGTCAGGCCCACGGCGTCGAACAGCTTGCGCACTTCGCGGTTGCGGCCTTCGGTGATGACCACGCGATACCACTGGTTCACGCCCTCACCGCCACCGTTGCTAATGGACAGGAAGGAAGCCGTCTGACCGTCGATCTCGACGCCGGTCAACAGCTTGTTGCGCGCATCTTCGCCCAAGGAACCCAGCACGCGCACGGCGTACTCGCGCTCCACGCCAAAGCGCGGGTGCATCAACTGGTTGGCCAGCTCACCCGAGTTGGTGAACAGCAGCAAGCCCTCGGTGTTCAGGTCAAGGCGACCGACCGACATCCACTTGCCGTTGTGCAGACGGGGCAGGCGACGGAACACCGTGGGGCGGCCCTGCGGATCGTCGTGGGTGACGACTTCGCCAGTGGGCTTGTGATAAGCCAGGATGCGCGCAGCGGGCGGGGCAATGCGAACCTTGATCGGACGGCCGGCCACCTTAATGCGATCACCAAAAGAGATGCGCTGACCGATGTGGGCCACCTGATCGTTGACCTCGATGCGGCCATCTTCGATCATCTGTTCGATGTCACGGCGTGAGCCCACACCGGCCTGGGCCAGCACTTTTTGCAGCTTGGGCGCATCCGGCTCGGGCAACAGCACGCGCTTGTAGACGCCACCTTCTTCGGCAGCGGCCTCGTCAGCCTCTTCGCGCTCCTTGTCGAAATCACCCGACAGCAGTTCGGCAAACACCTCAGTGGCCTGCTCGGCAGCAATGACCGCACGGCGCGAACCCATCCCACCTTCTTCCAGCGCCGCGGGCGCAGCCTCATCACGCTCACCAGCGACCGCCTGCGGACGACGCTCTTCGCGTGGCGGACGGTCAGCGCGAGGGCCACGGCGATCACCACGATCACGACGACCACGCTCACCACGCGGCGCACCTTCTCCGCGTTCTTCAGGCGACTCGGCCGCCACCGGTGCAGCGTCTGCTTCTGCGCGCTCTGGTGACACCACCACAGGGGCGGCAACCGCCACCACGTCTGGCGAGACAGCCGGCACGTCGGCCGCAGGTGCAACCTCCATCACCGTGTCAACCGACTTCTTGCGAGGGGCACGCTTGGGCTTGCTCACAGGTGCAGCTTCGGCGACCACCTCGGCAGCCTCAGGCGCGGGCGATGCCGCAACGACGGCCTCATCGGAGGTCACGTCGGCAATCTTCTTGCGCGGCGCGCGCTTGGGCTTGGCGGCTGGCTCAGCTTCACTGGCCTCGACGGCAGCGGCCTGTGCCACCTCGACGGACTCGGCCGTCTTGGTGCGACGCACGCGTTTGGGTTTGACCACCTCGTCGGTGACCAGGGTCTGTTCTTGAGGATCTTGCATGGGCACGTTTTCGGTGGTCATGATGCGGAATGAAAAGAGGCGACATCCGGGCCTGGCGATTCAGACGCATCAGGAGATGTCATGGACGCGCCAACCGCTTCGGTCTGCGCATCTGCAATAAGGTCTGCCGAAGCAGCTTCGTGGGACGCTGGGACAGCGTCCGGTTCGGACTCAAGGAAGGACGCCTGCTCGACGCTGGCACCCGCCTCATCAGAGGGGCCCTCGGCGATCAAATCGTCCAGGCCGGGCAGCAAGCCCTGGCTGACGGGCAAGCCTTCCAGGGTGGGCAACTGCGCCAGGGACGCCAGACCCAGATCGTCCAGAAAATGACGGGTCGTAGCAAACAAAGCCGGGCGCCCCGGCGCATCGCGATGACCGATCACCTCGACCCAGCCCCGATCTTCGAGCTGCTTGATGATGTTGGCGCTGACCGTCACGCCGCGGATGTCTTCGATGTCACCCCGCGTGACCGGTTGTTTATAGGCAATGATGGCCAGAGTTTCCAAGGTGGCCCGCGTGTACTTGGGCGGTTTTTCGGGATGAAGCCGGTCCAGGTGAGCCTGCACGTCGGCACAGGTTTGAAACCGCCAGCCTGACGCCAGTTCGCGCAACTCCACCCCACGCCCCTCCCACTGGGACGTCAAGGTGGCCAGCATGCTGCGCACCGCGTCGGCCGACACGGTGTTGTCAAACAGCTGACGCATGTCCCGCACCGTCATGGGCTGACTGGCACACAGCAACGCGGCTTCCAGAACGCGCTCGGCATCCTGAGGATTGAGGACTTCCATCTCTTCAATCGTGAAGGTGTATGGCACCCGCTCCTGGAGCGACGCCAACCAAATCAAACACCAGCTGACGGGCTGGCACAGAGGGATTCGTTACAAGCCTGGGACACCGCCAAACCTGGCGCACTCACGGGCATCAATCTAAACGGGGCCTCGTCTGAGGCAAAGGCCGGCAACATTTCAAGTTACTGGCCCGTCAGTCGCGCTTTTCTCAAAGCCACTGGTGTCAGGGCTTTTTGCCCTGCATCTGGGTTTGCATTATGCACCAGATGCCGAATCTTGTGCAGCCTCGTGCGCAGAGGCCTCCAGCAGCGCCCAGGCGTGAGCCATGTCGTCGGGCAAAGGGGCTTCGAAACGCAGGTGCTTGCCGGTGATCGGATGCACGAACGACAGCCGCGCGGCATGCAGCGCCTGGCGCGTCATTCCCAGAGCCGGCAGGCCGCCATACAGCGTATCAGCGACCAGCGGGTGACGACGGCTGCTCAGGTGCACGCGAATCTGGTGAGTGCGGCCGGTGTGCAAGGTACACAGGACCCCGCTGTAGGCACGCGCAGGGCGACGGTCGTCGGCTTTCACATGGCTTTGGTCGGGCGCCCACTCGCCCCACAACAGGCGCTTCACATCGGTGCGAGCCGCCTTGCCTGCCGGCACCACGGCCATGCGCACGCGCGTGACCGGATCGCGCCCGATCGACGACTCGACCGTGAAAGCCTCGGGCACCACACCCTGCACCAATGCCAAATACTGGCGACTGACTTCACGTGCGGCGATGGCGCGACTGAGCGCGGTAACAGCCACCAGCGTCTTGCCCACCACCATGAGCCCACTGGTGTCCTTGTCGAGACGGTGCACGATGCCGGCGCGCGGGAGATCGGCGGCCGCGGCGTAGTGGGCCAGCAGGCCGTTCATCAGGGTGCCACTCCAATTGCCGGCGGCCGGGTGTACCACCAGACCTGCCGGCTTGTGGATCACCATGAGGTGCTCGTCCTCAAACACGACGCCAAGGTCCATGGGCTCGGGCACGAAGGCCTGACTCATGGCAGTCGGTTTGAGCAGCACATTCAGCACCTGCCCCAGCATCACCTTGCGCGACGGCGATGTGGCCGGCTGCCCATTGACCTGCACACATCCGGCATCGATCAAGGTCTTGAGGTGGCTGCGCGAGTACTCGGGCACGCAGGCTGCCAGATAGGCGTCCAGCCGCTGGCCCTGTGCGGAGAGCGGCACCTCCAGCGTGCGTTGCTCTGGTTCAGGTCGAGGCGTCGCCGCCACCACGCCTCCCAGGTCTTCGCCCGCGTCGTCGTCGCCCCAGTCATCGTCTGGCAGTGGCGCCGAAAGGCTGACGTCAGGCTGCTCAGGCTCGGAAGCGGAACGGGAAGGGGTGGCTGCGGAACGGGAAGGTCGGGCCATATGGCAATCAAAACAGGGGTGGGCGCAAACTAGGGGCGCAGGGCTTCTATACTGCGCATTGTGGCGCCGTATGGCGTGACTGTGAGCGGACTCATCCGCAAGAAACTCAACGTGAAACTGCTGAAGAACACATCCTCGAGCTTCTGGACCGGCCACCGCGCCGGGCTGCTGGCACTGGCTTTGAGCGCCGCCCTGGCGGCTTGCGGTACCGCGCCACAGGACGAGTACGCGAACATCAACTCGGACAAATTGTACGCAGACGCCAAGGCAGAGCAGGCCGACGGCAATTTCGAAACCGCGGTCAAGATGCTGGAGAAGGTGGAAGCCCGCGCCTCTGGCACGCTGCTGGCACAGCAGGCGCAGCTGGACTTGGCCTATGCGTATTACCGCAGTGGTGAAAAGGCGCAGGCGCTCGCCAAGCTGGAGCGCTTCATTCGCCTGCACCCCACCAGCCCGGCGATGGACTACGCCTACTACCTGCAGGGGCTGATCAACTTCAACGAAGACCTGGGGCTGTTTGGCCGCCTGGCACGCCAGGACCTGTCCGAGCGTGACCAGCAGGCTTCGCGCGATGCCTATGAGTCATTCAAGCAGGTCGTCGATCGCTTTCCCGAGTCCAAGTACGCGGAAGATGCGCGCCTGCGCATGAACCACGTGGTCAACTCGCTGGCCGCCGGTGAAGTGCACGTGGCACGCTACTACCTGCGTCGTGGCGCCAATCTGGCCGCAGCCAACCGTGCGCAACAGGCCATCAAGGACTATCCGCAATCGCCCGCGATCGAAGAGGCGCTCTACATCATGTCGCGCGCCTACGACCAGCTGGGCCTGGTGCAGTTGCGCGACGATGCCGTGCGGGTGCTCAAACAGAGCTTCCCCGACAGTGCCTACCTCAGTGGCGATGCCCTGAAGGGCGAGGCCAAGCCCTGGTGGCAACTCTGGTAAGACGGCGCTGACACCCCCGTTGGCACGACGCTCGTGCCAACGGTGTGGTGTCAGTCGGCGCTGCCCGTGCCGCCCGACTGAAAGCCGGACAAGGTGCCCTGGTCATGGACGGTACCGCCCAGAGGAGGCACCTCCACCGGCTCTTCGACCGGCGCCACCTCGGCAGAAGGCTCCGTGAGGGCCTGCTGATCCTGAATCCGATGAATGAATCGACGCCCTCGGTCGTAAGGGAACACGTCGTGCACATAGCCTTCGCGGATGCGTTGCTGGTGCTGCTGCCAGAACTCCGGTTCGAGCAGGTCGGCATGGTGGCGCATGAAGATGGCGCGCACCCGTGGATCGCCCAGCAAGAACGGCCCGAACGTTTCGGGAAACACGTCGCGCGGGCCCACCGAGTACCAGATCTCTCCTGACATCTCCTCTTCTTCATTGCGAGGCGTGGGCACCTTGCGGAAGTTGCAGTCGGTGACGTACTCGATCTCGTCGTAGTCGTAGAACACGACCTTGCCGTTGCGGGTGACGCCGAAGTTCTTCCACAGCATGTCGCCAGGGAAGATGTTGGCGGCCACCAGGTCCTTGAGGGCGTTGCCGTATTCAATGACCGCATGCTCAAGCGACTCGCCTTCGGCCTCCTGGATGTAGATGTTGAGCGGAATCATGCGCCGCTCGATGTAGAGGTGCTTGATGACCAACGTCTGCTCCTCGTCATCCACCTCCATCACGCTGGGTGCGAACTTCTTGAGCTCGTCGATCAGCTCATCATCGAAGCGATGCAGGGGAAAGGCCACATTGGTGAATTCCAGGGAGTCGGCCATGCGCCCCACACGGTCGTGCTGCTTGACGAGCTGGTACTTGCCCTTGATGCCCTCGCGGGTGATTTCTTTTTGGGGCGGGAAGTAGTCCTTGATCACCTTGAAAACGAAGGGATAGGACGGCAGGTCGAACACCAGCATCACCATGCCCTTGATGCCGGGGGCGATGCGGAACTTGTCGCCGGAATGGCGCAGGTGGAAAAGGAAATCGCGGTAGAACAGGTTCTTGCCGTGCTTTTGCAGGCCAATGGCGTTGTACAACTCGGCGCGCGGCTTGCGCGGCATCAGCGAGCGTAAAAACTGCACGTAGGCCGAGGGCACTGGCATGTGGACCATGAAGTAGGCCCGCGCAAAGCTGAACAAGGCCAGCAGGTCATCCTCACCGAACAGGGCCGCATCGATGTAGAGGCGGTTCTTGGAGTTGTGGAGGATGGGGATGGCAAATGGCAGGCTGCGAAAGCCATTGACCATCTTGCCCACGATGTATGCGCCCTTGTTGCGATAGAACAGCGACGACAACACCTGGATCTGGAAGTTGGTGCGCAGGCGGACGTGCCCGATCTGCTCGATCAGCGACTCGTACACAAGCCCGACGTCACGATCCAGGTCATCAAAGGGCACCGCCAGCTCGTAATTCAACACGATCTGCTTGAGCATGCTCAGCAGGTTGTCGCGCGTCGGGTAGTAGGCGCGGAAGGTGCCGTAGCCGTCGGCCTCATCGTCGTCGATGTACTCGGTGGACACGGCCGGTCGCACGAAGATGAAATCGTTGCGGTAGTACTTGCGATCAAGGATCTTGATCGTCACCGAGTTGAAGAAGGTTTCGGCCAACTCGGGCTGACGGTGCCCCGTGAGCAGGCCGATGTAGAACAGCTTGATCTGGTGCCAGACCTCCATGGGCAGGGTGCTTGCACCAAAATCGTTCCCCAAGCGCTCCACGGCCTCTTTGACCCGCAGGTCATAGAACTCGATGCGGATGCGTTGTGCGGTCTGCTGCGCATGCCAGTCGGCATCCTCGAAGCGTCGTTTGGACTGCGCGCTGGTTTCGCTGAAGATCTTGTAGTGGCGATCAAACCCATCGAGCAAGGCCCGCGCGATCTCAAAGACCCGCGGATCGGTCAGCTGCTGGGGAAACATGGCGCTGCGGTCCATCGGCCACCTCACTTCGGTGATGCGGAGGCGGCCACAACGGCCGCGGCGTAGCGTTCGCGCAGATGCGCCACAGCCTTTTCATAAGCCGGCACCACATCGTCGCTGGTCTTGACCGACATGCACAGGTCGTTGATCAGCCCGTTCTGAATGCCGTAGACCCAGCCGTGCACCACGATCTCCTGGCCGCGCGCCCAGGCGTCTTCCACCATGGTGGTCTGGCACACATTGAAGCATTGCTGCAACACGTTGAGCTCACACAGCGCGTCGTAGCGCAGGGGGCCTTCCGGCACGGTGTTCAGCCAGTCCAGATGGCTGTTGCGCACATCCTTGACGTGGCGGATCCAGTTGTCGACGATGCCGATGCGCAGATCGTCCATCGCCGCACGCACACCACCGCAGCCGTAATGGCCGACGACCATGATGTGCTTGACCTTGAGCATGTCGATGGCGAACTGCATCACCGACAGGCAGTTCAGGTCAGAGTGCGCCACCACGTTCGCGACGTTGCGGTGAACGAACATTTCACCGGGCAACACACCGCAAATTTCATTGGCCGGGACGCGGCTGTCACTGCAGCCAATCCACAGGTACGCGGGGGACTGCTGTTGCTGCAGGCGAGAGAAAAACCCGGGCGTGCGTTGTTCCACATCGCGCGCCCAGGCACGGTTGCTGTCAAAAAGATGGTCAAGGCTCATACCCACAGTGTAGACATGCCGGCATGGGAATGCACCACGCCCCACCCATTTATCGGACATCCTGGCAAACACTGCCCTCACAATCAAACATCTGTACTTTGCACCCCTGCCGACGTCTGTGATGGCCGCCTCTTCGACCGATTTCCTCCCCATGGACTACCCCTGGGGTGACACCCTGCCCAGCGCCGGCGGCCTCCTCACGCTGCGGCCCGGCTTGCATTGGGTGCGCATGCCTTTGCCTTTTTCGCTCAACCACATCAATCTGTGGGCGCTGGACGATGGCCACGAAGGCCAGGCAAGCTGGACCTTGGTGGACGCGGGCGTGGCGACTGAGGCCATCCGTGCGCTGTGGCAGACCTTATGGGCAGGCCCGCTGGCCGGCAAGCCGCTCACGCGCATGCTGGTCACCCATATGCACCCGGACCACGTGGGCAACGCACAGTGGCTGATCGAGCACTTCAGCGGGACACAGCCAGCGCGTTTGTGGATGAGCGCCACCGATCATCTGGCCGCCACCCTCGCTTGCCGTGAAACCACCGGCTACGGTGGCGACCGGGCGGCCGACTATTTTGTGAGCCATGGTCTCAACCACCCGGAAGGCATGGCCAAGATCCGAGAGCGCGGTGGCTACTATGCGTCGATGGTGCCCGAGGTGCCGTACACCTATCGCCGCCTGATGGACGGGCTGCGCGTGCAGATCGGCGAGCGCAGTTGGCACTGCCTGGCCGGCTACGGTCATGCGCCGGAGCACATGGCGCTGTACAACGAGCGCGACGGCCTGCTGATCTCGGGCGACATGCTGCTGCCCCGCATCTCCACCAACGTGAGCGTGACCGACATGGAGCCCGAGGCCGATGCCCTCGGACTGTTCCTGGCCTCGCTGGAACGCATGACGGCCTTGCCTGCCGACACCTTGGCCCTGCCCTCGCACGGCCTGCCCTTCACCGGCATCCACACGCGCATCCAGCAACTGAAGGACCACCACCGCGATCGGCTGAACGAGGTGCTGACCGCTTGCCGCGAACGCCCAAGCACGGCCGCCGACATGCTGCCGATCCTGTTCCGACGCAGCCTGGACCTGCACCAGACCACCTTCGCGATGGGGGAAGCGGTTGCGCACCTCAACCACCTCTGGCATTTGGGCCAGTTGCGCCGCTGGCAAGACGCTGACGGCGTTTGGCGATTCGAGACCGCGTGAGCGGGCTCAGTCCGGCATGACAACGTGGCGCAACTGCTCGCGCACGTTTTCGTAATCGGGCATGACGGAACTCACCACGGCCCAGAAGCGCGGACTGTGGTTCATCTCGTGCAGATGGGCCAGCTCATGCGCCACCACGTAGTCGATGGTGGCGGGACTGAAATGGATGAGGCGCCAGTGCAGGCGAATGGAACCATCGGCACTGGCGCTGCCCCAGCGGGTACGCGCCGATGAAAGGCTGATGCGGGTGACACGCACCTGCAAACGCTCGGCATAGTGCTGGACGCGCGCGCTGAAATGGGCGCGCGCATGCTGACGCATCCACGCCAGCACCGTGTCGCGGATCTGCTCGGGCGAGGCTTCCTGCGGCAGACCCACATGCAGTGATCGCTGCGCCACACCGGGCAATCCAGACTGGTCGCTTACCCCCTCTTTCAGGATGGGGGCCCGCAACCCGGGCGCCAGCACCACAACGATGGACTCACCCAAGAACGGCACGCTGGCCCCTTCGCACCAGTCAATGCGAGCCGCTTGCTGACGATGCGCCCGTTCGCGCTGCTCGCCCAGCTTCTTGCAGATCCAGCGCTCTTTGGCACGCAAGGCGGTTTCGATGTCGGCCCAGGCCACCCAACGCGGTGCGCGAACCGTCAAGCCCTCGACCCCGACCACCATGCCAATGCTGCGCCGCCGGGCACGCTGCACGGCGTAGCCGACCACGGCCTTGCCCAACACGATTTCACGCTCTGCCTGAGGGTGGCGAAAATGCGCCACCGCCAGTTGCTCACGCAACGGCGCCTGCGGCGCGGCCTCCTGAACCTGTTCATGGGCCACCCCCTCCCCCCACAAACCCAACTGCGCAGGGAGCACGGAGGTCAATTGATCTCTCCGGTGTGCGTGGACACAGGGCTGTCTTCCCCCTGAACGCGCTGCTCCCGCAAGATGAGGTAGTCAGCAAAGGCCGACAAGTTGGGGTGAATGGTCAGGCCCGCGACCTGTTGGCGCAGGGCCTGCAATTCCGCTTCGGGCATGGTGGCCGCCTGGCCGGTGCGCACCAGATGGGGCTCACACCCCACGGACTGGGCGGCCAGAACGTCCCGCGGCAGATCGCCCACCATGGGCACACCATCCAGGCTGCGCCCGAAACGCTGACCGATCATCTGGAACAGCCCCGGCATGGGTTTGCGGCAGGTGCAGTGATCCTCAGGCGTGTGCGGGCAGAAAAACACCGCTTCCACACGCCCACCCACCTTCGCCAGCAACTGGTTCATCTTGGCATGCATTGCATTGAGCGCCACCATGTCAAACAAACCCCGACCGATGCCGGACTGGTTGGTGGCCACGACGACATGCCAGCCGGCGTGGTTCAGACGCGCAATGGCCTCCAGTGCCCCGGGCAAAGGCACCCATTCTTCGGGCGACTTGATGTAGTCCTCCCGTTCGTGGTTGATGGTGCCGTCGCGGTCGAGGATGACGAGTTTCATGGCCTCTCCGGGGTGATGGTGGCTGCGACCGCTCAGATCAAACCGCCAGTCTGGACAGGTCGGCGACCTGGTTCATGGCCTGATGCAAGCTGGCCAGCAAGCCCAAGCGGTTGGCCTTGAGGGCCGCATCGTCGGCATTGACCATGACGCTGTCAAAGAATGCGTCCACGGGCATGCGCAGGGCCGCCAAAGCTTGCAAAGAAGCGGTGTAATCGCCCTGCTCGAACGCGGTCTGAGCTTGAGGCGCCACGGTTTGCAGCGCCGCGTACAGCGCCTGCTCGGCCGCTTCCTGCAGCAAAGCCGCATCGACCTTGGCTTCGACCGCGGCTTCCGCCTTCTTGAGGATGTTGCCCACACGCTTGTTGGCTGCCGCCAGCGCAGTGGACTCGGGCAGCGCGGCAAACGCACGCACAGCCGCCAGGCGGCGCGGCACCTCGCCCAGTCGGGCAGGTTGCAACGCCAACACGGCATCCACCTCCTGAGCGCTGTAGCCCTGCTCGCGCAGCGACACAGACAGGCGGTCAGAGACGAACACCAGCAGGTGCTCAGCCGGATTGCTGATCAGTTCGCCGAAGGGCGGCAACACCGCCTCGATCAACGCCGGCAGGTCCAGTGGCAGGTTCTTCTCGATGAGGATGCGGATCACGCCCAGCGCATGACGACGCAGCGCGAACGGGTCCTTGTCACCCGTGGGCAACTGGCCGATGCCGAACAGACCGACCAGGGTTTCGAGCTTGTCGGCCAAGGCCACCACCGTGCCGGTGTGGTTACGCGGCAAGCTGTCGCCCGCAAAGCGGGGCTTGTAGTGGTCTTCGATGGCAATCGCCACCCCGTCACGCAGGCCTTCGTGGCGAGCGTAATACCCGCCCATGATGCCCTGCAGCTCGGGGAACTCACCGACCATGTCGGTCAGCAGGTCGGTCTTGGCCAGCAGTGCGGCCTGCTGGGCCTTGCTGTCGAGCACGTCAAAGTGGTCCTTGACATCGACCGTGTACGGCAGCGTGCCCAGGCTCAACTGGTTGACGATGGCGTGCGCAATGGCGCGCACGCGCTCGGCGCGCTCACCCTGGGTGCCCAGTTTGCCGTGGTACACCACCTTGTTGAGGCCAGCCACGCGGGACTCCAGAGTCTTCTTGCGATCCTGATCAAAGAAGAACTTGGCGTCGGCCAGGCGCGGGCGCACCACGCGCTCGTTGCCGCCGATCACCGCACTCGGGTCTTGCGGGCTGATGTTACTGACGATCAGGAACTGATTGGTCAACTTGCCCGAGGCATCCAGCAGCGGGAAGTACTTCTGGTTGGCCTTCATCGTCAGAATCAGGCACTCCTGAGGCACGTCCAGGAAGGCCTCCTCGAAACGGCCGGTCAACACGTTGGGCCGCTCGACCAGGGCGGTGACCTCGTCCAGCAGGGCCTCGTCGTCAATGGGGCGCAGATCGGTACCGGCCTGCTTGGCGGCCTGGCTCAGTTGGCGCACGATTTCGGCACGGCGCTCAGCAAAGCTGGCGATCACCGCGCCTTCGTGCTGCAGTTGGTCAGCGTAAGTGTCGGCCGTCTTCAAGATGACCGGGCTGACGCGGGCCTCGAAGCGATGGCCTTGTGTGGCACGGCCCGACTTCAGACCCAGCACCGACAAAGGCACCTCCTGCTCGCCATGCAGCGCGACCAGGCCATGAGCCGGACGCACAAAGTTCACACTGGTCCAGCCCGGCTGAAAGTCAGCGCCTTCGCCTTGCTCCAACTGGTAGGTCATGACCTTGGGGATCGGCAGCTTGTCCAAGCTCTCTTCCAGGGCTTTCTGCAGGCCGTCGGCCAGCACGGCACCCGGCTTGATGCTGTCCAGGAACAAGGCCTCGGCCTTGCCATCGGGCGCACGCTTGAGTTGCGGCACCACCTCGGCACCCAGCCCCAGGGACGACAGCTTCTTGAGCAAAGCCGGCGTGGCTTGGCCGTTGGCGTCCAGCGCCACGGAGACGGGCATCAGCTTTTGCTGCACGGCCTGATCGGCGGCCTTGGGGGCCACCGCTGTCACATGCACGGCCAGACGGCGCGGGGACGCAAACGGCGTCACCACGGCATCGGCCGAAGCCAGGCCCTGGGCCTTGAGGCTGTCGGCCAGCACGGTGGCGAACGACTCGCCCAACTTCTTGAGTGCTTTGGGGGGCAGCTCTTCTACAAACAGTTCAACCAGGAGGTTGGCGGTGCTCATGCTCAGGCTGCTTTCTTGTTCAGTTGTTCAATGACTTCGTCAGCCCAGGCCTTGGGGGCCATCGGGAAGCCCAGGCGGGCGCGGCTGTCGAGGTAGCTGGCCGCCACAGCGCGGGCCAGATTGCGGATGCGGCCGATGTAGGCGGCACGCTCGGTCACCGAGATGGCGCCACGGGCATCCAACAGGTTGAAGGTGTGCGCGGCCTTGAGGACCTGCTCGTAGGCCGGCAGGGCCAGTTGCTGCTCCATCAGGTACTTCGCCTGCTTCTCGTGGCTGTTGAAGGCCGGCAGCAGGAACTCGACATCGCTGTGCTCGAAGTTGTAGGTGGACTGCTCCACCTCGTTCTGGTGGAAGACGTCGCCGTACTTCACGCCAGGGGCGTACTCCAGGTCGTACACGCTTTCCTTGCCCTGCAGGTACATGGCAAGGCGCTCCAGACCGTAGGTGATCTCGCCGGTGATGGGCTTGCAGTCGATGCCCCCCACCTGCTGGAAGTAGGTGAACTGCGTCACTTCCATGCCATTGAGCCAGACTTCCCAACCCAGGCCCCAGGCGCCCAGCGTGGGGTTCTCCCAGTCGTCTTCGACAAAGCGGATGTCGTTTTGCTTCAGGTCGAAGCCCAAGGCCTCCAGCGAGCCCAGGTACAGCTCCAGGATGTTGGCCGGTGCCGGCTTGAGCACGACCTGGAACTGGTAGTAGTGCTGCAGGCGGTTGGGGTTCTCGCCATAGCGGCCATCCTTGGGGCGACGGCTGGGCTGCACATAGGCGGCCTTCCAGGGCTCCGGGCCCAGGGCGCGCAAGAAGGTCGCAGTGTGACTCGTTCCAGCGCCCACTTCCATGTCGTAGGGTTGCAGGAGCGTGCAGCCCTGGGCATCCCAGTAGCTTTGCAAACGCAGAATCAATTGCTGGAAAGTCAGCATGTTGTCGCCTTGTTGGGTGCGCCAAACCGCAGGGGCGGCAGCGTCACCAGGGGTGTCATGGATGTATGGCCTTGCGCCCTGCCCTGCAAGCAGACAAAGCGCAAAAGCCCGATTCTATTAAATGCCAGCGCTGTCAGATCGCCGTTGGCCCCAGATCGCCGTGGCAAACACCCACAGCGCGCCCAAGCCAATCAAAGGCCACAGCCCCCAACGACCGGCCCACCACGCATAGGGGGTCACACCACTCATGCCTTGAACCACGGCTTGCAAGCTGCCACGGGTGTTGGGGGACAGGCCGGCGGTCACCTGCCCCTGGTGATCGATCACGACAGTGGCGCCGGTGTTGGTGGAGCGGATGGTGGGCACCTGGAATTCAAGCGAGCGCAGCCGGGCGATCTGCAAATGCTGATGGATGGCCACCGACTCGCCAAACCACGCCAGGTTGCTCACATTGGCCAGGATGGTGGGCGCCTGCGCCGCTTGCACGAAGCGCGCCGCAATTTCCTCGCCAAACAAGTCTTCATAGCAGATGGTGGGGGCCACGCGCTGCCCCTTCACATCAAAAGACGCCGCCGCCAGCGGTCCGCGAGAAAAATCTCCCAAAGGAATGTTCATCAGGTGGACGAACCAGCGAAACCCGGTGGGGATGAACTCACCAAACGGCACCAGATGGTGCTTGTCATAGCGGTACATCTGGCCCGGTAGGCGCCCCGTGTGAGACGACAGGCCTGCCACCGAGTTGGTGTACCCCACCTTGAAGTCGCCCAGCGGCACGCCAATCAGGGCATGCCGTCCCTCTTGTGCGAACGCAGCCTGAAGCTGGGGCCACAAGCCAGCGGGCAGTTGCGCCGGCAGCAGGGGAATGGCGGTTTCGGGCGCCACCACCAGATCCCCCGGTGCCGCCAGCAACTGACGAACGTGCCAGACCAGCACCTCGACCTGCCGCGCAGGGCTGAATTTTTCATCTTGCGGCACATTGCCCTGCAACAACGTGACACGCAAAGGTTGCGCCACCGCACGGGTGAAGCGGGCACCGTCCCAGCCCGCCCCGACGACCAGCAGCAGCGCCACCACCGCAACTGGCCCGAAGCGCGCCATCCGACTGGCCATGCGAGCGGAAGGGTAGGAAACGGCCCACAGAGCCCATGCGCACAGCGTCGCCCACACCCAGCCCATGCCGTACACACCCACCCAAGGTGCCAGATGTTGCAGCGGTGTCTCCAGCAGGCCATAGCCACTCGTTCCCCACGGAAAACCCGTGAAGATCAGGGCTCGCGCCAGCTCGGCCAACAGCCACACGGCCCCGAACAGGCCCGCATCACGCCAGGCCACACCGGTGCGCCAGCGCGCCCAGGCCCAACCCGTGGCGGCCATGTACAAAGACAAAGCGGCGCACAAAAGCCCCACCGCCAACACCGCCATCCACGCCGGCAAACCACCGTAGCGGTGCAAGCTGACAAACATCCAGCCAGTGGCCCCCACCAGCCAGACCGTGCCATACACCCAGCACAACACGGCCGCCCCGCGAGGCGACGACTGACGCGGGAGACCGGCCAGCAAAATCAGCAGGGCCACGGTTTGCAACACCACCGGCGCACCGGACGCCAAGCTCGCAGCCCAGGGCGACAGCGACAACGCATGCAAGGCGCCACCGGTCAAACCGTGCAGCCAGGGGCGAGCCCCCTGCCCGGCCACGGCGCTCATCCAGCCTCGGCCGACTGGGCCGCTTCAGGCGCCCGCGTGACCTTGAACCAGCGCACCGCGCCGCCACGCGCCAGCATCACAACAAAGCGCAGGCCGCCTACGTCCACCGATTCACCACGACGGGGCACGCGCCCCCATTCGTGGGCCACCAGGCCACCAATGGTTTCGAACTCATCCTCGGGCAGCTGCGTCTCAAACACCTCGTTGACGGCTTCGATCAAGGCATCGCCGGCCACCCGCTGGCTGCCGTCCGCCAGGGTGAAGATGCTCGACTGGCGATCCTCTTCATCGAACTCGTCTTCGATCTCACCCACGATCTCTTCCAGCACGTCTTCGATCGTGACCAGCCCCGAGGTCATGCCGAACTCGTCAATCGCCATGGCCAGATGGCTGCGGTTCGAACGGAACTCGCGCAGCAGCTCGTTCAGCCCCTTGGACTCGGGCACGAACACCGCCGGCCGCAGCAAGGTGCGCAGATTCAACTCAGGCGCACGCTGCAACTTCAGCAGATCCTTGGACATCAGCACGCCAATGATGTTGTCGCGCTCCCCTTCGTACACGGGGAAGCGGGAGTGACCGTCTTCGATGACCTGAGCGAGCAAGGTCTCGTACGGCGCGTCGATGTCGATCATGTCCATGCGGCGCACGGGCACCATCACATCGGCCACGGTCATGCCGGCCATGCGAATGACGCCTTCCAGCATCACCCGCGATTCGGGCTCGATCAATTCGCGGTGCTCGGCATCGGCCAGCGTTTCAATCAGTTCGGCAGTGGTGTCAGGCCCGGGCGAGATGAACTCCACCAGGCGGACAAACAGGCTGCGATGGTCATCTTTGCGCCGATGGGCAGAGCCATGGGAGCGGTCGCCTCGCGGCGGGCGACTAGGGGGGGAATCGGACACAGGGAGGGTGTCGTGGTTGATATGCTGCAAGAATACCCCATGGTCGGCAGAATTCCGCCAAACCCACCCGCATTCCTGCCCCTGCACCTGGGGCGTCAAGACTACACTGCGCTCATGAGCCTGATACCCGTCACCATCCTTACCGGTTTCCTTGGCAGCGGCAAGACCACGCTGCTCAAACGCGTCCTGACCGAAGCCCACGGCCAGCGCATCGCCGTGATCGAGAACGAATTCGGTGAAGAAAACATCGACAACGAAATTCTCGTGGCCGACACCGAGGAACACATTGTTCAAATGAACAATGGCTGTGTGTGCTGCACCATCCGTGAAGACCTGCGCGAAACGCTGGCCGATCTGGCCAAGCAGCGCAAGGCCGGCACCCTGAACTTCGAGCGGGTCGTGATCGAGACCACCGGCGTGGCCGACCCAGGCCCGGTCGCCCAGACCTTCTTCATGGACGACGAGATTGCCGAGCTCTACCTGCTCGACTCCATTTTGACCCTGGTGGACGCCAAGCATGGCGAACAGCAACTCGACCAGCGCCAGGAAGCGCGCCGTCAGGTGGGCTTTGCCGACCAGATCTTCATCAGCAAGACCGACCTGGTGACCCAGGCCGAGGCCGACGCCCTCGCCCACCGCATCAAGCACATGAACCCGCGCGCCCCGCAAAAGCGCGTGCACTTTGGCGAAGTGCCCATTGCCGAGGTCTTCGACCTCAAGGGCTTCAACCTCAACGCCAAGCTCGACATCGACCCCGATTTCCTCAAGGACGATGCCCACAGCCATCACGGTCACGGTCACGGTCACGGCCATGGTCACCAGCACGACCACGACTGCGGCCACGACCACGCCGACGGTGAAGCCTGCCACCACCCGCATCACCACGCCCATGACGATGACGTGAAGTCCTTCGTCTACAAGTCCCACAAGCCTTTCAACGCCACCAAGCTGGAAGACTTCCTGGGCTCGATGGTGCAAATCTACGGCCCACGCATGCTGCGCTACAAGGGCGTGCTGCATGTCTCGGGCATGGACCGCAAGGTCGTCTTCCAGGGCGTGCACCAGCTCATGGGCAGCGACCTGGGGCCCAAATGGGCGGCGGGCGAGACCAAGATCAGCAAGATGGTGTTCATCGGCATTGAACTGCCCCAGGACCTGTTCAAGGCCGGGCTGGATCAGTGTTTGGCGTAACGTCTGCGCACACTTGAGGGATAGTCTGGTGAAAACTACTCCCAAGCATGGCTACAATCCGCGCGCTTCCCGTCTGGATCCGTCCTGACCGGAAAGCGCGCACCGAACCAACGTCAAGGCGAAGGCGCAACACCAGAGCCCCCTGCCCAAGGCTTCAGGCCACAGCCTGAGAACACGCAGGAGCATGGAAGGAGGGTCCCGTGAAAAAAACATCCACCTCGCCTGCCTTGACAACTGCGGTCAAAGCCGCTGCCACGCCCGTGGCACCAAGACGCTCGTCGTCGCCCATCAGTCCATCAGAGAACATGTCCACTAACGCTACCAAGGTTGACCCCAAACTCGCCAACGCCTGGAAAAACAAAGCTGGTCGTGACCTGACCCAAGCCGAGTTGATGGCCATGCCAGAGTCGGAGTACATGAGCGACAAGCAACTCGAGTTCTTCCGCACCATTCTGGAAGCGCAAAAGGCTGACCTCCTGTCCAACGCCGGTGAAACCACGGAGCACCTGCGCGAAGACACAACCATCGTGCCGGACCCGGCTGACCGCGCCACCATTGAAGAAGAGCACGCGCTGGAATTGCGTACCCGCGACCGCGAACGCAAGCTGCTCAAGAAGATTTCCCAATCGATTTCTCGCATCGAATCGGGTGAGTATGGTTTTTGCGACGAGACAGGCGAACCCATCGGCCTGGGGCGACTCCTGGCCCGACCGACCGCCACTTTGTCGCTGGAAGCGCAACAACGTCGCGAACTCAAGCAAAAGATGTTCGGCGACTGATTCAGGAAAGCATCCGGTTTTGAGCAAGAAGGGCATACTCGCATCATGAGCAAGGAAACCGGTGGTTTTTTCCGCAAGGTGGTGCGCTTCGTCGCCAACCCGACGACAGAGTGGTCTTCGCTGGAATCGCAAGAGGCCGATGCAGGCGAGAGCGAGTACGCCAAGTCTGAAATCAAGGCCATGATCGAGCGCAAGCGGCGCAACGATTTCGTGCGCAAGCGCGAATTCGACATGCTGCGCAAGATCCGCCGTGAAGGCTTGAGCGCCGATGCCGTGCTGGCGCTCAACACCCCGTCCAACCTCGACCCCGACTCACGCCCGCACACCAATGGTGCGCCGTCCGACATCGCGGTCAAGGCCAAGATCGACGAGATCGAGCAACAGATGGTGGGCGCAAGCAGTTCGCGCAGCGCGACGCGTCCGCCAGCTCAGGTGCCATCCCTGCCTCTGGACTTTCCCCAACTGGGCGCCAAGGAGGTCGATCGCCCGACCCACGCGGCCGGTCTGTCCACCGACATCGCGATGGCGCTGGACCTGGTTCCTGCGCCCTCGGCCACGACCGCACCCGCGGCAAATGACCCTCATTCCGCTGCACCGGCAACCAAGCCGGCCGCAGCCGCCCCGGGGCTTGCGCCGAGCGGTTTCATGCCGCAGCAAGATTTCCACGTGGCCGAAATGGTCCACGACCCCGAACTGGACGAGGCCGTCATCGCCTTTGCCAACGCCGACTTCGACCAGTGCGAACGCTGCCTGCTCGATCTGATCCAGCCGGGTGCTGCCCGCTTCGACCACACCGAAACCTGGATGGCGCTGTTCGATTTCTATCGCGCCCTCGACCTGCCCCAGCCGTTTGACAACCTGGCCATCACGTTCGCGCAGAAATTTGGCCTCTCAGCGCCCCAGTGGTACTCCTTGCCTGACAAGGTAGCCCGCTTTCTGGCCCATCAAAAAGCTGCCCCCAAAGCCAGCGCACCTGACTCGACGGACAGCGCCCCAGCCGCGACAACAGAGTTGGCTGCGGCCCCGTCCGAGCCCGCCCACGGCTGGATCGCCCCCGAAGAGATGGACAGCGAAGCGGTGGCGCAACTGCGCACCGAGATTTTGCAACTGCCACGCCCATGGGTCATGGACTGGGGGCGCGTGAAGAACCTCAGCGCCGAAGGGGCCGACAACCTGGGGCAACTGATCCGCCAATGGGCACGCGAGCCCATCGAGCTGCACTGGATCGGGGCCGACAACCTGCTGCAGGTGCTGGGTGATCTCGCCCCCACCGGTAGCCGCAGCGTGGACCCGGCTTACTGGATGCTGCACCTGGATGTGCTGCGGATGTGCAACAACCCCATCCAGTTCGACGAGGTGGCCATTGACTACTGCGTGACCTACGAGCAGTCGCCGCCATCGTGGGAGCCCACAGCCTGCAAGGTGCGCCTGAGCCACGATGGCATCAGCCCGCAAACCCGCCCACTGACGCACGTCTCCAAGGTGGTCACCAGCTTCGTCGAGTCCCAGTTCCACAACGAAATCGAGTTCGTGCAGGTGGCAGCGCTGCACCTGTCGGGGCAACTGGTGGGGGACATCAGCGCCACCCTGACCCAGCTGGACAGCCAACTGGGCGCCAGCGTCTCACTGGAAGTGGACTGCCAACACCTGCTGCGCGTCGACTTCATCGCCGCGGGCGACTTGCTCAACTGGGTGCTGGCACGCCGCGGCGAAAACCGCATCGTGATCTTCAACAACCCGCATCGCCTGATCGCCCTGTTCTTTGGCGCCATGGGCATCAACGAACACGCCCAGGTCAAGCTCCAGACGGTGTGATCGGCAAGCCCTTTACACGGGCTTTACCTTGAATTTGCCGCGCCTGACCGCATGTGTGAAGTTCACTGAACTCCACACTGCGTCATGGACTCCTATCACGGCACCACCATCGTCAGCATCCGGCGCCAGACCCCTACGGGCTGGCAGGTCGCCATGGGTGGCGATGGCCAGGTCACCTTGGGCCACATCGTCGTCAAAGCCACGGCCCGCAAGGTGCGCCGCCTCTACCGCGACCAGGTGCTGGCCGGATTTGCGGGCGCCACGGCCGATGCGTTCACCCTCTTCGAGCGTTTCGAGTCCAAGCTGGAAAAGCATCAGGGCAACCTGACCCGTGCCGCCGTCGAGCTGACCCGTGACTGGCGCACTGACCGCGTGCTGCGCAAGCTCGAAGCGATGCTGGCCGTGGCCGACCGGGAAACCTCTCTCATCATCACTGGTAACGGCGATGTGCTGGAGCCCGAGCACGGCATCATCGCCATCGGGTCGGGCGGCGCCTATGCACAGGCCGCCGCACGCGCGCTGGTGGCCAACACCGAACTGGATGCGGCCGTCATGGTCAAGAAGTCGCTGGAGATCGCGGGCGACCTGTGCATCTACACCAACCAGAACCACACCATCGAAACGCTGGGCTGAGCACACCATGAGCATGACACCCCGAGAAATCGTCAGCGAACTCGATCGCCACATCATTGGCCAGCACGACGCCAAGCGTGCCGTGGCCATCGCCCTGCGCAACCGCTGGCGCCGCCAGCAGGTCGAGGACCAGTTGCGTGGCGAGATCACGCCCAAGAACATCCTGATGATCGGCCCGACCGGCGTGGGCAAGACCGAGATCGCCCGTCGCCTGGCCAAATTGGCCGACGCCCCCTTCATCAAGGTCGAGGCCACCAAGTTCACCGAAGTGGGCTATGTGGGCAAGGACGTGGACACCATCATCCGCGACCTGGTGGAAAGCGCTGTCAAGCAAGAGCGCACGCACCAGATGCAGGCGCAACGTGTGCGCGCGGAAGATGCTGCGGAAGACCGCATCCTCGACGTGCTGGTGCCGCCCCCGCGCACCGAGCTGGGCAGCGCGCCAGCGGCCGACAACACCGCGCGCCAGGTGATGCGCAAGCGCCTGCGCGAAGGCTCGCTCGATGACAAGGAAATCGAGATTGAGCTGAGCGACGCCAAAACACCCGCTGTCGAGATCATGAGCCCTGCGGGCATGGAGGACATGGCGGAGCAGCTGCGCGGCATGTTCTCGCAGATGGGACAGCAGGCCCGCAAGTCGCGCAAGGTCACGGTGGCCGAGGCGCGCACCCAACTGATCGAGGAAGAAGCGGCCAAGTTGCTCAACGAGGACGACATCCGCTCCAAGGCGCTGGAGCGTGCCGAGCAAAACGGCATCGTGTTCATCGACGAGATCGACAAGGTGGCCAGCCGCGCCGAAGGCAGCGGCGCCGAGGTGTCACGCCAGGGCGTGCAGCGGGACCTGCTGCCACTGGTCGAGGGCACCACAGTCAAGACCAAGTACGGCATGGTCAAGACCGACCACATCCTCTTTATCGCCTCGGGCGCCTTTCACCTGAGCAAGCCCAGCGACCTGATCCCCGAGTTGCAGGGGCGTTTTCCGATCCGCGTCGAGCTGTCGTCGCTGTCGGTCGGCGACTTCGAAGCCATCCTGACCCAGCCCACAGCCAGCCTGATCAAGCAGTACCAGGCCCTGCTTTCTGCCGAAGGCGTGACACTGGACTTCACACCCGAGGCCATTCAACGCCTGGCGCAGATTGCGTTCGAGGTCAACGAGCGCACCGAGAACATCGGCGCACGCCGCCTGTCCACGGTGATGGAGCGCCTGCTCGACGAATTGTCGTTTCAGGCACCCGACCTGAGCGGACAGACCCACGTGGTCGATGCCGCCGAGGTCGATCGTCGCCTGGGCGAGCTCGCCCGCAACGAAGACCTCTCGCGCTTCATTCTTTGAGCGTTGACGCGAGCGTCAGCAGGCCCTCGAAGATCAGGTTTTCTACCACGAGGGCCGGCAACTCGATCACATGGGACAAGCGCGACACAGCGCCCCCGGACATGATCAACAGGGGCTCCAGGCCCGTGTGACCCCGCAAGCGGCGCAGGCTGCGTTCGATCGCGCCTGCGATGGCATCGGTGCCACCGCTCATCAACGCATCGCTGGTGTTGGTCGGAAAATCCCGCACTTCACCGGTGGGCACCTTGAGGCCGGCCGTGCCGCTCTCCAGGGCCCGGTACATCAAGCCAAAGCCGGGCAGGATCAGCCCACCCAGAAAGCGCCCGCTCGCGTCGACGGCGTCCACGGTCACGGCGGTGCCCACCATCACCGCCAGCACTGGCGGCGTGTGGGCCGGATGGGTGCGCAGCGCGTGCTGACGCGCCCCAATGATGGCCGCCCAGCGGTCCGATCCCAGACGTTGTGGATGTTCGTAGCTGTTGATGACACCGCCGGCTTGCTTGCTGGACGACACCCAGCGGGGTTGAATCCCCCAGCCCTCGACCAACTGCTCTTCCACGCGACGCTTGATGGCCTCACCCGCCACCACGCACCCCAGCATGGCTGTGGGCTTGTGCATCAGGTTCTTCCAGTACAGGTCCCAGAGGTAATCAATGTCCTCTAGCACCACGGCACCATGCGCCAACAACTCGGAGCCTGGCACGGCGGTCGCGTACAGGCCCCACTTCAGGCGCGTATTGCCTATGTCAATAACCAGAAAGGACATGCATCCGTCTCGCAGAAGTAGAAACCCTGAACTCTATGGAGTCGACATTCTGCGCCATGTCATCCTCAGAACCGGGGAAAGCGTGCGGCAATATCGCCACGCCGCAACACAATTTCGGACAATTATTCCCAGGAACCGAGGTGATATCCCGATGGCTACGCGCGACAACAAAGGCCCACAATCTTTGTCACATGCACCTTGCTGGGGGTTGCCCCAGCGTTTTCCCCGGAGAAACCATGAAATCCTTTGCCCGCGCCTTGATCCTGAGCACCGCCCTGGCTGCTGCCCTGCCTGCCATGGCCCTCGAAATCAAAGGCGCCAAGTTCGGTGACACCTACCAGGTGGCCAACCAGTCCCTGCAACTGAACGGCGCAGGCGTCCGCGTCAAGATGGTCTTCGACGTCTACGCGGCCGGTCTTTATGTGACCAAGAAGGACACGTCGGCCGCCGGTCTCATCTCGCAAGCCGGCGCCAAGGGCATGCAGATTGTCCTGCTGCGCAACCTGACTGGCGAAGAGTTCGCCGAGGCCATGATCGCCGGCTTCAAGAAGAACGCCAACGACGCCGAGCTGAGCAAGTACCAGGCTCGCCTCGACGAGTTGCAGAACCTGATGAAGTCCTTTGGCTCGGTCAAGAAGGGCACCACCATCCACATGAACCTGGTGCCCGGCGCCGGTACGCGGGTGCTGGTGGAAGGCGCCCAGAAAGGCCGCGACATCCCTGGCGACGACTTCTTCAACGCCCTGCTGAAGATCTGGCTGGGCAACTCGCCCGTCGACAGCGACCTGAAGAAGGCCCTGCTGGGCGGCTGAGAGATCGTCAGCCTGAGAACCGAGTGACATAGTTGGCAGGCGCGGGGTGTTCCCGGCTTGTCAACACACTCCAAACAGCGGATAAGAGGACATGACGTTGGCGTGAGGTTTGCCATGATCGAGTCCCCCTTGCCTACGGTGTCTGCCTGGGTCACAGCCTTTGCCGATGCCGAGATTCCGGTTCTGCCCCGCACTGTGGCGGAATTGCGGCAACTGCGCGAGGTCGAAGACACGCGCGGCACCGTCGACGCCAGCATGCTGGCCGACGCCTTGAGCAGCGATCCACTCATGACCCTGAGGGTGCTGGTGCATGTTTCGCGCTACTGCACTCGCCTCAATGTCGAACCGCCGGAAACACTCGTCGGCGCGATCGTGATGCTCGGCATCACCCCTTTTTTCAACGCCTTCAACGAACTGCCCACGGTCATTGACTGGCTCGATACCGAGCCCGACGCCGTCAGTGGCCTGCTCAAAGTGGTCACGCGTGCGCGACGCAGCGCTCATTTCGCCATGAGCTTCGCCATCCGACGTCAGGATGAGGACGCGGCCGTGGTGCATCAGGCCGCCCTGCTGCACGATTTTGCAGAGATGTTGCTGTGGTGCCATGCACCCAAGCTGGCCTACGAGATCGCACAGCGCCTGCAAGGCGATCACACCCTGCGCTCGGCAGCCGTGCAAAAAGTGGTGCTGGGCACGCCCCTGAGCAACGTGGCGCATGAACTGATGCGCGTTTGGCAACTGCCCGACATGCTCATCAAATGCACGGACGATCGCCGCGCTCAAGACCCTCAGGTGCGCAGCGTGATGCTCGGCGTGCAGATTGCACGCCACACCCAGCACGGCTGGGATGCCCCACACGCCCAAGCCCCCTTGCACGACGACGTGAGCGAAGTGGCCCGGCTGCTGACGCTCTCCCATGAGGTGGCCGAGCGATTGCTGAAGGCCATCGACAGCTGAGCCCGCACGGCGGGCCAGATCACCGGATGCTGACCGACTCCCGCATGGCCTGCACAGCCCCGGCGCCGATGGCGGCGCCAAAGCGCTTGGCCAGACGTTCGGCCAGGTTCTCTTTCTGCGTGTAATCGATGATGTTTTCGGCCTTCACCTCATCGCGGGCGATCTGATCGAGGCTGCCCAGCTTGTCCGCCAAGCCCAGGCTGACCGCCTGCTCGCCGTTCCAGAACAGACCGCTGAACAGCTCGGGGTTGTCCTTGAGACGCTTGCCACGCCCACTCTTGACGACCGAGATGAACTGTTGGTGAATCTGGTCCAGCATGGCCTGCGCATAGGTCTCCTGAACCGGGTCGCGCGGCGAGAAGGGGTCCAGCATCCCCTTATTGCTTCCCGAGGTCATCAGGCGGCGCTCGACGCCGACCTTTTCCATGACCCCCGTGAAACCGAATCCGTCCATGAGCACGCCGATGGAGCCCACCACCGAGGCCTTGTCCACGATCACCTGATCGGCGGAGGCAGCAATGTAGTAAGCGGCCGAGGCGCACATCTCTTCGCAAACGGCATAGATCTTTTTCTTGTGCAAGGCTTTGAGGCGGACGATTTCGTCATGCACCAGGCCGGCCTGCACCGGGCTGCCACCAGGCGAGTTGATGCGCAAGATCACGGCGCGGGCCCCATGATCTTCAAATGCGCTGCGCAGGGCGGCCATGAGGTTGTCGGCATTGGCCTCGGCATCGCTGGCGATGGCACCACGCACCTCGACCAGCGCGGTGTGTGCGGTCACCGGCGCTTTGGCCGAAGGCACCGTCTGGAGCGTGCCCCAGATGATGGACGCTGCGACGAACAGCCAGACCACACGCCAGAACCACCGCCAACGCTGCTCGCTGCGCTGCTGCTGCAGGTAGGCACGTGCAAACTGCGTCAGCAAGGCGTTCTCGGTCGCCTGTGGCAAATCCGGTTGGCGGGGGTCGTCAGCACTCATGAAGGGGCCCGAAAGGTCAAGAAAAGGGTGTCAAACACCAGTCGGCTCAAAAAACCGGCTGGATACGCTCGGAAGGATACCAACAGACCTGACCATCCTTTTCGGTCAGAGGAATGGCGGTCAGATGCGCGCCCCGACACGGGCCAAGAACGCACAGGCCTCGGGGCGGATCGTACAGGGCGCCATGCATCGCGCAAACGATGTAACGTTTGTCCAGATCCCAGAACTGGCCAGGCTGCCAGTCCATCTCAGCCGGCAAGTGCGCACAACGGTTCAGGTACGCCACGGCCACGGTGTCGAATCGCACGGCGAAGGCCGACACCGTCTGGCCGTCTGCCAGCACCTCGAACATCACCGCGTCGCCGCGCTCCTGCAACTCGGCAGACGCACACAGCGATTGTGCTTCGCGTGACAACTCAGGCATGCCGCAACAACCAGTCGTGCAGATCAGCCGTCGAGTGGGCCACAAACCGAGTGGGATAGTCGCCGAAGGCGGCTGGCTCATGCGCGCCGTAGCTGACGGCCACGCTGTGCGTGCCCGCGTTGAGCGCCAGTTGCAGGTCGTGGGTGGTGTCGCCGATCATCAGGGTGCGCTCGGGCTCGACGCCGAATTCGGCCATCAGCTCCTGCAACATCAACGGATGAGGCTTGGAGGCGGTTTCGTCGGCTGTGCGGGTGCCATCGAACATGCCCCTCAGCTCGACGTGGGTGAGCGCCTCGTTGAGGCCCTGACGGCTCTTGCCCGTGGCGACCGCCAGCCAGTGGTGGCGGGCCTTGAGCGCCTGCAACAGCTCGACCGTACCATCAAACAGGCTCAATTCACCTTGCTGACGGAAGTAATGGTGGCGGTAGCGCAGCCCCATGGCGGGCACCTGCTCGGCCGGCAAGCTGGGCGCCACGTGGGCCAGGGCGTCGTGCAGGCCCAGGCCGATGACATACGCTGCTTCATGGCGCGCCGGCACCGGCAGGCCCATGTCTTCGCAGGCCAGCTGGATTGAGCGCACGATCAGCGCAGTGGAGTCGAACAGTGTGCCGTCCCAATCAAACACGATCAGGTCGTAGGAACGCGGACGCAGGTCACCATCGTCGGAAAAGTTCATGATCACGCTTTCGCTGAGGCGGGGTCAAGCGGCGTCAGTGCCGCCAGCAACTGGGCACAGTCCGCCGGCAGCGGGGCTTCCAGAGTCAGGGGCTCGCCCGTGACGGGATGATCGATGCGCAGATAACGCGCATGCAGGAACATGCGCGCAAAGCGCCCCTCGGGCAACTGGCGGCGGTCAATGCCCTGTATCGGCTCGTTGACACCGCCGCGTCCCAGAGCCTTGTTCAAGCCAAAGTCACCATATTTGTCATCGCCCACGATGGGGTGCCCCTCGTGTTGCAGGTGCACCCGGATCTGATGGGTGCGGCCGGTCTTGATGGTCACGTCCAGCAGGCTGAACTGCGCATAACGCTGCACGACATGCACCAGGCTGATGGAGCGCCGGCCTTCGTCTTCGTCCTTGACGGCCATGACGCGACGCTCGCCCTCGGGTGTGAGGAATTTGTGCAGCGCCACGTCAATGACCTTGCGCGAGGCTGGCCAGTCGCCGATCACCAGGGCCGCGTAGGTCTTTTGCACCTGTCGGTTGCGGAACACATCCTGCAAGGTGGTCAGTGCACTGCGCTTCTTAGCCACCAGCAAGATGCCAGAGGTTTCCTTGTCCAGGCGGTGCACCAACTCCAGAAACCGAGCCTCGGGCCGGGCGCGTCGCAACTGCTCGATCACACCGAAGCTGACTCCGCTGCCCCCATGCACCGCTACCCCCGCCGGCTTGTTGACGGCCAGCACGGCATCGTCTTCAAACAGCACCGGAAACTCGCGCGCCGGCACGGCGGCGGCACGCTCATCATTCTTTTCCGCCAAACGCAGGGGCGGCACGCGCACCTCGTCGCCCATCTCCAGCCGTGTATCGGCTGCCGCCCGGCCTTTGTTGACCCGCACTTCGCCGCTGCGGATGATGCGGTAGACCAGGGTCTTGGGCGCGCCCTTGAGCACCTTGATGAGGAAGTTGTCGAGCCGTTGCCCGACGCTGCCCTCGTCAATCGTGAGGCGTTGCACGACAGCCGGAACCTCAACCGCCGGCGCACGGACGACGACGGCCGGCTTGGTTTCCACCCGCACCATCACCCCTTGGCGCGCAGGACGCGAAGATGGTTTGCCGGAGGTTTTCCCTGCCGGTCGGGATGTGTTTTTCGCACCTATAATGGACTTGGCCACGTTGTGAATTCGTTGTGTGTTGATATGGCTTGTGCGGTATCAGCGACAACCAACAGGCAAGACCAGACGGCATTTTACCTTTTGAGCTGATCTGGTGGCGCTGCATGACAAAGCCCGGCGGGGTGTCCCGCCAATTGATGGTGATGCAACAACCCTGATTTGCCGGAGAAAACCACCCAAGGTGTGGTTTTGCCTCAAGGTCAAGGTTGTCAGAGCCAACGTAGATCGAACCCCAATTCAAGGTTTTCCGGATTCCAGCGATGCGGCGGTGACATGTCACCGAAGTCGCGCTGGGGTCTGCGTCGAGTGACTGCCCACGTGTCCTGGTCCATTCAGCTTCTCAATCGCCTCGCCTTTGTGCCGGCTTTCTTCCATTGGATGGAAGAGAGCGCGCCGCATTGGGTGAACCGCGACAAGGAGCTGACTGCGTCCCCTGCCCCCCTCCTCCTCGTCCAGCCGACCGCAGCGCGCATCGCGCTCGCCTGTCTGGATGGGCCTGGTTGGCGGCAGGCCCGTGTCCAAGTCTCGGCGCGCGCGCCCCTGCTGTCCTGACGCCTCTCGCGTCCTGTCAGCCCCAGGCAATTCCTTCACGGTTCAAGCTCGTTGCTCGTGCATGAAAGCTGCCTCTGGCCTTTGGGTCAGGGGTGAGTCGAGGTTTGTCTGGCGCCATCCCGGTCAGGCCTCGCTTGAATTGTGGAGAACACATGAAGCGCATGCTGATCAACGCCACGCAGCCCGAAGAACGGCGCCTGGCCATCGTTGACGGACAAAAACTGCTCGACTTCGAAACCGAAATCGAAGGGCGTGAACAACGCAAGGGCAATATTTACAAAGCGGTCGTCACCCGCGTCGAACCCTCCCTGGAGGCCTGCTTCGTCGATTACGGCGAAGAGCGCCATGGTTTCCTGCCCTTCAAGGAAATCTCGCGCCAGTATTTCAAGGACGGGGTCGAGGTTCGTTCGGCCCGCATCCAGGACGTGATCAAGGAAGGCCAGGAGCTGCTGGTCCAGGTCGAGAAAGAAGAGCGTGGCAACAAGGGCGCGGCCCTGACCACCTTCGTCTCGCTGGCCGGTCGTTACCTGGTGCTGATGCCCAACAACCCCCGTGGTGGTGGCGTGAGCCGTCGCATCGAGGGTGACGAGCGCGAGGAGCTCAAGGAGGCGATGGACCAGCTCGAATACCCCAAGGGGATGAGCCTGATCGCCCGCACAGCCGGCATCGGCCGCACCCCGGCCGAGCTGCAGTGGGACCTGAACTACATGCTCAAGCTGTGGACCGCCATTGACGACGCCTCGGGCGCCGGCAAGGGTGCCTACCTGATTTATCAGGAGTCCTCGCTGGTCATCCGCGCCATCCGCGATTACTTCACCGCCGACATCGGCGAGATCCTGATCGACACGGACGACATTTACGAGCAGGCCAAGCAGTTCATGCTGCACGTCATGCCCGACACGGCCAACCGCGTGAAGCGCTACCGTGACGATGCGGCCCTGTTCGCCCGCTTCCAGATCGAGCACCAGATTGAAACGGCTTTCAGCCGCACGGTGAACCTGCCTTCGGGCGGCGCCATCGTGATCGACCACACCGAAGCGCTGGTGTCGGTGGACGTGAACTCGGCGCGCGCCACCCGTGGCAGCGACATCGAGGAAACCGCCTTCCGCACCAACTTGGAAGCGGCCGACGAAATTGCCCGCCAGATGCGCCTGCGCGACCTGGGCGGCCTGATCGTCATGGACTTCATCGACATGGAGGACAGCAAGCACCGCCGCGAGGTGGAGCAGCGCCTGCGTGACGCCCTGCGCACCGACCGTGCCCGCGTGCAGTTCAGCTCGATCTCGAAGTTCGGCCTGCTGGAGATGTCGCGTCAGCGTCTGCGCCCCGCCCTGTCAGAAGGCTCGCACATCACCTGCCCGCGTTGCAACGGCACCGGCCACATCCGTGACACCGAGTCGTCGGCACTGCAGATCCTGCGCATCATCCAGGAAGAGTCCATGAAGGACAACACCGCCGCTGTGCACGTGCAAGTGCCTGTGGAAGTGACCTCCTTCCTGCTCAACGAGAAGCGCACCGAGATCACCAAGATCGAGCTCAAGCAACGCGTGACCGTGCTGTTGATCCCCAACAAGCACATCGAAACGCCGAACTACAAGCTCGAGCGCCTGCGCCACGACGATCCGCGTCTGGAAAACATCCAGACCAGCTACTCGATGATCGAGGAGCCGGACGACGAGGTGGGCATCACCCGCCGTGAAAAGGCCAAGGCCAAGCAAGAGCCCATCATCAAGGGCGTGTTGCCGGACCAACCGGCCCCGATGGCCCTGCCGCAGCACCAGCCGGTGTTGGAAGCCAATGTGGACATTCCGCACGTGGTTCACGCCCCGGTGGCCGCCCCCGCCCCCGAAGCAGCCAAGGGCGGTTTCTTCGGCTGGGTCAAGCGCCTGTTCGGCATGGGCACGCCTGCCGAAGCACCCCAAGCTGCCGTGGCCGCACCGGCCGTGAAGCCGGCCGAAGAAGCCAAGGAGGCGGGCAAGGGCCGAGGCCGTCGCGATGGCCAACGTCGCGGTGAGCGCGCCGAGCGTGGCGAACGCACCGAGCGGGGTGAGCGCAGCGGTGAAGCCCGTCGTGAACGCCAAGGCGGCGAGCGCGGCGAAAAGGGTGAAGGCCGTCAAGGTCGTCGCGCTCCGCGTGAAGACCGCCCGGTGAACGCCGAAGGCGGTAACGAGACGCCTCGCTCGGACGAAGGTGCCCGCGAAGGCCGCCGTGGTCGCGGTGGCCGTGGTGGTGAACGCAACGGTGAACGCGCCCCCATCAACCGCGAAGCCATCGCCGCCGAAGCACAAGCCCTGGCGCTGACCGCTGAACCCGGTTCCGCCGAGGCCGTTGCAGCGGCCGAAGCCGAGCGCGAAAACGGCCGCCGCCGCCGCCGTGGTGGCCGTGGTCGCGCCGAGCGTGATGAAGCCCAAGCGCAAGTGGAAGGTCTGAGCACCACGGAAGCCCAGGGCGTCGAAGGTGAAGACGCAACCAGCGTGAGCACCGCGCCGCGCCAGGATGGCGGTGAACCGGCGGAAGGCGAACGCCGTCGCCGGGGTGGCCGCGATCGCAACCGCGGTGAACGTGCCCCGCGTGCGGAAGGTGCTGACAGCGACGTGGACAGCCTGCGCAGCGAAGCAGCTGAGCAGCCTGCCGCGCCGGTGGCCGCAGAAGTGCCCAGCGCCGAGGTGGCCCAGGCCAGCGTCCCCGTCGAGGTGGCCCCTGTGGCACCCGTCAGCATCGAGGCGCCTGCGCAGCCCATTGAAGCCAGCGTGGCGCCAGCCGCCGAGCCAGTCGTCATCGTGGAAGCTGCGCCTGCGGCCGTGGCAGCGCCTTTTGTGCTGTCCCTGCCCGATCTGGAGGCCATTGCCCGCAATGCCGGCCTGGAATGGGTGAACTCGAATGCCGACAAGATCCGCGCGGTGCAAGAAGCCATTGCCAACGAGCCCAAGCCTGTTCACGTGCCACGCGAGCGCAAGCCGACGGTGGTGCTGGACGAAGGTCCGTTGATTCTGGTCGAGACCCGCAAGGACCTGAAAGACCTGGCCCTCCCGTTTGAGGATGCGGCCTCCGTCTGAAAAGAGAACCGACAGGGCTGACCACCCTGCTCACACGAAGCCCGGCCTTGGCCGGGCTTTTTCTTTGGGGCTTCCTCAATGCGGCTCAAGCAAAGGGTTTTACCTATTGGATAGATGATTGACGTATACGTCACCATGGATTTTAATGAACAAAACCATAGGAGACCTGCGTGGCCCGTTCCGATTCGATTTCATCTCACTCACCGACCATGCGACAGGCAACTGCATCAGCCGCAAAGGCGAGTGTCGGGATGGATCCCATGGCGGGCTTTGTCCCACCTCCGGTGACGCTGCAGCGCACCGCTGCCCGACTGGGAGATCGCCCGGCTTACTTCGTGCGTGGCGCCGAGCGCTGGGAGGGCACCTCCTGGCGCGACTACGGTCAGCAGGTGCGTCAGGCTGCACGGGCGCTGATCGGCCTGGGGGTGCAACGCGGTGACGCGGTCGCCATCCTGAGTTTCAACCGTCCCGAATGGGCCGTCACGGCCTTTGCGGCCATGTCGATCGGCGCCAAGCCCGCTGGCATCTACTGGACCAGTTCCGTCGACGACGTGGCCTACGTGCTCAACCATTCCAAAGCCAAGGTGCTGATGGTGGAGAACCACGACCGCCTGGCCAGCGTGCAGGCTTGCGCGGACCGCATCCCCGATCTGCGTCAGGTGGTGATGTTCAAGTCCGAGCCTGGCAATGCGGACTGTTCGCTGCCACAGCTGCCCTGGTCGGGCTTCCTGGCTACCTCCCAGTCCGTATCGGACGAAGTGCTGGACGCACGCATGGCCGAGTTGGGCCCCGATGACATCGGCACCCTGATCTACACCTCCGGGACCACGGGCCCGTCCAAGGCGGTGGCGCTTAGCCAGGGCAATCTGTGGTGGATGGCCACGACCATGGTCAAGATCTGCGAGGCCGACGAGAACGAGCGGCTGATCTCCTACCTGCCCATGGCCCACGCCGCCGAGCAGATGGGCAGTATGCACAACCAGGCCCATGCGGGCTTTCAGCTGTATTACGCCAGCAGCATGGAGTCGCTGGGCGACCACCTGAAGGAGGTCAAGCCCACGGTGTTCTTCGGGGTGCCGCGTGTGTGGGAGAAGATGCAGGCGGCCATCGAGACCAAACTGGCCGGCGCCACCGGCTTCAAGGCCCACATGGCACGCTGGGCACTGCGGGTGGGGCGTGACTGGCATGCACGCGATCTGGCCGGGCAGCCTGTGGGGCCCTTGCTGTCCTGGCAGAAGGCCCTGGCCAAGCGCCTCATCTACCGCAAGGTGCACGAGGCCCTGGGCTTTCAGCATGCCCGCATCCTGAGCTCGGGCGCGGCCCCCATTGCCCCGGAGAGCCTGCAGTTCTTCACCGGCCTGGACCTGGTTGTGCGTGAGCTCTATGGCCAGTCCGAGGTCAGCGGCCCCTCCACGATGAACCTCGACGGTGCCACCCGCATGGGCTCGGTCGGCAAGGTGATTCCGGGCATGGAGATCAAGGTGGCCGAGGACGGCGAGTTGCTCGTGCGCGGCCCCAACGTCTTCAAGGGCTATATGGGCCAGCCTGAGGCGACCGCCGAGACCATGCAAGGCGACTGGCTGCTCACAGGCGATCTGGGGCGGGTGGATGCCGACGGCTACGTCTACATCACCGGTCGCAAGAAAGACCTGATCATCACCTCGGGTGGCAAGAACATCTCACCGGGCAACATCGAAGCCTCGCTGATGGACACCCACCTGATCGAGCATGCTGTGGTGTGCGGCGATGGTCACAACTACCTCACGGCCCTGGTGACGCTGGATGCGGCCGCCCTGGCGGCCTTTGCCCAGAGCGCCAAGTTGCCAAGCACGGCCACTCTGCACACGCATCCGAAGGTGCTCGAAGAGGTGCAGGCCGAGATCGACCGGGTCAATGCCAAGCTGACCCGCGTGTGTCAGGTCCGCAAGTTCACCATCATGCCGACCACCCTCACGGTGGAAAAAGGCGAGCTGACACCCACCCTGAAGGTCAAGCGCAAGGTGGTGATGGAGCGACAACGCGCCTTGATCGACGCGATGTACGCCAACGGCGACCACTGAGGCCGCCCTCGCCCACTCCGGCCGCGCGCTCAGCGCGGCAGCTTAGCCAGCGCCTGCTGGTACTGTGGCAGGTGCATCAACTCGTCCCAGGGGAAGGGAGCGGTCTGCGGCAGCAGGTCGAGGCGACGCGCCTCGCTGTCGGGGCTCAGCTCCCACTCGCCACGGGCCAGGGCATTCGTCAGGCCATCCAGCAAGTCATCCACGGCTTTGCCGCCGTTGAGCGACTGGTTGCACAGCAGCACCATGTCGCATCCAGCGTTCAGGGCGGCGATGGCGCCCTGGGTGTGGTTGCCGGCCACGCTGGCGCCTTCCATGCTCAGGTCATCGCTGAAGATGGCACCGGTGAAGCCCATCTGGCCGCGCAGGATGTCTTGCAGCCAGCGTGGCGAAAAACCGGCGGGCAGGCTGTCCACCTTCGGGTAGATGACATGGGCCGGCATCACGCTGGTCAGTGAGGTGCTCATCCACTCGTAGGGCTTGGCATCGTCGGCCAGGAGGGCCTTGAGACTGCGCTTGTCCACCGGCACGTCCACGTGCGAGTCGGCCTTGACGAACCCGTGTCCCGGGAAATGCTTGCCGCAGTTGGCCATGCCCGCCAGCAGCAGGCCGTGCATCACGCTCTTGGCCAGCACCGTCACCACGCGTGGGTCGCGGTGGAAGGCGCGGTCGCCGATCACGCCGCTTTCGCCCCAGTCGAGGTCCAGCACGGGGGTGAAGGTCAGGTCGACCCCGCAGGAGCGCAGTTCGCTGGCCAGCACATAGCCACAGGCGGTGGCCGCGTCGGTGGCCCGCATGGCGCCCGCGCCCTCCCCGCCTTTGCCGTCGTTCATCCACATCTCGCCCAGGCTGCGCATCTCGGGCACATGGGTGAAGCCGTCGGTCTTGAAGCGCTGCACGCGACCGCCTTCGTGGTCCACGCAGATCAGCACGTCGGGCCGGATGGCCTTGATCTCGGCACACAGGGCCGTGAGTTGCGCGCGCGACGCCCAGTTGCGCGCAAACAGGATCAGGCCGCCAGTGAGCGGATGGGCCAGGCGGCGACGGTCATCACCATTGAGGGTCAGGCCTTCGATGTCGAGCACCACCGGGGCATGGGCCACGGCCTCGTAATCGTCAGGGACGGCTTGTGCGGCGGTGACGGGCTTGGATCGCTTGGAGGTGCTCATGTTGCAGAAGGTAGGAGATCGATGACCACGAAGGCCAGGGCGTGATCGCCCTCGTCCGACAGGGAAAGGTGCGCGCACCAGGACCGGCTGGCAAACCAGCTGGCGAGCTCACCACTGAGTTGAAACCGGGGCTGTCCCCGTTCGTCGTTGACGACCTGGCAATCATGCCAGTTCATGGGGTGACGCACCCCCAGGCCAATGGCCTTGGCAAAGGCCTCTTTGGCAGCAAAGCGACTGGCCAGATAGCGCCCGGCGCGCTGGGCATGGGCCTGACGGCGCTCGGCATACACCTGTTGCTCTGCCTCGCCCAGAATGCGATGGGCAAAACGGTCGCCCAGGCGCGACACGGCCGCCTCGATGCGGCGCACGTCACACAGGTCTGTTCCGATGCCGGCGATCATGGGGCGTCAGGCGGCGTGTGTTCAGGCGGCCGATGCGCGGCGAGCACGGATGGCCTCGGCCTTGAAATCGGCAATGGCCTGGCGCAAGCCGACGAACACGGCGTGGCCGATGAGGGCGTGGCCAATGTGCAGCTCGGCCACGTCAGGCAAGGCGGCGACCAGCGCCGTGCTGCTGACGTGAGTGGCCTGCCCCGGCTCGCTTTGCGACAGGGCCAAACCATGACCGGCGTGGGTGCGCAGGCCCAGGCTGCGTGCAAAGCGCAGGCCTTCCTGAATGCGCGCGAGTTCACGCTGCACGCCCGCCTGATCGCCATCCCACCAGGCATTGGCCAACGGACCGGTGTGCAACTCGACACACGGAGCGCCGGCCTTGGCTGCGGCTTCGATCTGCACCGGATCGGCGCCGATGAACAAGGACACCCGGCTGCCGGCGGCGGCCAGACGCGCACAGGCGCTCTGCAGGCGATTGAACTGACCGGCGACATCCAGCCCGCCTTCGGTGGTGACTTCCTGACGACGCTCAGGCACCAGGCAGACATGTTCCGGCGCCGTACGCTCGATGATGTCCAGCATCTCGTCGGTCACCGCCGCCTCGAAGTTCAGCGGCACGGCAATGGCCTCTTTCAGGCGCACGACGTCGTCGTCGCGGATGTGACGGCGGTCTTCACGCAGGTGGAAGGTGATGATGTCAGCCCCACCCTCGACGGCCAGCAAGGCCGCCGCCACTGGGTCCGGGAAACGCCCGCCGCGCGCATTGCGCAGTGTTGCGACGTGGTCGATGTTGACGCCCAGCAAAGGGGCATCCAGAGCGGTCAGTTGAGAGCCGGAGAAGGTCATGATTGTTGGAGTTCCATCATGAGCTGGCGCGTGCGCAGCGTCTGGGAACCGAGATGATAGTGAATCAGTGAGCGCAGCAGCGCCTTGAGTTCGGACAAGGCCGGCATGCAGGCCGCCATCAAGGACGGCACCGCGGTGGGCAAGGCCGGGCTGGGGATCGCGTCCGAGTGCATGGTCAAGGCCTCGGGCTGGCGCAGCGGACAAGACAGCGCGGCCTCCATCTGGGCCAGCACTGCCCCATCGAGCACCACCGGTCCGGCCCCCGGCTCGCCCACCCAGCGGGCTGCCAGCACGCCCAGCTCCGGGTGAACCTCATAGCCCTGCCCTGCGAGCACACCCTGGCCATTGACGCTCTGCGTCGACAGGTCGGGCAGGTGCCCCAGTTGGCGCAACAGGATCAGCTCGAAAGCCCGCAAGGCAGCCTGCAGCAGCGTCGGATCGGCCATGGCCTGCAAGGTCTGGGCGTAGGCGTCAAACAGCGCCGGGTGCGGGTCATGCCGCACCATCAGGCGCATCAGCAACTCGTTGAGGTAGAAGCCCGGCAGCAAGGCCGCGCCGCCCGGCCACGCCGGCCCACCGGCCCATTCGGCCTGACGCAGCAGCCACACCTCGGCATCTTCCGAACGCTTGACGCCAAAGCTCACAACCAGACGCTGAAACGGCATCAGCACCGGCCGCAGTTGCGAATACGGTCGCTTGGCGCCCTTGGCGACGGCCACCACCCGGCCGTGGTCGCGCGTGAACAGCTCCAGAATCAGACTGGACTCGCTCCAGTCGTGACTGTGCAGCACGTACGCGGCAGTGCCGGGGCGCGAGGCAGCGCGGGCCATGGCAGGTGCAGGGCGGCTTTACTCGTAGCCGTAGGTGCGCAGGCGGGCATCGTCGTCGGCCCAACCCGAGCGCACCTTCACCCAGATCTCCAAGAAGACCTTGGTGCCGATCAGGCGCTCCAACTCGGTGCGCGCCTCGGTGCCGATACGCTTGAGCTTTTCGCCCTTGTCACCAATGATCATGCCCTTGTGCTGCTCGCGCTCGACGATGATGGTGGCGGCCACGCGCACCAGGCCGGTCGACTTGGGCTTGCCGGGCAGCGGCGGCTCTTCCTTGTAGGAGTCGATGACCACGGTGGAGGTGTACGGCAGCTCGTCACCGGTGAGGCGGAACAGCTTTTCGCGGATCATCTCGCTGACCATGAACCGGTCGGTACGGTCGGTGAGCGCCTCGGCGTCATACCACCAGCCCTGCTCGGGCAGATAGCGGCGCACCACATCGGCCAGGCGCTTGGCGTCGTCGTCCTTGGTGGCCGTGAGCGGGATGAACTCGGCAAACGGATGATGCCCCTGCATGGTCTGCAACCAAGGGAACAGGTCCTCTCGGCGGTTCACCATGTCCAGCTTATTGGCCACGAGGATGACGGGCTTGTCCTTGGGCAACATGGCCAGCACCTGAGCATCGTCCGGGCCGTAGCGGCCAGCTTCGACCAGGAACAGCACCACGTCCACATCGGACAGCGTGGCCTGCACCGTCTTGTTCAGGTTGCGGTTGAGCGCCGCGGTGCCGCGCACCGTGTGGCGGGTCTGGAAGCCGGGCGTGTCGACGAACACGAACTGGGTGTCGCCGTCGGAGCGGATGCCGGTGATGCGATGGCGCGTGGTCTGGGCCTTGCGCGAGGTGATGGACACCTTCTGTCCCACCAGGGCGTTGAGCAAGGTGGACTTGCCCACATTCGGCCGCCCGACGATGGCGATCAGGCCGCAGCGCTGTGTCTCGCCTGCAGCGGCTTGAGCAGCGTCGCCACCCTTGCGCGCCATGCTCAAAGTGGACAGCATGGCATCCAGCGACGGATTGAGCTCATCGGTGGCCGCAGGGGCCGACGTAGGTGCAGCGGGTTTCTTGGACATGGGGCGTGACAACTCTCGAAAATAGGGGCTCAGCCCAGTTGGGGCTTGCGGGATTTTTTGACCACGACCGTCGGGGTCGGTTTGCCCTTGGGCAAGGATTTGGCTGGCAAGGACTGCAGATGCGCCATCATCAACTCGGCGGCGGCTTGCTCGGCGGTGCGGCGCGAGAGACCCTCGGCCTGCATGCTCAAGGACAGCTCCGGCAGGTCACAGGCCACCACAAAGGTCTGCTCATGCGCCTTGCCGCGCGTGGCCTCGATGCGGTAGGTGGGCACCGCCATCTTGCGCGCCTGCAACCATTCCTGCAAGCCAGTCTTGGCATCCTTGCGCCAGACCTCCATGGTGGAGTCGGCCACCAGTGGTTCGAACAGGCGCAGCACCAGATCGCGTGCGGCATCGAAGCCCGCGTCCAGATAGACCGCGCCAATGATGGCTTCCAGCGCATCGGCCAGGATGGACGCGCGTTGCGCGCCGCCGCCCTTGGCCTCGCCCTCGCTCAGGCGCATGACCTCGGGCAGGCTCAGTTGCAGGGCCAACTGGTGCAGGGTGTCCTGGCGAACCAGATGGGCGCGCACACGGGTCAGGTCGCCTTCGTCGCTGCGGTCAAAGCGCCGGTACAGCAGCGCCGACACGCCCAGGCTCAGCACCGCGTCTCCCAGGAACTCCAGGCGCTCGTAGTGGTCGGCCCCGAAGCTCTTGTGCGTGACCGCACGGGAAAGCAGGCCCGCGTCGGCAAACACATGCCCCAGGCGTTGCTGCAAAGCCTGCAAAGCAGGCGACAAGAGACGAGACATGACAGAGCAGAAAAGAGAACAAGGCCGCGAGGCCCAAAAGCAAATCGGGCCTGATGATCAGGCCCGCAAACCGGTTTCAGCTGAGCACTGAAGTCACGCTCAACGCGAGCGGCCTTCAAACTTGATCAGCAGGTACACCGGCTCGAACAGGGGAATTTCCTTGTCGTACGCAAAGCGGATGACCACCTTGTCGTCTTCCTTGGTGACTTCCAGATCCTTGGACGTGATGGACGTGACGCCATACTCGACCGAGGACGCCCGCTCGAATGCCGAGCGGATTTCCGGCACGGTGCTCCCGCCCGAATTGGCGATCTTGTTGACCATGGAGAGGATGGTGCGGTACTCGGTCACGGCCGGGAAGACCTTCATCGCCACCAGCGCCACCGACGAGAGCAACACCGCCCAAAAGAGCAGCCCGATCAGCGTGACACCCGACTGACGGCGAGCAGAAGTGGAAGTACGAAACATGACGGTCATCCTCTCAATCTTGAATCAATGAAAAAAGCCGATGCGCTTGATATCGCCGAAATTCATCCAGATCACAAAGGCCTTGCCCACGATGTACTCATCAGGCACAAAACCCCAGAAACGTGAGTCCTGAGAGTTGTCGCGGTTGTCACCCATCATGAAATAGTGACCGGCCGGCACCTTGCACACCACACCTTCCCCACTGTATCGGCAGTTTTCCTTGAAAGGAAAATCTTCGATGGCCTGGGGCGGCACATAGGGCGGACGGTCCTTGTCGACCAGGATGCGGTGCGGCTGGCCGTCGAGCTGTTCGGTGTATTGCAGGGCGTAGCGCAGGCTGTCCGGGTCGTAGAACTCGGGCAGCGGCGCTTGCGCCACGGGCTTGCCATTGATCGTCAGTTGCTTGTTGATGTATGCCACCTCATCGCCCGGCACGCCCACCACACGCTTGATGTAGTCCAGGCTCGGGTTGACCGGGTAGCGGAAGACGATCACATCGCCCCGCTTGGGATCGTTGTTGGCCACAACCTTCTTGTTGATGACGGGCAGGCGCACGCCATAGTGGAATTTGTTGACCAGGATGAGGTCACCCACCATCAGCGTCGGGATCATGGAGCCCGAGGGGATCTTGAAGGGCTCGAACAGGAAGGAGCGCATCAGGAACACGGCGCAGATGACCGGGAACAGACCGGCTGTCCAGTCCAGCCACCAGGGCTGCATCAGCAGGCGCTCACGCGCCACGGCCACATCACCATCGACCTGGGTGATGCCCTGGGCCGCCAGTTGCGCGCGGCGCGCATGGTCCTGCTCCTGCAAAGCCGCGGCCGCCGCCTCACGGGCCGGCTTGAACTTGTAGCGCTCGGCCAGCCAATACACCAGCGTGACCACCGTCATCAGGAACAACAACAACGAAAAGTTGCCTTGCCACTGACCGGTATACCAGCCGCCCAGGTATGCGATCAGCACCGCATACAACACACCCGTGATCAAACTCATCAATCGTCCACTTGCAAAATGGCCAGGAAAGCTTCTTGCGGCACCTCGACGGAACCGATTTGCTTCATGCGTTTCTTGCCGGCCTTTTGTTTTTCGAGCAACTTGCGCTTACGGCTCACATCACCGCCATAGCATTTTGCCAGCACGTTCTTGCGCAGGGCCTTGATGTTCTCCCGCGCAATGATGTTGCCACCGATGGCCGCCTGAATCGCCACGTCGTACATCTGACGCGGGATCTGCTCGCGCATCTTGGCCGCCACCGCCCGACCGCGGTACTGTGACTGAGCCCGGTGCACGATGATGGACAAGGCATCGACGCGGTCGCCGTTGATCAGCAGGTCCACCTTGACCACGTCGGCCGCACGGTACTCCTTGAACTCGTAGTCCATCGAGGCGTAGCCGCGCGACACCGACTTGAGCTTGTCGAAGAAGTCCAGCACGATTTCGGCCAACGGCATTTCGTAGGTCAGCATGACCTGGCGGCCGTGGTAGGCCATGTTCAACTGCACGCCGCGCTTCAGGTTGGCCAGCGTCATGACCGGGCCGACATAGTCCTGCGGCATGAACAGGTGCACCGTGACGATGGGCTCGCGGATCTCCTTGATGCGGGCCACCTCAGGCATCTTCGAGGGGTTGTCCACCGTGACGATTTCGCCGTCGTTCATCTCGACTTCGTAGACCACGCTGGGGGCCGTGGTGACCAGATCCTGGTCGAACTCGCGCTCCAGGCGCTCCTGCACGATTTCCATGTGCAGCAAACCCAAGAAGCCGCAGCGGAAGCCAAAACCCAGCGCCTGCGAGACTTCCGGCTCGTAGTGCAGCGAGCTGTCGTTGAGCTTGAGCTTTTCCAGCGCATCGCGCAGCTGGTCGTACTCGCTCGACTCGCTGGGGTACAGGCCCGCGAACACCTGAGGCTGGATTTCCTTGAAGCCCGGCAAGGCTTCGCTGGCCGGACCTTCGTTGTTAGGCAGTTTCTTGTCGATGGTGATGGTGTCGCCCACCTTGGCAGCGGCCAACTCCTTGATCCCGCAGATCACGAAGCCCACTTCACCCGCCTTCAGCGCCGGGCGATCGGTCGCCTTGGGGCTGAACACGCCGAGGTGCTCGGCCGGGTACACCGAGTTGGTGGCCATCAGGCGGATGCGCTCGCCCTTCTTCAACTGGCCGTCCACCACACGCACCAGCATGACCACGCCCACGTAGTTGTCGAACCACGCATCGATGATCATGGCGCGCAAGGGGCCATCGGGGTTGCCTTTGGGAGGCGGCATGCGGGCCACCACCGCTTCGAGGATGTCTTCCACGCCCATGCCGGTCTTGGCCGAGCAGGGAATGGCATCCGTGGCGTCGATGCCGATGACGTCTTCGATCTCGGCCTTGGCACTGTCCGGATCGGCCTGCGGCAGGTCCATCTTGTTGAGAACGGGCACCACTTCCACGCCTAAATCGAGCGCGGTGTAGCAGTTGGCCACGGTCTGGGCTTCCACGCCCTGGCTGGCGTCCACCACCAGCAGCGCGCCCTCGCACGCCGACAGCGAGCGGCTGACTTCGTAGGAGAAGTCGACGTGGCCCGGGGTGTCGATCAGGTTGAGGTTGTAGACCTTGCCGTCGCGTGCCTTGTATTCCAGCGCAGCGGTCTGCGCCTTGATGGTGATGCCGCGCTCTTTCTCGATGTCCATCGAGTCGAGCACCTGCGCTTCCATCTCACGGTCACTCAAACCACCACAGCGTTGAATGATGCGGTCGGCCAGGGTGGATTTCCCATGGTCGATGTGCGCGATGATCGAGAAATTACGGATGTGATTCATAAAAAAAAGGCACGTGCAAAAGTGCGACGCGCCTTCCAACAAAAACGTATGGCAACTGCTTGTTGGGCCCTCATTGTATCGAATGCCCATCTCGAGAAAGCCGCGTCACAGCCCCCGACAAGATCGTTGCGGACCCCCCGCCTCGACAATTCACAACTTATCAACAAGCCGTTGTGGACAAGCCGCAACCATGCGGGCTGCAGTCTGAAGGGGGTGCGCCAGAGCCGCGATTGTAGCCACAATCCGCCCGACCCTCCGGCGAGTTATCAACAGCAGACATCGTCCCGATCCCGGCGTGCCCGCCACCTGCCTCGGCCGTACAGTGGAAAGACAAGACCCTGAGCCGTGCGGGGGCACTGCCCAGGGTCTGGCTGGCATTTGCCAGCATGCGAAAAGTCAGGTCAGGGAGTAGGACGAATGACCACGTACTGTGCCCACTCACCGCGGCGAACCAGCACACTGACGGGACGCGACTTGTCGATCTTGGCCAGGGTTGCCTCGAACTGCTTCACATCGGCCACCAGCACATTGGCCACCGACAAGATCACGTCACCGGGGCGCAAGCCGGCTCGGGCTGCCGGCCCTTGCGCCTTTTCCACCAGCACGCCACCGCTCTGGCGCAACTCGCGCTTTTGGGCCGCATTCAGGTCCACCAGGTTCAAGCCCAAGGCATTGGCGGCCAACTTGGCGGATTCCGCCTTCGCTGCCGCCGAAGTGGGTGCGTCCAGCTCGGCCACCGTCACCTTCAGATCCTTGTAGGCGCCACGACGGAAGACCTTCAGGGTGGACGTGGTCCCTGGCTTGGTGGCGGCCACCAGGCGCGGCAGATCGCCCACGTTCTCGATGGTGCTGCCATTGAACTGGGTGATGATGTCACCCGCCTCCAGGCCGGCCTTGTCGGCAGGTGTGCCCGGCTCGACGCCTTGGACCAGGGCGCCCACGGCCTTGCCCAGACCGATGGACTCGGCCACGTCCTTGGTCACCGGCGCGATCGACACGCCGATGCGGCCACGCGTCACCTTGCCGCTGGCGCGCAGCTGGTCGGCCACCTTCATGGCGTCATCAATGGGGATGGACAGTGAAATGCCCATGAAACCGCCCGAGCGGCTCAGGATCTGGGAGTTGATGCCCACCACCTCGCCGCGCATGTTGATCAGCGGACCGCCCGAGTTGCCGGGGTTGACGGCCACGTCGGTCTGGATGAAGCGGATTTCTTCACCCGTGTCGCGCGCCTTGGCACTGACGATGCCGGCGGTCACGGTGTTCTCCAGACCAAAGGGGGTGCCAATGGCCATCACCCACTCGCCCACCTTCAGGCGGTTGACGTCACCCACCTGCACCGCCGCCGGCAGCTTGCTGGCTTCGATCTTGAGCACGGCCACGTCGGTGCGCTTGTCAGCCCCCACCACCTTGGCTTTGAACTCGCGCTTGTCGGTCAGGTTGACGTACACCTCGTCAGCGCCATCGACCACGTGGGCATTGGTCAGCACATAGCCATCCTGGCTCACGATGAAACCCGACCCCAGGCCCCGGGGGCGTTCTTCACCCTGGTTGCCCTGACCCTGGCGCGGTGTGCCACGGCGTTGATCCGGCTCCGGCAAGGGGGTGCCGAAGAATCGACGGAAGAATTCGCGCATCTGCGCTTCGGCCTCGGCCGATTCGTCGCCGTCGTCGTTGCCCACACGTTGTGTGGTGCGGATGCTGACCACGGAGGGACCGACCTTTTCGACCAGTTGGGTGAAATCAGGCAAGCCCGTGACCAGCACGGGGGCGGTGCTCGCCGACACCGGGGCGGGTGCCAGGGTGGCGGCAGGCTGCTGTGCCTGCGATGGATGCGGGAACAGACTCGAACTCAAAACCAGCCCCACCGCCGACACCACGGCCCCGACGACGAGCGTGCGGCGCACCACCGATGACGTGGAAGATGCAGACTGCTGAGAAACCGACATGGGCAATCACCTCGTGGAATCGAGAAATCACAAACAAAAGAAACCGGAACTGTCTGGATCCGCGGCGGACCCGACAGTTCACGGGAAGATGGTCAATGAATGTAAAGCCGGGGCATTCGGTTGACAGCGCGGCACTGAAAACCTGTCAGGGGGTCTCGAACACCACGGTCTGCGTCAGCGAATGCGGTGACGCAAAGGAGGCGTCTTGGGGCGCCAGACCGCGCCGGATGCCCAGGGCGTGATCCAGGCGGGGATCGCGGATGAGCAAGGCGCTAGCACGCGCCGGCTGACTGAAGGAGCTGCCGGCATCGGCCACGGCTTGCAGGGCCTGGGGGGCAGGCAGCAGTGCATCGGTCGAGACCAGCGCGGAAGCCATCGGCTCCGCGGCGGTCACACCCAGGGACGGATCGGCGTCCTGCGAGGCCAGATGAATGCGCTGTCCAGAGGAAGCCAGCGCCTCGGCCGGCACCGTGGACATCGGCGCCAAGGCAGACACCATGGCCCCCACCACCATCACGAACCCTGCAGCCACGGCCGCGGGGCCCAACCAAGCGCGACGGCGCAAGGCCACCGCCGGCACGGCGGCCGGCGCATGGGGAAGGGGTTCGACCCGAGGCTCAAGCGCACGGGCCGCTGCCGGGGCCAGCACCACCGGTTCTTCAGCCAGACGGGCGCGAAAGTTTTGCAAGAATCGATCGCTGTCCGTGCCCTGCGCCAGCTCGGCCGAACGCATCACGTCGCCGACGAACTGGTAATCACGCCACGCTGCACGGGTGTCGGCATCGCCTTTCCACGCCTGCAGGATCTGGGACAACTCATCAGGGCGAGCCTGACCATCGACCAGTGCAGACAATGCTTCACGGGGCGCATCGGTTGGACGGGATTGATCTGACATAAGCGGCTCCTGCTTCACATGGGAACGGCACCGAATACAGCACCGTGATTCGCAGGTGCGACCCCTGTACACCGCGAAAGTTCACTTAACTTTGCAAACGAGTGCGGCCATTCATGGCGCCCCCTTCACCACCGCTCGCCCTGGCGCGCGTCCAGCATGGGACGCAGGCGGGTGGCGATGGCCTCGCGCGCCCGGTAGATGCGCGAACGCACCGTGCCGATCGGGCAGTTCATCATCTCTGCGATTTCTTCGTAGCTCAGGCCTTCGATTTCGCGCAGGGTGATGGCCTGACGCAGGTCTTCAGACAAGGCGTCGATGGCCGCATTCACGGCCTCGCCAATCTGCTGGCTGGCCAACAGCGACTCCGGGGTCTCACCCGAAGTGAGTTCATTCTCGACGCGTGAGCCCCCCTCCTCCTCGTCGGCGAGCGAAGCCATGGCCGACTCCGTGATCACCGGGTCCCGCACCAGACCGATCATGGCCTTTTTGGCTGTGTTGACCGCAATCCGGTAAAGCCAGGTGTAGAAAGCGCTGTCACCGCGGAAATTGGGCAAGGCCCGGTAGGCGCGGATGAAGGTTTCCTGCGCGATGTCTTCCACCAAGTCCACGTCGCGGACCATGCGCGCGATCAGGCGCTCGATGCGACGCTGGTACTTGATGACCAGCATTTCAAAAGCGCGCTGATCGCCCCGCTGCACTCGCTCGACCAGGGGCGCATCGACATCGGGAGCGGGGACCGGGGACTCGGCGTCGCTCACGAACGGTCCTTGCCTGCCGGACTTGCCGCCTCACCCCAGGCGACCAAGGGCTGGGTGGGCATGAACGTATCTGAAGATCCTCGCAAGGCGATTCCTGATGGATGGCGTCGAGGTGACCATGATGCCATCGCTGGTGCATGCGTATCAGAGTCCCCCCTGACTGCGGTGGTCAAACGAGAGGGCAAGGACAGCAGGGTGCGAAAACGGTGCATGTCCGGGCAACGCCGGGCGTCAATCCAGCACCAGTGCACGACCGTCGCCGACACACCCTCACCGACCTCCCGGATGCAGCACAGAAGCCAGCCCTGGGCATCGAGCAGACAGCGCACGTCGACCGGTACTCCGGTCAGCCCACCCAAGCGCCAACCACCAGCGGCAGGTTCTTCTTGAACCTCACCCGACCAGGTCAGTGACAATGGAGGCGCTACCGTGTGCCAGCGGGCCCAGCCGAGCCGGAAGAGGCGCCACCATAACCAGGCCACCGGCGCACCACCCAGCAGCACCCAGGCCGAACGCCCGCCTCGCCACACATCCTGAGCGATGGCAAGCAACCAGGCCCCACACAGGAGCGTGAGCGCGAGCAAAGCCAGCGCACCCAGGACGCGTACGACAGGCGCGCCAAAAGCACCTGGCTGCAAGCGCCAGGTGCCTGGGGCAAACAAGAGAGGCGGCGTCATGGCAGCCAGACACGGGCGCTCCCGCGCCCGCACCGGAATCAGACGCGCTTGAACACCAGCGAACCGTTGGTGCCGCCAAAGCCGAAGTTGTTCTTCAGCGCGGCGTCGATCTTCATCTCACGCGCGGTGTTGGCGCAGTAGTCCAGATCGCACTCGGGATCCTGATTGAAGATGTTGATCGTGGGCGGCGAAATCTGGTTGTGGATCGCCAGCACGGTGAACACCGACTCAATGCCGCCGGCGCCACCCAGGAGGTGACCGGTCATCGACTTGGTCGAGTTGACCACCAGCTTCTTGGCATCGTCACCGAAAGCCGCCTTGATGGCATTGGTTTCGTTGACGTCGCCCAGCGGCGTGGAGGTGCCGTGTGCGTTAAGGTACTGCACCTGGTCGGTGTTCAGACCTGCATTGCGCAGCGCATTGAGCATGGAGCGACGTGGGCCGTCCACGTCCGGGGCGGTCATGTGGTACGCATCGCCGCTCATGCCGAAACCGGCCAGTTCGGCGTAGATCTTGGCACCACGCGCCTTGGCGCTTTCGTACTCTTCGAGCACCATGACACCGGCACCCTCACCCAGCACAAAGCCGTCGCGGTCCTTGTCCCAGGGGCGCGAAGCCGTCTTGGGATCGTCGTTGCGGGTAGACAGTGCACGGGCCGCCGCAAAGCCACCCACGCCCAGGGGCGACACGGTGGACTCAGCGCCACCGGCCACCATCACGTCGGCATCGCCGCATTCGATCATGCGCGCAGCCAGACCAATGGCGTGCAGGCCCGTGGTGCAAGCCGTGACCACACCGATGTTGGGGCCCTTGAAACCGCACTGAATGGAGACATGACCCGAGATCATGTTGATGATCGACGCAGGCACGAAGAACGGAGAAATGCGACGTGGGCCGCGCTCCATGTAGTCCTTGTGCGTCTGTTCGATCATGGGCAAGCCACCGATGCCGGAGCCCACCATGACGCCGATGCGCTCTGCGACGTCGGGCGTCAGGGCTTCGCCCGTGGGCAGGCCCGCATCACGGACGGCCTGCATGGAGGCAGCCAGACCGTAATGGATGAAGGTGTCCATGTGGCGAGCTTCTTTACCGGGGATGTAGTCCTCGATGTTGAAGCCCTTGACCTCGCCTGCGAACTGACAGGCTAACGCCGAGGCGTCGAATTTGGTGATGGTTTGAATGCCTGACTGGCCTGCAACCAGGTTCGACCAGGAATCCTGAACGTTGTTGCCCACGGGGGTAACCAGGCCCAGGCCTGTGACGACGACGCGACGACGGGTCATGCTTGAGTAGGTAATAAAGGTTGGATTCGATGCGAACAAGGCCCCGAAGGGCCTTGGTATTGCTCAGAAGGCTTAGGCCTTGCTGTGAGCCTTGGCGTAGTCGATCGCCAGTTGGACGCTGGTGATCTTCTCAGCTTCCTCGTCCGGGATTTCGATGCCGAACTCGTCTTCGAGGGCCATCACCAGTTCAACGGTGTCCAGGGAATCAGCGCCCAGGTCGGCCACGAAAGCCTTTTCAGGGGTGACTTCCGACTCGGCAACACCGAGTTGTTCTGCAATGATTTTCTTGACGCGTGCTTCGATATCGCTCATGACTCCTCCAGGAGGTGGGTGCTAACAAACCAGGGATTTTACCGGTTCAACGTGACGACACGCCGACCGAAGTGAAAAAGGAATTGAGATTCCCCAGAATCATCTCAAATTCAATTCATGAACATGCCGCCGTTGACGTGCAGTTCTTGACCTGTGACATACCCCGCCTGAGGCGACGCCAGATAGGCCACGGCCTCGGCGATATCTTCAGGCTGACCCAGGCGACCCAGCGGAATCTGGGTCTTGAGGGACGCATGTTGTTCTTCTGACAGGGCCTTGGTCATGTCGGTGTCGATGAAACCAGGGGCCACGCAGTTGACGGTGATGTTGCGGCTGCCCAGCTCACGCGCCAGGGCGCGGGTCATACCGGCGACGCCAGCCTTGGCCGCTGCATAGTTGGCCTGACCGGGGTTACCGCTGGCGCCCACAACCGAAGTGATGTTGACGATGCGGCCGTAGCGCTGTTTCATCATGGGACGCATCACGGCACGGCTCATGCGGAAAACCGCCTTGAGGTTGGTGTCGATGACCGCATCCCAGTCTTCGTCTTTCATGCGCATGGCCAAGGTGTCGCGGGTGATGCCCGCATTGTTGACCAGAATGTGCAGGGCGCCGTGCTCTTTGACGATCGCATCGAGCGTGGCGTCGACGGCTGCCGCGTCGGTGACGTTGAGCACCACGCCTTTGGAGCCCTCAAAGGCCGACAGGCCTTCGGTGATGGCCTGAGCCCCACTTTCGGTGGTGGCCGTGCCGATGACCTTGACGCCACGCTGGGCCAGGGCCACAGCAATGGCGCGACCGATGCCGCGGCTGGCACCCGTCACGAGGGCGATTTGTCCTTTGTACTCGGTGCTCATGCCAGCAAACCCTTCGCTTCGGCCAGCGAGGCCGGATCAAAAATGGTGGCGGTGACCAGGTCCCCGTCGATGCGTTTGACCATGCCGGCCAGCACCTTGCCCGGCCCGCATTCGATCACGTGCGTCAGGCCACGTGCCTTGAGCGCCTGGATGGTTTCCACCCAACGCACCGGACCAAACGCCTGACGATACAGGGCATCGCGCAGCGCATCGGCGTCAGACACCACGGCCACATCAATGTTATTGAGCACGCTGATGGTGGGCGCCGCAAACGAGGTGGCCGCCAGCTTTTCTTTCAGGCGCTCGGCCGCCGGCTTCATCAGGCTGGAATGAAACGGCGCCGACACGGGCAGCGACAGCGCGCGCTTGGCACCGGCGGCCTTCAACACTTCGCAGGCCTTCTCAACGGCGGCCTTGGTGCCAGCGATCACGGTCTGCTTGGGGTCGTTGAAATTGACGGCCTCGACCGGCTCACCCACAGCGGCAGCGGCTTCGGCGCAACCTGCCTTCACGGCCTCGGCGTCCAGCCCCAAGATGGCGGCCATGCCGCCCACGCCCACGGGCACGGCTTCTTGCATGGCCTGCGCACGGAAGCGCACCAGCGGCAGCGCATCCTTCAGGGTCAGGGCGCCAGCGGCCACCAGAGCGCTGTACTCGCCCAGGGAGTGACCCGCCACCGCTGCCGGCACCAGACCGGTTTCGGCTTGCCAGGCACGCCAGCAGGCCACACCGGCCGTCAGCATGACGGGCTGGGTGTTGGTGGTGAGGTCGAGCGATTCCTTTGGGCCTTCGGCAATCAGCTTGGCGATGTCTTCGCCCAGGGCCTCAGACGCTTCGGCCAGGGTGTCACGCACGGCAGCGTGGCCTTCCCATGCGTTGAGCATGCCCACAGCCTGGGAGCCCTGGCCGGGGAAAACGAATGCAAATGCGGTCATGTATGCAAATGTCCTTGTTTGGGATTCAACGGTAGCGGCACCAGATGGTCAAGCCCGGTGGTCAATAGTCCACCAACACCGCGCCCCACGTGAAGCCGCCCCCGACGCCTTCCAGCATCAGGGTCTGGCCGCGCTGGACCTGGCCGGTGCGAACCGCATGGTCGAGCGCGAGCGGAATGGAGGCCGCCGACGTGTTGCCGTGCTGGTCCACCGTCACCACCACCTTATCAGGAGAAAGTTTCAGCTTCTTGGCGGTGCCCTGCATGATGCGCAGGTTGGCCTGGTGCGGAATCAGCCAGTCGATGCAGGACGCATCACGCCCGGCCTTGGCCAGCACCTCATGGGCAGCCTTGTCGAGCACGCTCACGGCCAACTTGAACACGGCCTGGCCGTCCATTTTCAAGGTAGGGTCACCCAGGATGGAGCCGCAGGCGATGGTGCCGGGCACGTTCAGGATGTGCGAGAACTGGCCATCAGCATGCAAACATGTTGACACAATGCCAGGTTGATCGGAAGCTTCCAGCACCACGGCGCCAGCGCCGTCGCCAAACAGCACACAGGTGGTGCGGTCCTTGAAATCGAGCAGGCGCGAGAAAACCTCGGTGCCGATGACCAGCGCGCGACGTGCCGAACCGCTGCGGATCAGCGAGTCGGCCACGGTCAGCGCGTAGATGAAACCTGAGCACACCGCCTGCACATCGAAGGCGGGGCAGCCCTGGATGCCCAGGTCGCGCTGGATCAGGCAGGCTGTCGACGGGAAGACCATGTCCGGCGTCGAGGTCGCGCAGATGATCAGGTCGATGTCCGAAGGCTGCAGGCCAGATGCATCAATAGCTTGACGCGCTGCCTCCAGGCCCAGATGACTGGACGACACCGAGGGATCGGCGAAATGGCGCGCCCGGATGCCGGTGCGCTCGACGATCCAGTCGTCGGAGGTTTCGATGCCGTCCTGCGCGAGACGGCTCACCATGTCCGCGTTGGTGACGCGGTTGGGTGGCAGGAAGCTGCCGGTGCCGACAATGCGGGAGTGACGTGCCCCCGGAGCCTGTGCTGACGATGAAGTGTTTGGTGTGTCCGTCTGTCTGAGTGACATTGGAAAAGGGATCAGGCCCCGCGCCCAGCACCTGCCCCATCACTCGGGGCACCTGCGGGTGGCAGGCTGTCGAGTGTGGCTGCAATCTGGTCGTGAACCCGCTCCAGCAGTCGATGACGGGCCGCATCATAAGCCCGATTTAACGCAACCTCAAAGGCCAGCTTGTCCGAAGATCCATGGCTTTTGAACACCAGACCCCGCAAACCGAGCAGCGCCGCGCCGCTGTAGCGACGGTGGTCTACGCGATTTTTGAAGCGATTTAGCACCGGCATCGCGATCAATGCGATCACTTTGGAACCCAATGTGCGCGTGAACTCCTGCTTGATGAAGGACGCGAACATGCTCGCCAGACCCTCTGCGGTCTTCAAAGCCACGTTGCCCACGAAGCCGTCACAGACCACGATATCGGACGTTCCTTTGAAAATATCGTTGCCTTCGACGTTGCCGTGGAAGTTGATCAATCCCCGATCTGAGGCCTTGCGCAACAATTCACCCGCCTCTTTGATGACTTCGCTGCCCTTGATGACCTCTTCACCGATGTTCAGCAGGCCCACGCTGGGGCTCTCTTTGCCATCGACTGCGGACACCAGCGCGCTGCCCATCACGGCAAACTGCAGCAGGTGCTCGGCGGTGCAGTCCACATTGGCACCCAGGTCGAGCACGGTGGTGAAGCCGTCGTTCTGGTTGGGCATGACGGTGGCGAGCGCCGGGCGGTCAATGCCCTCCACGGTCTTGAGCAGGTAGCGCGCCAAGGCCATCAGGGCACCGGTGTTGCCGGCTGAGACGCACGCCTGCGCCGCTGCGGGCTGGTCGGCCGTGGCTTTGACCTGGCTGATGGCCACGCGCATGGACGAGTCTTTCTTGCGACGCAAGGCCACCTCAACCGGGTCGTCCATCGTGACGACTTCGGTGGCCGGCACGATGATGGCACGAGGCCAATCCTTGGCCGGCGCCAACGCTTCAGGCAAGCCCACCAGCAGCAATTCAGCCTCGGGGTGCTTGTCCAGAAAAGCGCGACAGGCGGGCAAGGTCACGGACGGGCCGTGGTCACCACCCATGCAGTCCACAGCAAGGCGAACAGGAGGCAGCGTAGAAGCGGGAGCAGTCATGAGGAACGCGGACAAGAAGAGAGGCGGCAATAGAAAAAGGCTGGCAAGCCGATGATCGGTTTGTCCAGCCTTTTGCGGCTTGCGTCATGCCCGGGCGTGCCGGGCAGACTGATCAGGCGTCAGCCTTGGTCTTCAAGACCTTGCGGCCACGGTAGAAACCGGTGGCGCTGATGTGGTGACGCAGGTGGGTTTCACCGGTGGTGGCTTCAACGGCCGTGCCCGGGGTCACCAGTGCATTGTGCGAGCGGTGCATGCCACGCTTGGAGGGCGATTTCTTGTTTTGCTGAACGGCCATGATGGAACTCCGATAAACGGGCTTAAGGCAGCCCGTGGGTTGTCAGACCACACCGTTACCAGCTCAAGAGGGTGAAAACCGCCCCTGTATGCTGGCCGCCTTGCAGTCCGCAAGTGTTAAAAGAAAGTATTGATTTGATTCCGGTTATCCGGAAAGCTTGCAATTCTAGCACGAGACCAGACGGGCAGACAAATTACTTGCCGCCCTTTTTCAGGGACGCCAGCACCGCAAAGGGATTCGGGCGCCCGGAGGCGGTGGTGGCCGGCACGCCATCGGCGTCCTCTGCAGGGGCCGGAGTGCTGCCAGGCACCGGTGTCTCGGCGTCATTGTGCATCAAGGTGCTCACGTCGGTCGGGCACACCTCGTGGCGCGGCACGATGGGCTGGGCCATGATCAACTCGTCTTCCACCAGTTCGAGCAGGTCAAACTGCCGAGCCAAGGCCAGCACGTCCTCGTCCGATTCGGCATCCAGCGCGGCGGCGGCGGCCTCGTCTTTGGCGAAGCGAATGCTGCGGCTGATGTGCACGGTTTCGGTGACAGGCTGCAGGCAGCGCTGACATTCCCAGGCAAGTTCGGCCTGAGCCTCCAGGTCGAGCCACATTTGCGGTGGGCTCAGGCGCTCGGGCACCAGACGCCCCTGGGCCGACCAAGTCACGCGTGGCAAGCTGGCGAGGTCGATGTCTTTGGCCAGGCCCTCGGCCAAGCGCGGGAGCTCGGCCACGGGCAGATCGCCCGAGAGCGCCTCACCCGATTCGAGGAAGGCCCCCATGTCCAGTTTGCGGGGAACAAAAGTAGGTGCTTTCATGGCCGCCAGTGTAGAGGCTGCGAGGACAATGGCGACATGCACGCTCTACGTTCCGACGCTTCACCCGCTCCCTCCCCTCGCCTGGTGCTGGGTTCCACCTCGCCTTACCGCCGTGAACTGCTGGCGCGCCTGGGCCTGCCTTTTGACGTGACCTCGCCCGAGGTGGACGAGCGCCCGCTGCCTGCCGAGACGCCCACGCAGACGGCCCTACGTCTGGCGATGCTCAAAGCACGTGCCGTGTCAGCGCGTTGCGCGGACGATGCGGTGGTGATCGGCTCGGACCAGGTCGCGGACTTGGATGGGATGATTTTGGGCAAGCCGGGCGACCATGACCGAGCGAAGGCGCAGTTGCAGGCCATGCGAGGCCAGACGGTGCGCTTTCACACGGCCGTGTGTGTGAAGCGGGTGACAACGGGGTTCGAGCAGACCCAGGTGAGCACGGTGTCGGTGCGCTTTCGTGCGCTCAGCGATGAGGCGATCGACACCTATTTGCGCCTGGAACAGCCCTACGATTGCGCGGGCAGCGCCAAGTGCGAAGGCCTGGGCATCGTCTTGCTGGATCGCATCGACTCCGACGATCCCACCGCGCTGGTGGGGCTGCCGCTGATTTTGACCACAGCCCTGCTGCAGGGCGCTGGGCTGGATGTGTTGGACCAGTTGGGCCGACTTGGCAAGCCGCGCCAGACATGACGCCCTGCCCCACCGCCGCCCCCTTGATCCGTACGGCCCCCTTGCCACCCATTTTTTGATTTGACGAACCCGCCCCATGCCTGTGAATGACACGCCCGAAGCCCGCACCAAGGGCCGCCTGCTGCTGATCCCCAACACCCTGGACCTGGGTTGCACCGGGGACGCCGAAGAGGGGCCGCTGCCCGACCTGCGCGAGGTGCTGCCGATGGGCGCCCTGCAGGCTGCAGCCGGGCTGCGCCACTGGGTGGCTGAGAATGCCAAGACCACCCGTGCTTTTTTGAAGCGGGTGGCCGAGGTGGCGCCTCTGGCCGCGCCGATTCAGGAGCAGGACATCCAGGTGCTGCCCCGCCCCCCGAAGGGCGGTCAGAAAAAACCGGGCTCGGGCAACGACCAGGCCATTCGCGCGCTGCTGGCGCCTGCCCTGGCGGGGCATGACGTGGGCCTGATGTCCGAGGCGGGCTTGCCCGCGGTGGCCGATCCGGGATCGGCCCTGGTGCTGGCAGCGCACAAGGCGGGCATTGAGGTGGTGCCGTTTTCCGGCCCCAGCTCGCTGGTGCTGGCCCTGGCGGCCAGTGGCCTGCACGGGCAGAGCTTTGCGTTTGTCGGCTACCTGCCGGTGGAAGCGAGCCAGCGGGTGCAGCGCATCCGCGATCTGGAGCAGCTTTCCCGCAAGGCCCACCAGACGCAGCTGGTGATTGAGACGCCCTACCGCAATGCGGCCCTGTGGCAGGCCCTGGTGCAACACCTGCAGCTCGACACCCTGCTGAGCGTGAGCTGTGGCCTGACCCTGGCCGATGGCTGGAGTCGCACCGCCACGGTCGAGCAATGGCGCAAGCGCCCCTTGAACCTGCCGGACAAGGTGCCGGCGGTGTTCAGCTGGTTGGCGTCTTGAGTGGGTCACCGCCCCGCCCCCGCAACTTCGCGAGGCAACTGCGAGAAATCAGCCTCTGAGCGCGCAGGCCTTGCGCTTCTTGCCACAATGATGTCCAGCATCATTTTTCTCACCGTTCTTTGACCCGTTTGACTGCCATGTCCTCCGCTTCCCCTCACCTGCCTGCGCACCATCATGCTGAACCCGGCACCCTGGCACGGCGCCTCGGCCATCTGGGTCTGGTGCCCTTCATTGCAGGCGCCTTGTTCGTCTGGTTGCTGGGCACCCGCCTGGACGACGAGCCCTTCTTTTTTGTGGTGCGCGGCCTGACGGCCTATGCAGCGCTGGTCGTCTCCTTTTTGGGAGGGCTCCACTGGGGCATGCTGATGTGGCAGTCGGGCTCGGCTGCCGATGAGCCGGTATTACAGCAACGCGCGCTGTGGGTGGGCATTGGCTACTCGCTGGCCGGTCTGATTGCCGTGCTGATGCCACCCCATGCCGGACTGGCACTGATCGGCTTCGTGCTGATTGCCTGCTACCTGATCGACCGCAAGCTCTACCCCGCCATGGGCACCGCTGGCTGGCTCACGCTGCGCTTCCGCCTGACGCTGATCGCCAGCCTGTCGTGCTTCCTGGCTGCCGCTCAGATCTGATCCCGCCTGTCTTTTGCTTACCCCCAGCACGCCCATGATTGACTACCGCATTGAAGTGGGCGATGCCCGCACCCATCGCTTTCAGGTCACGATGCGCGTGGCGCGCCCGCAACCGGGTCAAATACTGAGCCTGCCGGTGTGGATTCCGGGCAGCTACCTGGTGCGGGAGTTTGCGCGCCACCTGTCGCCCATCGAGGCCACGCAAGGCGGCAAGCCCGTGGTCGTCACCCCGCTGGACAAATGCACCTGGCGGGTCGAGAACCAGGGCAGCGGCGCGCTGACGCTGCGCTACGAGGTCTACGCGTTCGACACCTCGGTGCGCACGGCATTTCTGGATGCGCAGCGTGGTTTCTTCAATGGCACCAGTGTGTTCCTGAAAGCGCAAGGGTTCGAAGACCAGCCCCAGCGCGTGAAGATCACCGGCTTGCCCAAAGGCTGGCGTGTGGCCACGGCCCTGCCCGCGGTGAAGGTCAACGCCCTGGGCTGGGGTGACTATGAGGCGCCGGACTACGATGCGCTGATCGATCATCCGGTGGAGTTGGGCACCTTCTGGCACGGCGAGTTCACGGTGCGCGGGGTGCGCCACGAATTTGTGGTGGCGGGGGCGACCAGTGACTTGGATGGCCAGCGCCTGCTGGACGACACCCGCCGCATCTGCGAGGCGCAGATCAACTTCTGGCATGGCCGACGCAAGGTGCCCTTCGATCACTACGTGTTCATGCTCAATGTGGTGGACGACGGCTACGGCGGGCTGGAGCATCGCCAGAGCACGGCGCTGATCTGTGGACGGCGCGACCTGCCTCGCACGGGGCGGCCGCTGAACAAGGACAGCTACACGACCTTGCTGGGCCTGATCAGCCACGAGTACTTCCACACCTGGAACGTCAAGCGGCTCAAGCCGATCGAATTTGCGCCCTATGACTACACCCAGGAGAACTTCACACGCATGCTGTGGTTCTTCGAGGGCTTCACCTCGTATTACGACGACCAGTTCCTGCTGCGCACGGGCCTGATCGACACGCCCACCTATCTCAAGTTGCTGAGCAAGACGATCAACCAGGTGCTGTCCACCCCGGGTCGCCTGGCCTACAGCGTCGGGCAGGCCAGCTTTGACGCGTGGACGCGCTATTACCGACAGGATGAGAACACCGCCAACGCGACGGTGAGCTACTACACCAAGGGCTCACTGGTGGCCCTGGCGCTGGACCTGACGCTGCGCCAACTGCCTGCGGCCACCGAAGGCGGGGCCAGCCCCAGCCTGGACGGCGTGATGCTGCGCCTGTGGAAGCTGGGACGCGCGATCACCCAGGCGGACGTGGCGCAGGCCTTGGCCGACGAGGCTGGACAAGTGCCGCCGGCTCAGGTGTTCACCGTCCCACAGGGGACCCGTGTGTTGGACAGCTGGCGCGCCTTGCTGGACGCCTGGACCGAGGGCTGCGACGACCTGCCCTTGCCCGCTTTGCTTCGCACCCAAGGGGTGGACTGGCACACGCAGGCAGGCAGCTTGCCTCAGCGCCTGGGGGCGCGCATTGGAGAGCGCAGTGGTGCGCAACAGGTGCTCGCCGTGATGCAGGGCAGCGTGGCCGAGCAGATGGGCTTGAGCGCGGGCGACGAGCTGCTGGCCTTGGGCGAGTGGCGCATCAAGCGCGCCGACGACCTGACCCAGTGGCACGACGCCCACCGGGCGCAGCCCCTGCTGGTCAGCCGCGACCAGCGTGTGCTGACCCTGACCTTGCCGGTGCTGCCCGCCACTGGGGGCGACACCATGGCCCTGGCTGTGGCCAGCACGCCGGTGGATGCGCTGGCGCTCACACGCCGCGCAGCCTGGTTGAAGGCCTGAATGAGGGCCTGAAGCAGCTCAGCGCCCCGCCTTGTCGGCGGCCCGTTCCAGGCGTTGTTCGATGGTGGCCAGCGGCGCGGCAGCGGCCAGGCGCGTGCCATCTTCAAAGAACATGGCGGGTGTGCCGTTCACACCCAAACGCTGAGCCAGCGCCAGGTTACGCTGCAACGGCGTGGCGCACTTGCCAAAGGCACGGGCCGGGGCCTTGTTCTCCAGCATCCAGTCCAGCCAGGCCGTGGTGCGGTCCTTCATGCACCAGATGTTCTCGGCCTTGGCGCGCGAGTCGGCGCCCAGGATCGGGATCAGCAGGGTGTAGACCGTGACGTCCTTGACCTTCTGGAGCTCACGCTCCAGCTGCTTGCAATAGCCGCAGTTCGGGTCCGCGAACACGACCAGGCGACGCTTGCCATTGCCGATCTTCCACACGACCGCATCCTGGAAGGGGAAGGTGTTGAAAGCCACCCGATTGATGTCTTCCAGGCGCTCGGCCGTGAGGTCACGCTGGGTGCGTGTCTCCAGGATGTGGCCCTCAATGAGGTACTCACCCGTGGCATCGCTGTAGAACACCGAATTGCCGACCTTCAGTTCGATCAGGCCACTCATGGGCGTGCTGCGTGCCGACTCGACGGGAGGCAGCGACGGCAGTCGTTGGGACAGCTTTTGCTGCAGGGCCTTGAGCTGGGCGGCAGGGATGTCACCGGTTTGGGCCTGTGCGGTACCCACCAGGGAGAGGGAGAGAGCAGCCAGCATCAGGCCACGAAACACACCATTCATCTTGTTCCTTTGTGATATTGATCAGAGCGTGTCGGGCGGCCGCTCAGGCGTCCAGCGCCCGGCCAACGAGCCAGTGTTTGACCGGGCCCAGGCGTTCGACCAGGGTCATGCCCGCGTTGCGCAGGTCTTTCAAGGGTCCTCGCTGGTCGGCGAAGAGGTGCAGCAGGCCGTCGGTGAGGCCGGCCATGGCACGCGTGGGTGTTTCGCGGCGGCGTGCATAGCGGCGCAGGGTGCGCTCGTCGCCCAGCGAGCGCCAGGGTTCGCGCGAGCGGCCTTCACGCAAGACGTCGACCAGGGTGTCCACATCGGCAAGACCCAGGTTGAGGCCCTGGCCGGCGAGCGGGTGGACTTGATGGGCGGCATCGCCCAGCAAGACCCACCCAGGCCCCATCCAGCGGTCGGCCTGCGCCAGCGCCAAAGGCCAGCCGGCCACGTCGGAGGCCACGCTCAGGCGTCCCACCTGCTCGGCAGCCTGCGGCGAAGACTGCAGCACGGCGTCGTTGAGCTCCAGTTCGAAATCGGCCGCACTCAACGACAGCAGGTGCTCGGCACGCGCCTTGGGCACCGACCAGACGAGACCATATGAGGCGTCGGGGTCGGGCTGGTTGAAAGGGAGCAAGGCCAGGATATCGGGGGAGCGGAACCATTGGCGGGCCACGCCGTTGTGGGGGCGCTCGGCCTTCAGGCGCGTGGCCACACCCCAATGCCCATAGTCCTGGCGTGAGAACTCGACACCCAGGTTGGCGCGGGTGCCCGAATGCTTGCCTTCACAGATGGCCAACAGAGAGGCTTGTACCGGCGCTTGGGCCCCTTGCAGCGGCGGCACAATCTCGACACGGGGGGCAAAGCGCAGCGCCTCGCCCAGCAACCGCTCCAAGGCGGCGGCGTCCACGATCCAGGCCAACTCGGCGACGTGCTGCTGCCAGGCGGAAAACGACATGCCCCCCCCAGCATCACCACTGATCTTCATCTCGAACACGGGTGACGACCAGGCCTTGAGGGCGGGCCAGACGCGCAGGCGCTCCAGCAAGGTGATGGCGCGCGCGTTGAGCGCGTAGGTGCGCACATCGGCCTGGGCAGGACGTGCGGACTCGGGCTCACGGGCCCAGGCCACGCGCCAACCTTCGGCGGACAAGGCCAGGGTCAGGCTCATGGCCACAGCGCCCGAACCACTCACACACACATCGAAACCGGTCGCACTCATGAGAACCATCCAGATTGAGGAGAAATGCGACAGCGCACTGGGCAGCGCCGCAAGCCCGTTAATCTAAACTGAATTCGGCATGGGCGCGCTTGAGGCAGCTCAGGGTGCCAGAGGCCGCAGGTTAAAATGGCAGCTTCCCGATGCATCCTCCATCGGCAACGATCACCACCACGCTGATCCAGCGCGGGTCAGGCCGATTCTTCCGCGCCATCTGGGTCAGCGTGTGAGCGGCGTCTGATTTCAAAGGAATTTCCATGAGTCTCAAGTGCGGCATCGTGGGCCTGCCCAACGTCGGCAAGTCCACCCTTTTCAATGCTCTGACCAAGGCCGGCATTGCCGCCGAGAATTACCCTTTTTGCACCATCGAGCCCAATGTGGGCGTGGTGGAAGTACCCGATCCGCGTCTGGACAAGCTGGCCGAGATCGTCAAGCCTGAGCGCATCCTGCCGGCCATCGTGGAGTTCGTGGACATTGCCGGCCTGGTGGCGGGTGCATCCAAGGGCGAAGGCCTGGGCAACCAGTTCCTCTCGCACATCCGCGAAACCGACGCCATCGTCAATGTGGTGCGTTGCTTTGAAGACGACAACGTGATCCACGTGGCCGGCAAGGTCGACCCGATCGCCGACATCGAGGTCATTCAGACCGAGCTGTGCCTGGCCGACCTGGGCACCGTGGAAAAGAGCCTGCATCGCTACAACAAGGCCGCCCGCTCGGGCAACGACAAGGAAGCCGCCGCCCTGGTCAAGGTGCTGGAAAAGTGCCAGGCTGCGCTGGACGAGGCCAAGCCCGTGCGCTCCATTGACTTCAGCAAGGAAGAATGGGCCATTGTCAAGCCGCTGTGCCTGATCACGGCCAAGCCGGCCATGTTCGTTGGCAACGTGTCGGAAACCGGCTTCGAAAACAACCCGATGCTGGACAAGCTGCGTGAATACGCTGCGGCACAAAAGGGCGAAGTCGTGGCCATTTGCGCCAAGACCGAAGCCGAGCTGGCCGAAATGGAAGACGAAGACCGCGCCATGTTCCTCGCCGAAATGGGGCAGGATGAGCCGGGCCTGAACCGCCTGATCCGTGCTGCATTCAAACTGCTGGGTCTGCAGACCTACTTCACCGCTGGCGTGAAAGAAGTGCGCGCCTGGACCATCCACGTGGGCGATACGGCCCCGCAAGCTGCTGGCGTGATCCACACCGACTTCGAAAAGGGCTTCATCCGCGCCCAGACCATCGCGTTCGACGACTTCATCCAGTTCAAGGGTGAAGCCGGCGCGAAGGACGCAGGCAAGATGCGCGCCGAAGGCAAGGAATATGTGGTCAAGGACGGCGATGTGCTGAACTTCTTGTTCAACGTCTGAGTCGAACAAGCCATTTCAGGCGATTGCACCTGCTTGCAGGTATATCACTGAAATCGACGCAAGGCCCCGTGGATACGGGGCTTTTTCATTTCAGCTCATTGCATGCAACGACACTTGATGGCGCTCCGCAAGTGGATACGGGCGTGTATATGGATCTTGCGCTGGATCGATGAAGGTGTATACGATGAAGCCCAAAGGACGAACAGGAGAGCTTCACGATGCTGACAGACGCCCAGTGCCGAGCCGCCAAGCCCAGAGAAGGCATCTACCGCCTCAATGACTACAAGGGGCTGTACCTAGAAATCAAACCCAACGGCATCAAGGCTTGGCGGTACCGCTTCAAGCTCAATGACAAGGCCTCGTGGTTCGCGCTTGGCGACTACCCTAGCGTGACGCTCGGTGAGGCCAGAGAGAAGTGCGAGTCGGCGCGGAAGCTGGTCAGGGAGGGCATCAATCCCGTCCAGAATCGCCAGATCGAACGCATCAAGCGAGAGCAAGACTCAGCCAACACATTCGAGGCCATCGCCAAAGAGTGGCTGGCCCTGAAAGACTGGGAGGAAGTGACCAAGAAGCGGAGACTCGACATGCTGGAGCGCGTGGTCTTCCCGTCGATTGGCAAGCTGCCGGTACGTCAGATCACTCCTGCCCATGTCCTCGACATCCTCAACAAGACGGTCAAGCGGGGTGCCCCCACCGTAGCGGCTGAAGCCAAGCGCACCATGTCTGGCGTGTTCGAGCATGCAGTCGCGACCCTACGGGCGGACACTGACCCCGTTTGGCCGGTTCGCAAAGCGCTGCCGCCCAACAAGACGCAACACAAGCGCGCCCTCAGCACGGGGGAAGTCGGCCAGTTGCTGAACGACTTTGATGGACACGGTGGCAACTTCCAGACCATCAAGGCCTTCCAACTCATGTGGCTGACGCTCAGCCGCCCGAATGAATCCGTCCAAGCAGAATGGGCCGAGTTCGACCTCGAAAAGGCGCTCTGGACCATCCCTGCACGTCGGATGAAAGCGCGGCGAGAGCACATCGTTCCGCTACCGACTCAGGCGGTCGAACTTCTCAAGGCCATGCATCCGATCACGGGACATACGAAGTTCGTTTTCCCGAACCGCGACGACCGACAGCGCCCAATGGCCGACGCAGCTCTGCGGCAGGCGCTCAAGAAGCTTGGTTGGGCAACCAAGTACAGCCCACATGGCACTCGCACCACAGGCAGCACACGGCTCAATGAAATGGGCTATCGGCCCGATGCCATCGAAGCCCAGCTTGCACATGCGGAGCCGAATAGTGTCCGGCGCACATACAACCATGCCACCTACCTCGACGAGCGGCGAGTCATGATGCAAGACTGGGCGGTCAGACTCGATGAGTGGAAAGCAGCCGCCCAAAGCAATCCCGGTTGACCTAAGGTGTTTATGCCTCGGCTTCCAAATGCGTCTTGCCAAGCTTACTGGGAACCTCTGCAGATTCACTGCGGCCGCAAGAGCTTGCCATCCCATTCAATGAGGGTGTACGGAATCCCTTGTGTAGCCTGACGGAACACCTCCTCTGCTTCGTCGAAAGAGGCGGCAACAATGCTCTGAAGGCCCGTCTCACTGGCCAGTTGCTTGAGGAGCGCATGCTGGCTATCTACTGCCATCGAATGCTGTCCCGGCTCGTCAAGCATCAGAAACCAAAGAACTCCTTGTGTGGAGTCCGTTCTTCCTGCCAGCGATATGGGTTGGAGGGTGGGGTTTCCCGGTGCTGACTCATGGTGACAACGAGCCGCCGCTTCGCACGTGAAACACCAACAAAGAACCCGCAGCGTTCTGCATCAGGCTTGCCCCAAAAAGTCTGATTTTCAACACCTAGAATGATGACCGAGTCGAACTCCAGGCCCTTGCTCTTGTGGATGGTCAGAATGCGCACCGCTTTGTCGTCCACAAAGCGTTCAAGCGCCTTGGGTAATTCCGGCTCAATTTTGAGCAGCTCTACGATACGTGCTTTAGTGTCGCGGACCACCTCTTTTAGCCGATCTGGCGATTCGTAGTCAGACGAGAGCGCTACCAAGGTTTCTCTGGGGATTTTGTTCAAAAATCCTCGCGCCGACCCCCACCAACCTGAGTAGGGCTCATCAATCAACTCCAGAAGTGATGCACTCTTGCGCTGTGCTTTGATCAGGCGATCAAAGTCCCGGCGGGTGTTGGCCTGGACTTCATCGTCCGCAAAAGGTACCAGCAGATTCATCAGGCGCACCCATGACTTGGGCTCACGCTTGCCGTAGATGCACGACAGGTAATCGACGACCAAGCGCGCTGCGGGCTCGGTGGTAATGTCTTGCAGCTGTTGTTCGTTGCGGTAGGGAATGCCTTTCGCCTCCAGCGCCGCAATCAGATGGTTGGCGTAGAGATCCGGTTGCTTTGAGATCAGTACGGCGATCTCCGAGTGTGGGACCAGTTCGTGATTAATCCACCCGGCAATCCGATCAGCCAGGTGTTCAGCTTCTTGTTGGCTGTCTTCGAAGCCCCAGGCGAGGACCTCTCCTTCATTCCCGGCAATTTGCTCTTCCGGCATGACCGATGCAAGGTCAAGCACGCGGATGATTTCGTTCTGCAAGCGCAGCAGAGTCGGCTTGGACCGAAAGTTGCGATACATGTTGAGCGGGGTCGCCGCAAAATCGGTCGCAAAAGTCTGGAAAATGCCATCGAGCGCACCAGCCCAGCCCATGATTTTCTGCTTGGTGTCGCCAACTGCCGTCAGCCGGATTCCCGTACCATGAAAGGCGAGCTTTACGAGATCGTATTGTTTGTCTGTGCAGTCCTGAAACTCATCCAGGAAAACGTCGCTGTAGGTCTGGCGAATAGCGTTTCGGGCAAGCTTTGACTTCTGAAGAATCTGGATAGCGAGGGGGATCAGATCACCGAACTCAATTTGCTTATGCGTGATCTTCGAGCTGCCAAGTTTGTAACCTGGCTCAAGCGCATCCTTTCCAGTCAGTACAGGACGGAAGCGATCAATGATGCGTTTGGCAAAGGCATGGAAGGTGTAGCTGTCAAAGCGTGAAGCGAGGTCAGCGCCACAGCGGCGCTGCACGCGCTCCTTCAGATTTTTGCTGGCATCCACCTTGAACGAAATCGCCAGAATCCGTTTTGGATACTTACAGGTGCCAGTGCGCAATAGGAAATCTGCGCGCTGTGCCAGCATCTCGGTTTTACCCGCTCCGGGCCCGGCCGTGAGTGCGAGGCAGCGCACTTGCTCTTTCGCTGCAAGCAGCGCATTCGGTTCCAGCGTCAGCCCATCTGCAGGCTGCCAGGCGTCAACGGCAATCACTCGGGCAGCTCCGCCAGTTTGGCGATAACGGTATCAGCCAGCCTGCTCAGTGATGCGGGCATGTGCTCCAGCAGCTCTGCATCCGTCAGATGGGCCAGTGCCTCGATGTGGGCTGCCGGTTTACTGCCGAGCTTGAAGCGCTGGTGGTAGGTGCTGAACAGCTTTTGTTCCGCTGGGCTGTACTGGCTAGCGTCGTGGTGGCTTTTCCCAAGCACGGCCTTGATCGTTGAGTCATCCGGTTCTTCTTCGGCTCGGTAAGCTTCGGGGAAGGAAAGCAGCATGGCGAAGTCGAGGTCCATGGGGTACGAGAAGTACACGCCTCTTTCTTCGAGTGCTTCGAGGTAGTTGCTGTAATCCCGGACTTTGTGAGTGACATCTTTCCAATGCGGGATGACATGGTCTGCTGGGAGAACCTTGCTCGGCTCGTACGCAGCCAGCTGATCATTCGCGTTTTTGATACGCCCCCAGCCTGCGGCGTAGCGAGCTACATCTAGATCGAGGAGCGTCAGGTACGGGATCTGCAATGCCGCAAGCAGGCGCCAGAAGTGATTGACGTGCCTGCCCCCCAGAGGCGCAATCGTGACTGCTGATTCATCAACTGGAGCGCCTTTGACCTGCAGCAGGCGTGGCAACACGATCTCTTCGCTATCGCCTTCGCCCAGGACGACGAGCCGCGAAAAATAGACCTCAGGAAATGCCTGGACGGCTTCCCGCACAAATTTGTGTGCGTCGTCCGTGCTTTCTGGCAATAGGATTTGCGTGACGCGTGATTGCCGAGCTTCGGTCAGACGAAGATAGCGGATGTGCTCTGGCGCAACGCGGCGCAGCATCGACGGCGCATGCGTGGCGATGAGGGCCTGGGCGTCCGGGTGCTGAACCATGGTGCTTAAAGCACTAACGATCCGCCCAAGGTAGTGCGGGGAGAGGCTGTTTTCGGGCTCTTCAACGGCGACCAGAGTAAAGACAGGTGGGCGCAATTTGTCGGGATCAAACGAAGTGTCTTGCCCGGCGAGTACGGCGCGGCCAATGGCTTGAGACGACAGTGCGAGAGACAGGTACAGCATCGACTTCTGACCGTCGCTCAGCCGGGAAAAATCGACCAGACTCTCATCGTGCCCAGGCGAAAATGAAACCGACATGTGGCGCAGCAAGGTCTCAATCTCGGAGGCCACAAAGGTGATCTTCGGATCGGCGAAGAACTTGCCTTTGTGCAGCATGGACCACGTTGTTTTGAGGCTTTCGCTCAACGCATTGACTGATGGGTTCGTCGCCAAGCTGTCACTGATCTGATCGGTCAGCGTCTTGATCTCGTCACGCTCCGCATCCCACTTCACTGCGCGAAGCATTCTTCCTAGAAGGGCATTGGCGCCGTATGCGATGTGGTCGGCCGGATCACGCTGTGCCGGAAGATAGTGGACGTGGATTTGGTTACGCTCAGCTCTGGGAACTTGCGCAGTGCTGAGTGGCTCGCCGTCAGCATCCAGGTCCAGCACGTACGACATGGATTCTTCGATATCACCATCCACACCCAAGCTCGCACTGAGACGGTAACGAACGCGCGGAATACCGTCGTGCTCATCCAGCCGCATATGTGCAAAATGCGGCGCTACGGTTGTGTTGTCTTCGTCTTCTGCCAGCTCGGGAAAAAGGAAGTCGGCCTCGATCCAGAGGTGTCGTTCGCCTGGCGTTTCTTTCTCGCTGCTGGGAACATGGAAGTCTGAGCGCAGGATTCGGCGCAACGACGGGTCGAAGGCGAATAGTTGAGGTAGTGAGGTTTTTCTCTTGTCCGTACAGCTTGCCCCACAGCCGCTTGACGTCGCCATGCTGTTCCTTCACGTGCTGCACGGCGGCCAGCAACATGCCGCCGGTACCGCAGGCCGGGTCGTAGATGGTCTCGGCTTCTTTGGGATCGAGCATGTCGATCATCAGCCGCACGACGCTGCGCGGGGTGTAGAACTCGCCGGCCTTCTTGTTGGTGGCGTCGGCGAACTTCTTGATCAGGTATTCGTAGGCGTCGCCAAGCAGGTCCGAATTGACGTTCTTGTTGCCGAACGGCAGCTTGGAGAAGTGCTCGATCAGGTCCTTGAGCAAGGCGTCTGACAGTCGCTCCTTGTTCGACCACTGGGCGTCGCCAAACACGCCATACAGCGTGTCCGGGTTGGCCTTCTCGATCTCGCGCATCGCGCGCTGAAGGGCACCCAGGTGGTAAAGCAACGCCGTCACGCGCGCCGCAGAGATGACCTGCGGTTTACCTTTCAGCCACGCAGACAGGTTGGCCGCGCGGATGCCGGTGGCGTCAAACACCGCTGCCAACGTGAGGCCTCGCAGACGCAAGAGCGCGCCGGCCAGTATGGGGAGTTGCTCGCTGCTCAAGGCAGACATGTCGGCCTCCAAAAGAATCACAGTAAATCACTATAACCAAGAGCAGCACGGCAAGCGAACACTGGATCATCGCGCCTTACATTGTTATAGTAATTTATAGTTAATCAAAAGAGGCCGCCATGACTCGTCCTAACAGCCGTCGCCCCATGAGCCGCGCCGCCTACCAAGCGAGCCTGGCGGCCTTTAAAGCCGAGCACCCTTGGCTGGCCAAGCAGGTGTTGGAGCCCGCCCCTGGCCACTTGGCGGTGCTGGCCCACTTCGTGGGCCAGTGCGAGCTGCTGATGAAGCCGGCCGACTACCGCCACCTGCCGCTGTTTTGCGCCACCAACCAGCGCGACAAGCTCAGCCTGCGGGTGGAACTGGTGGGCGCCAGCATCAACAGAGACAGGGCTTTGTTGGATCTGATCGAAGCTGCCCGGCATGCCGCCCAACAACATTGCCCGGTTTGCTCGGCGCCCGTGATTGGCGGCGATGCGAACGCAGGCCAGGGCGTGCGCTGCAAGCAGCACGAGGCCACCATCGGGCTCTTCGCCGAAGACCTCAAGCGCAATCACAAACTGGCGGTAGCGGCAGGGCTGCTGCCGGCCGCCACCAAGCCCGAGAAGTCGGTGCGTGGCGAGCCGCTCGATCCGTCTATCGACGAGGCCGTGCACGCGCTGGTGCAGGCGCTGCCCGACATGAAGCCACCGGCAGCGGCGCCGGATCAGCCCGCTCCGCAGGCACCTCGGGCAACACCCCAAATCGCGTTTCTGAACGCCGCAGGCCTGCGCAGCTTTGTAGAGCGCCACCGCGCCAAGCCCGACGAAAAGGCCAAGCGGGCCCAATACATCGCCGAGCGCATCCGGGCCGCTGGCCACGAACGCCGCAAGCTGGGTGAGCTGCCCGATGACTGGACAGAGCTGATCGAAGACTTCCAGCGCGACTTCCCCAACTTCGCTGAGTTGGCCGAGGTACTGCACGACCACTTCGCCCTGCATGCGATGGGCGATGGCCGTGTGGCATGGTCGCCCATCCTGCTGGTCGGTCCTGCCGGGATTGGCAAGACAGAGGCCGCCCGCTGGCTGGCTGCGCGGCTGAGCCTTCCCTTCCGTGTGATCGACATGGCCAGCACCCAGTCCAGCTCGCCGCTGGCCGGGTCGGAATCGTTCTGGTCGAACTCGGAGCCTGGCGTGGTGTTTGAGCAGTTGGCCTACCAGCCGCTGGCCAATCCGGTGATCGTGCTGGATGAGCTCGACAAGACTGACCAGCAACGTCAGTACGACCCGCTCGCGGCGCTCTATACCCTGCTGGAACCTCGCAGCGCGCGCGACTTCATCGACCTCTCGATCCGCGATTTCGCCATCGACGCCAGCCACGTGAACTGGATCGCCACGGCCAACAGCATCGAGAGCATCTCAGCACCACTTCTGTCGCGCATGACGGTGCTGCATGTACAGGCCCCGACGCCAGAGCAGGTGGCCCACATCGCTCGACAGATGTATGGCCGCATGCGGGCCGAGAGCCCTTGGGGGTCAGGTTTTGCGCCGACGCTGGACGACCAGGTGCTGGACAAGCTGAAGAACTTGCCGCCGAGAACCTTGGGGCTGGCGTTGAAGCGCGCGCTGGGGCGGGCAGCACGGGACGAGCGGGATCACATTCGGGTGTGCGACCTGCCTGACCTGTCTGCCGCAGCTCGCAAACCGATGGGGTTCACGGCATGAGACCGCTCCAAGGCGCACGCACCGTACGGGTGTGAGCGTTTCAGCGCAGCTGCCCTGTGTGGCCAACAACGCTGGCAGGCAGTGTGCCGGTTGAGCATGGGCGCAACTCAGAGCGCTGCAAACGAGTGGCGCTGATGGCGCGGCGCATCCCACCCTTCTAGGAGTGGGCGGATCGGGACGCAGCCGCAGCAAGAAGATCAAAACAGAAAATTTCTTCAGCGGTCGCGCGGGATACCAACTGCCGCAAGAAATCTAACCTTTCGACTGTTGCCGATGTGCGCAACGTCACCATTGAAAGGTTTCCCCAATGTCCAAGTCCTCTGCCAAGTCCACCCCGATGACCAGCCAGGCAGCCGCTCGCATCCAATCCTCCACCGCAAAGGCCAACGGCGGGCAAGTGCCAGCTGGTAGCTTCGCTGCGCGGGCACAGAGCGCCGCTGCCACGAATCAAAGCGGCGCCAAGGGCTCGAAGTAACCGGAGCTGAGCCTGGCGCCAGCGATGGCGCCAGGCCTGAAGTTGAACATGAGATACAGCAATGACAAGACGGTCTCCGCCCTGGTGCGGACACTGGTCCGCTCAGGTTGGCAGTACGTGAACGGCAAAACACATGGCAAGCTAGTCGCGCCGAATGGCCGCAGGCTTGCGGTGCCGGGAACTCCGAGCGACTGGCGGGCCAACCTGAATTTCCGCAGGGACATTCGCCGCATCGCCGCGATCAAGTGACCATGACAAGACAACAACCCCCGTACCCCAGATTCGGCGAATGCATCTCGGCCTTGGCCGGAGCAATTGACGCCAACAAGACCGGCAGCGACGTTGGACGCTTGGCCCGAGAGGGCGATTTCGACTGGGAGCGACTGGATACGGTCATCGCCGAACTACTCGTTGACAGCATTGCAACAGTCGTCGGAGAGCCAACCCGCCAAATCTTTGAGCGCTGGGTTGCCGCCGTTCGGTCTGCCTACACGACGCTTGTGCTGGACGTGTCACTGGATGCCCTGGGACGCAACGATGTCCTTCCAGTATTGGTCGAGCACTTCTTTGCTCCGTCCGGCGGACAACTGCTGCGGCAAATCAGCGCCGACATCCCGGGCCCTGATTTGCAGCTCTTGCTCGCGGACAGACAGCAACCACTGCAGGTGACGCTCGAATGGCTGGACAGCGCCGTCGGATGCCCCGTAGAGAAGCTGCTGTATCCAGGAAGCACTGGATCGGCGCGGGTCGAGCAGGAAAAGGTCCGAAAGTGGCGTACCGGCACCGACATTCCATCAGCGCAAAGTATCAAGCTGTTTTACCAAAGGTTGACCGAACGCTGGAAGCCCATCCCTGCCTGCCCTGTTTGGCTGATGATTGCTTCTGCCCTGTCGAGGCTAGAAAAGCAATCGGCGGCACCGCTGCGGTCGTTGTTGCACCTTTACGTACAAGGGACCACTCCGCCCAGGAGGCCCATTGAGAAGCTGCTATCCGAGTTGGTCGTCCGCGCCGGACACGCATGGCCCGAACTCGCTGAGCCTGGCCGACAGCTTTGGCACGACCTCCGCCGCACGTCGGCAAAGCGGCCCGGCGATCAAGAGCGCACATGGCAGCAAATCGAAGCACTGGAGCGGCTGGCCACAACCAGCGACCCGGAGGGACGCACCGCTTATCACTACAGCTGGATGAAAGGCCGCTGGCATGTGCTGTCCGGGCAGTATCAGGAAGCGCTTCCGCACTACAAGAAAGCGTTCGAACAGGCGTGCTACCGAGCAGGGCACCAAGTCAAGGACATCATTTCCGAAGCGTCATGCCTGTCGGCCTTTCTACCGAAGGAACGGGTGTTCCTGAAGCAGCTCAAGCATGTGGGCATCACACTCGGGCTGTACCGCAAGCCTGAAGCCGGATCGGTTCTCGAAGATTGGGAACTTGATCAGCTCGCACTGCAGCTACCGCTCGAATTTCCAGCATGCGGACGATTCGCGGAATGCCAGCAAGATCTCGCAGATGAGCCCATTCAAGGGTGGCTTTTCATCGACCGAGACGCTATTGCCAAGTTGAAACCCGACCTCAAGACACCGAGCCGCGTACGGGCCGTGCATTCTGCAGATGGGCAGGTTCGCCGCTGGCCACAGTTACGCCTGTTTGCTTCGTTTGGGCTTCTTGAGCAAGTCAAAGCTCTGCTCGACGCGGGCGCGTCGGTACCTAGATCCGTCCCTACGGCGCTTTCACAAGATTGTGGAAATGTGGGAGTTGGAGCTTGAATGGGAGCGGGAGGCTCAGCGATGACATCACTGCACAAAGAAATCGAATTCGAAAACGACATCTGCAACCACTTGGCTGCCAACGGTTGGCTGTATGCAGACGGGGATGCCAAGGGTTACGACACCCCCCGTGCGCTGTTCCCCGCTGACGTAGTGGCATGGGTGCAGGCCACCCAGCCCGAAGCCTGGGCCGCACTGAGCAAAACACACGGCACGAATGCAGATTCCATGCTGCTGGAACGCCTGCGCAAGCAGCTCGACGACCGTGGCACGCTCGACGTGTTGCGCGTGGGTGTGGAGATGCTGGGTCTCAAAGCGCCGCTCAAGATGGCCCAGTTCAAGCCTGCTCTGGCCATGAACCCCGATCTTGAGGCTCGGTACGCAGCCAATCGCTTGCGTGTGGTGCGCCAGGTGCGAACCAACCATGACGACATCATCGACTTGGTGCTCTTTCTGAACGGTATCCCGGTGGCCACGGCTGAGTTGAAGTCTGAGTTCACTCAGGGCATCAATGAGGCGGTTGATCAATATCGTTTTGATCGGATGCCCAAGCCAAAGGGCAAATCCACGACCGAGCCACTGCTGGACTTTCCTCGTGGAGCACTTGTCCATTTCGCTGTCACCAATCGCACGGTGATGATGACGACCAAGCTGCAAGGCCCAATACCCATTTCCGTGTGCCCGGACATCTCCTCGCAGTTGCATGGCATCCCGCCTCAACATAACCAGGAGATCCCACCATGACCCAAGAGAAGACCTTCAACGTACAAGTGACGCTCAAGAACAAAGGCCCGAGCCAATCTGATGACCAATTTCTGAATTGGATGAACGGCTGCCTGAACTGCAACACCAATCGGGTCGAAGCAGACGTGCAACGAGCATCGCCTGTTGTCGTGGTCGAAATGGAAGGTGGCGTCATTCAAGACACCACGGCCAATTCACCAGTACGAGTGATCGTGCTTGACCGTGACACAGACGAAGCAGATCGTGACGGTGTGATCGAGTTCCAAGGTGATGAGGTCTATGTGAACGACATCGAACCGGAATTGGATGAAGCCTTTGTCGATGACGTGCAACGGGCTTGCTGCGTCGAATTTAGCGTTTGGTGTGGCTCCCAATGCCACCTCCGCACGTTCGTCATAGAAGAGTCGTTCCGCGTGCAACGTCGACTTGAGCGTGAAGGTCTCAGCGAGGCGACTTCTGGTGCTGCAATGCCAAGCTCGTTGCCAAGGTGGCGCCACAAGGCTACTGGAATTACCCGAAAGGCACCGAGCAAACGCCCACTCATGCGCAGGAAACCAATATGGAGCGCCAGACCAAGCTTGTGGGAATCACCTCGGCGTGCATTGATTGCGTCGCGCTCGGCACCATCGAAGGTGAAAAATGCCTTCATCTCGAAGTCGCTGATATCGCGGGGGAGCCCACGCATCCCCAAAAACGTTGTGTGCCAACCCTGCATCGTGAACCTCAAAAGTGGGAGGCCACCATACCCGTTTACAAAGCGAACAGGAAAGTCAATGAAATCAACGGTCTACCCAGACCACCCCCGCGCCAGTGCTAGCTTTGCGTACCGTCACTTATTGCACTGAAAACGAGGAGACCCCGGGTACCTTCCCCTAGGGCCTGTTAACACTACGTGCTAACATACTGCGCATGGAACTTACGCCTGCGCAATTCGCGCGTATCGAGGATTGCCTGCCGCGGCAGCGGGGCAATGTGTCGCTGGACAACCTTCAAGTGCTCAACGCGATCCTGTTCGTGGCCGAAAATGGCTGCAAGTGGCGGGCCCTGCCCAAGCGGTTCGGCAACTGGCACACGATCTACACGCGGATGAGCCGGTGGGCCAAGGCCGGGGTCCTGGATCGGGTCTTCGAGCGCATGCAGGCCGAACAGCTGGTCCGGGTGCGGCTGGAGGCGGTCAGCCTGGACAGTACGATCGTCAAGGTCCACCCGGACGGCACCGGCGCACGAAAAAAAACGGCCCGCAGGCCATCGGCCGCTCCCGCGGAGGCTGGACCACCAAAATTCATATGGCTGCCGCGGATTCCCGCTGCGCGTTAGCCTTCTCGCTTTCGCCGGGCCAGGCGGGCGATGCCCCAGCCGGTCGCGCCCTGCTGCATGCCCTGCCACCCCTGCCCGCGCGCTGCCATCTGGTCATGGATCGCGCCTACGAGGGCAATGAAACCCGGCAGCTCGCGCCGGATCTGGGCCTGGATCCGGTCGTGCCCCCCGCATCCGCTGCGGGCCCAGCCATGGGCGTACAACACCGAGATCTACAAGCGCCGCAACGAAATCGAGCGCCTGTTCCGCCGTCTGAAAGGGTTCCGCCGCATCTTCAGCCGCTTCGACAAGCTCGACGTCATGTTCGCGGCCTTCATCCACTTCGCACTGATCGTCGAATCGTTGCGATAGTGTTAACAGGCCCTAGTGCAGGCGCACTACCCGGACTTCATCGCGCGTCTTGAGGCCGAAGACCGCCCGCTGCCCGAGTATGTGCGCGAGGAGTTCGAGACCTACCTGCGCTGCGGCGTGCTCGAGCACGGCTTCCTGCGCGTGGTCTGCGAGCACTGTCGTGCCGAGAGGCTGGTGGCGTATTCCTGCAAGAAGCGCGGGCTGTGCCCGAGCTGCGGCGCACGGCGCATGGCCGAGTCGGCGCGGCATCTGGTGGACGAGGTGTTCGGCCCGCGGCCGGTGCGGCAATGGGTGCTGAGTTTCCCGTACCCGTTGCGCTTCCTGTTCGCCAGCAAGCCTGAGGCGATCGGCCCGGTGCTGGGCATCGTGCATCGTGTGATCGCCGGTTGGCTTGCCGATCAGGCCGGCGTGCCGCGGGATACGGCGCAATGCGGCGTGGTGACCCTGATCCAGCGCTTCGGCAGCGCGCTGAATCTCAACATCCACTTCCACATGCTGTGGCTCGACGGCGTGTACGAGGACACCACCGAGCGTCCGCAGCGCAAGCCGCGCCTGCACCGCACCCGTGCGCCCACATCGGCGCAACTGACGGAACTGGCCAACACCATCGCGCATCGCGTGTGCCGGCACCTGACGCGCAAAGGCTGGCTGGAAGGCGAGGACGAATCCGTGTTTCTGTCCGACAGCGCGGGTAGCGACGACGGCATGGATGGGCTGCGGATGAGTTCGATGACCTACCGCATCGCCACCGGTCGCGACGCTGGCCGCAAGGTCGTCACGCTGCAAACATTGCCCGGTGACGCAGGCTCGCTGGAGGGCGATGCCGGCAAGGTCGGCGGCTTCTCGCTGCATGCCGGCGTGGCCGCGGAAGCACACGAGAGCCACAAGCTCGAAAAGCTGTGCCGCTACATCACGCGCCCGGCGATCAGCGAGCAGCGGCTGTCGATCTCACCGCAGGGTAGGGTGCGTTACCAGCTCAAGACGCCGTGGCGCAATGGGACCACGCATGTCGAATGGGATGCGGTGGACTTCATCGCCAAGCTGGCGGCACTGGTCCCGCCACCTCGCGCGCATCTCACCCGCTTCCACGGCGTATTCGCCCCGAATGCAAACCTGCGCGCGCAGCTGACGCCATCGGGGCGCGGCAAGCGGCCTGCGAGCGATGCAGTGCCGGTGGACGTCAGCGCCCACGACGAACCGCGCAGCCCCGAGCAGAAGCGCCGTGCGATGAGCTGGGCGCAACGGCTCAAGCGGGTCTTTTCCATCGACGTCACCACCTGCGCCCACTGCGGCGGCGCGGTGCGGATCGTCGCCAGCATCGAAGACCCCAAGGCCATTCGCGCCATCCTCGCCCACTTCGAGAAACACGGCGCGCTGGAGCAAGCGCACTACCGGCCCGCAGCGCGCGCCCCGCCGCCGGCCGCGTGACGAGGTGCCGGCCACGCAGCCGGCAGCCAAGCCAGAGTCCGATCCGATGCGGCCACGACCCCGCAGGGCTGCGCTCGGCCCTGTGCCGGGATTCGGTGAGAAATGGCTACGCACTGAGCCGCTGCGTGGCCCCGCGATGTCGAAAACCCACGCATGAACCCCCGATCTGTGCCCGATCTGTGCCCAAAGCGGCGCTTGCGCGGCCGCTTCCTACCTGCCAGACTCGCAAAAAAGGGCGGTTGAACTTCCTATACCCGACCTCGCCCTCGGCGCGGTCGCCGGCTAGCTTGAGGTTCACGGTCGTCACGTTGTGATGCAGGATTTCCATGGCCTTCTGGATTTCCGGCAGCTTGTCGATGAATTCCATCGCCAGGCCCTTGGCGAAGTGGCCGTGATCGTCAATCGCATCCTCGTGATAGAGCGTACGCATCTTGACGTGATCGTGGCGGTCGGCAGCGTTGCAGTAGGCCATGATCAGCTCGTAAATCGCCTGCTTGTCGAGCAGTTCGTCGAGCTGCTGTTCGCGCGTCTTGCCGCTCATCAGCTCAATCCCACGACCGGCAGCGCGACGCCGTGCACCGCGCGCGCCTGCTCGGAGCAGAGGAAGGTGATGACTGCCGCCAGATCGCCCGGCGCGACCCATTTCTTCGGATCGGCGTCTGGCATCGCGGCGCGATTCGGTGGCGTGTCGATGATGCTGGGCAGCACGCAGTTGACGTTGATGTTCTGCTCGCGCAGTTCGCCGGCCATGGCTTCGGTGATGCGGATCACCGCGCTCTTCGAGGCGCTGTAGGCCCCCATCTGCGCCACGCCTTTCTGGCCGGCGCCAGCGCCGACGTTGACAATCTTCCCGCCGCCGCCCGCCAGCATCGCCGGTACCGCGGCGCGCACGGCATTGAGCAGGGTGCCGACGTTGATGTCCTGCATCTTTTGCCAGTCGGCTGCCGCAGTGGCATGCACCGGGGTGCCCATGGCGAAACCGCCGGCGATGTTGCAGAGGGCGTCGAGACGGCCGAACTTCTGCATCGCGGCGTTAACCGCATTCTGCGCCGAGGCAGAGTCGAGCAGGTTGGCCGGCAGCAGCAGGCGTGTGTCGGCGGTGCCGGGATACGCTTGTTGCAGCACGGCCTCGCTGACGTCGGCCAGCGCCAGCCTGGCGCCACCAGCAGCAAAGCCTGCGGCAACCGCCTTGCCGAGAGAGCCGGCCGCGCCGGTAATCATCACCACCTGATTGTCGAAGCGCATGGCGTTTCCGTATGAGGAATCTGGTTTATTGAAGCAGACGGCAATGTGCGGGCGAATCCTGCAATCGTGTGAGCCCGCATGCCGGCGATTTCAGCTTGCCTTGGTGGCCGCTTGCGTCTGCCAGTAGGGGTGATCCGGCGGATATTGCGGACCGTCCGGCGACCACTCCGGCGGGCCGAAAATCCAGCCCAGCTTGTTGCGCCAGCCCTTGGCGTTCCAGACCTGGCGCAGCATGAAGGCGGTCTCGTGGAAAATCACGGTGGGCAGGCTGAAGGTCTTGAGGTCGTGCACCAGGCCGTATTTCACCGGGACGTCGCGGCGCTCTTCCTGGAAGGTGCCGAACAGCTTGTCCCAGATAATGAGGATGCCAGCGTAGTTCTTGTCGATGTAGATGCCGTTGCTGCCGTGGTGGGCGCGGTGATGCGAGGGCGTGTTCATGAACTTTTCGAGGAAGCCCAGGCGGTCGATGGCCTCGGTGTGGATCCAGTACTGGTAGATCAGGCTGATGCCGAATTGCACCGCAATCGCCAGCGGGTGAAAGCCGACGAAGGCCAGCGGCAGGTAGAACACGAAGGTATACGCCGGGCCCAGGGTCGACTGGCGCAGCGCAGTACTGAGGTTGTAGTGCTCGCTGGAATGATGATTGACGTGCTCCATCCAGAACAGGCGGCAACGGTGCGCGCTGCGGTGATACCAGTAATAGGTAAAGTCGTCGGCGAAGAACAGCAGCACCCAGGTCCACCAGACGAGGGGCGAGAGCGTGAACAGGCGATGTTCATAGACGAAAGCAAACAGCCAGCCGGTATAGCCTGCGCACAGGGCCCGCATGCCGAGCTTGATCAGGCCCAGCGAGATGCTGACGCTGCTGTCCTTGATCTCGTAGCCCCTTTTGCCCTTGCTCTTGGCGCGGCGCAGGGCGAACCACTCCCAGGCCATCAGGACCAGAAAATAGGGCATGGCGATGTAGAAGATGTTTTTGGCCCACCAGTCCAGCGTTTCCATAAGCTCCTCGATTCGCACGATGTATTGACTGTTAGCATTCTCTCCATTGTGTATCACTTGCCGCTTGACCCCGCACGACAATCTGTATGACAGCACGCGCCAAGACCGGAGTCGACGACCCTGCGGCCCTCGCGCCCAGCACCGCGGTCAGCTATCTGCTGGCCTTGTTCGACTATTTGCGCCTGCGGCAGATCGATGCGACCGAACTGCAGCGGAGCCTGAACGTGGATCTCAACGACCGCGATGCGCGCGTCAGCGAGCTGGAGGCGGCTGAATTGTTCAATCGCGCCGCCGTGCTGGCCCAGGATCCTGATCTCGGCGTGCATGTTGCCGAGCACATCCGGCCAGGGCATTACGGCGTTCTCGGCTATGTCGCCATGGCCTGTACGACCCTGGGCGAGGCCATGCTCGCCCAGCAGCGCTATCAGGGGCTGGTGATCACCGTTGCGCCGGTGGACGTGCGGATCGACGCCGAAGCGATCGTGTTGAGCTGGAACCGTTCGACCGATCTCCGCTACCGCCAGCTTGCGGAGTTCAATCTCGCCGGCATGCTGACTTTTGTGCGCTGGATCACCGGACAGGCGATCTCTCCGCTGGGCGTCGATTTCACATACGAGGCGCCGCAGCGCCTGGACGAGCAGCGCCGTGTGTTCGCCTGCCCGATACGCTTCCGGCAGGACAGTTACCGCATGATCGTGCCGAAGTCGTGGCAGGGACTGGGCCTGATCCAGCCGGACCCCGCCATGCGCCAGTTGATGGATCGCCTGGCCCAGCAGCAATTGCTGACGCTCACGCGCACGGACGATCCGCTGGTCCGCGCCCGCCGCCTGATCGCGCAGCGGCTGGGAGATGGCGAACTGGAGCTGAGTCATGTCGCCTCGGCGCTGCACGTCTCGCCACGGACCTTCCAGCGCAAGCTCCAGGAGCATGGTGAAAGTTTTACCCAGCTGGTCGATGGCGTGCGCAAGGAAATGGCTGAACGCTATCTGGAAGATGCCTCGCTGAGTCTCACGGACATCGCTTTTCTGCTGGGGTATTCCGCGCAGAGCGCCTTTGCGCGTGCCTACAAGCGCTGGACCGGGCACGCGCCGGCACGTACGCGACAGGCGGCGGCCGGTTGAGCCTTACTGAGGGGGCGGCATGGGCAGGGCCAGTGGCCGCAGGGGTTGACGGACAGGGTCCCAATCCGCGGCGGCCTGCCGCAGCCGCTCGATGCGCTCGGCGTCCAGCGGATGCGTCGAGAGCAGGGACGGTGCTTCACCGCCGTGTTCGGTGTGATAAGCCGCAAAAGTCTCGAATACCGAAGCGCCGCCGCCGGCGTGACCATAAAGTTTCTTCACTGCGGCGATGGCATGTCCGTCGGCGAGCGTTTCCGCCTGCCGGGAATAGCCGCGCTGGACCACGGTGGCAAAGGCCGTAGACAGGCTGCCGGCATTACCGGTCAGCAGGGTCAATGCCAGCTGATCGCCGGTTGGCTTGCCGATCAGGCCGGCGTGCCGCGGGATACGGCGCAATGCGGTGCGGTGACCCTGATCCAGCGCTTCGGCAGCGCGCTGAACCTGAATGTTCACTTCCACATGCTGTGGCTCGACGGCGTGTACGACGCGAACGTCGAGCCCCCGCGGCGCAAGCCGCGCCTGCGCCGCGCCCGTGCCCCCACCTCTGCGCAACTGACGCAGCTCGCCAACACCATCGCGCATCGCGTGTGCCGGCACCTGTCGCGCCGCGGCTGGCTCGAAGGCGAAGACGAATCCGTGTTCCTGTCCGACAGCGCGGGTAGCGACGACGGCATGGATGGGCTGCGGATGAGTTCGATGACCTACCGCATCGCCACCGGTCGCGACGCTGGCCGCAAGGTCGTCACGCTGCAAACATTGCCCGGTGACGCAGGCTCGCTGGAGGGCGATGCCGGCAAGGTCGGCGGCTTCTCGCTGCATGCCGGCGTGGCCGCGGAAGCACACGAGAGCCACAAGCTCGAAAAGCTGTGCCGCTACATCACGCGCCCGGCGATCAGCGAGCAGCGGCTGTCGATCTCACCGCAGGGTAGGGTGCGTTACCAGCTCAAGACGCCGTGGCGCAATGGGACCACGCATGTCGAATGGGATGCGGTGGACTTCATCGCCAAGCTGGCGGCACTGGTCCCGCCACCTCGCGCGCATCTCACCCGCTTCCACGGCGTATTCGCCCCGAATGCAAACCTGCGCGCGCAGCTGACGCCATCGGGGCGCGGCAAGCGCCCTGCGGCTGATGCAGCGCCGGCGGACGGCAATGCGAACGACCCGCAGCGCAGCCCCGAGCAGAAGCGCCGTGCGATGAGCTGGGCGCAACGGCTCAAGCGGGTCTTTTGGGGTCTCCTCGTTTTCAGTGCAATAAGTGACGGTACGAAAAGCTAGCACTGGCGCGGAGGTGGTGTTGGTAGATCGTTGATTTCATTGACTTTCCTGTTCACTTTCAAATCTGCGATTCGTGGCGTCAAACCGTGGTCGGTTTCATCCATTGGTGCCAGTTATCGATGCATTTGGCCGCGAAGGCAGGATTTGGTCAGCATAGCGGTCAACCGGGAAGCGAAACACACCCCGCAAGTTGATGCTCTCCAGCCTGGTGGGCGCAATCTTCCCGATCAGTTCCGGTGGAATGACCTGGCGGCGGTTCGACCAGCGATCCAGGACCGCCTGCATCTGTGAGGTATTCCACGCCATCACGATGTTGGCCATCAGGCTCAACGCATCGGCCACAGCCTGCATTTCATCGACACGTTTGGCCTGCGCCGGGCTGATCCGGCCGGTATAAATGGCGCGCTTGAGGGCGTTAACAGCCTCGCCCCGATTGAGCACCCGGCGCAACTCGTTCCTGAAAGCGTCCTTGACAAAGTAGTCAGCCAAAAACGCCGTACGCAGCAACCGCCCCAATTGCACGCCAGCCTCATAGATTGGATCGCCCTGGGCGGCAGAACCGAACCGCGCAAGAGCTGCCACCGCACTGGCATGTCCGCTCATGACCGAGGCTGCCAGGTGCACCAGACTATCCCAATGCTTTTCGATCAAAGCGACGTCGACATTGGCTTCGCACACCGCAGCGATTTCTGCGGGCACTTTGGTGCCGCGTGGCACAAAGAGGTGGCGCTGTTTGAGTTCCTTCAACCGCGGGCAAAGATCAAAACCAAGCAAACGGGCATGTGACATGGCAAAGTCGGTGTAGCCATGGGTATCCACAGCAAGCTGGCTGGTCTCCAGCTTTTCTTGGCGGACATGGGTGTGAGCGGTGCCGCCCACATCCAGGACGAACTGCTGTACGGCCTGCCCGACACCACCCCCGTGGCCATCGTGCACAACGCCAGCCTGCCCACGCAGCGCCATGCAGTCTGCACACTGGGCGAGCTGCAGACCACCATCGCCCGGGAAGGCCTGGCCAGCCCCAGCGTCATCGTGGTCGGTGATGTGATGCAGGGCCTGCTGGCCGCAGCCCAGGTCCCCGAACGGGAACCCCTGGGCCAGACGCGCACCGCCTGAGCGTTCAGGCAGCCGCGAGCTGCTGGTTTTGTGGTGTGCGCGTGGCCCCCACCGCCAGCAGCGCCAAGGCCAGCGCCAGGGTGTAGTGCATCAACTGCACGTTGTTAAAGAGTCCCAGGTAGTTGCTGTCGGCCTTGCCAGTAGCCGCCACCACAAAGCTGCCCAACAACGCCAGCGTGCCCGCCAAGCCCCAGGTATTGCGCTGCTGCACCGCCGTCCAGGCAATCACCAGCGCACACACGCCCGGCACCACCTGCGACCAGAGCGCCAGACCGGCCAGCGTCAGCACGATGCCGACGCCCCCCACGACCAGCACAAAACGCCCGACCGCCGCGCCACGTGTGGCCAGCGGCGCATCCGGCCAGCGCAGGCCTGATGCAAGCAACGGAAACGCAGCACAGGCGGCCAGCAGGCTGGTGAAACGGTGCGGCCCCAGCATCTCGGCCCAGCCCGAATAGCGCAGCACACCCAGGCAGGCCGCCAAACCGATCAGGCCGGCAGCCACTGCCACAGCAGGCCGCTGGCGCAGGTGAAACCACAGGATGGCAGCACACACCAGCAGCAGCACCAGATCCGACAAGGCGTCCGGGTTCATGCTGCCACTCCCACCGCGTTGGCAGGGGCAACGGCTTGGCGATTCAGCCAGACCACACTGCCCACACACAACACCAGCAATGCACCCTTGAGCGGCAGCGGCGCCTCAAAGCCAAACCACTGCGGCACGGCGGCGAACGACACACCCAGCGCCAGCAGACGCACCTGCTCCAGCCACTTGCCCCAGACAAAACGCTCAAGCAGCGCCCCCAGCGCCACCGCCGTGACCAGAATGCCCAGCGCGTACACCGCGGCCGTGCCTCTGTCCAGACCCTTGGCCACACCGATGAAATGCGAAACAAAAGGCACCAGCACCGCGTACTGCAGCGCCACGTACCAACGCAGCGGCGCGGGGGTTTGCACATCAAAGCGGGTAAAGGTGCGGGGTTCGAAATGTTCGATGGGTTCGTCGGTCCAGCCGCCCGGTGGCGCCACCCAGACACCCAGCTTGGCGCGCCAGCCTTTTGCCGCACGGGACATCTGCCACAGGTCGGCGTAGTAGTGCAGGTTGCCCTTGATCGGGCTGAAGCTGTGCAGCGGCTTGCGGATGCCGTAGCAAATTTTCTCGTCATCGCGTTCGTCGGCAAAGGTGCCGAACAGACGGTCCCACAGGACCAGGATACCGCCGTAGTTCTTGTCGATGCAGTAGTCGTTCTGGCCGTGGTGCACGCGGTGGTTGCTGGGCGTGACCAGAATGCGGTCCAGCACGCCCATGCGGCCTATCAGTTCGGTATGCACCCAGTACTGGTACAGCAGGTCGATCAGGCCCACGATCACCAGCATCTGCCATGGGATACCGAGCACCGCCAGGGGCAGGTAGAACACCCAGCCGAATAACGCACCGGTAGAGGTCTGCCGCAGTGCGGTAGACAGGTTGTAGTACTCCGAGGAGTGGTGCACCACATGCGAGGCCCACATGACATTGACCTCATGGCCCATGCGGTGTGCCCAGTAGTAACACAGGTCGTACAGCACCAGGGCCAGAATCCACAGCGGAATACTGCTCATGGACCATTCGGTAAAGCGGTAGGCCTCATACACCGCGATGTAGATGCCCAGCGTGGCGATCTTGGTGAAGGCGTTGGTCACCTGGCTCAACACGCCATGGTGCAGGCTGGTGATGGCGTCGGGAATGTCGTAGACCGCCACACCGCGCCGCCGGGCCACCCAGGCCTCGAGCAGGATGGTGAGCATGAATACGGGTATGGCGTAAACAATGGGATTCATGGTTTTGTCTCTCTCGTTATGCAGCGCCTCTGTATCGGGTACCGTCATCGTTGAAATTCTACACTGCAGCCCATGCAAAGTTTTGATGTTGTGATCGTGGGTGCCGGTGCGGCCGGCCTGTTTTGTGCCGGGGTAGCCGGCCAATTGGGTTTGAAGGTTTTGGTGCTGGACCACAGCGAAAAGGTGGCCGAAAAAATCCGCATCTCGGGCGGTGGCCGTGCCAACTTCACCAACGTGGACGTCACGGCGGCCAACTTCCTGAGCGAGAACCCGCGCTTTGCCAAATCGGCCCTGTCTCGCTTCACCCCGGCCGATTTCGTGGCTTTGGTCAAAAAACACGGCATTGCCTTCCACGAAAAACACAAAGGCCAGCTTTTCTGCGACCGCTCGGCCGAAGACCTGATCGCCATGCTGCTGGCCGAATGCGCGGCCGGCGGCGTGGAACGCTGGCAACCCTGTGGCGTGAAAAATATACGATTTTTAGCCTCCAGCCCTTATGGATCGTGCGCAAGCAGCTATGAAATAGATAGCGACCGTGGCACCATTCAGTGCGGCGCGGTGGTCATCGCCAGCGGCGGCCTGTCCATTCCCAAGATCGGTGCGACGGATTTTGGCTACCGCGTGGCCAAACAGTTCGATCTGCCCGTCGTCACGCCCCGCCCGGCGCTGGTGCCGCTGACCTTTGACGAAGCCGCCTGGGCGCCGTTTTCCCAGCTCTCGGGCCTGTCGCTGCCGGTCAGTATCGAAACCGGTGGCAAGAAGGACAAAACGGCTTTCCTCGAAGACCTGCTGTTCACCCACCGCGGCCTCTCCGGCCCCGGCGTACTGCAAATTTCCAGCTACTGGCAGGAAGGCACGCCTATCCGCCTGAACCTGGCGCCCGGCACCGACATCGCCGCCCACCTGAACCAGGCCAAAGCCACCTCGCGCAAGCTGATTGCCAACGAACTGGCGGGCCTGGTGCCCTCCCGCTTGGCCGACACCTGGGTCGCCCAGGGCGCGGCGCTGGGCCACAACTGGCAGCGCCCCATCAACGAGGCCTCCGACAAGGCGCTGACCGCGCTGGCCGAGCGCCTGACGCGCTGGGAACTCACCCCCACCGGCACCGAGGGCTACCGCAAGGCCGAAGTCACCGCAGGTGGTGTGGACACCAAGGCCTTGTCCAGCCAGACCCAGGAATCGCGCCAGCCGGGCCTGTATTTCATTGGTGAGGTGGTCGATGTGACCGGATGGCTGGGCGGCTATAACTTCCAGTGGGCCTGGGCGAGCGCATTTGCTTGCGCAAAGGCGCTCGCCCAGGCCCTGCGGGCTGCATAGGGTTCCGCCCCGACGCCCTCACTGCCCTATTGATGGGTATGGGCGTCTGCCCCCTCCCGGGGGCTAACTCGCCTTGAGGCGAGTTGCCATTCGCAGAGTTCAGGATATAATCGCGGGCTATTCTGGCAGTCCCCCGTCGGCCAATACTAGTTAAGACGGGGAATACCGCTGAACGTGGCATGTGGGGCTCGATCTCCCCACGTGACTGGCGACAGCACATTTTGGACAACATTACGTAATGACAACCATCCGTGTAAAAGAAAACGAGCCGTTTGACGTCGCTCTGCGTCGCTTCAAGCGCACTATCGAAAAACTGGGTACGGATAGGAAATTCAACCGCATGAGGCCAAGTATGGCACGAGTTTTGGGCCTCGAAACACGTTCGGCCAAGGAAGGTTGAGCGCTCGCTTGCCGCTCAATGGCAAGAGCTTGGGAGGCAGTATGCATTTGGGCCTGGCGCGCGCGCAGCTGCTTCCCCGCAGCGATGGATACCGCCGCTTCACTGGGTCACCAATTGACGCGCTGGTCTACCTCGTCGGGTTGAGCTGCCAGATCCCAATCCGGCTCGCCTTGCGCACCATCATCCACCGGCGCGTCGCAGCCCTCCCACAGCGGTGGCCCGCGTGCCGGGGTGATGTGCGGGGGGGCAGACTCCACCCCGATGTGGTTCAGGATGTGGCGGATTTCGGCGCTGTGGGTGATGAAGGCAATGATGCGCATCTGCCCACCGCACATGGGGCACAGCAGCGGAAATGCCTCGTAGATGCGGGCAATCAGCACCGCCCACAAGTAATGCGCCGCTCGCTTCGGGCGTGCTTCAGGTTCGGGTGTGGGTGTGGCCGCGTTGCCCGGCGCCGCCACCCCAGGTACGCCCGCGCCAGGTTGTGCAGTCTCCACCGTGGCTGGTTGCGACGCAGCAGGCTGAGCCAGCGCCGTTACCGCCGCTCTCAGCGGCGAGTTTGGTGCCAGCACACCAAAGTAGCGGTGCCGGTGGGTGCGTGGCGGTGGCACCAGCGCGGCGATGCGGTCGATCAGTTCCAGCGGTGTGAGGTGCAGCTCATCTGCCTTGGCACCACGCTTGTCACTGGTGGGCTCGCTGCGCTGTTTGGCACAGCGGTACACCAGTTTGCTTCCCTCTTTGCGTAGGCGCTCCATGGAAAACGGTGGACGCGCGCAATAGCGCAGCAGCCGCTCCAGCGCAGCGCGGTCGTGGGCTTCGATGCAGACACCGGCGTCCACCGAGAAGCCGCTGTGTTTGTAGCCCAGCATGTCTTTGGCGTCACAGTTCTCCAGCAGGCCCCGAGCAACGAAGGCGCGCAGGATGCGTTTTTGCAGTGTGGTCTGCACTGGGGCCACGGTAGCCGCATCGATGCCGGTGGCCGCGTGAAAGATGACACCCGGCGATGAGATTCGAGGGGTCGCATCAGCATCGCCCTCGCCCTCCACTTCCTCAAACACCCCGTCCACCACACAAACGTGGAAGTGGACGTGTTCATTGAGGCTGGAGCCGAATCGGTGAATGAAGGCGATGGCACCGATGTGCAGGCCTGCCTTGTCCATATGGGCCGCACCGGGGCTGTGGGTCTGCAGAGTTTGTGCGATCACCCGCAGAAAGATGCGCAGCACCATGCTCAGCACCGCTCCGTCGCGTTGCATGAAGTACCGCAACCTCTTGGGCACGGAGAGCACCCACTGGCGCACCGGCAGGCGGGGGAAAACGTGGTCGCTCAGGTGTGCCGCCGTCTCCACCATCCGCCGCGTGGTGCACGAGGGGCAGACTCCCCGGCCTTTGCAGGAGAAGGCTACAAAGTAGTCGTGCCCACAGTCGCCGCAGCGAGCGCGGGCAAAGCCATGGGCAAAGATGCCGCACTCAAGATACTTGGCAAACGCTTTGCGCACGAAGGGCTTGGGGGTGTGGTGGTCGCCCTGGCCGTCGAACTGACCCGCGCTGGCCAACTCTAGCCAGGTCTCGTAGTGCTCGGCTACCATTTGGTAGAGCAGCGTGCGTTCGGGGTGGCGTGGGTTGTAGAGCTTGGGCTTGGAAGTGGCTGACATGAATACTGTACAAATGCACAGTATTCTGCGGCGATTGTTTGGGTACGCAAAGCACAAGGCCCGAACCGTCGCCAGTTCGGGCCTTGTCAGGGTAGCTTGGCTGCGGACTTACTTGCGCGCAGGCGGCACATCCGTGCAGCTGCCATGCGCCACTTCCGCCGCCATGCCGATGCTCTCGCCCAGCGTCGGATGCGGGTGGATGGTCTTGCCGATGTCGACAGCGTCCGCACCCATCTCGATGGCCAGGGCGATCTCGCCGATCATGTCGCCCGCATGCGTGCCGACCATGCCGCCGCCCAGGATCTTGCCGTGGCCCCGGCCAGCATGGCCGTCTCCTGATCCTGCTTCGGGGCTGTCGTCGAACAGCAGCTTGGTGACGCCTTCGTCGCGGCCGTTGGCAATGGCGCGGCCCGAGGCCGCCCAGGGGAACAGGCCCTTCTTGACCTTGATGCCCTGCTGCTTGGCCTGGTCTTCGGTCAGGCCCACCCAGGCCACTTCGGGGTCGGTGTAGGCCACGCTGGGGATCACGCGGGCGTTGAAGGCGGCGCTGGCCAGTTCCTTGTTGCCCTGCAATTCGCCGGCGATCACTTCCGCCGCCACATGCGCCTCGTGCACCGCCTTGTGCGCCAGCATGGGCTGGCCCACGATGTCGCCGATGGCGAAGATGTGCGGCACATTGGTGCGCATCTGGATGTCCACGTTGGGGTCTCCTCGTTTTCAGTGCAATAAGTGACGGTACGAAAAGCTAGCACTGGCGCGGAGGTGGTGTTGGTAGATCGTTGATTTCATTGACTTTCCTGTTCACTTTCAAATCTGCGATTCGTGGCGTCAAACCGTGGTCGGTTTCATCCATTGGTGCCAGTTATCGATGCATTTGGCCGCGAAGGCAGGATTTGGTCAGCATAGCGGTCAACCGGGAAGCGAAACACACCCCGCAAGTTGATGCTCTCCAGCCTGGTGGGCGCAATCTTCCCGATCAGTTCCGGTGGAATGACCTGGCGGCGGTTCGACCAGCGATCCAGGACCGCCTGCATCTGTGAGGTATTCCACGCCATCACGATGTTGGCCATCAGGCTCAACGCATCGGCCACAGCCTGCATTTCATCGACACGTTTGGCCTGCGCCGGGCTGATCCGGCCGGTATAAATGGCGCGCTTGAGGGCGTTAACAGCCTCGCCCCGATTGAGCACCCGGCGCAACTCGTTCCTGAAAGCGTCCTTGACAAAGTAGTCAGCCAAAAACGCCGTACGCAGCAACCGCCCCAATTGCACGCCAGCCTCATAGATTGGATCGCCCTGGGCGGCAGAACCGAACCGCGCAAGAGCTGCCACCGCACTGGCATGTCCGCTCATGACCGAGGCTGCCAGGTGCACCAGACTATCCCAATGCTTTTCGATCAAAGCGACGTCGACATTGGCTTCGCACACCGCAGCGATTTCTGCGGGCACTTTGGTGCCGCGTGGCACAAAGAGGTGGCGCTGTTTGAGTTCCTTCAACCGCGGGCAAAGATCAAAACCAAGCAAACGGGCATGTGACATGGCAAAGTCGGTGTAGCCATGGGTATCCACAGCAAGCTGGCTGGTCTCCAGCTTTTCTTGGCGGATGACACCTTCAATGGCCACGCCCGCCTGGCGCTCATTGAGCACAAAGGGCTGCGCATGGAAGATGCCCCACCGGTCTTTTACATGGGAGTAGATTCCAATGGAAGGTGTGTTGCGCCGAGGATCAAGCCGGGCTTGCCACACCCGTTTGGTGGTCTCCATGCTCATCATGTCAGAAGATGCCAAATCGGACCGCCCCCAGGTGGCGGCAATCGGGTGTCGCTGCATGAATTCCAGCACAGCCTGGCAGGCCTGGCTCAGACGCCGTTCGTCCCGCGCCCAGCGCATGGCCTGGCGAATGCTGGTGGCAGACAATTGCGGAATCATGCGCGCGCATTCGACCGCAGTCAGACTGGTGCCGTGGGCCATGATGCCGGCATAGACCATCAGCAGCTCGTCGGTAGAGCGCGGCTCACGTCCGAGCATGATCCAGCTAAAGCGCACCTGGGCGTCAACGGCCAGAATCACTTCCGGCAATTGAACCTCACCGATGCGGTGATCCAAAGCCGCGCGCAGCTTGGTCACTTCTGGGTCTTCGTCCTCTGCGGGCAATGGCGACAAATGGAGTTCATCATCCACGCGCAGTACGCCACTGCGGGCTGCAGCGGCCACCGCATCGACACCGGCAGTTACTCTGGCCAGCAAAGGCTTCAAGAAAGTGGCAGCCTTGCTGGGTAACGATAGACGGGCATAGTGTTTCTTGGACTCTGCCTGCCAACGCTCGTCCGTGAAGAACAAGCGCGCACGACCCCGAAAGCTCAGGCTGTGCTCAATCCAGACCGAGCCATTGCGCACCGCGCGGCGCAGGGCAAACAGGGTGGCCACCTCCAACGCCTGAAACGCCCGTTCCCGGTCTGGGCTGGAGATCGAAACCTGCCAGATCATTCCCAGACTTGGTGCCACCACTTCAACTGGCAGCTTTCTGGATCCTTTGAGATATAAAGCTTGCAGCTTGGCAAGGTACTCGATGGCAGGATGCTCGCCGGTGGCCTGCCAGGGCAGCTTTGCAATGGCGACGAGCAACGACCGCACGGGGCGAATTCCATCAATCAATCCCTCGCGGACCAGGGAGGCCCTGCTCGGTGGTTTGCGTTTCTGGGTTTCGGTGATCAAGGCTTCAAGACGGGCACGCAACTCAGCATCTGGCACCGCACCTTGCGCGCTCAAGGCAACAAGTTCGCCGAGCAGCGTTTTGTACATTGCGGCCCAATTGACGGTAGCGGGGACATCGGCGGCAGCCTGACGCCACAGATCGGCGATCCGGCGCTGCACCATAAGGATCAACTGGTCTGTGGTGGTGAACAGGCAATACCGAAGAAAGCATGCGACCTCCACGGTGCGCGCTGGCTCTTTGATCTTGGCTCCGGCTGAGGGCGGCCTGGAGACAAGTCGGCGCGCGTAGCGGCGCAAGATGAGATCGGGGATGTCTGCCAGGTGCTTATGAACGTCCAGCGTGTAAAGCAGGTCGATGCGCTCCAGTACCTCGCTGATTTGGCGGGTTGAGTGTTTCGCCGGTGCAGCCCATAGCCAACTCTGCTGGGTTTGTCCATCTGGGCGCAGCTCTGAAACTGAGGCTCGCCAGCGATCAAGTGTTGCTGGATCAACGCTGGCGGCGATGGCGGTGCCTGTTTCAACTTCAAGCTGGGCAAGTGCCGCCGCAATCAGTGTCCGAATTGCCCGCTCGTGCACGATCACCAGCTTGTTCTTGTACAGCCATTGACGCGCCCGCACGAGTAGCTGATCGCGGTCGGCGCAGCGCGCCACTTCGTCGCGCAGTTCACGTACCAGTGAGCGGCGCTGGTGCTCGCTCATCCACTGGAATCCAAGGACCGTGCAGGCTACTTGTTGGTGATCGAATAGCGTGCGCCCGCGTTCATACATGGCTCTCAGCGAGGCGACTTCTGGTGCTGCAATGCCAAGCTCGTTGCCAAGGTGGCGCCACAAGGCTACTGGAATTACCCGAAAGGCACCGAGCAAACGCCCACTCATGCGCAGGAAACCAATATGGAGCGCCAGACCAAGCTTGTGGGAATCACCTCGGCGTGCATTGATTGCGTCGCGCTCGGCACCATCGAAGGTGAAAAATGCCTTCATCTCGAAGTCGCTGATATCGCGGGGGAGCCCACGCATCCCCAAAAACGTTGTGTGCCAACCCTGCATCGTGAACCTCAAAAGTGGGAGGCCACCATATCGGCCCCCGCCGCGCGCAAGTTGAGGGCGCAAGGCCCGAGGGTGGTACAAATTCGCCCCATGTCTCGCAGCCGCCCCCACCTCGACTTCCTCAGCTTCGACGCCAGTGGCGACACCGACGGCGTGCACACCTTCGATGCGATGGCGTCCACCTCGCGCGAGCGCCACGCGGCGGTGCTGGCCGAGGTGGAGCAGGTGCTGGCCTGGGCGACGCGGCGCTTCCCCGACGGCCCGGGCGACCTCGACGAGGGCGCGAGCTGGTGCCACGACCTGCACGTCAGCCCGGAAGGCGACTGGGTGACGGTGAGCCTGTCGATCAGCGGCACGCCCTCGTTCGGCGAGGCCTTTGCCCGCGCCTTCGCTGGCGCGATCGGTCAGGGCGAGGACTGAGGCGCGCTCGACGCCGCGCGCAAAGCCGCGTCGTGCGCGTGCAGCAGCGCGACGAACTTTTCGCCGGCGCCGCCCAAGGTGCGGCCGCGCAACCAGGCCGCGCCGAAGCGCACGGACTGCGTCAGCCCCGGCACCGCCAGGGTCGCCAGCCGGCCTGAGCGCAGGTCGTCCTCGGCCATGAAGCGCGGCATGAAGGACAGCGCATCGCTTTCCTGCAGCACCTGGCTGAGGATGCCCGAGCTGTCGCAGGTCACGCCCAGCAGGCCGGGGCGCAGGCGCTCGGGCGGCACACCGGCGGCGGCGGCCAGCGCGGCCAGGGCCTGCAAGGCGGTCTCCGGCAGGTTCGGGCCGGCCAGGGGCCAGTCGAACAGGTCGGCGGTGCGCAGGCTGGGCTGACGCGTCAATGGGTGGCCGGCGCGGGCGACGACGCAGACCTGGTGCGGGCTCAGCGGGGCGCATTCGAAGTCGGGGAGCTGTTCGATCTCGCGCAGCTCGCCCAGCACCACGTCGACCTCGCGGGCGCGGGCGCGCTCGGGCAGCTCCTGCCAGGGGGCGAGCACCAGCTTGAGCTGCAGGCCCGGGTGCAAGGCGTTCAGGCGTCCGACCACCGGCCCCACCAGCACCGAGCCGCCCCAGGGGCCCACGCCCACGCGCAGCTCTCCCAGGTCCAGGCCCTTGGCCAGGCGCAGCTCGCGGTCGAGGTCGCGCACCTGGCCTTCGAGCGCGCCGGCGTGGCGCAGCAGCAGCCGGCCCAGCTCGGTGGGCTCGACCCCGGTGCGGTGTCGGGTCAGCAGGGGCGCGCCCACGTGGGCTTCGAGCGCCTGGATGCTGCGCGTGAGCGCCGGCTGGGTCAGGTGCAGGGCCTCGGCCGCGCGGTGGAAGTTGCCGTGCTGGACCAGGGCGGTGAGGTGCCTGAGGCGTTTGAGGTCGATCACGATGCGCTCCGCTCATCATGCAAATGAAAACAATGCATTGGACACATTGTGCGCCCGCGCCCACGATCCGAGCTGCTTCCCACAACAGCCCTGGAGACCCACATGGCCCCTCGCTCACGCCTGCACTCAGGCCTGCACCCACGCCTTTTGCCCACCGCCCTGCTGGCCAGCCTGTGCCTGGTCGCCGCCGGCTGCGGCACGCCCGCTCGCCCGGCCAGCACCGCGGCTTCGCAGCCCGGCGGCCCGGTGCACCCGGCCGTGCAGCGCGCGCAGGCCGAGGTGGCCCACCAGCTCCAGCACGCCGACGCCAGCGACTTCACCGACGCCCGCCGTGGCTTCATCGCCGCCCCCAGCGGCCAGGTGCGCAACGAGGCCGGCCAGGTCATCTGGGACCACGACGCCTTCGCCTTCCAGCAGGCCGAGGCCGCGCCCGACAGCGTCAACCCCAGCCTGTGGCGCCAGGCGCGCCTGAACAACCAGACCGGCCTGTTCCAGGTGCGCGAGGGCATCTGGCAGCTGCGCGGCTTCGATTTGTCCAACATCACGCTGATCCAGGGCCAGACGGGCTGGATCGTGGTCGACACCGGCACCTCGCGCGAAACGGCCGCCGCGGCCATGGCGTTTGCGCGCCAGCACCTGGGCGCGCAGAAGGTCTCGGCGGTGGTCTACACGCACAGCCACGTCGACCACTTCGGTGGCGTGCTGGGCGTGATCTCGGCCGACGAAGCCAAGTCCCGCAACGTGCCCATCGTGGCGCCGGCCGGCTTCATGGAAGAGGCCACCAGCGAGAACGTGCTGATGGGCACGGCCATGGCCCGCCGCGCCATGTACATGTACGGCAGCCGCCTGCCGGCCAACGCCACCGGCGTGGTCGACAACGGGCTGGGCAAGGCCGTGCCCTTTGGCCGCGTCGGCATCCTGCCGCCCACGCTGCTGGTGCACAAGCCAAGCGAAGAACACGTCATCGACGGCGTGCGCTTCGTTTTCTTCAACGTGCCGGGCAGCGAGGCGCCTTCGGAGTTCACCTTCGCATTGCCTGAGCTCAAGGCCTACTGCGGCGCCGAGCTGATGGGCCACACGCTGCACAACCTCTACACGCTGCGCGGCGCCAAGGTGCGCGACGCCACGCGCTGGGCCGGCTACCTCAACGAGGCGCTGACACAGGTGCAAGGCAGCGAGGTGGTCTTCACCCAGCACCACTGGCCGGTGTGGGGCGCCGAGCGCATCCGCACCTTCATCGAGCACCAGCGCGACAGCTACCAGTTCATCCACGACCAGACGGTGCGCGGCATGAACGCGGGCCTGACCGCGCCCGAGATCGCAGAGACGCTGAAGATGCCCACCGCCTTGCAGCAGGACCTGGCCGTGCACGGCTACTACGGCACCGTCAAGCACAACGTCAAGGCCGTCTACCAGTTCTACCTGGGCTGGTACGACGCGAACCCGGCCAACCTGGACGCGCTGCCGCCGGTGGCAGCGGCCAAGGGCTACGTGGCGCTGGCCGGTGGGGCCGATGCCCTGCGCGCCACGGCGCAGAAGGCCTTTGATGCGGGCGACTTCCGCTGGTCGGCCGAGCTGCTCAAGCACGCCGTCTACGCCGACCCGAAGGACACAGCCTCGCGCGAGCTGCTGGCGCGCAGCTTCGAGCAACTGGGCTACCTGGCCGAGTCGGCGCCGTGGCGCAACGTGTACCTCAGCGGCGCGCTGGAGCTGCGCGACGGCCCGCCCACGCAGGCGCAGTCGCGCGTGGCCTTTGCCGACCTGCTGCAGCACACGCCCATCGAGCGCTTCCTGGAATCGATGGCCGCGTCGCTCAACGCCGAGAAGGCGGGCGACGGCAAGCTGACGATCAAGATGGTCTTCTCTGACCTGAAAGAGGCCTACGTGCTGCGCGTGGCCAACGGCGTGCTGCGCCACGAGGCCATCGAGCCGGGCACGCCCGTGGCCGATGCCGATGCGACGCTCACGGTCACGCACCCCTTCTTCATCCGCATGGTCACGGGCCAGGCCGGTGCGATGGCGCTGCTGACATCGAAGGAAACGAGCATCGACGGCAGCCGCCTGGCGCTGGGGCGCTTCTTCGGTTTGCTCGACAAGCCGACGGGGGTGTTCCCGATCGTCACGCGGTGATCAAGCCGGCGCGATCGGCACCACGGTGCGCGCGCCGGGCTTGGCCAGCTTGTGCGCCGGCAGCACGCTCTCGCGCGCACGCAGCTGGCCGCAGCCACCATCGACGTCCTGCCCGGCCGAGTGGCGCAGCTTGGTGAGCACGCCCCGGCGGTGCAGCCAGCGCGCCATCTCGGCGGCACGCTCCCAGCTCGGGCGCTTGAAGTCCAGCGACTCGACCTCGTTGTAGGGGATGAAGTTCATCAGCGCGTACTTGCCCTTGAGCAGGCGCTCGATGCCTTCGAGCTCGTCGTCGCCGTCGTTGATGCCTTCGAGCAGCGTCCACTGGTACTGGATGGGGTAGCCGGTGGCGCGCGCGTAGCGCTCACCCGCTTCCACGAGTTCTTCGGGCGACATGGCCGTGGCGCGCGGCAGCAGCTCGCGGCGCAGCTCGGCCTTGCTCGAGTGCAGCGACAACGCCAGCGCGGGCTTGACGCGGCCCTGCAGCAGGCGCTCGAACACGCGCGGGTCGCCCACGGTGGAGAACACCAGGTTCTTGTGGCCGATGTTGCCCAACGTGCCCAGCAGCTCGATGGCTTCGAGCACGTTGTCGAGGTTGTGCGAGGGCTCGCCCATGCCCATGAAGACGACCTTCTTGACCGCGCGGCGCGTGCGCGCCAGGGCCACCTGCGCACGATCTCGGCGCTGCCGATCTGGCGCAGCAGGCCGTCCTTGCCGGTCATGCAGAACACGCAGCCGACCGCGCACCCCACTTGCGAGGACACGCACAGGCCATCGCGCGGCAGCAGCACGCTCTCGCACGTCTGGCCGTCTTGCAGGCCCACCAGCAGGCGCTCGGAGCCGTCCGAGCCGGGGTGGGCCGAGCGCAGCGTGGCCAGGCCCATGACTTCGCTCATGAGCGCATCGAGCCCCTCGCGCACGGGCTGGGGCAGGAAGTCTTCGGGGCGGCGCTTGCCGCTGCCTTGCGGCAGGGCCTGGGCCCACAGGCGCAGCACGCGCTGCTCGTGGATGGGCTTGGCGCCGAGCGCGCGCAGGCGCTGGCGGATGTGTTCGATGCGCATGGGGAAAAAGGACGGTTCAGGCGCAAGTGTAGTCAGGCGCCCGCCTGCGCGCCTTCGGCCCCAGGCGTACAGTGACGCCCCATGACCGCTTCGACCCTGCCCTCGCCCGCCCCTGCTTCCCCTGATGCACGCCAGGATGCGACCACCATCGGCCTGATCGGCCTGGCCCACGGCACCTCGCACTTTCACCACATGCTGCTGCCGCCGCTGTTCCCGCTGTTCATCCGGGACTTCGGGCTGAGCTACGCGCAGCTGGGGCTGCTGGTCACGCTGTTCTTCGTGATCTCGGGCGTGGGGCAGGCGCTGGCCGGCTTCGTGGTCGACCGCTTTGGCGCGCGGCCGGTGCTGTTCGCGGGGCTGGCGTGTTTCGTGGCGGCGGGCCTGAGCGCCTCACTGGCCACGGGCTATGGCGGGCTGATGCTGGCCTCGGCGCTGGCGGGGCTGGGCAACTCGCCGTTTCACCCGGTGGACTTCACCATCTTGAACAAGCGGGTGTCGATGGCGCGCATCGGGCACGCGTTCTCCATCCACGGCATCAGCGGCAACCTGGGTTGGGCGGCGGCGCCGGTGTTCTTGATCGGGCTGAGTTCGGCCACGGGCAGCTGGCGCGTGGCGTGTGCGTGCGCGGCGCTGGTGTCGCTGTCGGTGATCGCGCTGCTGTGGTGGCAGCGTGAGGCCATCGATGACCACCATGCGGCGCACCGGGCGGCGGCCGCGCAAACGCCGGTGAGCGAGCACCCGATGGCGTTCTTGAAGCTGCCTTCGGTGTGGCTGTGTTTTTCGTTTTTCTTCTTCACCACGGCGGCACTGAGCGCGATCCAGAGCTTTGCGAGCCCGGCCTTGCAGCAGCTGGTGGGGCTGCCCGAGGCGATCACCGCTTTCGTGGTGACGGGCTACATGCTGTGTGGTGCGGCGGGCATGGTGATCGGCGGCTTTCTGGTGCAGCGCGCCGAGCGGCTGGAGCGCTTGATCGCGGCGGCGATGACGCTGGCGGCGGTGCTGCTGGTGCTGGCTTCGACGGGGTGGTTGCCGCCTTTGATGTGCGCGGCGAGCGTGGCCCTGGCTGGGTTCGGGACCGGGTTGGCGGGGCCTTCGCGGGACATGCTGATCAAGCGGGCTGCGCCTCCCGGGGCGACCGGGCGGGTTTATGGCACGGTGTATTCGGGGCTGGACGTGGGCTTTGCGCTGGCGGCGCCGGTGTTCGGCTGGATGATGGACCACGGGCACCCTGCTGGCGTTTTTGCGGGTGCTGCGTTGGTGCTGATGTTGGGGGTGCTGGCGGCTTCGGCGGTGGGCGGCCGGGTGCATCGGCAGGCTTTGGCTTCGGCTTGATTGTTTTTGTTTGAGCGCTTTGTCGGGGGAGCGCGAGGCGAGGGCTGCGGCGATGTGCGGTCGGGCTTCAAGGGTGGTGGTCCTGCCTTTGGCAGGACTGCCCTGCGGTGCTCGCGGCGAGGTGGGGCCCTCGAACTCACTCCGCGTCCTTCGGACGCTGCGTTCAAACAACTCGGGCCAGTCAGATGACGAAGCGCGCTGCGCGCGCCCACCTCGCCGCTGCGCTCCTCGGCACCACCCAGGCGCCCGCCCGCACAGCGCCTCCGCCCCTTTTCGCCTCGCTGGTGGCGTGCGACGTTGGGTCGTGCGTGGGTTGAGCTTGAAGCTGCTCGTTTTGCCTGCGCCGAGCGTGTTGCTCAGGAGGCGCTCACGTGCCTCGGTGCCAGAAATCAAGCAGCAGGACCAGGCCGGGGTTGGCCGCGTTGGCGGCGCTTGAGATGCGCCCCAGCTCGGTGGCCCAAGATGCATGGGCGATGCGCTGCAAGTCGCTGCGGGCCGCTTCGGCGAAGCCCATGGTCCACGCTGTGAAGTGGCGCTGCTCAACGGGGCCGTTCAAGAGTTCGATGAGCCCGTGGTGGCTGGTGGCCTTCTTCACACGTGCGTAGACCTGCGCCACGCCTTCCTCTGGCCCTTCCAGGTACTGAAAGAAGTTGCCGCCCTGGTGGAGCAACACCCCGGTGACGCCGCACGCCTCCCGAGTTCGACACCAAATGCTGTAAGTGGTTGATTTGACTAGGTTGACCTAGTCAGCGTGCCACTACAGGAGGGATAACTGGAGTTCGTTGCTGAGCTTTTTGACCTTCAAGGCGGCCATGGTGGCGGCCTGATCTTGGTTGATGCTGGAGATGCCTGAGACAGGGGCGCCGTTGTCGATGCTGACGCTGTGGCGTTGAATGCGCCGCAGACTGGCCAGCGCGGCTTCGGGACTCAGCGGGCTGCCAGCGAGTTTGAGGCGCTGGCGCATGACCCGGTACAGGATCAGCGCCATGAAGCAGATGCTGGCGTGGGCCTTGATGCGCTCGGGCAGACGGTGGAAGACGGGGGCGATCTCGATCTCGGACTTGAGTACCTTGAAGCCCCGCTCGATATCGGCCAAGGCCTTGTAGCGCTGCACGACCTCGGTGGCACTGAGATCGGCCACGTTGGTCACCAGCATCAGCTTGCCGTCCATGAGTGCGGCACGCTGCAGGGCCTGCGTATCGAGCGCATAGGTGAACACGTCGGACTGCAGGTCGACCTTGATGATGCGGCTGAGGTGAGCGTCGCTGACCTCGTGGAAGAAGCGCGCCTTGGCACCACTGTCGGAGAGCTTGCGACCGCGGCGCATCACGCCATCGTCTTGCGCATCGAGCTTGCCCGCCAGTTCGGCAGCGCGTACGTGCAATGCGTCGATCTTGCCTTGCCGCTGGGCCGATTGCTCCTGCGCGGTGACGGGGTCGTGGGCGATCACCAGTCGATGCTCACCCCAGCGGGTTTCCTCAATGACCTCACACGATGCGTCGGCCATCTTGGCCTGCATGGCCTGCAGGACTTCGGCGAACTCGCTATAACGCCGCCCCGGCACCGCCAGGATGAATTCCATCGGCTGGCCGCTGGGCAGCTTCAGCTCAGACAGGGCTGCGACGTTGTCGAGCGACAGCAGGCCCCGGTCTGCCACGATGACCAGGCGCCGGATGTGCGGATAGACGAACTGGACAGCTCCAATGCATCCGCACTGCTCTGTGCACTTCAGCACGCAGAACAGAGCGGGAGGCGCGAGGTACTGGACCTGCTTTTGGACAAGCCCCATCAACCTGCCACCCTCAATGCGGCCACCCAGCGAAAGCAACTAACGCCATTGATGTGCGCAATCGATCTGGGGCTGCCAGATGTCGTCGAAACCCTGGTCATGCAAGGAGCAGATGTTGAGCAGCGCGCGCTGACCGACAGCCAGTCACCGCTGTACTACCTAGTGAGCCAGTTGTCTGGCAGGGTGAACCCGACGCGGATACTGGTCACCTTGACTGCGCGAATGATGCAGGAGCCAGACTTGGTGCTTCAGGACACGTTGCGCCGATTCGGTGTCGGAATCGCAGGCGCCTTCGGTTCGAGCACAGCTGCGTTGCGCTCGCATCAAGAACTGGCAGTTGCTGTGGCCAAGGTGCTGGTTGACCAGCTCGTATCAAGGCAATCCGTTCCCAAGTTGATGCGAATCGCCGCAGCACTTCTGGAAGTAGGAGCCAACCCGAACGCATCTCACAAATATCCGGTTCCTGGCCGAACACCGCTGATGCTGGCGGCCGAACACGACTTGACCGAGCTGTTTGATTTGATGATCCAACGGGGTGGTGATCCACTCAGGCCAGATGCACATGGGCAAGACAGTTGGCTGATCGCGCGAGCCTTTCAGTCGAGGCGGGTGCTGAACTACCTGAGCCGAAATTCCTGCTGACGGCAGGCCCTTAGCACTTGCACCTGTTGGCTCGGGACTGTGAGCGTCGGCTCATCAGGCGATTACGGTAATTACGATAGTTACCGTAATCGGTTGCTGCCGTCATCCCCGCTGATGAGCCTGCCCACACGTATGGCAGAACCACGTGCGCTGCCACTGGCGCTTCGCCGCGCTGTAAGCCTTAGCCTGGGCATGCCAGCCCTTCATCAGTAGCCAGCCCAGCGCGATGACTGCAATCCCGACCGCCGCTTGCTTCCAGTTGTAGATGAGCAGCGCCAAGAAGGACATGCCGACCCGGCAACCCCGCTCGAAAAGGTCGCACACCGTAGCAGCGTGATAGACCGTCGCTCCACCCAGCCCAAACGCGATGATGAACGGCATCGGTGACGGCGGTGCAGGCGGGGCGCAATGCTGAGCCAACACCGTGGACTGAGCGCCCTGGCTGCTGCCTTGAACGAACTGCCCATCTGAAGTGACCGCCGTGTGCGTTGCGTGAAACTCCTGTGTACCGCCCGCATGCACAACAGCCATCGGCTGAATGTGCGTGCTGCCGCAACTAGGGCATTGCATCGACATGCTCAGCCCTCCGAACCTTCGGTGTTGACTGTGCAGGTCAGCGTGGCTTCGCCGCCCTCCGTGCCCGCCGACAGCACGCCGACCTTGGTCAAACGGCCATAGGTCCTGCCATCCTTGCCCAGCTTCAGCGAGGCTGATTTCGCAAGCTGGCGGACCGTGAGGCCGGGCAGGTAGCTGCGGTAGGTTTGCTCACCCCCGTCACGTGACACCGCCACCTTGCGGACGCTGAACTCATAGACCTTGACGGGCTCGGCGAGCGTGACCGGCGTTACGCCTTGATCTGGATTCCATCCCGACTGCTTGAGCAGCGACTCAGCCAGTTCAAATCGTGGACCGATGGCCGTGCAGCTCAGCGCCTGTTCGAGCTGCGCCTTGGTCTTGGCGTCCACGGGCTGTGACGCTCCGTTGCTGGAGCCAGGAGGCACGGTTGGCTTGATGACCGCGTTGGCGTCATACCCTACCAACCAGAGATTGGTCGGTGCGCCCGGCTGCCATCCGGTGTCGAGCACCAGTTGCTGGATGAACCCCTGGAAGGCGAGCTGCTGCCGCTCGCTGATCGGCTGCCGGTCGGGGATGGCCAGCATGGGCGGCTTGGGGCCAACAGTGCGGACATTGCCGCTGTGCTCGACCGCCATCTGCTGCATGAAGAGGTGCAGGTTCGCGGCGTTGTTGACCGCGTACCCCACCGACTGTCCCCAGCACACAGAGAAGGCGGGCACAGCTTCGGACTTGGTCTTGCTCCACCAAATGGTGGCGGTGCCGATCCAGCAGTCACTGCGGGACCAGTCCGTGACGGTGACAGCCACGCGGGGGAAGTAGGTCTTGGGCGTTCCGTCGTAGGAGTGCTTGCTGAAGACGCCTGCCAGGGCTGTTGCACGGATGCCAGGAGCGCCGGGCGGCGCGCTTTGGTCTGGCTTTGCTTGATTGGTAACGACGGCTGGGCGAGTCTCGGTAGTAGTAGGCAGTGCCACGTTACCTTGGCTGACCTTCGACACGCCACCCAAGGAGAGGTGAACCTTGGTCGAACCGTCAGCCTGCGGCTGTGTCGTGACACAGCCGGTCACGGTCATCACAACGGCCAGCCCGGCCAGCATCCGAAAGCAGACTCCACTCATCCATCAGCTCCCTTGATCTCAAGTTGAGCTGATTATGAAGACTATATTCGACATTGTCGAATATAGTCCGTGGATTAAAGGTCTCATGACGCCCATGCTCGGCGTTGATGGGACGAGACTACGAGCAAGTGCGTCAGGACTTGGCGCGCAACATGAAAGACTTCCGGGGCAAGCGTGGCTTGTCGCAGGAGGCGCTCGCCCTCAGCGCGGATGTGGATCGCACCTACGTGAGTCAGATCGAGCGCGCCGTGGGCAACCCGTCCCTGCTGGTCCTGTGCAAGCTGGGCGCGATCCTGGAGACCGACGTGCTCGACCTTTTGGCGGAGCAGACCAAGTGAACACGGGTGAGGCCCCCCCCCACATGGGGATGCCCGAAAAAAATGTATACGGAGGTGACTACGGAATGAGCCGATCCGCAGTGAGCCCCAGTAAAAACGGCACTTCCGAGACCATCTTCCGCTTTAACGTCTGACCCAAGCGGGTGCGCGCACCCGCAGCTCGCCTGCCGCTACTTGCCTTGCCTCGTCAGCCCGTCATTGATGCCACCGTCCCAACGTCACCCGCCTGAACTTCTGTTGCTGCTGGCGAGCTGGGTGGTGGTGATCGTGTTCATGACGGTGTTCTGGACTCAGGCACAGTCCGGCGCCGAGCGCCAAACCCGGCTGGCAGAAGATCTGGCCAAGCACGGCATTGAGCAAACCTCTCATGCCCTGGCCCTGCAGACCGAGGCCATGCTGCACCAGCTGGACTATGTCTCGGAACACCTGATTGAGCACTGGCGCCATCAGGACGACGGCAGGTTCCGCAGGGCGGCCACGCTCGCGCAATCGATCCTGCCAAACGGCGCCATCCTCAATGTGGCCGTGACGGATGCCCAGGGGCAGATGGTCTTTTCAGTGCTGGACCTGAGCGGCCGCGGTGCCAACGGCAAGGTGTCCGTGGCCGACCGGGACTACTTCCAGGCACACTTTGCGAGCCCCCTGCCCCCCGCCCGCTTGTTCGTCAGCCGCCCAACGATGGGCCGCATCAGCAATGCCTCGGTGATTGTGCTGAGTCGCCCCATCGACCAAGAGGGGCAACGGCAGGGCGTCCTGATCATTTCGGTGTCGGCAAACTATCTCTCCAGTGCCCTGCAACAGGTCTACACCGACCCGCAAGATGCTGCGCTGATCGTTCGCCACGATGGCAGCTACGTCGCACGCTCACATCACATCGACAAAGTGCTGGGCCAATCGGTCCCCATCGACCGGGAGTTTCTCGTCCACCCCGAGCGCAGCCAAGGGGGATACCACACCATCGCCCCCGTTGATGGTGTGGATCGTTACTACGCATGGCATCGCTTGCGCAACTATCCCTTGGTTGTGAGCGTGGGCATCAGCAAGGCCAAGGCCCTGGCCCCGGTTGCGCTGGCGCAGCAGGAAACCTGGCGTCGCAGTCTCATCGGCAGCGTCTTGCTGGTCGCGATGATGCTGTTCGTCAGCCACTTGAGGTGGAAGGCAGCACGGCAGGCCAAGCAGCTGCGCATTGCGCACGAGCGCCTCCATGTCACGCTGCACTCGGCTCACAATGGCATGTGGTCGTGGCACGCCAGCGACCGCAAGGTCGTGTGGGACGATGACGGGCTGTCCAAGATGCTGCTCACTCCTGCGCCCTCTGGCGCGGCGGTCTCGCAAGACTGGTCGAGTTTCATCCACGCTCAAGATCTGCCGGTGTTGACACAGGCATGGCAAGACTACCTGCGGCAACCTCATGACGGCGCCTTCGCCGCGGAGATCCGGATGTGCTCGAACGCCGGACAAATGGTGTGGGTGTCGGTGCGAGCGCGAGTGGCCGAGCGCGATGCCTCGGGACAACCGCGTCTGGTCGTGGGCACCTACACCGACGTCACCGACCGGCGCCGGGCAGACGAATCGCTGCTGGTGGAGCGCAAACGCCTGGACGTGCTGCTGGAGCGCTTTCCCGGTGGGGTGCTGATCGAGGACGCTAACCACCGAGTGGTATTTTTGAACCGGGTCGCCATGGAATGGTTGGGGCTGTCTGCCCAGAGCCAGGAGTTGATCGGTTTGCCGCACGAACAATTGCTGGCGCTGCTGGGGCCGACAACGGCAGAGTGGCTGAGTGCCGCCCACCCCCAGGAACGCCGAGAAAGCGGCACCACCCTGGAGGTGGAGGGCCCGGCGGATCGGGTGCTGGAGATCAAGCGCATCGAGATCACCGACCACGACGAATCCCTCGGACGCGTCTGGTTGTTGCACGACATCACCGAGCGCAAACTCAAGGAGCGCAATCTCACCGCGCTGGCATCGACCGATCCGCTCACAGGATTGCCCAATCGACGGGCCTTCATGGCCTCGCTGAAACACACCCTGGAAGAGGCTCAGCGCAGCCCGACAGCGGGCTGTGCGGTGATGATGCTGGACATCGACTTCTTCAAGCGGGTCAACGACACCTATGGGCATCCGATCGGTGATGCGGTGTTGCAAGAAGTGGCCTCCCGTCTTCGCAACGGTCTGCGCCAAGGGGACATGGCGGGACGCCTGGGTGGCGAAGAGTTTGCGTTGGTGCTGGAAGAGATTTCACCCGACGACGCCCTCAGCAAGGCCAATGCCATCCGCGAGCGGATATCCGCCCAGCCCTTCCTCACAGCCGCGGGCGACATCCGGGTGACCGTGAGCATCGGTTTGGCCATGAACACGGATGGCTGGGATGCCGCCGAGGTGCTCAGCAACGCAGACCAGGCTCTGTATCAGGCCAAGCAGACCGGGCGCAACCAGGTGGTGCGCTGGCATGCCCAAGGATGAGCCATTCCGGGGCGCAAAGCCGGCCTCCAGGGCCAACACACTCAAAGCTGTAGACGCCCCCCTCCTCTGGTGCCTATGATGCCTGCACGACTGGCCCCGTTCGTGAAGTCCACAGGAGACCGTGATGAGCAAGCATCAGAATCCACGTGACACGCAGACCCCGCACACCGGCAAGGTGGTCAATGACACCAACAAGATGGGTGAACAAGACGCCACGCAGCTGAATCAGGGGCAACGAACCCCCGAAAGCCGCAGTGATCGGGAGTCTCACATGGGGGGCAACAACCAGTCGCAAAGCCGCCGTGGCAGCAAGGGTGGCCCGAATCCCTGAAGGGATCACTCGGGTGTACGCACACCGTGACACTACCGCTTTTCGCAACATGGCGGTTGCGTGAGGGGGCAGTCATCAGACCTGCCAGACCGGCGATGCTTGCTTGGGCAAGAAGGGTGCGTGCAACCCGCGTCCCCCTGTGCCGCCGAGCATCCCGGAATCCATGCAAGAACCTGAGTCATCGGCCACTGAAGGCGACCGGCTGCTCGCTTTGAAGGCGACCGGACTGCTCAATACGCAGCCCGAGGACAAGTTCGACCGCCTGACGCGTCTGGCCAGGGCGATGTTTGGCGTCAAGGTGGCGCTGGTGTCGGTGGTGGCGGACAACCGTCTGTGGTTGAAATCCCGCCAGGGTCCGGCCGACATCAATGGCACGTCCAGCGAAGTGTCCTTCACCGCGCAGGCGATCCTGCAGGCGGACATCCTGGAGGTGTCCGACGCCCGTCTGGACCCGCGCTTTCAGAACAGTCCCTTGGTCACCGGCTTCCCCCACGTTCGCTATTACGCGGGTGCGCCGTTGACGCTGGACGGGCACCGCATCGGCGCCCTGTGCATTCTGGATGACCAGCCCCGCCCCCCGCTGACCGACGCCCAACGTCAATCCTTGCGCGACCTGGCCGACTGTGTCGAGCAGGCCATTGGACACGTCGATCTGCATGAGCAAAGTCAGGCGCTGCAGTCGGCGCAGCGCCTGGGTGAGGTCGTGTCACGTGCTCAGTTGATGTTCATCCAGGAGTCGGGGCGGAAGAAGGCGTTTGACACGTTGCTCAACGAAATTCTGGCCCTGACCCACAGCGAGTATGGTTTTGTGGGAGAGGTCCGCTACGCCGCAAACGGTGAGCCTTATCTGAAGACCCACGCGATCACCAACATCGCCTGGGATGAGCCCTCCCGCGCTTTCTACGACGCGCACGCGCCCAAGGGAATGGCCTTCACCAATTTGAAGACGCTCTTTGGTGCGGCGTTGACCACGGGCGAAGTGGTGATTGCCAACGCTCCCGGCAGCGACGCTCGCCGGGGCGGCCTGCCACCCGGCCACCCGGCGCTGGACGCGTTCCTGGGCATTCCCATTCAGCACGGCGGCCAGATGTTGGCCATGCTGGGGCTGGCCAACCGCCCCGGTGGCTACGACCTGGCAGTGGTGACGTTTCTGCAACCCCTGCTGAGCACGATTGGCCAGCTGATCAGTGCCGCGCGCGCGCAGGAGGCCCATGAGCGCACCCTGATCGAGCTGGCCCGCCTGTCCCGCGTGGCCAGCGAGACGACCAACGGAGTGGTCATCACCGACCCCCACGGTTGCATCGAGTGGATCAACGACGGGTTCACACGCCTGTCGGGCTACACCTTGCCCGAACTGGTAGGCCAAAGCCCTGGCGACTTGTTGCAAGGTGAGCAGACGAACCCCGAGACCATCGCGCTGATGCGTGACGCGTTGAGCCGGGGCGAAGCCTTCACCGTGGACGTGGTGAACTACAGCAAGGACGGGCAACCGTACTGGGTACGCATCAGTTGCAACCCGCTGCGCGATGAAACCGGTGTGCTGCAGGGCTTCATTGCCATCGAGTCGGACATCACACGCGAGAAGAGTGACGCCGAGCGTTTGCAACACAACAAGCAGCGCCTGGCGGCGGTGATCGATGGCGCGCGCATTGGCACCTGGGAATGGAACATCCAGACGGGTGAGGCTGTGTTCAATGAGCGCTGGAGCAGCATGCTGGGCTACACCTTGGACGAGCTCTTGCCTCACAACGTCGATTGCTGGAAGCGGCTGATGCACCCGGACGATGTGCAGCAAGCCGAAGCCCTGTTGGCGCAGCATTTCTCGGGCCGACAAAGCGACTTCGAGATGCAATGCCGCATGCAGCACAAGGCTGGCCATTGGGTGTGGGTGAACACCCGTGGCCGTGTCACGACCTGGACGCCCGAGGGGCTGCCGTGTCTCATGTTTGGCACGCACATCGACATCAGTGCGCAGCAGCAGGCGCGGATCGCGCTGCAGGAGCAGGCCGACTACACGCAGGCGGTGCTGGACAACATCGTCGATGGCCTGATCACCATCGACCGGCGAGGGGGGATCGAGTCGTTCAACCCCGCAGCCGAGGAGATTTTTGGTTACGCCGCGCACGAAGTCATCGGCCAGAACGTCAAGATGCTGATGCCTTCGCCGCACCGTGAAGCGCACGACGGCTATTTGCGCGACTACGAAGACAATGGGCACTCCCGCATCATCGGCATGGGCCGTGAACTGCAAGGACGGCACAAGAGCGGCAACCTGTTCCCGATCGAATTGGCGGTGTCACAGGTCACACGCGGCGGCGCGCCGATGTTCGTGGGCCTGGTGCGCGACATCACCCGACGCAAGGCCGCCGAACAGGAAATCGAGCGCCTGGCGTTCTACGATCCGCTGACCAAGCTGCCCAACCGGCGGCTGCTGATGGATCGTCTGCAGCACGCCATGAGCACCAGCAAGCGCAACGGCCAGTACGGCGCCTTGCTGTTCATGGATCTGGACAATTTCAAGAACCTCAACGACACGGCCGGCCATGCGGTGGGCGACCAATTGTTGCAACAGGTGGCCGAGCGCCTGGTGAGCACCCTGCGCGAAGGCGACACGATTGCGCGCCTGGGTGGTGATGAGTTCGTGGTCATTTTGGAGGGCCTGCACGAGGACGCCGAACACGCGGCCACGCGGGCGGAGAGCGTGGTGGAGAAAATCCACGAGGTGCTGTCGCAGCGCTACCGACTGGGCGACCGCTACTACCTGAACAGCCCCAGCATTGGGGTGACCTTGTTCATCGACCATGAACACAGTCTGGACGACCTGCTGAAACAGGCAGACCTGGCGATGTACCAGGCCAAGAGCTCCGGGCGCAACACCTTCCGCTTCTTCGACCCCCAGATGCAGGCCAAACTGATGGCCCGCACCCAGATGGAGGCCGACCTGCGCATGGCCGTGAACGAGTCTCAGTTCCGGCTGTTCTATCAGCCCCAGGTAGACGCGGCCGGCCGCATCAATGGAGCCGAAGCCCTGATCCGCTGGCCGCATCCGCAGCGCGGCCTGGTGCCGCCCAACCTGTTCATTCCAGTGGCTGAGGACATGGGGCTGATCGTGCCGATCGGACTGTGGGTGCTGGAAACCGCCTGCCACGTGTTGCTGGACTGGGCGCGCGAGCCTGCCACGGCCGACCACACGCTGGCCATCAACATCAGCGCGCGGCAGTTCCGCCAGGCTGATTTCGTGGACCAGGTGAAGGCGGTGCTGGCACGCACCGGCGCACGTCCGGAGCGACTGAAGCTGGAGTTGACCGAGACCATGCTGGTGTCCAACGTGGATGACATCATCGCCAAGATGAGTGCACTCAAGGACATCGGGGTGAGCTTCTCGCTGGACGACTTCGGGACGGGCTATTCGTCCTTGTCCTACCTGAAGCGCTTGCCGCTGGACCAGCTCAAGATCGACCAAAGCTTTGTGCGCGAGATCTGCACCAGCCCGAATGACGCGGCCATTGCGCGCACGATCGTGGCGCTGGGGCACAGCATGGGGCTGAACGTGATTGCCGAGGGCGTGGAAACCGAAGCCCAGCGGGCGGAGTTGACGTCCATTGGTTGCCGTGCCTTCCAGGGCTATCTGTTCGGACGGCCCGCGCCCCTGGGTGAGTGGTCCACGCAACGGTGAGCCTGATCGGGCAGCTTGAGCGCGGACGAGCGTGCGTTTTGCACTTGTCTTTCCGGATATCTGCCTGATACTGCCAGCAGTGAACGTTTTACCGCGTGCGCCAATCCATGGCGCCGCAGAATCGACAGAGGATGAGCATGGACACCCCGCAGGCAACCGCCCCCCAGACATCGTCGCTGGCCTTGCGCAACACCCCGTCGCGCCAAGTGCGCCATGCCCCCCCGGGCCGCGAGTACCTCACCTTCCGGCTGGGCAGTGAAGAGTACGGCATCGACATCCTGAAGGTGCAGGAAATCCGCTCGTATGAGCCGCCCACCAAGATTGCCAATGCCCCGGCCTACCTCAAGGGCGTGGTGAACCTGCGCGGCGTGATCGTGCCCATCGTGGACCTGCGCATCAAGTTCAACTGCCTGAACGCCCAGGGCGAGGCCGAGATCAACAGCTTCACCGTGGTGATCGTGCTGAACGTGCGTGGCCGCGTGGTCGGCGCCGTGGTGGACTCGGTGAGCGATGTGATGCAGTTGAGCGAGCAGATGATCCAGCCCGCGCCCGAGATGAGCAACTCGATCGTGGACACGACCTACATCACGGGCATCGCCAATGTGAGCGACCGCCTGCTGATCCTGATGGACATCGAGTCGCTGATGGGCAGCGCCGAGATGGGCCTGATCAACAGCCTGAGCGCGACCTGATCGCGCAGGTTTGGGCCTGAACAATGAGCCGGCTGCATGCCGGCTTTTTCATGCCTGCACGGCGGCGGGCGGCAGGCTGAGGCCAGGGGGCATCGCCCCTGCCCTGCCCCCTCGCGTCATTCGGCTTGCCTCAGGGTGAGCGCCACGGGGCGCTGCACCACGCCGCGCAGGCTCCACCAGCCCGCCAGCCAGGCCAGCAAGGCCCCGGAGACCGCCCCCAGCAGCGGCCACCACAGGGGCGCCTGCCAGGCGAAATCGAACACCTTGGCAGCCAGCACGGCCCCAATGGCCAGAGCGGCGGCAGCCGACAGCGCGCCAGCCAGCGCCCCCACCCCCAGCAGCTCAATGCGCTGCACGCGTGCCAGCAGGTCTTGCGTGGCCCCCAGGGAGCGCAGGATCGCCCATTCGCGGGCGCGGCGCTCGCGCGAAGTCATCAGGCCCGCCATCAGCACGATCAGACCCGCGACCAGGGTGAAGATGAACAGGAACTCGACCGCCGTGATGACCTGGGCCAGCACGCGCTGGATCTGGTTGAGCGTGGCCGAGACGTCCACCACGGTGAGGTTGGGAAAGCGCTGGATCAGGGTGCGGTCGAGCTGGGATTGCTCGGGCATCCGGAAGGCGGTGATGTAGGTGGAGGGCCAGTCGGGCATGGCCTTGGACGGGGCCATCACGAAGAAGTTGACGCGCATGGACGCCCAGTCGACCTTGCGCAGGCTGGTGACGCGGCCTTCGTGCTGCACGCCGGCCATGTCAAAGCGCAGGCGGTCGCCCATCTTGAGCCCCAGGGTCTCGGCCAGGCCGGCCTCGACACTGAAGGCATCGGGCTCTTCGGCCTGGTAGCGACCGGCCACGATGGGGTTGTGCGCCGGGGCCTGGGCCGCGTAGCTGAGGTTGAACTCGCGCTCGACGAGGCGCTGGGCGCGCTCTTCGACGTAGTCTTGTGCGCGCACGGGCTGGCCGTTGATGCTGATCAGTCGCGCGCGCACCATGGGGTACCAGTCGTATTGCTTGACGCCGGCTTGCTTGAGCCTGGCCTGGAAGGCGTCCACCTGATCGGGCTGGATGTTGATGACGAAGCGGTTGGGGGAATCGGGCGGGGTCGCGGCGCGCCAGCTGGCCACCAGGTCGGTGCGGATGAGGATGAGCAGCATGAGCGCGAGCAGGCCCACGCCCAGGGCGCAGACCTGCACGATGGTGTGCCCGGGCTGCGCCGTGAGCTGGCGGGTGGCCAGGGTGAGCCAGGGCGGAAGGCGGCCCGCGAAGGCTTGGGCGGCGCGGCGCAGCACCCACACGGCCAACGCCGCGAAGACGGCAAACACCAGCATGGCCAGCACGAAACCGCCCAGGGCGATGGCCCCGAGCTTGAGGTCTTGCGCCACCACCATCAGCAGACCAAACAGAGCACCGATGCCGAGCACGGCCATGCCCAGGGACAGCACCCTCACCTGCCCCAAGTCGCGCCGCAGCACGCGCAGGGGCGGCACCCGGGCCAGTTGCAGCACGGGCGGCAGGCCAAAGCCCAGGGTGAGCAACACGCCCGTGCCCACGCCCAGCAAGACGGGCTGCCAGCCAGCATTCGGCAGGCTCACGTTGACCAGATCGGCCAGGATGTGGACGAAGACGTGGTGAAAGCCCCAGCCGAGCAGCAAGCCCAGCGCACTGGCCATCATCCCCACGAGCAGGAACTGCAAGGCATACGACCAGGCCATGGTCGTTTGCGACACGCCCAACACACGCATCAAGGCGCAGTCGTCAAGGCGGCGCTGGGCAAAGTCACGCGAGACGACGGCCACGGCCACGGCCGAGAGCAAGGCGGCCAGCAAGGCCACCAGGCGCAGGAACAAGGCGGCGCGGTCGAGCGTGGCACGCATTTCCGGTCGGCCCTGGTCCAGGGTCTCGACGCGCACGCCGCGCAGCTTCTCCACGGCCGGCTCGCTGTCGCGCACGAAGCGTTTCAGGGCCCCTTGCGCCGCGTTGTCCCCGGGGACAGCCCCTTTGAGGTCAGCTGGGGCACCCACATCACCCCGGCGCGCGGGGCCAGCCACCAGCAGGCGATAGGTGACGCGGCTGGCGGGCTGGATGAGTTCGGTGGCGGGCAGGTCCGACTCGCGGATCATCACGCGGGGCGAGAAGGAGCTGAAGCCCGAACCTCGGTCGGGCTCGTTGACGATGACGGCGCTGATGCGAAAGGACGCCTCGCCCAGCCAGATGGCATCGCCCATTTTGAGATTCAGGGCGGACAGCAGGCCGGGGTCAACCCAGGCCTCACCGGCGCGGGGGCCGTCAGCGGGGGCGGGGCCGCGGGACTGGACCGTGCCGTTGGCATCCAGCTCACCCAGGGTCAGCTGGCCACGCAGCGGGTAGCCCTCGCCCACGGCCTTGAGACTGGACAGGCGGGCCTCCCCCCCCAAGTCATCGGGCGCTCGGGCCATGCTGGGGAAACTGGCCGTGCGCGCAGTGCGCAACTGCTCGGCCTGGGCGCGGCGCACGAAGTCATCGGGCAAGGGCTGGTCACCCACCACCACCACGTCGCCCCCCAGCAACTGGGCCGCGTCGCGGCTGAGGCCGCGCTCGATGCGGTCGGCAAAGAAGGCCACAGCAGTGAGGGCCGCCACGGCCAGGGTCACGGCCACCAGCAGAACGCGCATGCTGGTGGCACGCAGGTCGCGACGGGTCTGGATCAGGGCCCATCGCCAGGCGGGAATGGTGTGCAAAAACGGATCAGCCATGTCGGTTTGTAGTCGGTCCCACGTGCAATTGAGCGATGATGTCAGCTTTAGCGGAAGTTTGCTCAAGCCATGCCCGTCGAGTACCTGCGGACCCTGACCGCGCCGGAACGCACCCGGCGCACCGATGTCCATCTGGGTCTGTTTCTGGCCTTCAATGCCGGCGCCATCAATGCGGGTGGCTTTCTGGCGGTCAGTCAGTACACCTCACACATGACCGGGCTGGTGTCCGAGATGGCCGACCATCTGGCGCTGGGGCAACTGGATCTGGTCAAGGGCGCACTGATCTCGGTGCTGTCGTTTCTGGCAGGCGCGGCCACCTCGGCCGTCATGATCAACTGGGCACGGCGGCGCCGCTCGCGTCACGAATTTTCGGCGCCGCTGTTGCTCGTGGCGATCCTGATGCTGGTGTTCGGCGTCCTGGGTGCCTATCACCGGGTGATCGGCTCCTCGCTGATCCTCACCGTGGTGCTGCTGTGCTTCATCATGGGGCTGCAAAACGCCATGATCACCAAGGTGTCGAACTCGGTGATCCGCACCACGCACGTGACCGGCATGGTGACCGACATCGGGATCGAACTGGGGCGCATGCTGTACTGGAACCGCACACCCGACAGCCCGGAGCACCCCGCTGTGCGGGCGAACCTGAAGCGCCTGCGGCTGCACCTGAGCCTGGTGCTGATGTTCTTTCTGGGCGGGCTGCTGGGCGCGCTGGGGTTCAAGCACCTGGGCTACATCGCCACGGTGCCCCCAGCCCTGTTGCTGGCTGCCCTGTCCTCCCTGCAGTTCATCCCTGATCGCAACGTGGACGCGCGCCCGGCCAAGCGTGCGCCCGTGACGGTGGACGAACAAGCCTGAGTCAGGTCAGAGGTCGGCCTGACTCAAGGCGGCAGCAACGCTGGATCAGGCCTGGGCGCTGAAACGGGCGAAGGTCTGGTCGAGCTGGGCGATCCAGCCGGCCTTGACGGTGTCGCTCACAAAGCTGGCCTCGAAGCTGTTGCGCGCCAGGGTGTAGGCGTCGTTGGCGTCCAGGTCCAGGTCGGCGAAGATGGCCAGGAAGTTCTGGTTCATGTAGCCGCCAAAATATGCCGGGTCGTCTGAGTTGATGGTGACCTTCAGGCCGTGCTGTAGCAGGGTCTTGAGGTTGTGTTCCTTCATGGTCTGGAACACGCACAGCTTGATGTTGGACAGCGGGCAGACGGTGAGTGCCGTGCCCTGGCGGGCCAGGCGCTTGACCAGTTCCGGGTCTTCGACGCAGCGCACGCCGTGGTCGATGCGCTCCACGTGCAGCACGTCCAGCGCGTTGATGATGTATTCGGGCGGGCCTTCTTCGCCGGCGTGGGCGACCAGGTGCAGGCCCAGCTCCTTGCAACGCGCAAAGACGCGGGCGAATTTTTCGGGCGGGTGGCCGCGCTCGCTGGAATCCAGGCCGACGCCGACGAACAGATCGCGGTAAGGCAGGGACTGCGCCAGCGTCTCCAGCGCGGCTTCTTCGCTGAGATGGCGCAGGAAGCACATGATCAGGGTCGCGCTGACGCCGAGTTCAGTGCGGGCGCGCTCACAGGCACTGTGCAGGCCCTTGATGACCACCTCGAAGGGCACGCCCCGGTCGGTGTGGGTCTGGGGGTCGAAAAACAGTTCGCTGTGGACGACGTTGTCGGCCTTGGCCTTGAGGAAGTAGGCCCAGGCCATGTCGTGAAAGTCCTGCTCTTTGAGCAAGACCGAGGCACCCGCGTAGTAGATGTCGAGGAAGCTTTGCAGGTCGGTGAAGGCGTAGGCAGCACGCAGGGCCTCGACACTGGGGTAGCTCAGCGTGACGCCGTTGCGCTGCGCCAAGGCGAAGATCAGTTCAGGCTCCAGCGAGCCTTCGATGTGCATGTGCAGTTCGGCCTTGGGCATGGCCTGCACCAAGGCGGGCAACTGGTCCTGGGAAATGGTGAAGGCGGGCTGGCTCATGGGAGTGTTGCGCTGTCGCGGCAAAATGAATCGAGAGAGAAGCGTCGAGCGAAAACGGTCGACGGAAAGGACAACAGGCCGTCCACGCGGGACAGCCTGTTATAGCGTGAGATGCGACCGTGTTCAACACGGCCGCTGGGGACTCACTTGCTGGAGGGCACCGAGCCTTCCACGCCCTTGACGTAGAAGTTGATGCCACCGAGGAACTTGTCGTCGGCCGTGGCGCCAGCGGCCAGCACTTCCTTGCCATCCGTGCCCACGATCGGCCCCTTCCAGATGGTGAAGCTGCCGTCCTTCAAACCAGCCTTGATGGTCTCGACCTTGGTCTTGACCTCGGCAGGCACGGCGTCAGACATCGCCACCAGGTCAATGGCGCCTTCCTTCACGCCCCACCACACGCCACCGGTGGACCAAGTGCCCTCCAGGGCGTCCTTGGTGGCCTTGATGTAGTACGGACCCCAGTTGATGACGGCCGAGGCCAGGTGGGCCTTGGGACCGAAGTGGCTCATGTTGGAGTCCCAACCGAAGGCGTACTTGCCCGCCTTCTCAGCCGTCTGCAGCACGGCGGCCGAGTCGGTGTTCTGGAACAGCACGTCAGCACCCTGGTTCAGCAGGCTTTGCGCGCCTTCGGTTTCCTTGGGAGGATCGAACCACGCGTTGACCCAGACCACCTTGGTCTTGATCTTGGGGTTGACGCTTTGGGCGCCCAGGGTGAAGGAGTTGATGTTGCGGATCACCTCGGGGATGGGGATGGAGCCAACCACACCCAAGGTGTTGGACTTGGTCATCGAGCCCGCGATCACGCCGGCCATGTAGGCGCCCTCGTAGGTACGGGCGTCATAGGTGCGCATGTTGGCGGCGGTCTTGTAGCCGGTGGCGTGCTCGAACTTGACCTCAGGGTGGTCGGCGGCGACCTTGAGCATGGGCTCCATGTAGCCGAAGGTGGTGCCGAACACCAGCTTGGCGCCCTGCCCCACCAGGTCACGGATCACGCGCTCGGCCTCGGGGCCCTCGGGCACCTTCTCGACGATGCTGGTCTTGACCTTGTCGCCGAATTCCTTCTCGACGGCCAGACGGCCTTCGTTGTGGGCGTAGGTCCAACCGGCATCGCCCACCGGGCCAACGTAGGCGAAGGCGATGTTCAAAGGCTCAGCCTTGACGACGCCAGAGGTCGCGCCGGAGGCGGCCTCGGTCGTGGCCTGAGGCTCGGTCTTGCTGCAGCCGACCAGCGCGGCGGTGGCGGCCAGGGCGGCCCAGCCGCCCATCTTCAACAGAGAACGCTTGGACAAAGGTGAAGTCATTTCATCTCCAGGTGTGAAAGCGGGTCGGACAGCGACCCAGACCAATGACAGTTTTGTATACAGCAATGATCATGCCGGGTGATGATGCCGTTTTAATGCCCCGGATGGAAGGGTTTGCCCAAAGAGGCCGGCATGTTCAGGCGGATCCAGGTCGGGTTGCGCGAGATCAGCACCAGCACGACGATGGTCGCGATATACGGCAGCATGGTCAGGAACTGACTGGGGATGGCCACGCCCTGCCCCTGCATCTGGAACTGCAACATGGTGACGCCGCCAAACAGGTAGGCTCCCAGCAGCACGCGCCCAGGGCGCCAGGTGGCGAAGGTGGTCAACGCCAGCGCGATCCAGCCTTTGCCGGCCACCATGCCCTCCACCCACATGGGCGTGTAAGACAAGGAGATGAAGGCGCCGGCCAGGCCGCACAGCGCGCCGCCGCCCATCACGGCCACCAGGCGGATCGGACGCACCGCGTAGCCCAGGGCATGCGCCGATTCGGGGGATTCGCCCACCGCACGCAGCACCAAGCCGGGGCGCGAACGCATCAGGAACCAGGTCAGGCCCACGGCCAGCAGCACTGCGATGTAGACCAGCGGGTGGTGCTTGAAGAAGGCGGTGCCCACAAACGGCAGGTCAGACAGCCAGGGGATGTCGAAATGCGGACGCTCGGGCAAACGCTCTTGCGTATAGCGGATGCCCACAAACGCGCTCAAGCCCGATCCAAACAGACTGAGCGCCAACCCGGTGGCGTACTGGTTGGTGTTGAGCCAGATGACCAACAGCCCGAACACGCCGGCCATGACAGCACCGGCCAAGGCACCGGCGCCAAAGGCCAGCCAGTCGTTGCCAGTGGCCACGCCGGTGGCGAAACCAGCAATCGCGGCCACGAGCATCATGCCCTCGGCCCCCAGGTTGAGCACGCCGGCGCGCTCGTTGAGCAAAAGCCCCAGGGCGGCCAGGGCCACCACGGTGCCCGCGTTGAGGGTGGCGGCGATCAGCAGCGCCAGCGAATCGGCTGTGATGAAGGAGGAGACTTCGGTCATTTGGCGTTCGCCCAGCGCAGACGTTGGTGGATGAAGGTGTCACACGCCAGCAGCGCGAACAGCAACAGGCCCTGGAAGACGCCCGTCATGGCCTTGGGCAGGCCCAGGCGCGATTGCGCCAGCTCGCCGCCGATGAAGAACATGCTCATCAGGATGGCCGAGAAGACGATGCCGACCGGATGCAAGCGCCCCACAAAAGCGACGATGATGGCCGCAAAGCCGTAGCCCAGCGGCACATACGGTGTGAGCTGGCCTTGCGGGCCGGCCACGTCCAGCGCACCGGCCAGGCCGGCCATGCCGCCGGACAGCAGCAGCGCCGTCCACAGCGCCTTGCGCGACGAGAAGCCGGCGTAGCGCGCAGCCTGCGGTGCCAGACCGCCCACCTGCAACTGGAAGCCCGCGTAGGTGCGGAACAGGAAGATGGCAAAGCCCACCACCGCCACCAGGGCCAGGATGAGGCCGATGTTCATGCGCAGCCCGGTCATCAGCTTGGGCACGCGCGTGGCCTCCAGGAAGGTGATGGTTTGCGGGAAGTTGTAGCCGGCCGGGTCCTTCCAAGGGCCGTAGACGAGGTAGCTCAGCAGCATCTCGGCCACATAGACCAGCATCAGGCTGACGAGGATTTCATTGGCATGAAAGCGGTCGCGCAGGGCGGCCACGATGCCAGCCCAGACCATGCCGCCGAGCATGCCAGCGGCCAGCACGGCCACCACAATCCAGCGGCCGGTGTCAGGCGTGGCCTGCATGGCGACCCCACCGGCAAAGATGGCGCCCATGACGAACTGGCCCTCGGCGCCGATGTTCCACAGGTTGGCGCGAAAGCACGCGGCCAGCCCCAGGCCGATCAGGATCAGCGGCGTGGCCTTCAGGCTGAGCTCAGACAAGGCGTAGGAGCTCTTGAGCGGTTCGACGAAGAACATGCGCAGGCCGGCCCCCGGATCTTTGCCCAGGGCCACGAACAGGCACACGCCGATCACGACTGTGATGAACAGCGCGATGAGCGGCGAGGCGAAGGTCAGCGCCTTCGAAGGAACGGGCCGAGGCTCAAGCTTGAACATGGGCGCCCTCCCTATTCACGGCGGCGGGAGCGTCCCACAGGCCACTCATCCAGGCACCGATCTGTTCGATGGTGGCCTCGGCCACCGGGAGGCTGGGCGACAGGCGGCCTTGCGCCATCACCATCAGGCGGTCACTGACTTCAAACAATTCGTCCAACTCCTCGCTGACGACCAGCACGGCACAGCCGGCATCGCGCAGCTTCAACAACTCGCCCCGGATTTGGGCGGCGGCGCCCACGTCCACCCCCCAGGTGGGCTGTGAGACCAGCAGCACTTTGGGCTCGGCTTCGATTTCGCGGCCCATGATGAATTTCTGCAAGTTGCCGCCCGACAGGCTGCGGGCCGGCGCATGAGGCCCGGCGGCCTTGACCTTGAAGCGCTCGATCAGTTCCGACGCCATGCCGACCACGCCGTTCATGCGCAGCCAGCCTCCGGGGCCGATGGCATCGGTGCGGGTCAGCAAGGTGTTCTGGGCCAGCGACATGGTGGGCACGGCGCCCCGGCCCAGGCGCTCTTCGGGCACGCTGTTGAGCCCCAGGTGGCGACGGTGCCGCGGCGACATCCGGCTGATGTCCTTGCCAAACAGAAAAATACTGCGCGGCTGAGCCCGCAGGTCTTCGCCACTGAGCGCGGCCATCAAGGCCTGCTGCCCGTTGCCCGACACGCCGGCAATGCCGAGGATTTCACCCGCGCGCAGCTCGAAGGCCAGCGCCTTCAGGTCCACGCCGAACGGGTCGTTGCGCGGCACGCTGAGCTGACGCACCGACAAGGCCACCTCGCCCAGCACGGGCGCGGCACGCTGCAGCTCAGGCGGCTCGGCACCGATCATCAGGCGCGAGAGGCTGGCGTTGCTCTCTTTCGTCGGGTCGACCTCGCCGGTGACCTTGCCACCGCGCATCACGGTGCAGTGGTGGCACAGAGCACGGATCTCATCGAGCTTGTGGCTGATGTAGAGGATGGCGCAGCCCTTCTCGGCCAGGTGGCGCAGGGTCACGAACAGGCGGGTGACGGCCTGGGGCGTGAGCACGGAGGTGGGCTCGTCCAGGATCAGTAACTCGGGGTTGGTCATCAGGGCGCGCACGATTTCGACGCGCTGGCGCTCGCCCACGCTGAGGTCGTGCACGGTGCGGGTGGGGTCGATCTCCAGGCCATATTCGCCTGCCACTTCGCGGATGCGGGTGGTGACCTCGGCCAGGCTCATGGACTTGTCCAGCCCCAGCCAAACGTTTTCGGCCACCGAGAGGGTGTCGAACAGCGAGAAGTGCTGGAACACCATGCTGATGCCCAAGGCGCGCGCCTCTTGCGGCGACTTGATGTGCACCTCGCGGCCGTTGAACAGAATCTCGCCCTCGTCGGGCTTGACGGCGCCGAAGATGATCTTCATCAGCGTGGATTTGCCCGCGCCGTTTTCGCCCAGCACGGCGTGGATCTCGCCGGGACGCACTTTCAGGCTCACCGCATCGTTGGCGCGCACGCCCGGGTACTGCTTGGTGATGCCCCTCAGTTCAAGTCGGTAGCTCATGCGGGTTCAGCGTCAGAGATGGAAGGGCCAGAAAACGGATCAAAGCCAGACGAAAGCGGAGATTGGAACACCGTTTGCCCCCGGATCAGGGTTTTCACCAGGTTCCGCTCGTCACCCAGGGTCATCCAGACGAAGGCGCGTTCGTGCAAGGCGGCCTGCCAAGGTGCATGCGAGTCGCGTGCCAGGCGGTCGCGGTGTTCGGCCACGGGGCCATGGGCCCAGTCCCACACAGTGAGGTCGGCCATGTGGCCGGGCTCGATCTGGCCGATTTCGTGAGCGAGGCCCAGGGCCTGCGCGGCGCCCAAGGTGGCGGCGTGCAGGGCCTTCCAGGCCGTCAGGCGGTTGCCCAGCATCGCCTGGATCTTGTAGGCGTCCTGCATGTTGCGCAGCATGGACAGGCTGGTGCCCCCGCCCACGTCGCTGGCCAAACTCACGGCCACGCCTTCGCGCTGCGCCTGGGCCCAGTCGAACAGGCCGCTGCCCAGGAAGAGGTTGGACGAGGGGCTGTGTGCGATCTGGGCGCCACGTTCGCGCAAAACTGCGCGGTCGTTGGCGTCCAGCCAGATGCCGTGGGCGAGCACCGCACGCGGGCCGAGCAGGCCGTCGCGGTCGTACACGTCCAGATAGCTGCGGGCATCCGGGAACAGTTCGGCCACCCAGCGGATCTCGTCCTGGTTCTCGGCCACGTGGGTCTGCATGTAGGTGCCGGGATAGGTCTGACACAACAGGCCGGCCATGGCCAGTTGCGCGGGCGTGCTGGTGGGCGCAAAGCGCACGGTGATGGCGAAGGCCTGGCGGCCCTGGTCGTGCCAGCGATCGATCAGGTCGATGCAGTCGCGCTCGGCCTGGGCCACGTCGTCGCGCAGGCCGTCGGGGGCGTGGCGGTCCATCAGCACCTTGCCGGTGATGAGGCGCATGCCTTGTGCATGGGCGGCCTCGAACAAGGCCTGTGCACTGACTTTGTGCACGGTGGGGAACACGACCGCGCTGGTGGTGCCGTGCGCCCACAGGGCCGACAGGAAACGCTGCGCGCCCAGGCGGGACACCTCGGGGTCGGCATAGCGCTTCTCGGCCGGGAAGGTGTAGGTGTTGAGCCAGTCCAGCAAGGCCGTGCCAAAACTGGCGATCACGTCCAGTTGCGGGCAGTGCACATGGGTGTCGATGAAGCCGGGCATCAGCAGGCGGCCACCGTGGTCTTCCTGGGGAACGGCGAGCCAGCCTGCGGACAAGGGCTGGTCGGCCGGCTGCACGGTGTGGATGCGGCCGTCTTCGATGAGGACCAGGTGATCCGGGCGCCAGCGCACCCCGGTGGCCTCGTGAGGCAAGGCAAAGCCGGGGTCGGCCGTGAAGTCGAGCAGGTCCGCCCGCAGCACACGTCGCGTAGATGCGTCTGCAGCGCAGGCTTCACTTGTCATCGACACAGGATCAGGGGCGTTCATAAAGGAGGACAAAAGATCATCGAACCGGTGACCATCAGGGATGGTAGAGCATGCACAAGCAGCGATCGGGCCAGCTTTGCCGTAATGGTGTCAAAGAATCGCCGCCAAGCCCGGCACGCCGCTTGCATCTCATCCTCGTCATAATGAGTTTGAACAAGAAGGAGACCGTTGATGAGCGCCCCTGCCGAGCCCCGGCCCTCCCGCCCCATTCGCTTCGTTCACCGAGGCGAAGTGAAGGAGGTCAGCGGCCTGCCCGCCACCACCACGGTGTTGCAGTGGCTGCGTGAAGCGGCGCACTGCACCGGCACCAAGGAGGGCTGTGCCGAGGGGGACTGTGGCGCCTGCACCGTGGTGCTGGGCGAGCGCGACCCTGCCAGCGGCGCCTGGCAACAGCGCACGGTGAATGCCTGCATCCAGTTCCTGCCCACGCTGGACGGACAGGCCTTGCTGACGGTGGAGGACCTGCAAGCCCGCGCTGAGGCGCCCTTGCACCCGTGTCAGCAGGCCATGGTGGATTGCCATGGTTCGCAGTGCGGCTTCTGCACACCAGGCTTCGTGATGTCGCTGTGGAACCTGTACGAGCACCATGAGCAGGCGCCTCCACGTGCGGACCTGGCCGATGCGCTGGCGGGCAACCTGTGCCGCTGCACAGGGTATCGGCCGATTCTGGATGCGGGGGAGCAGATGTTCGATGCGCCACGTGTCGCCTTTGATCCGTCGGTGTACCTGCAAGCCCTGGCCACCCTGGCCGATCAACCCGATCTGGTTTACGAAGGCCCGGACTTGGCCGCACTCGGCCAGACCACCCGTTTCTTTGCCCCCACCACGCTGGCCGAGTTGGCCCGGCTGCGAGCGGCCCTGCCCGATGCTCGCGTGCTGGCGGGTGGCACCGACGTCGCCTTGTGGGTGAACAAGCAGTTCAAGTCGCTGGGTGACATCCTGTATGTGGGGCGCGTGCGCGAGTTGCAGCAAATCACACCCTGGGGCACCGACCCTGTACAGCCTGAGGGGCTGGAGATCGGCGCGGGGGTGTCGCTGGAGGAAGCGTGGTCCACTTTGAGCAGCCATGTGCCCGCGCTGCGCGAAATCTGGCTGCGCTTTGCCTCGCCGCCCGTGCGCCATGCTGGCACGCTGGGCGGCAATGTGGCCAACGGCTCCCCCATTGGCGATGGCGCCCCCATCTTGCTGGCCCTGGGCGCCTCGCTGGTGCTGCGTCAGGGTGAGCAGATCCGCGAGCTGCCACTGAGCGCGTTTTACCTGGGCTACATGCACAACGCGCTGCAGCCGGGCGAGTTCGTGCAGGCTCTGCGGGTACCGCTGCCTCGGGCTTCGCAGGGTGAGGTGTTGCGCGCCTACAAGGTGTCCAAACGGCGTGACAGCGACATCTCGGCCCTGTGTGCGGGGCTGATGATCCGCCTGGAAGATGGCCTCATTGCCGAGGCGCGACTGGGCTGGGGCGGCATGGCAGCGACGGCACGGCGAGCAGCGCTGACCGAAGCGGCCCTCATCGGCCAGCCCTGGACCGAGTCCACGCTGCAAGCCGCCCAAGTCGCCCTGGCGCTGGACTTCCAGCCGATGACCGATCTGCGCGCCACCCGCGACTACCGCCACACCGTGGCGGCGAATTTGCTGAAGCGTTTCTGGATGGAGACCCGTCCGGATGCGCCCCTGCCATCGACCCAGACCCAGATCTGGCCGGCACCTGTGTGACAAGGAGGGCTTTTGATGACACCGAACTCTGTGAGCTCCGACCGGGTGGCAGGCCAACCGCTGCCCCATGAGTCAGCCCACCTTCACGTGGCCGGGCGCGCGCCCTACATTGACGACCTGCCCGAGCTGGCTGGCACATTGCATGCAGCCTTGGGGCTGTCGCCCGTGGCACATGGCCGCCTGACCCACATCGACGTCGCCGGCCTGAAGGCCCTGCCCGGCGTGGTGGCCGTGCTGACCGCCGCCGACATCCCCGGTCTCAACGACTGCGGTGCCCTGGTCCACGACGACCCCATCCTGGCCAGCGGTGAGGTGCACTATCTGGGGCAGCCGGTGCTGGTGGTGCTGTCGACCCAGCGCGAACTGGCTCGCCGCGCCGCCGCACGCACGAAAGACTTTGTTCAAATCGAGCCCCTGCCTGCCCTGCTGACACCTGAAGACGCCCATGCGGCCGGCCAGTATGTGGTGCCCCCCATGCGCCTGCGCCGTGGCGATGTGGACGCCGCCTTCGCGCAAGCACCCGAGCGGCTGCAAGGCCGCTTCCACCTGGGCGGACAAGAGCACTTCTACCTCGAAGGCCAGATTGCCTACGCCATCCCGCGTGAAGACCGCGGCCTGCTGGTGCACAGCTCCACCCAGCATCCCAGCGAGATGCAACATGCGATTGCCCACGCGCTGAAGCTGCACGCCCATCATGTGCAGGTGGAGTCGCGCCGCATGGGCGGCGGCTTTGGCGGCAAGGAGTCGCAGTCGGCCGTGTTCGCCTGTGTGGCCGCCCTGGCCGCGCACACGCTGCAGCGTCCGGTCAAGCTGCGCCCCGACCGCGATGACGACATCCTGATCACCGGCCGGCGCCACTGTTTCATCCACGACTTCGACGTGGCCCACGATGAGCACGGCCGCATCCTCGGCACCCGTATCGAGATGGTGTCGCGCGCGGGCTTCTCGGCCGACCTGTCAGCGCCGGTGATGACCCGCGCGCTGTGCCACTTCGACAATGCCTACTGGCTGCCCGCGGTCGATGCCCAGGGCTTTTGTGCCCGCACCAACACGCAGAGCAACACGGCGTTCCGGGGCTTTGGCGGCCCCCAAGGCGCGATGGCCATCGAGCTGATCATGGATTCGCTGGCCCGCAAGGTGGGGCGCGACCCGCTGGACGTGCGCCTGGCCAATCTGTATGGCGTGGGTGAGCGCGACACCACGCCTTACGGTCAGAAAGTGGTCGACAACGTGCTGCCCGCCCTGATCCGCGAACTGGTGGCCAGCAGCGATTACCACGCCCGCCGCGAAGCCGTGGCCGCCTTCAACGCGAGCAGCCCCGTCCTGAAAAAGGGGCTGTCCCTGACCCCGCTGAAGTTCGGCATCTCCTTCAATGTGGTGCACCTGAACCAGGCCGGCGCGCTGGTGCATGTGTACAGCGACGGCAGCATCCTGGTGAACCACGGCGGCACCGAAATGGGCCAGGGCCTCAACACCAAGGTGGCGCAGATGGTGGCCCACACCCTGGGCGTGAGCGCCCACCGCGTGCGCGTGACCGCCACCGACACCAGCAAGGTGCCCAACACCTCGGCCACGGCCGCCTCCACCGGGTCTGACCTGAACGGCAAGGCTGCGGCCAACGCCGCCCAACAGATCGTGGACCGGCTGGCCCAGCGCACGGCCGAGCGCCTGGGCGTGCCGGTGAGTGAGGTGCGCTTTGCCGATGACCAGGTGTGGGCTGGCGAACACACGCTGAGCTTCGAGGATGTGGTCAACGACGCCTACCTGAACCGCATCCAGCTCTGGTCCGACGGCTTTTACGCCACCCCGGGCCTGAGCTGGGACCGCCAGGCCATGCAGGGCCACCCGTTCTACTACTTCGCCTACGGGGCAGCCGTGAGCGAGGTGCTGCTGGACACGCTCACCGGTGAGTCACGCGTGCTGCGCGCCGATGTGCTGCACGACGTGGGACAGTCCATCAACCCGGCGCTGGACATCGGCCAGATTGAAGGCGCCTTCGTGCAGGGCATGGGCTGGCTCACCAGCGAGGAGCTGTGGTGGCACCCGGACTCGGGCAAGCTGATGACGCACGCCCCGTCCACCTACAAGATCCCCACGGCCAATGACTGCCCAGTGGATTTCCGCGTGAAGCTGTTTGACAACCGAAATGTGCAGGACAGCATCTACCGCTCGAAAGCGGTGGGCGAGCCACCGCTGCTGCTGCCGTTTTCGGTGTTCTTTGCGCTGCGCGACGCCATCTCCAGCGTGGGTGAGCACCGCATCGACCCACCGCTGCGCGCCCCGGCGACGCCGGAGGCCATTCTGGATGCGATCCAGTCCGTTCAGCGCCAAGCCGTAGCGGCCACCGCGGACCTGCTCACGACATGAATGAGGCCCCTCAAGGCCTGGCCCAAGGCCCGCTCCACCCGACCGACAGGCTGACGCCACGCAGCCTACACGCCAGCGCCAGCCGCTGGCTCTCGCAAGGTCGTGCCACCTGCATCGTCAGCGTGGACGCCATCCGGGGCTCGACCCCAAGGGAGACCGATGCGCGCATGCTGGTGACACTCGATGAGGTACGGGGCACGGTGGGCGGCGGCCATCTGGAGTGGCGCGCGATTGACCTGGCGCGTCAGGCCCTGCGTGAGGGCATGCCCGCCGAGGGCTGGACACACACCTTCCCGCTGGGCCCCACCCTGGGCCAATGCTGCGGTGGTGTCGTCACCCTGCGCTTTGAAGCCCTGAGCCACGCCGCCCTGGCAGCCTGGCAGATCCCCCCACCCCGTTTTCATGTCGAGCTGCATGGCGCGGGCCATGTGGGTCAGGCCATCGTCAAGCTGCTGAGCGATCTGGACTGCAGCGTACGCTGGATCGACGAACGCGCCGATGACCTGCCGGAATGGGATGCGCAGGCCGGCCTGCCCGACCCCTCGGTGCTGGCCAACCTGCCCGATCACATCACCTGGCTGCCCACCGAAGCGGCCGAACGCGAGGTGGCCGATGCCCCGAGCGACGCCTGCCATCTGGTGCTGACGCACCGACACGATCTGGACCTGCAGATCATCGACGCCGTGCTGCGCCGTGGTGACTTTCGCTTTGCGGGCCTGATCGGCTCACAGACCAAGCGGGCGCGCTTTCTGCACCGGCTGGCCGAACAGGGCATCGCGCCGGACACGCTGGAACGGTTGACCTGCCCCATCGGTCTGCCCGACATCCCCGGCAAGGAGCCTGCTGTGATCGCCATCGCCGTGGTGGCGCAGCTTCTGGCGCAGCACGCGGCCTGACACGGTCCTCTGTGGCGTCGGCCATTTCGATCCGGCTGCGAAGACTCGAACGAGTTCCCCTAGGGCATGGGGCGATATAGTCAGCGCCCCATGCCTCAGCTTCTCATCGTCACCGCCCTGTGGGCCTTCTCATTCAGCCTGATCGGCCAATTCTTGGCCGGCCAGGTCGACAGCGACTTTGCCGTGCTCGTGCGCGTCGGCATTGCCGCCCTGATCTTTGCCCCGTTCACGCTCTGGCGTGGCCTGCCGCGCGCGCTGCTGGGCGGCTTCTGGCTGGCCGGCGCGCTGCAGTTCGGCGTCACCTACCTGTGCCTGTACCGCAGCTTCGAGGTGCTGACCGTGCCCGAGGTGCTGCTGTTCACGGTGCTCACGCCCATCTACGTCACCATCATCGGCGACGCCCTGGCGCGACGTTTCAACCTCTGGGCACTCGTGGCGGCGGCCGTCGCCGTCGGGGGCGGGGTCATCATTCGCTTCCAACCGCTCACGGGGGACTACCTCTGGGGCTTTGTGCTCCTGCAGGTCGCCAATTTCACCTTTGCCGCCGGCCAGGTGCTGTGCCGTCACCTGCTCGCCCGTTACCCCACGCCCCTGCCGCTCTACCGCTTCTTCGGCCACTTCTTTCTGGGGGCCCTGCTGCTGGCTGTCCCCGCCTGGCTGCTGTGGGGCGATGCGGGCAAGCTGCCCCACACCGCTTTGCAGTGGGGCGTGCTGGGCTGGATGGGGGTGTTCGCCACCGCGCTGGGCATGTACTGGTGGGTGCTTGGCAGCACCCGGGTGGACGCCGGCACGCTGGCCATCATGAACGAGCTGCATGTGCCGGCAGGGCTGCTGGTCAATGTGCTCATCTGGAACCGCGATGCCGACCTGCCCCGCCTGGCGGCCGGTGGCACGGTGATCCTGGCCTCGCTGTGGCTCAATCGCTGGGGCCGGCGAACCCGCCTGATGACAGCAGACCGAGCCGCCACCTGATTGCCTATTTTTTGAGCACGCCAAGCCGCCCCCCGGGGGCGAGGCGATTCATACAAGTGTTTCTCACAAGGTTGTCCACAGCTTCCGGGGACAACTCGCCCCCACCCATCACCGATGACAGGGCTGGGGTTTTCGGAAACCGGTATAAGCTCGACCGTTCCCCTGATTTTCCCTGATCCATGTACCTCGCGTCCCTGGCGGTCATCGCCAACTCCGGCACCCTCACAGAGCGTCTGTCCGCCCTGCACACCCGCCTGCTGGAAACCGTCCCCATCGTGGACCGCATCGCCTGCGCACTCTACGAGGCCAAGGACGATCAGCTCAAGACCTTCATCAACAGCACACGCACCGGCCAAGCCCTCGTGGGCTATGAGGCCTCGCTGTCCAACAGCCACGCCCTAAGCCAGCTTGCCCAGAGTGGCGACTTCCGCGTGCTCGACGACATCGCCTCGGCCATCCAGGCCGACACGGCCCACAGCCAGTGGCTCAAGGCCCAGGGCTACCAATCGTCGTTCACCGTGCCGCTGTTCGACCATGGCAAGTTGCTCGGTTTTGTCTTCTTCGATTCGTGTCAGCGGGCGGCCTTCACCCCCGAGGTGCAGCGCGATCTGGTGCTCTACACCAGCCTGATCAGCATGATGATCGCCAGCGAGTTGGCGACCATACGGACCATGATCGAGTCGACCAAGCTGGCACGCGAACTCACCGAGCTGCGTGACTTTGAAACCGGGGCCCACCTCGACCGCATGGCGCGTTATTCGCGCCTGATCGCCCGCGCCATTGCGCCCCAACGTGGCCTCAACGACGAGTTTGTCGAAGGCGTGTACCTGTTTGCCCCGATGCACGACATCGGCAAGATCGGCATCCCCGACCGCATCCTGCTCAAGCCCGGCCGACTGGACCCCGAGGAGCGCGCCATCATGGACACCCATGTCGCCAAAGGCGTCGAGATCATCGAACGCATCATCGGCAAGGAAGGCGACCGCCACTTCCCGGAAAGCGATCTGCTGCGCAACATCGTGCAGCACCACCACGAGATGCTCGACGGCTCGGGCTACCCCCAAGGGATTCAGGGCGACGCCATCCCGGTGGAGGCCCGCATCGTGGCCGTGGCCGACATCTTTGATGCGCTGACCGCGCAGCGCCCCTACAAAAAGGAATGGTCACTGGACGAGGCCTTTGCCGAACTGCAGCGCCAGGCCGAACAGGGCAAACTGGATGCAGATTGCGTGAACGCCCTGGCAGCACAGCGGGACGCCGTTGCCGACATCCACGCCCGCTACACCGACCCGCACCCCGACCACACGGCTTGAGGCTGAAGCGCCCTCACCGCCCGGGCGGGCTGAACTGATCGGCCGTCAAGCCAGTTTCAAGCAGACCACCCCGGCCACGATCAGGCCCAGGCCCAGCCAGCGCAGCAGCAGGCTGGGGTCGCCAAAGACAAACACCCCCACCAAGAAGGTGCCGGCCGCGCCAATGCCAGTCCACACCGCATAGGCCGAGCCCATGGGGATGCCCTTGAGCGCCAGCCACAGGAACAGGCCGCTCAGGCCCATGCAGCCGACGGCAATCAGCAGCCCCCAGACCTTCATCGAAGGGGTGGAGGCCAGCTTCAGGCCCAGGGGCCAGCCGATCTCAAACAGCCCGGCCACGACCAGGTACAACCAATGTGCGCCGCTGCTCATGTTCCAACCTTCACAACAATCTGGTACAAATAACGTTTCGCCACCGCACAGGCCGCCTCCTCTTTCAGGTGAGGCGCTGGCCAGAGTGCTTGCCGGTGTTTGACGCCCGGCACTCTAGCACCTCGTGGCACCGTACCCCCTTGCCCGCTTCGACACCCGTCGGGGCATTCCGGTTTTTTCTACCTCCACACCGCCTCGCGACATGCCCACCCTGAACGACTGGCAACCCGCACAGATCGGCCTGGCGATGGCTTTTCTCCAGGAGTTGGTGATCGCGCTGGGCTGGCTGACGACCGGCTGGCTGCTCAAGGACGTGCGCCGCCCTGCTCTGCATTGGGCCGGCTTCTCCTTGCTCAGCGGCGGCTCGTTTCTGAACTTTGTCTTCAGTGCCCACGCCCAGTTGGAGGCGGTGCGCCTGCTGGGCAACACCCTGTTTATGGGCGCCCTGCTGCTGCAAGCACGGGGTTTGCTGCTGTTCACCCGCCAGCCGCTGCATGACCGCCTGTCCCTGGCGGCCCTCTTGCTGCTGACGTGCTCGCTGTGGCTGTGGCCCCGTCACGCCGATGCCCCCTGGCGCGTGGCCACCATCTCCGCCTTGTCATGCCTGTGCGGCCTGTGGATCACGCTCATCATCTTCCGATTCCTGCGCGGTGAGATCGCGCGCAACCGCTGGATGCTCCTGTTCACCCTGCCCAGCCTGCTGGGATCGGCGGTGCTGGGCCACCGCGCCATCATGGCCTTGCTGGAGCCCGAGCGCCTGATCCAGGCCAGCATCGTCGGCACCTCGATCAGCCTGACCACGGCCATGCTGTGGGTGCTGCTGTCGCTGAGCCTGGAGCTGACGCTGTTCGGTCTGGTCATCTTCAAGTTGGGTGGGCAGTTGCGCCGCGCCGCACGCCACGACCGCCTGACCGGCCTGCTCAACCGCCACGCCATGGACGATGTCCTGACCCATGAGCGACAGCGGGCCCAGCGCATGGGCACCCCGTTCTCGGCACTGATGATCGACATCGACCATTTCAAGCAGGTCAACGACCGACTGGGCCATGCCGCGGGTGACCACACCTTGCGCACGGTCGCCCAACACCTGCGCCAACACTTGCGTGCCACCGATGTGGTGTCCCGCTGGGGTGGCGAGGAATTCCTGGTGCTGCTGCCCGCCACCCACCGCACCGAGGCCTGTCACCTGGCCGAGAAGCTGTGCGACAGCGTGCGCCGCCAAGTCATTCCCTGGGGCGGCAAGGACCTGAGATGCACCGTCAGCATCGGTGTGGCGCAATGGCGCACCGCCGGCGACACCACGGATGCCCTGATCGCCCGCGCTGACCAGGCCCTGTACTGCGCCAAACACGAAGGGCGCAACCAGGTGTGCGTCGAGCCCACCTTGGTGCAAACTGGTCACATCGCTGCTTAGCCGCTGCCCCGCGCAGCGCGCCCACCTGCCATGACCTCGGTGATCGACCTGCCCGCCCTGCCTGCCGCGCAACTGCACCACACCTGCGACCCGCATCAGTTCGATTTCCAGACCACCGCCGAGCTGGAAGACCTGGGCGACCTCATCGGCCAGATGCGCGCCATGGAAGCGGTGCAGTTCGGCACCGGCATGCGCCATGAGGGCTACAACATCTATGTGCAAGGCCCCTCGGGCATGGGCAAGCGCAGCATGGTGCGGCAACTGCTGGCCCGCAAAACGCCCACCGAGGCCGACCCACCGGAGTGGTGCTACCTGCACAACTTCAAGCAGCCCCACAAGCCCCAGGCCCTGAGCCTGCCGCCCGGCCGAGGTGCCGACTTGCGCGACCAGATGGCCAAGCTGGTGGACTACCTGCGAAGCGCCATCCCCGGCCTGTTCGAAAGCGACGAGTACCGGGCCAAGGCCGAGGCCATCCAGCACGCCTTCACCCAGCGTGAAGAAGCCGCACTCAAAACCCTGGGCGACGAAGCCGAAAGCCAGCAGATCTTCCTGCTGCGCACCCCGAGCGGCTTCACCTTCGTGCCCACCCGCGAGGGCGAGGTCGTGCCGCCCGACGAGTTCAACAAACTGCCTGACGAGGAGAAGCAACGCATTGCCACCGCCATCAGCGGCCTGCAGGACAAGCTCGGCAAGATCCTGGAGATGCTGCCGCGCTGGCGCAAGGAACGCGCCGAGCAGCTCAAGCAACTCAACCAGGACAACACGCTGCTGACCGTCAAGCACGCCCTGGACGACGTCCGTACCCGCTTCGCCGACGTGCCCGCCGTGCTGGCCTATCTGGACGCCGTGCAGCAGGACATGGTCGAGCATGTCGATGACTTCAAGAACCCCGACGAGACCACGCAGCTTGGCGGCGGGCTGGCCTTCGTCACGCACGAGAGCTTCCACCGTTACCAGGTGAACGTGCTGGTCACGCAAAAAGCCGGCGCGGGCGCTCCCGTGGTCACCGAAGACAACCCGACCTACGGCAACCTGATCGGTCGCATCGAGCACCTGCAGCAGCTCGGTGCCCTGGTCACCGACTTCACGCTGATCCAGGCCGGCGCGCTGCACCGTGCCAACGGCGGCTACCTGCTGCTGGACGTGCGCAAGCTGCTGATGCAGCCCTTCGCCTGGGAAAGCCTCAAGCGCGCCATCCAGTCGCGCGAGATCCGGCTGGAGTCGCTGGCGCAGATGTACAGCCTGGTGAGCACGGTTTCGCTGGAGCCCGAGCCCATCCCGCTGCACGTCAAGGTCATCCTGTTTGGCGACCGCCTGTTTTACTATCTGCTGCAGGAGTACGACCCCGACTTTGGTGAGCTGTTCAAGGTGTCGGCCGATTTCGAAGACCGCATCGAGCGCAACCCCGACACCCACATGCTGTACGCGCGCATGGTGGCCACACTGACCCGCAAGGACAAGCTGCTGCCGTTTGACCGCGGCGCGGTGGCCCGGGTGATCGACTTCAGCGCCCGGATGGTGGAGGACGCCCAGCGCCTGAGCACCCACATCCGCCGCGTGGCCGACCTGATGCGCGAGGCCGATTACTGGGCCCGCCAGTCCGGCCACGGCACGGTGGCCGCCACCCATGTGCAGCAGGCCATGGACGCGCAGATCCGTCGGCACGATCGCGTGCGCTCGGAGCTGAACGAGGCCATCCTGCGCGGCATCATCCTCATCGACACGCAGGGGGCCGTGCAGGGGCAGGTCAACGGCCTGTCGGTGCTCGACCTGGGCGATGCCGCCTTTGGCCAGCCCAGTCGCATCACGGCCATCACGCGCCTGGGCGAAGGCGAGGTGCTCAACATCGAGCGCGAGGTCAAGCTCTCGGGCGCACTGCACTCCAAGGGCGTGCTGATCCTGTCGTCCTTCCTGGGTGGGCGTTACGCCCGCAACCAGCCGCTGTCACTGTCAGCCAGCCTGGTGTTCGAGCAGTCCTATGGTCACATCGACGGCGACAGCGCCTCGCTGGCCGAGACCTGCGCCCTGCTGTCCGACCTGGCCCAGGCGCCGATCCGGCAATCGCTGGCGGTCACGGGCTCGATCAACCAGTTGGGGCAGGTGCAGGCGATTGGCGGCGTCAACGAAAAGATCGAAGGCTTTTTTGACATCTGCGCGGCGCGCGGCTTGACGGGCGATCAAGGGGTGCTGATCCCAGCGTCAAATGTCCAGCATCTGATGCTGCGCCACGATGTGGTGGACGCCGTGGCTGCCGGACGTTTTCACGTCTGGGCGGTGGAGAGCGTGGACCAGGCCATTGCCTTGCTGACCGGGATCCCGGCCGGTGAGCCGGACGCGCAGGGCGAGTACCCGGCAGGCAGCCTCAACCAGCGGGTGGCGGCGCGCCTCAAGGAGCTGACCGAACTGTGGGAGGAGACAGAGGAAGCCGAGGACGGCGAGACGGGTGAAGGCCCGCATCACAAGGCCAAGGCCAAAGGCTCAGCCCATCACGAGGGCCGCGAAGGCCCCGAGGACGAAGGGCAGGCCTGACTTATCCCCGCATCCTGTGGACAACCTTGTTGGCAAGCTTGGGGTTTGAGGGTTCGCCCCAGGGAAGAAGCTTGGAATGCCTCAAAATAAGGCACGAGCGTGACAATCTACGCTTTTCGGACAACGGTGTGCCCATCCCATGTGTCACAAGCACGATACATGTGTGTAACATGTTGTCATCTTCTTTCGGAGATCCGGCTTTCCTCCCTGAGTCGGTGTGCAGCGTGATCTTCATTCTGCACATTCGCCCGCTCGTCTCCAGATGGGTGGGCTTTTCTTTTTGTGACACGTAAGCGATCTTCACTGTGCCCACGACCCAGCTCGCACCGAGCGACGAGCCCGCCAGCCCCTGCATCCGGCAATGCCGGGTGGTCCACCGTCGGCTGGACAAGGGCGAGCCCTTCACCGCGCTGTGCGCCTCATGCGGCCGCACGGTGGATGACATTGCGGGCTGGCAGCGCATGAGCGTCCCGGCCAAGCGGGCCTGCATTGAGTCCGCCGCCGCCCGCCTTCAACTGCCTGTGCTCAAGGCAGGGACCTGAACCAGCGCGCTAGCACCGCGCGCTCGGCGTCGGTGATCTGCGTGGCGTTGTTCAGCGGCATGGCTTTGAGCACCACGGCCTGCTGGTACACGGCCTGCGCGTGCTGGTTCAGGGCCTCGGGGCTGTCCAGGCGCACGCCCTTGCTGGCCAGTTGGGCGTTGTGGCACATCAGGCAGCGCTGATGGATCACCTCCTGGGCCAAGGCCAGGCGCTGCGCGGGTGTTTCGGTCGGAACCGGTGACGTCGCTGCAGATGAGGTGGCAGGCGATGGTGCCAGCCACACCGCCACGCCCAGCAAGATGCTCACGCTGGCAATCGCCCAGCCCCAGGGCGCACGCTGGCCGGCCATTTCCGTCTTGTGGCGTGCCACAAAGAACTGGCGGATCAAGGCCCCCGCCAGCATGATCAGCGCCAGCACCAGCCAGTTGTGGGCATGGCTGTAGGCCCAGCCATAGTGGTTGCTCAACATCGCAAACAGCACCGGCAAGGTGAAGTAGGTGTTGTGCACGCTGCGCTGCTTGCCGCGCTGACCGTGCACCGGGTCGACCGGCTGGCCGGCCTGCATGGCGGCCACCACCTTGCGCTGCCCCGGAATGATCCAGAAGAACACATTGGCGCTCATGGCCGTGGCCACCATGGCCCCCACCAGCAAAAAGGCCGCGCGCCCGGCGAACAGCTGGCAAGCCAGCCAACTGGCGCCCACGATCACAGCAGCCACCAGCGCCCCCAACAAGCGCTCACTGCCCGGGCGTCGGCCCACCGTGCGGCACAGCACGTCGTAGATCAGCCAGAAGCCCACCAGAAAGCCCACCGCCGTGTGGGCGGCCACCACGGGCGACCAGTCAAAGCGACTCTTGTCGATCAGGAAGGTGCCGGCGTTGAACAGGTACATCACCGTGAACAGGGCAAAGCCCGTGAGCCAGGTGGAGTAACTCTCCCAATAGAACCAGTGCAGGTGCTTGGGCAGCGCCTTGGGGGCCCCGAGGTACTTCTGCGGGTTGTAGAAACCACCGCCGTGCACGGCCCACAACTCGCCACTCACGCCCTGCTCCTTCAGCTTGGGGTCGGTGGGCGGGGTCAGGTGGTTGTCCAGCCAGACGAAGTAGAACGAGGCGCCGGCCCATGCGATCGCCACGATCACATGCGTCCAGCGCAGCAGCAGGTTCACCCAATCGAGGGCGTAGGTCAGCAAAGGGCTGGCTTCAAGCATGTCGGTCTCTTTCAGCTGCCACGGTAGGTGGAATAGGCCCAGGGGCTGACCAGCAAGGGCACGTGGTAATGGGCCTGGGCATCGGCCAGGCCGAACTCCAACGGCACCTGGCTCAGAAAGGCCGGCGTGGGCAAGGCCACGCCCTTGGCACGGAAATAGCGTTCGACCTCAAACACCAGTCGGTACACGCCAGGGCGCAAGTCCGCACCAGCCAGCATGGGGCCATCCACGCGCCCATCGGCATTGGTCACCACCTCGCGCAGCAACCGCCAGGTGGGGCTGCCTGCGCCGCCAGTTGTGTCGTCGCGTACAAACAAGGCGATGGCCATGCCGGCGGCAGGAGCGCCGTGCACAGTGTCGAGCACATGGGTGGTCAGGCGTCCGCCGGTAGGCGGCGGCGTCACGGAGTCAGGAGAGGTGGACTGGGTCATGATGGGGCAACGATGAGACCGTGTGCGGCCAGGATGGCAAGTGCGGCATCGACATCTTGCACAGCGTTTGCAAAACTGTATACACTTTAACCATGATGAGTGACGCACGCAAGCCACCTGATGCACCTGTCGTGCCAACACGCCGGGCGCCCAAGCAGCGCAAGGTCGATGTGGACGCCATCGCGACCGACGTGGTCGCGGACACCGCTGAGCATCTGGATGCCGACACCTCCAGCACCGAGCAGATCGTGCTGTCGGTGACGCGCGCCATCGTGGAGCATCGCCTGCAACCCGGCACCAAGCTGGTCGAACAAAAGCTGGGTGACCGTTTCGGGGTGTCACGCACCATCGTGAGGCAGGCGCTGTACCGCCTGTCCGAGTTGAAGCTGGTCAAGCTCGAGCCCGCACGCGGGGCCTTCGTGGCCGCCCCCTCCATCCAGGAAGCGCGCGAGGTCTTCGCCGTGCGCCGCATGGTCGAGTCGCAGATGCTGCGCGAGCTGATCGCCCGCATCACCGCGGCCGACCTGCGTGAACTGCACGCCCACATCCAGGCCGAGCGCGAGGCCGTGCAACGCATCGACGTGCCCACCCGCACCAAGCTGCTCTTCGACTTCCACGTCAAGCTCGCACAGGTCCTGGGCAACCAGGTGCTGACCGACCTGATGCAGGAGTTGGTGTCGCGCTGCTCGCTGATCTCGCTGATGTACCAGTCTGCCGACGACGCCGAAACCTCGAACGCCGAGCACGTCGACATCCTGCAGGCCATCGAAGCGCGGGATGCCGACCGCGCCGTGCAATTGCTGCACGACCACCTCGCCACGGTGGAACGCCAACTGACCGAACACCCTCGCACGCCGGGACGCGCCTCGCCTCCTGCGTCTCCAGCCCACTGATGCCATGAGCAACGTCTTCTACGCCCGCGACCTGATCGGCTACGGCCGCACCCCGCCCCATGCGCAATGGCCGAACGGCGCACGCATTGCCGTGCAGTTCGTGCTGAACTATGAAGAAGGCGGCGAGAACTGCGTGCTGCATGGCGATGCTGGCAGCGAGCAGTTCCTCAGCGAAATGGCCAACCCGCCCGCCTTCGCCGACCGACACCTGAGCATGGAGTCGATCTACGAATACGGCTCGCGCGTGGGCGTGTGGCGCATCCTGCGCGAGTTTGAAAAGCGCGGCTGGCCGCTGACGGTGTTTGGCGTGAGCATGGCCCTGCAACGCCACCCCGAGCTGACCCGCGCCTTCGTCGAGTTGGGCCACGAAATCGCCTGCCACGGCTGGCGCTGGATCCACTACCAGCAGCTGGACGAGGCCACCGAGCGCGAGCACATGCGCATCGGCATGCAAATCATCGAAGAGCTCACCGGCCAGCGCCCGCTGGGTTGGTACACCGGCCGCGACAGCCCCAACACCCGCCGCCTGGTGGCCGATGACGGTGGCTTCGTGTACGACAGCGACTACTACGGTGACGACCTGCCCTTCTGGACCACCGTGCAACGCACCGATGGCCAGACCGTGCCCCACCTCATCGTGCCCTACACGCTGGATGTGAACGACATGCGCTTTGCGCTGCCCCAGGGCTATGCGCAGGGCGAGGATTTTTTCACCTATCTGAAAGACACCTTCGACCTGCTCTATGCCGAAGGCGACCCCGATGGCGACAACGCCCCCAAGATGATGAGCGTGGGCATGCACTGCCGCCTGCTGGGTCGCCCCGGTCGCTTCCGAGCCTTTCAGCGCTTCCTGGACCATGTGGCCCGCCACGAGCACGTCTGGGTGTGCCGCCGCATCGACATCGCCCGGCACTGGCAAGCCGTTCACCCTTACCAAGCCTGACATCCATGCTGGTCATCCCCAACCTCACGCTGGCTCAGCTCAACGACGCTGACCAGCCTACCTTCACCGCCCTGCTCGAAGGCATCTACGAGCATTCGCCCTGGATTGCCGAGGCCACCTGGGCCCAGCGCCCATTTCAGAGCCTGGCGCACCTGAAACACGCCCTGGCACAGACCGTGCGCGAAGCCAGCGTCGACCAGCAGCTTGACCTGATCCGCGCCCACCCCGAACTGGCCGGCAAAGCCGCGGTGGCGGGTCAGCTCACCGCCGAGTCCACCAACGAGCAAAGCCAGGCCGGGCTCACGCACTGCACCCCGGACGAATTCGCCCGCCTGCAGCAGCTCAACGCCGAATACAAGGCTCGGTTCGGCTGGCCCTTCATCCTGGCCGTGCGCGGCCCCCACGGCACCGGCCTGAGCCGCACGCAGATCATCGCCACCTTCGCGCGCCGCCTGCAGGCCCAGCCCGACGCCGAACGCGCCGAATGCCTGCGCAACATCCACCGCATCGCCGAAATCCGTCTGAACGACAAGTTCGGCGTGCTGCCGGCCGAGGGCAACCAGATCCTCGACTGGGCCGACGCCCTGGCTGCGCACACCGAAGGCCAAGGCAGCAACGGCGTGGACGAGCGCCCGCCACTGACCCTCACGTACCTGACGCCCGCCCACCAGTCAGCCGCCACCCAGTTGCAGATCTGGATGCGTGCCTGTGGCTTTGACGAGGTCAAGCTCGATGCGGTCGGCAATGTGGTGGGCGTGTACCACGGCAGCGAGCCCACCGCTGCGCGCCTGCTCATGGGCTCACACTATGACACCGTGCGCAATGGTGGCCGCTACGACGGTCGCCTGGGCATCCTCGTGCCCATGATGTGCGTGCAGACCTTGTTCCGATCGGGTCGGCGCCTGCGCTACGGCATCGAAGTGGTCGCCTTTGCCGAAGAAGAAGGCCAGCGCTTCCCTGCCACCTTCCTGGGCTCCAGCGCCCTGGTGGGCGACTTCCAGCCCGGCTGGCTCGACCTCGCCGATGCCCAGGGCATCACCCTGCGCCAGGCCATGAAAGATGCGGGGCTCAGCGCCAAGATGGAAGACATCACCGCCCTCAAACGCGACCCGGCCCGCTACCTGGGCTTTGTCGAAGTGCACATCGAACAAGGCCCCGTGCTCAACGCACGTGACCTACCGCTGGGCATCGTCACCGGCATCAACGGCAGCGCCCGCTTCACCGGCGAGGCCACCGGCGTGGCCTGCCACGCGGGCACCACGCCCATGGCCATGCGCCAGGACGCCGCCCTCGCCGTGGCCGAGATTGCCCTCTACACCGAGCGCCGCGCCCTGCAGGATCAAGACTCGCCGCATGGCCCCTCCGTGGGCACCGTGGGGGTAATGCAGGTCCCGCAAGGCTCGGTCAACGTGGTGCCGGGCCGCTGCCAGTTCACCCTCGACCTGCGTGCGCCCACCGACCGCCAGCGCGACGAGTTGGTGGAAGACGTGGATGCCTTTGTGTACACCGTCACGCGCCGTCGGGGCGTGGAGATCGAGCTCATTCAGAACCTGCAAGCGGCCGCAGCCCCGTCTGACCCAGCCTGGCGAGCCCGCTGGGAAGCAGCAGTCAGCAGCCTGGGCCTGCCCGTGTTTCACCTGCCCAGCGGGGCCGGACACGATGCCATGAAGCTGCACCAGGTGATGCCACAGGCCATGCTCTTTGTACGCGGCGGGCACGACGGTATCAGCCACAACCCGCTGGAAACCATCACCAACGACGACGCCCAACTTTGCGTGGACGCCTTCATGCACCTGCTCGACGCGATCTGACCATGGCCTCACCCTCTGACCTCTCCGCCCGGCAGGACGCCGCAGCCCCCACCGCCTCGGATGCGACCTATGCCGCGCTGGACCAGTGGATCGACGCCCACTTCGACGAAGAGGTGCGCTTTCTGCAGGCCCTGGTGCAGGTACCCACCGACACCCCGCCCGGCAACAACGCACCGCACGCCGAACGCACCGCCGAGCTCCTGTCCACCTTTGGCTGGCAGGCCGAGCGACATGCCGTGCCCAGCGAGCAGGTGCACGCCTATGGCCTGCAAAGCCTCACCAACCTGATCGTGCGACGCCGCCTGGGTGAAGGCGGGCGCACCGTGGCCCTGAACGCCCACGGCGACGTGGTGCCCCCCGGCGAAGGCTGGACCCACACCCCTTACGGTGGCGAGGTGGTCGATGGCAAGCTCTACGGCCGCGCCGCCGCCGTCAGCAAGAGCGACTTTGCCACCTACAGCTTCGCCCTGCGTGCACTGGAAGCCCTGCAGCAACGCCCCGATGCGCCCTCGTTGAAGGGCGCCGTCGAGCTGCACTTCACCTACGACGAAGAGTTCGGCGGCGAACTGGGCCCCGGCTGGCTGCTCAGCCAGGGCCTGACCAAGCCCGACCTGCTGATCGCCGCCGGTTTCAGCTACGAGGTGGTCACCGCCCACAACGGCTGCCTGCAGATGGAGGTCACGGTGCACGGCCAGATGGCGCACGCCGCCATCCCGCACACCGGGGTCGATGCCTTGCAAGGCGCCGTCGCCATCCTCAGCGCTCTGTATGCCCAGAACACGCTCTACCAGAGCATCACCTCGCAGGTGCCCGGCATCACCCACCCCTACCTGAACGTGGGCCGCATCGAAGGCGGTACCAACACCAACGTCGTGCCCGGCAAGGTCGTCTTCAAGCTCGACCGCCGCATGATCCCCGAGGAGAACCCCGCCGAGGTCGAAGCAAGCATCCGACGCGTCATCACCGAAGCCGCCGCCACCGCCCCCGGCATCCGCATCGACATCAAACGCCTGCTGCTGGCCCATTCTCTGCAGCCACTGCCGGGCAATGCGCCCCTGGTGCAGGCCATCCAGCAGCATGGCGAGGCGGTCTTCGGCCAACCCATCCCCACCTGCGGCACCCCGCTCTACACCGACGTGCGCCTGTACTGCGCGCAAGGCATCCCCGCCGTGATCTACGGCGCCGGCCCACGCACCGTGTTCGAGTCCAACGCCAAGCGCGCCGACGAGCACCTGGTGCTCGATGACCTGCGCAAGGCCACCAAGGTGGTCGCGCGCACCTTGTTCGATCTGCTGCACTGACGGCGCGCGCGCCCGCGTGAACCCCCGGTCTGGGCCCATCTCAGCCCCGGGCCATGTCGCTACACTGGGTGACATGCCTTTGCACACCCCCAGCCTGGCCGCCGCCGCCGCCCTGATCGCGCTGATCCTCGCCTTGAGCGTCGGGATGGCCAGTCTGCGCCCGCGGCGCGACGCGCTGCCCGCCACCGGCCTGGGTCTGCTGGCCAGCGCACTGGCCTTTGCCTGCGCAGCCGGAATGGGCCTCACGCCTGACTGGCTGACCGACGTCGCCGCCCCCGTAGGGCAAGCCGTCGCCCTGTCGGCCTACACCTGGGCTTTGCTGCACCTGCAGGCCCGCGCCGCCCCTTGGCAGAATCTGACGGTGATGCCCGCCCTGATGGGCGTGCTCATGGTGTTCCTGGCCGACCTGCCCACGGCGCGCGCCCTGTCCCACGACGCGGTGCTCATCGTGCAATGCCTGGTGCTGCTGATCTGGAGCCAGCGCCTCGCCCCTGAGCACGGCCAGATGCACCGCCTGCTGATGCTGGGGGCCGGCCTGGGCTTGCTGATGAACGCCTTGCATGGTGGTGACGTTCTGCTGGGCAGTCTGCCGACGTCGGAGCCGCTCGCGCTCACCGGGGCGGAAGCCTGGCGCCTGGCCAGCGAGCTGATCCTGGCCTTTATGCCCGCGTGCGCGCTGCTGCTCATGTCGCGCGAAGACCGCGAGACGGCACTGCAGCGTCTGGCGCTGCGTGACCCCTTGACGGGCATTGCCAACCACCCGGCCATTGCGGAGCGCTGCGCCTCGGAAGTGGAGCAGGCGCGCCGCTCCGGCTCCCCACTGGGGGTCGTCCTCATCGAGATCGACCAGCTCGCTTCCTTGCGAGCCCGGCAAGGCCAAGCCATGGTGGACGAAGCGCTGCAGCACACCGCCGCCCACCTGGCCGAACGCATCCGCCGTTCCGACAGCGTGGGCCGCTATGGCCCGCACGCCTTCCTGCTGCTCCTGCCCAACACCCCCACGCCCGGTGCCCGTCACGTGCTGCGCGCCCTGCGCGAGTCCATGCTGGACGCGCCCGCCCAGGGCACGGGCGCCGATGTGCTGCCGCTGAGCATCAGCATGGGCCTGTGGTGCGGCATGCCCAACCCACGCGATGACGCCGACGAGCTGATCGCCCGCGCGCGCACCGCCTTGCAGTCTGCGCAAGAAGCTGGTGCCAACCGCATGCGCGTGGCGGCCTGAACGACCCTCTGCTGTTCGGCCAACTCTGGCGCCGACACCCCACGGCCGCAGTACGGTGATCCAGGTCGCGCGCCCCGCGCTCGCCCAGCGCCCGGCACAATGTCGTCCGACCATGCCTTCTGCCATCCAACGCGGTACCCCGGCCTACCTGCGCGCCAACCTGGCGCTGTTCCTGGCCGGCTTTGCCACCTTCTCGCTGCTGTACTGCGTCCAGCCCCTGCTGCCCGCCTTCGCCAAGACCTTCCAGGTCAGCCCGGCCGAAAGCTCGCTGGCCATGTCCCTGTCCACCAGCCTGCTGGCCTTTGCGATTCTGGTCGCGGCCATCATCTCGTCCAGCGTCAAACGCCGGTTGCTGATGGGCACATCAATGGTACTGGCCTCGGTGCTCAACATCGTCGCCGGCCTCGTCCCCGACTGGCACACCTTACTGGCCTCACGCGCCTTGACGGGTCTGGTGCTGGGCGGCGTGCCCGCGGTGGCCATGGCCTACCTGGCCGAAGAAATCGACCACCGCGGCCTGGGCATGGCCATGGGCCTGTATGTGGCCGGCACCGGCGTGGGTGGCCTGGTCGGGCGTGTGGCCGCAGCAGGCCTCAGCGAATACTTTGACTGGCACGCGGCCATGCTGGTGCTGGGCATCATCAACCTGCTGACGGCCGTGGGCTTCATCGCGCTGCTGCCCGCGTCGCGCAACTTCACACCACGCCCGCCTCAAGGCCTGCGCCACCACCTCGGTCTGTGGGGTGCTCACCTGCGCCAGCCGGGCCTGCCGCGCCTGTTCCTCATGAGCTTCACGGTGATGGGCTGCTTCGTCACCATCTACAACTACGTGGGCTTCCACCTCATGGAGGCGCCCTATCTGCTCAGCCAGACGCAGATCGGCATCATCTTCATGGCCAACATCTTTGGCATCGTGTCCTCGTCGGTGGCCGGCGGCCTGGCCGACCGCCACGGACGCGCGCCGGTCCTCATCATCGGCATCGCGTGCATGCTGCTGGGCCTGGCCTTGACCCTGCACGCGCATCTGGCCGTGTTGCTGCTCGGGGTGGTGGTGCTCACCGCGGGATTCTTCATTGCCCATGCCGTGGCCAGCGCCTGGGTGGGCCGCCTAGCCCAAGGCGCCAAGGGACACGCCTCCTCGCTGTACCTGCTCACCTACTACACAGGCTCCAGCACCATGGGCTCGGTGGGCGGCTGGTTCTGGGAGTACGGCCATTGGCCTGGCGTGGCGGCCTTGGGTGGCACCCTCATGCTGATCGCCCTCGGCTTGGCGATCAGCCTGCGCCCCTTGGACAGCAAAGGCCCGCCCGCCAGCGCGGCGCCCCGCACGCCCTGATAATCGCGCCCATGCCAGACACGCCCACCGAAGCCCTCGTCCACACCTCGTTCTATCAGTTCGCCGACTTGGCCGACCCCGATGCGGTGGTTGCCATCGTGCGCGAACTGGTCGAGCCCTTGACGGGCAGTGTGCTCGTCGCGCGCGAGGGCATCAGCGGCGCGCTGGCCGCCTCGGCCGAGCGCATCGCCGCGTTCGAGCAGGCTCTGCGCACCGACCCGCGTCTGGACGGCCATTTCCAACACATCAGCTTCAAGCACAGTGCCTGCGACACCCCCCCGTTCTGGAAAGTGCGCGTGCACAAAAAGGACGAGATCGTGGCCCTGGGCGTGCCCGGCGTCACCGGCGTCGCGCCCAATCCTGACCGCAGCCGCCACCTCAGCCCCCAGGCCTGGCGCGATCTGATGGCTCAGGACAACGTCGTCGTCATCGACAACCGCAACAGCTTCGAGTACCGCCTGGGCCGCTTTCGCGATGCCATCGACCCCCAGGTCGACAACTTCCGCGACTTTCCCAGCTATGTGCAGGCCCACGCCGACCAGTGGAAGGCCGAAGGCAAGAAGGTCGCGATGTACTGCACTGGCGGCATCCGCTGCGAGAAAACCGGCATGTGGATGGAGAACCTGGGGCTGGACGTGTACCAGCTGGAAGGCGGCATCCTCAACTTCTTCCAGTCCCTGCCCGACGCCGAGCGCGACTGGCAAGGCGAGTGCTTCGTGTTCGACAACCGCATCGCCATCGACACCACACTGCAGGAAACGGCCACCACCGCCGACCAGGTCTACAACGACAGCCCAGACGAAGCCTGGCGGCTGGAGCGGGCGTACCGCCTGGATTCGGCCCACCCGAAGCCCAACCGAAAGCCCTCATAACTTAGCAGACACTGATTGCAAGTGATTGATTTTTCTACGCTTAAACGCATAGAATCCTCTCAATAATCATTTCAAAACTTGCACCACAGTCTCTGCCATGCGCCCCCTTTTGCAAGCGGCACGCGATCAACTGCCCAGCGTGCTGGGCCGACACCCCGGTATCAGCGGGCCCGATCTGGCCACGCAGTTGGGCGTGAGCGTGCCCACTTTGCACCGGCTCTTGCAGGAGCAGGCCGCGCACATCGTGAGCGCCGGCAAGGCTCGCCGCACCCGCTACGCGCTGCGCCGCCCCCTGCGTGGCGACCTGCACGACCTGCCGCTGTACGAGGTCAGCCGCGAGGGGCGCATCGAGCCCATCGGCACGCTGGCTGCCCTTCACCCCCAGGGTAGCTGCCTGCACCTGAGCCTGCCCCCCGACCACGCACCGTGGCCCCTGCCTGACGAAGCCCGCGACGGCTGGTGGGACGGCCTGCCCTACCCGCTCTACGACATGCGCCCCCAAGGGTACATGGGCCGCCAGTTCGCCCGGGCCGAGCACCACCAGTTGGGCGTCCCCGCCGCGCCCAACGAATGGGGGGACGACGACATCCTCCACGTGCTGCGTCAGCGCGGCCACGACCTCAGCGGCAACCTGATCCTGGGCGAGACCGCCTGCGCGCTGTGGCAGCAAGCTCATCAAGACCTCCCCGCTCCGTTGGACGCCGCCGCCATCGGGCCCGCCTATGCGCAACTGGCCGAAGACGCCCTGGCCAGCGGCGTGGCCGGCTCCAGCGCAGCAGGCGAGTTTCCGAAGTTCGCCGCACGCCGCACCCTGCCCGGCAGCCTCACCCCGCATGTGCTGGTGAAGTTCTCCGGGGCCGACGCCTCACCCGCCGTCACACGCTGGTCTGATTTGCTGGTGTGCGAGCACCTCGCCCTCACCCATGCCGCCACGCTGCCCGGCTTGCACAGCGCCCGCAGCCGCATCGTGCAACACGCCGGCCGCACCTTCCTGGAGTTGGAGCGTTTCGACCGGCACGGCGAATGGGGCCGCAGCCGCCTGAGCAGCCTGGACAGCCTGCAAGGCGCCTTTCTGGGCGATCGCAGCACCGAATGGCCCTTGCTCGCCGCGCGCCTGGTCGCGCTCAAGTTGCTGTCCCCACAGGATGCCGAACGCGTCACCGTGTTGTGGTGGTTCGGCCGCCTGATCGGCAACACCGACATGCACCTGGGCAACCTGAGCTTTGTACCCGGCCCCACGCTGCAACTGGCGCCCGCTTACGACATGCTGCCCATGATGTACGCCCCCTTGCCCGGAGGCGAAGTGCCGCCTCGCATCTTTCAACCCGACTGGCCCTTGCCCCCGCAGCGCAAGGCTTGGCAAACAGCCTGTGCGGCCGCGCTGACCTTCTGGCGCACTACCTCGGCCGACCCTCGCATCAGCGCACCCTTCCGCCAACTGTGCGAGGCCAACGCGCGCACCCTTGAGCATGTCGCGCCCCAAGTCTGACTACACCCCGCCCACGCGCCAGGGCGTCAGCCCCAGCACCGTGGCGCTGCCCAGCGGCCCCTGGGCCACGGTGCTCGACTTCCTGACCGAGCGCATCCCGGCGGTGCTGCGCGCGGACTGGGCTCAGCGCATGCGCCAGGGCGAGGTACTCGACCTGCAAGGCCAGCCTGTACAGCCTGATGCGCCGTATCGCCCGCAGACCAAGCTCTACTACTGGCGCGCCTTGCCCTTCGAGCACCCGGTACCCTTCGAAGAAGCCGTGGTCTTTCAGGACGAGTTCCTGGTCGTGGCCGACAAGCCGCATTTCCTGCCCGTCACGCCCAAGGGCCGTTACCTGCAAGAGACGCTGCTGGTGCGCCTCAAGCGCAAGCTCGGCATCGACACCCTGGTGCCCATGCACCGCATCGATCGAGAAACCGCCGGCCTGGTCGCGTTCACCATCCAGCCGCACACCCGTCACGCCTACCAGGCCCTGTTCCGCGACAAGGCCGTGCGCAAGACCTACGAGGCCATCGCCCCGTGGCGTGCCGACCTGAGTCTGCCCATGGTCCGCCGCAGCCGTCTGGCCGAAAGCGAACGCTTCATGGCCATGCACGAGGTCGACGGTGAACCCAACGCAGAGACCGCCATCGAGCTGATCGACCGGCGCGGCCACTGGGGCCAGTATCGCCTGCTGCCCGTTACCGGCCAGAAACACCAGTTGCGCGCCCACCTCAACGCGCTCGACATCCCCATCCTGCACGACCAGATCTACCCGGAGCTGCAACCGGCCCTGCCGCCCGAGGTCGCGCCCGACTTCAGCCGCCCGCTGCAATTGCTGGCCCGCACCCTGTCCTTCACCGACCCCGTCACGGGGCAGGAACGCACCTTTGAAAGCCCGCGCCGTCTGAGCTTGGACATTGTCGACACGCTGGCCGACTGACCTGCCCCCGGCGCCCGCCCCGACCGGCGACCACCGCCCCATTGCCAGCAGGTGTATCCCTCGCCAACTTGAATGTCATACCGAATGGGCCTATGGTCGGCGTTCTTGACCCAACCGAAGGAGGCTCAGATGAAACATCCCGAGATGTCCGCGCTGCTGCTGTCTGGTTTGCTGGCTTTGGGCGTGGCCGGCTGCTCCGTCACCCGCGAACAATCCACGGTCGGACAGTATGTCGACGATGCCACGGTGACCGCGCGAGTCAAAACCAAGTTTGCCGAAGACCCGACCGTCAGCGCCATGTCGATCGGCGTCGAAACCCTCAAGGGCGTGGTGCAGTTGTCCGGCTTTGCCAAGAGCGCTGCCGAGAAAGACCGCGCCGAGGCGCTCGCGCGTCACACCCCTGGCGCGGCCAGCGTGGTCAACGCCATCGTGGTCCGCCCCTGAACCACACCCAGGCCGTCAAAACACCCCCAGCGCCAGCCCTGCGGCCATCGCTTCACCCAGCGCCCGACAGCGTTCCAGCGCCTCGGGCGCAATCTGCTTGGGCGCCAGAATGGCCTCCGGCGTCTGCGCATGCGTGCACACGATCAGCGGCTCGGCCACAGCCTTCAGCCGCCACCCCGTGGCAATCCGCTCGATCTGCCGCGCCGCGTTGTGCCCATCACTGCCCGCGCAGATCAGGCTGGCATACGGCCGGCCATTGACCCGATCGAGCACCGGGTAGTAACTGCGGTCAAAAAAATCCTTCAACTGCCCACTGATGGCCGCCAAGTTCTCCGGCGTCGCAAAGATCAAGCCGTCGGCCGCCAGCACATCGTCCGGCCCCGCCTGCGAGGCATGCAGCAACCGCACCGCCACCTCGCCTTCCGCAGCCGCGCCTGCGCGCGCAGCCTCGGCCATCTGGCGCGTGCCATCGGTCAACGAGTGGTACACGATCAACAAAGTCTTCACAGACATGGTGTGCTGGGGAGCTTGGCTGCAGGCATGCTCACAGCATAGACTCAAAGGTTCAGATTCGCCATTTCGCCCCCCGATCGTTCCTGCCCCATGCCCTTGTCCGACCACTACCAGCTCACCGGCTCCGGCTCGCCCATCGTCTTCGTGCACGGCTCCTACGCCACCACGTCCACCTGGAAGAAGATGATCGAGCAGCTGTCGGCTCGCCACACCTGCATTGCCATCAAGCTGCCGGGCCACTGCGGCACGCCCGATCCGCAAGACTTTGACGCCCCCACCATCGAGACCGAGCTGAAGCTCATCGAAGACGTGGTGCGCTCGCTCACCGACGAGCCCATTCACCTGGTCGGCCACTCGTATGGCGGCGTGGTGGCCCTGTCCCAGGCCCTCAAAGGCTCCCTGCCCATCCATGAGCTGACCCTGTTCGAACCGGTCGCCACCTGGGTGCTCGACACCATGGGCGACGCCGACATGCAGGCCCAGGTCGATGCCTTCCTGCAGCGATACCGTCAGGACGCGGCCAACCAGGTGCCCTACGCCTGCGGCCAGGTCATCGACTTCTGGGGTGGTGGCAACGAGTTCGAGGCCCTGCCTGCCTTCGTCAAAGACATGATGGCGCCGCTCACCGCCAACAACCTGCGCCACTGGGACCTGTGCACCCAGATCCGCCACACGCGCGACGAACTGGCGCAACTGGAGATCCCCACGCGCATCGTCTGCGGCACGCGCTCCAACGAGGTGGCACACGCCATCGCCAACCACCTCGACAGCGAACTGCCGATCAGCAGTCGCTACGACATCGAAGACGCCAGCCACGCCATGGTCAACAGCCACCCCGACGACTGCCTCTTCATCCTGCAGGACCCGGTCGAGGTCTACTGAACTCAGCCCCGCTGCGCCATCGCCTCACCCATGCGGATCGCACCCGTCGGTGCCCACGCCGGGTTGAAGCGCAAATCGCCCTTGGGGAACAGCATCACCACGGTCGAGCCCAGCAGGAAGCGCCCCATCTCGTCGCCCTTCTTGAAGGTGATCTGCTGGTCGTCGTAGCGCCATTCGCGCACCTGCTTGCTGCGCGGCGGGTTCACCACGCCGTGCCACACGGTGGCCATGCTGCCCACAATGGTGGCGCCCACCAGCGTCAGCACAAACGGCCCCTGTTTCGACTCGAACACGCACACCACCCGCTCGTTGCGCGCGAACAGGCCGGGCACGCCCCGGGCGGTCGCCGGGTTCACCGAGAACAGGTCGCCCGGCACATAAATCATGCGCGTCAGGCGCCCATCGCAGGGCATGTGGATGCGGTGATAGTCCTTGGGGCTCAGGTACAGCGTCGCAAAATGCCCATCGTCGAACCGCTGTGCCAACTGGGTATCGCCGCCAACCAGCGTGGTGGTCGAGTAATCGTGTCCTTTGGCCTGGAAGATCTGATCACGTCGAATCGGCCCGAACTGGCTGATCGCCCCATCCACCGGGCTGATCAGGTCGGCATCGGCCAGCGGACGCGCCCCCGGCTTCAAGGCCCGCGAGAAGAACTCGTTGAACGTGGGGTAGCTGGCGATGTCCGGGTTGGCCGCCTCGGCCATGTTCACGCCATAGCGGCCCACAAACCAGCGGATGAAACGCGTGGTCAGCGCACCACCGCGCGCCGAAGCGCCCACGCCGGCCAATGCGGTCAAGGCGTGCTTGGGCAGCACGTACTGAGACAAGACAAAAAGACGATCCGACACGCGTCCACCCCGTTCAAACGACAAGGGTCGCATTCTAGGCGGCCCGCACCGCTGCCACGACGACAGCCGCAAGGCCGATCCCCCTGAAATGAACTGGCACGAATCTCGCTGACAGGACTGTATACAGTTTTGTCACTCGCTGGAGTCTGCCCCATGACCGTCTCGTCCCGCCCCCGTCGCACCCTGCTCGCCACCGTGGCCTCGGCCGCCGCACTCAGCTGGGGCATGAGCCTCCCCACCACGGTGCATGCCCAAACGCCCATCAAGTTCCAACTCGACTGGCGCTTCGAAGGCCCCTCTGCCCTGTTCCTGCAGCCGGTGGCCAAGGGCTACTTCAAACAAGCCGGCCTGGACGTGACCGTGGACGCCGGCAACGGCTCGGGCGGCACCGTCACCCGCGTCGCCTCGGGCTCCTACGACCTGGGCCTGGCCGACATCGCCGCCCTGATGGAGTTCCACGCCAACAACCCCGACGCGCCCAACAAGCCCGTGGCCATCATGATGGTCTACAACAACACGCCGGCCGCCGTGTTCGCCCTCAAGAAGTCCGGCATCCAGACCCCGGCCGATCTGGCGGGCAAGAAGCTGGGTGCCCCCGTGTTCGATGCCGGTCGCAAAGCCTGGCCCATCTTCGCCAAGGCCAACAAGGTCAACGGCGCCACCTGGGTCAGCATGGACCCGCCGCTGCGCGAAACCATGCTCGTGCGCGGTGACGTCGACGCCATCACCGGCTTCTCCTTCACCAGCCTGCTCAACCTCGAAGCGCGCGGCGCCAAGGCCGGCGATGTGGTGATGTTCCCCTACGCCTTGCACGGCGTGAAGCTGTACGGCAACGCCATCATTGCCTCGCCCAAGATCCTCAAAGAGAACCCCGCCGCCGTCAGAGCCTTCCTCAAGGCCTTCGCCAAAGGCACCAAGGAAGTCCTGGCCAACCCCGACGCCGCCATCGAACACGTCAAGGCCCGCGACGGCATCATCAACGTCGAGCTGGAAAAGCGCCGCCTGAAGATGGCCATCGACCAGGTCATCGCCAGCCCGGACGCCCGCGCCGAAGGCTTCGGTCAGGTCAAGCTGCCGCGCCTGGCACTGATGGCCTCGCAAGTGGGCGACGCCTTCGCCACCAAGACCCGCGTCAATGCCGACGCCGTCTGGACCTCTGCCTACCTGCCCTCGGCTGCCGACCTCAACGTCCTGCCCCCCAAGAAGTAAACCCGCGCACGCTGTACCTGAGGAGGGGCCATGACCGCCTTTGTTGATTTTCAAAATGTCTGGCTGGCCTACAACGACGCGTTGTGGGCCCAAGGACAGTTCGCCGTCGAGGATCTGAACCTGCAGATCGATGAGGGCGAGTTCGTGGCCATCGTCGGCCCCTCCGGGTGCGGCAAGTCCACCTTCATGAAGCTGACCACCGGCTTGAAGCAGCCCACCAAGGGCCACATCACGATCGGGGGCGAGCCCGTGACCGGTCCGCTCAAGATCACCGGCATGGCCTTCCAGGCCCCGTCGCTGCTGCCCTGGCGCACCACGCTCGACAACGTGCTCTTGCCGCTGGAGATCGTCGAACCCTTCCGCGCCAGCTTCAAGGCCAAGCGCAAGGAATACGCGGCCAAGGCCCGCGCCCTGCTCGAAAGCGTGGGGCTGGGCGGCTACGAAGACAAGTTCCCCTGGGAGCTCTCGGGCGGCATGCAGCAGCGCGCCAGCATCTGCCGCGCCCTGATCCACGAGCCCAAGATGCTGCTGCTTGATGAGCCCTTTGGCGCGCTCGACGCCTTCACCCGCGAAGAGCTGTGGTGCGCCCTGCGCGACCTGCAGGCGGTGCAGAAGTTCAACGTCATCCTCGTCACCCACGACCTGCGCGAAGCCGTCTTCCTGGCCGACACCGTGTATGTGATGAGCAAGAGCCCGGGCCGCATCCTCGCCAAGCGCGAGATCGAACTGCCCCGCCCCCGCGATCTGGAAGTGACCTACACCCCCGAGTTCACCGGCATCGTGCACGAGTTGCGCGCCCACATCGGCGCCATGCGCAAGCCCGCCACCATCCAGTCCCACATTCAAACCGCCGGGGAGATCGCGCAATGAAACTCAGCGCCAAACAACAAGCCCGCTGGGCGCCCTGGGTGCTGCTGCTAGGCGTGCTCATCCTCTGGCAGGTGCTGTGCTCGGCCCTCAACGTCTCCGAGTTCATCTTCCCCAGCCCCGCCCGCATCGCATCCCAACTGGTTGAGTTCCACAGCGAAATCCTTCGCCACGCCTGGCGCACCCTGTGGGTGACCCTGGCCGGCTTCGCCATCGCCATCGTGGTCGGCGTGCTGCTGGGCTTCCTCATCGGCAGCTCGCGCCTGGCCTACGCCGCCGTCTACCCGCTGATGACCGCCTTCAACGCCCTGCCCAAAGCGGCCTTCGTCCCCATCCTCGTCGTGTGGTTCGGCATTGGCCCCGGCCCGGCCATCCTCACCGCCTTCCTCATCAGCTTCTTTCCGATCATGGTCAACATCGCCACCGGCCTGGCCACCCTGGAGCCGGAGCTGGAAGACGTGCTGCGCGTGCTGGGCGCCAAGCGCTGGGATGTGCTGATGAAGGTCGGCCTGCCGCGCTCCCTGCCCTACTTCTACGGCTCACTCAAGGTCGCCATCACCCTGGCCTTCGTGGGCACCACGGTGTCGGAGATGACCGCCGCCAACGAAGGCATCGGCTACCTGCTCATCAGCGCTGGCTCGTCCATGCAGATGGGCCTGGCCTTCGCCGGACTGGTCGTCATCGGCGCCATGGCCATGATCATGTACGAGCTGTTCTCCGTGGTCGAAACCCGCACCACCGCCTGGGCACACCGCGGCAGCCAGAACCATTGAACAGCGCACCTCAAGGTATCAAGGCGTGAGCCAGGCCTCGCCAAACACCTGATTCCCGCCTAACATGCCAGCAGAGGCGCATGTCCAGCGCCTCTGCCTATCGGAGGCCCACCATGTTCAGGCGCATACGACTTGTCCTGCTGACCTTGCTGGCCATGGCGGTGTTGATCGGCACTGTGTTGGTCGGCTTCATGTACTGGGCACCGGCACAAACCACCCAGGCGATCATGGTTGCCTTGCGCACCCAAGCGGGCCTGCACACCCGCTCGCTGATCCTGCCCGATGGCACCCGCATGGCCTACCTGGATGGCGGCCAGGGCGAGCCCCTGGTGCTGCTGCACGGCATCGGTGGCAACAAGGACACCTTGCTGGCCGTCGCGCGCCACCTCACTGATCACCAACGCCTGATCATCCCGGACCTCATCGGCTTCGGAGACTCCTCCCGCCCCGAAGGCGTGTCCTATGGACCGCAAGCGCAAGCCCGTCGTCTGCAGGCATTCGTGCAGCAACTCGGCCTGGGCCCCGTTCACCTCGGCGGTATCTCCATGGGCGGGCAGATCGCCCTGACCTACACCGCCCTGAACCCCAGCCAGGTGCGCAGCCTCTGGCTCATCGACACAGCCGGCATCTGGTCTGCCCCACCGAGCGAGGTCCAGTTGACCATCCGCCGGGGAGAGCCCAATCCGCTGCTGCTGCGCGACGAGAACGACTTCCCGCGCTTTCTCTCGGTTGTGATGGCCCGCCCGCCGCAGCTGCCCCCGCCCATCGCCCGCGTCTTCGCCCGCCAGCGACTGGCCGACCGTGAACGCGAGCAAGCCATCATGAACGACATGGTCCGCGAGCCGACCGAAAAGCGTATCCGCGGCCTGTGCACCCCCACCCTCATCATGTGGGGCCAACTCGACCGCGTGATCAGCCCCGCCACCATCCCGGTGCTGCAAAAGCTGCTGCCGCAAGCCAAGGTGGTGGTGTTCGACGGCGTGGGACACATGCCCGTGATGGAAGTGCCCGAAACCTCTGCACAGGCTTATCTGGCCTTCCGAAGAGGCCGCTGAACCTGCGTGGTATGGTCATCAGTCACCTTGCCTTGAGTTCAGACCATGACGCGCCCGTTGACGCCCGAAGAAGCCCGAGTCCTTGCCGTGCTGGTAGAGAAACAGCACACCGTCCCTGACAGCTACCCGCTGTCGCTCAACGCCCTCACCCTGGGCTGCAACCAGAAAACCGCGCGCGAGCCGGTCATGCAGTTGAGCGAAGCCGAGGTGCTGGAGGCCGTCAACGGCCTGCGCGAGCTCAGCCTTGTCAGCGAAGTCAGCGGCAACCGCGTGGTGCGCTTCGACCACAACGCCGCCCGTGGCTTGGGCGTGCCCAGCCAGGCCGTGGCCTTGCTCACCCTGTTGATGCTGCGTGGCCCGCAAACCGCAGCCGAGTTGCGCCTGCACACCGAGCGCCTGCACCGTTTTGCCGACGTTTCCTCGGTCGAAGCCTTTCTGGACGAGTTGGCGGCCAAAGAGCCTCCGCGCGTCGTGAAGCTACCCCGCGCTCCGGGTGCCCGCGAATCCCGCTGGGCCCACCTGCTGTGTGGCGAGGTGGCTGAAACCGCCCAGGGTGGTGCCTCCTCCGGCCACGCCACGCCTTCCGGCCCGGCCACCGCGGAACTTCAGGCCGAACTTGCCTCCCTGCGTGAAGAACAAGCCCGCATGGCCGCCGAGATCGCTGCGCTGCGCAGCCTCGTGACCCGCTTGGCCAGCGAACTGGGCGTGGACGCCAGCAGCCTCAGCGCCGACTGAAGCCCCAAACCACCCCACCGAGCCACGCGCCCGGTGGGAGCAAGCCCGCCCAGTCAAACTTGCCTCCCCCCCGTCGATGCACCTCGCATCCGATGACGCTCAGAGCGACAACATCAGCCCCACCGCCGCCAACACCGGGCTCAGTAGGTTCACCGCCACATTCAGTCCCATGGCCGGCTGCAGCCCGGGCAGATCATCGGCGTACACCTGAGCGCGTTGCCAGGCGCTCACCGCCAGCGGCAAGCCCAAGACCGCCAAACCCGTGGCGGCAGGCCACCAACCCAAGGCCAGCCCCAATAGCACCGCGCCAAACGCGAAACCGTACTGCAAGCCCAGCACCGGCACACTGCCCGCGCGGCCCAGCGCCAGCGGCAAGGTACGACGCCCCACCGACCGGTCCGCCTCCACATCCGGAAACTGGTTGAGCAACAGCAGGTTGTTGGCCAGAAAGAAGGGCAAGGCCGACAAGGCCAAGCCCTGCCACGACATCGCCCCGGTCAACACCACCTCGGTGCCCAGCAACATCAAAGGCCCAAAGCCCAAACCGGGCGCCATCAGGCACAGCCACGGATGGCGCGTCAGCCAAGGCGTGTACGACACCACCACCGCCACACCCAGCAAGCCCAGCGGCGCCAGATCCCACAACAACGTCGGCCGGCTCACCACAAAGTACAGCCCAGTCAATACGGTGACCAGCAAGGCGCCCCACCCCATCGCCAAGGCCACCGGCGCCAACGCGGGGTTCGCGGGCAAGACCCCGCTGCCCCCACTGAACGGCGTCCGCTGCGTGCTCTGATCCAGCCCACTGCGGAAATCATGGTGCTCGTTGAGCGCGTTCACCGCCACGTGCGCCGCCAGCGCGCCCAGCACGCACAAGAGCGCGTCCAGCGCATTCAGGCTCTGCCCCAACTGTGCCAACTGCCAGGCGCTCCACGCCACGCCCAAGGCCATACAGGCGGGCGTCAACAGCAAAAACGGCACCCGCGCCGGGCCCCACCAGGGGTGCTCACTCGCCATGAATCAATTCCCTCACACCTGCCAGAGCTTCTTCCAACCGGCCAGGCCCAGCTTGCGCAGCGTGGCCTTGTTGGTCTCGTAGATGTCCTCGGCCTCGGGGAAGGCCTCGATCGCCCGGTCCAGGCTCTCTTCACGGATCAGGTGCAGCGTCGGATACGGCGCGCGGTTGCTATAGTTCTCGATGTCATCCGGGTCCGCATCCGCGAACTGGTAATCCGGATGGAAACTCGCCACCTGCAAAACCCCATCCAGCTCCAACTCCTCCACCGCGGCGTCCACCACATCCAGGAAGTCATTGAAGTCCAGAAAATCCTGCAACGCACCGGGGTGCACCAGCAAGGTCGTGTCCACCTCCTCGGGGTCGGCGTCACGCAGGAAGGTCAACTCCTCGATCAGATCTTCCAGCAAACCCTCCGGCGTGCTGGCGTCCGACACGCGGTAGCGCACTTGGTTTTTCACATGCACCCCTTTGGCAAACGGGCACAGGTTCAAGCCGATGACGGCCTTGACCAACCAGTTGCGGGTGTCTTCGATGACGGTGTCGTGTTCCATGCTCATGCCGCGATTGTCGCCGTTGTCGGCCCAGCGCACCGGCCCGCGGCACCGCATCCGCTTTAAACTGGGCTTTTCCCACTGCTGTCTGGCGCAATTCCTGCGTACACAAGGCCCATGAGCTGGCTCGGTCAACTGAACCTGGATTACCGCCGCGATGGCGAACGCACCATCGCCCTCGACCGCCACACCGGCCCGCTGCGCGTCCTGCAACGCCTCTACCCCGAAGGCCCCGGCGTCTGTCACCACGTACTGGTGCACCCGCCTGGCGGCATCGTCGGCGGAGACGTGCTCCAGGTCGATGCCCACCTGGCGTCCGGCAGCCACGCGCTCATCACCACCCCCGGCGCCACCCGCTTCTACCGCAGCGCCGGAGATGAAGCCCAGCAAACCCTGCACGCTCGCCTGGACGACGACAGCCGCCTCGAATGGCTGCCGCTCGAAACCATCGCCTACCGGGGCTGCGTTGCCAGCAACCGCATGCGCTTCGACCTCGCCCCCCGCGCCGAGATGTTCGGCTGGGACGTCCTGGCCCTGGGCCTGCCCGCTGCAGGCGAGCCCTTTGACGACCCCACCCACCCCCACGGCCGCTACACCCAGGAGATCGACCTGCCCGGCGTCTGGCTGGAGCGCGGCACCGTGGCCGCCACTGATAGCCTGCTGCTCGACAGCCCCCTGGGCTGGGCCGGCCACCGTGTCATGGGCACCCTCTGGTTCGCCAGTGGCACCGCCCTGCCACGTGCCCGGCGCGAAGCCCTGCTAGACGCGGCCCGCGCTCTTCACACCGAGCACCCGCTGTGCGCCACCAGTGGCAGCACCAGCGCACACGAACAAGTCGTCGTTCTGCGTGCCCTGGCCCCCCGGGTCGAACCGCTCATGGACCTGCTCGTCTCGGTCTGGAGCCAATGGCGCACCTTGGCCTGGCAGCTCGAACCTTGCCCCTCGCGCTTGTGGCGGACCTGACCCCCCTCAAACAAGGCCCTGAAACTTACAAACGCAGACACTTACAACCCTTACGTCATAGACCTCAGCACTATGATGTCGCGCGTCTGGCCCCCAGATCATGCGAAAACGGCTCCCTTTGGTTGCACTGGCGTTGTTTTGTGAAGGTCTTGCCCCGACGCACTCAAAGAACAAACAAGCAGGAGTAAATGCATGAAGGTGTTGCTGATCGACGACCATCCCCTGATCCTGGCCGCCTTGCAGTCGGTCATCCAGGGCCTCGGAGACGGCGTCACCGTCTCGGCGGCAGACAGCGGCGCCAGTGCCCGCAATACCCTGCGCCAGGATGCCAGCTACGACCTCGTGCTGCTCGACCTGCACCTGGGCGATGCCGATGGCTTCGACCTCCTGGGCGAGCTGCGCTCTCGCTACCCGGCCCTGCCCGTCGTGGTCATCTCCGCCTCCGACCGCACCAGCGACGTCATCCGCGCCATCGACATGGGTGCCATGGGCTTCGTCCCCAAGCGCGCCACCAACGAAACCCTCGTCGAAGCCCTGCAACAGGTCATCTCGGGCGGTGTCTATGTGCCCCCCATGAGCATGGGCAGCGAACTCAGCGCCCAGTTCAGCCAATCGCCCTACGCGCGCCAGGTCCAGCAAGAATCCCGTGATTCGGGCTTCCAGACCATGCCCTCGCTGCAGCAACTGGGCCTCACGCCACGCCAGACCGATGTGCTGCACCTCCTCCTCAAAGGCCAGCCCAACAAGCTGATCGCCCGCGAACTCGGCCTGTCGGTCGAAACCGTGAAAGACCACGTCGCCGCCGTGCTGCGTGCGCTGGGCGTCAGTTCGCGCACCCAGGCCGTGATCGCCGTCAGCCAGATCCTGCAAAAGCAGAGCGGCTTGCAACACAGCAGCGCCTGGCACAGCCGTTGAGCCCCATGGCTGCGGGCACCCTGCCACCCACGCATCTCCCGGTCTCCCACGACGCGACCCTGGTCCCTCGGCCCAACAGCCATGCCTTGACGCAAGACAGCGCACGCCTGGTCTACCGCCAGACCAGCGCCGCCCTGATGGGTCACTTTCTGGGCTTCGTGGTCACCACCCTGGTGTACTGGCACCATGTGCCCCGCTCGTGGCTGTGGGCCTGGAGTGCGGCTTTCGCGCTGCTATGGGCTGCCCGCTTCCTCAACCTGCTGGGGCACGAGCGGGCCATGCGGCAAGGCCCCATCGACGCCCAACGCTGGCTCTACCGCTGGAACACCGGCGCCGTCATTGGCGCGGGCCTGTGGAGCGTGGCCGCCGTGCTGTTCTACAAACATGGCGGCCATTTCGAGCGCACCGCGCTGATGCTCACGGTGTACTCGTTCGCCATCGGCGCCGTACCCTACATGTCCTCACAGCCCAGGCTGTTCCTGGCCTGCATGGGCCTGTACTTCGTCCCCATGATCGTGCACACCGCCCTGCTGGGCGGCACCGACAACCTCTACCTCGCCGGCATCTGGTCCCTGATGTGCCTGTGCACCGTGGCCATGGGGCGAGCCTTCTACAACATGTTCGGCGAAATGGTGGGCCTGCGGGTCCAGACCCAGCAGCTGGCCCAACGCCTGCGTACCGAGATGGCGGCCGCCGAAAACGCACAGCACCAGGCCGAACTCGCCAACCGCGCCAAAACCCAATTCTTTGCCGCCGCCAGCCACGACCTGCGCCAGCCCCTCCACGCCCTGGGCCTGTTTGCCGAAGCCCTGCGCCAGCGCTGCAAGGACGACGAAGTGGCCCACCTCGTTCACAGCATCAACAGCTCGGTCGATGCGCTCGAAGGACTGTTCAGCGAACTGCTCGACATCACCAAAATCGACACCGGCGGCATTGACATCCAGCCCGAGCACTTCCCCCTGTGCGCCCTCTTCGAGCGCCTGCGCCTGAACTTCGAGCCCACCGCCTTTGAAAAGGGCCTGTCCCTGCGCTTTCACGGCGCGCGGCACCACGCCTACGCCGACCCACTCGTGGTCGAACGCATCCTGCGCAACCTCATCTCCAACGCCATCCGCTACACCGAAGACGGTGGCGTCCTCGTCAGCTGCCGCACCCGCGGCGACCAACTGTGTCTGCAAGTGTGGGACAGCGGCATCGGCATCCTGCCCAAGGAGCAGGAGCGCATCTTTGAAGAGTTCTACCAAACCCAGAGCAAGCGCCCGCTGGAGCCCCACCATCGCAAAGGCCTGGGCCTGGGATTGGCCATCGTCAAACGTCTGGCCAAGCTCATGGAGGCGCCACTGAGCCTGCGCTCCCGCGCAGGTCACGGCAGCGTCTTCACGCTGCTGCTGCCCATCGGCAAGCCTGTGCGTGCACCTGTTGCCGACACCCCCGCCAAGCCACGCCCCGCCATCACCCTCGACCGGCGCCACATCGTCGTCGTGGAAGACGAGCCTGCCGTCGCCGAAGGGCTGGAAATCTTGCTCAAAGGCTGGGGTGCCACCGTCAGCGCCTTTGACACGCTGGATGCCGTGGCGGCCTGGTCAAGCGACACCGACCAACACCCCGACCTGCTCATTGCCGACTACCGCCTGCCCGAGCAGCGCACGGGCATCGAGGTCATCCACCTCATGCGGGCACGCTTCGGCCCCGACCTGCCCGTCATCATGGTCACCGGCAGCACCATGAGCGGCCACGAAACCGAAGCCCGAAGCGAAGACTTCCACCTGCTGCTCAAGCCGGTGATCCCAACCCGCCTGCGCGCCTTGATCGCATTCAAACTCGGGCAGCGCTGACCCCCATCATCCACCAGGGGTCAGCGCACCCATCCGCCGGACCGTCAACGCCGGGCTCAGCCGCCGCACAGGGCGCGACGCGCCTCGACGTACTCCGCCTTCAGACGCGCCACCAGCTCGGCCGCCGGCAGCACCTGCTTGACCGCGCCAATGCCCTGGCCCGAACCCCAGATGTCCTTCCACGCCTTGGCCCGCTTGGCATCGCGATCGCTGCCAAAGGTCATCTCGCTGGGGTCACCTTCGCCCAGGTTCTCGGGGTCCAGCCCGGCGTTGACGATCGAGCCGCGCAGGTAATTGCCATGCACACCGGTGAACTTGCTGCTGTACACCACGTCGGCGCTGCTGCTGTCCACGATCATCTGCTTGTAAGCCTCGGCCGCACGCGCCTCATCGGTCGCAATGAAAGCCGAGCCGATGTAGGCAAAATCCGCCCCCATCGCCTGCGCCGCCAAGATGGCGCGACCATGCGCGATCGAGCCTGACAAGGCCAAGGGACCGTCAAACCACTCCCTGATTTCCTGCACCAGCGCAAACGGACTGGTCGTCCCGGCATGGCCACCGGCGCCGGCCGCCACCGCGATCAGGCCGTCTGCGCCCTTCTCGATCGCCTTGCGCGCAAACCGGTTGTTGATGATGTCATGCATCACCACGCCGCCCCAGCTGTGCACGGCCTGGTTCACATCCTCGCGTGCGCCCAGCGAAGTGATCACGATGGGCACCTTGTACTTCGCGCACAGGGCCATGTCATGTTCCAGACGGTCGTTGCTCTTGTGCACGATCTGGTTGATGGCAAACGGGGCTGCTGGCTGATCCGGGTGCGCCTGATCCCAGGCAGCCAAGGCCTCGGTGATTTCGGCCAACCAGTCTTCCAGCTGCTCGGTCGGGCGCGCATTGAGCGCCGGCATCGAGCCCACCACCCCTGCCTGACACTGTGCGATCACCAGCTTGGGATTGCTGATGATGAACAAGGGGGAGGCAATCACCGGAAAAGGCACACGCTTCAGAACATCGGGCAAAGCCATGAAAACTCCTCAACAAAGAAAAATGCCCTCACCGGTCAGGACCGAATGAGGGCATCGAATGTGTCGTTCAATCCTGTTGGGTGATTGTCCGACAACTCAACAGGTCAACGCTCAGAAGGCGTCCAGCGGCATCGCCGTCACGCTCTCACCACCGTGGAGGATGGTGTCACGCAGCGAGGCCACGCGCGCCAGGATGTGGTCGCCGTAGAAACGGGCCGTGGCGATCTTGGCCGTCATGAAAGCGGCCTCCTCGCCAGCGGCCAGCTTGTCCTCGGCCACGATCAGCGAGCGGGCCATCTGCCAGCCGGCCACCAGGTTGGCGGTCAGCATCAGGTAAGGCACCGAGCCGGCGAACACGGCGTTCGGGTTGCTCTTGACGTTGGCGAGCACGAAGTCCACCACCTGCAGGAAGGACTCGCGAGCGGCCTTCAACTGGGTGGCCAGCTTCTTGCCAGCAGCACTGTCGCGGCCAGCCAGTTGGCCTTCCAGATCCGCGATCTGAGCGGCGATGGCCTTGGCCATGGCGCCGCCGTCACGGGCTGTCTTGCGACCGACCAGGTCATTGGCCTGAATGGCGGTCGTGCCTTCGTAGATCGGCAGGATGCGCGAGTCGCGGTAGTACTGCGCCGCACCGGTTTCCTCGATGAAGCCCATGCCACCGTGCACCTGCACGCCCAGCGAGGTCACTTCCACCGAGTTCTCGGTCGAGAAGCCCTTGATCAGCGGCACCAGGAACTCGTAGAACGCCTGCGCCTGCTTGGCCTCCTCGGCGTTGGGGTTGTGGTGCGCGTTGTCGTACGCCGACGCACCCACCAGGGCCATCGCGCGCGCGCCTTCGATCAGCGCACGCATGGTCATCAGCATGCGCTGCACGTCAGGGTGATGGATGATGGCCACGGACTCCTTGGCCGAACCGTCCACCGGACGAGACTGCACACGGTCCTTGGCATAGCCCACGGCGTGCTGGTAAGCGCGCTCGGACACCGCGATGCCCTGCATGCCCACGTCGTAGCGGGCCGCGTTCATCATGATGAACATATATTCCAGGCCGCGGTTCTCTTCGCCCACCAGGTAACCGATGGCGCCAGGGCCCACGTCGCCCTTGTCGTCGCCATAGACCAGCACGGCGGTCGGCGAGGCCTTGATGCCCAGCTTTTCTTCGATGGAAGCGCAGTACACGTCGTTGCGCTTGCCCAGCGAGCCGTCGGCGTTGACCATGAACTTCGGCACCACGAACAGCGAGATGCCCTTCACGCCTTCGGGCGCATCAGGGGTACGCGCCAGCACCAGGTGAACGATGTTCTCCACCATGTCGTGCTCACCGTAGGTGATGAAAATCTTCTGGCCGGAGATGCGATAGGTGCCGTCATCCTGCTTGACCGCCTTGGAGCGCACCAGGGCCAGGTCGGAGCCGGCTTGCGGCTCGGTCAGGTTCATCGTACCCGTCCACTTGCCCGACACCATGTTGGGGATGTAGCGGGTCTTGAGCTCGTCGCTGCCCGCCGTCAGCAGCGCTTCGATGGCGCCACCCGTCAAAATGGAGCACAGCGAGAAGCTCAGGTTGGCAGCCATCGTCTGCTCAACGCAAGCCGCGCCAATGATCTTGGGCAGGCCCTGGCCGCCGTACTCCAGCGGTTGACCCAGACCTTGCCAGCCACCTTCGGCCAAGGCAGCGTAGGCTTCCTTGAAACCCTTCGACGCACGCACGACGCCGTTGTCCCACGAACCGTGGTCCTGGTCGCCCGACCAGTTCAAGGGCGCGACCACGCCTTCGTTGAACTTGGCCGACTCTTCCAGCACAGCCTGAGCGGTTTCATAGCCGGCGTCTTCAAAGCCGGGAATGGTGGCAACCTGATCGATGCCAGCCAGCTCCTTCATGCAAAAGAGCTGGTCTTTGACGGGGGCGCGAAAACTCATGTTGTTCTCCGATAAACGAAAAGGGGCGCCTCGAAAGACGCCCCAGATGGCTCAATGATGCAGACCTGCGCCTGCCATCTGGACCAGATTACAGCGCCTTGACCAGTTCGGGGACAGCCACGAACAGGTCAGCTTCCAGACCGAAATCGGCCACCTGGAAGATCGGGGCTTCGGGATCCTTGTTGATGGCCACGATGACCTTCGAATCCTTCATGCCGGCCAAGTGCTGGATGGCGCCCGAGATACCGCAGGCGATGTACAGCTCAGGGGCAACGATCTTGCCGGTCTGACCCACTTGCAGGTCGTTGGCAGCGTAGCCAGCGTCCACCGCAGCGCGCGAAGCACCGATGGCAGCGCCCAGCTTGTCAGCCAGCGGGGGCAGCACTTCGTTGAACTTGTCAGCCGAACCCAGCGCACGGCCACCGGACACGATGATCTTGGCAGCGGTCAGCTCAGGACGCTCGGACTTGGTCACCTCACGGCCCACGAAGGACGAGGAACCCGCATCAGCCACGCCAGCCACGGTTTCCACCGCAGCGGAACCACCGGAGGTGGCAGCCGCGTCGAACGCGGTACCACGCACGGTCAGCACCTTCACGGCGTCAGCCGATTGCACGGTGGCAATGGCGTTACCGGCGTAGATCGGGCGCTCGAACGTGTCAGCGGACACCACCTTGGTGATTTCCGACACCTGACCCACGTCCAGCTTGGCAGCGACGCGGGGGGCCACGTTCTTGCCCGTAGCGGTCGCCGGGAACAGGAGGTGGCTGTAGCCACCGGCCACGGCCAGCACTTGGGCGGCCACGTTTTCAGCCAGGCCATCGGCGAACTGGGCGCCGTCGGCGTGCAGCACCTTGGAAACGCCAGCGATCTGAGCGGCGGCAGCAGCAGCGGCACCAGCATTGGCACCAGCGACCAGCACGTGCACATCGCCACCCAGGGCCTTGGCAGCGGTCACCACGTTCAGGGTGGCGGCCTTGATGCTGTTGTTGTCGTGATCAGCAATAACGAGAGCGGTCATGGGTTATCTCCTCAGATCACTTTGGCGACGTTCTTGAGCTTGTCGACCAGGGTCGCCACATCGGCCACCTTGATGCCAGCCGAGCGCTTGGCAGGCTCTTCGACCTTCAGGGTCTTGATGCGCGGGGCCACGTCCACACCCAGGTCGGCCGGCTTGACGGTCTCCAGGGGCTTCTTCTTGGCCTTCATGATGTTGGGCAGCGTGACGTAGCGCGGCTCGTTCAGACGCAGGTCGGTCGTCACGACAGCAGGCAACTTCAGCTTCACGGTTTCCAGACCACCGTCGACTTCACGGGTCACGATGGCGAAACCATCGGCCACTTCCACCTTGGAAGCGAACGTGCCTTGCGGCAGGTCAGCCAAGGCAGCCAGCATCTGGCCTGTCTGGTTGCTGTCGTCGTCAATGGCTTGCTTGCCCAGGATGATCAGATCGGGCTTTTCCTTGTCGACCAGCGCCTTCAGTACCTTGGCCACGGCCAGGGGCTGCACTTCAGCGTCGGTTTCCACGAGGATGCCACGGTCGGCACCAATGGCCATGGCCGTGCGCAGGGTTTCCTGAGCTTGTGCCACACCCACGGTGACCGCGATGATCTCCGTGACCACGCCCTTTTCTTTCAGGCGCGTGGCTTCTTCGACGGCGATTTCGTCGAAGGGGTTCATGCTCATCTTGACATTGGCAATGTCGACACCAGAGCCGTCAGACTTCACGCGAACTTTCACGTTGTAGTCCACAACCCGCTTGACCGGAACCAGAACCTTCATGCGATGTTCTCCTGCGTCATGAGGAAGTTGAGTAAAAATTTGCCGCGCCTAAAAAAGCACGATCGTTCGATTCTAGCGTGACTTCGGGGCTCGTGAACCCCCCAAGCTCGCAAAAGACAGACAATACGCGAGTTCGCAGCCAAAGCCGTCCCCGTGAAGGCCGTTTTTTTGCGCCATGTCAGCCCCCGCTTCTGTCTCAGACACCGCCACACTTCCGGTCCAGCAAGGACTGCATCGACGCATCGGTGTCTTTGACTCTGGGCTGGGCGGCCTTTCGGTGCTGCGCGCGCTGCACCAGTACCTGCCGCTGGCCGACATGTTGTACGTGGCCGACTCCGGCCATGCGCCCTACGGCGAAAAGGACGTGGCCGACATCATCGCGCGCAGTGAGTACATCACCGACTTCCTGCTGACGCAAGGTGCACAGGCCATCGTGATCGCATGCAATACGGCGACAGCCGCGGCCGCACAACACCTGCGCGCCCGCTGGCCCGACGTACCCATCGTCGGTGTGGAGCCGGGCGTGAAACCGGCTGTGGCCCACTCACCCAGTGGACGGATCGGTGTACTGGCCACACCGGGCACCCTGGCCAGCCCGAAGTTTCAGCACCTGGTGGAGCGCCACGGGCGCAACGCCGAGATCACCTTGCAGGCCTGCCCAGGCCTGGCCAAAGAAATCGAGGGTGGCGAACTGGACACGCCACGCCTGCGCGAGTTGGTGGCGGAATTTGCCCGGCCGCTGCAGGAGGCACACAGCGACACCATCGTGCTGGGCTGTACGCACTACCCCTTCGTGCGCCCCCTGTTCGAACAGGTGTTGGGCCCGGAGGTGCGAATCATCGACACCTCGGATGCGGTGGCACGCCATGTGGCCCACCTCGTGACCGAGTTACCGGCGTGCACGCCTCAGACTGCTGGCGGCCACATTCGCTTCTGGAGCAGCGGCAACCCCGCGCTCCTGAGCCAGATCGTGCGACGCTGGTTGAATCTAGAGACCCAAGCACAGGCCCTGCCCTGAACCGCAGTCCGTCAGCGCCACAGCCTGCGCATGACGCGCTGTGCGGGCCGCACAACGGCGACACGGAAAACAAAAAGGGAGCCTGTTTACAGGCTCCCTTTGGAGATGTGGAGCGGGATAAGAGACTCGAACTCTCGACCTATACCTTGGCAAGGTATCGCTCTACCAACTGAGCTAATCCCGCATGTGCTGCCTTGCTTGGCAACGCTCGCTTGACTCTCGTCTTGATCGACTTGGTGTGGCGATCAGCGAAGAACGATATTATGCCTGTGTTTCGCACCCTTTCGCAAGAGTGTTGTGAACTTTCATCACAACCATCAGGCGCGCCGGCTCACCTTACACTTGCCGCCACAGCCCTGGTGGTGAAATCGGTAGACACAGCGGACTTAAAATCCGCCGACGCCAAAACGTCGTGCCCGTTCGAGTCGGGTCCGGGGCACCAATCTCGCAATCCGCCACTCACGGAGACGCGGGCATCGCCTGACCTGGGAAGGTCTGCGCGCCATCCAGCACACGCCTTCGGCACCTGGCAGCACCGCCAAGGTTCGCCCTTGCCTGTTCAGCACATCCGTTGCGCCCGAGCTTGATCGCCCGCCGATCGCCCAAGCAAAAAGGGAGTCCATTTTCATGGACTCCCTTTGAATTGGAGCGGGATAAGAGACTCGAACTCTCGACCTATACCTTGGCAAGGTATCGCTCTACCAACTGAGCTAATCCCGCATATTCACTATGCTGCTTCCAGGCTGGTTGGGCCTGAAGGCTTGACTGGAGGCGCGGCCCGGAGTCGAACCGGGCTCAACGGATTTGCAATCCGACGCATAACCGCTTTGCTACCGCGCCAACAACTCGAAATTTGGAGCGGGATAAGAGACTCGAACTCTCGACCTATACCTTGGCAAGGTATCGCTCTACCAACTGAGCTAATCCCGCATATTGCGCGCTATCAGGACAAGTCCGTCAGCTTGCAGTCTTCGCTTTAACAGATGCTCTAACGTTGCCGTTTGCTTTGCTGCTTTGATCACGTTTGGCGCGTGATCAGCGAAGAACTGAACTATAGCGCGTTTTTTGCACCATCGTCAACCGAGCCCAAACTTTTTCAATGTTTCAGCACGTCGTTGCTTGCAGGCGACGCGGGCGCAGCAGCAGCCGCTTCCGGCTTGGCCTCCACTTTCACGTCTTCTTCAGGCAAGGCCTGGGGCTGACGCACCAACGCCACTTCGAGCACCTTGTCGATCCACTTGACCGGCACGATCTCGATCTGGCCCTTCACGTTCTCAGGGATCTCGGCGAGGTCCTTGACGTTCTCCTCCGGGATCAGCACCGTCTTGATGCCGCCACGGTGAGCCGCCAGCAACTTCTCCTTCAAACCACCGATGGCGGTGACCTCGCCACGCAGGGTGATCTCACCCGTCATGGCCACGTCGGCGCGCACCGGGATGCCCGTCAACGCCGACACGAAGGCCGTCGTCATTGCTGCGCCAGCGCTTGGGCCATCCTTGGGGGTGGCGCCATCGGGCACGTGGATGTGGATGTCGCGCTTTTCGAACAACTCGTCCTTGATGCCCAGGCGAGCGGCTCGGCTGCGCACCACGGTGCGAGCGGCCTCCACGGACTCCTTCATCACATCGCCCAACTGGCCGGTGCGGATGATGTTGCCCTTGCCAGGCATCACGGCGGCCTCGATGGTCAGCAGATCGCCGCCCACCTCGGTCCAGGCCAAGCCGACGACCTGACCGACCTGGTCTTCCTTGGTGGCCTCGCCAAAGCTGTACTTGCGCACGCCCAGGAAGTCGTTGAGGTTCTCGTCGGTCACGACCACCTTGTCGGCGTACTGCTTGAGCGCCACGCCCTTGACCACCTTGCGGCAGATCTTGGAGATTTCACGCTCAAGCGAACGCACACCGGCTTCGCGGGTGTAGTAACGGATGATGCCGCGGATGGCGCTTTCAGCCACATCCAGCTCGGTTTCCTTCACACCGTTGTTCTTCAGTTGCTTGGGCAACAGATAAGTCTGAACGATGTGCACCTTCTCGTCTTCGGTGTAGCCGGCCAGGCGAATCACTTCCATCCGGTCCAACAAGGCGGGCGGAATGTTCAGCGAGTTCGAGGTGGCCACGAACATCACGTCCGACAGGTCGAAGTCGAGCTCGATGTAGTGGTCGCCGAAGGTGTGGTTCTGCTCGGGGTCGAGCACTTCCAGCAGCGCCGAAGACGGGTCGCCACGGAAGTCCATGCCCAGCTTGTCGATCTCGTCGAGCAGGAACAGCGGGTTGCGCACGCCGACCTTGCTCAGGCTCTGCAGCACCTTGCCCGGCATCGAGCCGATGTAGGTGCGGCGGTGACCACGGATCTCGGCCTCGTCACGCACGCCCCCCAGGGCCATGCGCACGAACTTGCGGCCGGTCGCGCGGGCGATCGACTGACCGAGCGAGGTCTTGCCGACGCCCGGAGGGCCGACCAGGCACAGGATGGGCGCCTTGACCTTGTCCACGCGTTGCTGGACTGCAAGATATTCAAGGATGCGTTCCTTGACCTTGTCGAGGCCATAGTGCTCTTCGTTGAGCACGTGCTCGGCGTTGGTCAGGTCGTGCTTGACCTTGGACTTCTTGCTCCAGGGCAGGTTGCACAGGGTCTCGATGTAGTTGCGCACCACCGTGGCTTCGGCCGACATGGGCGACATCAGCTTGAGCTTCTTGAGCTCGGCATCGGCTTTCTTGCGCGCTTCCTTGGGCATGCGCGCGGCTTCGACCTTCTTGGCCAGCTCTTCGAAGTCAGCGCCCTCTTCGCCTTCGCCCAACTCCTTCTGGATGGCCTTGACCTGCTCGTTCAGGTAGTACTCGCGCTGCGACTTCTCCATCTGGCGCTTGACGCGGCCACGGATGCGCTTTTCGACCTGCAGGATGTCGACTTCGTGCTCCAACTGCTCCAGCAGCTTTTCCAGGCGTTGCGAGACCGAGAACAGGTCCAGCACCGACTGCTTGGCTTCGAGCTTGAGCGGCAGGTGGGCGGCGATGGTATCGGCCAGGCGACCGGCGTCGTCAATGCCGGAGATCGAGGTGAGGATCTCGGGCGGGATCTTCTTGTTGAGCTTGACGTACTGGTCAAACTGCTGGGTGACGGCGCGGCGCAGGGCCTCGACCTCGGGGGTGACGTCGCCCTCGGGCTGCACGGGCACCACTTCGGCCATGAAGAACTCACCACTGTCGTCGATCGACGTGGTGTTGGCGCGCTGCACGCCCTCGACCAGCACCTTGACGGTGCCGTCAGGCAATTTCAGCAGTTGCAGGATGCTGGACACGCAGCCGATGTCGAACATGTCGTCCGATTGGGGCTCGTCCTTGCCAGCGGCCTTCTGGGCCACCAGCATGATCTGACGGCCGGCTTCCATTGCGGCTTCGAGGGCCTTGATGGACTTGGGGCGCCCCACGAAAAGCGGGATCACCATGTGCGGGAAGACCACGACATCGCGCAGCGGCAGCAGCGGCAGCGTGATGGGGTCGGAAGGAAGAATGGGGTGTCCAGACATATAGGGCTCACTTTCTCTGATGCCCACTTGGGGCCTCATCGACAAAACACAAGGGCACCGCGAAAACCAGGGTCACAGGTTTTCAGCGGTGCCCCACAGAGCGCATCAAGCACGCTCAGGCACTGGCCTTGGCCTGTTCCCGGTACACCAACAAAGGCTTGGCGTTCTCTTCAATCGTCGATTCGTCCAAAACCACTTTCTGCACGCCTTCCTGGGCGGGCAATTCGAACATCGTGTCCAGCAGCGACTCTTCCAGGATGGAGCGCAGACCGCGCGCCCCGGTCTTGCGAGCCAGCGCCTTGCGGGCGATGGCATGCAAAGCCGCCGGACGAATTTCCAGCTCGACCCCGTCCATGCTCAGCAGTTGCTGGTACTGCTTGACCAGCGCGTTCTTGGGCTCGGTCAGGATCTGGATCATGGCGTCTTCGGTGAGCTCACCCAGGGTGGCGACCACCGGCATGCGACCGATCAGCTCGGGGATGATGCCGAACTTGATCAGATCCTCGGGCTCGACCTCGCGGAAGAGCTCGGAGGCCTTGCGGTCGTCCTTGCTCTGCACCTCGGCGCCAAAACCGATTCCGGATTTGACCGAGCGGCTCTGGATGATCTTTTCCAGGCCGTCGAACGCACCACCGCAGATGAACAGGATGTTGGTCGTGTCGATCTGCAGGAAGTCCTGGTTCGGGTGCTTGCGGCCACCTTGAGGCGGCACGGAGGCCATGGTGCCTTCGATCAGCTTCAGCAGAGCCTGCTGCACGCCCTCACCCGACACATCGCGCGTGATCGAGGGGTTGTCGGACTTGCGCGAAATCTTGTCGATTTCGTCGATGTAGACGATGCCACGCTGGGCCTTTTCCACATCGTAGTTGCAGTTCTGCAGCAGCTTCTGGATGATGTTTTCGACGTCTTCACCCACATAACCGGCTTCGGTGAGGGTGGTGGCGTCGGCGATCACGAAAGGCACGTTCAGCAGGCGCGCCAGGGTCTGGGCGAGCAAGGTCTTGCCCGACCCCGTGGGCCCGATCAGCAAGATGTTGCTCTTGGCCAGCTCGACGTCGGCTTTCTTGCCTTCGCCGTGGCCCATGTGCTTGAGGCGCTTGTAGTGGTTGTACACCGCCACCGACAAAGTGCGCTTGGCACGGTCCTGCCCAATCACGTACTGATCGAGGCTGGACTTGATCTCGGAGGGCACCGGCAGGTCGCTTTTGGCCGGACGAGATTGTTCGGCTTCGGCCGCCACTTCATCACGGATGATGTCGTTGCACAGCTCGATGCACTCGTCGCAGATGAAGACCGACGGGCCGGCGATGAGCTTTTTCACCTCGTGCTGACTCTTTCCGCAGAAAGAGCAGTACAAGATTTTGTCGCTGGAAGAGCCTTTTTTATCGGGCATGTTGCGGGCCTGTCAAAGAGTAGGCAAGGTGGGATCGACGCATGATAAGACAATTGGGCCGGCAAGCCAGCCAGTGCCTTAAGCGCGCTTATCGATCACCTTGTCAATGAGTCCGTAGGTGGCAGCCTCTTCGGCTGACATGTAGTAATCGCGCTCGGTGTCGTTCTGGATCTTGTCCAGCGGCTGGCCAGAGCGATCGGCCAGGATCTTGTTGAGCTGCTCGCGGGTCTTGAGGATCTCGCGGGCGTGGATCTCGATGTCCGTGGCCTGACCTTGTGCACCACCCAGAGGCTGGTGAATCATGATCTTGGAGTTGGGCAGTGCAAAGCGCTTGCCCTTCTCACCAGCGGCCAGCAGGAAGGCACCCATCGAGGCGGCCATGCCCATGCACAGCGTCGACACGTTCGGCTTGATGAAGTTCATCGTGTCGAAGATGGACATGCCAGCGCTCACGCTGCCACCGGGCGAGTTGATGTAGAGCGAGATGTCCTTGTCGGGGTTTTCGCTTTCGAGGAACAGCAACTGGGCCACGACGAGGTTGGCCGTCTGGTCGTTGACGGGTCCGACCAGAAAGATCACGCGCTCACGCAGAAGGCGGCTGTAGATGTCGTAGGCGCGCTCACCACGGCCCGATTGCTCAATGACCATGGGCACCATGCCCAGGTTTTGAATGTCCAGTGCGCTCATGTGCTTCCTTCAGTGCCGGCACCCCGTTGACGGGATGCCGCAGATGTGTATGTCGATTGATTATGACGTGCAAAAAAGCCGACTCGCGGAGGAGGAATCCCGTCGTCAGCGCGAATCGATTTTCCGTTGTTTGCACGCACAGTCAGGCGCAGGCCCTGGAAAGCCCTTCAAAACAAAGGCACCTGCCCCCGTGAAGGATGCAGGTGCCTCGCCTGCCATGCGTCACCTGAAAAAGGCGACGCAACGGCGGGGGTGCGTGCCGAATCAGGCGCCTTGCTGGCCCATCAGCTCTTCGAACGACAGGGCCTTGTCGGTGACCTTGGCCTTGGACAGAATGAACTCTGCCACGTTGCTTTCGATCACGACGGCTTCGACTTCGGCCATGCGCTGACGGTCGCTCATGTACCAGGCGACAACCTGAGCGGGCTGCTCGTAGCTCTGTGCCAGCTCTTCGATGTGGGCTTGCAGTTGCTCGGGCTTGGCTTGCAGGTTGTTGGCCTTGACCAGTTCGGCGACAGCCAGACCCAGACGCACGCGACGCTCAGCCTGGGGCTTGAACATTTCGGCAGGGATCGGGGCCTTGTCAGCGTCGGGGACGCCGCGGGCCTTCAGGTCGGCGCGGGCGCCTTCCAGCAGACGGTCGGTTTCGGCATCGACCAGCGACTTGGGCAGGTCGAAGTCAACCGCCTTCAGCACGGCTTCCATGGCGGCAGCCTTGTTGCGGGCCGCGACGCGGAACTTCACTTCACGCTCGAGGTTGCGCTTGATGTCGGCGCGCAGGGCGTCGAGGGAGCCGTCGGCCAGGCCCAGGCTCTTGATGAACTCTTCGTTCAGCTCGGGCAGTTGCTGGGCTTCGACCTTCTTGACCGTGACCAGGAAGTCGGCTTCTTTGCCGGCGACGTCCTTGCCGTGGTAGTCCTCAGGGAAGGCCAGCGGGAAGGTCTTGGAGTCGCCAGACTTCATGCCGCGCACGGCCTTTTCGAACGCTTCGAGCATCTGGCCTTCGCCGACCAGGAACTGGAAGCCTTCGGCCTTGCCGCCTTCAAAGGGCACGCCGTCGATCTTGCCTTCGAAGTCGATGGTGACGCGGTCGCCATCGGCTGCGCCTTCGGCAGCGGGACGCTGGTTGAAGGTGCGACGTTGCTTGCGCAGGATTTCAACGGTGCGGTCGATGGCAGCGTCGTTGACTTCGGCGGTGGCGCGTTCGACTTCAGCGGCGCTCAGGTCGCCGATGGTGACTTCGGGATAAACCTCGAAGGTGGCGTCGAACTGCAGCTGACCTTCAACGGGGCCGCCTTCTTTTTCAGCGATGCTGGGCTGACCGGCCACGCGCAGGCCGGCTTCTTGGGCGGCCTTGGCGAAGGCAGCGCCGAGCTGGTCGTTGACGACCTCGTACTGCACGGAGTAGCCATAGCGCTGGGCCACGACGTTCATGGGCACCTTGCCGGGACGGAAGCCGTCGGCCTTGGTGGTGCGAGCCAGCTTCTTGAGGCGGGCGTCGACTTCGTTCTTGAGGGCGTCGGCTGCCAGCGACAGCGTGATGCGGCGCTCCAGCTTGTCGAGGGTCTCCACGGTGATAGCCATGTTGTGAACTCTCAGTATGAGTAAAGAATGAATGTGTCTGGTGCGCGGGGGGGGACTCGAACCCCCACACCATTGCTGGCGTCAGGACCTAAACCTGGTGCGTCTACCAATTTCGCCACCCGCGCTTAGACTGTGAAAAAGTTTGGCCACCCATCGGCGGCCAAACTGGCTGAATTGGTCTGAACCGCCGATTCTAACGCGGCTCAGACCCTATTTGAGACACGCTCAAGTTGGGGTGGTTTCCGGACGCTTCACACGGAACCAGGCCGCGTACATCGCCGGCAGCGCCAGCAAGGTCAGCACGGTGCCCACGATCAGGCCGCCCATGATGGCCACGGCCATCGGTCCCCAGAAGATGCTGCGGCTCAGCGGGATCATGGCGAGCACGGCCGCAGCAGCCGTCAGCACAATGGGACGGAAACGGCGCACGGCCGCACCGACCACTGCATCCCAGGCGGGCACCCCCACCGCGCGGTCCTTCTCGATCTGGTCGATCAGGATGACGGAGTTGCGCATGATCATGCCCATCAGGGCGATCACCCCGAGCAGGGCCACGAAGCCAAAGGGACGGTTGAGCACCAACAGGGCCAAGGCCACGCCGACGATGCCCATGGGGCCAGTGAGGAAGACCAGCACGGCACGTGAGAAGCTTTGCAGTTGCAGCATCAGCAGCGTGAAGATGATGAAGAGCATGACCGGCAGGTTCACGAAGATCGAACCTTGGCCCTTGCTGCTTTCTTCGATCTCGCCGGCCAGCACCACGCGGGAGCCCGGGGGCATGCGCGACTGCAACTCCTGCATCTTGGGCCACAGCACAGCGCTGACGGTGGGGCCCTGGATGCCCTTGCGCACTTCGCCTTGCACGGTGATGGCGAAATGCCGACCATCACGCCACAGCACGCCCGGCTCCCACACCAGCTTGGGCTTGGCCACCTGCAGCACCGGCACCATGCGACCGGTGGCCGTGGGCACATAGGCGTTGTCCAGGGCTTCCAGGGTCAGGCGCTCCGATTGAGGGGCACGCAGCACGATGTCGATGAGGCGATCGCCTTCACGATACTGGCCCACGGTGGCCCCCGAGGTCAGGATGCGGCTGGCCTGGGCAATGGACTGGGTGCTCACACCCAGCGCGCGCGCCTTGTCCTGGTCCACCTGCAGGCGAATGGCCTTGACCGACTCGTTCCAGTTGTCATTCACACCATGCATATCGGGGTGAGCGCGCATGATGGCTTTGGCCTCTTCGGCGAACTGGCGCAGGGTGTTGACGTCTTCACCCACGATGCGGAACTGCACCGGATAGGGCACCGGCGGCCCGGATGGCAACAGCTTCACGCGGGCGCGCAGCTCTGGAAACTCCTCGGCCAGCATCGCGGGCAAAGAGGCCAACAGGCTGCTGCGCTTGTCCAGATCCTTCGGCAAGACCACCATCTGGCTGACGTTGCTCTGCGGGAAGATCTGGTCCATGGGCAGGTAGAAACGCGGCAGGCCTGAGCCGATCCAGGTGCTGACCGCCGTGACGCCCGCCTCTTTCATCAGGCGCTGTTCGACGCGACGGGCCATGTCTTCGGTGGCATCGAAGCTGCTACCTTCGGGCAACCACAGTTCGACCAGGATCTCCGGACGGCTGGAATCGGGGAAGAACTGCTGCTGCACCTTGCCCATGCCCAGCAAGCCCAGCACCAGCGAGGCGATGGTCAGGCCGATGGTGATCCAGCGGTGCTCGACGCACCAGTTCACCGTGCGCTTGAAGCGGCTGTAAAACGGGGTGTCGTACAGGTCTTCGTTGCTGCCGTGGGCGATCTTGGGCTTGGTCTTGAGCAGTTGCTGACCCAGGTAGGGCACAAAGTACACGGACACGATCCATGAAATCAGCAGGGCCGCAGCCGTGACGGCGAAGATGGCGAAGGTGTATTCACCCGTGGCGGAGTTGGCCATGCCAATCGGCAGGAAGCCGGCTGCGGTGATGAGGGTGCCGGTCAGCATGGGCATGGCGGTGATCTCGTAGGCCGCCGTGGCGGCACGCACCTTGTCGTAGCCCTCTTCCAGTTTGTGCACCATCATCTCGACGGCAATGATGGCGTCGTCCACCAGCAGGCCCAGGGCGATGATGAGCGCGCCCAGCGAGATCTTGTGCAGGCCCACACCCCAATATTTCATCACGAGGAAGGTGACGGCCAAGACCAGGGGGATGGCGATGGCCACGACCAGACCAGGCCAGACGTCCAGACGCCATGGCCGTGTGTGCAGACCCAGGCTCAGGAAGCTGACCGCCAAGACCACGAACACCGCCTCCAGCAGCACCTTGACGAACTCGCCCACAGAGGAGGACACGGCCGCGGGTTGGTTCTGGATCTGGGACAGTTCGATGCCGACGGGCAGTTCATGCCGCAGCCGCTCAGTGGCCTCGGTCAGGCTCTTGCCCAGGGCGATGATGTCTCCGCCCTTGGCCATGGACACGCCCAGGGCAACCACTTCCTGGCCCTGATGGCGGACTTTGGTGGTGGGGGGGTCTTCGTAGCCGCGACGGATGGTGGCGATGTCGCCCAGCTTGAGGGTGCGGGCCTGCTGAGTGACCGGATGGATGACCCGAATCGGCAGGTCGCGCAACTGCTCGACCGACTGCAGGGCGCCGTTGACGCGCATCTGGATGTTGCTGCGATCGCCGGCGTACACGCCCGCACCTTCCACGGCGTTCTGGGCGTTCAACTGCGCCAGTACCTGCCCCATGTCGATGCCTAACTGGGCCAGGCGGCGTTGCGGGATTTCGATGAAGAGCTTTTCGGGCTGCACGCCGAACAGCTCGACCTTGGCCACATTGGGCACGCGCAGCATCTCGGAGCGCACGCGCTCGGCAAACTGGCGCAGCTCCTCTTGCGAGAAGCCGTCGGCCGACAAGGCGTAGATGGAGCCGTAAACGTCACCGAACTCGTCGTTGAAGAAGGGGCCGATCACGCCCTGAGGCAGGGTGTAGCGCATGTCCCCCACCTTCTTGCGCACCTGGTACCAGAGGTTGGGAATCTCCTTGGGCGGGGAGTTGTCCTTGACCATCATCAGGGTGAAGGACTCACCCGGCTTGGTGTAGGACTGGATCTTGTCGGCGTAGGGCACCTCTTGCAGGGTGCGCTCGATCTTGTCCGTGACCTGCTCGGCCACTTCCTGGGCAGTGGCGCCCGGCCAGTAGGCGCGCACGACCATCACGCGGAAGGCAAAGGGCGGGTCTTCGTCCTGACCCAGGTTGAAGTAGGCCGCGGCGCCGAGCACCATCAGCACAATCATCAGATAGCGTGTGAGGGCCGGGTGCTCGAGCGCCCAGCGGGACACGTTGAAACGCTGGTCCTTGGACCAGGATTGGGGGGACATCGACATGCGTAGGCTCCCGCTCGATCAGGATGCAGCGCCGGAGGCCGGCGCGGCTGCGGAAGCTGGCGATGCGGCGGGCTGCGCCCCGGCGGTGGGGGCCTGGTAGCGGCGCACCTTCTGGCCTGGCGTCAGCACGTGGACGCCAGCGGTGACGATTTCCTGGCCGGGCTGGATGCCTTGGGAGATGAGGATCACGTTGCCGGTGATGTCCTTGGTCGTCACGGGCACGGGGTTGACGGTCATGGCCTTGCCGTCGAGCACCCACAACACGGACTTGCCGCCCCGTTCGGCCAGGGCGTTGACCGGCACGCGCACGCCACCGGCCGCACGCACGGGTGCGTTGAGCACCACGGTGGCCGTCTGCCCCAGGTCGAAGCCTGCGCGACCCACATCGGCCTTGACCAGATAGGTGCGGGTCAGGGGGTCGGTGGCGGCGGCGACCTCACGGATCGTCACGGGCACCCACTCCTGCGTGCCCCAGCGGCGGGCTTTGAGCGCCCCGGGTTTGCCCATCAGGCCACGCACGGTCGGCCCCATGTCTTCGGGCACGGAGAAGACCACATCGCGCGGGCCATCATGGGCCAGGGTCAGCACGGGCATGCCGGCGCCAACCACCATGCCCGGCTCCAGATCGACACCGGTGATGACGCCCGGTGCATCGGCGCTGAGGGCGGCGTAACTGGTCTGGTTGCTCTGCACGCCCGCTTGGGCCTGGGCCTGACGCAGGCCGGCCTGGGCAGATTTGTTCATGGTGTCGTGGCGCTCCAGCTCAGCCGCGCTGATGAAGCCTTGCGACTTGAGCTCGGTGAAGCGCTTGAAATTGGCGGCAGCCTGGGCGGCTTGCGCTTCGGCCGCGGCCAAACCAGCACGGGCAGCCACTTGGCCCAATTGCAGGTCTTGCGGATCCAGTTGGGCCAGCACCTGCCCACGTGTCACGGTTTGGCCGAGCTCGACCAGACGACGGTTGACCTTGCCCCCTACGCGAAAGCCCAGGCGCGACTCGGTGCGGGCGCGGACCTCGGCCGCAAATTCGCGCTCCAGCACCCCGCCGGTTTCTGCCAGCACCACGGTGCGCACCGCGCGCACGGGTGGCTCGGCCACCGGCTTCTTGCCGCACCCTGCCAGCAAAGCGGCCATCACGGGCAGGAGAACATAGTAAGGAGCCTTGGACCAGCGCATTGTGTTCATGTTGTTTCGCAAAGAAGGGAGGCGAGGCGCAATCGTAACTGACCCGCGGGTCAGTAATGTAGAAAATAGCGCTTGTACCTGTCAATTGAGCAATTGAGACAATGGCGGTTCGCCCTTGGCCTGAAGACATGAATTCGACCCCTTCTCCCTCCGCCCTCGCCGCCTCTGCCGCGCCCGTTCCCCGTCCAGGCAGCAGCCTGTATCACGCTCTGCGCAGTGCCCCTGCTGCCGAGCGCCCTGCCCTGCAGTTGTGGCTGCAGTGGTGGCACGAGGTCAGCCGCATCCCGCTGGAGGTCAGCGATGCCGGCGTGGCCGAAAGCAAGCTGCAATGGTGGGCGCAGGAGGTGCGAGACAGCCTGGCTGGGCAGCCCCACCACCCTTTGATGCAGGCACGCGCCGCCCTGCCCCCCTTGGCCGAGCCCTGTGTCTGGCCCGAGTTGGCACTGTGGACGCAGCAACTGGAAGGCCTGATCCAGCTGGCGCACCAGACACGGTGGCTGGACGATGCGGCCCTGCAGCGACACAACCGGATGAGCACCGGGGCTGCGCTGGAAGGGGCGGCGTGCATCCTGGGCGCCAGCAGTGCGGCGGCGCGGTCTGCGGCCTGCCTGCTGGGCACGGGCGTGCGCCAGTCGCATCAGGTGGCCCGCCTGGGGCTGGATGCCCGGCTGGGGTGGGTCAATGTGTCGATCGATGTGCTGCAGACCCACGATGTGCGCGCCCACCAGTTGAGCAAACCCGACGCCAAGCAGCCGCCCGCAGGCTGGGGCGGGCTGTTGCAACACCTGATTGAGCAGGCCCGCGCCAGCATCGAGCAGGGGCTCACCGCCATCCAGGCCCTGCCACCCGCCGAGCTGCAGGCCCTGCTGCCCTTGCGGGTTCTGGCGCACATTCACCTGACGCAGCTGCAAGAGATCGCCGGCAAGGGGGACCGCATCCTGCACGAGCGGGTGCTGCTCACCCCCCTGCGCAAATGGTGGATCAGCCAACGCGTGCGCTGGGGCTGGCTGCGCTGAACCTCACCATGCTGAACGCGCTGGCCCGATGGCGCTTCACCCCCCGGTGGCGCGGCTGAAGGGGGCCGCGAGGGGTTCGCCCACGAAGAGCCCTTGCTGCGGCCAACGCACACTCTTCCAGTAGGCCTCCAGCGCGGTGGCACCCTGCACATAAAACAACAGCAAGGCCTGCGGGTCCGGGAACTTCTGCAGATGGGCGCAAGGCTCGCTGGTCGTGCCATAGCTGGCGGTGGCCCCAGCGTCGATCCAGGAGAGCACCGTCATCTGCCCGTGTGAGGTGTCGAGCACCCCACCAAACGAGGTCAGGTGGTCGGCCAGCGCGCCTGGCAGGAAGCCGATGCTGTTGAGGTGCTCGACCCGCTCCCGCCCGGTGAGGTAGAGCAAGACGCGGCTGGCGTCCTGCAGCGCGTCGGTCTCATCCAGGTGGACCTCGACGCCCAGTTGCCGGATCAGACCGGCTGGCGGGAAGAGCAGGCGACGCTGGCTGCGGATGCGGTCGGAGGTGCTGACGTAATGAACCTGTGCCGGCAACGCCCCCCGCAAGCCCAGGGTGTGGTCGGCACGCACGCCGCGGTCGATCATCGCCTTGGCCGACGGCACGTCGCTGGCGGCCAGCAGCATGCTCAAACGCATCCCGTGGTCTTGATAGGGCCGGGTCGAGATGCCGCCGAAGTAGGTGGATGGGCGGCTTGTGCCACAGGTGTTCTGGCACAAACGGTGGTCGTATCCCAAGGTCAACGCCCCGGTGATGGCATTGCAGTTGACGGCAAAGGGCTGGCGCCAGCTCAGCGCCAGACCCTGCACACGTGTGCCGAAAAAAGTGTCGACCTGCTTGGAGAAGACCTCGAACTCGCCCGGGCTCAGCGTTGGCTTCACTGGCAGGCGCACCCTGAGGATGCGCGACGCCGGGATCTGACGGGCTTTCGCGTAATAGGCCCCGATCTGTACCGAGTAGGGGTCCTCTTCGTTGATGATCAAACCCAGGTCCTCGGCCGTGAGGCGCCCATGCACGCGGGGCGCCTGCACCCAGCGACGCTCGGGCGCGGCAGCCGATGCGACAGGAGCGGCGCTTGACGCTGCCGGGGGCCCGGCAGGCGGTGCGGCCGGACTGGAAGCCACGGCCTGCGCAGCGGGGCGCACAGGGTCAGCGGCGTGGGTGAGGCCCGTCAGCCCCATCAGGCTCAGGCACAACGCGCAAAAAACAGCCAGTTTCATTCAGCAAAGTCCACAGAAGTCAGGTGCCATGAAATACCGAATCAGGGAAATCCGATAGCGCAAGCACCCGGGGTGCAGTTGATTATTTCCGTGTTCCGGTGGAATATCACCTATCAAAATCCCCTTCGTCGAAAGAAATGCCGATGAGTGATTCGCCCACCCCGACCACATCCGTGCAGGTGATGAGCCGGATGTTCGCCTTGCTCGACGTCCTGGCCAGCGAGGGGCAGGCTGTCCCTCTGAAAATGGCCAGCGAGCGCACAGGGTTGCACCCCTCCACCGCCCACCGCATCCTCAATGACCTGGCGTCAGGCGGCTTGGTGGAGCGATCCGGCCCCGGCCATTACCGCCTGGGCATGCGCCTGCTGACTTTGGGCAACCTGGTCAAATCGCGGCTGGACGTGCGCGAACAGGCCGCTCGCCCCATGCAGGAGCTGCATCGCCAGTCCGGGCATGTGGTGTCGCTGTTCGTGCGCCAGGATGACGAGGCCGTGTGCGTTGAACGCACCGTGGCCGAACGACATGGCATCCAGCTCGCCCGCACAGATGGCTTGCGTGCGCCGTTGACGCGCAGCGCCGCCGGCAAGATCTTGCTGCTGGACGAATCGGGGCTGCTGCTGCAGGTCTTGTGCCAGTTACAGGCCGACAACCTGGACAGCTTGCAACGCGAGTTGAGCACCATTCGCGCACAAGGGATCGCCTTGCACCATGACGCACTGGGCGTTGGCCAACACATGGTGGCTGCCCCGGTACACAACGACCTGGGTCAGGTGATCGCCAGTCTGACACTGTCCTGGCAAGGCGGCGATCTGCGCAGCGAGTGGATCGAGGCCTTGAAAAGCACCGCCCGGCACGTCTCCACCGGCCTGGGCTGGCCTGCCGTCGAATGACGCACGGCCCGCCATCTTGCGATGTGCGGGCCGTGGCGTGTTGGGGAAAGCGGCGAGGATCAGGACGCGTCAGAGACGCTCATCGTCACGCTGCCCACTGCGCCTTTGAGGGACGCCTCTTCAATCCAGCGGCGCACGCGCTCGGCATCCGCCTGGCGTGAGTGCTTGCCCGATGAGTCGAGGAACACCATGATGAACTTGCGACCGGCCATCTTGGCTTGCATGACCAGGCAACGGCCGGCTTCGACGATGTAACCGGTCTTTTGCAGACCGATGTCCCAGGCCGGGTTGCGCACCAGGCTGTTCGTGTTGCGGTACTGCAGTTGGCGATTGCCCAGGTTCACCGCATGCTCGGGGGACACCGACAGTTCACGGATCAGGGGATGCTGATAGGCCGCCTTGACCAGCGAAGCCAGGTCTTTGGCGCTGGACTGGTTGCTGCTGTTGAGGCCGGTCGGGTCGACATAACGGGTGTCAATCATGCCCAGGCTGCGAGCCTTGGTGTTCATGACCCGCACGAACGCGCCCAGCCCACCTGGATAAGTACGGCCCAGCGCATGGGCGGCGCGATTCTCGGACGACATCAGCGCCAGGTGCAACAACTCACCGCGGGTCAGGGTGGTGCCGACCGCCAGGCGAGAGCTGCTGTTCTTTTCAGTGTCCACATCGTCGTGGGTGATGGTGATGGCTTCGTCAGCCGGCAAGCGCGCCTCGACCATGACGAGGGCAGTCATCAGCTTGGTCAGGGAAGCAATGGGCAACACTGCTTCGGAATTCTTGGCGAACACCACCTCGTTGGTGTCCTGGTCCATCACCAGCGCAACACTGGACTTGAGATCCAGGGGATCCGGGGTCTGGTGCAGGCCGTACAACTGCCCGTAGGACGCGCGGGCAGCCCCTGGGGCGGGCGCCATGCCACTGAAGCTGTTGGCCGACTGGGAAGACAGGTGAGAGCGAACCACCAGTGGGCGCACGGCGCGCTGGTCAACCGCCGAGGCGACCGCGGGACGGATGCCCGACGAACGCTTCTCGACCTTGGCCTGACGGGCTTCGGCGCGGACGCGGGCCAGACGCTCGGCACGGGACTCGGTCGAGGTGGATTTTTTGGCCGAGGCGCGGGACACCTGTGTGTCTTTGCCCTTCTTGCGCACCGACGCCTGGGCCACCCGCTCCTTGCCGGAGGAGGCCTTCTTCGCCACCGTCTTGGATTTGGCTGAGGCAGACTTGCTGCTCGACTTCTTGGCCGAGACCTTGGTGCTGCTCTTGGTGGACTCGGTTTTGGCGGCCTGCGCAGGCACGGCCACAGCCAGGGTCAACACCGATGCGAGGGCCCAAGTCAGCCAGTTTTTCTTCCAGTTTGCGTGTGCCACGGTACAGCCCTTTCGTCTTGCAGAAAGTGTAAATAAAAAGGCGCGCAAGATCAACGACTTACGCGCCTTTTATCAAGTGACCTGATGAATCAGGTCATTTGCACCCCGCTCAACCCTGCGCAGCGACCTTTTCAGCGTTGCTGTGCAGCTTGTTGAGGGCCGACAAGTAAGCCTTGGCAGAGGCGACCACGATGTCCGGATCGGCCCCCACGCCGTTGACCACTCGCCCACCCAGTTGCAGACGCACGGTCACTTCACCTTGTGATTCTGTGCTTCCTGAGGTGATTGCGTTCACCGAGTACAGCAAAATTTCTGCGCCACTTTTCACGACCGTCTCGATCGCCTTGAGGCTGGCGTCGACCGGACCGTTGCCATCGGCCTCGGCAGTGTGCTCGACCGTGCCGGCGGCGAACACCACGCGGGCGTGGGGACGCTCGCCGGTTTCAGAGCGCTGCGACAGGGCCACCAGGCGATAGTGCTCCTGCTCGCTGGTGACGCTCTCGTCGCCCACCAGGGCAATGATGTCCTCGTCGAAGATCTCGCTCTTGCGGTCGGCCAGTTCCTTGAACTTGGCAAAGGCGGCGTTGACTTCGGCTTCAGAGTCCAGGTCGATGCCCAGTTCTTCCAGGCGCTGCTTGAACGCGTTGCGGCCCGAAAGCTTGCCCAGCACGATCTTGTTGGCGGCCCAGCCCACGTCTTCGGCGCGCATGATCTCGTAAGTGTCGCGGGCCTTGAGCACGCCATCCTGGTGAATGCCGGAGGCGTGCGCGAAGGCGTTGGCACCGACCACGGCCTTGTTGGGCTGCACGACAAAGCCGGTGGTTTGCGAGACCAGGCGCGAGGCGGGCATGATCTGGCGGGTGTCGATACCGACGTCCAGCCCGAAGTAGTCGCGACGGGTCTTGATGGCCATCACGATCTCTTCCATCGCGCAGTTGCCCGCACGCTCGCCCAAGCCGTTGATGGTGCATTCCACCTGACGCGCGCCACCGATCTTGACGCCTGCCAGGGAGTTGGCCACGGCCATCCCCAGGTCGTTATGGCAATGGACCGACCAGATGGCTTTGTCGGAATTGGGCACCATCGCACGCAGATCGCGAATGAAGTTGCCGTACAGCTCAGGAATGGCGTAACCCACCGTGTCCGGGATGTTGATGGTGGTGGCCCCCTCGGCGATCACGGCCTCGCAGACGCGGGCCAGAAAGTCGATTTCAGAGCGGTAGCCGTCTTCAGCTGAGAACTCGACGTCGGATGTGAGGTTGCGGGCGAAACGCACCGACAGCCGAGCCTGCTCCAGCACCTGCTCGGGCGACATGCGCAGCTTTTTCTCCATGTGGAGCGGGCTGGTGGCGATGAAGGTGTGGATGCGCCAGGAATTGGCGCCCTTCAGGGCTTCGGCTGCGCGGCTGATATCACGGTCATTGGCACGCGCCAGCGAGCAGACCGTCGAGTCCTTGATGACATCGGCGATGGCCTTGATGGCCTCGAAGTCCCCGTTGGAGGCCGCGGCAAAGCCCGCTTCCATCACGTCCACCTTCATGCGCTCCAGCTGCTTGGCGATGCGCAGCTTCTCTTCCCGCGTCATCGAGGCGCCCGGTGACTGCTCGCCATCGCGCAAGGTGGTGTCGAAAATGATGAGTTTGTCGGTCATGGTGGGGCTCCCGAGGGCAGGTTCAGCGGTGCAGGCCGGCTTCGTCCGGCTCGTCAGTGGAGGTGGAGATCACGCTCACCGGCTTGCCCTTCATGCGACGCCAGACGTAGACGCCATAGCCGGAGAACCCGTAGATGACGAAGATGGCAAACAGCACGATGGGCGGGTGAATCGTGATCACCGAAATGCCCAGCGCAATGGCCACGATGGCGATGAAGGGCACCGAACGGCGGAAGTTGACGTCCTTGAAGCTGTAAAACGGCACGTTGGTGACCATGGTCAGCCCGGAATACAGCGTGAAACCACAGGCCACCCAGATCATGCCGGGCAGGCTTTGCGCGGTCTCGCCCATGTCGGTCACGACCCAGATCAGGCCCATGACCAAGGCGGCCGCGGCCGGGCTGGGCAAGCCCTGGAAGAAACGCTTGTCGACCACGCCGATGTTGGTGTTGAAACGAGCCAGGCGCAGGGCCGCGCCCGAGCAATAGACGAAGGCGGCGATCCAGCCCAGTTTGCCCATGTCCTTGAGCGCCCATTCGTAGGCGATCAGGGCGGGGGCGGCACCGAAGGAGACCATGTCGGACAGGCTGTCCATCTGCTCGCCGAACGCACTTTGGGTGTTGGTCATGCGGGCCACGCGGCCATCCAGGCTGTCGAGCACGGCCGCGCAGAAGATGCCGATGGCAGCCAGGTCGAACTTGCCGTTCATGGCCATGACGATGGCGTAGAAGCCACCAAACAAAGCGGCCAGCGTGAACAGGTTGGGCAGGATGTAGATGCCCTTGCGACGGCGACGAGGGGGTTCATCCACGTCATGCGTGTCGAGATCTTCCATGAGATCGGGGTCCTGCGGAGAGAGAGGTTGCATGCTCAGGCCGCGACCAGGGTCGCGAGAATGGTGGTGGTGGCGCACACCTTTTCGCCGGGCGCCACCTTGGGCACGGCGTGGGGTGGCAGGTAAACGTCGACGCGGGAGCCAAAACGGATCAGACCGTAGCGCTGCCCTCGTGTGAGTCGGTCGCCGGGCTTGACGTGGCAAAGGATGCGGCGCGCGAACAGACCGGCACTTTGCACCAGCGTCACGATCTGGCCGTGTGAGTCGATGACGACGGCATTGCGCTCGTTGTGACGCGAGGCCGTGTCGAGGTCGGTGCTGACCAGGTGCCCCGGAAAATACTGGACCTGCTGGATGACGCCGTCCACACTGGCCCGGTTGCCCTGGGTGTCGAACAGGTTCATGAACACGCTGATGCGCAAAGCGTCGCGGTTGGCGTAGGGGTCGCGGGCTTTCTCGATCTTGACGACGCGGCCGTCGGCCGGCGAGAGCACGGCCCCGGACTGCGCCGGCGCCTTACGCGGCGACGCCCGCCAGAGCAGGAAGCTCAGCGACAAGGCCAGGCCGCCCAGCAGCAGGGCCGGCCAGGCGCCCAGCACCCACGTCAGGGCCAGGGTGGCCAGCAGAATCAGCCCCACAACAGAGGCGTTCACGCGGGCACCCGCTTGAAAGGGATCGTTCATGGTGCAAGCGAGGATACCTCATGCGACAGCGGCGACACCGGTGGCACATGGTGAAGCACGCGCTGCGGGAAGGGAATGTCGATGCCCAGGCGGTTGAGGGTGTCGAGCACGGCCAGGTTGACGTTAGAGCGCGGGGCACCCAGGCCCAACTCGGGGTCCAGCACCCAGAAGGAAATGGTCAACTCCAGGCCGTCGGCCGCAAAATTGCTCAGTTGCACGCTGGGCGCCGGGTCGCCCATCACACGCGGGACCTCGGCCACGGCGGCCAGCAGTTGGGGGAACAGGGCACGCAAATCGGTGCCATAGGCCACCTGCACCACGGTGCTGACCGACACCCGCCGGTCACTCAGCGACGCGTTTTCGACCCGCTGGGTGATCAAGGTTTCGTTGGGAACGATGGCTTCGCGCCCTCCGCTGGCCCGCAAGACGGTGTAACGGGTTTTGATGTCGGTGATCGTGCCTTCGAAATTGTCGACCTTGACCAGGTCGCCAATGCGCAGGCTGCGCTCGGCCAGGATCACGAACCCGCTGACGTAGTTGGCCGCCAGTTTCTGCAGTCCGAAGCCCAGACCCACGCCGATGGCGCCGCCGAACACCGACAAGGCCGTCAGGTCGATGCCCGCCGTGGACATCGCCAGCATCAAGCCGACCAGCAACAGGATGGAGCGCATGGCGTTGACCGCCATCTTGCGCAGCGAGAGGTTGTCGGTGGCGCCCTTGAGCAACTGCGACTCGATGGCCGACGACAGCGACAGCGAGAGGATCAGGACCAGCACGGCATTGATCGCGCCCTCGAGGAGGTTGCGCAGGTTGAGGACGCTGCCCCCCACCTTCCAGGTGACGCTCTCCATCTCGGCCAGCAAAATGGGCAGCAGCCCGGTCACCCACAAGACCGTAGCCAGCCAGGCGAGCCACGACACGGTGCGCTCGATGACCCGCATCGTGCGGGAGTCGGGAAACACCACGCGAAGGACCTTGACGGTGACCCTGATCACGGCCAGGGACATCAGCACCGGCAGCGCCACCTGGAACAAGAGCATGGGCCCCTGGCTCTGGAACAGGCGGTAGGCCAGCAAGGCCAGGCCCAGCGACAGCACCGGGAACAGGGCCCCATCGATGACGCGATGCCCCAGCCAGATGGAGCGCACGTCGCCCTGACGACCACGCCACAGGCGTACGATCAGCCAAGCCAAGCCCAGACAGCCCAGCAAGATGGCGATTTCCATCACGGCGGCAGGCCGCTGGAGATGGGCCCACAGGTTGGACAGCTCGCGTGCGGTCAGGGGGGAAGTGTCGTGAACGGGGTGCTCGAGCGTCATGGATCAATCAGGAAGCAGGCGTGAGGCATCAGGCCTCCAACAGAGTGCGAACGTGGGCGGCCACACTGCGCGCCAGAGAGCTGACGTGGTAGCCGCCCTCCAGGCAGGACACCACGCGCCCACCGGCAAAGCGCTGCGCCACTTCCACGATTTTCGCCGTGATCCAGGCGTAATCGGCTTCGACCAGTTGCAAGCCGCCCATCTCGTCCTCGCGATGGGCGTCAAACCCGGCGGAGATGAAGATCATCTCCGGACGAAAGTCTTCCAGGCGGTACATCCAGTAGCTCTCGATCACATCGCGGATGGTGTGACCATTGCTGCGCGCCGGCACCGGCACGTTGACCATGTTACCTGCCCGGGATTCAGCCCCGCTGAAAGGGAACAAAGGATGCTGGAACATGCCGACCATCAGCACCCGGTCGTCTCCCGCAAAGATGTCTTCGGTGCCGTTACCGTGGTGCACGTCGAAGTCGACGATGGCCACGCGCTGCAGTCCCCTCACGTCCAGCGCATAGCGAGCCGCCACCGCCACGTTGTTGAAGAAGCAAAACCCCATGGTCTGGTTATGGGGTGCGTGGTGCCCCGGCGGGCGGATGGCACAGAAAGCATTGTCCACCTTGCCGTCGATCACGGCGTCGGTGGCGGCAATGGCCGCCCCGGCCGCACGCCAGGCCGCCGAACGGGTACCGGGGCAGGCCCAGGTGTCGGGGTCGAGCGCCCGGCTGTCGCCCGTGGCTTCGAGTTGCTGCAGGAAGTCGTCCAGCGTCAGGATGTAGTTGAGGTCGTGGGCCAGCGCGAGGTGGGCGTTGCTGGCCAGCGGCACCTCCCCGTGCACCAGTTGGGCATCCAGCCCCTGTGACCTCAATTCGTCTTCGATGGCCAGGATGCGCTGAGGCCCCTCCGGGTGCCCTTCCCCCATCACATGGGCGAGGCAGTCTGGGTGGGAAAAATAACCGGTTGCCATGCGTTCATCCTGCCCCGCATCTCTGGCGGGTTTGAGTTATGGTTTCACCATGCTCCGCAAAGATTCTTCTCTCGCCACGACGGCCATCACGCCCTCGTCACCTCAGACCTCGCAGATCACGCGTCTCATTGATCAGGTTAGCACGATCATTGTCGGCAAGCATGAGCAGGTGACCCTGAGCGTCATCTGTCTGCTGGCTTGCGGGCATCTGTTGATCGAGGACGTGCCCGGCGTGGGCAAGACCACCTTGTCGCACGCACTGGCGCACAGCCTGGGTTTGAGCTTTTCGCGCATCCAGTTCACGGCCGACCTGCTGCCCTCCGACCTGATCGGGGTGAGCGTGTACGACCGCCACAAGGAAGACTTCATCTTCCACCCCGGGCCGGTGTTCGCCCAGGTGCTGCTGGCCGACGAGATCAACCGGGCCGGGCCGCGCACCCAGAGTGCCTTGCTCGAAGCGATGGAAGAGCGGCAGGTGTCGGCCGAAGGGGAGACACGCCCCCTGCCCTCGCCGTTTTTCGTGATTGCCACGCAGAATCCGGGAGATCAGCTGGGCACGCACCCGCTGCCCGAGTCGCAACTGGACCGCTTCGCCATGCGCCTGTCGCTGGGCTACCCGGATCCGGCGGCCGAGCGGGCGCTGCTGGTGGGTGATGACCGACGCAGCCTCTTGCAGGCACTGCAGCCGGTGATGACGCCCGAGGCGTGGGCGCACGCGCAAGCCCAGGTCGATGCGGTGCATGTGTCGGCGGGCCTGCTGGATTACCTGCAGGCACTGATTGCGGCCACGCGGGATGGGCGCTGGTTTGCGCTGGGGCTGAGCCCGCGTGCGGGGCTGTCGCTGTTGAAACTGGCGCGGGCGCGGGCCCTGGTGCTGGGGCGCAACCATGTTTCACCGGAAGACCTGCAGGTGCTGTGGGTGCCCGCCGTGGCGCACCGCCTGCAACCGTTGGCGCAGTCGGGGCGCAGTGCTGCAGCCCAGGCACGAGCCCTGCTGGAGGCGGTACCGGTGCCATGATGACCGGCTTGAGGCACCTGTTGCAGCAGCGCTGGCATGCCTGGTGGGACGCACGCCTGCCCCGTATGGATCAGCTGACGCTGACGCACCGCAACCTCTACATCCTGCCCACCAAGGTGGGTTGGAGCTTCGCGGCCGTGCTGGTGGTTTTGTTGGTGGCCTCGATCAACGAGCGCATCAACCTGGGCTATGCCCTCACCTTTTTGCTCGGTGGCAGCGCCCTGGCGGCGGCCCACCTGACCCACGGCAACCTGCAGGGCCTGCAGTTGCGCCTGCTGTCGGCGCGCAGCGTGCACGCCGGTTTGGTGCTGCAAGTGGGCATCGGTCTGCACAACCTGCATCGCAAAAAGGGGCGTTGGGGCCTGCAGGCCCATGCACAAGGGGGGCTGGCACAACAGGTCGAGGTGGCGCCGGGGCAGGACGCCGTGCTGGAGCTCGATGTGCCCGCACCTCAGCGTGGCTGGCTGACCTTGCCCCGAGTCACACTCGAATCGGGCTACCCCCTGGGCTTGTTTCGCGCCTGGGCCTACTGGCGCCCACACAGCCGGGTGTTGGTCTGGCCCGCACTGGATCCCCACGCGCCGCCGCTGCCGGCCTGGCAATCTGACGCGGCCCTCAGCGCCAGCACCCGTCAATCCAGCCAGAGCACCGAGCCCCCCGAAGGCTTGCGCGATTACCGACGCGGCGACCCGGTGCGCTGGATCGCCTGGAAAAAGTCCAGCCATGCCATTGCCTCGGGGACCGGCCTGGTGAGCCGAACGTCCGAACAAGGGCGCTCGCCCGATCTGTGGCTGGACTATGAGCACAGCCCAGGGCTGGCGGGCCTGGACACCGAAGCCCGCTTGTCACGCCTGGCCACCTGGTTGCTGCAGGCCGAAAACCGCATGGAGGGCCCTAGCGGCACCTACGGGCTGAAACTGCCGGGACAGACCATTGCCTGCGGGCGAGGCGCCACGCACCTGCGTGAATGCCTGGATGCGCTGGCGGCCTGGCCCAGCCTTCCGGTAGGGCGGCCCTGATGCTGCGCGCCCGCACCGCACCCCTCACCCGTGAAGGCCGTGACACGCTGTGGTTGCTGCTGGCCCTGGCCCTGAGCCTGGCGCCGCACCTGAGCCGCTTGCCGCTGTGGTGCAGCATCGGCACCGCGCTGGCCTTGCTGTGGCGTGCCCTCCTGGCGTGGCGCGATGCGCCCCTGCCGCCACGCTGGGTGCTGTTCATCAGCCTGGCGGCCAGCGTCGGGCTGACCTTGTCGACCCACCAAAGCCTGTTCGGCCGCGAAGCCGGCATCACCCTGGTGACGGTGCTGGCCGCGCTCAAGACCCTGGAGTTGCGCGCCCGGCGCGATGCCTTTGTCGTGACCTGCCTGGGCTTCTTTCTGGCGTTCACGCAGTTCCTGTACTCGCAAAGCATCGTGATGGCCCTGCTGATGCTGATGGCCACCTGGGCCTTGCTGAGCTCGCTGGTGCTGGCGCAACGCCCCCTGGGGCGCCCAACCCTCGGCAGCGCGCTCAAGGCCTCAGGACAGAGCCTGCTGTGGGGCCTGCCCCTGATGTTGGCCCTGTATGTGTTCTTCCCCAGACTGGGGCCGCTGTGGAGCCTGCCTTCCGACGCAGGCAGCAAGACCGGCCTTTCCGACAGGCTGAAGCTGGGGCATGTGTCCGAGTTGGCGCTGGACGACACCATCGCCATGCGCGTGCGCTTCGACGGGGCAGCGCCACGGCCCAACCAGCTCTATTTCCGTGGCCCGGTGCTGACCTGGTTTGACGGCCAGACTTGGTCGGCACGCGCCACACCATTTCGCCAGCAGGCCCAAACCGATGCAGAGCCCGTCATCCAGGCGCAAGGCCGCACGCTGAGCTACCAGGTGACGCTGGAGCCCACCCGCTTGCGCTCCTTGCCGCTGCTGGATGGCACGCTGGCCGCCGGCCCCACGCCCCCGCTGACCCAACCCGAGATGCGTCGCTGGGGCCTGGACTGGCAGACCGCGCGGCCAGTGGCCGACCGCATCCAAGTCAGCGCCCAGGCCTGGCTCGGCGCCCGCGACACCTCGGTCGAAGGATTCACGCGCCAGACCCCTTACCTGCAACTGCCGCAAGGCTTCAACCCGCGCACCCTGACCTGGGCCCGGACCCAGCGCGCCCGCCCGGAACTGGCCCAGGCCGATGCCCGCACGGTGTCTCAAGCCCTGCTCCAGCACATTCGCACCGAAAAATTTGTCTACACCCTCGCTCCGGAAGACGACGCACCGGCCGCAGATGGGCGCCCCGAGCCTCATCTGATTGACCGCTTCTGGCTCGATCGCCGTACTGGTTTTTGCGAACATTTCGCCACCGCCTACGTGGTGGTGATGCGCGGCATGGGCATTCCAGCCCGCGTGGTGACGGGCTTTCAGGGCGCCGAGCTGAATGTGGTCGATGGCCTGTACGTGGTCCGCAACAGCGATGCCCATGCCTGGGCCGAGTTCTGGCAAGCGGGCGAAGGCTGGATCCGCGTCGATCCCACGGCTGCCGTGGCGCCCGAACGCATCGAGCGCAGCAGCGCTCAACGACTGGCCCAAGGCGGCCTCGCAGGTGTGCTGGGCGAGGGCCAGGGGCAATGGTGGCGCACCTGGCGCGCTTACATCGATGCTGGCAACCACCGTTGGAACGTGTGGGTGCTGCAGTACGCACGCGAGCAACAGCTCAGCCTGCTGCAGAACTGGGGCGTGGATGCGCACAATTGGGCCGACCTGCTGCGCATCTGCGCCATCATTTTCGCAGGGGTGAGCTTGGGCGGCCTGGCCTGGCTGTGGTGGCAACGCCCCCGCACCGTCCACAGTCCTTGGGAGCGAACCATGTGGCAACTGCACCGCAGCCTCACGACGCTGGGGGTGGCGCCCCCGCAGGACTGCCCGGCGCCCGCCCCAGCGCTGGCCTGGGCGCAGCGCCTGCGCACCCTTCCCCCCGAGCGCCTCCCCGCCGATCTGCACAGCTTCCTGCTTGCGCAACTCACAGCCCTGGATGCCTTGCGCTATGCCCGGCCTGACACGCAGGCGCCCGCCCCCCTGCGCCAAGCACAAGGCCTGGTCAAACAGCTTCGCCAACGCGTCGGCGCGCACCGCCGCTCGCGCATGGCCCCACCCTCGGTGCCATGACACCCCGCTCTGGCCTCCCTCTTTCTGCCCCACGCCCATGAAGCCCTTTCACCATCACCTCGCCCTCCCCTCACGCTGCGGATGGATCAGCCTGAGTGCAGCCCTGCTCTGTGCCTGCAGCACGCCCCTGCCCCCCACGGAGACGCTGAAGACGGTCGCAACGCCTGCTGCGACACCGTCCGCCGTCAGCCCCGCCGCCTCAGGGCCCAGCGCCCAGATCCAGGCCATCCCCAACCCGGTGATCGCCCCTCAGGTGCTGACCACCCCGGGCGATGCGGACAGCTACAGTGAGCGCGCCGATGCACGCGCCCTCGCCCGCGACATTGCCCAAGCTCAAGAGCTGGACGAAGCCTGGGTCTGGTCAGCCCTGTCGGCGGCCCGCTACAAAAGCCAGGCCGCTCGCCTGATGATGCCGGCGCCGCGCGGCACGGCCAAGAACTGGGGCGTCTACCGCTCCCGTTTCGTTGAGCCCATCCGCATTCGGGCAGGCATGGCCTTTTGGCAACAGTACCAAGGTGATTTGAAGCGCGCCGAGGCGCAATACGGGGTGCCGGCCGAAATCATCGCCGGGGTGATTGGCGTGGAAACCATCTATGGCCGCAACACAGGCAATTTCCGCGTGCTGGATGTACTCACCACCTTGTCGCTCGACTTTCCAAGCGGCCGCAGTGACCGCAGTCCCTTTTTCAAGAAGGAGCTGGGCGCATTTCTGAAACTCTGCGTGGAACAGCAACTGTCGCCCGATGCAGTGCTGGGCTCCTACGCCGGGGCCATCGGCTGGCCGCAATTCATGCCCAGCTCCATCCGCCGCTGGGGGGTGGACTTCGATGGCAATGGTCAGGTCGATCTGCAACGCAGCCCGGTGGACGCGATCGGCAGCGTGGCTCATTACCTGGCCGAACACGGCTGGCGTACCGGGCAGCCCACGCACTTTGCCGTGACGCCCCCCACAGACGAAGCGGCCCGCGCCAAACTGCTGGCGCCCGATATTCTCCCGAGTTTCTCTGCCGACGAGATGCGCGCACTGGGGGCCGTCTTGCCCGAAGTCGCCACACAGCAAGCAGGCCCCTTGGCGCTGGTGCTGCTGGAAAATGGCGACCAGGCGCCCACGCTGATTGCCGGCACCCAGAATTTCTACGCCATCACACGTTACAACCAGTCCAGTTATTACGCACTGGCGGTCATTGAACTGGGGCAGGCCGTAAGCCAAGCCCCGGTACTGCCGCGTGGCAATCCGTAATGCTTCAGCTCAGGCCCCTTCACAAAACTTCATGTAAACAGTTGAAAACGAAGGCGCAGGTAACCCCATCAAGGTCGCGGATAAGTTGTTTTGAAATCTGGTGCAATTGCAAAGTATTTATTTTTGGGTTTACAATATTCATTAGATGACGCAGATCAGCATGTTGTTGGCCCGCGTCTCACCCTCCCAATAAGTATTCAAGCCCTGGCAACAGCGCATCAAAGGATCGTACATGAGCAACTACCAAGACCTCCTCGCCCAAAAAGCCGCCCTCGAAAAGCAAACCGCCGAACTGGAAAAGGCGCTGCAAGAAGCTCGTCGTGCTGAACGCGCAGGCGTGATCGCTCAGATCAAGTCCTTGCTGTCTGAACACGGCCTGACGGTGGCTGACCTGGGCCTGAAGGCCGGCGGCAAGGTGGCAGGCACGCCCAGCAGCAGCGCTGGCCGCAAGGTGGCTCCGAAGTACCGCAACAACGCCACGGGTGAAACCTGGACCGGTCGCGGTCTGCAACCCAAGTGGATTCAAGCCGCCATCGCCTCGGGCAAGAAGCTGGAAGACTTCACCATCTGATATTGCCCTCTGATGGCAGGCGGCCTCCCGCCGCACATAAAGCCGATGCCCTTGCATCGGCTTTTTTCATGCCGACGCCACTGATGCAGCGGCGCCGGCCACCTCCGGTTCAAGGTGTCTTGAAATCCCCGGCCACGCCCAGGACGAATTGCCCGGGCTGAATGTGGCGGCGCAACGCGGCATTCACCTGATCCAAGGTGAGCTGATCCAAGGCCCGATCCACTTCGGCCGAAATCGCAAACGTGCGCTGGAGATGCAGATTGCTGGCCCAGCCAGCTGCCAGTCGCGCATCTTGCGCACGACTCAAGCGTCGGAAATTCAAGAGCCCGCGCTTGCCCGCCTCGAATTCCGCCTGCGAAAAACCTTCCTTGCACGCCCGGTCGATCTCGTCACGGAAGGCCGAAAGCACCTTGTCCCGATTTTGCGGGGCAAAATTGGCCGCCGCCATCCAATGAGAATGCGGCTCCTCAGCATTCCACTGTATGGAACTGTAAACGCTATATGACAAGCCGTCTTTTTCGCGAATGCGGTTCCACAGCCGGGAATCCCCCCCGCCGCCGAGCAGGTGGTTTGCCAGCATGAGCGCTGGGTAATCAGGGTGCGTATCGCTCAGAGGCAGCGGCAAGCTGACCGCCATCGAGGCATTTTGCCGATCGGGCGTGGCCAGTTGCAAGGTGGTGGGTGCCACGGTGCGGAAAGGCTCGGGCACGCGTGCATAGGGCGCCGGGCTGCTCCACTCCCCAAAAGCGGCCCGCAGCGCTGAAACGGTCGCCTCCACATCCAGATCGCCGACCGCGGCAAACTGCGCATGACTGGCGCCCAGGAACTGCTGGTAATAGGCCTTGACGCGGTCGAGTTGCAGGGACTTCCAGTCCGCCTCGGTTTCGTCGAACGTGGGCGCATAGCGCACATCGCCACGGGCGTAGGGGTTGCCGTGGCGCGCCAGGGCTTCATCGAGCAGGGCCTCGGGCTCCTTGCGCTGCGCATCCAGGTCGGACAAGGCCTGACGGCGCACCTCCTCCAGCGCCTCGGCCGGCAAAGCCGGATGACGCAGCATCTCGGCCAGCAAGGCAATCGTCTGCGGCAGCTTATCGCGCCGGGTTGAGAGTTGCACCGAGATCTGGCCCGGCGCACCGGCGAACGCCAGCTCGGCCTGCAGCGCGTCCAGGCGGTCTTGCACCTGCTGACGGCTCAGCTCTCGCGTGCCCTTGTCGAGCAACGCCGCCAAGGCGGCAGGCGCCTCACCCCAGTTGGCGAGAGACTTCTCATCGCCAAAACGCAGGGTCATGGACACCTTGACCGCTTGGCCCCGCGTGGACTTGGGCAGCAACGCCACCTGCATGCCCGAAGGCAGGGTCAGGCGCTGCGTGCGGGCATCGATGTTGGCCGGACTGGCATCGAAGGCCTCCGCCGCCGCGGCTGCCGCCTGCCCTTTGAAATCCTTCAAGGCGGCCGCCACATCCACGCGGGTGGGTTGCGGCGCACGCTGCGGGGCGGTCGTGGGCACGTACTGGCCCAGCGTGCGATTGGACGGCAGGAAGGTTTGCGTGGCCACCCGTTGCACGTCGGCCAGCGTGATCGCCTGGATGCGATCACGGGTCAGAAAAAACAGGCGCCAGTCTCCCTGGGCAACGGCCTCGGACAGGGCCACCCCGACGTGCTGCGGATCGGCAAAGCCCTGATCCCAGCTGTTGAGCCATTTGGACTTGGCGCGCGCCAGTTCGGTGTCGGTGATGGGCTGGCGGGCCACGTCCTCGATTTCGGCGAGCATGGCCTGCGCGGCCTTGGCCGGATCTTGCTCGTTGGCCAGTTGCGCACCCAGCACGATGTGCCCCGGGTCGGCCAGTGCCTGCGAGAAGCCAAACACCGAGGCCGCCAGTTGTTGCTCGGTCAGGCGACGGTGCAGGCGGCCCGAGGGCGTGTCCCCCAGGATGATGGAGAGCAACTCCACGGCGGCGAAGTCGGGATGCGAGCCGGGCACGACGTGGTAGCCGGCAAACAGCATGGGCACCCCGCCCACGCGGCGTACGGTCACGCTGCGCTCGCCATCTTGCACGGGGTCAAGGGTATAGAGGGGCGGCAGCACCCGTTGTGGCTTGGGAATGACCCCGAAGGACTGCTGCACCCAGCTCAGCACCTTGGCGGCATCGAACTTGCCCGAGACGATCAGCGTGGCGTTGTCCGGCTGGTAGAAGCGCTGGTAAAACGCCTTCAGGTTACGGATGTCCACGCCTTCAACGTCGGTGCGCGCGCCAATCGTGGACTTGCCGTAGTTGTGCCACTGGTACATGGAGGCGAGCGTTTTTTCCAGCAGGATGCGCCCGGGGTTGTTCTCGCCCATCTCCATCTCATTGCGCACCACGGTCATCTCGCTGTCGAGGTCCTTACGCGCAATGAAGCTGTTGACCATCGCATCGGCCTGCCAGTTCAGGTACCACTTCAGGTTGTCGTCGTTGGCCGCAAAACTGGCGAAGTAGTTGGTACGGTCGTACCAGGTGCTGCCATTGGCGCTGAAGCCCCGCTTGTTGAACTCGGACCAGACCTGGGGATGGCGCGGGCTGCCCTTGAAGATCAGGTGCTCCAGCAGATGGGCCATGCCGGTTTCTCCGTAGCCCTCATGACGCGACCCCACCCGGTAGGTGACATTGACCGTGGTGGTGGGCTTGGTGTCATCGGGGATCAGCAGCACCTGCAGCCCGTTGGGCAGCCGGTATTCGGTGATGCCCTCCACGCTGGTGACCTGCTGAAGCGCGGACTTGGTCACCCGCACACTGGCCTGGCTGCTCGTGGGGGTGGCGGCATGGGTGGCAGGCACCAGGGTCGAGGCCACCAGAAGACTCAAGAAGGTGAGTTTCAATCGTGTCGGCATGCGCATGGGGTAGGAAGGGTCGAGGTGAACACAGGATTCAGGGCAAAGGCGAGCCCGTCCATCGGCTCGCGCACCGGATGAGTGTAGAGCGAGGGCAGAAAGGTTCCCGAAGGCACCCGATCGGGCCAGAATCCCCTGACACGCATGTTAAAAAGACAGCATCCTGATGAACCCTGACACCATGTCCGAACTCACGCCTCCCTCCCGCACCAAGCTCCGGTATGTGCTCATGTGGGGCGCTGTGGCCCTGGTCGTGGCAGGCGGCGTGTTGGCCTGGCAACGCCTCAAGCCACAAGGTTTACCTCCCAGCATTGCCAGCGGCAATGGCCGCCTGGAGGCCACCGACACCGACATCGCCACCAAGTCCGGTGGCCGGGTCAAGCAGGTGCTGGTGCGCGAGGGTGACAACGTGAAGGCCGGCCAGACCTTGGCCGTCATGGACACCGCGTTGCTGGAAGCCGACCTGGCCCGCGCCCAGGCTCAGGTCCGACAGGCCCAGCAAGCCAGCGCCACCGCCGATGCCTTGCTGGCCCAGCGCCAGCAGGCCGTGACCACCGCGTCCGCGCAAGTCGCCCAGCGCGAGGCCCAGTTGGCCCTGGTCACCAAGGAATGGCAGCGGGCCAAGGAGCTGGTTCAGCAGGGTTTCTTGCCCCCACAAAAGCTCGACGAAGCCACCGCGCAGTTGCAAGGCGCCCGAGCGGCCCTGAGCGCTGCCCGCTCGCAGGTGGCCGAAGCCCGCACCGCCATCACCACCACCGAATCCCAGCGTACCGAGGCGCAATCGGCCATCGAGACCGCGCAGGCCAGCGTCAATCGCATCCAGGCCGATCTCAACGACGCCACCTTGAAGGCGCCGCGCGATGGGCGCATCCAGGTGCGCGCCGCCCAGGAGGGCGAGGTACTCGGCGGCGGGGGGCGCGTGCTGTCGATGGTCGACCTGAGTGACGTCTACATGACCTTCTTCCTGCCCGAAACCGCGGCCGGCCGCGTGGCCATCGGCAGCGAGGCCCGCCTGGTACTGGACGCCGCACCGCAGTATGTGGTCCCGGCCAAGGTGACGTTTGTGGCCAGCGTCGCCCAGTTCACGCCCAAGACGGTCGAGACCACGGTCGAGCGCCAGAAACTGATGTTCAAGGTGCGCGCGCACATCGACCCCAGCCTGCTGGCGCGCTACACCGACCAGGTCAAGACCGGCATGCCCGGCATGGCGTATGTGCGCATCCAAGCCAATGAGGCCTGGCCGGCACAACTGGACGTGAAACTGCCGGCCGAACCCGCTTCGGCACCGTGAATGCCCCCATGAATCGGCCCGTTGCCCGCGTTCAGGCCCTCACCCACCGCTACAAGCGGATCACGGCCCTCGACGATGTCACGCTGAGCATCCCGGCCGGGTGCATGGTCGGCCTCATTGGGCCGGACGGCGTGGGCAAGTCCACCCTGCTGGCCCTGCTGGCCGGGGCCAAGCGCATCCAGACCGGTCAGGTCGAAGTGCTGGAGGGCGACATGGCGCAGGCCGCGCACCGCCGCGACGTGTGCCCCCGCATCGCCTACATGCCCCAGGGCCTGGGCAAGAACCTCTACGCCACCCTCTCGGTGGCCGAGAACGTTGACTTCTTCGGCCGCCTGTTCGGCCACGCCCCCGCCGAGCGTCAAGCCCGCATGGCTGACCTGCTGTCTGCCACGGGTCTGGCCCCCTTTGCAGACCGCCCCGCTGGCAAGCTCTCTGGCGGCATGAAGCAAAAGCTCGGCCTGTGCTGCGCCCTCATCCACGACCCCGATCTGCTGATCCTCGACGAGCCCACCACCGGCGTCGACCCGCTGTCGCGCCGCCAGTTCTGGGAGCTGATCGACCGCATCCACGCCCGCCGCCCCGGCATGAGCGTGCTGGTGGCCACCGCCTACATGGAAGAGGCCGAACGCTTCGACCATCTGATCGCCATGGACTCGGGACGCGTGCTCGCCACCGGCACCCCGGCCGAGCTGCGCCAGCGCACCCTGCGCGACACCTTGGAGGCGGCCTTCATCGCCCTGCTGCCCGCACAACGCCGTGAAGGCCACCGCGAACTGGTCGTGCCGCCCCGCTCCAGTGCCGATGGTGAGATCGCCATCGAGGCCCACGACCTCACCTGTCGCTTTGGCGACTTCACGGCGGTCGACCGGGTCAACTTGAGCATCCGCCGTGGCGAGATCTTCGGCTTCCTGGGCTCCAACGGTTGTGGCAAGACCACGACCATGAAGATGCTCACCGGCCTGCTGCCACCCAGCGAAGGCCATGCCGAGCTGTTCGGCCAGTCCGTCAACGCCCACGACCTGTCCGTGCGCCGCCGCGTGGGCTACATGTCGCAGGCCTTCTCGCTGTACGGCGAGCTGACCGTGCGCCAGAACCTCGACCTGCACGCGCGCATCTTCCAGGTGCCCGCCGCGCAACGCGACGCGCGCATCGCTGAGATGATGACCCGCTTCGAGCTGCACGACGTCGCTGACGAACTGCCTGAGAAGCTGCCTCTGGGCGTGCGCCAACGCCTGTCACTGGCGGTGGCCGTGGTGCACGAGCCGGACATGCTCATCCTCGACGAACCCACTTCGGGCGTCGACCCCATCGCACGCGATCAATTCTGGGAATTGATGCTCCAGCTCTCGCGCCAGGATGGCGTGACGCTGTTCATCTCCACCCACTTCATGAACGAGGCCCAGCGCTGCGACCGCATCTCGCTGATGCACGCCGGGCGCGTGCTCGACAGCGGCACACCGGCCGAGTTGATGCAGCGCCATGGCCACGACAAGCTGGAAGACACCTTCATCGAGTTGCTGGAGCAAGCCCAGGCAGCACAGGACCGCGCCTCGGCTGCCATCCCGCCCCCCACAGCGCCCCCTGCGCCGGCCCCGTCTCCCCAGCCCACACACCGCCGCCCGCCTCGCTTCAGCCTGGCCCGCCTGCTGAGCTACGCACACCGCGAGTCGCTGGAACTGCAACGCGACCGCATCCGCCTCACCCTGGCCCTGATCGGCTCAGCCCTGCTGATGATCATCATGGGTTACGGCATCAGCCTGGACGTGCAGGACCTGCGCTTTGCCGTGCTCGACCGCGACCAGACCGCCCTCAGCCGTGACTACGTGCTCAACCTCTCCGGCTCGCCCTACTTCCTGGAAGAGGCACCCCTGCAAAGCGACGCCGAACTCGACCGGCGCATGCGCAGCGGCGAGCTGAGCCTGGCCATCGAAATCCCGCCCAACTTCTCCGCCGACCTGCAACGCGGCCGCACCACCACCATCGGCGTCTGGGTCGATGGCGCCATGCCCCAGCGCGCCGAAACGGTGTCGGGCTACGTCCAGGGCCTGCACGCCACCTACCTGAGCGAGCAACTTGCCCTGCACGGCATCAAGGTCGCCTCTCCCGCCTCGCTCGAGGTCCGCTACCGCTACAACCCTGACGTCAAGAGCCTGTTTGCCATGGTGCCGGCCGTCATCCCCATCCTGCTGATGTTCATCCCGGCCATGCTGACGGCCCTGGGCGTGGTGCGTGAAAAGGAGCTGGGCTCCATCACCAACCTCTACGTCACCCCGGTCACCAAGCTCGAATTCCTGCTTGGCAAGCAACTGCCCTACATCGGCACCGCCATGCTGAGCTTCCTGCTGATGACCGCCATGGCCATCTGGGGCTTTGGCGTGCCGCTCAAGGGCAGCTTCCTCACCCTGTTCATCGGCGCGGTGCTCTACGTCACCGCCTCCACCGGTTTTGGCCTGCTGATGTCCACCTTCACCGGCAGCCAGATCGCGGCCATCTTTGGCACTGCGCTGGCAACCATGCTGCCGGCCATCCAGTTCTCCGGCCTGATCAACCCGGTCTCGTCCCTCGAAGGCATGGGCGCCCTGCTCGGCAAAATCTACCCCACTGGCCCCTTCCTCATCATCAGCCGCGGCACCTACTCCAAGGCCCTGGGTCTGACCGACCTCTGGACCTACTTCATCCCGCTGCTGGTCATCATCCCGGTGCTGACCCTGGCCAGCGTCCTCCTCTTGAAGAAGCAGGACACATGAACAGCCTGCTCACCTCCCTCGGCCACATCTGGCAACTCGGGCTCAAGGAACTGCGCAGCCTGTGGCGCGACCGCCTGCTGCTGCTCTTCGTCATCTGGGCCTTCTCGGGCGCGCTCTACACCGCCGCCAAAGCCGCCCCAGACCGGCTGCACCGCGCCGCCATTGCCGTGGTGGACGAAGACCAGTCCCCGCTGTCGCAGCGCATCGTCAACGCCTTCTACCCGCCCACCTTCATGAAACCCACGGCCATCGGCCTGCGTGACATGGACGCGGGCATGGACGCCGGGCGCTTCACCTTCGTGATGGACATCCCGCCGGACTTCCAAAGCAATGTGCTGGCGGGCAAGCAGCCCAGCATCCAGCTCAACGTGGACGCCACCCAGATGAGCCAGGCTTTCCTGGGCGCCAGCTACATCCAGAGCATTGCCTTGGGCGAGGTGGCCGAGTACCTGGCCGGTGACCGCGTGGTGAGCACACCGGTCGTGGACCTGGCCATCCGCAACCGCTTCAACCCGGCGCTCGACAACACCTGGTTCATGGGCGTGATGGAGCTGATCAACAACGTCACCATGCTCTCCATCGTGCTGACCGGCGCCGCCCTGATCCGCGAGCGCGAGCACGGCACCATCGAGCACCTCCTGGTGCTGCCCGTCAAGCCGTCGGAAATCATGCTGGCCAAGGTCTGGGCCATGGGGGCGGTGGTCTTGCTGGCGACCGCGCTGGCCCTGCAATTTGTGCTGCGAGATGCCCTGCAAATGCCAGTGAGCGGCTCCATCGGCCTGTTCCTCACCGGCTGCGCCCTGCACCTGTTTGCCACCACCTCGATGGGCATCTACCTGGGCACCGTGGCGCGCTCCATGCCGCAAATGGGCCTGCTGATGATCCTGGTGCTGCTGCCCCTGCAGATCCTCTCAGGCGGCATGACGCCCCGCGAAAGCATGCCCGACCTGGTGCGCTACCTGATGATGGGCGCTCCCACCACGCATTTCGTCAGCTTTGCCCAGGCCATCCTCTACCGAGGGGCCGATCTGAGCATCGTGTGGCCGCAGTTTGCCGCCATCGGCCTGATCGGGGCCACCTTCTTCGTGGCCGCCCTCAAGCGTTTCCGCAGCACCGTCAGCAGCATGCAGAACTGAGCCTCCGGCCCGAGGACCAGAGGCAGAGGGCTCAACTTCAACGCGGCGCGTTGACCTTCGGCGCCAGCATCACGCGCGTCTTGCCGCCGGTCGTCACCAGAATCACGGCGTCACCGGGCTTGAAGGCTTCATTGCCTTCAGCCTGCACGATGGCACGGCGTTCACCGCTCGACAACTGCAGCAGGATTTCCACCGCACTTTCGCGGGTGCCAAAACGCTCCACCGCGTGGCCCACCACGGCACCCACAACGGCACCCGCCACGCCAGCCATGGCCGAGCCCCGGGAATTGCTGGTCGAGCCGGCCCCGGCAATGCCACCGATCACGGCACCGCTGCCGCCGCCAATGCCACTCTGGCTGCCCTCGACCACCACCGGGCGCACATTAAGCACCACCCCGTCGGCCACCTGAGACAGGCGCTGGGCATCGCCGGGCTTGATCACATCCGGACTCGTGGTGGAACAGGCTGCCAACACACACAGCGACACCACAGAGAGGGCCTTGGCGGCCATCGACATCATTTGCTTCATAGTGAACCTCGGATCGCAAGAACAGACGCGCAGCATCTCCTGACACTGCACCATGCCCTCACTGTAGCCGAGGCAGACAGGCAGTGCTGCCCGCCTCTCACTCATCCATGCCCAGTTCCTGGATCTTTCGGGTGATGGTGTTGCGCCCGATGCCCAGCTTCTGCGCCGCCTCGATGCGGCGACCACGGGTCAGCTCCAGGGCCGTGTGGATCATGCAGGCCTCGAACTGACGGGTCAGCGCATCCCACACATCCGGCTGCCCCACTTCCAGGCGCTGGCGGGCATCCCGCTCCAGATCACGCAACCACGTTGGCGTGGCCGACACCCCCAGCACCTCGGTCAGCGACGCAGGCGGCACGGCATCGTGCGCACCACCATTGAACGCGCCGATGGATGCCCCAGCGGCGCCCGACAAGGCCTCATCCAGAGACACCGGCACCCCTGCCCCCCCCAGCTCGGCAACCACCGGGCTCGACAAGCCCGAGGGCATGGCATTCAGCGGCGCCAAAGGCGCCAGCGGGTCAGACGCACCATTCAGCAACTCGGGGGGCAAATCCTTGCTCTCGATCACCTGCGCCGGCGCCATCACCGTCAGCCAGTGGCAAACGTTTTCCAGTTGGCGCACATTGCCGGGGAAATCGAACACCGCCAAGCGCGCCAGCGCTGCCTCGGAAATCCGCTTCGCTTCCACACCCAGGTCCTTCGCGCTCTTTTGCAGGAAGAAGCGCGTCAGCGTCGGAATGTCTTCGCGACGCTCCCGCAGCGCCGGCAGACGCAGGCGGATCACGTTCAGGCGATGGAACAAGTCCTCGCGGAACACGCCCTGGCGCACCCGCTCTTCCAGGTTCTGGTGCGTGGCCGCGATCACGCGCACATTGCTCTTGATCGGGTGGTGCCCCCCCACGCGGTAGAACTGCCCGTCGCTCAGCACCCGCAGCAAGCGGGTCTGCAGGTCAAACGGCATGTCGCCGATTTCGTCCAGGAACAGCGTGCCCCCATCGGCCTGTTCGAAACGCCCGCGGCGCATCGTTTGCGCACCCGTGAAGGCACCACGCTCGTGGCCGAACAGTTCCGACTCCAGCAAATCTTTCGGTATGGCGGCGGTGTTGATCGCTACGAAGGGACCATTGCCCCGTGGACTGTGCTTGTGCAGCGCCCGCGCCACCAACTCCTTACCCGAGCCCGACTCGCCGGTGATCATCACCGTCACATTGCTCTGGCTCAGCCGGCCAATGGCGCGGAACACATCCTGCATCGCCGGCGCCTGCCCCAGCATCTCGGGCATCTGCGTCACGCGCTCATCGATCACTTCCTCCCGCACGCTCTCGTCCACCGCGCGGCGAATCAGCTCGATCGCCTTGGGCAGGTCGAACGGCTTGGGCAGGTACTCGAACGCCCCGCCCTGGAAGGCCGACACGGCGCTGTCCAGATCAGAGTAGGCCGTCATGATGATGACGGGCAGCCCTGGCAAACGCTCCTTGACCTTGCTCAGCAGGTCAATGCCGGAGCCCCCGGGCATGCGGATGTCCGACACCAGCACCTGCGGTTCGTCATCGTCCAGCGCGATGAGCACGTCGCGGGGGTTGGTGAAACTTCGCACGGGAAGTTCCTCGCGCGCCAGTGCCTTCTCAAGCACAAAGCGGATGGATTGGTCGTCGTCAACGATCCAGATAGGTTTCATGCTGCTGACTGGTTAGGGCATCCCGAACCGCATGCGACGCCAGACCGGACTTCAGGGCAGCGGTATCAGGATCTTGAATACCGTGCGTCCGGGCTCGCTTTCACATTCGATGGTGCCTTGATGCTGTTGAACGAAGGTCTGAGCCAGAGTCAGACCCAGGCCAGAGCCCCCGTCACGCCCCGACACCAGCGGGTAAAAAATGCGATCACGGATGGACTCCGGAATCCCCGGGCCGTTGTCTTCGATATGCAAGACCAGTGCCAGGCGGTGCAACTGGCGGTTGATCGTCACCCGCCGCGCCACCCGCGTGCGCAGCGTCAACAAGGCATCGCCCGCCGCCACCCGCTCGATGAGCGCCTGCGCCGCGTTGTGCGCAATGTTCAACACCGTCTGGATCAGCTGTTCGCGGTCGCCCCGAAACTCGGGCAAGGACGTGTCGTAGTCACGCCAGACGCGCAAGCCCCTGGGGAACTCCGCCAGAATCAGCGAACGCACCCGCTCACACACCTCGTGGATGTTCACATCCCCCACCACATGCGGACGCCGGTGCGGCGCCAGCAACCGATCCACCAACAACTGCAGCCGGTCGGCTTCGTGGATGATCACCTGGGTGTACTCGGTCAGCGAGCGCGACTCCAGCTCCATTTGCAGCAACTGCGCCGCACCCCGGATCCCGCCCAGCGGGTTCTTGATCTCGTGGGCCAGGTTGCGGATCAGCTCCTTGTTGGCCTTCGCCTGATCGAGCACGCGCTCTTCCCGCTCCTGACGCGTCTGCTGCTCCGCTTCAACCAGCTCGACCAGCACCAGGTCGCCATGCTCCAGGCGCGTGGCAATCACCTGCACCGACATGACCTCGCCCACCTGCAGATGCAGGTGACGCTTCAATTCAGCGTTCAGGCGACTGGTTGCGTAATCATTGCGCGCCACGGCGGCCACGATGTCACGCAGCACGCTCGCATCCACCAGCCAGTCAAAAATCGACATGCCCAGCATGGCACGCCGAGACAAACCCAGGGCTTCCTCGAAAGCCGTGTTGGCATACAGGCACAGCCCATCTGGCGTCACCACCGACACCATGGTGGCCAAGTGGTCCAGGGTTTCCAGGTGGGGCGGCAGGCTGTGTTGCGTCAGCTCCTGCCACTGAGTGTCGCTCGTTCTCGGGGATCTCTCCATCCCGGGGTTCCAATGGATGCGTTACTTCGCGCCGCCGAACTTGCTCAGTTCGCGCCGCAAAGAGGCCACGTCTGCTTCCTTGCGCGTCAAGGAAGCCTTCATTTCATTGACGCGGTCCAGATACTTTTGATAGTTGCGCTCGTCACCACGACGCTCGGGCTGGCCGTTGTTGTAGTCCTTCTTCAAGGCCTCCAGAGCCGCCTCTTCCTTGCGAAGCTCGGCCTCCAGGATGCGGCGGGCATCGGTGTCACGGGCCTTCTGCTCTTCGGACGCCACCTTGTTCTCAGGCGAGCCGCTCGCGGCCGAGCTGCCTGCGCTGCGATTGGCATTCGATGCCGCCCGCGGGGTGGCAGACTGAATCACCGTGATCGGTGCGCCGTCCAGCGTCTTGCAGCCCTTGGCTGCGGCCTCTTTCGGCGACAGCGCATCGGTGTACAAATTCCCTGGGCAACGGTAGACCTCGGCGTACACGCCCCCTGCCGGCGCCAGCACCAATGTCAGGCAGGCGAACGGACGCCACAGCCGTGAAAAAGCGAGGCAAGGTGACAAGGTGAAGTGCTTCATGTCCTGATTCGGTAGTACTAAGCCTGAGGTGCGATCCCAGTATGCCCCAGCGGTTCCGCCTGCGCGGCCGCCGAGGCCAAGAAAAAAGGGCGACTCGCGCCGCCCTTTGTATCGGGATGTCAATCCTAGTCCTGGTCCCGAAAGATCACAGGCTGTAGTACATGTCGAACTCAACCGGATGGGTGGCCATACGGAAACGAGTGACTTCCTGCATCTTCAGGTCAATGTAGGCGTCGATGTACTCATTGGTGAACACGCCACCCTTGGTCAGGAACGCGCGGTCCTTGTCCAGGTATTCCAGAGCCTGATCCAGGCTGTGGCAGACGGTCGGCACCAGTGCGTCCTCTTCGGGCGGCAGATGGTACAGATCCTTCGTGGCGGCTTCGCCCGGATGGATCTTGTTTTCCACGCCGTCCAGACCGGCCATCATCAGGGCCGCGAAGGCCAGATACGGGTTGGCAGAAGGATCGGGGAAACGCGCTTCGATACGGCGACCCTTCGGGTTGGCGACGTAAGGAATACGGATCGAAGCCGAACGGTTCTTGGCCGAGTAAGCCAGCTTCACCGGAGCTTCGAAGCCAGGCACCAGACGCTTGTACGAGTTCGTACCCGGGTTGGTGATGGCGTTCAGTGCACGGGCGTGCTTGATGATGCCGCCGATGTAGTACAGGGCGAATTCGCTCAGACCCGCATAGCCGTCGCCAGCGAACAGGTTCTTGCCGTCCTTCCAGATGGACTGGTGAACGTGCATGCCGGAACCGTTGTCACCAACGATGGGCTTGGGCATGAAGGTGGCGGTCTTGCCGTAGGCATTGGCCACGTTCACGATCACGTACTTCTGCAGTTGCAGCCAGTCAGCGCGTTCGGTCAGGGTGCTGAAGCGGGTGCCGATTTCCATCTGACCGGCGTTGGCCACTTCGTGGTGGTGCACTTCAACGGGAATGCCCAGGCTTTCCAGGATCAGACACATTTCCGAGCGCATGTCGTGACCGGAGTCAACGGGAGGCACGGGGAAGTAGCCACCCTTGACGGTGGGACGGTAGCCGTTGTTGCCATGCTCGTAGGACGTACCGGTGTTCCAGGCGCCCTCTTCCGATTCGATCTTGAAGAAGCTGCCGGACATTTCATTGCCCCAGCGGATCGAGTCGAACACGAAGAATTCGGGTTCCGGACCGAAGAAAGCGGTGTCGCCCAGGCCCGAAGCCTTCAGATAGGCTTCAGCGCGCTTGGCCAGCGAGCGAGGATCGCGCTCGTAAGGCTTGCCGTCATGCGGGTCGATGACGTCGCAGGTCAGCAGCAGGGTCGGCTCTTCAAAGAAGGGGTCGATGTTGGCCGTGTTGGGGTCCGGCATCAGCAGCATGTCGGAGGCTTCGATGCCCTTCCAACCGGCGATCGACGAACCGTCAAAGGCGTGACCCGATTCGAACTTGTCTTCGTCAAAGTGAGAAACGGGCACCGTGGTGTGGTGCTCTTTGCCGCGGGTGTCGGTAAAACGGAAGTCAACGAACTTGACTTCGTTGTCCTTCACCATCTTCATCACGTCGGCGACGGTCTTGTTGGCCATCAGATGCTCCTAGCCAGAGGCTGAATGTAAAAGCGAGAAATTTGAAGCTGTTTCAAGAGATCCGGAAACAGCGCCCAGTTTACTAGCAGAAAGCGTGCCCACCGAGGTCACACACTGCCGATCATGTTGGACACCGCACGGGCGATCACGCGCCACCACCGGGCGCCTGCGCACTGAAACAGGGGTCGACTGTACAAGGCGCTGCCCTCTTTGACCACACCGATTTCATAGGCCTCACCGCAGTGCACCATAACGGTGCGCCGCATGGTGCCGTGACATCAACGCACCGTTATGGGGCCTGTCTCCGCACCAAACTGGATCAGGCCTTGTTGCAAGGCGTCGAAGGCGGCCTCCACCAGTTCGGGTGGCCCTTTCACCCCCAGTTCGATGTGGCGACCATGCACAGGGTGGTCGACGCTGGGCAGGCTGAACACCTTGACGGGCGCAAAGCGGTCCTCGATCGAAATCATCAAGGGCGTCAACAGGGACTCGATGGCACCGTACACCACGACGGCCTTCTCACGGGTCTGCGATCGGCCTTGTAGATCACGGTGCAGATGGTCCAGTGCCCAGGCCATCATGGGCCAGGCCATCACCGGGAAACCCGGCAGAAAGTGCACACGGCCCTCCAGAGAAAAGCCCGGGATCCGGTTGTAGGGGTTGGGAATGATGGTCGCGCCTTCCGGGAAAAAGCCCATCTGCAGACGACGCAGGCTGTCAGGTGCGGACGGATCAAAGTCCTGCCCGGCCTCCTCAGCCATCTCCTGGCTACGCTGCAAGATCAGCTCCCGAGCCTGCGGATGCAGCGCCAGTGCGCGCCCCACGGCGCGGCCCGCACAGGCACGGGTGTGGTCGTCCGGCGTGGCACCGATGCCGCCGAACGAGAACACCACATCACCACTGTCCAACGCATGCCGCAGGTCGGCTGTAATCCTCTCGGGGTCATCGCCCACATAGCGGGCCCACGACAGCGCCATGCCACGCTCACCCAGCAACTCGATGGCTTTGCTCAGATGTTTGTCCTGACGTCGTCCGCTGAGGATTTCGTCGCCAATGATGATGAGTCCGATCATGAGGGTTCACCAGCCGCCAGCGGCGGCATCAAGGGATCAAGAGAGGTCGGCTCGGCACGCAGGGCGCTCAACGCCGGCAGCAGGTAGTGCGCGAACCACAGAGCCGCGAATGCAAACACCAGGGTGTAGATCCACACCGACAACAACAAAATGAAGGGCGCCAGGGCCAGCGCCATCACGCCCAGGGCCCACAGCGCGGCCGGGGCCGCACCCAGGTAACCCGCGATCACGCCCATGGTCAGCAAGGCCGGTCGGTGCGCACGCAGCAAGTGATCGCGCTCCTGCGGTGTGGCCCAATCGGCCAGGGTGTCAAACACCAGCACGCGGTACGTCAACCAGCCCCAGATCAAGGGTGGCAGCACCACGGCCAGCGGTGGCAGCAGCCACAGCGGCAGGCTCACCACCAGGGCCAACAGCGCCAGCACCGTCGCTCGCAACGACCACCACAGGCTCTGCCATACCGAGGCCTGATGGCGAGACTGCAGCGCCGGAAAACGCCGACGCGCCACCAGCTTGACGAGGGCCGGCGTCATCAAAGCCGCCACCAGGAGCAGGCACATCACCACCACCAGCGGGATCACGACCAGCACCAACACCAGTGGAGCCAGGGCCATGCGCAACTGCGGCACCCCCCAACTGTCCAGGGCTGCGAGCACGTGCTGGCTGACGGACCAGCCATCCAGCAGCGTGCGTACCCAGGCCACGCCATCGCCCCATCCCCACCAAGCCAGGCCACCCAGCACCACCACCGCCAGCAGCAGGGGCAACAGCGAGAGCCAGATCACCTGCGGCATCAGGCAATAGGCCAGCGCACGCCAGCCGGCGTCCAGCATGCGACCCAAGGGGGGCGCGTTCGCGCTCACTCCTGGTCTCCGCCCAGCAGCCCGCCCAGCAGGGAGCCCCCTGCCACACCCGTCAACAAAGAGCCTTCGTCACGGCTGCGCCCCCCCGCCTGAGGGGCGGCTGCGAAAATCCGCGACGCCAGCCGTGAGAAAGGCAAGCTCTGCAGCCACACCTGCCCGGGCCCGGTCACGCGGGCCAGGAAGACGCCCTCCCCCCCAAACAAGGCCGTCTTGATCTTGCCCACGTACTGAATGTCGAAATCCACGCCTTGCGTGTAGGCCACCACACAGCCCGTGTCGATGAACAGGGTCTCGCCCGGCTGCAGATCGCGGCGCACCACCGTGCCCCCCGCATGCACGAACGCCATGCCATCGCCCTCCAGCTTCTGCATGATGAAGCCTTCACCACCGAAAAAGCCGGCCCCCAACTTGCGTTGCAAGGCAATGCCCAGGGACACCCCGCGCGCCGCACACAGGAAGGCGTCCTTCTGACAGATCAGCGTACCACCCAACTGACGCAGGTCCATGGGCAAAATTTTGCCCGGATACGGTGCCCCAAAGGCCACCCGCTTTTTGGCGCTGGACTGGTTGGTGTAGACGGTCGTGAACAGACTCTCGCCCGTGATCAGGCGCTTGCCGGCACCCAGCAACTTGCCGAACAGGCCGCCGCCTTGCTGCGCCGAGCCATCGCCGAAGACCGTGTCCATATCGACACCGGCCTCCATGAACATCATGGCTCCCGCCTCGCCGATGGCGGCTTCGCCGGGGTCGAGCTCGACCTCCACGAACTGCATTTCGGCACCCTTGATCTCGTAATCCACCACATCCATGGCCATGACTCAAACTCCACAAATTGACTCACCCCAGGAAATGGGGTGTCATCCCCCCCGCCGCGGGGCGCACAATGCCCTGCATGTCACAGCAACAGGGCTGAGGCTGGTGGTCATTGTGGCCGAGATCGAAACGCCCTGATGTCACACTGCCCACACCAGCCGCCTCACACCCTCTTCGATGTCGCTTCATCTCCCAACCCTCGCCCTGGTGGTTTGCGTGGTGCTCCTGACCACCACCGTCATCATGACACTGGTGGGCCTGACCCAGCGCACCTACCGGGGTTACTGGTGGTGGACTGCGGCCCAAGGATTGACCCTGCTCAGCGCCGTGTGCCTGCTGCTGCGCGATGCCCATCCCTGGCTGCCCGCCCTGTCTGTCCTGCTGTGGCTGCAATGGCCCATGACCATGCTGACCGGCATGCGGCAGTTCTACGCCCGCACCGATTTCCGCACCCCACACTGGATGGACGCGGCCCTGCTGGCACTCGGCTTTTGGGCCTTGCTCACCTTGAGCCAACAGTTGCCAGACGATCTGGGCGCACGCGTGGCGAGCTTCAGCTTCGTGAGCATCGGCTTTCTGTTATACGCAGCGTGGCAAATCCACGCCATCCGCGATTGGCGTCAAAGTCCTTACCTCAAGGCCTTGCTGCTATACCTGGTGTCCGCCGCACTGATCCAGGTCCCCCGCCTGCTGTCGGGCCTGAGCAGCTGGGGAGCACCCGTCACCGCCCCCGACCACATCCAGCAACCGGCCGTGCTGGTGGCGCTGGTGGCCGGCGTCATTTTCTCGGTCTACATCTGCCTGCTGTTGACCTACGAGCGCACCGAGCACGATTTGCGCGAATCTCACCGGCAACTGCGCGTCATGGCCGACTTCGACATGCTCACGCAGTTGCCCAACCGGCGTCACTTCATCGAAATGGGCTCGCAGGCCCTGCGGCTGAGCCCCCCCGGTTCGGCCGCATTGATGCTGTTCGACATCGACCACTTCAAGACCATCAACGAGAAGCACGGCCATGCCGCCGGTGATGAGGCACTCAAACTGGTTGCCGGTAGTGCCCGTCGTCTGCTGCGCACCCGCGACCTGATGGGCCGACTCGGTGGCGACGAGTTCGTGGCCCTGTTGCCCGATACCACGGTCAAGGACGCGCTGCATGTGGCGCAGCGCATGGTGCGCCACATTGAACGCAGCCGCCAATCGCTGCAACAACAAGCCCTGAGCCTGAGCTTTGGTGTCGTGCAGGTGCAAGCCGACGAAAAACTGACCGACGCCATCCGCCGCGCCCTGCTCGCTCTGGATGAAGCCCGTAGCCAGGGCGACTCCCGTTTCGTCTCGGCCGAAGATGACGACGGCATGCCCGTGTTCGCCCCCAGCCAGACGCTCGGTCACAGCGGCTTCTGAGGACAGCACGGCCACCGGCCCGCAGCGGCGACAATCGCAGCATGTCTTCTTACGATGTGGTGGTGATCGGCGCAGGCGCAGCCGGTCTGATGTGTGCAGGTGTCGCAGGCCAACGTGGTCTGAAGGTGCTGCTGCTGGACCACACCCCAAAAGTCGCCGAAAAAATCCGCATCTCGGGGGGCGGGCGCTGTAACTTCACCAACCGTGAGGTCACGCCGGCCAACTTTCTCAGCGAGAACCCCCATTTCTGCCGCTCGGCCCTGGCGGGTTTCACCCCGCAGGACTTCCTCGCCATGGTGGCGCGCCACGGCATTGCCTGGCACGAAAAACACCGCGGCCAACTGTTTTGCGACCACAGCGCCAACGACATCATCCAGATGCTGCTGCGCGAGTGCGAGGCCGGTCAGGTCACGCGCTGGCAGCCTTGCGCCGTGAAGGCCGTTCGGCCCCTGAATGCCGCCGACACCGAGGCCGTGCGCTTTGAAATCGACTCGGACCGTGGCCTCATCCGTGCGCACCAGGTCGTGATCGCCACCGGCGGGCTCGCCATCCCCAAGATCGGTGCGACCGACTTCGGGCAAAAGCTGGCCGCCCAACTGGGCCACCAGATTGTGCCCCTGCGCCCGGCACTCGTGCCGCTCACCTTCTCTGCCAACACCTGGGCGCCGTTTGTGCCCATGGCCGGCATCTCGCTGGAGGTCGAGGTCAGCACGCCTGCGGCGGGCAACCCCAAAGGCAAGCGCGCCAAAGGTGGCGCCCCACTGTTTCTCGAAGACCTGCTCTTCACCCACCGCGGCCTCAGTGGCCCGGCCATCTTGCAAATCTCCAGCTACTGGCAACCCGGTGAGGCCCTCACGCTGAACCTGACCCCGCAGCGCGACCTTGCAGGCAGCCTCAAGCAAGCCAAGACGGGCTCGCGCAAGCAACTCTCCACCGAGTGGGCCCGTGCGCTGGGTGAAGCCGTGCCACAGCGCCTCGCGCAAACGTGGCTGGCCGAACAGGCCGTGCGCATCTCGCCCAGCTTGCGCCCCGACGCTGCCCTGGCCGAACTCAAGGACAAGGACCTGGACGCCCTGGGTCAATCGGCCAATGCCTGGTCCATCGTGCCCAACGGCACTGAGGGCTATGCCAAGGCCGAGGTCACGGCCGGCGGCGTCGACACCCACGAGCTCAGCTCCCAAAGCATGGAGAGCAAAAAAGTGCCGGGGCTGTACTTCATCGGCGAAGTGGTCGATGTGACCGGCTGGCTGGGCGGCTACAACTTCCAATGGGCTTGGGCCAGCGGTGTGGCCTGCGGCCGGTCCCTCTCCCCCACCCCTGGGGCAACAGCGGGCTAACCCGGTAGTAAGATGCCAACATGAGCAGCACGCACTTCGGTTTCCAGCAGGTAGACGAGTCCCAGAAGGCACAACGCGTTCGCGGTGTGTTCGACTCGGTCGCCAACAAGTACGACATCATGAACGACCTGATGTCGATGGGTCTGCACCGCCTGTGGAAGACCTACACCATCGCCGCCAGCGGCGTGCGAGAAGGCCACAAGGTGCTCGACATCGCCGGCGGCACGGGCGATCTGTCCGAGGCCTTCGCCAAGCGCGTGGGCCCCAGCGGCATGGTCGTGCACACCGACATCAACGAAGCCATGCTGAGCACCGGTCGCGACCGCCTGCTCAACAGCGGTGTGGCCCTGCCCACCACCCTGTGCGATGCAGAAAAGCTCCCCTTCCCCACTGACACCTTCGACATCGTCACGGTGGCCTTCGGCCTGCGCAACATGACGCACAAGGACCTGGCCCTGGCCGAAATGTGCCGCGTCCTCAAGCCCGGTGGCCGTTTGCTGGTGCTGGAGTTCTCCAAGGTCGCCAAGCCGTTGGAGAAGGTCTACGACTGGTACTCCTTCAAGGTCTTGCCCAAACTCGGTCAGTTCGTGGCCGGCGATGCCGCCAGCTACCAGTACCTGGCCGAATCCATCCGCATGCACCCCGATCAAGCCACTCTCAAGGGCATGATGAAGGAAGCTGGCTTCGGCCACGTCGACGTGCACAACATGACCGGCGGCGTCGTCGCCATGCACATGGGCATCAAGTGCTGATCACCCGCTGATCCCCGAGCCTTCGACGCTCACAGACATAAAAAAAGGCCGGTTGCAAAACCGGCCTTTTTCATGCGCACAGGAAGTTCAAGACACGCCCAAGAGATCACGCTTGAGGGCATTGTCCGACGGGCGCTCACCCAGCCAGATCTTGAGCAGGGCACGGTAGAAGTCTTCGCCGACAATGTCCTGCCCCAGCGCCTTGCCACCCAGCGTGATGTGAGTGCCCTGGCCGGGCACGTAATCGAGCTGAATCACGGCGCCCCTTTGCGCCTCCCCTACTTTCAGCATCGTGGCCTGCAGCGCCTCCAGACGCTTGCGCAGGACCGCCTGCTCGGCCGAGGTCGCATTGTCTTCGATGCCCGTCACCAGGCTCTCGGCCAGCTGCTCGGCAGACACGCTTCGCAACAACACGATGCGCACACTCTTTGGCCCCGGCTGGTTCAACACCGAAGCTGCCGACACATCGCGACGCGGCACGTACAGGCCCACCGCGTACACCTTGATGATCATCTTGACGCGCATGCCTGCGCCGTTGAGCACCAAGGCCTGATCGGCCAGCGTCAGCTGATCTTCAAAGCGGACACCGCCGACCTCACGGGCGGCATGCGCCATCGGCAAGGCAGTCAACAACAAGGCAGAAAGGGCCGCACCGGCGAGTTTCTTGGTCAGGGAGGTCATGATCAGGCGGCTTTCTTCAGGTCAGCGTCACGCAATTCGCGGCGCAAAATCTTGCCCACGTTGGACTTGGGCAAGTCATCACGGAATTCAATGTACTTGGGTCGCTTGTAGCCGGTCAACTGCTCCTTGCAGAACTCGGCCAGGTCTTCCTTCGTCAGCTCCGGGTCACGGCGCACGACAAACAGCTTCACCGCCTCGCCGGAATGCGCGTCCGGCACACCAATCACGGCAGCCTCCAACACCCCTGGATGCAGGACGGCCACGTCCTCCACCTCATTGGGGTAAACGTTGAAGCCCGACACCAGCACCATGTCCTTCTTGCGGTCCACGATTTTGACGTAACCCTGCTCGTCCATGACGCCCACGTCACCGGTTTTGAAGAAGCCGTCCGTAGTCATGACCTTGGCGGTTTCCTCGGCACGGTGCCAGTAACCGGCCATCACCTGAGGGCCACGGATGCAGATTTCGCCGGCTTGACCCAGCGCCACTTCCTGCCCTTCATCGTCACGGATGGACACCTCGGTGGACGGCAGCGGCAGACCGATGGTGCCCGTGTACAGCTCGATGTTGTTGGGGTTGCAGGACGCCACCGGCGAGGTCTCCGACAGGCCATAGCCTTCGATGATCGGCTTGCCGGTGATGGCCTTCCAGCGCTCGGCCACGGCACGCTGCACCGCCATGCCACCACCGATCGTCACCTGCAGGCTGGAGAAGTCCAGCTTGGCAAACTCGGGGTTGTTCATCAGGCCGCTGTAGAGCGTGTTGACGGCCGGGAACAGGTGGAAGCGGAACTGCGACAGCTCCTTGATGAAGCCGGGAATGTCGCGCGGATTCGGGATCAGCAGCATGCAGGCACCGTTGCGGATGCCCATGAGCGCGCACACCGTCAGCGCGAAGATGTGATACAGCGGCAAGGCGCACACCACATTGAGCTGCGGAAAGGCCTGACGGTCCACCCCATTCATCAGCCACGCCTCGCACTGCAGCACATTGGACAGCAGGTTGCGTTGCAGCAGCGTGGCCCCCTTGGACACGCCCGTGGTGCCGCCGGTGTACTGCAGGAAGGCGACGTCGTCGGGCGTCAGCGGCACCGGCTGGTAGGCCTGGCGTGCGCCCTCGGCCAGCACCTGGCCAAAGCGGTGGTGATCCGGCAGCGACCAGGCTGGCACCATCTTGCGCACACGACGTACGACGAAGTTGGTCAAGGCGCCCTTCACCAAGCCCATCAGGTCGCCCATGGAGGCCACCACCACATGCTTGAGGTGGCCGCGCGCCTGGATGGCCTGCAGCGTGGTCGCAAAATTCTCGAGGATGAAGATGGCCTCGGCGCCGCTGTCGTGCAACTGGTGCTCCAGCTCGCGCGGCGTGTACATCGGGTTGACGTTGACCACCACGCAGCCCGCGCGCAAGATACCTGCGACGACCACCGGGTACTGCAAGACATTGGGCATCATCACCGCCACGCGGCTGCCCTTTTTCAGGCCTTTGGCCTGCAGCCACGACGCCACACGTGCCGACAACAGGTCCAGATCGGCATACGTCAGCGAAGCGCCCATGCAGCGGAACGCCACACGGTCCTTGTACTTGCGCATGGCCTCGTCCAGCAGGGCCACCAGCGAGCCATATTGGCTCGCGTCGATCTCCTGCGGCATGCCGGCAGGGTAATGCTTCAACCAGATTTTTTCCATGAACACCTCGGACGACGGCGCGTGCACGACCAGCCGCATTAACACAACAAGCCGAATGTTACATTAACTCTGCAACATGCGGTCGGTATCATGTCGACCATTCAGCGTTCGCCCCGACGATGCATCCCAAATCTGCCAATTCTTCACGCGCCCGCCCCACCCGTGCGCCCGACAGCACCGACCCGGAACTCACCGTGGAGGAATTGTCGGCACGCACCGGCGTGAGTGTGCGCAACATCCGCGCATACCAGACGGCCGGCCTCATGCCACCGCCGCGCCTGAAAGGCCGGCTCGGCCTGTACGACCACGAGCACCAAGGCAAGCTGGAGCTGATCCGCGATCTGCGCCAGCAAGGCTTTCGCCTGGACACAATCAAAGACATGCTGGAGAACACCCCGGAAGGGGCCTGGTCCGAGTATTCGCTGATCAGCGGCCTGTTCTCGACCACCTTCTTCACGGTGGAAGCCCCCAAGCGCAAAGCCTTGTCAGAAATGGCCGCGCATTGGGCCACCCCAGCCACCCCCGAGCAGAAAGAGCGCCTGAGCCAGAATGGCCTCTACAGACGTCTCGGCCCTGACGAGGTCGAGATTCTCAGCCCAGCACTGGAACGCATCGGCATCCAATTGGCCGAACTGCATGTGCCGCTGGACACGGTGCTGGATCTGCAGGACACCTTGATTGAGCACACCCGCATCATTGCCAAGGCCTACGTCGAACAGCTGTTTCTGAGCCTGGCCAAGGACGTGGCGGCCAAGGCCGAGAGCGCCCACGGCAAAGCCACCGACGGCAGCGTGGTCGAACCCTTGAAGGCCTTGTTCGAGCGCTTGCGGCCCCTCGCCATCGGCTCCATCAGTGCCGCATTCCCCGTGGTGCTGCAGCAAGAATTCGACCGCAGCATCCAGAAACAGCGCAAACTTCGCGACTGACCAACAGTGGGGAGGCACCTTGAGCAACATCCATCAACGTGCCCATGACGCCCTGCTCCAGGAAATCGAAGCCGAAGTGCGCGGCACGCAGGACATGACGGGCCGGTCCTCGCTGTCCGAGCGCGTCATGCAGGCCCTGCGACAGGTGCATCGCGATGCCTTTGTGCCCGCCCATCTTCAAGACTCGGCCTACCTGAACATGCCCCTGCCCATCGGGCACCGTCAGACGATTTCGCAGCCCTACATCGTGGGCCTGATGACGGAGTTGCTCGAGCCACAAGCGGATCAGGTGGTTCTGGAAATCGGCACGGGGTCTGGTTACCAGGCGGCCGTCCTGGCTGGGCTCGTCAAGCACGTTTACTCGATCGAGGTCATTCCTGCCCTGGCCGAAGAAGCGAAGGAGCGACTGCAGCGCCTGGGCTATCACAACGTCAGCGTTCGCCCCGGTGACGGCAGCCTCGGCTGGCCCGAGCATGCCCCTTATGACGCGATCATCGTGACGGCTGCGAGCCACGAGGTGCCCACAGCCCTCATCGAGCAACTCAAGCCCGGGGGTGTGCTCGTGATGCCGGTGGGCTTCCCTTACCTGGGACAGAATCTGAAGGTGATCAGGAAAGGTGCCAAGGGTCAACTGGAAGAGCGCGATGTGCTGCCAGTGGTCTTCGTTCCCTTGACCCACTGATTCGGCGCTGCCCGAGGGCTTGACTCAAAGGGCTGCCCTGGGTTCGCAGGGGCGGCGCAGGGCCCAGAAAGCAGAAAACCCGGTATCTTTCGATACCGGGTTTCGGCTATTTCTTGGTCGGGGCGGCGGGATTCGAACTCGCGACCCCTTGCACCCCATGCAAGTGCGCTACCAGGCTGCGCTACGCCCCGACAAGAATTAAATTATAGGATGGAAATCCAGCTTTTTGCAAGACACCCAAAGTTTTTTGCATCAAGCCAACAAATCGCGAATCGACACCAGTGCCTCGCGCAAAGCCAGCACCGTCTGCGCATCCAGCGATTGCATCTCAGACAAGTCGGGGGCGCCCCACGCCGCTCCCACCGTGGCCGACACACTGGCTTGCAGGGCGCGGCTGGATGAACCGCCGCTCCACGTCGGCGATGCAGCGCCGGCCCTCACGGCATGGGCAGGCAACCCCACAGGCGAGGTCGCCACAGCTGAATCCACGGGCAGATCCACGTCCTCCGCCTCGTGAACATGCCGATGGGCACCGCCCTCGGCCAGCTGGTTGCGCGCACCACTGATCGTGAAACCCTGCTCGTACAGCAATTCACGAATGCGGCGGATCAGCAAGACCTCATGATGTTGGTAATAGCGGCGGTTGCCCCGGCGCTTCATCGGCTTGAGCTGGACGAACTCCTGCTCCCAATACCGCAGCACATAGGGCTTGACCAGACACAACTCACTCACCTCACCGATGGTGAAGTAACGTTTGGCAGGAATGGGCGGCAAAGCGCTGTCGACGCGGTCCATGTGTCCCTAAAGCATGAAAAACATTGCCCGCATGATCTACAGCGGGCAAGGGCTTCAGACTTTACTCCAAGTCTTCGTCCGAAGGAACGTCACCCTGCACCATGCCCTTGAGCTTCTGACTCGCATGGAAGGTCACAACGTTGCGGGCCTCAATGGGAATCACCTCACCGGTGCGCGGATTGCGCCCCGGACGGGCGGCCTTGCGGCGAATCTGAAAGTTGCCAAAACCCGACAACTTCACATCCTGCCCCTCAACCAAGGCACCTTGCACCGACTCAAAAAAGGCTTCGACCATGTCCTTGGACTCACGCTTGTTGAGGCCCAGACGGTCAAACAGCATTTCCGACAACTCCGCCTTGGTCAGGGTGGGCGTTTCGATGGTCGGCAGCAGCACGGTCAGGTCACTGATCTTGTCATTCATGTCGACGGCCCTCCCCGGCCTCAAGCGCGCACGCGCGCACCCACGGCCGCGCCCACCGCCGCCAACACCGCCTGCATGGCTGCGTCAACGCGTTCGTCGGTCAGGGTCTGCTCGTCGTCACGCAACTCCACGCGCACGGCCAGACTGCGTTCGTTCTCGGCCATGCCGGCGACCAGGGTCTTGGGCTTGTAGATGTCGAACAGGCGAGCGCCACGCACCAGGCCATCGGTCGCTGCCTGCGTGATCGCGCCGATCACGGCATCGTGCGCCGTGGTGTCGCTCACCACCAGGGCCAGGTCACGGAAGACCGATTGCATGCGCGGCACCGGCTGGAACGCGGGCACGACGCGCTGGCTCAGCACACTGGCATCCAACTCGAACAACACCGGCGCCAAAGGCAGGTCGTAGGCCTGACGCCACTTCGGGTGCAACTCGCCCACAAAACCAACAGGCTGCCCAGCCACCAGCACCTGGGCACAACGGCCCGGGTGGAAGGCGGGATGCTCGGCCGCCACAAAGGTGGCCTGACGTGGTGCCAGCAGTGCCTCGACATCGCCCTTCACATCGAAGAAATCGACGTTTCGGGCAGCGGCGCCCCACTGCAGGGCATCGGCGGGGCCATAGGCCAAACCGCTCACGCGCACCGGCTGGTCAAAGCCGGCCACGGTCAGGTTGCTGTCCACCACCGCGGCGTCGCGCTTGAACACGCGGCCCACTTCGAACAGGCGCACGCGCTCAGCCTTGCGCGACAGGTTGGTCTTGAGCACCTCGACCAGGCTGCCGATCAGCGTCGAGCGCATCACGGACAGCGGGCTGGCAATCGGGTTGAGCACGCGGATGGGTTGGGTGTTGCCGGCAAAGTCGGCTTCCCAGCGCTCTTCCACGAAGCTGAAGGTGATCACTTCCTGATAGCCGCGCGCGGCCACCTCATGACGGACCGTGTGCAGGCTGCGACGCGCTTCCGGCAGCACCAAGGGGGTCACGGGGGCCAGAGGCGCACGCTTGGGCAGCTTGTCAAAGCCGATCACGCGCACCACTTCCTCGATCAGGTCTTCCTCGATCTGCAGGTCGAAGCGCCAGCTCGGCGGCGTCACAACGAGGTCGGTGTCCTCACCGCGCGCGACCGTGCTGTAAGGCAGACCCAGGCGATGGAGCACGGTCTGGCACTCGGCCAGCGTGACCGGCATGCCGATCACACGCTGGGCGCGCGACAGGCGCAAGGTCACCGGCTTGCGCTCGGCTTCCTTGAGAACCTGGTCATCCACGGCACCGGCCTGACCACCGCAGATGTCGAGGATCAGTTGGGTGATGCGCTCCAGATACTGAACGGTGGGCGCGGGGTCCACACCCCGCTCGAAGCGGTGCGAGGCGTCGGTCGAGAAGTTGTAGCGGCGTGCACGCCCGGCAATCGCCTTGGGCCACCAGAAAGCGGCCTCCAGGTAGACGTTGCGGGTGTCATCGCCCACGGCGGTCTCGTCCCCGCCCATGATGCCGGCCAGCGACTCGACCTGCGCACCCGCGGCGATCACGCCGACCTGCTTGTCCAGCGTCACGGTGTTGCCGTTGAGCAGCTTGAGCGTTTCACCCGGCTGCGCCCAGCGCACCTGCAGCTCGCCCTGGATCTTGTCCAGGTCGAACACGTGCGAGGGCTGGCCCAGCTCGAACATCACGTAGTTGGAAATGTCGACCAAGGCCGACACCGGGCGCTGACCACAGCGCGCCAAACGCTCGACTATCCAGTCCGGCGTCTTCGCTTGGGGGTTGACACCTTGGATGACACGACCGGCAAATCGGCCGCACAGCTCGGGTGCCTGCACTGTCACCTTCAACGCCGCGTCGACGCCTGGCTGGACCGGCTCGATCGACGGCAAGTTCAGCGGTGCACCGGTCAAGGCCGAGACCTCGCGGGCGATACCGGCCACGCTCAGGCAATGTGCCAGATTGGGGGTGAGCTTGAGGGTGAACAGGGTGTCGTCGAGCTTGAGGTGCTCGCGGATGTTCACGCCAATGGGCGCGTCTTCGGCCAGGATGTGCAGGCCGTTGGACTCTTCCGAGATGCCCAGTTCGCGGGCCGAACACAGCATGCCCTGGCTCTCGACCCCACGCAGCTTGCCCAGCTTGATCTTGAAGACCTTGCCGTCCGCGCCCGGCGGCAGTTCGGCGCCCACCGTGGCACAAGGGATCTTGATGCCGGGGCGCACATTGGGGGCGCCGCAAACGATCTGCAGCACCTCGCCCGTGCCGGCGTCCACCTTGCACACGTTCAGCCGGTCGGCATCCGGGTGCTTGGCCACCTCCAGCACTTGCGCCACCACCACGCCGGTGAAGGCCGGGGCCACGGGTTGCAACTCTTCCACTTCCAGACCGGCCATGGTCAGCAGGTCAGCCAGTTGCTGGGTGCTCAGGTCGGGGTTGCAGAAACTGCGCAGCCAGGACTCGGGGAATTGCATGTCAGGGATCCTTGGGTATCTGTGTTCAGTGAACCGTGCGAGGGTGAGGAAGGGGCGCGAAGAGCGGGCTCAGGCCTGCTCGAAATCAGCGTCCAGCACCACACGGTAGCGAGCCTTGCCGGCGCGCAAGTGATCGAGCGCGTCGTTGAGGCGGCTCATCGGAAAGTGTTCGGTTTGCGGCTTGATGCCATGGCGGGCAGCGAACTCCAGCATGGTGTCGATGTCCTGGCGCGAGCCCGTGGGCGAACCCGACACGCTACGCTGGCCACCGATCAGCGGGCCGGCCTCGACCTCCATAGGCTGAGGCAGCACCCCGACCAGATGCAGTCGGCCATTGGGCGCCAGTGTGCTCATCAAGGCCTTCCAGTTGAGCATCACGTTCACCGTGACCAACACCATGTCGAGCCGTCCGCGCAGGGCCTTCATGGCCGTGGCATCCACACTGGAGACCACATGATGGGCGCCCATCTGCAGGGCTTCCTCACGCTTGGAGTCACTGGACGTGAAGGCCGTGACCTCACACCCCCAGGCGCGCGCAAACTGCAAGGCCAGATGGCCCAGACCGCCAATGCCCACCACACCCACGCGGTGCGTCGGCTTGATGTCGAAGTTCAGAAACGGCGAAAACACCGTCACACCCCCGCACAGCAACGGGCCGGCATCCGTCGGGTCGAGCCCCGTGGGAATCGGGGCGACCCACAGCCAGTGCGCACGTACGCGCTCGGCAAAGCCACCGTGGTGACCGATGATGGTGGGCACGCCGGCGCGGCACATCTGCGGCTGACCGCTCAGACAGGGCGCACAGGCCATGCAACTGCCGCTCATCCAGCCCAGGCCCACGCGCTGCCCCAGCTTCAGACCACGCGCCTGAGGGCCCAGAGCCACCACAGAGCCGATGACCTCATGACCGCCCACGACGGGATACGCCGCCGGCCCCCACTCGCCGTCGATCACCGACAGGTCGGAGTGGCACAGACCGCAATGCTCGACACGGATCTCCACCTCTTCGGCGCCCAGAGGACACGGGTCGTAAGAGAACGGCACCACAGGCTGGTTCAGGGCCTGTGCGGCCCAAGCGCGGATCGGTGTGGCGGTGCTCATGGCGTGTCCTTCACTGAAACTGTTGCAGGAAGCGCAGATCGCCTTCGAAGAACAGGCGCAGGTCGTTGACGCCATAGCGCAGCATGGTCAAACGGTCTGGGCCCAGGCCGAAAGCGAAGCCGATGTAGTGTTCGGGGTCCAATCCGTAGTTGCGCACCACGTTCGGGTGCACCTGCCCTGCCCCGCCCACTTCCAGCCAGCGACCCTTCAGCGGGCCCGAGGCGAAAGCAATGTCCACCTCGGCCGACGGCTCGGTGAACGGGAAGAAGGACGGACGGAAACGGATGTCCAGCTCGTCGGTTTCGAAGAAGGTGCTGAAAAAGTCGCCCAGCATGGCCTTCAGGTCGGTGAAGCTGACGTTCTCGCCAATCCACAGGCCTTCGCACTGGTGGAACATGGGCGAGTGCGTGGCGTCGCTGTCCACACGGTAGGTGCGGCCCGGCGCGATCACGCGCAGATCGGGCATGCGCTCGCCTTTAGCCATCGTTTCGGCGTGGCGCTGGACGTGTTGCACGGCATAACGCACCTGCATCGGGCTGGTGTGCGTGCGCAGCAGGTGGCCGCCTTCCACGTAGAAGGTGTCGTGCATCGAACGCGCGGGGTGGTCTTCCGGCGTGTTGAGCGCCGTGAAGTTGAACCAGTCGGTCTCGATCTCGGGGCCATCGGCCACGGCAAAGCCCATCGAGCCGAAGATGCCTTCGATGCGCTCGATGCTCAAGGAAACCGGGTGCAGACCGCCTTCGCCACGACGGCGACCCGGCAGGGTCACGTCCAGGCTTTCGGCGCGCAATTGCTGCGCCAGTTCGGCGTCGGCCAGGGCCTGACGGCGCTCGGTGAGCGCAGCCTCGACCCGCTGCTTGGCCTGGTTGATCGCGGCGCCACGGGTCTTCTTCTCTTCGGGAGTGAGTGCCCCCATGCCCTTGAGCAGCTCGGTCACGCTGCCAGACTTGCCCAGGAAGCGCGCCTTGGCGTTCTCCAGGTCAGCCGGGGTCGTGGCGGCAGTGAAAGCCTCTTGGGCGGACAGAACCAGTGCGTCGAGATCGTTCATTGTCTTGTGTCGAAAAAAAAGGCCAACACACGGTTGGCCTTTGAATCACCCGCCTGCCCGCTCAGGTTGCCCTGAACAGATGCAGCCGGGCGCAGCATCTTGCTGATTGCTTGAAGATCAAGCAGCCAGTTGAGCCTTGGCCTTTTCAACGATGCTGGCAAAAGCTGCCGGGTCGTTGACGGCCATGTCGGCCAGCACCTTGCGGTCGATCTCGATCGACGCCTTCTTGATGCCAGCGATGAACTTGCTGTAGGTCAGGCCCAAAGCACGGCTACCGGCGTTGATACGTGCGATCCACAGACGGCGGAACTCACGCTTCTTGGCACGGCGGTCGCGGTAGGCATACTGCCCAGCCTTCATGACAGCCTGTTTGGCGATGCGGAACACGTTCTTGCGGCGACCACGGAAACCCTTGGCCAGGGCGAGAACTTTTTTATGACGAGCGCGGGCTGTTACACCACGTTTGACGCGAGGCATGGATTAACTCCTTCAGCGATGAATCAGGACAAAAAGATCAGAGACCGGCCATGGGCAACATCTGAGCGATGGAACCCATGTTGGTTTCGTGCACGCTGACGGCGCCGCGGAGCTGGCGCTTGTTCTTCGTGGTCTTCTTGGTCAGGATGTGGCGCTTGAAGGCTTGACCGCGCTTGACGGTACCACCCGGGCGAACGCGAAAACGCTTCTTCGCACTGCTCTTGGTCTTCATTTTGGGCATGTTCTGCTCCTTTTAAGTTGTTCCTGCCAGGCGCCACGAAATACCACTTCCGTGTCTTGATGGCCTGCAGGCACTTTGAGCCAATGGTGGTGGCGACCAAACCGCCACCTTGGCAAATCACACGGCCAAAGCCGGGTGATTATTTCTTCTTCTTTGGACCGAGCACCATGATCATCTGGCGCCCTTCCAGTTTGGGCATGTTCTCGACCACCGACACATCGGTCAGGTCGTCGCGCACACGCTCCAGCAAACGCATCCCGATTTCCTGGTGCGTGATTTCACGACCACGGAAGCGCAGGGTGACTTTGCCCTTGTCGCCTTCTTCCAGGAAGCGGCGCAGATTGCGCAGCTTGATCTGGTAGTCGCCTTCATCCGTACCGGGGCGGAACTTGACTTCCTTGACCTCAATGACCTTTTGCTTCAGCTTGGCATCGTGAGCCTTCTTCTGCTCCTGGTACTTGAACTTGCCGTAGTCCATCAAACGACAGACCGGCGGTTCAGCCGTGGCAGAGATTTCCACCAGATCCACGTCAAGCTCAGCGGCCATCCGCAGGGCTTCCTGGACACTGACGATACCGAGGGGCTCGTTTTCCACGCCCGTCAGACGGACCTCGGGAGCCATGATTTCACGATTGAGCCGATGCTTGCGCTCATCATTGCGCGTACGGCGGTCAAAGAAGTTAGCGATGTTGAATTCCTTTGGGCCACAGGCTCTGGACGCCTGCACCGGTTAACCTTGATCACGCACCCAGGCAAACCCGGCAAGTCTGCGCTTCATCCACATGGACAAAGCGCACTCCCGCCTCAGGCCTTGCTGGCGATGTCTTGTGAGATCTTCTGGGAGAAGTCATCGAGTGACATCACACCGAGGTTCTGGTTACCCCGGGCGCGCACGGCGATGGTACCGTCAGCCTTCTCCTTGTCACCGACAACGATGAAGTACGGCACCTTCTGCATTGAGTGCTCGCGGATTTTATACGTGATCTTCTCGTTGCGCAAATCCAACTGAACGCGCAAGCCCTGCTTCTGCAGCGTTTTGGCAATCTCTTGCGCGTAATCAGCCTGTGCATCGGTGATGTTGAGCACCACCACCTGCTCGGGCGCCAACCACACGGGCAAGGCCCCGGCGTGCTGCTCGATCAGGATGCCGATGAAGCGCTCCAGCGAGCCGAGGATGGCGCGGTGCAGCATGACCGGGTGCTTGCGCTCGCTGGTGTCGGCCACGTACTCGGCATTGAGGCGCTGCGGCATCGAGAAGTCGACCTGGATGGTGCCGCACTGCCAGTGGCGGCCCAGCGCATCCTTCAGGGTGTACTCGATCTTGGGGCCGTAGAAAGCCCCATCACCCACCGCGATGGTGAACTCGCTGCCCGTGGCGCGCAGGCTCTCCATCAGCGCCTGCTCGGCCTTGTCCCAGACCTCGTCCGAGCCAATGCGGGCTTCAGGGCGCGTGGCAACCTTGTAGATGATGTCGGTGAAGCCAAAGTCCTTGTAGACGTTTTGCAGCAAGGCTGTGAAGTCCACGCACTCGGACAGGATCTGGTCTTCGGTGCAGAAGACGTGACCGTCGTCCTGCGTGAAGCCGCGCACGCGCATGATGCCGTGCAGGCCACCCGAAGGCTCGTTGCGGTGGCACTGACCAAACTCACCGTAGCGCACCGGCAGGTCGCGGTAGCTCTTGATGCCCTGATTGAAGATCAGGATGTGACCCGGGCAGTTCATCGGCTTGAGCGCGTAGTCGCGCTTTTCCGACTCGGTGGTGAACATGTGATCGCGGTACTTGTCCCAGTGACCGGTCTTCTCCCACAGGGTCTTGTCGATGATCTGCGGGCCCTTGACCTCCTGGTAATCGTTGTCACGGTAGATCTGGCGCATGTACTGCTCAACGGCCTGCCACACGGTCCAGCCCTTGGGGTGCCAGAAGACGACGCCGGGTGCATGGTCGTCGATGTGGAACAGGTCCAGTTCGCGGCCCAGCTTGCGGTGGTCGCGCTTTTCGGCCTCTTCCAGGCGGTGCAGGTACTGGGCGAGGTCTTCCTTGGTCGTCCAGGCGGTGCCGTAGACGCGCTGCAACTGCTCGTTGCGGTGGTCGCCACGCCAGTAGGCGCCGGCCACCTTCATCAGCTTGAAGTGCTTGAGCTTGCCGGTGCTGGGCACGTGGGGGCCACGGCACAGGTCGGTGAAGGCGCCTTCGCTGTAGAGCGACACGTCCTGATCGGCCGGGATGCTTTCGATGATCTCGGCCTTGTAATGCTCGCCCAAGCCCTTGAAGTAGCTCACGGCTTCGTCACGGGGCAGCACTTTGCGCTCGACCCTCTCGTCCTTCTTGGCGAGTTCGGCCATCTTCTTTTCGATGGCCTGCAGGTCTTCGGGCGTGAAGGGGCGCTTGTAGGCGAAGTCGTAATAGAAGCCATCCTCGATGGTGGGGCCGATGGTGACCTGCGCGTCGGGGAACAGCTCCTTGACGGCATAGGCCAGCAAGTGGGCGGTAGAGTGACGGATCACGTCCAGACCGTCTGCGTCTTTCTCGGTGACGATGGCCAGGGACTCGTCGGCCTCGATGCGGTAGCTGGTGTCCACCAGTCGGGCAGCCTCGCCACGGCCCACACGGCCGGCCAGCGCAGCCTTGGCCAGACCGGCGCCGATCGATGCCGCCACTTCGGCCACAGTCACGGGACCGGGGAACTCACGCTTGGAGCCGTCAGGCAATTGGATGGAAATCATGGGTAAACCTTGTGTATCTGGAGCGCGCCCGACGCATCGTGGCGAAGGACAAGAAAAAAGCGCGGTGGACGCCGCGCTTTCTGAATGACAACAGGAAGACGAAAGCAGCGGCCAGCCGACTAGACCTCGGTCGAGGTGAAGGGGGTGGTCGAAGTTCGCGGTGTCATAACCGGATCTGCCTTTCTACGCTTCTTACCTGTTGCATGGGGCGCACTCAAACCTGGCGCCAATCTGCGTATTGTAGCGGCGCGCACGCACCTGTGCCTTGCCCCGATGCCGGGGGCGCCCGCACGGATGTATGCTGGTGAAACCCGAGCCTCGCTCCGGTGACGCCGGGCCCCTCACGCCACTTCGAAAGATTGGATGAACACTCGCCCCACCTCGCTGCCGAAACGCCCCCACCCTCCGGCCTGCATGCTGCTGATGTGCGCCTGGCTGCCCTGGGCCGCATTCGCACAAGCCACCGAGGCCCCGCCGAACAGCAGCAGCCCTGCCAGCACCCTGAGCACCGCTGCGCCCGCCCCGGAACCAGCGCAGGACGAGTCGGCCATGGGCCGAGCGCGCAGCGGCGTACGTTCGTCGGTGGAGTGGCTGGCCAGTGGCATCGACAGCTGGTTTGGCGACATCCCTTTCTCGAACGGCGGCAAGGTCACCCATGGCGAGCTGGGGCTGTCGCTGTACAAGCGGGAGGACGATTCAGCCAGCGTGGGCCTGCGCTTCAAGGCGCGCTTTCGCCTGCCCAATCTGGAGTCGTACCAGTACCTGTTCGTCGGCAACGACGACCGGCGTGAAATCGTCACCGACCAGCCAGACACCTTCACGCGACAACAACAACTGCTACGCAACGACAACCGCGACAACGCGTTCTTTGCCGGGATTGGCGCCACCCTGCGCGACAACCTGGACGTGCGACTGGGGTTCCGCGGAGGACTCAAGCCCTATGGCCAGGTGCGCTACCGTCACTTCTGGGACTTGAGTGCGAAAGACCGCATCGAGTTTCGCGAGACCTTGTTCTACAGCGTGGCGGACCAGCTGGGCTCCACCACCGCCGTGACGTACGAGCATGCCCTGACACCCAGCCTGACAGCGCGCTGGCTCAATGCCATCACTGCAACCTCCAAGAGCAAGGATGCCGGCTGGTCCAGCAGTGCGGGCGTGTTCAAAGCCTTTGAGGGTCAACGCCAACTGTCGCTGGAGGCCTTGCTCAATGGGGTGATCGGGCAACCGGTCGGCGTGCAGGACTATGGCCTGCAGATGAAGTGGTCCCAACCCATCCATCAAGACTTCGTGATCGGCGAGGTCATCGTGGGGCATTTCTGGCCACGCAGCGACCCGGCCCTGCCGCGCGATCGCGCGTGGGCCATCGGCACGGGCGTGAGATTGAAGTTCTGACCCACGTTCGACAGCCCCAACGCAAAGAGCCACCCCGAAGGGTGGCTCTTTTCATTCCATCTGGCTTGAAGCTCGCTTGTGGCGAGCCTCAGCGCACAGATCAGTGGAACTGTTCTTCTTCGGTCGAGCCGGTCAGGGCCTTGACGGAAGACGAGCCACCTTGGATCACGGTGGTCACGTCGTCGAAGTAGCCAGCGCCCACTTCTTGTTGGTGCGACACGAAGGTGTAACCCTTTTCGCGAGCTTCGAACTCGGGCTGTTGCACCATTTCGGTGTAGTGCTTCATGCCTTCGCCGCGAGCGTAAGCGTGGGCGAACTGGAACGTGTTGTACCAGTTGATGTGGATACCAGCCAGGGTGATGAACTGGTACTTGTAGCCCAGGCCCGACAGCTCTTCCTGGAAGGAAGCGATCTGCGAGTCGTTGAGGTTCTTCTTCCAGTTGAAGGAAGGCGAGCAGTTGTACGACAGCAGCTTGCCAGGGCAGGCGGCGTGCACGGCTTGAGCGAATTCGCGGGCGAAGCCGATATCAGGCACGCCAGTTTCACACCACACCAGGTCAGCGTACGGAGCGTAAGCAACGCCACGGCTGATGGCTTGCTCCAGGCCGTTCTTGACGCGGTAGAAGCCTTCTTGGGTGCGCTCGCCAGTGACGAACGGCTTGTCGTTGTCGTCGCAGTCAGACGTCAGCAGGTTGGCAGCTTCAGCGTCGGTACGAGCCAGAACGATGGTGGGCACGCCCATCACGTCGGCAGCGAAACGAGCAGCGATCAGCTTCTCAACGGCTTCACGGGTAGGAACCAGCACCTTGCCGCCCATGTGACCGCACTTCTTGACAGCGGCCAGCTGGTCTTCGAAGTGAACGCCAGCAGCGCCCGAAGCGATCATGTTCTTCATCAGTTCGAAAGCGTTCAGAACGCCACCGAAACCGGCTTCAGCGTCAGCGACGATGGGCAGGAAGTAGTCGACGAAGCCTTCGTCACCGGGGTTGATGCCACGGCCCCACTGAATTTCGTCAGCGCGCTTGAAGGTGTTGTTGATGCGGCGAACCATGGTGGGCACCGAGTCGTACGCATACAGCGACTGGTCGGGGTACATGGTTTCGGAGGTGTTGCCGTCAGCGGCAACTTGCCAGCCCGACAGGTACACAGCTTCCAGACCAGCCTTGGCCTGTTGCATGGCTTGACCGGCGGTGATGGCGCCGAAAGCGTTCACGTAGCCCTTCTTGGCACCGCCGTTGACCTTTTCCCACAGCTTTTCAGCGCCGTTCTTGGCCAGGGTGTACTCAGGCTGCAGGCTGCCGCGCAGACGGACAACGTCAGCAGCGGAGTAGCCGCGCTTGACAAGCTTCCAGCGGGGGTTTTCGGCCCAGTCTTTTTCCAAGGCAGCGATTTGCTGTTCACGGGTGAGTTTCGTCATGACGAGATCTCCGGGGGAGTGTTGGTGATACGGTGCGAGAAGTTGCCAGTCTAACGCGGTTTGCGGGTCTTGGCAAAGACTTATGTCTTATATAAGACATAACTTTTCATGAGGCGGTTGGCATGAGGTGGCCCGGTGACGTGGATTGGCAACATCCACCCATTTGAGGGGGGGCGTCGCCCGCGTCATCACGAAAAAAAAACCGCTCGTTGGCACCGGAGCGGTTTTTGGTCAGGCTTCTCAGCGCAGCCTTGCCTCAGTGGGACTTGGCGAACGCGGCCAGGCCGGTGGTCACTTCGGCCTTGGCCGCATCAATGCCGGCCCAGCCCGTGACCTTGACCCACTTGCCGGGCTCCAGGTCCTTGTAATGCTCGAAGAAGTGCTTGATCTGCTGAATCAGCAGCTCAGGCAGGTCTTCCAGCTTCTGGATGTTCTTGTACATCGGGCAGATCTTTTCGGTCGGCACGGCGACGAGCTTGGCGTCACCACCGGCCTCGTCTTCCATCTGCAGGATGCCGAGCGGACGGCAGGACACGACCACGCCAGGCTGCAAGGCGAAAGGCGTCACGACCAGCACGTCAACGGGGTCACCGTCGGCGGCAATGGTCTGGGGTACGTAGCCGTAGTTGCAGGGGTAGTGCATGGCCGTGCCCATGAAACGGTCGACAAAGACCGCCCCCGTCTCGTGATCGATTTCGTACTTGATCGGATCAGCGTTGGCGGGGATTTCGATGATGACGTTGAAGACATCGGGCGCCTTGGCACCGGCGGGGACATTGAGCAGGCTCATGATGGTTCGATCACAAGGTTGAGGAGGTGAAAGATGCGCAAGTGTAGGCGATGCGACACAGCGACTTTTACAGACCGATACGTCTATTTTGCTGCGGCGCACAAAAAACACTTGCAATCATCCGCGGTCTGCCTATACTTGAGTCATGTTGCAACGCAGCAAAGCCGAAGTCAGGCAGCCGCAGGATGCAATCTACCTTTCAGAAATCACTCATTGGAGATCTCGACATGCTGACCGCTGAACAATTGCTCGCCGCCCAAAAAGCCAACCTCGCCACCCTGTTCGACCTGGGCCAAAAGGCCTTCGAAGGCGTCGAAAAGATGATGGAACTGAACCTGCAAGTCGCCAAGACTTCGCTGGAAGAAGTTTCCGAGCACGCCAAGGCTGTGTTGACTGTCAAGGACGCCCAAGAACTGCTGGCCCTGCAAGCTTCGCTGCTGCAGCCCGCTGCCGAAAAGGCTGCCGCTTATGGCCGTCACCTGTACGACATCGCTTCGGGCACCAGCGCCGAAGTGAGCAAGCTGGCTGAGTCGCAACTGGCTGAAGCCCAAAGCAAGTTCGCCTCCGTGGTGGACAACGCTGTGAAGAACGCCCCCGCTGGCACCGAAAACGCTGTGGTGCTGGTCAAGTCGGCTGTCGCCGCTGCCAACAACGCTTTCGAGTCCGTGCAAAAGGCAGCCAAGCAAGCTGCTGACGTCGCCGAAGCCAACTTCCAAGCCATCAGCAGCTCCGCTGTGAAGGCCACCCAGGCTGCCACCAGCAAGGCTCGCAAGTCGGCCTGATCGAACTCGCAGTGCGACGTCCTGACGCCCCCCTTCGGTGGTTGGGAAGCTTGAACGGAACTTTGTCGCACTGCTGCAATCCGATGGGTGACCGTTTTGGACGAACGGTCCTCCTGAAAGGTTGTCTCCTCGGTACCTCATGAAAACTTTCTAAGGTACCTTTCAAGCCCGATGGTTCGCCATCGGGCTTTTTTCATGATGTGGCCATGATCCCCTGGCTGGAACCCGATGACCCACTCCCTGATACCGCACAGGCATTGGGGCCGCACTCCGACGCCCCCGGCCTGCTGGCTGCGGGACGGGATCTGAGCCCCCAACGGCTGACCGAGGCCTACCGGCGAGGGATCTTTCCCTGGTTCAGTGCCGGGCAGCCGGTGCTGTGGTGGACGACGGACCCGCGCATGGTGCTGCCAGTGGCCGACTTCAAGCTGTCTCGGTCGCTGCGCAAGACCATCCAGGCGTTTCGCCGCACGCCAGGCTGCGAAGTGCGCATTGACCACGCCTTTGAGCGCGTGACGCAAGCGTGCGCCAGCACCCCCCGAGTTGGACAGGATGGCACCTGGATCGTGCCGGACATGCGCAAGGTGTATGCCCATTGGCATGCCCAGGGCGCCGTGCACTCCTTTGAGACCTGGATGGACGGCGAGCTGGTCGGCGGACTCTATGGCGTGAGCATCGGGCACATGTTTTATGGCGAGTCCATGTTCGCGCATCGCACCGATGCCTCCAAGATTGCCCTGGCGGCGCTGGTGTGCTTCTGCCGCGCCTACGGGATCGAGGTGATCGACTGTCAGCAGGAGACAGCGCATTTGGCCTCGCTGGGGGCCCGTCCCTGGCCACGCGCGCGCTTTGAAGCCCATTTGCGTGCGGTGGTGGACCTGCCGTTGGCGGCGCCTTGGACCTATGATGAGGCCCTCTGGTCTTACCTGGATGCCCCGCCAGCGGGCCCCGCACTGTGAGCCAACTTCAAGAACTTCCTCTGGCCTCCCTGCAGTTTTACGCGACGGTACCCTACCCTTGCAGCTATCTGGACGGGCGGCAGGCGCGTTCACAGGTGGCCACGCCCAGTCAGTTGATCCATGCCGATGTGTACTCGGAACTGGTGCTCAACGGTTTTCGGCGCAGTGGCTTGTTCACCTATCGACCGCATTGCGATGGCTGCCAGGCCTGTCTGCCCTTGCGCATTCCGGTGGCTCAGTTTGTGCCGACCCGAAGCCAGAAGCGGGCGTGGAAAGCGCACGCCTCCCTGCAGGTTCGCGTGCTGCCGCTGAGCTTCCTGCCCGAACACTATGACCTCTACCTGCGCTATCAGCAGCACCGGCACGCGGGCGGCGGGATGGACCTGGACTCGATCGATCAGTACAGCCAGTTTCTGCTGCAAAGCAAGGTGAACTCACGTCTGATTGAGTTCCGGGAGCCTGGGCATGGCGAAGGCTCCCTGGGCGCCCTGAAGATGGTGTCGGTGGTGGACATTCTCAGTGACGGGCTGTCGGCGGTGTACACCTTTTACGAGCCCGATGACCACGCCAGCTACGGCACCTTCAATGTGCTGTGGCAGGTCCACCAGACCCGGGAGTTGGGTCTGACCCACCTGTACCTGGGTTACTGGATCGCGGAAAGCCCCAAGATGGCCTACAAAGCCCATTTCACCCCCCATGAGATCTTGCGAGAAGGGGTGTGGCAGAGCCCAAACGACGTTCAGGGCGTCAGGTAAACCTGCCCATTGACGCTGACCGACAAGCGGCCTTTGCCCGGCTCCACCGGCAGCGCGGCATCGGCAGCCTCCATGGTCTTGGCACGTGCGGCCATCATGTAAGGACGCGGCTCAAAGCCCGGCTCCGTCGAGGACACGGAGACTTCACCCAGGGTATAGCCCTTGAAGCCAAACGCCGAGGCCATGGCACCGGCCCGGGAGCGGAAGCGCTGGATGGCGTCGTTGGTCAACGCGGCCTCGTGACGCTCGCGCAGGCCTCGCGACAGGCCGTACTGCATGTTGACGATGTTGAGTTGGGTGAGCTTGCCGGCGGTCTGGGAGATGCGGGTGGTGTCGGTGCCTTCGAGCATCAGTTGCGCCGTCCCCTGCCAGCCGCTGATGCGCCCGGCATTGGTGTAGCGGGGTTGCACGGAGAACAAGCCCGTACGAACCTCGATGCCGGGCTGCCCTTGGGCGGCCTTGCGCGCCTCGGTCAAGGCCGCCTCCATGACCTGTTTGAGGGAGGCCTGCACCTCGGACGCCTGGCTACCTTCACGGGTGGCCTGCAAGGTGACCACCAGCAAATCCTGTGTGACCTCTTCGGTGGCGCTGACACTGAAAGACAGCGCATTCTGACGAGGCGCCTCGGCATGGGTCGTGCCCGCCGCCAAGGCCAGCACAGACAGGCTCAGACTGCGCCGCAAACGACGTGAAATGGTGGGCATGTGCATGATAACTTCCCTTTCTGTTCGGAGTTGGGCTGTACTGGATTGAACGCGCGAACCGCAACCTGGGCTGACCGCCGACACCGAGGGGTTGACGGGCCTGACACAGAGCCGCAAGATTTGTAACAGGTGGTCAGCGGTCCGACTTTCCGAGTTCGAAACTGCGCACAATCCGCCTCTGTTACAAATCCCGAGGAATGCAGATGTCGTCTCCCGCCCCCAACCAGCGTCCCGATCGCGTGCTCGTGGTCGATGATGATGCCCGCATTCGCGACCTGCTGCGCCGTTATCTGAGTCAGGAAGGTTTCGAGGTGCTGTTGGCCGAAGATGCCAAGGCTCTCAACCGCCTGCTGACACGGGAAACCGTTGACCTGATCGTGCTGGACCTGATGCTGCCCGGTGAAGACGGTCTGTCGATCTGCCGTCGCTTGCGCGCCGCCAACGACGTCACCCCCATCATCATGCTGACAGCCAAGGTAGAGGATGTGGACCGCATCGTGGGTCTGGAAGTGGGCGCCGATGACTACCTGCCCAAGCCTTTCAACCCGCGTGAGCTGCTGGCGCGCATCCATGCCGTGCTGCGCCGCCGCCCGGCGCAAGAGGCCCCCGGTGCGCCCGCCAAGGATGCCCAGAGCGTCAACTTCGGGCCGTTCGAGTTTGACCTGACGCTGCGCCGCCTGAGCAAGGATGGCGAGCCCATTGCCTTGACCACCGGCGAATTTTCGATGCTCAAGGCCTTGGTGCGCCATCCGCGCCAGCCGCTGTCGCGCGACAAGCTGGCACAGCTGGCGCGTGGTCGCGAGTTCGAGCCCTTCGACCGCAGCCTGGATGTGCAGATTTCGCGGCTGCGCAAGATGATCGAGCCCGATCCGGCACAGCCCCGCTACATCCAGACCGTCTGGGGCGTGGGCTATGTGTTCGTGCCGGACGGCGGATCCTGATCGATGCCGGAAAACCGCCTGGCACTCAGCCTGTTCTGGCGCACCTTCATCCTGCTGGGGCTTTTGCTCACGGTGGGGATAGTGGCGTGGGTGCAGACGTTCCGGGCGCTGGAGTTCGAGCCCCGCGCGGTGCAGTCTGCGCAGCAGGTCGCCAGCCTGGTGAACCTGTCGCGTGCGGGCTTGCGTTATGCCGACAGCATCAACCGGGTGACGCTGATCAAGACCTTGTTTGTCGAGGAATCGATCACGCTGAAGCCCAGCGAGCCCACCGACACCTACTTGCCGTTCGAGCAGAACCGCTTCACGCGCACGATTGCCGCCGAGTTGCGCTCCCGCCTGGGTGAGAACACGGTGGTGGCCAGCAGTGTCAATGGGGTGCCGGGGCTGTGGGTGCGCTTTCCGATCGAGAGCGACCTGTACTGGCTGCAGACCGACAGCCGGAGACTGGGCACTCTGACCGGTCGAACCTGGTTTGTCTGGGTGGGCATCGCGCTGATTGCCACCCTGCTGGGCTCGATCGTGATTGCGCGGCTGATCAACAAGCCGCTCAAGGAGCTGTCGTTTGCCGCCAGCCGAATTCGCGAAGGGGAATACGATTCCCGCCTGGACGAGTCGATGATCACGCGGGAAATTCGCGAGGTGAACCAGGGTTTCAACCGCATGGCGCGGGAGCTGGCCAAGGTGGAGGAAGACCGGGCCGTGATGCTGGCCGGCATCTCGCACGACCTGCGCACGCCGCTGGCGCGCATGCGGCTGGAAACCGAGATGAGCGTGGCGGACGAGGAAGCGCGGCGCAACATGGTGGCCGACATCGAGCAGCTCGACGCCATCATCGACAAGTTCATGGACTACGCCCGCCCGGGTGAGGTGGAGCTGGTGCCGGTGCACGTGGCCACGGTGGTGGACAAGGCGATCAGCCAGTTCCGCGACACCCAGCGCATCCGCATCACCAGCAAGCTGCCGATTGACACGCGGGTGATGGCCGACGAGACCGAGCTGGGCCGGGTGCTGACCAATTTGTTCGAGAACGCGCGGCGCTACGGGCGCAACACCTACACCGGGGTGACCAACGTCGAGGTGACCTACGCGCGCGTGGGCTCGTGGGTGGTGTTGAGTGTGCGCGATCACGGCCCGGGCGTGGCCACCGAGAAGCTGGCCGAGTTGACCACGCCGTTTTTCCGCGGCGATGCGGCCCGGACGGCGGCCACCGGGGCGGGCCTGGGCTTGGCCATTGTGGAAAAAGCCCTGCAGCGCATGGGTGGCGACTTCGAATTGGCCAACGCCGCAGGCGGCGGCCTGGTGGCCCACATCAAGCTGAAGCGCGCGCCTTGATCGGGACGGGTTCACGATCCGGCGAGAGGGCTGGACGCCTCAAGCCCGGTACAGCAAACAGACAGCGCGGGCCTCGATGGCACGCCCCTCCCCCACAGGCCCCATTTTCTCGGCGGTCTTGGCTTTGACGTTGACCTGGTCTTCGCTCACGCCCAAAGCCTGAGCGATGCGCGAGCGCATCAGCGGGATGTGAGGCGCCATTTTGGGCGCTTGCGCCACGATGGTGGTGTCAAGGTTGCCAATGTCCCAACCGGTGGCCCGCACACGTCGTGCGGCCTCTTGCAACAGCACCACCGAATCGGCTCCTTTGAACTGTGCATCGGTGTCGGGAAAGTGGCGTCCGATGTCGCCCAGGGCGGCGGCGCCCAGCAAGGCGTCTGTGATGGCGTGCAGCAAGGCGTCGGCGTCGGAGTGGCCGAGGAGTCCGTGGGTGTGGGGGATGGTCACCCCTCCGAGGATGAGGGGGCGATCAAGCACCAGAGCATGGGTGTCCCAGCCCTCCCCCACGCGCAAGGCAGGCAATGTCATGTGGGTCTCGCAAGGCAAGAGTGAGCAAGTGAAGGATTGTCGCCCGAAAGCGCGTTCCGGCGGATCGAGACTCCTTGCGGGCCTGATGCACCACATTGGTTCGGTTGCGGGTCATTCGAGCGCCGACGCACCAAGGGTGCTCGATGCAGCGCCAGATCGGTGCAGGCGTCGCGTGTCCGAGATGCCAAATGTGGGCGCGCTTTTTGCTTCACATTGGTGCGCCTTGAACCGAGATGCGGCGCACGGTTCAAAACAGTGCGATCAGGCCGTTCGATTGCGGAAGTTGGAAAACATGGATTCATTCAAACAGGGGGCAGACACCCTCTTCATCATGCTGGGCGCCGTCATGGTGCTGGCCATGCACGCGGGCTTTGCCTTTCTGGAGCTGGGGACCGTGCGCGGCAAGAACCAGGTGAATGCCGTGGTGAAGATCCTCGTGGACTTTTGTGTCTCGACGATCGCGTACTTTTTCGTGGGCTACACGGTGGCCTATGGCGTGGACTTTTATGTGGATGCGCACACGCTGGCCGAGGCCAATGGCTATGCGTTGATGAAGTTCTTCTTCCTGCTGACGTTTGCCGCGGCCATTCCCGCGATCATCTCTGGCGGGATTGCCGAGCGGGCGCGCTTCAACCCGCAGTTGATTGCCACGGCGGTGATCGTGGGGGTGCTGTACCCGTTGTGTGAAGGCGCGATCTGGGGTGACCGCTTCGGCTTCGAGGTGTGGCTGAAGGCCGTCACGGGCGGGAACATGCACGACTTTGCCGGCTCGGTGGTGGTGCACGCATTTGGCGGCTGGATCGCGCTGCCGGCGGTGTTGATTCTGGGTGCGCGTCGCAACCGCTATCGCAAGGATGGCGCGATGTCGGCGCATCCGCCCTCCAGCATCCCGTTTCTGGCGCTGGGGTCGTGGATTCTGGCGGTGGGCTGGTTTGGCTTCAATGTGATGAGTGCGCAGACCATCGACAAGATTTCGGGCCTGGTGGCGGTGAACTCGCTGATGGCCTTGGTGGGCGGCACGCTGGTGGCGCTGATGATGGGCAAGAACGACCCGGGCTTCGCCTACAACGGCCCGCTGGCTGGCCTGGTGGCCGTGTGTGCGGGCTCGGACATCATGCACCCGGCCGGTGCACTGGTCGTCGGCGCCATCGCTGGCGCGATCTTTGTGCTGATGTTCACCCTGGTGCAGAACAAGTGGAAGATCGACGATGTGCTGGGGGTGTGGCCCCTGCATGGCCTGTGTGGCGCCTGGGGTGGCATTGCCGCTGGCATCTTCGGCCAGCCGTTTTTGGGCGGTGCCGGGGGCGTGCACTTTGGCACGCAATTGCTGGGCACCCTGTGTGTGGTGCTGTTTGCCTTGTCCAGCGGTTTTGTGGTCTATGGCGTGCTGAACCGCTGGATGGGCCTGCGCCTTTCGCAAGAAGAGGAATTCGACGGTGCCGACCTGTCGGTGCACCGCATCAAGGCCAGTCCCGAGCAGGAAGTGTCCTGGTGATCAGGGCCGGGTGGACAAGAGCCGCTCGGCCAGGGCGAAATCACCCGGCCAGGTGACCTTGAAGTTATCGTAGGCACCCGGCACCAGTCGGGGCTGATGCCCCAGCATCTCAATGGCGCTGGCTTCGTCGGTGATGGCTGCGGCCGTGTCCGGGTCGGCCAGAGCGGCGGTCAAGGCGGGCTGCAACAGGCCGAGGCGGAACATCTGCGGGGTCTGGGCGGCCCACTTGCCGGCACGGTCCACCGTATGCTGGGCGCGGGGCTCGCCACTGGGGCCGCTCACCGCCGCTTTGAGGGTGTCGGCCAGAGGCAAGGCGAGCAAACCACCCACTTCGTCGTTTCCGCAGGCGTCGAGGAGGCGCTGCACCCAGTCGGGCTGGATGAGGCAGCGTGCGGCGTCGTGCACCAGCACCCAGTCATGTGGTTGAGCGCCACGGGACAGCAGTTCTTGCAGACCGTTGGCCACGCTTTCGGCGCGTGAGGCGCCACCCACTCGCGCCACCCAGGCCCGATCGCCCTTAAAGGCAGGCACGTGCGACTCGAACTGGGTGTCGTCGGGCGACAGCACCACCAAGGTGGCCTCAAGGCGCGGCACCGCCGCCAGCGCGACCAGGGTGTGCGCCACAACCGCTTGCCCGGCCACCGGGTGATATTGCTTGGGGCCGCCGACACCGGCGCGTTCCCCCACGCCGGCGCAGGGCACGAGGGCAAATGCCCGGGGTTTGAACTCGTGTGAAGCAATCGTGAGAGACATGGGGAGATTGTCCCCCACCTAGAATGTGTGTTTTGAATTCAACACGCCCGGCCACCTCGGTGAACGGGCGCTTTGTCATTTCTGAACGCCATGTTGCCTGCCCTGCCCCTGCCTTCGATCGCCCCCGGCAAACGCTACACCGTGCCCCGCCCGGCCGGCTCCGGGGATGCGCTGCTGCTGGCGCACTTTGCCCAGTCGCGCAAGGCGCTGGGGCAGTTGACCGCCATCCTCACCGCCGACCCGGCGGATGCACAGCGCTTGATGGACGAGATGGCCTTCTTTGTGCCGGCGTTGCGCTGCGCGATCTTTCCGGACTGGGAAACGCTGCCTTACGACACGTTCTCGCCGCACCAGGATTTGATCTCTGAGCGCCTGGCGACGCTGTGGCGCATGCAGCAGGGCGTGAAGGCCGAGACCGGCGTGGACGTGGTGCTGCTGCCGGCCACGACGGCGCTGACGCGTCTGGCGCCGCCCTCTTTCCTGGCGGCCTACACCTTCCACTTCAAGCAGAAACAGAAGCTGGATGAAGCGGCGCTGAAGTCGCAGCTGACCCTGGCGGGCTACAACCATGTGAGCCAGGTGGTCTCGCCAGGCGAGTACGCGGTGCGCGGTGGCCTGATCGACCTGTACCCGATGGGCTCGCCGGTGCCTTACCGCGTGGACCTGTTTGGCGATGAGGTGGATTCGATCCGCACCTTTGATCCGGACTCGCAGCGCAGCCTGTACCCGGTGCCCGAGGTGCGCTTGCTGCCCGGTCGCGAGTTTCCGATGGACGACGCGGCGCGCGCGGCCTTCCGCGACCGCTGGCGCGAGCGTCTGGAGGGCGACCCGACCAAGAGCCGCATCTACAAGGACATGGGCACAGGCGTGGCCACCGGTGGCATCGAGTACTACCTGCCTCTGTTCTTTGACGAGACCTCGACGCTGTTCCAGCATTTGGGTGAGCAGGCAGCTGTGGTGCTGCATGGTGAGATCACCGAGGCACTGGAACGCTTCTGGAACGAAACGCGCGAGCGTCATCGCTTCCTGCAGCACGATCCGGAGCGGCCGCTGCTGCCGCCCGAAGACATCTACCTGAAGGTGGAGGAGTTCTTCAATCAGGCCAATGCCCATGCGCAACTGGCGGTGCGTGGCAAGGAGCCCACCGAGTGGGCTCGCCCGCTGCCCGACCTGAGTGTGGAGCGTGGCGGCCAAGACCCGCTGCGCAAGCTGGAACAGCACGTTGAGCAGACCGACCGCGCCGGGCAACGGGTGCTGGTGGTGGCGGAAAGCGCCGGCCGCCGCGAGAACCTGATGGAGCTGCTGCGCGATCACCGCATTGACCTGCCGAGCGTGGACACGCTGGAGGCGTTTGTGCGGGGCGATCACCGACATGCGATCACGGCTGCGCCGCTGGCGGGCGGCTTCATCTGGCATGACGGTAACGCGGCGAGCGCGGGCATCCAGTTCGTGACCGAGACCGAGCTGTTCGATGCCACGCCGGCCACCCGCCGACGCCGCAAGGCCGAGCAGGTCACGGATGTCGACTCGCTCATCAAGGACCTGAGCGAGCTGAATGTGGGTGACCCGGTGGTGCACAGCAACCACGGCATCGGGCGCTACCAGGGCTTGATCAACCTGGACCTGGGTGATGGGCCGTCGGAGTTCCTGCACCTGGAGTACGCCGACAAAGCCACGCTGTACGTGCCGGTGTCGCAGCTGCACCTGATCAGCCGCTACACCGGCGTGAGCCCGGAAGAAGCGCCGTTGCACAAGCTAGGCTCGCCCCAGTGGGACAAGGCCAAGCGCAAGGCGGCCGAACAGGTGCGGGACACCGCGGCCGAACTGTTGAACCTGTACGCCCGCCGTGCCGCGCGCGAGGGCTTTGCCTTCCGCTTCTCAGCGCAGGACTATGAGGCCTTTGCGACCAGCTTCGGCTTTGAGGAGACCGCTGACCAGCGTGCTGCCATCCACGCGGTGATCCAGGACATGATCAGCCCGCGCCCGATGGACCGCCTGGTCTGTGGCGATGTGGGCTTCGGCAAGACCGAGGTGGCCTTGAGGGCGGCCTTTGTGGCCGTGACCGGTGGCAAGCAGGTGGTGCTGCTGGCCCCCACCACGCTGCTGGCCGAGCAGCATTACCAAAACATCTCAGACCGCTTTGCGCAGTGGCCCGTGAAGGTGGCAGAAATGTCGCGCTTTCGCTCAGCCAAAGAAATCAAAGCCGCCATGCAAGGGCTGGAAGACGGCACGGTGGACATTGTCGTGGGCACGCACAAGCTGCTGAGCGACACGGTGAAGTTCAAGCGTCTGGGTCTGCTCATCATCGATGAGGAACACCGCTTTGGCGTGCGCCACAAAGAGGCGATGAAAGCCATGCGCGCTGAAATTGATGTGCTGACGCTGACGGCCACCCCGATCCCGCGAACGCTGGGCATGGCGATGGAAGGCCTGCGAGACCTGAGCGTGATCGCCACAGCACCGCAACGTCGTCTGGCCATCAAGACCTTTGTGCGCAGCGAGAGCAGTGGGGTGATCCGCGAGGCCATCTTGCGCGAACTCAAGCGCGGCGGTCAGGTCTACTTCCTGCACAACGAGGTGGAGACCATCGAGAACCGGCGTGACAAACTGGCCGAGCTGGTGCCCGAGGCCCGCATTGGCATTGCCCACGGGCAGATGCCCGAGCGCGAGCTGGAGCGGGTGATGCGCGACTTTGTGGCGCAGCGCCACAACGTGCTGCTGTGCTCGACCATCATCGAGACCGGCATTGACGTGCCGAGCGCCAACACCATCATCATGGCGCGCGCCGACAAGTTCGGCTTGGCGCAATTGCACCAGTTGCGCGGCCGTGTCGGGCGTTCGCACCACCAGGCTTATGCCTACCTGCTGGTGCCCGATGTGGAGGGGCTGACCAAGCAGGCGGCGCAGCGTCTGGACGCCATCCAGAACATGGAAGAGCTGGGCTCGGGCTTCTATCTGGCCATGCACGACCTGGAGATTCGCGGCGCTGGCGAGGTGCTGGGCGACAACCAGAGCGGCAACATGATGGAAGTGGGCTTCCAGCTCTACAACGAGATGCTGAGCGAGGCGGTGCGCTCGCTGAAGGCGGGCAAGGAGCCCGATCTGCTGTCGCCGCTGGGCATGTTCGGCAGCAACACCGATGTGAACCTGCACGCCCCCGCCCTGCTGCCCGACGCCTATTGCGGTGACGTGCACGTGCGCCTGAGCCTGTACAAGCGCCTGGCCACCGCCGATTCGCTCGACAAGATCGACGGAATGCTGGAAGAGATCGTGGACCGCTTTGGCAAGCTGCCACCGCAGGCGCAGGCGCTGTTCGACACGCACAAGCTGCGCGTGCAGTCCAAGCCCTACGGCGTGGTCAAGATCGATGCCGCACCGGGCATCATCAACATCACCTTCCGTCCCAACCCGCCTGTGGAACCACTGCGCATCATCGAGCTGGTGCAGAAGAACAAGCAGATCAAGCTGGCTGGCAACGACAAGCTGCGCATCGAAAAGGCGCTGTCGGACCCGAAGGACCGAGCCCAGTATGTGCGGGATTTGTTGCGGCAGCTGGGGCAGCCGCTCAAGACCTGAGGGGAGTTCCTGCGCTCAGATGAGGGGGCGACAGGACGCGCGGCGCCACTACACTGGGCCGTTTCTGCCAACCGCGCGAAGAGCCCGCCATGTCCAACTCTCCTCATGTCTTTGGTCGTCCACCGGTTGCACGCCAGCCGGCTCAATCCACCGACATTGAGCGCCAGATCGCTCTCACGCTCTACCAACAAGGGCAGTTTGCGAAGGCAGAAGCGTCCAGCAAGGTCCTCACGACCCGCTACCCTCAGGATGGCTTCGGCTGGAAGCTGCTGGGCGCGACCCTCAAACAGCAAGGTCGTGCGCAAGAGGCGCTCACGGCCATGCAGATGGCGGCCAAGCTGTCGCCCATGGACTGGGAAGCATTCAACAACCTGGGCAGCACCCATCGCTCGCTGAACAATCTGGCCTTCGCAGAAGCCTGCTATCAACATGCGCTGCAGGTGAAGCCAGATTCGCTGGAAGCCTTGGACAATCTGGCCGATGTGCTGCGACTGCAAGGCAAGGTCAAAGAGGCGATCGCCGTGTACCAGCGTCGCTTGACCCTGACCCCCAACGATGGTCATGCCCAGCACTTGATTGCCATGTTGACCGGGCAACAAACCTCTCAGGCACCGGCGGATTACGTCAGCCGCACCTTTGACGTGTATGCCGACGAGTTCGATCGGCACCTGACCGGCACCTTGTCCTACGACGTGCCCGCACAACTCGCAAAGTTGATACAAACGTGTGCCGGCGTCGAGAAAACCGATTGGACAGCCCTCGACCTCGGTTGTGGCACGGGTTTGGTGGGGGCCGCGCTGGCGCCCATGGTGGCGCAGCTGGTGGGGGTCGATCTGTCTGCCCGCATGCTGGCACACGCTCAGGCAAGGCAGGTGTACCAACGCCTGGTCCAGGCCGATCTGGTTCAGATGATGCAAGCCGAAGCGGCTGGCAGCTTCGACCTGGTGGTCGCTGCCGATGTGTTCATCTACATCGGCCAACTGGACGAAACCATCAAAGAGGTGAAGCGCCTGCTGCGCCCACAAGGGCTGCTGGCGTTCTCCATCGAGAATCTGGACACCGAAGATGCATCGGCCGCCGCCCCAGACTTCCGCTTGAACTCAACAGGCCGCTACAGCCAATCGCGGGCCTACATGGACAAGTTGGCGCAACAGCATGGTTTCCATGTGCGTGAAGCCCATCAAACCGCCTTGCGGGTCGAGAACGGCCAACCCGTCCACGGCACCCTGGTGATCTGGCAGGTGTGACATCCCCTGGCGACGCCCCGGGAAGCACCTCTTGCCAGGGGCATGCACGTCAGCGTGGCGCTCAGGGCGCCTTCACACCCAGGATGCTGGCGCCCACGGCCTCGGCCACCTCGATGCCATCGACCCCGGCGGACATGATGCCGCCGGCATAGCCCGCGCCCTCACCGGCCGGATACAGGCCCTGGACGTTGAGGCTTTGATAATCACGCCCCCGGGTGATGCGCAGCGGTGAGGACGTGCGGGTCTCCACGCCGGTCAGCACGGCGTCCTTCATCGAGAAGCCCTTGATCTGCCTCTCGAACGCCGGCAAAGCCTCGCGGATGGCGTTGAGGCAGTAGTCGGGCAGGCTGCCGAGGCCAGGTTGGGCCAAGTCCGTCAGGTTCACGCCGGGCTTGTACGAGGGCTCGACGTTGCCGAGCACCTTGCTGCGCTGGCCCTTGATGAAGTCGCCCACCAATTGCGCCGGGGCGATGTAGTCCCCGCCACCCAGTTCGTAGGCGCGCGACTCCCAAAAGCGTTGGAAGGCCATCCCGTCGAGTGGGCTGACGGGGCCTTCACTCTTACCGTCCTGGCGATAGTCTTGCGGCGAGATGCCCACCACGATGCCCGCGTTGGCATTGCGCTCGTTGCGCGAGTACTGGCTCATGCCGTTGGTGACCACGCGATTGGGCTCGGACGTGGCAGCCACCACCGTGCCACCGGGGCACATGCAGAAGCTGTAGACCGCGCGGCCGTTCTTGGCGTGGTGCACCAACTTGTAGTCGGCGGCCCCAAGGATGGGGTTGCCAGCGTTGGGACCGAAACGTGCCTTGTCGATGAGGCTTTGCGGGTGCTCGATGCGGTAGCCGATGGAGAAGGGCTTGGCCTCCATGAAGACCCCGCGCTCGTACAGCATCGTGAAGGTGTCGCGGGCACTGTGACCCAGCGCCAGCACCACATGGTCGGCACGGAGTTGCTCACCGTTTTGCAGCGTCACGCCGCGGATATGACCGTTCTCAATCAGGACGTCGGTGACGTGGTGCTCGAAGCGGACCTCGCCCCCCAAGGCCACGATCTCGGCACGGATCTTCTCAACCATGCTGACCAGGCGGAAGGTGCCGATGTGAGGCTTGCTCACATACAGGATCTCTTCAGGGGCGCCGGACTTCACGAACTCGGTGAGCACCTTGCGGGTCAGGTGACGGGGGTCGCTGATCTGGCTCCAGAGCTTGCCGTCAGAGAAGGTGCCCGCCCCGCCCTCGCCAAACTGCACGTTGGATTCGGGGTTGAGCACGCTCTTGCGCCACAGGCCCCAGGTGTCCTTGGTGCGCTCACGCACCTCCTTGCCACGCTCCAGCACGATGGGGCGCAGGCCCATCTGGGCCAGGATCAGGGCGGCGAAGATGCCGCAGGGGCCGAAACCGACCACCAGGGGGCGCAGGTCATCGGGCGCGCGGAAGTCGGCTGGGGCCTGGCCCACGAACTGGTACGAGGTGTCGGGGGTGAGGCGAACGTGCGGGTCAGACGCGAAACGTTGAAGCAGGTCGGCTTCGAGTTCGGGCGTGGCCAGCTCGCAGTCGATCGTGTAGATCAGGACGATGGCCGACTTCTTGCGGGCATCGTAGCTGCGCTTGAAAACGGTGATGTTCAGGAGTTGGGCGTCGTTGATGCCCAGTCTGGCCACCACGGCCGGACGCAGGGCGTCTTCGGCATGGTTGAGGGGCAGACGCAGTTCAGTGATTCGCAGCATAGTGCGCAATTATCTCAAACTGGGATAATCGTGGGTTTCACGATTTGCCGGGCACCTGCGCCCCTCGCCGTCCATGTCTGCCCAAGAATTTGCCCCCGGTCTTGTCATCCAGCACTTTGCACCGCCGCTTCGGCTTGGCGACTTCAAAGCGATCGCCTTTGACATGGACTCGACGTTGATCAGCATCGAGTGCATCGACGAGATTGCCGACGCCGTGGGCAAGAAGGCGGAGGTGGCCGCCATCACGGAGGCGGCGATGCGCGGTGAAATCACCGACTTCAAAGACAGCCTGCGCCGCCGTGTGGCCTTGCTGAAGGGCGTGCCCGCCGAATCCCTGCAAGAGGTCTACGACCAGCGCCTCAAGATCAACCCCGGTGCGCCCGAGTTGATCAACGCGGCCAAGCAAGCTGGCCTGCAGACGCTGCTGGTGTCGGGCGGCTTTACGTTCTTTGCCGACCGCGTGCGCGAGCGCCTGGGCATGCACGAAGCGCACTCCAACACGCTGGAGATCGAAGGCGGCCTGCTCACCGGGCGTGTGCTGGGCGACATCGTGGACGGCGAGGCCAAGAAGCAGCACTTGCTGCGCCTGTGCGAGCGCATAGGCTGCGACCCCAAGTCCTCGATTGCCGTGGGTGACGGCGCCAACGACCTGCTGATGATGGGCGTGGCCGGCCTGAGCGTGGCGTATCACGCCAAACCCAAGGTGCGCGAACAAGCCATGGTGGCCATCAACGAGGGTGGCCTGGACCGTGTGCTGGCACTGCTGGCCTGAAGCCCTACCCCTGGCGCCCTGTCAGTGATGCCTTGAGCGTCCGGTTCGCCCTCACGCCCGCCAAGCGGCAGGGTGACGCATCAAGGTGAGAATGACACGGCACCCGGTGCCGTCGGCGCCCAACGACACCTGAACGTGTCCGCCATGGTTGCGGGCCACCAGGTCCACCAAGGTCAGGCCCAATCCGAGCACATCCTCGCCCTGGCCTGTTTGCAATGCGTGCTGCACGGCCTCCAGGCGCTCCGCAGACATGCCCTCTCCATCGTCGCTCACCTCCAACAGGTTGTGGCGCTCATGGGCACAAACGTCCACGGTCACGTGTGCGGCCTGATGGCGCGCCGCGTTGTCGAGCACGTTGAGCAAGGCCGCCGACAAGAGGTCAGGATCACACCAGACCAGGTCATCCCCCTGCACGGTGACCGTGACGCCGCGCACGGGCAGCGTGGCGACCATCTCCTTCAGGTGCACCTGCTGCCAGTTCATCTGTCCGCCAGCGCGGAACAGGCTGATCAGGGCGGTGGTCACGCGACGCAGGCGTGCCGCGGCCTCGCGGGTTTGGAGCAGACGCGGCTGCAGGGCCGCTGGCGCCTCACGCAGGGCCACGGCCAATTGCATGTCGATGCCAGCCAGCGGCGTGCGCAAGGCATGGGCAGCATGGGCCGCGAAAGCACGTTCGTGGGCCACCCGTGCCAGCAGGCGCTCGGCCAGATCGTTGAGCGCCACCACCATGGGCACCAGCTCGGCCCGAGCGGGTTGCGGCAGCTTCGCGCCGGGCTGCAAGGGGTCGAAACCTCGCACGGCTTCTGAGAGCTCCTGCAGGGGCTTGAGCTCAGCCCGCAGGCGCACGTTGAGCCACACCATGGTCAACCAACCGATCAACAGCGCCAGCGCCAGACTGCCGCCCACGGTCCACAACTGCGCATGGTGGCGGTGATCTTCCGACTGCGCCACGTGCAGCACCGCCTGGCCCTGCGGCAACGGCATGCTGTAAATGCGCCAGAGGGGGGCATTGCTGAAACCTGAGGCCGTTCCCAAGGTGAGCGGCACGGTAGGCGCACGGTGAGAGCGCAGCACCACCTCGCCATCACGTCCGATCAGCTGCCAGACCAGGCCTTCTTCGTGCGACGGCGCGGGCAACATGCCACGGTGACGCAGGATCAGGCTCTGATCCTGGCTCAGGAGGCCGTACAGCACTTCGGCAGATTCCTGCAGACCGTCGTCCAGCAGTTCGTCGAGGGTTTCATGCAAGAGCACACCCACCGTCAGTGCCAGCAACAAGCCGCCCGCCATGGAGATGGCCATGATCCATCGTGTGAGACGCACACGGATGGACGGCAAGTCGACCGAGAGCAGGGGATGCATCGCTCAGGCCTCCGGGGAATTGATGCGGTAGCCCAGCCCCCGCACGGTGTCGATCAGACTGCGACCCAGTTTGCGGCGCAGGTTGGCGACATGCACCTCCAGCACATTGCTCGACACTTCGCCATCCGAGCCCAGCATCAGCTGCTCCAGATCGGATTTCGACACGATGCGCCCTGCCCGCACGGCCAGGGCTTCCAGCACCGTCCATTCGCGTGCTGTGAGCTCCACCCGGGCGTCCACGCCCGCCTCATCGCGCCACCAGACGCCGCGTGCGGCAAGGTCCAGGGTGACCAGCCCCAGGTGCAACAAGCCGCCATGCCCGCCCGCCGTGCGACGCCGGATGGCGTGCAGGCGAGCCACCAGCTCATCCGGATCGAAGGGCTTGACGAGGTAGTCGTCGGCCCCGACATTGAGCCCCTTGACGCGGTCTTCCACCCGATCGCGGGCGGTGAGCATGATGATCGGACGCACATCGCCCTGGCGTCGCAAGGCGTGGACCCAATCCAGGCCAGAGCCATCGGGCAACTGCCAATCCACCAGCAAGGCGTCATAGGCCTCGTGGACCTGGCTGCGTGCGTCTCTCAGGCAGCTGAGCCAATCCACCAAGTGCCCTTCGGAACGCAGGAAGTCACGCAAGCCCTCGCCGAGGATCGCGTCATCTTCCAGCAACAACAATCGCATCTCATCACTCCGGATTTCCAATATCTTGACCTTAGCACCGGCCGCACATGGTCAGCTTCAGCTGGCATTCAGGTGGGCGTTCTATGCTCCAGATCAACTCTAGCCTCTGTCTGCCGCCATGAAGACCCCTGCCCTGCGCCTGCCCTCCCTGCTGCCTTTGCTGGCCGCCTTGCTGATGACCCATGCCCCCGGGGTCGGCGCTGCGCAAGCTGCCGCGCCGGTGACGCTCAAGGCCGCGCAGGTCAGCAGCCTGGGCATCACCTCGGAAGCGGTGCAAGCGGGTGGGCTGACCCAGCAGCGCTTTCCGGCTCAGGTGGTAATCCCAGTCAACCAGGAGCAGGTGGTGGCCGCCCCCGTCGCGGGTTTGGTCGAGGCCTTGTCCGTCAGCACGGGCGATGCGGTGCGTGCCGGTCAATGGCTGGTGCGCATGCGCAGCCCGCAGGCGCAAGAGCTGGGCCGCGATGTGCTGCAGTCAGGCAGTCAGCTGGAGTTGGCACGCCGCACGGCGCAGCGCGATGAAGCCCTGTTCAAGGAAGGCCTGATCCCGCTGTCGCGTCTGGAAGCCAGCCGTGCCCAATTGACGCAGCAGCAAGCCCAGGCCACCGAGCGCCGTCAGGCCTTGGCCATGGCCGGCGGCACCAGCGCGGGTCCGAATGGCACCATCAGTGTGTCAGCACCTGTGGGTGGACGGGTGTTGGCGCAGCTGGTGTCGGTCGGCCAGCGTGTGGACGCGATGACCCCGCTGTACCGCATCGCCAACCTGAACCCCTTGTGGCTGGAGATCCAGGTGCCCGCGAAACTGGCCAGCGATGTGCGGGCCGGAGATGCGGTGCAGCTCAGCGGCGTCAACGATGTGAAGGGACAGGTCATCGGCCTGGGCGCCAGTGTCGACCCCAAGACCCAATCGATCATGGTGCGAGCACGCATTGCCCACGTCAGCGGCAAGGCGGGTGAGCTGCCCGTTCGGCCCGGACAATGGGTCGAGGCCCACTTGCAGACCGGCCACAGCAACGATGCCGTCACGCTCAACAGCGATGCGGTCCTGACCTCGCCCGGCAATGTGCACCAGGTCTTCGTGGAGCAAGCCGCCGGTCGCTACGTACTGACCACCGTGCAGGTGTTGAGCCGTCAGGGCAAGAACTGGACGGTCACCGGCCTGTCTGCGGGCACCAAGGTGGTGACACGCGGCACCTCGGCCCTCAAGGCCCTGCTGGGCAACTGAGGACGACCGATGCTTGCGAAACTGATCGAGTTTTCCCTGCGCCAGCGTGTGCTGGTGATGTTGCTGGTGGTGATGTTGGGTGGCGCTGGCGTGGCCGCCTGGATGGGCCTGCCCATCGACGCCTTTCCGGATGTGTCGAGCACCCAGGTCAAGCTGATTCTCAAGGCCCCGGGCATGACCCCGGAAGAGGTCGAGACCCGCATCACCATCCCCATCGAGCAGGAAGTGCTGGGCATCCCCAAGCAGAAATCCCTGCGCTCAACCTCCAAATATGGCCTGGCCGATATCACGCTGGATTTTGAAGACGGCACCGATGTCTATTGGGCCCGCCAGCAGGTCAGCGAACGTCTGGCCGGCGTGATGGCCGATCTGCCGCCCTCGGCATCGGGCGGTCTGGCCCCCATCACGACACCGCTGGGCGAGATGTACATGTTCACGATCGAAGGCCCGCAGACGCTGGAAGAGCGGCGCCGCGTGCTGGACTGGGTGATCCGCCCTGCCCTGCGCGCCCTGCCGGGCGTGGCCGACGTCAACAGCCTGGGCGGCTACGTGCGCACCTTCGAGGTCATCCCGGATCCGCAGGCCTTGCTGGCCCAGGGCCTGACGCTCAACCAGCTGGAAGCGGCCCTGACCGCATCGAACCACAACGACGGTGCCGGTCGCCTCAATGCAGGCGAAGAGGCCCTGATCGTGCGGGCCGAAGGGGCCATCAAGACCCTGGACGACGTGCGCGACACCGTGGTGCGCAGCGCGGACGGCCGCATCACCCGCGTGGGCGACCTGGCCGAAGTGCGCATTGGCGAACTGACCCGCTATGGCGCCGTCACCCGCAATGGCCAAGGCGAGGCCGTGCAGGGCCTGGTGCTGGGCTTGCGCGGCGCCAACGCCCGCCAGCTGGTCGCCACCGTGCAGGCCAAGCTCGACAGCATGCAGGCCAGCCTGCCCAAGGGCATGACCATCGACACCTTTTACGACCGTGGCCGCCTGGTGGACCGCGCCGTGTACACCGTGAGCAAGGCGCTGCTGGAGGCCGTCGTGCTGGTGGTGCTGTTGCTGCTGGCCTTCCTGGGCAATCTGCGCGCGGCCATTGTGGTGGCGGTGATGCTGCCCCTGTCGGCGCTGGGCACTTTCGTGCTGATGCGCCAGTTCGGCCTGTCGGCCAACCTGATGAGTCTGGGCGGTCTGGCCATTGCCATCGGCATGCTGGTGGACGGGGCCGTGGTGGTGGTCGAAAACATCGAAAGCCACCTGGCCCATGGTGACGCCAAGAAAATGCCGATGCTGCAGGTCGTGATGCGTGCCAGCCGCGAGGTGGTCTCGCCCGTGGCGTCGGGCATCGCGATCATCATCATCGTGTTCCTGCCCTTGCTCAGCCTGCAAGGCCTGGAAGGCAAGCTCTTCGGCCCGGTGGCGCTGACCATCGTGTTCGCGCTGGCCATCTCGCTGGTGCTGTCGCTCACCATGGTGCCGGTGCTGGCGTCCTGGCTGCTCAAAGCCGGGCACGGTCAAGAGCCCTGGCTGATGCGCAAGCTCGATGTCATCTACGACAAGCTGCTGAGCGGCGCCCTGCGCCATCCGCGCTGGATGATGGGCGGCGCCCTGGGCGCACTGGTCGTGGCCGGATTGCTCTTCACCCAGATCGGCAAGACCTTCATGCCCACGCTCGACGAGGGTGACATCATCATGCAGTTGGAAAAACTGCCGGCCATTGGCCTGGATGGCACCGTAGACCTGGACCTGCGGGTGCAGCAAGCCATCCTCAAGCGGGTGCCCGAGGTGAAGTCCATTGTGGCGCGCAGTGGCTCGGATGAACTGGGGCTCGACCCCATGGGCCTGAACCAGACCGACACCTTCATGGTGCTCAAGCCTGTCGAAGAATGGCGCAATCCTGACAAGGAATGGCTGATCGGTGAGTTGCGCAAAGTGATGGAAGACTTCCCCGGCGTCGACGCCGGCTTCACCCAGCCCATCGACATGCGCGTGTCCGAGATGTTGACCGGCGTGCGCGGTGACGTCGCCATCAAGATCTACGGCAACAACCTGGCCACGCTCAACGAGATGGCAACGAAGGCCGAGAAGATCATCGCGGCCGTACCGGGCGCCACCGACACCCTGACCCTGCGCAACGATGGGGTGCAGTACCTGCAGGTGACGATCGACCGCCAGGCCGCAGGGCGACTGGGCCTGGACGCCGCCAGCATCCAAGCCGACCTGCGCCGCTGGGTGGAAGGTCAGCCCATTGGCCTGGTCCACGAAGACGGCCGCCGCACGCCCTTGGTCATCCGCGGCGCCAGCGAGTTGCGCAACAGCCCCGCCGATTTCGAAGCCCTGCGCCTGACCACACCGAACGGCGACGCCGTGCCGCTGAGCGCGGTGGCGACCCTGGACAACCGCGACGGCCCTGTGAAGATCGACCGTGAGCAGGCCCAACGCTATGTGGTCATTCAGACCAATGTGCGCGGCCGCGACCTGGTGGGCTTTGTGGATGAGGCCAAGGCCAAGCTGGCGCAGGCTATGCCGCTGCCCAGTGGCTATCAGGTCACCTGGGGCGGCCAGTTTGAAAACCAGCAACGCGCTGCACAGCGCCTCGGCTTGGTTGTGCCAATTGCTCTGTTGCTGATCTTCTTCCTGCTGTTCTCCACCTTCGGCTCGGTCCGCCAGGCCGCCATGGTGCTGTCCAACATCCCGCTGGCCCTCATCGGCGGGGTCGTGGGGTTGGCCATCGCGGGCGAGTACCTGTCCGTGCCGGCCTCGGTGGGCTTCATCGCGCTGCTGGGCATTGCCGTGCTCAATGGCGTGGTGATGGTGAGCTACTTCAACCAGCTGATCGAGGAAGGCAAGAGCCCGCGCCAGGCGGTGGTGGAAGGCGCCAAGCGCCGACTTCGCCCGGTGCTGATGACCGCCTCCATCAGCGCCGGGGGACTGATTCCCTTGCTGTTCGCCACCGGCCCCGGCAGCGAAATCCAGAAGCCGCTGGCCATCGTGGTCATTGGCGGGCTGGTGAGCTCCACCGCCCTGACGCTGCTGCTGTTGCCGCTGGTGTACGAACGCTTTGGCGTCCAGACCGACGCCGACGATGCCCCCGCCCAGGCTTGAGAGACTTCATCATGTTGAACCCCATCTTGCGCCCTGGCGCTGCTTCCAAGGCCTCCAAGACTGCCATGTCGTCCATGCCTTCCCCGGCCCTGCTGCGGGCGGCGGTCCTGAGTGCCTGTCTCAGCGGCTTGTCTGGCTGGGTCCTGGCCGCAGAACCCGCCAAGCCCGCTGAGCCTGCGACACCCTCATCGATGACCGCCTCGGCCACGCCACCCGTCGCATCGGCAGACGCCGCGAAGGGCACGATGGGCTTGCCCGATGCCGAGTGGATGCGGCAGTTGATCTCGCGCCACCCGGCCTGGCTGGCTCAGCTGGCCCAGACCCGATCCGAGCGACACCTGGCCGAGCAAAAACGCGCCGGTCCACATGAGTGGACGCCCTCGGTGCAATACGGCCGCCGCACCTATGAGGCTGACGCCGCCACGCCGCGCACCACGCAGTCCGAGTGGGAAGCGGCGCTGGAACGCGGCATCCGCCTGCCGGGCAAGGCCCAGGCCGCCGAGCTCGCGGCCCAACGGCAAGGCGCGTTGGCCGAAGCCCGGCAGCAACAAGCCTGGCGTCAACTGAGCCAGCAAGCCATCACCCTGTACGCCGACTGGCTGCGTGAACAACGCCAGGAGCAGGTCTGGCAGGATCAGGTCAAGCTGCTGACGCAACAAAGCGAGGCCGTGAACAAGCGCCAGAAACTGGGCGACGCCGCGCAGATCGACAGCATCCAGATGCAGGCCAGCCTCACGCAGGCGCGTTTGCAGGCCCAGGCGGCCGCGCAACGGCGCCAGGCACGCTGGACCAGCCTGCAGGCGGCCTTTCCCGGTTGGCCGGCACAGCTTGCCACCCCTGCCCTGCCCGAGACCAGCCCCACGCTGAGCGACGCGCAGCTGCAAGCCCTGCTTTCAAACACCCCGGATGCCCGCGCCGCGCTGTTCGAAGCCGACTTCGCCCAAGCCCAGGCGGAAATGGACCGACGCAACACCACCGCCGACCCCACCGTGGGGGTGAAAGTGGCCCAGGCCCGTGGCAGCGCCGAGAAAATGCTGGCCCTGACCTTGTCCTGGCCCATCGGCGGTGCCGCCCGCAGCCTGGGGGCGCAATCGATCGCGGCGTTGGCCGATGCGGCCGCACAGCGTCGTGAAGATGTCCAGCGTCAGGTCAGCCGGGACCTGAGCTTGCTGCAACAGGAAGCGCAAGACAGCCTGCGACTGTCACAGCTCGCGCAACAGGCACTGGCGCAGCTGCAATCGGTGGCCGGCTCGCTGGACAAGGGCTTTGCGCTGGGCGAAGGCGCACTGAGCGAGGTGCTACAAGCCCGTCGGCTGGCCAACGAGCAGGCGCTGGTGGCCGCCCAGGCCGAGGTCGATGCCTGGCAGGCCCAATGGCGCTGGGCACTGCAACGCGGCGCCCTGTGGCCCGCGCCTTGAACCCGGTCAAGCCTTGGGCTTGTCCATGATCACGATGCCGTCTTCGTCGGCATACAGCCAGTCACCGGGGCGCACCCACACGCCCTGGATCTGAACGGCCACATCGGTTTGGCCCTCGTTGCGCTTTTCGGTGGGCAGGGGCATCAGGCCCAGGGCCCGGATGCCGACGTAGCAGGCCGCCAGCTCGGCGGAGTCGCGCACGCAGCCGTCCACGATCACACCCGCCCAGCCGTTCTTGGCGGCTGCCTTGCCCAGGTTGCCGCCCACCAGGGCGCGGCGCAGCGAGGCGCCCCCATCGACCACCAACACACGACCGTTGCCCGGAGAGTCGACCGCGGCCTTCACCAGGGTGTTGTCCTCAAAGCACTTCACCGTGCTGACGGGGCCGCTGAACTTGGTGAGCTGACCGTAATCTTTGAAGACGGGAGGCAGCACACGGAAAGCGCCATCGGTGTCATTTTTGTGTTCGTCGCACAGATCGCAGGTCGCAAAGGTGGTCGTCATGCTCACGCATCCTTGAAGTGAAGTGAAATCGAAAGTCAGAACCGAAATTGTCCACCCAGTTGCGGCCCCGTGTTTGGCGCCACGCCCACCTCCTCACTGCTCCCCCACGCCTGAGGGCACACCCACCTCGTCACATTCCCCGGGCAAGGCTGAGATGCGAGACAATAGAAGGTTGATCTGAACCGCCCCACCCACGTGCACCCTCAGAGCCCGCCGCCACCGCAGAGCCCACCCGCCACGCCCCAAGCCCGCATCAAGATGATCGCGGCCTGGACCGTGGGCCTGGCGCTGCTCGCCTGGCTGCTGAGCCGCACCCCGCTGTCCGAGGTGCGCGAGGCCATCGCCCGCCCGAGCGCGCTGACCTGGGCCCTCACCCTGGGCGGCCTGCTGTTGAGCTATGGCCTGCGCTCGGCCCGACTGCAGGTGGTGCTCGCCCTGGACGACCACACCCGGGCGCCCCGACGCTGGCTGGGCCTGCGCACCGATGCGCTGCGGGTCATCCTGATGCACAACGCGGCGGTCAACCTGCTGCCCATGCGCGCGGGTGAGCTGAGTTTCCCCTGGCTGGCCTCGCGCGAACTGAACCTGCCCCTGCCGCGTGCCGTGGCCTGCCTGCTGTGGATGCGGGTGCAGGACCTGATCGTGCTGATCGCGCTGGGCGTGCTGCTGTGGCCCGGCGTGCCCCTTCTGTGGCGCGGCGCCGCACTGGCGGCCATGGTGCTGGGCTGGTGGGTCGCCAGCTGGGGCCTGCGCCGCTGGTACGGCCACCACCCCGAACCCGCCACAGCGACGACCGCCCCCCTCACCGGTGGCAAGCTGACGCAACTGCTGTCCCGCCTGCGCCACGCGTTGCTGGAGCCCGCCCACCATCGCCCCATGGCCTGGCTGCTCACCCTGGCCAACTGGAGCGTCAAGCTGGCCGCAGGTGCCTGCCTGCTGTCGGCCATCACGGGCAGCAACTGGGGCACCGCTTGGGCGGGCGCGCTGGGCGGCGAACTCGCCGCCGTCGTGCCCCTGCAAGGCCCCGCCGGTTTTGGCACCTACGAGGCCGGCGTCTGGGCCGGCATGGCCGCGCACCTCAGCGCCCACTCGCCTGCGCTGGCCGTGGCCGTGAGCGCGGCCCTCGCCTTGCACGTCTGTTTTCTGCTGTGCGCCGTGTTTGCCGGCGCCCTGGCCTGGCTGCTCAGCCACCTTCCCTCTGCCCGATCGCCTCAGCGCGAGCGCCCTCCGCGCCACCTGCCCTGAGCCGAATCCCTCCCTATGCTGGAAAATCGCACCATGACCACCTTCACCGCCCCCTCGGGCGACGTCCTGACCGACGTCCCGCCGCACCGCCTCTCCATCGTCGTACCGATGTACAACGAGATCGACAGCGTCGAACCCTTCGTCACGGCTGTGCACGAGGCCCTGGGCAACTATCCCTTCGAGTGGGAATTGCTGATCGTCAACGACGGCAGCCGCGACGGCACCCGTGAAAGGCTGGACGAACAGGCCCGTCTGCGTGGCCCGCACGTGCGCCCCATCCACCTGTGGCGCAACTTCCGCCAGACCGCGGCCATGCAGGCCGGCATCGACGCCTCGCGCGGCGACGTCATCGTCACGCTCGACGGCGACCTGCAGAACGACCCCAAGGACATCCCCAAGCTGGTGGCCCGTCTGCTCAAGGAAGACCTGGACCTGGTGGCCGGCTGGCGCCAGAACCGCCAGGACGGCCTGTGGTTGCGCAAGGTGCCCTCCAAGATCGCCAACCGCATCATCCGCAAGATCACGCAACTGGAGTTCAAAGACCTGGGCTGCAGCCTCAAGGCCTACCGCGCCAGCGTGCTCAAGCGCGTGAGCCTGTACGGCGAAATGCACCGCTTCATCCCCGCCTGGATGGCCACCGTCACCTCGCCGGCCCGCATGGCCGAAGAGCCGGTCAGCCACCATGCCCGTGCCCACGGCGAGTCCAAGTACGGCATCTCCCGCACCCTGCGCGTGGTGCTCGACCTGCTGTCGGTCAACTTCTTCCTGCGCTTTGCCAGCCGCCCCGGCCACTTCTTCGGTGGTGTGGGCCTGGGCGTGAGCCTGATCGGTGGCTTGATCCTGGCCTATCTGGCCGCCCTCAAGGTCACCGGTCACGACATCGGTGGCCGTCCGCTGCTCTGGCTGGGCTTCTTCTGTGTGCTCGGCGGCCTGCAATTCCTGACCACGGGCGTGATCGCCGAACTGCTGATCCGCATCTACTACAACCGCGGCGACATCGCGCCGTACCACACCAGCCACGAGGCGCCCCAGGACGCCGACCAAGCCTGGCACCATCAGGATTGATGCCCATGAGCCGCAGCACCCTCGCCTCCTCGCCCCGCCCCGCTCGCCCCGCCTCGCGCTGGCCGCGTCTGTGGGGCCCGTCCCTGGGCCTGTTGCTGGCCTTCCTGGCCGCGCTGATGCTCTACCGCGTGTGGGTGGTGCAGTCCTCGGGCATCTCGTTGTTTTTTGACGAGGCCCAGTACTGGGACTGGGCGCAAGACCTGTCCTGGGGCTACTACTCCAAGCCCCCGATGATCGCCGGCCTGATCTGGCTGAGCACCCTGCTCCTCGGTGACGGCGTGCTAGGCGTCAAGCTGTTGGTGATGCTGCTCTACCCGCTGACCGCGCTGGCCATGGTCGGCTTTGCGCGGGCCCTGTGGCCCACCAGCAGCGGCGTGCGCACCGGCGTGGTCGCGGCGGCCCTGTTCGCCACCATCCCCACGGTCGGCTTGATGGGCCTGTTCGCCAGCACCGACGCCCCGCTGATCCTGTGCTGGACACTGGCTGGCTGGATGCTGTGGCGCGCCCAGGTCACCGACCGCATCGGCTACTGGATCGCCCTGGGCGTGGTCTGCGGCCTGGGCCTGATGAGCAAGTACACGATGGCGGCCTTCGCCGTCACGGCGGTGTGGGCCCTGTGGGGCATCCACGGTCCGCGTCGCGGCCTGTTCCGCCTGGGCCCCTGGGTGACCATCGCGATCGCCCTGGCCCTGCTGGCCCCCAATCTCTGGTGGAACGCGCACAACGGCTTCCCCACCCTGCAGCACACCGCCGAGTTGACCACCCAGTCCACTCGCCGTGGCGGTTTCGAGCCCACCCTGGTGTTCGCCGTGGGCCAGATCCTGATGCTCGGCCCCGTAGCCGTGCTGGCCGGTTGGTGGCTGCGCCGCCGTCGCGGGCAGCCTCAGGCCACGGAAAGCCAGATGGTCTCCGTGCCGGCCAGTCAGTGGGCTCCCACCAGCATCATGGACGGCACCCGCCCCAGCGTGATGCCCGACGAGGTGGCCACCCCACGCAAGGTCGCCGCGCGCAACTCGCCTTACTACCTGGCGTCCGAATCGAGCTTCCGCTTCCTGTGGGCGTTGAGCGTGCCGCTGCAGCTGATCGCCCTCGTGCAGGCCTTCCACGCCGATGCGCACGTCAACTGGGCGGCACCGTCCATGGTCGGCTTCTGCATGATCATTGCCGCCCGCCTGAGCCCCCCCTTGGCACGCCTGGCCGACCCTCGCCCCAATGGCTGGCTGGTCGCCGTGCTGCTGAGCAACCTCGTGCTGACCTCGGCCGTGCTGCACCTGCGCGACATCGTCGGCCCCACCCTGCCCTCCAAGCTCGACGTGCTGGTGCGCATGCGCGGCTGGGACACCGCCTTCAAGCAACTCGCCCCCGCCATCGAGGCCCCCACCACCACCGGCCTGCCCGTGCTGACCGACCAACGCCTGCTGATCACCCATGCTGCCTACCACTGGCGTGACCACCATGTCCGCACGCTGTACTGGAACCCGCAGGGCACGCGCAACAACCATTACGAGATCACGCACAGCCTGCCGGACCAGATGGGCGCAGACGTCATGCTGGTCACCAGCCAGCGCGAGCCGACCCAGATCACCAGCCGCTTTGCCACATCGCGCCTGATGGCCTCGACCCGCGTGCCCGTGGGCCCGGACCGCTTCATCGAGCTGCATGCCTTCTTCCTGCGCGGCTTCCTCGGCTATGGTCCGCGCAACGACAACGCCCAACCCGCGCCTCGCGAAGATGACTGAGCCTCGCCGCCCAACAATCGACCCAGACGCGCCCGACGAGGTCAGCCTTCAGCGCCTCACCCACCTCATCTGGGCGGTCTTTTTCTTCGCGCTGGCCATCTTCGCCAAGTTCCCAGGCCTGGACCTGCTGATCTCGGCCCGCTACTACGACGCGGAACTGGGCTTCTTTCACCGCAACCACCCGGTGGTGCTCGCGCTGTACGACTGGACGCCCTGGATCGGTCGTGCCCTGGTGATCGCCCTGGCCCTGTACGCCCTGCTGGCCCCGCTGCTGGCGCGTTACTTCGAGCAGCAGCGCCAGCACAGCCTGGCCCAGCGCGCGCGTGGCTCCTGGCGGCACCTCGCCACGGTGGCGGTGGTCTGCGGCCTGCTGGGCCCCGGCCTCATCATCGAGGGCATTTTCAAGAACCACATGGGCCGCCCCCGCCCCGTGCAAGTGGTCGAATTTGGTGGCACCGACACCTACCAGGGCCCCTTCTCGCAAGGCACCACGCCCGAGCGCAACCGCAGCTTCGTCAGCAGCCATGCCGCCGCCGGATTCTGGCTGATGAGCCTGGGCCTGACCTGCGGTCCGCTGTGGCGGCGCCGCTGGCTGCTGATCGGCATCGTGGCCGGTGGCGTCGTTGGCCTGGGCCGCATCCTGCAAGGCGGGCATTTTTTCAGTGACATCCTGTTTGCGTTTTTCACCGTATGGCTGTCATGTGAAATCGTGGCCTGGCTCGACAAACGCCGGCGCAGCCGACACACTTGACCCCCTTGGCAGAGCCCCAGCTTGGCTTTGCCAGGCGCCTTCCTTTGCGTCCAGACCGTTCACGAGACGACAACGACCATGAACCCCACCGACTCCGTTTCCTACGACTACGACCTGCAGGACGCCTCGGGCGCCACCTGCACGGCCCACGCTTGGGCCAAGGTCCCTACGCCCCTGGCCCCTGACGAGAAGGAGCGCGTCAAGGCCCGCATCAAGGAGCTACTCAAGGCGCAAAACGCCGTGCTGGTCGCCCACTACTATGTCGATGGCGATCTGCAGGACCTGGCCATGGAAACCGGTGGCTGCGTGTCCGACTCGCTGGAAATGGCCCGCTTCGGCCGTGACCATGCTGCCCAGACCCTGATCGTGGCGGGTGTGAAGTTCATGGGCGAGTCGTCCAAGATCCTGAGCCCCGGCAAGCGGGTGCTGATGCCCGACCTGGACGCCACCTGCTCGCTCGACCTGGGCTGCCCGGCCGAAGACTTCATCAAGTTCTGCGATGCCCACCCGGACCGCAAGGTGGTGGTCTATGCCAACACCAGCGCTGCTGTCAAAGCCCGCGCCGACTGGATGGTGACCAGCTCGTGTGCGCTGGCCATCGTCCAGCACCTCAAAGACCAGGGCGAGAAGATCCTCTGGGCGCCAGACCGCCACCTGGGCCACTACATCCAGAAGGAAACCGGCGCCGACATGCTGATGTGGAACGGCGCCTGCATCGTGCACGACGAGTTCAAGGGCATCGAGCTGCACCTGGTCAAGAAGGAGCACCCCCAGGCCTTGGTGCTGGTCCACCCCGAATCGCCCGACAGCGTCGTGGCCCAAGCCGACGTGGTGGGCTCGACCTCGCAACTGCTCAAGGCCGTGGTCGAGTCCGATGCGCCCGAGTTCATCGTCGCCACCGACAATGGCATCCTGCACCGCATGCGCCAACTGGCGCCCAGCAAGGTGCTGATCGAAGCGCCCACCTCGGGCAACAGCGCCACCTGCAAGAGTTGCGCGCACTGCCCCTGGATGGCCATGAACGCGTTGCAAGGCGTGCTCGACTGCCTGGAAAAAGGCACCGGCGAGATCACCGTGCCCGAAGACATCCGCGTCAAGGCCCATGGCTGCATCGACCGCATGCTCGACTTCGTGGCCAAGAACCCGGCGGCCATCGCCAAGCCTGCTCAGGGTTTCGTGCCCAACATCGGCGCGGCCTGATTGAAGCCATTGCCACCTGTCCCTTGCCCATTGCGACTGCCTCATGTTCGACCACAACGAAACCCTGCAAGAAGCCCGTGAGCGCAATGTGCGCGACGCCCTGTTCGAAGACGTGGGCGTGTGCGACTGGACGGCGCAGCTGGTGCCCGCCAACCAGCGTGTGAAAGCGCGCCTGCTGGTGCGCGAAGAAGCCGTGCTGTGCGGACGCGACTGGTTCGAGGCCTGCCTGTTCCAGCTCGACCCCAGCGCCCGTATTCAATGGACCTACGAAGAAGGTGCCCTGATGGCCGCCAACACCGAGGTCTGTCTGATCGAGGCCGATGCGCGCGCCATGCTGACGGCCGAGCGCCCCGGCATCAACTTCCTGCAGACCTTGTCGGCCGTGGCCACCCTCACCCACCGCCACATGAAGGCTATCGAGGGCGCCTCGCCCAACCCGCGCGGCTGCGTGGTGCTCGACACCCGCAAGACCTTGCCCGGTCTGCGTCTGGCGCAAAAGTACGCCGTGCGCGTGGGTGGCGGCGCCAACCAGCGCCTGGCTCTGTACGACGGCATCCTGATCAAGGAAAACCACATTGCCGCCGCCGGCAGCGTGACCGCCGCGCTGAAGAACGCGCAAGCCCTGGTGGCCGCGCAAGCCTCACCGTTGCGCGAGCAGATCACGATTCAGGTGGAAGTGGAAACGCTCGACCAGTTGCGTGAAGCCCTGGCCGCCGGCGCCGTCAGCGTGCTGCTGGACAACTTCAGCAACGAGATGATGCGCGATGCCGTGCGCATCAACGATGAGGTGGCCCAAGGCGCCGCGCTGCTAGAAGTCTCGGGCGGCGTCACCATGGATCAGTTGCGCGACATTGCCGCCACCGGCGTGGACCGCATCTCGATCGGCAAGCTGACCAAAGACGTCAAGGCCGTGGACTTCTCGCTGCGGGTGCTCGAGCGCATCGGCGGCTGAGCCTGCATCGGCCGCACGCGCGGCCGATCGTGCCGATCAAGGCAGCCAGGCGTCCTTCTTCTTGGGCTTCTTGCTCAAGATGGTCGGGAAGCTCACCGGCAGCGTGCGCGGGTAGTCGCGGCTGAAGTGCAGGCCGCGGCTTTCCTGGCGCGACAGGGCCGAGCGCACGATCAGCTCGGCGCAATCCACCAGGTTGCGCAGCTCCAGCAGGTCGCGCGTCACGCGGAAGGCCGCGTAGTAATCGTCGATCTCGTGGCGCAACAGCTTGATGCGGTGCAGCGCCCGCTCCAGGCGACGCGTGGTGCGCACGATGCCCACGTAGTTCCACATCACCAGGCGCAACTCGTCCCAGTTGTGGGCGATCACGACCTCTTCGTCGGCATCCGACACCTGGCTTTCGTCCCAGCCTGACACCTTCGGTGCACTCGTGGGAATCTGCGCAGTGATGTCTTCGGCACAGGTGCGGCCCAGCACCACACACTCCAGCAGCGAATTGCTGGCCAGGCGGTTGGCGCCATGCAGGCCGGTGTAGGTGGTCTCGCCCACGGCATACAGACCCGGCAGGTCGGTACGGCCATGCAGGTCGGTCACCACGCCACCACAGGTGTAGTGCGCGGCCGGCACCACCGGAATCGGCTGCTTGGCAATGTCGATGCCCAGTGACAGGCAACGCGCGTGGATGGTGGGGAAGTGCTCCTTCAGGAAGTCTTCGCCCAAGTGGGTCGCATCCAGCCAGACATGGTCCACGCCGTGCTTTTTCATCTCGAAGTCGATGGCGCGGGCCACGATGTCACGCGGGGCCAACTCGCCCCGCTCGTCGTGCTCGGGCATGAAGCGTGTGCCATCGGGCAGACGCAAGATGGCGCCTTCGCCACGCAAGGCCTCGGTGATCAGGAAGCTGCGCTCTTGCGGGTGGTACAGACAGGTCGGGTGGAACTGGATGAACTCCATGTTCGCCACGCGGCATCCGGCACGCCAGGCCATGGCAATGCCGTCGCCCGTCGACGTGTCCGGGTTGCTGGTGTAGCGGTACACCTTGCCCACACCGCCGGTGGCCATCACCACCGCCGAGGCCACCAGGGTCTCCACTCGGTGGGTTGCGATGTCGAGGGCGTACACGCCGTGGCAACGGGGTGCGGCGCCCGGCTCGACCGCGTTCTTCTTGAGGTGACGGTCGGTGATCAGGTCAATCGCCATCCATTTCTCACGCAAGGTGATGTTGGGATGGCGCTTGACTTCGTCAAGCAGCACATCGTGGATCGCCTTGCCCGTGGCATCGGCTGCGTGGGCGATGCGGCGTACAGCATGGCCGCCTTCACGCGTCAGGTGCAGCCCCAGCGGGCCGGTGGGGTCGGGCGAGAACGGCACACCGCGCTCCACCAGCCACTCGATGGCCTCGGCGCTGTGGCGGGCAATGAACTCGGCCGTGTGCTCGTCCACCAGGCCGCCACCGGCTTCCTGGGTGTCCTTGACATGGGAGGCGATGCTGTCGTCGCTGCCCAGCACGCCCACGATGCCGCCTTGGGCCCAGGCGGTGGCCGCTTCGTGCATCTCGCGCTTGGCCAGCACGATCACGGGCTGCGTTTCTGCCAGGTGCAGGGCCACGGTCAAACCAGCCAAGCCCGCACCGACGATGACGACGGGCAGGGACGATTCAGACACAGCAGACATATCGCTCACAGTGGCCTCAGGGCAGAAGGAGAGCGCCGATTCTACGCCCCCCGTTCAGGTGGCCCCGACTCAAAAACCACTCACGGGGTGCAGCGATCGGCCCCGCAATAGCGCTGGCAAAAACTGCATCCCCACACCGGTAGCCATGACGGGAAAGCGTAGTAACGGCGGTTGACCTCGGCCATCACCTGCTCACGGTAGGCTGCGTACGAGAAGTTGACGCCTTCCAGCGCATAGAAGGTCGCGCCATCTTGCTCAAAGGTGAGCAGACGCACCGAGTCGAAAAAGCCCCGGTAGTCGTCCAGCGACAGTGGCCGCGTGGCCATGACGCGGATGGTCTTTCCTTCCAGCGCTGCGTAGTCCACGATCAGATCATCTTGACGCGCATGCTTGCTGCCTGTGCCCAGCACCGGCACATGATGGCCCGCGGCATAGCCAAAGATCGAGGCCGCCGAGTACGCATTCGACGCCAGCACCACGCCAGGCACCTGCACCTGTTTGACCATTTCTTCGGCACGGGCCGCCTCGACCACCCGGTGGTAGTTCTTCTCGATCAGCCGCACCTGTTGTTTCATGCCCTGCCACTGGCTCAGGTCCGAGAGCGCCGCCCCACCGGCCACCAGCAGGTGCAAGGCCAGGAACACCCCCAGGCCACGCGCCGCCGTGCGCAGTGCCGGGGCCGGCAGCACCCAGGCCCACATCACGAACAGGAAGGGGTAAAAGCCCATCACCCAGTGCAAGCCGATTTCCTTCTTGAAAGCCAGCAGACCAAACAGCGTCAGCGGCACCAGGGCCGCACAAGCCAGCAAGGCCTGCCCTTTCAAGCCCGAGCGCCACGCGCTGCGGTGCCGCCAGCCCAGCCACAGCAACACCGGGCTGATCAGGTAGGCCATCATCAGCGCGTACACCGCGACGTTGGCCGGGGATGCTTCGGAGCCCTCGTTGCGGTTGAACAGGTTGAACATGATGTTGGTCCAGCAATGCTGCAGGTTCCACAGCACGTTCACCGCCACCGCGGGCAAGGCCGCCAACACGATCAGTACCAGGCCGCGCCAGCGGGCCCGCGCAAAGGCAGCGAAGTACACGACAAAGGCCATGCCCAGTAGCACAGCGAAGTACTTGGACAAAAACGCCAGACCCATGAACAGGCCGCTGAGCGCATACAGCCCCCACGGCGAGCGCCCCCGGTCGGCCGCCTGCTCGGCGCGCACCAGGGCCGCCGTGGCCCAGGCCGCCCACAGGATCAAGGGCGTGTCGGTGGCAATGAGGGCATTGAGCCAGTTGATCGGGGCCAGCCAGTACAGCAAGATCGCCCAGGCCGCGCGCTCGCGGCTGACGGGCGACCAGGCCCACCACAGCGCCGCCCCCACGCCCAGCGGCAGGAGCACCGCCGGCATGCGGATGGCCCATTCGGCATCGCCCAACACCGCCCGCATCGCGGCAATCCACCACGCCACCATCGGCGGGTGGTCGTAATAGCCGTAGTCCAGAAAACGCGCCCACCAGTAAAACAGCGCTTCGTCCCCCGTCAGGGGCATGACGGCGGCCATCCAGCCCCGCCAGGCGAGCGAGGCCAGCGCCACCAGCCACAGCCAGCGGGTCGGCATGAACAGGCGTTCGCGCCCTGCCGCAGACGGAGACGCATTGGAGGCGGAAACAGAGAAAAACGACATGGTCAGGGTGGGGCCAGAAAGAAAGTGCCGCCGTCGATCCGCAAGACGGAACCGGGCTCTGGATTCTAGGTGGCCGCTGCTACCATGCCACGCAGGCACTTCGCGACACGTTCAACCCGAGAGGACCGCACCATGCGCTGGCAAGGCAACCGAGAAAGCGACAACGTCGAAGACGTCCGTGGCAGTGGCGGCCGCTCTGGCGGCTTAGGGGGCGGCAAGCTGGGCCTGGGGGGCGTGGCGATTGCGTTGGTGGCCAGCTACTTCCTGGGCATCAACCCGATGACGGTGCTCAACCTGCTGGGCGGTGGGGGCGGCCCGACCGTGAGCGCCCCCGACCCGAACGCCCCGCCCGCCAATGACGAAGCCACCCGTTTCGTGCGCACTGTGCTGGCCGACACCGAAGACGTCTGGCGCACGCTGTTTCAACAAGCCGGTGGCCAGTACCAGGACCCCAAGCTCGTGCTGTTTCGCGGCGCCGTGCCCACGGCCTGCGGCACCGGCCAGTCGGCCATGGGCCCCTTCTACTGCCCCGGCGACAACAAGGTCTATCTGGACCTGGACTTTTTCGACGTGATGCGTGAGCGCCTGGGTGCGCCGGGCGACTTTGCCCAAGCCTATGTGATCGCGCACGAAGTGGGTCACCATGTGCAGAACCTGGTGGGCACCTCGGCCAAGATGGACCAGATGCGCCAGCGCCTGAGTGAAGCCCAGTACAACGCCATGAGTGTGCGCCTGGAGTTGCAAGCCGACTGCTACGCCGGCGTGTGGGCCCACCACGCGCAAAACAGCCGCCAGATCATCGAAAGCGGCGACGTGGAAGAGGCCCTCAACGCCGCCGCCCAGATTGGCGACGACACCCTGCAACGCAAAAGTGGGGGCGCCGTGTCCCCTGAAAGCTTCACGCACGGCACCAGCCAGCAGCGCATGACCTGGTTCAAGCGCGGCATGGAAACGGGCGAACTGAAGCAATGCAACACCTTTGACAAGAACGCCCTGTAAGAACGCCCTGCAACGCGCTGTTCAGGGCACCTCGACCCTCGGAGACACCACCACATGCAAGCCTGGATCTGCAACGAACTGAGCGGCCCTGATGCCCTGACCTGGCAAGACGCCCCCACACCCGAGCCCGGCCCCGGCGAGGTGCGCGTGGCCATCAAGGCAGCCAGCCTGAACTTCCCTGACCTACTGATCGTGCAGGGCAAGTACCAGATGAAGCCGCCCCTGCCCTTCGTGCCGGGTGCCGAGTTTGCCGGCGTGGTCGAAGCCGTGGGCGAAGGCGTCAAGCACCTGAGCGTGGGCAGCCACGTGGCCGGCTTTGGCGGCACGGGCGGCTTTGGCACGCACACCATTTCCAAGGCAGCGGTGCTGATGCCCCTGCCACCGGCCTTCTCGTTTGAAGACGGGGCCGCGTTCCTGTGCACCTATGGCACCACTTACCACGGTCTGATGGACCGCGGGGCCTTGAAGGCTGGCGAGACCGTGCTGGTGCTGGGCGCCGCCGGTGGCGTGGGCACCGCAGCCATCCAGATCGCCAAGGCCGCTGGCGCCAAGGTGATCGCGGCGGCGTCCACCGACGAGAAGTGCGCGCTGTGCAAAGAGCTGGGGGCGGATGCCACCATCAACTACAGCACGCAGAACCTGCGCGATGAGCTCAAAACGCTCACCGAAGGCAAGGGCCCGGACGTGATCTATGACCCCGTCGGCGGAGACCTGACCGAACAGGCCTTCCGCTCGATTGGCTGGCGCGGCCGCCTGCTGGTGGTGGGCTTTGCCAATGGCGCCATCCCCTCGCTGCCGCTGAACCTGACCCTGCTCAAGGGCGCTTCGGTCATGGGCGTGTTCTGGGGTGAGTTTGCCCGCCGCGAACCGCAGGCCAACGCCGCCTGCCTGATGCAGCTGGCCGCCTGGTACATGGAGGGCAAGATCAAGCCCGTCATAGAACACAAGCTGCCGATGTCACAGCTGAAGGAAGGCTTTGCGCTGATGGGCACCCGTCAGGTGCGCGGCAAGGTCGTGCTGGTCAACAGCTGATCCACAGTTGATCGAACGTCACTGCGGAGCGTGTTGCTGGGCCAGCGCCCAGCGCACATGCTCTGCCACCTGCGCCTGGGCGTCCCCTGTCACCATCGGGGCGTCCAGCCAGGCTTGCAGGGTCTGCACCATCTGGTCGCGCAAGGTGGCCTCATCGGCCGTGAGCTCGCGGTCACGCCATGCGGCCAGCGCATTGCCCATGGCCACCGCGATGTTGCGCTGCCAGCGTGCATGGCCAATGCGGCGAATCGGACTGCCTTCGGTCAGGCGCAAGAAAGTGGCTTCGTCCCACTGCCACAGCTGCAGCAAGGTCGGATCGTTCAAGGCCGGTCGCACATCGAAATCGGGCACGCGGGCGCGCTGCGCGAACTTGTTCCACGGGCAGGCCAGCTGACAGTCGTCACAGCCATAGATGCGGTTGCCCATCAAGGGACGCAGCTCGGTCGGAATCGGGCCATCGTGCTCGATGGTGAGGTAAGAGATGCAACGCCGTGCATCCACTTGGCGCTCGCCCACGATGGCCTGGGTCGGGCACAGGTCGATGCACGAGCGGCACGCGCCACAGTGCGGCGACACCGGCTCGGTCAGCGGCAAGGGCACGTCCACATAGATCTCACCCAGAAAGAAGGTGGAGCCGGCCTCGCGCGACAGCAGCAGCGTGTGCTTGCCCCGCCAGCCCACGCCGCTGCGGCTGGCCAGCTCCACCTCCAGCACCGGCGCCGAGTCGGTGAAGACGCGATGCCCCAAGGGCCCGAGCAAGCCGGCCAGCTGATCGGCCAGCTTTTGCAGCCGGGCGCGCAACACCTTGTGATAGTCCCGCCCCCGGGCGTACATCGACACGGCCGCGGCCTCCGGGCGCTGCAATCGCGCCCATTCCACGGCCTGCCAGCCCTCGGCGGCCACACTGGCGGGCAGGTAGTCCATGCGGGCGGTGATGACGCGCACCGTGCCAGGCACCAGCTCGGCCGGGCGCGCGCGCTTGAGGCCATGGCTGGCCATGTAGTGCATCTCACCGTGGCAACCACGCGCCAACCAGGCCAACAAACCGGGCTCGGCGCTTGACAAGTCCACACCCGCTACGCCAATCTGAGAAAATCCCAAGGTTGTCGCCCATTGGCGCAGTTGAGCCATGACCTCGGCAGGATCGGCCTGCAGGCGGGGCTCATCTGTCAAGGGCGGCTGAAGTTCAGGATGCATGTGTCGATCGTAGCAAGTTCGCCCCCTTCTCCAGCCGACGCTTTCCAATGGTCGGACGAAAGCGATTGCCAAGCCATGGCCGAGCGTCTGGCCGAGGGCTTGCGCCCCTTGCTGACGCAGGGGCAAACGGTGTACATCGAACTGCATGGCACCCTGGGCGCAGGCAAGACCACCTTCACGCGCCACCTGCTGCGAGCCTTGGGGGTCGAAGGCCGCATCAAGAGCCCCAGCTATGCCGTGGTCGAGCCGCACGAAGCCGCGGGCGGCATCCAGGTTCACCATTTCGACTTCTACCGTTTCAACGACCCGCAGGAGTGGGAAGATGCTGGCTTTCGGGATCTGTTCGCCGCGCCCGGCCTGAAGCTGGCCGAGTGGCCCGAGCAAGCGGCCGGTCTGCTGCCCCGCCCTGACCTGCGCCTGTACCTCACCCCCGTCTCCGACACGCGCCGCGACGTGCGCCTGGAAGCCCTCACCCTCACAGGTGAGGCCTTGCGGACAGGGCTGATCAAAGGGATGACCCAACCATGAGGCAGAAACATCTCGCGCCTGTTTCCTCTTCCCGACGCAAGCTGCTGCAGCAATCGCTGGGTGGCGCCGTGGTGCTGTGTCTGGGGCCGCAGCAACTGGCCTGGGGCGCCGACCTGGTGGCCGTGCGCGTGTGGCCGGCCGAGGCCTACACCCGCGTCACGCTGGAATCGGACACCGCGCTCAACGCCAACTTCTTTGCGGTCGAGCACCCCAACCGCCTGGTCATCGACATCGAGGGCCTGGCCCTGAGCCCGCAGATCAAGGAACTGGTCAGCAAGGTCCGCTCGGACGACCCCTTCATTGCCGGGGTGCGCGTGGGCCAGAACAAGACCAATGTGGTCCGCCTGGTGCTGGACCTCAAGCAGCAGACCAAACCCCAGGTGTTCGGCCTGGCGCCCGTGGCGGCCTACCAGCACCGGCTGGTGTTCGATCTGTACCCCTCGCTGAACGCCGACCCGATTCTGGCCCTGCAGCGCAGCAACGCTCTGGCCACCCCCACACCGCAGCCCGCCACACCTGTAACGCCGCCCGCCGGCACCAGCCCCGGCGCCTACATGTCGGCCCCCAGTGGCCCCTCGCCTGCCGTGCCCCCGGTGGCATCGGCGCCACCCGTGTCACCCGTGCCGGCGACCAAGCCAGAGGCCGGCAATGCCGAGCAAGCCGCAGCCGCCATGAACGATGCGCTCGACGAGTTCATTGGTTCGCTGCATGGCAAGACGCAGGACAAGGCAGTGGCCAAGGCCGCCCCGCGCCCGGCTGACAAGCCCAGCACCGATCGCAAGACGGTGGTGGCCACCGGCAACCCTCGCGCCAGCGCGCAGCGCCTGGTCATCGTGGCGCTGGACGCCGGCCATGGCGGCGAGGACCCCGGTGCGATCGGCCCCAGTGGGCTGTACGAGAAGAACGTGGTGCTGGCCGTGGCGCAGAAACTGCGTAACCGCATCAACGCCACACCGGGCATGCGCGCCATGCTCACCCGCGAATCCGATTACTTCGTGCCACTGCACGAGCGCGTCAACAAGGCCCGCCGCGTGCAGGCCGACCTGTTCGTCTCCATCCACGCCGATGCGTTCACCAATCCGGAAGCACGGGGCGCCTCGGTGTTCGCACTGTCCGAAAACGGCGCGTCCAGTGCATCAGCCCGCTGGCTGGCGAAAAAAGAGAACGCGTCCGACCTGGTGGGCGGTGTGAACATCAAGGCCAAAGATGCCGTGATCATGCGCACCTTGCTCGACATGTCCACCACGGCCCAGATCAAGGACAGCCTCAAGCTCGGCTCGGCCGTGCTGGGCCACCTGGGCAAGGTCGGGCGCCTGCACAAGCCCCGCGTCGAACAAGCCGGCTTTGCGGTGTTGAAGGCCCCGGACATTCCGTCCATCCTGGTGGAGACGGGCTTCATCACCAACCCGGAAGAAGAGTCCAAGCTCAAGAACGACAGCTACCAGGACGAACTGGCCGATGCCCTGATGGCGGGCATCTCGCGCTACTTCGAAAAGAACCCGCCCCTGGCCCGCGGCAACGCGATGTGATCGAGGGCCCTGCCGACCACACCGCGGTCAGCGGCACACAAGGCACAACGGAAAGCACAACGGCCCTTTCGGGCCGTTGTCTTTGGGGTGGGCAGCAGGCAGCGCGTCAGGACGCGATGCGCTCTTGCCGGCTGGCCTTCCAGGCGCCGAACAGGGCGATCAGGCCCGGGATCAGGATCAGCGCCCAGATGATCTTGCTCAGGTGCTGCTGCACGAACGGCAGGTTGCCGAACAGGTAGCCTACCGTGGTCAGGCCCACCACCCAGATCAGCGCACCGACCACGTTGAACGCGGTGAAGGTGGCCCGGTTCATCTCGGCCACCCCGGCCACGAAGGGCGCGAAGGTGCGGATGAACGGCATGAAGCGCGCCAGGATGATGGTGATGCCGCCGTGCTTCTCGTAGAAGTTGTGGGCCGCGTTGAAGGCCTTGCGGTTGAACCAGCGCGAGTCCTCCCACTGGAACACCTTCGGTCCGATGTAGCGGCCGATCGTGTAATTGAGCTGGTCGCCGGCAATGGCCGCCACCAGCAGCACCCCCATCGCCACCGGCAGGCTCATGGCCCCGGTACCCGCCAGGGCGCCCACCACGAACAAGAGCGAATCACCCGGCAAAAAGGGCATCACCACCAGACCGGTTTCTACGAAAACGATCAGAAACAGCAGGGCGTACACCCACATGCCGTAGGCCTGAACGAACTCGGCCAGGTGCTTGTCGACGTGCAGGATGAAATTGATGAGAAATTGAACGAGTTCCATGGCGCCGGATTATCAGGGCGATTCATGACGTCGCCCCCGGGAAACAGGCCCCGCCTCCTACAATACGGGGATGACGCAAGAGCCCGCCCGCGCCCCCTTGTCCGAAGATGTGCAAGCCTCTGGGGCCGGTGAGTCGCGCCCTCGCCGCCACATCCGCGAGTTGCCCGACGAGCTGATCAGCCAGATTGCCGCCGGTGAGGTGGTCGAGCGCCCCGCCTCGGTCGTGCGCGAGCTGGTGGACAACGCGCTGGACGCGGGTGCCACCCAGATCACCGTCAAGCTGATGGCTGGCGGCATCCGCCAGATCCTGGTCGAAGACGATGGCTGCGGCATCCCGCTCGAAGAGCTGCCCCTGGCGCTGCGCCGCCACGCCACCTCCAAGATCCGCTCGCTGGAAGACCTGGAAAGCGTGGGCACCATGGGTTTTCGGGGTGAAGCCCTGGCGGCCATTGCCTCGGTGTCTGACGCCTCCATTGCCAGCCGCACGGCAGACGATGCGCATGCCCACCGCCTGGATGCGCGCTCAGGCGAGTTGAACCCCGCGGCCCGCAGCGTGGGCACCAGCGTCGAGGTGCGCGAGCTGTTTTTCAGCACGCCGGCGCGACGTAAATTTTTGAAAAGTGAGCCCACCGAGCTGGCGCACTGCCTGGAATCGGTGCGTCGCCACGCGCTGTCCCGCCCCGATGTGGGCTTCAGCGTGTGGCACGAAGGCAAGCTGGTCGAGCAGTTGCGCCCTGGCAGCGCCAGCCAGCGCCTGCAAGATGTGCTGGGCGACACCTTCATCGCCACCAGCCGTGAGGTGGACCTGCAGATTGGGCCGATGCGCGTACACGGCCGCGCCGGTTTGCCCGACGCCGCCCGCTCGCGCGCCGACTGGCAGTACTGCTACGTCAATGGCCGCTATGTGCGCGACAAGCTGATCTCGCACGGCGTGCGCTCGGCCTATGAAGACGTGCTGCACGGCTCGCGCCAGCCCACCTACGTGCTCTTCATCGAGATCGACCCCGAGCGTGTGGACGTGAACGTGCACCCGACCAAGATCGAGGTGCGCTTCCGCGACTCGCGCGAGGTGCACCAGGCGGTGCGCAAGGCGGTGGAAAGCGCACTGGCCTTGTCGCGCGCCGGACAGGTGAAAGCCGATGATCGCCATGTGGCGCCCATTGGCACCGGCACACCGGCCCCATCGGCCACGGCATCCGGCGACGCAAACACCTCTGGCGTGGCAGCCGACATTGCCGCGCCCACCGTGGCCTGGCCCACCCCCACGCATCAGCAAAACCCGCTGCCCTGGACGCGCGTGCAAGACAGCGCCCCGGAGCGACGCTGGGCGGGCTGGCCCACGACGGCCGGCGAGGCCAACCCCGGCGCCCACATCAGCACGGGCATTGACCCGTTTGCCAACCTGAACCTGCCCCGCGTGGTGGCGGCCAACACGGCCCATGCCGACCACGACGAACCCGTCGATGCCCTGCCGCCCCTGAGCGCGATGCATCCGGCCGCGTCACAGGGCCTGGCCGATGGCGCGGCAGAGCGCACCGCTGGCGGCCTGAACTCCGTCTGGCCCACCAGCAGCGCCAGCCCGGACAAGCTGGACGACGCCCACGAGTGGCCGCTGGGCCGTGCGATTGCACAGGTGGGCGGCATCTACGTGCTGGCCGAAAACGCCAAAGGCCTGATCATTGTGGACATGCACGCCGCCCACGAGCGCGTGGTCTACGAGCGCCTGAAAGCGCAGATGGCGCATGAGCGGCTGGAAAGCCAGCCCCTGCTGATCCCACTGGTGTTTGCCGCCACGCCGCAAGAAATGGCCACCGCCGAAACCCAGCGCGAAGCCTTGCTGGCCCTGGGGCTGGATGTGGACGCCATCGGCCCCGGCAAGTTGGCCATCCGCGCCACCCCCATGGCGCTCACGCAGGCCGATGGCATTGACCTGGCGCGCTCGGTGCTGGCCGAACTGGCCCAGCTCGACGCCAGCAACGTGATCCAGCGCGCCCAGCACGAACTGCTGGCCACGATGGCCTGCCACGGCGCCGTGCGCGCCAACCGCAAGCTCACCCTCACCGAAATGAACGCGCTGCTGCGCGACATGGAAGCCACGGAGCGGGCCGACCAGTGCAACCACGGTCGCCCCACCTGGCGCCAGCTCACCCTGCGCGAACTTGACGCGCTTTTCCTGCGCGGCCGCTGACGCTCAGGCAGGAACCGACTATGACCGAACGTAAAAAACTGAGCCTGCGCCCCCCTGCCCAGGCTGACGCCCCCTCTGGCGCCGACGCCTTCCGCAAGCCGCCCGTGCGCGGCACGGCCCCCCGCAAGCGCATGACGGCCGCCGAGGCCGCACAAGCCCGTGAAGAGGCAGCAGCCCGCCCACGCCGCTCGCCCCCCGCAGAGCCCGTCCATGGCCGCGACGAACGCGGCCCGCGTGACGATCGCCGTGCCCGCCCCGCCAACCCCGAGCGCGCGCCCTATGGCGATCGCCCGCGTCAAGGCGATGCCCCCCGTGATGAATGGCAAAACCGCCCAGCCCGCGACGAACGAGGCGCACGTGACAACCGTCAGGACCCGCGCCGCGATCCGCGCCAAGGTGATCCCCGCCAAGGTGATGTCCGCAACGATCGCCGCGATGACCGCCGCGCCCCGTTCGGCAGCGCCCCCCGCCGTGACGACGAGCGCGCAGCACAGCGCCAATCGCCCCCGCGGCGCGACGACGGTCGCCCCGACAGCCGCTACGAGCGTCGGGATGACCGCCGCGCCATGGGTCCCGGCGATCGCCCGCGCCACCCTGACGCACGCCCTGACACGCGTCCGACTCAGCCCGCACGCGCCCAAGCGCCCGCTGCCGCCGCCGAGGTTGATCACGACGGCCGCGTGCGCCTGTCCAAGCTGATGAGCGAACGGGGCCTGGCCTCGCGCCGCGAAGCCGACGAGTGGATCGAACACGGCTGGGTGCGCGTCAATGGCGAAGTGGTGGCCGAACTCGGCACCCGCGTCCCCCCTGACGTCGAGGTCACCATCGACCCGCTGGCCCGCACGCAGCAGGCCGAACGCGTCACCATCTTGCTGCACAAGCCCATCGGCTACGTCAGCGGCCAGGCCGAAGATGGCTATGAGCCTGCCGTCGTCCTGATCACGCCCGAGAACCGCTGGGCCGATGACCGCATGCCGATCAAGCTGACGCGCGGTCACCTCAAGCACCTGGCCCCCTGCGGCCGCCTCGACATCGACTCCACCGGCATGCTGGTGCTCTCGCAAGACGGGCGCATCGCCAAACACCTGATCGGTGAAGACTCCGGCGTGGAGAAGGAATACCTGGTGCGCGTGGAGTACATGCCCGAGCCCGGTGCCGAGAACGTCTCGGCCGTGGTGCCGCCCGAAGCCATCGAACGCCTGCGCTTCGGCCTGGAGCTGGACGGTCGCCAACTGCGCCATGCCCAGGTGTCCTGGCAGAACGAGCAGCAACTGCGCTTCGTGCTGCGCGAAGGCCGCAAGCGCCAGATCCGCCGCATGTGCGAGCAAGTCGGCCTCAAAGTGGTGGGCCTCAAGCGCGTGCGCATGGGCAGCGTCACCCTGGGCAAATTGCCCGTCGGCCAATGGCGTTTCCTGAGACCTGATGAGCGCTTCTGATCCTGACACCCGCGGCACCCCCTCGGTGCCGGCCTGGGTGGCCGTGATGGCCGTGGGCCTGTTGACGGGCCTGCAACCGCTGAGCACCGACATGTACCTGCCGGCCCTGCCGGAAATGCAGCGCGCCCTGTCACTGACCTCGCCCCAGGTGCAGTGGACCCTGTCGGTGCTGATCATGGCCTTTGGCATCGGGCAACTGGTGTGGGGCCCGGTGGCCGACCGCGTGGGACGCCAGCCCGTGCTGCGCTGGGGGCTGGGCTTGTATGTGCTGGCCAGCGCCGCCGCCGCTTTTGCACCCGACCTGACGGTGGTGCTGCTGGCGCGCATCGCCCAGGGCGCCAGCCTGTCGGCGGCGGTGGTGTGTGGTCGCGCCATGATCCGCGACCTGTACCCCCCCGAAGAAGGCGCCAAGGTGATGACCAAGGGCATGGGCCTGCTCGGGGTTCTGGCCTTGCTGGGTCCGGTCGTGGGCGCCATCGCGGCCACGCTGGGCGGCTGGCGGGCCACCATGGGCCTGATGTTGCTGTTCTCCAGCCTGATCCTGCTGTTCATCTGGCGCAAGCTGCCCGAGACCCTGCCAGCGCACCGGCGCCAGCTCCCTCAGCCCTGGCTCAAGCTGGTGAGCCAGTGGTGGCAGATCTCCAAACACCCCACCTTCCGTGCCCACACCCTGCTCACCTCGTCCACCTATGGCGGGCTGTATGTGTACCTGGCGCTGTCGGCCTTCGCCTTCATCGACGTGCTGCAAACCAGCCGCACCGTCTATGGCGTCATCATGGCCTCCTTGTCGCTGGCCTACCTGGGGGGCACCTTCGTGTGCCGCCGCGCCCTGCACCGCATCGGGCTGATCCGCACCATCCGCATCGGCGGTTGGCTCTCCTTCTCAGGCGGGCTGGCCATCGCACTGGTAGCCGTGGCGCAGTTCAGCCTGGGATGGCGCGTGCATCCGGTGGCCTTGCTGCCCGGCATGTGGCTCTATGCCATCGGCCACGGCATCCACCAGCCCTGCGGGCAGACCGGCGTGGTCGCCGCCTTCCCCAAGCAGGCGGGTGCCGCGTCGGCCCTGTCCGGCTTCGTGCTGGCCAGCATGGCCTTTGGGGTGGGCGCGGTGCTGTCGTGGTGGACCTCGCTGCCCGGCTGGGCCGGCACCCTCTACCCCATGACGCTGGGCATGGGCCTGGGCGGCGTGTGCACCGCCTGGGTGGCGCTGCGGCGCGTGCAACGTGACGGCCTGCCCCGGAGAGACGCATGAGCCCTGAGCTGAACCCGCAGCCCCCCACCTGGATCCTGGCCGGCCCCACCGCCTGCGGCAAAACCGCCGCGGCCCTGGCGCTGGCCCGCGAGGTCGATCTGGAAATCATCAGCGTCGATTCGGCCCTGATCTACCGCAGTATGGACATTGGCACCGCCAAGCCCACAGCCGACGAACTCGCCCAGGTGCCCCACCACCTCATCGACATCCTCGATCCCACCGAGAGCTACAGCGCCGCCCGCTTTGTGCAAGACACGCACCGCCTGATCGGCGAAATTCGGGCACGCGGGCGCACCCCGCTGCTGGTGGGCGGCACCATGCTCTACATCAAGGCCCTGCTGGAGGGTCTGGACGAGCTGCCCCCCGCCGACCCGGTGATCCGCGCCGTGCTCGATGCCCAGATGGCCGCACGCGGCAGCGCGGCCCTGCACGCCGACCTCGCCCAGGTGGACCCGGTCACCGCCGCCCGCCTGGCCCCGGGCGACACGCAGCGCATCCAGCGTGCGCTGGAGGTGTGGCACAGCAGCGGCCGCCCGCTGTCGGCCTTCCACACCCGCAGCAGCGCGCAGGCCCCGGTGCACGATGCCATCCTGGTGTCGCTGGAGCCCACCGACCGCGCCTGGCTGCACCAGCGCATCGCGCTGCGATTCGAGCAGATGATGGCCGCTGGCTTCATCGACGAGGTCAAGCGCCTGCGCCAGCGTCCCGATCTACATGTGGGCCTGCCGTCGATTCGCTGTGTGGGTTACCGCCAGGTGTGGGAGGCGCTGGATGCGGGCTTGGACCTCGACCAGCCCGCCGTGCTGCGCGAGGTGATGGACAAGGGCATTGCTGCCACCCGCCAGCTGGCCAAGCGCCAGATCACCTGGCTGCGCAGCATGCCCCTGCGCCATGTGGTGGCCTGTGATGCGGGCGACCCTTTGCCCGCCATCCGCCACCACCTGTTGGCGCGCACCTGAACCGTTGCATCCCCCACGCAACACCTTGGATTCATGATTCCGGTCAATTCCATTGGATTTGACCTGAGTTAAGCCTGATGGCGCAAGATCGCCCTACTCTGGTTCAACTTGATCGAGATCCAACATGCCTCACGAACTATTCCGTCACAAGGGCCACGTGTGCCTGATGTTTTCCGACCTCAGCATGGAGGGTGGAGAGGCTGTTCAAGCCAACCAGTTTCTGATCGTCAACGACGACACCGGCGCCATCATTGACCCGGGCGGCAACCTCGCCTACAGCGAGCTGTACCTGGGCATGACCAAGTACTTCCCGCCCTCGCGCCTGTCGGCCATCATCGCCTCGCACGCCGACCCGGACATCATCGCCTCGCTCGACCGCTGGATGACGGCCACCCCCGATGCCAAGCTGTATGTGTCGACCCTGTGGGAGCGCTTCGTGCCCCACTTCTGCAAACCCGGCAAAACGCTGGGCCGCGTGGTCGGCATCCCTGACCCGGGCATGCACATCTCCATTGGCGACTGCAAGCTGATCGCGGTGCCGGCGCACTTCATGCACGCCGAAGGCAACTTCCAGTTCTACGACCCGATCAGCAAGATCCTGTTCTCGGGTGACCTGGGCGTGAACTTCCTGGGCAAGAACAAGGCCTCGGACTACATCACCTCGCTCTCGCCCCTGCCCAACGGCATGGAAGCGTTCCACCGCCGCTACATGGTCTCGGGCAAGATCCTGCGCTTCTGGGCCCGCATGGCGCGCCAGATGGACATCCACATGATCGTGCCGCAGCACGGTGCCCCGCTGGCCGGCCCTGCCGTCAAGGAGTTCATCGACTGGGTTGAAGGCCTGTCGTGCGGCATCGACCTGATGACCGACGCCAACTACACCGTGCCTGGCGTCTGACCCCCTCGGGCTGCCCCGGCCCGCTCCGGCCCCCGATCACGCCCTGCCGCGTGGTCTCTGAAGACGCCCTTTCCGGGCGTCTTTTGCTTGGGTCAGTGCGCCCCGCCCGCATCGGTGGCCGCGCCTGCGGCACGCGGGCTCGGCCGACGTGCCAGCCACACCATTGGAATCAAGGCCACGAACAACACCGCCGACGCCAGGAACACATCGTTGGCCGAGCGCGTGAAGGCCTGCTGATCGATCAGCCTCGTGATCTGCAGGGCGGCCTGCTCAAAGCTCATGCCGCTGTTCATCAAGGTCGTGAACGCGTCCATCGCACCGGGGTCGGTGCGCGTCACATGCTCGGTCAGGTGGGCATGGTGCATGGTGGCGCGGTCATCCCACAGGGTGGTCACCAGCGAGGTGCCCATGGCCCCGGCCGTGATGCGCGCAAAGTTGCTCAAGCCCGACGCCGACGGGATGCGCTCCGGTGACAGCCCCGACAGCGTGATGGCACTCAAGGGAATGAAGAAGAAGGCCAACGCGGCACCCTGCAAGATGGTGGGCACCATGATGGTGTCGAAGTCAGCCAGGGTGTTGAAGCGCGAACGCATCCACAGCACCACCGCAAACACCAGGAAGGACACGGTGGCCATCTTGCGCGGATCGACCCGCGCCACATTCTTGCCCACCAGGGGGGACAGCAGGATGGCCAGCACGCCCACCGGCGCAATCGCCATGCCGGCGGCCGAGGCGGTGTAGCCCATGTACTGCTGCAACCACAGCGGCAACAGCACCACATTGCCAAAGAACAGGCCGTAGCCCACCGACAGGGCCAGCGCTCCCACCGCGAAGTTGCGCGTGGCAAACAGGCGCAGTTCCACCACCGGGTGCTCGGTGGTCAGCTCCCAGACCAGGAAGACCACAAAGCTCACCAAAGCCACCAGGCCGAGGATGACGATCTGGCCACTCTCGAACCACTCCAGCTCCTTGCCCTTGTCGAGCATGATCTGCAGCGCGCCCACCCACAGCACCAGCAAAGCCAGCCCCACCGTGTCGATGGGCAGCTTGCGCGTGGGGGTGTCACGCTTGGCATAGATGCGCCAGGTCACCAGCGCCGCACCCAAGCCCACCGGCACGTTGATGTAAAAAATCCAGGGCCAGGACACGTTGTCCGTGATCCAGCCACCCAACAAGGGCCCAGTCACCGGCGCCACCAGTGTGGTCATCGCCCACAAGGCCAGTGCCGTGCCCGCCTTGGCCGGCGGGTAGCTCTGCAACAACAAGGTCTGCGACAACGGGATCATCGGCCCCGCCACCAGCCCCTGCAGCACCCGAAACGCAATCAGCCATTCCAGCGACGGCGCAAAGCCGCACAGCCATGAGGCCAGCACAAACAAGAGCACACTGGCCGTGAACAGGCGCACCGCCCCGAATCGCTGCGTGAGCCACCCCGTCAGCGGCACCGAGATGGCGTTGGCCACCCCGAAGCTGGTGATGACCCAGGTGCCCTGCGCAGGGCTCACCCCCAGATCACCGGCAATGGCCGGCAAGGACACGTTCGCAATCGACGAGTCCAGCACGTTCATGAAGGTGGCCAGCGACAAGGCCAGCGTGCCCAGGGCCAAGGACCGGCCCGTGAGCGGAGGGTGCGCCAGCGGTGACGCGGCCGAGCCGGGCTGTGCCATGCTCACACGCCGTGCGGGCCAGCGCGCACGCCCCCCTGCTGGCCCAGATGGGCCGCGATGATGCGGCTCACACGTGCATCGGCATCGGCTTGCAGGTTGTCAAACACGGTGGTGCTGCGTACCGCCCCGGCGCGAGGCGCCTGGGCCAACACCGGGCCATCTTGCTGGCTCACATCCACTTCCACTTCCATCGACAAGCCCACGCGCAAGGGGTGCGCCTTCACTTCTTCGGGCTTCAGCGCCACGCGCACCGGCACGCGCTGCACCACCTTGATCCAGTTGCCCGTGGCGTTTTGCGCCGGCAACAGCGAAAACGCAGCGCCCGTGCCCGCCCCCAGGCCCACCACGGTGCCGTGGTACACCACCTTTCGGCCGTACACATCGGCCGTCAGCGTGGCGGCTTGTCCCATGCGCAGACGCTGCAACTGGCTTTCCTTGAAGTTGGCGTCCACCCAGGCCTGGTCCAGCGTCACCACCGACATCATGGGCGAGCCGGCCTGCACACGCTGGCCCAGTTGCACACTGCGCTTGGCCACATAGCCATCCACCGGCGAGCGCAGCGTCACGCGCTGCACGGCCAGGTAAGCCTCCCGCACCCGCGAGGCGGCACGCGCCACATTCGGGTGGGCGGCCACCGAGGTGCCCTCGGTCAAGGTTTGGTTGGCACTGAGTTGCTGGCGGGCTGCTGCCAACGCCGACTCGGCTGCCGCCACCGCACTGCGGGCCGAGGCCAGTTGCGAGGTGGCGTGGTCGTACTCTTCCTTGCCAATGGCGCGACTGGCCCACAAGGGCTCGCGGCGCTTCACGTCGTCTTGCGCACGAACCACGTCATTGCGCGCCTTGCCCAGCTCGGCCTCGCGCAAGGCAATCTGGGCCGACAAGGTGGCGTTGTTGGCAAACAGCGTGCGCACCTCGCGCACGGTCTGCGCCAGCTGCGCCTCGGCCTGGTCCAGGGCCACCTGGGCATCCGCCGCATCGAGCTTGACGAGCACCTGCCCGGCCTGCACACGGTCGGTATCGTCGGCGCCAATGCTCAACACCGTGCCACCCACCTGCGGTGTCAGTTGCACGATGTTGGCCTGCACATAGGCGTTGTCGGTGTGTTCGTAGTGGCTGGCAAACAAGCCGTAGTAGGCGCCATAGGCCACACTGCCCAGCACCACCGCGATGGCGATGGCGCGCAAGGCTTTCTTGCGACGGGCCGGCGGCGCCGCCACGGGGGATGCGGAATCGGTACTGCTCATGAAGGTTCTCCCGGCTGACGATGCCGCTTGACTGGGGGGGTATCTGGGCGGGTGTCGCAACCCGAGCTGACCACATGCAGTGGCGCCTGCGCCTGCAGCGCCTCCGCATTGCCGGCCACGCGGCGCAACAGGCCCATGAAGGTCTGCCACTCCTCGTGGCTGAAGCCGCTCAACAGCTCATTCGAAATCTCGCACAGCAACTGCGGCACCGGCGCAGTGGCAGCTTCGCCCTCGGGCGTGAGCGACAGGTGCATCACGCGGCGGTCTTCGGTCGAGCGCTCGCGGCGGCACAGGCCCTTGGCCTCCAGCCGGTCGAGCGTGCGCGTCATCGCACCCGGGTCGGTGCGCAACTCGCGCGCCAAAGTGGCCAGCGTGGGCTGCTCCATGCGCTGGATCAGGTACAGCGGCGCCCACTGCGCGTAGGTCAACTCGCCCACCTCCAGACGGCGGTCCAGCTGGTTGACCACCACCTGCATGATGCGGCGCATCAGGTAGCCGGGGCTGTCTTCACGGACGAACGTGCACAGGCGATAGAAATCGGGGCACTCAGGCGGGTCGGCAGAAGGCGATCGAGACATGGGCCCACAATTTATTTGCCTAAGCAACCATTGTCAAGGCAAGAAAATCCCGATGGCAAGATAATGGCTGACCCTCACTTCGTTCGCACCATGTCCAAAGCCACTGGCCCCGCCCCCGTCAAATCCCCCAGCGCCTTGCGCGCCCTGGGCCCCTTTGTCGCGCCTTACAAAGGCCGCATCGCGGTGGCACTGGTCTTTCTGATCCTGGCCGCGCTGACCACCCTGGTGTTGCCCATCGCCCTGCGCACCCTCATTGACCAGGGCATCGTCTCGGCCGATCCGAACGAGCGCGTCATGGCCCTGCGCGAGCACTTCCTGGCCCTGTTCGGCGTGGGGGCCGCGCTGGGCGTGTTCTCGGCCTCGCGCTACTTCATGGTGACCTGGTTGGGCGAGCGCATCACGTCCGACCTCAAGCGTGCCGTGTACGCCCACGTGCTGCGCCAAAGCCCCGCGTTTTTCGAGACCACGCAAAGCGGCGAGGTGCTGTCCCGCCTCACGGCCGACACGACGCTGATTCAGACCGTGGTGGGCACCAGCGTGTCGATGGGACTGCGCAACGCCATCATGGCCGCCGGCGCCCTGACCATGCTCATCGTCACCAACCCTTATGTGATGGCCCAGGTCATCGGCGGGCTGGTGCTGGTCGTGCTGCCCGCCATCGCCTACGGCCGCCGCGTGCGCCGCCTCTCGCGTGACAGCCAGGACCGCGTGGCCGACGCCAGCGCCATTGCCGCCGAGGTGCTCAACGCCGTGCCCGTGGTGCAAAGCTACACCGCCGAGCAACGCGAAGCCCGCCGCTTTGACGACGCCACCGAAGGCGCCTTCAAAACCGGCGAGCGCCGCATTAAGGCCCGCGCCGTGCTGGTGGGCTTCATCATCACCGCCACCACCGGCGCGCTGCTGTGGGGCCTGTACCAGGGCACCCAGGCCGTGCTGCAAGGCCAGATCACCGCCGGCCACATGGGTCAGACCGTGGTCTACGTCATCCTGTTGCTGAGTTCGGTGGCCGCCCTGTCCGAGGTCTATGGCGACATCCTGCGGGCCGCCGGCGCCACCGAGCGCCTGGTCGAGCTGCTGCAAACCCGCTCGCCCATCCAGTCGCCCGCCCAACCGCAAAGCCTGCCGGCCGCCCACGGTGGCTCGCGCCTGAGCGTGCGCGACCTGAGCTTCAGCTACCCCTCGCGGCCCACGCAAAGCGCGCTCAGCCACCTCAACCTGGAAGTGCAGCCCGGCGAAACCATCGCCCTGGTCGGCCCCAGCGGCGCTGGCAAAAGCACGGTGTTTCAGTTGTTGCTGCGTTTTTACGATCCCCAATCCGGCCAGATCGACCTGGACGGCGTGCCCATCCGCCAGCTGAGCCTCGAAGCCCTGCGCGAGCGCATCGGCATCGTCCCGCAAGACAGCGTCATCTTCTCGACCAGCGCGCTGGAAAATATCCGCTACGGCCGCCCCGGCGCCACCGACGAGGAAGTGCAAGCCGCCGCGCGCGCCGCCCATGCCCACGACTTCATCACCCAGCTGCCCGAAGGCTACGCCACCTTCCTGGGCGAGCGCGGCGTGCGCCTGTCGGGCGGACAGCGCCAACGCATCAGCATTGCCCGCGCCATCTTGAAAAACGCGCCACTGCTGCTGCTTGACGAAGCCACCAGTGCGCTTGATACTGAAAGCGAGCGGGCCGTGCAGGCCGCGCTTGAAGAGGCCATGAAAGACCGAACCACCCTGGTCATTGCCCACCGCCTGAGCACCGTGGTCAATGCCCACCGCATCATCGTGCTGGAGGCCGGGGCCATCGTCGATGTCGGCACCCATGCGGAGCTGATGAACCGCAACGGACTCTACGCCAAGCTGGCCTCCATGCAGTTCGATCAGGCTCCGGCCTGATGAGGGCCTGTCATCGCTGTGAGCCCTTCGCGCGTTAAGGTGACAAGCCAGTTCCGAGGCCCTGCCTCGCTCTACCGATAAAGGAAGACACATGACCTTCGCCAAAACCTCCCAAGCTGCCGCCCGCCTGAGCCGCCCTGCCCTGATCGTGGCCGTGGCCGCCTCCATCGCGGCCACGGGCTGCGCGAACATGGATCAAACCCAACAAGGTACCGCCAAGGGCGCGGGCCTGGGCGCCATTGCCGGGGCCATCATTGGCAACGCCACGGGTGGTGACAACACGGTGCGCGGCGCCGCCATCGGCGCGGCGGCTGGCGCCATCGCCGGCAACCTGTGGTCCAAGCGCATGCAGCAACAGCAAGCTGCCATGGAGCAAGCCACCGCAGGCACCCCGGTCGAAGTCACGCGCACCAACGACAACCAGCTGAAGGTCAACATCCCCAGCGACATTTCGTTCGACCGCAACAGCGCCACCCTCAAGCCCGAGCTGCGTTCTGTGCTCGACACCTTCGCAAACGGCCTGACCACCAATGGCAGCGGCATGATCGTGCGCATCGTGGGCCACACCGACAGCACCGGCACCGACGCCATCAACAACCCCCTGTCGCAGCAACGTGCTGACAGCGTCAAGTACTACCTGAGCGACCGCGGTGTCTCGTCCTCGCGCATTGAGACCTCAGGCCGTGGTTCGCGTGAGCCCATCGCCAGCAACGCCACGTCGGCGGGCCAAGCCAAGAACCGCCGCGTGGAAATCTTCCTGCGCGACCCGGCTCAGCAATAAGGTCTGCAGAGCCCCGGATTGGGTGTGAAATACGCCAATCTGGGGGTTTTCGTCACCTGCGACAATACAGCCAGCAACACGCTGGCTGTTGTTCGTTGTAGCCCTCCATGAAACAGTACCTCGACCTCGTTCAATCCATCTTCGACACCGGCAGCTGGCAGGACAACCGCACCGGCGTGCGCACCCTGAGCATGCCCGGCGCCATGATGCGTTTCGACCTGCAAGAGGGCTTCCCGGCCGTCACCACCAAAAAGCTGGCCTTCAAGTCGGCCGTGGGCGAGATGGTTGGTTTCTTGCGCGGCAGCCGCAACGCCGCCGAGTTCCGCGCCCTGGGCTGCAAGGTGTGGGACCAGAACGCCAACGAAAACCTGGCCTGGCTGGCCAACCCCTACCGCCTGGGTGAAGACGACCTGGGCCCCGTGTACGGCGTGCAATGGCGCAACTGGCCGGCCTACAAGATGCTGCCCGCCGGTGAGACCCGCCAGATCGAAGACGCCACCGCGCGCGGCTACCAACTGCTGGGCCGCTTCGACCGCACCGATGGCCAGGGCGAGCAAGTCCTGCTCTACAAGGCCGTGGACCAGCTGCGCCAGTGCCTGGACACCATCATCAAGGACCCCGGCAACCGCCGCATCATCTTCCACGGCTGGAACTGGGCGCAGCTCGAAGAAATGGCCCTGCCGCCTTGCCACCTGCTCTACCAGTTCCTGGTCAACCAGGCCAAGGGCGAGATCTCGCTGTGCCTGTACATCCGCAGCAACGACGTGGGCCTGGGCACCCCCTTCAACCTCACCGAAGGCGCCGCGCTGCTGACCCTGATGGGCCGCCTCACCGGCTACAAGCCACGCTGGTTCACCTACTTCATCGGCGACGCGCACATCTACGAAAACCACGTGGACATGCTGCAAGAGCAACTCCAGCGCGAGCCCTTCCCCGCGCCCAAGCTGGTCTTGTCGGACCGCATCCCCGACTACGCCGTGACGGGTCAGTACGAGCCCGAGTGGCTGGAGAAGGTCGAACCCTCCGACTTCTGGCTGGAAGGCTACCAACACCACGCCCCGCTCACCGCTCCCATGGCGGTGTGATCGGCCGGCCTTCGGCCTCCACGCCCGCATTCGCAGTCCCCATGTCCTCGTCCGAACCGTCCACCGACATCGATCTGCCGCAGCCCCATTTCGGCAACCCTTTCCTGAACCTGCTGGGAGCCGAATCGACTGGCCTGAGCAAAGGCTGGGCTCAAACCGTCTTGCAACCGCGCCCCGAGCTGACCAACATGCACGGCGCCATCCACGGCGGCGTGCTCATGACCCTGTTGGACACGACCATGGCCCGCGCCGCGATGGCCCAACAAGGGTTCCGGCTGTCGGTGGTGTCCACCGGCGTCACGGTCAACTTCCTCGCACCTGGGCACGGCCCCCTCACCACCACGGCCAAAGTCACCGGGGGCGGCAAGTCCACCTGCTTCTGCGAGGCCGAGATCACCGACACCGAAGGACGCTCCGTGGCCAAGGCCATGGGCACCTTCAAATACCGCCGCCCACCCGCTCCCGCAGTGGACGGTGGGGTCAGCACCGCCGAATCCATTGAGTAAATCGCCGCTTGTGCTAGGCTGATGCCATGAGCCAACTGGTCCGTCTGCTGCTGATCTGCCTGACGATGCTGATCCTGCCCCTGCAGGGTCAGGCCATGGCACGCTCGGCGCACACGCACGACCACGGCGCCGCACCAGCTCACACCGCGCACCCCATGCCGCCCGAGATGCAGCATGTGTCGCATGCCCACTCAGCTGCCCAACCCCAGGCCCTTGCCAACGCAGACCGCCATTGCGCCTCCGGCCAGGCCCACTGCCACGACAAAGCCCAAGCAGGCGCAGACCACGGCTGTGGCGGCGCCCACTGCGCGCTCTGCGCCGCCTTGCCTCACCTGGCATTTCGCCTGCCCGTCATCGCGTTGAACACCGAGCTGGTGTCGGTGACCATGACCGCGGGCGTCGCCCCGCCGCTCGACAGCCTCGAACGCCCGCCTCAACACCGCCTCGCCTGACGCGCAGCGCCTGCACACGCGGGCGTTGCTGACCCTTCGTCCGTGTTCAGTCACTGGCTGGCGCGGCCCCTCAGGTTCGCGAGGATGCCATGAGCGTTTCCCTTTCCCACTGGCGCCTGCCCGTGCTGTTGGCACTGGCCTGGCTCGCCCCCGGCCTGCACGCCCAAACCGCTGTCAGCGCCCCACCATCACGCCCCAATCCCTTGCAGGCGGATGCCCCCGTGCCACCGCTGCGCCACACCTCGGCCTTCGCCCGCTACCAGGCACACACCGAGGTCGAAGTCGGCGCTTGGCGTCAGGCCAACGACCTGACCGCGCAAATTGGTGGCTGGCGCGCCTATGCCCGCGAGGCCCATGCGCCCGATGCCCCCGTCGCCCCACCGGCGGCAGCCTCGCCGCCGGCCAGCGTGCCCAGTGCGTCAGGCGCCGGCAAAGCGCCCGGCCAACCAAACCACCAACACCACGACTCGCACGGCACCTCCCACCGGCACCAACACGGAGGCCAGCCATGACCCGCGCCCGCCTCCTCACACCCCTGGCGCTGGCCCTGCTGCTGGGCGGCTGCGCCAGCTTCAGCCCCGACGGTGGCCTGGGCCCCGTCAACACCCTGACCCAGGCCCACACCGGCCAGGCGGTGCAACGCATCCAGACCGATGCCGACCACGACCGCACCGCCCAGCGCGTATCCGAATTGCTGGCCCAGCCCTTGTCTGCCGACAGCGTCGTACAAATCGCCTTGCTGAACAACCGCGGCCTGCAAACCTCGCTGGCCGAGCTGGGCATCACCGAGGCCGACGTGGTGCAAGCCGGTCGCCTGCCCAACCCCGGCTTCTCATTCGGCAAACAACGCACGGGTGACGAGCGCGAGATTGAGCGCAGCGTGCACGTCAACCTCGCCCGCCTGCTGCTGATGCCCACCGTGCAACAGCTCGAAAACCGCCGCTTCGCCCAAGCCCAGGCGCAAACCGCCCAACAGGTGCTGCAACTCGCCAGCCGCACCCGCAAGGCCTACTACGAGGCCCTAGCTGCCAAGGAAACCACCCGCTACATGGACCAGGTCATGCAAGCCGCCGAAGCCAGTGCCGAGCTGGCCCGCCGCATGGCCCAGGTGGGCAACTTCAACAAGCTGCAGCAAGCCCGCGAGCAAAGCTTCTATGCCGACGCTGCCCAAGGCCTGGCCCGCGCCCAGCGCCATGAAGCGGCCACGCGCGAACGCCTCATCCGCCTGCTGGGCCTGTGGGGCGACCAAACCGCCTTTCAACTGCCCGACCGCCTGCCCGATCTGCCCCCCACCGTGCGAGACCTGCCTGATGCGGAACGCACCGCCATCGCCCAGCGGCTGGACGTGCAAGCCGCCCGCCTCGCCACCGAGCAAACCGCGCGCAACCTGGGCCTCACCCAAACCACGCGCTTCATCAACGTGCTGGAGCTGGGCCTGATCCGCAACTCGTCCAACGAAGCTCCCACCACCCGTGGCTGGGAAGTGAGCCTGGAGCTGCCCCTGTTCAACTGGGGCGGCGCCCGCGTGGCCAAGGCCGAGGCCATCTACATGCAGTCCCTGCACGCAGCCGCGGACACCGCCATCCACGCCCGCTCCGAAGTGCGCGAGGCCTACGGCAACTACCGCTCGGCCTACGACATCGCCCGCCACCAGCGCGATGAGGTCGTGCCCCTGCGCCAACGCATCGCCGACGAAAACCTGCTGCGCTACAACGACATGCTCATCGGCGTGTTCGAACTGCTGGCCGATGCCCGCGCCCAAATCAGCGGCGTGGCCACCTACATCGACACCCTGCGCGACTTCTGGCTGGCCCAGGCCGACCTGGACATGGCCCTCGTCGGCCCTGCCAACCTCAGCGCCTCCACCGTCCCACGCTCCGCCGCCCCCGAGGCCGCGGGCGCCGGCCACTGAACAAGGACACCCCATGGTTTCCAGACGCAACTTCCTCTCTGGCGCCGGTGCCATCACCGCCGCCGTCGGCAGCGCCACGGTCAGCAAAGCCGCCCTCGCCGGCCTGCCCGAGCCTGTCATCCAGACCAGCGCCGACACCCAAGCTCCGCTGGTGCCGCCCAACGGCCGCCCCTACAACCCCGTCGTCACCCTCAACGGCTGGACCCTGCCCTGGCGCATGAACAACGGCGTCAAGGAGTTCCACCTCGTGGCCGAGCCCGTGGTGCGCGAGATGGCGCCCGGCTTCGTCGCCCACCTGTGGGGCTACAACGGGCAGTCGCCCGGCCCCACCATCGAGGTGGTCGAAGGCGACCGCGTGCGCATCTTCGTCACCAACAAGCTGCCCGAAGTCACCAGCGTGCACTGGCACGGCCAGCGCCTGCCCAACGGCATGGACGGCGTCACCGGCCTCACCCAACCGCCCATCGCCCCCGGCAAAACCTTCGTGTACGAGTTCGTGGCACGCCGCCCCGGCACCTTCATGTACCACCCGCATGCCGACGAAATGGTGCAGATGGCCATGGGCATGATGGGCATGTGGATCACCCACCCCAAGACCAAGCACCCGCTGATCGACGAGGTGGACCGCGACTTCTGCTTCCTGCTCAACGCCTACGACGTGGACCCCGGCAGCTACACGCCCAAGGTCAACACCATGCTCGACTTCAACCTGTGGAGCTGGAACAGCCGCATCTTTCCGGGCATTGACCCGCTGGTGGTGCGCCACATGGACAAGGTGCGCATTCGCGTGGGCAACCTGACCATGACCAACCACCCCATCCACCTGCATGGACACGAGTTCATGGTAACCGGCACCGACGGCGGCCCCGTACCCCAAGCCGCCCGCTGGCCCGAAGTGACCACCGACGTGGCCGTGGGCCAGATGCGCCAGCTCGACTTTATGGCCGACGAAGAAGGCGACTGGTCATTGCACTGCCACAAGAGCCACCACACCATGAATGCCATGGGCCACGCCGTGCCCACCATGATTGGCGTGGACCACCGCAAAGTGGCCAAGCAGATCACCCGCCTGATTCCGGACTACATGGTGATGGGCGAGCGCGGCATGCACGACATGACCGAGATGGAAATGCCCCTGCCCGACAACACCGTGCCGATGATGACCGGGCAAGGCCCCTTTGGCGCCATTGGCATGGGTGGCATGTTCAGCGTGCTGAAAGTGCGCAAAGGCCAAAAGCGCGGCGACTACAGCGACCCAGGCTGGTTCAAACACCCCGCCGGCACCGTGGCGCGCGAATGGCAAGGCCCCACACCGACCGCCACACAGGCGCCGGCCGCCACCACCCCACAACCTAAGGTGGAAGTGAACATCCGCAAACCTGCCGGCCATGGCGGGCACAGCGGCCACTGACACATCACCCTATTTCAGTAAGGAGTACCCACCATGAACACCTCACGCCGACACCTGCTGCTGGCCCTGGCCGCCACACCCGCCGCCCTGCTGGCGGCCCATGCTCAAGCCAACCCGTTCAAACTGCCCGACGTGCACGTGTGGAAAAGCCCCACCTGCGGCTGCTGCACGGCTTGGGTGGACCACATGCGCAAGGCCGGCTTCGTGGTGAACATCACCGAAGTGGACGACACCGGCCCCACCCGCAAACGCCTGGGCATGCCCGCCAAACTGGGCAGCTGCCACACCGCCCTGGTGGGTGGCTACGTGCTGGAAGGCCACGTGCCCGCCGACGACGTGAAACGCCTGCTGCGCAGCAAAACCGCCGGCCTGGGCCTGAGCGTGCCGGGCATGCCCGTGGGCTCACCCGGTATGGAAATGGGCCCGCGCCTGGACCCATATGACGTGCTGCTGGTGCAGCGCGATGGCCGCACCAGCGTGTTCAGCCATTACCCGAAAGCCAAGCCGCAAGCCTGAAAGGACGAACAATGACCGTGAAACACTTTGCCGTGATGGCTGGACTGTGGCTGTGCGTGGCCACCGGTGCGCAGGCGCAGACCGGATCACATGCTGGACATGAGCATGACATTCAACCCGAGGCCGCGCCCGCATCAGCCCCCGTCAACGCCGAAGCCTGGGCCGAGGGGGAAATCAGGAAAATAGACCTGAAGACCGGAAAAGTGACCCTGAAACATGGGTATATACCCAGCCTGGATATGCCGCCCATGACCATGATTTTTGGCATATCGGACAAGCAGGTGCTCGCCCGATTCAAAGTAGGTGACAAGGTACGGTTTCAGGCGGTGGATGAGAACGGGCAATTGAAAGTGACGGAGATGGTTGCTCACTGAGCAGCAGGGTCAGCGACAAACCAAACACACAGCGTGTGCCTGCACCCCCATCAGAGGGGGTTAGCAGGCACACGCTGTTTTTTTAGGTCGGCTAACATGTTCAACAATTTGTAAGCTTGTCGCTAAGGTGTTGATTCTGATGAGAAAGATGAAGACTGCTGGTGCGGCAAGAATCATTAGGCCGCGTTTCGCTTGTGCGTGCGTGACGCCTAATAACAGTTAGGCGCCCCCACGAACAAAATGAACATCACCATCAGGGAAGCCTCAGCTCGAGACACAAGCTCCGTTGCGGAGTTGTTTGATCTTTATCGTCAGTTCTACGAACAACCCGCCGACCTCCCTCGCGCTACGGCGTTCATCGCCGATCGAATCAATGGGAACGAGTCGGTCATCCTGCTCGCAGCTTCCCAAGAGGCAGGGCTGCTTGGCTTCTGCCAGCTCTACCCAACATTCTGTTCGGTTGAAGCACAACCCATATATGCGCTCTACGACCTCTTCGTCTTACCCATCGCGCGCAGGAGTGGAGTTGGAAGAATGCTGCTGCAAGCCGCAGAGAACCGCGCAAGATCGGACGGCAAGGCGCGAATGGATCTCACAACAGCAAGAACCAACCATCAAGCGCAACAACTCTATGAGTCCATGGGCTGGGTTCGCGATGAAGTGTTCTTCGCCTATAGCCGCCACGTGGGCAAGCAATCAGCGTCGTGACCCTCAACCACCGCAGCGCTATCAACCAGCGCCTAACTGGGCGTTGCAGGGGACGCTCATACGTCGCATCGCTTCGGCTACGCCAAGCGGGCGCCCCTGAACTTTGGCGTTAGGTGGCTTGAGCTTCTGCTCACATAAAGGAAGCGCATTGAGAAACGTAGTCATCCATATTCCCCAAACTGATGCTGAACTAGAGGCTTGTTTTGGCGCCTTTGCTGTATTGCGACCACATCTCACCGTGACCCAATTTCTGCCGCAGGTACGCAGGCAAGAACTTCAGGGCTACAAGATCGCGGCCATCAAAGACGCCGAGCAAGTAGTCAGTGCTGCAGGCTTTCGCTTCTGCGAATTCCTGGCATGGGGTCGAGTGCTCTACATCGACGACCTAACCACTATACCCAGTGCCAGGGGTAAAGGTTACGCAGGAGTCCTTCTGGACTGGCTAACCGAACAAGCTGCTCAACAAGGCTGTGATGCAGTGCACCTCGACACTGGTTACACGCGTCACGCCGCTCACCGCCTTTACTTGAGTAAAGGCTTTGAAATGACAAGCCATCATATGGCCAAACTCATTGCCAAGGACTAAGTTCGAATGGCAAATCTTCGTCGTTCAGGCACGCCACCTAACTGTAAGTTCAACGTGGACGCCAACAGCGGCCATGCCTTCGGCATTCTATTGGCCGCTGTTGGTGCCCTGCGCCCCTGCGGGGCTCCGGCGCCAGTTAACTAGTTCGTTAGGCATTTCAACCAATCCAAAGGGAGAGTCATTCGGCATGCCTTGTAATGCACATGGGCACTCGCCGCTCTGTGAGTGCGGCTGGGGCGGCATCAACCACGATCCATGGAGACCGAAGTTGAACGTGGACTGGGCCCAGGCGACCAGTCACACAATACCCAACGCTAGTTGCCCGGTATGCTCGGCAAAAGTATTCTTCTATCGATCACCAGATGGCGGAGCGGTATTTTTTGACAACCTAGGACCGCCATGGCCCAAGCACCCATGCACCAGCAACGAGGCACACCGCCAGGTAGAGAAGATTCTTCAAAATAGAAATCAGAAGAAAAACAAGCGGAATAGCAAGAAATCTTGGTGGCCCTACCCTTGCGGCAAATCAGAACCCCTCCCCGGCGGCGAGGGAACTTGCCTCTATGGAACGGACGAGAAGCGCCTTTTCGTAAAAACGAAAGCAGCAAACATTCCTGCACACACACCAATCTGGGTTAGACCATCCCCCGAAGAGCCAGGAAAGTACCTTATATCGACCTTCCGATTGGCTAACGGCACGATAAAGGAACATGGCTTTATCGCATACAGCGTCAAAGGTTTACGCCAGCCATCTGCTGAGTCGCTCTTTCGCCGCACCAGAGAGAATTTGGGAATTGAGAACAATGACCAAAATGCGACCGAAAGCACCTCAAATGCCTAACTGGGCGTTCAACGTGGACGCCAACAGCGGCCATGCCTTCGGCATTTTATTGGCCGCTGTTGGTACCCTGCGCCCCTGTGGGGCTCCGGCGCCAGTTAACTAGTTCGTTAGGCCCCTTCACCATGCGCATAGCAATCGTCACCTCACTCATCGCTCTGCTCTTGTCTGCCTGCTCCTCTGAGCAGCTCTACGCCACGGGGCGCAATGCCCAACGCGCCGAGTGCATGAAGCTCGCTGACGGCGCGTCGCGAGATCGCTGCCTCAAGGACGCAGGCATGTCCCATGATGCCTACCAACGAGAAGCCGATGCCGCTCGCAAGTGAACTCATCGCCCTGGCCACCAGCCTAACTGGGCGTTGCAGGGGACGCTCACACGTCGCATCGCTTCGGTCACGCCTGATGGGCGCCCCTGAACTTGGGCGTTAGGTCCTGTTTAAACCCGCGCTCAGGTAACTCGATGCAAAGGCTCTGCCAAATGTCAAATTCTGTGCAAACTCATACATCCAGCACGCGGGAATCGTTTGTCATGCCACTGTTGCATTCTTTGCATGGCAAGGTTTGCGCACCATGCGTCGCCACTCCCACGCGGGAACACTGATGTTCGCCAACGCCGCTTCCGTGCTCACTCAGCCAGTTGCGCGCATCTTGAGGTTTGGCGTTTTACTAGCAGCCAGTTCGTTCACCGGGCGCGGCGTCATGTCTCAATCGCCTATCACCGGTTTGGGTGCTTCCACCAAGCTGGTGCCCCTGTCACACTCTCTGGAGTCCTGGCAGCAGCTTTCAGCATCCACCGTGGCCCGCCCTCACCTCAACCTCAGCCGTCGTGTGTTTCCCGGGCGTGCCAATGGTCAAAAACCTAACTGTACGTTCAACGTGGACGCCAACAGCGGCCATGCCTTCGGCATTTTATTGGCCGCTGTTGGTACCCTGCGCCCCTGCGGGGCTCCGGCGCCAGTTAACTAGTTCGTTAGGCCCCATTAGGTAATGTCGTCGCTTTACCCGCAACAGAACATCTACAGTTTGGAAAGCCCGAACCACTTCTAAAGCATGAAAGCTATCAAAGTTCTTTTTTTGCTCGCCCTATCGCTTGCCTTTTGGTCTGCAACATTTGCAATGATTGGTTATGCATTCCTTTCCGTCGCGCCATGTCACTGGTTTGGATCGCCGTTTGAAGGAACCTGCGGTTACCGAGGTGCCCTCTTTACGGTCGTAGTCTGCGCATTTCTCTCAATCGGCCTGACCGTTTTCACCGTCGCCCGCTATTGCAACAAGTCACCACACAGAACAGATTAAAATGTGAGGCGCGACACCGCGCCGTCGTGCCTCAGCCTAACTGTAAGTTCAACGTGGACGCTGATACGACCGATCGCTTCGGATACGCCTTATGGGCGCCAGTTAACTAGTTCGTTAGGCCCTCTTTTAACAGCCACCAAAATTCATCGGTGCGTCTTTTTGTCCTTTATTCATCGGCCATTCGGCTTTATTGCTGCATTGCTTTCACTGTCAGCCAACCGTCTTAGCAGTAGCTACACCGCGGCCTGTGAGGCCTCAGCCGCATCGCAAAATTACAACCGCCGCTTGCCTGCTCCCTGCGCCGATGGCGCACGCTCTGGTCAAACGGTTTTGCAATCATTTCCGTCCGGCCGGGCTCTACATCTTTGATGAACCGAGTTTTGGCACCGGGTGTGGTGGCTCGGCTCAATCTGGCTGTCAGACCTTCGGCTGCCAGCTCACCCATGCGCGGCACCAAAGTGCCACACGCCATCGCCTTGTGGGCCGCCCGTCCCGTGGCGGGCAGCGCACCGAATCAGGTGCTCGAAAAATTCAAGCGCTTTGGGTAAACTGCCACTCGTAATCGGTATGCAAGGCATCCGAAATTGCCAAGGAAACGGCGTGGCGCACAAAGGCCAACAAATGCAAATACGTGGTCAGGCAGTGGTCCTTGAACGCTCTTCCACTCCGCGCACCAGCCTAACTGGTGGTTCAACGCGGACGCCAACATCGGCCAATCGCTTCGCGATTTTATTGGCCGCTGTTGGTACCCTCCGCACTTCGTGCTCCGGCGCCGGTTAACCTAGGCGTTAGGTTCAGCGCTTTCAAACCTCGCCACCATTCGCCGTCTTCACGTCCTTCGGCGTTCATCAACTAAGCCTGATCGGCTCGGGCCTTGGTTCGCGGGAATGCTTTTTGTCCGCAAACGCCCTACGCTTCAACCTAACGTCGAATGGCTCACGCCAATGAAAGGTTGTTGCAGTGCGAAGTGCCTCGTTGGTCAGTTACGAGCATCTATCAGCAACTTTGCGTTGTGAAGCGCAGCACGCCCAGTGCCTCCAACCGTCTCATCTTTTTCGCCAACCTAACTGGCAGTTCAACGCGGACGCTTTCAGCGTCCAGCGTTTTCGCTCACGCCTTATGGGCGCCGGTTAACTTAGTCGTTAGGTCGCATCTACAAGTCAGAAAGCGCAGCCAGAAATGAGCAAAGAGACACTTGGTTTAATTATTATTGCTGTAGCGGTCGCAAACATATACTGGGCGCGGCAAATATTTTCTTTAATGAATGCTACAGGATCGCAGGAGCATGTTGATGCATGCAAGGCACAAGCACGCAGGCTATCCCACATAAGCAAGCTCAGTTATGTAGCAGTCGTTGCCGCCGTTGGTTGGTTTTTAGGCTCTTACAGATAGACAAAATAAAGAGTACAACCAGCACATCCATCAAGCTACGCGTTTGTGGCGGCAGGTTGTCACACAATCCAGATCACCGATTTGAGTGCTTCAACCAGGTCGAATGGTCTGTCACACTCTCTGGAATTCTGGCAGCAGCATCAAGAAATCGCCGTGGCACGCCATCACCTCAACCTCATCTGTCGTGTGCTCGCAGGCTGTATCACCTGTCACCAACCTAACTGTAAGTTCAACGTGGACGCTGATACCGCCCATCGCTTCGGATACGCCTTATGGGCGCCAGTTAACTAGTTCGTTAGACACGTATATAAGAAATTGCTTCAATATAGGAAAACATGAAATCAACCCCTCTTAACTTATTGTTGATTGCGTCATTGGCTGCACTGCAAGGTTGCGCAGGTTCCACGCCGTCATCACTGCTCGCTTCAGCTCCCGAAACCACGTATGCAAGCGAAAAGTCAGCTAAGTCAGTAGCTGATTGCATCGTTGCCTCTTGGGAAAACACACCCAGCGGCATTGCAAATATTAGAACAACCGATTCCGGCTATCGAATCACACTGCACTTCGGAGATCGGCTTAGATATATGGCAGAAGTAGAAGGCACGCGACTCGGTTCAAGAACAGGCATATACGTTGGAAACATGACTCATGCGATTGGCCAACATCCAGCGGTGATGCAAGCTGCGAGGTGCCAATAATTTTTAACAAAATAACGCACAGCCATTATGAAATCCGAACCTTGAAGAAATTGGGGTAATGGGTCTAACTGTGCGTTCAACATGGACGCCAACAGCGGCCATGCCTTCGGCATTTTATTGGCCTCTGTTGGTGCCCTGCGCCCCTGCGGGGCTCCGGCGCCAGTTAACTAGTTCGTTAGGTACACCACACCAACCGAGGCAATTACCATGAACTTAATCAAGCTATCAGTAATACCCGCGATCCTCACCTACCTTTCAGGATGCGCGACTGGTTCTGTGACCATGATCGACGGCACCGACACCTACAAAAGCGGGAGTTGCGAAGTAAAAGTGTATCAAACAAGGAGTCAGGCCATGGAAAATGGCCTAAAGAAAGAAGTGTGCCTGGTCGAAGGTAGCAGCGCATTCAGCTTCGATCACAGCATTAAAGGCGCCATCAAAAACAATATCAGCAAAATATGCCAATGTGGCGCCAACAATGCCTACATTAAGTCAGCACACACAGAATCACAAATGGGCATAAAGGGTGTCTCATACATAAATCTGGTTGGCGTAAAATAGAATCTAAAACAAAGCGCTGCTGCGCATTCGCATATCGACATTTTCCAAATATTGAAATAACACTTTAATCCGGGAAAATCAAATGATCAAGCACGTATATTTAATACTGCTACTTTTCGCATCTTCAGTTGCAAGCGGAAAGAGTTTTTCGGATAAGTCACCACTTGAAACAACCGACTTAGCCGTATGCACAGCCGCAGCCATGAAATCAGGGCAAGGTTTCGACCTTTACAATCGCTGGGTTACCGCTCTTGATGCGCGATACAAAGTCATTTTCCCTCAATTGACATCAAAGGAGAGGGATAGCTATACATCCGAGCGCGTTATTGACAAAAGAAAATTTCTCAATCGACAAGGCATATTCACCACTCCTGCTTTCCGAAAATTCTACACGGACAACTGTCACCCATATTTGCCGTAAGCCAATGGGAGGAATACCTAACTGTAAGTTCAACGTGGACGCCAACATCGGCCATGCCTTCGGCATTTTATTGGCCGCTGTTGGTACCCTGCGCCCCTGCGGGGCTACGGCGCCAGTTAACTAGTTCGTTAGGTTACGCGAACAAGTCGCCGTCGGTGTCCACCACAAACCGTCGATCAACAAATGAAGTCTGCATTTTTAACGCTTGTCTTTATTCTATCTGTAACGGTCGCATTTGTTAGCGGTCGATATTATCAGTACCATCAACTGTTGGCCACCAATAGATTTATCACAACACAAGCTCTTACGCTGTACTCAAACACTGATTCGCCGCCCGGAGTTTTGCCGAAGGGCGTTACGCTCTATGACTTCGGTGGCCCTGATGAATTCCCTCATTTCCTACTAATCGTGGGAACTAAGTCGCTGAACACACTTCAGCACGTCACGTCTAATGACGGCTTCAGTCGCATTCCTGTTGAGGCCGCAGACGATTAATTTTCACTTATCTACATGAGTATTGACGCCAGCCTTTGGAGCACTTATCACCGGTTTGGGTGTTTCAACCAGGTCGGTTTGTCTGTCACACTCTCTGGAATTCTGGCAGCAGCAGCAAAAATTCACCGTGGCCCGCCCTCACCTCAACTTCATCTGTCGTGTGTTTCAAAGCCGTGCCACAGGTGCAAAACCTAACTGGGCGTTCAACGTGGACGCCAACAGCGGCCATGCCTTCGGCATTTTATTGGCCGCTGTTGGTGCCCTGCGCCCCTGCGGGGCTCCGGCGCCAGTTAACTAATTCGTTAGGTGGCTTGAGCTTCTGCTCACATAAAGGAAGCGCATTGAGAAACGTAGTCATCCATATTCCCCAAACTGATGCTGAACTAGAGGCTTGTTTTGGCGCTTTTGCTGTATTGCGACCACATCTCACCGTGACCCAATTTCTGCCGCAGGTACGCAGGCAAGAACTTCAGGGCTACAAAATCGCCGCCATCAAAGACGCTGAGCAAGTAGTCAGTGCTGCAGGCTTTCGTTTCTGCGAATTCCTAGCATGGGGTCGAGTGCTCTACATCGACGACCTAACCACTATACCCAGTGCCAGGGGTAAAGGTTACGCAGGAGCCCTTCTGGACTGGCTAACCGAACAAGCTGCTCAACAAGGCTGTGATGCAGTGCACCTCGACACTGGTTACACGCGTCACGCCGCTCACCGCCTCTACTTGAGTAAAGGCTTTGAAATGACAAGCCATCATATGGCCAAACTCATTGCCAAGGGCTAAGTTCGAATGGCAAATCTTCGTCGTTCAGGCACGCCACCTAACTGTAAGTTCAACGTGGACGCTGATACGGCCCATCGCTTCGGATACGCCTTATGGGCGCCAGTTAACTAGTTCGTTAGGCCACCTGAAAGGCGACGATGGAGCAAATCGATTGGAATGACTTCACAAAAGTGGAACTTCGTGTCGGCAGGATCATTAGCGCCGATCCATTCCCTGAGGCACGCAAGCCCGCGTACAAGTTGCAAATCGACTTCGGTCCAGAAATTGGTGTTCGTAAGTGTCACGGATCGCCGTAATGGAGCCAGGGATGTTCGGCGTAATGGAGCCAGTTTCTGGCTGCTGAACAGGGCTCCCGAGGGGGTTGAGGAACAGGGTTATTTTGCCGCTTTCGCGGGGCTGGATTTGACGCTGCCGGCGGCGGTTCTGGGCGCGCGATACGACGCACCGTCGAGGACCATGCAGTAGGCGTTGTGCCGCAGGCGATCCAAGGTGGCGCTAGCCAGCAATCGGTTGTTGGGGAAGGCCTGATCCCACTCGGGGAAGTCCAGGTTGCTCGTGACGATGGTGGCGGCCTGCTCGTAGCGCTCAGCGATGAGGTCGTGCAGGTCCTCGTCTGCGGGCGAGCGCAGGGGCTTGAGGCCGAAGTCATCGATGATCAGCAGCGGCACGCGTGCCAGCGTGGCGAGCTTACGTTCGTAGCCGCCCGTGGCGCGCGCGGCGTTGAGGCTCTGGGTGAGCGACGCGCAGGTGGTGAAGATGACATCGACACCCTGGCGCACGGCGCAGTGCCCCAGGGCCTGAGCCAGGTGAGACTTGCCTGTGCCACAGGGGCCGACGATGAGCACAGGGGCCTTCTCTTGCAGATACCGCCCGGTGGCCAAGTCGTGAACCAGGCTGCGGTTGAGGTTGGGCAGGCGCTCGAAGTCGAACTGGTCCAGCGTCTTGGTTGTGCGGAACTGGGCTCGGCGCAGGCGCGAGCTGAACTTCTTTTGCTCGCGCCTGGCCACCTCATCGCTGATGAGCAAGGCCAGGAAGTCGGTGTAGGCCAGCTTGCCCTGGATGGCTTCGCGGTTGCGGGCCTCCAGCGAGTCGAGGATGCCTGAGAGGCGCAGTTGCTTGAGTTGGGGGCCCAGTTCGGGCGCGGGGTTCATGATGGTCATGGAGATCTCCTTGGGGGTCAATGCAGCGAGCTGGGCTGCGAGGTTGGGGATGGAGTGGGGAAGAGTTCGGCGGCAGGCCGCGTGAAGCGGTTGGTGCCGGCATAGGCAGGCGGGGTGTGGCTGTCGGCTTGAGCGCCCTGCACATCCGCCTTCGTGCTCAAGATGGTCTTGACGGTGCGGTAGTGCGGCGACTCGTGCGCCAGGGCCCGCGCGCAGGCAGCCTCCAGCCGCTTGGCGCCATAGGGCTTGAGCAGACCCAGCACGCCCTGTGCGGCGCGCAGCCGCTCCAGGACGTTGTCTGCCAGCAGCCGCTCGATGAGCGCTCGGCATTGGGGGCCGACTTCAGCGGCCTGGCTGGCGCACCACTGACGGTCCTTGGCGAAGAAGGCCTGGGCTTCAGGCGGCAGGTGCGCCTTGCAGGTGACCCGCTGGCCGGGGCGTTGCCCTCGCGGGTGCGTGGCCACATGTCGGTAGTCCTCGTACAAGGCCACGACCGCATCGGTGGCCCGCAGCCACAGCGTCTTGCCCACCAGCGCGAACGGGGCCGAGTACAAGATGCGCTCGAGTTGCACATGGCAGTCCTTGTGCACGCTCACCCTGTGCCAGGTGCCCAGGTCCGGCGCGATGGCCGGCAGTGGCTTCAAGAGCGGCTGCTCCAGGGCGAACAGTGCCAGCGGTGGCTGGCGCGTGGAGCCGTGGATGCGCAGGCCCGCCGTCTCCATGACCCACGCCCTGGCTTGGGCGTTGAGGTCGGCCAGGTCACGGAACTCGCGCAGCGGCAGGAAGTTGCCCTTGACGTACTTGACGCCCGCCTCGACGATGCCCTTCTTCTGCGGGTCGTGCGGCGGGCACGGGTCGATCTTGAAGCCGTAGCCCTCGGCACACTCGGCGTAGGCGCGCTGCACGACCGGGTCCTGGGCGCAAGCCTTCGTGATCGCGCACTTGGCGTTGTCGATGACAACGCGCTCGGGCACGCCTGCGAACCACTCGAAGGCTCGGCGGTGGCAGCCTAGCCAGGTGGCCACCGTCTGGTCCCAGACGAACTCCAGGTACTGGTGGCGGCTGTGCGCCAGCGTCATCACGAAGGCCCAGGTGCGCCGCGGCTTGCCATCCGGGTGCAGCAAGATGGGGCCGGCACCGAAGTCCACCTGGGCAGCTTCGCCCGGGGCAAAGTCAAGGCGGCAGGTGACCTCCGGCGGCAAGGTGGCGCGGATGCCGGCGACCATGCGGCGCACGGCCGAGTAACTGCCCGTCCAGCCGTGCTGACGCTGCAGCGCCTGGTGGATGGCTGTGCCGGGCACGTTCTGCTCGACCCAGCCGGCCACCTTGTCGCGATGTTCTTCCAGGCTGGAGACAGTGGTACTGGCGCGCTTGGGTGGCTGCAGGGCGGCCGCCACGGCCTCATCGTCGGGCAGCGGTGCCTGGGCATCCAGCCAGCCATGCACCTGGGCCAGCGCCCGCCACTGGGCAGCCTTGCGCCGCCCCATGATCTTGGCGTCGGCAATGTCCCGGTCGGAGTCACCCTGACGCATGCGCAGCAGGGCCTGTCGGTAGTGATGCATCTCGAATCTCCTGCGGGCCATTCCCTGTCTCCAGGCAAAAAGCCCACAGGGTAGAGATGGCCCGAATCGATTCGGGAGGCTGTTCAGTCAGCGCAGACTGGCTCCATTACGCCGATCCGCCGCTGGCTCCAATACGGCGATCACGCACTGGTGCCATAACGCCGATCATCGGCTGGCTCCAATATGCCGATCACGAAGTGGCTCCATTACGCCGGTCGGTGACAGTAAGTCGAGCGCTCAAATTACTGCGCTCTATCAGCCAGAAGAACTGATGGGCCAGTTGGTAGTGGCCGTAGTCAACTTCCCTGCTAAGCAAATTGGCCCCATCATGTCAGAGTGCCTCGTTACCGGCTTTCACAACGCCGAAGGCCAAGTCAGCTTGTGCGTTCCTCAACACGATGTTCCGCTTGGAACAAAGTTGCTGTAACGGCTATGGCTAGCTCACCCAGCCTCGCATCTGTCACCAGCCTAACTGTAAGTTCAACGTGGACGCTGGTACGGCCCATCGTTTCGGATACGCCTTATGGGCGCCAGTTAACTAGTTCGTTAGGTCCTGTTTAAACTCGCGCTCGGGTAACTCGCTGCAAAGGCTCTGCCAAATGTCAAATTCTGTGCAAGCTCATACATCTAGCGCGCGCGAGTCATTTGTCGTGCCGAGGTCGCTTTCTTTGCATGGCAAGGTTTGCGCACCATGCGTCGCCACTCCCACGCGGGAACACTGATGCTCGCCAACGCCGCTTCCGTGGTCACGCAGTCAGCGGCGCGCATCTTGAGGTTTGGCGTTTTACTGGCAGCCAGTTCGTTCACCGGGTGCGGCCTCATGTCTCAATCGCCAATCACCGGTTTGGGTGCTTCCATCAATCTGGTGCGCCTGTCACACTCTCTGGAATTCTGGCAACAGCTTTCAGCATCCACCGTGGCCCGCCCTCACCTCAACCTCAGCCGTCGTGTGTTTCCAGGGCGTGCCAATGGTCAAAAACCTAACTGTAAGTTCAACGTGGACGCCAACAGCGGCCATGCCTTCGGCATTTTATTGGCCGCTGTTGGTGCCCTGCGCCCCTGCGGGGCTCCGGCGCCAGTTAACTAGTTCGTTAGGCCTTTTTGGGCCCCCAGTAGACACGAACAACCAAGCAACACAGAAGCTTAAAAATGGCAGAAGCACGTATTTCATCGCTTGCAGTACTGCGCAAAGAGTGTCTAACGAACTGTTACGGCGCCGAGGTAAGTCAGTTGCTAACTGGCGAGGTGATTCCAAGAATCCCATTATCTGCAGATGTGGTGATCAAACAGCCTTACAACCGATACCTAAGCATCGTCTCCCAAGGCGGCTGGTTCGAATATGCCGTTCGTCAAATTCAAGAATTATCAGGAATAGGCGGCTTGCGCTTTCTACAAGCGGAGGCCTGCACACATGAACACAAGATCATCACAAAAAACCAGGAAGGCGAAATAGTCTGGGTTGAAACTGAAGGTTACACGGTCATCACCTCTGGCTGGGATGATGACATTGCATCCATTAATAATATCGAACAATGGTGCCGCGACAATTCGGAAGAAGCCGGCGCAGTTCTTGAACACTATGGTAAATATGTTCTCGCGGCAATCGAATCTCAATTCTTTACTCTCGACCCAAGCAACGAGGGGCTTGGCGATGGTTGCAGTCCAGAGTTCTTCTTTTGCACTCTACGAACCATCGGCGAAATAATGCGCTTTGCGCGCTTTCACAAGGATACGCCGGACATGTGGATGATCTATAACTCGACACTCAGGTATGGATCGTGAGGGCAATTCAAATTTTTGGTTCAGTGCCGCCAATATCATCCGTGCGGCGCCGATAGACACAAAAAGTACAACAGCAATGCTCTCGCTTAAAACCTTCCACTTCGCGCCCCAGCCTAACTGTAGGTTCAACGCGGACGCCAACATAGGCCATGCCTTCGGCATCTTCATGGCCTATGTTGGTTCCCTCCAGCCTTCGGCTTCCGGCGCCGGTTAACCAGGGCGTTAGGGCTTATGGTTCAGGAGAAAAGTATGAGTTTTCGTCGAGACGTCAGGGCAACCTTCCGCGCATCGTCTAGTGGTGGCGGTTCAAATTGGCGCGCGCACCATGCCTCTGCAGCCATGGTCTTTTGTCCGATCCTTGCTGCCGCAGCAATCTATTTTTTCTTGGCAGACAACGGTTTTCAACGATCACTGTGTTTTTTAGCATTTTCGGTGCTCTGCTTCATCTACTGGCGCTATTTACTACCCGAAGCTATACACCATACCAAAATAAATAAAACCCTCTACGGTGACGATCAAAACCGCGCGCAGCTCTTTGCGAAAAAGCCCTGAACCCCAGTTACGCCTGTCGACTTATGCCACGAACAGAACCATTGGACAGCGGTGACAAAAAGCTGCTTGATGATATTGCCAAGTACGGTTGGCATTGTGTACATGTATCAGCAGAAGATGATCTTCCTGCCTTTTCTTATACGGTGGGACTCTTCCACACACTTAAGCACCCGGAATTGCTAATCTACGGTATCTCCGCCGGATCTGCTCACGCTATCCTCAACATTGTTGTGAGCGCAGCTCAGGCCGGCAAGGCGCTTGATCTAAGCAAACCCACAGAGGATCTGCTAAAAGGCTATCCGTGTGTCTTCGTGGAAGTACCCCATGCGCAGTATCAGAAACACGTCGGCTATGGCATTTGGTACTACGAAGGCGAGTCTTTTCCAGTCCAACAAATCGTGTGGCCATCTAGGAACGGCCACTTTCCTTGGGACAGCGAGGCGAGCGACTCATTTCGCAAGAGCCAGCCAGTCCTTGGTAAAACTCAATGAGCGCGGATTGACACTTGAAGTGCAACCCCCAGTTTTCAGGTAGTCGTAATGCACAAACCTTCCACTCCGCGCCCCAGCCTAACTGTTAGGTCAACGCGGACGCAACCAAGGGCCATGCCTTCGGCATTTTCATGGCCCTTGCTTGTACCCTCCGCCCTGGCGGGCTCCGGCGCCGGTTACCTTGACAGTTAGGCGCCCCCATCTCACACGCATGTACACCTCTACGTTCACCTTCGCCAAGGGCCAGTACGACGACGAGTTCCACGCCCTGGACAGCGTCATCGCTCAAGTCGCCAAATCCATCCCAGGCTACCTCGGCGAGGAAGCCTGGGAGAACCACGAGACCGGCCTTATCTCCAATGTGTACTACTGGGAGTCGATGGAGGCGCTGCAAGCTCTCATGAAGCACCCTTCTCACATCCAAGCCAAGCAGAACCAAGCTCGCTGGCTCAGCGGCTACCAGGTGGTCATCGCACAAGTGCTCGGCACATACGGCGACGGCGGCATCGCACATCCCTTGTCTGGCAAAGCCGCTGCGCCTAACTGGGCGTTGCAGGGGACGCCTCCACCAGCGCACGCTTCGGCCTCGCCGAGCGGGCGCCCCTGAACTTGGGCGTTAGGCCTTTAGATTCGCATCTGGCATCTATTAAATTCAACTCTGGGAAGCCTCATGCTCGATAATAGTAAAGTCATCAAATTTGCTGCAATCATACTTACCAGTGCCACCAGCATTGGAGCCCTCGCGGCGGACAAGGCATGCTTGATAGAGGGTGATATCGTCGTCTTCGGAAAGACCACGCCTGCAAAGGATTGCCTCGAAAACTCGGGGGTTCCGGATGATCGGTTCAAATCCGTTTGCCAATCCCTTGCTCAGACATCTGAGAACTTGGCAAAGGCCTTTGGCGGCCCCTCTCCAAAAACAACGTACTTGCCGTCGTGCCCACCCAAAGCAACAGCTTCATGCTTGGGATTTTTTGGCCAACCTATGACTAGCTACTATTACAAACGGGACGCCAAAGAACTGGCTGAAACGAAGGAAAGCTGCTTAGCTCAAGGTGGCAAGTGGAAGCAGTGATGCGCATTGACTTGATTGCAACTTGCCGTGCAGTAGCTTAGTGCACCAGCATAGACTCAAGTACCAAGTGCAACACCCCTAAGGTTTATGCATCTCCACGCCCTCTCCTACGCGCCGTGGCCTAACTGGGCGTTCAACGTGGACGCCAACAGCGGCCATGCCTTCGGCATTTTATTGGCCGCTGTTGGTGCCCTGCGCCCCTGCGGGGCTCCGGCGCCAGTTAACTAGTTCGTTAGGCACCAACATCATGAGCCGTTGGAAAATTATTGCGCTGTATACGCTTGTTGGGCCACCAATTGGGGGGCTCGTGGTGGCAGCCGGCGCATACCTATACGAGCCGCTTGGCTGGGAATTCCTGCCATTAATTATCGCGACCTGCCTCCTATTTTCCTTTCCCTATGGCGTCCTTGCCGCCTTTAGCGCAGGGGTATCGCATGCTCTCCTACAGCCGAAAGTCTTGGGCCCACGTCTTGTTATCTACGTTTGCATCGCAAGTGTGGTCGCACATTGCTTCACGGCTCTAATGCTGGGATCTTTTGCTAAAGCCACCATTTCGTTAACGTCCTTCTTTTGGTTTGCTCTTCCACCCCTGCTCAGTGCTGCCGGCTTGGCAACCGTCCTCTCCCGGCACCAAAGCCCAACACTCAGTGCCTAACTGTGCGGTCAAGCGGACGCTTGCCTTGGTAGTTAGGCCCTCGCGTAAATGCGCCGCTTGCACAGGCCAAGCGAGCCACCTCCTCGGTGGCTACAAACAACCAGGCATGCGCTTCTTGGTTCGCGCAAGGTCTCGTGGCATGCTTGCATTCAAGCTGGCGTCAGCCCAGCAATCAACACACAGGGGTTTCATGCCAAATCAGCCGCATGTCACCATCGGCCTAACTGGGCGTTGCAGGGGACGCCTCCACCACTGCGCGCTTCGGCCTCGCCAAGCGCGCGCCCCTGAACTTGGGCGTTAGGCTCTACCCAAACGCCGACTCGATAGGCTTGCTTCCTTCATGCAGCGAGTTATAAATGAGCCTTAGCCGTCTCATAGCTCTGCCTAAGGAAACCACATATGAAGCGACTTTTCCATATCAAACCTATTGCGCTCGGCGGCCTTCTTGGCTGCTGGTCTTGGTTGGACGGAACATCAAAACTCGTATCGTTTGCGCTGGAAATTTCGTCTGGCATTGGTTACGGCCTTCCGCTTTTCACCATATTGCTTGTCGTTCTAGCGTATAGGGCGAGCCTGGGTGGCAAATACGGCAATTGGGCAAGAAATGACTTCTGGTTCATTTTCCGATGGCTTAGTCCTAAGCTGAGGAACTCGTTTTCGGTCATCTTCGGGCTTGCATCGGTCGCCGCGATCGCAACAGCTACTGCGCCTGAACCAGGAACTGCAATCAAGCTGCTCGGGCTCTCAAGTGCGATTTTGAGCGTAATCGCGTGGTATCAGATCTGCCTTTGCAACATCGCTGGCTCAAAGTGGCTCAAGCGTGCAGCATAGCCAATTGACCCAATACAGGCCATGTCAACTCGCTACCTCTTCCACTACGCGCCCCAGCCTAACTGTGGGTTCAACGCGGACGCCAACATAGGCCATGGCTTCGCCATTTTCATGGCCTATGTCGGTACCCTCCGCACTTCGTGCTACGGCGCCGGTTAACCAGGGCGTTAGGCAACACAAAACATCCGCAGGGAACGATAGTGCATATCGAAAAAGTCACCTTAGAAGGGCATCGTGTTCGGCTAGAACCGCTCGAACAGCGACATCTGCCTGGCCTCAGGCTCGCCATCGAAGATGGAAAGCTATGGGAAATACCGGTCACTTTCGTACCGCACCCTGACCACTTGCCAAACTTCCTAGATGCTGCTGAAACAGCCTTCCACGCGGGAACGGAGTTGGCGTTCGCCACAGTAGACCGACAATCTGGCCAAGTTGCAGGCAGCACGCGCTTTCGCTGTATTGAATCCGCTCACCGTCGGCTCGAAATTGGTTTTACCTTCCTCGCGGCCGCCAGCCAACGAACCCACGTCAACACCGAAGCGAAGTACCTCATGCTTTGTCATGCGTTCGAGTCGCTGGGGTGCAATCGAGTAGAGCTGCTCACTGATGAGAGAAACGCCAAATCCCGAAATGCCATTCAACGAATCGGCGCGAAGGAAGAAGGTATTCTGCGCAGCCATATGGTGATGCGCGATGGATTCATTCGGAACTCGGTCATGTACAGCATCACAGCCACCGAATGGCCGTCAATCAAAGCCACCCTGCATGCAAAAATTGGTGTCGCCTAACTGGGCGTTCAACGCGGACGCCAACACTGGCCAAGGCTTCGCCATTTTATTGGCCAGTGTTGGTGCCCTGCGGCCTCCGGCCTCCGGCGCCGGTTAACTTGGGCGTTAGGCGTCATTCATGAAAGTCGTGCCTCACTCAAAAATCGCAAACAGCCGCGCGCTAGCAATTCAGCGCGTAAAGAATCGCCTCGTTCGAGAATCCTTCCCCCGCATCCAGATGACCCTACTCGTTTCTCTCACGGGTGGATTTGGGCTGCTTGCATCATTCACTATGCTGCATTTTGGTGTGGACTCAATGGTGTTGCGGTATCCGCTGGCACTAGCATTCGCCTATCTATTCTTCCTATTTCTAATCTGGCTATGGCTTAGAACGAATGCGGAAGACTACGTAGATGCACCGGACATCACTGACTTGATTCCCCGCCCGAATCAAACAGGTTGTGCGCCTGAATTCAACAGCAGCGGTGGAGGCGACTTTGGTGGCGGGGGCGCCTCTGGCACGTTCGATGGATCGATTCTTCCCGTGGAAGGAACTGACTCTTCGCCGTTAGGGGCCATACGTGAAACTGTCGGGGCCGCTGCGGACGCCGACGAACTAGCCATACCTCTGATTGCAATCGCACTGGCCATTGGCATCGCAGTCGCCTCACTGTACGTTGTATACATAGCTCCATTGTTGTTCGCCGAAGTCATGGTTGACGGAGCACTCTCCTATGTCCTGTTCCGCCACCTGCGCGGGCAAGATCCACAGCACTGGCTCTCCAGTGCTTTCCACCGAACGGTCTTGCCGTTCACAGCAACTGCTGTATTCCTTGTTGCTGTCGGCGCAGCCATGGCCGCCTACGCACCTGGGGCCAAGTCAGTTGGTCAGGTCGTGAAGCATGCAAGTACTCATCGCGCCGAAAAATGAGAGCGTAGCCTCACATAGCAATTGCAACACGCTAACCTGCAGGCATAGGTACTATGAAAACCTTCCACTCCGCGCCACTGCCTAACTGTAAGTTCAACGTGGACGCCAACAGCGGCCATGCCTTCGGCATTTTATTGGCCGCTGTTGGTGCCCTGCGCCCCTGCGGGGCTCCGGCGCCAGTTAACTAGTTCGTTAGGCTCTTCTCGCTGTGGCGACTCTCTTGATCATTCTCGTCTTCGGCACATACGCCATACTAGGCATCTGGGCATTCACCTCAGCGGTGATCGTCCTCAGATCATGCATATATAAAGGCTCTTATCAGGCGTGGCATCTTACCCGACGTTTTGCAATTGCCGCAGTACCAGCACTGATAACCACTATTGGCTTCGTTGCCATATTTGCTTCGCTTGATCCGCTTTGGCCAGCACAGGATGCCAGTGAAAGTCAAATGGAGTCTTATGAGCGTGCACGTGACTTTGCTGATCGAATGTATTTTGTCCTCGGGCTTCTTCATATCAGCACAACCGCTTGGTCCACAAAGCTTTTTTGGCGCGTATTGAAGCATGAGAGAACTCCGAACTAAACCAGTCAACAATATGCGCTTGCAGCACCGTGGCTACGCTCCCCAGCCTAACTGTAGGTTCAACGTGGACGCCAACAGCGGCCATGCCTTCGGCATTTTATTGGCCGCTGTTGGTGCCCTGCGCCCCTGCGGGGCTCCGGCGCCAGTTAACTAGTTCGTTAGGCCCCCCTTTAAGAAAACCATGTTTGACTCCACCAATGAACACGGCCCAAACTTATTCAAAATTTTCGGGTTTACGGTTGTTGGCCTGCTAGCAGTGGGCGCACATTGGCTTGCTTCTCGAAACAAACGAGCGAGTGCATTTAGCGAGTGGTTGTCCGCCAAAGACAACTTCTCAAAGCTTGCTTGGCGACTTGCGTTTGCTCTGTTTTTCCTTCTGTTTGGCTCACTCACTCTGATTCACGATTTCTTCTACTGAGGCACCCAAAGTGCTGTACGCCATCGGCCTTTGGGTAGAACAAGCTCGGTGGTCTTCCACCAAGCCAAGGCGTCTGGCAAACTGGCTGCAAACACTCAAGGGAGCGTCTATGCAACACTGCTGTTCATCGAACCACGGGCAGGTCTCCGTGTGCTCCTCGCCCTCTACTTCGCGCCTCAGCCTAACTGTAAGTTCAACGTGGACGCTGATACGGCCCATCGCTTCGGATACGCCTTATGGGCGCCAGTTAACTAGTTCGTTAGGCAAACCATCCGCGAGGCACCCGTGAAGATCGTTCATCTCATCGCACTAGTGCTAGTTACTATCGCTGCGGTACTTCTATTTTCCGGCTCTCCAAAGGCGGCTGCAGGCGCCTTTGCGTTATCCACGGCTATTGAACTCATCGCGTCCGCAATCACGGGCAAAAAGACCAATACCTAATTGCCGCATTTGCGCAGCACGTTCACAAGGTCCTTCAGCCACTCGACATCGCTCAGCCCCGGTTTGGGTGATTCACCCAGGCAGGTTCATCTGTCACACTCTCCGGAATTTAGCCAATGCGATCATTGGAGAGTCGTGGTACGCCATCAACTAGCCCATATGTGTCTTGTGTTCCAAGGCTCAGCCTTCGCTCCTCAGCCTAACTGTAAGTTCAACGTGGACGCTGATACGGCCCATCGCTTCGGATACGCCTTATGGGCGCCAGTTAACTAGTTCGTTAGGTCGCTCTACTCATGCCCACACCGATCGAAATCATTGAAAGCCTACGCGCAGTGAATGATGCTGATTCATCCGTTTTACTGAAAATGGCTGAGTTGGGGGCTGATCTGAGAAAACCGCACCTTCCCGACTTTGCCTTTGAAACCTTAAACGAATCCAGCGCTGAGGCAATCGCAGACGCACTTGTGGAATTGGGTTTCGATGTAGAAATCTATCCGCCAGACGATTCAAATCAAAACTTTCAGGTCGTCGGGAAGAAAGAAATGGCCCTTAGCCACCAATCAGTTGCAGGGCTTTCAAGCACCTTTGAGAAGCTCGCGCTCAAGCACAAGGCAGTTTACGATGGTTGGGGCGCTGAAATTGTCGAGTAAGTCAAGGCCGCAGCAACCTAACTGTAAGTTCAACATGGACGCTGATGCGGCCCATCGCTTCGGATACGCCTTATGGGCGCCAGTTAACTAGTTCGTTAGGCCCCAACATCCGAAACGCCGTGGACATCCCTACATATTTACCAACAGTTAGTAGTGCAAAGTGTCCTGATTGTGGCGAGCGCATTGGTATGCACTTGGTGCGCAGGCAATTTGAATGCCCCCATTGCGGCACATCATTGTCCAGCAACGTTGGCAAAGCCTTTAACGAGGGAGTCCTGCTTTTTGTTTGCGTCTTGGTTGCTTGGGTAGCCTTCCACCTTTTCGAAGGCTCCTCTCCGTTTAATTTCGGCTTCACGGTCGTGAGCATCATTGCATTTTATCTAGGTCACGCTCTATATCGTTACCGACTGTGCATATGCAAATCCAGCAATCCGAAATCAACAAACATGTGAGTAAACAATGAGTGTCTCCTCAGAAAATTGTTGCTGCATGCTCAACGTCTGCCTCTCCGCGCCACAGCCTAACTGTAAGTTCAACGTGGCCGCTGATACGGCCCATCGCTTCGGATACGCCTTATGGGCGCCAGTTAACTAGTTCGTTAGGTCCTGTTTAAACACACGCCCAGGTAACTCGTTACAAAGGCTCTGGCAAATGTCGAAATCGGTGCAAGCTCATACATCCAGCACGCGGGAATCATTTGTCATGCCGCAGTTGCGTTCTTTGCTTGGCAAGGTTTGCGCACCTTGCTGCGCCACTCCCACGCGGGAACACTGATGTTCGCCAACGCCGCTTCCGTGCTCACTCAGCCAGTTGCGCGCATCTTGAGGTTTGGCGTTTTACTAGCAGCCAGTTCGTTCACCGGGCGCGGCGTCATGTCTCAATCGCCTATCACCGGTTTGGGTGCTTCCACCAAGCTGGTGCGCCTGTCACACTCTCTGGAATCCTGGCAGCAGCTTTCAGCATCCACCGTGGCCCGCCCTCACCTCAACCTCAGCCGTCGTGTGTTTCCCGGGCGTGCCAATGGTCAAAAACCTAACTGTACGTTCAACGTGGACGCCAACAGCGGCCATGCCTTCGGCATTTTATTGGCCGCTGTTGGTACCCTGCGCCCCTGCGGGGCTCCGGCGCCAGTTAACTAGTTCGTTAGGCCATCAAAAGCACCGATGAAGCGAATTCCAAAAATCGATCTAGCCGATGCAGTTGTACGTGCACGCCAGCACGCGCATGTCAAAGCGTTCGCAAAGCGACAGCAACTTCTTTGGTTGTGCGCAGCAATCGTCCCATTGGTATTCTTTGGCCTACCGGCGTTGCTGGATGCCATGGCGCTCGGTGATTCGCAAACGAAGGATCTTTTTGTCACTCTCTTCGTCATTGGATCAATCGCCGCTACAACCTTTGCAGCTTTGCGATACAAGTGCCCCAATTGCGGAGCAACCCCAACGGGCTCTTCGCGGTTCGCATCCGGCGGCGAAGTAACTACAGCTCGTGGTCTTCACCCATTTCCTTCTCGTTGCGAGAAGTGCGGCTCATACCTTTCAGCCACCGCGCTCAACGTTGCGTGCCAGGAAAATCACATAGGCGGCAAGTAGCGCCAACATGGTGAATCACATGCAATCCTTACAGCCAAACAAAAGGCAACACCTTGCCTGCGGCCACCAGCGCCTAACTGTGCGTTCAACGTGGACGCCAACAGCGGCCATGCCTTCGGCATTTTATTGGCCGCTGTTGGTGCCCTGCGCCCCTGCGGGGCTCCGGCGCCAGTTAACTAGTTCGTTAGGCTTTAATAAAAAATAAATTGCCGCGCCCTGATTCAATTAAACCATAAATTCAACATATCGGATTATCCGCACCATCAAACAAGGAGGGATTATGAGAAAATCAATAAGATGCTTAACTACATTAACCTTGCTATCCGCGCTTGCGGGGTGTGGGATGTTTCCGAGGAGTTGGGGAAAACTGGAAGGTCGAGCATGGTGCGATGCGCGATATTTGGACACAGTGAAAGAATACCAAAACTACAAATCAATTGGAAATGATGTTCGCAAAAAACTAAGGCTATCCAAAGATGGCTACATATATGCAGTCGCAGCAGTTATACCCCTCCAGCAAAACGGAAAGGAGTCAGAGTTCTATTTTTCTCCCCCCAAGGAACTTCAAGAGATCCGTGAGCTAAGAGAGAGCAAGGTTAACGGATTCGAGGCCATGACCTTCATCCTTTACAAAAAAGATGGAACTGCGTCCAAAACCATAATATCATTCGCCGGCTCCAATCAATGGCGAGACTACATTTTTCATAATTTCTGGATTACCCCAGTCCAATTTGATGACGCACGATCATACGTCGAGAAAGTGCGACAGCACCCATTAGCCAGCAAAACTCCAATTATTGCGACTGGCGTTTCGTTGGGAGGCGGCCTAGCGGTCCACGTCAAAAAGAACGATAACACGTCAAGCTACATCCAGGAGGCGTGGGCTTTTAACCCAAGCAATCGAATACAGGCAAGCCCCTCAATTGACCCAGATATATACCTTCTAGCAAACGAATACGAGATACTCAACGGCCTAAACAGAGAGAATATTGGCGCGCCAATTGAAAACACGGCAGACAACTTCGACCTCATAGCATCTAGTTCGATATACGCTCATTACAGATGGGTTGTCACTCGCCAGATTCTGCATTATGCAGACTTGGCGATATACTTCGAAGACAAAGAATCAAACAACACAACCGATCCAATGCGCATATTACAGTCTCAAAAAATTTCCGCTGAGATCTGCACCCCAGCCATGAGAGAATCCATTAATAAAGAAAGGGAAGCTTTGCGGCTAAAATAGCTTTGGCCTGCCATTGAGCAAACGTAGATTTACGCGTGAAGTGCAACATCGTGCCTTCGCGCCGAAGCCTAACCGTAAGTTCAACGTGGACGCCAACAGCGGCCATGCCTTCGGCATTTTAATGGCCGCTGTTGGTGCCCTACGCCCTTCGGGCTCCGGCGCCAGTTAACTAATTCGTTAGGGCCTATGCCATCAATTCCAGCAACTATTAATACTGAAAAATAAATATGACCGCAGTAATAGACCACAGGGATCAAGACAATCGTCGAGTAGTTAACGTAGGAGAGTCACAGCCCCAGGTTCCACTAAAAATCTATCAAGCGATTTACCATCAAGTCACAGGGAGAACTGAACAAATAAGAAAACGCTACACAGACAACTTATTAATTGATTTCTCAGAGCTAGAGCAAATTCATCACAAAATTAGTCAACTTTGCGACGTACACAATATCGTCGCAAAAAATGCTACGGCTACAGTTTTTCATGATAAAGAACGAAAAGAGCAATTCACCTCTTTCGAGCGCTTTAGAGCCTACAACGGAAACACGTCAAGCCCAACAATTAGCGTAGTTCTAAAATATAACTTTTCAATTATTCCAGCAGGCCTTGATCATCCGCAAGAGTACGTCGTAAATATTCGCCTCACCTCAAGGGTGGCAGCTCTAAAGCAACTCGAAGAAGAAGCTCCACCCTTCATGCGAGGAAGAATATTTAGCTTCATGGGAGGGACCGTTGCAGAAATTACAGTTGAATACGCAGATTATGTAGTAGCCAGAGGTTTTCTAGAGGCATTTGATGAGTGGGTCAATGGCTGCAAATGCAATCCAAAGTCGAAAATTCTTCGCAGGCTACAAAGATTTTCAGTATGGATACCAAGTACGCTTCAAATTCTAGCGGCAATATTGCTTTCATTTTTTGCAACACAAACAGCCGCGTCATTTCTTGCCGAAACCTCAGATCAGAGCTTAATGGCTCGCTTCATCGCCATATACATAGGTGCATCTTACGCAATAATTAGACTCACGGGGCTAACGGGGGGCTTCATAGAGCAAGCGATCGACGGGTTCCCGGAAATTTCATACCTTAAGCTAAACAAGGGCGATGAGAAGCTCATAAGCGAAGCGGAAAAGGCGAAGCCCTTCGCATATATCAAACTCGCATTAGCCGGAATAATAACTTTTGCACTGAATATCTTGTCCTCGAAAATAGAAAGCCTACTCTAAAATCCCAAATACAGCCCTAACTGGGCGTTCAACGTGGACGCCAACAGCGGCCATGCCTTCGGCATTTTTATGGCCGCTGTTGGTGCCATGCGCCCCTGCGGGGCTCCGGCGCCAGTTAACTCGCTCGTTAGGCACTATGTTTGAAGCACTACTCAAGGCTGGAAAGTGGCTATTCATCGCCATTTTGATAACTATTGTCATCATTGTCTTCTTTGGCAAAGGCATCACAAAATTTGTATTTCATGAACTGCCATTCATGGGAACGACCTTCACCACGGTTGAATGGGAAAAAGCAGACCAATGTGAAGGAAAACTCTGCATGCTGGATATCTCATGCCCGAGAGGCGGAATGTTCCGTGATCTTCAACGTAACCATCTGCTAACGGGCACTCCCCGCCCACTGGTTGAACAGATGCTCGGAAAGAGCGACGTCGCGGATCGCAAAAATTGCGTTATCTATCCTTTAGGTATGTGCAGCGGCGCTCGCATTGACATGGACTACCTCCATATCTGCTACAACAACAAGAATCGCATCACCTCGGTCAGTCATTACCAAAGCTAGTGCGGTGCCTAACTGTAAGTTCAACATGGACGCTGATACATCCCATCGCTTCGGATACGCCTTATGGGCGCCAGTTAACTAGTTCGTTAGGCCTCATGATCTTCGCCGTTGAAACAGAAGAGCGCACTCTCATGACCTTCTCGAGCGAGGCAGAGGCAATTGCCTGCTGCGAAGGCATAGACGTTGAAGCTGCAGTCTGGCTGTTTTGGAATGACCGTGGTGACCCGCTTGAGCCCAGGTTCTCTATTCCGAACAAGCGCGGCCTGTTCGTGGTCCGTAATGGGGTCTACTCGCTCGTTTCTGCCACCCCCGACCACCACGCCATCTTGGACGAGGCTATCGATGAAGTCCTGACCTTTGTGGGCCCAGCGCCTTTCAACACAGCAGAGGGCGTTCGAGCCCACATCCGAAGAGCCTGCGCTTCATGAGCATTCGACAGTACGTGCGCTGAGGCTTGAACTCATGGGTTGGCACGTGAAGCACAACACCCAAAAAAGCCGTCAGACGTACTATGAAAACCGTCCACTGCGCGCCCCAGCCTAACTGTCAGGTCAACGCGGACGCAACCAAGGGCCATGCCTTCGGCATTTTCATGGCCCTTGGTTGTGCCCTCCGCCCTGACGGGCTCCGGCGCCGGTTACCTTGGTAGTTAGGCCCTCGCGGAACACGCCGCGTGCGAAGGCCACACGAGCCGCCTCCTCGGCGGCAGCGACACACCGGCTCATGCCCTCAAGTTGGTGTGCTGGCGGTAAGCGTCCGACGGCCACCCTCTAGCCAAGGCGTGATGGCAGCGTGAAGATCGCGTCCACTATGGAGAAGATGGTGGACGCGATCGCAAAACAAGACTCAGACGCCAAGACAGGCGTTGTGGGTGTACGCAAGCGGCGGACGTACAGCAAACAGTTCAAGGCCGAGGTGGCGGCGCAATGCCTGATGCCCGGCGCATCGGTGTCGGCGATTGCCCTGAGCCATGGCATCAACGCCAACGTGATTCGCAAGTGGCTGCCGCCAGGGCCTGCGCCCATGGCCCGTGCGCCAGTGCTGTTGCCGGTGATGATAGAGCCCGATGCACCACCTGCACAGCCAGCAGCCACGCAGCCCATCGAACTGAACATCCATGGCGCCACCCTGTGCCTGCCGCCTGGCTTTGCCGCGCAGGATCTGCGCAGCATTCTGCAAGTGCTGCGCTCACTGCCATGATCGGATTGCCTGCTGGCACCCGCGTCTGGCTGGCTGCAGGCCACACCGACATGCGCAAGGGCTTCGATGGTCTGGCTGCTGTGGCACAAGAGATCTTGCTGCAAGACCCGTTCGGCGGCCATGTCTTCGTCTTCCGTGGCCGGCGAGGTGACATCATCAAGTTGCTGTGGTGGGATGGACAAGGCCTTTGCCTGCTGAGCAAGCGCCTGGAGAAGGGCCGCTTCGTGTGGCCGCAGGCCGATGGCGGCAAGGTCAGCCTGAGCCCGGCGCAGTTGTCGATGCTGTTGGAGGGCATCGACTGGCGCATGCCAGAGCGCACCTGGCGACCAGAACGTGCAACCTGAATCTGGTTGACATCGCATCTCCTGTGGCGTGATCACTGTCGCTTGGGCACAGTATCGTCATGCCACACGATCCGCACCCGCATGACCACTGCGAGCTGTCTCGCCAGTTGCGCGACAGCCGCCAGGAACTGGCCCATGCCAAGCTGCTGATTGACAAGCTCAAGACCGAGATCGCCTACCTGCGCCGCATGCACTTTGGCCGCAGCAGCGAGCAACTCGATGTGGCCGCACAGATGGAACTGTTGGCACCCGCGACAACGGTGGAGCCACCAGCGGCCAACGACGAGCCTGAAGGTGGTGCCAACAACCGCAAGCGCTCACGCAAAAGCCGCCAAGGCCTGCGCGACTTGCCAGCCCATCTGCCACGCGAGATCGTGGTGCACACGCCCGATGCGGGCTGCGCTTGCGGCGCCTGCCTGGACGCGCTGCGCCCCATTGGCCAAGACGTCAGTGAAGTGCTCGACTACCTGCCCGGTCAGTTCAAGGTCATCCGCCATGTGCGGCCCCGCCTGGCCTGCCCGGCGTGCGACAGCATCGTACAAGCCAGTGCGCCCAGCCGTCCGCTCGATCGTGGCATGGCCGGCGCCGGCCTGCTGGCCCATGTGCTGGTGAGCAAGTATGCCGATCACACTCCGCTGTATCGCCTCTCGCAGATCTATGCCCGTCAGGGTGTGGATCTGGAGCGCTCGACCCTGGCTGACTGGGTGGGGGCAGCGGCTGCGTTGCTCAGCCCCTTGGCGCAAGCCATCGGCCGTCATGTGCTGGCCGCCGCCAAGATCCACACCGACGACACGCCGATCCGGGTTCTGGGTGGCCAGGGTCAACAGGCACGCACTGGGCGATTGTGGACCTATGTGCGCGACGACCGCGCCAGCGGTGACGCCAGGCCACAGGCTGTATGGTTCCAATACTCCCCCAATCGCAAAGGCGAGCATCCCAGGCGTCACTTGGCCGGCTTCAAGGGCATCGTGCAGGCAGACGCCTTCGCGGGCTACGACCGGCTGTTTGACAGCGGCGAGATCATCGAGGCCGGCTGCTGGGCCCATGCCCGGCGCAAGTTCTACGACGTACACATGCAGCAGCACCAGCAGCCTGGCACCTTGGCCCACCAGGCCCTGCTGCGCATCGCCCGAGTGTTCGCCATCGAAGCTGACATCCAGGGAGAACCACCTGATGAGCGACGAAGGCAGCGACAGCAACGCACCGCGCCCATCCTGGCAGACTTGCACACATGGCTCATCGAGACGCAGGCAAAGCTGTCTGCCAAGTCACCGATGGCACTGGCCATCGGCTACAGCCTGAGCCACTGGCGGGCACTCACGCGCTTCGTGGACGATGGTCTCATGGAGGCGCACAACAACATCGCCGAGCGATCACTGCGCGGCGTGGCCATCGGGCGCAAGAACTACCTGCATCTGGGCTCGGATGCGGGTGGCGAGCGAGCCGCCATCGTCTACACGCTGCTGGGCACGGCCAAGCTGCATGGGATCGATCCGTATGCCTACTTGCACCAGGTGCTGACACGCATTGCCGATCATCCGATCAATCGCGTTGATGAGCTGCTGCCGTGGCGGCTGTGCCCGCCGCAGCAAGCCACACCTGAACAACGCCAGGCGGCATGAGCGAGCGGACCATCGGCACAATGTGGGCCATGGTCACCTCATCGAACAGGCCCTCACTCAAGCTCGTGGGGTCACCCACCAGAAACATCAAAGTGCTGCAACTCAAGGTCGAGTTGCAAGGCGTGCGCCCCAAGGTCTGGCGGCGCGTGTTGGTGCCATCGAGCATCCGCCTGCCCAAGCTTCATGTGGTTTTGCTGCGTGCCATGGGGTGGGACGGCGGGCATCTGCATGAGTTTGAGTTCGCCGAAGGCAGATATGGCGTGCCGGATCCAGATTGGCCCGATGAGTCGCTGGACGACGAATCCAAGGTGACGTTAAACAAGGCACTCGGCTACAGCGCCACGTTCAACTGGACATATGACTTCGGCGACAACTGGACTCACAGGATCAAGGTCGAGCGGGTCGACACCATGCCCGCCGAGCTCAAGCTGCAGTTCCCCATGTGCCTGGCAGGCGCTGGAGCCTGCCCACCTGAGGACGTGGGTGGCGCCCCTGGCTATGCTGACTTCTTGCAGGCCATCGCCGACCCGACGCATCCGGAGCATGACAACATGACCGCTTGGATCGGGCGCCCCCTCGATCCCAATGCCTTCAACGTGCAGGACGTCCAGGATCGCTTGTATGAAATCAAGCTCTAGCTGACCAGTCGTGCGCTGCCCAGTTGGGCCTTGGTCGGACGCTTACTGCTGGCGCCTCTGCCACGCAGGTTGAACGTGCGTTAAATTGAGGCATTCGTCAGCGCATGGCTGACGCCATACGCAAAGGGAGGCGTGATGGAACGACTCAAGTCAAAGGCTGCCGCAGCAGCTCATCGAGCACACCAGGCTAGCGCCTCGTTTGCGGGCTCGCTGACCGCGCAGGCGCCCTACTACTTGCACCGGCCTAACTGGGCGTTGCAGGGGACGCCCCCACCAGCGCACGCTTCGGCCACGCCAAGCGCGCGCCCCTGAACTTGGGCGTTAGGCGCGCACACATAAGGAACAGGGATGCAAATCGAAAACAGGCTATCGCCAGAGCAATGCGCGGGAATGGACGACATCCGTGCCGAAATCGACTTGCTTGATAGGGCTGTTGTCAGCCTCATCGGCAAACGCTACCAATACGTCCTCGCGGCAGCAAAGTTCAAAACGTCAGCCACCTCTGTTCGTGCGCCCGAGCGCTTCAAAGCCATGCTTGAAAAGCGCCGCCAGTGGGCTGAGCAGGAAGGCCTGAGCCCTGATGCCATTGAGCGCATGTTTTCCGACTTGGTAAATCACTTCATCGAAGAAGAGATGCAGCGCTGGAAGAGCACTCATGCGTGAGTCATCTCCCTCGTATAACCAGCGCCTAACTGGGCGTTGCAGGGGACGCCTCCACCAGCGCACGCTTCGGCAACGCCAAGCGCGCGCCCCTGAACTTGGGCGTTAGGCTTCCGCAATCGAGGTGCCATGACTAATGCAGCAAAAGCAATTCTCGCTATTACAGGTCTAGTAGTTACATGCGCCACATTCCTCCCCGCCTTATTTGCACGGAGACTTGAACGCCTGCATCTACTTAAAAACGGCGAGCGCGCTACTGGGAAGGTCATATCCATCGACCGGGAAATCGATCAAGCGCATATGCCAATGATTCTTCGATATGAGTTCACGCCCAAGCCTGGGAGTGCTCGATTTGAAGGTCATTGCTCGACAGGGCTTTTCACACCGTACAAGCCCGGCGATACAGCGGTTATCTGCTACAACAAAGCTCAACCCACCAGCTCCATAATTCTGTCCCCGCAGGGGAAACCACTTTGAATACGAACCCCAAGCGTACTTTCACATTGCAAGTGCAACAACAAAACCTGCAGGCATAGGTACTATGAAAACCTTCCACTCCGCGCCACAGCCTAACTGTAAGTTCAACGTGGACGCCAACAGCGGCCATGCCTTCGGCATTTTATTGGCCGCTGTTGGTGCCCTGCGCCCCTGCGGGGCTCCGGCGCCAGTTAACTAGTTCGTTAGGCCTACACGCATATCTCTGATGAGCAGTACATCCAACTACCTTTATCGGATCATGCCCTTCGAGCATGTCGTAGACTTGTTCGAAAGTAGAGAGCTTTTCTTTGCAAGTCCGAGCACATGGGAAGATCCATATGAGCAGGTACTTCAGCACAAAAAGGCTTCTCACATATTTGCTCAGTGCTGGGGCAAGCGCGCTGTTTCGGATGCCATGTGGCGGATCTACTCACCTAATAGAACTTCCGTGCGAATTAGAACCACTCGCGCGAAACTACTGCTAGCGGGCAAGCGCATAGAGGCGTCACATCCGTGCAATTTCCTGCTTCGCGATGTGACATACAACTCGGCACCACTTGTGAGGCAACAACTTGATCAGATCGCTGAAGATTTAACAAGTAAATTCAGCGCGGATCGTGCGCTGGACGCAATGTTTGTCAAGCGAGACGCTTTCGACTATGAGTCAGAAGTACGCACAGTCGTCTACCTCAAAAAGCAAACAACTCCCCCCTGTTTGAAATTTGCACGTTTCCGCGTCGACCCGCACCAGCTTATTGACTCCCTTTTGTTTGACCCTCGCGCCGAAGCAACGTTTGTAAAAATGGCCTCTCACTACCTTCAGAGAGCCCTTCACTACAGCGGGGCAATCGGCCGATCGAAGCTGTATAGCGCGAGCTCCATTCACGTTCCTGACGTAGCCGAAGATGAGCAACCTTTTCATCCGGGCTAAATGCTAGCACTTGTCCAAAGCCTAACTGTAAGTTCAACGTGGACGCTGATACGGCCCATCGCTTCGGATACGCCTTATGGGCGCCAGTTAACTAGTTCGTTAGGCCCAGCCTTAGAAACAGCTTCGAATGCCACTAGAAATCCATACCATACACACTGCGCCGCCAATCATTTGGTTTCATGTCGCATGCGCGAGCGCTTCAGTTGTTCTCGGGGCATGGGTACTGGGCCGCCGCAAAGGCACGAGTGTGCATCGCTGGCTCGGCCGATTTTGGGTTATTCTAATGCTTAGCACATCGCTAGGATCATTTTTAATTCAAGCCCGAGGAAGGTTTAGCCTTATTCATTTGCTAAGCGTCGTCACAATAATTTCCATCTCAGCTGCAATTTATGGCGCGCTAAAACATGATTTGAAACTACATCGCAAATCGATGATCGGCGCTTATGTGGGCCTCATCATTGCAGGTGTCTTTACGCTATTGCCTTACCGCATGCTTGGCCAACTTTTTTTCGGAAGCCCTTGAGTGAATTTCGTACCTAGCATTTGCGGCCAGCGTTGGTTGACAAGCGAAGCGCAACACCCTGCCTTCGCGCCTCAGCCCAACTGTAAGTTCAACGTGGACGCTGATATTTCCCATTGAAGCGCCCCGGGGCGCTTCAACTGGCGGCCCCAATCAGGGGGAGCCAAGCGGGTACACACCGTCCGTCATGTGGGCTACCATATCCAGCTTGAAGTGCCAGGCCACGCGACGCAAGTTGCCGCGTAGCGCCTGAAACAAGTTAGGCCGTACAACCACAAGGGTATGCAATGGACGGCTGGCAAAAACTTGAAGTCTTCAGCAAGGTCGCCGCAGCGATCTTCATACCTTTGGCCGTGGCCTACCTTGGCAATCAGGTTGCCGCATCCAACAAGCAACGCGACAGCGAAACGAAGTTTGTTGAGCTGGCGACCGCCATCCTGAGCAAAGACCCCGCCCTCAATCAGACTCCGGAGAACAAGAGTCTTCGTAAATGGGCGGTCGACGTCATCAACCGTTTCTCTGGCGTCCCCATGTCTGAGGCCACCGCAGAAGCATTGATTCAGAAGACCTATCTGCCACAGGTCGGCACAGTGCTGCCATCCCCAGCGGCGCCGGACCCCGCTGGCACCTGGGGCGTTGTCTTCGGTGGCGACACCACACTCGAATCCGCCCGACAAGAGATCACCAAGACGGCTGAGCGCATGGGCATCGGCCAGGGAGAAGTCTTCCGCCGCGCAGGCTCGTTCCGGAGCGTCAAGGTTTTCGTCTCGCGTTCGCAGGCCGAAGATGCGCTGGGCAAAGCACGCGTGGTCCGCCCCAGCTCCTACTTGGTCAACATGGCCACCTGGTGCCCGACCAGCGAGCAAAAGCAAGGTTACTTTGAGTGTGGCACGCCTTAACGCGTCGCTCCCCCGTCGCTACCCAGTCGTTCATGGGCTAGTGTTTTTTGGCAACGTCAATGGAGATTGAAAATGATCAAGCATCTTTCGCTGGCCACTGTATTTGCAATCACTGCGGCCTCTGCAAGCGCACAAGTCACCGTCAACATCGTGGATGAGAAGGGCGTTGGCGCGGCCATCGGCAACATCACGGCGTCTGACTCCAAATACGGTCTGGTCTTGACGCCTTCACTGCGCGGACTCCCGCCCGGGCTGCATGGTTTCCACATCCATCAAAACCCGAGTTGCGATGCCAAGGAGAAAGACGGCAAGATGGTCCCGGCGCTGGCAGCAGGCGGGCACTTTGATCCTGCCGGCACCAACAAGCACGGCGAGCCGTGGGGCGACGGGCATCTGGGTGACCTTCCGCCGCTCTACGTTGACTCCGCAGGCAATGCGTCGCAGCCCGTCTTGGCGCCTCGTTTGAAGGCCGCCGATCTGGCTGGGCGCGCCATCATGATTCACGCAGGTGGCGACAACCACTCTGACCACCCGGCCCCCTTGGGTGGCGGGGGAGCACGCGTCGCCTGTGGCGTCGTCAAATGATCTGTTGAGACCCACCCCAACAGGAGACCCCATGAAGCTCGGCTACACCATCATCTACGTTCCCAACGTGGCGGACTCACTGGCATTTTGTGAGCAGGCCTTCGGCCTGACTCGCCGCTTCCTGCACGAGTCGGGCACCTATGGCGAGCTGGCCACGGGCGAGACCACGCTGTCCTTTGCCGCACACGAGCTGGGCGACGCCAACTTCCCCGGCGGGCATGTGGCGGCCCACGCGTCGGCCCAGCCCCTGGGGTTTGAGATCGGACTGGTCACCAGCGATGTGGCCGGCGCCCATGCCAAGGCCCTGGCCGCAGGCGCTACCGAGCTGGCCGCCCCGGTCACCAAGCCGTGGGGCCAGATCGTGTCTTACGTGCGCTGCCCAGACGGATTGCTCGTCGAGCTGTGCACCCCCATCGCAGGGTAACGCCACAGGTTTGAAGCCCGCTCACTGATTCGTTCAGCCACTGAATTCGCCCATGATCGAACTGCTTCCAGCCCTTGAGGGATTCATTAGCGCAGCAAAGGCCATGGCGTCGTTTGACGCATTCCGCAAGAACCGCAAGGGCGACGCGCGCGCACTGATCGAGGAGCTGAAAGCCAATTCACGGCTGTGCTTTCGCGTGATCAGTGACGGTGTTTCACCGGAAACGGTCATCCCCCACTTTGCGACAACGGAATTTGATCGCCTGAACAAGACAGGATTTAACTTCAACCTGCTTCAACGCAATCGAATTCCACACTTCCCTGGCATCGAAAAGACAGACCTGGCCTCTTGGACCGACAAGACGACCGAGGACCTCATCGTCAATATTTACGACAAGATCAAGAACGTCCAATCCATTCATCAATTCGCGTCGGGCAATGCCAGCGTTCGCCGCCGAATCATCAACATACACAAACGCATTCTTCTCCTGCTTCGCCACGCAGAGTGATGCATCGACATGGCCCCTTTTGAAGAAACCGTGGATTGACGAATGCCTCAGGCTACGCAATCCTCACGTACATCACTGCATCTGCAACCTGTGCCGCGCCGCTGACGTTGACGTTGAGTGAGTGGGCGCCCAGCACACTGAACCTGCCCGTTGCGGCAGGGGCTACACCATGAAGCTGTTTGTTGACTCCAACTACCTGTCGCCCTATGCCATGACGGTGTTCGCGGCACTGCGCGAAAAGCGCCTGCCTTTCGAGACGGTGCTGGTGAACCTTGGGCGGCATGAGCAGTTGGACCCCTTGTATGCAGAGGTGTCCACCACACGGCGCGTGCCCACGATCAGCGACGAAGGCTTCCACCTGTCGGAGTCCTCCGCCATTTGCGAGTACCTGGAAGACCGTTACCCCGGCACCGCGCTCTACCCGGCTGACATCCAGTCCAAAGCCAAAGCCCGAGAGATTCAGGCCTGGCTGCGCAGCGACCTCATGCCCATCCGGCAAGAGCGCTCGTCGGAGGTGGTGTTTCTGAAGCGCAGCCTACCGCCGCCACTGTCTGCCGAGGCCCAAACCGCTGCCCGCAAGCTCATTGCGGCCGCGCAGGGCTTTCTGCCGTTCGGCCGCACCTCGCTGTTTGAGCAATGGTCCATCGCCGACACCGATCTGGCGATGATGTTGAATCGCTTGCGTCTGGCGGGCGACACGCTGCCTGGCAGGCTGGCCACGTATGCAGAGGCTCAATGGCAAAGGCCCAGCGTGCAGGAATGGCTCAACAAGCCGAGGCCTGAGCGTTGATGGGCACAAGGCGAAAGCCGATGGCGCCTCACACGGGGTCTGTGGTCACCCATGTTCGCTAGGGATTGACTTTTCAAGCGGTAGCGATCGACCATCAACGAACCTCACCCTCCAGGGAGATTCGCATGGCAGCAAGACAAGCTATGGTGCTGAGCGCAGTGCTCCTGTCCATCGGGCTGGCGGGTTGCCCCGGTCCGATCCAGCCGCGTACCCAAACCGTTGACCCATCAACCGCATCCATCGCGCTGGTGCGGGGTGTCATTGACGCCGATCCCGCTTGTAGCGCAGGCGCACAGTCCGGACCGCCAAGACCACAAACCTGGTGGAACGCCCTGCGGCCCGGGCAGTCTCCCAAGGCTGTCGGAGAAGGGGCGGTGGGGTTTCATCTGTGGGTGAACCCGACAGGAACCTGCCAAGGTTTTCGTCAGGACTTGTACCGAACGCTGTTCGCCTACGACCTGCAGCCCATGGCATCGCTCAAAGGCCTCGTGACCAAGGCCACTTTGACTGTCAACGCCCACATCCTTCCGCCAACTCGCCCCAACTCTCTTTGTGAGGCGTTCACGGCAGGTGGTGGAGGCTTGGTCCGCTTGCCGGCCAACACCCCTCTGCCTTCTTCCGGGTTCGCCGAGTTGGCACCGAATCAGGCCTTCCCAACAGGTCCCGTCATTTTTTCATTTCCACAACCGTGGCTCGCAGGGCAAATTGCACCCGGCGTCACCTCGTTTGATGGCGGCGGCCAGCGAGCCTCATTCAGCGTCGACGTGACCGCGCTGGTGGATCAAGCGTTGAGCTCAGGCTCGAATCGCCTCGTGTTGGCGATCTCCGGATCAGACGAGGCGCCGCGAAGCGTGAGGCCACCGAGTGAGCACGACTGTAGAACCAGCTACCGCGTCACGGCTCTGGTGATCTCTCATCTGTAGCCGCACCCACATGATGAATACTGCGCAGGGACGACGGCGCAAGGAAAGCAGCATGGAATTCCACCGAGGCAGGCTGTTCGACCACGTGCACTTGCGGGTGTCGGACCTGACGGCCAGCAAGCGCTTTTACCGCGCGGTGTTCTCCGCACTGGGTTGGCCCGACATCGTGCAGGAAGGCCCTGATTTCTTCTACGCCGACGAGTTGTTCGTGGATGCGGCCACCGGGTATGTCTCTCGCGTGCATCTGGCATTCCAAGCCCCTGATCGGGCCACGGTTCAGACGTTTTATCAGGCCGCGCTGGCAGCAGGTGGGCAAGACAATGGCCCACCGGGTGAACGCGCCTATCACCCGGGCTACTACGCTGCCTTTGTGCTCGACCCGGATGGCAACAACATCGAAGCGGTCTGTCATGGGCCTCACCATCGCAGCGCGCCGTCGGTCGTGATCCGGCCTGCTTGAGGCCAAACTGCATTAACCCCAAAATCCCCAGATCACGTCTTTGACCGGCAGCGCCATGCGCAGGCACGATCGCCTATAGTGCGCAACACAAGCCTGCGCAAGGGAGATCACGATGTCCGCTGAAGACTGGAAGGACCTGTACCAGGCTGCAGAGCCACGTCAGCTCTTTTGGTGGCGTTGGCTGCACATTTGAGCGGGTCCACCGCATTCATCACACCATGCGCTACGTGTACTGGCTGCTCTTGACCGCCACCGTCGTCGCGGCAGTCCTCAACTTCCGAATCCGCTGTGAAAGTTTCGGCTGCATGGGCCTTGGCGTTGCATGGTTTGCTTGGTCCGGCCTGTACCTGGTCACGCTCATTGCCGGCCTGATTGCCCTGCTCAAGGCCCCCGACGATCAAAGCAAGCGGTCCGTCACCTGGCCGCTTCGCTTCCAATTAGCAGGTGGACTCGCCCTCGGCATCCATTGGTTTCTCGGGTTTTCAGGCCTCTCGTAAAGCAACGAGTCCCCATGCGTCTGCACGGTCATCTTTCAACACTTCTTCGGTACGCGTGGGCGGCCCCATGCTCACTCGTGGGCCTGTTGCTGGCAGGACCCATCCTGCTCCTGGGGGGCAAGGCGCACCTCCACACCGGGGTGCTGGAGGTCGCCCTGCCGGGCCAGAAACACCCGCCTCTCGACCTGGGGGCCATCACCCTGGGCCATGTCGTGCTGGGAGGCAGCGAACGCACGCTGTGCCAACTGCGCGCCCATGAGCAGGAACATGTGCGACAGTACGAGCGATGGGGCGTGGTGTTCTTTCTGGCCTACCCGGCGTCCAGCCTCATCCAGCTGATCAGAGGCAAACATCCCTACTGGCTCAACCACTTTGAGATCCAGGCCCGGAACCTGAGCGAACAACGCACAGCAAACACCTCTCAGGCGCCCACCAAGCCCGAAGCCTGAACGCACCCTCACCCATTCACCCTTTACCGGAAACGCCGCATGGCCCTCCTTGCAAGCATCGTCATCGCCTTGGTTGCCCTGTTGCACATCTACTTTCTCGTGCTGGAAATGTTCCTGTGGGACAAGCCGGCTGGGCTGAAGGCCTTTGGGCAGAAGCTGGAACAAGCCAAGGCCACCAAAGTGCTTGCCGCCAATCAAGGCCTGTACAACGGATTTCTGGCTGCCGGCCTGATCTGGGGCCTGCTGCTCGGCGCAGACGGCACCCACATCAAGGTGTTCTTCCTGGGCTGCGTGATCGTGGCCGGTGTCTTTGGTGCCGCCACCGCCAACCGCAAGATCCTGTTCATCCAGGCGCTGCCTGCGGCCATCGGCCTGGGCCTGCTCCTGCTGGCCTGAGCACCTCGCACTGCCACTCAACGCCCCTCCGCCAGCGCCAACGCTTCACGCCACCTGAGCCCTCACCATGCGCCTGCAACACCTCCTTGGCATCGACCTTCCCATCATCCAGGCCCCCATGGCGGGTGTCCAAGGCAGCGCGCTGGCCGTGGCCGTCTCCAACGCTGGCGGACTCGGCTCCCTGCCCTGCGCCATGCTCACCCCCGACGTGCTGCGCCAGGAGTTGAGTGCCATCCAGGCCCAGACCAGCCGGCCTTACAACGTCAACTTCTTCTGCCACACCCCACCCAACCCTGACGCCAAACGTGAGGCCGCGTGGCACGCCGCACTGGCGCCCTACTTTCACGAGTTCGGCATCGATCCGGCGGCCATTCCATCGGGGCCTGGTCGCCAGCCCTTCAGCGCAGACATGGCCGAGTTGCTGTCGGCGTTCAAGCCCCCCGTCGTGAGCTTTCACTTTGGCCTGCCCGCACCCGATCTGCTGGCACGGGTGCGCAGCTGGGGCGCTAAGGTGCTGTCATCGGCCACCACGGTGGACGAAGCCCTGTGGCTGGAGGCCCACGGGGTGGACGCCATCATTGCGCAAGGCCTGGAGGCCGGCGGGCACCGTGGCATGTTCCTCACCGACGACATCCACACCCAGGTCGGCACCTTTGCCCTGCTGCCCCAGATCGTGCGGGCCGTGAACATCCCGGTGATTGCAGCCGGTGGCATCGCCGATGCCCATGGTGTGGCAGCGGCCATGACGCTGGGCGCCGCGGGCGTGCAAGTCGGCACCGCCTACCTCACCTGCCCCGAGGCCACCACCAGCGCCCTGCACCGCGCCGCCCTCCAAAGCGAGCAGGCCCGTGTCACCGCCCTCACCAACGTGTTCACCGGCCGCCCGGCACGCGGCATCGTCAACCGCATCATGCGAGAGCTGGGCCCCATCTGCCCGGCCGCGCCCGCCTTCCCGCTGGCCACCGCGGCCATCACCGTTTTGCGTGCCAAGGCCGAAAGCCAAGGCCACACCGACTTCACACCCTTGTGGGCCGGTCAAAACGCCAGCGCTTGTCGCAACCTGCCCGCGGCCGAACTGACAAAGGCTTTGATGCGGGCATCCAGTTGAACACCGTGAACGCCGAGTCGGAGTGAGCTCGACCGCCCCTACACTCTCGCTCCTGATCGAGCGCACCCCTCTCCCGTCACCATGTCCACCTCCACTCTCATCCTGATCGCCGCCGTGGCCCGCAATGGCGCCATCGGCAAAGACAACGCCCTGCTGTGGCGCCTGCCCGAAGACCTCAAGTTCTTCAAGCGCACCACCCTCGGCTGTCCGGTCATCATGGGCCGCAAGACCTTCGAGTCCATCGGCCGCCCGTTACCGGGGCGCCGCAACATCGTCATCACCCGCAACACCGCATGGCAACACGAAGGGGTGGACGTGGCCCACACCCTGGACGGGGCCCGCGCCCTGGTGTCCGGCGAAGCGCGCGTGTTCGTCATTGGCGGCGGCGAGCTCTATGCCCAGGCCCTGACTCAGGCCGACGAACTCATCCTCACCGAGGTAGATGCCGACTTCGACGCCGACACCTTCTTCCCCGCCTGGGATCGCACCGCCTTCACCGAAGTCAGCCGCGAAACCCACACAGCCGAGGCGGGCTGGCCCTACCACTTCGTCGTGTACCAACGACGCAAGTAAGTTTCCCCAAATTCAGTTTTTCCTGCAGATTCAGGTCTTTAAATTCGCATTTACCTGACAACCTCGAAGCGTTATCGTTTCGCTCTTGGGTGGTTGCGCCCTTGAACTCTCGACAACAACACAAGACCTCTCCTCATGGAATTCCTGTTCGACCCCAACATCTGGATCGCTTTTGCGATGCTGACCGCCCTGGAAATCGTCCTCGGCGTCGACAACATCATCTTCATCTCCATCCTGGTCGGCCGTCTACCCGCCGACGTGCGTGACAAGGCTCGCCGCCTCGGCCTGGCCTTCGCCATGATCTCGCGCCTGCTGCTGCTGTTCTCGCTGAGCTGGGTCATGAGCCTCAAGGCCGACCTGTTCACGGTGTTCAACATCGGCATCAGCGGTCGTGACCTGGTGCTGCTGTTCGGTGGCCTCTTCCTGCTGTGGAAGGCCTCGCACGAAATCTTCGTCGAAGTCGAAGCCCGCGAAGAAGATCACGCCCCCGACACCGACCCAGCCCTCATCAAGGCCGCAGGTGCCCGCCTGTTCTGGGGCATCATCGCCCAGATCGCCGTCATCGACATCGTCTTCTCGCTCGACTCGGTCATCACCGCCGTCGGCATGGTCGACCAGATCGGCGTGATGGTGGCTGCCGTGGTCACCTCGGTCGGCGTGATGCTGTTCGCCGCCAAACCCATCGGCGACTTCGTGGACGCCCACCCCTCCGTCAAGGTGCTGGCCCTGGCCTTCCTGGTGATGGTCGGTATGGCCCTGACCGCCGAAGCGCTCGACGCCCACGTGCCCAAGGGCTACATCTACGCCGCCATGTCCTTCTCGCTGGCTGTGGAGTTCCTCAACATCCGCGCACGCACCAAGCGTCTGGCGTTGAAGGCCGCGTCACAGGCTTGATGACGCGGCGCACCGCGCCAAGCCCCACTCAGAAGGCCGACCATGCGTCGGCCTTTTTCATGGCCGACCTGTTGACCCACTTGCCCCGACCGCTGCAACAATGGCGCACAAGGGCGACAATCCCGGCTACACCGACGCACGCAAGCGTCTCACCGAATCGACCCGCTCTAGCTGCCCCCTCCATGCAACTCGCCACCTGGAACGTCAACTCCCTCTCTGTTCGCCTACCGCAACTCCTGGACTGGCTCGCCGCCAATCCGGTCGATGCCCTGGTGCTGCAGGAAACCAAGCTGACCGACGACAAGTTCCCGCACGCCGACCTGGAAGCGGCGGGCTACCAGTCGCAATGGTTCGGCCAGAAGACCTACAACGGCGTCGCCCTGCTGACCCGCAGCGCCAGCATCGACATCGTCAAGAACATCCCCGGTTTTGAAGACGAGCAGGCCCGCGTCATCGCCGGCACCGTCAACGACCCGGTGGTCGGCAGCGTGCGCGTCATCGGCTGCTACTTCCCCAACGGCCAAGCCCCCGACAGCGACAAATTCGTCTATAAGATGAACTGGCTGAACGCCCTGGAAGCGTGGGTTCAGGACGAGCTCACCCGCCACCCCAATCTCGTCATCATGGGCGACTACAACATCGCCCCCACCGATGCCGACGTGTACGACCCGGTGGCCTGGAAAGACCAGATCCACTGCACAGTGCCCGAGCGCGATCATTTCCAGAAACTGGTGCAACTGGGCCTGACCGACGCCTTCCGCCTGTTCGAGCAGCCGCCCAAGCCCTGGAGCTGGTGGGACTACCGCAACCTGGCTTTCCGCAAGAATCAGGGCCTGCGCATCGACCACATCCTGGTGAGCGAGGCCCTCAAGCCGCGCGTCAGCGCCTGCGTCATCGACAAGGCCCCGCGCAAGAATGAACGCCCCAGCGACCACGCTCCGGTGATCGTCACCCTGGGCTGATCGGCCACCAGAACGGGCACCTGCGGCACCGCCCGCGTGGCCCTCAGCCCACCAGCAGGCGCCGCAACGGGGCCGGTAGCCCCCAGTTGGCCATGTCCGCCAACGGCACCCATCGCCCACCCGGCGCCTGGGCCCGCAAAGCCGGCTCCAGGTGCGTCGCCTCGGCATCGTCCAGCACCACACGGCGGGCGTGCAGCCACCAGTCCAGGTGCGTCAGCACATGCTTCAGGCGGGGCTGACGCTCCACACGCGCGCTCACCGGCTCGCCCAGCAAGGCGGACACCGCCTCGTCGCCATCGAGCAAAGGCAAGGTCCACAGCCCCGCCCACACGCCTTTGTCGGGCATCTGCTGCAGCCACACCTGCTCACGCCACACCAGCCACAGCCACCAGTTCTCACGCTCACTGCGCTTGAGCTTGCGGCTCTTGACCGGGTAACGCTCCGGGTCACCCACCTGGCGCGCCACGCACAGGTCCGACCAGGGACACATCAGGCAACTGGGCTTGCGCGGTGTGCACACCGTGGCGCCCAGGTCCATCAGGCCCTGGGTGTAAGACGGCATCACCTCGGCGCGCAGCGGCAGCACCACCTGCGCGGCGGCGATCAAGGCCTTCTCGTGCACCCGCACCGACAGATCCTCGCCCCAACCCAGCACACGGCTGAGCACGCGCTTCACATTGCCGTCCATGATGGACACGCGCTCGTCAAAACAGAAGGACGCAATGGCCGCGGCGGTCGAAGGGCCGATGCCCGGCAAGGTCTGCAGGGCCTCGCAGGTGGCAGGAAAGTGCCCGCCATGCAGGTTCACCACATCCTGTGCGCAACGATGCAGATTGCGCGCCCGGCTGTAGTAGCCCAGGCCGGCCCACAAGGTCAGCACATCATCCAAAGGTGCGGCGGCCAGCGCCTGCACATCCGGGAATCGCTCCAGAAAGCGCGCGAAGTACCCCAGCACGGTCGTCACCTGGGTCTGCTGCAGCATGATCTCCGACAGCCACACACGGTACGGGTCGCGCACCCGCTGCCACGGCAAGTGGTGTCGGCCATCCTGATGCTGCCAGGCGACCAGCCGCTCGGCCAGGTCAGGGCTCACCCGCTGCGCACGCTGCAGCAGCAGGTCGGGATCAGACAAACTCATGCGGGCAGGTTGGCGCGATGCTGCGACTCAGGCAGGGCCAGATCACCGTCAAACCGCCCGAAGGCCGAATCCGGCATCCCAAAACGGTCGTCACGCGCCTGCACCAACAATTCGTCCACCAGCACATTCAGGCGGTTTTGGAGCTGCATCACACGCTCATCCTGCGCCTGCACGTCCTGCAAACGCGTGTCCAGGTCACTGGCTGCCGACTGAATGCGGTCCAGCGACTCATAGCGGCGCTTGAAGTTGCGACGACGTTCGCGCAACTGGCTGTCCACCTGGGCCGACGAGGTCTTGCTCCACAACTCGATGTCGTTGCTCACGGTCTCGAACACCACACGCAAACGCGACACCAGCATGCGACGGAACTGCTCCTGGAAACCGGGTTGGGCCAGACGGAACGCCTGGCTCAGCCCCAGATACTGCACATAGTTGCGCTCAATCAGGCTCAGATCTTCGGTGTAGCGACGCACATCCAGCGGTGCATCGGCGACCAGGCTGAAGCCAAACTCCGCGTTGAGCTTGGCGTACGACGCCACCAGCATGGCATGGATCTCGTCACTGCGCTCTTGCGCCAACTCCACCAAGCCACGCAGGCGCGTGCACAGTTCAATGAACGCCTTGCGTGCCCCCAGCGGCAACCACGAGCCCCCCAGCACCTGCTGCAAGGCTTCCACCTCGTGACGCAGGCGCTCGGCCGACAGATCACGCAGCACCTCTTTGAGCATGCGCGCGTGCACCAGGCGCAACGCCTGCAAGCGGGCCGTGCACTGCTCGAACTCGTTGGCCTCCATCTGCACACGCTGCAGCATCAATTGCACCTTGCCCGAGCTCTTGCCGCGCAGACTGCGCAACTCGGCCAACTGGTCGGCGTACAAGCGGCGCATCTCGCCAAAACGGCGCGTGAGCTGATGCTGAAACTGCACCGCCCCTTGCGAGGCCGCTTCGGCCAGATGCTCACGCCGGCGTGGCAGCAGCCCTTCCGACAGCGCCTGCTCGAACTCTTCCAGACGGCTCTGCGAGAGGCCTGCTGCATCTCCCGTCAAGCGGGCCGCCAGCGCCTGGCGAGCCGAGATCGGGAACACATGGTTCGCCGGAATTTCCAGCGTCTGCGCCACGCTTTCGCACTGGCGCACGATGGTCTGCTGCACCTCGGCGGGCGAGCTCAGCGGATCAACCAGCGAGTCGATCTTGTTGAGCGCCACGTAACGCGCCAAGGCCGGACCACAGAGGTGATCGCGCCAGATGGCCAGATCGGACTTGGTCACGCCCGTGTCGGCGCCCAGAATGAAGACCGTCGCGTGAGCCTGCGGCAGCAGCCCCAGGGTCAGCTCCGGCTCGGTGCCAATCGCATTCAAACCCGGCGTGTCCAGCACCACCAGGCCACGCTTGAGCAGCGGATGCGGCAAGTTGATGCGCGCATGACGCCACACCGGCACCTCAATGCGGCCATCGGCCTGCAACGGCGGGTTGTCTTCGGGGCGTTGCTCGTCCCAGAACCCCAGTCGCGCGGCCTCGTCCTGTGTCACCAGGCGGGTGCGCATCACCTCGCCCAAGGCGGCGGCCATGCCGTCCGGGTCGGACAAGTCCAAGTCAACCCAGGTCCAGGCGGTGTTCTGGCGGCGGTACTCGGCCAGCGACGCAGCCTCCAGCCGAGTCTCGATGGGCAGCAGCGACAGGCCCACCGGGTCTTCGGCGTCATAGCCCAGCTCCACCGGACACATCGTGGTGCGGCCAGCCGAAGCGGGCATCATGCGCCGGCCCTTGTCCGAGAAGAAGATCGCGTTGATCAGCTCGGATTTGCCGCGCGAGAACTCGGCCACGAACGCCACCATGAGCTTTTCGCCCGACAGACGGTGGCGCATGGCTTCAAACCACTCGGCCGACGCATCGTCCAGCAGATCGTGTTCACGGGCAAAGCGGGCCAACGCCGCCAGTCGGGCGTCGGTGTCGGCACGCCACTGGCCCAGGGCGTCCAGGTGGCTGGCAAAGGTCGGCATCATGGCGCTGATCCTAGCGCAAGGCGGTCATGCTGTAACAAGGGCCATTCCCCAGCTCAGTGCAAAAAATGCAGCGCTGCCCGACAAACCCATCACGTCTGTCACCTTTTCTGACAATTCGGGCAGAAAAAAGTCGAGCGCTGGCCCTGTACCACCCGCCGGATCGGCGTGCTGCACACCCGGCACGGCTCGCCTTCGCGGCCGTACACCGCGGTCGCCAGCTGAAAATGGCCCTGGCTGCCGTGCGCGTCCTTGAAGTCCTTCAAGCTGGAGCCACCCAAAGCCATGGCCTGCTTGAGCACCCCTTGCACCTCGCGCACCAAACGCTCGCAGCGCGGGCGGCTCAGCTTGCCGGCCGCCAGCCTCGGATCGATCCCGGCCCGAAACAAGGCCTCACACGCGTAGATGTTGCCCGCCCCCACCACGATGTCGCCCGCCAGCAGCGCCTGCTTGATGGACACCTTGCGCCCCTGGAGCCGGTCATGCACATAGCGTCCATCCAGCGCATCATCAAACGGCTCCAGCCCCAGGCCGGCCAGCAGCTTGCCCGGCATGCCTGTGGTCTGCGAGGGGCCCCAGACCACGGCACCAAAGCGCCGCGGATCGTGCAGACGCAGCACCCCGCGCGAGGTCACCAGGTCAAAGTGATCGTGTGGACCCGGCTCACCGGCGCGGCCGGCAAACGACAACGAGCCTGACATGCCCAGGTGCATCAGCAAGCCGCCACTGTGCCCATCCGCGGCACTCAAAGGCAGCCACAGGTACTTGCCCCGGCGCTGCACCGTGCCCACCCGCCACCCCACCAGGTCATCGCCATCCAGCCCAAGGGGCCAGCGCAAGGGCTTGCCGGTGTGCACCGCCAGCACCTCCGCACCCTCGATGCGATCGGCAAAACTCAGGCGGGTGACTTCAACTTCGGGCAGTTCAGGCATGACCGGATTATCTGGCGCCCCGCACACCCCTGCGCGCATCAATAGAATGGCCACATCAGTTGGAGACTCCATGCCTGCACACACGCCCGCGTTCACACCTGCGATGCCCGCCTTGCGAACCAGCCTGCTGGCCCTGGCCTTGCTGTGCCACAGCGCCTGGGCCTCGCCCGACAAGCCGGTACCACGCAGCGCCACACCCGCGGCCAGCGCCCCTGCCGCCAAGCCGCCCGTGCACAACTCCGGCATGAACGCGCCGCTGTTCTACCAGGTGCTCATTGCCGAGATCCAGGCCAATGCGGGCGACGCCGGCTCGGCCTACCAGCTCTACCTTGACGCGGCACGACGCCACAAGGACGGCCAGCTGTTCCAGCGCTCGGTCGAGATCGCCCTGCGAGCCCGCGCCGGCGAACAAGCGCTGACCGCCGCCAAAGCCTGGCGACAGGCGCTGCCCCAGTCCCGTCAGGCCGCCGAGTTCACCAGCCAGATCATGATCGCCCTGGGGCGCACCAACGAGCTCGCTGACTCGCTGCGCAAGCTCATTCAGCTGACACCCGCACCACAGCAGCCACAGGTGATGGCCAGCCTGCCCCGCAGCCTCAGCCGCCTCACCGACAAGCCCCTCACCGCCCGCATCATCGACGAGGCCACTGCCCCCTGGCGCACCCGCCCCCTGGAGCAGGCCGACGCCTGGGCCGCCAGCAGCGAAGGCTGGCTGCGCGCCGCCAACCTGGACAAGGCACGCGAAGGCCTCCAACGCGCCATCGCCCTCAAGCCAGGCCTGCCGGTGGCCGGCCTGCTGGCCATTGACCTGATGAAGCAAGCACCGGAAACCGAAGCGATCGTGCGCCAGCAATTGCAGCGCCCCGACGCCTCCCCCGTGGTGCGCCTGGCCTACGCCCGCCAATTGACCTTGCTGCAACGGTACAGCGAAGCCGAGCCGCAGCTCGAAACGCTGGTACGCGCCCAACCCGATCAAATGGGTCACTGGCTGCTGCTGGCCGCCATCCGGCTGGAGCTCAAGAAGCCTGACCAGGCCGAAGCCGCTTTGCAACCCGTGCTCGCGCTGGCCGAGCACCCGCAAGGACGCACGCCCGAGACGCCGCCTACCGAGGGCACCAAGCCCGGCGCCACCCTGAGCCCGGATCTGGAGCAGGCTTACCTGCTGATGGCCCAGGCGGCCGATCTGCGTGGCAAGACCCAAGAAGCCCTGGACTGGATGCAGCGGGCCGACCCACGCCACGAAAAGCTCTTGACCCAGAGCCAGCGGGCCCGCCTCCTCATTCGCCAAGGCCGGATCCCGGAAGCGCGCGCCATCATCCGAGGCATTCCCGAAGGCGAGCCACGCGATGCGGTCCTGAAGTTCCAGGCCGAAGCGCAGATCCTGCGGGACGCGCGCCAATGGCAGGAGGCCTACGAGGTCCTGCGCGAAGCCACGCAGCGCTTCCCGGACGAATCCGACCTGCTCTACGACCGCGCCATGATGGCCGAGCGCCTGCGCTACTTCGAAGAGATGGAGCGCCTGCTCAAGACCGTCATCAACCTGGCCCCCGACAGCCCCAATGCCTACAACGCCCTGGGCTACACCCTGGCTGACCGTGGCATCCGCCTGGACGAAGCGCGCACCCTGATCGAACGCGCCCTGAGCCTGCGCCCCGGCGACCCCTTCATCACCGACAGCCTGGGCTGGCTGGAGTTCCGCCTCGGCCGCATCGACGAAGCTCTGCGCCTGCTGAACCAGGCTTGGTCAGCCCGCCCCGACGCCGAAATCGCCGCCCACCTGGGTGAGGTCTTGTGGCAACAAGGCCAGACCGAGCGTGCCCGCGAGATCTGGCGCCAAGGCCTGCAACTTGACCGCGACAACGAAACGCTGCAGCAGGTCTTGCAACGCCTGAACGTGAAGCCGTGACCCGCATGCACACCGTGCGTCGCCTCGGGGCCTGGCCTCAGCGCCTGAGTGTGCTGATGCTGGCCTGCGCCCTGAGTGCGTGCAGCCACCTCGCCGCCGTGCCTCACCCGCCCGCCCAAGCCCCCGGCACCGCATCCTCCGACGCCACCGAGACCCCGCCTCGCCTGGCGCTGCAAGGGCAACTCAGCATCAAGCTGCTCGCGTGGCAGACACTGCCCGCCAAAGGCCTGAGCCTGGGCTTTTTCTTCAGTGGCCACACCGAACAGGGGCTGCTCGACCTGATGACCCCCCTGGGCACCCTCATGGCGCAGGTGGGCTGGCACGCCAATGAAGCCTGGCTCGTGAACCAGGACGGACGCCAGACCTACGCCGACCTGGACGAACTCAGCCGCCAGACACTGGGCGAGGCCCTGCCCCTGCGCAGTCTGGTGCACTGGATGCAAGGTCAACCCGACCCCACACAAGCCAGCACGCTCACCGATCAAGCCGGCGTCTTCGAACAGGCCGGCTGGCGCATTGACGCGCGCGAACTCACCGAGCAACGCATCCTGGCCACGCGCAGCGCGAGCGAACAACAACGCGCCATCGTCATCAAGGTCTACCTCGACCGCTGACCCCTGCCCCGCTTTTCTGCCATGCCCAGCCTGTACGACCTGCCCGCCCCGGCCAAGATCAACCTCTTCCTGCACATCACCGGGCGCAGGCCTGATGGCTACCACCTGCTGCAGTCGGTGTTCATGCTCATCGACTGGCAAGACGCCCTGCACATCGACACCCGCGCCGATGGCCAGATCCGCCGTCACGACCTGACCGTGGCCCTGCCCGCCGATGACCTGTGCCTGAAAGCCGCCCGCCTGCTGCAGGCCGAAAGCCGCACCACACAGGGCTGCGACATCCGCATCGAAAAAAACGTGCCCTGGGGTGCAGGCCTGGGCGGCGGCAGCTCCGACGCCGCCACGGTGCTGCTGGCGCTCAACCAACTGTGGGGCCTGCACTGGCCGCGCAGCCGCCTGCTGGCCCTGGCCTTGCGCCTGGGCGCCGATGTGCCGTTTTTCGTGCGCGGCCACAACGCTTGGGTCGAAGGCATTGGTGAGCAGATCACCCCTCTGGCCCTGCCCGACGAGGTGCTGCAGACCCCGTTGATGTTGCTCAAACCTGCCATCGCCGTGCCCACAGCAGCGATTTTTGGCAGCGATGCGTTGAAACGCGACACAAAGCCTGCTATAGTTACAGACTTTCTTGCAGCGCCCAAGCGCTTCGGTCAAAACGACTTGCAGGATGCCGCGGTGGCTTACCAAGCCAGCAGCGAATCCGGTAACGACATTGGCCTGGCGCTTGAAATCATGCAGAACCGGTTCGGCAACAGCCGGATGACAGGCTCAGGCAGCACAGTTTTTTCGTGGATTCCCCCCGAACAGATTGGCCTCCTCACCTCCATCCAGCCAAGCGATCTGGGCCTGAATGATGCATTGTGGATTGGTCGCGTATGCCGCGGTCTGCCTCAGCACCCACTGCTCAAGATGCTCGATCAGATTGTTGATTGATGGCATCGAAAGCATGATGCAAATGAGCAACAGACTTGCAAAGCATGCAAAAACTGATCTAGAATAGAAGGCTCTGAACAAGAGTACAGACTACTAGGTAGCAAGGCAGCAAAGACGCAAGTCGGCGCAGTTTTGAGACCTGTGTAGGGGAGTCGCCAAGTTGGTTAAGGCATCGGATTTTGATTCCGACATGCGAGGGTTCGAGTCCTTCCTCCCCTGCCAAATTTTTTAAAATTCGGCACCATCACCGAATCACACACCTGCCCTACACCTTCCGCGAAGGCTGTTTGTCCTGATCACCGCATCAGGATCTCCTGAGGGCAAGGTGCTGGGCAAGTGCTTTTTTTATCAGCACAAGACCCCAAGGTCGGCCCATCATGATCTCCGATACCGTTCTGTTCACCGGCAACGCCAACCCGGCGCTCGCTCAGGAAATCGCCACCAACCTCGGCATCACCTTGGGCAAGGCTGCGGTCGGACGTTTCTCCGATGGCGAGACCACCGTCGAGATCCAGCAGAACGTGCGCGGCCGCGAAGTGTTCGTGCTGCAGTCCACCTGCGCCCCCACCAACGACAATCTGATGGAGCTGCTGGTCATGGTCGACGCGCTCAAGCGCGCTTCCGCCCAACGCATCACGGCCGTCATCCCCTACTTCGGTTACGCCCGCCAGGATCGCCGCCCGCGCTCCACCCGCGTGCCCATCTCGGCCCGCGTCGTGGCCGATCTGCTCGAAACCGTCGGCGTCAACCGCGTCCTGACCATGGACCTGCACGCTGACCAGATCCAGGGCTTCTTCAACATCCCGGTCGACAACATCTACGCGTCGCCCGTGCTGCTGTCCGACCTGCAAGCCAAGAAGTACGAAGACCTCGTGGTGGTCTCGCCCGACGTCGGTGGCGTGGTGCGCGCCCGTGCACTGGCCAAGCAACTGGGTTGCGATCTGGCCATCATCGACAAGCGTCGCCCCAAGGCCAACGTGTCCGAGGTGATGAACATCATCGGTGAGATCGAAGGCCGCAACTGCGTGATCATGGATGACATGATCGACACCGCCGGCACCCTGGTGAAGGCGGCCGAAGTGCTGAAGGAGCGCGGCGCCAAGAGCGTGTACGCCTACTGCACTCACGCCGTGTTCTCGGGCCCCGCCATCGAGCGCATCAAGGCTTCGGCCCTCGACGAAGTCGTGATCACCAACACCATCCCGCTGAACGAAGCCGCCAAGAGCACGGCCAAGATCCGCCAGCTCTCGACCGCCTTCCTGTTCGCCGAGACCATCCGTCGCATCACCGACGGCGACTCGGTCACGTCCCTTTTCTCGGAACAGAACGCCAACTTCTGATCCGATTTTCCTGACCGGGCCGTCACAGGTTCGGTCTTTTCACAGCGCCTGGTCGCGGGCGCTGCATCCACTTGGAGCATTCCATGAAATTCACCGCCTTTGAGCGCAATCTGCAGGGGACCGGAGCGAGCCGCCGCCTGCGCAATTCCGGCAAGACGCCTGGCATCGTTTACGGTGCTGGCCAAGAGCCCAAGAACATTGAGCTGGACCACAACGCGCTGTACCACGCCATGCGCAAGGAAGCCTTCCACTCGTCCATCCTCGAGATGGAACTGAATGGCAAGGTTGAAAAGGTCCTGCTGCGCGACTACCAGAAGCACCCGTTCAAGCAACTGGTTCTGCACGTCGACTTCCAACGCATCGACGCCACCACCAAGATCCACAAGAAGGTTCCTCTGCACTTCATCAATGCAGAGCAATCGACGGCTGTCAAGGTCGACAAGTGCATCATCAACCACGCCGTGACCGAACTGGACATCGAGTGCCTGGCTGAGCAGCTGCCTGAGTTCCTGACGGTTGACCTGGCCAACGCGGTCAAGGGTCAAGTCATCCACGTCAACGACCTGGTCCTGGACAAGCACATCACCGTGCGCACCCATGGCTTCAAGAACCCGCTGGTCGCCACCGTGGTCGAGCCGGTCGAAGAAGTCATCGCCGCACCCGTGGCTGCTGCCGAACCTGCCAAGGGCAAGAAGAAGAAGTAATTCTTCTTCGGCTCTGCCGCCAAAGCCTTCGGGCTTTGAGTCAAGCCCCGCTTTGGCGGGGCTTTTCCATTTGCAGGCCCCTCTCCATAATCCGCGACCATCATGATTCGACTGTTTGTCGGCCTGGGCAACCCCGGCCCGGAATACGAAGACACCCGTCACAACGCCGGCTTCTGGTACATCGACGACCTGGCGCGCCGCCTGAAGGTGACGCTGCAACCCGACCGGGCCTATCACGGCCTGGTTGCGCGCGCAAACACACCGCAGGGGCCCGTCTGGCTGCTGCAGCCGCAAACCTTCATGAACCTGTCGGGCAAGTCGGTGGCCGCGCTGGCGCGCTTCTTCAAGATCGCCCCCGGCGAGGTGCTGGTGGCGCACGACGAACTCGATCTGCTCCCGGGTCAGGTCAAGCTCAAGCAGAGCGGGGGGCATGGTGGCCACAACGGTCTGAAAGACATCCACAGTCAACTGGGCTCGCCCGATTACTGGCGCCTGCGCCTGGGCATCGGTCATCCCGGCGTCAAGCACGAGGTGGCGGCCTACGTGTTGCGCAAGCCTCCCCAGGCCGAACGGGAAGCCATTTTCAAATGCATCGGGCAGGCGCTCGATGCCACCGAATTGCTGCTGGCCGGCGACACCGCCAAGGCCACGGCCCTGATTCACGCCCAGCCGCAGCGGCCCAAGCCACCGCGCAAGGTCATGCCCCCGGCCGACGCCAAGCCGGAAGGGGGCTGCACGGTCACCACATCTGCCCCGAACCCCGACAAGCCCACCTCATGAGGCACGCGATGTTCGAGGCTGGCCATTCCACAGGGAGGACACATGGCCCCGCACACTCGATCTGTTTCACGCCCCCCGCGCCACCTGGCTTGGGCGACCCTGGCCGTGATCGCCTGGTGTGTCTGCACGCCGGGCTTCGCCGCCACTGAGCCCCACGCGGATCGCAAGCCCCGCACGCGTCACACCACTCGTCAGCAGGCCAGCACGACATCCGCGCCGGTGCAGGCCCCGGCTCGCGTCACGCCGCTGCATGTCTGTCACGACGATCAGGGACGAACCGAGTACCGTCAAATCCCCTGCCCCGATGGCGGACGACGACTGCAGGGGCACGATGACGCACGTGGCGCCGGCCAGGTGCAACACAGCACCCAGATGGTGGCCCGCGAGAAAACCTTGCTGCGCACGATGGCGCGGGATCGGCAGCGCCTTGAGCGGCAGGCAATGCAGGAGCACACCTCAACAGCGCGAGCTCAGCGTCCTCGCCCAAAAGCCGATGAAGCAGAGACAGGCCGCACCTCCGGTCGGGCAAGACGAACCCAGCGAGAGCCCGCTTTGCCGCGCTACCGCTCACTGGCACCCCTCACGGCCGAGACCCCGCAGGAGCGCGTCAAGCCCTGATCAGGTCGGCGTCGGTGCCGAGGCCTGCGCCTGCAGCTTGTGGTACTTGGCCATCAACTGCTCCGGCGTCTCGACATGATCGGGGTGGACCGGGATGCACTCGACCGGACAGACCTGCACGCACTGGGGCTCGTCAAAGTGCCCCACGCACTCGGTGCACTTGTTGGGATCGATGACGTAGATGGTCTCGCCCATCGAGATGGCCTGGTTGGGGCACTCGGGCTCGCACACATCGCAGTTGATGCATTCTTCGGTGATTGTCAGTGCCACGGCGTTGACCTGATTGCTTCGCGGGGTGAATGAACGGGTGCCGTGCCTTCAGGCCGACGGCTTGGCGACCCGCGCTTTCAGGCGGGACAGCACCGAAGGCGCGACGAACTTGGAGACATCGCCTCCCAGGATGGCGATCTCGCGCACAAAGGTGCCCGAGACAAACTGGTACTGATCTGACGGGGTCAGGAAGACGGTCTCGACCTCTGGCATGAGGTGGCGGTTCATGCCGGCCATCTGGAACTCGTAGTCAAAGTCGCTGACGGCACGCAGGCCTCGGACCACGACCTGGCCGTTTTGTGACCTGACAAACTCGCTCAACAGACCCGAAAACGCGACCACCTCGACGTTGGGGTACTCGCTGGCCACTTCACGGGCCATGTCCAGGCGCTCTTCCAAAGAAAACAGCGTCTTCTTGTGGTGTCCGGCCGCGACGGCGAGCACCAGGTGACCAAACAGATGACTGGCGCGGCGCATCAGGTCCGCATGGCCCAGGGTCATCGGATCAAAGGTGCCGGGGTACACGGCGGTCAGCAACGGGGACGACATCAATCAGAACTCCTGCGCGGGCATCACCCCTGGGGTTGACCCGCAGTGTAAGTCTCAGGCCAGCGACCCGTCCGCCGCAGGGGCATCGGCCATGCGCTGGAAAAGGTGAAAGTGCACGGCGCCCGCCTGGCCGTGGCGATGTTGGCGCAAGCCGGCTTGGCGAACGGCGGCGTCCTCGTCACCGAAAGCCCGATCGGCCTCCAGATACACCCAGCCCCCGACTGGGATGCAGCGGGCCGCAGCCACCAAGGCCGGCACAAAGAGGTCGGCATCAAAAGGCGGATCGAGAAAGACCAGATCGAAACGCCCGGCGCGCTGCGACTGGGCCATCCAGTGCAAGGCATCGGCTTGCTGCACCTGCACCTGGGTGGCCTTGAGGCGGGCCTGCGTGGCTTGCAACGCTCGCACCAGGGTGGGATCGCGTTCGAGCAGGCAGACCTCGTCGGCCCCCCGCGACGCGGCCTCCAGGCCCAGAGCGCCGCTGCCGGCAAAGGCATCGAGCACGCGCCAGCCCGACAGGTCCTGGCCCAGCCAGTTGAAGAGGGTTTCTCGCACCCGCGACGGCGTGGGCCGCAAACCGGCCGACACGGGCACCGGCAAGGGCGTGCGCTTCCACTGCCCGCCCAAAATCCGCACTTCTTGCGCGGCGGTGCGCGCCACTTTGCGAACGGCCGCCGTGGGGTCGGGGACCATGGGGGCGCTTTCCGGGCGGCGTGAACGGGAGGCAGGTTTTGTCATGGCGTCGGGCATCAAAGGGGGCATTGTAAAAAGCCTGCGCGCCTACAATCAGGGCATGTTCAGTTTCATCAAGAAAAAGCTGGGTTGGGGTTCCACGCCAGCCGAGTCGTCGCCCCAGGACACCTCACCCGAGGTGCCTCATGTGGACACGCCTGCCTCCCCACCGTTGGAGGTGCCTGCACCGGTGGTACCACCCGCACAGGAGGCATCGACGGCGCCAGTCCCCGTGGACGTGCCCGCCCCGCAGTCCGCAGAGCTCGCACCCAGTGCGCCAGCGGCCGAGCGCCGCTCCTGGCTGGACAAGCTGCGCAACGGTCTGCGCAAGACGGGCTCCAGCATTGCCCAGGTGTTCACTGGCACCCAGATCGACGACGCGCTGTATGAAGAGCTGGAGTCGGCCCTCTTGATGGCCGATGCGGGCGTGTCGGCCACCGAGTTTCTGCTGCAAGACCTCAAGCGCCGCGTCAAGGAGGCCAAGGCCACCGAGCCGTCTCAGGTCAAGGCACTGCTGATCGACGCCATCACCGAGTTGCTGCAGCCGCTGGAGCAATCACTGGAGGTGGGGCACCACACGCCCACCGTGATCATGGTGGCGGGCGTCAACGGCGCGGGCAAAACCACCACCATTGGCAAGCTCACCCGCCACCTGGCAGACTCCGGTCAACGCGTGCTGCTGGCCGCGGCCGACACCTTCCGCGCGGCAGCCCGCGAGCAGCTGATGGTCTGGGCCGATCGCAACCGCGTCGAGATCGTCAGCCAGGAAGGCGGCGACCCGGCCGCGGTAACTTTCGATGCGGTCAAGGCTGGGCATGCGCGCAGCTGTGACGTGGTGATCGCCGACACGGCCGGCCGCCTGGCCACGCAGTTGCACCTGATGGAAGAGCTGCGCAAAATCAAGCGTGTGATTGGCAAGGCCATGGACAGCGCACCGCATGAAGTGCTGCTGGTGGTCGATGGCAACACGGGGCAGAACGCCCTCTCGCAGGTCAAGGCCTTTGACGAGGCCCTGGGCTTGACCGGCTTGGTCGTCACCAAGCTGGACGGCACCGCCAAGGGCGGCGTGCTGGCCGCCATCGCCTTGTGGTCGCGCGAGCGTCACAAGAGCGTGCCGGTGTATTTCATCGGGGTAGGCGAGAAACTGGAAGATCTGCAGACCTTCAAGGCCCGCGAGTTTGCACAGGCTCTGCTGACCTGACAGACAGATGGTCAGCGCGAGCGTTGTGACGGGGGAATCTCGTCCAGCGGGGCCGGCATGGTGGGCTCAAGGTCGTCGAACCAGGTAGAGGGCGGCGGATCGCGGTGGCTGGCGGCATGGCGCCCCTCCCCCGCTTGCTCGGACTCGTCAAGGTCGTCGAGGTTGAAGTCCAGACCATTTTCTTTGACCGACATGCCCTGCATGTGGCCACCCGTGCGCATGGAGGCCACCACGGCGGCAGCGTCGGCATCGCGCCGGCTGCGGCTGCTTTCTGAGAACGGCATCACTGGCGGCACGGGGTCATTGCGGGTGGCATCCACACCCAAAATGGCTTCGCGTACCTGCAGCAGGTCCGGCAAGGCACCCTCATGCCAGACCTGAACCGGGATGTGCGAGGCGCGCAGCACCTTGTCCATGCGGGTGTGGCGACGGCGGGTGCGATCGGTTTCCTGCGCAGAGGGCTGTCGGATTTCGACCACGGCCAGCACGTGAGAGGCCATGTCGCAAACCACCAGGTCCACACAAAGTGAGCCGACGCGGCGCAACCATTCGGCATAAGAGTTGCGCGTGGGCACCTTGATGAAGCGGGCCACGGGCACCTGGGCGAGGACCATGTGATCCGGCAAGGCCTTGCGCAGGAGGTGATAGGCCTCGCGCTCAGCGTGGGTCAGCAACCGGGTCGAGCCAGGCTCCCAGTCCATCACGGTATCGAGGCTGTCGTAGGCGGCCGGGCGCCCCTGTTTGCGCGAGCGGTGATCTCCGCCCTGGGGTGAGGCAGGCCGGGTGACTTGGGTGGCGGCCAGGCGAGAACGGCCAAAACGCCAGGCGGCGGCCACGCCCACGGCACCCACACCCCCGACCAGCAAAACCGGCCACAACGACACCCAATCCATCATGTTCTGTTCGCGCACGCAGTGATCACACTCCTACGCTAACAGCGGCACGCAGCAGAATCAATCGAAACTTGCGCGCAAGGCGTGACAAGCCGTGTCAGCGGCCCATGCCGCCCATGCCCGGCATGCCCTTCATGCCGCCCATGCGCTTCATCATCTTGAAGAGACCGCCGCCCTTCATCTTCTTCATCATGGTGCGCATCTGGTCAAACTGGTTGAGCATGCGGTTGACGTCCTGCACCTGCACACCGGCCCCGATGGCGATGCGGCGCTTGCGGCTGGCCTTGATGATGTCGGGCTTCTGACGCTCTTGCGGCGTCATGGCGCGGATCATGCCTTCCATGCGGCGCACGTCGCGCTCGGCCTTGTCCATGTCGGCCTGGCCGGCTTTGGAGGCGATCTCGGTGGGCAGCTTGTCGATCAGGCCAGAGAGGCCGCCCATGTTCTTCATCTGGCTGATCTGGGCCAGGAAGTCTTCGAGGTCGAAATCGGCCCCTGACTTGACCTTGTCGGCCAGTTTCTGGGCGGCGGCAATGTCCACGCCCTTCTGGACCTCTTCGACCAGGGCCACGATGTCGCCCATGCCCAGCACGCGACCGGCATGGCGCTCGGCATCGAACACTTCCAGGCCGTCGATCTTTTCAGAGACGCCGGCAAACTTGATGGGCACGCCGGTGATCTGGCGCACCGACAGGGCTGCACCACCACGCGAGTCACCGTCAAGTTTGGTGAGCACCACACCGGTCAGCGGCAGGGCTTCCTTGAACGCCTTGGCGGTGTTGATGGCATCTTGCCCCTGCATGGCATCGACCACGAACAGGGTTTCAACCGGATTGAGCTGCGCGTGCAGGGCCTTGATTTCGGCCATCAAGACTTCGTCAATGGCCAGGCGGCCGGCCGTGTCGACCAGCAGCACGTCGAAGTAGTGGCGACGCGCGTAATCGATGGCCGCTGCCGCGATGTCAGCGGGCTTTTGCTCGGGCGCCGAGGGGAACCATTCGGCCCCGGCCTGCGCGGTCACGGTCTTGAGCTGTTCGATGGCGGCGGGGCGGTACACGTCGGCCGAGACGGTGAGCACCTTCTTCTTGCGCTTTTCGATCAGATGTTTGGCCAGCTTGGCCGTGGTGGTGGTTTTACCGGCCCCTTGCAGGCCGGCCATCAGGATGACCGCTGGGGGCTGGGCCGCCAGGTTGATGTCGGCCACGCCCTCGCCCATGGTGGCGGAGAGCTCCTTTTGCACGATGCTGACCAGCACCTGGCCCGGCGTCAGGGAGGAGACAACCTCCTGGCCCAGGGCCTTGTCCTTGACGCGTGCAATGAAATCGCGCACCACGGGAAGCGCCACGTCGGCCTCCAGCAGCGCCATGCGCACCTCACGCAACATGTCCTGCACGTTGGTTTCGGTGATGCGGGACTGGCCGCGCATGGTCTTGACCAGGCGACTGAGTCGTTCTGTGAGGTTGGATGCCATGAAATCGCTGCTTGTGCTCGTAAACTTGATCCATGATTTTATCGCCCGCCTTGCCCTCGCAACCCGCTCTCTGGCCCAGCGTGCTGGCCATACTGGCTTATTTCTTCGCTGCGGCCTGGCCGGGAGGCGCCGCAGGGGGTCTTGCACGTCACGAACGCCCGATCTGGGTCGCGCTGTCAGTGGCATGGCTGGCGCAGGCGGTGGCCATCGTGCTGGACACCGTGATCACCCACGGTGACACGATGGGCGCGCGCTTTGGCTTTGGCACGGCCTTGTCGATCACCAGCTGGCTGGTCGTGGCTGTGTACGCCTTCGAGAGTCGCCGCCTGGGCTTGCCGGGTTTGCGTCGGGTGCTGGCGGTGCTGGCGGCCCTCACGGTGGCCCTGGGCTGGCTGTTTCCGGGGCAGATGCAATCGGTGCATGGCGCCACCTGGGCGCCCTTGCATTGGTTGCTGGGTTTTGCGTCTTATGGCCTGTTCGGGGCGGCCTTGCTGCACGCCGTGCTGTGGCGCCACGCCGAACGGCAGTTGCGCGCCCCGCCCAGCGCCTCAGGCACCTTGCCCCTGCGCGCCCGCCATGGTGGCCAGGCACTGGGCATGCCGCTGTTGCGCCTGGAGGCCTTGACGCTGCAGTTCGTGTGGGCGGGCTTTGTGATGCTGTCCCTCACCTTGCTGCTGGGTTTTTGGTTCACCACGCCCTGGCGCTGGGACCACAAGAGCGTGTTCTCGGTGCTGTCCTGGGTGGTGTTTGCCACCTTGCTGGTCGGGCGCGCGCGCTTTGGCTGGCGCGGACGGCTCGCCATCCGCTGGCTGGTGGCCGGCTCGGCGCTGCTGCTGCTGGCCTATGTCGGCTCACGCTTCGTGCTGGAGGTGATCCTCCACCGCGGCCAACCCGGTTGAGGGGCCCATGTTGAAGTATCTGCTCATCGGGGTGCTCATTGTCTGGCTGCTGTACTCGCCCATCCTGCGACGGGCGCGCCAGATCCAGCGTGATCGTCGGCCGGCAGCGCCCACCGCAACGACTGGGCCAGCAAAGCCGCCCCAGGTCGAAGACATGGTGGCCTGCGCCCATTGCGGCGTCCACCTGCCCGCCAGCGAAGCGTGCCAAGACACGGCCGGACAGCCCTATTGCAGCGCCGCCCACCGCGACGCCGGCCCCTCCTCGCGCTGAAGCGCCCTCCGACATGCCTCCCCATCCCCGGGATCCCGCCGCCTCATGGTTCGGACACTTCGACCCCAGCACCCCGGGTGACGGGGCGGACCCCACCGACATCCCCTGGGCATCGACCCAAGCCGATGCAGCGGCAGGCGCATCCACCCGACAGGACAGCCGCCCCTTTCTGCGCACCTACCGCACGTTTCTGAGCGCACGCGCCCTGCTCGCCGTGGTGCTGCTGGGGCTGCTGGCCGGCAATTGGCTGATGGGCAACCGCGGGCTGATCTGGATTGTCACGGCGGTAGGCTACGCGAGCATGGCCCTGCTGCTGTGGGCCTGGCCCTCCACGACGGCCAGCCAGCGCACGCCGAACCCTCACACCCCACCGATGCTGAGTCCGCGCCAGGCGGTGTTGAGCATTGGCCTGGACCTGGCGTTCTTTTCGCTGCTCCAGCATCTGATGAACACCACGCTCAATGCACAGGCCCTGCTGGCCCTGCCCGTGTTGATGGCCGGTGTGCTGATGCCACGGGTGGTGGCCCTGGCCGTGGCGGCCGTGGGCTCGATCAACCTGCTGGCGGCGGCCTGGATCCAAGGCACCCTCACATCGAACCTGAGCGCCCAGCTGACCGAGGCTGGCCTGACCGGGTTCGGCTTGTTTGCCATTGCCGCCCTGGCCAGCGAGCTGGCCGCGCGCGTGGCCCGCGAAGAGCGCAGTGCACGCGGCAGCCTGGAGCTGGCCCGCCAACAGGCCCAGCTCAACCGCCTGGTGATGGAAGAGATGAGCGAGGGCGTGCTGGTGGTGGACCGGCAAGGCCGCGTGCGCACAGCCAACCCGGCCGCACGTCGCCTGCTGAACTCGCAAGGCCTCACGCCCCCTGCGCCCTTTCAGCTTCGCGGAGTGCCTGCCTGGGTAGGACTGGTCCTGGCGGTCGACCAAGCGGTGAACACACCACTGCACGCAGAGACAGGCCAGGAGGTGCTGCTGCGCTTCGACGATGGCAGCCGCCGCGACCTGCGCGTGCGGGTGCGCTTCACACGGGGGCACAAGGCCATTCAGGCCGAAGACATGTGCATGCTGTGGCTGGAAGACCTGCGCATCGTGCGTGCCCGCCAACGTCAGGACAAGCTCGCGGCGATGGGCAGGATGTCGGCCGGGATCGCCCACGAGATTCGCAACCCCCTGGCCGCGATTTCGCAAGCCAATGCGCTGATGGGCGAAGACGCCACCACCCCCACCCAGCATCGTTTGACGCGGATGATTGCCGAGAACGTCGTCCGACTTCAACACATCGTCGACGACATCCTCGCCGTCGCCCCCGGCGCACGCCCGCCGGCACCGGCCATCGACCCGCTGGAGACCGTCCAGAATATCTGTACTGAATGGCGACTCACCCACGGCCTGAGCGGCGGCCCCGAGTCGTTGCTGCAGGTGCACACGCCGCACCTGGAGCAAGCCACTGGTCCGCTGCAGGTGCGCTTCGAGCCCGAGCATCTGCAGCGCGTGCTGGTGAACCTGCTGGACAACGCCCTGCGCCATGGCAGCGGGCAACCCGGCGCCATCGAGGTCACGCTGACGTGGCGACCCGCCCGGCAAAATGGCGCCATGCTGGTGCTGTCGGTGGCCAGTGATGGTGAACCCCTGACGGCCGAGACCGAACGGTCGCTGTTCGAGCCCTTCTTCTCCACCCGCAGCCGGGGCACCGGCCTGGGCCTGTATATTTGCAAGGAGTTGTGCGAGCGCCATGGCGCGGCCATCGACTACCGACAGCACCCCGCTGCCGTACGCCACCGCAACGAGTTTTTCGTCACGATGCCGATCGAACCTGAGGGATCCTCCCCCTACATCGCATGAGCCCCCCTGCCCTTCATCGCCTGCTGGTTGTTGACGACGAACCGGACCTGCGCACCCTCTACGAGCTGACCTTGCTGCGCGAAGGCTATGACGTCGAGACCGCAGGCACGGTGGGCGACGCCTGGCAACACCTGCAGGATCAAACCTTCAGCGCGGTGATCACCGACATGCGCCTGCCCGACGGCACTGGCCTGGAGCTGTTGCAACGCCTGGAGGCGGCGGGACGCCACGAGAAATCCATCGTGATCACGGCCTACGGATCAGCTGAGAATGCCGTGAGCGCCCTCAAGAGCGGCGCCTACGACTACCTGACCAAGCCGGTCGATCTCAAGCAGTTCCGCTCCGTGGTGGCCGCCGCCATCGCCTCGGACACCCTGACCACACCGGTGCCAGGCACGCCGATCTCGCCTCCGGCCACGCCCGCACGCTGCGCCCCGCCACGCGCGCGCGCGCTGTCTCGGCTGGCGGGTCACAGTGCGCCCATCCAGCAGGTACGCGACCTGATCGAGAAGGTCGCGCGCAGCATGGCGCCGGTCATGCTGTGGGGCGAATCGGGCACGGGCAAGGAGCTGGTGGCGCGGGCCATTCACGACGTCAGCGTGCGGGTTGAACGCCCCTTCATCCCCGTCAACTGTGGCGCCATCCCCGAGCAGTTGCTGGAAGCCGAGTTCTTTGGCTACCGCAAGGGGGCCTTCACCGGCGCCCAGGAAGACCGCGAGGGCTTCTTCCAAGCTGCGCACGGCGGCACCCTCTTCCTCGATGAAATCGGAGACCTGCCGCTGGCCATGCAGTCCAAGCTGCTGCGTGCCATCCAGGAGCGGGCCGTCCGCCCCGTGGGCGCCACTCAGGAGGTCGCCGTGGATGTGCGCCTGCTCAGTGCCACCCACAAAGACCTGCAGGCTGAGGTGAAAGCCGGGCGCTTCCGTCAGGACCTGTACTACCGACTCAACGTCATCCAGGTCACCCTGCCGGCGCTGCGCGAGCGGCTGGAAGACCTGCCCGAGTTGAGCGCCCGCATCCTGGAGCGCATCGCTCACGAAACAGGCATGTGCGCCCCCGCCACGCTCAGCACCACGGCCATGAAGGCTTTGATGCAGCACCCCTTCTTGGGCAATGTGCGCGAACTGGAGAACCTGCTGCAGCGTGCCGTGGCCCTGAGCAACCACGCCGTTCTGGAGGCCGAGGACTTGGGCATCGCATGCGCACGCGATGCGGCCTCCTCCCCCGCGCCCTCCTGCGGCGAACCTCGTGAACCCGTGCCGTTGAGCGACTGGGTGAGGCCCGCCGACGCCGAGCCTGCCACCAGTCTCCCGCTCACCGCCGTCACGGCCGAGCCCCCGCCCCTGCCATCTGATCTGGCCACACACCTCGACCACATCGAACGTGACATCCTGGTGCGGGCACTGGAAAAGCACCGCCTCAACCGCACCGCTGCAGGCGCCAGCCTGGGCCTGTCGCTGCGCCAGATGCGCTATCGCATGGCCCGGCTCGGTGTGCAGATCACCGATCACGGGGTGGTGCTGGGTGAACGCTTCGATCCCGATGTGGAGTGAAGCCCAGCCCCTGTGGTCGGGCGGATGGCTGCGCGATGCGCGTCCCGTCCCATCGCCCAATTTCGGACCACGCCCGTCGGACACGCCTGTGACCCTGGCCGTGATCCACTCCATCAGCCTGCCCCCTGGCGAGTATGGTGGCCCCGAGATCGAGCAGCTGTTCACCAACCAGCTCGACTGGGACGCCCACCCTTATTTCGAGCTGATCCGTGGCATGGAGGTGTCCTCGCACTTCGTCATCCGCCGCGATGGTGAGTTGCTGCAGTTCGTCTCGGTGGACGACCGGGCCTGGCACGCCGGGCGCTCCAGTTGGCAAGGACGCGACAACTGCAACGACTACTCGGTGGGCATCGAGCTGGAAGGGCTGGAAAACCACCCATTCGACGCCGCCCAGTACACCCGCCTCAGCGAGCTGCTGCGCACCCTCGCGCAGCACTACCCGATCACACAGGTCGCGGGGCACGAACACATCGCACCGGGTCGCAAACAAGACCCCGGATGCGCCTTCGATTGGCGAAAGTTACAAACACTCACAACCTGGCCGGACCAGGTTTTCCCATGGGGTCAGGCTCAGGCCTGAGGGCCTTCCCCAGAGGGAGAAGTCCGTTTTTCCCGATGTGAATCGACCGGGCGCGCCAAACACCCCCGCATCCGCCGGACACTACCTGTAGTGCTTGCAGCCTCGCAAAACACCAGATATAGTGCTCTGACGCAGTGGCCTCCACGAACCCTTGTCGGTCTCGGAAGCCTGAATCTGGGGCCCGCCACGCTTGGTCGTGCGGCCCGATGAATCCCAAGGGAACTCCATGCAAACGTCCACGCCCAGCACCTTGTCGCCCACATCTTCTGCCCTGCCCGGCGCCGCCGCCGTGGCCACCGAGCCACGTCAGTCCGCCTACGCTGGCTACCAGATCATCCGACGCAATGGTGCGGTCGTGGCCTTCGAGCCCAGCAAGATCGCCGTCGCCCTGATGAAGGCCTTTCTGGCCGTGCACGGCACGCAAGGCGCCGCCTCCGCCAGCGTGCGCGAAGACGTCGACGTCCTGACCGAGGCCGTGGTGCGCGGCCTGCTGCGCTCGCGCCCCAGCGGCGGCACCTTCCACATCGAAGACGTGCAAGACCAGGTGGAGTTGGGCCTGATGCGTGGCGGCCACCACGAGGTCGCCCGCGCCTACGTGCTCTACCGCGAGCGCCGCACCCAGGAGCGCGCCAAGATCGCCTCTGAGCAACAGGCCGCCGCCCTGCCCACGCTCACCGTGATCGACCGCAGCCAGCGCGTCCCGCTCGACCTGCCCGCCCTGCAAGCCCTGATCGAATCGGCCTGCGAAGGCTTGGGCGACGACGTCAAGGCCGCGCCCATCCTGGCCGAGACCCAGCGCAACCTGTACGACGGCGTCTCGATCGACGAGGTCTACAAGGCCGCCATCCTGGCCTCGCGCACCCGCATCGAGCACGACCCCGGCTACACCCGCGCCACCGCCCGCCTGCTGCAGCACACCATCCGCCGCGAAATTTTGGGCGAAGAGGTGACGCACGCCGACATGGCCACGCGCTACGCCGAGTACTTCCCCAAGTTCATCAAGAAGGGCATCGCCGCGGAGCTGCTCGACGAGAAGCTGGCCCAGTTCGACCTGGCCCGCCTGGGCGCTGCGCTGAAGTACGAACGTGACCTGAACTTCGACTACCTCGGCCTGCAGACCCTGTACGACCGCTACTTCCTGCACCACGACGGCGAGCGCATCGAGATGCCGCAGGCCTTCTTCATGCGCGTCGCCATGGGCCTGGCGCTCAACGAAATCGACCGCGAAGCCCGCGCCATCGAGTTCTACGAGCTGCTGTCGTCCTTTGACTTCATGTCGTCGACCCCGACGCTGTTCAACTCCGGCACGCGCCGCTCGCAGCTGTCGTCGTGCTACCTGACCACCGTCCCCGACGACCTCGATGGCATCTACGAAGCCATCAAGGAAAACGCCCTGCTGAGCAAATTTGCCGGCGGCCTGGGCAACGACTGGACCCCGGTGCGCGCCCTGGGCTCGCACATCAAGGGCACCAACGGCAAGTCGCAAGGCGTGGTCCCCTTCTTGAAGGTGGTCAACGACACGGCCGTGGCCGTGAACCAGGGCGGCAAGCGCAAGGGCGCCGTCTGCGCCTACCTGGAATCGTGGCACCTGGACATCGAAGAGTTCCTGGAGCTGCGCAAGAACACCGGTGACGACCGCCGTCGCACCCACGACATGAACACGGCCAACTGGATCCCCGACCTGTTCATGCGCCGCGTGATGGAAGGCGGCGACTGGACCCTGTTCTCGCCCTCCACCTGCATCGACCTGCACGACAAGTTCGGCATCGCCTTCGAAGAGGCCTACACCGCCTACGAAGCCAAGGCCGACCGCGGCGAGATCAAGCCCTTCAAGCGCATCAAGGCCACCGACCTGTGGCGCAAGATGCTGTCGATGCTGTTCGAAACCGGCCACCCCTGGATCACCTTCAAGGACGCTTGCAACGTGCGCTCGCCGCAGCAGCACGTCGGCGTGGTGCACTCGTCCAACCTGTGCACCGAGATCACGCTCAACACCAACGACAGCGAGATCGCCGTGTGCAACCTGGGCTCGGTCAACCTGGCCCAGCACATCAAAGACGGTGGCATCGACCACACCAAGCTGCAAAAGACCGTGCGCACCGCCATGCGCATGCTCGACAACGTCATCGACATCAATTACTACGCAGTCAAGAAGGCCCGCGACTCCAACCTGCGTCACCGCCCGGTCGGCATGGGCATCATGGCCTTCCAGGATGCGCTGTATCAACTGCGCACTCCGTACGCCAGCGCCGAAGCCGTCGAGTTCGCTGACCGCTCGATGGAAGCCGTCTGCTACTACGCCTACCTCGCCTCGACCGAGTTGGCCGAGGAACGTGGCCGCTACAGCAGCTACCGTGGCTCGCTGTGGGACCGCGGCATCCTGCCCATCGACTCGCTCAAGCTGCTGGCCGAACAGCGCGGCGGCTACGTCGAGGTCGACACCTCGGTGACGATGGACTGGGATGCCCTGCGTGCCCGCATCGCCCAGTACGGCATGCGCAACTCCAACTGCGTGGCCATCGCCCCCACCGCCACCATCTCCAACATCGTCGGCGTCGACGCCTCGATCGAGCCCTGCTTTGGCAACCTCTCGGTCAAGTCCAACCTGTCGGGCGAGTTCACCATCGTCAACGAGTACCTGGTGCGTGACCTCAAGAAGCTGGGCCTGTGGGACGACGTGATGGTGATGGACCTCAAGCACTTCGATGGCTCGCTACGCCGCATCGACCGCGTGCCCGAGGACATCAAGGCCCTGTACGCCACGGCTTTCGAAGTCGAGCCCATCTGGTTGGTGGAAGCCGCTTCGCGTCGCCAGAAGTGGATCGACCAGGCGCAGTCTCTCAACATCTACATGGCCGGCGCATCGGGCAAGAAGCTCGATGAAACCTACAAGCTGGCGTGGGTGCGGGGTCTGAAAACCACCTATTACCTGCGCACCATGAGCGCCACACACGCCGAGAAATCGACCGTGTCACGCGGTCAGCTCAACGCGGTCTCCAACGCCGCCCCTGTGGCCACAGCCGCAGCCAGTGAGCCAGCCAGCGATGTGAAGTTCTGCTCCATCGACAACCCTGACTGCGAAGCCTGTCAGTAAGGGTTGATCGCGGTCATGCATCGGGCCTCGTCATCACACCTGAGGACGAGGCCCGATGTCTCTGCAGCCGCCTTGAATCCCCGTATTCATGCACCTTCTGACGTTTTCGATGCACGGCTGCAACAACTTCACGCCGCATCTGTCAAGAAGTGCTTGGTGTTTATCACAACACCCTTCCATAATCTGATGCCATAGGATATTTACCATGCTGGTCTGGGAAGACGATTCCTCCAACGCCTCTTCAATCCCTGTTGTTTCTGTGCCCCCCTCATCAGGCGCCGCACGGAACACGACGGCGTCACCGACGATCAGTGATTTCGCCTCGGCCGCACCGGTCCCTCGCGCCACCACACTGAGCGCCCCCCTGACTGCCAGCGCGTCCACCCGCCGCGTCAACGCGGCTGACAAGCGCATCATCAACGGCCAGACCGACGTCAACCAGCTGGTGCCTTTCAAGTACAAGTGGGCCTGGGAAAAGTACCTCGCCACCTGCGCCAACCACTGGATGCCGCAAGAGGTCAACATGTCGCGCGACATCGCCTTGTGGAAGGACCCCAATGGTCTGTCCGAAGACGAGCGCCGCATCATCAAGCGCAACCTCGGCTTCTTCGTGACTGCTGACTCGCTGGCCGCCAACAACATCGTGTTGGGCACCTACCGCCACATCACCGCCCCCGAGTGCCGCCAGTTTCTGCTGCGTCAGGCTTTTGAAGAAGCCATCCACACCCACGCCTATCAGTACATCGTGGAGTCGCTGGGTCTGGACGAGTCCGAGATCTTCAACGCCTACAACGAAGTCAAGTCCATTCGCGACAAGGACGAGTTCCTGATCCCCTTCATCGAAGCGATCATGAACCCGAACTTCAAGACCGGCACCCCGGAGAACGATCAGACGCTGCTGAAGTCGTTGATCGTGTTCGCCTGCCTGATGGAAGGCCTGTTCTTCTACGTCGGCTTCACGCAGATCCTGGCCCTGGGTCGCCAGAACAAGATGACTGGCGCGGCCGAGCAGTACCAGTACATCCTGCGCGACGAGTCGATGCACTGCAACTTCGGCATCGACCTGATCAACCAGCTCAAGCTCGAGAACCCGCATTTGTGGACATCCGAGTTCAAGGCCGAGATCAAGGCCCTGTTCCTCAAGGCCGTCGATCTGGAATACGCCTATGCCGAGGACACCATGCCACGTGGCGTGCTGGGCCTCAATGCCTCCATGTTCAAGGGCTATCTGCGCTACATCGCCAACCGTCGCGCCACGCAGATCGGCCTGGAAGAGCTCTTCCCCAATGAAGAGAACCCCTTCCCCTGGATGAGCGAAATGATCGACCTGAAGAAGGAACGCAACTTCTTCGAAACCCGTGTCATCGAATACCAGTCGGGCGGCGCCCTGTCCTGGGATTGATCCAAGCCACACACAGAGCACTGGACCAGCCCACACATGAGCCCCCGGCCCACCCCATTCACCACACCGCGCCCAGATCCTAGGGGGCGACGGGTGATGAATCCCTGTGCTGCGCATGGCAGTGCAGTGCTCTTTGCAACTTGATCAAGGAGATACGTATGGCAACTGCAAAAAAAGTGGCAGCAAAGAAAGCCGCTCCGGCCAAGAAGGTCGCTGTGAAGAAAGCTGCACCCGCCAAGAAGGCTGTGGCTGTGAAGAAGGCTGCGCCTGCCAAGAAGGCAGCTGCACCGGCCAAGAAGGTCGCCGTCAAGAAGGTCGCTGTGAAGAAAGCTGCAGCACCTGCCAAGAAGGCCGCCGTGAAGAAGGCCGCGCCCGCCAAGAAGGCTGTGGCCGTGAAGAAGGCAGCGGCACCGGCCAAGAAGGTCGCCGTGAAAAAGGCTGCCGCACCGGCCAAGAAGGCTGTGGCCGTGAAGAAGGCAGCGCCGGCCAAGAAGGCCGCCGTCAAGACCGTGGCAGCCAAGCCGGCGGCCAAACCAGCGGCCAAGCCCGCTGCCAAGCCTGCCGCCAAGAAGGCCGCCGCCAAGCCTGCTCCTGCCAAGAAGCCTGCCGCGCCGGCTGCCAAGACCACGCTGAGCCCGCAAGCCGCGTGGCCGTTCCCGACCGGCAACAAGCCCTGATTGCCGACGGGTTCGACCCACTGGCGCCCTTGTTAACAGGGGCGCCCCAACCCGGCCTCGGCCGGGTTTTTCATTTCTGCACGGCATGAATCCACCCTACCCACCCTGGCCCTGCCTGCGCCTGGAAGGCAAAGGCCCTCAGCCCAAAGTCATCCTGGACCTCAGCGTCTCACCCAACGCCAAGCGCACCGAACTGGTGGGCTGGCACGATGGTGCCCTGCGTGTGCGCCTGTCCGCCCCGCCGGTGGATGGCGCCGCAAACGAGGCCCTGCGGAAATGGCTCGCGAGCGAGTTGGGCGTGCCTCAGGCACGCGTCACGCTGCTGCGCGGCGCCAGCGGTCGACGCAAGCAGTGGGCCATCGATGCCACCGAGGCCGAGGTGAGTGCCTGGCTGGCCCGCCAGAGCGTGCTGCTGACCTGAGGACACCACTCCCGCTCAGCGACGGCTCTCACATTCCCACCCGAAACCGGCGCGATCTGAGTGAAACAGTCATTCTTGCGCCGTGATCTGTGCGCAAAGGGCGTGCTTGCCTTAAGCTATAGGGTTTGGCGTCCCCACGTCGCGCACCTTGTCGTGCGCGCAAGCACATACCTACATGGCCCAGTACGTTTTCACCATGAACCGCGTCGGGAAGATCGTTCCCCCGAAGCGCCAGATCCTCAAAGACATCACCCTGAGCTTTTTCCCCGGCGCCAAGATTGGCGTGCTGGGCGTGAACGGCTCGGGCAAGTCCACCTTCCTGAAAATCATGGCGGGCGTGGACAAGGACATCGAGGGCGAAGCCGTCCCGATGCCGGGCATCAAGATCGGCTACCTGCCCCAGGAGCCCGTCATGAACCCCGAACAAACGGTGCGTGAAGCCGTGGAAGAAGGCATCGGCGGCGTCCTCGCTGCCAAGAAGCGCCTCGACGAGGTCTATGCGGCGTATGCCGAAGAAGACGCTGACTTCGATGCCCTGGCCGCCGAACAAGGCGAGCTGGAAGCCATCATTGCCGCCGGCGGCTCCGGCAACACCGACCTACAGCTCGAACTGGCTGCTGACGCCCTGCGCCTGCCCGCCTGGGATGCCGTGATCGGCAACCTGTCCGGGGGTGAAAAACGCCGTGTGGCCCTGTGCCGCCTGCTGCTGTCCAAGCCCGACATGCTGCTGCTAGACGAACCCACCAACCACTTGGACGCCGAGTCCGTGGACTGGCTGGAGCAGTTCCTGCAGCGCTACAGCGGTACCGTCGTGGCCATCACCCACGATCGCTACTTCCTGGACAACGCCGCCGAGTGGATTCTGGAACTCGACCGCGGTGCCGGCCACCCCTACAAGGGCAACTATTCCGATTGGCTGGAAGCCAAGGAAAAGCGCCTGGAAGCCGAGCAAAAGACCGAAGACGCCCGTGCCAAGGCCCTGAAGCAGGAGCTGGAGTGGGTGCGCAAGAACACCAAGGGTCGTCAGGCCAAGAGCAAGGCCCGTCTGGCCCGCTTCGAAGAGCTGAGCGACGTCGAATACCAAAAGCGCAACGAAACGAACGAAATCTTCATTCCTGTGGCCGAGCGCCTGGGCAATGAGGTCATCGAGTTCAAGAACGTCACCAAGTCCTTTGGCGACCGTTGCCTGATCGACAACCTGTCGTTCAAGGTGCCGGCTGGCGCCATCGTCGGCATCATCGGCCCCAACGGCGCCGGCAAGTCCACGCTGTTCCGCATGATCCAGGGCGTTGAAACCCCGGACAGCGGTGAAGTCGTCATCGGCAAGACCGCACAACTCGCGTTCGTGGACCAGAGCCGTGAAGGCCTGGCTGCCGACAACACCGTGTGGCAAGACGTTTCGGGCGGCCTCGACAACATCGTCGTGGGCAAGTTCGTGATGCCTTCGCGCGCCTACATCGGCCGCTTCAACTTCAAGGGCAACGACCAGCAGAAACTGGTGGGCAACCTGTCCGGCGGTGAACGCGGCCGTCTGCACCTGGCCAAGACCCTGGCCCAGGGCGGCAACGTGCTGATGCTCGACGAACCGTCCAACGACCTGGACGTCGAAACCCTGCGCGCGCTGGAAGATGCGCTGCTGGAGTTCGCCGGCTCGGCCATGATCATTTCTCACGATCGCTGGTTCCTCGACCGCATCTGTACGCACATCCTGGCGTGCGAAGGCGACTCGCAGTGGTTCTTCTATGACGGCAACTACCAGGAGTACGAAGCCGACAAGAAGAAGCGTCTGGGCGAAGAAGGCGCCCGCCCGAAGCGCGTGCGTTTCAAGCCCATCCGCTGAGCCATCCGGATTTACCCATGCCAAGGCCCGTCCCAGACGGGCCTTTTTCATTCCCCGAAGTGAGGGGCTGCGGGGGCTATCCCTAGTGCCGTCCACATCAGGTCAGCACAGTCCCCTCCCTAGAATCAAAAGGACTTTTATTGGCGCGCGGCGCCACATGGAGACCTTCTGATGACCTTTCGGTTTACACGCCTGCTCGCCTCCACTGCACTGGCAGCCTCGGCCTTGACCCTGAGTGGGTGCGCCCTGATCCAGTCCAACGTCGCTGGCACCACGCTGAGCATCCTGGAAGACGGCTTCACCCCGCCCGTGCTGACACTCAGCGACGTCGAGATGGGCTGCGGCTTCTCCATGATCAACACCCCGCTGGTCGGCGCGGCCCGCAATTTCTACGGCGACCCATCCCTGATGGAAACCGTGATGCTGAGCTCGGCTGGTGTGTGCTCCGAGAACCAGGCCATCACCGAAGAAATGCGCTACCTGCGCGCCTCGCGCGACAAGCGCTCTGATGAGGCCCTGGACGCCCGCATCACCCAAAAGCGCTTTCTGGCGACCGCGGCCGAGCGCCAGTACACCGCCTTCCTGCGCATGAAGATCAAGCTGCAGCAAAAGTACTATTTCAAGTTCGGTGAGGAGTGCCCCCGCTTCAAGCGCGACTTTGACGAAATGGTCTACCTGCTCGGCGCCGTCGGCGGGCTGCAGGCCATGCAGAACGACATCGCCGCTCAGCAGGCTGTGGGCGTGCCCACGGACATCGCGCCCCAGGTGGAGCGCGCCATGAACTGCCTGGACAACGTGAAGTGGTGGGGCGTTCCCCAGGCTGCCCGTGCGGTGGTCTGGAGCATCATCCCCGGCGCCGATGCTGGCAAGGACGTGCAAGGCACGTTTGACACCTCCATGGGCATTGGCGAGCACAAGGGTGTGCGCCTGGCCCACGTGATGGCCGCCATCGCCGCGCAGTCCACCGACAACAAGCCACGTCTGCGCAGCGTCATCCAGCGTTTCAGCACCGCAGAAAACTTCAAGCCCAATGCCGAGTACCGCCTGCTGGACGCCATTGCCCAGTCGCAGCTCACCAACATCTCCGATCGCCTCTGGACACAGAACGCCGGCACCCGGACGCCGGTGGGCTCCCTGGGCAAATTCTGGGATGACAAGGCTGGCGCCGATATTGACGCTGGCAGTTTCCTGAATTGATGGCATGACTCACGCCCCACCCACAGGGAATTCCCTTCCCCTGGGTGCGGGCCGCAAAATGACCCCGCCGCAAGCCCACATGGATATAGTTGTAAACGACTGTTTTAGATCACGCAAGTGATCAGATATGACCGGGCAAGCCGGTTCAAGCAAGGGCCCGCAGTCGAGGCCCTTGTCTTTTGGTGTACCGAGGAGACAGCATGAAGTTGGGCAAGTTCAGTGCGGCCGCGTGGGTCGTGATGGGCGCAATCGGCAGTGCGCATGCCAATCAGAAACTCTGTGTGTATGACATGTTGGGCGCCACCGGCGACTTGTTCAACATGACCAAGGATTACGTCGTTGCCATGCAGCGCAACGGCGCCACCTTGGAGCTCAAGGGCTACACCGACGAGCGTGTGGCCACCGAAGACTTCCGCACCGGGCAGTGCGATGCGGTGATCGCCACGGCGTTCCGCATCCGCCAGTTCAACGCGGTGTCGGGTTCGATTGACACGCTGGGCTCGACCACCATCGTGCGCAACGGCAAGATCGACATTCCCGCCAGTTACGACGTGGTGCGCAAGCTGATCCAGACCTATGCGTCACCGGCGGCCACCAAGTTGATGACCGAGGGCAACTATGAAGTCGGCGGGATGATCCCGCTGGGAGCCGCCTACCCGATCGTCAGCGATCGCAAGGTCAACACGATCGAGGCGCTGGCGGGCAAGCGCATCGCCGCATTCGACCACGACAAGGCACAGGCCGTGATGATCCAGCGCATCGGCGCACAGCCGGTGTCGGCCGACATCACCAACTTCTCGAGCAAATTCAACAACGGTCTGGTGGACATGATCGCCGCGCCCACGATGGCCTACAAGCCGCTGGAGCTGGCCAAGGGCATCGGCAAGAACGGTGCGATCACACGCTTTCCGATCATGATCCTGACCTACCAGATGGTGATCAACCGGACGAAGTTTCCGGATGGGTTCGGCGTGAAGTCACGCGAGTACTGGAGCAGCCAGTTCGACCGGGCCATGCAGTTGATCAAGCAGGCCGATGCCGGCATCCCGCCCGCCACCTGGATGGATCTGAGCGCCGAGAACTCCTACAAGTACACCCTGATGCTGCGCGAATCCCGCATCGACATCGCCCAGAAAGGCCTGTACGACAAGCGCGGCCTGAAGGTGATCAAGAAGATCCGCTGCAACGTGAACCCGGCCGACCCGGAGTGCACAACCAAGTCTGAAGAAGACTGGAAATGAACCTCGGCACGGTGCTGCATCGCCAGCCTGTGCCCTGAATCCCCCCTCCGACTCCCCTGTCGCCCGAGTAACTCATGCACACACCCTCCTCACGCACCCTGATGGGCCGAACCATCCTGGAATGGTTCTCCAGCCTGCCTGTTTTCATCATGTTGCTGCTGACTCTGATCATCGGCACCGGTGAAATGGTTCATGGCCAGTTGCTCAAGTTCGGCGAATCGCTGTTTGGCGACCCTGCTGCGCACGTCCAGTACTTCATGCTTCGGGCCGAGCCCACCAAACCGGACTGCAATCTGAACGTCAACGTTGACGCCGAGGTGGCACGTCAGGCGGCCGCCCCCGCCTCCTCGGGTGATGACATTGATGATCTGTTTGGCGGCAAGCCCGCTGCCGTGGACCCGGTCATGCTGCGCAACTCGGTTGAGCAAGCCTTGGCCATTTGCCGCGCCAAACACGATCTGTACAACAAGGTGCTGGACCACCAGACGACTCAGGTCAAGGTCTACCGCACGATCGAAACCAGCTTCTTTGTGCTGTTTCAGGCTGGCACCGAGAACCGCTCGTTGATCCTGCTGTTGATGGTCGCCATCGCGGCGACCACCACCACGCTGGGTTTCCACCACATCGGCATTCGCCCTGGTCACTACACACGCGACTACTGGGTGCAATCGGTCACTCAGAGCATTTCCAGCGCCTTCCTGCTGTTTTCGTGCGTTCGCTATCTGCAGATCCTTCAGGACTCGGGTTTGCCGGTGGAGCACCCGGCGCTGCATTACATCTGGATCACGCTGTTCACGCTGCTGCTGCTGATCAACCTCAAGCGCGTGTTCTTCCCGGTGCAGTCCACCTTTGGTGAAGGCACCTGGTCGACCGCACTGTGGTCCATCCCGCTGTACTCGAGCATGGCCACGATCGCGGGCTTGTACTTCGTGATCAACGGTCACCATGCCGGCCTGGCCATCTACATCAACCAGTTGATGGAGCTGCCTGGTATCTTCATGAACCTGGGCTTGTTCATCTGGGCCGGCATGTTGCTCAAGCAAAGCCGCATCGTCGACCTGTTGATGAATGTGCTGCGTCCGTGGAGCCTGTCACCGCAACTGTTGACCTACCTGATCCTGCTGGGCGCCTCGGTGGCCACGGCCTACACCGGCGCATCCGGGATCTTCGTGATCGCCGCGGGCGGCATCATTTACCACGAGGTGCGCGCTTCGGGTGGTTCACGTCAGTTTGCGCTGGCAGCCACGGCCATGTCGGGCTCGCTGGGTGTGGTGCTGCGTCCCTGCCTGTTGGTGGTGATGATCGCTGCGCTGAACAAGCAGGTGACGACCAACAGCCTGTACCACTGGGGCTTCTATGTCTTCCTGGTGACCTCCACGCTGTTCTTCCTGGCCTCGCAGCTCCTGCGTGAGCAACGCGCCAGCATCGAGTCGCCTCGCGTGGCCATTCCCGGCATGCTGCGTCAGCTGGTCCCGCTGCTGCCTTATCTGGCGGTGGTGGTGGGCGTGATCCTGATTTACGAGTTCGCGCTCGACACCAAGCTCAACGAAATCACGGCACCGACCATCATGCCGGTGATGCTGCTGATCATCCTGATCTTCGACAAGCTGACCAACAAGGGCAAGGCCGAGCTGACGCCGGACTACGCCAGCCATCGTCAGGTTGGGGTCGAGAAGTCCATCCGCTTTGCCACCAATGAAACCATCGGCCACATCGGTGCGCTGTTGAGCCTGATGACGCTGTCGCTGGCGATGGGTGGCGTGATCGAGCGCTCGGAGCTCATGGGCTATTTCCCCAAGGTGTTCGAGAGCCACTGGACCGCCATGGCCTTCCTGGTGGTCACCAAGGTGGTTCTGGGCATGTTCATGGATCCGTTCGGCGCGGTCGTGCTGGTGTCCGGCACGCTGGCCCCGATTGCCTACGCCAACAACATTGACCCGGTGCACTTCTGGATGATGGTGCTGGTGGCGTTCGAGCTGGGCTATCTGCTGCCTCCCGTGGCCATCAACCAGTTGCTGACCCGTCAGGTGATCGGTGAGGAAGAGGTCACCACGGCCGACCAGGAAGTGCGTCACCTGGGCTTCTACCGTCGCTATGAGCGCTGGATCCTGCCGCTGGCGGTGATGTCGGTGGGCGTGATCATTGTGGCCTTTGGCCCGCTGGCGGTGATGGACTTCCCGCAACTGGCGTTCCTCAAGGAATGGCTGCCCCACCCCGTTGAGTAAGCCGCTGCGCTGATCACCCCGAGGCCCCCGTGCCTCACACGAAGACCCGGCTTGTGCGCCTTGCATGAGCCGGGTTTTTTCATGGCGCGCCAACGCCATGGTCGGTGTTATGGTTTCGCGATGATCTTTCGCCTTGCGCCCTTGTTCGTCGGTGGCCCGTCACGCCACCACACGCTGTTGTCCCTCACCACCGGCGCACTGCTGCTGGGCACGCTGGCAGGCTGCAGCACCCCTGCGGGCGCGCCCACGCCACGCACATCCGCGGGTGAAACGGCCAGCGTGACGCCGACAGCGCCCCCGACGGCCGGGTCGTCGGTCGCAGCCCCACCGGTCGCCCAGCCTGCCTCCCCACCCACCCCCACGCCAGCGGCCGCCCCGGCGTTCAACAGCGTGATTCAGGGCGCACAACGTCAGGACGGTTTGCTGCCGCTGTGGCGCAAGGATGACAAGGTCTGGCTGGAGCTGAGTGCGAAGACGTTCGACAAGCCGCTGTTCTTCTCACCCAAGCTGGCCTCTGGCATCGGTGAGGGTGGCTTGTTTGGGGGCTTGATGCAAAGCCGCTGGGCCCAGGTGGGGCGTCCGCAGTGGGTCACGTTCCGTCAGGTTCACAAGCAGGTTCAATGGCTGGCGGTGAATGCGGCCTACACCGCACAGGTGGGCACGCCTCAGGCGCGCGCCGTGGACGCCGCGTTCTCACCGAGTCTGATGGGCAGCGCGCCACTGGCCAGCGCCCCACACCCCCAGAGCGGCGCGGTGCTGATCGACCTGACCCCGATGTTGCTGAGCGACATGCTGGGCTTGGGCATGCAGTTGCAGCGCACGTACCGGCAGGGCTACAGCCTGGATGCACGCAATTCGACCGTGCTGAGCGCACGCGCCACCCCGCACAACGTGGTCTTCGAAGTGGCCCAGCACTTTGCCACCGCCAACCTGGCTGCGTCCACGCCTGGCGCGGCAGGAGCGGCCAGCCCGAGCACGCCTCAGGCCGTGCCCGACCCGCGCAGCCTGTTCCTCACCGTGCATTACACGCTGTCGGCGCTGCCCGAGCAGCCCATGCGTCCACGCCCGGCCGATGCACGGGTGGGCTACTTCGCCACCACCGTCACCGACTTCACGGATGACCTGGCCCGCACGCCGAGGCAGCACTTCATCAACCGCTGGCGCCTGAGCAAGCAGGACCCCAGCGCCCGTCTGTCGCCTCCGGTCCAGCCCATTGTGTTCTGGCTCGACCCCAGCATTCCCGAAGCCTACCGGGCCACGATCACGGCCGGGGTGCTTGCCTGGAATCAGGCGTTCGAGGCCATTGGCTACCGTGATGCCATTGAGGTGCGCACACCTGCGCCCGGTCAGGCCATCGACACCTTGGCCACGGGCCAGGCCTCCATCCGCTGGATGACCAATGCACAGCCGCGCTTTGGCGCCATCGGCCCCTCGCATGTGGATCCACGCACCGGGGAGATCCTGGGGGCAGACATCGCGTTGGAGAGCCTGTCGTCGCGGAGCATTCGCACGGTGCGCAGCCAGGTGTTGAATGGTCCCCCTGCGCCAGCGGACCACGCCGGCCCAGAACACACCGAGCTTTGCAACCATGGCGACTTCGCAGCCGAGCAACTGACCCTGGGTCTGGATGTGCTGGCCGCCCAAGGCGTGCTGGACCCTGACAGCCCGCAGGTGCGCGACTTCGTGCTGGCCTATCTGAAGGACACCACCATGCACGAGGTGGGTCACACGCTGGGCCTGCGTCACAACTTCCGCGCCTCGCGCTGGCGCACGGCTCAGGAGTTGACGCACCCGCTGCTCACCACCGAGCACGGTATCAGCGCCTCGGTGATGGAGTACTCGCCCATCAACCTGCCCGCGCCGGGCCAATCGGCGGGAGCCCCGTTTCAGACCACGCTGGGGCCGTATGACTTCTGGGCCATTGCCTACGGCTACGGCGATCTGCCCGAGGACCCGGCCCAGGCGGCGAAGGCACTGAAGACCCAGGCCCAGCGCAGCGCCGAGCCGGCCATGGCCGAAGCGCTGGCGTATGGCACCGATGAAGACAACAGCGGCGGTCTGGACCCGCAGGCCTTGACCTTCGACCTGGGGCGCGACCCGGTGGCCTTCGCACGCACCCGCTTGGCCATCGTGCGGGACCTGCTGGCACGCCAGGCCACACGGGCGCTGACCCCGCAAGATGACGCCACCTTGTTGCGTCGCAGCGTCAGCTATGGTCTGCGGGATCTGGCGCGCACCAGCCAGACGCTGATGCGACAGGTAGGCGGCGTGATCACCCGCCGCGATGCCCCCGGCAGCGGCCGTGACCTGCTGGAGCCTTTGCCTGCTGCCGACCAGCGCGAGGCCTTGCAAGTGCTGCTGAGTGATTTCCTGTCGGACCAGGCGGTGGCGCTGCCGCCAGCCCTGCTGCGACGGCTGGCGCCCGATTACCTGGAGCGCGACGATGCCAGCGGCACCGACTTCTCGGTAGCCGAGCAGTTGCTGAGCCTGCAACGCGCCGTGCTCAATCACCTGATGTCCGACACGCTGGCCGAGCGCCTGCTGGACAACGCCGACAAGGTGCGCGACCGCGAAGCGCGGCCTTTGAGTGTGGCCGAGCTGCACCAGGGGCTGCGTCAGGCCGTCTGGGGTCCCACACATCGCCACGCCCATCCGGCGACGGCGTCGTGGCAGCGTAACCTGCAGCGCGAACATGTCAGCCGGCTGGCGGCCAGCGTGCTGCGCAGCGGCGGTGGGCGTGCCGATGCCCGTGCCATCGTGCGCCTGGAGGCCGAGTCGCTGCGGCGACAACTGCAGACCAGCGCCGGCAGCGATCGCACCGAGCAGGCGCACCGGCGTGCCTGCATCGAGATCCTGGACAGTGCACTGCAGGCTCGCGTCGTGCGCAGCAGCCCCTGAAGAAGCCCCCTTCACCCCATGGGGTGAGCCCACCCGGGCCGGGCAGCGTGGACAATAGCGGCTCACCGCGCTGAATGCCCCCCCCACATGGACCTGCCCACCCTCTTCTCTGAATCCGGCCCGCTCGCCCGCGCCTTCGACGGCTATTGCGTGCGGACCGAGCAGATCGAGATGTCCCAGGCCATCCAGACGGCCATCCGCGAAGCCAGCACCGTGGTGCTGGAGGCCGGCACCGGCGTGGGCAAGACGGCGGCCTACCTGGTGCCCGCCTTGCTGGAAGGCGGCAAGGTCATCGTCTCCACCGGCACCAAGGCCCTGCAAGACCAGCTCTTTCACCGCGACCTGCCCGCCGTGCGCGACGCGCTGGCCGTGCCCATCAAGGTGGCCTTGCTCAAGGGACGTAGCAACTACCTGTGCTGGTATCACCTGGACCGTACCAACCAGGACGCCACCCTGCTGGGCAGCCGCCAGGAGGTGCGCGACCTGGGCCTGATCAACAGCTTCATCCACCGCAGCCCCACCGGCGACAAGGCCGAGTGCCCCACGGTGCCCGAACACGCCACCATCTGGGCGCGCGTCACCTCCACCCGCGAGAACTGCCTGGGCAGCGACTGCCCGCGCTACAGCGAGTGCTTCGTCGTCAAGGCCCGCCGCGAGGCGCAGGACGCCGACGTGGTTGTGGTCAACCACCACCTCTTCTTTGCCGACCTGATGCTGCGCGAAGAGGGCGTGCCCGAGCTGCTGCCCAACGCCCAGACCATCATCTTCGACGAAGCCCACCAGTTGCCGGACACGGCCACGCTGTTCTTCGGCGACTCGATCTCGACCTTGCAGTTCCTCGACCTGGTGCGCGACACGCTGGCCACCGGGCAGGCACAGGCGCGCGACGGCGCGAACTGGAACGATGTGCTGGCCCCGCTCGACCGTGCCGCGCGCGATCTGCGCCTGTGTTTCGGTCAGCAACTGCAACGCCTGTCGCAAGCTCAGCTTGGACTGGACCACCCACTGTGGCCGGCCCTGAGCAATCTGAAAGAGGCGCTGGCCCACGTGCGCGATGTGCTCGACAGCCAGGCCGAGCGCTCGCCCGATCTGGCCCAGTTGCACCGCCGCGCCAACGAGCTGATGCAACGCCTGAGCGCCTGGGGTGCCCCCGAGCGAGAGGGCGAGCCCGAGCTCTGCTGGATCGACGTGAGCTCGCACGGTGTGCAACTGCACCGCACGCCCATTTCGGTGGCCGAGGTGTTCCGCCGCCAGCGCCTGGGCCTGGGTGAAGCCGAGATCGCGCCTGACGAAGAGGTGGACGAAGACGAGGAGATCGTGCGACACGCCCTCGATGACGACGAGGCGGCCATGATGGACGCCTTCGGTGATGTCGACGCGGTGGCTCCGCTGCGTCCGGCCAGCCCGGCCGACGACGATGCAGTCGATGACCTGCAGGCGCTGCTGGCGGGTGGCGATGAAGCGGGCGCCACCGGCACGCGAGAGACCCTGGCGGGTGCCAAGGTCGCGGCCGAGACCGGCAGCATCGCCCCGCCGCCCCGCAAGGCCTGGATCTTCACCTCGGCCACGCTGGCCGTGAAGAACGACTTCAGCCACTTCACCCACGCCCTCGGCCTGGAAGATGCCGCGTGCCAGTCCTGGTCCAGCCCCTACGACTACCCGGCGCAGGCCATGCTGTACGTGCCCCGCAACGTGCCGCAGCCCTCCGATCCGGGGCACACCGATGCGGTGGTGGACGCGGCCCTGCCGCTGATCCGCGCCAACCGGGGCCGCGCCTTTGTGCTGTGCACCAGCTTGCGTGCCGTGGCCAAGGCCGCCGAGCGCCTGAAGCAGATCTTTGGCGACGCCGGTGACCCCTTCCCCGTGCTGCAGCAAGGCGATGCACCCCGCCCCACCCTGCTGGAAGATTTCCGTCGCGCCGGCAACGCCGTGCTGGTGGGCAGCCACAGCTTCTGGGAAGGCATTGACGTCAAGGGCGATGCCCTCACCCTGGTGGTGATCGACAAGCTGCCCTTTGCACCGCCAGACGACCCTGTGCTGGCCAAGCGCCTGGAGTTGCTCGCCAAGGCGGGCGGCAACCCCTTCATGAGTCACCAGGTGCCGCAGGCCATCATCGCGCTCAAGCAGGGCGCCGGCCGCCTCATTCGCAGCGAGACGGACCGTGGCGTGCTGATGATCTGCGACACCCGCCTGATCGACAAGCCTTACGGCCGCCGCATCTGGCAGAGCCTGCCGCCGATGCGCCGCTCGCGCGTCGAACAAGACGTCGTCGACTTCCTGCTCACCCTGTGAGCCCGCCCCCCCCTCAACGCAAGGTGCCCACATAGCGCTGGCGTGGCACCACCGGATCGAAGTCCGATGAGGCAAAGCGGGAGGTGCCAAAGTCACTTGCCTCTCGGGAGGTGGCCGCAGGAGGCGCCGCACGCCGCTCAGGCTTGGGCGCTGGCACCGGTGGCAACACCGCGGCCTCCAGCTTGTCGGCCAGCCTGAGCAGCTCCGGATGGTCTTCGGTGCGGGCCACCCGGATGACCTCGCGGGCGTACTCCGGACTGTGGATCAGCCACTCCACATCGGTCACCCGGCCGTTGATCCGGCGCAGCACCACATGCAGGTGCGCGGCGATGGCAAACTTTTCACTGTCCAGCATCTTGTTCTCCTGAGACCCACACGGTGCAAACACCCCGAAGGGCGCGATGATCACTCGACCCGCTCACCGTGCTGGCTGAGATCCAGCCCGTCGCGTTCGGCCTGGGCCGTCACACGCAAACCGACCACGCGGTCCACCACCCACAGGATGGCCGCGGTTACCAGCCCGCTGTAGACCACCGTGCCTGCTACACCCGCCAGTTGCACCGCCACCGAGCCACTCACGCCGCCGATGGCCGGCGCCGCCAGCACGCCCGTCAGGACCGCGCCGATGATGCCGCCCACGCCGTGCACGCCGAACACGTCGAGCGAGTCATCAGCGCCCAGCCAGCGCTTGAGGCCCGTGGCGCCCCAGTAGCAGCCCACGCCGGCAAGCACGCCCATGACGATGGCCGACTGTGGGCCGACAAACCCCGAAGCCGGCGTGATGGCCACCAAACCCGCCACCGCGCCACTGCACAGGCCCAACAGGGTGGGCGTGCCCCGCACCAGCCACTCGGCCAGCATCCAGCTCAAGGCCGCCGCAGCCGCCGCCAACTGGGTGACCAGGATGGCCATGCCCGCGCGCCCATCGGCCGCACCGGCCGAGCCACCATTGAAGCCCATCCAGCCCACCCACAGCAGGCAGGCGCCGATCATGGTGTAGCCCAGGTTGGCCGGCATCAGCGCGGTTTGCCCAAAGCCGATGCGACGTCCCAGCATCCACGCACACACCAGCCCGGCGATACCGGCATTGATGTGCACCACAGTGCCACCGGCAAAGTCCAGCGCGCCCATCTGCGCCAGCCAGCCGCCCGGCTCCCACACCCAGTGGGCCACCGGCGCGTACACCAGCACAGACCACAGGGCCATGAACCACAGCAGGGCCGAGAACTTCATGCGCTCCGCAAAGGCGCCCGTGATCAGGGCCGGCGTGATGATCGCGAAGGTCATCTGGAACATCACGAACACGGCCTCGGGCACCGTGGGCACCAGCGAGTGCACCGACACCTCACCCGAGCGGATGTCCATCACCAGATGGTCCAGGAAGGCGCCCTTGAGGCTGCCGATGAACTCGTTGCCCGGCATGAAGGCCAGGCTGTAACCCACCGTCCACCACAGCACGCTGACCAGGGCGCACACGGCCAGGGTCTGCGCCATCGTGGCCAGGATGTTCTTCTTGCGGACCATGCCCGCATAGAACAGCGCCAGCCCCGGGATGCTCATCAGCAGCACCAGCACGGCCGAGGTCATCAGCCAGGCGGTGTTGCCCGCATCCAGCTGGGTCATCGGGACGACAAAAGGGCCAGGAGCCGTGGGTGTCACGGCCTCGGCCAGAGCCCATCCATGCGTCGACAGCATGGCGGCGCCCGCCATGCCCGTCGCGCCAAGTCGTTGAAAGAGGCGAGTCATCGGGTACTACCAGGTTAGGGAACACCCTGAACCTTCAGCAAGAACCAGACCCGCTTTGCGCATCATCCCGATGCGCGCTGACTCACAGCTCCAGGTTGTCGATCAGACGCGTCTTGCCCAGACGCGAGGCCACCAGGCACACCAGCGGTTCGCCCTGAGCCAGCTCGACATCCGTGGGCAGCATCAGGTCACGCTGACGGCGCACCATGACGTAGTCGGTCTGCCAGCCGCGTTCGTTGAGGGCCGCCGCGGCCTTGGTTTCGATGCGGCCGATGGCCGCCTGGTCCAGCTGCTGTCCGGAACGGGCCGCCCCGACCTGCGCCTTGACGGTGCGCAGCGTGTTGATGAGTTGCACCGCCTCAGCGCGCTCTGCCTCAGACAGGTAACCATTGCGCGACGACAGCGCCAGGCCGTCGGCGGCGCGCAAGGTTTCGCCGCCCTGTACGTCAATCGGCAAACCCATCTGCGCCACCATGTTGCGCAAGACCATGAGCTGCTGGTAGTCCTTCTTGCCGAATACCGCGATGCGGGGCTGCACGATGTTGAAGAGCTTGTGCACCACCGTGCAAACGCCGGTGAAAAAGCCCGGGCGGAAGGCGCCTTCGAGGATGTCAGACAGCTCGGAGGGCGGCACCACCTTGTAGCCTTGCGGCTGCGGGTACAGCTCGGCCTCGGACGGGGCGAAGAGGATGTCGCAACCGGCCTCGGCCAGCAGCTTGGCATCGCGCTCGAGGGTGCGCGGGTAGGTGTCGAAGTCTTCGTTGGGGCCGAACTGCAGGCGGTTGACGAAAATGCTGGCCACCACCGGGCTGCCCGAATCGCCCACCAGTTCGCGGGCCTGGCGGATCAAGGCCAGGTGGCCGTCATGCAGATTGCCCATGGTGGGCACGAAAGCGGGGGCAGCGGGCGCCTGGGCCAGTTCGGCACGCAACTCGGCCAGGGTGTGGATCGTCTTCATGGGAATCGCCAGTCTCGGTCAGCTCAGTGAGCTCAGTAAGCGTGCAGGGTTTCGTCGGGGAAGCTGCCGTCCTTGACGGCGGCCACGTAGCGGCGGATGGCGTCGTCGGCCGATCCCCCCTCGGCGGCGAAGTTGCGCACAAAACGCGGCAGCTTGCCGCGCGTGATGTTGAGCATGTCGTGCAGCACCAGCACCTGCCCGGCCGTCCCGCCGCCAGCACCAATGCCGATGATCATCATGCCGGGGCTCTCGTCTTGCACCTGACGGGCCACGGCCGAGGGCATCAGCTCCAACACGGTCATGGCCGCGCCGGCCTGGGCCAGTTCGGCCGCGTGCTTGCGCAAGGTGGCGGCGCCCGCCTCGTCACGACCCTGGATGCGGTAGCCGCCCAGCGCGTGCACGCTCTGCGGGGTCAGACCCAGGTGGCCGCACACGGGAATGCCGCGCTCGGTCAGGAAGTGCACGACCTCGGTGGTCCAGCCACCACCTTCGAGCTTGATCATGTGGGCACCGGCCTGCATCAGGGCCACGCAGGAGCGCAGTGCTTGTTCACGGCTTTCCTGGTAGCTGCCAAAAGGCAGATCGCTCACCACCCAGGCGGTCTGGTTGCCACGGGCCACACAGCGCGTGTGATAGACCATCTCGTCCAGCGACACGGGCACCGTGCTGCCATGGCCCTGCACGATCATGCCCAGCGAGTCCCCCACCAGGATGCAGTCCACACCGGCCTCGTCCACCAGGCGCGCAAAGGTCGCGTCGTAGGCGGTCAGCATGGTGATCTTCTCGCCCTGGGCGTGCATTTCGCGCAGGCGATGCAGGTTCATGGGCTTGCGGGAAACGGGGGCAGCAGCGGTCATCTTGAAGGGGGACCTGGGCAACAGGCCCCATGCAAAAGGGTGACGGGATTCTAGGCCGGCTCGTAGGCGAGCCGCACGTAGATGGGCGCAAAGGCCTCGGCCTGCGTGATCTCGAGCAGGCACTCTTTGGCCAGCTCCAGCATGGCGATGAAGGTGACGACCAGCACGGGCGTGCCACGGGTCACATCGAACAACTGCTCGAACTCGACGAAGCGCTTGCCTTGCAGAGTTCGCAGCACCATGGACATGTGCTCACGCACCGAGAGCTCTTCGCGGGAGATGGTGTGATGGGTGTGCAGCTTGGCACGCTGAAGGATGTCCAGCCAGGCTTCGCGCAGATCGGCCACATTGACGTCAGGGTGACGCACGTTCAGCGAGGGGTCGCTGTGCACCTCGACCCGCAGGAAGTCGCGTCCCAGCACGGGCAGCTGATCGAGTCCGGCTGCGGCCAGCTTCATGCGCTCGTACTCGATGAGGCGGCGCACCAGTTCGGCACGCGGGTCTTCGGCCTCGTCGGCGCCCTCCACCTTCTTGGGCGGCAGCAGCATGCGCGACTTGATCTCGATGAGCATCGCCGCCATCAGCAGGTACTCGGAGGCGAGTTCGAGGTTGTGCTTGCGGATCTGATCGACGTAGGCCAGGTACTGGCGCGTGACGTCGGCCAGCGGGATGTCGAGGATGTTGAAGTTCTGCTTGCGGATCAGGTAGAGCAGCAAGTCGAGCGGCCCCTCGAAGGTTTCGAGGAAGATCTCGAGGGCATCGGGCGGGATGTAGAGGTCGGTGGGCATGGCGAACAAAGGCTCGCCATACAGCCGCGCCAAGGCGACCTGATCGACCACCAGGGGCAGGCCCTGGGCATCCAGGCCCGGCACCGACATCCCGCCCTCAGGGGCGCTCTGGGCTTCGTGTGTCACCGGTCAGCCTGTGCGTGGCCTGCCGTCAGCCGCTTCAGCCCTTGGTCTGGTAGACGTAGGGCTTCTGGTCCACGCGGGCTTCGCGCTGGGCCTTTTGCGTGTCCAGATCGACCGGGGCGCGATCCCACAGCAGGAAGCGGCCCTGACGCTGACGCTCTTCAAGCTGCGGGTCGCGCTGCTTGAGGCTGTCGATGAACTGGGTCGCGTCGGACTTGTAAGGCTTCCAGAAAAGGGGCATGGTGTGGTCCTGCTAAGGGGTATCAAGCCTGCCATTTTATCGGGCTTGCGGGAAATCACTCAAAAATCTCTGACGACATCGCCTCATGCGGGGTCGATGAAGCGCGGGACAATGCCAGCCATGCAGGAAATCGAACTGAAATTCCAGATCCCGGCCTTGGCACTGAGTGCGGTGCAGGCCGAGCTCACCGCCCTCGATGGCGGCCAGCACCAGCCCTTGCGTTTGCGGGCGGCTTATTTCGATACGCCCGAGCGCGCGCTGGCTCACGCCCACATGGCCCTGCGGGTTCGCCAGGAAGGCCGCCAGTGGGTACAGACCCTGAAGGCAGGCGGCAGCAACACGATGATGCGGCTGGAAGACAACCAGCCGGCCAAGGCACCCAAAGCCAAACAGCCGGTGGTGGCTGACCTGTCCCGCCACCTGGGCACGCCAGCGGAAGCGGCCTTGCGCACCGTGCTGGGCTGGGACCCGGCACAAGACCCCAGCGGCAGCGCCACGGGTTTGATCGAGCTGTACTGCACCGACATCACCCGCCATCGCGCCCGGGTAACCGTGGGCGCGGGCACGCCGTACGAAGGCGTGGTGGAGCTGGCCCTCGACCTGGGTCATATCCATGCGGGCAATTTCAACGTGCCGGTGCGCGAACTGGAGATCGAGTCCATTTCCGGCCACCCGATGGCCGTGATCGAAGCCAGCCGCGACTGGGTGAAGCGCCACGGCGTGTGGCTGGACACCCAGACCAAGGCCCACCGGGGCGACCGCCTGGCGCGTGTAGCCGCCCTCGCGTCCCAGCCCCTCACCGACACCAACGAAGCGAACAGCGAGCACGCCGTGCTGGCCCGCCCGGCCCGGCTTCAGCCTGACAGCACGCTGGACCAAGCCTGGCGTGCCGCGCTGGAAAGCTGCCTGGAGCAGATCAGCGCCAACATGAGCGAGCTGGGCACCGGCCCCGCCCAGATCGAACAAACCGGCTACCAGTGGCGACTGGGCTTGCGCCGCCTGCGGGCGCTGGGACGCTTGCTGCGGCCTAGCGCACTGCCCTTCCCGCATGCTGCCTTGGCACATGCTGATGCGCTCTATGCCCAACTGGGTCTGTGGCGCGATGCGCAGGCGCTGGCCGGATTGCCCGCCAAGATCGTGCGCAAGGGCGGGCCGGATCTGCCGCTGCCCTACCCAGACATGTCCGCCACCCATGATGAGGCGGTGGTCGCGCTGGCACGCTCGGGGACGGCCACCACGCTGTGCCTGGACCTGCTGGCGGCCTTGCTCCACCCGCCGGGGGACAACGCCGAGGCCCAACAGCCCTACCGCCCCTGGTTGGTGAAACGCCTGGGCGCATGGCGAACACGCTGCCGAGAGGCGGCGCAACACGCCAGCAAGCTGTCAGAGGTAGAACTGCACACCCTACGCAAGCGCGCCAAGCGCCTGCGCCTGATGGCCGACCTGTTCGCGCCCGCCTGGAAGCCCAAGCGGCATCAGGCGCATGGAAAAGCCCTGAAGGTGGCCCTCGATGCGATGGGGCGCATTCAGGACAATGCCGTGGCCGAAAGCTGGTACGCCCAGGCCGCCCGAGACGATGCCCGTGCCCGTTGGGCCCAGGATTGGCTGCATGGCCGCCGTCGCGAGCTGCGTCGCCAAGCCAACCGCGCTTTGCACGACTGGCGAGGCGTCAAAGCGCCCTGGTGAGCGGCTTCAGCGGATGCGCATGCCCGGCTCAGCTCCCGGGAAAGGTTCGAGCACGTACACGCCCGGGTTGGCCTTCTCGTCGGCGTGCGAGGCTGCCAGCACCATGCCTTCGCTGATGCCGAACTTCATCTTGCGCGGCGCCAGGTTGGCCACCAGCACGGTGAGCTTGCCAATCAGCTGTTCGGGCTGGTAGGCCTCCTTGATGCCGCTGAACACGTTACGCAGGCGGCCTTCGCCGGCGTCCAGCGTCAGGCGCAGCAGCTTGGTGCTGCCCTCGACCTGCTCGGCGTTGACGATCTTGGCAATGCGCAGGTCCACCTTGACGAAGTCGTCGATGGTGATGGTGGGCGCAATGTCCTCCCCACCCGGTTGCACGGCCTCGACCACCGGCGCCTCTTCGGGCTTGGGTTCGAACAACGCGTCCAGCATCTTGGGGTCCACGCGCTGCATCAGGTGCTGGTAGGTGCCGATGGTGTGGGCGCCCAACAGGCGTTCCGCATCGCCCATGAGCAGCGGCTGCACCTGCAGAAAGGCTTCCACATTGGTCACCAGCGCGGGCAACACCGGCTTGAGGTAGATGCTGAGCAGACGGAAGGCTTCGATGCAGACGGTGCAGACCTCTTGCAGGCGGGCGTCCTGCCCCTCTTGCTTGGCCAGCTCCCAGGGCTTGTTGGCGTCCACAAACTCGTTGACGCGGTCGGCCAGCAGCATGATCTCGCGCAGCACCTTGCCCAGCTCGCGCTGTTCGTAATGCTCGGCGATGACGGTGCGGCCGGCCTGCAGGGTACCCAGCAAGGACTGACCATCGGCACCCAGCGCAGCGGTCAACTGGCCGCCAAAGCGCTTGCTCAGGAAGCCGGCGGCACGGCTGGCGATGTTGATGAACTTGCCAACCAGATCGCTGTTGACGCGCGCGGTGAAGTCGTCGCGGTTGAAGTCGACATCTTCCACGCTGGCGTTGAGCTTGGCGGCAATGTAGTAACGCAGCCATTCGGGGTTCATGCCGATGCTCAGGTACTTGAGCGGGTCCAGACCGGTGCCCCGGCTCTTGGACATCTTCTCGCCGTTGTTCACGGTCATGAAGCCGTGCACGTTCACCTGATTGGGCAACTTTCGACCGCTGAACTTCAGCATCGCAGGCCAGAACAGGGTGTGGAAGTAGGTGATGTCCTTGCCGATGAAGTGGACCTGCTCCACCTCCGGGTCGGCCATGAACTCGTCGAACGAGCGGGTCTCGCCATACTTGGCCTGCGGGCCGCCGGCCGAGAAATAGCTCTTGAGAGAGGCCAGGTAGCCAATCGGCGCGTCCAGCCACACATAGAAGTACTTGCCCGGCGCGTCGGGGATCTCGATGCCGAAGTACGGTGCGTCACGGCTGATGTCCCAGTCGCCCAGACCGCCCTCGCCGTTCTCGTCCTTGGTGAACCACTCCTTGATCTTCTTGGCCACACCGGGTTGCAGCTTGCCGTCCTGCGTCCAGCTTTGCAAAAAGTCAAAGCAGCGCGGATCGGACAGCTTGAAGAAGTAATGGTCCGAGGTCTTGAGCACGGGCGTGGCACCGCTCAGCGCCGAGACCGGGTTCTTCAGTTCGGTGGGCGCGTACACGGCGCCGCACACTTCGCACGAGTCCCCGTACTGGTCTTTCGCGCCGCACTTGGGGCACTCGCCCTTCACAAACCGGTCGGCCAGGAACATGCCCTTTTCCGGGTCGAACATCTGCTCGACCGGGCGCACGGTGATCAGGCCTTCGGCCTTGAGGGCGCGGTAGATGCTCTGCGCCAGTTCGTGGTTTTCAGGGCTGTCGGTCGACGACCAGTGGTCGAAGCTGATGTGAAAGCCATCCAGATACGGCTTGCGGCCCGCGGCGATGTCGGCCACGAACTGCTGCGGTGTCTTGCCGACCTTTTGGGCCGCGATCATGATGGGCGCGCCGTGCGCGTCGTCGGCGCCCACGAAGTGCACCTGGTGGCCCTGCATGCGCTGGAAACGCACCCAGATGTCGGCCTGGATGTACTCCATGATGTGGCCGATGTGAAAGTGGCCGTTGGCGTAGGGCAGCGCGGTGGTGACGAAGAGCTGGCGTGGCATGGTGGGAATCAGGTGAACGAGGGAGCCCGGTCAGTCAAGACCGAAGTCCCTGTTGGCAATCGGGGGTAACCGGTAATTTTAGGGCGCGCTAGACTGCCCGTCTCAAAAGAATGACAAGCCCCTTGGAATGAGCACCCCCACGACTCTCGAAGCCGCCGCCCTCGACGCCCTGCGCAGCGTCATCGACCCCTTGACCGGCCAGGACTGGGTGAGCACGCGCCACCTCAAGTCCCTCACCGTGCACAACGGCTTGGCCCGCGTCGAGATCGCGCTGGGCTACCCGGCCCGCTCACAGTGGCCCGCCTACACCGCCCTGGTTGAAGCCGCGCTGAAAGCCGTGGACGGCATCGCCAGCGTGGATGTGGCCTGGTCCACCCAGATGCTCACGCACGCGGCCTCGCGCGGTCAGGCCCTGCTGCCGGGCGTCAAGAACGTGATCGCCGTGGCCTCGGGCAAGGGCGGTGTGGGCAAGAGCACCACGGCCGTCAACCTGGCGCTGGCCCTGGCGGCCGAAGGCGCCCGCGTGGGCATGCTCGACGCCGACATCTACGGCCCCAGCCAACCGCTGATGCTGGGCATTCAGGGCAAGCCGCCCAGCCCCGATGGCAAGACCATCACGCCGCCGGTCAACCACGGCTTGCAGATGATGTCGATCGGCCTGCTGGTGGAAAACCAGGCGGCCACCATCTGGCGTGGCCCGATGGCCAGCCAGGCCTTCGACCAATTGCTGCGCCTGACCAACTGGGGTGAGCCGGGCCAACCGCTGGACTACCTCGTGGTCGACATGCCGCCGGGCACGGGCGACATCCACCTGAGCATCAGCCAGCGCGCGCCGCTGACCGCCGCCGTCATCGTCACCACCCCGCAGGACATCGCCCTGCTGGACGCCCGCAAGGGCCTGCAGATGTTCGAGAAGGTGTCGGTGCCAGTGCTGGGCGTGGTCGAGAACATGGCCGTGTTCTGCTGCCCGAACTGTGGCCACGAAGAGCACATCTTCGGCCAGGACGGAGGCGTGCGCATGGCCGAGGAGTTCCACGTGCCGCTGCTGGGCTCCATGCCGCTGGATTTGAAAATCCGCCTGCAGGCCGACAGCGGCCAGCCCACGCTGGTGGCCGAGCCCGACAGCAAGGTGGCCGGACTGTACAAGGACATGGCCCGCAAGCTGGCCGCTGGCGTATCGAAGCTGCCCAAGGACTACAGCAGCAAGATGCCCGCGGTGAGCGTGCAGACCCAGGGCTGAGGCTGAGACGGGGCCGGGCCCCGTCAGAGCGCCTACCTCAACGCCCTGTCAGCGCGCTCTCAGCGCTCGGTGCGGCGCTGATGGTGACGTGAAGCGTCGAGCGTGAAGTAGAAGCACGCGCCCTGGCCGACCTCGGCTTCGGCCCAGATGCGGCCGCCATGGCGCCGCACAATGTGCTGGACCGCCGCCAGACCCACGCCATTGCCCGGAAATTCCTGGGCACTGTGCAGGCGCTGGAACATGCCAAACAGCTTGTCGGCACACGCCATGCCGAACCCCACGCCGTTGTCGCGCACATAAAACACTTCGGGATCGGTTTCCGAGATGACACCCACGCTCACACGCGGGCAGTCCACCTTTTCGCTGTATTTCAGCGCGTTGCCGATCAGGTTCTCCAGCACACGGCGCAACAAAACCGCATCGACCTGCGCCACCATGCCGTCGGCCACCACCAACTCTGCACGGGCGGCACCGTTGAGCACCTCCAGCTGCTCGCGCCCGACCTCGCGGGCCAGCGCACTGACATCGACCGGCTGCCGCTCCAGCGGCACGCTCGTCAGTTGCGCGTGCGCCAGCAGGGCATCGATCATCGTGTTCATCCGATCGGCCGCCGCCAGCACACGGTCAAGGTGCTGGTTGGCCTGCGCGTCGAGTTGCGGACCGTAGTCTTCTTTGAGGATGCGGGAAAAGCCCTCGACCACCCGCAGCGGCGCCCGCAAATCGTGGGACATCGCGTGGTGCAATGAGGCCTGCTCATCCGCGCCCCAAGCGGCAGGCGCCTGCCAGTCAGATGGCCAGGCAGAACGCATTGAAGCAGGGGAAGGAGGGTCACCAGCAGTGTGCATGTGACCGATTGTACGGACCGTCAGCAGCGGGTTTTCGCCTCTGGCGTACAAATTCACAGAGCCGCTACATTTATCAAAGCGTCCCTGCCTGCACCTGTCTCATCCAGCCTCAAGATCAAGCCGTGATGCCCTACTTCTGGATTCTGATCGTTCTGGCGCTGGCGGTGCCGGGCGCACTCTGGGTGCGTCGGCACTGGCGCGAGAGCACCCAGGCGGCGTTGCAGGCGCAGGAGCAGCTGGACCTGATCCGCCAGCAAATGAGCCGCCTCAGCCTCGTGTCGTCACGTGTCAAGAACGGTGTGCTCATCATGGACCGACACGGCGTGGTGGAATGGGTCAACCCGGCCCTGCTCACGATGACCGGTTGGCGCGAAGCCCAAACGATCGGCCAGCCCCTGCCGGACCTGCTGTCAGTCGATGTGCGTGACAGCGACAGCGTGCCGCAACTGCATCAACTCCTGCAGGCAGGCACCTCCTTTCGCCTGAACTACGAGGCCTGGCGCCGCAGTGGTGATGCCACCACACCCTATTGGGGCGAAATCGACGCCTTTGAGGTGCTGGATGACGACGGACAACTCAGCCAGTACGTCTGCATCTTCACCGACATCACGCGCCGCAAGGCACAAGACGACCAGCGCGAACAGGAGCGCGCGTTCCAGGAAGCCCTGCTGGCCAACCTGCCCGTGAGCCTGTTTGTGGTCGATCCGGGCAACGGCCAGATCGTGACCATCAACCGACACGCCGAAATCGAATTCAATCTGCAGCGTGACAAGGTGGTGGGCCGCTCCATTCAGCATGCGATGGGGCAGGAGGTGCTGCAGCGGGTGCGGGCCCACATGGAGGCAGCCTCCGCCTCCGGTCAGCCCGTGGAGCACGATTTCAGCTGGCAGGACGGTCAGCACACCCGCTTCATCAACGCCCGTCACTTTGCCCTGCGCCACAGCGATGGGCGACCGCGCCTGCTCATCTCGCTGGTGCGCGACATCACCGTGGCCCAGCGCGCCCTGTCCGACCTGGAAGAGTCCGAGCGCCGCTTCCGGGAACTCGTCGAGTCCATGGACGACGGGGTGTACGTCAGCGATGGAGAGCGGGCGCATTGCCTCTACCTCAGCCCGCAGACCCGTGCGCTGCTCGGCCTGTCGCCGGCCGAAGCCACCGACCTGTCCGAGCAACTGCGGGCCCGGGTGGTGCAGCAAGACCGCTGCACCCTGGCCCACCAGGAAGAGCAGGAACGCCAGCAGGAGCCCACCGACACCCTGCTGCGGCTGGACATCCCCGAGCGGGGCCTGCGCTGGATGCGCCACAAGACCCGCTCCCGTCGCCTGCTCAGTGGCGAGTCACGCATCTACGGTCTGCTCTCGGACGTGACCGATGAGCGTCAGCAGGCGCTGGACCTGCAACGCGCCCGCGATCAGGCTGAAACCGCCAGCCTGGCCAAAAGCGAGTTCATGGCCAACATGAGCCACGAAATCCGCACGCCCATGAACGGCATCCTGGGCATGACCGAGTTGCTGCTGGGCACCGAGCTCAACGACAAGCAACGCCGCTTTGCCCAGGCTGTGTACCGGTCCGGCGAAAGCCTGCTGGAGATCATCAACGACATCCTCGACTTCGCCAAGATCGAAGCCGGCCATGTGGAGCTGACCAAGGTCGACTTCGTGCTGCGCACCCTGGTCGAGGACACGCTGGAGTTGCTGGCCCCGCGGGCCCACGAACGCGGCCTGGAATTGAGCTTCCGCGAAGAGCCCGGCCTGCCACCGGTCGTGCATGGCGACGTGCTGCGTCTGCGCCAAATTCTCACCAACCTGGTGGCCAACGCCATCAAGTTCACGGAGCACGGCGAGGTCGTGATCGACATCCGCCGCGCCAGCGCCGATGGCGCCCACGCCGCGCGCCCAAAGCCGGCACCGGACACCCTCACGCTCACCTTCCGGGTACGTGACACCGGCATCGGGATCACGGCCGAGGCCCTGCCCCGCATCTTCCAGGCCTTTGTCCAGGCCCAGGGCGGCATGACCCGTCGCTATGGTGGCACCGGGCTGGGTTTGCCCATCAGCAAGCAACTGGTCGAGCTCATGGGGGGCGAGCTGAGCGTGGTCAGCACCCCTGGGGTCGGCTCGGAGTTCAGCTTCGACCTGCCCCTGAGCATCAGCCACACCCAGATGGCGCACGACCTGGCCAGCGAGCCACCCCTGCCCCCCTACAAGGTGCTGGTGGTGGACGACAACGAGACCAACCGCACGGTGCTGGAGAACATGCTGACCGCCTGGGGCATGAAGGTCACCCTCGCCGCCAGCGGGCGCCAGGCACTCGACCTGCTGCTCACCGATGTGCAGACCGACGCCGACATCGACCTCGCGCTGGTGGACATGCACATGCCCGAGCTCGATGGCCTGAGCATGGTCGAGATCCTGCGCCGCAGCCGCCGCTACCCGCAGCTCAAGCTGGTGCTGTTGTCATCCCTGTCCTCGGCCGACGAGGTTCAGCGCGCTCAGGACGCAGGCTTCCAGGGCGTGCTGCGCAAGCCGCTGCGCAAGGCGGAGCTGCGTCAGACGCTGCAAAGCCTGTCGCCCACGGTGGTGACCGCAGAGGATGGCCCCCGACCAGGAAGAGGCAAACGCGTTCTGGTGATCGAAGACAACCCCGTCAACCAGGAGGTCTGCGGTCAGATGCTGCGGCGTCTGGGTTGCGAGGTGCGGGTGGCCAGTTCGGCCCTGGAGGGACTGCGCCGCCTGGGTGAGCAACGCTATGACCTGATCCTGATGGACATTCAGATGCCAGGCATGGACGGCATCGAGGCCCTCACCTGGTTCCGCAAAGGCAGCGGCAAGCGCTTCGCCTTCCTGACCCCACCCGAGACCCCGGTGATTGCCGTCACCGCCAATGCCCTGGAAGGCGATGAGCAGCGCTTCCTCGATCTGGGCTTTGACGACTACCTCTCCAAGCCCTTCCGGCAGGGTCAGTTGCAGCAGATCCTGGTGGCGCACACCGCCACAGCCGACGCCGCCACCCCGTCGGCGCCCCTGGTACTGACCACGGCGGGGCACGACACTGCGCCCCTGCCCAGCCCCTGCGCAAGCACCGAGACCACCCCGCCCTTGCTCGACCCCGACGCCCTGCGACGCCTCCGGGAGCTCGACCCCAAGGGCGAAAACCACCTGCTTGAACGGGTCGCACGCGCCTTTGAGACTTCCCTGTCACGCTTGCTGCCACAATTGAGCGAGGCAGGACAGCAACAGGATCTCGCCACAGTGGCCCATGTCGCGCATACACTTAAATCATCATCGGCCAGCATTGGCGCGCTCAAGTTGTCGAACATGTGTGCAGACATCGAAGGCATCATCCGGCGCCAGACAGGAGAAGACTTGAGCTCACGCATCCGTGACATTCCCCTCGAAGCCGAACGCGTTCAAGCAGACTTGCAGCGCGTGCTGGAGGCTCAAACATGATGCGGGGCAACCCGATGATTGACGAGCAAGACCAGGAACAGCCCAAGGTCTTGCTGGTCGATGACGATGAGGTCACGCTGCTGTTGACCTCGATTGCCCTGCGCGATCGCGGCTTCGCGGTCACCGAGACCACCTCTGGCGAGCGGGCCTTGCGCCTGCTGGCCGATTGGTTGCCGGACGTGGTGGTGCTGGACGCCCTCATGCCCGGCCTAGATGGCTTTGCCACCTGCCAGGAGTTGCGCAACATACCCGGCCACGAATCGATCCCCGTGCTGATGCTCACAGGGCTGGACGACGACGCCTCCATCACCCGTGCATACGAAGCGGGCGCCACCGACTTCTTCGTCAAAAGCACGCAGTGGAGCTTGCTGGCCGGTCGCCTGCGCTACCTGCTGCGCTCGGCGCGCACCCGCATCGAGCTGGAGCGCAGCAAGGCCAAGCTGGCCCGCGCCCAGGATCTGGCACGCATGGGCAGCTTTGACTGGCACAGGGGCTCGGGCAACCTTTGGATGTCCGTCGAAGGCCTGCGGGTGTTCGGCCTGAGCGCGCGCGACCACGTCAGCCTGCGACAGATCCTGCGCATGATGCCCACCGATGAGCGCCACAGCTTTCAGTATCTGCTGCACGAAGTCTGGCGACACGGCACTGTGCTGTGCCTGGACGTCAAGGTCAATCTGTACGACGGGCGCCAACGCATCCTGCACCTGGAGGCCGAGCCCGAGTTCAACGAACACGCGAACCTGATCGGCTACACCGGCATCGTGCAGGATGTGACCGACCGCCGGCTCGCCGAGGACCAGATCAAGCATCTGGCCAACTTCGACACTCTCACCGGCCTGCCCAACCGCCGCCAGTTGTTCCAGCGCAGCGAGCGCGCCATTGAGCACGCCCGTCGCCTGCACCACGGCGTGGCCCTGCTGCAAGTGGGCCTCGACCGCTTCAAGATCATCAACGAGAACCTCGGCCACCACGCGGGCGACGAACTGCTGATCGAGGTCGCCCACCGGCTGCGCAACTGCGTACGCCATTCTGACGAGATGCTCGAAGGTCACCTCGACCTGCAATCGGCCCGCTCACACCGCGACCTGGAAGCGGTGGGCCGCCTGGGTGCCGACGAGTTCGTGGTGCTGCTGCCCGAAGTCAGTCACGCTGACGAGGCCCTCGCCACCGCCCACCGCATGCTCGATGCGCTGCGCTCGCCCTTGACGATTGGTGGCCAGGAGTGCTTCGTGACCGCCAGCATCGGGGTGGCGGTGTACCCGGCCCACGGCGTCAATGCCGTCGACCTGCTGCGCCATGCCGATGTGGCCATGGACCTCGCCAAGAGCCAGGGCCGCAACATGGTTCAGGTGTACGACACGCATCTGGCCAGCAAAGGCCGGGTGCGCCTGGACCTGGACACAGCCCTGCACAAGGCGCTGGAGCGCCAGGAACTGGTGCTGTACTACCAGCCCAAGGTGGACGTGCGCACCCACCGCATGGTGGGCGTGGAGGCCCTGATGCGCTGGCAACGCGGCAGCCAGTTGGTCTCGCCTGCCGAGTTCATCCCTTTGGCCGAGGCCACCGGCCTGATCAACGAGATGAGCCTGTGGGCCATCACCGAAGCGGCACGGCAGGCCAAACAATGGCAAATCCAGTTCGGCTTCGATGCCTCGATTGCCGTCAACCTGCCCAGCCGCCTGTTTGAACAAGATAACCTGGTCGAGCGGATCGAACAGATCCTTTGCCGTGAAGCCATTTCGCCGCGCGCCCTCGAGCTGGAGATCACCGAAACCGGCCTGATGAAGGACCTGCAAGGCGTGGTGCCTTCTCTCAATCGCCTCAATCAGATCGGCGTCGAGATCTCCATCGACGACTTCGGCACGGGCTACTCGTCGCTGGCCTACCTGACCAGCCTGCCCATCAGCGAGCTCAAAATCGACCGCTCTTTCGTATGCGACCTGGGCGAAACGCCACAGAGTTCAGCCGTCGTCTCGGCCATCATCGCGCTGGCGCGTGCGCTGGGCCTGCGCGTGATCGCCGAAGGCGTGGAAACCACGGCCCAGATGGACGTGCTCTACAGCCTGGGCTGCCACATCTGCCAAGGCTACCTGTTCGCCCGCCCGATGCCTGCCGCGCAGATCTCCACCTGGTTGAACGACGTGCTCAACGCCAACAGCCTGCCGCGTGTCAGCGAGTCGGGCGCCCTTCCTCCCTCCCTCAGCACCCACAGCTGACCCATGTCCACCACTTCAGGCCAGCGCCCTTCCGCTGATCTCACCCCCGCCCAGCTTGCCAAGGCGGCCCTCGTTCGCCTGGCCCAGAATCGGCAAGAGCCCACGCCCGAGAACTACCGCAAGGCCTACGCCCTCGAAGCGGGCGAAGACACCGGTTTTGGCGGCATCACCCAGCCTGCCCCGCTCGATGGCCTGCCCCTGTCGACGGACGATGGCACACGCTGGGCCGACCTGATCACACGCATCCTGCGCGGCGCCGAGCGTGGTGGCCGCCAATGGACCGCCGCCCGCAAGAAGGACAGCCTGCAGCGTGTCATCGACGGTAGCCGCAGTTCGGCCACGCGCCTGCACCAGCGACTGACCCAGCTGGTGAGCAGCTGGGACAGCGACACCCTGGACAGCACGCTGCTGGAAGACGATGGGACAACGGCTCCCGCCGCAGTGGCTGCCACTTCCGCACCCGCAGCCACCCCAAATGCTCCTGAGGACGCACCCGCGTTGCCCTCATCGGACAGCGTCAACGCCCCCCCGGCATGGCCGGCCCTGGCCCAGCATGTGCTGGCCCAACTGGAGCAAACCGTGCTGGTGGCGTTGCCGCAAGACCAGGCCCAGTCCAGCGAAGCGGCCCATGTCTTGCGCACAGCCCTGACGCACAGTCGGGAGCCCGGCGTGGACGAAGCCGCCGCCGTCCAGACGCAGCTCACCCAGGCCTGCGAACAGGCGCAGCGGGTCATCGAACACCGCCATCACCTGGTCGCCCAGCTCACCGAGCTGTGCCACTCGCTGACCGACAGCTTGGTGGACCTGTCCGAAGACGACAGCTGGGTGCAAGGCCAGTGCCTGGCCATGCGCCACCAGCTGGACGAGGGCCTGCACAGCCGCGGCGTGCGCCACATGCAGCAGCTGCTCAGCGACACCCGCAACCGCCAACTGGAACTCAAGCGTGAGCGTGAGGCCGCCCGCAAGGCCCTCAAGGACCTGATCCACCAGATGCTGCAGCAGATCGCTCTGCTGGGCAGCACCACCGACCGCTTCCAAGGCAAGCTGGGCGTCTACGCCGAAACCATCGGCACCGCCGACTCGCTGCAAAGCCTGGCCGGCATCGTGCGCGAAATGGTGGAAGAAAGCCGCGAGGTGCAATCCGTCGTCGCCCAGACGCAGACCCGCCTGCAAGACGAACACGCCCGGGCCACCGAGCTCACCGACCGGGTGCGCGAGCTGGAAGACGAGATCCGCAAACTGTCCGACGAGGTGTCCACCGACCCGCTGACCCAGATCGCCAACCGGCGCGGCCTGATGCGCGCCTTCGAGACCGAGCAAGCCCGCGTCGAGCGCCAAGGCACGCCGCTGGCCGTGGGCCTGCTGGACGTCGACAACTTCAAGAAGCTCAACGACCAGCTCGGGCACCAGACCGGCGACGAGGCCCTCAAGTTCCTGGCCCGGCGTGTCAGCGAGTCGCTGCGCCCGGTGGACGTGGTGGCGCGCTACGGTGGCGAGGAATTCGTCGTGATGCTGCCCGACACACCGCTGGATGAGGCCCAGAAAGTGCTGACCCGCCTGCAACGCAGCCTCAGCGCCGAGTTTTTCACCCACGACACGCACAAGGTGTTCATCACCTTTTCCGCCGGGGTCACCACCTACCGCCTGGGTGAAGCGATTGAAGCGGCTCTGGACCGCGCCGACGTGGCCCTCTATGAAGCCAAGCGCACGGGCAAGAACCGCACCTGCGCTGGCTGATCATCACGGACTGATCAGGTGAGGTCCAGCGCAGCCAGTTTGCGCAAGGCCGCAGGCACCTTCTCCGGCAGATCATCGGCGACCAGGCCCGGGCCAAATGCCCGCGCCGCCTCGCCATGCAGCCACACAGCCGCACAGGCGGCCTGCCAGGCCGGCATGCCCTGTGCCAGCAAACCCACAATCAAGCCGGCCAGCACATCGCCCGAACCCGCCGTCGCGAGCGTGGGCGGCGCCGAGTCATTGATCACGGCGCGACCATCGGGGGCCGCCACCACGGTGTCCGGCCCCTTGAGCAAGACAATGGCCCCGCTCAACTGCGCCGCCTTGCGCACACGGGCCAACTTGCCCTCGCACCCCACCAGGGTCGACGCTGCAAAGATGCGGGCAAACTCCCCATCGTGCGGTGTCATCACGACCGGGCGACCATGCCCGGCGATGGCGGCAAACAGCAAACTGGGATCGTCTTGGAAGACCGACAAGGCATCGGCATCCAGCACCACCGGACGACCGCTGGCCAACACGGTCAACACCAGAGCCTTGAGGCCTCCCGGGTGCGTGCCCCCCAGGGCACCGGGCCCAATCAACACGGCACTCAGGCGCGCGTCATCCAGCAAGGTCTGCAGGCCCCCCTGCCACTGATTCGGCCCCTCTCCCGCCAAGGGGTGCACCATGATGCTGGTGAGGCTGGCGGCATACACCTGCCAGGCGGACTGCGGCACGCTCACCGTGGTCAGGCCGGCCCCCACCCGCGCCGCGGCGCGGGCCGCCAGTCGAGGCGCGCCCGTCATCAGCGGCCCACCCCACACCAACGCATGCCCGCGGTGGTACTTGTGCCCCCCCACGTCGGCCCGGGGGTACACGGTTTGCCACACCGCCGGGTCGTTCTGCCAGGTACGCACCTGCAAGCGCGGCAACACGTCATCGGCCACGCCGATGTCGGCCAGCACCCGCTCGCCGCACAACAGCCGACCGGGCATCAACAGGTGTGCTGGTTTGAACCGGAAAAACGTGACCGTCAGATCGCAGTGCATCGCACCGGCTGACACACCGCTGTCGCCCCAGACACCGCTGGGCACATCCACCGCCACGATGGGCAGGCCCTTGCGCTGCGCCTTGGCCAACACCTGGGCCGCCATGCCTTCGAGGGGCCGCGTCAGCCCCGCACCAAACAGGGCGTCGACCACCAGCGCCTGACCGTCCAGACAGGTCTCGTCCATCACGGCACTCAACGATTCCCCCGGCCTGTGCGCGGTGGACCGCGCCTGCCAAGACGCCCAGGCCAGACCTGCGTCCCCCCTCAGACGCTCGGGCTCGGTCAGCATCGCCACGCGCACCGGCCAGCCCTGCTGCAGCAACTCCGCAGCAGCCACCAGGCCATCGCCCCCGTTGTTGCCGGGGCCACAGAGCACCATCGTCGCCCGCGGCGACCAGCGCTGCACGATGGCCTGCGCCACCGCACGGCCCGCCGCCTGCATCAGGGTGAAGCCGGGTGTGCCCGCCTCCATGGTGAAGGCGTCGGCCTGCGCCATCTGCCCCACCGTCAGTAATTCACATGCCATGTTGGTTGCAAGAGCGTCACCGCGCCCCAAGCCAAGTTCGAACCACAGTGTGCCGCCAACACCCTCACTCAGGGGGCCTTCAACGCCTCTTCCCCCCTGAAATCGCCAACAAGACCACACGAATCACCAGGATAACCGTATCGTACGTTTTGTGAACTGTTTAGTATTTATTTGCACCGGACAGTATTTCACACACCGGTCTTGCAACGACAACCTCAACTTTTGGAGCCATCATGAACGCACTGAGCAAACGTCAATTCCTGAAGCTGAGCCTGGCCAGCGGCGTCGCCTTGTCCTTGTCCGCCTGCGGTGGGGGGGATGAACACGACATCGTCGAAGTGCTGAGCGACTACCCGGAGTACAGCCTGCTGGTGGAGGCCGTGCAGGCAGCCGGCCTGGTGGACACCCTCAAGGGCAACGGCCCGTTCACGGTGTTCGCCCCGAACAATGCGGCTTTCGCCAACGCACTGACGGAGTTGGGGCTCACCAAGAAGCAGTTGTTTGACAACAAGGCCTTGCTCACCGCCGTGCTGACGTACCACGTACTGCCTGCCCGGGTGACCGCCGCTGACATCCCCTTTGGGCGTGCCATCACCACGGTCGAATCGGGCATCTTCAAGATTGACAATGCCGCCGGCGGCCCCGTGATCACCGACGAGCGCAACCGCAAATCCAACATCAAGGTCACCAATCTGTACGCGCGGAACGGCGTGATCCATGGCATCGACACGGTGATCCTACCGGGGGACAAAGACATTGTGGCCACCGCCATCTCTCTGGCGCCTGAGTTCAGCACTCTGGTCGCGGCGGTGCAAGCAGCCGGGCTGGTGAGCACACTGCAAGGCACCGGCCCGTTCACGGTGTTTGCGCCCACGAATGCGGCCTTTGCGGCGGCGTTGAGCGAGCTGGGGGTCACGCAAGCCGACCTGCTCGGCAACGTCCCACTTTTGACCAGCATCCTCACCTACCACGTGGTGCCTGCGCGGGTCCTCAAGGCCGAAGTGCCGCTCAACACCGCCATCACCACTGTGGAAGGCCGCAGCTTCAAAGTCAACAACAGTCTGCAAATCGTCGACGCGCTCAATCGCACGGCCAACATCACCGCCACGGACGTGCTCACCAGCAATGGCGTGATCCATGTCATCGACAACGTGATCCTGCCTGCGTTGCCGCCGGTCTGATCCCCAGACGCACAGCGAGGACTCGGTACCTCGCACCACGTCATCAAACGGACAGAGCCGGCGCTCTAAAATCAGACGCTGCTCTCCCTGACAACGTGGAACGAGGTTGCCGAGATGATCCCGCTTGAGATCCGCCAGATCGGAAATGCCGCCCTGCTGCTGCGCGAGGCCATCGCGCTCCATCCGGTCGGCCACCACCCCAGTATCGAGCTGGAGCGCAAGGCGATGGCCCTGCTGGTCGCCTCTCTGGCAGCACAGGGCTACTCTCTGGAAGACTTTGACGGCAGCGAAGACAACGACGAAGGGCTGTGAGCCGCGGGGCCTCAGCCTTGCCTGAACTGAACGCTTGGCGCCACCGAGGGCGGCCAATCGGCGTGTGAAATCCAGGACAGCGTGAAGGCGCCCAGTTGCTGCGCTTTGGCGGCATGCGACACCACGTCCGCCGGCCCCACGGTTTTGCACGAACCCACGGCAGCCATGAGCGTGACCTGCAGCCAGGCTCGCAAGGTCATCCAGTGTTTTGATCCTGCCCGCATTGCGCCCCCGCTGGTGTTTTCGGACGTTTTATCACCGAAGACATGACAAAGATGTGACGCTGCGCATACCCCAGTAAATCAGATATATCATATAAATGATTTACACCATTCAGGAGTACGCCTTGATCGATCCTCAAAAGTCCGGCGCGGCCGAAGCCACCAGCACACTGCCTGCCGACACCGCCACGAGCGCCTCGGCACCGGTGGTGACCAGCCCCGTTGAAGCCGCGGCCACCGCGCCCAAGGCCAAGCCTGTCGCACGCCCTGTCGCCAAGCCCGGGGCACGCAAGACCCCGAGCAAAAAGGCGGCTCCGGCCAAGCCTGCGGCCACCAAGGTCAAGCCCACGCCCACCGTGACCAATGTCGCAGCCACAGTCGCGCCCAAGGCCAAGCCTGTCGCACGCCCTGTCGCCAAGCCCGGGGCACGCAAGACCCCGAGCAAAAAGGCGGCTCCGGCCAAGCCTGCGGCCACCAAGGTCAAGCCCACGCCCACCGTGACCAATGTCGCAGCCACAGTCGCGCCCAAGCTGAAGCCTGCGGCCGCGCCGAAGGTCAAGCCCGCCGCACCGAAGGCCCCGGCCGCCACGCTGACCAAGGTCGCCCCCAAAGCAGAGAAGGTCAAAGCCAAGCTGATCCGCGACAGCTTCACCATGCCGCGTGAAGACTGGGACCTGATCCAGTACCTCAAGGAGCGCACCCTGGCCTTCAAGCGCCCCACCAAGAAAAGCGAGTTGCTGCGCGCTGGTCTGCAGGTGCTGGTGGGCCTGAGCGACGCCAAGCTACAAGCGGCGCTGGAGCGCCTGACGCCGCTGAAGGCCGGTCGCCCCAAGGGTTCTGGCAAGTAAACCTCGGGCGGCGTCTGCCGCCCTGAAGGCCATTCAGGCAACAAAAAAGCGAGTCAACAAGGACTCGCTTTTTGATTTTGGCGGGTGCGGTGAGATTCGAACTCACGGAGGGCTACAAACCCTCGCCGGTTTTCAAGACCGGTGCCTTAAACCGCTCGGCCACACACCCATGGGTTCGCATTGTAGTGGCGGATCAGGCCTTGCCCGGCTTCTGCGCCTGCGGACAAGCGATCTGAATCAACTCCCGCGTGGCGCCATCGACACGCACCGCCGTCAGATGCCCGCCCCAAAGGCAACCCGTATCCAGCGCCAGCAGGTCGTCGCGGTTGATCAGGCCCAGCGTGGACCAATGGCCAAACGCCACCGGCGTGCCTTGGGTGCGCCGCCCGGGCACCTCGAACCAGGGCATATAGCCCTCGGGAGCGCCGCCGGCCCCCTCCTTGGTAGCGAACTCCATGGTGCCGTCGACTGCGCAAAAGCGCAGGCGCGTCAGGCTGTTGACCACGCAGCGCCAGCGGTCCACCCCTTGCAGGCCCTCATCCCAGCGGGCCGGTTCGTTGCCGTACATCGTGGTCAGAAACTCGCCCACCTCCGGGCTGCGCAACAGGGTCTCCACCTCGCCCGCCAGCGCCACGGTCTGGGCCGCATCCCATTGCGGCACCACGCCCGCGTGCACCATCAACCAGCCATGCTCATGCACCGCCAAACGCTGCTGGCGCAGCCAGTGCAGCCAGTCGTCCCGGTCAGGGGCGTCCAGAATCGGTGCCAGCGTATCGCTGCGATGCGGCTTGCGCACCCCATGCGCCACCGCCAGCAGGTGCAGGTCGTGGTTGCCCAGCAAGCAGGTCGCGGCGTTGTCCAGGCTGCGCAGGCGCCGCAGCACCCCCAGCGAGTCTGGCCCCCGGTTCACCAAATCACCCAGCACGAACAGGTGGTCGCGCGACGGAGAAAAATCAATCGTCTGCAGCATGCGCTCCAGCGGTTGGCAGCAGCCCTGTAGGTCACCCATCAAATAGATCATGGCGTGATTCTGCTACGCTTGCGGCATTGAAACGACCGGCCCGACCTGCGTCGGCGCCCTCTATGGACTTAGCGCTACTGATTTTTCTGGTTTTGATCAACGGCATTTTCGCGATGTCAGAAATGGCCCTGGCGGCCAGCCGCAAAGCCAGATTACAGGTGATGGCCGAAACCGGCGATGCCGGTGCTGTCGCGGCCATGAGCCTGCACGACAACCCCACACAGTTTCTCTCCACCGTCCAGATCGGCATCACGTCCATCGGCGTGCTCAACGGGATCGTCGGTGAAGCGGCGTTCTCTCCCCCGCTGGCCGAATGGCTCCTCACCTGGATGCCCATCACCGAAGGCGCGGCCAGCATCACGGCCACCGGTCTGGTGGTGATGATCATCACCTTCATCTCCATCATCTTTGGTGAACTGGTGCCCAAGCGTGTGGGCCAGATGTACCCCGAACCCGTGGCGCGCCTGGTGGCCAAGCCCATGCTCTGGCTGTCGCGCCTAGCCCTGCCCTTCGTAAAGTTGCTGGCTGCCAGCACCGAAGGCATCCTGCGCCTGCTGGGTGTGCGTGACACTGGCAACCGCAGCGTGACAGAAGAAGAAATCGCCGCCCAGCTGGAAGAAGGGCTGGACGCCGGCGTGATCGAAGCACACGAGCACCAGATGGTGCGCAATGTGTTCCGCCTGGACGAGCGCCACATCGGCTCCATGATGATCCCGCGCAGTGACATTGCCTGGCTGGACGTCGAGCTGCCGCTGGCCGACAACCTGGCCATCATCGCCGAACATGGCTATTCACGTTACCCGGTCTGCCGTGGCGGACTCGATGACGTGGTCGGCGTGATGACCGCGCAGCAGTTGTTGCACCAACTCACCCAGCATCAGGCCAACAGCCTGGCCGAAGGCCTGCTGCCCGCGGTGTTCGTGCCGGAGACCCTCTCCGGGATGGAGTTGCTGGAGCACTTCCGCGGCTCCGACACGCAAATGGTGTTCGTGGTCGACGAGTACGGTGAGGTGCAAGGCGTGATCACCCTGCGCGACGTACTGGAAGCCATCACCGGCGAGTTCATGCCCACCGAAGAGGGCGATGCCTGGGCCATCCAGCGTGAAGATGGCAGCTGGCTGGTCGACGGCCTGATTCCCATCCCCGAGCTCAAGGACCGACTGGAGATCAAGTCCCTGCCCGACGAAGATCGGGGGCGCTACAACACCCTGGCCGGCATGGTGATGCTGCTGCTCGGCCGACTGCCCCAAACCACCGACACAGTCGAGTGGGACGGCTGGCGCTTCGAGGTGGTCGACATGGATGGCAAGCGCATCGACAAGGTCCTGGCCACCCATTTTCAGGAAGACTGAGGACCTCACCTGAGCGACATCACGACCCTGCGGTCGAGGCCGGCGGCTCGCTCAGATCCCAGTAGCGGGGCGACAAGGTGCGCCAGCACTGCCCCAATACCAGACTCGGTGGCCCTGACACGGAGGGCTGGGCCTGCCCTGCAGGGTTCGGCCGCTCGTCACTGCGCCACAACCAGGCCCCGCAGGCGGGGGAGGCGATGACCGGCAAGCCCAAGCCCTGATAGCGGGCCAGCACGGTGGGCGCCGGATGCCCGTAACGGTTGCGACGCCCGACCTGCACGATGGTCTGCATCGGTCGAACCGCCTCCAGAAAGGCCTGGGTGGACGAGGTTTTGCTGCCATGGTGGGGCGCGATCAGCACCGTGCTGCGCAAGGACGCCCCCGCCTCGGACGAAGCCGATCCCTTCGGCCCTTGGGTGGGCCCAGGTGTGAGCAAGGCACGTTCCTGCTCGGCCTCGATGTCGCCCGTGAGCAGCACGCTGCGCGGTTCCGCCTCGGTGGTAGACACCCGCAACACACAGGACAGGGCATTGGGCGCCAGGCGATCACGCCGCTCGACATCGGACTCGGTGGGGTGCAGCACCTCGAAGCGCACGCCGTCCCACAGCCAGTGCTGGCCGGCCACACAAGGCGTGTGAGGCACCGCGCCGCGCCGACGCGGGCGCTGCCATTGGCGCACCTCGTGGGCCTCGTCCAGTGTGCTGTGCAAGGCGTGCACCGGCAGCGCCGCCAACACCGAGAGCGCCCCGCCCACGTGGTCGCTGTCTGCATGGCTGATCATCAAGGCATCCAGCTCACGCACCCCCAGGGCGCGCAGCAAGGGCACCAGCACGCGCTCGCCCATGTCCGACCCGGAGGGCAGGCGTGCCCCGGTGTCAAACAACAGGCTGTGACGCGCCGTGCGCAACAGCACCGCCGTCCCCTGCCCAATGTCCACGGCCATCACCGAGAACTGGCCGGTCGGCGGAGGCGGCACGATCTGCCAGCCCTGGGGCAGACACCCCACGGGCAAAAGGCACGGCAGCACCAGCAGGCGCCAGTGCCAGGGTACGGGCTGCACCCAGAGCCCCCCTGCCGCCACGGCCAAGGCCTGCGCCCACCCCGGCAAGGCGGGCGCTTGCCAGACCGCCCAAGGCCACGCGGCCATGTGTGCCAGCACGGCGGTGGTGAGCTGCACCAGGCCCGCCCCAACATCCCACAGCGGCGCCCACACCACGCCCAGCAAGGCCAGCGGCGTGATGCCCAAGGTGAACACCGGAATCGCGACCAGATTGGCCAGCGCCCCCACCAGCGACACCTCCTGAAAGCACACCAGCGCCAGCGGCGCCAGGGCCAGGGTCACCCGCCACTGGGTCCGCATCATCTCGCGTGCGGCCTCATGCACGCGGGCGCGCCAGGTGAGTGCCTCCGACGTGGACAGCACGCCCTCCTCACGGCCCGACGACATCAAGATCGCTACCGCCACAAAGGACAGCCAGAACCCAGGCTGCCACAGCGCCCACGGATCGAGCGCCGTGATGCAAGCGGCGGCGCTGACCCACACCAGAGGCCAGGGCCAGCGACGCCCGCCCGCATGCAGCACGGCCATCACCGCCATCATCAACACGGTGCGCTGCGCCGGTACCCCCCAACCGGCCACCAGCGCATACAGGGCCGACACGGCCACCGCCAACACCCGGGCGGCGGTGGGTGCCGGCAAGGCGTGCACCCCGCGTTGCCAGCGGGGCCAGCACCGGCGCACGCCGAATGCCACCAACCAGCCCATCATCGCGATGTGGGTGCCGCTGATGCTCACCGCATGGGCCACACCGGTGCGCCGAAAGATGTCCCAGTCTGCGCGGTCAATGGCCGACTGATCGCCCACGGACAGGCCCACCAGCACCCCGGCGGCGCGCCCCTCGCCCACCCGCGCCTGAACGGCCTCACGCACCCGTTGACGAAAGCGGTCGATGGGTCCCGCCTGCCACCAGCCCGCCTCGCTCAGCTTCACGGGCGGGGCCACCCGGTGGCGCACGCTGCCAGCAGCGCGGATGCCTTGCTCGAACAGGCCACGTGTGGCGTCAAAGCCGCCCGGGTTGGACAGGCCATCGGGCTCATGCAGGCGCACGCTCAACGCCCACACCTGCCCCGCGGCCACCGCGGCCATGCCGGCTTGCGCCTCGGCGTACAGACGAATGTGCTCGGGCAAGCGTGTGCCCACAGGCGGGATGGGCGTTTGCAGCAGCTGGGCATCAAAGCGCCAGGCACCGCCGGACAGGGGTTGGGGCAAGCCCATGACCTTCACGCGCACCGGCACCTCATCCCAACCAGGAGGCCAAGCCTGGCTGGCTCGCTCTTGCGCCCGCCACCCGGTGCTGCCCCAGGCCATCAGCACGATCATTGGACACCACAACCACAACCACCGCCGCCCGACGGTGGCGCCGCGCAGGCGTTGCCACAGCAGAAGGGCCACGCACAGGCCCAACGCCATCCATGTGGCTCCACGGTAGGCCTGCGGTGAGTGCAGCGCCCCCTCGCTCAACTGGCCGGCCACACCGAGCAGCCAACTCACAGGCAGAGCTAGCCACAAGGCCATGCCCGTTGGCGGGCGACGCACTGAGCCTGCCTCCCTCACGATGGTGTCCTCCACAGTGGCAGACACCCCCACGGCCCCGCCCGGGCCGATTGTCGGCAGGCGCACCGGGCCCGCGCTCACCCAGAAGGGGTCACCCTCCAGGGCGATGGACAAGCGCGCCTCCCGGCGGGGCGTTCAGCCAACTCGCGTCAAACGCTCACACGGTGCGCACTCAGCGCACCTGCCCCACATTGAACACGGAGACCATCTCCATCAACTCGGCGGCCTGGTTGCGCAGGCTCTCGGCCGCCGCCGCGCTTTGCTCCACCAGTGCAGCGTTCTGCTGCGTCCCCTGGTCCAGCGAGTTCACCGCCAGGTTCACCTGATGGATGCCACTGGTCTGCTCCTGCGCCGAGGTGTGGATCTCGGAGATCAGTTGGGTCACGTGGTTCACTTGCCGCACGATCTCGGCCATGGTCTCGCCCGCCTCGTTCACCAGGCGGCTGCCCTGCTCCACCCGGTCCACCGAGTCAGCGATCAGGCTCTTGATTTCGCGGGCGGAGTTGGCGCTGCGCTGCGCCAGGTTGCGCACCTCACCGGCCACCACCGCGAAGCCACGGCCTTGCTCACCAGCCCGAGCGGCTTCCACCGCGGCATTGAGCGCCAGGATGTTGGTCTGAAAGGCAATGCCGTCCATCACCCCGATGATGTCGGCAATCTTGCGGCTGCTGTGCGTGATTTCGTCCATGGTGCGCACCACGCGGCCCACCACCTCGCCCCCTTGGTTGGCCACCTGGGCGGCCTGTCCGGCCAGCTGCGCCGCCTGCTGGGCATGGCTGGCACTGGTCTGCACCCCATCGGTCATCTCCTGCATCGACGCGGCGGTTTCCTCCAGCGCGGCGGCCTGCTGTTCGGTGCGACGCGACAAGTCGCCGTTGCCCGTGGCGATCTCGGCAGACGCCGTGGCAATGCTGTCGGCCGACTGACGCACCCGCGCCACGATGTCACGCAGAGAGTCTCGCATCCGCTGCAGCGAGGTCGCCATCTCCCCGATTTCGTCACGCCGAGCCACCTCGATGTGCGCGGTCAGGTTGCCTGCACCGACCTGATCAGTGGCCTGCCCCAGCGAGTGAAGCGGGTCCAGCACGGCCTTGGCCAATTGGCGGGTGGTCAGCACCAGCAGCACCGCAATGGCCACCATGCCCACAACCACCCACCAAAGCACGGTCATGGCACGTGCCTGCGCCTCTCCACGCAAAGCCTCTGAGCGGGCGCTCTGGTATGCCACGAACTCGCGCTGTGCCCCCAGGTATGCCACCACAGACGGCAACACCTGTGCTTTCAGCGCCTGCAAGGCTGCTGCTTCCTGGCCATCCTTCTTGAGCTGTCGGGCCTGATTGCGCAGATCGATGTACTCTTTGCGCTTGCCTGCCACGGTGTCGAGCAGTGCCTTCTCCTCGGGCAGCTCCGAACTGGTCTCCAGGCCCTTTTGCAGGTCGGAGATGCGTGCTGAGGTGGCATCCACATCGGGCTTGAGTCGGGCATCCAATGCGGCATCGGCCGACTGCAACACCGCCACCACGCGCGCGGCATTGGCCTCGGTCAGGCCGGCCCAGGTGTAGGCATCGCCCAATTTGGCTTGCTGATCACTCAAAGCGCGGGCCGACTCGGCGTCCACCCGCTGCATGGTCCAAGCCGCGCCTGCGCCCATGGCCACGGCCGCCACGCCGATCACCAAGGGGGGCAGCCAGAGGCGGCGTGCAATCGTCAGTGTTTTTTGTGTGCGTGTCTCAGTAGATGTCATCGGTGTAGGATCTGAACTTATTGTGGCCCCTCATTTCTGACACACCCATGTCCATCGAACAACGCCTGCAAACCCTCGGCATCAGCCTGCCGCCCGTGGCCGTTCCAGCCGCTGCCTATGTGCCTTTCGTGCGCACGGGCAACCAGATCTTCTTGTCCGGGCACATCGCCAAGAAGGACGGCCAGGTCTGGGTCGGCAAGCTCGGCCAGAACATGACGACCGAAGAAGGCAAGCAGGCTGCCCGCGCTGTGTCCATCGACCTGATGGGTACCCTGGCCGTGGCCGCTGGCGGCCTGGACAAGGTCGTGCGCATCGTCAAGGTCATGAGCCTGGTCAACAGCACGCCGGAGTTCACCGAACACCACCTCGTCACCAATGGCTGCTCCGAGTTGCTCGGCGAAGTCTTCGGCGAAAAGGGTGTGCACGCACGCAGCGCCTTTGGCGTGGCCCAGATCCCGCTGGGTGCCTGTGTCGAGATCGAACTGATCGCCGAAGTGGCCTGACGCGATGCGCGCCCTGAGTCCCCGCGTGATGCTGTTGGTGCTGAGCCTGCTGTGCGCCGGCTCGGTGGGCTTGGCGCTGCTGGCACAGCATCGCTTCGACATGCAGCCTTGCCCCTGGTGCATCCTGCAGCGCATCCTGTTCATTGCCTTGAGCGTGCTGGCCCTGGTCGGCGCGGCCCTGCCCGGTGGTCTGGGGCGACGGGTGCTCTCGGCACTGAGCCTGCCGCTGGCTCTGGGTGGCATTGCCGCGGCCCTGTGGCAGCACTTTGTTGCCGCCAAGAGCAGCTCTTGCGCCCTGACCTTCGCCGACCGTGTGAACAGCTTTTTCGGGCTGGACACCCGCTGGCCGGAGTGGTTCGAGGTGCGTGCCAACTGCTCAGAAGCCGCGGCCAGCGTGCTGGGCGTGCCGTTCGAGTTCTGGGCACTGGCTCTGTTTGCGGTCGCCGCCGTCGTGCTGCTGATCAACGCCCTGACACCCCAACGTCGTGCTTGACCAAGACCCGGCCCTGCCGACCGCCCTGGTCGACTTTCCGCCTCCCCCCGAGGCCCCCCAGGGCCCACGTCAACGCTGGCGCTTCGAGCGCCCCAGCCGCTGGCTGGTGGCCCATGACCCCAGCCAGGTCGCTGGCCTGCTGGACGCCGCGCACGCACTGGCGCAAGCCGGACAATGGTGTGTGGGTTGGGTGGCGTACGAAGCGGCACCGGGCCTGAACCCGCACCTGCCCGTCAAAGCCCTGCCCCCTGGTCAGCCTTATGCGGTCTGGGCCGTGTTCGACCAGGCCACGCCGTGGGATGGTCAACCGGTGGCCAACACCGATGGCAGCAGCCCCTCGTGGCAAGCCGGCCCCTGGCAAGCCGACCTCGATCAACCCGCCATCGAGCACAAAGTCGCGCAGATCCGGTCGCTGATCCAGGCAGGCGAGGTCTACCAGATCAACCTCACCGGCCAGTTGCACAGCCCCTTCCAGGGTGAGCCCGCCGCCCTGTGGCCCTGGTTCATGGCCCTGCGTCGCAGCCAGCCGCAGAGCTACGCCGTGATGCTGGATGCGCGGGCGGCCTGCCGCGTGCCCGGCGCGGTGCTCAGCGTCTCGCCCGAGCTGTTCTTTGACTGGGACGGCCAGCACCTCACCACCCGCCCCATGAAGGGCACAGCGCCGCGCGGACTGGATGCCGACAGCGATGCCGCCGCCGCCGAGCACCTGCGCAGCAGCGCCAAGGAGCGGGCCGAAAACCTGATGATCGTGGACCTGCTGCGCAACGACCTGTCGCGCGTGGCCGAGGTGGGCAGCGTGCGCGTGCCCGACCTGTTCGAGCTGCACGCCCTGCCCACCGTCTGGCAGATGACGTCCACCATCACCGCCCGCAGCCGCACCGGTCTGCGCCTGAGCGAGCTGTTCGCGGCCCTGTTCCCCTGCGGCTCCGTCACTGGCGCCCCCAAGCGCCAGGCCATGCACCACATCGCACGGCTGGAGCGCAGCGCCCGAGGCGTCTACTGCGGCGCGGTCGGCCTCATGGCCCCAGGCGGGCGGGTCACCTTCAACGTGCCCATCCGTACCGTCACGGTCGACACCCTGCCGCCCCCGGCGCCTTGGCGCGCGCACTGCGGCATCGGCAGCGGCATCACCCTGGATGCCACCGGGCCCGGTGAGGCGCAGGAGTGGCTGGCCAAGCAGGCCTTTCTGCACCGTGCCGACACGCCCTTCCAACTGCTCGAATCGCTGCGACTGGAGAACGGCGAGTTCGCCCGCGTGCCGGCGCACCTGACACGCGTCCAGCAGGCCGCCCTGGCATTCCACTTTGCCGACGCCGACCAGTTCCCGGATCTCGCTCATCGCGTGAGCGAGGCCTTGCACGCCCTCGCCAGCACCCACCCCACGGGCATCCACAAGGTGCGCCTGCTGATCAACGATCGCCTGCACCTCACCGCCGAGGCCGCGCCCTTGCCCAGCACGCCCGAGCCCATCCGGGTGGCCCTGGCCACGCAGCCCATGCCCCCGGCCGATGCCTTCATCCGCCACAAGACCACCCGGCGCACGGCCTATGCCCCCTTCACCCCGCCACCGGGCTGTTTCGACACCCTGCTCTACAACGCGGCGGGCGAGCTCACCGAGTTCACCATCGGCAATCTGGCCCTGCAGCTCGATGGCCAGTGGTACACACCGCCGCTGTCCAGCGGCCTGCTGCCAGGCGTGATGCGTGCCACGCTGTTGGCCGAAGGCCGCCTGCAGGAGCGCCGTCTCACCCTGGACGATCTGCATCACGCGCAAGGCCTGGCCCTGCTCAACAGCGTGCGCGGCTGGTTGACGGTTGACCTCGACGCACTGCGCCTTCACCTCGCCGCCTCTTGAGGCCTTGAGAAACCCCAGGCCGCATGAGCTGCCTCATCCCTGGCAGACTGTGGCCCTGTCTGACACCCCACACGGACCTACCACCATGCGTCTCTTGCACACCATGCTGCGCGTCGGCAACCTGCAGCGCTCCATCGACTTCTACACCCAGGCTCTGGGCATGAGCTTGCTGCGCACCACCGACCGGCCCGAGCAGCAGTACACCCTCGCCTTCCTGGGCTACGGCCGCAACCCCGAGCACGCCGAGATCGAGCTGACCTACAACTACGGCGTGGACCACTACGAGCTGGGCACCGCTTACGGCCACATCGCGCTGGGCGTCGACAATGCCGCTGCGGTGTGCGAGGCCGTGCGCGCCAAGACCGCCACCCTGGGCGGCAGCATCAGCCGCGAGGCCGGTCCCATCAAGGGCGGCAACACCATCATCGCCTTCATCACTGACCCGGACGGCTACAAGATCGAATTAATCCAATTGAAATCATTGGATTACCTCGCCTGACGCCATTCAGCCGCCATTTTGCGCGCCGCCGCCGTGAACCACTCCGGCCTGTCATCCACCATCGAGCACCGCCCGTGCCGCACGTGCGCCCACTGGGTGCGCGACGCCCTGGTGCGCGAGTCGGGTGGATCTGTGGTGCGCTGGTATTCCGACCCAGACACGGCCGAGTGCAGTTACGGCGGCAGCATCAGCATCCGGCCCCAGGCATCCAGGGGCTGCGCCTTCTGGGTCAGGGAGCCGGGATCTGACGACGCCACCACGTCAGCATGACACACCCCATAAGGTAAACATTTTTGTTGACAATGTAATCATTTTTGATTACAATGACCACATCGCAACAACATGGAGTCATATTGAAAATCAGCGAGTTCAAGAGGTGGCTTGAACAGCAGGATGTGAGAATCGAGAACGGCACCAATCACTGGAAGCTGTACGCGAACGGAAAGCAAAGCACCCTGCCGAGACACCCAAGCAAAGAGTTGAATGAGAACCTCAGAAAAGCAATTCTCAAACAGCTTGGAATGAAGTAAACCAGGGGGGCCTGAAAGGGCCTACCCAGCTTCACCGAACTTGCCGATAGACGAATGACTCTTGCTCGCACGCAATACAAGGCGCGAGCTATTTATTGAGGATCTGTCATGTTGACCTACGCCGCAGTCTTTGAACGGGACGACGACGGCTACTTTGTGAGCTTCCGGGATATTCCCGAGGCCCTTACCCAGGGTGACACCCTGGAAGGGGCCATGCAAGCTGCGCAAGATGCCATCGTCACGGCAATTGATTTCTACTTTGAGGATGGTCGCCAAGTTCCGCCACCCAGCCCAGCGCAAGCTGGTGAAGTGATGATCGCGTTGCCTACATCAGTGGCCACCAAGGTTCTACTTTTAAACGCCATGGTGGAAGACCACATCAGGCCCGCCAACTTGGCCAAGGCCATGGAAGTAAAGCCTCAGGAGGTTACCCGCATCCTGAACCTGCACCACGCAACCAAGATTGACACTCTTGAGAAGGCCTTCCGCTCCATTGGGCGAGAGTTGCAGTTCTCAGCCCCACGCGCTCACGCGTAAGGCCTCAGCAGGATCACACACGGCCCGACTGGCGAACGCCTATCGGGCCTTTTTTGCGCCTGCATCAACCGGATGAATCTGGCAGCTCGGCCAGTTCATCGCCTTCAAGTACGCCCTCATCATCGCCCTCAGTGGGCACGGGTCGAACTCAGTGACCCAGCCATTGAGTGGAGGCACCCCACCAGGGATGCGGGCCGACACCTTGCAGGGCTCCCCTGGCAGGTTTACCACCACCTCCACCGCCCGCATCAGGCTCAGGACCTCACGCAACACAGCGGGGTCAAGCGCGGCCGGGTCCGTGATGCCTCTCAACCGCATCACAGCCTCTTTCAACTGCTCATCGGTCAGGGCATCGACGTTCATGTCAGTGCCCCGTCACTTCGATGGCTGGCCAGGCTTCGAGGATGGTTCGCGCATCGCTGGCGTGCCCATCAGCTTGAGCCGCCACCTCTCCATATCGCGCCGAGCACTCAGCGAATACGTCTCCGAGGGTGTTGGCGTACTCAAGGACGGCGGGGGCGGGAGCTTGGGCAAGTCGGCGGGCTGCTTCTGAGGCTTGTGCCCGCATGCTTGCAGCAGCATCGCGCACGGCAACAAGATCAGAACGTAAAACACGTTCACGATCACGCCCAGCATTGAGGGCCGCTTGGTACTTGGCATTCCAGTCTCCTTCGACTTTGCGCACCCGCTCGGCGGCGGCTGCTTTCTCGTCCAGAACTTCGGCCCGGTACCGCGAGGCCTCGGCCCGCAATCCGGCCAGGGTCGCGCCGAGGCGGAAGCCGTTTGCTGACCAGCCTAGGTTGAGGCCTAGAATCGCCCCAGCGGCCAATGCGATGACTGCAGCGCGCGGGATCATGCTCGCGCCCCAGTGATGAACTCACGCGCCGCGGCGTGGTTGCGGTCGAACTTGGCGCGCAGCTCCTGACGCTGCGCATCGGTGCCGCGCTCGTATGCGCCAGGGCGCCAAGTGCGCAGGTACAGGCGCCAGGCCGCCGCCACGTCGGACGGGGCCGGCATGGCGATTGGGTCGGTCCAGATCAGCAGGCGGGCAAAGGCGGCGCCGAGCACATCGTCAACTGCCATGCGCTCCCAGGCCGCGCGGCTGTCGGCATTGACGCCGCGTGCCGCGCAGATGCGGCCGGCATGGATGCGGCTGGCCTTGTGTTGGAGCACACCCAGCACGCCCCCTGCCCGCTCGAACTGCCAGAACGACAAGGCGGGGCCGAGCACGGTGTTCTTGCCACCCGCCTCCAACTGGTCCCGATGCTCGAAGCGCGACTCTTGCAGGCCAAAGGTCAGCATCAGCACGCGGGCGCCCGGCGTGTCCATGATGGACGGCAGCAGGGCCAGCGCCGGCTCGATGGCCGAATGCAGGACTGCGGTGAGCTTTCCGGTCATTGCGTACCGCCCAGCTTTGAAGCGGCGCGGCGCTTGGCCTCGTCCTCGATCAGCGTGATGACCTTGGCTCCCATGTGCCCGCTGATGCCGACCAGCGGCGCGGTCAGCATCTGGTCAATTTTCAGGTACTCGCACAGGTAGAAGACCAGCAGGCCTGCGAAGGCGCTTGTGGCAATCTCACCGACCAGGTGCATGAGGCTCAGAGCCTCAACCTCACCACGGCGGACCTTGCTGTAGAAGCTGACCAGCCCGCCAAAGATCGCCAGCCCAAGCATGAGTCCGTATGTCTTGACGGGGTAGCTCAGCGGGTCGCGTGGCACGTTTGCTTGAGCCCATGAGATCGCCGGGCCAAGCAGGTGCAGGCACAGGATGAGCTGGATCAGGTACTTCATGGCGCCTTTCTGGTGTCTATGCGCCGATGCTAGGGAGGCTCAGGTCTCCTTGACCTTCACAAAAGCTTCGTACTCCTTCTTGCGCCCTCCCACCGTCGTGATGCGTAGCGTCAGCTTGTACTTCTTACCGTGTACGCCACCTATCACCCAGAACTTGACCCAGCCACCCTGATGGGCCAGCTCTTGCGATCCGGTGCCCAGCGACACCTCGTCACCGACTCCAGCCGGCAGCGCGATGACCGCGCTTGCAATCGTGTCGCCGCTGATCTCGCTCAGGTAAGGGTTGATGTCGAGGTCGTAGTCCTGCTCGTCCCATGGCTGCTTGTCGAAGGTGCCGGCCGCTGCGCCAGATGCGGTGACGGTGTTGAGCGGGTCGGCCACGCTGCGGATGCCGTGACTGAATCGCTTGGCGCCGTCTTTGCCCTCGCCGTGGCCCATGTGCACCAGGTTGGCCGTGACAAGGCTGTGGTGGTCCACCGTGGTGGCGGTGCCCATGGGGTCGGCCAGATCAGAGCCCACCACGCCGGTGTAGTGCTTTGCCAGCCAGGCGCTCACCAGTGCGTGCTTCTGACCGGCCACCACGGTGCCCAGCGGCTTGCCAATGTCCAGTGCCCGGGGTGCTTGGCCGTCGCGCTCGCCGTAGCCGGTTTGCACCAGGGTGGGTACGCACAGGGCGTGGTGGCCCCCCTTGGGGTTGGCCGTCACGGTCGACAGTGGTTCGGCTGTTGTGCGCACGCTGTCGCTAGACCAGTTGGCGATGCTGACAATGAACGGCTCGTCAGCCTCGACCACGTACCGCATGATCCCCTTGGCGATGCGCCGGCAGGTGGCGTCGGCTAGTGGCTTGCTGCGCTCAAAGATGCTCGGCGCGGGCACGCTCCAGTCGATGCACTCGGCGGCGGTGCGCCAAGGCTTCAGGCGCTTCTGTTTCACGGGCAGGCTGTCGGGCTTGCCGTGGGTGGCCTCGGGCCACACGATGGGCATGCCGTCGCGCCGGGCCACCAGGAACAGGCGCTTGCGGATGGTGGGTGCGCCGAAGTCGCATGCGCGCATCTCGCGGTGCTCCACCACGTAGCCCATGCGCTCGAGCTGGCGCTTCCAGCGCTGGAAGGTTTGGCCTTTGCGCAGCGGGCATGGCTTGTCGTCAGCGCCCAGAGGTCCCCAGGTCTGGAACTCTTCGACGTTCTCCAGGCAGATCACGCGCGGCTTTACCGCAGCGGCCCACTTCACCACCACCCAGGCCAGTGAGCGGATTTTCTTGCTAACGGGCTTGCCGCCCTTGGCTTTGCTGAAGTGCTTGCAGTCGGGTGATGCCCACAGCAGGCCCACGGGCTGGCCGTCTGTGACCACCACCGGGTCCACCTCGAAAACGTCGCTCACGAAGTGGCGGGTCTGCGGGTGGTTCGCTTCGTGCAGACTGATCGCCTCGGGGTCGTGGTTGATGGCAATGTCGACATGACGGCCGATGGCCTGCTCGATGCCGGTGCTGGCTCCGCCACCCCCCGCAAACAGGTCAACGACCAACTCATGAGCGATAGAGAGGATGAACTGATCTCCAATCACAGTGCGCCCCCAGTCTTGCGATACAGGGCCACCGGGTGGGCGCGTGTTTCTGGGCTGCTGGCCTTGCGGTACTCGCCGGCCGGCTCCATCGGCAAACCCGCCGCGATCAGCACGCGCGGCATGGCGCCCCAAACATGTGGGCTGTGGGGCACCGGGTGCTCGCAGGCGTCCGCGTAGGCGCGCAGATCCTCAATGGCGAACTTGGCGCCTACGTCGAGGCTGGTCAGGTAGGTCTTGGCCAGGAACACGAAGCGGTTGACCCACTCCTGCTTCTCGGCCTCAAGGGCGGCGTCTTGCCCTGCCCGCTTGCGCTGCTCGCCGGACACCACCGCGCGGCTGGCGGCTGTCCTGGCGTCAACGTAGACAAGATCTGCTTGTGTCATGTAGCATTCACTCCGTCTGATAGGCCCGCTGAGGTGTTGCACCACCGATGAAGCGGGCCTTTTCTTTGCCTGCACGTTGTGGCCGCAGGCATCGCCAGATTCAAGCCGCCGACCGCAGCGGGCGCGACCCGTAGGCCAGCGCATCAAGGCGCTGGATGCGCTCAGCCATCTCAGACAGGGCGCGAGTCGATTCGATGAACTGACGCTTCAGCTCGTCCGCCTCATCACGAGGCTCGATTGGCACCGGCTCGGAATAGCTCAGGCTGCGCGCTACGTGGCTCACGTAGGCGTGGCACCCGTGATCACGAGCAAGGCGAGCAATCAGCAGAACCTGATCAGGCGTCAGGCGCTCAGCCTTGCCTTCGTTCAGGCAGTTCAAGAGGTGGCGCTGCGCTGCGTCTACCGTCTTCTCAGGCCACACGCGATGCCCGACAACCTTGGAGCCGCCAGCCTGACGAACGCACTCAATCAGGCACTCGTTGAGGGATTCAAACTCGGTCATATCAACCCTTCCGAAAAGTTCGGAGCCGTTCGGATTGCCGTCATGCAGGCAAAAAAAGAGACTTCGTTCATGACGAAGCCAAACGAAACATCTAATGAAGCCTGGGCAGCCGCGAAGCTCTCTTCGCTGCTTGCCCTGATCGAGTCACGCGCAGCCGTGGTCCTGGCCTGGGTGGCGGACCTTGATGAGCTGGGGGATTGAGTGGCCACGGCGCGCATGTCAGGCGGCGGTGGGCTCTGCGGTGATGGAAGTCGCCGCGGCTCGGTCGATATCCTTGAGGACGTCCGGCCTCGCAACTTCGAGGTACATCATTCGCGCCTCGGGGATTCCGCACTCCCGCCACTTGCTGACGGAGGGCATGCGGATCCTGAACAGACGGGCAACCTTGGCGGTGCCGCCGAGATCGTCGATTACTTTGCAAGCGTTAGCGTTCATAACGCTTATGTTAGCCGCGGCGAACATGAAATGCAAGCCTGCGCGAACCTTGCCGCTGTTAGGCTGGGCTTATATGAATACGCTACAAGAACGCCTGCTTGAACTCTTCCCAGAGCCTCACAAACGCGGGTTGAAGGCCGAGATCGCACGCCTGTGCCATGTCAAGCCGCCATCAGTCACGGCATGGTTCAGTGACCCCCTGAAAGTGACGACGCTGCACCGAACCCACGCAGAACGAATCTGCGCCACGTATCACCAAGACATCTCGCCGATTTGGTTGGCAGAGGGGGTCGGGCCAAAGATGCGCCCCGAACTTCCCTTGCTCAGCCAAGACGCCCTCAATGTAGACGGCGGTGCGCGCCACCGGAAAGGATCATCCCTCAGGGACTCCATCCGGAGCCTTATGTCAGACGGTCTAGAGCCTGGCCAGGTCCGTGTTCCAGTCCTTCAAGTGACTGGAAGCATGGGCTCGGGCGAAGAGACGCCAGCCGATGAGGCGATCTCGGGATCCATTACTTTGGCTATCGAATGGGTGACGAATCACCTGCGCGCGACCAAGGCTGACCACCTGCGGTTCATACACGGGCACGGGGACAGCATGAGCCCCACCTTTGAATCGGGGGACGTCCTTTTGGTGGACTCGGGCGTCAAAGAGGTCCAAATCGACGGAATATATGTCCTGTCCGCACATGGCCGGCTCTTCATCAAGCGGGTTCGTCAGCGGATGGATGGTAGTTTCGAAGTCAGTAGCGATAACCCGGCGCACAAGACCGTTGACGTTCTGAATGGACAGGAGGATGTCTCCATCCACGGGCGGGTCGTGTGGGCGTGGAACGGCAAAAAAATCTAAAGCTAGGCAGGCAAAGCATGAAAGCACTTGTAGCAGCACTCTCCCTCGCAGTCTTGAGCGGGTGCGGAGCGACCGGAGTTCGGGTGACCGAGGAGCAGCTCAACTCATTCAAGAAGGGAGAGGCCACTGTCGACCAGGTGGTTGCCACACTGGGGGAGCCCAACATGCGCATGCGCCTTCCTAACGGCACGATCATGCTCACCTACTCCTATTCGGAGTACAGCGCCCGCCCGGCCAGCTTCATCCCGATCATTGGCCCGTTCGTTGGTGGCGCTGACGCCAAGGCGACCGCCGCCACGCTGAGCTTCGCCCCGGACGGAAAGCTCATCGACACCGTATCGACTGAGACCTCATACGGCACTGGGAACGGCACGGCATCAGGCATCCAGTCTCCGATTGAGACGCAGCAGCCACGCAAATGACCAGCGAAGCCACGAAGCGCAAAGCCGCTCAAGACTTGGCCCGCTTCCTGGCGGAGACCTTCCGCATGCTTGCGGCAAGGGGTCGGCGAGAGACGCAAATGGCTGAGCGATTTGCGCTGATATGGGGTCGCCGGGTTAAGGGTGAGTAGAGCTCGCTCCACTATCTCAGTGACATTCTCCGCATTTCCGTAGTGAAGGGCGAGGGTACCGCCCTACAAATTCAAAGTTTTGGCTGAATACAATGATTTTTTCGAAGGGGATTTGTCTTGAATGACCTGCCGGAAGCAGAGGCGGAGGCGATACTTGGAAAACAGTATTTCTGCGAAGACCCTACTGACTGGATCGAAAACAATAGACCACTGTCGACCTGGACGCTTGAGCAGGGTCTGTTGGATGGAGATGGCTTTAGTGTCGGATTGTTCGTAAGGCTGTGCGTTAAACAGTCAGCCAGAACTCGAACGACCGCCTACAACTTCGGCGTCTTCAAGAGGAAAAACAGGCGCGTGGACACTCCGCGGGTCTATGCTTTGGATGTTCCGCTTACGGCAACGGATCCACAGGATTGGCACGCCTCGGCCCATGAGCACATTGGTGACCGGCGTCACGAGGTCAATAGCGGCCGCCCTTTCGCGAACTTCGAGGCTACCTTAGACTACTTCTGTTCAAGAGCCAACATCACGTTCACTCCGCCCCTTGGCAACCCACTAACATTCACGCTCAAATGATCTGCTCGAATCTCGCACAGCTCACTGGCTTGGAGTGCGTGCCGCTTGCTAAGGACGGTTCCCTGGCTCTGATCAAGACGCCGTTTACGTTTGCGGACGGAAGCCCTATCAGCCTGTTCACGGAGAGGGTTGGCGAACACGTTCGCTTTTTTGATGACGGCCTAGTTCTCTTTCACTTCATAGCGCGCGGGTTAAAGCTGCCGGTGACTTCGAACCCGCGCTTTCTAATGAACATAGCGGAATCGACTGAGGTCAACTGCAATGACGAGGGAGTCCTGGAAGTTCTCGCCCGCGCTGATCGCGCTTCTGAGGCTTTTGCAAAATTCACATCTTGCATGCTCAAGATTGTGGAGTGGGAGCAAGTGAACACCGGCTTGAACTCGCACGCTGCCTATTTTGTCGAGGAAGTTACACATGCGCTCCGCTCTTGGAGGCATGGTGCAACCATCGCGAAATCACCGATCTATACAGGAAGCTCGGGCAAGAAGCACACTGTTGATTTCATGTTTAACGATGAAGGGGTGATGGCGATTACGCCGCATCCCAATGCTGCTGCAGCAGCCCTTCACAAGTTGATCGACATTCAGAATGCGTCAGCCAACTCTGATCAGCGATTCCTGATCGTGATTGATGACCGTAGCGATGCGCGCCGTGCGCATCATGAGTTTGCGATCTTTGAGGCCGTGACAACTACGGTGATGTATTCAAGGTTGGCAAAACTTGCAGAGCCAACTGAAGCTGGCGTTCTTCACTAGCAGCAGCCAACTTCACAAAGCCACCTTCGGGTGGCTTTTTTTTGGCCATCACATCCATGTGCGCTCAGCCTGGCGCGAGAAGCCGAGGCATCACCTCAGCCGCGCCACCCCGGCCTACTCTTTCGCTCGCACCCCTTGTTCGCGGGGCGGCCCCCCTCATCTCACATTTTGTTAGCCTGTCGTTAGCTACGGCTATTGACATGTAGTTAGCTACGGCAAATAATAAGGCCTCGACACACGAAGCCGCTCAGCGGCACGGAGTAGTAGATGGCCTACCTTGACTTTGATGACCTTGCGCTTGCAGCGCACGACCGCGCCGAGTGCGAAGCCGCTGACCGAGAAGCGGCGATGGATGCCCTGACCGACCGCGTGCAGCTCGAAATCGAGCGCGACGTGATGGCCTGCACTGAGCTGGGCGACTTGTCCAAGGGCTTCGTGACTGCCGGTGATGCAATCGGCGGCGGAAAGTCCCGCGAACTCGCGCAGCCTGTCCGCGACGCCTTCCTTGGGGCGGTGATCGACAACGAGCGAAACCTGGGCCTGCTGTCCAAGCTGATCGCGTCGCCGGCCGGCAAGGAACTGCGCGAGGCGTTCGCCAAGACCCACGCGGCCATCAATGCAACAGCAGTTGCGGAAGCGCGGGGGCTGTCATGAGCAACAGAGACACAAGCCCGCCAGCGTTTCCGCTTGCAGATTCCTGCTGCGAGTACGGCGGCACCAATCGCAGCGGCGCAAACGGCATGACCCTGCGCGACTACTTCGCAGCGAAGGCGATGCAGGCGGCAGCCACGAACCCCACGGGCGCTGATGGATTCACCTTCGATGAGCGCGCCAAGTGGGCCTATGCCCAGGCCGACGCAATGCTGGAGGCACGCAAGCAATGAACCGCATCGCCCAAGTCGCCAGCGACTTCGCTGTGTTCTTGCGCGACCCCGTGGAAAGCCTGCTGCGCGCCCTGAACGAGGGCAAGACCTTTGACCGAGCGGTGGTCGTCATCGGTGTCGCCGGCCTGATCGTGATTGGAGCAACCCTGTGAACTACCCAGTCGAAGCCCTGGAGGCTTGCGAGGCCCTGAGCCACCCACTGACCCACCCTGACATGCGAGAGCACGCCAAGCGCACATCAGACGACTCCATCGTTGAGTGGCTTTACACGAAGGACGGCGGGGCCAAGGTGGACACCCGGCACCCCGGCCCCATCGAGATGCTGGATGGCCCCGACGAAGAGCCGGCCATACCGGCCAAGACCGCCCGCATCGACGCCTATCTGGTTGTGGCGGTGCTGTGCGTGATCGCTGTCATTGGCCTCGCACACAAGGCCGCACCCCTGATCGAAACCCACCAGCCTGCCCTGATGGGCGCAACTGCGAAGTGAGGATGACATGAACGAAGTCATTGAAGCCCCAGCACGATCCGTCCAGACGGCCACATCACAAAGCGACTCGTCAGCATTGATCCAAGCAATCACCGCCGCGGCGAACAACCCCCACACGGACATCGAAAAGATGGAGCGCCTGTGGGCCATGCATGAGCGGATGGCCTCCCGCGATGCTGAGCAGGCTTTCAACGAAGCCATGATGACGGCTCAGTCTGAAATGGGCCGGGTCTCCACTGATGCCACCAACAACCAGACCCGAAGCAAGTACGCAACCTACGGGCAACTGGACAAGCACTTGCGCCCAATCTACACGCGCAATGGCTTCTCTCTGAGCTTCGACACGGCGGAAGGTGCGCCAGACGGCCACCTGCGCGTGCTGGCATACGTCTCCCACAAGGCGGGTCACACGCGAACCTATCGCGCCGATGTTCCCGCGGATGGGAAAGGCGCCAAGGGCGGCGACGTGATGACGAAGACTCATGCGACGGGCTCGGCAATGTCCTACGGCATGCGCTACCTGCTCAAGATGATCTTCAACGTGGCCATCGGCGAAGACGACGACGACGGCAACGCGGCCGGTGTTGACGCAGTGAAGCAGGTGGCGGCGGAAACCATCGCCAGCACCATGCTGACCACGTTCAGGGAGCAGCTGCCCAAGACATCGACAGATGAGGCGGCGGCATCTCTGTGGGCCACTGCCGGCAAGGCCCTTCTCGCAACAGGGTGCAGATCTGCATACACGGCATTCCGTGATGAGGTCATCTCTCACCGAACAGCAATGCGCAACACAGGAGGTCAGCATGCTTGACTTCCGCATCCGCTGCAGCTCGGTCGGCAAGATCATGACGGAGCCGAAAACCAAGGCCGAGGGCACCCCCCCATGGCGGCAGCCGCGGCCAGGGCGAATCGCGAGGCCGAGCTTTCCGCCTGGATCAAGACCGGCCGAGTTGGCGCTGCGCCAAAGCCATTCGACGAGGACGTGTGGCGATCAACTGCCCGCCTGAAGGCCGTCCGCTCCAAACCTTACGAAATTGAGTCGTCTGCGCAGCAATGCGCCCAGCTGGCGAAGTCCAGCGGGTGGACCGAGGTTCAGGTTGTTGAGATCAAGAAGAGCCTCAACCCATCTCATGCCTGAGCGACGCCGGGCCAACATCAAACACACACCATGTTCAAGAACCTCACCATCTACCGCATCGGGCCTGACTGGTCCGCCGACCTAGCCACCGTCGAGGAAGCACTCGGCAAGGCGCCCTTCGCCGAGTGTGGCGCCACACAGCAAAAGTCGTCTGGCTTCGTCCCGCCGCGCGGTGAAGCCAACGGCGCCCTGGTGGAGGCCGTCGACGGCCAGTGGATCATCAAGCTGATGACCGAGCAGCGAGTGGTGCCCGGCGCCACGATCAAGAAGCGCGCCGACGAGATCGCCGCCCAGATCGAGGAACAGACCGGCCGCAAGCCGGGGAAAAAGCAGATCAAGGAGCTGAAGGAGCAGGCCCTGCACGAACTGCTGCCCATGGCGTTCACCAAGTCCTCCAGCACCATGGTCTGGATCGACCAGGCCAACCGCCTCCTGATGATCGACAGCGCCAGCCAGTCAAAGTCCGACGAGGTGGTCACGCTGCTGGCTCAGACCTGCCAAGGCCTGTCCATGAGCCTGCTGCAGACCGCCATGTCGCCCAGGGCGGCCATGACCCGCTGGCTCGGTACCGGCGAAGCGCCCTGGAACTTCACCATCGACCGCGAGTGCGAGCTCAAGTCCACCGACGAAATGAAATCCGTGGTGCGCTATGGCCGCCACAACCTCGACACCGACGAAGTGAAACAGCACATCGTCAGCGGCAAGGCGCCCACCCGCGTGGCCATGACCTGGCGCGATCGGGTGTCGTTCGTCCTGACCGACGCCATGACCATCAAGAAGCTGGCCTTCCTCGACGTGGTGTTTGAGGGCGCCGTCTCCGTGGACAAGGGCGAGACGTTCGACGCTGACGTGGCCATTGCCACCGGTGAACTGAGCCAGCTCATCCCCGATCTGGTCCAGGCCCTGGGCGGCGAGCAAACAGTGCCAGCGCCAGCCGCCCCGCTCCTTGAAGTCGATGGGCCTGATCCGATGTATGCCGCAGCCGTGGCCATCGTCACCAAGCATGGCAAGGCGTCGATCTCCCTGGTTCAGCGCCACCTGCGCATCGGCTACAACCGCGCCGCCCGGTTGCTGGAAGCGATGGAAAAGGCCGGAGTGGTCAGCCGCATGGACAGCACGGGCAGCCGCACCATCCTGAAAGGCGGTACGGCATGAGCGACAAGACCCTGCGCGATGCCTTCGAGGCATCAGTCATTGAGCGCATGAAAGAAAGCGGCTTTCTGGAAGTCCAGATCCGTGTGGAATGCCTTGTCCGCAGTGGCGAGGACTACCAAGACGAACTGATCAACTTTGGTTGGTGGGCATGGCAGGCGGCCATCCGCCAGCAGCCCTCCGCCGCTGATCCGGATGGCGGCCTCTGCTACGTGCAGGACTCGCGCACCTACGTGGGCAATTGCCCGCTGTGGTGGCGCGCTGAAGGCAAAGGCTACACGACCAACCTTGACGAGGCTGGGCGCTACACCTTCGATGAGGCCATGCGCATGCATGAGAGCAGGTCAACTGACATCCCTTGGTTCTGCCGAGAGATCGAGCCCCTGCGCCGCGCTACCGTCGACGCCCAATACCTTCCGCGCGACACCCGCGATCAAGGCGCTGCCATGCTCGCAGCCAAGGAAGGCGGTGCTGCATGAACACCCAAGCACCCGCCCAGCCCGTCGCCCAGCACCACTGGCGCTTCATTGAGTTCACCCCCCGCCGCGCCATGCGTGGCGCCGAGGCCGCCCGCGTCGAGATCGACCCATCCGGTGAATGGGTGTGGATGAGCAAACGCGACATCAAGCTCAACATCCGCGACTTCGGCCACCACGCCGAGCTGCAGAAAGCACTCAACGCCTACGGAGAAAAGGCATGACCCGCTACACCACCGAATACGGGGCCTTCTGCATCGAGCAGATCCCCAATCAGCCGCAGCTTGCGCATTGCCACTCGTTTCACATCAAAGACGAGTTCAAAGGCAAGGGCCTGGCCCGCCAGCTCAAGCTGTTCCAGTGCCACGTCCTGCAAACCCTGTCCTTCGACTACGCCACCTGCACCACCGCTGGGGACAACATGCGCCAACACCGCGTACTTGAGGGCCTGGGCTGGGAGCGTAAGGACGAGTTCAAGAACAGCGCCACTGGCGCAACCACGATCCTGTGGGGCTGGAAGGTGCAACCTATCGAGGCCAAAGCATGAAACAGCGCCCCATCCTGTTCAGCGCGCCAATGGTGCGCGCCCTGCTGGACGGCACGAAGACACAGACACGGCGCTTGGTGAAGATGAAGTCACACCATCAGATCGAGCAGCGTGACGACGGCAGCAATTGGCCGTGGATGTACGACGGCGCACGTGACGCCGATTGGTGGATGCCCTGCCCCCACGGCCAGCCAGGCGACCGCCTGTGGGTGCGCGAGACGTGGGCCTATGGCATCCACGCCATGGCAGCCAATCGCGATGAGGACGGCCCGTTTGTCTATGCCGCTGACGGCACCACCCAGGGGCGCCTCTGTGATCGCTGGCGCCCGAGCATCCACATGCCACGCACGGCCAGCCGCATCACCCTGGAGGTGACTGGCGTGCGCGTGGAGCGGTTGCGGGACATCAGCATCGAAGACGCCAAGGCAGAGGGCGCCTGGGGCCCGGACGATTCCATCGTTGACAAGGTGGCCACGTACTTCGGCATCGACGTCCTCGGCGCCAACCCTCGCCTCGCCTTTCAAATGCTCTGGGAATCCATCAACGGCCCCGGATCTTGGGATCTGAACCCCTGGGTGTGGGCGATCGACTTCAAGCGCCTGGAGCAGCCAGCATGAAAAAGCGCACCAAGGCATACCGCCCCAAGCGCGTGGCCTCCAACAACATGTTCCTCGCCGCCCAGAACATGGGTGTCCTCACGGATGACGAACGCACCTTTCTGGTCACGCCGCTGCGGGTCGCCTTCGAGGCCCTGCGCACCGGTCAATGCACCATCGAGCAGTGGGAACTGCTGGCCGACGCCGCAAACATCGCCGGCGAACTCGTCAAGCTGCTGATCTGCACCGATCAGCCGTCCGTCAGCATCCTGACTGAAATGCTCCTGGCCCTCGGCTCTGTGTGCACCCGGTACCACCGCACCGGACGCATCGGCGCCACCGGTGAAGAGCTCAAAGCGATCGCGGCCGGCATCGAGCGTCACGACATCCAGCTTGAGTTCACGACTGGCCTGGATCTCAAGAAAGCCGGCGCCGCGCTGGAGCGCCTGAAATCCGAAGCCCGAGCAGGCCGCGTGCCGTCTCTGGGAATCAAACAAGTGGAAGCGAACCCATGAGCACCACCAAATACAGCGACATCGAGCCCGTCACATCGGTGACGCACGTGACCACGGCCGGCGGTACCGGCGAGGCCTTCGCCGGCCCCATCGTCATCGGCCACTACACCAGCAACGACGGCGAGGTCTGGATCGAGCAAGAAGGCAAGCGCGTGCACATCCCCGCCGAGCACTTCAAGGCAGTCATGAAGCAGCTGAAGCGTGCAAACCAGATCGCCAAGGAGGCATGCAGCAAATGAAAACCGTGACCGTGAACGCTCAAGCCCTACGCCAGGTGCTGTCCGCCCTCGTCGGCCCAGGCCATCTGATCCGTGAGCTGCAGGCAACCCGAACCATTGATCAGCTCACCGGCAGAGAAAACCCCATCAACACGCTGCTGCGTGAGTTCAAAGAGCAAGCAGACGCCAAGGAACACACCCAATGAATCACGCACTGAAACTGGCGGACGAGTTCAACCGCTACTTCACCTCTTCCAATGGCGTTGACGTGCCCGAGCGCGTGAGCGTTTCGCGTGACGAGTGGCGACAGCTCCATACAGCCCTGCAATCCCGCGCACAGGTTGGGCAGGTGCCGCTGCTCGACCTGCCCGAATGGAGCGACATTTTGGATAAAAACAATGCTGGCCTGGAGTTAACCCCAGTTGAGCAATTTATCCATGACAACGAGCCGTCGGGAGATCAAGTAGAACAGTTCCGCAGCGGGCTTATCCGCGTCATCTCCCACGCTGCCGCCCCAACACCAGTGCAGGAGCAAGCCCAGTCCAGCGGAGACAGGCAGCGCCGCGATGTGGGAAACATCATGCGAAAGCTGGACGGCCTGGTGTCCAACATCAACGAGATTCACAAAGCGCGCACTGACGCTGAGCGCGATGAGTTGATCCGCGAAGCAAATACAAACCGACAGTACCTGGTCCAGTTAATCACGCGGGCCATTTATCGGCAGGAGCAAGCCCAGGCCGAAGCGCCGAACCTTTCCGACCCAGCCGTGCAGAAGCGTTTGGCTGCGCAGTGGGGCTATGTGCCAGCCCAGGCCACGCCAGTTTGTGGAGCGCAAAACGCTGAATCTGATCAACAAGCACCGTTGTCACTCACAGGAACCACGCAACCGGCAGAGGTGACGGACCGGGACATCGAGCGGGTGTTTGCCGACCACGGGCTTGTGACAACGAAGCGGTCGATGCGTGCCGCCCGCGCAATCCTCGCCCTGCGCCCATCTACTGCGCCCAACCTTGCGTGCTCGTCGGTACAGGCTCGTCTTGCTGCCCAGTGGGGGTATGTGCGCCCCGCAGCGGTGCCGATGACGGGGGAGCAGTGGACCGATGTGCTCGGATCGGCTGGCCCTGACCTGCTGGACTTGGCCAAGCAGTGGTCTGACAACGAGGTCCATGTCTACCAGTTTGTCAACGAGGCCGAGAAGATCGTGAAGTCCGCAGTGCTGCGGGGCATCACTGCTCAGGCCAAGAAGGAGACGCCATGAGCATCGAACTGAAACAAGCAGCGCAGCAGTCCACACCATCCCTGCAAGCAGTTTCCCGCTACATCTCTGACGTCCTTGCAGGCGATGCGTCATACAGCGAAAAGCACATCGCTCGAACCATCATGTACCTGCTTCCGCTGGAACAAGCCGTGCTTATCCAGCAGGCAGAGGCCAAGCAACCCGCTGCGCCTGAGCCGGTGAAGCTGTCTGCGGACGTTCGGGAGTACCTTCAAGAAGGAATCAACAACGCCACGCAATGCGAGGAAGCTGACATTGATTACGATTTTGCCAATGGTTTGAGCACCCTTCTTTGCGCCACCCTCTACACCCACCCCGCGCCGGGTGTGCCGGTGCCGCCGAAGGCAACACCAGAAATGCGCGCTGCTTTCCGTCGGGCCTACCGAGAAGGTGGGTTTTGGAGCGACCGGCTTGACTATGCGCTTGACCAAATGCTCATCGCCGCCCAGGCGCAGAAAGGTGGTGCAGCATGAGCCGCCGCTACCGAGAACGCCGCGAGGCCATGGACGCCAAGCACCTGGCCATGGCGCCCACCGACGACACCTCCCCTGACGATGACGCCGACTTTGACAGCCTGGCTATCTACCGGGATGCCGAGAACACCGAAAGCGAGGAACCGCGTGAGCGAAACCATTGACTCAGACGAGTGCGCCGACCTGCTGCGCTGCACCCCAACCCAGGTCGAAGAGCTGGCCCGATCCGGCGAGATTCCCGGCCTCAAGCTGGGCCGGGGCTGGCTGTTCGTGAAGGGCGATCTGCTGGCCTACCTGGCAGAGAAGGCCCGCAAGGAGGCCGAGGCCCGACGCGCCCGCCGTCAGCCAGGGATCACTCCGCTGGTCACGAAGCAGCGCCGGAAGACGCCGCCACCTTTGCCGGTTCCTGCGTAGCCCACATGCGCGCCGCCAGATCCGCGCCCCGGAAACTGGCGTAGCGCTGGGCCATGGTCGAGTTGGCCGACCAGCCCATCACGCGGTTGACCTCTTCGGGCCGGAACATCCAATTGCCGGTGGTGTCGCGCATCTCCAGCCACCGGCATGTGGCCTCATGGCGCAGGTCGTGCTCACGCAGCCCAAGCACCCCCGCATACTCAAAGGCCAGCTTGAAGCGGAAGGAAAGCCGCTGGCTGACGGTCTTGATGTCAAGGTCCGGTTCCTCGTCCATGAACGGGAACAGCCACGCCTGCGGCAGCATGGCCCGGGTGGACAGGTAGACAGACAGCGCCTCATGCACCTCGGGCTGCATTGGCACGTCACGGAACACCACTTTTCCGCGCCACTGCTTGCTGGACTGCACGCGGATGACCTTCTCGGCCATGTCGATCTGGTTGCGCCTGAGCGTGTACGCCTCTTTCAGGCGAAGCCCGGTTCCGACGATCAGCAGGAACATGGTCAGCAGGGCATTGCCACCCTTGAGTTGCAGCCCCCTGGGCCGGTCATCACGTTGGCCGCCAGACAGCACCCAGACGATCTTGGCCTCTTCGCCGGGGTTCAGGCGCCGGTCACGCGCCACATCGGCCTTGGCCGTCTTTCCTGCCGACTCAACCATGGCCCGGTCGCGCTCGTTGTAGCTGCTGTACCCCTTGGGCAGCAGGCGCACCGGGTTCTGCATCACCACGTCAGGGTGGTGCCGCGCCCATTCGTCAATGCACCGGCCGAGGGCTTGAATGCGGTGGCGGATCGACCCAGGCGCAAGGTTCTTTTCGACCTTGAGTTGTTGCAGGTACTTGGTCAGCCACGCATAGGTTGCGTCTTCCAGCCGCACCGAGCCGACCTCCATCACCAGCGAGCCCAGCGAAGATTGCTGGGTGGGTGCCGCGTGCCCACTGTTGGCCCACGCACGCACCACCTGGGCCAGGGTAGCATCGGTCAGCGCCTTGGGTTTGAGCAATTCGGCGGGCGGTTCGAGGTTCGCCATCTTCATGACGCGCCACCGCTCAGCGTAGCCGTTCGCCTCTGCTTCGGTGTCGAACGTGAAGTAGCGCCGGCCACCCGGCAGGGATGGGTGGCGTAGGCCAATCTCCCACTTGCCTGACGGCTTCTGTCGTGCTCTTGCCATGGTGCGCTCCGGTTCAATCAGACGGCTATGCTATCCGCCTTGTGGTGTCTCAGCCGCCACTTTCTGGCGTCTTTCACTGATTCTCACCTGTTTTTCACCGACAGAAGCGCCAATGCAATGACGTAAGTTATTGATTTGCATGATCTTTACGTCGCGGATGATGTGGGCGCGATCGCTACAAGATCGAACTGATCGAGCGCCCCGAAGCGGCCAGCGAACTGCAAACCGGCTGAAGCACCGCCACCCGCACACACTGCCCCGGCAACGCCAGGCAGCAAAAAGGGACCCGAGAGTCCCTTTTTTCATCCCCAGCAGAAACCGCCTCAGCGCTGTGCCGGGATGCGGGGCGTGTCCACCTTCACATCGCCACACTGCGCACGGTGGCGCAGCGCGTGGTCGATCAGCACCAGGGCCAGCATGGCCTCGGCGATCGGGGTGGCGCGGATGCCGACACAAGGATCGTGGCGACCAAACGTCTCCACCGTAGCGGGCTGGCCGTTCAAATCGATCGACTGGCGCGGCGTGCGGATCGAGCTGGTCGGCTTGATCGCGATGGCCACACGCAGGTCCTGCCCCGTCGAAATGCCGCCCAGCACGCCACCGGCGTGGTTGCTGGCAAAGCCATCAGGGTGCAGCTCGTCGCCATGCACGGTGCCGCGCTGGCGCACGCTCTCAAAGCCCGCGCCAATCTCCACGCCCTTGACCGCATTGATGCCCATCATCGCGTGGGCAATGTCGGCATCCAGCTTGTCAAACAGCGGCTCGCCCAGGCCCACGGGCACGCCGCTGGCCTCGACGATCAGCTTGGCACCACAGGAATCCCCGTCCCTGCGCAGCTCGTCCATATAGGCTTCCAGCGCCTCGATCTGGCTCACATTGGGCGCAAAGAAGGGGTTGTTAGGTACATGCTCCCAGCCCTCGAAGGCAATGGGCTGCTCACCAAGCTGGGTCATGCAGGCCCGGATCTCGGTCCCGAACTGCTCGCGCAGCCACTTCTTGGCCACCGCACCCGCCGCCACCATCGGGGCCGTCATGCGCGCCGACGAACGTCCGCCACCACGCGGATCACGGATGCCGTACTTGTGCCAGTAGGTGTAGTCGGCGTGGCCCGGCCGGAAGGTCTGCAGGATGTTGCCGTAGTCCTTGCTGCGCTGGTCGGTGTTGCGGATCAGCAGGGCGATCGGTGCACCCGTGGTCTTGCCCTCGTAGATGCCGCTCAGGATCTCGACGGCATCGGGCTCATTGCGCTGCGTGACATGGCGCGAGGTGCCTGGACGGCGACGGTCCAGATCGGGCTGGAGGTCGGCTTCGGACAGGGCCATGCCCGGCGGGCAGCCATCGATGACGCAGCCGATGGCCGGGCCATGCGATTCGCCGAAATTCGTGACCGTGAACAAAAGACCGAGGGTGCTGCCTGCCATAAGAGCGCCAACCAGAAGTGCAAAGGGAAGCCCTTATTGTCCCCCATCGCGCCCCTCCCTGCGACCCACACAGCAAAACGCCCGGCTCAACCGGGCGTTTGCGCATCAACAGTCGGCTGGGTTCACAGCAGCGCCTGGCGTTCCTTGCCGGTTTCCTCTTCGTTCACCGGCCAGTCGCGGATGTAGGCCTTGAGCATGCGGTTCTCGAAGTCCTGCCCGTCAACCACAGCCTTGGCCACGTCGTAGAACGAAATCACGCCCATCAAAGTGCGGTTGGTCATCACCGGCATGTAGCGCGCATGGCGGCTCAGCATCATGCGGCGCACCTCGTCCAGTTCGGTCTCGGGGGTGCAGGTCAGGGGGTGGTCGTCCATGACGGTGCGCACCGTCAGGCTGCCGAACACGCCGCTGTTGCGCACGGTGGCCTTGATCACTTCACGGAAGGTCAACATACCGACCAGGTCGCCGTGGTCCATCACCACCAGCGAACCAATGTCGTGATCGGCCATGGATGCGGCCGCCTCGGCCAAGGGTTGCTCAGGCTGTACGGTGAACAGCGTGCTGCCCTTGACGCGCAGGATGTCACTGACTTTCATGGATGTTCCTCCTCATTCCCGATTCAAAAGCGGCTGGCAAGGCGCTCAATATAGCCCCAGGCCCTGTGTGCATCAAGATGTCGTGCCATCTGCCACGCAGCCGACGCGGCCACACCGCGGCATGCCTTCATTGCGACAGACAACGCTCCATCTGAACAGCGGGCAGACCCTGACGTAGGGCTATTTTGCGCCAAACTCAGCGCAGCATCTGATGGAGTGTCAGTGTGTCCAGGTGCGCCGCATCCCAAAACCCCTCGGTCACCGCCTCGCGCTTGAGCAGCAAGCCCGTCAGCAGTGGCGCCGCCCGCGTGTCTTCGGGGTGGCACAACAACACAAAGCGGCCGCCGTGATCGTCTCCGGCTTCGTTCAACAAGCCCACCCAGTCCAGCGCCTGCAAGCTCTCCAGCAGCGGCTCGATCTGCAGCGGGTCGGTGCGCAGCTGTCGCGCCAGCGCCTCGCCGCTCAAGCCACGCTCGGGCGTGTGCTGCACCGCCCTCAAAGCTTTCAGGATGGCCAGCGTCAAGGCGAAGCGGTGACCCGGCGCATCGGGCCAGCGCTTCACCTGAGACAACAGGCTGGGCGTGTACGCCACCACCACCGCCCCCATCAGCAAGATGAGCCAGCTCAGGTAAATCCACACCAACAAGATCGGCACCGACGCGAACGCGCCATAAATGGTCGCATAGACGGGCACCTTGGACAGGTACAAGGCCAGCCCCTTTTGTGCCAGCTCCAGGCCCACCGACGTGAACACCGCGCCGCCCCAGGCGTGATCCCAGCGCACAAAAGTGTTGGGCACATAGCGGTACAGCGCGGCAAAGCCCGCCGTCTGCAGGGCAAAGACGATCAGACTGAGCAACAGCCCCACGCCCCCCGGCAACTCGTCCACCAGGCCCCGTGAGGCCGACAGCACGTAGGACGTCATCCACAGGCTCGCCCCCACCAGCAAGGGCCCCAGCGTCAGCGCCGCCCAGTACACCAGCACCCGCTGGGCGATCGGCCGCGCACGACGCACCCGCCAGATGCCGTTGAGCGTGTGGTCGATCGTGAGCATCAGGGCCATGGCCGTGATGCCCAGCGCCACCATGCCCAGCCCGCCCAATTGGCTCGCCTTGCCCGCAAACTTCGTCAGCGACAGCAAGACCTGTTTGGCGATCGCATCGGGCACGAGGCCCTGGATGACCTGTTGCTCCAGCACCTTGCGAAAGCGCGCGAACATCGGAAAGGCGCTGAACAGGGCCAGCATCACAGTGAACAAAGGCACCACCGCGATGGTGGTCGTGAAGGTCAGGCTGCCTGCCGTCAAGCCCAGCCGATCTTCGCGAAAACGTTGCCGCAAGGTGTCGTAGGTTTGGCGCCAGGGCCACTGCTGCAAGGTCGTGGCCAGCAAGGTCCAGCGTTGCCGTGCACGCCCCCAGAAAGTCGAATGTGACGTCATCTGGCTATGATGCCAGCCATGCGCCCACCCACTGGGCCTCTCCCGCCGTGCGCGCCTGATTTTTCATCCATGACCACCTCCAACACCCCCGATCTCGAACCGGCTGACCCGGACACCTTCTTCGCCCACCACCCGCCCGAGCGGCGCGTCACCATCGAGCGGCTGCGCCTGCTGTGTGTGGCCTCGCTGGTGAGCCTCATCGGCCTGGGCGTGGCGTGGGAGCTGTGGCTCGCCCCTCTGCCCCAAGGCACCGGCATGCTCGCCCTCAAGGTGCTGCCCCTGTGTCTGGGTGTGGCCGGCCTGCTCAAACACCGGCTCTACACCTTCCGCTGGCTCACCCTGCTGATCTGGCTGTACTTCACCGAAGGCGTCGTGCGCGTGACCGGCGATGCGGGCCTGTCGCAGATCCTGGCGGGCATCGAAGTGGCCCTCAGCGTGGTGCTGTTCACCGCTTGCTCGGTCTACATCCGACTGCGCCTGCGCGTGCTGCCCCCCAAGCCCAAGAAGGGCGCGTCCGCATGACCAACACGCCGTCGTCCCCCTGCGGCCAACATGAGGCCTTGCTCGAAGCCTTGCGGCAGACGGTGGGGGACACGGCCGTTCTGAGACCTGACGCACACGACCCGCTTGATCGCCACCAGATCGACTGGCGCAAGCGTTACCGCGGCCAGGCCCTGGCCATCGTGTGCCCCGCCTCCACCGACGAGGTCGCCGCCGTCGTGCGTCTGTGCGCCCGTCACCGCATCAGCATCGTGCCCCAAGGCGGCAACACCAGCCTGGTCGGTGGCTCGGTGCCGGACGACAGCGGCCAACAGATCGTGCTCAACCTGTCCCGGCTCCAGCGCGTGCTCGCCGTCGATGCCGCCAACCTGTCCATGACCGTGCAAGCCGGCTGCCTGCTGGCTGACGTACAGCGTGCCGCCGACGAGGCAGGACTGCTGTTCCCACTGAGCCTGGCCTCCGAGGGCAGTTGCACCATCGGCGGCAACCTCGCGACCAATGCGGGTGGCACCCAGGTGCTGCGCTACGGCACCGCCCGCGAGTTGTGTCTGGGCCTGGAGGCGGTCACCGCTCAGGGTGAGGTCTGGGATGGCCTCAAGAGCCTGCGCAAGGACAACACCGGCTACGACCTGCGTGACCTGCTGATCGGCAGCGAAGGCACCCTGGCCATCATCACGGCCGCCACCCTGCGCCTCTACCCCCGCCCCACCCGTCGTCAGGCCGCTCTGGTCGGCTGCCATACTCTGGCGCAATGCGTGAGCCTGCTGCAACAGGCCCGCACCCAGCTTGACGCCCGCCTCACCGGTTTCGAGGTCATGCACCACACCCCAGTGGCGCTGGCCCTGCATCACCTGCCCGAGCAGTCGCAGGCAGCCCGCGCCCTGCTCACCCCGGCCCAGCCCACCTTGCCCGCCTGGACGGTACTGCTCGACACCGCCGACACCGGCCGTGCCAGCACCCTGACCGACGACCTCGAAGCCCTGCTGGCCGAAGCCATTCAACAAGGGCTCATCGAGCGGGCGGCCCTGTCACAGACCGAGGCGCAATACCGCGCGATGTGGACGCTGCGCGAGACCATCCCGATGGCCGAGAAAATCGAAGGCCACATGGTCAAGCACGACATCGCCGTGCCCACCTCGCTCGTCCCCACCTTCGTCGAGCAAGCCGAGATTGCGTTGCAACAGCGGCTTCCCGGTTGCCGTATCGTCTGCTTCGGTCATCTGGGGGATGGCAACCTTCACTACAACGTCCAAGCCCCGCTCGGCATGGACATCGAGGTGTTCCTCGCCCAGCACGAAGCCGCCATCCATGCCTTGGTCTACGACCTGGCCCTCAACCTGGGCGGCACGATCTCTGCGGAGCACGGCATCGGCCAGCTGAAACGTGCCGAGCTGGGGCAACGCCAAAGCGCCACCCGCACGGCCTGGATGCGCGCCATCAAGCACGCGCTCGACCCGGACCAACTCTTCAATCCCGGTCGACTGGTACCCTGACCCCGCGCCAGAACCCGGCGACCCACCCAGACGGGCCAGCCTTCACTGCAGCGGGCCCTTGAGTCCATCGGGAATGGGCAAGCTCAGCACCTCGATGCCCTCCTCGCGCAGGGCTTCTCGCTCCTCCGGCGAAGTCTGCCCCCGGATGGCGCGCTCCGGCGCGTCGCCGTGATGGATGCTGCGCGCCTCGTCGGCAAAACGCTCGCCCACGTCTTCGGTGTGGGTCACCACATGGCGCACCGCTTGCAGATAAGCGACCTGCAAGGCCTGCAGAGCCGCATCCGCTGTCAAGGCTGACACCTCATCCGCCCCCGATGTCCGGACCGCGGGGGCCACACCCGTGCCCGCGCTCGCTAGCGGTTCGGCCCCGTGCGCCGGCGCGGGACGGGTACGGCCCGCCGCGGGCAAGGACGAGTCCTTGAGATGCGAGACATTCAGGTGCGGGGCCGAGGGCCGACGCACCACCTCATGGTCGCCACACACAGGGCAGCTCACCAGCCCACGCGACTGCTGCGACACCAGGTCATCCGACGAAGCAAACCAGCCTTCGAAATGATGGCCGTGCGCGCAATGAAGATCTACCACCAACATGGTCAGGATCCGATCCGGGCGCTCACACCGTTTGCCATGTCAGAGGCCAGCGTCCCGCGCGCCACTGCAGCAGCCACATCATGCCCACCACCGTCTTGGCGTCGGTGAGCTGGCCATCGCGCATCCAGTCTTCCAACTCCTGCTGCGTGGCCGTGAACACATCAAGGAACTCCCCCTCGTCGAGGTGGCGCTCTCCCAGGCTCAGATCGTCGGCAAACCAGACCTCGATGACCTCGGTGGCGTAGCCAATCACCGGGTGCATGATCCCCGCCTTGGCCCAGCGGCCAGCACGGTAGCCCGTCTCCTCCAGCAACTCGCGTTGCGCACAGGCCAGACCACCCTCGCCTGCGTCCAGCTTGCCAGCCGGGAACTCGATCATGGTCTGACGCACCGGGTAACGGTACTGGCGCTCCATGACCAGCCGGCCATCCGGCAAAATGGCCACGATCATCACAGCACCGGGGTGCACCACGTACTCGCGCGTAGCCTCTCGACCATCGGGCAAGGCCACGCGGTCGCGGCGCAGCTCCAGGAAATGTCCCTGGTACACCGCCTCAGACGTCAGCGTGTCCTCACGCAGGTGGGCATCGGGGGCGTGAGCGAATGAGGGGTGCTCAGACTGGGGCATCGCCTGTGGCTCCGTCGACATCAGTGCTTGCGCAGATAGCGCCACACGAAGCCGGGGAAGGCCAGCGTCAGGAACACGCACAACCACACCGCCACAAACTCCCAGCGCAATGGGCTGACGCGTCCGAGATGCCCCTCCAAAGCGCGGCCCAGCAAGGCCACGAGCACCGCGAACACCAGCAACTCCAGGAGCCGCCAGGCAACCGTCTTGGGCGCACGACGCGGCCCGACCACGAACAAACGCTCATTCAGAAATGGCAAATTGGCCGCGATCAACGCGGCCAACAGCACCAGAAGCACCGCCCATGCGGGCACAAGGCCCGTCATGGTGCTTCTCGACGACACCAAGTCATCTTCATGTCGACATCATCCTGCCAAAGACTGGGTGATCACGTTGGCGCACAGTGTCATCAGCGCGCCGGGCAAGACACCCAGCACCAGCACGGCCAGCGCGTTCAGCGACAGCAGTGCGGGCGCTGCGCCACCCTGAATGGCCGGTGCCTGAGCAGCCGGTTCGTCAAAGTACATGACCTTGATGACACGCAGGTAGTAGAAGGCGGCAACCAGCGACAACAGCACGGCCACGATGGACACGGTCAGCAACACTGGCGAGTTGGTCGTGATCAGCGATTGCAGCACGGCCAGCTTGGCGTAGAAACCCACGGTCGGCGGGATGCCAGCCAGCGAGAACATGAACACGGCCATGACGCCGGCCAGCATGGGGCTGCGCTTGTGCAGACCGGCCAGATCAGAGATCTCTTCCGACTCGAAACCAGGGCGCGACAGCACCATGATCAGGCCGAAGGTGCCCAGGGTGGTCAGCACATAGGTCAGCACGTAGAACAGCGACGAGCCATAGCCGTTGCCAGCCGACACCGTGTTGCCCGCCACCACGCTGGGAATGAAACCCAGCAGCATGAAGCCCAGCTGTGCAATACCCGAGTAAGCCAGCATGCGCTTGAGGTTGGACTGCGCAATGGCGGCCAGGTTGCCCACGGCCATCGAGGCCACGGCCAGAATCATCAGCATCTGCTGCCAGTCGGTGGCGCTGTTGATCAGGCCTTCCACCAGCAGGCGGATGGTGATCGCAAACGCAGCCAGCTTCGGCGCACCAGCAACCAGCAAAGTCACCGCGGTGGGGGCACCTTGGTAGACGTCAGGCACCCACATGTGGAAAGGCACCACACCCAGCTTGAAAGCCAGACCAGCGACGATGAACACCACACCGAAGGCCAGCACCTGCTTGTTGATCTCACCGGTCAACGTGGCCTGGTACACCTCGGCCAGCTCCAGCGAACCCGTGGCGCCGTACATCATCGACAGACCGTAGAGCAGGAAGCCCGAAGCCAGGGCGCCCAGCACGAAGTACTTCATGCCGGCCTCGACCGAGCGCACGTCATCACGACGCAGGGCCACCAGGGCATACAGCGACAGCGACATCAGCTCCAAGCCCAGGTAGATGGCCAGGAAGTTGTTGCCGATGATCATGATCGAGATGCCCAGCAGCGACAGCATGCTCAAGGAGAACAACTCCCCCTTCAACAGATCGCGGCTGGCAGCATAGCCCTGGGCGTAGACCAGGGTGCCCATGACGGCCAGGGTCGCACACAGCGACAACAGGTGCCCCATCGGGTCGGTCACCACCATGCGCTGCATGGCGTACACCGAAGCGCCACTGTCGAGCGCGCTGAGGTGCAAGCCAGCCACCACCGCCAGCGACAGCATGGTCAGGAAGTAGGTGGGCTTGCGCTGCGGGCAGGTGACGAACAAATCCAGGATCGCCACCACACAGGCCATGCCCAGCAGGACGATCTCGGGGGTCACCGCGAGCCAGTTCAAATCAGTCATTTTGTGTCGGCCCTTAGTTCAACTTGCTCAGGGAGACGTGCTTGATCAGCTCCGTCACCGAAACGTACATCACATCGGTGAAGGGCTTGGGCTGCAAGCCCATCCACAGCACGGCGGCCGCCAACACGGCCAGAATCAGGAATTCGCGGGCGTTGATGTCCTTCAGCTCGCGAACGTGGTCGTTGGTCACATCGCCGAAGTACACACGCTTGTACATCCACAGGTTGTACGAGGCACCCAGGATCAAGGCGGTCGCCGTCAGCATCCCGATCAGGAAGTCATATTCGACCGCACCCAGGATGACCAACCACTCGCCCACGAAACCAGCCGTCGCCGGCAGACCGCTGTTGGCCATGGCGAACAGCAAGGCAAAAGCGGCGAACTTAGGCATGGTGTTGACCACACCGCCGTAACTGGCGATTTCACGCGAGTGAACGCGGTCATACAGCACACCAATGCTGAAGAACATGGCGCCCGACACGAAGCCATGGCCAATCATCTGCACCAAGCCCCCGACGATGCCCAGTTCGTTGAAGATGAAAAAACCCAGGGTCACAAAACCCATGTGCGCGATGGACGAATACGCCACCAGCTTCTTCATGTCCTGCTGCACCATCGCCACCAGCCCGATGTAGATGACACCGATCAGCGACAGGGTGATGACCACCGGCGCGAACTGATGCGACGCATCAGGCACGATCGGCAGCATGAAGCGCAGGAAACCGTAGCAGCCCAGCTTCAGCATGATCGCCGCCAGCACGATGGAGCCGCCGGTAGGCGCTTCCACGTGGGCGTCCGGCAACCAGGTGTGCACCGGCCACATCGGCACCTTCACGGCAAACGCAGCGAAGAACGCACCGAACAGCAGTGCCTGCGGCGTCGCGGGCAGCGGCAACTTGTGCCAGGTCAGGATGTCGAAGCTGCCACCCGACTTGTAGTACAGGTAGACCAGCGCGATCAGCATCAGCAAAGAGCCAAGCAGCGTGTACAAGAAGAACTTGAACGCAGCGTAGACGCGACGCGGGCCGCCCCAGATACCGATGATGATGTACATCGGGATCAGCGTGGCCTCGAAGAACACGTAGAACAGCATGCCGTCCAGTGCCGAGAACACACCCACCATCAGACCCGACAGGATCAGGAAGGCGCCGTAGTACTGGTGTGGACGGTCTTCGATGACTTCCCAGCCGGCCAGCACCACGATGATCGTGATGAAGGCGGTGAGCGGCACGAACCACATCGAGATGCCATCGACACCCAGGTGATAGAACACATTGAAGCGTTCAATCCAGCTGGCCTTTTCGACGAACTGCATCGCTGCGGTGGTCGTGTCGAAGTCGGTCATCAAGGGCAAGGTCACCAGGAAGCTGATGACCGAGCCGATCAACGCGACCCAGCGCGAGACGCCAGCGTGTTGCTGCCGGCCTGCGACCAGCAACAGGATCCCGAATGCCACTGGAATCCAGATGGCCAGAGAGAGGAGATTGGACATTGTTTGCATGAACCGGTCCTCGCGCTCAGTGTTGCATGAACACGAACCAGGTCATGAGGGCGAGCACCCCCAGGATCATGACCAGCGCGTAGTGATAGAGGTAACCCGTCTGGAACAGACGTGTCAGCGAACCAATCAGGCCCACCACCTTGGCAGAGCCGTTGACGATCAAACCGTCGATGATGGCCACGTCGCCCACCTTCCAGAAGATACGACCCAGCAGTCGTGCGCCGGCGGCGAGAACCTTCTCGTTGAACCAGTCCAGGTAGTACTTGTTCTCGCCGATCACGATCAGCGGACGCAGCACCTTGGCCAGGGTCGCAGGGATCTGCGGAGCCACCATGTAGAACACGTAAGCCGTGATCACACCGCCCAGAGCCAGCCAGAACGGCGCAGCCTGGAAGCCGTGCAGGGCCATCGCGGTCGCACCGTGGAAGTGGTGGGCCAGCTCGGCCATGGCCGGATGCTTGGCAGCGTCCACGAAGATGGCCGACTTGAGGAAGTCACCGAACAGCAGCGGGCCGACCGTCAGGAAGCCGATGACCACCGACGGGATCGCCAGCAACACCAGCGGTGCCGTGACCACCCAAGGCGACTCGTGCGGCTCATGGGCGTGGCCATGACCGTGGTCGTCGTCGTGGTGATCGTGCTCACCCGGGAAAGGCTTATGGTGGAAGTTTTCCTTGCCGTGGAAGACCAGGAAGTACACGCGGAAGCTGTAGAACGCCGTGACGAACACGCCCGCCAGCACCGCGAACTGCGCGAACCCAGCGGCCGGCAGGTTGCTGGCTTCCACCGCCATGATGATCGAGTCCTTCGAGAAGTAACCCGAGAAGAACGGCGTGCCGATCAGGGCCAGGTTGGCCAGCAGGAAGGTGATCCAGGTGATGGGCATGCGCTTCCACAGGCCACCCATGTTGCGTATGTCCTGGTCGTGGTGCATGCCGATGATCACGGAACCGGCGCCGAGGAACAGCAGGGCCTTGAAGAAGGCGTGCGTCATCACGTGAAACATGCCGACGCTGTAGGCGGACACGCCCAGGGCCACGGTCATGTAACCGAGCTGCGACAGCGTGGAGTAAGCCACCACACGCTTGATGTCGTTCTGAATGATGCCCAGGAAGCCCATGAACAGCGCAGTGATCGAACCGATGACCACGATGAAGTTCAGTGCGGCGTCCGACAGCTCGAACAGCGGCGACATGCGCGACACCATGAAGATGCCCGCCGTCACCATGGTGGCGGCGTGGATCAGTGCGGAGATCGGGGTCGGGCCTTCCATCGAGTCAGGCAGCCACACGTGCAGCGGGAACTGCGCCGACTTGCCCATCGCACCGATGAACAGACAGACGCAGATCACGGTGATCAGCGCCCAGTCGGTCTTGGGCAGCGTGAGCAGGCTCAGCTCGCTGCCTTTGGCGAACAGCTCGGTGTAGTTGAGCGTGCCGGTGTAGGCCAGCAGCAGGCCAATGCCCAGGATGAAGCCGAAGTCACCAACACGGTTGACCAGGAAGGCCTTCATGTTGGCGAAGATGGCTGTGGGCTTCTTGTACCAGAAGCCGATCAGCAGATAGGACACCAGGCCCACCGCTTCCCACCCGAAGAACAGCTGCAGCAGGTTGTTGCTCATGACGAGCATCAACATCGAGAACGTGAACAGCGAGATGTAGCTGAAGAAGCGTTGGTAGCCGTCGTCCTCTTCCATGTAGCCGATGGTGTAGATGTGCACCATCAGCGACACGAAGGTCACCACGCACATCATCATCGCGGTCAGGCCGTCGACCAGGAAGCCGACTTCCATCTTGAGCGTGCCCAGCGTCATCCACTCGTAGACGGTGCCATTGAAGCTGGCCCCATCGACGGCGACGGCCTTGAGCGTCATCGCCGAGATGATGAAGGAGATCAGCACACCCAGGATGGTGAGCAGGTGCGAGCCACGGCGGCCAATCGTCTTGCCGAACAAGCCGGCAGCGATCGAGCCGACCAGCGGCGCCAGGGGCACCGCCAGCAGCGAATTGAGAGAAAGTTCAGACATGGTTGGTATCTCTCCCGATCAGCCCTTGAGGGTGTCCAGATCACTCACGTTGATCGCCAGGCGATTACGGAAGACCAGCACCAGAATGGCCAGACCGATGGCCGACTCGGCGGCCGCCACCGTGAGGATGAAGAAGACGAAGACCTGACCGGCCATGTCCCCCAGGTAGTGGGAGAACGCCACGAAGTTCAGGTTCACGGCCAGCAGCATCAGCTCAATGGCCATCAGCAGCACGATCAGGTTCTTGCGGTTCATGAAGATGCCGATGATCGACATCGTGAACAGGATCGCGCCGAGCGACAGATAGTGCCCCAGGGTGATCGACGTCATGCTTGGCCTCCAGCCTGTTTGTTGGCATCGGCTTCGGCCGCAGGGGCCTCCACCACGGCCGCCACCTTGTGCACGCGCAGGCGGTCGGCCTTCTTGACGCGGACCTGTTCGGCCGGCTTCTGGAAGTGAGCGTCCTTGCGCTTGCGCAGCGTCAAGGCGATGGCAGCAATGATGCCCACCAGCAAGATGACGGCAGCGACCTGCACCGGGAACAGATAGTTGGTGTACAGGTCAATGCCCAAGGCCTTGGCATTGGGCAACGCTGCCACCTCGGGCGGCATGTTCTTGGCAACCGGCAGGTCGAAACCGCGGGTCAGCACGAAGGACATTTCCAGCGCGATCACGACACCGATGAGCCCGGCGGCTGGAAAGTGCTTCCAGAAGCCTTGACGCACGGAGTCGGAGTTGATGTCGAGCATCATCACCACGAACAGGAAGAGCACCATCACCGCCCCCACGTACACGAGCACGAGGGAGATGGCGAGGAACTCGGCTTGCAGCAGCATCCACACGCACGAGGCACTGGCGAACGCCAACACCAGATGCAGGACGGCGGTCACCGGGCTCTTGGCGGTGATCACGCGGAAGCCCGCGTAGACCAGCACGAAGGCGAAGGTATAGAAAAGTAGGGCTAAGGTGTCCATAACGGGTCAGCGGTATTTCGCGTCCGCCTCCTTGTTGGCTGCAATTTCCTTTTCGTAACGATCACCCACCGCCAGGAGCATGTCCTTGGTGAAGTACAGATCGCCGCGCTTTTCGCCGTGGTATTCGAAGATGTGGGTTTCCACGATCGAATCCACCGGGCAGCTCTCTTCGCAGAAGCCGCAGAAGATGCACTTGGTCAGGTCGATGTCGTAGCGGGTGGTGCGGCGCGAGCCGTCATCACGCACATCGGACTCGATGGTGATGGCCATGGCCGGGCAGACCGCTTCACACAGCTTGCAGGCGATGCAGCGCTCTTCGCCGTTGTCGTAACGGCGCAGGGCGTGCAGGCCACGGAAGCGGGGCGACAGCGGGGTCTTTTCTTCCGGAAACTGCACCGTGATGGTCGGCTTCAGGAAGTGACGACCGGTCAGCGCCAGGCCTTTCAACATGTCCAGCAGGAAAAAGCTGGTCACGAACTCTTTGAGGGACGTAGCAGACATTTCGATGGCCCCTTATTTCCAGATGTTCCAGGGCGACATCATCCAGCCGCCGACGATCACCAGCCAGATCAGCGTGATGGGGATGAAGATCTTCCAGCCCAGACGCATGATCTGGTCGTAGCGGAAGCGGGGGAACGAAGCACGCACCCACAGGAACATCGTCACGATGATGAAGGTCTTGATGCCCAGCCAGATCCAGCCCGGGATGAAGTTCAGGAACTCCACCGGTGCCAGCCAGCCGCCGAAGAACAGGATCGCGCACAGCGTCGAGACCAGGATCATGTTGGCGTATTCGGCCAGGAAGAACATGGCGAACGACATGCCCGAGTACTCGATCATGTGACCGGCCACGATTTCCGACTCACCTTCCACCACGTCGAACGGGTGGCGGTTGGTTTCGGCCAGGCCAGAGATGAAGTACACGACCATGACCGGCAGCAGCGGCAGCCAGTTCCACGACAGGAAGCTCAGGCCCATCTCGGCGAACTGGCCCTTGTCCTGGCTCAGCACGATGTCGGACATGTTCAGCGAGCCGGCCGTCATCAGCACGATCACGAAGCAGAAACCCATCGCGATTTCGTAGGACACCATCTGGGCCGAGGCGCGCAGCGCACCCAGGAAGGCGTACTTCGAGTTCGAAGCCCAGCCGGCGATGATCACGCCATAGACTTCGAGCGAGGTGATGGCCATCAGGAACAGCAGGCCGGCGTTGACGTTGGCCAGCGCGACTTCCGGGCCAAAAGGGATCACGGCCCATGCGGCAAGAGCCGGCATGATGGTCATGATCGGACCCAGGAAGAACAGGCTCTTGTTGGCCGCCGTCGGGACGATGATCTCCTTGAAGATCAGCTTGACCGCGTCAGCGATGGGCTGCAGCAGGCCACGTGGGCCGGTGCGGTTGGGGCCCGGACGAATCTGCGTCCAGGCAATCGCCTTGCGCTCCCACAGGGTCAGATAAGCCACGCAACCGAGCAGCGGCAGCACCAGCGCCACGATCTTGATCAGCGACCAGACCACGGGCCAGGCAGCGCCCAGGTTGGCGGCACCAGCGTTGTACAGGGTATCAATCATCTGTTGTCTCCCCTACCCTTCAGGCTTTTTCGACGCGGATGGCGCCGAAGGAAGCACCCAGGGTGGCGGTGGCCACGGTGGCAGCCGGCACACGCACGACGTTGGCGGGCAGGCTGGCATCCAGGACCGCAGGCAGCACCGCCGAGGCGCCGTCTTGCGTCACCTTGACTTGCGCACCTTGCGACAGGCCCAACTCAGCCCACAGGGCTTGCGGCAGGCTGGCTACCGGGCCCTTGGCATCGGCCGTGGCCTGCAGCGCCGGGGCGCGGCGCACCAGGGCGTCTGCACTGTAGATGGGCACATCGGCCAGACGCTCCAGACCACCGGTCGAAGCCCCCAGTTGGACGGATGCCGTGGTGGCGTTGTTCAGCTTGGCGGGCAGCGCAGCCAGATCGCCCAGGGCGGCGGCTTTGACTTCTTCCGAGGTTTCGAAACCGAAACCAGGCACACCCAGCATCGTGCCCAGCACGCGCAGCACCTTCCAGGCCGGACGGGCATCGCCTTGCGGCTTGACCGAACCGTGGAAGCTCTGCACGCGACCTTCGGCGTTCACGAAGGTGCCCGACGTTTCGGCAAAGGCGGCAATCGGCAAGATGCAGTCGGCGTAGTCCATCGCCGAAGTCTTGAACGACGACAGCGACACGACCATTTCGGCGCCCTGCACTGCGGCGATGGCGGCAGCGGGGTTGGCGGCATCGAACTCGGGCTCGACACCCAACAGCAGCATGCCCTTGAGACCCTTGCCTGCCAGCATCTGGCCAGCGTTGAGGCCGCCTTGTTGCGGCTGGGCGCCCACCAGTTGCGCGCCGACCGAGTTGGCCGACTCACCGAAGAAGCCCAGCTTGGCGCCGGTCTGCTCGGCGATCCACTGACCCAGGGCCTGCAGCGACGAGGCTTGCGGGTGTTGCACGGCGGCGTTGCCCAGCAGCACGGCAGCACGTTGGCCGGACAGCAGCGAAGCAGCGATCGCCTTGGCGGCATCGGTGGCGTTGCCAGCGACCGGGGCGCTCACGCCCTTCTCGGCGGCCACAGCGGCAGCCACGTCGGCCAGGGCTTGCACCCAGGCGCTCGGTGCCACGGTCACGCGGTTGGCGATCGGCAGCAGCCAGTCGTCGTTCACGCCGCCGATGGCGGAGATCTTGGCGCCGCGCTTGGTGGCCTGACGCAGACGCGCGGCAAACAGCGGGTGATCCTTGCGCAGGAAGGAGCCGATCACCAGAGCGCGGTCCAGCGTGGCCAGCTCGGCAATCGGCAGGCCCAGCCAGCGGGCACCAACGCCGGTGGCAAAGTCAGCCTGACGCAGGCGGGTGTCGACGTTGTCGGAACCCAGACCGCGCATCAGCTGCGCCAGCAGGTACAGCTCTTCGACGGTGCTGTGCTCGGTGGCCAGCGCGCCGATGGTGTTCGCGCCTTGTTCCTTGCTGATGCACTTCAGGCCTTGGGCCACGTATTCCAGCGCGGTCGTCCAGTCCACTTCACGCCACTCACCACCCTGCTTGAGCATGGGCTTGGTGATGCGCTGGTCGCTGTTGAGGGCTTCGTAGCTGAAACGATCGCGGTCGGCGATCCAGCATTCGTTGACGTCTTCGTTCTCGAGCGGCACGACACGCAGCACCTGGCCGTTCTTGACCTGAACGATCAGGTTGGCACCGGTGGAATCGTGCGGGCTCACGCTCTTGCGACGCGACAGCTCCCAGGTGCGGGCGCTGTAGCGGAAGGGCTTGCTGGTCAGGGCACCGACCGGGCACAGGTCGATCATGTTGCCCGACAGCTCCGAGTCCACCGTCTGACCGACGAAGGTTTCGATTTCAGAGTGCTCGCCACGGTTGACCATGCCCAGCTCCATGACGCCGGCCACTTCCTGGCCGAAACGCACGCAGCGGGTGCACTGGATGCAGCGGCTCATCTCTTGCATCGAGATCAGCGGGCCGACTTCCTTGTGGAAGACCACACGCTTTTCTTCGTTGTAGCGAGAGGCGCTGCCACCGTAACCCACGGCCAGGTCTTGCAACTGGCACTCACCGCCCTGGTCGCAGATCGGGCAATCGAGCGGGTGGTTGATGAGCAGGAACTCCATCACGCTCTGCTGCGCCTTGATGGCCTTCTCGCTCTTGGTGCGGACGATCATGCCTTGCGTCACGGGCGTGGCGCAAGCGGGCATGGGCTTGGGCGCTTTTTCAACGTCCACCAAGCACATGCGGCAGTTCGCCGCGATCGAGAGCTTCTTGTGATAGCAGAAGTGCGGAATGTAGGTGCCAGATTGCTCGGCTGCATGCATGACCATGCTGCCTTCCTGGCACTGGACTTTCTGTCCGTCGATTTCGATTTCAACCATGGGTGTCGCGCCGATCAGAGGTAGGCAGGGACCGTACAGGTCTTGTGTTCGATGTGGTGCACGAATTCATCGCGGTAGTGCTTGATGAAGGCGCGCACCGGCATGGCAGCGGCGTCGCCCAGGGCGCAAATCGTGCGACCCTGGATGTTCTCGGCCACGTTGTCCAGCAAGTCGATGTCTTCCGGACGACCACGGCCGGTTTCGATGCGATCGACCATGCGCCACAGCCAGCCCGTGCCTTCGCGGCAAGGGGTGCACTGGCCGCAGGACTCGTGCATGTAGAAGTAGGACAGGCGTTGCAGGGCCTTGACCATGCAGCGGGTTTCGTCCATCACGATGACGGCGCCCGAACCGAGCATGGAGCCGGCCTTGGCGATGGCGTCGTAGTCCATCGTCACGTCCATCATGATGTGACCCGGGATCACGGGCGACGACGAGCCGCCGGGGATCACGGCCTTGAGCTTCTTGCCACCGCGCACGCCACCGGCGAGCTCCAGCAGCTTCGAGAACGGTGTGCCCAGCGGGATTTCATAGTTACCAGGCAACTCGACGTCACCGCTGATGGTGAACAGCTTGGTGCCGCCGGCGTTGGGCTTGCCCACCGCCAGGAAGGCCTCGCCACCGTTGCGGATGATCCAGGGAACGGCCGCAAAGGTTTCGGTGTTGTTGATGGTGGTCGGCTTGCCGTACAGACCGAAGCTGGCCGGGAAAGGCGGCTTGAAGCGGGGCTGCCCCTTCTTGCCTTCCAGCGATTCCAGCAGCGCGGTTTCTTCGCCGCAGATGTAGGCGCCGAAACCATGGTGCGCATGCAGCTGGAAGCTGAAGTCGCTGCCCATGATGTTGTTGCCCAGGTAACCGGCGGCACGGGCCTCTTCCAGGGCGGCTTCAAAGCGCTCGTAGGCTTCGAAGATTTCGCCGTGGATGTAGTTGTAGCCCACGGTGATGCCCATCGCATAGGCCGCGATGATCATGCCTTCGATGACGGTGTGCGGGTTGAAGCGCAGGATCTCGCGGTCCTTGGCCGTACCGGGTTCGCCTTCGTCGGAGTTGCAGACGAGGTACTTCTGGCCCGGGAAGGTGCGGGGCATGAAGCTCCACTTCAGACCCGTGGGGAAGCCGGCACCGCCACGACCACGCAGCGACGAAGCCTTGACTTCGGCAATGACCTGATCCTGGGTCATCCCTTCGCCGCCGTCCTTGCCCAGGATCTTGCGCAACGCCGCGTAACCGCCGCGCGACTCGTAGTCCTTCAGGCCCCAGTTGCTGCCGTCAATGCCCGCGTAGATCTGGGGTTCGATGTGGCGGCCGTGGAAAACGGTTTCCTTGCCGGTCGCCTGGAATTTGGAAAGGTCAAGCATCTTGTCTCACCCTCACTTGGCCTGCGCCTTGAGCGCGTCGACCAACTCGTCGAGCTTGTCGTTGCTCATGTAGCTGACCATCTGGCGGTCGTTCACCAAGGCCACGGGTGCATCGGCGCACGCGCCCAGGCACTCGCAGTGCGACACGGTGAACAGGCCGTCGGCCGTGGTGCCGCCGTCTTCCACACCCAGCTTGTCGCACAGGTATTGCAGGGCCTTTTGGCCGTCGCGCAACTGACAAGGCAGGTTGGTGCACACGTTCAACTTGTACTTGCCCACGGGCTTTTGGTTGTACATGTTGTAGAACGTGGTCACCTCGTGCACGGCAATGGCAGGCATGCCGATGTGATCGGCGATGGCCTGCTCGGCCTCAGGCGAGACCCAGCCTTGTTCCTGCTGGATGATGGACAGACAGGCCATGACCGCCGACTGACGCTGGTCAGCCGGGTACTTGGCGATTTCGCGGTCGAAGCGCGCTTTGGTTTGTTCGCTCAGCATGATTTGCTCGGTCACTTAGCGGTCGATTTCACCGAACACGATGTCCATCGTGCCGATGATGGCCACGGCGTCGGCCAGCATGTGGCCACGCGACATTTCGTCGAGGGCGGCCAGGTGCGGGAAGCCGGGGGCGCGGATCTTCAGACGGTAGGGCTTGTTGGCACCGTCGGAAGCCAGGTAGATGCCGAACTCACCCTTGGGGTGTTCGACGGCGGCGTAGGCCTCGCCTTCGGGCACGTGGAAGCCTTCGGTGAACAGCTTGAAGTGGTGAATCAGCTGTTCCATCGAGGTCTTCATCTCGACGCGCGAGGGCGGTGCCACCTTGTGGTTGTCGGTGATGACCGGACCGGGATTGGCACGCAGCCAGTCCACGCACTGCTTGATGATGCGGTTGGACTGACGCAGCTCTTCGACGCGGACCACATAGCGGTCATAGCAGTCGCCATTGGTGCCAACAGGGATGTCGAAGTCGACCTTGTCGTAGACGTCGTAGGGCTGGTGCTTGCGCAGGTCCCACACCACGCCAGAGCCGCGCAGCATGGCACCCGTCAGACCCATCTGCATCGCGCGCTCAGGCGTCACGACGCCGATGCCCACGGTACGCTGCTTCCAGATGCGGTTGTCCGTCAACAAGGTCTCGTACTCGTCGACCAACTTGGGGAAACGCTGCGTGAAGTCGTCGATGAAGTCCAGCAAGGAGCCCTGACGGTTCTCGTTCATGCGAGCGATCGTCTTGGCGTTCTTGATCTTGCTGACCTTGTACTGCGGCATCGTGTCCGGCAGGTCGCGGTACACGCCACCCGGACGGAAGTAGGCCGCGTGCATGCGCGCACCCGACACCGCTTCGTACATGTCGAAGAGGTCTTCGCGCTCGCGGAAGCAGTAGATCAGGATGTTCATGGCGCCACAGTCGAAACCGTGGGCGCCCAGCCACAAGAGGTGGTTCAGAACGCGGGTGATCTCGGCAAACATCACGCGGATGTACTGCGCACGCACCGGTACCTCGATGCCCATCATCTTTTCGATGGCCAGGCAGTAGGCGTGCTCGTTGCACATCATCGAGACGTAATCCAGGCGGTCCATGTAGGGCAGCGACTGGATGAAGGTCTTGGATTCGGCCAGCTTCTCGGTGGCACGGTGCAGCAGACCAATGTGCGGGTCAGCACGCTGGATGACTTCGCCGTCCAACTCGAGGATCAGACGCAGCACGCCGTGCGCGGCCGGGTGCTGCGGACCGAAGTTCAGGGTGTAGTTCTTGATTTCTGACATGACTCAGGCCTTGTGCATCAGTGGAGACCACCGTAGTTGTCTTCGCGGATGATGCGCGGGGTGATCTCGCGCGGCTCGATGGTGACGGGCTGGTAGACCACGCGCTTTTGCACTTCGTCGTAGGTCATCTCCACGTAGCCGGTCGTCGGGAAGTCCTTGCGGAAAGGATGGCCGATGAAGCCGTAGTCCGTCAGGATGCGACGCAGGTCGTTGTGACCGTCGAAGATGATGCCGTAGAGGTCAAAGGCTTCACGCTCGAACCAGTTGGCGCTGCTCCACAGGTCGGTGATAGAGGCCAGCACCGGGAAGTCGTCTTCGGGGGCAAACGCCTTCAGGCGCAAGCGCCAGTTCTTGCTGACAGACAGCAGATGGGTGACGGCGCAAAAACGCGGCCCATCGGCATAGATGCTAGGGCCGCCGTCTTTGTAGGCCGAGTAATCCATGCCGCACAGGTCCATCAGCTGCTCGAACTTCAGTTCGGCGTGGTCGCGCAGGGTCTGGCAGATGGCGTGGTAGTCAGCGGCGGACACGGTCAGGGTCAGTTCACCCTTGATGTTGTCCAGGCGCTTGATCTTGTCACCCAGGATGCGTTCCAGGGCAGCTTGCAGGGTGGCGAGTTTCTGGCTCATGCAATGGCTCCTGATCAGCGGGCAATGGTGTTTTCGCGGCGGATCTTGGCCTGCAGTTGCAGGATGCCGTAGAGCAGCGCTTCAGCCGTCGGGGGGCAACCGGGCACATACACGTCCACCGGCACGATGCGGTCGCAACCGCGCACCACCGAGTAGCTGTAGTGGTAGTAGCCGCCACCGTTGGCGCACGAGCCCATGGACAAAACCCAACGGGGTTCGGCCATCTGGTCGTACACCTTGCGCAGGGCCGGCGCCATCTTGTTGCACAGCGTGCCGGCCACGATCATCAGGTCGGACTGACGGGGACTGGGACGGAACAACATGCCAAAGCGGTCGATGTCGTAGCGCGCCGCACCGGCGTGCATCATCTCGACCGCGCAACAGGCCAGACCAAACGTCATCGGCCACAGCGAACCGGTCTTGGACCAGTTGATCAGCGTGTCGGCCGACGTGGTGATGAAGCCCTCTTTGAAGACGCCTTCGATACCCATGTGTATTACCTCTTCAGATTCCTGTGGGGGATGTGCAAACCGGGATCACTCCCAGTCGAGCGCACCCTTCTTCCATTCGTAGACGAAGCCCACGACCAGGATGCTCAGGAAGAGCATGACGGTCAGAAAGCCTGTCATGCCCACTTCCTTGAGCGCCACAGCCCAAGGGAACAAGAACGCGATTTCCAGGTCGAACAGGATGAAGAGGATGGCGACCAGGTAGTAGCGCACATCGAACTTCATCCGAGCGTCTTCGAAAGCCTCGAAGCCGCATTCGTAGGGGGAGTTCTTCGCCTCGTCAGGACGACGAGGACCGAGCAAGAAGCCCAGCAATTGGGGGGCGACACCGACGCCAACGCCAACCAGAATGAAAAGGATGACCGGCAGGTACTGCTCAATGTTCATCATGATGTGGGGCCTCAGATGGAACAAATTGTGTGATTGAACCACACGGACAAAAGAAAAGCGCGCCAGGCCTTATGACCATCAGGATGAACCTGATGTGACATCAACCAAAGCGCGCCCACCGGAGCATTTCACACCACTGACACATGCCCCTGGAGGCAAGCATCACAGCCATTTGATCAGCGTGGAAGAAACTACCGATGCTGATCATGGTGGGTGCAAAGACTCGTTTAGAAATCTTATGGTGCCGACGGCGAGACTCGAACTCGCACAGCTTTCGCCACTACCCCCTCAAGATAGCGTGTCTACCAATTTCACCACGTCGGCGATTGAATCTTTTGGATTCGCTCGTTGTTTGCTTCGGCTTGCATGAGGCTGGCTCACCGAAGACTCATATTCTAAACTGAAAAATCGACCCAATGAACCGATGCCCCACTACAGGACATCAGATTCATCATTTCGATGGGATCAGTGCGGCACCCGAAGCCGGAACCGCTGGCGCCGAAGCCGCCACCGGAGCCGAGGCAGACTGCTCCAGAATGCTGGCGCCTTGCGAGGCTGCGCCGCGCAGGTTGCCAAAGTAAGCCAGCGCCAGGGTGGCCACGAAGAAGATCGTGGCCGCCACGGCCGTTGAGCGGGAGAGGAAGTTGGCACTGCCCGTGGCACCGAACAGGCTGCCCGAAGCACCGGTGCCGAACGAGGCCCCCATGTCGGCACCCTTGCCGTGCTGCACCAGCACCAGGCCGATCATGGCCAGGGCCGAGATCACCTGCAACAACAGCACCACAGTCATCAACGTATGTTGCATGAAAGAAACTCCTGAATCAGTCTTGTCGCGTAGCCGGGTCAGGCTGCGCGAGCGATGGCCGCAAAGTCGGCCGCCTTGAGGGCTGCACCGCCGATGAGGCCCCCGTTGATGTCGGGCTGCGAGAACAGCTCGACCGCGTTGTCGGGCTTGACGCTGCCACCGTACAGCAGCGGGATGTCCGCCGCCTTGGAAGTGGCCTTCGCCAGTTGCGCACGCAGGCAGGCGTGCACGGCTTGAGCCTGAGCGGGCGATGCGGTCTTGCCGGTGCCGATGGCCCAAACGGGCTCATAGGCCACGACCACGCGAGCGATGTCATCACCGAGGGTGTCGATGACTGCCTGCAGTTGCCGACCCACCACCGCCTCGGTCTGATCGGCCTCACGCTCGGCCAGCGTTTCGCCGACACACACGATGGGCACCAAACCGTGCGACAGGGCCGCCTTGGCCTTGTCGGCGACCAGTTGGTCGCTTTCAGCGTGGCAGCTGCGACGCTCGGAGTGACCCACGATGGCGTACGTGGCACCGAACTCACGGATCATGGGACCCGCGACTTCACCCGTGTACGCACCTTGGGTTTGCGCCGAGATGTCTTGTGTGCCGACGGCAATGGCGCTGCCCTGCAGGGCATCGGCCACATCCGCCAGGAACACGAAGGGCGGGCACACAGCCACATCCGCATGGGGCGCCGTGGCGGCCAGGTCGGCCACCAGAAGACCCTGAATCAGCTCTGCATTGAAGGCACGGCTACCGTGCATCTTCCAGTTGCCAACGACCAGTTTCTTCATGACGCTCATTGCTGCTGTTGTTGCTGTTCCTGACCGCCCTCGCCCTGCTCGGACGGCTGCTGCTCGGCGCGGGGAGCACGGTCGCCACGGTCACCGCGATCGCCACGGGGGGCGCGGTCACCACGGTCGCCGCGATCACCACGGGGACCACGGTCGCCACGCGAGCCACGGTCACCGCGGTCGCCACGCTCTTCGCGCTCAGGCATGCCTTCCGGACGCTCCAGCAGAGCCTTCATGGACAGCTTGACGCGGCCCTTTTCGTCGGTTTCCAGAACCTTGACCTTGACGATCTGGCCTTCGGTCAGGTAGTCGGAGACGTTCTCGACGCGCTCGTGGGCGATCTGGCTGATGTGCAGCAAGCCGTCCTTGCCAGGCATCAGGTTGACCAGGGCACCGAAGTCAAACAGCTTGGTGACAGCGCCTTCGTAGGTCTTGCCGATTTCGACTTCGGCCGTGATCTCGTTGATGCGCTTGATGGCGAAGTCGGCCTTTTCAGCGTCGGTCGAGGCGATGGTGATGACACCATCTTCGCCGATGTTGATCTGGCAGCCGGTTTCTTCGCACAGACCGCGGATGGTGGCGCCGCCCTTACCGATCACGTCACGGATCTTCTCCGGGTTGATCTTGAGGGTGTACAGGCGAGGTGCGAACTCCGAGACTTCGGTGTTGGCGCCGGCCATGGCTTCGGTCATCTTGCCCAGGATGTGCAGACGGGCTTCCTTGGCCTGAGCCAGTGCCACCTGCATGATCTCCTTGGTGATGCCCTGGATCTTGATGTCCATCTGCAGGGCGGTGATGCCACCGGTGGTGCCGGCGACCTTGAAGTCCATGTCGCCGAGGTGATCTTCGTCACCCAGGATGTCGGTCAGGACGGCGAACTTGTTGCCTTCCTTGATCAGGCCCATGGCGATGCCGGCCACGTGGGCCTTCATCGGGACGCCTGCGTCCATCATGGCGAGGCAGCCACCGCAGACCGAAGCCATCGACGAGGAGCCGTTGGACTCGGTGATTTCCGAGACGACGCGCACGGTGTAAGCGAACTCGTCCTTCGGGGGCAGCAACGGCACCAGGGCGCGCTTGGCCAGACGGCCGTGGCCGATTTCGCGACGCTTGGGGGTGCCCACGCGACCGGTTTCGCCGGTGGCGAACGGAGGCATGTTGTAGTGGAACAGGAAGGAGTCGCGGAAGTCGCCGGTCAAGGCGTCAATGCGCTGGGCGTCTTGTTCGGTGCCCAGCGTGGCGACGACCAGAGCCTGGGTTTCGCCACGGGTGAACAGGGCCGAACCGTGAACGCGCGGCAGCACGCCGGTGCGGATCTCGATGGGGCGCACGGTGCGGGTGTCGCGGCCGTCGATGCGGGGCTCGCCGGCCAGGATCTGGTCACGCACGATCTTGGCTTCGATGTCGAACAGCAGGCCTTCGACCTTGACGCCGTCAAAGGCGATGCCTTCTTCGCTCAGGGCCGTCTTGACTTCAGCGTAGGCGGCACGGCAGGCGTGCGTACGGGCTTGCTTGGAGCGGATCTGGTAAGCGGCGCGCAGCTTCTCTTCGGCCAGGGCGTTGACCTTGGCGATGAAGCCCTCGTCCTTGGCGGGCGGCAGCCAGTCCCAGGAAGGCTTGCCAGCGTCGCGAACCAGGTCATGGATGGCGTTGATGGCGATGTTGCCTTGCTCGTGACCGAACACGACACCACCCAGCATGACGTCTTCCGACAGCTGGTCGGCTTCGGACTCGACCATCAGCACAGCGGTTTCGGTGCCGGCCACGATCAGGTCCATCTTGGAGTTGGTCAACTCGGCGATGCTGGGGTTCAGCACGTATTCGCCGTTGATGTAACCCACGCGAGCGGCGCCGATGGGGCCGTTGAACGGGATGCCCGAGATCGACAGCGCAGCGCTGGAGGCGATCATGGCGGCGATGTCGGCCGAGACTTCAGGGTTCAGCGACACCACGTGGATGACCAGCTGAACTTCGTTGAAGAAGCCTTCGGGGAACAGGGGGCGGATGGGACGGTCGATCAGACGCGAGGTCAGCGTTTCCAGCTCGGAAGGCTTGGCTTCGCGCTTGAAGAAGCTGCCAGGGATCTTGCCGGCGGCGTAGGTCTTCTCGATGTAGTCGACGGTCAGGGGGAAGAAGTCCTGGCCAGCCTTGGCGACCTTGGCGCACACGACGGTGGCCAGCACCACGGTGCCTTCGATGTCGACCAGCACGGCGCCGGTGGCTTGACGCGCGATTTCACCCGTCTCCATCGTGACGGTGTGCTTGCCCCATTGGAAGGTCTTGGTGACTTTGTTGAACATGGTCATGGATGAGTTCTCCGGTTTGGTTGTGCGGGCGACACATGCCGCCCGGCGGGGGTGCCGTCACTCAATCGCGATGCCATTCCAGCGAGGTTGAGGCCTCAGCCTCGCTGGAATGACACAGCGTTCGCAGGAGTCGAGTGGCTGGCGTTAAAAAACAAAAAGCCTGTGCTGGAGGGATCCAGACAGGCTTTTTGTCGTCATGCGGTGCTTACTTGCGCAGGCCCAGCTTCTGGATCAGGGCCACGTAACGGGCGGCATCCTTGGACTTCAGGTAGTCCAGCAGCTTGCGGCGACGGCTGACCATGCGCAGCAGGCCGCGACGACCGTGGTGGTCCTTCTTGTTGGCCTTGAAGTGGGGGGTCAGTTCGACGATGCGAGCGGTCAGCAGGGCCACTTGCACTTCAGGAGAGCCGGTGTCATTGGCGGCACGGGCGTTGTCTTTGACGATGGCAGCGGTGTTGATGTCTGCGACGGACATGGTGTTTCCTTGAAAACAGATGCAGGCCTGGGGATCATGGCCTGACGGCCTGTGCCCTGGGTTTCTGCGTTAAGACTTGCGACTCCGGGTGAAACCGACCCAGGTCGTGCGATACATGCCACCATTCAGAATGACGGCAAGCCTGCAAGTATAGCAAGAAGTCAGATGCTGGACAAATCCCAGCGCGGTTTGACGTCGAAGGTGGGCTCGGCACTGAGGCGGGCCTGCCCGCTCTGGATGCGCATGGCGGCCGCCAGGGCGATCATGGCGCCGTTGTCGGTGCACAGATGCATCTCGGGGTAGTGGACGCGGATCTGGCGGCGGGCACAGGCCTGGTCCAGTTGCGCCCGCAGCAGGCGGTTGGCACCCACGCCGCCGGCCACGACCACACGCTTGAGGCCGGTGGACTTCAGCGCCAGCAGCACCTTCTTGACCAGCACCTCCACGATGGCGGCCTGGGTGGAGGCGGCCAGGTTGGCCAAGACGGGCTGCGCCTCGGGAGTGGCCAGCAGGTCGGGACGGTCGAGCCAGCCCAGACGCACCAGATGGGTGCGGACGGCGGTTTTCAGGCCCGCGAACGAGAAATCAAGGTTGCCGCTGTGCAGCATCGGACGAGGCAGCTCGAACGAGGTCGGGTCGCCCGATTCGGCCAGGCCCGAGAGGTGGGGACCGCCGGGATAGGGCAAGCCCATCAGCTTGGCCGACTTGTCGAAGGCCTCGCCGGCGGCGTCATCGACGGTTTCACCCAGCATCTCGTAGCGTCCCACGCCGTCGACGCGCATCAACTGGGTGTGGCCGCCGGACACGAGCAAGGCGACAAAGGGGAACTCGGGCGGGTCGACCGACAAGAAGGGTGACAGCAGGTGGCCTTCGAGGTGGTGCACGCCCAGCAGCGGCTTGTTCAAGGCGGTGCCCAGGGCGCAGGCCATGCCGGCCCCCACCAGCAGAGCCCCAGCCAAGCCGGGGCCACGGGTGTAGGCGACCACGTCGATGTCAGCCAGCGTTTGGCCGGATTCGGCCAGCACCTGGCGCGCAAGCGGCACCACGCGGCGGATGTGGTCACGCGAAGCCAGCTCGGGCACCACGCCACCGTAGGCCTGGTGCATGTCGATCTGGCTGTGCAGGGCGTGCGCGAGAAGACGGGGCTCGCCTTCGGCAGGCAGGGAGACGAGGGCGAGGCCGGTTTCGTCGCAGGAGGACTCGACCCCCAGGATCAGACAGGGGCGCGGCAAGACAGAGGGCGCGGGCGCGCTCAGGGTGGCGGACGGGGACGACATCCCGTCAGTGTAGAGGCCCCCACCTGTTCTCGCCATGCAGCGACCCAGAACCCGGGCTTTCGGGCGCAGTTGTTGCATGCGTGTCGCGCATGCCTACCGAAGTGCCCCACCTGCGTGTCGTGATCGTTTTGCCGCTGCCTCTGTCCGTCGAGCCCGATGACGCAGAGCAGGCCGAGGTCGAGCGCGCCCGGGTGCTGCGCATTGCGCTGCTGGAGGCGGGCTACAACGTGGTGGCAACCCTGCCAGGCGATGCCTTCCTGCCGGAGCGCATCGGTCAGATCCAGCCCGACCTGATCGTGGTGGACGCGGAATCGCAGGGGCGCGACATCCTGGAGCATGTGGTGATGGCCACGCGCGACGAGCGCCGCCCGATCGTGATGTTTTCGGGCGACGAGGACACGGCCTATCTGCGCAAGGCGGTGGCGGCAGGCGTGTCGGCGTATGTGGCGGCGGGCACGCCCGCCGAGCGCATCAAACCGGTGCTCGATGTGGCGATGGCACGCTTCGAGATGGAGGAGTCGCTTCGCCGAGAACTGGCCGATGCCCGCTCGGAGTTGTCCGACCGCAAGGTGCTGGACCGCGCCAAAGGCCTGCTGATGAGCCGCCAGGGCCTGACCGAGCCTCAAGCCCATGCGCGCCTGCGCAAGGCGGCGATGGACAAGGGACTGAAGCTGGTCGAGGTGGCGCAACGCCTGATTGATGCCGCCGACCTGCTGGGCTGAGCCGCCCTGCCCCAGCTTGGCGTGTGACGGCACCAGCACAAGGCGAACATGGCGCACGCCGGGCAAACATGGGGCAAACACGGGGCAATACGGCCCCCAAAAACCTGGCACAGCGTTTGCATATACCCAAGCAAGCAAAGTCAACGGCGATTTTGCAGCCTTGGCGGCCCCGTGACGGGCCCCGAGCATCCGACAAAGGTGTCTTCTGACATGTGAGCCCATCCCTGTGATGCGCTTGCGTGGCGGTTGGCACCTTTTTTGTTTGTCCAAAGGGAAAGTCTTGCACCATGAACACCCAGGATCTGAAAATGACGCGCCGCACCATCTTGAAGAGCGCTGCCGCCGCAGGCGCAGTCGGCGCTGTGCCCGGACTCCAGTCCGCTGTCTGGGCCGCAGGCTCGGACAAGCCCGAGCTGAGCGAGGTGAAGATCGGTTTCATTCCGCTGACCGATTGCGCCTCGGTGGTGATGGCCTCGGTGCTGGGCTTCGACAAGAAGTACGGCGTCAAGATCATCCCGACCAAAGAGGCCTCGTGGGCCGGCGTGCGTGACAAGCTGGTCAACGGCGATCTGCACATGGCCCATGTGCTGTATGGCCTGGTGTACGGCGTGCACCTGGGCATTGGCGGCCCCAAGAAAGACATGGCGGTGCTGATGGGCCTGAACAACAACGGGCAGGCCATCACGCTGTCGAAGGCGCTGGCCTCGAAGGGCGCGGTCGATGGGCCGTCGCTGGCCAAATTGATGGCGCGTGAGAAGCGTGAGTACACCTTTGCGGGCACCTTCCCGACGGGCACGCACGCGATGTGGATGCACTACTGGCTGGCGGCGGCGGGCATCAACCCGCTGTCGGGCGCCAAGCTGATCACGGTGCCGCCGCCGCAGATGGTGGCCAACATGCGTGTGGGCAACATGGACGGCTTCTGCGTGGGCGAACCCTGGAACCACCGCGCCATCATGGATGGCATCGGGGTGACGGCCAACACGACACAGGACATCTGGCAGGACCACCCGGAGAAGGTGCTGGGCTGCACGGGCGAGTTCGTCAAACAGTACCCGAACACCGCCCGCGCCGTGATGATGGCGGTGCTGGAAGCGGGCCGCTGGATCGACGCCGGCCTGCAAAACAAGCTCAAGATGGCCGAGACGATCGCTGCCAAGTCCTATGTGAACACTGGGGTGGATGCGATCAACCAGCGCATCCTGGGCCGCTACCAGAACGGCATGGGCAAGACCTGGGACGACCCCAACCACATGAAGTTCTTCAACGACGGCAAGGTGAACTTCCCTTACCTGTCGGATGGCATGTGGTTCCTGACGCAGCACAAGCGCTGGGGGTTGCTCAAGGCACACCCCGACTACCTGGGCGTGGCCAAGCAGATCAACCAGATCGAGCTGTACAAGCAGGCCGCCAGCGGCCTGGGCATTGCGGTGCCCAAGGACCCGATGCGCACCAGCAAGTTGATCGACGGCGTGGTCTGGACGGGCAAGGACCCGGCCAAGTACGCCGACAGCTTCGCCATCAAAGCCTGAGACTGAAAGGAGCCCATCATGGTCAGTGCCGTCTTTCACAGCCCCTCGGAGGTCGATGAAGCCTTGCCGGTGACGTCGCCCTCCCCCGCGCAGATCGCGCCTGCGCCCGCACAGAAGGCGGCGCCGGCTTCCTATTCAGTGCCGGCCAAGCCCCCCGTGGACTGGGCGGGGTGGGCCTTGCGCACCGTGTCCCCTCTGGCGGGCATCGCCCTGTTGATCGGGATCTGGGCCTTGCTCACACAGGGCAGCAGCACCTTCCCCACGCCGCTGGCCACCTGGCAGTCCGCCGTGGTGCTGTTCGCCGACCCGTTCTACAGCAACGGCCCCAACGATCAGGGCATCGGCTGGAACATCCTGTTCTCGCTGGAGCGCGTGGCCGTCGGGTTCGGACTGGCGGCCCTGGTCGGCATCCCCTTGGGTTTCCTGATTGGCCGCTCGCAGATCGCCAGCAGCATGCTCAACCCGATCATCAGCCTGCTGCGTCCGGTCTCGCCACTGGCCTGGCTGCCGATTGGCCTGCTGGTGTTCAAGTCGGCCGATCCGGCTGCGATCTGGACGATCTTCATCTGCTCGATCTGGCCCATGATCATCAATACCGCTGTGGGTGTGCAGCGAGTGCCCGAGGACTACCTGAACGTGGCCAAGGTGCTGAACCTGAGCGAGTGGAAGATCACCACCAAGATCCTGCTGCCTTCGGTGCTGCCTTACATGCTGACGGGCGTGCGCCTGTCGGTGGGCACCGCGTGGCTGGTGATCGTGGCCGCCGAGATGCTGACGGGCGGCGTGGGCATCGGCTTTTGGGTGTGGGACGAGTGGAACAACCTCAATGTCCAGCACATCCTGATCGCCATTTTCGTGATCGGCATCGTCGGCCTGCTGCTGGAGCAGGGGCTGGTGGCCATCGCCAAGCGCTTCAGCTTTGAATGACCCGCACACCTGACAGGAGCACGTCATGACCCAATTCATCGACATTCATCGCGCCGAAATGGTGTTCCACACAAAAAAGGGGCGCTTTCATGCCCTGAGCGACATCAATCTGGGCATTGCCCAGGGGGAGTTCATCACCCTGATCGGGCACTCGGGCTGCGGCAAGTCCACCCTGCTCAACCTGATCGCCGGGCTGCTGACGCCGACGCAGGGCGGCCTGATCTGTGATGGCCGCGAGATTGCGGGCCCCGGCCCGGAGCGGGCGGTGGTGTTCCAGAACCACTCGCTGCTGCCCTGGCTGAGTTGTCACGACAACGTCTACCTGGCGGTGGAACGTGTGTTCGGCGGCAAGGAGAACAAGGAGCAACTCAAGCAGCGCGTGGCCGACGCCCTGGCGCTGGTGGGCATGAGCCATGCCACGCACAAGCGGCCCCACGAGATCTCGGGGGGCATGAAACAGCGTGTGGGCATTGCCCGCGCCCTGGCCATGGAGCCCAAGGTGCTGCTGATGGACGAGCCGTTTGGCGCCCTGGACGCCCTCACCCGCGCCCACCTGCAAGACGAGCTGCTCAAGATCGTGGCCAAGGCGCATTGCACCGTGGTGATGGTGACGCACGATGTGGACGAGGCGGTGCTGCTGTCAGACCGCATCGTGATGATGAGCAATGGCCCGGCCGCCACCATTGGCGAGATTCTGCCGGTGCCACTGGCCCGGCCTCGCAACCGCGTGGCGCTGGCCGAAGACCCGACCTACATCGCCTGTCGCAAGGCCGTGCTGGACTTTCTGTACACCCGGCACGGCGTGGCAGACCGTCAGGCGGCCTGAGCACCGGTTGACATCAACCTGGCATGCGGTTTGCATGACCCCGCTTGATCACCTGATTCGCCAGAGCCAGGTGGTCTTCCTCAGCGGGGGTCCGTGGTCCGCGAAGATGCCATCGACCTCTTTACGCCTTTCGGTCCTCGGACCGGAAGGCGTTTTTTTGTGCCATGCCCCAGAACAGCGCCCCCAGCAGGATCATCGGCACGCACAACCACTGGCCCATGCTCATGTTGAAGGTCAGCAGGCCCAGGAAACTGTCGGGCTCACGGAAGTATTCGGCGATGAAGCGGAACACGCCATAGCCCATGAGGAAAGCCCCCGACACAGCCCCCAAAGGCCGCGAACGGCGCGCATACAGCCACAGCAGCGCGAACAGCAACAAGCCCTCCAGCCCAAATTGATACAGCTGCGATGGGTGGCGCGCGATGTCGGTGCCCGACTGCGGAAAGACCATGGCCCAAGGCAAGCTGGGATCGGCCGCACGGCCCCACAGCTCACCGTTCATGAAGTTGCCCAGTCGGCCGGCAGCCAGCCCGATCGGCACGCAGGGCGCCACCAGATCGGCCACCTCGAAAAAGCTGCGCCCCCGACGCTTGGCATAGATGGCCATGGCCGTGATCACACCCAGCAGGCCCCCGTGGAAGGCCATGCCGCCCTGCCAGACTGCCAGGATTTCAGACGGGTGACTGAAGTAATACCCGGGCTTGTAGAACAGCACATAGCCCAGACGCCCCCCCAGCACGACCCCCATCACGCCGAAGAACAGCACGTCCTCGACCATCTGGCGGTCCCAGCCGCGCTGCGCGAAGAACGGCTGCTTGGCCCGGGCATTCGCGAGCAGGTAGAACAGGGTGAAGGCCGCCAGGTAGGTCAGGCCATACCAGTGCACCTTGAGCGGCCCCAGGGCAATGGCGATCGGATCGAATTGAGGGTGAATCAGCATGGGGCGAACAATAGCGCAAGTCGGCGCCCGTTCATGGCCTCACGCCTGCGGATCGGCCTCGGGCTGGGTCAGTTGCTCACGGATCATGCGCATCAACAGGTCATCGAAGGTGTAAAAGCCGTAGGGGCGTTTGCTGAGTTCGCCCAACGCAAAGGCCGCGCCGGTACCGAACGCCTCGCGGCGGATGGATTCGTGGGTGATGCGCACCGTCTGGTGGGGAAACCCGAAAATGACCTCATGGAGCCCGACGATGCCCCCCAGGCGCAACGAGGTGATGCGGTCGTTGTCCAGGTCCAGGGTTTTGGCGATCTTGCGCGCGGTGCCCGACATCTCGGGCTTCTCGCGGAAGTGCTGCTCCAGGATCTCGACGTCGGCAAACGGTGCGATGCCGCGCAGCATCCGCGCCGACAGGATCAGGAAGTTGATGCCCAGGGTGATGTTGGGCGAACACAGCACGCGGGCCTGCTCGCCCAGCGTGCGGGCATAGGCAAGGTCGTCGTCACTGTAAGCCGAGATGGCGCTGACCAGCGTGAGGTGGCGCTTGCGCACCTCTTCGCCGTACAGGTGGATCGACTCGGCGGTCGAAAAATCGACCAGCGCATCGACCGGGTGGGCATCCAGCCACTCGCCAAAGTGGCCTTGCGACATGGCCAAGACCGGCAGACCCAGGGGCTGCGGCTGCCCTTCGGGCACCGGGTTGCGCTTGGCAATCCAGACCAGCTCGAAGCGGGGATCCTCTCTCAGGACCTCCGCGACCGCCTGTCCCGCCTTGCCGTAGCCAATCAATCCCACTTTGATCATGTGTTTCTCCTTCTTCGATATCGACACGCCTTGCTGCTGCAATTACATTTGTGCAAATATACAAGCTTCAAGATGATGAAGCAAAAAAAAGGGCCTGCGGTGAGGCAGGCCCTTCAAGACACTCCATATCACTGGTGTTGCAACGACGCGTGTTCGCGCCTTCGTTACCTCGTCATTATATTGTGACAAATGCTTTCACAACTCAGCCAGGGGCGTTTGCGCCGCCACGCCCACCTCTTCCACGCCCAGTTGGGCGATCAGATGCCCCAGGTCGACATGCAAGCGCGTGAGCGTCTCCAGGTCCAGGCGCTGCAAGGCATCGGGCAGCAAGCCCGCAAAAGGCCCCTGGGCGTTGCCCAACAGGGCCTCGCCCTCGGGTGTGGCGTGCAGATGCACCACCCGACGGTCCTCGTCGTCGCGGACACTGCGGATCAGGCCCTTTTTCACCAGCGCACGCACCAGGTTGCTGGCGGTGGACTGATGGATGTCCATCGCGTGCGCCAACGCCCCGACCTCGGTCCCGGCGTGGCGAGACACAATGCTCAAGGCCCACAACTGCGCCCCGCCCAGACCCGACTGGGACTCGACACGCTGAAAGTGCGACTTGATGGCGTTGAACACCACGCGAAACTGCCGCAACACCGTAGCGGCCTGGGGCGTGAGCGCGACCGCATCGGACTCGGAAGCTGACGGAAGACTGAGTCTGGACATGAAAACCTGTTGTGACTGAAAACATGACGCTGCCCGACACCCCACCTGACGAGACTGTCGAACACGCCAAAGCGCTGACCGACTGGCGCCCTTGGGCCGCGCGCGCGGTGGTGTTGAGCTTTGCCACGCTGGCGGGCCTGAGTGTGGTGTTGCTCACCTGGTTGAGCGAGCATGCCCTGGCGGCATTTTTTGCCCTGTCAGCATACTCGCCCTGGCTGGCTTTGGCGTGGACGCCGGCGTTGACCGCCGCCCTGGTGTGGTGTACCAACCGCTATTTTGCCGGTGCGGCGGGCTCGGGCATTCCCCAGGTGCTGGCCGCGCTGGATGTGCATACGCCCCCCGAGCAGCGCCATCTCTTCATTTCGCTCAAGCTGGCGGCCGCCAAGATCGTGCTCACGGTCGGGGGCCTGCTCGCCGGGCTGGCCACGGGTCGCGAGGGCCCCTCGGTGCAGGTGGGCGCCGGGATCATGCACGCCGCCCGTCACTGGCTGCCGCAACGCAGCAGCATCAACGACCACGGCCTGATCGTGGCCGGCGGCGCGGCGGGCATCGCCGCAGCGTTCAACACACCGCTGGGTGGGGTCATGTTCGCCATCGAAGAATTGTCGCGCCGGCCTGAGCACCGCTCCAGCGGGCTGCTGATCGCCGCCATCGTGCTGGCCGGCCTGATCGGCATGTCGGTGTTCGGCAACGTCAGCTACTTTGGCCAGATTTCGGTGGGGGACTTCGGGTGGTCGGCCTTGTGGCCAGGACTGCTGATTGCGGTGGCCACCGGCCTGCTGGGCGGTCTGTTTGCGCGCCTGCTCGTGCAAGCCGCTCGGGGTGGCACCGATCGCTTCAGTCAGTGGCGCCAGCGCTACCCGGTGCGTTTTGCGGCCGGCTGTGGGCTGGCCGTGGCCATCATCGGTGTGGTCAGCCAGGGTGCCTCATCGGGCAGCGGCTACGACGCCACCCGTGCCCTGCTCGAAGGCCAGGACCCGACCAATGGGTTTTACGTGCCGCTGCGGTTCATCGCCACCTGGCTGTCGGCCTGGAGCGGTGTGCCCGGCGGGGTGTTTGCCCCGGCCCTCGCGCTGGGTGCGGGCATCGGCAATGAGATCGCCCAGTTGACGGGCCACCTGAACACGCCCGCGTTGATCGCCTTGGGCATGGCCGGCTTTCTGGCCGCGGTGACGCAGGCGCCGATCACGGCCTTCATCATCGTGATGGAAATGATTGAAGGCCATGGACTGGTGCTCAGTCTCATGGCCTGCAGTGTGGTTGCCAGTGGCGTGGCGCGGCTGATCAGCCCGCCGATGTACGGCGCGATGGCCGCTGCCCAGCTGAAACGGCTGAACAGCAGCCCCTCCGACGCTCAGCGCTGAAGCTGGGTGATGTCGCGCACCGCGCCGGTGTCGGCCGAGGTGGTCATCAAGGCATAGGCCTGCAGCGCGGCCGAAACCACGCGCTCGCGGTTGGCGGGCTTCCAGGCGGCCGCGCCCTTGGCTTCCATGGTCGCACGGCGGGCTGCCATGGCCGCATCGCTGATGGCCAGGTGGATGCGACGGTTGGGGATGTCGATCTCGATGGTGTCGCCATCTTCGACCAGGCCAATGGCCCCGCCTTGCGCCGCTTCCGGCGAAGCGTGGCCGATGGACAGACCCGAGGTACCGCCCGAGAAGCGACCGTCGGTCAGCAGCGCGCATTCCTTGCCCAGGCCACGGCTCTTCAGGTAGGACGTTGGGTAGAGCATTTCCTGCATGCCGGGGCCGCCCTTGGGGCCTTCGTAGCGGATGATGACCACGTCACCGGCCTGCACCTGTTCGCCCAGGATGCCTTCGACGGCATCTTCCTGGCTTTCGTACACGCGGGCGGTGCCAGTGAACTTCCAGATGGACTCGTCCACACCGGCGGTCTTGACAATGCAGCCCTTCTCGGCGATGTTGCCGTAGAGCACGGCCAGGCCGCCGTCTTGCGTGAAGGCGTGTTCCTTGGCGCGGATCACGCCGTGTTCACGGTCAAGGTCGAGCTTCTTCCAACGGCTGTCTTGCGAGAAGGCCACCTGGGTGGGCACGCCGCCGGGAGCGGCCTTGTAGAACTGGTGCACGGCCTCGTCGTTCGTGACCTTGATGTCCCACTGGGCGATGGCGTCGGCCATGGTGGCGCTGTGCACGGTGGGCAAGTCGGTGTGCAGCAGGCCACCACGGGCAAGTTCACCCAGGATGGCCATGATGCCGCCGGCACGGTGCACGTCTTCGATGTGAACGTCGGGCACAGCCGGGGCGACCTTGCTCAGGCAAGGCACCTTGCGCGACATGCGGTCGATGTCGGCCATCGTGAAGTTGACGCCGGCTTCGCGCGCAGCCGCCAACAGGTGCAGCACGGTGTTGGTGGAGCCGCCCATGGCGACGTCGAGTGCCACGGCATTTTCAAACGCCTGGAAGGTGGCGATGTTGCGCGGCAGGGCCGTTTCGTCGTCTTGCTCGTAGTAGCGCTTGGCCAGCTCGACGATGGTGCGGCCGGCCTTGCGGAACAGCTGTTCGCGGTCGGCGTGGGTGGCCAGCGTGGTGCCGTTGCCCGGCAGGGACAGGCCCAGGGCTTCGGTCAGGCAGTTCATCGAGTTGGCGGTGAACATGCCGGAGCAGGAGCCGCAGGTGGGGCAGGCGGAACGCTCGACGGCGGCCACTTCCTCGTCAGAACAGCTCTTGTCAGCGGCCTTGACCATGGCGTCCACCAAGTCGAGCGAAATGACCTTGCCTTCGAGCTTGACCTTGCCGGCTTCCATCGGACCGCCGGAGACGAAAATCACGGGGATGTTCAGGCGCAGCGCCGCCATCAGCATGCCCGGGGTGATCTTGTCGCAGTTGGAGATGCACACCAGCGCGTCGGCGGTGTGGGCATTGACCATGTACTCGACGCTGTCGGCGATCAGATCGCGCGAAGGCAGCGAGTACAGCATGCCGCCGTGGCCCATGGCGATGCCATCGTCGACCGCGATGGTGTTGAACTCTTTGGCCACACCCCCGGCGGCTTCGATCTCGCGGGCGACCAGCTGGCCCAGGTCCTTCAGGTGCACGTGGCCGGGCACGAACTGGGTGAAGCTGTTCGCGATGGCGATGATCGGCTTCTCGAAGTCACCGTCCTTCATGCCGGTGGCACGCCACAGGGCACGGGCACCGGCCATGTTGCGGCCGGCGGTGGAGGTACGGGAACGATACTGAGGCATGGAGGGGCTCCGGGCTGGTGGGTTCTCTGAAGAGAATCGATTTTAGCCCGTGCCACCCGCCCCTGCGGCCCGATGGCCTTACTTGCGACCACCCCGTTTCAGGCCCAGCGCATCGATGGCTTTCTGGCGGCGCGCGTCACGGCGCTCGTCGTCGCGTTCCATCGCTTTGCGGCGGGTGTAACCCGTGGCATCGCTCCAGGTCCACCAGGCCACGGCCAAGGCGAAAGGCAGGAGCAACATGACCCAATCGTTGGCCCAGGTCCAGCTGGCCAAGGGGCCAATTCCGAAAAACTGCATGAGCGCCATCACGACGCCAATTGCCACAAACCACATCGCCTCACTCCTTCTGCCACGACACTGGCACGAAGCACCACGGTCAACCCCACCATGGGATTTCACGCTATTGTTGGGACATTCTCAACTGGAATGACCGCACGCGGAAAGGAAATCCATGAAGATTGCCGCAATGAGCCTCCTGACCCTGTGCCTGAGCGCCACAGCGGTCACGCCCGCCCTGGCGAATCAGGAGCTGGCGCAACGCAAAGCCTGCCTGAGCTGTCACGGTGTGGACAAGGCGGTGTTGGGCCCGGCCTTCAAAGATGTCGCCAACAAATACCGCGGCCAAAAAGGCATGGACGCCAAACTGGCCGAGAAAGTACTCAAGGGCGGCGGCGGTGTCTGGAAGATGCCGATGGGCCCCATGCCGGCGCAAAGCCAGGTGAGCGCGGCCGAAGCCAAGCAATTGAGCGCCTGGATTTTGTCGCTCAAGTAAGCCCCAAAAAAATAATGCCCTCCACCAGGGAGGGCATCAGATCGCTTGGTGCGGATCCGTGGGGCAAAGGCTTGTGGCCCTTGCCCCTCAGAGGCATCAGTCGTCCTTGTAGATGTCGACGTCCTTGGTTTCGCGAACCAGGAACATGCCGAGCACAAAGGTCATCAGGGCGATGATGATCGGGTACCACAGGCCGTTGTAGATGTTCCCGGTCTGGGCCACGATGGCGAAGGCGGTGGTCGGCAGCAAGCCACCGAACCAACCGGTACCGATGTGGTACGGCAAGCTCATCGAGGTGTAGCGGATGCGGGTCGGGAACATTTCCACCAGCATGGCGGCGATGGGACCATAAACCATGGTCACATAGATCACCAGCAAGGTCAGGATACCGACCACCAGAGGCTTGTTGAGCTTGGCCGGATCGGCCTTGGCCGGGTAGCCTGCTTCACGCACCGCATCGATCACGGTCTTCTTGAATGCCGCGTCCTTGGCCTTGGCATCTTCAGCCGAGAGGCCCACAGCGGAGTAAGACTCGATGACCTTGTCGCCGACCTTGATCTGGGCCACGCCCGAGCCATCGATGCTCTCGTAGTTCACGGAGTTGTTGGCGAGCACCTGCTTGGCCACGTCGCACGAGCTGGTGAACTTAGCAGTACCGGTCGGGTTGAACTGGAAGGAGCACTCGGCCGGGTTGGCCACCAAAGACACCGGCGCATTGGCCTGAGCGTGAGCCAGGTCAGGGTTGGCGGCTTCCGTCAGGGCCTTGAACAGCGGAAAGTAGGTCACCGCCGCGATCAGGCAGCCACCCAGGATGATGGGCTTGCGGCCGATCTTGTCAGACAGCGTCCCGAAGATCACGAAGAAAGGCGTCGCGATCAGCAAAGACACCGCCACCAGGATGTTGGCCGTGGCACCGTCCACCTTCAGGGCTTGCGTCAGGAAGAACAGGGCATAGAACTGCCCCGTGTACCAGACCACACCTTGGCCGGCGACCAGGCCGAACAGGGCGATCAGCACGATCTTCAGGTTAGACCATTGGCCGAAGGACTCGGACAGCGGTGCCTTGGAGGTCTTGCCTTCTTCCTTCATCTTCTTGAAGGCAGGCGACTCGTTCATGCTCAGTCGGATCCACACGCTGATGGCCAGCAGAGCGATCGAGACGACGAACGGCACGCGCCAGCCCCAGTCCTGGAAGGCCTCTTCGCCAATCGCAGTACGGGTACCCAAGATGACGAGCAGCGACAGGAACAGACCCAGCGTGGCTGTGGTTTGAATCCAGGCGGTGTAGGCACCCCGACGGCCGTGCGGTGCGTGCTCGGCCACATACGTGGCAGCACCACCATACTCACCACCCAGCGCCAGACCTTGCAGCAGGCGCAGTGCAATCAGGATGACCGGAGCGGCCACACCGATGGTGTTGTAGTTGGGCAAGATACCCACGATGAAGGTCGAGACCCCCATCAGCAAGATCGTGACAAGGAAGGTGTACTTGCGCCCGATCATGTCACCCAGGCGACCGAACACCAAAGCACCAAATGGTCGGACGATGAAACCGGCAGCGAAAGCCAGCAAGGCGAAAATGAAGCCGGACGTGGGATCGAGGCCCGCGAAGAACTGTTTGGCGATGATGGCTGCCAACGAGCCATAAAGATAAAAGTCGTACCACTCGAAAACCGTGCCCAAGCTGGAAGCGAAAATGACTTTCCGCTCCTCGGCCGTCATCGGCGCATCTTTGATTTGGGTGCTTGCCATATTAGGTGCTCCTTGTTTACAGGGACGAGCCTGCTTTTGGCAAGCTCGACCCCTAATTTAGGTGCCTTTGCATGCCATGTGAATAAGGGGGAATGCTAGGAAATGGTGCACACCACCCATATATGTTGTAGGTGTTTATGCTTATAGCCAAGGCGCCAAAATCAACGATTGACGCATAAACAAAAAAATCCCGCCACCGGGGTAATCCAGTGGGCGGGATTTATATTTGATCAATACTGTTTTCAGTACTACATCAATTGGCCTGCGACAGTTGATCAAGAATGGCCGGATTTTCCAGCGTGCTCGTATCCTGGGTCACCGATTCACCCTTGGCGACCACACGCAGCAGGCGGCGCATGATCTTGCCGGAGCGGGTCTTGGGCAAGTTGTCGCCGAAGCGGATGTCCTTGGGCTTGGCGATGGGGCCAATGGCGTGGCCCACATGGTTGCGCAGCTCGGTGGCGATCTGCTTGGCCTCGTCGCCTTCTGGACGGGGGCGCTTGAGCACCACGAACGCGCAGATGGCCTCGCCGGTCAGGTCGTCCGGACGGCCCACCACGGCGGCTTCGGCCACCAGCGGGTGCGAGACCAGCGCCGATTCGATTTCCATCGTGCCCATGCGGTGGCCCGACACGTTCAGCACGTCGTCGATGCGACCGGTGATGGTGAAGTAGCCGGTCACCGCATCGCGGATGGCGCCGTCGCCGGCCAGGTAGTACTTGCCACCGAAATCCTCAGGGTAGTAGCTCTTCTTGAAGCGCTCGGGGTCGTTCCAGATGGTGCGGATCATGGAAGGCCAGGGCTTGCGCACCACCAGCACACCGCCCTGCCCCCACGGCACTTCCTTGCCGGCTTCGTCGACCACGGCGGCGTCGATGCCGGGGAACGGCAGCGTGCAGGAGCCCGGCGTCAGTTCGTGGGCGCCTGGCAGCGGCGTGATCATGTGGCCACCGGTTTCGGTCTGCCAGAAGGTGTCAACGATGGGGCAGCGGCCGCCACCGATTTCGCGGTGGTACCACTCCCAGGCAGCCGGGTTGATCGGCTCGCCCACGGTGCCCAGCAGGCGCAGGCTGCTGAGGTCGAAGTTACGCGGGTGCACGGCGGCATCCGATTCGGCGGCCTTGATCAGGGCGCGGATGGCGGTGGGCGCGGTGTAGAAGATCGTGACCTTGTGAGCCTGGATCATGCGCCAGAAGCGGGCCGCGTCGGGGTAAGTGGGTACGCCCTCGAAGACGACCTGGGTACCACCCAGGGCCAAGGGACCATAGGCCACGTAGGTGTGTCCGGTGATCCAGCCAATGTCGGCCGTGCACCAGAACACATCGTCGGGCTTCATGTCGAAGGTCCACTTGGTGGTCAGCGCCGCGTGCAGCAGGTAACCGCCCGTGGCGTGTTGCACGCCCTTGGGCTTGCCGGTCGAGCCGGAGGTGTAGAGCAGGAACAGCGGGTGCTCGGCCTCGACCCACTCGGGTAGGCAGACATCGCTTTGTGCGCTCAGCACATCGTCCATCCAGACGTCACGACCCGCCACCATGTTGATCTGGCCGCCAGTGCGACGGCAGACGATGACCTGGCGCAGGCTGTCGCAGCCACCCAGACCGATCGCCTCGTCAACGATGGCCTTCAAAGGCAGAGACTTGCCGCCGCGCAGCTGCTCGTCAGCGGTGATGACCATGACGGCGCCGGCGTCTTCGATGCGGTCGCGCAGGCTTTGCGCCGAGAAGCCACCGAACACGACCGAGTGCGTGGCGCCAATGCGGGCGCAAGCCTGCATGGCCACCACGCCCTCCACCGACATGGGCAGATACAGCACCACGCGGTCACCCTTTTGAACCCCCTGAGCCTTGAGCACGTTGGCCAATTGACTCACGCGGGAGAGCAGCTCCCGATAGGTCACATGGGTCACCTTGCCGTCATCCGACTCAAAGATGATGGCGACCTTGTCGCCCCGGCCGGCTTCGACGTGGCGGTCGAGGCAGTTGTACGATGCGTTGATCTGCCCGTCGTCGAACCAGCGGTAGAACGGAGCCTGGCTCTCGTCGAGCGCACGCGTGAAAGGCTTGTGCCAGGTGAGGAACTCGCGGGCCAGGCGGGACCAGTAGCCGGCGTAGTCTTTTTGTGCCTCGGCACAGAGTTCGTCGTAGGCGGCTCGGCTACCGATGTGTGCGGTGCGAGCGAAAGCCTCGGAAACGGGGTGGAGGATGCTGGGGGTCTGGTTGGTACCAGTCATGGTGAGGGCTCCTGGGTGGCAACGCTTGTGGCGCTGGCTGATCGATTGACAGGGCCTTCACATCATGCGCGTTTGCCCCTGCCAACCCGCGACAATGCGCCTAACTCTAGAATTTCACACCCGGATTTTCCCGACACCCCATGAGCACACCTCGTCAACCCCTCAAAGCGGGCCTTCTGCCCTCCTTCATTTTTGCCAGCCGTTGGCTGCAGTTGCCGCTGTATGTCGGACTGATCCTCGCGCAGACGGTGTACGTTTTCCATTTCTGGGTGGAACTGGTGCACCTGATCGAGGCCGCGTTCGGGAATCAGGACGCGCTCAAGCTGATTTTCCAGGCCTCGGGCCAGAAGGCCGATGTGGTGCCCACCCACCTGACCGAGACCACGATCATGCTGGTGGTGCTGGGCCTGATCGACGTGGTGATGATCTCGAACCTGCTGATCATGGTGATCATCGGGGGCTACGAAACTTTTGTCTCTCGCCTGAACCTGGAAGGCCATCCCGACCAGCCGGAGTGGCTGGACCATGTCAACGCCTCGGTGCTGAAGGTCAAGCTGGCGACCGCCATCATCGGGATCTCGTCGATCCACCTGCTCAAGACCTTCATCAACGCCGAAAACTATTCGGACAAGGTGCTGATCTCGCAAACCGTGATCCACGTGGTCTTCCTGTTCTCCGCCATGGCCATTGCCATGACAGACAAGTTGCTGCACCAGGCCACGCACCGCGAACATTGAGCCCCCACACGCCCGCGCCCTCGGGTCGGCACTGCTGACACGCCGGCGTGGCGCAGTAAAATCGACCGCTTGGACGGTGCAAGCACTGTGGACTTGCCTCGGCCCTACCCCACTCCACAACGCCCCACAAAGGCCCTGACATGACGACCATTCGCTACGACGATCTCGTTGAAAGTGTCGCAGCCGCGCTGCAATACATCAGCTACTACCACCCGGCCGACTACATCGCCCACCTGGCGCGCGCCTACGAGCGCGAGGAAAGCCCGGCGGCCAAGGATGCGATCGCCCAGATCCTGACCAACTCGCGCATGAGCGCCGAGGGCCGTCGCCCGATCTGCCAGGACACCGGCATCGTCAACGTCTTCCTGAAGATCGGGATGAACGTGAAGTGGGAGGGCTTCGGCACCCACAGCATCCAGGACGCCGTGGACGAAGGCGTGCGCCGTGGGTACAACAACCCCGACAACAAGCTGCGTGCGTCGGTGCTGTCCGACCCCATCTTCGAGCGCAAGAACACCAAGGACAACACCCCGGCCGTGGTCTTCATGGACGTGATCCCCGGCGACACGGTGGACGTGACCGTTGCGGCCAAGGGCGGCGGCTCGGAAAACAAGTCCAAGGTCTACATGCTCAACCCGTCTGACAACATCGTCGACTGGGTGCTCAAGACCGTGCCGACCATGGGCGCTGGCTGGTGCCCGCCAGGCATGCTGGGCATTGGCGTGGGTGGCACGGCTGAAAAGGCCGCCTTGCTCGCCAAGGAATCGTTGATGGACGACATCGACATGTACGAGCTGTTGGCCCGCGGCCCCCAGAACAAGCTGGAAGAGCTGCGCATCGAGCTGTACGAAAAGGTCAACGCCCTGGGCATTGGCGCCCAAGGCCTGGGTGGCCTGACCACCGTGCTGGACGTCAAGATCAAGACCTACCCGACGCACGCGGCCTCCAAGCCGATTGCCATGATCCCGAACTGCGCGGCCACCCGCCATGCGCACTTCGTGCTCGATGGCTCGGGCCCGTCTTACCTGACCCCGCCGAGCCTGGACCTGTGGCCCGACGTGCACTGGGCGCCGGACTACAACAAGTCCAAGCGCATCGACCTGAACACGCTGACGAAAGAAGAAGTGGCTTCGTGGAAGCCGGGCCAGACCCTGCTGCTCAACGGCAAGATGCTGACCGGCCGCGATGCCGCACACAAGCGCATCCAGGACATGCTGGCCAAGGGCGAGAAGCTGCCCGTGGACTTCACCAACCGCGTGATCTACTACGTGGGCCCGGTCGATCCGGTGCGCGACGAAGCCGTCGGCCCGGCTGGCCCCACCACTGCCACCCGCATGGACAAGTTCACCGACATGATGTTGGAGAAGACCGGCCTGATCTCGATGATCGGCAAGGCCGAGCGCGGCCCGGTTGCCATCGAGTCCATCAAGAAGCACAAGTCGGCTTACCTGATGGCCGTGGGCGGCGCCGCCTACCTGGTGTCCAAGGCCATCAAGTCCGCCAAGGTGGTGGGCTTTGAAGACCTGGGCATGGAAGCGATCTACGAGTTCGACGTGGTTGACATGCCCGTGACCGTGGCCGTGGACAGCGGTGGCACCAGCGCCCACATCGAAGGGCCCAAGACCTGGCAAGCCAAGATCGGCAAGATCCCGGTGTCAGTGGCCTGATTCAGCTTGGACACCCAGTGAACCCGGCACGAAACGCCGGGTCTACACAGCCCCGCCAGGTGACGCCTGCCGGGGCTTTCTTGTACCCGCTTGCGCCCATTTCACTCGTTGCGATGAAGAACCCGTACTACAACCCGGCGAAGAAGCACCATCGGCCCGACGGTTTCCAGAACAACTACCAGTCGTTCCGGGGCAAGCGCTGGCACGAGATCTTGCGGTGGCGCTGGCAGGCCTGGCGAGCAGGGCACCCTCGCCCGCTGCAAGCGCCGATCCCTGTGGTCGCGCCGGATCTGGACTTCATCCACGCCAATGCCCAGGCGGGCCTGGCCATGCAGCCGGCGGCCACCTGGATCGGGCACATCACGGTGCTGCTGCAGATCGGCGGCCTGAACCTGCTGACGGACCCAGTGTTTTCCGAACGCTGCTTTCCGGTGCAATGGGCCGGCCCGCAGCGCCAGACCCCACCGGGCTTGCGCCTCGATCAGTTGCCCCGCATCGACGTGGTGCTGCTGTCGCACAACCACTATGACCACATGGACGAGGCCTCGCTGGCGGCGCTGTCCCAGCAGGCGGGGGGCGCACCGCTGTTCATCACGCCGCTGGGCCACAAGCACTGGTTCGCACGGCGAGGCATCCACCACGTGGTCGAGCTGGACTGGTGGGACGAGCACGTGCTGCCCGCCGCTGAACGCTCTCTGCGCATGCCCGTGGTGCTGACACCGGCTCAACACTGGTCCGCCCGCACCACCCGCGACGCCCTGCGCAGCCTGTGGGGCGGCTTTGCGGTGCTCTCGCCCGACTGCCACGTCTTCTTCGCGGGCGACACGGCGTACTCGAAGGACTTCACCGACATCCGCCAGCACTTTGCGCGTGCGCAAACGCCGGAACAAGGTGGTGGGTTTGACCTGGCGCTGCTGCCCATCGGCGCTTACGAGCCGCGCTGGTTCATGAAGGACCAGCATGTGAACCCAGAAGAGGCGGTGCAAATCTTCCAGGACCTGGGTTGCAAGCAGGCCCTGGCGGTGCACTGGGGCACGTTCCAGCTGACCGATGAGCCCCTGGATCAGCCCCCACGCGACCTGGCCGTCGCTCTGCAGGCCCGGCACCTGTCGGCCGAACAGTTTCAGGTTCGCCCCATCGGCAGCACCATGAAAATCGCCCCTCGAAAGGGGCGATGAAGGGACGGTGGATCAGGCGTCAGGCGGACGCCCGAGCGGACTCAATGCACCACGCGGTCGAACTGGAATTCGCCGTCGGCGTTGACCTGCACCGGGATCACATCCTTGGGGCCGAACTTGCCTTGCAGGATGAGCTTGGCCACCGGATTCTCGATGCGCTGCTGGATGGCGCGCTTGAGCGGACGGGCACCGAACACCGGATCGAAGCCCACCTTGGCGAGTTCGGCCAGCGCCTCGGGCGAGACGTCGAGCTCCATGTCCATCTGCTGCAGACGCCCCTCCAGCCCCTTGAGCTGGATCTTGGCGATGGACGCGATGTGCGCGCGGTCCAGCGCATGGAACACCACCACCTCGTCGATCCGGTTCAGGAACTCGGGACGGAAGTGCTGCTTGACCTCCACCCACACCGCGTCTTTGATGTCCTCGGCGGGCTGACCGGCCATCTGCATGATGTGGTGTGAGCCCAGGTTGGAGGTCATCACGATCACGGTGTTCTTGAAGTCCACGGTACGGCCCTGGCCATCGGTCAGACGACCGTCGTCAAGCACCTGCAGCAGCACGTTGAACACGTCCGGGTGCGCCTTCTCGACCTCGTCGAGCAGGACCACGCTGTAGGGCTTGCGACGCACGGCTTCGGTCAGCGTACCGCCTTCTTCGTAGCCCACATAGCCAGGAGGCGCGCCGATCAGGCGGCTCACCGAGTGCTTCTCCATGAACTCGCTCATGTCGATGCGGATCAGGTGGTCTTCGCTGTCGAACAGGAAGCCGGCCAGCGCCTTGCACAGTTCGGTCTTGCCCACGCCGGTGGGGCCCAGGAACAGGAAGGAGCCATAGGGCCGGTTGGGGTCAGACAGGCCGGCGCGAGAGCGGCGGATGGCGTCCGATACCGCCACGATGGCCTCCTGTTGACCCACGACCCGCTCGTGCAGCTTGTCCTCCATGGACAGCAGCTTGTCGCGTTCGCCCTGCATCAGCTTGGACACGGGGATGCCGGTGGCACGCGCCACCACTTCGGCGATCTCCTCAGCGCCCACCTGGGTGCGCAGCAGCTGAGGCCGGCCCACGCCATCCTTGCCTGCCTTGCCCTTGGCGTTTTCCTTCTCCTGGGCGTCCTTCAGGCGCTTTTCCAGCTCGGGCAGCTTGCCGTATTGCAGCTCGGCCACCTTGGTCAAATCGCCCTTGCGGGTCAGCTCCTCGATCTTCTGGCGTACTTTGTCGATCTCTTCGCGCACGCTCTGGCTGCCCTGGGCCTGGGCCTTTTCGGCCTTCCAGATCTCGTCCAGGTCGGCGATTTCCTTTTGCAGCTTGGTGATCTCTTCGTTGAGCAGCTCGAAACGCTTGACCGACGCCTCGTCCTTCTCGCGCTTGACGGCCTCGCGCTCGATCTGCAGCTGGATCATGCGGCGGTCGAGGCGGTCCATCACCTCGGGCTTGGAGTCCAGCTCGATCTTGATCTTGGCCGCGGCCTCGTCGATCAGGTCGATGGCCTTGTCGGGCAGGAAACGGTCGGTGATGTAGCGGTTCGACAGCTCGGCCGCGGCCACGATGGCCGGGTCGGTGATGTCCACGCCATGGTGCACCTCGTACTTTTCCTGCAAACCGCGCAGGATGGCGATGGTGGCCTCGACAGTGGGCTCGCCCACGAGGATCTTCTGGAAGCGGCGCTCCAGCGCGGCGTCCTTCTCGATGTACTTGCGGTATTCGTCCAGCGTGGTCGCGCCGATGCAGTGCAGCTCGCCGCGCGCCAGGGCGGGCTTGAGCATGTTGCCGGCGTCCATCGCGCCATCGGCCTTGCCCGCACCGACCATGGTGTGGATCTCGTCGATGAACATGATGGTCTGGCCTTCGTCCTTGGCCACTTCTTTCAGCACGCCCTTCAGGCGCTCTTCGAAGTCACCGCGGTACTTGGCGCCGGCCAGCAGCAAGGCCATGTCCAGCACCAGCACACGCTTGTTCTTGAGCGAATCGGGCACCTCGCCGGCCACGATGCGCTGCGCCAGCCCTTCGACGATGGCGGTCTTGCCCACGCCGGGCTCACCGATCAGCACCGGGTTGTTCTTGGAGCGGCGTTGCAGCACCTGGATGGCACGGCGGATTTCCTCGTCACGGCCGATCACCGGGTCAAGCTTGCCCTGACGGGCACGCTCGGTCAGGTCCAGGGTGTATTTTTTCAGCGCCTCGCGCTGGCCTTCGGCTTCGGGGTTGTCCACCTTCTGGTCTCCACGCACGGCCTTGACGGCGGCTTCCAGGGATTTGCGGCTCAGGCCGTGGTCGCGGGCCAGTTCGCCCGTTTCGCCCTTGTGATCGGCCAGCGCCAGCAAGAACATCTCGCTGGCGATGTAGTTGTCGCCCTGCTTGTGAGCTTCCTTCTCGGCGCCCTGCAGCAGGCTGACCGTGTCGCGGCCGGCTTGCACCTGCTCGGCACCTTGCACCTGGGGCAGCTTGTCGATCTGTTTGGTCAGGCCCGCCATCAGAGGGCCCACCTTGACGCCCGCGCGCTCCAGCAAGGCCTTGGGGCCGTCGTCCTGCTGCAGCATGGCCAGCAGGATATGGGCGGGTTCGATGTAGGGGTTGTCGCGTGTCACCGCCAGGCTTTGGGCCTCGGTCAGCGCTTCCTGAAATGTTTGTGTGAGTTTGTCGAGTCGCATGAGTGCTCCCGTGGCCCCGGAGATCGGCGCCGATTGCTCATGAAGATAGGGCAGTCCGGTGACATTTCAAGGGGATCGACCCTCAGCCTCCCGCCCACTTGCGCCAGATCAAGCCTGATCAGGCGTCGGGCCGTGCGGTGACCACCCGGTTGCGCCCGGCCTGCTTGGCCTCGTACAGACAGGCATCGGCCCGGGCCAAGGCGTCTTCCAGCGTGCCCTCCGGGCGGTTGAAGGCCACCCCGATGCTGACAGTGATGGCGACCGGCCCGCCCCGCGTTTCGCACGGCGTCAGCGCCAGCATCTGGCGCAGGCGCTCGGCCACGGCACTGGCCTCCAGGTGGCTGCGCACCGGCAGCAGCACCGTGAACTCCTCACCGCCGTAACGGGCCAGCAATGCGTCGTCACGCAGGCGCTCTCGGGTCTGCTGGGTGACCTGGCGCAGCACGTCGTCTCCCACCTGGTGCCCGTAACGGTCGTTGACGGCCTTGAAGTGGTCCACATCCATCATCAGCACCGCCACCGAGGTGGGCTGATGGGCCTGCATGGACAGCATGCGCTCGCCCAGCTCCCGCAGGCCGCGCCGGGACAGCGCCCCGGTCAGGTCATCGGACAGGGCCCGGTTGCGCAACTGCTGGTTGAGACGCTGGTTGATGATGGCGAACACCACCGCCGCCACCGACAGCGGCAAGATCGCAAAGCCCAGCGCCGTGATGGGCAACAGCCAGTCCGGCGCGTACAGCCAGTGGGCCGGGTAAGCCCCCCCCTCCTCCGAGAGCACATGCGCCAGCGTGATCACCCAGATCATGGCAAAGACGGCCGCCACGATCAGCAGGCTCAACTCGCTGCGCTGGATGCGGGGGCTGCGCAAAATCAGCCATCCCTGATCCAAGGCCATCGCCAGGCCGACCAAGGCAAACACCCAGGCCACGGCCTGAACATACGCGGTGTCCGAGCCCAGAGCCGCCACCCCCCACAGCACGACGGCAGCCGAGGCGGTCAGTGCCCACCCCACGCGCGGCGGGGTCCGCCGCCCGTTGAGCTGCCGGAACGCCCAGGCCAGCAAGGTCACGCCCGCGGCTGCAAAGCCGATGGCGCCCTGCGTGACGAGCGGACGCCAGTCATCCGGACTCAGCACGACCCACAACAGTGCGCTCAGGCAACAAAACGCCCAGCGATACAGGTCCAGCGCGCTGCGCACGCGGTTCTGATCGGTGCGGATCTGCGAAATGAGGACCAGCCCCACAAGCGAGCCAGCGCCGGCCACGCCATAGCAGGTGAAGACGTCGATGGCCAGCATGCGGGGTGCCTGGGGTTCGCGGGGCTCAGCCCTGGGCCACGTTGGGCGGCGTCTGCAGCCCACCCCAGCGCGCGGCGGCCTGGTCGTCGCTGACACGCGCGTCCACCCAGCGGCTCTCGCCCCCGGCCGACTCTTTCTTCCAAAACGGCGCCTGGGTCTTGAGCCAGTCCATCAGGAACTCGGCGCAATGAAACGCATCGCCCCGGTGGGCCGAACTGACCACCACCAGCACGATCTGGTCGCACACGGCCAATGGGCCCACGCGGTGAATCACCTTGACGCCGCGCACATCGAAGCGCCGACGTGCCTCGACGATCAGCTCGGCGATGCTGCGCTCGGTCATGCCGGGGTAGTGCTCCAGCTCCATGATGGCCGGCGGGCTACCAGGTGCGGCGGCTTGCGCCCACTCACGCACCGTGCCCACGAAGCTGACCACCGCCCCCACTTGCGGATCCTGACCGCGCAAGGCCGCGACCTCGGCGCCCAGGTCGAAGTCGTCCGGGCTCACGCGCACGCAGGCCAAGGCGTCCTGCAAGGCCGTGTCGTGATCGCTCATCTCAGCCGCCTGTCACCGGTGGGAAGAAAGCCACCTCGTCGCCATCCTGCACCGCCTGGTCGGCGTTGCACAGGGTCTGGTTACAGGCGGTGCGCAGGCCCTTGGCCAGGTCCAGCGCTGCCGCATGAGCGGCCGAGCGGCCGATCAGCCACTGGCGCAGTTCGCCCACGGTGTGCGCGGCGGTGTCCGCCCAGGACAAGGTTTCAGAAGGACCAAGCTGTTCGCGGACAGCGGCGAAATAACGGACGGTGATGCTCATGATGCCGAGCCCGCGCTCAGGGCTGGCGGGCAGAGAGAGAAGGTTGCACCAACTCTGCCATGGAAATGAAATTCACGGCATCGCCCGGTCGAACGATGGTGCCTGAAGGCAGGTCCACCACGCCCTCGGCCCACGCTGCCGAACTCAGCACGCCCGAGCCCTGGTGCGGGTGCAGCACCACCCTGCCCTGCGCGTCCAGACGCGCCCGCAGGAACTCGCGGCGCTTGTCGGGCTTGGGCCAGCTGAAATCGGCGACCAGGGACACGGCCTGCGGCAGGTGCCAGCCCTCGCCAGCCAGCAGGCCCAGCACCGGACGCACCAGCAAGAGGAAGGTCACGAAGCTGGCGACCGGGTTGCCGGGCAGGCCCATGTAGAGGGCGCGGCTGCCATCGGCGCGCTGGATCCAACCGAACACGAAGGGCTTGCCCGGCTTGATGGCCAGGGCCCAGAAATCCAGGCCGCCTTCGGCCAGCACGGCATTGCGCAGGTGGTCTTCTTCTCCCACCGAAACGCCGCCACTGGTGATGATCAGGTCGTGCTGTTCGGCGGCCGCGCGCAAGGCGGCACGTGTGGCTGCCAGATCGTCCGGCACCACGCCCAGATCGCACGCCTGCGCACCCGTGGCCTGCACCAGGCCACGCAGCGTGTGGCGGTTGCTGTTGTAGATGGCGCCCGGTGGCAAGGGCTCGCCCGGCATCACCAGTTCATCGCCCGTGGTCAGCACGCCCACCTTGGGGCGGCGGAACACGGTAAGCGAGGCGGCGCCCACCGAAGCGGCCACGCCCAGTCCGGCCGGGGTCAGGCGAACGCCGGCATGCAACACCGTCTGGCCCTGGGCGATGTCTTCGCCCCGGCGACGGATGTTCTGGCCGGTCTGGATGGTCTCTTTGAAGTGCACCGAGCCGGTGGCGGCATCCGTCGCCGTGTGCTCCTGCATCACGACGGCGTCAGCGCCCTCGGGCACAGGCGCGCCGGTGAAGATGCGCGCACAGGTGCCCGGCTGCAGCGTGGCGCCCACCTGACCGGCAGCAATGCGCTGGCCTTGCGGCAGGCTCACGGCGGCCACATCGGCACCCTCCTGGCCCGCCAGCGGCAGGTCGGACGCGCGTACGGCATAGCCGTCCATGGCGCTGTTGTCGAGCGGCGGCACGTCCACCGTCGACACCAAGTCTTCGGCCAGCACGCGCCCCAGGGCGTCAAAGCTGTCCACAAGGTCGGTCGAGCAGGGCGCCTGCCCCAGGTGCTCGACCACCGCCGCATGCAGACGAGACCAGGCCTCGTCCAGCGGCATCAAGGGTTTGAACGCAGCCGCCATGGCGCCACTCCTGCAGAGAACCGGGACACTGAGGGCTTCGTAAAAAGCGCGCTCAGTCGTTGCAGTGCTGGACGATGTAGTCCTTCACCGTCTGGGTATTGTTGGGCACCACCACAAAGCGCTTGGGCAGCTCTTCCAGACCGTCCAAACCCTGGATCCATTGCGGACGCTCGGGTTGACGACCCGTGGCTTCGACGATGGTCTCGGCAAACTTGGCCGGCAAGGCGGTTTCCAGCACCAGCATCGGGATGCCAGCCTTGACGTGCTCGCGCGCCACCTTCAGGCCGTCGGCCGTGTGGGTGTCGATCATCACGCCGAAACGCTCGAAGGTGTCCTTGATGGTGGCCAGGCGGTCGCTGTGCTTGCTGGTGCCCGACACGAAGCCGTAGCCTGCCACCTTGGCGAACTCATCGGCCGACAGGTGGAACTCGCCTTGCTGCTCGATCGCGTCCTTGAACAGCGCCTTCACGCGCGCACCGTCGCGGCCCAGCAGGTCGAACACGAAGCGCTCGAAGTTGGACGCCTTGGAGATGTCCATCGACGGTGACGAGGTTTCGTACGTCTCGGCGCTGCCGCGCACGCGGTAGCTGCCGGTGCGGAAGAACTCGTCGAGCACATTGTTCTCGTTGGTGGCCACGACCAGCTGGTCAACGGGCAGGCCCATCATGCGGGCGACGTGGCCAGCGCAGACGTTGCCGAAGTTGCCCGACGGCACCGTGAAGCTGACCTTCTCGGCGTTCGACTTGGTGGCGTAGAAGTAGCCGGCGAAGTAGTACACGACCTGAGCCAGCAGGCGCGCCCAGTTGATCGAGTTGACCGTGCCGATCTTGTACTGGCGCTTGAAGGCCAGGTCGTTGGAGACGGCCTTGACGATGTCTTGCGCGTCGTCGAACACGCCTTCGACGGCCAGGTTATGGATGTTGGGGTCCTGCAGGCTGAACATCTGGGCCTGCTGGAAGGCGCTCATGCGCCCGTGCGGCGACAGCATGAAGACGCGCACGCCCTTCTTGCCGCGCATGGCGTATTCGGCCGCGCTGCCGGTGTCACCCGACGTGGCACCCAGGATGTTGAGCTGCTCACCACGGCGGGCCAGTTCGTACTCGAACAGGTTGCCCAGCAGCTGCATGGCCATGTCCTTGAAGGCCAGCGTGGGGCCGTTGGACAGCGCTTGCAGTGCCAGCCCTGGCTCCAGCGGCTTCAGGGGAGTGATCTCGTCAAAGCCATACACCGACTTGTTGTAGGTGCGGGCCGTGATGTCCTTCAGGTCGGCTGCGGGGATGTCGTCGATGTAGAGCGACAGGACCTCGAAGGCCAGCTCGGCATAGCTCAGGCCACGCCACTTGGTGAGCGTGGCGTCGTCGACCTTGGGATAGGCCACCGGCAGGTAGAGGCCGCCATCGGGCGCCAGGCCTTCCAGCAGGATCTCGCAGAAGTGGCGCTCGGTCTTGTCGCCGCGGGTGCTGATGTATTTCATGCCAACTCTTCCTTGCGCAGCTTGACGATCGGCGCCAGCACGGTCGGCAGGGCCTGCATGGCGGCCAGCGCCTTGTTCATCGCGCCTTCCTTGGTGTCGTGCGTCAGGATCATCAGGTCGGTCTGGTTACCACCTTCACCACTGACCTCGTCGGCTTCACGCTGGATGACCGCGTCGATGCTGATGCCCTGCTCGGCCAGGATGCCGGTGAGCTTGGCCAGCACGCCGGTCTGGTCGGCCACGCGCAGGCGCAGGTAGAACGAGGTAATGACCTCTTCGATCGGCAGGATCGGCAGGTTGGACAGCTGGTTGGACTGGAAACCCAGCGCCGGCACACGCGAGGCGGCCGGTGCATCGATCTGACGGGCAATGTCCACCAGGTCGGCGATCACGGCCGAGGCAGTCGGCTCGGAGCCGGCGCCCTTGCCGTAGTACATGGTCGTGCCCACGGCATCGCCCTGCACCAGCACGGCGTTCATGGCGCCTTCGACGTTGGCGATCAGGCGGCGCATCGGCACCAGGGTCGGGTGCGTGCGCAGCTCGATCCCGTTATCACGGCGGCGGGCAATGCCCAGCAGCTTGATGCGGTAGCCCAGTTGCTCAGCGTACTTGATGTCGGTGGCCGACAGCTTGGTGATGCCTTCCACGTGGGCCTTGTCGAACTGCACGGGCACGCCAAAGGCGATGGCGCTCAGCAGCGTCGCCTTGTGGGCCGCGTCCACACCTTCGATGTCGAAGGTGGGATCGGCTTCGGCGTAACCCAGACGTTGCGCTTCTTTCAGCACCACGTCGAAGTCCAGGCCCTTGTCACGCATTTCGGACAGGATGAAGTTGGTCGTGCCGTTGATGATGCCGGCCACCCACTGGATCTGGTTGGCGGTCAGTCCTTCACGCAGGGCCTTGATGATGGGGATGCCACCGGCCACGGCGGCTTCGAACGCCACCATCACGCCCTTGTCGCGGGCGGCCGCGAAGATCTCGGTGCCATGCACGGCCAGCAGGGCCTTGTTGGCCGTGACCACGTGCTTGCCGGCGGCAATGGCTTCCAGCACCAGCGCCTTGGCAATGCCGTAGCCGCCGATCAGCTCCACCACCACGTCGATCTCGGGGTTGGCGATCACGGCGCGCGCATCGGCCACGACCTGGGCGGCGTCGCCCACCACTTCCTTGGCGCGCTCGGTGTTGAGGTCGGCCACCATGGCGATCTCGATGCCACGGCCCGCACGGCGGCGGATCTCTTCCTGGTTGCGGCTCAGCACCGTGAAGGTGCCACCACCGACCGTACCGATGCCCAGCAGGCCGACTTTGACAGGACGCAGTTGTTCTTGGCTCATAGGATTCTCTTCTCTCGGTGCGCGCCACCTTGTGGGCGGCGTGACGTGTTCAAAATGGGGGAATGGGTGCTTGCTGCTCGGGTGCCGACTCAGGCGGCTGCCGTACCGTGGCGCTTGCGGTAGCTTTCCAGGAAGCGCGCAATGCGGCCAATGGCTTCGGCCAGATCGTCGCTGTTGGGCAGGAAGACCAGGCGGAAGTGGTCGGGATGGGGCCAGTTGAAGCCCGTGCCCTGCACGATCAGCACCTTCTCTTCGGCCAGCAGCTCGTAGGCAAACTGCTGGTCGTCGGCGATGGGGTACATCTTGGGGTCGAGGCGCGGGAACATGTAAAGCGCGCCCTTGGGCTTGACCACGCTGACACCCGGGATCTTGTTGAGCAGCTCGTAGGCCAGGTCGCGCTGCTTGCACAGGCGGCCGGTGGGCGCGACCAGGTCCTTGATGCTCTGATAGCCGCCCAGCGCCGTCTGAATCGCGAGCTGACCGGGCGTGTTGGCGCACAGGCGCATCGAGGCCAGCATGTTCAGGCCCTCGATGTAGTCCTTGGCGTGGCGCTTCTCGCCCGACACCACCATCCAGCCAGCGCGGTAGCCGCACGAACGGTAGTTCTTGCTCAGCCCGTTGAAGGTCAGGAACAGCACGTCTTCGGCCAGCGAGGCCATGGAGGTGTGCGTGTTGCCGTCGAACAGGGTCTTGTCGTAGATCTCGTCGGCCAGCACGATGAGCTGGTGCTCACGGGCGACCTGGATGATCTCTTTGAGTAGGCTCTCAGGGTAGAGCGCACCGGTCGGATTGTTCGGATTGATGACGACGATGGCCTTGGTGCGCGGCGTGATCTTGGCGCGGATGTCGGCAATGTCGGGGTTCCAGTCGGCCTGCTCGTCGCAAATGTAGTGGACCGGACGGCCACCGGACAGCGAGACGGCCGCCGTGTACAGCGGGTAGTCGGGGGCCGGCAGCAGCACCTCGTCGTCTTCGTTGAGTAGGGCGTTCAGGGCCATCACGATCAGCTCGGAGGCGCCGTTGCCCAGGTAGACGTCATCGACCGTCACACCCTGAATGCCCTTTTCCTGGCAGTAGTGCACCACCGACTTGCGCGGGGCAAACAGGCCCTTGGAGTCGGTGTAACCGGCCGCGCCAGCCAGGTTGCGGATCATGTCCTGCACGATCTCGTCCGGTGGCTCCAGCCCGAACACGGCCAGGTTGCCGATGTTGAGCTTGATGATCTTGTGGCCGTCTTCTTCCATCTGGCGCGCTTTTTCCAGCACGGGCCCACGGATGTCATAACAGACGTTGGCGAGTTTGCTGGACTTGGCGATGGGTTTCAAAACGGGCTCCACTGCAGACGAAATGGGGGAAAGATAGAATTTAACCACACCCGCCCACTCCCGGGCGCCCTGCTTCGCACGGCGAACGCGGGCTTTTCCGAGCCATTCCTGCCATGAAACTGCATGCCGACCGCGCCGAAGGCGTCAATGTGATCAATGCCTGCACCCGCGACGCGGTCTCCGTCAACGGCGAAAGCTACGCGCACAGCATCCTGGTGTCGCATGTCGGCCCGGTTCAGGCCTGGCCGGTGGCCACGCTCGACGATCTGCAGGAAGCCCACTTCGCCGACATCCTGGCCGCGGCCCCCGAGGTGGTGATTTTCGGCAGTGGCCCCCGCCTGCGTTTCCCTCATCCGGCCTTGCTGCGCAGCCTGATGGCCGCCCGCATCGGGGTGGAAACCATGGACACGGCAGCGGCCTGCCGCACCTACAACGTGCTGGCCGGTGAAGGGCGGCGCGTGATGGCGGCGCTGCTGGTGCACCCCTGAACAGACTGTCAAACGGATGACGTTTAGCCCAAACGGGTGACTTTACAAGCAGCAATGGCTCAGTACTTTATAATAGAGGGCTACTTTTCACGCAGGCAGCTGATCACTACAACATGACACCCGCCCTCAACAAACCTTTGCCGGAATTCGAAGCGCTCGCCACAGGCGGCGTGAAGTTCACCCCTCAGAGCTTTGTCGGACAGACCGTGGTGCTGTACTTCTACCCGAAGGACCACACCCCTGGATGCACGACCGAAGCCATGCAATTCCGCGACATGCACAAGGAATTCGTCAAGGCTGGAGCCGTGGTGTTCGGCGTTTCTCGAGACAACCTGGTTTCGCATGACAAGTTCAAGCAGAACCTGGAACTGCCGTTCGAGCTGATTGCCGACACCGAAGAAAAACTATGCCACATGTTCGGCGTGGTCAAGAACAAGATCATGTACGGCAAGAAGGTCAAGGGCATTGAGCGCTCGACCTTCCTGATCGGACCGGATGGCATCCTCCGCGAAGAATGGCGTGGCCTGAAGGTGGCCGGCCACGTCGAAGAGGTGCTGAAAGCCGTGCAAGGCCTCAAGCAGGAAGCTGCCTGATCCTGCAAGATGCCCGGCATCGGATCAAGCGCCCTGCGGGGCGCTTTTTTCATGCCTGCCCACACCGACTCGTGGGGCCAAGTGTTGCGCGACACGGACAAAACCACCCCTCGGCGGCCTGAGCCCCAGAGCATGGCGCAGAGTGTGCATAATCAATTTCATGAACCTGAGCTTTTTGCAACTCGGTCACCTGTCACCCTCCCGATCCGCCGCGTGCGCGACGCACCTCCGCCTGATCGCCCCCTTCAAGGCCGCACATTGCCCTGTGCGGCTTTTTTGTTTGTGAACCCTCGCCACGGACCGCACCATGCCCTTGCCCAAGCCGCCCACCAAACGCGCTGACATGCTGACCGATGTCGACTTCGCATCGCAGCCCAAAGCCGCCAAAACCGCCCCCAAGTCCACCGACAAGACGCCCCCTGCAGCCAGCGCGCGCCCGAATGTGGTCGCCAGCGTGAGTACGCCGACACCGGTCCCTGCGCTCGAACGGGCCAAGGTCGTGGCACCCGCCGCCCCAGTGAGCGAAACGCCGCGCCCGGCACGCAAGACCAGCCGCAAACCCGCCGCCCCGGTGAAGACCGCCGCAGCGCCGATCGTGGCCGACAAGAGCCCGAGCAGCCCCGTCATCCCGTCCGCCAGCCCTGCGGCCAGCGCCGCAGCGGCGGGCTACGCCGGCCCCAGCGTGCGCCGCAAGCGCGATGTGGGCGGCCCGGCCAAGCTCTTCGTGCTCGACACCAATGTGCTGCTGCACGACCCGATGTCGCTGTTCCGCTTTGACGAACACGACATCTACCTGCCCATGATCACGCTCGAAGAGCTTGACGGGCACAAGAAGGGCATGACCGAGGTGGCGCGCAACGCCCGCCAGGTCAGCCGCGAGCTGGACACCCTGGCCACCGACCTGAGCACCCGCCAGCAGGTGGACCCGGCCTCGGGCATTGCACTGGCCAAGACCGGCCACATCGAGGCCAAGGGCAATCTGTACTTCCAGACCACCGGTCTGGCGGTCGAGCTGCCCACCGGCCTGCCCCAGGGCAAGGCCGACAACCAGATCCTGGGCGTGGTTCAGGCGCTGCGCTTGCAACACCATGGCCGCGAGGTGGTGCTGGTGTCCAAGGACATCAACATGCGCATCAAGGCCCGTGCGCTGGGCCTGACCGCCGAGGACTATTTCAACGACAAGACCCTGGAAGACGGCGACCTGCTGTACACCGGCGTGCTGGCCCTGGCCCCCGACTTCTGGGAGCGCCACGCCAAGGGCATGGAGAGCTGGCAACAAGGGGGCATCACCTACTACCGCATCACCGGCCCCGCCGTGCCGACGCTGATGGTCAACCAGTTCGTGTACCTGGAAAGCCCGGGCGTCACGCCCTGGTATGGCAAGGTCACCGAGATCACGGGCAAGAGCGCCGTGCTCCGCACGCTCAAGGACTACGCCAACAGCAAGCACTCGGCCTGGGGCGTGAACGCCCGCAACCGCGAGCAGAACTTTGCGCTGAACCTGCTGCTGGACCCGGACTGCGACTTCGTGACGCTGACCGGCTCGGCCGGTACCGGCAAGACCCTGATCACGCTGGCTGCGGCCCTGAGCCAGGTACTCGACGAGCGCCGCTACACGGAAATCATCGTCACCCGCGTGACGGTGCCGGTGGGCGATGACATCGGTTTCCTGCCCGGCACGGAAGAAGAAAAGATGTCGCCCTGGATGGGCGCGCTGGACGACAACCTGGAGGTGCTGGCGCGTGGCGACAGCACGGCGGGCGAGTGGGGTCGTGCGGCCACGTCGGAGCTGGTGCGCAGCAAGATCAAGATCAAGAGCCTGAACTTCATGCGCGGGCGCACCTTCTTGAACAAGTTCGTCATCATCGACGAGGCGCAAAACCTGACGCCCAAGCAGATGAAGACGCTGATCACCCGCGCCGGCCCCGGCACCAAGATCGTCTGCCTGGGCAACCTGGCCCAGATCGACACGCCTTACCTGACCGAAGGCAGCTCAGGTCTGACCTACGCGGTGGACAAGTTCAAGGGCTGGCCGCACGGGGGCCACGTGACCCTGGCGCGCGGCGAGCGTTCGCGCCTGGCGGATTTCGCCTCTGAAGTGCTGTGACGGTAGCCGGCACGCGCCCTGCGGCTTCCTGAGCGAGGCCCCAACAAAAAGCCGAGGTCAATGCCTCGGCTTTTTTCATGGACGCATGGTTGACACCAGCGCCCCCGCACCGACGGCTGCGCTCAATCGCGCTCGAACACTGCCATGCTCTCGACGTGGGCCGTGTGCGGGAACATGTTGACCGCACCCGCCGCCACGCAGCGGTAACCGCCCTGGTGCACCAGCAGGCCGGCATCGCGGGCCAGGGTGCCGGGGCTGCAGCTGACGTAGACGATGCGCTTGGGCGGCACCCAGTCGGGCACCAGGGTCGGGTCCTGGTGCAGGTCGGCCACAGCCTTGGCCAGGGCGAACGCGCCTTCACGGGGCGGGTCGACCAGCCACTTGTCGGCATGGCCGTAGCCGGCCAGCTCTTGCGGGGTGATTTCGAACAGGTTGCGGGCCACGAAGCTGGTGCGCTCGGACTGGCCATTGGCCAAGGCGTTCTCACGCGAGCGGGCCACCAGGGTTTCGCTGCCTTCGATGCCCAGCACCTCGCGCGCCTGGGTGGCCAGCGGCAGGGTGAAGTTGCCCAGGCCGCAGAACCAGTCGATCACGCGCTCGTCTTTCTGCACCTGCAGCAGGCGCAGCGCCCGGCCCACCAGCACCTGGTTGATGGCGTGGTTCACCTGGGTGAAGTCGGTCGGCTTGAACGGCATGGTGATGCCGAACTCGGGCAGGGTGTAGTCCAGCGCGGGCAGGGACTCGTCCAGCGGGTGAACGGTGTCCGGGCCCTTGGGCTGCAGCCACCACGAGATGGCCTGCTGGCCACCTTCGGCCGGGCTGTGCTGGGCGGCAAAAGCTTTCAGGCGCTGGGTGTCGGCGGCGGTGAGCGGCTCCAGATGGCGCAGCACCAGCACGGTGATCTGGGTGCCCACGGCCACTTCGATCTGCGGCAGGCGGTCACGCTGGTCCATGCTGGCGATCAGCTCGCGCAACGGCACCAGCAGGCGGCTCATGTGCGGGGGCAGGATCTCGCAGGTCTTCATGTCGGCCACATAGCGCGATTTGCGCTCGTGGAAACCGACCAGCACGGTGCCTTTCTTGGCCACGTAGCGCACCGACAGGCGGGCACGGAAACGGTAGCCCCAGGCCGGGCCTTCGATGGGGCGCAGCAGGGTTTCGGGCTTGACCTTGCCCAGGTGCCAGAGGTTGTCTTCGAGCACGCGCTGCTTGACGGCCACCTGGGCGCTGGCGTGAAAGTGCTGCATCTTGCAGCCACCGCAAAGGCCAAAGTAGGTGCAACCAGGCTCGACACGCTGGGAGCTGTCGCGGCGACGTTCGGTCATCGTCGCCTGCTCCCAGTTGTTCTTGCGGCGGGTCACGCTGACGCGCACCTCTTCACCGGGGAGCGCATCTTCGATGAAGACGACCTTACCGTCGGCGCGGTGGGCCACACCCTGCGCCTCCAGGTCCAGGGACTCGACTTTCAGCCACTCAAGGTGGGGTGGAACGGGGGCAACGACCGGCTCGGCGGCGTCGCCAGAAACAGAAACGGGGGATGCATCACTCATCCCCCGATTGTCTCAGGACTGTGACCTGTTCTTTCAGACTCTGCGCGCGGCCCCGCAGGTCAGCACCTGGAAATCAGCGCGCAGGCAGCTGGCGAGCCGGATCAATGGGCTTGCCTTGCTTGCGGATCTCGAAATGCAGCTGGACGCGATCGGCATCGGTGGCACCCATTTCGGCGATTTTTTGGCCCTTGCGCACGGCCTGGTCCTCCTTGACCAGCAGCGTCTGGTTGTGGGCGTAGGCCGTCAGGTAGTCGCCACTGTGCTTGATGATGATGAGGTTGCCGTAGCCCCGCAGGCCCGAACCGGCGTAGACCACGCGGCCATCCCCGGCGGCGACCACGGGGTCACCGGCCTTGCCGCCGATGACCAGGCCCTTGCGCTTGCCCTCTTCGAACTGGGCGATGGTGGGGCCATTGGCGGGCCAGATCCAGGCCGGCTCGTCACCTGTTTTCGCGTCGGCACGGTGTGTGTCGGGCGCGCTGGCCGCTGCAGCCGAACTGGAGCTGCTCGCGGCCACGGACGGGGCCGACGCGGCGGAAGCGGCCTTGCCATCGACCGAACGGGGCTCGATGCGGGACGTCGTCACCGGTTTGGCCGCCGGGATGCTGCCCGTGGCTGCCGTGCTGGTCGCGCCCTCGCCCACCGGCGGCACGATGCGCACCACCTGGCCCACTTCGATGCGGTTGGCGTTTTCGATGTTGTTCCAGCCGGCAATGTCGCGCCAGCTCTGGCCGGTTTCCAGGCCAATGCGGATCAGGGTGTCACCCGGCTTGATGGTGTAGTAGCCCGGCTTGCCGGCGTTCTCGGCACCCGGGAGCGGGCGCGGGGGTTGGGCGGCGCTGGCGCGCTCTTCCACCGGCGCACGGTGGGTGGGCGATGCGCAGCCGGCCAGGACGGCCAGAACGGCCACCGAAGCGGCCAATCGGAGGGAGAGTGTGGTGTGCTGCATGAGACCAATCGTCGTGCCTGAGACGGGGGCCGCCTCAGGTCGTCAAACATCAGGTGGTGCCCGATTTTAGGGGGACGAACAAGACCGCGCCGGCACGGGCGTGCTGAAAACGGCCATCGGCCAGCCGATCAACGATGACGAGCACCTGCCCGCCACGCTCATCTTCGGTGGGCGCCACGAGCCGGCCGCCGGGCGCGAGCTGGTCGAGCCAGGCTTGCGGCAGGGCCGCGCCACCCGCGGCGGCGATGATGGTGTCGTAAGGCGCCGAGGGCGCATGACCAATCATGCCGTCACCATACACCAAACGCACGTCGGGCGAGGTGGGCAAGGCGGCGCGCAGCTGATCGAGGTTGCCGCGCGCTTTGAGATGCAGGTCGCGCAGCCGTTCAATGGACACCACACGGCGCGCCATATGGCCAAGCAAGGCGGCCTGATAGCCGCAGCCGGTGCCGATTTCCAGGCAGTTGCCCAAGGGCTTCGTACTCACCGGTGCGCTCGGCACATCGGAGCGGGTCAAGCCCGGCCGCACGCACAGCAGCTGAATCATGGCGGCCACGACCGAGGGCTTGGAGATGGTCTGGCCCAGGCCGATGGGCAGGCTGGTGTCTTCATAGGCCTGGTTGACCAGCGCCGTGTCCACAAACAGGTGGCGCGGGACGGCGGCAAACGCCTGCAACACGCCCGAATGGCTGATGCCATCGGCCTGCAGGCGCTGCACCATGCGCATGCGCACCTGGGCGGAGTCCAGCCCCAGCCCCTGCGGGGCGGTGTGGCGCTGGCGATCGCGCTCAGCCAGGTGCAAGGGCGCCTGAGGGCGCAGCACCTCGCGGGAGACACGCGGTGCGGCGGTGCTGCCAATGGGCGTGCGCGACCCACCGGGTCGGGGGGAGGCCACCTGATCGAGCTGCAGCGGAAAACGCCGCGGCTTGCGATCGTCAGGGGGCACGCTCACCGCGGCTCCAACCAGCGCTGCCACGTGGGCAGGTGCTGGTGATCGGTCATGTCCACCTTCAAGGGGGTGATGGACACCTGGCCTTGGCGGATGGCATGGAAATCGGTGCCTTCACCATCTTCACGGGCCTCGCCAGCCGGGCCGATCCAGTAAAACAGGTCGCCACGCGGGTTGGCCTGGGCCACGGCGGGGAAGCTGGCGTGGCGCCGACCCAGGCGGGTGATGGCCCAGGGGGCGTCCTCGGCCTGCGCCGATGAGGGAATGTTGACGTTGAGCAACCAGGGATGGCCAGCGGGTGGCTGCGCCAGTGCCTGTTCAATCACGCGACGGGCCACCCGGGTGGCGACGTCAAGGTGGGCCCAACCCTTGTCGACCAGCGAGAAGGCGATGGCCGGTATGCCGAACAGATAGCCCTCGGTGGCTGCGGCCACGGTGCCGGAGTACAGGGTGTCGTCCCCCATGTTGGCGCCGTTGTTGATGCCCGACAGCACCAGATCGGGCTTGGGGATGAGCCCCGCCGTGAGCGCCAGGTGCACGCTGTCAGACGGCGTGCCGCTGACGTAGCGGAAGCCGTTGGCCGCCGTGTGCAGGCTCAGGGGCTGGTGCAGGGTCAAGGCGTTGGAGGTGCCGCTGGCATTGCGCTCGGGCGCAAAGACATCGACCTCACCGAGGCCCTGGCAAGCGTCCACCAGCGCGGCAATGCCGGGCGCCAGGTAACCGTCGTCGTTGGCAATGAGGATTCGCATGGGTGGATTGTAGGAGGAGCTGCCATCCACTATATAGTGTGGATCACATCAAACCCGGCCCACCCAGAGGCGGGCAAGGGGAGGAACGACATGACCGTCAAGGTTTTGATTCTTGAAGACAACCCGGTTGCGCGGGGCTTTCTCTGTCGCGTCGTGACCGAGAGTTTCAACGACGTCAGCGGCATCGTGGAGGCCAGCGACCTGGCGTCGGCTCGGCGGGAGCTGGGCCTGGGCGCGGCTGGCCAGGCGGCTGCCGCATCCCCGCCCTTTCAGCTCATTTTGCTCGACCTGGAACTGCCCGATGGCAGCGGCCTGGAGTTGCTGCGCGATCTGAGCGGCTATCCGGCCACGCGCATCGTCACGACCCTGTACTCGGATGACGAGCACCTGTTCCCGGCCCTGCAGTTCGGGGCCGATGGCTACCTGCTCAAGGAAGACCGTTTCGAGGTGCTGGTGGAAGAGCTGCAAAAGATCGTGCGCGGCCAGCCGCCCCTGTCGCCAGCGATTGCACGGCGCTTGCTGCACCACTTCCGCGCCGGTGAAGGGCACTCGGGCTGGGGGGCGTTGTCTCCGGCTGGTGCAGGCTCGCCGGCACAGGTCGAGCCCGACCACGAGCAGTTGACCCCGCGTGAGAGCGAGGTGCTGACCTACCTGAGCAAGGGCTTCACGATCAAGGAAATCGCCTCGCTGATGGGCATCAAGTGGTTCACTGTGAACGACCACATCAAGTCCATCTACAAGAAGCTCAATGTGTCCAGCCGGGCTGAGGCCGCGGTGCTGGCCAGCAAGCAAGGCTTGGTCTGAGCCCCATGGCCGCCCGCCAACTGCCCCCTTTGGTGATTCGCCGTGTGAACTGGCACCGCCCCGTGTTGGTGGCGCGGGTGCTGGCCGAAGCCCTGCTGCTGTCCGCCTGGGTGCTGCTGGCGGCCATCGTGCTGCAACTGGGGCAAGCCAGCCATGCCGCGGCCGCCCCGTCCTTGTGGGCCTTGGGCCTGGCCATGGGCGGCGCACTGGCCGGGCACCTGGTGTCCCGGCGCTGGCTGTGGCCTCCGGCAGGCACGCGGCAGGCCACCGTCGCAGACACGAGCGCCCAGACCCAAACCGACGCGCGGCGCCTGAGTGCTGCCGTGGAACAAGGCCGGGGCGAAGAGCGCCTGCGCATTGCCCAGGACCTGCACGACGACATTGGCGCCCGCTTGCTGACGCTGCTGTACCAGGCCCCGACCCCGGAGATGGGCGACTACATTCGCCACACGCTGCAAGACCTCAAGACCCTGACGCGTGGCCTGGCGGCCTCTTCACACCGGCTGAGCGAGGCGGCGGCGGAGTGGAAGCGCGACCTGAGCCACCGGCTGGAGCTGGCCCACTGCGCCCTGACGTGGGAAATGCAGGCCGACGAGGACGTGGACCTGAACATGGTGCAGTGGTCGGCGCTGACGCGCATCCTGCGCGAACTGGTGAGCAATGCGATCAGCCACGCCCAGGCCGAGCATGTCACCGTGACCCTGATCCTGGCCGAGGACATGCTGACGCTGCGCGTGAGCGACAACGGCCACGGCCGCGCGCCCGAGCAATGGGCTCACGGCCTGGGCCTGGGTGGCGTGCGCAAGCGGGTAAAGCAGCTCAATGGCCAGGTGCGCTGGTTTGAGCGCGACCCCGAGGGCATTTGCTGCGAGGTGTGGGTGCCGAGCTTCATGGGGCTGCCCCCCACGCCTCAACGATCCCACTGAGGGGTGTTGCGCAGCACCTCTTCGACCGTGGTGATCCCTTCGGTCACCTTCATGATGCCCGACAGGCGCAGCGGCCGCAGGCCTTCTTTGGCCGCCGTCTTGCGCATCTGGGCCATGTCCACCTGCGGGTGCAGGGAGTCGCGCACGGCCTCGGACACGGGCAGCAACTCGTACAGGCCCACGCGGCCCTTGAAGCCGGTCATGCGGCAGTCCAGGCAGCCCACGGGCTTGTAGGGGCGGTACTGGCCGTTGAGGCGCCAGGGCTTGATCGACTCGGACAGCGTTTCGCCCGACACCGGCTCGTCGGCCTGTTTGCAAAGCGGGCACAGGGTGCGCACCAGGCGCTGCGCCAGCACGCCAATGACGGTGGCGCTGATGAGGTAAGGCGGCACGCCCAGGTCGGTCAGGCGCGTGATGGCCGAGGCGGCATCGTTGGTGTGCAGGGTTGAGAACACCAAATGGCCGGTGAGCGCCGCCTGGATCGCCATCTCGGCGGTTTCCAGGTCGCGGATTTCGCCCACCATGATGATGTCCGGGTCCTGGCGCATCAGCGCACGCAGGCCATCGGCAAAGTTCAGGTCGATGCCGGGCTGCACCTGGGTCTGGTTGAACGAGGGCTCGATCATTTCGATCGGGTCTTCGATGGTGCAGACGTTGACCTCGTCGGTGGCCAGGCGCTTGAGCGTGGAGTACAGCGTGGTGGTCTTGCCCGAACCCGTGGGGCCGGTGACGAGGATGATGCCGTGCGGCTGGGCGAGCAGCTGCTCCCACACCTGCTTTTCAGACGGGGCAAAGCCCAGGGCCTCGAAGGACTTGACGGTGTTGTCGGGATCGAAAATCCGCATCACCAGCTTTTCGCCAAAGGCGGTGGGCATGGTGGACAGGCGCATTTCGACCTCGTCGCCGCCGGGGTTGCGGGTCTTGATGCGGCCGTCGAGCGGGCGGCGCTTTTCGACCACGTCCATGCGGCCCAGCAGCTTGATGCGCGCCACCATGGCCTGCATGACGGACAAGGGCACCTGGTAGACGGTGTGCAGCACGCCGTCGATGCGGAAGCGGATGGCGCCCATTTCGCGCCGGGGCTCGAGGTGGATGTCGGAGGCGCGTTGGTCGAAGGCGTATTGCCACAGCCAGTCGACGACCTGGATGATGCCCTGGTCGTTGGCGTCGAGCTGGCGGTTGGCGCGGCCCAGTTCCACCAGTTGCTCGAAGTTGTGGGCCACCGAATCGCCGGTCTTCTTCTTGGCATCCTTGACGGAGCGGGCCAGGGTGTAGAACTCGGTGCGGTAGCGTTGCAGGTCGAGCGGGTTGGCCACGGCCAGCTGGATGGTCTTGCGGGTGTGGGCGAGGATCTCCTCCACCCAGGCCACGTCCAGCGGTTCGCTGGTGGCAATGGTGATCTCGTTGGCGCCCACGTACACCGGCAGGGCCTTGCGGCGCTCGGCGTAGGTGATGGACATGACATCGGCCACGCGGGCCACATCCACCTTGAGCGGGTCGATGCGCAGGTAGGGCAGCTTCACGCGCTGCGCCAGCCATTCGGTGAGGGGCTCCAGCTCCAGCGCGGTACCCGTGTCGGCGCGCTTCAAGCCCAGGCTGGCCAGGCGCACCAGCGGGTGCTGGGCGCTGGTGCCGGCGGCAAAGCGCTGCATCACGGTGTCCACATCCTGCGGGGTGAGGATGCCGTCTTCGGCCAGCCAGTTCAGCAGCAGGCGCCACTCCAGCGGCCCGCGGTGGGTGATGGGGCGAGATGCCGGTGTGGCGGTGGCCTTGGCAGACGGTGTCATGGTGCGACGGTGGGTTGGAAAGGCCCCAACAGCTTGACCCATTTCTTGGCGGGCAGCGACCAGCGGGTGTGTAAAGTTTCGGCGCGCTCGGTGAGCACGTCGCGCTCGGGCAAATCGAAGCCCTTCCAGGCCAGCACGATGGTGTTGCCGTCGGTGGTGGGCTTGAGCTGGGCCACGCGGTTGGGGCCGAAGGCCGCACTGATGCGGGCGGCGCTGCGCTCAAAGCTGGCGTCGCGGCCAAACAGGTTGACACTCATCACGCCACCGTCGTCCAGGCAACGCCAGCAGGCGCGGTAGAAGGCTTCGTCATCGAGCACGGGGCTGGCGGCTTCGTGGTCGTAGAGGTCCACGCTCAGGGCATCGAAGCTGGCGACCTGATCGTCGCTGGCCACATAGCGGGCGGCATCGGCCTGGACCACGGTGAGGCGCTCGTCGTCTTCGGGCAGGTGGAACCAGCTGCGGCACACGCCGATGACCTGCGGGTTGATCTCGACCGCCGTGGTGGGCAGGCGCAGCACGCTGTGGCAGTACTTGGTGATGGCGGCGGCGCCCAGGCCCAGTTGCAGGCAGCGGGTGCCGGGCAACTGATCAAGGTCGCGCAGCAGCAGCCAGGCCATCATGCGCTGGATGTATTCGAGCTCCAGCTTCTGGGGCTGGCGGATGCGCATGGCGCCTTGGATCCAGGGCGTGCCCAGGTGCAGGTAGCGCACGCCGCGCTCTTCGGAAATCGTGGCTTCGGCCAGGGTCGGTTTTCTTTTCACGGCAATGAGTGTGGCACAGTCATGGCCATGGTCCGAGCCCCCCTTGCGCATGCCGACACCTTGCCCACTGCGGGCTTGCCACGTCTGCAGGGCTTGGCGCCGGTGGTGGGGCCGGGCGCCAAGCTGCTGGTGCTGGGGAGTTTTCCCGGCGTGGCCTCACTGACGGCGCAGCAGTACTACGCCCACCCTCGCAACCAGTTCTGGCCTATTTTGTCGGCCCTGTGGGGTTTGCAGGGTGACGATGCCTTGAGCGCCCTGCCCTATGCGGCGCGGCTGCCCGTGGTGAAGGCCCGTGGGCTGGCCATTTGGGATGTGTATGCGGGTTGCCTGCGCGAAGGCAGCCTGGACAGTGCCATTGAAGAAGGCGAGCTCAACGACCTGGCAGGCCTGATCACGCAGGTGCCCACGCTGCGCGCCATTGCGCACAATGGGGGCGAATCGGCCCGACACATGCGTGTGACGCAGGCGCTGGGGCTGCCGGTATTCAAACTGCCCTCCACCAGCCCGGCCAATGCCTCGTGGTCGTTCGAACGCAAGCTGGCGGCCTGGCGCGAGGTGTTCGCGCAGGCCGGCCTGCTGGATTGACATTCAGATATTGAACATGGTGACTCAACGCAATTTCGAGCTGCGCCTGTTGTGGCCCATCGTGCTGCTGGGGCTGTGCCTGTGGGGTTTTTTGAACCTGGCCGGCGAGATGATGGAGGGCGACACGCGCGCCGTGGACCAGTGGCTGCTGAGCTGGTTCCGTGCTGGCGGCGTGGACGGCGCGGCCTGGGGCCCGCGCTGGCTGCCCGACGTGATGCGCGACATCACGGCGCTGGGCAGCCCCACCGTGCTGATCATGACCGTGAGCGCGGTGTGTGGCTACCTGATGATGGCCGGCCAGTGGCACATGGCTTGGCTGGCGGCGGGCTCATCGCTGCTGGGCTGGGGCGTGAGCATTGCGCTCAAGCATGGCTTTGCGCGGGCCCGGCCCGATGCGCTGTTTCACGGCACGCTGGCCGATGGCTACAGCTTCCCCAGCGGTCACGCGATGATGTCGGCGGTGGTGTTTTTGACGCTGGCAACGCTGGTGGCGCGGCTGGCCCCGCGCACCCGTCTGCGCGTGTACGCGATTGGCGTGGCCGCCGGGGTCAGCGGCCTCGTGGGCCTGTCGCGGGTGTACCTGGGGGTGCACTGGGCTTCGGACGTAGCGGCGGGCTGGGCAGCCGGGGCCGCCTGGGCTGTGCTGGTGTGGATGGTGGCGCACCGCCTGCACCTGGGCCAGGGGCGCAGCCAATGAAGGGCCACCCGTTCAAAGCCCGCCTGGGCTATGCGATGGCCGGTCTGCGTGCAGCCTGGCGCTCGGAAAAGAGCCTGCGCACCCATGCTGTGGCCACGGTGCTCATCGCGATCTTGCTGGTGCTGACGCGAGCGCCCGCGCTGTGGTGGGCGGTGATGGCCTTGACGATTGCCGCCGTGGTGGCCAGTGAGTTGCTCAACACCGCCCTGGAGGTGCTGGCCGACCACCTGCACCCGCAACTGCATCCGGCCATTGGGCTGAGCAAGGATGTGGCCGCTGGGGCCGTGCTGGTGAGCAGCGTGGCGGCGCTGGTGGTGGGTGTGGCGTTCTTCGTGGATCAGGTGTGGCCGTGGGTGCGAGCACTGGCTTGACACGTCAGGTGTCGTGCGACTGCTGCGTCAGCATTTTGAGTGTGGCCGCATCGCGCTCGGATGAGAAGAACTGCTCCAAAGCCTCATTGAAGCGGGCGACTTGCGGGGCGGCCAACGAGAACAGCGTCAGGCACGATTGAAACTTGCGTGCATCGGTGTCGCCCAGCACATCTTCAGCGGAGGATGCCTTGTGTTGGAGCATGGCTTCCACCACTTCGACCAGGCGCGGCCCCAGCAGCGGGTGGGCCATGTACGCCTTGGCTTCGGCCATGCCGGAGATGCCAAATTTGTGCGCCCTCTCGCTGAAGCCCAGCCCACGGAGCTGAGGCAGGATGAACCACACCCAGTGAGACTGCTTGCGGCCGTTGGTAACCTCGTCAAGAGCCGCTGAATAGCTGTGCTCTTGCGCCTTGACGAAGCGCTCCAAGTCGAATGGATCGGCAGTCATTGTGCAAAGATCTTGAACCCCGCCAGCACCCACAGCACCACCAGCACAACATTGCTGGCCGCAAACGCCAGCAGGCGCTGAATGACATGGTTGTAGGTGAGGTGGATGAGGCTGTGCAGCACCCGCAGGCCGACGTACGCCCAGGCTGTCATGAGCATGGCCGGCGTGGCGCCTCCCGTGACATAGATGAGCACGCCAGCAACGTAGAACAGCACTGGCAATTCCAGCAGGTTCATGTAGTTGCGGTTGGGCAGGCTGACGTGCGGTGGCACGCTGCCGGATTCACCGTGTTTGAAATCGTCGGCCACCACCTCGCGGCGGAAGGCGGCCCGAAATCGGGTGATGGGAATGAGCAGCAAGACCAAGCTGGTCCAGAACGCCAAGGCGAACAAAGGCTGGAGGATGTCGGTGTTGGACATGTGAAAGGCTCCCTGTGTGGTTGGAATCTGGTTTGCTGATGATCACAGCCCGCCGCGCGCCTGCACCAGTGATGCCATCTGGGTTTGCGCGTCAGCGCCTTCTGACAGCAGGCCCTGCACGACGGATTGCTGGTTCTGCTTGGGCTGGTTCTGACTGACCTTCCACTTGCCTTGCATGCGGTGCACACGCAGCTCGATGCCAACGATGTTGGCCAGCAGCTTGTCGGTGTAATCGCTGGGGGCATCGGCCACACGCCAGGGGTGAGCTTGGGTGGCCTCGTGCTGATCGGTGAGTTGGGTGACGACTTGCCGCACCTGCTCGGGATCGTGGCTTACGTGGAGCGAGCAATGGGCGTGCACCACGGCGTAGTTCCACGTGGGGACGACCTTACCGGCCTCATGCTTGGTGGCGTACCAGTTGGGAGAGATGTAGGTGGACGGCCCTTGGAAGACCACCAGCAGCTCTTGGTCAGCCGGCACTTGCCACAACGGGTTGTGCTTGGCGACATGGCCCACCAGCTTGCCCATGCCACCCGGTGTGGGCTGAAACAAAAGCGGCACGTGGTCGGCCGTCAAGCCGTCGGCGTCATGGCGAACGATGGTGGCCAGGGGAAACTGTTCGATGAGGCGAAGCAGCTCTGCAGGACGGTCTTCTTGAAAGTGGGCTGGGCAGTACATGGGGAGTGACGGCTGCACGAAAAGAAATGCGAGTTACTGGCTCAGGTACTGCGCCATGAGCGAACTGATGCGGTCGCTATCGGGCCCGTATTTGCCTGATTTGTGGATCACTCTGGCAAATGGCAGACCGCTTCAATGTTGTTGCCTTCTGGATCGATGACAAACGCTCCATAGTAGCTTGCGTGATAGTCAGGTCGGAGCCCGGGTGCACCGTTGTCTTTCCCGCCAGCAGCCAGGGCCGCCTTGTAAAAAGCATCAACTTGCGCACGGCTTTCAGCGCGCCAGGCGAGGTGGCAACCGGACGTTGCAACTGGGCCGCCATGTGGCGAAGGTCCGTCAATGAACCACACATCTGCCTTCTTGCCATCGGGTTCAGATGCGTCAGGATAGGCAAGCCCAAGCATGTTGGCGCCGTAATGGCCCTCGAAACAGACGCTGTAGCCCAGTGGCGCCAGGGCTGCGGAGTAAAACGCCTTTGCTCGCGCGATGTCGGTCACGCGGAATGTCATATGGTCAAGCATGCGGGGCTCCTGAAGTTGATGATGCGGCGTGATCGGCACGCGCCAAACAACTGTATGCCCATCCAGTTACTTTAACAAGAGGGCTGCTGGCTGCTCAACTGGCGTCGAAGCCCGCGGTGCAGAAATCAGAGCTTTGCGCCTCGCGCGAAAAACTACGCCACACCTCGACCGTGCGCGGCAACCTCTGCCTGCCAACGGCTCAGATTTTGCTCGTTTGCAGGTTCCACGATGTGCCTGATTGAGGCCGCAACTTGTGGGCTCTCGAAGACCTGCTCCCAGGTGACCAGAGTTCCGGTTGCAGTGGGCTTCAGCGTGATGGAGAGTTGAAAGTGAGGCTGGGAGATGTGATTGATCACAACGGCCCTACCCGGCTCAATGGACCCAAAAGTGGCCTCGTTGGGGTAGTTGGTGCCATCGGGGCTGTGCATGGTGAAGCGCCAGAGACCTCCTGGCTTCAGCTCGAAGACCTCAAACGTGTTGCGAAAACCGTCAGGGCCCCACCAACGCGCAAGACGCTCGGGTGCTGAGAAGGCCGCAAACACCTCCGCGGGTGGCGCAGAAAACGCTCGGGATGTTTTGAACGTAGACATGAGACCTCCATGCAAGGCGGGTGCCGGCACACGTTGGGAGCTTGATGTCACGGGTGTACCGATTGACGAATTTGCGGCAAAGCTTGCCCGCAGGGGACATTCTCCGTCAGATTGGAATGTCCACAAAAGTCAGACAAGCTTCGCGTCCGCGTTGAACGCACAGTTATGCAACTGCTCGCTCTAATGTTTCTGCTGCGGATATTCTTACAGAGAATCCGCGTTGAGATAAATTTTCGTAGGCTCTGGCAAGATTAACTTTACTAAAAAAGGGAAGGTTGGATTTAACTTTGCTTGGGTCATCGCCAAGTATTAAGAAAATTATTTCGCATTCGTTGCTTTTTAATTTATCCAAAGGGATCAGATCTTGCGCCCCATCTTTTATTTTTTTAAGAACGCTCCGTGCAACTTTTCGGAAGGGTTTGTCTCCAAGCATGATCTCAGCTGCAACGCTTCCCTGTGCGAATAGATGGCTCAGCCCAGCCGAGCCGCCTTTTCGGTGTTTGACATGTATAAACTGCTTTTCATCTGTGAGTAGATCACACAACTCTATTGATGTAGTGGTTTTGTTGCTCTTTATTAAATTTTTGTCAAGTAGATGGTATCCGTGTGATTTTGATACGCGAGAGTTGTAGTCACCCTCTGGCTCAATTTTGAATTTCCCGTCTTCTTGCCATTTTTCAATAGGAGGGAAAACTATAGCCGCCTCCTCTATCCTGTTTAGTGTTTCCTGAATACGCCCGATGAATGTGTTGTCAACTTGGTACCAGGTGCCGCAGTAAAATATAAATGTCTTGTCGCCAACAGAGAGTTCGAGGTATGCGCACTTATATATTGAGTGCTCATGCTCCATTCCATACACATCATGAACGAACAGGCGGTCTTTTTTTATTGATTCAATTGTGAGCTTATCTTTTGATATTGTTTTGAAGTAATGGTCAGCTTCAATTGTGGGGCTAATTGATGTTTTTGCGCGGGTGAAGCTAAAACCGCTAATAGTGTCCCATTTTCCAATTTCTGGGAGAGTTAGTATTAAATCATTATTTTTATTTTTAATGGACTCTAAGATTTCGCCATCAAGCTTGGTCAACAATGCCTTGTCTTTTACTCTTCTCACATTGTCAACCCAGCCAAATTCATTTTTGTAAGCATCTATTGCGTAGTATTCTGAAATTTTCTTAATGAGATGCGGCAACTCATTAATGTCAAGATCTACCCCAAATGAATACATTGCATCTCCACCGGAGATATTTTTAAGTTCAACGGTTGATCTGGGCGACCCCGTCACCGATCTAAGAATGTCTTTTGATATGTCAATCCCAAATATGCTCGCCTCAGACTCACGTGTTGCTTGTGATTTTTTCTGTATCGGCTGATCCTCCAATGTGTGGAGATCAACGCTCCGCAAGCTTTTATGATCTAGTGTGTTGAGTGCAGTTTTTATTCCAAAATCCTGAATGCAGTGAGCTAGATTAATGAGAAATCTTCCATATCCAAAAGTGATTGCGAATGTTTTGCCATCTGATTTCATGAACATGACAGAAGAGCTGGACTTTGTCTCAAGTCCATCGACTTTTTTGCCCGTTATTTGGTCTAGCATTTCCGCCCATTTGGGTCTTTTTGCAAAAGATTGTTTTACATAAATTTTTCCATCAATATTCCATTGTGGATCTAGCTCGTATTCGTCTACAAGACAGTCTTCTGCTAAAAGGTCCTTAAAATCCTTAATCAGCAAATTTGGCTTAATTAGGAATATATTTATGTAGCGATATTTCTTGACTGCCATAACTTTCCTGTAGTTGCATAACGAATTAGTTAACTGGCGCCCATAAGGCGTATCCGAAGCGATGGGCCGTATCAGCGTCCACGTTGAACACCCAGTTAGGTATGGCGTTGGATAATAAATAAGGCCTCTTGCTCTAAGATGTCGCAAAATTTAAGATTGAGTTTGTTTTGATCGCTGCTTCCCGCCTCCTCGATCAGTATCAGTTTTCCGGTATTATTTATCTGGAAATCATCTCTTAAATTCTTGATCATTGCGCAGGAATCAATAGCTGATTCTGCTCTTATCTGTAGCAGTGCCTCGTAAAGTTCAGTGAACGAATGAAGCCAACTTTCCGTGAACCCCTTTAAATCAATTTTATCCGGCATGGAATTTAGGTCTGATTTGATTTTTTCGTTCAATAAATCACCTTCCTCTAGTAGCTCGTCTCGGTTTAGGTAGATGAGAACTTCAGGAGTGTGCTCTGCACTTTGATCGTGCATTGTTATACCAATCGGGGGTAACCCTATGTGCTGACAAAAGTTTCTTAGTTTGTAGAATATTCTGTAGCATGCGTAGGTGTCATATTGATGGGCTTGTGCGGCCTTCCACGCTGCAATGTGCTTAGATTCTTTGCCAAATTTGCGTCTGATTGTCGTCTCGCTATGCTCTAGGAGGCATTTAAAGAGACTTAATAAGTTCAAGAAGTGCCGACCCATATCAAGGCTGCCCTCCTGCACATTGATGCGGTTGATGCTTGATCTGTTGGATAAGGTAGTGGCCCATTCATCGATGGCATTGATGAAGTCTTGAGCGTTTGAAATTGTTGCGTTTATTAACCCAACGCTATGTATGTAGTCTGATACCAGGCTGTTTGCATTGAGCATTTCCTCAAGATCAACGGCGGCCAAAACGTTTATATTGGCTACTTGAACGCCACTCTCTTCCGTCTTAAAAAACAGATGCGCTAACTTGCCTGATGGTTTTTCTGACTCACTCATACGGGAAATACCTAACTGTTATTAGCCGTCGCAACGCCCATGACACAATGCGGCCCAAGCCAGACTCCCCCTGGCCGAAGAAGATGAGCACCTGCCAGCGCAACCACCTCGTTATGAGGATGCCCCTGACGTGCCCCCTACAGCCATACCAATCAGTTGGAGAGAGGTCCAGGGGTTTGCAGGTTAACTGATCCTGCGTCGGTGGTGGTTGGGTTTTGGTTGCGATGCTTGGCTGCAAAAGCAGCCGGCGGGATTCGGCCAATTGTTCCGTGGGGACGCACCTCGTTGTAGTCCCGACGCCAGATGGCGATGGCTTCACGGGCTTGGGCCAATGATTCGAACCAGTTCTCGTTGAGGCATTCATCCCGGAACTTGCCGTTGAAGCTTTCGATGTAGGCGTTCTGGGTTGGCTTGCCCGGTTGAATCAGGATGTGCTGGATGCCTCGTGCCTGCATCCATGCTATGAAGGCACTGCAAGTGAACTCCGGCCCGTTATCCGTCCTGATGGCCTCTGGATAGCCCCTGAAGCGTGCAGCTCGCTCAAGGATTCTGGTGACGTAAATGCCCGGCATGGACAAGTCCACCGCGATGTCCACGCACTCATGGCTGAAGTCATCGGCGATGGTCAGGCACTTGATGCGCCTGCCGTTGCTCAATGAGTCGCTGACAAAGTCCAGACTCCATGTTTGATTGACCCGAGTTGCGGCCACCAGCGGCGTGCGCTCGCCACGGTACCTCTTGCCCTTGTTGCGCTTGCGGACGGCCAGGCCCTGCTCACGGTAGAGGCGAAACACCTTCTTGTGATTTGTGCCAGGAAACTCTGCGTGCAGCATGTCATGCACGCGGCGATACCCAAAGCGCCGCCGCTCCATGGCCACAGCCTGGATGCGTTCAGCAAGACGCACAGTTTGTGCATCGGGTTGCGGTGGATGCCGCCAGGCATCTCGGGACAGCCCCACAAGACGACAAGCCCGTCGCTCAGAGATCTGGGTGTGCTCCAGCATCTGAGCGATGGCCTTGCGCTTGCCTTGTGGGGCTAGCGCTTTACCCCGAAACCGACCTTGAGCGCCTCCAGATCGAGGTGCGCTTCGGCCAGCAGCTTCTTGAGCCGAGCATTCTCGACTTCCAGGTCCTTGAGGCGGCGGGCCTCATCGGCTTCCATGCCGCCGTACTTGGCGCGCCACTTGTAGAACGTGGGTTCGCTGAACCCGCCTTGGCGGCAGACCTCCTTGACCGCTAGGCCCGATTCGACCTGCTTCAAGAACCCAATGATCTGCTGTTCGGTAAATCGACTCTTCCTCATGCCCGTCATTCTCCAGGTTGACGGACCTCACTTCCATTCCGCTGGTACGGCTATGAGGGGGCACGTCACCCCCAGCATGCAACCAAAACCATTAGTCAATGCAACACGCTACGTCACAGAAATTGCAACGATTCGTTCCAGCATAACTGATCTGGTCTTCTATGCGGCTCAGAGTATGTAAGCCCCCCTCTTTTGGGTGATAGCGGATACTGAAATTGCGTGACACCTCGCACGCACAGACCCCAAAAACTATGTTTTTCAGTCAGAACCGTACGCCGAATATGAACTCAACCAAAGCAGGCTGAGTTCAATCCCCGCACCAAGCCCTCACCCTCGGCAGCGCATCCCGCACATTCGCCGAAGTCCGCTCCCGCGTCTCCGCCAAACTCCACCCCCGCACCTCGGCCAGCGTCTCCGCAATGCGCGGCAGTTCCGCCGGCTCATTGCGCCCACGCTCCCCCAGCGCCCGTTGCTCGGCGGTTTTGTAAAGCCAATGCGGAGGAATGTCCGGCGCATCGGTTTCCAGCACCAGAGTCTCGACAGGTAACTCAGCTGCCAGGCGGCGAATCTGCAAGGCGCGCTCAAAGGTCATGGCCCCGCCAAACCCCAGCTTGAAGCCCAGTTCAATGAACGCCCTCGCCTGCTGCGGGCTGCCGTTGAAGGCATGCGCAATGCCGCCCATCACGGGCCGGCCGGCATCGCGGCAGCGTCGCAGGTGTTTGAGCAATACGTCGGCCGTGCGGCGCACATGCAATATCACCGGCAGACCATGCTCGGCGGCCAGCGCCAGCTGGGCGGCATAGATGTCTTCCTGGCGGGCGCGGTGGGCCGGGTCTTGCCAGCCGGGCACAAAGCCATCCAGCCCAATTTCGCCCACGGCCACCAAGCGCGGGTCGTCGTGCCAGCGTTGCAGCGCGTCGGCCAGCTGGGCCACGGCATCGTCGGGCACCGCGTCCACATACAGGGGGTGAATACCCAAGGCGTACACGCCGTTGCACTGCTCGGCGGCGGCGCGGGCGGTGGCAAAGGTGGCGGGCGTCACCGACGGGATCACGAGCAAGCCCACCCCGGCGGCGCGGGCGCGGGCGATCACCTCGGCGCGATCGGCGTCAAACTCTGGGGCGTCCAGGTGGCAATGGCTGTCGATCCACATGGCCGCACTCCAAGGGGGCCTCAGTCGGCAAACTGCCCGTTGACCAGGCGGTGGCGCTGGGCGCAGCGTTCGGCCAGGGTCGCATCGTGGGTGACCATGACCACGGCCGTGCCTTGGTCGGCCGCCAGTTGCAGCATCAGCTCGAACACGGTGTCGGCGGTGCTGCGGTCGAGGTTGCCGGTGGGCTCGTCGGCCAGCAGGCAAGCGGGCTGGGTCACCAGGGCCCGGGCAATGGCCACGCGCTGGCGTTCGCCACCGGACAGCTCGGCCGGGCGGTGCGCCACGCGGTTGAGCAGGCCGACCTTGTCCAGGCACTGGCGCGCCTGTTCGCGCGCCTGCTCAATGGGCATGCGGCGGATCAGCAAGGGCATGGCCACGTTGTCGAGCGCCGAAAACTCGGGCAGCAGGTGGTGGAACTGGTAGATGAAGCCCAGGTGCTGGTTGCGCCAGGCGCCTTGCTCGGCCGCGCTCATGGCAGACAGGTCGCGGCCCATGAGTTTGACGGTGCCGCGCGTGGGGGCGTCCAGCCCGCCCAGCAGGTGCAGCAAGGTGCTTTTGCCCGAGCCCGAGGTACCCACCACGGCCACGGTCTGGCCGCGCTGCACGGTCAAGTCCAGCCCTTGCAAGATGGTGACGTCGAGCGGGCCTTCGTGGAAGCGCTTGAACAGGCCTTGGGCCTGGAGAATGGGGGTGTCCAGCATGGGCATCAGATGTTGAGAAGCCAGGCGATGATGTTCTTCGCCACGAAACCCAGCACCCCGAAGCCGAGCACCAGAAAGAGCACGAAGGTGCCGAACTTGCCTGCCTTGGACTCGCGCGCCAGTTGCAGGATGATGAACATCATGTAGAGGATGAAGCCACCAACGCCGACCGTCAGCCCAAACTGAGCGATCTGTTCCTCTGTCAAACCAAACATATCAAAGCGCTTCCTGTACCACCAAGTCGCGGTACGCATGCCAGGTGGCGTGGCCGAGCACGGGCATCACCACAATCAAACCGATCATCCCGGTGCCCAGGCCCAGCAGGGTCAGGCTCATCACGATCAGGGCCCACAGGCTCAGGCAAATGGGGTTGGCGATCACCGCGCGCCAGCTGGTCAGCACGGCGGCCTGCACGGCCACGGGGCGGTCCACCAGCAAGGGAATGGCCACCACGCTGGAGGCAAACACGGGTGCGGCCATCAGCCCGCCCACCAGCAACCAGATCTCGAAAAAGCCGGGCTCGGGCGCCAGCACCACGCGGGTCAGAAAGTCAGCCGGGGTGGTGACCGAGGGGTGCACGCCCAGGGTGATGAGCGCGGCCGAGGTGATGACCCAGCCGGTGCCCAAGGCCATGAGCAGGATGCCAAAGCGCACCAGGCGCTGGTCGAGCGAGGACCAGACTTGCCAGACGGCCGACAGGTTGGCCGCCTCGCCACGCAGCAGGGCGCGGCTGACAGCGTACAGGCCGGTGGCCAGGATGGGTGCCACCATCAGGAAGCCCGACATGGCGCCGGCCAGCACCCAGAAGCGGTCCCACGCGAGCCACAACATCAGGGCGCCAAAGCCGGCCATCAGCACGCCGTGCGACAGGCCGACCAGGGGGGCGCGGGCAAAGTCGCGGGCGCCCTTGGCCAGCCAGATGAAGGTGCGCAGGGAGTGCACCTTGCGCACGCGCAAGGGACGGTGGTGGGCGGGCAAGATGTCACTCATACCGAAGGGCCTCTGCAGGTTGGACACGGCTGGCGCGCCAGCTCGGGTAGAGCGTGGCGGCCAGGGACAGCACCAGGGAGATCAGGGCAATGGGGGTGATGTCGCCCCACTGCGGATCGGACGGCATCTTGCTGATGAGGTAGATGCTGCCGGGCAGGAAGTGCACGCCCAGCGCCTGCTCGATGGCGGGCACGATGACGTCAATGTTGAAGGCGACCAGCAGGCCCAGGCCCAAGCCACCCAGCGTGCCCATGACGCCGGAAAGCGCCCCCTGCACCATGAAGATGCCCATGATGGAGCGCGGGCTGGCGCCCAGGGTGCGCAAGATGGCGATGTCGGCGCGCTTGTCGGTCACGGTCATCACCAGGGTGGAGACGAGGTTGAAGGCGGCCACGGCCACGATCAGGGTGAGGATGATGAACATCATGCGCTTTTCCACCTGCACCGCGTCAAACCAGTTACGGTTGGTGTGCGTCCAGTCACGCACGATGACATCGGCGCCCAGGGACTCGGCCAACTCGCCGGCCACGCGGCGAGCGTCTTGCGGGTCTTTGAGCTTGAGCTGCACCCCTGTGGGGCCACCGGTGCGGAACAGGCGAGCGGCATCGTCGGCGTGCATCAGCACCAGGCCGCTGTCGTATTCATAGTGGCCGGCGTTGAAGATGCCCACCACGGTGACCTGCTTGAGGCGGGGCACGACGCCCGCCGGGGTCACCTGGCCGCTGGGGGCCACCACGGTGAGCGGGTCGCCCACGGTCACACCCAGCGCGCGGGCCATTTCCTGGCCGATGACCACGCCCCATTGCCCGCTTTGCAGGCGCGCGAAGGTATCTTGCATGGTGGCGGCCAGCGGGGTCACCGCCGCTTCTTCAGACGGGACGATGCCGCGCACCATGGCGCCGCGCATGTCTTCACCCCGGGCGATCAGGGCTTGCGCCGGCACGAAGGGCGCGGCGCCGATGACGGCGGGGTTCTGCTTGGCCTGGGCGGCCAGAGCGCGCCAGTCGGGCAGGCCTTCGCCGCTGGCGTTGTAGAGCTCAACGTGGGCGACCACCGAGAGCATGCGGTCGCGCACTTCCTTCTGGAAGCCGTTCATGACCGACAGCACGATGATGAGCGCCGCCACCCCCAGGGTGATGCCCAGCACCGACACACCGGAGATGAAGGAGATGAAACCGTTGCGTCGCGCGGAGCGGCTGGCGCGGGTGTAACGCCAACCCACACGCCATTCATAAGGGAGATTCATGGTGTGGGAAGTGTACTCACTCGATAATCCCATCCTATGCACCCGCCCTCTTCTGTTGTGGCCGCACCCCGTCATTGGGTGCTGCCGTTCGCCGCCAGCCTGTCCGAACCCTGCCAGCACGCCCTGCCGCACCTGAATGCCGAGGGGCAGTTGCCACATTTGCGCCGCCTGCTGGGCGCCTTGCAGGTGAGCCAGCGCCTGGCGGGGGATGAATATGCCCTGTCGATGCCCCACGAGCGCGTGCTGGCGGCGGAAATGGGCTGGCCGGGCGCTGCGGCCAATGCGAACCCCGCTGACGCCGATGGTTTGCTGCCCTGGGCCGCCTGGTGGGCCGCCCAGGATGGCGTTCAACTGAACCCGGCGCAATGTTGGGGCCTGTTGAGCCCCGGCCACTGGCTGATGGGCCGCGACCACCTGACCTTGCTGGACCCGGCGACGCTGGGCCTGAGTGACGACGAATCTCGCGCCTTGCTGGAAATTGTGCGCCCGCTGTTTGAGGAAGACGGCTGGACGCTGCAATGGGGTGCCGCCCAGCGCTGGTATGCCGCCCACCCCTCGCTGCAAGGCCTGCCCACCGCCTCGCTGGACCGGGTGATTGGCCGCAACCCCGACCTGTGGCTGACCGACCACCCGCAGGCACGCATGGTGCGGCGTCTGCAAAGCGAGGTGCAGATGATGCTGTACACGCACCCGTTCAACGAGGCGCGCGAAGCCGCCGGGTTGGCCACCGTGAACTCCTTCTGGCTGAGTGGTTGCGGCCAGCCCCCGGCTTGCACCGCCCTGCCCGCCCAGGTGCAGCTTGTGAACGACTTGCGTGCGCCCCTGCTGGCCGACGACATGCCGCGGTGGCTGGAAGCCTGGCAGCATGTGGACGCCACCGTGCTGAAAGACGTCTGCACCGCGCTGGATGCCGGCGAAGCTGTGAAGCTGACCCTGTGCGGCGACCGCCATGCCGAGACGCTGACGCCCGCCGCCGCGCCGTCGCTGGGCGCCCGCCTGGGCCGTGCCCTGCGCCAACTCGCCGGCCGCCCTGACACCGCCCGCGTGACCGACCTGCTTGAGACCCTGTGACCATGAAAATCATCGCCCGCGACGTGCCCCCGCGCACCGCCTGGAGCCTGGAGCAAGCCGGCGTTCACCCCCTGCTGGCCCGCTTGTTTGCCGCCCGCGGCGTGCGCAGCGCCGAAGAGCTGGACGACAACGCCAGCAAGCTGCTGCCGCCGCAGACGCTGCGCGGCACCCAGGAAGCGGCCGTGCTGCTGGCCGACGCCATCGCGCAAGGCCAGCGCATCTGCATCGTGGCCGACTATGACTGCGACGGCGCCACCGCCTGCGCCACCGGCCTGCGTGGCCTGCGCATGCTGGGCGCCCGCCCCGACCAGCTCAGCTACGTGGTGCCCGACCGCGCCTTGCACGGCTATGGTCTGACCCCGCCCATCGTCGAGCTGGTGAAAGCCCAAAACGCCGATGTGCTGGTGACCGTGGACAACGGCATGGCCAGCCACGAGGCGGTGAACCGCGCCCGCGCGCTGGGCATGCGGGTCATCATCACCGACCACCACCTGCCGGTGGTGCTGGACAACGGACAGGTCAGCCTGCCCGACGCCGACGTGATCGTGAACCCCAACCAGCCCGGCTGCGACTTCGCCAGCAAGGCCCTGGTGGGCGTGGGCGTGATGTTCTATGTGCTGCTGGCCCTGCGCGCCGAACTGCGTCAGCGCGGCGCGTTCGACGCCGCCAGCCAGCCCCGCATCGACAGCCTGCTCGATTTGGTCGCTCTGGGCACCATTGCCGACGTGGGCCGCCTGGACGCCAACAACCGCCGCCTGGTGGGCCTGGGCCTCAAGCGCATCCGCGCCGGGCGCATGCAACCAGGCATTGCCGCGCTGTTCACCGCCGCCGGGCGCGATCCGGCCAAGGCCAGCAGCCAGGATTTTGGCTTTGCGCTGGGGCCGCGCATCAACGCGGCGGGCCGTCTGGCCGAAATGGGCTTGGGCATTGAGTGCCTGATCACCGACGACCCGGTGCGGGCGCAGGCCTTGGCGCAGCAGCTCGACGGCATCAACCGCGAGCGCCGCGAACTGGAAGCGGGCATGCGCGAGCAGGCCGAGATGATGCTGGAATCGGTGCTGCCGGAGGGTGATCCGCCTGCGGCGCTGGCGATTTTCGACCCGGACTTCCACGAGGGGGTGGTCGGCATCGTCGCCTCGCGCCTGAAGGACCGCCTGCACCGCCCCACGTTTGTGTTCGCACTGGGGCAGGATGGGCTGCTCAAGGGCTCAGGCCGCTCGATTGCCGGTTTTCACCTGCGCGATGCGCTGGATTTGATCGGCAAGCGTCACCCCGGTCTGCTGCGCAAGTTTGGCGGGCATGCCATGGCGGCAGGCTGCACGATTGCCGAAGAAGACTTCGACACCTTTGAGGCCGCACTGGTGCGGGTGGCCAACGACGACCTGGACCCCAGCTTGCTGCTGCGCCAACTGAGCACAGATGGCCCGCTGGATGCGCAATGGTTCACGGCGGAAACCGTTCTGCAACTGGATAGCGCCGTGTGGGGCCCGGGGTTTGAAGTGCCGGTATTCAGTGACGAGGCGGAGGTGCTGAACCAGCGCCTGGTGGGCGAGCGCCACATGAAGTTGAGCCTGCGCGTGCAGGGTCAGGTGCGCGATGGCATCTGGTTTGGGCGGACGGAACCCCTGCCGGACCGGACACGGCTGGCGTTTCGCATCGACCTGAACGAGTTCCAGGGACGCCAGCGCGTGCAGTTGATTGTGGAAGGCGCCAGCGAGGGCTGAGCCTGCCGGCGACGCGCCTCTGAGTTGAGGCGCTCAGCGGTAGGCTTTGCCCAGGGCGCGGACAGCCGGGCTTTGGCCCAGGGCACCGTAGGTGTCGTTCCCGTCTTGCGGAAACAGCGCGCCGAGCGTGCGGCCGGTGGACGTGAGCACCTTGTGCACCGCCTGCTGCAGCGCCTGCGTGCGGGACTGTGCGGTTTGCAAACGCTGACGCAGATCGGGCGTCAGCGTGTCCGGCGCGGTGTGACGAAAGACGGCAGCGCCATCGGTCAGCGCCTGTTGCAGCTGTTGCGCCTGGGTTTCGATGCGGCCCGCGTCGCCCGAGGCGAGCGCGGCGTCCAGTTCATCCAGGCAGGTTTCGATGCGCGATACCCCAGCGTCGAGTCGGGCGTGGGGCTGCGGCGCATCCGTCATGCGAAATCAGGTGCTCAGCCTTGGCGGCCTTGCAGCAATTCTTTGGCGTTGCCGATCAGCTTGTCGGCGATGGCGCCAGCGTTGACCTGGTAGCTGCCGTTGTCAATGGCCTGCTTGATGCGGGCGACTTTGGCAGCGTCGAACGCCGCCGAGTCTTCTGACAGCACGTTGGCGGCCGCAGACAGGGTCACGGTCGCACTCTTGCTCACGCCGCCATCCAGCGACGCAGTCTTAGCCGGCGTTTTGGTCGAACCGACGCCTTCGGGGCGTGAACTCAGGCCCGTCAGGACCTTGTCCAAGTGGTTGCCGATTTTCATGATTTGCTCCTTACACCCGGCCGATCCCAGGTGCTCACATCTGCGATATCGACGTGACGAGAACAAACTTTAGCGTGAAATGCATCCGACCCCTGCACAGGGGGTAACTGTTGGTAACCCGGGCACCTCACAAATTTCATAATGTGAGTTCCGCGAGCCCATCCCCGGTGGGCTGGGCGCACACCACCCTGCCTTGTTGGGTACGCACCCGGGCGCAACGTCCTTCGTCGCCATGGGCCAGGGCCGTGCCTTCGGAGGCTGCCATGAAGCCGGGGCCCTTCACATGCAATCGTACCGGATCGCCGGCAGAAAACCAGCGGCGCGCCCTCAGGTCGGCTTGTCGCACACTCTGGCCGGCCTGCAGGCGCCGTTGTGACGTGCGGCCCAGCGCCTCGGGCAGGGCCGCAATGGCCGGTGAGGTGCTTTCGGCCAGGTCGACTTCGGCGAGTTTCACGTCCTGAGGGCCAAGTTCCTGTCCGGGTTCGATGGCAGCCACCGCCACCAAAGCCGGTCCCCAGACCTTGACGGTCACCGGCCAGAACACGTTCCAGCGCACCGGGCCTTGTTCGCAGCGCAGGCCCACCCGGGTCTTGCCCCACAGCTTCATGCCCTGGGGAACGTAGGCGTTCACCTTCTGGCAGGGGGCGAGTTTCAAGCGCGGATCCAGCTCGCCCAGCACCACCTCGATTCGGGGAGGCTGGGCGTTGTGGCCGGACGAGGCGGCCTGGGCTTGCTGCGTCTGGCTTTGCAACAACTCGGAGACCAGGCCTGACAGGCTGACCGTCTGAGCGCCGGCCGTCTGGGCCAGGGCCGGACTCAACCCGAGAAACCAGCCAATCAGCCCGCCCGCCACCACGCGTTGCAGCGCACCGCGCCACCAGCGCGAGGCGATGGCGAGCGGGAGGGCGTGGGGGAAGACTGACATGGTGATCACGACTGTACGTGCCACCCCACCCCACCAGGCGGGGAAATGCGCCGGGAAAGCCCGTTTATTCCGGCTCATGTTTTCGACTCAGGCGATCAACATACCTGCCAGAGCCACCATTCGTGCGAGCTGCCCACCCCGGAGGGCCTGACCATGCTGAACCGACTGACCGATTCGTTGAATTTCCAGACCGAAGCCTTGAAGCTGCGGTCGGAGCGCCAGCGCCTGATCGCCAGCAACATTGCCAACGCCGACACGCCGGGTTATGTCTCTCGCGATTTTGATTTCGCCACGGCGCTCAAGACCGCCACCGGCCAAGCTTCAAGCGGCCCCAGCGGGCTGAGTGCACCCAAGCTGGCCATGAACGCAGCCAACCCGGCCCACCTGCAGCGCAATGGGCAGTTGGCGGGCAGCGGCAACAGCACCGAGCTGGCCTACGCCCCCACAGCGCAGACCAATCTGGACCGCAACACCGTGGACATGGACCGCGAGCGCGCCAACTTCGCCGACAACACCGTGCGTTACGAAGCCACGCTGCGTTTCATCAACTCGTCGGTGCGCACCCTCAACACGGCCATCACCGGTCAATAAGTCGCACGGATCAGGAGCCCCTCATGTCGATGTTCAAGATCTTCAACGTGGCCGGCAGCGCTGTCAGTGCGCAGTCGCAGCGTCTCAACGTGGTGGCCTCCAACCTTGCCAACGCCGACACGGTGGCCGGGCCCGATGGTTCGGCCTACAAGGCCCGCCAGGTGGTGTTCACGACCACGCCGATGGGTGGGCCGGGCACGGCCGGGGTCACCGTCAGCCAGGTGACCGAGGACAACACCCCGGGTCGTCGCATTCACGATCCCAAGCACCCTCAGGCCGATGCCGAGGGGTATGTGACCTACAGCAACGTCAACACGGTGGAGGAGATGGTCAACATGATCTCGGCCTCCCGCTCGTACCAGAACAACATCGAGGTCATGAACACGACCAAGTCGCTGTTGATGAAGACCCTGCAGATGGGCCAAGGCAATTGATGCCCGCCGCCTCGTCTGAACTGTTCAGCAAGGATTTCTCATGAGCACGTCCGCAATCTCCGGCGCCAGTGGCGCCAGCAACAACGGTTCCACGCAGAGTGCGACTGCTGCGGCCAATGAGGCCTCCGATCGCTTCCTGAAGCTGCTGGTGACGCAGATGCAGAACCAGGACCCGCTCAACCCGATGGACAACGCCCAGGTCACCAGCCAGATGGCGCAGATCAACACGGTGACGGGCATCGACAAGCTCAACAACACCGTGGCGGGCCTGGGTGGCAGCCTGGCGCAGATGCAGATGCTGCAAGGCGCGAGCCTGGTGGGTCGCGCCGTGCTGATGGAGGGCAACAAGCTGGCCGTGAACGCCGAGACCGGTGCCGTTGGTGGTGGCTACGAGCTGGCTTCGGCGGCCACCAAGGTGCAGATTGACATCGTGAACAGCAGTGGCGCGGTGCTGGGCACGGTGACGCAGGCAGGCAAGCCCTCGGGACGGCAGTCCTTCGAATGGGTGCCGCCCGAAGGCACTGACACCAAGAATCTGACGTTCAAGGTCACCGCCATGAACAACAACACCGCCGTGAGCGCCACACCGCTGATGACGGATCTCGTCAATGCCGTCAACACCACCGACGGCACGCTGACCCTGGAGCTGCTCAACGGCGGCAACACCGCTTACAGCAAGGTCAAGGCGATCGCCTGACCCTCCTCATTTCTGCGCGCAGTACACCCGAAAGGACAACATCATGGGCTTCCAGCAAGGTCTCTCCGGTCTGAGCATCTCCAGCAAGAGTCTGGAGGTCATCGGCAACAACGTGGCCAACGCCAACACCTATGGTGCCAAGGCGGCACGTGCCGAATTCGCCGACATGTATGCGGCCTCCCTCAGTGGCGGCGGCAACAACAACATCGGCATTGGCGCACGCATCGGCGCGGTGGCGCAGCAGTTCACGCAGGGCAACATCACCACCACGGCGAACACCCTGGACCTGGCCATCAACGGCCGCGGCTTCTTTGCGCTGACCACGGCACAAGGTGAAACGGTGTACTCGCGCAATGGCCAGTTCAAGCGCGACAAAGACGGCTTCCTGGTCAACAACGAGAAGCACCAGTTGCTGGGCCAGGCGCTGGACGCGGCGGGCTCCCCTGCTGGTCCGGCAGGTTCGCCCATTCAGCTGACCAATGACAGCTCGGCGCCCCAGGCCGCCAGCAAGATCAGCATGACGGCCAACCTGAATGCCAGCGCCCAGGTACCTGTCAATCCGACCATCGACTTCACCGACGCCAGCACTTACAACTTCGTCACCTCGCAGACGGTGTACGGCGACAACGGTGCGCCTGTGGCCGTGAACTACTACTTCCGCAAAACCGCCGACGCAGTGGCCGCCGACCCCGCAGCCATCCCGCCTGTCGCTGCAGCGGGTGGCCAGTGGGAGGTCTTCATGACAGCCGACGGCAACACCAATGCCGCCTCGGTGGGGAAGGATCCCGTCACCGGCGACCCGGCGCCCGTTGGCGCGCTGAACTTCAATCCCGATGGCAGCCTGCCGCCCAACACCTTTTTGTCCACGGGCGCCCTGTCGATCCCCGGGGGCCTGAATGGTCAGCCGATCACCGGCGTGACCATCAACGTATCCGGGCTCACCGAGTACGCCGGCAGCTACGCCGTGACCGACCTCAGCGGCGGTGGCTACGCCCAGGGCAATCTGTCGGACTTCATCGTCGAGAGCGATGGCACGGTCATGGCCCGCTACACCAACGGCCAGTCCAAGGCGATCGCCCGCGTCCAGCTGGCCGACTTCAAGAACCTCAATGGCCTGCAGCCGATCGGCGGCAACGAGTGGAAGGCCACCAGCGCCTCCGGTGAGCCCCTGCCGCTGGGCGCGCCAGGCAGTGGTGTCTATGGCCTGCTGCAATCGGGCGCGCTGGAAGAGTCGAACGTCGACCTGACGGGCGAGCTGGTCAACATGATCGTGGCGCAGCGTGCCTACCAGGCCAACGCGCAGACGATCAAGACCGAAGACCAGGTCCTGCAGACCTTGGTCAACCTGCGCTGATCTGCCTCGCACTTAGGAGCCCATCATGGACCGCATGATCTACCTCAGCATGGCCGGCGCCAAGATGAACATGCAGCGCCAGGAAGTGCTCTCGCACAATCTGGCCAACGTGAGCACCACGGGCTTTCGCGCCGAGTTGCAAGCGGTGCGCGCCGTGCCTGTGCGCGGCGATGGCGCCAGCACCCGCGTGTACGCGCTCGACACCACGGTGGGCTACGACGACAGCGCCGGCCCCATCAACTTCACCGGCCGCGCGCTGGACGTGGCCATGCGTGGCAAGTCCATGCTCGCGGTGCAGGCGCTGGACGGCACCGAGGCCTACACCCGTGCAGGCTCCCTGGTGGTCGATGCGCAAGGCAATCTGGTCACACAAAATGGCCTGCAGGTGATGGGCGACGGAGGCCCGATCAACATCCCGCCCAACACGCAGCCCAGCATTGCGCCCGACGGTACGGTGAGCGTGCGCCAGCAAGGCGGCATCACCACCCCGGTGGGCCGCCTGAAGCTGGTCACCCCCGAAGCCAAGCTGAACCGTGGCGATGATGGCCTGTTCCGCTCGCCCAACGGGGACCTGCCGGCCGACCCGGTGGCGCAGCTGCAAGACGGCGCCCTGGAAGGCTCGAACGTGAACCCCATCGAGACCATGGTGTCGATGATCGCGGCCGCCCGTCAGTTTGAAACGCAAATGAAGATGATGCAAACCGCAGAACAGGACGAGAAAGCTGCCGCTCAACTGCTGAGCAACGCCGGCTGATTGCCTGGACACTGAGCAAGCATTGCGTATTGACCTCAAAGGAGAACGGCCATGATGCGTTCACTGTGGATTTCCAAGTCGGGCATGGATGCCCAGCAGGTTCAGCTGGATCACATCTCCCACAACCTGGCCAACAGTTCGACCACGGGTTACAAGCAGTCGCACGCCCAGTTCGAGGATCTGATGTATCAGACCCTGCGGCAAAGCGGCGCCAACAGCTCCGAGCAGACCCAGCTGCCGACCGGCTTGCAAGTCGGCCTGGGGGTGCGCACGGTGGCCACCGCGCGTGAGTTCACGCAAGGCACGCTGCAACAGACCTCCAACAGCCTGGACCTGGCCATCCAGGGCGATGGCTTCTTTCAGATCACCATGCCCGACGGCACGACGGGCTACACCCGCGATGGCTCGTTCAAGCTGGACTCGAACGGGCAAATCGTCACCAACAACGGCTATGTGCTGCAACCGGGCATCACCGTGCCGGCCAACGCCAAAAACCTGACCATCGGCAACGATGGCACGGTCACGGTCACACTGCCCGGCTCGACAGCTCTGCAGCAGCTCGGCCAGTTGCAGTTGGCGAGTTTCATCAACCCGGCCGGCCTGGACCCCAAGGGGCAGAACCTGTTCGCGGAAACGGCCTCGTCGGGCACGCCGCAAACCGGCAGTCCCAACAGCGAAAACTTTGGCTCGCTGTCGCAAGGTTTCCTGGAATCGTCCAACGTGAATGTGGTGCAGGAGCTGGTCACCATGATCCAGACGCAGCGCGCTTATGAGTTGAACTCCAAGGCCATCCAGACCTCGGATCAGATGCTGCAAAAGCTGGGGCAATTGTGATGCGCACGCTGTCCAGACTGTCGCATGCGGCCGCTCTGGCTGGCGTGTTGCTGCTCACCGGTTGCATGGCCATGGCGCCCAAGGTCGACATTGCCGAGCCCGTCCAGGCGCGCCCGCTGCCGCAGACCTACGCGCCAGCGCAAAACGGCGCCATCTTTCAAAGCGCAGGCTACCGCCCGCTGTACGAAACGCATCGCGCACGGCTGGTGGGCGACATCGTCACCATCGTCATCCGCGAGTCGATCACGGCCAAGCAGGAAAGCAGCAGCAACATCGAAAAATCGGGCTCCGTATCGGGCTCGGTCTCGGCGCTGCCGTTTTTGCCAAAAACCTCCTCGATCCTGGGCAAGCTGGGTGTAGGTGGCAGCAGCAAAAACACGTTCGATGGCACCGGCTCCAGCGAAGCCAGCAATTTGTTCAACGGCACGATCACGACCACCGTCACCGAGGTGCTGCCCAACGGCCACCTGCTGGTGGCGGGCGAGAAACAGATCGGCGTGGGCCAGAGCGTGGACATTCTGCGCTTTTCCGGCCAGATCGATCCGATGACCATCCAGCCGGGCAACACCGTGAGCTCCGCCCAGGTGGCCAACGTGCGCGTGGAGCAGACCGGACGCGGCGCCCGCCAGGAAGCGATGGGAATAGGCTGGCTTGCGCGGTTCTTTTTGAGCGTTGTCCCGTTCTAAAGTTCTCCAAAATGGAGCCGACCCCCTAAAGGATTCGGCCCATGACTTCCACCACCCGCTTCTCTCAGCCGCTGTTTGCCTTGGCATGCCTGGCCGCATCGGCGGCGCTGTGGTGGCCGCATGAGGCCGCGGCTGTCCGACTCAAAGAGATTGCCGCGGTGCAGGGCGTGCGTCCCAACCAGTTGATGGGCTACGGCTTGGTCGTCGGCCTTGACGGCACGGGCGACCAGACCACGCAGACACCGTTCACCACCCAGAGCCTGACAGCGATGCTGCAGCAGATGGGCGTGAACCTGCCGGCTGGCACCACCATGCAGCTCAAGAACGTGGCCGCGGTGCTGGTCACGGCCACGTTGCCGGCCTTCGCGCAGCCCGGACAGGCCATCGACATCAACGTGTCTTCCATGGGCAATGCCAAATCGCTGCGCGGCGGCACCCTGATCGCCACCCCGCTCAAAGGCGCAGATGGCCAGATTTACGCGCTGGCCCAAGGCAATGTGGTCATTGGCGGCGCGGGCGCCTCGGCCGGCGGCTCCAAGGTGCAAATCAACCACCTGAGCGCCGGTCGCATCCCGGAAGGCGCCACCGTGGAGCGCAGCGTGCCCACCCCGTGGCTGCAAGGCAGCACGATCCAGTACGACCTGCGTGCCGACGACTTCAACACGGCCCGCGAAGTGGCCAATGCCATCAACCGCGTCAAGGGCACGGGCACCGCCGAAGCCATCAGTGGCCGCACGGTGGCCGTCAACCTGCCGACGCAGCCGGGCCAGCGGGTCGCGTTCATCGCCGACCTGGAAAATCTCAACATTGACCGCGCCACGCCCGCAGCCAAGGTGGTCATCAACGCGCGCACCGGCTCGGTGGTGTTGAACCAGGCTGTGACCGTCGGCCCCTGCGCGGTGGCCCACGGCAACCTGTCCGTCACCATCAGCTCGACCCCGGTCATCAGCCAGCCCAACCCGCTGTCGCAAGGTCAGACCGTCGTCACCGAAAAGGCGAACATCCAGCTCAACCAGGAGCCCGGCGCCCTGATCCAGATGCCCGCCGGCACCCGCTTGACCGATGTGGTCAAGGCGCTGAACGCCCTGGGCGCCAACCCGCAAGACCTGCTGGCCATCTTGCAGGCCATGAAGGTGGCCGGTGCCCTGAATGCGGAACTGGAGGTGATCTGATGAGCAGCCCCACCCTTTCAGGCCAGAACACCGGCCTGACCATGGACCTGCGTTCGCTGGACCGGCTCAAGACCGCGTCCGGCAAGAGCGCCAGCAGCCAGTCCACCATCAAGGAAACGGCGCGTCAGCTGGAGGGCCTGTTCATGCAGGAGCTCATGAAAAGCATGCGCGCCACCACCATGAACAGCGGCATGCTCGACAACTCGGGCACCGAGATGGGCCAGAGCATGCTCGACACGCAACTGGCCACCCAGATGACCGGCTTGCCGCGCGGCCTGAGCGCCCTGATCGAGCGTCAGTTGTCCCGGCAGATGGGTGTGGCCTCGCCCGAGGACGGCGCACCGCAGCCGCTCACGCTGAACGAGCTGCCCGCCCGCCCGACTTTGAGCCTGAGCCGCACCGACGGTCAGCACGTCTCCGCCAGCCTGCCCCTGGATCGCACCATGGAGGCGCGCCTGTCGGCGACCACGCTGGCAGAGACTGCCTCCGCGGACGTCAAGGGCGACCGCAAGCTCAACCCGGCCGAGCGCTTTGTGCGCAAGCACCAAGAAGCCGCCGATGCTGCCGAGCGCGCCACGGGCATCCCAGCCGCAAACATCCTGGGGCAAGCCGCCCTGGAGTCCGGCTGGGGCAAGCGTGAGATCCGCGCCAAGGACGGCAGCAACAGCCACAACCTGTTCGGCATCAAGGCCACGTCCAACTGGACCGGCAAGGTAGCCGAGGTCACCACCACCGAGTACATCGGCGGCGTGGCCCGCAAGGTCACGGCCAAATTCCGTGCGTATGACTCGTACGAAGACGCCTTCAAGGACCACGCCCGCCTGCTCAGCCAGAGCCCCCGCTACAGTCAGGCAGTGGCTCAGGCTGACTCCGTGCGGGCGTACGCCCAAGGTCTGCAACGCGGTGGTTACGCCACCGACCCGGCATATGCCGACAAGCTGACCCAGGTGATCAACACCGCCTTGCGTCTGCAACAGCGCTCGGCTTGACGCCTGACAGGAGACACGCATGGGATCCGGAATCTACTCTCTTGGCACGCGGGCGATGCTCGCCAGTCAGGCGATGCTGGACACAACTGCCCACAACATCAGCAACGTCAACACGCCGGGCTATTCGCGCCAGCAGGTCGAGTTGGCCACTGAGGGGGGCATGTACACCGGTGCCGGCTTTTTTGGCCGCGGGGTGCGCATCGCCACGATCACACGCTCCGCCAACGAGTTCCTGATCAAGGAAGCCAACGTCAACACCGCCGCATCGTCCGCAGACCAGACACGCTTGAGCAAGCTGGAGCAACTGGAGAAAATTCTGCCGACCGGCTCGAACGGGCTGGGCTACGCTGCCACGCAGTTCCTCAACAGCTTCGTGGACGTGTCCAACCAGCCCCAGGACATGTCGGCCCGACAGGTGACGCTGTCTCGCGCCCAGGAATGGGCCAACCGGGTCAACACGGCCGCACGGCAGCTGGATCAGCAACAGGCCGGCGTGATCATGGACATGCAGACCAGCGTGAGCCAGGTCAACAGCCTGACACAGAAGATTGCCGGGCTCAACCAGCAGATTGCGGTGTACAACGGCAGCGGTCACACAGCCAACGACCTGCTGGACCAACGCGACAACCTCATCAAGGACCTCAACAAGCTGGTCCAGGTCAACACGGTGGAAGCCGACGACGGCAGCCTGAGTGTGTTCATGGGCGGCGGGCAGGTGCTCGTGCTGAGCAACACCGCACAGACGCTGAAGATCGAGCGGGACGCGGCTGACGCGACCAAGGGACGGGTGGCGCTGGTCACCAACGCCGCGCTGAATGAGAGCCGTGTCCTGGCCTCCAGCCAGATCACCGGCGGGGCCCTGCAAGGCCTGCAGCGCTACCAGGACGAGGACCTGACCAACACGCGCACCGAGTTGAACAAGTTCGTTGCGCAGTTTGCCGACAAGGTCAACCAGCTCCATTCTTACGGCTTGACGCCGGACGGCGCCTACGGCGATCCGATTTTCAGCAACACCAACTCGCCGTCCACCCTCACCGTCAATCTGAGCAACCCCAAGGACCTGGCTGCGGCCTCGCCCCTGATTGCCTACGCCAACACCGCCAACACCGGCACCGCCAGCGTGGGCGGGGTGACCATGACGGGCACCTTGTCCGCCGCGCCGGGCAGCACCTTGCCGCTGACCATCGACTTTGTGGCCGACCCAGCGACAGCCAGCGGTTTGGGCTACCGAATCTACTCAAGTGGTGGCACGCCACCCGCGACGTCAACCCCCTGGGTTCCCGGCACCGCGCTGGACGGCAGCAGCTTCGACCCGCCCTTCAGCCTGAACGTCAATGGCGCCCCAGCGCTCGGGGACACGCTGAACATCCAAGCCACGACCGCCAGCAACATGGCGGGCAACAACGGCAATGCCCTCTCCATGCTCGCCTTGCGCGACCAGGCCTTCGTGAGCATCAACAGCGGCCTGGGCAATGCCACGGTGACCGATGCCTACGCCCAAATGATTGGCAGCCTGGGCGTGATCGTTCAGGATGGCCGAACCGCAGCCAGCATTTCCCGCACCCTGGAAGACTCGTCCAACCAGACCCTGAGCAGCACCTCCGGGGTCAACCTCGACGAAGAAGCCTCCCGGCTGATCCAGTTCCAGCAAAGCTACCAGGCCGCGGCCAAGGTGTTGCAGGTCGCTCAGACCGTGTTCGACACCCTGCTGAACATCACCCGTTAAGGACAGAGACCATGCGCCTCGCCACCGCCTTCCGTTACGAGCAGTCCATCAGCAACCTGCAGCAGCGTCAGCAGGATCTGAGCACCGCCCAAATGCAACTGACCTCGGGCAAACGCGTCAACGCCGCCAGCGACGACCCGACGGCCGCCGCCCGCGCAGAGCGTGCCCTGGCGTCCATCGCCCGGACGGACGCCGACCAGCGCGCGGTGGACGCCAGCAAGAACGCCATGACGATTGCGGAATCCGTCCTGGGCGATGCGGTGGAGTTGATGCAAGGTGCCCGGGAAACCATCGTGGCCGCTGGCAATGGCACCTATTCCTCATCTGAGCGCCAGGCCCTCGCCGCCAAGCTGACCGAGATCCGCAAGCAACTTCTGTCCGTGGCCAACCGCCCGGATGGTGGCGGCGGCTATGTCTTCGGTGGACAAGGGGTCACGCAAGCTCCGTTTGTCGAATCGTCAGCGACCGTGCCCAACACGGTGACGTTCCAGGGCCAGCCCGGGCAGATCGAAGCAGCGTCCACCGAGAAGGTCAACCTCACTCTCGACGGGGAGCGCATCTGGATGTTTGGGCGCGAGCAAGATGGCACCCTCTCCAACATCAATGTATTCGATGCGTTGTCCACGGCCATCCAGCAACTGAATGACCCCACCGTCACCGGTGCCGCAGCTCAGGCCACCGTGACCCAGGGCCTCACCGACCTCGATAAGATCCTGGGTAACGTGCAGTCCGCGCGCTCGGAAGTGGGCGAAATGCTCAACCGCATGGACGGCATCGAAAGTCGCTTGGCGGTCAGCAAGCTGGCCGCCCAGACCGAAAAATCCAACGCTGAGGACCTGGACATGGTGGACGCCATCTCCCAGTTTCAAAACAAGCAAACCGGGTACGAAGCCGCACTTCAGAGCTACGCATCGATTCAGAAAATGTCCCTGTTCCAGTACATTAGCTGAACCAAGTTCCCCGCTGCGTTGCCTCAATGAACCATCCCATCCTGGGTCAGACCGCCCTCGCCTACAGCCCCGTCATCGACCGCAACCGCACCGTCATCGCCACACGCCTGACGGTGATGCCGCTGACTCAGGGAGCGACGCTGGACGCCTCGGCCCTGCTGGCGGCCCTGGCCGACACCTGGCCGGAAGGCGGGCAGCAACTGTGGTTGAACGTCGCCAGCGAAAGCCTGCTGCAAGACCTGCTGCAAGCCGAAGTGCCTGCGCACATCTTCATTGAAGTGCCGGCTTTCATGGCCATCGACCCCGCCAACAGTGCCGCGCTGCTGACCCTGCACGACCGTGGCAACACCCTGCTGCTCAAAGGGCGCCCGCTGCAAGAGTTGCCGCGTGAGGTCCTGCCCTGCTTCAAGTACTCCATCATCGACTACAACGATGACCGTCGCATCCAGCAGGGCAACCCGAACCAGCCCAGCACGGCCCCCGAAGGCACGGTCCGCAGCATCAGCCACGTGCAAGCTGGCATCACCAGCATCGAAGAGATGGAGCTGTCGTTCCGCAAGGGCGCGCTGGCCGTGCTCGGCTGGCCCATCGACAACGTCATCGACCAGTCCAGCAAGCCCGCCGACCAGCCTGCCCTGCAGGTGATCGTGCAGCTGATCGACCAACTGCACCGCGGCGAAGACATCGACGACCTTGAAAACACCCTCAAGCGCGATCCGCCCCTGGCCTTCAAGCTGATGCGCTACATCAACTCGCCGGCCTTTGGTCTGTCGGTCGAGATCAGCTCCTTCCGCCACGCCATCATGATCCTGGGCTACCAGCGCCTCAAGCGCTGGCTGGCCCTGCTGCTGGCCACTGCCAGCAAAGACCCGAACATGCGCCCGGTCATGTTTGCCGCCGTGCGCCGGGGCCTGCTGATGGAAGAGCTCGCCAAGATCAGCGGCGACGACGAAATGCGCAACGAGCTGTTCATCTGCGGCGTGTTCTCGCTGCTTGACCGCATGTTCCGCCAGCCCTTCAGCGAACTGCTCAAGACCATCCCGGTGCCCGAGCGCGTCTTCCAGGCCCTGGCCGACCAGTCCGGCCCTTACGAGCCCTATTTCGAGCTGGTGCAGGCCATCGAAGCCGGCATCATCTACGACATCAAGGACGTGGCCGACAAGCTGCTGCTGACCTTCCCGGACCTGAACGGCGCCATCCTCAAGGCCATGTACAACGCCGCCCAGCTGGACTGAGCCCGCACGTCGCCTAAGATGCGGCATGCACGCCGCCGACACCCCTTACGCCGACCTCACGCCTGACCTCGTCCTCGACACCCTGGAGGCCTTCGGTCAGGCCGTGGACGGGCGGCTACTGCAGCTGAACTCCTACGAGAACCGCGTCTTCCAGGTCGGCCTGGACGATGGCCGCTTCGTGGTGGCCAAGTTCTACCGGCCCGGCCGCTGGAGCGACGCGCAGATTCTCGAAGAACACACCTTCACGCAGGCCCTGGCCGACGCCGAGGTGCCCGCCGTGCCCCCGCTCACCCTGGCCGACACCGGTGCTGCCGGTGCGCAACTGCTTGGCACGCCCCCGACCCTGGGCGCCTTCCACGGACACCGTGTGGCCGTCGCCCCCCGCCGTGGCGGTCGCGCCCCCGAACTCGAAGACCCGGACGTGCTGCGCTGGCTCGGGCGCTTTCTGGCACGGTTGCACACCGTGGGCGCCGAACAGCCCTTCGTCCACCGCCTGCGCCTGGACGTGGACCAGACCGGGCGCAGCGCTCGCGACTGGCTGGTGTCGCACGACATCCTGCCGCCCGACCAGGCACCCCGCTGGCTGAGCGCGGCCGACCAGGCCCTCGACCTGGCGCAAGCCGCCTTCGACCTCATCCCTGACCTGCGCTACCGCCGCGTTCATGGCGACTGCCACCCCGGCAATGTGCTGTGGACCCCGGACGGCCCCCACTTCGTCGACCTCGACGACGCCTGCATGGCGCCGGCCGTGCAAGACTTCTGGATGCTGCTGAGCGGCAACGAGGCCGACCGCCGCGGCCAGCTCGACGCCCTGCTCGACGGCTACGAGAGCGTGGCCGAGTTCGACTGGCGCGAGCTGCGCCTGATCGAGCCCCTGCGCACCTTGCGCATCCTGCACCACAGTGCCTGGCTGGCACGCCGCTGGGCCGACCCGGCCTTCCCTGCGGCCTTCCCGTGGTTTGGCAGCGGCAACTACTGGCAGCAGCAAACCGATCTGCTGCACCAGCAAATCGAGCTGCTTCAGGCCCCCACCGATCAACCGGCCTGGCTGTCCTGACACGGCCGACTCCGCCGCGCCCGTGACATAGTCCCGCGCCGCGCCGTCCTCCCACCGCGCCCGGCTGCCGGCCGGGTGTAAGGTGACCGTTTGAGCCAACAGGAGATTTCTGGATGAGTGTGGCAACCGCCCAATCCGACAACAACCGCAGCGTGTGGAGCCTGATCCTGGCCGGCGCCGCCTTGATCGGCACACTGGCTTTGGTCACATGGGGCTGGCAGAAGTACACACAAACACCGGATGAGCTGGTGCGCCCCGTCCCCATCTACCTGAGCATCGACAAGATCGAAACAAAGATGTCGGACGGCAGTGTGCTGACCTTCAAGTTCGGCCTGCAACTCAAAGACCCCAAGGACCAGAAGGTGCTGGGCCCCTATGCCCCGGCCTTTCGCAGCATGGTCGCCAATCTGACCACCGAGTTGACCTACCAGGACCTCGCCAGCCCGGACAGCATGACCGAAATGGGGGGCTACATCCAGTACACGCTCAACGACTACCTGACGCAGCAGGGCCTGCCCCAACGGATCAAGGGCGTCCTGTTCGAGGACTGGCTGCTGCTGCTCTGAAGCTCACGCCGGGATCAGCCCTTGGCGCTGACCGTCACCTTGGTCTTGCGGGCAACCGGTTTGCGCGTCTTGGCAGGTGTGGTCTTGCGCGACAGACGGCGGCTGATGTCGTCGGAGTCGATCCAGTAGTCCGCCCCCTTGAGGATGCGGTCCACCTCGTCGTCTGACAGGAAGGGGGTGCAGATGCGTCGCATCACCTTCTCGAACCAGCGCCCCACGGCGGCGATCTCGGCCTGCTGCTCGTTGCCCTTGCCGGCGAAGATGCCGGAATAGGTGTGGAACATGAGCTGGCAGTTGTCGTGCACGAACAGCTCGTCCCCGCTCAGAAAGATCAGGGCCGCCATCGAGTAGGCCCGTGCCTCCAGAATGGTGACCACCCGCGCGCTGGAGGCCGCGATGTTGTTGATGATCTGCAGGCCCGTGTTGAAGTCACCGCCCGGCGAGTTCAGGTGCAGGTAGATCAGGTCGGTTTCGCTGGCCGTGCGCAGCGTGAAGAAGAGCTCGGTGTAGTACTGCGGCTCTTTCAGCTCACCACAGATGTAGTACGACACCTGCCGCACCGGCACCTGGCGCTCGTAGCGCAGCAGACCCTGAAACGGCACGACTTCGCCGTCGCTCTCATCTTCATCTTCGCGTCGGGTGGCAACTGGCAAGGTGCAATCCTCCATGGAACGGAATGGCCATTATGCGCAGGCTGGCTCACTGGGCGGGAGCTCAGCCAGCACAATGGTCTGGCGCCCGGCCTCCTTGGCACGGTACATGGCCGAATCTGCCTGCTGCAGCAAGCGGTCTTCGCTACTGGCCTCACTGTGGAACAAGACCAGGCCAATGCTGGCGCCGCAAACGTGCGTCACCGTCCGCACACTGCCATCGTCTTGAGACAGGGTCAGGTGATAGGGCTCCGACAGGGTGCGCAACACCTTGTCGGCCACGCCGCGCGCCTGAGCCAGAGACGTCGGCCGGTCTTCGTGCAAATCGGCCAGCATCACGACAAACTCGTCTCCGCCGAAGCGGGCCACGGTGTCGGTTTCGCGCACACAACGCATCAGGCGCTGCGCCACCTGGATCAGCACCAGATCACCGGCGGCGTGTCCGTGGGCATCGTTCACGGGCTTGAAGTGATCCAGGTCCAGGAACATCAGCGCACCGTAGCGCGGCTCGCGCTTGTGGCTGGCCAGCGCCTGCTTGAGCCGGTCGCGCATCAGCACCCGGTTGGGCAGCTGCGTCAGGCTGTCGTGATAGGCCAGGGAGCGGATCTGGTTTTCCATCTCGACACGGTCCTGGATGTCGGTGAGGAAGTTGAGCGTGGCGGGACGCCCTTCCCACTCGAACTGCGTGCCGCTGATCTCGAACCAGCGCAGACCGCGGTCGTGGGTGAGCACACGCAGGGGGTACTTCAAGCCAAGCGCCAGGCCCTGCACACGCAAGCGGTAGGACTCCAGCACCTTGGCACGGTCCGCTTCGTGCACGAACTGCAGCAGGTCCTGGCCCAGCACATCCTCGGCGGTGTAGCCCAGCGAGGACAGCAGCATGGGATTGGCGAACTGCACCCGTCCGCTCTGCGCCACCACGATGCCTTCGCAAGCGTTCTCCACCAGCAGGCGGTAGTTGTGATTGCTGAGGAACAAGGCCTTGGCCAGCCGCTCTTCACTCATCAGCACCACCCCCAGCACCAGCAAGGACATGCCCACCAGGGCCGCCATGATGGTGAGCGATTGCACGAGGCTGGAGTCACCGAAGGACAAGGCAGGATGGTGCTCGGTGAGCGCGCCGTACAGCCGCCACATGAAAAGCAGCAGCACCAGGATCACCCCGCTCAGCGTGATGAAGCGGCCACGGCCAGGCAGGGCTGGGTGGGGGTGCCACAGCAACCATGCCAGGCAGACACACAGTCCGCCATACACCACACTGCCCATCGCCACACGCAGGCCCAGGTAGGACGGCGATTGCAGGAAAACGTAGATCAGGGGCAGCGCCACGACAGGCGCCCACCACCACCAACGCCGATCCTTCACCTCACGGAGGTCAAGGAAGACCTGGACGAGCACGGCCAGCGAGGCCAGCAAGGCGGCGTTGCCCAGCACCACCGGCACGAAAGGCGGGCCTTTGCCGGTCTGGGCAAAGCACACATAGGCCACCCCATGCAAGGCCATGGACAGGGCGCACCACAGCAGGTCTTTCTTGCGCGGCCAGGCCACACAGGCCAAGGCCACCGCCCAGGAAAAACTGACGATGACCACCACCAGCAAGAGCGTCGGGGCATGCATGCCAGTCATGGTAACCGGCTCCAAGCCCATCGGGTGAGGAGCGCGATGCAAGCCAGGTCCAGCGCGCCGCCCGCGCGCAACATGTCCGATCGCGTGGCGCGCCCGGCGCCGAACACCAGGGCATGGGGAAGCGTGGCCTCGGTCAGCCAGAGTACCCCGATGAAAACAGTGAGGCTGAGGCTCTTGCGAACCTCAGCCTCAAAAGACAGCCACGCGTACAGGGTGGCCGACACGGCCAGCGCGCCCAGCATGACCATCGCTGAGCGGACGCTGGCGCCAAACATCAGAAGGTTTCCCAGTCCTGATCGTCCACCACCGCCGCCGCTTTGGACGCAGCAGGACGTGCTGGCGCCAGAGTCGGCGCGGCCATGGGCTTCACCGGCGCTTTCGCCTGCGGTGTCACCACGACAGCCGGCTCAACCTTCGCGGCCACCGATGCCGATGCCGCAGCCACGGCCGGCTTGGCCGCAGCACGCACCACCAACGCGGGGCGCGAAGCCGCCTTGACTGGCTTGGCGGCCGACAGGGCCGGGGCAGCCAGCGTGGCGGCGCCACCACTGACCTTGAACAACGACACCACTTCGCCCAGCTTGCGGGCCTGATCGCTCAGTGCACTGGCGGCAGCGGCAGACTCTTCCACCAGGGCAGCATTCTGCTGCGTCATCTGGTCGAGGTTGCCCACGGCCTGGTTGACCTGGCTGATGCCTTGCTGCTGCTCGCTGGCGGCGGCCGAAATTTCGGCGATCAGGTCGCCGACCCGCTGCACACCCATCACGATGTCCTGCATGGCGGACCCGGCGTCGCTCACCTGTTGCGAGCCGGACTCCACGCTCTCCACCGAGCGCTGGATCAAGGTCTTGATCTCCTTGGCGGCCTCGGCACTGCGGTGCGCCAGGCTGCGCACTTCACTGGCCACCACCGCAAAACCACGCCCCTGTTCACCGGCCCGGGCGGCTTCCACAGCCGCGTTCAAGGCCAGGATGTTGGTCTGGAAGGCGATGCCATCGATGACGCCGATGATGTCGGAGATGCGGCGCGAGCTGTCAGAGATGTGCTGCATGCTGGTCACCACATTGCCCATGACCTCGCCACCGCGCGTGGCCGCCTGCGTGGCGTTCAGCGCGAGCTGGTTGGCCTGGCGGGCCGTCTCGGCCGACTGGGTCACGTTGCTGGTCAACTGCTCCATGCTGGCCGCGGTCTCTTCGAGGTTGGCGGCCGTTTGCTCGGTACGCGAGGAAAGGTCCTGGTTGCCATTGGCAATTTCCGTCGACGCGGTGGACACCGAATCCACCCCCGAACGCACCTCGGACACCAAGCTGCGCAAGCGCTCGCTCATCTGGACAAAAGCTTTGAGCAGGTCGCCGAACTCGTCGTGACGATCGGTGCTCAGGTTCTGCGTCAGGTCGCCCTCGCTGATCGCCTTGGCCACGGTGATGACCCGCTGCAAGGGGTGCACGATGGAGCGGATCAGGATCAGCGTCAGGCCCACGGCCACAGCCAGCAAGAAGACCGCAGCGAGCACGCCCATGATGGCGACCTTACGGCGCGCTTCGTGCATGACCTCGACGGCCTCGTCACGCTCCTTTTCCTGCAGCTTGACAAAGTCGTTGAGCGCGCTCAACAGTTGATTGCCCGCCGGTGTGAACTGCTCCTCAGTGAGCTTCAGCAGGGCGGCAGTGTCACCAGACGCCTTGATCTGGGGGACTTGCTTGAGCACGGCCACGGCTGCGGCACGCGCTTGTGTCACTTTCTCGTAGCCCTGCTTGTCAGCGTCGCTGCTCAGGCTCTCCTGAACGGCACGCTGGATCTCGTTGATTTTCGCCGAATCGGCCGCCGAGCGCTCGCCCAATTGCTTGTAGGTGGCCTCGGTGGACACATTGATCGCCGCCGTGGTCCGTGCCATCACCACCTCGGTCAGGCCCTGCCAGCGCACCGCTCGCGTGATGGCCTCCTCGTTGCGCTCCACCTCTCCGAGCGCCGTGAGCATCGCCACGCTTGCGCGGTTCTGCGTGAAGGCTGCGGCAGCCAACATCACGATCAGCAAACCCATGATGGTGCCCCAGAGCTTGGGGGCCACCCGAATGTCGTCCAGCTTCATGTTGTCATTCCGTTCTGCGTTCAATTCAGCCGAATCAATTTACCTGATCGGCCAGTTGGTGGAACGGATGAACGTGGAAATAGTGCAATGTCGTGCAGGAGATCGCATCTCAGCCGCGACAGACGTGGTGAAAGTGCACGCCCCACTGGCGCGCCAGCACACATCCAGGCTAACTCTACCTTTTGGCGTAAGGTATCAGCACCCGGCAGGTGACTGCAAACGGCACCTTGTACGCGTCAAACCACTGTGCGGCCGAACGCCAGGTCAACTCGCCCTTCTCCAGCAACTGCAAAGCCCTGTCGATCGTTCGTCGCATCTCGTGCTGATAGCGCTGCTCTGCCATGATGAACCCCGATTGATTTGATTTGTGGGCCAATATAGTAGCCAGACATCGCCAGATGCAAAAGCCAGCGGCGCCGATGGTGGTATCGGTCCCGGCGATGCGTGGGCGATACTCGGCCTTCCTGGTCGCTTGACCAGATCACTTTATCGGAGCCCCCCATGACCAAACACCGCAGCCGTCGCCAACGCAAGAAACTGCACGTCGGCGAATTTCAAGAATTCGGTTTTGCCTTCAAAACCCAGCTGAAAGACGGCGCCCGCGAAGAAGTGTTCGTCGACGCCTTGCTGGAAGAAGTGATCGAACCCAAAGGCCTCGAATTCGGCGGCTGGGCCAACGGCGGCTTCATCACCAAGTCCGAACGCGGCAGCGTCTCGGCCGAAGACCGCACCGCCCTGATCGAATGGCTGCGCGCCCGCTCGGACGTGGCCTCGGCCCGCGTCAGCGAACTGGTGGACGCCTGGTACACCGACTTTGTGACGGAAGACGCGTTGACGCCTGTGGTGAGCTGAGGACGAACGGCGCGAGGGGCAAAGGGCCACTTGGCCCCGCCCTCTGTGCACGAAACGCTGCGAGCGTCCCATGGTTAATGGGGACATGGCCCCGGAAAGGAATGAAAATCAAACGGCTGCACAGCGCCGTCGCGTTTGCCGCTCCTCGAAAGGAAACACCATGGAAGACGCCAAGAACAAAGCAGCCATCGATGCCCTCAACCGCATCATGGAACTTGAACTCGCGGGCGTGGTGAAGTACACCCACTACTCGCTCATGGTCTATGGGTTCAACCGTATCCCGATCGTGTCGTGGATGAAGGGCAATGCCGATGAGAGCTTGGTCCATGCCCACAGAGCCGGTGAGCTGGTGACGCTGCTGGGAGGCCACCCCTCCCTGAAAATCGGCCCCTTGCTGGAGACAGCCAAGCACGACATTGGCGACATCCTGCGCGAGAGCCTGGCACATGAGAAAAATGCCCTGACGACCTACTACGAATTGCTCAAGATCGCGGAAGGGCACTCGGTGTTGCTGGAGGAATATGCCCGCGAACTGATCGTGACCGAAGAGATGCACCTGGACGAGGTCAACAAGATGCTGCGTCGCCCCGGCGATACCAGCGCATTCACGGCGTGAGAGCCAAGAGCTCAGCCCTGCCAGCTGCGCACCCGGCCGGTATCGACATGCACGAATTGCTCGCTAGGGTAGTAGCCGACGCCTCCCGCCCGCAGCGACAAGGCCACATCACGCAACTCGCTGAGCGGCACCCCCGGCAAACGGATGTCGATGGCTTTGCCATCCATGTGCAGGCTGCGTCGAGCGACCCCGCCACTGCGCGTGGTGCGCAGCGACTCATTGGTGGTGGGGCAGCGGTAACCGGAGATCACCTCGAAGGACTGTGAGACACCCAACTCGAGCTTGACCCGGTGCAACAGGTCGAACAAGGTCGGATCGATCACACCCACATCACCCGAGTAGTGGTCGCGCAAGAAATGGTTCAATGAGGCCAAGGCATCGGGCACGTACTGCGCGTCCTCTGCGTACACCAGGGCCAGCTTCTCGCCGGTGTGGGTGTGGTCCAGAGCCAGACTGCGCGCGCCAGCCCCGGCCGCCAGGGCCTGCCGAGGCAGCAAGGGCGCGGCAATGCCCGTCACCGCCACCTGAGCAGTGCGGAGCATGAACCGTCGACGGGCAGGATGGGGCAGCGACACAGGCATCTCAGATCGTCAAAAGCGAATTTTATTCTGCTTCCATTTTCGGCTGAGGCAGTGGGGGCAATCCCGTGGAACGCTCGCGTAGCGCCTGATCCAGCATCGCATCGTGTCCGTACAGGTCGGGGTAGAAAAAGACCCGGCCGCTCTTGACGACCACCGTGCTGTACGCGATCAGCACCCGCAGGGGCTGCTTCAGACGCAACGTGCGGGATTCGCCCTTTTCCATGGCCTCACGAATGCGATCCTCGGTCCAGTCGGGCTCCTCCTGCAGGACAAACCGGGCCAAGGCGACCGGTTCCTGGACGCGGATGCAGCCGTGGCTGTAATCGCGCCGTTCGCGCTCAAACAGCTGCGGAGCCGGGGTGTGGTGGAGGTAGATGTTGTCGTGGTTCGGGAAAACGAACTTGATGTCGCCGAGGGCATTCTGGGGGCCGGGCCGTTGCCGAATGCGCCAACCCCCGTGAAGGACGGCATCCAAGTGCGCTGGCGCCAAGGTGGTGACCGCCTGACCACTGGGCGTCACAAACTCAAAGCCCTGCTCCCGGAAATAGGCAGGATCGCGCCGGATCTTGGGCACGGTTTCCGCGCGGGCGATCGATGGCGGCACGTTCCAGTAAGGACTGAACTCGATGTAGCGCATGTCTGCATCGAACAGCGGCGTGTGGGTGTCCAGCGCCTTGCCCACGATCACCCTCATCGTCAACTGAACATTCACCTGCTCATCTCGCACCTCATATGCACGCAAGACGAACTCCGGCACATTGACGACGATCATGCGCGGCGCATTCAACAATGGTGTCCAGCGCAGTCGCTCCAGAGACAGCTCAATCTGCCGCACGCGCTCGGCAGGTGTCACGTTCAGTTGTTGCAGCGTGCCACGGCCCAGCACGCCATCGGGTGCCAGGCCATGGCGCGCCTGAAACGCCTGCAAGCCCGTCAGCAGCAAGCCGCCGAAACGCTCAGGCACGGGCGTCCCGACAGGGAGGTCGCCCAGGGCTTCCAGGCGCTGCGCCAGTTGCACCAGGCCCGCATAGGCCTGCCCTGTCTCCAGCTTGCGGCGCGGCAAGGGCGGCAGAGGCGCCTGCCAGGCGGGATGATCGGCCAGCGCCCGGTATTGGGCCAGCGCCTGGCGCAACTCACGGTACATCGGCAATCGAGGCACCACTTCGCGCAGGGCTTCGGATAGGCGACGCCCGGCAACGGCCTCACGCACGAAGGCGTTGGCATCAAACGGCGCATGCAGTGGCACGTCAAAGTCGGCGTGAATCTGGCGTGGGTCGATCCGCCCGTTGTGCAGGTCAGTCAGGTAGCGTTGGAGTGCCGACGTCAGCGCGGCATCCAGCGCTCCCGACTCCGCATCGGACAGCACCGCCCCTTGCTGAGCGGCGCTCAACTGCGCGTCCAGCAGAGCTGCCTGGTAGTCAGCAGGGTTCAGGCCCTCGTCGGCAGCAGACAGCAGGCTGTCAACCGCCTGCCGGGCTTCGGCCGTTGGCCTCCCTGCGTTGAACCAGAGCTGCGCCTCATCGGCCAGTGCCGGGCCCGCCGCAAAGGCGACGACCAGCAGGAGAGATCGAAACCACTTCGACACCATCGTCACCATCGTCACCAACCATCTTGACCCACAGCGGCGACCTGCGACGCCAACAAAAAAAACCAACCCCCGAAAGAGGTTGGTTTTCTCAATTTGGTAGGCCGTGTTGGACTTGAACCAACGACCAAAGGATTATGAGTCCTCTGCTCTAACCAACTGAGCTAACGGCCCCCTGCCTTGCACAACAAGGAATCCGCGATTGTAGGGCCTGCCCGCGTGCCCATTGCTGCCCCACCTCCCTCGAAACCAGCGCCCCCGCCTCGGATTTCCAGCATGGCCTACGATGAAGACTCACCCCTGTCCTCATCCCCCTGGAGCCCCCCATGCAATACCGCCCCCTTGGCCGCACCGGCCTCAACGTGAGTGCCATCGCACTGGGCACCATGACCTGGGGTGAGCAAAACACCGAGGCCGAAGCCCATGCGCAACTCGACTTCGCGCTGGACGCCGGCATCAACCTGATCGACACCGCCGAAATGTACCCGGTGCCGCCCCGCCCTGACACCCAGGGCCGCACCGAGCAGTACATCGGCACCTGGCTGCGCAAGACGGGCCGGCGCCACGAAATCATCCTGGCCACCAAGGCCACCGGCCCCGCCCGCCAGGCCGCACGCCCCAGCCATGTGCGGGGCGGCCGCCTGCTGCACACCCGCGAGAACCTGTTCGAAGCGGTCAACCTGAGCCTGCAGCGCCTGCAGACAGACCACATCGACCTGTACCAGTTGCACTGGCCCGACCGCTCCACCAACACCTTCGGCCAGCTCGGCTTCAGCCACGTCAAAGAAGAAGAGACCACGCCGATCGCAGAAACGCTGGCCGCGCTGCAAGAGCTGGTGCAGGCCGGCAAGATCCGGCACGTGGCTGTCTCCAACGAAACCCCTTGGGGCCTGAGCCGCTTTTTGCACCTGGCCGAGGCCCGCGCCCTGCCCCGCGTCGCCAGCATCCAGAACCCCTACAGCCTGCTCAACCGCAGCTTTGAAATCGGCCTGGCCGAGATGTCCTTGCGTGAAGACGTGGGGCTGCTGGCTTACTCGCCGCTGGGCTTTGGCGTCTTGAGTGGCAAGTACCTGGCCGGGCAACGCCCCGAGGGCGGCCGCCTCAGCCTGTTCGAGCGCTTCAGCCGCTACAGCAACGACAACGCCGAACGCGCCACCTACGAGTATGTGAGCCTGTTCCGCCGCCACGGCATCGACCCGGCGCAGGGCGCGCTGGCCTTCGTCAACAGCCGTGCCTTCGTCACCAGCAACATCATCGGCGCGACCTCGCTGGCGCAACTGCGCAGCAACATCGACAGCCTGACTGTGACGCTGTCGCCCGAGGTGCTCGAAGGCATCGAGGCCATCCACCAGCGCTATCCCAACCCGGCGCCCTGAACGAGCCCTGAGCCCACCTCGAGCGAACGCGCCGGCGTCGTGCTTACTTCTGGCTCAGCGCGTTGCTGACCAGCCGCGAAGTGATGTCCACGATCTGGATCATGCGGTCGTAGGCCATGCGGGTGGGACCGATCACGCCCAGCGTGCCGACCACCTGGCCGTGGATCTCATACGGGGCCGAGACCACCGACAGTTCCTCGAACGGCACCACCTGGCTCTCGCCCCCAATGTAGATGCGCACGCCATCGGCGCGGCTGGAGCCATCGAGCAGGCGCATCAACTGCGTCTTCTGCTCGAACAAGTCGAACATGCGGCGCAGCGAGCCCAGGTCGTGCGAGAAGTCTTCCACCGTCAGCAGGTTGCGCTCGCCCGACAACACCAACTGGTCGCTGCTTTCGGCCAGGGCCTCGCCACCAGCCTGCACCGCCGCCTGCATCAGGGTGGCGATGTCGCCGCGCAACTGATCGACTTCAGAGCGCAGACGCTCGCGCATCTCTTCAATGGTCAGCCCCGAGTAATGGGCGTTGAGGATGTTGCTGGCTTCCACCAGTTGCGACTGGCTGAAGTCGTCGGCGGTGAAGATGACGCGGTTTTGCACATCGCCATCGGGCGAAACCAGGATCACCAGCACGCGCTTGTCACCCAGGCGCAAAAACTCAATGTGTCGGAACACCGAGGCCTTGCGCGGCGCCGTGACCACGCCCACAAAGTGCGAAAGGCTGGAGAGGAGGTTGGCCGCATTGGCGATGACGCGCTGCGGCTGGTCGGGTTGCAACTGCCCGTGCGCCTCGCTGCTCAGTTCACCCATGCCCTGAGGGCGAGCAGTCAGCATCGTGTCCACAAACAGGCGGTAGCCCTTAGGAGTGGGAACGCGGCCGGCCGAGGTGTGGGGGCTGACGATCAGGCCCAGCTCTTCCAGGTCGGCCATGACGTTGCGGATGGTGGCTGCCGACAAGTCCAGGCCCGACGCGCGTGACAAGGTGCGAGAGCCAACAGGTTGGCCATCGGCAATGTAGCGCTCGACCAGCGCTTTCAACAGGATCTTGGCACGGTCATCCAGCATGGGTGTCTCATTCTAGTTCTGGGCCGCGTGTTTGACGCCGCCCGCTCAGGGGAATGACCTAATTTGTCACATCCGCTGTGGTGTAATTCTTCGCATGCCGAGTTCGCCTTCCTGTCGCTTCCGTCACGCCGCCCTGGTGGGCAAATACCAGGCCCGCGGCATCCGCCCGATCCTGGAAGATGTGGCGCATCTGCTGGCCCGCGCTGGCCTGGACGTGTCGCTGGAGAGCGAGACCGCTCTCAACACCGGCATGACCGAGTACCCGGCCTTGAACATCAAGGAGATCGGTCAGCAATGCGACGTGGCCGTGGTCCTGGGCGGAGACGGCACCATGCTTGCCATCGCCCGCGAACTGGCCCCCTTCAACATCCCGCTGATCGGGATCAACCAGGGCCGCCTGGGCTTCATCACCGACCTGCCCCTGAAAGACGTAGGCACCACCCTGCCCCTGATGCTGCGCGGGGAGTACGAAGAAGAGCGCCGCGCCATGCTGGCCGGTGCCGTGCTGCGCCCGATCCGGGGCGATGGCTTCGAGACCATCTACGAAGGCTTTGCCATCAATGAGGTGCTGGTGAGTCGTGGCGCCACCGCCAGCATGGTCGAGCTGCGTGCCGAGATCGACGGCCAGTTCGTTGCAAACTACCGCGCCGACGGCCTGCTGGTGTCCTCGCCCACGGGTTCGACCGCCTATGCGATGTCGGCCGGTGGCCCCATCATGCACCCCGGTGTGGGCGGCTGGGTGATCGTGCCGATTGCCTCGCACACCCTGTCTAACAGGCCGCTGGTGGTGTCGGACGACGTCACCATCACCATCGAGATCGTGGCCGGCAAGGATGCGGGCATGAACTTCGACATGCAAAGCCTGGCCAGCCTGCTGCACGGCGACCGCGTGATCGTGCGCCGCTCGGACCACCAGGTGCGCTTCCTGCACCCCAAGGGCTGGAGCTACTACGCGACCTTGCGCCGCAAACTGCGCTGGAATGAAGGAGTGAGTTAACACCATGCTGCGTCGCCTGACCCTGCGTGATTTCGTCATCGTGACCAGCCTGGAAGTGGACCTGGGCGGCGGCTTCACCGCGCTGACAGGCGAGACGGGCGCGGGCAAGTCCATTCTGATCGACGCCTTGCAGCTTGCCTTGGGCAGCCGTGGCGACGCCGGGGTGGTGCGCGAAGGCGCGGCGCGAGCCGACATCACCGCCGAGTTCGAACCCTCGGCGCAACTGGCCGCCCTGCTGGCGCCCTGGCTGGAAGAAGCGGGCTTTGACAACCTGGAGCCCGGCGCCCCACTGCTGCTGCGCCGCGTGGTGGACGCCCAAGGCAAGAGCCGCGCCTGGATCAACGGCTCACCCGCCACGGCCACGCAACTGCGCGAACTGGGCGAGCACCTGGTCGACATCCACGGCCAGCACGCCTGGCAAAGCCTCACCCGTGCCGACGCCGTGCGCGCTCTGGTGGATGCGCAAGCCGGCGTGGACACCCCCGCGCTGCAAGCCGCCTGGATGGCCCGCCGCGACGCCGCCCGGCGCCTGGACGAGGCCCGCGGCCAGCAGGCCGATCTGGAGCGCGAACGCGAGCGCCTGCAGTGGCAGATTGGCGAGCTGGACAAGCTCAACCCGCAGGCCGACGAGTGGGACACGCTCAACACCGAGCACAGCCGCCTGAGCCACGGCCAGGCCATTCTGGATGCTGCCCGCCGGGCGCTGGACGCCGTCTCCGAGACCGATGACAGTGCCGAGAGCCTGACCGCCCGCGCCATCGACGCGCTGGAAGACGTGGCCTCGGTGGAGCCGCACCTGGGCAACGCCCTGGAGGTGCTGCGCGAAGCCCAGGCGCAACTGCAGGATGCCGCCCGCAGCCTCAACAGCGCCTTGCACCACACCGAACTCGACCCCGACCGGCTGGCCGAACTGGATGGCCGCATGTCGATGTGGATGAGCCTGGCGCGCCGCTATCGCCGCGCTGCCCCCGAGCTGCCGGAGCTGCTGCAGAGTTGGCGCGACGAGCTGGCGAAGCTGGACGCTGCGAGCGATCTGGACAAGCTGGAGCGCGACGCCCAAGCCGCTCACCAAGCCTGGTTGAAGGTGGCGCAAACCGTGAGCCGCCAGCGCAGCGCGGCGGCCCCGGCGCTGTCTCAGGCCGTGACCGAGGCCATGCAGGAACTGGGCATGAAAGGTGGCCGCTTCGAGGTGGCGCTCACCGCGCAAAGTGAACCCCAGGCGTTTGGCCTGGAAAACATCGAGTTCCTGGTGGCCGGACACGCCGGCAGCACACCGCGCCCACTGGGCAAAGTGGCCTCGGGTGGCGAGCTGTCGCGCCTGGCGCTGGCCATTGCCGTCACCACCTCGCAGCGGAGCGACGAGCGCAGCCAGGTCGGCACCCTCATCTTCGATGAGATCGATTCGGGCGTGGGCGGGGCGGTGGCCGACACCGTGGGCCGCCTGATGCAGCGCCTGGGTCGCGACCGGCAGGTCATGGCCGTGACCCACCTGGCGCAGGTTGCCGCCTGTGCGCACCAGCATCTGGTGGTGGCCAAAGCAGTGCACGAGGGCCAGACCACCAGCAACATCCGCGAGGTGCGCGATGACGTGCGCACCACCGAAATCGCCCGCATGCTGGGCGGCCAGATCACTGACACCAGTCGCGCCCATGCGCAGGCCATGCTCACCACGGCCCACGCTCAGGATGCCCAAGACGCCGATGCTGCCGCGCCTGCAGCAAGCAAGCCATCTCGACGCCGCAAGGAGGCCGCATGAGCCAGCTCGACATCGTGTTGCTGACGGGGATCTCCGGCTCAGGCAAATCCGTGGCGCTCAATGCACTGGAAGACGCGGGCTACTTCTGCGTGGACAACCTGCCCCCTGAATTGCTGCGCGGCCTGGTCGACCTGGAAGTGCAACGTCCGCCCGAGTTGAAGCGCCGCATCGCGGTGGCCATGGATGTGCGCAGCGTGGACTCCCTGCCCCACCTCAAGCCCGTGCTCGACACCCTGCGGCAAGAGGGACTGAAGGTGCGTTCGGTGTTCCTGGATGCCAGCACCGACACGCTGGTGCGGCGCTTTTCTGAAACGCGGCGACCTCACCCCTTGCTGAAGCTGCGCCCGCAAGCGCCGGCCGAGGCACCGCGTCGACGTGCCAGTGACCAAGGTCAGTTGGCCGCCGACGAAGCCACACACGCCCTCATCGACACCATCACCATGGAGCGCGAACTGCTGGGCCCGCTGCGTGAGGTGTCCACCGTGATCGACACCAGCCTGCTGCGTCCGGCGCAGCTACGCACCTGGGTTCGCCACATCGTGGGTGCCGAGCCGGCTGCCCTGACCCTGGTGTTCGAGTCGTTCGCGTACAAGCACGGCGTGCCGATGGACGCCGACTTCGTCTTCGATGTGCGCATGCTGCCCAACCCCTTCTACCTGAAGGAGCTCAAGCCGCTGACCGGGCGTGATCAACCCGTCATCGACTACCTGGACGCCCAGCCAGAATCGGCCGAGCTGCTCGCACAGATCGAAGCGTTCTTGCTGCGCTGGCTGCCCACGCTGGAGAGCGACCAGCGCAGCTACGTGACCGTGGCCATGGGCTGCACCGGCGGCCAGCACCGCTCGGTGTACTGCGTGGAGCAGTTGGTCAAGCGTTTTGCGGCCCGCGGGGTCGTCCTGTCACGTCACCGTGAACAGGACGCCCGCAGCAGCTGATCTGCGGCGCTGTTCAGTCCTCTTTGGCGAGGGCTTCGCGCAAAGCGGTCTTCAGCTGAGCACCAATTTCCGGCTTGCCCGCAAACGGGTCAGTCGGGTTGCGCGCCTGCATCACGTCTTCCATGCGCACCTGCACCATGCCAATGGCCTTGGGATGGGTGTAGACGTAGAACTGGTTGGCCTTGATGGCGTTGAACACCAAGACAGCTGTGTCGGTGGCGGTCACCTTGCCGGACGTCACGGCCTTGGCGCTCATGGCCTGGCCAATCAGCTGGCTGGCTGTGGGCTTGGCGTCGGTGCGCAGCTCGACCGGGCGGTTGCGGTGCGACTGGTGGATGCCGGTGGGCACGAAGTATGGGCACAGCACCGAGGCGTGCACCTGGTCGGTGACGAGGGCCAGGTCCTGGTACAGGGTCTCGGACAGGCTCACCACGGCGTGCTTGCTGACGTTGTAGACGCCCAGGTTGGGCGAGTTCAGCATCCCGGCCATGGAGGCCACGTTGACGATGTGTCCTTGGTAGTTGGGGTTCTTGCGTGCTTCGGCCAGCATCAGCGGCGTGAAGACGCGCACACCGTGAATGACGCCCCACAGGTTGACGCCCAACACCCACTCCCAGTCGCGTGGACCGGCTTCCCAGATCAGGCCGCCATAGGCCACACCGGCGTTGTTGATGACAATGTGGGGCACGCCAAAACGCTCCAGGCACATATCGGCCAGGGCCTGAATGTCCTCACCACGAGAAACGTCACCGCGCAGGGCCGCCACCTGGGCACCAGCGGCGGTCAGCTCGGCCACCACCGCATCAAGGGCTTCCTGCTGGACATCGGTGAGCACCAGGTTGAGGCCCTTCTGGGCACCCAATCGGGCCAGCTCCAGACCAAAGCCGCTGGCGGCACCCGTGATCACGGCCGTCTGGCCCGGTTGCAGATTCAGATGAGTCATGCTGTATGTACTCCTTGTTTGAATGTTCAGATCAGTTTGACCAGTTGTTTGCCAAAGTTCTTGCCCTTGAGCAGGCCCAGGAAGGCCTCGGGCGCGCTGGCAATGCCTTGCGCCACCGACTCACGGAACTTCATCTTTCCGGCTGCCACCATGGTGCCCAGTTCCTGCACGGCATCGGGCCACACTTCGGGGTGTTCGCTCACAATAAAACCCTCGACTTTGAGGCGGTTGACCAGGATCAGGGCCGGGTTCTGCATCGGGGTGGGCTCGCCGTTGTAGCCGGCGATCATCCCGCACATGGCGATGCGGCCAAAGGCGTTCATGCGCAGCAGCACCGCGTCCAGGATCATGCCGCCCACGTTCTCAAAGTAGCCGTCGATACCGTTGGGCGTCGCGTCCTTGAGAGCCTTGTAGAAGCTCTTGGGGTCGGGGTTGGCCTTGTAGTCCACGCAGGCATCAAAGCCCAGTTCCTTGACCACGTAATCGCACTTGTCGGCACCACCGGCCACGCCCACGACACGGCAGCCGCGCGCCTTGGCCAACTGGCCCACCACGCTGCCTACAGCGCCGCTGGCGGCACTGACCACCACGGTTTCACCCGCCTTGGGGGCGATGATCTTGACCAGGCCGTACCAGCCGGTCACGCCCGGCATGCCCACCGCTCCCAGGTAGGCGGACAGCGGGATGTGGGTGGTGTCCACCTTGGTGAGCGCGCCACGCTGGGTGGCGTCGACCACGCTGTGGGTTTGCCAGCCGCCCATGCCCACCACCTTGTCGCCGACGGCGAACTTGGGATGCTTGCTGATCAGCACCTCGCCCACCGTGCCGCCGAGCATCACGCTGTTCAGAGGTTGAGGCTCGGCGTAGCTCTTGCTGTCGTTCATGCGACCGCGCATATAGGGGTCGAGCGAGAGGTAGTGATGGCGCACCAGCACCTGGCCGTCGCTCAGCTCATCGGCCGAGGGCAGCGGGGTCTGCACCAGCTTGAAGTTGTCGACACTGGCTTCGCCCTGCGGACGGGATACCAGCAGGATTTGTTCGTTGACTTGGCTCATGGGACAAACCTTTCTTGGGGTGGGTGTCACATCAATCGGAACCGGGGCCTTGCAGATGAGGCTCATCGGGTGAGCCGGCTGCAGGCCGGGATTTGGGGATGTCGCGCAGATACTTGAATGTGCCGGTGGCGTGGGCGCACAGCCGGTCGTGTGCGTCGAAGACCTTGCCCTCGCAAAACACCAGGGTGGCGGTGCTGTGCAGCACGCTGCCCAGCGCCCGGATGCGCCCGATGCCCGGTCGAGTGAAGCTGGTCTTCATCTCGATGGTGACCGCGCCGGGGCTTTGCCCTTGGGCATCCAGGCGCAGGCTGCGGGCCGCGTGCGCCATGGCCACGTCGAGCAGGGTCATCATCAGGCCGCCATGGGCGACGCCGAAGGAGTTGGTGTGGTTCTCGTTGAGCGTGAGCGAGACCTCGGCGTGACCGCCCTCAAAACGCTGCAGCTCGCACCCGATGCCTTCGACGAAGGGGATGCGGAAGGCAAAGGGAATGGCCATGTCCGACGTACCCTCGACTCAACCCACGAGGGCACTGACGCCCCCGTCCACCGCCAGGATCTGGCCGGTGATGTGTTTGCCAGCCTCGGAGGCAAACAGCAGCGCGGCCCCCTTCAGGTCTTCGTCGTCGCCCAGACGCAGCAGGGGCGCATGGCTGGCCATGTTCTCCTCGCCGACCGCACCGAGGAGGCCGGCGGTCATCTTGCTGGGGAAGAAGCCCGGGGCGATGGCGTTGACGCGGATGCCCAGGTGCCCCCATTCACAGGCCAGTGCACGGGTGAAGTTGACCACCGCCCCCTTGCTGGTGTTGTAGGCAATGGTCTGCATGAAGGCCGGGTTGCCGCCCAGGCCCGCAATGGAGGCCACGTTGATGATGCGGCCCTGCTTGCGCGGGATCATGCTGGCCTTGGCAATGGCCTGCGACAGCAGGAAGTAGCCGCGCACGTTCAGGTTCATCACCTTGTCCCAGGCGTCCAGCGGGTGGTCCTGTGCGGGCGCACCCCAGGTGGCGCCGGCGTTGTTGACGAGAATGTCCACGTCGCCCACACGCTCCAGGGTTTCGTCGGCCAGGCGCTGGATGTCCTCGGGCTTGCCGGCATCCGCGGCAATCCAGCGGGCGTCGATGCCACGGTCCTGCAGGGCCATCACGGCCTCTTCCAAGTCAGCCGCCTTGCGCGAGCTGATGACGACCTTGGCGCCGGCCTCGCCGAGGGCCTGTGCCATCTGCAGGCCCAGGCCGCGGGAGCCGCCGGTGATGAGGGCCTTCTTGCCCGTGAGGTCGAACAGGTTCTGGATGGTGCGGGCTTCGCTCATGCGGTGGTCTTTCAATGAAAAGGGGCAGTCGTCAGGGTCAGCAGACGTAATCGAGCACATGGCGGCCCGATGCCATTTCGCGGAGCGGGGCGATGACGCCCTGGTGGTGGGGATGTTGCTGGTAGGCCGCGAGGGCCGCTGCATCGTCAAAGCTGGAGACCAGCACGACGTCGGCCGTGGCTTCCAGGCCCTCGGTCTTGATGCCCACCTCGAACTCGAGGATGCCGGGGACGATGTCCTTGCAGCTGTCGAGCAAGGCCTTGACCTTGGGCGCGTTGGCCGGGTCCTTAAGGGTGAACAGAACGATGTGCTTCATCATGATGGGCTTCTTTCGTGTGCGTTGCGCAGTCGGTGTCGTGGTTCAGAACCAGTCGGCCTGGGCCTGGGCACAGGTCAGGTCGCGGCGCGAGACCACGCCCAGCCAGGCGTCGATCTTGGGCAACTCGTAGGCAAAGAAGTAGTCTGCCGCAGCGCGCTTGCCTTGCAGGAAACCGACGCCCAGAGGTCCTTGGTCCCATGTGCCCTTGGCTTGGGCGGCCTGCGCAGCGATGGCCAGCTCCAGCCAGATCCAGGCCAGCACGGTGTGACCGAAAGCCTGCAGGTACAGCGTGGCGTTGGCCAGGGCCTCTTCAGGCTGGCCAGTGCTCCACGCGGCCTTGGTGGCCGCGCCCACCTTTTGCAGCGCACCAGCCAGGGCATTGGCGTGCAGTGCCAGGCCTTCGATGTGGCCGGCCTTCTGGATGGTTTCGCTGATGCGCTCGGCCAGCACGGCCAGGGCCTTGCCACCGTTCATGACCACCTTGCGGCCCAGCAGGTCCATACCCTGGATGCCGTGGGTGCCTTCGTGGATCATGTTGAGGCGGTTGTCGCGCCAGTATTGCTCGACAGGGAAGTCGCGGGTGTAGCCCGCACCGCCCAGCACCTGGATGGCCTGGCTGTTGGCCTCCAGAGCCCATTCGCTGGGCCAGCTCTTGGCAATCGGGGTCAGCAGCTCCAGCAGCAGGTGCGCCTTCTCGGCTTCGGCCTCGGTGCCGGTCTGCTCGTCGTCCACCAACTGCGCACACAGCAAGCCCAAGGCCAGACCGCCTTCGACCACGCTCTTCTGCATCATCAGCATGCGCTTGACGTCGGTATGCTGAATGATGGGGATCTGCGGGCTGCTGGCGTCCTTGCCGGCCGCGGTCATGGCACGGCCTTGCGGACGATCCTTGGCGTAGGCCAGCGAGGCTTCATAGCCGGCATAGCCCAGCATGGTCGCACCCAGGCCCACGCCAATGCGGGCCTCGTTCATCAGCGTGAACATGCACTTGAGGCCCTCACCGGGCTTGCCGATCAGGTAGCCCACGGCGCCGGCCTGGCCGTGCACCGGAAACTTGCCTTCGCCAAAGTTCAGCAGGGTGTTGACGGTGCCGCGGTAGCCGCACTTGTGGTTCAGGCCCGCCAGTGAGACGTCGTTGCGCTGCTCGGTGATGGTGCCGTCAGCCTGCACCAGCTTGCGCGGCACGATGAAGAGCGAAATGCCCTTCACGCCGGGGATGGTCTTGCCGTCTTCGCCGGGAATCTTGGCCAGCACCAGGTGCACGATGTTCTCACCCATCTCGTGCTCACCGCCCGAGATCCACATCTTATTGCCCTTGAGGCGGAAGCGCGGACCCAGCGGGTCTTGCTGCCAGGGCGTGGCGCCGTGGGCTTCGCTGCCGATATCGGGCACGGCCTTGGTGGCGATGTCCGACAGGCTGGAGCCGGCCTGCGGCTCGCTCAGGCACATGGTGCCGAAGGTGCGACCTTCCAGACCGGGCTTGGCAAACACCTCGACTTGCTTGGGAGTGCCGTGCGCCAGGATGGTGTTGGCGTTGCCGCGCGTCAGCATCGGGTAGCCGCCCAAGGCCACGCTGGCCTTGAAGAAGAAACTCATCGCCGCCATTTCGACCACGGTGGGCAGCTGCATGCCACCGACCTCGACATCCTTGGCTGCGGCCATCAGTCCCGAGTCGATGAAGGCCTTCAAAGCCTTCGGGGTCTCGGCCGGCAGGTGCACACGCTCGCCGTCGAACTCGGGCTCTTGCAGGTCGGTCAGGCGGTTGATGGGAGCGAACTGCTCGGTGGCGATCTTCTCGCCCAGGTCCAGCACCGCATCGAAGGTGTCGCGGCTGTGATCCGCGTGGCGGGGGCGCTCACACAGGGCATCGGCTTTCAGCCAGTCGTAGAGAAGGAAGTCGAGGGTGGCACGTTGGGTCATGATGGCATGCGGTTCAGGTCAAGCAAACAGGGTTTGAGCGAAAACTCGCGGTGTCCAGGCAGAGGCTCAGCTGTTGCGCCTCAGCGCCCCTTGAACACGGCTTCACGACGTTGCACGAAGGACAGCACACCTTCGGCCGCGTCCTCGCTCTGCATCACGGGCAGCAGGTCCACAAACAGATGGCGGGCGGCTTCTGCCTCGCCTTCGTTCCAGGCCATGCGGGTAGACTTGAGCACGCCTTGCACGCCCAACGGCGCCGCCTTGGCGATCTGCGTGGCAATCTCGCGGGCCTTGTTGACCTGCTCACCGGGCGCCACCACTTCCTGAACCAGGCCGGTGCGCAGGGCTTCCTCGGCATACCAGAACTCACCCGTCAGCAGGTAGCGATGCGCCGCACCCCAGCCCATCTGGCGCGGCAGGCGCAAGGTGGCACCCCCACAGGGGAAGATGCCGCGCTTGACTTCCAGCATGGCAAAGCGCGTGTCCGAGGCCGCCACGCGGATCTCGGTGTTGAGCATGATCTCCACGCCCCAGGTGAAGCAGTTGCCCTGCACGGCCATCACCACCGGCTTGGTGTGACGCTGGGCCTGCAGGCCGAAAGGATCGATCTCGCCCTCGCCCACTTCAAAGCCCTTGCCGTTGCCAAAGATGGGCGCCCACTTGTCCAGCTCGACGCCGGAGGTGAAATGCGCGCCCTCGCCGTACAGCAGGCCCACGCGCAGCTCAGGGTTGCGGCTGAGCTCGCCATAGGCACGGGCCAGATCGCGGTACATCTCGGGCGAGAGCGCGTTGTGCTTCTCGGGCCGGTTGACCTTGATCTCCAGGATGTGGCCGTTCTGATGGGTTTCGATGTGGGACATGTCAGACACCTTTGCGCGGAGCGATCAAAAAGGGTCTGCGTGGCCCATGCCCTGCAGACCCTCACGGTGGTGGCTCATGCTTACTCAGTCAGAGCCATGAGGACGTGGGCGATCAGGCCTGACCGGTGAAGGTCTTGCCTTCGGCCACCAGACGGGCCAGCCGTGGCGCCGGCGTCCAGAAAGCCTGGTCGGCGCCGGGCAGCTCCTGGAAGCCCTTCATCAGCTCGACCACCTTGGGCAGACCCAGCAGGTCGGCGTACAGCATCGGGCCACCCCAGGCCAGCGGGAAGCCGTAGCCGGTCAGGTAGACCATGTCGATGTCAGACGCCTTGGAGGCAATGCCTTCTTCCAGAATCTGTGCACCCTCGTTGACCATGGCCAGCACCAGGCGGTTGACGATCTCTTCGTCACTGATGGCGCGCGGGGTGATGCCTTTGTCAGCACGCACCTTGTCGATGCAGGCTTGCACCTCGGCCGAGGGGATCGGGTCGCGCTTGCCGGCTTCGTAGTCGTACCAGCCCTTGCCCACCTTCTGACCGAAACGGCCCAGCTCGCAAATGGCGTCGCCCACGGGGCTGTAGACCACATCGGGCTGCTCGACGCGACGGCGCTTGCGGATGGCAAAGCCGATGTCGTTGCCGGCCAGGTCGCCCACGCGGAAGGGGCCCATGGCAAAGCCGAAGGCTTCGGCGGCCTTGTCCACCTGGGGCACCGTGGCGCCCTCTTCCACCAGCTGGAAGCTCTGGCGCACGTACTGCTCGAACATCCGGTTGCCAATGAAGCCGTCGCACACGCCCGACACCACCGCGACCTTCTTGATCTTCTTGGCCACCTGCATGACGGTCGCCATCACGTCCTTGGCGGTGTGCTTGCTGCGCACCACTTCCAGCAGGCGCATCACATTGGCCGGGCTGAAGAAGTGCAGGCCCACCACGTCCTGCGGACGCTTCGTGACTTCGGCGATCTTGTCCACGTCCAGCGTCGAGGTGTTGGAGGCCAGGATGGCACCGGGCTTCATCACGGCATCCAGCTTCGTGAACACCTGGGCCTTGACCTCCATGTTCTCGAACACGGCTTCGATCACCATGTCGGCCTGGGCGATGTCGTCGTAGCTCAGGGTGGTGGTGAGCAGGCTCATGCGCTGCTCGTACTTGTCCTGGGCCAGCTTGCCCTTGGCGACCTGGGCTTCGTAGTTCTTGCGGATCACACCCACGCCACGGTCGATGGCCTCTTGCTTCATCTCCAGCAGTTTCACCGGGATGCCAGCGTTGAGGAAGCACATGGTGATGCCGCCGCCCATGGTGCCGGCACCGATCACGGCGACGTTCTTTACCTCGCGGGTGGGGGTGTTGTCGGGCACATCTGGGATCTTGCTGGCGGCGCGCTCACCAAAGAAGGCATGCTGCATGGCCTTTGCCTGCGGGCTCACCATCAGGTTCAGGAAGATCTCGACCTCTTTCTGGATGCCGGTGTCGATGTCAGTCTGCGTGGCGATCTCGACGGCGTCGATGCAGCGCTGCGGCGAGATCAGGCCGCGGCGGGCCTTGGCCATGTCGGCGCGGGCCTGGTCGAACAGACCGGCGTCAGCGGCCACCGGCACAGGCAGGTCACGCACACGCGGCAGCGGGCGCACTGCGGCCACTTCCAGCGCAAAAGCCTGGGCCCCTGCGAGCAAATCACCTTCGATGAGCTTGGCAATCAACTGTTGACCGGGCACCTTGGCCAGCTTGTCGCTCGGCACCGAGGCACCGCTCGTCACCATCTGCAAGGCCATCTCGACCGGCAGGACGCGCGGCAGACGCTGCGTGCCACCACCACCGGGGATCAGGCCGATGTTCACCTCAGGCAGGGCCACCTGCACGCCCGGGGCCATCACACGGTAGTGGCAGCCCAGCGCCAGCTCCAGGCCACCGCCCATGACCACGCCGTGGATGGCGGCGACGACCGGCTTGGTGCAATCGTCCAGCGCCTGAATGACGGTGTGCAGGCCCGGATCGGCGAACGCCGCCGGGGTGCCGAATTCGCGAATGTCTGCGCCACCGCAGAACACCTTGCCACCGCCGATGATCACCACCGCCTGCACGTTGGCGTCAGCCTGGGCCTGCTTCACACCCTCAAAAATGCCGGCGCGGGTGCTGTGACCCAGGCCGTTGACGGGGGGGTTGTTCAGGGTGATGACGGCGACGCCGCCGTTGACTTGGTAGGTGGTGCTCATGGCGATCTCGGGACGTTGATAGACGGATGCAGGCCGCGCGTCACCACCTTCACGCGGCGACCACGCTCTGCCTGGCGACCAGACAACTCATTCTGACAAGAGTTCTTGTAAGAATATCCGAAGATTGTGGCAGAGCTTGTCCCCCGTGTCGCACAAACACAGGGAAACTCCCAGGCCACAAAGTCTGCAAATTCCGCCATGCGGACCAAAAATCAGACCTCCAGCCACTCCTTGCGGACGTACTGGTCGGCCCGCAACTCGTCGGGCGTACCGTGAAACACCACCTCGCCGTGGCCCATCACGTAGCAGCGCTGTGAGATGTCCAAAGCGATCGTGAGCTTCTGCTCCACCAGCAGCACGGCCAGGCCGCGCTTTTGCAGCTCCTTGAGGTACTCGCCCACCAGCTCCACGATCTTGGGCGCCAAGCCTTCGGTGGGCTCGTCGATCATGATCAGGTCAGGGTCGCCCATCAGCGTGCGGCACAGGGTCAGCATCTGCTGCTCCCCGCCCGACATCACGCCCGCCTCGGTGTGCTGGCGCTCTTTGAGGCGCGGGAACATCTGGTACATGTCGTCCAAGCTCCAGCGCCCGGGCTTCTTGCCGCCCTTCTGCCCCAGCAGCAGGTTCTGCTCCACGGTCAGCTTGGGGAACACATCGCGGCTCTCGGGCACATAGCCCAGGCCGTGGCGCGCAATGTCGTAGGTCTTGTGGCCCAGCAACTCCTGGTCGTTCCACTTGACCGAGCCTTGCGCGTCCACCAGCCCCATGATGGCCTTGATGGTGGTGGAACGCCCCGAGCCGTTGCGGCCGAGCAGGCTGACAATCTCGCCCGGGTTGACCTCCAGGTCCACGCCATGGAGGATGTGGCTCTTGCCGTAAAACGCGTGCAGGTTGTGAATGTTCAGCATGCTCAGACTCCTGCCTCGGCGGCCTGGTTCTGGGCCAGCACCGAGCCCAGATACGCCTCTTTGACCCGGTCGTTCGCCCGCACGTTCTCGGGCGTGTCGAAGGCGATCACCTCGCCATACACCAGCACCGCGATGCGGTCGGCCAGGCCGAACACCACACCCATGTCGTGCTCCACGGTCAGCAAGGTCTTGCCTTCCGTGACTTCACGGATCATGCGCACGAAGTTCGCCGTCTCCGACTTGCTCATGCCCGCCGTGGGCTCGTCCAGCAAGATCACGTTGCCACCGCCTGCAATGGTCACGCCCACTTCCAGCGCACGCTGCTCGGCGTAGGTCAGCGACGTGACATGCACATCGCGCTTGCGACGCAGGCGGATCATGTCCAGCACCTCCTCGGCGCGCTGGTTGACCGCGTCCAGCTTGGAGAGGAAACGCCAGAAGGCGTAACGCTCCCCCATCGACCACAGCACCGCGCAGCGGATGTTCTCGAACACGCTCAGGCGCGGAAACAGGTTGGACACCTGGAAGCTGCGGGCCAGACCGCGGCGGTTGATCTCGTAAGGCTTCATCCCGTGGATGGCTTCGCCATGCAAGAGGATCTCGCCGCTGGTGATGGGCAGACGCCCGCTGATCAGGTTGAACAAGGTGGACTTGCCCGCCCCGTTGGGGCCGATCAGGGCGACGCGCTCGCCGGCCTTGATGGCCAGCTCGGTCCCGCGAATGATTTCGGTCTTGCCGAACGACTTGCGCACGCTGCGCAACTCCAGCGCCAGACCTTGTGCAGATGCTTTGTGATCGCTCATGGTTGGCCTTTCAATGCAATTGCTGGCGGAGGTTCTCCGCTTCGATGTCTTCCTGGATCTGCCCCCACTGGTGCACGAACTGACGTCGCACCAGCTCGAACAGGCCCACGCCGGTGATCAGCAGGAACACCGCCCCCACCCAGGCATCGGTCCCCTGGGTGTTGATCGTCGCGCCCATGAAGCTCATCTCCGGCCCCAGGGCCTCGTTGAGCTTGATGTGATAAACCATCTCCACGATCACACCCACCGCTGTCAGCGCCACCAACAGGGCACCGCCCAGCGCCAGGTACGAGGTCCAGAGCCGGCGCAGCATCCCGTAGGCGGCCAGACGCAGGTTCATCATGATCAAGCCCGAGACGCCGCCCGGCGCGTACATCACCATCACCAGGAAGAAGATGCCCAGGTAGAGCAGCCAGGCCTTGGTCATCTCCGACAGCAGCACCGTGGCCAGCACCATCATCACAGCGCCGATGATCGGACCGAAGAAGAACAGCGCGCCACCCAGGAAGGTGAACAGCAGGTAAGCGCCGGAGCGGTGTGCGCCCACCACCTCGGCCGTCACGATCTCGAAGTTGATGGTGTACAAGCCGCCGGCAATGCCAGCGAAGAAACCCGCGATCATGAAGGCCAGAAAGCGCACACGCTGCGTGTCGTAGCCGATGAACTCGACCCGCTCGGGGTTGTCGCGGACGGCGTTGAGCATGCGGCCCAGCGGCGTGTGCGTGAAGGCAAACATCAGCACCGTGCACACGAAGGTGTAGACCGCGATCAGGTAGTACACCTCGGTCTCGGGTCCGAAGGTGATGCCCATGAAGGGCTCGCCCACCATGCGGTTGCTGGCGATGCCGCCCTCACCCCCGAAGAACTCCGGCAGCATCAGTGACATCGAGAACACCAGCTCGCCAATGCCCAGCGTGATCATGGCAAAGATGGTGCCTGACTTCTTGGTGGTCAACGCGCCCAGCAGGGCCGCCACCAGCAAACCGGCCAGCCCCCCCACCAAGGGCAGCAGGCTGACGGGCACGCTCCAGGCGCCATCGGCCACCTTGTTGAGCACGTGGATGGCGGCGAACGAGCCCAGGCCCGAATACACCGCATGACCAAAGCTCAGCATGCCGCCTTGCCCCAGCAGCATGTTGTAGGACAGGCAGGCAATGATGGCGATGCCCATTTGCGTGAGCATGGTCATCGACAGGCTGCTGGTGAACACCTTGGGCGCCACCAGCAAGACCAGGGCGAACAGGGTCCACAGCACGATGCGGCCCACATTGACGGGGCGGAATGTGTACATCTTGTCAGTCATGGTCGGTTTACTCCTCGCGGGTGCCCAGCAGGCCCTTGGGTCGGAAGATGAGGATCAGCACCAACAGGAGATAGGGCAGGATCGGCGCCATCTGCGACACCGAGATCTTCAGAATGGGATAGGCCCAGTTCTCCAGGGAGATCGGGCTGCCGAGCTTTTCCATCACCGACACCGCCGACACGTCAATCACCACGGCGAAGGTCTGGATCAGGCCGATGAGGATGGAGGCCAGAAAGGCACCAGCCAGCGATCCCATGCCGCCCACGACCACCACCACAAAGATGATGGCGCCCACGGAGGCCGCCATGTTCGGCTCGGTCACGAAGGCATTGCCGCCGATGACCCCGGCCAGCCCGGCCAGGGCGCAGCCGCCACCGAACACCCCCATCATCACGCGCGGCACGTTGTGACCCAGGGACTGCGTCATCTCGGGGTGCGTGAGCGCCGCCTGGATGATCAGACCGATGCGGGTGCGGGTCAGCAGCAACCACAGAGCCACCAGCATGGCCAGGGCCACCAGCGCCATGAAGCCACGGTACATCGGGAACTGGGTGCAGGAGTTGCCCACGGCCGTGCAGATCGCCGCGTCTCCAGCGCCCGCGAACCAGCTCAAACCCTGCCCCTGGATGTTGGCCAGCGTGAACAGCGACCCACTGAGCGCCTCCGGCACGCGGTAATCCACGTTGGCCGGCCCCCAGATCAGGCGCACGACTTCCAGCACCACGTACGACAGACCAAAGGTGACCAGCAGCTCAGGAACGTGTCCGTAAGGGTGCACCTTGCGCACACAGTAGCGCTCGAATGCCGCGCCCAGCGCGCCCACCAAGAGCGGGGCCACGATCAAGGCTGGAAAGAAGCCAATGCTGCCCGTGAGCGCATAGGCGAAATAGGCGCCCACCATGTAGAAGCTGGTGTGCGCAAAGTTCAGCACGCCCATCATGCTGAAAATGAGCGTCAGGCCAGAACTGAGCATGAACAGCAGCAGCCCGTAGCTGAGCCCGTTGAGGGCGAAGACAAAAAACGTTTCCATGACAGGCCCGCAGGTGTCGTCTCGCCGGCCGGCGCCGGCAGCACGATCAGGTCAAAAAAAGGGCATGCAGTACGCCCCAGCGCCACCGCATGCCCTCTGGCGTCCTCACATCAAGAAGGGCGCTTCATCTGGCAGGACGTGGGCGTGCTGGCCACGTAGGCGTCAAACTGCTTGACCGGCACAAAAGTCATGCCCGTGCCTTCGACGTTGTACGGGTTCTTCGCATCCACTTGCGCCCACTTGGCCAGGTACAGGGTCTGCTGCAATTGGTGGTCGGTCTTGCGCATCTCGACGTCGCCGTTGAAGGTCTTGAACTTCAAGCCTTCCATCGCATACGCCACCTTGACTGGGTCGGTCGACTTGGCATTGGCCATGGCGATCGACAACATCTGCAGACCCGAGTAGGTCGCCGCCGAGTAGTAGTCGTCGTTGAAACGCTTCTTGAACTCGGCCACGAGCTGACCGTTCAGTCCACCCAGGTTGTAATGGCCGTAGCCGATCTGGTAGACGCGGCCGTCAGCCACCTTGCCCAGCGCGGTGGGCGTGCCGCCAAAGTTGGCGTAGTAGGTGTAGAACTTGGCGGTCAGGCCGGCGTCGTTGGCGGCTTTCACCAGCAGCGCGAGGTCTGAGCCCCAGTTGCCGGTGATCACGGTGTCGGCACCCGAAGCCTTGATCTTGGCCACATACGGGGCAAAGTCACGCACCTGCGCCAAAGGGTGCAGGTCGTCGCCCACGATCTGGATGTCCGGGCGCTTGCGCTTGAGGTTCTCCTTGGCGTACTTGGCCACCTGGTGGCCGTGCGCGTAGTTCTGGTTGATCAGGTAGACCTTCTGCACATCCTTCTGGTCCTTGATGAAGGTGGTCATGGCCTCCATCTTCATGGAGGTGTCCGCGTCCAGACGGAAGTGCCAGAAGCTGCACTTGCTGTTGGTCAGGTCGGGGTCCACCGCGGCGTAGTTCAGGAAGACGATTTCCTTGCCGGGGTTGCGCTGGTTGTGCTTGTTGATGCCGTCGATCAGCGCCGTGGCGGCACCCGAACCCAGGCCTTGCACCACATAACGCACGCCCTGGTCCGCAGCCGACTTCAGCGCGTTCAGCGTCTCGGCGGGACTGAGCTTGTTGTCGATGCTGATGATCTCGAACTTCACGCCCGCCGGGTTGCTGGCGTTGAGCTTCTCGGCAACAAATTGATAGCTCTTGAGCTGGTTCTGACCCACGCTGGCCATCAGGCCCGACAGCGGGTCAATCCAGGCGACTTTCACGGTTTCACCCTTCTGGGCGAACACTGCACCGGCGCTCAAAGAGGCCGCCACCAACACGCTCATTGCTCGTACAGGGAATCGCATCGCTTGCTCCTTATGGGGGGTCAGAAATCGTTACCTGCTCAATCTATCCCCCATGTTCACGGGGGTCAGTCAGAGCTTTCCCGTACGGCGTGAACTGTCATTCCACCTTGCAGACCCACAAGAAGAAAGGACACCCGAAGGTGTCCTTGTTTACCCTTGAAGAGGGAATGTCACACGACGGATCAGGCCGTCGGCAGCTTGTGATCGCGGAACTGTTCGCGCAGCTTGAGCTTGTACAGCTTGCCCGTGGCCGTGTGCGGCAACTCGTCCACGAACACGATGTCGTCCGGCGTCTGCCAGTTCGGGATCTTGCCCTTGAAGAAGGCCAGCAGCTCCTCTTTGCTCACTTCGGCATCGGGCTTCTTGACCACCACCATCAACGGGCGTTCGTCCCACTTGGGGTGATGCGCCGCAATGGCCGCGGCCTCGTGCACGGCCGGGTGGGCCATCAGCACGTTTTCCAGCTCAATCGAGCTGATCCACTCGCCACCCGACTTGATCACGTCCTTGGAGCGGTCGGTGATCTGCATATAGCCGTCCGGGTCGATGGTGGCCACGTCGCCCGTGGGGAACCAGCCATCGTGCAGCGGCGACTTGTCAACGTTGAAGTAGCTCTCGATCACCCAGTGGCCGCGCACCTCCAGATCGCCCGTGGCCACACCGTTCCAAGGCTGCACATTGCCCTCGGCATCCACGATGCGCATGTCCACCCCAAACACCGACTTGCCCTGCTTTTCCAAGATCTTCTGCTTGGCTTCGGGCGGCAGATTGGCGTGCTTGGACTTGAGGCGACCCAGTGTGCCCACCGGCGACAGCTCGGTCATGCCCCAGGCGTGTACCACCTCGACGTTGTAGTCGTTCTCGAAGGTGCGGATCATCGACGGCGGGCAGGCCGCGCCACCGATTACCGTGGTCTTGAAGGTGCTGAACTTGAGGTTGTTGGCCTTGACGTAGTTCAGCAGGCCCATCCAGATGGTGGGCACACCGGCGCTCATGGTCACACCTTCGCTCTCGAACAGCTTGTAGAGCGACTCACCATCGAGGTGATGGCCGGGCAGCACGAACTTGCAGCCCACCAGCGCGGCGGCATACGGCGTGCCCCAGGCGTTGACGTGGAACATCGGCACCACGGGCAAGACCACATCGGTGCCCTTGAGGCACATGGCGTCGGGCAGTGCCACAGCAAAGGCGTGCAGCACCGATGAGCGGTGCGAGTAAATCGCGCCCTTGGGGTTGCCCGTCGTGCCCGAGGTGTAGCAGATGCTGGCCGCGGCGTTCTCGTCGAACGAGGGCCAAGTGTAGTGGCCGTCTTCGGCATCGATCAGGTCTTCGTAGCACAGCAGGCTGGGCAGCGAATGTTCGCGCGGCATGTTGTCGCGGTCGCACATCAGCACCACGTGCTTGACCGAAGGCAGCGAGGGCACCAGCTTTTCCACCAGCGGCAGGATGTTCAGGTCCACGAAGATGACCTTGTCCTGCGCGTCGTTGATGATCCAGGCGACCTGCTGTGGGAACAGGCGCGGGTTGATGGTGTGGCATACCAGCTCCGAGCCCGAGACGCCGTAGTAGATCTCCAGGTGACGGTAGCCGTTCCAGGCCAGGGTGCCGATGCGGTCACCCGCCTCGCAGCCCAGACGGGCCAGCGCCTGGGCCAGCTTGCGCGAACGCAGCTCCACCTCGGCCCAGTTGGTGCGATGGATGTCGCCCTCGACACGCTTGGACACCACTTCGATATCCCCGTTGTGACGCGCTGCATGGGTCAGCAGCGACGAAATCAACAAGGGCATTTGCATCATTTGGCCCATCAGGCTCATAGGTCGACCTCCGGAAAGACACGCAGATTGGTGGTTGACGGCGGCGCGCCATTTTGACAATGCCGTCTTCCACATTCACAAAATCATAGACGCCTTTGTCCGACACTCCGAGCCCTCAGACCCCCGTGAAGACCCTTGAAAGATGGACGAATCTGCGTCAAATCAAGGCCAGAAAGTGGCGAAATCGGACACCGTTTCACGCTCGGTCAACAAGGTGTTCTCGATCGCCTCCGGGTCGGCGTGGCCCAGCGCCATGCCCACCACCACCATCTCGCGCTCGGCATCCAGCCCCAGGTGCTCGGAAATCAGCGTGTGATAGCCGTTGAAGGCCGCCTGCGGGCAGGTGTCGAGCCCACGTGCGCGTGCCGCCACCATGATGTTTTCCAGGAACATGCCGTAGTCCAGCAGGCTGCCCTTGCCCATGATCCGGTCGATGGTGAAGATCATGCCCACGGGCGCATCGAAGAAGCGGAAGTTGCGGCCGTTCTGTTCGTGCATGCGCGCCTTGTCACCCTTGGTGATGCCCAGCAGGCTGTACAGGTCCCAGCCCACCTTGCGGCGCCGGTCGATGAAGGGCGAGACCCACTCCTTGGGGTAGTAGTCGTACTCCTCCTGGTGCAGTCCCACCTGGGCCGGGTCGTTGTGCGCGGCCATGATGCGGTCCACCAAGGCCTTGAGGCTGGTGCCCGTCAGCACATGCACACGCCAGGGCTGGGTGTTGGTGCCCGAGGGCGCCCGTGCGGACACGCGCAAGATGTCCTCGATGACCGCGCGGGGCACCTCGGTGGGCAGAAAGCGGCGGATCGAGCGGCGCGATGTGATGGCGAGGTCCACCGCAGCGGTGCTCTCGGGGGTGATGACATCGGGCGCGCGGGGCACCGAGGCGGGATGGCTCATGACAGGTCCTGACAACAAAAAAGGGAACAGACAATCAAACGGATGCGACCCGACTCATGCGGCGGCGGGCACCTGCAGGGCCTTCAAAGCCTGCACAAAGGCATCTGGCAACTCGGTGGGACGGCGCGTGACCCGGTCCACATACACATGCACGAAGTGGCCGCTGGCGGCCGACTGCGCCTCACCTTCCTCGAACAGGCCGATCTCGTAGCGCACGCTGCTCTTGCCGATGTGGGCCACCCGGATGCCGGCCTCGACATTGCGCGGGAAGGCCAGCGGTGAGAAGTAATTGCAGTGCGTCTCGATCACCAGGCCGATGACCTCGCCCGCATGGATGTCCAGCACCCCGGCCTCGATCAGATAGCGGTTCACCGCCGTGTCGAAGTAGCTGTAGTAGGTCACGTTGTTGACGTGGCCGTAGATGTCGTTGTCCATCCAGCGCGTGGTGATGGGACTGAAATGGGCGTAGGCCGCCCGGCTCTGAGGTTGGGGTCTGCTGCTCATGGGAACCATTATTCATGATTCATTCCCTCGTCTGCGTCGCACACGCTCCACGGCCCGATTGACCGCGCGCAGAAGCGCCCGCTACATTAATGACCCACCGGTCAGTTACTGAAGGTCCATCCGTTTGAGCGAGCCCGATCCGTCCTCTTTGACCAAACCTCGCCAACGGCGCAAGGCCGCCCGCCCCCAGGAGTTGCTGGAAGCCGGGCTGCGTCTGTTCTTGCGCAAGGGCCTGGCGGCCACCCGCATCGAAGACGTGGCGCACGAAGCCGGCGTCTCCAAAGGCACGCTCTACCTCTACTACCCCAGCAAAGATGAGCTCTTCAAGGCCGTGGTGCGCCACTACCTGACCGAGGTCATCGTGGAAGCCGGCAACCTCGCCGATGTGCACGACGGCCCCAGCGCCGAGCTGCTGCACCAGCTGGCGAGCACCTGGTGGCTGCGGGTCGGCTCGTCCGACGCGTCGGGCCTGGTCGTCTTGCTCATGAACGAGGCCGCGGCCTTCCCTGACCTGGCGCAGTTCTACATGGACGAGGTGCTCGCTCCCACCCATGCGCTGCTGCGCCGCGTGCTGGAGCGCGGCATGGCCCGCGGTGAGTTCCGTTCCCTTGACATCACCTCGGTCGTGTTCGGCATGATCGCCCCGGTGCAGTTCCTGATCCTTCACAAGCGCTGCACCTCGGTGTGCGCCGCCAACCCCCTGCCCATGGACCCCGCACGCTTCCTGGGCACCCAGATCGACATCCTGCTGCACGGACTCGCCATTGCACAGCCCCCCTTCGAGAAGGCCTCATGACAACACCCTCCCCGTGGAAAAAATGGCTGCTGCTGTGCATCGCCCTGCTGGTGCTGGGCGGCAGCATTGCCCGCGCCATCGTGGCCCGCAAGGCCCAGCAAGCCGAACTGGCCCAAAGCACCGAAAGTGCGCAAGCCCGCGCCATCAACCTGGCGCCGCACGACTTGCACACCATCCAGGCACGCACCCTGAACTGGTCCATTCCGATTTCGGGCAGTCTGGTCGCGCAACGCTCGGCCGTCGTCAAGGCCAAGGTGGCCGCCGAGCTGCAGGCCCTGCATGTGCGCGAAGGCGACACGGTCCGCCTGGGCCAGTCGCTGGGACAACTCGACACCCAGGAAGTCGGCCTGCGCCGCCAGCAGGCCCAGCAGCAAGCCGCCTCGGCCAAGGCCATCTGGACCAATGCCGAGCAGACCCTGCGCAACAACCAGGCCCTGGTGCAACAGGGCTTCATTTCGCGCCAGGCCCTCGACACCTCGCTGTCCAACGCGGCCTCCACCCGCGCCACCTATGAAGCCGCGCAGGCTGCCGCCCGCCTTGCCGACAAGGCATGGCAGGACACCCGCATCCTCGCGCCCCTGGCCGGGCAGATCGCACAACGTTTCGTGCAGCCCGGCGAACGCCTGAATGTCGACGCCCGCATCGTCGAGATCGTCGACCTCGACAGCTTGGAATGGCAGGTGCCCCTGAGCCCCCAGGACGTGACCCAGGTGCGCGTGGGCGCCACCGCCAGCCTGAACATCGAAGGCCTGTCCGAACCCCTGAGCGCCCGCATCGTGCGCATCAACCCCAGCGCCACCGCCGACACCCGCTCCGTGATGGTCTACCTGAGCCTGCCTCGCCACCCCGCCCTGCGCCAGGGCCTGTTCGGCCAAGGGCAGATCACCGTGGACACCCGTGAAGGCCTGGCCATCCCGGCCAGCGCTGTCTTCCGCGACAGCGGCCGCGACGAGGTGCTGCGCATCGACGGCGACCGCATCGTGCGCGTGCCCGTGCAACTGGGCCTGCGTGCCTCACGCGGGGGCGACGCCGCCCAGCCCTTCGTCGAGATCACCGCAGGGCTCAAAGCCGGCGACCGCATCCTGCCCGATGCCAGCGGCACCGTACGCGAAGGTGCCCGGGTGACGCTGCGCGCCGCAACGGCAGCATCGGCACCGGCCGCTGCTTCAGCTGCCTCACGCTGAAACGGGCCCGCACCATGTGGTTCACGCGCCTGTCCATTGGCAACCCTGTCCTGGCCACCATGATGATGATGGCCCTGGTCGTCCTCGGCCTGTTCTCCTACCAGCGTCTCAAGGTCGACCAGTTCCCCGATATCGAACTGCCCACCCTGGTCGTGCAGATGGCCTACCCCGGCGCCTCGCCCGAGATCATCGAAACCGAGGTCACCCGCAAGGTCGAAGAGGCCGTCAACACCGTGGCCGGCATCAGCCAGCTCTACTCGCGCTCTTACGAAGGCAACTCGGTCGTCATCATCCAGTTCAACATGAGCGTGGACGGGCGTCGCGCCGCCGAAGACGTGCGCGAGAAGCTCTCCGCCCTCCGCCCTTTGCTGCGTGACGAGGTCGAAGACGCCCGCGTGCTGCGCTTCGACCCGGCCAACCGCCCCATCTTCTCGCTGGCCCTCACCTCGCCCGACGGCAGCCAGAGCACCCAGGCCCTGACCACCTACGCCGACCAGCTCCTGCGCAAACGCCTGGAAAACGTCGAAGGCGTGGGCAGCGTCAACCTCGTGGGCGGCCTCAAGCGCCAGATCAACGTCTACCTGCGCCCCGATGCCCTCGACGCGCTGGGCCTGCGCGCCGAGCAGATCGCCGCCACCGTGCGCACCGAAAACCAGGACCAGCCTGCCGGCAGCGTGCGCACCCGCGACCGCGAGCGCGTCGTGCAGATCGACGCCCGCTTGCGCACCGTCGAGGACTTCCGCCGCCTGGTGGTCGCCACCCGCAACGACCAACCCATCCGCCTCAGCCAGGTCGCAGACGTGGTCGACGGCCCGCAGGAGTTGGAGACCCTGGCCTTGCTCAACGGCCAGCGCACCCTCGCCCTCGAAGTGCTCAAGTCCCAAGGTGACAACACCCTGGACGTCGTCAAAGGCCTGCGCGCCGCCATCACCGAGATCACCCCCAGCCTGCCCCCGGGCATGAAGCTGGACGTCGTGCGCGACAGCAGCCGCCCCATCAGCGTCAGCGTGCAGACCGTGCGCGCCACCCTCATCGAAGGCGCCGTGCTCACGGTGGTCATCGTCTTCCTGTTCCTGAACTCCTGGCGCTCCACCGTCATCACCGGCCTCACCCTGCCGATCTCCATCATCGGCACCTTCCTGTTCATGCAAGCCTTCGGCTTCTCGATCAACATGGTCACGCTGATGGCGCTGAGCCTGTGCGTGGGCCTGCTCATCGACGACGCCATCGTCGTGCGCGAAAACATCGTGCGCCACCTGCAGATGGGCAAGTCCGCCCTGCAAGCCTCCATCGACGGCACACAGGAGATCGGCCTGGCCGTGCTGGCCACCACCCTGTCCATCGTCGCCGTGTTCCTGCCGATTGGCTTCATGGGCGGCGTCATCGGCAAGTTCTTCCACGAGTTCGGCATCACCATCGTGGCGGCCGTGCTCATCTCCATGTTTGTGAGCTTCACGCTCGACCCCATGCTGTCGAGCGTCTGGCACGACCCGGCGGTCTCCCGACACGGCGCCGCCCAGACCGCACCACGCAGCTGGTACGACCGCACGTTCGGCCGCCTCACCGGCGCCGTCGACCGTTGGTCCGAGTCGCTCAGCCACGGCTACCAGCACCTGCTGGGTCGCGCCCTCGACCACCCCTGGTGGACCCTGCTTGTGGCCGGCGCCACCCTGCTCGGCAGCCTCGCCCTGATGCCTCTGGTCGGCACCGAATTCGTGCCCAAGGCCGACTTCTCGGAAACCTTCGTCAACTTCCACACGCCCTCGGGCACCTCGATCGAAGCCACCGAAGCACGCACCCGCGAGGTCGAACACCTCATCCGGCAGATGCCCGAGGTGGCCTACACCCTGTCCACCATCAACACCGGCCAGGCCCTGGGCCGCAACCAAGTCTCGGTCTACGTGCGTCTGACCGACCGCCACACCCGCCATCGCAACGTCGACCAGCTCTCAGCCCCGCTGCGCGAGGCCTTGTCCGCCCTGCCCGGCGTCACCGTCACCCACGTCGGCCTGCTCGACTCGGTGGCCGGCCTCAAACCCATCATGCTGTCCATTCAGGGCAGCAACCTCAAAGAGCTCGAACGCCTCAACCAAGAGGTGCTGGCCCGCCTGCGCCCCATCCCCGGCCTGGTCGACCTGGACACCAGCCTCAAGCCCGACAAGCCCACGCTCGACATCCGCGTGCGCCGCGACGCTGCCGCCGACCTCGGCCTGAACGTCAACGCCGTCAGTCAGGCCCTGAGCGTGCTGGTCGAAGGCAAGGTGGTGGGCAGCTGGCGCGCCGAAGACGAGCAGAACTACGATATCCGCGTCTCCCTGCACCCCGACGCCCGACGCACCGCCGACGACCTGCGCAACCTCACCTTGGTCGTGGGAGCCGATGCCCAGGGCCGTCCCCGTCAAGTGCGCCTGAGCCAGGTCGCCGACGTGATCGAAAGCGTCGGCCCCTCGCAGATCAACCGCCGCGACCTCAACCGCGAAATCGAGATCACCGCCAACTTCACGGGCCGCTCCATGGGCGAGGTCTCGGCCGACATCCGCAAGGTGCTCGACCAGATGCCCTGGCCCAGTGGCTACCACTACCGCTTTGGCGGCTCCACCAAAGACATGCAGGAGTCCTTCGCCTACGCCCTCTCGGCCCTCGGCCTGGCCATCGTCTTCATCTACATGATCCTGGCCTCTCAGTTCCGCAGCTTCCTGCAGCCCATCGCCCTGATGAGCTCCCTGCCCCTGACCCTCATCGGTGTGGTTGTCACGCTGCTGGTGTTCGGCTCCACCGTTAACATGTTCTCCATCATCGGCATCATCATGCTGATGGGCCTGGTCACCAAGAACGCCATCTTGCTGGTGGACTTCGCCAACCGGGCCCGTGCGGGCGACGCGGGCGAAGGCCATGACAGCGCGCCCCTGCCCCGCCGCGAAGCCCTGTTGCTGGCCGCCCGCGTGCGCTTGCGCCCCATCCTCATGACCACGCTGGCCATGGTCTTCGGCATGGTGCCGCTGGCCTTCTCACTCACCGAAGGGTCCGAGCAGCGCGCCCCCATGGGCCAGGCCGTCATCGGCGGCGTGCTGGCCTCCTCACTGCTGACGCTGGTCGTGGTGCCCGTGGTCTACACCTTCCTCGACGACCTGTCCACGTGGCTCAAAAGCCGAATGCATCCGACGAACTTGCAGCAGATTCCCCCCAAGTCAGGCGGCTCTTCTTAAAATGCCCGTTTTACCCGGATTCATTTCCTTACCGTCTCCCGTAGGATGCCCAGCATGAACGTCGAACAAGCCCGCTTCAACATGATCGAGCAACAGATCCGCCCCTGGGATGTCCTGGACCCCGCGGTGCTGGACCTGCTGTCGTCCGTTCACCGTGAAGATTTCGTGCCCGAAGCCCACCGCGCCCAGGCCCTGATGGACCTGGAAATCCCGCTGGACAACGGCCGCGCCCTGCTGGCCCCGCGCGTCGAAGCCCGCCTGGTGCAAGACCTCAGCCTGGCCAAAGAGGAAACCGCCCTGCTGATCGGCGCAGCCACCGGCTACATGGCCGCCCTGATGTCCCACCTGGCCCAGCGCGTGGTCGCCATCGACGCCGACGCCGCACTCGTCTCAGCCGCCCGTGCCAACCTGAAAAAGGCCGGCATCGGCAATGTCGACGTGGCCCAGGCCGACGGCACCCAAGGCTACCCTGGCAACGCCCCTTACGACGCCATCTTGCTGGCCGGCTCGGTGGCCGAAGTGCCCCAGGCGCTGCTCGACCAGCTCAAGCCCGGTGGCCGTCTGGTCGCCGTGGTGGGTCAGCAGCCCATGATGTACGCCACCCGCTACACCCGTGAAGGCCAGACCCAGTTCAGCAGCCAGCAGCTGTTTGACACCGTGCTGCCGCGCCTGACCGGCTTCACCGAACCCAGCCAATTCAAGTTCTGAGCCCTGCTCGGCTCTGCATCCAACTGAGGAAACCCCCGATGTTCCAGCACGTTTCGCCTTCGCACCCGACCTCCTCTGCCACCCCCAACGCGTGGCGGCCGCTGGCCCGGGCGTGTGCCCTGGCGGTGCTGGGCATGGCAGGCTCCCTCAGTGCGCAGGCCGAGAACCTGGTCGAGCTGTACCAGGCCGCACGAGGCTACGACGCGGCCTACCTGGCTGCCAAGTCGCAGTTCGATGCGGCCCAGTTCAAGGCCGACCAAGCCCGTTCGCTGCAACGTCCGTCGGTCAACCTGCAGGCCACGGTCAAGCGCAACCGACTGGAGTCGTCCGTTGAAGGACCCGTCAGCTATGACGGCAACAGCACCAACAGCCAACTGGCCTTGGGCGCACGCCAGCCCCTCTTCAACCTCAGCAACTCGGCCAAGGTCTCCCAGGCTGAAGAGTCACTGAACGCCGCCCAGGCCGACCTCAAAATGGCCGAAGATGAACTGGTGGCCCGCCTGTCGCAAGGCTACTTCGACGTGCTCTCCGCGCAGGACGTCCTCGCCACCGCCCAGGCCAACAAGAAAGCCCTGGCCGAACAACTGGCCTCGGCCAAGCGCAGCTTCGAAGTCGGCAACTCCACCATCACCGACACGCGTGAAGCCCAAGCCCGCTTTGACCTGGCCTCGGCCCAGGAGATCGCCGCCACCAACGACCTGCGCGTCAAGCGCATCGCCCTCGACCAACTGGTGGGCCGCGCCGACGTCAAGCCCAACCCCCTGCGCACGCCGGTCAACCTGGAATCCCTGGACCCCGGACAGATCGACCCCTGGGTGCAAAACACCGGCACCGCGCCCATGGTGCGCAAGGCCGAAGTCGGCCTGAAGGTGGCCAAGCTGGAGGTGGACAACGCCCGTGCCGGGCACATGCCCACGCTGGATGCGGTGGCCCAGCTTGCCCGCACCCACAACAGCTCGAACAATGACCTGGTCAGAGCGCAGAGCGGTGCAGGCACCGCAGGCTCCATCGGCCTCGAATTCAACATGCCCCTGTATGCCGGCAACGCCATCCAGAACCGCGTGCGCGAAACCCTGAGCCTGCAGGACAAAGCCGAACGCGACCTCGACAACGCCCGCCGCAGCGTCGAGCTCGGCACGCGTCAGGCCTACTCGGGTGTCCAGTCTGGTCTGGCCCAGGTCAAGGCCTACGAGGCGGCCGAGTCCTCGGCCAAGCTGGCCCTGGAAGCCACCCAACTGGGCTACCGCGTCGGTGTGCGCATCAACAAAGATGTGCTGGACGCCCAGACCCAGCTGACCAACACGCAAAAGGACCTCTACAAGGCCCGCTACGACGTGATCGTCGGCGCCATCAAGCTGCGCCAGGCTGCCGGCACCCTCACCGCCGACGACCTGCTTGAACTCAACAAGCTGGTCGCTCCCTGAGCTGCCGGCCTGTCGGACCTGACCTGACCGGGCAGGCCGACTCGACCAACGTCAATCCAGATCGGCAGACAAGGCCAGCTCATCGACCTTGCGCAGCAACTGCCCCACGTCGATGGGCTTGGTCACATACGCAGCGAAACCGGCCGCACGGCTGCGCTCCAGATCACGCGGCATGGCATTCGCACTGACCGCGATCACTGGAATCCCCCGAGTGGCCGGGTGTTCGCGCAGGCACTGCATCACGGCATAGCCGTCCATGTCGGGCAGATTGATGTCCAGCAAAATGAGATGCGGCCTGTGGGTGCGCGCCAGCTCCAACCCCAGGCCAGGGGCCATGGCGCTGAGCAGCCGCACGCCGGGCAACATGCCCACCACGCTCTCGATCAGCTGCAGATTGTTGGGATTGTCTTCGATGCACAGCACCGTGCGGGTCGCCATGCCAGCACCCGACGTGGCGAGCCCCGCGTGGCGCATCATCCCGACGTTGCCCCCCTGCGCCACACCATCTGCGGCGCGCGGCAGTCGTACCCAGAAGGTGCTGCCCTCGCCAACCTGACTCTCCACCCCGATCTGCCCGCCCATCAAGGACATCAGGCGTTTGCTCAAGGCCAGACCGATCCCGGTGCCCTCCACCTGATGCTCGCTGGCATCCAGGCGCTCGAACGGCACGAACAGGCGCGCCTGTTGCTCGGTCGTCAGGCCCGCACCCGTGTCACTGATGCGGACACAGATGCTCCCGTCCTCCAGAAGGCATCCCACACTGACCACCCCTGCCGTGTGGTTGTACTTGATGGCATTGGACAGCAGATTGAGGAACACCTGCTTGAGGCGTGTACGGTCCGCTCGCACCTGCCAGGCATCGCCACAGGCCACATCCAGCAAGCGGATGTCGCGCGCCTGCGATTGGGGCCGCACCAGCGTCAGGCACTCCTCCAGCAAGGGGCGCAACGCCACCTGCTCCAGGCTCACCGTCATCTGCCCCGACTCCACGCGCGCCAGATCCAGCACCTCGTTGATCAAGGCCAGCAAGTGCTTGCCCCCATGCAGAATCTGCCGAACATGGGCAATTTGCAGCGGATCGCGCACCGCATACTCCAGCAACTGCCCAAAGCCCAGGATGGCGTTGAGGGGCGTGCGCAACTCATGGCTCATGCGCGACAGGAAATCACTCTTGCTGTGGTTGGCCCGCTCGGCCTCGTCCTTGGCCGTGGTGAGCTCGACCGTGCGTGCCGCCACGCGCATTTCCAGCTCTTCATTGAGCTGCTTGAGGCGCTCCTCGGCCTCCTTGCGCGGCGTCACATTGCGAGAAATCAGGATGTAGGTGGCGCGGGCGCCGTCCGGTGCATCCTTGCGCGCCACCGAAATCTCGAACCACTTGTCGCCGGCGGGCACCTCCAGCTCCAGCTCGCGCCCCCACACGGCCCCCAACTTCTCCGCATCGCGCAACGCCTGGTGCACCACCTCGGCCGCTGCGGGCGGCATGACCTCCCGCACCGTCTTGCCCAGCAAATGCGCCGGCTCCAACAGCAGCCAGTCGTTTTTCGGGGTCAGCACGCGCAGGTAACGCCCGTCGCCATCGAGTTCGAACAGCAGATCGGGCAACGCCTGCCAGGTGGCTGCCAACTCCTGCCTAAGGGCATCAAACCCTGCCGCCAGGTGGTCAATTTCCAGAAAGCCCCCCCGCGGAACGGGCGTGCCCCACTCCCCGCGGCGCAAAGACTGCGACACCTGGTGCAGCTGCGCCAGCGGTCGCGTGACGTACCGGCCCAGCAACCAGGCCATCAGCCCCATCATCGCCAGCAAACCCAGCATGTCCGGAACACGGCCCATCACTTCGGCATGCTGCGCCTGCGCACGCAGAGTGCTCAGGTCATAAGCCACATACACCACCGCGCGACGCAGACTGCGCACCTCGTCATCCCGGCTGGGCAAGGTAAAGGACTGCACCGCATCCATGCGCAGGCCATCGGCATGCATCTGCCAATCCGGCAAACGCCCTCGTGCGGCCTGGCGCAAACGCGCCAGATCCAAGGTCGGCCAGACTTCGCGCACCGTCCGTCCACGCCAGGCGGCGCGATGCGCGTTCAATACCTCACCCGTCTCGGTCACCAGCAACACCGCCTGCACCTGCGGGCGGCTCGCCACCTGCGCCACCTCTTCGGCCAACAAGGCCGAGGTCGCGGGCGGCAGCTCGTCAGACAGGCGCACCAGATGCGCCACATCGCGCAACAGGTCCAGACGCGAGGACTCGGTCAAGGCCCGCTGCTTCTGATCCAACGCATACGCCAGGGACATCGCTCCGACCACCAGCATGGTCAACAGCAAGACCAGAGGCAGGAACACGCGCAGAGATCGCTCTCTCATGCCACCTCCGGTAAAAAGCTCGGCTCACACAAAGACGTCAGATCGGGCACCCGATCCAGCAAACGCGCCTCGTGCATGAGTCGCCCCACCATCTGGGCCGATTGCAGCAAACGCGGCTGCGTACCCGCCAGCCATGCCTGATTGCCCGCCAGATCGGACAGGGCGATGCCTTCAAACGCCCGCATCACCTCCTCGGCCGACAACTGCTGGTGAGGCGCCATCAGCCGAGCAGCCACCTCGGGCTGCGCCTGCCTGTGGTCAAACGCCTGAAAATAGCCGCGCAGCAGGTGATGCCACGCCTTGGACTGCACCGACAAGGCATCGGCCCGCACGGCCAGCACATCGACGATCAAACCGGGCAGACGGGTGCTGTCGAGCAGCACCTGCGCGCCCAGCGTCCGCAGTTGAGACGCCATGGGCTCGAAGGTGATCACCGCATCCACCTCACCCCGTGCATACACCGCGACGTGTTGGTCTGCGGTCAACGGCACCTTGTGCACATCGGCCGCCTTCAGCCCGGCCACCTCCAGCAACTTGGCCAGCAGCAGTGCCCCCAGCGCCGTGCCTTCCACACCGATGCGCCGCCCACGCAACTGATTGAGCCGCGTGACGGACGGATGGGCCAAGACCACATCGGCCCCATGCGACTCGTCAAACACCAGGATGGCGCGTGCATCCACGCCTCCCTCACGCACCAACAGCAACTCATCCAGGGTCAAGGCCGCTGCCGGCAACTGACCATTGATCAGCGCCATCATGCTGGCCGTGTTGGACGGGAACTCCTGCAACCGAACCTCATGCTGACTGAGATAGTCCAGTTCGGCGGCCAGATGCAGCAAGGCATAACCCGCCCACGCATTGAGCGCCACCTGCACCGGCTCACGCGGCGCGGCGCACCCGCCCAACGCCCAAGGCCAGACCGGCGCCCCTAACAGCACACCCCCACACCTCGTCAGCCATGTACGTCGATTCATCTTTTTGTATTCTTCGGTGCCAAAGCATGCGCGTCTCATCAACCCACCCGCCGGACGCGCTACATATTCTTACACTCTACCGAGACAAAAAGATGTCTTCCCTGCGCCTGAGCACGTCGGCGCAGGCGTGCCCCTCATCTGTACCTGGCACATGCCTGAGCCAGGCGCGTCGCCACGGCCTGCTTCAAAGCTGCAGGCCGCACCACCTCGACATCGGGGCCCCAGCGCAGGATGTCCATGATCAACTCGGTGGGCTCGACATAGGGCAGCTTCATCAGCAAGGCGCCGGTGTCATCCACCTCGGTCTCCTGCTGGGGATGCCAGGCTTCCCGCGACACCCAAGGCGCCGCATCGGCCGTGAAGCGCAGTTGCGCCCAGTTCACCTTGTTGCCGGCAAAAATGCCATAGCCCCCGTCCATCTCCTCTTCCACACGCTTGAGGGACAGGTGGCGCGCCTTGCGTTCCAGGGGCTGTGCATCCTCAACCGCATCCAGTGCAAAGCGACGCAGTGCCTCGCTCTCGTGGCACCAGGCGTCGAGGTACCAGGTATTGCGGTAATGGATCAGGCGCTGCGGCGACACCTCGCGCACCGAACGCGCCTTGCGCGAACGAGTAAAGTAATGCAGATGCACGCGGCGACGCTGCAACAGCGCGGCGCAAATCACCTCAAAACACTGCGTGGTCACAGACCGCCGCGCCGACCCGACAATGCGGACCCGGCGCATCAACTCGGTCGCATCCACCTCGGTGCTCCCGAGCAACTGGTGCACACGGTCCAACAAGGGGCCCATGTGACGGCTCAGCGTGCCATCCGGGTCCAGATCCGACAGCAGATGATGCGCCATCAACAGCGCATACAGCTCCTTCTGATCGAACCACAGCCCCGGCAACTCGTGCTTGTCGCCCGTCTGAGCCTCGTCGGCAAAGCGGTAGACGTTCTCCGCACGGTCGTAGACGATGGGTGCACCCATACGGTCCCGCAGAAACTGCAAATCGCGCTTGAGCGTGGCACGTGACACCTCCAGCTCCGTGAGCATCTCCTCGAAGCTCACCTGGCCGCGGTGGCGGATCATCAACTCGATCTTGTAGAACCGTTCAGTCTTGCTGCCCATGATTTTTTTGGTGTTGAGACGTTGGCCGGGAAAGTATCAACAGACTTTAACAGCGGCGCATCGGCATCGACCCGCCATGGCCTGGAAAACAGGCAGATGGTTAAGACGGCCGCGCCCATGAAAAAGCCCGGTCAAGGCCGGGCTTTAGAAGCCACCGCAGCGGCTCGATCGGCCAGAAAACTCAGGCGGCCTTGCGTCGGCGTGCAGCGCCTGCCGCCAGAGCCGCCACGCCCACCAGCGCCAGGCTGGCAGGTTCGGGCACCTCACCGGCTTGAGCGGCTGTGAAGCGAATCACGCCATTCACCAGACCGCTACCGCTGTTGTGGAACTGGGACGTGGTCAGGCCGCTGTACATGATGTAGCCTGCTCCGACTTCCTTGCCGGCCACCAGCATGTTGGCGCCGGAGGTCATGTACGGCGTCAGGTCCGCGCCGGTGATGTAATCATGGGCCACCGAATTACCGCACTGCGACGCAGCGACACCGAAGGCGGACACGCCAGCGCTCGTCAGCGTGCCACAAGCAAAGCTCCCCAGATTCAGCGTGACGCCTGCGAACGACACGTTCGAAGCCCACCCAGCACTTTGGATCAGCAACGCACCGCCCGCGTTCACCCAGTTCAGGATGCTCACGCTGTTCGTGGTCAGAAAGCTCGCGAGTGCACTGTCGGTGCTGGCGCCGCCTTCCAACATGACCATGTTGTTGCCCACGCTGAAGATGCTTGCCACATTCAGCCCGGTGTAGCTGGTGTACAGACTGTACTGCCCCGCACCGAACACGGCGTTCATGTTGTCAACGTCCTTGTTCTGGCCCCAGGGCGAGGCACTGACAAGCACCGGCGCGGCACTGGCTGCGAACACGGCAAAGACGGTGGCGATGGCGGCGAGGATGGGTTTGATGCGCATGGTTACTGCAAAGTTAGGGATTGACATCTGTTTGACATCAGACATCAAGCAATACCTATGCCGCCTAATGAAATCAAAGACTTATAAAGCCATGGCGGATGCCGTGTAAAGCCTGCCGACAAAGTCTTCGCGCAGGGCCCGCGAATGACATGGGAGCGTTCAGCGTCGGCGGCACTCTCGATTCGCCAACAAAAAGGCCCCCAGGAACACCTGGGGGCCTTTGAAAGTATGTGCGTGGTGCCGGCTGTCGGATTCGAACTGACGACCTACCGCTTACAAGGCGGTTGCTCTACCAACTGAGCTAAGCCGGCACTGCCTCACATTCTACACAGCTTCTTCACTTGATTCTGCGCAGTGTCGGGCGGCCGCCACCCGATGGGGGGGGCTCGGGGGTGTCATCGCTGCTGCCCCCTGTGGGCGCAGGCCGGGCCTCTGCTTCCACGGCCTTCAAGACGGTTTTCTCTTTGACCGGCTTGGGCGCGCGCGCCAGGTGCAAACCTGTCGAACGCTCTTCCCCAGGGGCCTTGTCCGCCGCCGTGACCTCAGGAGTCTCGGACTCGTCGTCGGTGGCCGAAGTGGGCGCATCGACACCCTCGCCGCCCAACGAAGTCGGCACCGGAAAAGCCATGCCCTGCCCGTTTTCACGCGCGTAGATGGCCACCACATGATCGACCGGCACGACGATGTCGCGCACCCGTCCGCCAAAACGTGCCTTGAACTCCACAAACTCATTGCCCAGCACCAATTGACTGGTGGCCTCAAAGCTCACGTTCAGAACAATCTCGTTGTTCTTGACGTACTCCTGCGGCACCTGCACCGAGCGATCCACGTACACCGCCACATAGGGCGTGAACCCGTTGTCGGTACACCAATCATGCAAGGCGCGGATCAGATAAGGACGTGTGGACGTCCCTTGTGCTTCTTGTTCTGTGGACATGCTCATGGGGCTGGTTGTCGATCACGCAGCACGATCACTTGCGCATCACCTTTTCAGACGGGGTCAGCGCTTCAATGTAGGCCGGACGCGAGAAGATGCGTTCAGCATACTTCAACAGTGGCAGGGCGTTCTTCGACAGCTCGATGCCGTAGTAATCAAGGCGCCACAGCAGCGGCGCGATGGCCACGTCGAGCATCGAGAAATCGTCGCCCAGCATGTACTTGTTCTTCAGGAAGATCGGCGCCAGCTGGGTCAGGCGATCGCGGATCTGCGAACGGGCCTTCTCCAGTTGCTTGTCGGTCCCCTTCACGCCGCCACGGCCTTCGAGCAGGTTCACGTGCGAGAACAGCTCCTTCTCGAAATTGAGCAGGAACAGGCGCACACGGGCACGGGCCACCGGGTCGCCCGGCATCAGCTGAGGATGCGGGAAACGCTCGTCGATGTACTCGTTGATGATGTGCGATTCGTACAGGATGAGGTCGCGTTCAACAAGGATGGGCACCTCGTTGTACGGGTTCATCAGGGCGATGTCTTCGGGCTTGGCAAAGACGTCCACATCACGGATCTCGAAATCCATGCCCTTTTCGAACAGCACAAAACGGCAACGATGCGAGTAAGGGCAGGTCGTCCCGGAATAAAGCACCATCATGGGGGTGGGTCTCCTAAATATCTCAAAACAACGAAGCGCAGTGGCCGCTGAGAGCAGGCCACTGCGCCACCAGAGCACTCACTGATCGCTCAGCGAATGCCTCAGGATCACTTCACGTCTTTCCAGTACGCGGCATTCAGACGCCAGGCGATCACGAAGAAGATCGCCAGGAAAATCAGGACGCCCACACCGATGCGGGTACGCTGCTGCTGGACCGGCTCACCCATCCATTGCAGGTAGGCCACCAGGTCGGCGATTGCGCTGTCGAACTCCTGGGGTGCCAGGGTGCCCGGGGTCAGTTGCTCAAACCCTTCGAACTGGTGCGTCTTCTTGGTCGCGTCGTGCGGGTCAACCACTTCCACGAACTTGGCGGTGCGCTGACCCTGCAGTTCCCACAGCGCGTGCGGCATGCCCACGTTCGGGAAGGTCAGGTTGTTCCAACCGGTCGGACGGGTGTCGTCGCGGTAGAACGTGCGCAGGTAGGTGTACAGGTAGTCAGCACCGGTACCCGAATGGCTGGCACGCGAACGGGCCACCAGAGTCAGGTCAGGAGGCACTGCACCAAACCATTCCTTGGCATCTTTCGCATCCAAAGACACCTTCATGACCTCCCCGACCTTTTCAGTGGGGAACAGCAGGTTGTCCTTGATCTGCTGCTCGGTCAAGCCGATGTCCTTCAGGCGATTGAAGCGCATGAAGGCAGCAGAGTGGCAGTTCAGGCAGTAGTTGACGAACAGCTTGGCACCGTTCTGCAGCGCGGCCAGGTCCGAGACACGCTCCTTGGGGAACTTGTCCAGCACCAGGGCGCCACCGGCAGCCTGCGCGCCCGTCACCAGGGCGAAGGCGGCCAACAATGAGGCAAGAATTTTTTTCATGTCAGTGTTTCCTGCAGCGATCAGTGGGGCTTGAAGGTCACGCGGTCGGGCACGGTCTTGAAAGTACCCAACTGGCTCCACCAAGGCATCAACACGAAGAAGCCGAAGTAGATCAGGGTGCCGACCTGCGACACGGTTTCACCCACCGGCGACGGCGGCTGCACGCCCAGATAACCCAGGATGACGAAGTTGATCACGAACACGCCATAGACCAGCTTGTGCCAGCTCGGACGGTAGCGGATGGACTTCACCGGGCTCTTGTCGAACCAGGGCAGACCCGCCAGGATCACCACGGCACCACCCATCACGGCGACGCCCCAGAACTTGGCTTCGAAGGTCTTGAGCAGACCAATCACCACCGCGGCGATGACCAGGCCGACGACCTTGGACTTGCCTTGGCCCTTGACGAAGTTCAGCACGGCACCCACAGCGATGATGACGGCCAGCACGTTGACCATCAGGTCGGTCGTGGCGCGCAGCATCGTGTAGAAGGGCGTGAAATACCACACAGGCGCGATGTGTGCCGGGGTCTGGAACGGGTTGGCCGGGATGAAGTTGTTGTACTCCAGGAAGTAGCCACCGAACTCAGGCGCGAAGAAGATCACGGCCGTGAAAACGATCAGGAAGCCGACCACGCCCACCAAGTCGTGAACCGAATAGTAAGGGTGGAAGGGGATGCCATCGAGCGGCTTGCCGTTGGCGTCCTTCTTGGCCTTGATCTCGACGCCGTCCGGGTTGTTCGAACCCACTTCGTGCAGCGCGATGATGTGCGCCACCACCAGGCCCAGCAGGACCAGGGGCACAGCGATCACGTGCAGCGAGAAGAAGCGGTTCAGGGTGGCGTCACCGACCACGAAGTCACCGCGGATCAGGATAGCCAGGTCCGGACCGATGAAAGGCACGGCAGCGAACAAGTTGATGATCACCTGCGCGCCCCAGAAGGACATCTGTCCCCAAGGCAGCAGGTAGCCCATGAAGGCTTCGGCCATCAGCGCCAGGAAGATCAGGCAACCGAAGATCCAAACCAACTCACGTGGCGTACGGTAAGAACCGTAGATCAGACCGCGGTACATGTGCAGGTAGACCACGACGAAGAACGCCGAGGCACCCGTGGAGTGCATGTAACGGATCAGCCAGCCCCAGGGCACATCACGCATGATGTACTCGACGGAGGCGAAGGCCAGGTTGGCGTCCGGCTTGTAGTTCATGACCAGGAAGATCCCAGTCACGATCTGGATCACCAGCACCAGCAGAGCCAGCGAGCCGAAGAAGTACCAGAAGTTGAAATTCTTCGGTGCGTAGTATTCGCCGACGTGTTCGTTCCAGAGCTTGGTGGCCGGAAACCGGTTGTCCACCCAGGTCATGAACTTTTCGCCGTTCGAGGCACCCGCGGGCGCCTGCTTCATTTCAGCCATGTGCGTGTCTCCTGTCAGGCCTTCTTGTCTTCACCAATCAGCAGCTTGGTGTCAGACAGGTACATGTGGGGCGGAATCTCCAGATTGTCCGGAGCCGGCTTGTTTTTGAACACGCGACCAGCCAGGTCGAAGGTCGACCCGTGGCAAGGGCACAGGAAACCGCCCTTCCAGTCGTCCGGCAGAGAGGCCTGCGGACCTGCCTGGAACTTGGACGACGGCGAGCAACCCAGATGGGTACAGATGCCGACCGCCACCAACACGTCGTCCTTGATGGAGCGGTGGGTGTTGCGGCAGTACTCGGGCGTCAGCTCGGCACGTTTGCGTTCGGAATCGGGGTCGGCCAATTGCGGGTCGATGCTCTTGAGCGCGGCGACCTGCTCGGGCGTGCGCTTGAGGATCCACACGGGCTTGCCGCGCCATTCGACCGTCATCATCTCGCCCGGCTTGAGGGCGCTGATATCCGCCTCAACGGCAGCACCGGCGGCTTTCGCGCGCTCGGACGGTTGGAAGGTCGAAACGAAGGGGATGGCGGTGGCCACGCCGCCCACGCCACCGGCGGCGCAGGCCATGGTCACCCAGGTCCGACGGCTTTGGTCCACTGGCTGATTGCTCATGGGTATCCTTAGGGACTGATAGGACGATGACAGAGATATGGGGTCAACCGCATATTCTAACGGAGGTCAAAGGCGCATCCCGCCCGATTCTCAGCAGCTTGCTCAAGCGTTGGACAAGCGATCCTGCTACATTTTTGCAACATCCCCGGGTGACACTGACGCAGTGAGGTCAATTTCCGGGCCTCTCCCGTGTCATTGATACAGTGCATCACATCACCGGCAGCACTCCGCTGCCCCCGTTCATTCAAGACAGGAGCCAGCCATGGGTTTTTTCAGTGAGTTCAAGGAGTTTGCCGTCAAAGGCAACGTGATGGATCTGGCCGTGGGCGTCATCATCGGCGCCGCGTTTGGCAAGATCGTCGATTCCGTGGTCAATGACCTCATCATGCCGCTGGTCGGCAAGGTCGTCGGCGGACTGGATTTCAGCAATTACTACATCGCCCTGGCGGGACAGGACCCCACCCTGCCCTTGCTCGAAGCCAAGAAAATTGGCGCCGTGTTCGCCTACGGCAACTTCCTGACCGTTGCGTTGAATTTCGTGATCTTGGCGTTCATCATTTTCCTGATGATCAAACAGATCAACCGCCTCAAGAAGGAAGCGCCGGCCGCTCCGGCCGAGCCCGCCGCCACGCCCGAAGATGTTGTTTTGCTTCGTGAAATTCGTGACAGTTTGAAAAAGTAAGCGCCTCATGCAGATCTGCACGGTCACGGGCAAGGCAAGGTGCGCACCTTGCCGTGTTTCGAGACAGAATCGGGCGTCTGACTCTGGACCAATGCCCCGCATGACCTCTGATTGGATTGCCTCGTGACCGACCCACGCCTAGATGCCGTGCTGCGCCCCGCTCTCGGACGCATCCGGGGCGCTCTGTCGGGCGTGCTGGATCAGGCCGTCGTGCACCTGGGTGCTCAGGCCGCGGCCAGCACCAGCAATCTGCAAAGGCAAGTGCTCATGACGGCCGACCGGGAGTTGCGACTCAAGGCCGGTCGCCTCCAGCAAAGTTTCGAGCGTGAACTGAATAACTTGGTAGAGGGGTGCCTGCAGAGCAGCCAAGACACCAGGCCCAACAGTCTGGCCAACACGGACTGGGCCTCTTTGTCGCTGGTTGACAACGCCCAGGTCGAGCGCGACGTGCAGGCAGACCGCTTGGCGCTGAGCGTGATGCACGCCTGCGAGCGCCCCCTGGAAGCGGTGGGCAGCTACATTGCGGGCCTGCACGACGATGCCAACCCGGAACGCAACCCGCTGCGCCCCAAGCTGGTCACCAAGGCCCTGCTCGACAGCCTGATTCAGGTCGGCATTCCCGAGGATGCAGCCCAGGCCATTGCTGCGCAGTTGCCGCCTTTGCTCGGCCCGGCACTGGCGGGCTGCTATGAGCAGATCGCCGCCGACATGCGTGGACATGGCCTGCAACCGCAGAGCATGGCCGTTCAGAAATCGCGCAACTCGGGCGCCATGCCCCTGGTGTCTGATGCCCGGCGCCCCGAGCCTGTCGCCCTCGGCACCGAGCCCACGCCTTCACGCCCCAGCGCGCTGCATGCGCGTGCCGCGCAAGCCCTGGGGGAGATGTTCGGGGTCACCATGCCCGCCCCCGTGGGCGGTGAAGGCGACTACGGTGGTGGCAGCGGCAGAATGTCCGCCGGCGCACCACTGAGCGTGGACTTCCAGAATCTGCTGAGACAGATCAGCCGACAAGCCGGCGAAATCGGCAAGGAGGCCATGGCTGCGGCCGGCCTCGGCGTAGAGGGCGGCCACTCGGATGCCGGCCTTCACGTGCCAGGTTTTGCCGGACCGCTGATGGCCATCAACCAGATTCGCGCCAACCGCGACGAGCTGGTGCGTGCCAGCGGCGGGGCCGCGCTCGACAAGATGGTCATCGACATCGTGGCCGCCTTGTTCGATCAGGTGCTGTCCGACCCCAAGGTCTCACCCGAGATGGCGCGCCAGATCGCCCGCCTGCAGATGCCGGTGCTGCGTGTGGCACTGGGCGACATGAACTTCTTCAATTCACGCAAGCACCCGGTGCGGCGCTTCGTGAACCGCATCGCCTCGCTGTCAGCCGCCTTTGACGACTACAGCCAGGGACCAGGGGCCGACTGCCTGTCGCGCATCACCAGCCTGGTCAATGACATCGTTGACGGCGACTTCGACCGCATGGACCTCTACGAGTCCAAGCTGCGCGAGCTGGAGGCCTTCATCGAAGCCGAGTCCGCGCAGGAAGCGGCCGACAGTGCCGACATCGCGGCCTTGCTCAGCAACAAGGAAGCCGATCTGCGTGTGCAGCAGCGCTACATGCAGATCATGCAGCGCGAATTGCTCGATGTGGAGTTGCCGGATTTCCTGCGCGACTTCCTCTCCCAGGTCTGGAGTCGCGTGCAGGTGGTCGCGGCCACCCGCGACGGGGTCGACTCTCTCCTGGCTCAGCGGATGAAGGCCGCCGGCCGCGAGCTTGTCCTGAGCGTTCAACCCAAGGGCCACCCCAAGCTGCGTCAGGCTTTCCTGCTCAAGCTGCCGTCCTTGATGAAGGACGTCAACGAAGGTCTGGCCCTCATTCAGCACCCGGAGCCAGCCAAGCAGGCCTTTTTTGCCGAGCTGTTGCCGGCCCACGCCGCCTGCCTGAAAACGGCGCCCACGCTTGACCTGACCCAGCGATTGCTGGAACAGCGACTCAAGCAGGTCGAGAGCATCGCCATTCCGACGCGTGAAGAGACCGCTGGCGACTCGGTGCCGGCGCCGCTGGACAGCCTGCAATCCGACCATAGCCTGATGAGCACGTCGGCCTTCACCGCCGAAGAAATCAAGCAATCGGGCTTCATCCCCGAGGCTGCGCTGGACAGTGGTAGCCTGGACATCAACCTTGATCTGGCTGGCCCGACACCCGAAGCCGACCCGACGCTGGGCGAGCTCGACATCAACCTCGACACCCCGCCCCCGCCGGCGGCGGGCCTGCAACTGGTGCACCATATTCAGAAGGGCACGCCGTATCACATGATCATGCAGGGCAAGTGGCAGAAGGTCCGTCTGACCTGGATCAGTGAAGGCCGGACGTTCTTCATCTTCAATGCTGGCCACCTGCACAAGCAGACCATTTCACTGACGGGCCGCACTCTGGCCAGAATGTGTGAGACCGGGCGCTTCAAGGCGTTCGAGCAGGCCGAACTGATTGAACGTGCCACCGTGCGGGCCCGCAAGCAACTGGCCGCCCTGAGCGCCAGCACGCAGCACTGACTTCCGCGTCAGGGTGACGCGCTCAGCGACGCCGCCCGGCCACCAACGCATGGGCCATCTGCGCGGCCGCCGCCAGGCTGGCCGGATCGGCCCGCCCCGTGCCCGCGAGGTCGAAGGCCGTGCCGTGATCCGGACTGGTGCGCACGAACGGCAATCCCAGGGTGACATTGACCCCCTGGTCCAACCCCAGGTATTTGACGGGAATCAGCCCCTGATCGTGGTACATCGCCACGACCACGTCGAACTCCCCCGGGTGCGCGGGGGGCGCATGGCGCGCGCGCATGAACACCGTGTCGGGTGCGATCGGGCCGGTGGCGTTGATGCCCTCAGCGCGCGCCGCTTCGATGGCCGGGCCAATGATGCGCAACTCTTCGTCGCCGAACAAACCGCCCTCCCCCGCATGCGGATTGAGCCCGGCCACCGCGATACGCGGCTGGCTTTGCCCCCACAGCGCGGCGCTGCGGTGGGTGATGCGCAAGGTTTCGAGCACGCTGTCAAACGTCACCTGCTCGATGGCCTGGCGCAGCGACACGTGGATGGTCACCAGCACCGTCTTGAGCTGGTCATTGGCCAGCATCATGCGCACAGGCGCCGGCGGCTGCCCGGGTGGACTGCCTTCGGCTTGCAACAATTCGGTGTGCCCGGGGTAAGGTTCGCCGGCCAGCGCCAGCGCCTCCTTGTGCAAGGGGGCCGTGACGATGCCGGCCACCTCACCGGCCTGCGCGAGGCGCACGGCTTCGCGGATGCTGGCTGCTGCCGCCCGGCCGGCGCGCACATCGACCTGGCCCAAGGGGGCGTCCAGCAAGTCCTCAGGCAGACCGGGCGGCACCCAGACCCCCATCTCGTCAGCCGCCAAAGCCGAGGCCGTGCTCAGCTGGGTGAGCACGCGCACGCGGGGCCGCCGCTCGGCGGGCATCCAGCTCACGGCCCGCGCCATCACTTTGGGGCAGCCGACCACCACGGCCTCGCGCCCACCGGGCCACCACTGGGCAATGATCTCCGGGCCAATGCCACAGGCATCGCCCATCGTGACGGCCAGGAGGTTGGCGGGAGCATGCAAAGCAGAGGTCACCAGAAATTTCCTTCATGCGGTCTTGACATGAACATATTGTGACCTCAGCTAAGGGAACAAGGCTGGGCTGGCTTGCCGATTGCTACACTCCCACCATGACGTGGCTTGATGAGATTCGCTGGGATGACAATGGTCTGGTACCGGTCATTGCCCAGGAGGACAGCACCGGAGATGTGCTGATGTTTGCCTGGATGAACCGGGAGGCGCTGGCGTTGACGGCCGAGCGCGGCGAAGCGGTGTACTGGAGCCGTTCGCGCAAGCGCCTGTGGCACAAGGGCGAAGAATCCGGCCACATCCAGAAAGTGCACGCCATCCGCCTGGATTGTGACAACGATGTGGTGCTGTTGCGCATCACCCAACTGGGTCACGAACCGGGGATCGCCTGTCACACGGGCCGTCACAGTTGTTTCTTTCAAAAATACGAGAATGGCGCGTGGGTTGCTGCCGACCCGGTTCTCAAAGACCCCGAACACATCTACAAATGAGCGATTCCCTGGACACTCTGGACGTGCTGAGCCGCCTGGCCAGCGTCATCGAGTCACGCAAAGGCGGTGACCCGGACACCAGCTATGTGGCCCGCCTGTTCCACAAGGGCACCGACACCGTCCTCAAGAAGGTGGGCGAAGAAGCCACCGAGATGGTGATGGCCGGCAAGGACATGGCGGCCGACCCCAGCGAGGGGCATCGCAAGGCCCTGGTGGGAGAGTTTGCCGATCTGTGGTTTCATTCGATGGTGGCCATGGCACATCTGGGTGTGAACCCTCGGGATGTGGTGGGGGAGCTGGCGCGCCGTGAAGGCTTGTCAGGCCTGGAAGAGTTCGCCGCACGCAGCAAGCCCCTCGCAGGCCCGCAAGGCAGCTGAGTCACGTTTTTCAATTTTGGGTCACACTTTTTTCGGAGTTCATCATGGGTTCTTTCAGCATCTGGCATTGGTTGATCGTGCTGGCCATCGTCGTTCTGGTGTTCGGCACCAAGAAGCTCAAGAACATCGGCGGCGACCTCGGTTCGGCCGTCAAGGGTTTCAAGGATGGCATGCGTGACGGCACGACCGGCGAGCCAACCGACCCGCAGAAGGTCACCAATGCCACCCGCGACGATGCCAACACCGTCGACGTCGAAACCAAGACCAAGTCCTGATGGGTTCGCCCTGCCGGCTGCCGGGGGTGGCCTGATCCATGATTGATTTCGGTATCGACAAACTGGCCCTGATCGGGGCTGTGGCCCTGATCGTCATCGGCCCCGAAAAATTGCCGAAGGTGGCCCGCACGGTGGGCTTGCTGCTTGGCAAGGCACAGCGCTACCTCTCCGAGGTCAAGAGCGAGGTCAACCGCTCGATTGAGCTGGAAGAGCTCAAGAAGGCGAAGGAGGGACTGGAAGAGGCGGCGCGCGACATCGGTCAAAGCGTTTCGGCTGGCTTGCAGGAAGCGGGCGATGCCTTGAGCGAGCAAGACCAAGCCACCGCCGCCAGTTTCTACGACGATCAGCCGTTTTATGGCCGCGCCAAGCCCGTTCGGAAGAACTGGCGCCTCAAACGAGGGGCCATGCCACTTTGGTACAAGCAGCAGCACGGCATCCGGCGTCATGCGCAGTCCGGCGCGGCCCGTGTGGCGCGCTTCCGCCCTCCGGTGGCCTCCAAGCCACGTCAACCCTGACATCCCCCTGTGAGCGATCCCAAAACGAATCCAGACGAGCTGGAGGGCTCAGAGCAGCCCTTTGTGTCGCATTTGATCGAGCTGCGCGATCGGTTGATCCGGGCGGTGATTGCCATTGCGGTGGCGTTTGCGGTGCTGGCCATCTACCCCTCGCCATCCGGCCTGTATGACCTGCTGGCGATGCCGCTGGTTGAACACCTGCCCAAGGGTGCCACCCTGATCGCCACCAACCCGATCTCGCCGTTCATGGTGCCCGTAAAGGTGACGATGTTGGCGGCCTTCATGCTGGCTTTGCCGGTGGTGCTGTACCAGATCTGGGCGTTTGTGGCCCCGGGCCTGTACAGCCATGAGAAGAAGCTGGTGATGCCGCTGATTGTCTCCAGCACCCTGCTCTTCTTCGCCGGGGTAGCGTTTTGCTACTTCTTTGTGTTTGGCAAGGTCTTCACCTTCATCCAGAGCTTTGCACCCAAAAGCATCACAGCGGCCCCCGACATCGAGGCCTACCTCAGCTTTGTACTCAATATGTTCCTGGCCTTTGGCGCGGCGTTTGAAGTGCCCGTGGTGCTGGTGATCCTGGTTCGCATGGGCATGGTGTCGGTGCAAAAACTCAAGGATTTCCGCAGCTACTTCATCGTGATCGCTTTCGTGATCGCCGCGGTGGTGACACCACCGGATGTGGTCTCGCAACTGGCGCTGGCCATCCCGATGTGCCTGTTGTACGAGGTGGGCATCTGGGCGGCACAGTTGTTTGTCAAGCACACGAAGGCGCCAGACAGCGACGATGCTGCAGCCACCTGAGCGAAAGCGTTCTTCGAGCGCACCCGCTTGATGCAAAAGGCCCGCCAATGGCGGGCCTTTGTGTATCCAGAGGGAGGGCACCTGCTGACATGGCGCCCCTGCCGGATCTCACACTGTGGGCGTCACACGGCGACGGGCCATGCCAGCACCTGCCAGAGCCAAGCCCACCAAGGCCAGACCAGCAGGCTCAGGCACCGACAAAGGCACGGTGGAAATGGCCAGGCCGAAGATCAGGTTATTGGCGGTGTTTTCCACCGTCGTGAAACCCAGGCAACCCGCCGCTGCGCCGGCTGCTGTGCAAACAGGGGTCGCCAGCGTTTGCAAGGTCCCCGTGCCGCCAATCGGAAAGGCGTTCACGTAATAGGTGAACCCGTCGTAGTTCACAGCTTCATTCAACAATCCACTGGTCAACACGAAAATGTCGTTACACGGTACGGGACTGCCCGCCACCACACAGGTTCCTGATGTGTTGGGCGTTTCCAGAAACTGGATCGCGTAATTGATAGGAGCCACGCCTGGAATCGGACCTGAGGGACTTGGGAGATTGGGGGACAGCGCCAGAGACACATTGAGCGTGGCGTTCTGCAGCGAGGTCCCGGTGATTGGCCTGTTGGTGTGCGTCAGGGTCAAGGTCTGAACCGTATTGACCAGCGGCGGCACTCCCCCACCCACGTAGGTGTTCGCAAGGAGGTTCTGGGGAGGGTTCGTAATGCTCAAAGAACTCTGACCGAAGCCGGTGCTGGTCCCCCAGGTCAGCACACTGGGGCTGAGGCTGACCCCTGCAGGTCCCGCAGCCGTCCACTGTGCAGTCAGGTCGACTTCCCATTGTGTGACCATCGTGGCAGCACTGGCCTGTGAGCCCACCAGCAAAGCTGCGGCGGCGGCAATCATGGTTGACGTCAAGTGTTTCATTTTGAACCCCATCTGAATGATGATGAACCCGCATCGTTGGTCGATGCGCCTAGTTGACGGGCTGAGAACTGCCCCCGCACTCAGAACAACGCATAGACCGTGCCAAAGCCCCATCTGCGCGCCAAGTGCTTGAAAAACAAGGACATTCCCTAGGTAGCAACTTGGCGGTCAGTGGCAGGTGTCAATAAAACCAACACCTTGGTCGCGCCAACTTCCACGATCCAAAAACAAAGCCCGCATCAGCGGGCTTGGGGTTCACTCTTCGCTGTCGTCCTGCGGGGCCTGGGCTGGCAGGGCCGCCCTCGGGCGCTTGGCCACCGTAACCATGGCGGTCAGGCTCTGGCCGCCACGCAACAGGCGCAACTGAGCCGCCTCACCGGGTTTGAGCGCGGCCACGGCATTGAGCAACTGGGCCGTGTTGGCGACCTTCTGCGAGGCCACCTCCACCACCACATCGCCCGGGCGCACCCCACCCAGGGCCGCAGGCCCGTTGTGCAGCACGCCGGTGATCAGCACTCCCTCCTTGAGCGGCAGGTTGAAAGTCTCAGCGATCTCGGGCGTCAGGTCGCGCGGCTCGACGCCGATCCAGCCCCGGGTGACCTGGCCGTCGCGGATCAGGCTCTCCATGACCTGACGGGCGGTGGAGACGGGAATGGCAAAACCAATGCCCATGCTGCCGCCCGAGCGCGAGTAGATGGCGCTGTTGATGCCCACGAGGTTGCCGTCGATGTCCACCAGCGCGCCGCCCGAGTTGCCGGGGTTGATGGCCGCGTCGGTCTGGATGAAATTCTCGAAGGTATTGATGCCCAGCTGGTTGCGGCCCAGGGCGCTGACGATGCCCGACGTGACGGTCTGGCCCACGCCGAAGGGGTTGCCGATGGCCAGCACGGCATCGCCCACCTGCAAGGTGTCGGAGCTGCCAAAGGTGATGGCCGGCAGGCGATCGAGCTCGATCTTGAGTACGGCCAGATCGGTGTCCGGATCGGTACCGATGACCTTGGCCACTGCCTTGCGGCCATCGGTGAGCATGATCTGGATGTCGTCCATGCGGTCAACCACATGGTTGTTGGTGAGCACATAGCCTTCTGGCGAGACAATCACCCCCGAGCCCACGCCGGACTGCGGCTGCGACTCCTGGTCACCGAAGAAGTAACGGAACCACGGGTCGCTGCGACGGTTCTGGCGTGCCGCCGTGTTGCTGGCGCTCACACTGACCACGGTGGGGGCTGCCTTGCGGGCGGCATCACGGAAACTGGTGAGCGCCTGGCGCTCGGCGCTGGCGGCACTGGCGGCCGGGGATGCGGCCACGACCACGGTGGGCGCGGGCAATCCCTGCCGCGAGGTCCAAGCTGACAGCCACTGCGGGCGGAACGTCGCCACCACAAAGAGCACACCGACGGCAACGGTCACCGTCTGCGAGAAAATCAACCAGGTTTTGCGCATGAACATCACAAGCCAGAAAGGGCCCGCCGTGATCGATAGAGACACCCTGCATTCCCACCTCCACCAACTGCTGGAAGCCGAACGCTTTCGGGATTATGGGCCGAACGGTCTGCAGGTGGAGGGCAAGCAGGTCATTCGCAAGGTGGTGACCGGGGTGACCGCCAGCCTGGCGCTGATCGAGGCGGCCATCGCGGCCGAGGCCGATGCCATCCTGGTGCACCACGGCCTGTTCTGGAAGGGGCAAGATGGCCGAGTGACCGGCTGGATGAAGCAGCGTCTGCAGCGCCTGCTCGCCCATGACATCAACCTGCTGGCCTATCACCTGCCGCTGGACGCCCATGCCAGCCTCGGCAACAACGCGCAGTGGGGCGAGCAGCTGGGGCTGCAGGCCGATGCACGCTTTGGGGAGCAGGATTTGGGCTTCATCGGGGCGGCACCAGCGGGCTTGGACTTGCATACGCTGCAGGCGCGCGTTCGCTCGGTGATGGGGCGCGAGCCGGTGGGCTTGGCCGGCGATGGTCGCCCGCTGCGACGCGTGGCCTGGTGCAGTGGCGGCGCGCAAAGCTACTTCGAGAGCGCCATTGCGGCCGGCGCCGACGTGTTCCTCACCGGGGAGATTTCCGAGCCGCAGGCGCACTATGCGCGGGAAACCGGTGTGGCCTTCCTGGCCTGTGGTCACCACGCCAGCGAGCGCTACGGCGTGCAGGCGGTGGGCCAACACCTGGCGGCGCAGTTGGGCGTGCAGCACACCTTCATCGAGATCGACAACCCGGCGTGATCGGGACACAGCACGGCGACGGGCGAGGCAGCGCCACATGCCGTGGCCGCACGTCACGATGCGCAAAGAAAAGGCCGCGGTGAACGCGGCCTTATTACTGGTGGCAGAGGCCGGGACCTCTGCCCCTGCCGTGCAATCAGAGCCGCACCGGGATGCCCCGCTGCGCCATCAAGGCCTTGGCCTGGGCCACGGTGTACTCACCGTAGTGGAAGATGCTGGCGGCCAGCACCGCATCCGCTCCGCCCTGCTGCACGCCATCGGCCAGGTGGTCGAGGTTGCCCACGCCGCCCGAGGCGATCACCGGCACACCGACCGCGTCGCTCACGGCCCGGGTCAGCTCCAGATCGAACCCGGACTTGGTGCCGTCACGGTCCATGCTGGTCAGCAGGATCTCGCCCGCGCCGTGCTCGGCCATCTGCTTGGCCCAGGCCACGGCATCAAGGCCCACGTTCTTGCGGCCTCCGTGGCTGTACACATCCCAGCCCGGCCCACGTGCGGCGAGGTCTTCACCCTGACGCTTCTTGGCGTCGATGGCCACCACGATGCATTGAGACCCATAACGCTCGGAGGCTTCGCGTATGACCGGCGGGTTGGCCAGCGCGGCCGAGTTGAAGCTGACCTTGTCGGCGCCGGCATTGAGCAGGCGGCGCACGTCTTCGACCGTGCGCACGCCGCCACCCACCGTCAGCGGGATGAAGACCTGCGAGGCCACGGCTTCGATGATGTGCAAGATCACGTCGCGGCCATCGCTGGTCGCGGTGATGTCCAGGAAGGTCAGTTCGTCGGCGCCCTGGTCGTTGTAGCGTGCGGCGATCTCGACCGGATCACCGGCGTCACGCAGTTCGACGAAGTTGACACCCTTGACGACACGACCGCCCGTCACGTCCAAACAGGGGATGATGCGTTTGGCAAGCACGTCAGACGCCGCCGTTGAGTTCGTCGGCGCGCTTCTGGCCGGCGGCGAAGTCGAGGTCACCGGTGTAGATGGCACGGCCGCAGATCACACCTTCGACGCCTTCGGATTCGACGGCGCACAGGCGCTCGATGTCCTGCAGGTTCGACAGGCCGCCCGAGGCGATCACGGGGATGCTCAGGGCCTGGGCCAGCTTGACGGTGGCTTCGATGTTGACGCCCGACAGCATGCCATCACGGCCGATGTCGGTGTAGATGACACCTTCGACACCATAGTCTTCGAACTTCTTGGCCAGGTCCACGACTTCGTGGCCCGACAGCTTGCTCCAGCCGTCGGTGGCGACCTTGCCGTCCTTGGCGTCCAGGCCGACGATGATGTGACCACCGAAGGCGGTGCAGGCGTCACGCAGGAAACCGGGATTCTTGACCGCAGCTGTGCCGATGATGACGTAGCTCAGGCCGCCGTCGAGATAGCGCTCGATGGTATCGAGGTCACGGATGCCGCCGCCCAGTTGCACGGGGATCTCCTCACCGACCTCTTTGAGTATGGCCTTGATGGCCGCCTGGTTGACAGGCTGGCCGGCAAAAGCGCCATTGAGGTCCACCAGGTGCAGGCGACGCGCGCCGGCATCCAGCCAGCGCCGGGCCATCGCGGCCGGGTCTTCGCCGAAGGTGGTGGAGTCATTCATGTCGCCTTGCTTGAGGCGAACACACTTGCCGTCTTTCAGGTCAATCGCAGGGATCAGCAGCATGGCTGTGGTGCGTCAGTGAGGAAGTCGTTGAAAAGCCCGGGCCCGACATCAGGGCTGCCAGAGCAGGAAATTGCGATACAGGGCCAAGCCATGCTCCGCACTCTTTTCGGGGTGGAACTGCGTCGCGAAAATATTATCCCTGGCAACGGCGCACGTAAAGCGCACACCGTATTCGGTTTCGCCTGCGCTGTGCCGGGGGTCGTTCACGACGGCATGGTAGCTGTGAACGAAGTAGAAATAGCTGTCGTCAGGGATGCCGGCCCACACCGGATGCGGCTGACCGCCCCAGACGCCTTCGTGGCGGCTTTGGTGCACGGTGTTCCAGCCCATTTGCGGCACCTTGTAGCGGCTGCCGTCAGGCTGGGTCAGGCCATCAAGACGGAAACGCACCACCTTGCCGGGGATCAGGCCCAGGCCGGGGGTGTCCTGCTCTTCGGAGTGGTCGAGCAGCATCTGCATGCCCACGCACACGCCCATCAGGGGCTTGTTGGCGGCGGCATCGAGCACGGCGCCCAGCAGGTCGCCGCCGTAGGCGCCACGCAATTCGGCCATGCAGTCACGCATGGCGCCTTGCCCGGGCAGCACGACGCGCTCGGCGGCGCGCACCACAGCAGGGTCATTGGTCACCACCACGTTCAGGTTCAAATCCTTGGCGGCGTGCTCCACCGCTTGCGATACCGATCGCAGATTGCCCATGCCGTAGTCGATGACGGCCACTGTCGAGGTCTGGCTCATGAGAGTCAACAAGTTAGCAACAGAGGGCCAGGCTCACAGCGAGCCCTTGGTCGAGGGGATCACGCCAGCCATGCGGGGATCGCGCTCCAGTGCGCCGCGCAGGGCACGGGCAAAGGCCTTGAACACGGTTTCGCACTGGTGGTGGGCGTTGACGCCCTTGAGGTTGTCGATGTGCAGGGTCACGCCCGCGTGGTTGACGAAGCCCTGGAAGAACTCATAGGTCAACTGCGTGTCGAAACCACCGATGCTGCCTGAGGTGAAGGGCACGTCGATGTGCAGGCCCGGACGGCCCGAGAAGTCGATGACGACGCGCGACAGGGCTTCGTCCAGCGGCACGTAAGCGTGACCGTAGCGGCGAATCCCCTTCTTGTCGCCCACGGCCTTGGCAAAAGCCTGGCCCAGGGTGATGCCGACGTCTTCCACGGTGTGGTGGCCGTCAATGTGCAGGTCGCCCACCGCGTGAATGTCCAGGTCGATCAGGCCGTGACGGGCAATCTGGTCGAGCATGTGGTCGAAGAACCCGATGCCGGTGTGCAGCTTGGCCGCACCGGTGCCGTCGAGGTTGACGCGCACGGTGATCTGGGTTTCGGCAGTGTTGCGGGCGACCTCGGCCACGCGGTCGGCGCAGTCAGGGGCCGACACCTGTTGAGGAGCGTTCATGCAGAAGGAGTTGTCAGGGGTTCACGCAAGATCTCGGCCAAAGCCGTCATCAAGGCGTCATTTTCCGAGGGCAGGCCCACGGTCAATCGGACACAGTTTGCCAGCAATTGGTGCAGGCCGGACACATTCTTGATGAGTATCCCTCGGGACTTGAGGGCCGCAAAGGTGGCCGCGGCGTCGTTGACGCGAACCAGGATCATGTTGGCCTGGCTGGGGTAGGCACGGGCACCGGGCGCAGTGGCCAGGAAGGCCAGCAGACGCTCACGCTCGGCCTTGATGACCTCGGCTTGCCGCGCAAACTCGTCAGCGTGTTCCAGCGCAAACAAGGCGGCCTCGGTGTTGAGCACGCTGATGTTGTAGGGCGGGCGCACTTTCTCGACCTGCTCGATGAGGTCGGCGCGACCCATCATGTAGCCCAGGCGCACCCCGGCCAGACCAAACTTGGAGAGGGTGCGCATCAGCAGCACATGCGGATGGCGCGCAAGACGATCCAGGTAGCTCTTGCTGGCGAACGGTTGATAGGCCTCGTCGATCACGACCAGGCCGACGCCATTGGCGCCCACGGCCTGCACGATCTGCTCGATTGCTTCGTCGTCCCACAGGTTGGCCGTGGGGTTGTTCGGGTAGGCGATGTAGGTCAGGGCCGGGCGATGCTCGCGGATCGCGGCCAGCATGGCGGGCGTGTCGAGCTCGAAATCAGCCGTGAGCGGCACACCGACGAAGCTCAGCCCGTTTTGTTTGGCGAAGGCCTCGTACATGACGAAACCAGGCAGTGGCGCCAGCGCCACGGCGCCGGGCTGGGCGCAGGCCACCGACAGCAAGGAAATCAGCTCATCGGAGCCATTGCCCAGCACCAGACCGCAGTCAGTCGGAATGTGGGCGTGGCGGCGCAAGGCCGCGTGCAGGTCTTGCTGGCGAGCACCCGGATAGCGGTTCAGCGCCACCTGGCCCAGACGCTGGCCCAGCTCCTCCTGCAGCGCGGGCGGCAAGGTGAAGGGGTTTTCCATCGCGTCGAGCTTGATGTAGCCGGCGGCATCCTGCACGTGGTAGGCGTGCATGGCGCGCACATCGGCGCGGAAGGTATTCAAGAGGGTATCGAGAGTGCTCATGGGGCCAAGGCTGAAACAGCGCGGTTAGCCTGGTCGATTATCTCACGAGGGTGTCATCCCGACTGTCAGACCGGTCCGGACAGGCACTCCGTGCGGTTGCGTCCCGACGCCTTGGCACGATAAAGGGCGTGATCCGCCCGGTCAATGGTGTGCGCCAGAGGCTCATCGGCCAGATGGCGCGTCACGCCCGCCGAGAACGTGACCCGCAGGTCCGGCACGGTGGGACTGACCTGGGTGCGCGACAGGGCCTGCCCGATGCGCTCCAGCACCTGGCATGCATCGTCGCTGTCGGTATCCGGGAACATGACCAGGAATTCTTCCCCACCCCAGCGGGCCACCTGATCCGCCCCACGCAGCCCGCCACTGAGCACCTGGGCGGTGGCGCGCAGCACCTCGTCGCCCACGGCGTGGCCGTGTTCGTCGTTGACGCGCTTGAACAGGTCCAGATCGATCATCGCAACACACCAGGGAAAGCCTGAGCGATCGGCCCGGCTCTGCTCGATGCGCAGGAGCTTGTGCATGTGGCGTCGGTTGAACAGCCCGGTCAACTCGTCCCGGATGACCTGCCCATGGAGCTTGGCCATGGCCTCGGCCAGATCGTGCCGGGCGTGCGCCGCGCGTTCACGCAGCAGCGCGAGTTGGCGCACCAGCACGCAGGCGCTGCTCAAAATGATCAGCAGGACGCAGAAATACAGCACCTGCAACTCGATCACGAGAGGCTGTGAGCCCTCCTGCCCCACCACCCCAAGGCAGGCCGCGCCAAAGACCAGCACGGCCAGCGCACTGGCGCGGGCCATCTGCCGAAAGGTGACCGTGAGCAGCGCGAACATCAGGATGATGAAGAGCAGGATCAGCGCCACAGGCCGGCCCGGCCCGCCGATCAAGTAGCCCCAGCCCAGCAAGACGATGCCCACCCACATCTGAGTTTCGATCAGGGCGGGGTCGGCAAAACCGCGGTTCCGACCTGTGCGCAACACCAGGTAGATCCCACCGATGGCCAAGACCGCCACCCCGGTCAACAGTTGGACGGAAGGTGCATCCAGCACACCGCGATGAGCACCGTAATTCAAGGCCAACAAGCCAAAGGCATGGTTGCTGGCCCCGAACAGAAAGCGCCAGATGCGCGCGCGCTGCAAGGGGTCCGACGACAGCAAGGCATTGCCCAGGCCGGCACGGGGACCGCGTCGAGGATCGGGATGCGTACGCAGGCTCATGAGGAAGGCCAAGACCATCGCCAGCACGAGAAGCAGCAGGCCCCAGGTGGGCACAGACACGCCTTCACCGGTCATGCCAGGCACCGGCACAACCACCCGCACACCACCCGACGAAGATCAACCCAACGGCACTCAGCACACGCACTCCCAGCGGTTCGGCGCCTTGCCACATCTGATCAGAAATCAGAACAATCGCCACTCTCCGCTGATGCTAACGCCAAGTCTGATCGCTGAACAGCCCCGTCCCCAGGTACCGGGGGGCGGTATCAGTTCGAGGTCTTGACGCGCAGGCGGAACTCGGCCGCCTGGGCATGGGCCTGCAGGCCTTCGCCATAGGCCAGGACAGCGGCGGTCTTGCCCAGAACCTGGGCGCCGGCCTCGCTGACCTCGATCAGGCTGCTGCGCTTCTGGAAGTCGTAGACCCCCAGGGGCGACGAGAACCGCGCGGTACCCGAGGTGGGCAGCACGTGGTTGGGGCCAGCACAGTAGTCGCCCAGCGACTCGGAGGTGTAGGCGCCCAGGAAGATGGCTCCGGCGTGACGCAGCAGAGGCTCCCAGGTGTGCGGATCGTTGGAGGAAACCTCCAGGTGCTCGGGGGCGATGCGGTTGCTGATCTCGCAGGCCTCTTCCATGCTGCGGGTGTGGATCAGGGCGCCACGCCCTTCCAGCGAGGCACGGATGATGGCCGCGCGTGGCATGGTGGGCAGCAGGCGATCGATGGCCGCTTGCACTTGGGCGATGTAGGCGGCGTCCGGACACAGCAGGATGCTTTGCGCCAGCTCGTCGTGCTCGGCCTGGCTGAACAGGTCCATGGCCACCCAGTCGGGCGGCGTGGTGCCGTCGGCCAGCACCAGGATTTCGCTGGGGCCGGCGATCATGTCGATGCCGACCTGACCGAAGACGTGCTTCTTGGCGCTGGCCACGTAGGCGTTGCCGGGGCCGGTGATCTTGTCCACCTTCGGCACGGTGGCGGTGCCATAGGCCAGGGCGCCCACGGCCTGTGCCCCCCCGATGGTGAAGGCCCGGCTGACGCCGGCCACGTAGGCGGCGGCCAGCACCAGCGGATTCTTCTCGCCACGGGGCGTGGGGACGACCATGATGATCTCGGCCACGCCGGCCACATGGGCGGGAATCGCGTTCATCAGCACGGACGAGGGATAGGCGGCCTTGCCGCCGGGCACGTAGATGCCCACGCGGTCGAGCGGTGTGACTTTCTGACCCAGCAATGTGCCGTCTTCGTCACGGTAGGACCAGCTCAGGCCGCAGGCCTGCTTCTGACGCTCGTGATAGCTGCGCACGCGGGCGGCGGCGGCTTCCAGGGCGGTGCGCTGCACTTCCGGCAGGCTGTCGAATGCGGCCTTCAGCTCGCCTTGACCCAGCTCCAGGTCGGCCAGGGTCGCCACATCGAGTTGGTCAAAGCGGGCGGTGTACTCCAGCACGGCGGCATCGCCGCGGCTGCGCACATCGGCCAGGATGGCGGCCACGCGGTCTTCGATGGCCGTGTCGGTCTCGGCCGACCAATGCAGCACCTTCTGGAAGGCGGCTTCGAAGTCGGGCTGGGAGGTGGCGAGGTGGCGAATCTGGACTGTCATGGTGCCAAGGATCTCAGAAATCAGGGGCGAGGACGACGCCGAGGCGATGGGTTCTCGCGATCGGCGTCATAGGTCAGCGGCAGGCTCTGCCGAAGCGCTCAGGCCGGAATGGCCGACTCGAAGGCCTGGATCAGCGCACGGATGTCATCGCGCTTGAGCTTGAGCGCGGCCTGGTTGACCACGAGGCGCGAGCTGATGTCCATGATGTGCTCGACCTCGACCAGCTTGTTGGCCTTGAGGGTGTTGCCGGTGGACACCAGGTCGACGATGGCATCGGCCAGGCCCGTCAGGGGCGCCAGCTCCATCGAGCCGTACAGCTTGATCAGGTCCACGTGCACGCCCTTGTTGGCAAAGTGCTCGCGGGCGATGGTGGTGTACTTGGTGGCCACGCGGATGCGCGAACCTTGCTTGACGGCGGCGGCGTAGTCGAAGTCAGCTCGCACGGCCACGCTCATGTGGCACTTGGCGATGTTGAGGTCGAGCGGCTGGTACAGGCCATCGTTGCCGCCGGCACTGCCGGCATGCTCGATGAGGATGTCCTTACCGGCCACGCCGATGTCGGCACCGCCGTAGGCCACGTAGGTGGGCACGTCGGTGGCACGCACCAGCACCACGCGCACGTCAGGGCGGTTGGTGTTGAGGATGAGCTTGCGGGTCTTTTCCGGGTCTTCGGTCACCTCGATGCCGGCGGCAGCCAGCAAGGGCAAGGTTTCTTCGAAGATGCGGCCTTTGGAGAGTGCGAGGGTGATCATGATCAGGCGGCTCCCTTGACACGTGTGATGTCGGCACCGATGCCGCGCAGCTTGGCTTCCATGCGGTCGTAGCCACGGTCAAGGTGGTAGATGCGGTCGACCAGGGTTTCGCCCACGGCCACCAGGCCGGCGATCACGAGGCTGGCCGAGGCGCGCAGGTCGGTGGCCATGACGGTGGCGCCGGACAGCTTGGGCACCCCGGTGACCACCGCGCTGCGCCCGTCCACCGTGATGTTGGCGCCCAGGCGGATCAGCTCGTTGACGTGCATGAAGCGGTTTTCAAAGATGGTTTCGTGGATCACCGCACTGCCCTCGGCCACGCAGTCAAGCGCCATGAACTGGGCTTGCATGTCGGTCGGGAAGGCGGGGTACTCACGGGTGCGGAAGCCCACGGCCTTCGGACGGCTGTTGGCGGTCACGCGGATCCAGTCGGCACCGGTTTCGATGCCGACGCCGGCTTCACGCAGCTTGTCGATGACCGCGCCCAGGTGTTCGGCCTTGGCACGGCGCAGGGTGACGTCGCCCCCAGCGGCACCGACGGCGCACAGGAAGGTGCCGGCCTCGATGCGGTCAGGAATGATCTGGTGCGCCTGTGCAGGCGTGAGGCCGTGCAGGCGCTCGACACCCTGGATGCGAATGCGGCTGGTGCCACGCCCTTCAATCTGGGCGCCCATGGCCACCAGCAGGTCGACCAGGTCGGAGATTTCGGGCTCTTGCGCGGCGTTTTCGAGGATGGTTTCGCCCTCGGCCAGGGCCGCGGCCATCAGGAAGTTCTCGGTGCCCGTCACCGTGACCATGTCGGTGGTGATGCTGGCGCCCTTCAGGCGCGTGGGCTGGCCGTTCGCGTCCAGCGGGGTGCTGGCTTCGATGTAGCCGTGCGCCACCGTGATCTGCGCACCCATGGCCTGCAGCCCCTTGATGTGTTGGTCGACCGGGCGCGAGCCGATGGCGCAGCCACCAGGCAGCGACACGCGGGCGCGACCGAAGCGTGCCAGCAACGGGCCCAGCACCAGGATGGACGCCCGCATGGTCTTGACCAGCTCGTACGGCGCCTCGGGGTTGGCCACCCCACCGGCATCGAGTGTGACCAGGTCGGGGTTGTCCTCGTGGCGACGAGCGACCACACCCATGTTGGCCAGCAGCTTGAACGTGGTGGACACGTCCTGCAACTGCGGCACATTGGCCAGGGTCACCGGCTCGGCGCTCAACAGCGTGGCGCACAGGTCGGGCAAGGCGGCGTTCTTGGCGCCGGAGATCGTCACTTCGCCTTGGAGGCGACGACCGCCACGGATCAGGAGTTTGTCCATGAAACACAGAGGGCGCGATGCCTCCACCGCAGTGGAGGTCGCGCCTGAATTAGGGGTGACCGTGAAAAAACCGTGTGCGGCCGGCTCAGGCCTGCGCGGCCCACTCGGCGGGCGTCAGGGTCTTCATCGACAGCGCATGGATCTGCTCCCGCATTCTATCGCCGAGGGCCTGGTAAACGCGCTGATGGCGTGTGATGCGGCTCTTGCCTTCGAACTCGCTGGAGACGATCGTGGCAAAGAAATGCTGCCCGTCGCCATCGACAGACAGGTGGGTGCAAGGCAGGCCGGCGGCAATGTACTGCTGGACTTCGTCGGGGGTGGGGTTGGCCATGGCGTGTCTTTCAAGCAATCAATGACGGATTTTGTAGCCGGTCTTGAGCAGGCGCAGGGCCAGCAAGGCGACCAGCGTCGTGGCAGTGCCCACGACGGCAAGGCTCAGCCAGGGATTGGCATCGCTGACGCCAAAGAAGCCCCGACGGAAGCCGTCGATCAGGTAGAAGAAGGGGTTGAGGTGGGAGACACTGTGCCAGAACGGCGGCAGGGAGTGCACCGAATAGAACACGCCCGACAGGAAGGTCATGGGCACGATGACGAAGTTCTGGAATGCCGCCAACTGATCAAACTTTTCAGCCCACAGGCCGGCGATCAGGCCGAGCGAACCCAGCAAGGTGCCGCCGAGCATGGCGAAGGTGAGCATCCACCACGGTTCGGCCAGCCCCGGCCAGGCAAACCAGGCAGCGACGGCGAACACGCCCAGGCCCACCACCAGGCCACGCACCAGCGCGGCGCCCACATAGGCCACGAACCAGGCGCGGTGGGACAAGGGTGTCAGCAGCACAAACACGAGGTTGCCAGTGATCTTGCTCTGAATGAGCGAGGACGAGGCGTTGGCAAAGGCGTTTTGCAGCAGGCTCATCATCACCAGGCCGGGGATGAGGAAACTGGTGTAGCGCACGCCGGGGAAGACCTCGACGCGATCTTCCAGCACATGGCCAAAAATGAGCAGGTAGAGCATGCCGGTCAGCACCGGGGCCCCCACGGTCTGGAAGGCCACCTTCCAGAAGCGCATGACTTCCTTGATGAACAGGGGGCGAACGCCCTCGAAAGACTGGCGCCAGTTCATGCCCGTGCTCCTTGCTGACCTTGCATGATGGCCAGGAAGACGTCTTCCAGGTCGGCCCGCCCCAATTCCAGGTCTTCGACCGCGCAACCGGCCTCACGCAGACGCGCCAGCAGGGTTTCGACCTCGGCGGCATCACGGGCCGGCAGTTGCACCACACGGCCGGTGATGCGGGCCTGTGCAGCCAGATCGGGCGGCAAGGCGGCATCGGTTTTGAAGCGCAGCATGGTGGAGGCCGTGCCAGCCAGCAGGGCCGAGGTTCGGTCCAGCGCGACCAGCTCACCCTTCTTGAGCATGCCGATGCGGTGACACAGGGCTTCGGCTTCTTCGAGGTAATGGGTGGTCAGCAGCACCGTGTGCCCTTCCTTGTTGAGGCGGGCGATGAAGTGCCACAGGGTCTGGCGCAGCTCCACGTCAACCCCGGCGGTAGGCTCGTCGAGCACGATGACGGGTGGGCGGTGCACCAGCGCCTGTGCCACCAGCACGCGGCGCTTCATGCCACCCGAGAGCTGGCGCATGTTGGCCTCAGCCTTGTCGCTCAGGCCCAGGTGGGCGAGCAACTCGTCGATCCAGTCGTCGTTGCGCCTCAGGCCAAAGTAGGCACTCTGGTTGCGCAACGTTTCACGAACTGAAAAGAAGGGGTCGAAGACCAGCTCTTGCGGCACCACCCCCAAGGCGCGGCGCGATGCAGCGTAGTCGCTCACCACGTCATGGCCCTGCACGGTGACCCGGCCTGACGAGGCGCGGCTCAGCCCAGCGAGGATGCTGATGAGGGTGGTCTTGCCGGCCCCATTGGGGCCCAGCAAACCGAAAAACTCGCCTTCTTCGATGTCAAAACTGACATCTTGCAGGGCGCGCACGCTGCGCCCGCCGGAGGTGAAGGTCTTGGAAACGTGCTGAAAGGATACTGCGCTCATGGAGGGGGCGATTCTAGGCCGGCACGGCTCAGCGTGCTCGGCGCCCCGGCCATGCCCCGCCTCAGGCCTGGGTGCCCGAGGCCTTTTCCACCATGCGGCTGACGTTCTTGGCGATTTCCGCCTCGATCATGGGCTTGAAGGCCTTCATCATCAGGCCGAGCTTGATGTTCACGTCGAAGCTGTTGGCGGTGACGGTCATGGTGCCGTTGACACCCGAGCGCTCAAAGGCGATGACGTCCTGCTCGGCACCTTCCTGGTGCTTGCAGGTCAGGCCCATCTTGGCTGCGGCGCCGTCGGCCCAACGTTGGGCCAGTTCGCGGGCCTTGGACAGACCGAGGTTATGGGCTTGCTGAAACTGCACGTCGCTCATGAGCGTCCTCAAAAGTAAGAAGGGGTGTCAAAGGCGCGAACTATAAATAGCTCACTCCCCACGTCAAGCCCCAGCCTCAAGAGTTGATCGAATGGCAGACAATCTTCCCCCTTGATGAGGGGGCTTTCCGGGCGGGTAAGATGGGCTCGACGCCATTTTTGCGGTGAGATTCCGATGTCCCAGCTCCCAGTCATCCCGACCTCACTCGTCTTGCCAGAACTGCTGGCGCAAAGCGATGCCATGCGCGTGCTGCGCCGCGACATTCACGCTCATCCGGAGTTGTGTTTTCAGGAGGAGCGCACATCCGAGGTCATCGCCCGCACGCTGCAAGCCTGGGGCATCGAGGTGCACCGGGGCTTGGGCAAGACCGGGGTGGTGGGGGTGATTCCAGGGCGGCCGGGCCCGCGCACCATCGGCTTGCGCGCCGACATCGACGCCCTGCCCATGACCGAGCACAACCAGTTTGCGCACGCCAGCCGCCATCACGGACGGATGCACGCCTGCGGCCATGATGGTCACACGGCGATGTTGTTGTCGGCGGCGCAGCACCTGGCTTCCACCCGCGACTTCGATGGCACGGTGATCCTGGTCTTCCAACCTGCCGAGGAAGGGGGCGGCGGCGCCCGCGAGATGATCAAGGATGGGCTGTTCGAGCGCTTCCCGATGGATGCGATTTTCGGCATGCACAACTGGCCGGGCATGCCCGCCGGCACCTTCGCCATTAAGGATGGCCCCTGCTTTGCCTCGAGCAACGAGTTCCACATCACCATCCGGGGCAAGGGCTGCCATGGGGCCCAGCCGCACCTAGGCATCGACCCGGTCCCCGTGGCCTGCCAGTTGGTGCAAGCGTTTCAAACCATCGTGAGCCGTAACATGCGTCCCTCGGAAGCCGGGGTGATCTCGGTGACGATGATCCAGGCCGGCGAGGCCACCAACGTCGTGCCCGATTCGGTGACCTTGCAGGGCACGGTGCGCACCTTCACCGACGACACGCTGGACCTGATCGAAGAGCGGATGCGGGAGCTGAGCCACCAGTTGAGTGCCGCGTTCGGCGCCACGGCCGAGTTCGAGTTCCAGCGCAATTACCCGCCCACCATCAACCACAGCGCCGAGACGGCGTTTGCGCGGCAGGTGATGACCGAGGTGGTGGGGCCGGAGCGGGTGCAGGAGTTCGAGGCCACGATGGGTGCCGAAGACTTCAGCTTCTTCCTGCAGCAACAAGCGGGGGCGTATTTCGTGATCGGCAACGGCGACGGCACGCACCGTGAAGGCGGCCATGGCCTGGGACCGTGCACACTGCACAACCCCAGCTACGACTTCAACGACGAACTGATTCCGCTGGGCGGCACCCTGTGGGTGAAGCTGGCTCAGCGCTGGCTGGCGCAGCCTTAAGGCTTCACCGACCGCGCGCCCGACTCAGGTCACGGCGCCGTTGTTGAGATCGGCCACGCGGCGCGTGCGCTCGCGGTCGAGCACATGGCCCACGGTGGTCTCGGGCACACCCAGGGCCTCCAGCACGAACGCCGACAGCTGCAAGCCGGCCTCGACCGTTTCCGGGATCACCATGTTGGCGCCCGCGGCCAGCAGGTCGCGCGCGTGTTTGGTGTCGCGGGAGCGGGCAAAGATCTGCAGCTGCGGGTACTCACCGCGCACCGCGCGCACGGTGGCCAGCGCGGCCGCCGGCTGGTCCATGGTCACGACCACCGCTGCAGCCTGGCCGACGTGCAGACGTTGCAGGAACTCCGGGCGGGCGGCATTGCCATAGAACACGGGCTTGCCTTTGTTGCGCAGCTGCGCGACGAGGTTGGCGTCTTGCTCGACGGCGACAAACGACACGCCCTGGTCAAGCAGCAGCTCACCGATCAGCTGGCCCACACGACCGTAACCGGCCACCACCACCTGACCTGTACCCAGGGAGGGCACGGTTTCCAGCATGCTGAGCGGACTGGCGGGCGGGTGCCTGGCATCCAGACGCGTGCCCAGCCATTGCCCCCATTGCGCCACCATTGGGGTGACGAACAGGGTGAGGCCCACCACCAGCAGAACGAACTGTGCCATCCCTGGCGACAGCAGCTGGCTGGCAGCCGCCACGCCCACCACGATGAAGGCGAACTCACCGCCCTGCCCCAGCAGCAAGCCGGACTCGACCGAGCGCCCCCAGCTGAGCCCGCCGACGCGGAAGATGACAGTGACGACCGCCGCCTTGATCAAGATGAGGCCGATGACCGAGAGTGGCACCCACAGCGGGTTGGCCAGGATCTCGCGGGCGTCGATGCCCATGCCAACGGTCATGAAAAACAGGCCCATCAACAGCCCCTTGAAGGGCTCGATGGTGACCTCGACCTCGTGGCGGTATTCGGTCTCGGCCAGCAGCAAGCCAGCGAGCAAGGCGCCCAGTGCCATCGACAGACCCGCCGCCGCCGTGAGGCCCGCGATGCTGAGGGTGGCCAGCAGCGTCAGGGCCATGAAGACATCGGCCTGACGCTGGCGCGCGAAATTGCGGAACAGCGGGCGAATGACCTTGCGCCCTATCACGAAGATGAGCACGACGGCCACCACAGATTTGAGCAAGGTCAAGCCGGTGACCGACCACATGTCAGGGCTGCTGCCGCGGCCCAGCAGGTCGATGAGGATGAGGACGGGCACGACGGCCAGGTCCTGGAACATCAGCACGGCGAACACGGACTGGCCCATGGGGGTGGCCAGGGCCTCGCGCTGAGACAGCAGTTGCACGATCACGGCCGTGGACGACAGCGACAGCACCATGCCCAGCACCAGCGAGGACTGCCAAGAGTTGCCAAAGCCCATGGCCAGCGTGCAGATCAAGGCCGACGACAGCACCACCTGCAAGGTGCCCGCGCCAAACACCCATCGCCGCATGGCCCACAGGCGCTCGGCGGACAACTCCAGCCCGATCATGAACATCAGGAACAACACGCCCAGATCGGCCAGCGCCGTCACGCCCGCACGCTGCGGGAAGGTGAATTGCGACAGCCAGGGCCACACATCGACCCACAGGCCCAGCCCGTAGGGCCCCACGATCAAGCCCGCCCCCAGAAAGCCCAGAACCTGGTTGACCTTCAGGCGTTGCAGCAAGGGGATGAGGACGCCCGCCAGCACGAGAAATTCCAGGGTCTCGCGCAAAAACGGCATGCCGTGTTGCTCTGCCATGCTCAGCCCTCGTCCGTCCAGGCCACGCGGTTCCACTGGATGGCGCGGCTGCGCCAGTGCTCTTCGATGCTCTGCACGAAGTCCGGCCGCACGAGCTTGGCACGGCCCAGCAGCCAGTCCTCGTCCTCATGACGGACGACGACGCCTTCGAGCGAGCCGAGCCGGTAGTGGCTGCGGTGAGTGTTCACCCACTCGGTCAACACGGGCAGCGTGGTCTCCCCTGCACTGACGCGCGGCACCTCGCGCAGGCCCAGCTTCTGAGCCAGCTCATGGCGGCGGCGGGTGCTCCAGAACCGCTGCTCGTCGCGGTCGTACACATCGAACACGAGGAACCAATCGGGCAGCGTCTCGTAGTCCAGCGAGTGCTGGGCGGCGCACCATTCTCCGAACAGGATCAGGCGGTCGCCCAGGGCATCGAACAGATCGCCCTCGCGGATGGCCAGCCACTCGTCCAGCCGGGAGAATTGGCCGCCATAGGGCTTGTTGAGGTACTGACCACGGTTTTGCACATGCAGCACGGCTTCGCTCGAAAAGGAGATGCCCATGTTGGCACCGTCCAGTTTTTCTTCGACCACGACGGGGTGCTGCAGAAGGGCCTGGGCCTCATCGGGTGACAGCACCTTGTCGTCGCGCGGCGTGCCGCTGGCCAGCCAGGCGATGTGGGGGGTGTGCGGGAAGCGGAAAAAATCGTGGGTATGCGACATGGGTGGCGTCACGCAGAGTGAATCAGCAGCCGAACTTGTGGCTATGGAATTCCTGGACATCGGCGCAGCACAGAAAGCGGATCTGCACGCCGTGATCGGCCAGATGGGGTGCCCAGTCCAGCCACTTGGAGTCGGCGGCCTGCAGGATGGGCGGGCGCTCGGGATGTGCATGTGCCACGGCAACGAACTTGCGGTCAGCGTCGTCAAAGTGGGTCAGATCCTCGTCCACCGGAAAGCTGAGAAAGCCGCGCTGGTCATCGGGGTCAAGGCGCACGAGGTCGCAACGGGCGGCGTCGTCCACATGGTGCAGCACCCAGCGCACGAAGGCATCGCCCACGCCCTCGCCATGGCCGGCATGGGTCTTGTGCTGGTATTCGCCCACGATGGCGTAGTCCTCGTCCAGGGCGACACGCCCCTCGGCCATGATGCGCTGCAGCCAGTCCTGGCATGCCGTCACGCAGGCTGAGCTCACATCCGGGTGTTGGCCGTTGGCCACCAGGATGACGTTGGTGTCCACCACATAGGTCACAGGGGTGAGGCTGGTGGCAGGAAGGGTCAACGGCGGCATCATCTGCCAATTGTGCACCTGGACAGGGCATGACAGACCCACGGGGGCCGTTATCCTGTGCAGATGTACGCGCCCTTTTTTGGTCTGACCCAGCCGCCCTTTTCGATCGCGCCCGACCCTCGCTATCTGTTCATGAGCGAGCGGCACCGCGAGGCCCTGGCCCACCTGCTGTATGGCGTAGGCGGCGGGGGCGGCTTCGTGCTGTTAACCGGCGAGATCGGCGCGGGCAAGACCACGGTGTGCCGCTGTTTCCTGGAGCAGGTGCCGCCGCGCTGCCATGTGGCCTACATCTTCAACCCCAAGCTGACGGTGCCGGAGTTGCTGCAGACCATCTGCGAGGAATTCCACCTGCCCGACGTCGCCCGCTCAGCCGCTCCAGCAGGGGTCAAGGAGAACGTGGACCGGCTCAATGCCTACCTGCTGCGCAGTCACGCGGAGGGCCACACCAACGTTCTCATCATCGACGAAGCCCAGAACCTGTCCGCGGAGGTGCTGGAGCAATTGAGGCTGTTGACGAATCTGGAAACCAATGAGCGCAAGCTGTTGCAGATCATGCTGATCGGTCAGCCGGAGCTGCGTGACATGCTGGAGCGCCCCGACATGGAGCAACTGGCGCAGCGGGTGATTGCACGCTTTCACCTCGATGCCTTGTCTGCGCCCGAAACGGCGCAGTACATCCAGCACCGGCTGAAGGTGGCGGGCCTGGCGCGTGGGCGCCTGTTCGACAGCGAGGCGGTGCGCCGCGTTCACCGTTGGACGCGCGGGGTGCCCCGGCGCATCAACCTCTTGTGTGACCGCGCGTTGCTCGGCGCCTACGCGGAGAACCAGCCACAGGTGACCCTGGCGATTGTCGACAAAGCCGCCGCCGAGGTGTTCCCTCGCATGGCGCGCCAGCGTGCGCAGGCCGCAGCCAGCGCTCCCATGGCGCGCACGCCCTCGGGCCGACACGCCCAGCTGGCTCTGGCGAGCCTGGCCCTGCTCGGAGTGGCCGGCGTCGGGGCGGCCCTGTGGCTGTCTCGACAGGCACCCTCGACCGTGGCCCCAGGGCCGGTGGCGGCGGCACACGCTGCCGCATCCTCGCCCTCACAACCCGCGCGCGCCGTGACCGGTCGCCCACCCGGGCTCGTCCCCCGCCCAGACGTGGCCGAGCGGGCCGAGGTGGTCAGCGCCACCGACTTGATGCAAGCGGCCCTGCCCGACGAGAACACCGCCCTGCGTCTGCTGCTGACGCACTGGCAAGTGCCAGCCGTGCCAGGCGACGTCTGCCAGAACGCCTGGCGCCAAGGTTTGATGTGCCATCCCAACAGTGGCGGTTTGCCCCAGATCCGACAACTGGACCGCCCTGTGATGCTGCGTCTGCAAACGGGGATGCAGGTCCGCCATGTGGTGTTGACGGGCGTGGATGCGCAACACGCCCACTTGCAAACGGGTGCGCAAACCGTGCGGCTGCCCCTGGGCACCCTGGCGACCTTGTGGCGTGGTGATTTCGTGACCTTGTGGCGCACCCCACCGGACTACCGCGCCAAATTGCTGCTGGGGCAGCGCAACGCCACCGTCGGGTGGGTGGCCGCCCAACTGGCCCGCCTGGAGGGGCGCACCCTGCCCGCCAACGCGGCCCCCACGTTTGACGCGACCCTGGAAGCCCAGGTGCAGGCCTTCCAACTGGCCCAGGGCTTGGCGCCCGATGGGGTGGTGGGCGCGACCACCCTGATGCAACTCAATCGGGCCATCGGTGTGGCCGAACCACGTCTCAACGCCTCGGCCCCCACCACGGCCCCCTCTTCGCCTGCCAGCCAGCCCGCTCATGTCTTACATCCTTGATGCCCTGAAGAAGGCTGACGCCGAACGTGAACAAGGCCAGGTACCGGGCCTGCACACGCCCACCGCTCACTCCAACCTGGAGGAAGGCCCACGCCTGCACACACCTCCGCGCTGGGTGATGGGCCTGGGTACGCTCCTGGTGTTGGTGGCGCTGGGGGCCGTCTGGCAATGGACGCGCCCGGTGGCGCCGCCCGCCGTGGCTCAGCCCGCCTCCACACCAACGGCGATGCCCCCACCGCCCGTCCCCGTGCGCGCACCGGCGATCACGCCAGCCGCCACGCTGCCCCAGTCTGCGCCCACCGCCGTGCCGGAGGCTGTGGCCACCACGCAGCCATCACCATCGCAGCGCAGCGTGACGCGCGCAGAAACGGTGCTGCCACGCACGATCGTGACCACGCCACGCGCACCGGTTCACGTGGACCCGGCCCCGGCGCCGGCGCCCGCGCCCAGCAAGCAGGTGCCCACGCTGGCCGAATTGCCAGATGAGGTGCGACGCAGCCTGCCGCCCTTGGCGGTGAGCGGCGCGATGTACTCGGACAACCCGGCCAACCGGATGCTGCTGATCAACAACCGCGTCTTCCACGAAGGCGACCAGCCCGCTGCCGGGCTGGTGCTGGAAGAGATCCGTTTGAAGTCAGCGGTGTTCCGCTACCGCGGCACGCGCTACGCCGTGTCGTACTGACACGGCGGAACCGCGCTCATCTGCCTGGACTCAGGCGTTCGTGCCACCCGCAGCCGCTTCACAGCGGCGCGCCAGGTGGGCCAGCGCTTCTTCGACCTGGTCCACCAGGACCAGGCACAGATCGCCCGCTTGCAGGCGGCTCAAGGCCGTGTCGATGGCCAGGAATTCACCCCGGATTTCACCCACGTGCTGCACGCGCGGCGCGTTCTCCAGCCCCTCGCGCAACAGCTTCAGCACCTCGCCATCGGCCCGGCCGCGCTGACAGGCATCCTGAAAAAGGATGACGTCGTCAAACGCCTGCCCAAGGATGACGGTCTGCTCGCGGATGTCCTCATCGCGACGGTCACCGGCCCCGCTGATCACCACCGAGCGGCGCTGGGCCGGCAAGGCATTGACGGCCGCCACCAGGGCGCGCATGGCGTCCGGGTTGTGGCCGTAGTCGGCAATGACGGTGGCACCCTTGTAGTCCATCACGTTGAAGCGACCCGGCGCGTTGTCGGCGTCGTTGACGAAGCTGGCCAGGCCGCGGCGGATCAAATCCCAGTCCAGGCCACTGCTCCACGCCGCGCCCACGGCCGCCATCACGTTCTCGATCTGGAAGCCGATCGTGCCGTTGCGGGTGATGGGAATGTCACGCAGCGGCAGCAATTCGCGCCAGCTGCCTTCGGCCACGACGATCGCATCGCCGTCGATGCAGATGCTGCGCTTGCCCTGCGCCCGGTGCGCGGTCAGCACGGGGTTATGGGGCTCGGCCGAGAAATAGATGACGCCGCCCGGGCACTTGGCGGCCATGGCCACCACGATGGGGTCACCCGCGTTGAGCACGGCATAGCCGTCTTCGGCCACGTTCATGACAATGACGCGCTTGAGCACCGCCAGATCTTCGACCGTGGTGATGTAGTTCAGCCCCAGGTGATCGCCCGCGCCGATGTTGGTCACCACGGCGGTCTGGCACCGGTCGTAGCCGAGGCCCTCCCGCAGGATGCCGCCCCGGGCGGTTTCGAACACGGCGGCATCCACATCCGGGTGCATCAGCACGTTGCGGGCGCTCTTGGGGCCGGAGCAGTCGCCACTGTCGATCTGGCGACCGTTCACATAGACGCCATCGGTGTTGGTCATGCCCACGCGCAGGCCACTGGTGGCCAGCAGGTGCGCGGCCAGGCGCGCGGTGGTGGTCTTGCCGTTGGTACCGGTCACAGCCACCACGGGAATGCGCCCGTCCTCACCCGGTTTGAACAGGTGGGCCACCATGGCCTCGCCCACATTGCGCGCCTTGCCGAACGATGGCGACAGGTGCATGCGCAGACCAGGCGCGGCGTTGACTTCGACGATGCCGCCGTTTTGCAACTCCAGCGGCTGGTGCATGCCTTCGGCCAGCACGTCCACCCCGCAGATGTCCAGGCCAATGGTCTGCGCCGCCGCGATGGCGCGCGCCGCCACGGCCGGGTGCACGGTGTCGGTCACATCGGTGGCCGTGCCCCCGGTCGACAGGTTGGCGTTGTTGCGCAAGATGACGCGACGCCCCTCTTCCGGAATGGACTCCGGCGTCAGGCCCTGGATGCCCAGGCGCGCCACGGCGATGTCGTCCAGGCGCATCTTGGTCAACGCGGTGGCATGGCCATCGCCGCGACGCGGATCCTTGTTGACCTCTTCGACCAGCTCGCGCACCGTGTGGATGCCATTGCCAATCACGTGAGCGGGCTCACGGCGTGCGGCTGCGACCAATTTGTCGCCCACCACCAGCAGGCGGAAGTCGTGCCCCGGCAGGTACTTCTCGACCATGACGGTGCCAATCTCCTCCGCCGCCTTGTAGGCGATTTCGAGGTGATCCCGGCTGACGATGTTGACCGTCACGCCCTTGCCCTGGTTGCCATCCTGCGGTTTCACAACCACCGGCAAGCCAATTTCCAGGGCCACGGCCCAGGCGTCGTCCACATCGCGCACCGGACGCCCAATGGGCACGGGCACACCGGCGGCGGCCAGCAGACGCTTGGTGAGATCCTTGTCCTGGGCAATCGATTCCGACACCGCACTGGTTGAATCGACCTCGGCCGCCCAGATGCGGCGCTGCTTGGCGCCCCAGCCGAACTGCACCAGACTGCCCTGCGTCAGGCGACGCCAGGGAATGCCACGGGCCGCTGCGGCCGTCACGATGGCACCGGTGCTCGGCCCCAGTCGCACATCTTCATCCAGATCACGCAGCTCCACCAGAGCTGCCTGCAGATCAAAAGCCGTGTCTTGCTGCGCTGCCGTGATCAGGGCCTGGGCGTGCTTGAGCGCCAGTTTGCCCACGGCCTCTTCGCTGTACTCAACCACCACCTGGTAGATGCCCTCTTCCAGGGTGGCCGCTGTGCGACTGAAGGTGACCAGACAACCGGCCTGCGCCTGCAGCGCCAGCGTGGCCGCCTCCAGCACATGGGCCAGGGAGATGTGATCGGGCCGCCCCGCTGGCCGCAGTGCACCCAGGATGGGAAACAGCTTGCGCAGGCGATCTTCAAAACCGGGCATGGCCTCCAGCGCGCACTCGGCGGGCTCACAGGCCACCACGGCCTCGATGGCCGTCTGGCGGCTCCAGAGGTTAGGGCCGCGCAGGGCCCGGATGCGAGAAACTTCCATCTTGTGTGTCTCTTGGTGTTCGCGTCGTGTGATCGGGCCGCGCTCAGCGCACAGCCTGAACGGTCGGGTCGAAAGTTTCCATGCCTGCCGTCAGCAGCTCAGGCGAAATGTCCAAGGCCCAGGCCACCGCCACAGACGCCAGCAGGGCTTGCACCCCGGCACCCGGTAGGGGATGCTTGGTCAAACCACCCATCACCCGGCGTGCCGAGGCACTGTCCAGGTCAATGCAGCGCACCGGCGCGTGGCCGTTGTGGGTCAGCAGCACGTGGTTGTCGGAGACCGACACGGTGCGCCCACCCTTGGCGCGGTGCGCTACCATCACCGGGCTGTGCTGATCAACGTCGTAGAAGATGACCTCGCCGTCGCACAGCTCGGCCATCTCGACCAGACGCTCATCGGCCGCATGCAGCACGGCCACGCCCTCGGGCAGCACCACGTCCACCTGGGTGCGCAGCACCTTGAACATCTGCTCGGGCGCATGGATGTCGTGCGCCGCCAGCGCCGGCTCCACTGGGGCCTCGGCACCGCGCAAGTCGGTCACCAGGCCCACCTGGCAACGGTCGTAGGCCAGGCCATCGTCGAGGATGGACACCGGTCCGTTCTCCACCACGATGGCGTTGACCTCGCGGTTCATCAGCAGGCGCTCGGCCGCCGCAAAGTTGGCGCGGTTGCCGGACTCGACGCAGCGCGAACCCAGAAACAGTCCCTCGCTGCAAGCCAGCCCCACCACCTTGCCACTGAGGTGCAGGAACCACGCCGTCAGGCGGGCGATGTGGGTCACGCCTTGCGAGCCGGCCACGCCGATGATGGGGACGCGCCCCGTCTCATCTTCGTCAAACAGGTTGTCGACGATGGCCTGCCCCACCGGACGGGGCAGACCTTCGGCCGGTTTCAGGTGCATCAGCAAACCCGGGCCGGCATTGACCTCGACCACCGCCCCGCGCTGAGATGCCAAGGGCTTGCCAATGTCTTCCACCACCAGGTCGATGCCTGCAATGTCCAGACCCACCACACGGGCGGCCAGCGACGCCAGATAAACGATGTCGGGGTGCACGTCGTCGGTGCAGTCGATGGCCACATTGCCATTGCGTTGCACCAGCACCTTCTGACCGGACTTCGGCACCGCTTCGCCATTCAGGCCCTGGCGCTCCAGCAGCAGGCGCATGGCCGGCTCGCGCTCCAGCACGATGGTCTCCAGCGGGAACTCCTCGGCATCGCCGCGGCGCGGGTCGCTGTTGAGCTGGACTTCGATCAGGCGGGCCACCGTGTCACGGCCATTGCCCGTGATCCACAGGCTTTCACCCTTGGCGGCGGCCACCATCTTGCCGCCGACGATCAACAGCCGGTGCTCATCGCCGCGCACATAACGCTCGACGATCACCTCGCTGCCCTCGGCCTGAGCAATCTGGAACGCGGACTCGACGTCGGCGCGCTCGGTCAACTCCAGCGACACCCCCCGACCGTGGTTGCCATCCAACGGCTTGACCACCACGGGCAGGCCGATGTCCTGCGCAGCCTCCCAGGCCGCCTCGGGGCTGTCCACCACCTCACCTTCGGGCACCGGCACCCCGCAGGACTTCAGCAGGGTCTTGGTCAGATCCTTGTCGCCGGCAATCGCCTCGGCGATCGCGCTGGTCCGGTCGGTTTCGGCCGTCCAGATACGGCGCTGTGCACGCCCGTGGCCAAGCTGGACCAGGTTGCCATCGTTCAGACGCAGGTGCGGAATGCCCCGGTCGGTGGCCGCGCCCACGATGGCCGCCGTGCTGGGGCCCAGATAGCAGTCATCGATCAACTCGCGCAGGCGCTCGACCGCGGCCGGCACATCAAATGGTTCGTCGTTGATAGCAGCCATCAACAGGGCATGGCCCTCGGCCAGGGCCAGGCGGGCGACCTGCTCGTCGCGGGCACGGAACACCATGCGGTACACGCCGCGCTGCGAGGTGCTGCGGGTCTGACCAAAGCCGGTGGGCATGCCCGACAGGTTCAGCAGCTCGATAATCACATGTTCGAGGATGTGCCCTGCCCAGGTGCCCTCTTCCAGACGCTGGAGGAAACCGCCCCGCTCGCCCACGCCACAGTGATGCTCGACCAGGGCCGGGAGCAGCGTCGTCAGGCGCGCGTTGAACCCCGGCAGCTTGTGGGAGGGCCAGTCTTCCAGCTCACCCAGGTCCAGCCACACCTCCAGCACCTGACGATAGGTCCAGATATTGGGGCCACGCAGGTAATTGACCCGCAGCAACGTGATGTCGTTCTTCTTGCTCATGTCCAGCCTGTCTGACTGCATCGTGTTCATTCACCGGGTCCTTCAGGGTTCAGAAAGTCAACATGGGCCGCGCCGCATCGGTCAGAATGCCCCCACGCCCTTGGCAGACTTTGCCCTGAGGCACTCTGGGTTCGCTTCTCACCATGCACTCTCGTCCTTCCCTTGCCACTCCAGGGCATGCGCCCATTCAGGACCTCGCCAGCGCGCAACCGCCGCTGGTATCCGGAGAGAACGTTCTCACCCGGCTGACGGTTGACCTGAACGGACAACTACATTTCACCGACGGGGCCATCGTCCTCACCGATCATCATCTGCATGCGCGCGCCAGTGCGCAAGGGGCTTGGCAATCTTGGCCCCTGAGCACTGACTTGTCGCTATCTCACCACGATCATGCCGGCGTCGCCACCCTGAGCCTGCACACCCCCACCCGCAGCCTGGGCACCTGGCATCTGACGATGAACCAGCAGGAGGCTTTGCAGCGCCTGACCGACCAGTTCGAGCGACAGCAACAGATTCGTGCCACCGGCCTGACCCCGGACGACGAGGACGACACGAGCCACTGCCCGGTCTGCCACGCCCCCCTGCCCCCGGACAGCGATGAGTGCAGCGTCTGCCACCGCGACAAACAGGCCACGCCCTCCACCTGGGTGCTGCTGCGCCTGTGGCGCTTTGCCCGCCCCTACCAGGGCATGTTGCTCGCCGGCTTCCTGCTGACCCTGGCCGGCACGGCCGCCACCCTGGTGCCGCCCTACCTCACCATGCCGCTGATGGACGAGATCCTGATCCCGTTCCAGAACGGCCAGGCCATCGACATCCACCACGTGCTCCTGTTGCTGTCCGGCCTGCTGGCCTCGGCGCTGGCCGCCTGGGGCTTGGGCTGGGCGCGCAACTATGTGCTCGCCCTGGCGTCCGAACGCATCGGCGCCGACCTGCGCACTGCCACCTTCGAACACCTGCTGCGCCTGTCGCTTGACTATTTCGGTAGCAAGCGCACCGGCGACCTCATGACCCGCATCGGCTCCGAAACCGACCGCATCAACGTCTTTCTGTCGCTCCATGCCCTCGATTTCGCCACCGACGTGCTGATGATCGCCATGACGGCCGCCATCCTGGTGTCCATCAACCCGTGGCTGGCCCTGGTCACCCTGGTGCCCCTGCCCTTCATTGCCTGGCTGATCCACCTGGTGCGCGACCGCCTGCGCACCGGCTTCGAAAAAATCGACCGCATCTGGGGCGAGGTCACCAATGTGCTGGCCGACACGATTCCGGGCATCCGCGTCGTCAAGGCCTTCGCCCAGGAGCAGCGCGAAGCCGACCGCTTCCGTGCCGCCAACCAGTACAACCTGCAGGCCAATGACAAGCTCAACAAGACCTGGTCGGTGTTCACCCCCACCGTGTCGCTGCTGACCGAAATCGGGCTGCTGGTGGTGTGGGCCTTCGGCATCTGGCTGGTGCATGAGCAAGACATCACGGTGGGCGTACTCACCGCCTTCATCGCCTACATCGGGCGCTTTTACGGCCGGCTCGACTCCATGAGCCGCATTGTCTCGGTGACGCAAAAGGCCGCCGCCGGCGCCAAGCGCATTTTTGACATCCTCGACCACGTCTCCAACGTGCCCGACCCGGTCAACCCGGTGAAAATGCCCGCCCTGCAAGGCCGCCTGGAGCTGGACCACATTGGATTCCGCTATGGCAGCCGCGCCGTGATCCGCGACGTGAGCCTGGACATCCGCCCCGGCGAGATGATCGGCCTGGTCGGCCACAGCGGCTCGGGCAAGAGCACCCTGGTCAACCTGATCTGCCGCTTCTACGACGTTAGCGACGGTGGCATCCGCGTCGATGGCGTGGACGTGCGGCGCATCGCCGTGGCCGACTTCCGTCGCCACATCGGCCTGGTGCTGCAAGAGCCCTTCCTGTTCTTTGGCACCATTGCCGAGAACATCGCCTACGGCAAGCCCGACGCGACCCGCGACGAGATCGTGGCCGCCGCCCGTGCCGCCCATGCCCACGAGTTCATCCTGCGCCTGCCGCAAGGCTACGACTCGCTGGTGGGCGAGCGTGGTCAGGGTCTGTCCGGTGGTGAGCGTCAGCGCATCAGCATTGCGCGTGCGCTGCTGATCAACCCGCGCATCCTGATCATGGACGAGGCCACCTCCGCCGTGGACACCGAAACCGAAAAGGAAATCCAGAAAGCGCTGGACAACCTGGTCCAGGGCCGTACCACCATCGCCATTGCCCACCGCCTGTCCACCCTGCGCAAGGCTGACCGCCTGGTCGTGATGGACAAGGGCCGCATCGTGGAAGTGGGCCCGCACGATGAACTGATGGCCCGCGAAGGCGCGTACTGGCGCCTCTACCAGGCGCAGGCCCGCAAGGCCGAACAAGACGCCCTGATTGATGACGAACCCGCCGACAAGGCCTGAGACGCCATGAGCCCCCCGATTCGCCACCTCACCCGCAACGATCTGGGCCAGCTGATGCTGACCCTGGACGACAGCAGCACGCACACCGGCATCGTACCCGTGCGCGCCTACCCCTTGAGCGCCCCCGACGAAGGCCTGTCCCTGATGAGCGCCGACGGGCGCGAAGTGCTCTGGATCGACCGCGTGAGCGCCTTGCCAGAGAAGGTCCGCAGCCTGCTGGAGGCGGAGCTGGCCGTGCGCGAGTTCACACCCCAGATCTCCGCCCTGGTCAGCGTCTCCAGTTTTTCGACGCCCAGCATCTGGACTGTCGATACCGACCGCGGGCGCACCACCCTCGTATTGAAATCGGAAGACGACATCCGTCGCCTGGGTGACGGGCGCCTGCTGATCCACAGCGCGCAAGGGCTGAACTTCGGGATCGCAGATCGCACGCGCCTGGGCAAGGCCTCACGCCAGTTGCTCGAACGCTTTCTCTGACCGGGCGTCAGCCACCCGCCCACTCTGACCCTGCCCAGGCATGGGCAAAATAAAACCGGTGCAGCCCTTGCGAGCGACACCGGTTTTTTTGCAGCGAGACCCACGCGGGGTCTGCACAGCGATCAACGCTTCTTGGCAGCGGCCTTCTTGGCGGCAGGCTTGGCAGCGGGCTTCGCAGCCTTCTTGGCCGGCGCAGCCGGAGCCTTGGCGGCCTTGCGTGCAGCAGCCTTCGGATCGACCGCTGCCTTGAAGGTGGCGCCTGGGGTGAACTTGGGCAGCTTGGCGGCGGGGATCTTGATCTTGTCGCCGGTGCTAGGGTTCACGCCGTTGCGGGCCGCGCGTGCATGCTGCTTGAACGAGCCGAAACCAGGAATGGTCACGGCGTCGCCCTTCTTCACTGCGGTCACGACGGTGTCGAGCAGCGTGTCGAGGATGCGGCCAGCCTCGGCCTTGGACAGCTGGTGCTGGTCAGCGAGACGCTGGATGAGATCAGTCTTGTTCATGAATGATGTTCTGAAAGCACCCGCAAATGTCGGGCAAGCTATTGTGCCCTCGCCAAACCCCGATGAACACTGGTGTTGACGCGGATGCGTCGCAAACATGCCTATTTCAAGGGAAAGCCCAGTGCCTGCAACGCTTCTTTGAGCCGGTCGCGGCCCGTCAGGGCCTCTGGCGTGGCCACCCGCTTGCCGGAATGCACCGCCCAGGTGCCCCGCACCTTCATCTGCTGTTGCTCATAAAACGCGGCCATGGCCTCGTTGTACGTGGCCACATCAGCCTGCTGCGCCGCCACCGGGTGGTAGCGCTCATGGTGCAGCACCGCCGCCTGCGGCAAGCGCGGCTTGACCGATGCTGGCTGTGCGGGGTCTTCCTTGCCCAGCGTCATGCCAAACACCGCGAACACCCGCGGTGGCAGGCCCAACAATTGCGCCACCGCCTCGGGATGGTTGCGCATGCCGCCGATGTAGCAGCCCGACAGACCCAGCGACTCGGCCGCCGCCATGGCGTTCTGCGCCGCCAGGGCCGTGTCGATCACGCCCACCAGCCCCATCTCCAGATAATCGAGCGCCGCATGACCCAGCCCCTCGGCTTGGGCCACTGCTTCCAGGCGCGCCAGATCGGCCAGCCACACCAGCACCAGCGGCGCCTGTTGCACATGGGCCTGGTCGCCAGCGAGTTCCGCCAGGCGCGCCCGCGTGTGCGGGTCACGCACCGCGATCACGCTCCAGGGTTGCAGGTTGGACGAAGACGCCGCCGATTGCGCTGCCGCCACGATGGCGGTCAAGTGCGCATCGCTCACCGGCTCTGGCAGGTGATGACGGACGGAACGGTGCGCCAACAGCTGATCGATCAGAGGGGACCAGGCTTCGGGCACGGCGGGCGCCTGCTGGCCATAGCGGGCGTTCAAAAGAGAAGAGGCAGACATCGTGACAGGCAAGGGGTACAAAACATCAACCCTAACTCAAGCCCGGCTCACGCGCTGCGCGTGTGGCAAAAACCTGGGGCCCGGCACACCTGTGACACAAATGGCGCGCGCAAAACAAAAAGGTCTGAATCTTTCGATCCAGACCTTTTGAAATTTTGGTGGGCCCTGAGTGACTCGAACACTCGACCAACGGATTAAGAGTCCGCTGCTCTACCAACTGAGCTAAGAGCCCGCACCTGTTATCTTCTTGCGAAGATCGCTAGAAGTGATTATCTAGCGAAGACTTGAATTATATACACAAAGTTTGCGAACATTCAAGTCTTTTTAAACTTTTCATCAGCTTCGCCTGGGTTGATCCGGAGATCGATTCAGACGCTGTCCAACGAAGAACGAAAGTATACACACAAAATCGCCCCTCGCCGACCGTCGTCGCTTCACAACAAGTGGCCAGGCGCCGGGCGGCCCGTCAGCATCTCGATCTCTTCACTCAGCGCGCCCGACTCGGTGGCCAGCGCCGTGATCTCCTCGTCCAGTGCCTGCGCGTGGGTTCGCGCGACCTCCTGCAGGTAACCGTCGCGCTCTTGGCTGAGTTGGTGCAGCTCATAGCGGGCGTCACGCCGCAGTTCGTTGAGGGCATCGAGCACCAGCACGATCTGCAGCTGCAAGGTCTCAAACAGCTTGCGCAGGCTGGCGGCCTCGATCGAGTCGCTGAAGTCCAGGTGCCCCCACCCCTGTTTGAGCAGGAAGGCATTGGGGTCCTGCGCAATCTCGCGCAAGCGCTGCACATCGCCGCTGTCACGGGCGCGGTTGATTTCGCTGGTCAGTTGCTGAAAGATGGCGAGCTTGCCCGCATCGTGCGCAAAGCGATCCGGATGGAACAGCCGCACCAGCTTGCGCCATAGGCTCTTGAGCTCGCGGGCCTCGTCTTCGGGCAAGGCCTTTTGCTCTGCGGCCTCGAAAGCGACCTGCTCGTACTCGGCGTCCGACTGCTGCCAGGCTTCTTGGCATTGCTGGGCCACGGCTTCGGCGGCCTCCTCGCCGTCGTACACCAGGGCGTCCAGGTACTGGCGGCGATAGCTCACCAGCAGGCGCAGGCGATCGCGCTGCTGGTAGTGCGGGCGCAGCAAGCCGAACAAGCGCGCCTGCGTGACATCAACATTGTGACGCTCCTGGGTGTAGCGCGCCTCCAGATCGGCCAGCCGCACCCGCGCCGAGGCGATCAGGGCCTTGAGCTCGTCCAACTCTGGTTTGACGAACACCAGCACGCCGGCCTGGGCTGGCTCGGCGGCGATGGGCTCGCCCTGTGCGCCCCGGCCAGCCGGTGTCTCCACCTGGGCCAGCGCCTCGTCCACCTCGGGGGCCGGCTCGGTCAATTGGGCCAGATACCAGCGCCCCATGCTGGCCGAGCGCGGGCTGGACGACCCGGCCAACCACACCAGCCACGCATGCAACGCCGGATCGCTCAAGGCTTCGCGGAAATGGCGGCCCTTGAACTCGCCAAACGCCAGACGCGACGGGTACCAGGGCGCCTGCGCATGCTCGCACACCGCCTGCCAGCTGTGCAGCCCGCGGCGCATCGCCAGCGGTTGCAGCACCGTGCCCAGCAGGTCCACGCCGGTTTCGACCTCACCCAGGGCCGACGCCGGGGTGCGCTCGGGCAAGCGGTAGTACTGCCTCAGGGTCTGCAGCTTGCCGCTGACCACCGGCACCGGGTCGAGCAGGCGTTGCGCCAGGCGCAGGGCACAAAAGCCCTCGGTGCCGATGGGCGCAAGGCCCAGCCGCACCCATTCGGGCTGCAGTGCGCGATGCAAGGCCTGCGGCAGGTCAAACGCGACCAGGGGCAGTCCGTCGATGTAGTCGGCCCACTCGCGGTAGACCTGCGCCGGCGCTTCGCCATCGCGCTCGATGAGGGCCCGACTGAGCCCGTGCACGCGCGAGCTCTCCTGATTCATGTCCGGGCCGTGGTTGAGCAGGCGACGCCAGGCCGGTCCTTGTGGCGACCAGCCCCGCATGCGCTGCGCGGCCAGCTCCACCACCACGGGCGAGCTCAAGCCGGCCGTCTCGACATCAATCAGCACCCAGTCGCGGTCGTCCATGCCTCGCCTTCAACGTCGCTTGCCGGGCGGCGTGCCCAGCAAGCCCACGGTGGGGTCGGCCGCGAACACGCTCAACTGCGACAGGGTGCGGATGTCCAGCAGCGTCAGCCGGTTGCCGCCGCAGTCGAGCAAGCTCAGTTGCGGCACGGCCGGCAGGTTCAAGGCCATCAACTGGTTCGCCCGGCACCACAGCTTGGACAGGTGGGGCACCCCGGTCAGCGCCAGCTGGCGCAGCTGGTTGTGCGCACAGCCCAGCAGGCTCAGCGCCGGCACGGCCGACAGGTCGAGCGCCTGCAAGGCGTTGTGGTCGCAGGCCAGGGCCGTGAGCGCCGGCACCCGCGACAGGTCGAGCTGCGTCAGCTGATTGTGGCGACACCACAGCTCCTTGAGACCGGGCAGATGGCCCAGCTTCAGCTCGGCGAGCTGGTTGTTGTCGCACACCAGCAGGCTCAAGGCCGACAAGGCCGACACATCCAGGCGAGTGATCTGGTTGTCGGCACACCAGAGCTTGGTCAGCGCTGGCACGGCAACCGCCGCCAGCGTGGTCAGCCGGTTGCTGCTGCAGTCCAGCAAACTCAGCTGCGGCACGGCCCAGAGCGCCAGCAGGGTGAGCTGGTTCTCCCGGCACCACAGCTCACGTAACTGCGGCACGGCCGCCAGGTCCAGCTGAGACAGGTCGTTGTGGTTGCAGCTGAGCATGGTCAGCTGCGGCACGGCGGCCAGGTCCAGCCGGGTCAGCTGATTGTGGTCACAGGCCAGCGACACCAGTGCAGGCACGGACGCCAGGTCCAGCTGGGTCAACAGGTTGTGCCGGCACCAGAGCTCGGTCAGGCGCGGCGTGGCGGCCAGATCCAGCTCGCGCAGATGGTTGTGATTGCAGTTGAGCACGCGCAGCCCGGGCATGGCCGCCAGCGGCAGTCGTGTGAGCTGATTGCCGCGACACCACAGCTCGGTCAGCGCGGAGGCCTCCGGCAGTTGAAGGGCATGAAGACGGTTGTAATCACACACCAGCAAGTTCAGCTGCGACACCTCGGCCAGGTCGAGCTCGGCCAACTGGTTTTCCTGGCACCACAGTGTCGTCAGGGCCGACACCCCGTTCAGCGTCAAGGTGCGCAACTGGTTGTTGTCGCAGGCCAGCGTCGTCAAGCCTGGGGCGGCGCGCAGATCCAGGGCGGTGAGTTCGTTGTAGGCGCAAAACAGGCGGGTCAGTGCGGGCGCGGTCTGCAGCTGCAGCTCGGTCAAGCCCACACGGGTGCACCACAGAAAATCGAGCCGTGGCAGGCGAATGGCCAGCTTGCGCGGTGTCGGGGCGCCGGCCTGCTTGAAGCCCAATCGCCGAATCTGCAAGCCGTCCACCCACTCAAAATGCGCAAGTGGCAAGGTATCGAAGTCCCACACCAGGGTGGTCAACGCACCGTTGTCGATGGCCAAAGAGAGGGTTTCGCCGTGGGCGTTGTCGATGCGGGCTTGGGCCAGCCGCTGCAAGACCTCTTCGGGCGTCAAAGCCAGGGCCTGCGCCCACATCAGCACCTGTCGGTGATCGGCCTCGCGTAACTGGTGGTCGCCAACCTGATGGGTGGGCTGTTCGCTCAGGGTCTGCTGCGCGCGCGCCACCGCCAGCACCCCTGATGTCATGCGCATCAGGATGCCACGCGCGGCACCGTCTGCGTTGGCGAGCGCGGCAGACGGTCGACTGATCAGTGAGCGAGCTTCTTCGTTGTCAATCATCACGACTCAAACAGGGGCGACAGCGGCGCGAACAGGGGCATCGCCCAGCCCGGATGATTGACAGTTTAAGCGCTGTTGCCGAGCCCGAAGCGCGCCTCGCGCAGGGGGGATTGCGCACATCCGCACGCTTGGCAAGCCTGCGATATTTCACCCGACACAGGCACCGCCACGCAGCCACTCACCAGGAGCGTCCCAGATCGATTAGGCTGAGGGCATGAACGTCGTCTGCCCTTCTCCCAATTTGTGTCCCCTGTGCGGCAAGCCCAACGCCTGCAGCATGGCCGCCAACGGCCAAGCCGCCACCCCTTGCTGGTGCAGCAAGCTCACGTTCAGTCCGGCGTTGTTGGCTCGCGTACCAGAGGCACAGCGCAGCCTGCACTGCATCTGCGAGACCTGTGCACGTGCCTCCATTCACCCCCCTGAAACGAACAAAGCCACCTAACGGTGGCTTTGTGGGCAGCGTGAGCAAAGAGCGCAGGCTCAGTGGTCGTTGTGCAGGTAGGTCGCCTGGCGGGGCAGGCGCAGGCTGACGAGGAAGGCCAGGGCCATCATGCCGGTCACATACCAATAGAAGACCGACTCCATCTGCAGGGTTTTCAGGCCCAGGGCCACGTATTCGGCTGAACCCCCAAACATCGCGTTGGCCACCGCATACGACAGACCCACACCCAGCGCACGCACCTCCGGCGGGAACATCTCGGCCTTCACGATGCCGCTGATCGAGGTGTAGAAACTGATCACCGCCAGAGCCAGGGTGATCAGCAAAAAGGCCATCACCGGGCTGCTCACCGTCTGCAGGGCTGTGAGGATGGGCACCGTCATCAGCGCGCCCAGTGCGCCAAACATCAGCATGTTGTTGCGGCGGCCAATGCGGTCAGACAGGGCACCGAACACAGGCTGCAGGCACATGTAGACGAACAGGCACAAGGTCATCACACTGCTGGCCGTCTTGATGGACAGTCCGGCTGAGTTCACCAGGTACTTCTGCATGTAGGTGGTGAAGGTGTAGAAGATCAGCGAGCCACCGGCGGTGTAGCCCAGCACGGTGAAGAAGGCGGCCTTGTGATGGCGGAACAGTTCGCCCACGCTGCCGGCACCCTTGTGCTGACGCGTTTCGGCGCTGGACGTTTCCTTCAGCGTGCGACGCAACATGAGCGCCACGACTGCCGCCAGCGCGCCCACCACGAAGGGAATGCGCCAGCCCCAGGCTTTGAGTTCGACATCGGTGAGGAACTGCTGCAGCACGATCAAGACGAGCACGGCCAGCAGTTGCCCCCCGATCAGGGTGACGTACTGGAAGGACGAGAAGAAACCGCGCTGGCCGCGCATCGCCACTTCACTCATGTAGGTGGCCGTGGTGCCATATTCACCGCCGACGGACAGGCCCTGGAGCAGGCGTGCCAGCAGCAGCAAAGCCGGCGCGGCCACACCGATGGTTTCGTAGGTGGGCAGGCAGGCAATCATCAGCGAGCCGGCGCACATCATCACCACCGAGGTCACCATGGACGTCTTGCGGCCACGACGGTCGGCAATGCGGCCAAACAGCCAACCGCCCACTGGCCGCATCAGAAAGCCGGCGGCGAACACCCCCGCTGTGTTGAGCAGCTGCACCGTCGGGTCGGCCTTGGGGAAGAAGGACGGCGCGAAGTAGATCGCGCAGAAAGCGTAGATGTAGAAGTCGAACCACTCGACCAGGTTGCCCGAGGACGCCGCCATGATGGCGAAGATGCGCTTGCGCTTCTCCTCCAGGGTGTAGGGCTGCTGAGCCGGTGCGGTCGCACCGTCGAGCGTGGGATGGGCTGCTTGCATTGCGTGAGCTCCAGACTACAGGCCACACACCACCCCCTGTGGCGCGTTTCAACCGACCGCCTGAGTGTCCGCATTGCCAAACCAGATGTCGTCCGTAAGCCGCGCAAGGCGGCCTGCGTAGTTTTACGCAGAGGCGGACTCAGACGCCTGGGGCGCTCGCTTCGCTGGGCACGGCGTGCGCCACCATGCGCGCAATCTCGGTCACGCTGGACGTGCCGAGCTTGTCGTAGACGCGCGCCCGGTGCGATTCCACCGTGCGGGGATCGCAGGGCGGCACCAGCCGGCGCGAGATCTCCTTGTTGGGCAAGTCCTGCGACAGCAGCTGCGCCACCGCCTTCTCACGCGGCGTCAGGGTCTGCCAGACCTGCAAGGCTTGCTGCCGTTCAGCCTGACGCGCCGCGACCACCGCCGACGCGGCCAGCGCCCGCTGCACCTCGTCGAGCAGTCGCTCGTCGCTGCAAGGTTTGGGGAGCCACATGCTGGCCCCGTTGCGCATGGCTTCGGTGGCCAGCGTGATGTCGCCGTGGCCGGACAGGAAGACCACCACCAGCGGACTGGCACATGCGCGCAAGTGCTCGAACACCTGCAGACCACTGAGGCCCGGCATGCGCAGGTCCAGGATGACGCACCCTGGCGCATCCAGCGCTGCACCTTGCAGAAAGTCATCGCCGGAGGCAAAGACCTGCACCTTGAACCCCCGCGAAATGAGCAGCATGCCAAGGGACCGGCGCACGGCCTCATCGTCATCGACGACGTACAGATGCATCTGAAACGGTGTCATAGCCCGCGTGGCAAATCGAAGAAGAAGGTGATGCCCTCGTCCGCCGCCTGCTCGAACCCGAGGCGGCCCCCGTGGCTTTCGATGATGGTACGACAGATGTTCAAGCCCAGCCCCAGCCCTTCCGCGCGGGTGGTGAAGAAGGGTTCGAACACCCTTTGAGCGGCCTGCGCGTCCATGCCCGGCCCGTGGTCCCGGATCGACACCCTGATGCCACCGGGCTGATTCGCGGTGCTGATCTCGATCAGGCGTCGCGCACGGGGCAGGCCGTCCATGGCCTGCAGGCTGTTGAGGATGAGGTTGAGCAACACCTGCTCCAGCAGCACCCGATCACCCTGAACCTCGGCCAGATCGGCCGCCAGCTGCAGACGGACCTGAACGCGGTGATGGCGCACCTCGGCCTTCAACAAGGCCAGCACGTTGTCCACGCAGGCGTTGAGTGCGCAGCGCTCGGCGCCCGCCGTGCGCTGACGCACGAAGCTGCGCAGGCGGTGCACGATGTCGCCAGCACGCTGCGCCTGCGCGGCGATTTCGTCAAGGCTGTCGATCAGCAAGCCGTGCTCGTTCTGGGTGGCAAACGCCTTGGCCGCACTCGCAAAATTGCTCAGCGCCATCAAGGGCTGGTTCAGCTCATGCGCCAGGGTGGAGGCCATTTCACCCACGCTGGCCAGCCGCTGGGTGTGCTGCAACTGCTCGTCGTACTGGCGCTGGCGGGCTTCGGCCTGTTTCTGCTCGGTGATGTCCACCATCGAGCTCATCCAACCGCTGTGCTGTCCGCTCGCATCGATCAAGGGCGCGGTGTAGACCATCGTGTAGACATCGTGACCGTCGCGATGCCGGATGCGCAGCTCCAGGCCTGTCGGGGCCGAGCCGCCCGCCAAGGCGGTCTCGGTGGCCGCCCAGTGCTTCTCCATCTCGTCCGGGTGCCAATACGGGTAGGGCGGCAACTGGCCGATCAGCTCCTGCGCGCTGTAGCCGGTCAGCTCGCACAGCGCGGGGTTGACGTAGATGATGCGGCCAGCGAGGTCACGGGCTCGCATGCCCACCGGCAGCGAGTCCTCCATGGCCTGCCGAAAGGCATTGGCCTCGGCCAGCTCGCGGGTACGCTCCAGCACCCGCACCTCCAACTCCCGGCGCGCCTGTCGCTGCTCACCGAAGCGCCGCGCCAGCAGGCGCCAGTACAAGCCCATCACCACCATCAGGGCCGCCGCCAGACTGGCCAGCGCCCAGGTCCGGTTGCGCGCGGCGATCACCGACGCATAGTCCTTGGTCACCGTCAGCGTCCAACCCATGTCGGGCAAGGGCTCGTCGAGCGCCAGAAACACGCGCGAGCGACCCGCAATCTGGCTGGTCAACAAATAGCCCTCATGGTCTTGCGCCGGCTGCGTCCGCCACGGCAGGACAGGAAAGTCCTGCACCTCCCCGTAGACCTCATGCTCGCGCAGCCAGTCACGCTCGTGGTCCGTCAAGGGGCGCGTGGCCCGGTAGCGCCAGCTGGCCTCCGACCCCAAGAACAGTACGCCGCGCGCATCCGACAACATCACCGGATCCCCCGACTGGGCCCAGGTGTCCTGAATCTGCTGCAGGCTGATCTTGACGGTCACCACCCCCAGCACCCGCCCCTCGTGTCGAACCGGTGCGGAGAAGAACAAGCCCGGCTCTCCGGTGGTCTTGCCCACCCCGTAGAAGCGCCCCTGCCGTCCGGCCAGCGCGTCAATGAAGTACGGCCGGTTCGCGTAACTCTCACCGACGAAACTGTCCGGACTGTCCCAATTGCTGGAGGCCAATGTTTGACCTTGCACATCCATGACGTACAGCGCCAGCGAGCCCGCGTGACGGTTGATGTCCTGCAGGTAGGCATGGGCCCGTGTCAGCACCGCCTCCGCGCGGGGCTTGCGCAGCACCTCGATGATCTGCGGATGCAGGGCCACCGTGAAGGGCAGGTAGCTGTATCGGTCCACACTGCCCCTCAGTGCCAGCTTGTGAACCTCGATCACGCGGTGAATGGCCTGGGCTTGCAGCCCGGCTTCACGCCGCGCGGCCCAGATGCCTGACGCGAGCACGCCCGCGACCAGGCTCAGGCCCAGCAGCGAGAAACCCAACCAGAGGCGGATCCGGGATGACGTCATGCCGGGATTGTCCAATGGGAATGCGCGCACCGGCCGATGAGGGTTGCGCTGACTGCCCGCGCTGCTCGCATTGAGGCGGCGACTTGGCTTGAAGCGCGGCGCGCAGACCACGTCAGCGCAACCCCAACGCGGCCTTTCAGCGGGTCAGCCCGTACATCGCCAGGCCCAGCCACTCGTGCAACGCGGTCTGCCAGCGCAGCAGGCTGTGGGCCAGCGTGTACTCGGTCCAGGGCGTTGAGTCGCCCGTGCGGAAATCAACGGGATAGGGCGTCACCTTGCAGCCCACGGCCTCGAACTCGCTCATCGCGCGTGGCATGTGCCAGGCCGAGGTCACCAGCAGCCAGGGATCCTGGCAGCGTGCCCCCAACAACTGGGCCACCTGCTGGGCATTTTCCCGGGTCCTGCGGGATCCGCCTTCAAGCGGCACGCGGCGCATGTCGACACCTTGCTCCAAGTAGAAGGCACGCGCCAAGGCGGCCTCCGTGATCCCGGTCGTCAGCAGCCGCGCCGCCCAGCATCAGCAACCCACTCCAGAGCATGGCCATGCCCCACCACAGGGCCACCCAGAACATCGGCTGGGTGCTCGCCGACAGCAGCTTGGAGAAGATGAACATCCGGCGCGCGCTCCTGTGAGCTGCCTGTCTGGCCGGCAGAAAACAAAAAAGCCAACCGAAAGGGTTGGCTTGCTTGTTTGAGTTGCCTCAGATGTCATTGGTGGGTCGGGAGGGACTCGAACCCTCGACCAACGGATTAAAAGTCCGCTGCTCTACCGACTGAGCTACCGACCCCCGCCGAGCCCGCAAGTATAGCGTGTTTTCAGCACCTCATTTGCGGGCGCGAGACAGCAACTGTTCGATCAGTTGCGCCGCTGCCACCATGCCGAAGGTCGCCGTCACGGTGACGCTGGAGCCATAGCCCGCGCAGTTGAGCGAACCATCGCCGCCCTGCCCCACGTCACAGCTGTCTTGCGGCGGCAGCACGGCTTCGCGCGAGAACACGCAGCTCAGCCCCATCTTGCCGCGGCGTGCGCCGCCATGGCGTTGACGCCAACGCTGGCGCAAGGAGGCCAGCAGCGGGTCGTGCGTCACCTCAGACAGGTCGGCCACTTCCACCAGTTGGGGACGGGTCTTGCCACCCGCCGCGCCCACGCTCACCACCGGCTTGCCGTGGGCCACACCCCAAGCAGCCAGCGCGGCCTTGGCGCGCACCTGGTCACAGCAGTCGATGACACCGTCCAGCTCTTGCGCCTTCAGCAAATCGGCCACATTGGCCTCATCGACAAACTCTTCGATGGCCTCGACCACACACGCGGGATGGATCTGGGCAATGCGCTCTTGGAGCGCCACCACCTTGGCCTGGCCCAGCGTGCTCTCCAGGGCGTGCACCTGGCGGTTGATGTTGGACTCGGCGATGTTGTCGAGGTCAATCAAGACGAGGCGGGCCACGCCGCTGCGCGCCAGCGCCTCGGCCGTCCACGACCCAACGCCGCCCACCCCCACAACAGCCACACGGGCCGCGCGCAGCGTCTCGTAGGCGCTCACGCCGTGCAGGCGGCGCAGGCCACCAAAACGGCGCTCGGGATCAGCTTGGCTGGCGGCCGCCAGCAGTTCGGCATCCGGAATCAACACAGTCACGTCACTTGCGTCACAGCGCTCACTTGGCCTTGGGCATCGTCAGCAGACGGTCGCGGGCGGCCTGGGCCGCCTCGGTCTGCGGATACTGCTTGACCAACTGCTCCAGCACCTTGCGGGCACTGGCGTTGTCCTTGAGTTCGATGTGGCAATTGCCAATCGACAACAGGGCTTCGGGCGTGCGCGCGTGATCAGGTGCCTGATCGACCAGCTGCTTGAACGCCTGGATGGCCGGCTTGTAAGCACGCAAGCCATAGTGGGCGTTGCCCAGCCAGTACCAGGCCGACTCGCGGTAGCCCGTTTGCGGGTAGCTCTGCAGCAGCTTGTTCAAGCCCGCAGCACCGGCCGCGAAATCGGCGGCCCGCAGGTGGGCCAAGGCGTCGTCGAACGCCCGCTTCTCATCGGCCTGGGCCTTGAAGGATTTGCCGTCCACCGCCACGGTTTGCGGCTCCAGCTGACGCAGGCGCTCTTCCTGAGCGGCCTGGGCATCCTTCTGGCGTCGCTGCAGCTCGGCGACATCGCGCAGCAGCAGCTCTTCCTGCCCGCGCTGACGCGCCAGATCCGCCCGCAACTGCTCGACCTGGGCGTTCATCTCCAGCAGGCTGCGCTTGAGCTGGTCCACCTGGGCCGACAAGGCGGCGTGGGCCTCCTTGTCTTGCGTTCGCAGCTGGCGCAAATCCAGGATGGCGCGACGGGCTTCGTCATCACCAAACAGGGCCGCATGGGCCCCGACCGACCCGAGGGCCGCGGTCATGACCAACACCCAGGGACGCAGACGCCCCAGGAAAGACTGAACATCAGACATGAAGTGTCCTCAAGAAACGGGCGAAACGCAGACCAGACGCGATCAGCGGTCCTTGATTTCAGCGCGGCGGTTCTGCGACCAGACGGCCTCGCCCTCACCTTGTGCAGCCGGACGCTCTTCACCGAAGCTCACGGCTTCGAGTTGCTCGGCCGACACGCCCAGCAGCGTCAGCGACTTCTGCACGGCTTCGGCACGCTTTTGACCCAGGGCCAGGTTGTACTCACGGCCACCACGCTCGTCGGTGTGGCCTTCGATGATGACCTTCTTGCCTTTGTTGGCGTTCAGGCGCTTGGCATGGCCGTCGATGGCGCCGGCGAACTCGGACTTAACGACAAAGCTGTCAAAGTCAAAGTAGATGACGCGGGTCAGGCCGCTGGCATCGGCCGCAGCGTTCTGGTCAGGCACCACGACCGAGGCCACATTGCTCGACGACGTGCCATTGGCGCCCGCCCCCGGCGTGGCCGAGGTGATCGGGGCAGCGCCCGAACCGGCCTGGTCGTCCAGCTTGACGGCCGAACCGCAGCCAGCCAGGGTCAACACAGCGGCGCTCACGGCCGACACGAAAAGGGTGCGAGAGAAGTTCATGATGGGATCTCCAAAGAGTGTGATCGGGACAAAAGAAGCAACAGCAACAACAGGTGACAAGCGTCAACGACGCGGCGGCAGCACGTGCGGCCCCCACACCGGCTCACGCACATCGGCCTGGGTGGTGGCCAGACGCGCTTTGATGCGACCATCGAGCGAAGTGGTCATCAGCACATCGCGCCCTTGGGCGCGGGTGGCGTAAATGATGAGCTTGCTGTTCGGCGCAAAGCTCGGGCTTTCATCGTCGCGGGTGTCGGTCAGCGGCGTGACCTTGCCGCTGGCCAGCTCCATCAGGTGCAGGCGATAGCCGGCGTCCACCTGGCTGATGTAGGCCATGTAGCGGCCATCGGGGCTGATGGCCGGGCTGATGTTGTAGCCACCCGTGAAGGTGACGCGACGCGGTTGACCGCCCGAGGCAGGCACCGTGTAGATCTGGGGTGCGCCCCCGCGGTCGCTGACGAAGTAGAGCGTGCGACCGTCGGGTGACCAGGCCGCCTCGGTGTCGATGGAAGCACTTTGCGTGACGCGCTGCAGGCCCTGGCCGTCAGCGCCAATCAGGTAGAGCTGCGAGCCCCCGTCGCGGCTGAGGGTGACGGCCAGCTGACGCCCGTCGGGCGACCAGGCGGGCGCGCTGTTCGAACCCTTGAAGCCTGCCACGACCCGGCGGCGACCCGTGCTCACTTCCTGAACCACCACGACCGGCTTGCCCCCCTCAAAGGAGACATAGGCCAGACGCTGTCCGTCCGGCGCCCAGGCCGGAGAGATGATGGGCTGGGAAATCGTCAAGGGGGCCTGTGCGCCCTCGCCATCGGCATCGGCCACCACCAAAGTGTGGCGCGCGCCAGCCTTGCTCACATAAGCGATGCGGGTCGAGAACACCCCCATGTCGCCGGTCAAGCGCTGGTAGATGTCGTCGGCAATGCGGTGCGCCGCCTGGCGCAGGTCGCCCGCCGTCACCACCAGGCTGACGATGCCGCCGCCCTGACCTTTGAGCACATCCCACAGCTGGTAGCGAATGTCGAAGCGGCCATCGGCCAGGGGCGTGGCCGAGCCGGTCAGCAGGGCATCGGCACCCTTGCTGCGCCATTCGGGCAGCGGTGGGCGGCTGGTGTCGTCGAGGCGGTCGGCCGAGGCATCAAGGATGCGGAACAGGCCGCTGCGTTCCAGGTCGGCCTTGATGATGCGCGAGATGGGTTGGGGCACCCGCCCTTCGTCGCGGAAAGCGCCGATGGCAATCGGGATCTGGGTGGCCCCCACCCCCGAAATCTCGACACGAAACTGGGCCTGGGCCGCTTGCCACGGCCACAGGGCACCGCCAACGAGCAGCGCCACACCACCCAACATGCGCTGGGCTGCAGCGCGGCGCGAGGGGGAATGCGTCATGGGTCCGTTACCTGACAGAAATGAGAACAGGTTCCCATTGTGCCGCCTGACGGCACGAAGTTCCCTCACAGCAACACAATGTCGTACTGTTCCGGGGACATGGACGGCTCAGTCTGCAGCGAAACAGGCTTGCCGATGAAGTCGCTCAAGCCGGCCAAGTGCTGGCTTTCCTCGTCGAGCAACATCTCGACCACGGCGGCACTCGCCACCACGCGGAACTCCTTGGGACTGAACTGCCGCGCCTCACGCAGGATTTCGCGCAGGATGTTGTAGCAAACGGTGCGCGCGGTCTTGACCTGGCCCCGCCCCTCGCAGGTGGGGCACGGCTCGCACAGCATGTGCGCCAGCGACTCGCGGGTGCGCTTGCGTGTCATCTCCACCAAGCCCAGCGGCGAGAAGCCGCTCACGGTCAGCTTGGTGCGGTCACGCGAGAGTTGCTTGCGGAACTCGGCCAGCACGTTTTCGCGATGGTCTTCGCGCAGCATGTCGATGAAGTCGACGATGATGATGCCGCCCAGGTTGCGCAAGCGCAGCTGGCGCGCAATGGCCTGCGCCGCCTCCAGATTGGTCTTGAAGATGGTTTCGTCGAAGTTGCGGGCGCCCACATAGCCGCCCGTGTTGACGTCGACCGTGGTCAGCGCCTCGGTCTGGTCGATGATGAGGTAGCCGCCCGACTTGAGCTCCACGCGCCGCGCCAGCGCCCGCTCGATCTCGGTGTCGATGTTGTACAGGTCGAAGATCGGGCGCTCGCCCTTGTAGTGCTGCAGCTTTTCGACCGAGGTGGGGGTGAACTCCTCGCCGAAACACTTGAGGGCGTCGAACTGGATCAGCGAATCGATGCGGATGCTTTGCACCTGCTCGCTGACGAGGTCGCGCAGCACGCGCTGGGCCAGGTTCAGCTCCTGGTACAGCAAGGTGCCCGGCGGGGCTTTCATGCCGTGTTCGCGGACGGTGGCCCACGTCTTGCGCAAATAGGCAATGTCCACCGCCAGCTCATCGTCGCTGGCGTCTTCGGCATTGGTGCGCAGGATGAAGCCGCCCGAGCGGGTGCGGCCCTCGCGGCTGTCGGCCTCGCCCAGCAGGCGCAGCATGCGTTCACGCAACTGGTCACGCAGCTCGGGTGAGCCAATCTTTTGTGAGATGCCCAGGTGATCGTCTTGGGGCAGGAACACCAGCAGGCGACCGGCCACACTGATCTGGGTGGACAGGCGTGCGCCCTTGCTGCCAATCGGGTCCTTGATGACCTGCACCATCAGGGTCTGGCCCTCATGCAGGCGCTTTTCGATCGGCACCTGCACCTCGGCCGAGCGCGGGTGTACACGCGCCGTGCCGTCTTCGCGGTGCAGGTCGGCCACGTGCAGAAAAGCCGCGCGCTCCAGGCCGATGTCGATGAAGGCCGACTGCATACCGGGCAGCACGCGCACGACCTTGCCAGCGTAGATGTTGCCCACCAGGCCACGCTCCAGCGTGCGCTCGACGTGCAACTCCTGCACGGCCCCGCTCTCGATGATGGCCACGCGGGTTTCCTGGGGCGTCCAGTTGATGAGGATGTCTTGTGAATGGGGCATGAGCGGCAATTTACCGCATGCCACGCAGATGGACGTTGCTCAACACATGCCAGCCGGGCCGCTCGTCGCGCGCCGCAGACAGCAAACCGGCCGCTACCTGGGCAGCCTGTACGGGTTTGTAGCGATCGGGCATCAACCAGCCCAAAGCCAGTCCCAGGCGTTCGGCCAGCCGGAACTCGCCGCGCTCGCCCGCCAGCAGCGAAGGCTGGGCCACGCACACGCTGCGATAGTCGAGCTCGGCCAGCGCGTCTTCCAACTCCCCCTTGACGCGGTTGTAGAACACGCGTGAGTCGGCGTTGGCCCCCATCGCGCTGACCAGCAAGAGCTGGCGCGCCCCTTGAGCGCGGGCCAATTGAGCCAGCTTGAAGGGGTAGTCGAAATCGACCTGGCGAAATGCGGCTTGCGAGCCGGCCTTGCGGATGGTCGTACCCATGGCGCAGCAAACCCAATCGACCTCGAACAAGGCCACGTGGCGATCCAGCCGGTCGAAGTCCACTTCGCAGACCTGCAGACGCTCGTCCCCGGTGGGGTGGCCCGCATGGCCGAGCAGATCACGGCGCGACATCGGACGCCGGGTGAGCGCCCTCACCTCCCCCACCGTCGGGTCGGTCAGCAACTGGCGCAACAGCTCACGCCCAACCAGGCCAGTGGCACCGGCCACCAGCACCCGGCGGAGCTCAGACGAGGATGGAACGGACGCAGACATGACCATGGCGCACCCGACAAGGCAAAAAACTAGAACGCCCAACCCAGCGGCTTGAGCAACTCGGCCGTCTCGAACAGCGGCAGGCCCATGATGCCACTGTAGCTGCCGTCGATGTGCTGCGTCCAGGCGCCGGAGCGGCCCTGGATGGCGTAGGCCCCGGCCTTGCCCATGGGCTCGCCGCTGGCCACATAGCGCCGGATCTCGTCGGCGTCCAGCGTGCGCCACGTCACGTGCGAGGTGCTCAGGCGAAGTTGCCCATGCACCACCACCGCCGTCAACACGCGGTGCGTGCGACCCGACAGCAGACTCAGCATGCGGGCCGCATCGGCGTCGTCCACCGGCTTGGCCAGAATCTGATCGCCCAGGGCCACCGTGGTATCGGCGCACAAAATAGGCGCCTCGACCCAGTCGTGGCCCACCTCGGCACGCCGGCGCACCAGACGCACGCACGCGGCTTCCCACTTGGCGAGGGTCACCCGCTGCACATAGTCTTCGGGAGACTCACCGGCACGCTCGGCTTCCAGCGCCTCGGCGTCTTCGTGCGCGTCGGGCAGGAGCAGGCGATGACTCACGCCCAGCTGGTCCAGCAACTGGCGGCGACGCGGACTTTGCGAGGCCAGATACAGCCAGGGAGGGTTGGCGTGATCAGACATCTCAGGCACGGTGATAGGGATGGTTGTTGCGCAAAGACCAAGCCCGGTACAGCTGCTCCAGCAGCAACACACGCGCCAAGGCATGCGGCAAGGTCATGTCCGACAGGCGAATGGCCTCATCGGCCGTTTGCTTGAAAGCCGGATCGATGCCGTCAGCCCCGCCGATGATCAGCGCCACATCGCGGCCATCGTGCAGCCACGCTTCGGTGCGCTCGGCCAGTTGCACACTGGTGAGACGCGAGCCACGTTCATCGAGGATGACGCGGCGCACGCCCCGGTCGATGGCCGCTTCCATGCGGACCGCCTCGGCCTGCATGATGACGGCCACGGGCTTGCCCTCACGGGGTTCGGCCTTGAGGGCCTTGACCTCCACCTTCCAGTCGGGCGGGAAGCGCTTGAGGTAATCCTCACACGCTTCGTTCGCCCAGTCAGGCAGGCGGTGGCCAATGGTGACCACCGTCAGCTTCATCAGCGTGCCGTCTTCTTGGCGGGCGCCTTTTTGGCAGCGACTTTCTTGGCCGCCACCTTCTTCACGGCCACCGGCTTGGCTGCAACCTTCTTGGCTGCCACCTTCTTGACGGCGACCTTGCGGGCCGGCGTCTTCTTCTCCGGCGCGTTGATGACCATCTTCTTCACGTTCGCCGCGGTCTTGGTGGCCACTTTCTTGGCCGCCACCTTCTTCACGGCCACCGTCTTGCTGGCAGTCTTCTTCGCAACCACAGGCTTGGCCGTTGCCGACTTGCTGGTGGACGCGGTACGGGTCGTGGTCTTGCTGGCGACCTTCGTGGCAGCAACCTTCTTGGCAGCAACCTTTTTCGTCGCCACCGGCTTGACGGCCGTCGCTGTCTTGGTGGCAGGCTTCTTGGCGGCAGCCTTCTTGGCGGCAGGCGCAGTGGTGGCCGCCTTGCGTGCAGGCGTGGTCTTGCCAGCAGCCTTCTTGGGCTTGGCGGGGGCCTCGTCTTCGGGCTCGGACGCCTTCACCAGGCCGGCCTTGGCCTTGGTCTTGATCGCCACGGGCTTCTCACCCCAGATCTCTTCGAGCTGGTAGTACTGGCGGATGGCGGGCTGCATGATGTGCACCACGGCAGCGCCACAGTCCACGATGATCCACTCGCCGTTTTCTTCGCCTTCGACGCGGGGCACCGGGAATCCGGCATCCTTGACCGACGTGCGCACGCTGGAGGCCAGCGACTTGGTCTGACGGTTGGAAGAGCCCGTCGCGATGATCACGCGCTCAAAGAGCGGCGACAGGTGTTCGGTGTTGAACACGGCGATGTCTTGGGCTTTGACATCTTCCAGGCCATCGACGATGGCGCGTTGCAGTTTACGGATGTCCATTCAGTGGGGTGCGCGCAGGGGCGTAGAGTTGATGGTTGGCAATATAGCGCGCCACTGGCAAGGACACCAGAGCGGGCACGAGGGAGAAAGGATCGTCACCGCGACCCAGACGTGTCCGGATTTCGGTAGATGAAACGTGTTGCGCCGGCAAAGGCAGGGTGATCACCCGGTGGGGGTGGGCCGCCAGTTCGGGCGAGGGCTGCGGTTGATCGTGGCCGCGACAGGCGACCGCCACGGTGACACGGGCCAGCAGCTCCGGCCAGTCGCGCCAGGTCGTCAGGTTGGCGTACTGATCCTGACCCATGATCAGGAACCACTCGGCATCCGTGCCCTGGGCCTGTTGCAGCGCCCGCACCGTGTCCAGTGTGTAGGACGGACCGGGACGCTGTACCTCGATGGCGTCCACCGTGAAACGGGGCTCGCCTGCGATGGCCGCCTGTACCATGGCGATGCGGTGCGCGCCCGCCACCAGGGTGCGTTGCTTCTGCCACGCCTGCCCCACCGGAATCCAGCGCACCTCGTCCAGTTGCAGGTGCGCCAGCGCGGTCTCGGCCAGCGCGACGTGCGCCACGTGAACAGGGTCGAAGCTCCCACCCATCAGGCCGATGCGGCGGGCCACGGGGCGAGCAACAGTCGCAGAGGTCGTCAAGGGATCAGACCCAGTCCCGCGCGGGCAGGAAGTCGGTGTACAGCGCGGCTTCGGGCGTGCCCGGCTCGGGGTGCCAGTCGTAGCGCCACTTCACGATGGGCGGCATCGACATCAGGATGCTCTCGGTGCGGCCACCCGATTGCAGGCCGAACAAGGTGCCCCGATCCCAGACCAGGTTGAACTCGACATAGCGACCGCGACGGTAGGCCTGGAAATCGCGCTCGCGCTCGCCATAGGGCGTGTCGCGGCGACGCTGCAGAATGGGCAGGTAGGCTTCGGTGAAGGCATCGCCCACCGAGCGGATCATGGCGAAGCCACCATCGAAGCCCAGCTCGGAGAAGTCGTCAAAAAAGATGCCGCCAATGCCGCGCGCCTCGTTGCGGTGCTTGAGGAAGAAATACTCGTCGCACCAGGTCTTGAAGCGCGGGTACTTGTCGTCACCAAACGGGGTGAGTGCGTCCTTGCACACCTGATGGAAATGCACGGCATCTTCCGCAAAGCCGTAGCTGGGCGTGAGGTCCATGCCGCCACCAAACCACGCCACCACGCTGCCGTCGGGCTTATGGGCCGCGAGCATGCGCACGTTCATGTGCACGGTGGGGGCATAAGGGTTGCGCGGGTGGAACACCAGGGACACACCCATGGCCTCGAAGGGGCAACCGGCCAGCTCGGGCCGGTGCTGCGTGGCCGAAGGGGGCAGTTGCGGCCCCTTCACGTGCGAAAAATTGCAGCCACCGCGCTCCAGCACCCGGCCCTCTTCGACCAGACGTGAACAGCCGTCGCCCTGCAAGCGTTCACCGGGCGCACGCGTCCAGGCATCCCGCACGAACGGGGTGCCGTCTTCGGCCTCGAAGGCCGCCACGATGCGGTCCTGCAGGCCGAGCAGGTAGGTGCGAACGGCATCGGTGTTCATGGGCGTGCTCATGGGGGTCGTGAGGGCGTCAGGTCAACGGGGGCCGGCAAGGGATCAGCGGGCCTTGATGGCACGCCAGCCTATGTCGGTGCGGAACTGCATGCCGTCAAACTGGATGCCGCGCATGTAGTCGTAGGCACGCTGCTGGGCCAGCTTGGCCGAATCGCCCAAGGCGGTCACGCACAGGACGCGGCCACCGCTGGTGCGAACCTGGCCGTCGTCGCCCATGGTTGTGCCAGCATGGAACACCATGGCATCGTCAGCCTCGGCCGGCAGGCCCGTGATGACGTCGCCTTTGCGCGGGTTGAGCGGGTAGTCGGCAGCCGCCAGCACGACGCCCAGGGCCACGCGGCGGTCCCAGTCCAACTCGACCTGGTCCAGCGTGCCATCGGTGGCGTGCAGGAACACGTCGATCAGATCGCTCTTGAGGCGCATCATGATGGGCTGGGTTTCCGGGTCGCCCATGCGGCAGTTGAACTCCAGCGTCTTGGGGTTGCCGTGTGCGTCGATCATCAGGCCGGCGTACAGGAAGCCGGTGAAGGGCACACCGTCCTTGGCCATACCGGCCAGGGTCGGGTTGATGATTTCCTGCATGGCCTTGGCGTACACATTGGGCGTGACCACCGGGGCGGGCGAGTACGCGCCCATGCCGCCTGTGTTGGGGCCTTCGTCGCCATCGAGCAGGCGCTTGTGGTCCTGGCTGGTGGCCAGCACCGACACGTTCTTGCCATCGGACATGACAATGAAGCTGGCCTCTTCCCCGGCCAGGAACTCTTCGATCACCACGCGCGCGCCGCCCGCGTTGTGCTGCACGCCCAGCGTGTTGTCCAGCAGCATCCAGTCGACGGCCTGGTGCGCCTCTTCCAGCGTCATGGCCACGACCACGCCCTTGCCCGCGGCCAGGCCATCGGCCTTGATGACGATGGGGGCGCCATGCTTGTCCACGAAGGCGTGGGCAGCCTCCACCTCGGTGAAGGTCTCGTAAAAGGCCGTGGGGATGCCGTGGCGCTTCATGAAGTCCTTGGCGAAGGCCTTGGAGCTCTCCAACTGGGCAGCCTTCTGTGTGGGGCCGAAGATGCGCAGGCCGCGGGCACGGAACTCGTCCACGACACCGGCGGCCAGCGGAGCCTCGGGGCCCACCACGGTCAGCACGATCTTGTTGGCCTGGGCGAAATCGGCCAGCGCCTTCACGTCGGTGATGGGCACATTGACCAGGCGCGCATCGCGCGCCGTGCCGCCATTGCCCGGCGCGACATAGACTTTGCCCGCCTTGGGCGACTGAGCCAACTTCCAGGCCAGTGCGTGTTCGCGGCCACCAGAGCCAATGACGAGGATGTTCATACGGGGACCTGTTCTCTCAGTTCACTCAGTTCAATTCGGCGTTGTGGAACACGTCCTGGACGTCGTCCAGGTCTTCCAGCACGTCCAGCAACTTCTGCATGCGGGTCGCATCATCGCCTGACAGCTCAATGGTGTTCTCCGCACGCATCGTCACCTCGGCCATTTCCGCCTGCAGGCCAGCGCCTTCCAGCGCGGCTTTCACCGCCTCGAAATCAGGCGGGGCACTCATCACTTCCACGGAGCCGTCTTCGTGGGTGATGACGTCTTCGGCGCCGGCCTCCAGGGCCACTTCCATGATCTTGTCTTCGCTCACGCCTGGGGCAAACAGGAATTGGCCCACGTGCTTGAACTGAAAGGCCACCGAGCCTTCGGTGCCCATGTTGCCACCGTATTTGCTGAATGCATGGCGCACATCGGCCACCGTGCGCACCCGGTTGTCGGTCATGCAGTCCACGATGATGGCCGCCCCACCGATGCCGTAGCCTTCGTAACGAATTTCTTCGTAGGTGACGCCATCGAGGTTGCCCGTGGCCTTGTCCACGTTGCGCTTGATGTTGTCGGCCGGCATGTTGGCCGCCTTGGCCTTCTCGATGGCCAGGCGCAGGCGGGGGTTCATGTTGACGTCAGCCCCCCCGGCGCGGGCGGCCACGATGATTTCACGGGTGATGCGGGTCCAGATCCTGCCGCGCTTGTCGTCCTGACGACCCTTGCGATGCTGGATATTGGCCCATTTGGAATGGCCGGCCATGGTGTCTTGCTCCGGATGAGAATGTGCGGTGTGAACGACAGAAGGCGCCCCGGTGAGGCACCGGCGCGCGCTTGAACAGAGCCACAGCACAAGCTGGGCGATACTGTGATTTTACCTGCCGGCGGACTTGACCCGGATCATGGGACCTGCCCGCACTGTCAAACCGACAGAAGTCCGACTATTTTTGACTGTTGTGGAGCCCAGCATCATGGCCAACCCCATCCTGATTGCCCGGAACAAAGACACCGAGTGCCACCTGCTGCCTGCCCTGGCCAACCGCCACGGACTGATCACCGGCGCCACGGGCACGGGCAAGACCATCACGCTGCAAGGCTTGGCCGAGGGCCTGTCGAACCTGGGCGTGCCCGTCTTCCTCGCTGACATCAAGGGCGACCTGACCGGCATCTCGCAAACCGGCAGCATCGCACCCAAGCTGGCTGCCATCCTGACCGAGCGCGGCATCGAACCGCCAGCGCCGCAGTCCTGCCCCACCACACTGTGGGACGTCTTCGGCGAGCAGGGCCACCCGGTGCGCGCCACCATCTCGGACATGGGCCCGCTGTTGCTGGGCCGCATGCTCAACCTGAACGAGACCCAGGCGGGCGTGCTGCAACTGGTGTTCAAGGTGGCCGACGACAACGGCCTGCTGCTGCTCGACCTCAAAGACCTGCGCGCCATGCTGCAGCATGTGGGCGACAACGCCAGCCAGTTCACCACCAGCTACGGCAACATCAGCCCGGCGAGCATCGGCGCCATCCAGCGCGGCCTGCTGCAGATCGAAGAGCAAGGCGGCGACCGCTTCTTTGGCGAGCCCATGCTCAACATCAGCGACTTCATGCAGACGGTCGATGGCAAGGGCGTGGTCAACATCCTGGCGGCCGACAAGCTGATGCACTCGCCGCGCCTGTACGCCACCTTCCTGCTGTGGATGCTGTCGGAGCTGTTCGAGACCCTGCCGGAGGTGGGTGACCTGGACAAGCCCAAGCTGGTGTTCTTCTTTGACGAGGCCCACCTGCTGTTCAAGGACGCGCCCGCCGCCCTGGTCGAACGCATCGAGCTGGTGGTGCGGCTGGTGCGCTCCAAGGGCGTAGGCGTGTACTTCGTGACCCAGAACCCACTGGACATTCCGGACACGGTGCTGGGCCAGTTGGGCAATCGCGTGCAGCACGCACTGCGCGCCTTCACGCCGCGTGATCAGAAAGCCGTGAAGTCGGCGGCCGACACGATGCGCGCCAACCCGGGACTGGACATCGCCACGGCCATCACCGAGCTGGCGGTGGGCGAGGCCCTGGTGAGCCTGCTGGACGAAAAGGGCCGCCCCGGTGTGACCCAACGCGTGTTCGTGGTGCCACCGGGCAGCCAGATCGGCCCGATCACCGCCGCGCAGCGCCAAAGCCTGATCACCCAGTCGCTGGTGGCCGGCGTGTACGAGCAGGTGGTGGACCGCGAGTCGGCCTACGAGAAGCTCAAGGGTCGGGCCGCCGCCGTGCCCCAAAAAGAAGCCGAAGAGCGCAGCCTGCGGGACGAGGTGCAAGACGCCGTGCGTGCGCCCCGCTCCACCCCATCAGGCGCGGGCCGCAGTGCCCCGGCTGAATCGGGCGGTGGCTGGCTGGGCGACCTGCTGCAAGGCAGCGGCCGCAAGGACTCGGTGCTGGAGACGGTGGCCAAGTCGGCCGCGCGCACGATTGGCTCGACCGTGGGCCGCGAAATCATTCGCGGCGTCCTGGGCTCCTTGCTGGGCGGCAGCCGCCGACGCTGACGGCCCGCGGGTCACCCGCCCGGATCAGCGGTCCCGCCAACCGCGGCGCCCCTCGTCGCGGTCGTCGCGGTCATCACGGCGATGATCGTGATGGTGGTGGTGACGATGACGGTCATCGCGATCCCAACGTCCGTCGCGGTCTTCACGGTACATGCGGGTGCGCTGCTCATAGACCACCGGGGCCGGACCGTAGCCATAGCCGGGCATCACGACCATGGGCGGACGCTGCGGATAGACCACCACGGGTGGCGGAGGCGCGTACACGACCACGCCGGGCTGCGTGTACACGCCACCGCGGGTGTTGGAGACGGCGGTGCTCACGCGCCCCATCCCCTGCACGGGTGCGTCCACATTGACGGCCCAGTAGACCCGATCTCCGGCCTGAGCCGACACCGCTGCCAGACCCAGCCCAACCATCGCCGTCAGACGCGAGAGCCAAGTATTCATTGAGGTACGCATGAAGATTCTCCTTTGAGACTTCAACGCACCATCGTCGCGCACCGCGGACACACCGTGTGTAAAGCGATGTAAGGGCTTGTGTCGGAGCGCCTCAATGGTGATGGCCGTCGCTGCGCGCAATGGCCAGCAGGCGCGCCAACTCGTCAGGGTGCTGGCGCACATTGCGACGGTGCCACAAGCCGATCAGCAACATGGTGCTGGCCACAAACAGGCCGAACGCCGTGATGGCCCCGTAAGCCGACAAGCCCGAACTGGTCAAGCCGGTGTACATCAGGCCCAGCACCAGGATGCAGGCCTGTTCATTGAAGTTCTGCACCGCAATCGAACGGCCAGCCCCCATGAGGTTGTGCCCCCGATGCTGCAACAAGGCATTCATGGGCACCACCAGGAAGCCACCCAAGCCGCCCAGGATGATCATGAAGGGGATGGTGGGCGTGATGTCACGCAGGAAGTTCATGCCCAGCACGAGCAGGCCCATCGCCACGCCCAGCGGGATCACCAGCGTGGCCTGGTCCAGTCGCATCTTGACCGAAGCCAGCACCGCCCCCACGGCCGTGCCGATGGCCACCACCCCGACCAAAGCTGACGCCTTCGTGGTGTCGTAGTGCAAGGCCACGGCCGCCCAGGCCAGCACGATGTAGCGCAGATTGCCCGACACCCCCCAGAACAGCGTGGTGGTGGCCAGCGAGATCTGCCCGAGCTTGTCATGCCACAGGCGCGAATTGCACGAGACGAAATCGCGCACCAGGAACAGCGGGTTGGCCGCGTAGGGCTGCAAGGGTGTGTCGGTGCGCGGAATGCGCAGGTTGAACAGCGACGCGATCACGTAAAAAATGATCAGGGTCGAGATGGCGGCTTCAGCCGGGGTGGTGATGCCCGTGTCCACCCATGGCAGATCGAGCGACAGCAACCACGGCGCGATGGTGTGCCCCATCAACTGCCCCCCCAGCACCACACCCAGGATGATGGAAGAGATGGTCAGCCCCTCGATCCAGCCATTGGCCTTGACCAGTTGGGAGGGAGGCAGAAGCTCGGTGAGGATGCCGTACTTGGCCGGCGAATACGCCGCTGCGCCAAGCCCGACCACCGCGTAGGCGATCAGGGGGTGAGAGCCGAAGAGCATCATCAAACAGCCCACCACCTTGATGGCGTTGGACATGAACATGACCTTGCCCTTGGGCCAGGCGTCGGCGAACGCCCCCACAAATGGGGCCAAAATCACATAAAAGAGCGCAAACATCGGCACCAGGGCCGCCCGCTGCCATTCTGGCGAGCCGTCGGTTCTGAGCAGTTCAACCGCCGCGACGAAGAGCGCGTTGTCGGCCAGCGAGCTGAAGAACTGCGCCGCCATGATGGTGAAAAAGCCTTTTTTCATGCGCGAGCGTCGTGAGAGATCGTTTTCGTGAGTTGCATGCCAGACCGACGAACATGTCCTGGCACCACGAAGCCCCGGTCACATCTACGGCCGCCGGTTATAGCACGGCCTCCCATTCTGCACGCCCGGAGCCCGACAAGCTGACGCATGAACAGAGGGAGCCGATGGCGCTGTGGCGTCAGGGTGGCAAAATCACGTTCATGCCGCGCCCGCTCCAAGCCCTGATCCATCTCGACGCCCTTCACCACAACTTGCAGCGAGCCCGCGAATGCGCCCCCGATGCCCGCGTCTGGGCGGTCGTCAAGGCCCACGCCTACGGTCACGGCCTGCAGCGCGTCTACGAAGGGCTGCGTGGCGCCGATGGCTTTGCCTTGCTCGACATCGCTGAGGCCCAGCGCCTGCGCGACCTCGATTGGCGCGGACCCATCTTGCTGATCGAAGGCGTGTTCGATGCGCGCGACTTGGAATGGTGTTCGCGCCTGGGCCTGTGGCATGTGGTGCACTGCGACGAGCAGATCAACTGGCTGGCCCAGCACAAGACCGAATGGCCCCACCGCGTGTTCCTCAAAATGAACACCGGCATGAACCGCCTGGGCTTCACACCACAGGCCTTCCGCAATGCCTGGTTGCGCCTGAGCGCCCTGCCCCAGGTCGAAGAAGTCTCGTTCATCACGCACTTTTCCGATGCCGACAGCCCCAAGGGCATTGCGCAGCAGGCCGAGGTCTTCCTGACCCACACGTCCGACCTGAGCGGCGAGCGCAGCCTGTGCAACAGCGCGGCCACGCTGCGCCATGCGCACGATCCGGCCATCCGCGGCGACTGGATCCGCCCCGGCGTGATGCTGTACGGGGCCTCGCCCGACTACCCGGAGCACGACGCCAGCCACTGGGGGCTGCAACCGGCCATGACGCTGCACAGCAAGCTCATCGGTCTGCAGTACCTGAAGGCAGGCGACACCGTGGGCTATGGCAGCACCTTCACCGCCGAGCGCGAGATGCGCATCGGCGTGGTGGCCTGCGGTTACGCCGACGGCTACCCCCGTCACGCCCCCACCGGCACCCCGGTGCTGGTCGATGGCGTGCGCGTGCCGCTGATCGGACGGGTGTCGATGGACATGCTGGCCGTGGACCTGAGCGCCGTGCCGCAAGCCCAACTGGGCACCGAGGTCACGCTGTGGGGACGCGGCCCGCACGACAGCTTGCTGTCCATCGACGAGGTGGCCCAGCACTGCGGCACGATCGGCTACGAGTTGATGTGCGCCCTGTCGCCGCGCGTGCCCGTGGAAGTTCTCCAACCCCATCAGGGGTGATCGAGCGCGATCCAGCGGCTTTTTCGCCGATTGGGCACACTGAGAGCCGCGCGCCGCGCACCCTTCTTGCTTCACCACTTTCGGCACCGCCGCCCTGTCTGCGCGCGGGCCGAATCGGAACCCCACATGGACATCGAACACCAACGCCACCAACTGCGCATGACCGTGCTCATGACGCCCGACATGGCCAACTTCTCCGGCAATGTGCACGGCGGCACCGTCCTCAAACTGCTCGACCAGGTGGCCTACGCCTGTGCCAGCCGCTATGCCGGCTCCTATGTGGTGACCCTGTCGGTCGACCAGGTGACCTTCCGCCAGCCCATCCACGTGGGTGAGCTGGTGACCTTCCTGGCCTCGGTGAACTACACCGGCACCTCGTCGATGGAAATCGGCATCAAGGTGATCGCCGAAAACATCCGCACCCAGGTGGTGCGCCACGCCAACAGCTGCTTCTTCACGATGGTGGCCGTGGACGAACACGCCAAGCCCACGCCCGTGACGCCGCTGACCCCCAGCACGCCGGAAGAGGAGCGCCGTTACAAAGCCGCCAAGCTGCGCCGCCAGCTGCGCCATGAGCTGGAACAGCGCTTCAAGGCCATCCAGTCGGGCGAGGCTCCCGCGGCCTGAGGGCGGGCTCCGCGGCGTCCCTGACAATAGGGGCATGGCCAAAGAGAAAACCGTCTACACCTGCAGCGAGTGCGGGGGCGTCAGCCCCAAGTGGCTGGGCAAGTGCCCGCACTGCAACGCCTGGAACACCCTCGAAGAGACCCGCGCCGAGCCTGCCGCCAGCAAAAACCGCATGCAGGCGCTCTCGCGCGGCCTGAACGCGGCGCAACCGGTCACCACGCTGTCGCAGATCGAGGCGGCGGACGTGGCACGCACGCCCACCAGCCTGGAAGAGCTGGACCGGGTGCTGGGTGGCGGCATCGTCTCCGGCGGCGTGGTGCTGATCGGCGGCGACCCCGGCATCGGCAAGTCCACCTTGTTGTTGCAGGCGCTCGATGCCCTCTCGCGCCAGATGCCCGTGCTGTACGTGACCGGCGAGGAAAGCGGCGCCCAGGTGGCGCTGCGCGCCCACCGACTGGGGCTGGATGGCTCGCAGGTGCGCGTGCAGGCCGAGATCCAGCTGGAGAACATCATCGCCACGATGGAGGCGGAAAAGCCCTCCTTCTGCGTGATCGACTCGATCCAGACCATCTACTCCGACCAGCTCACCTCGGCGCCCGGCTCGGTGGCGCAGGTGCGTGAATGCGCCGCGCACCTGACCCGCGTCGCCAAGGCCACCGGCTGCACCACGGTGCTGGTGGGCCATGTGACCAAGGAGGGGGCCATTGCCGGCCCGCGCGTGCTGGAGCACATCGTGGACACGGTGCTCTACTTCGAGGGCGACACGCACAGCAGCTTCCGCCTGATCCGCGCCATCAAGAACCGCTTTGGCGCGGTCAACGAGATTGGCGTGTTCGCCATGACCGACAAGGGGCTCAAGGGGGTGACCAACCCGAGCGCCATCTTCCTGTCCACGCACAGCGAGCCGGTACCGGGCTCGTGCGTGCTGGTGACGCTGGAGGGCACGCGTCCGCTGCTGGTCGAAATCCAGGCCCTGGTGGATGCCGGCGGTCCCAGCCCGCGGCGCCTGAGCGTGGGCCTGGAGCGCGACCGCCTGGCCATGCTGCTGGCCGTGTTGCACCGTCACGCCGGCATGGCCTGCTCCGACCAGGATGTGTTCGTCAACGCCGTGGGCGGCGTGCGCATCAGCGAACCGGCCGCCGACCTGGCCGTGTTGCTGGCGATCCAGAGCAGCCTGCGCGGCAAGCCGCTGCCCAAGGGCTTTATCGCGTTTGGAGAGGTGGGCCTGGCAGGCGAGGTGCGCCCGGCGCCCCGCGGTCAGGAGCGGCTCAAGGAAGCGGCCAAATTGGGCTTCAGCATCGCGGTGGTGCCCAAGGCCAATGCGCCCAAGAAGCCCATCGAGGGACTGACCATCCACCCGGTCGAGCGGGTGGAAGAGGCCATCAACCTGGTGCGTTCGCTGATGTGAGTGAGACGCTGGCGGGCGGTGCACCCCAGCCACCCACCCTGCGTCCCGTTGCCATCGCCCGACGCTTCAACGCCGGATCGCCTTGCGCAGGTTCAGGCCCGACAACGCCAGCGCACCGAAGTACACCACCGCCGCGCCGACCAGGCAGGCCACCATCGCACCGATGCGCACCATCGGTTGCGCGCGAAGGCCGATCCAGTCGATGTGGTGCACAGCCAGCCACAGCCCCACGCCCAGCACCGCCGAGGCCACGCCCACCCGCAGCGCAAACAACCACCAGCCCGAGGAAGGCTGGTAACGGCCGGTGCGGCGCAGGCCGATCAGCAACCAGGTGGCATTGACCAGCGAGCCCAGGCCGATGGACAGCGCCAGACCGGCATGATGAAGGAAAGGCACGAACACCGCATTGAGGCACTGGGTGATCACCAGCACCGCGATGCCGATGCGCACGGGGGTCTTGATGTCCTGCGTGGCATAGAACCCAGGCGCCAGCACCTTCACGCCGATCAACCCCAGCAGGCCCACGCCGTAGCACGACAGCGCCAGCACGGTCTGTTGCACGTCATGCGGGGTAAAGCGGCCATAGTGATAGAGCACCGCCACCAGCGGCTCGGCAAACAACAGCAGCCCCATGGCCGCCGGCAACGCCAGCAAGAGCACCAGACGCAGGCCCCAGTCGAGCATCTCGGAGAAACGTGCGTTGTCACCCGCGGCCTGCGCGCGCGACAGTTGCGGCAGCAGCACCACGCCCAGGGCCACCCCCAGCATGGCGGTCGGGAACTCCATGAGCCGGTCGGCATAGGTGAGCCAGGAAACCGAGCCCGCCCCCAGGTGCGAGGCGATCTGCGTGTTGATCAAGAGGGAAATCTGCGCCACCGACACGCCCAGGATGGCCGGCGCCATCTGGCGCAGGACGCGCTTGACGCCGGGATGCGACCACGCGCGTCGCCATGCACCCGGCATCAAACCGATGCGAGGCACCATGCCAATCTTGAGCAAGGCAGGCACCTGCACGCCCAGTTGCAGCATGCCCCCCGCCATGACCCCCACCGCCAGCGCGTACACCGGCTCAATGCCATGGCGCTCGAACAGCGGCGCCACGAACACCGCCGCGCCAATGGTGCACAGGTTGAGCAGCACCGGCGTGGCCGCAGGCACGGCGAAACGGCTCCAGGTGTTGAGGATGCCGGCGCTCAAGGCCACCAGGGACATGAAGCCGATGTAGGGGAACATCCAGCGCGTCATGACGACGGCCGCATCAAAGCCGCCACTCTCCTTCAAGCCCGAGGCCATGACCCAGACCAGCACCGGCGCGCCGACCACGCCCAGCACGCAGGTCACCAGCAAGGCGCCAAACAATACGGTGCCCACGGCATTGACCAGGTCATGGGTGGCCTGGTCGCCGCTCTGGGTGCGGCTCTCGGCCAAGATGGGCACAAAGGCCTGCGAGAAGGCACCCTCGGCAAACAGACGGCGCAGCAGGTTGGGAATGCGGAACGCGACGTTGAAGGCGTCGGTGGTGGCGCTGGCCCCGAAGGCCGCCGCGATCAGCAGCTCCCGAACCAGACCGGTGATGCGTGACGCCAGGGTCAGCAGAGAAACGATGGACGCGGATTTGAGCAAACTCATCGCGGCATTATAGGAAGCCGCACGCCCTGCCCGGCCCTCTGCGCTGGACGGATTCATCCGGGGCTGTTATGATGTTCGGCTTTCCAACCAACTTTGCCCTCGTGGGGTGCGAATTGGCCTGAGGTGGTGCTTTAGCTTGATTGCGAGTGCTGTGTCGGCCAGGCATCTACAGGGCCTGCATACCATGCCATCAGCATCCAAAGTCCAGAAGACTGTCCGTATCGCCTCCGGTCGCAAGCGCGTCCGTCAAGACGTCAAGCTGAACGCTGCCAACACCTCGCTGCGTTCCAAGTTCCGCACCGCCGTCAAGAGCGTGCTGAAGGCTGTGGCCACCGGCGACAAGGCCAAGGCTTCCGAAGCTTTCAAGACCGCCCAAAGCGTGATCGACTCGATCGCCGACAAGCGCATCTTCCACAAGAACAAGGCCGCTCGTTACAAGAGCCGTCTGTCTGCCAAGGTCAAGGCCATGGCCGCCTGATTCAGGCCTGCGTCACGCTGACCTCGGTCAGACCAAAACGCCCGATGCTTGCATCGGGCGTTTTGCTTTGTGTCGAATAGTTGCCAGTTGCGCGGCAAATTGCACATGCTGGATTGACGCAGGGATTCAGAATCACGGAAGTTGACTCGCCTTGCGCATCTGTCGCCGTCATTGCGGCGCAGTTGCTCGCCCTACCGATGATGTCGATCGACCTCCCTGACGTTGTTCGCATCAACCTGCCCGGATGTTCATGAACCAATTCAAAATCTCCACCCGCATCCTTCTGATGCTGGGCGTCCTTGCCACCTTGCTCATGGTTGTCGGCCTCTTGGGACTGCGGGGCATGAGCCACTCGAATGACAGCATGCGGTCGATCTACGAAGACCGAACGGTCCCGATCAAGCAACTGGCTGACATCAACTACCTGGCCAACCGCAACCGCATTCTGGTCATGGACATGATGCTCACGCTTGCAGAAGGCGGTGAGCAGGCACGACTGGACAAGCGCGTCAGTGAGGTCAACGCGAACCAGGCGAAGCTGTTGGACATCTGGAAAGCCTATAAGGCCACCAAGTTGACGCCCGAAGAAGCCCAACTGGCTGCCGATCTGGAAAAGCTGGGGGTGGCGTACACCGCCGAGGCCTTGGTCCCGACGGCCAAGGCGCTGGCCGGCAGAGATCTGGCGACCGGCACCCAGCTGTATCAACAACAGATCAGCCCGCGGGCGCCCGCCTTCCAGCAAACGATCACCGCCTTGATGGACTTGCAGGACAAAGTGGCCAGAGAGGAGTATCAGGCCGCGTCGGACAGCTATGCAGGCCAACGCGCCCTGTCCATCGGCGCCATCTTGGCCGGCGTCGCTGTTGCCGCCGTGCTGGGCTGGTCGCTGCTGCAAGGCATCCGCGCCTCGCTGAACGAAGCCATGGCGGCCACGCATGCGGTAGCCTCAGGAGACCTCACCCACCGCATTAAGATAGTCGGCCAGGACGAAATCACCGAGTTGCTGCGTGAGTTGATGAAGATGCAGCAGGCCTTGGGCGATGTGGTGTTGCGGGTTCGCACGGGGGCAGAGTCGGTGTCCACCGCGTCCGCCGAAATTGCTCAGGGCAATCAGGACCTGAGCTCCCGCACCGAGAGCCAGGCCAGCGCCCTGGAAGAGACCGCCGCCTCGATGGAGCAACTGAGCTCGACCGTGCAGCAAAACGCCGACAACGCCCGACAGGCCAACCAGTTGGCCAACAGCGCGTCCAGCGTCGCCATCCAGGGCGGCGAGGTTGTCGGCCAGGTGGTCGAGACCATGAAGGGCATCAGCGACAGCTCGCGCCAGATCGCCGAGATCATCAATGTCATCGATGGCATCGCCTTTCAGACCAACATCCTGGCCTTGAATGCGGCGGTCGAAGCCGCGCGAGCGGGTGAACAAGGGCGCGGTTTCGCCGTGGTCGCCACCGAAGTCCGCAACCTGGCCCAGCGCAGCGCCGAAGCCGCCAAGGAGATCAAGCACCTGATCACGGACAGCGTCTCGCGCGTGGAACAAGGCACCAGCCAGGTGGACCGTGCCGGCGCCACCATGAACGAGATCGTCACCAGCATCCGCCGTGTGTCCGACATCGTGGCCGAGATCAGCGCAGCCTCGACCGAGCAAAGCGCCGGGGTGTCACAGGTGGGTGAAGCGGTGATGCAGCTGGATCAGGCCACGCAGCAAAATGCTGCCATGGTGGAGGAAATGGCCGCCGCCGCCAGCAGCCTGCGCAGCCAGTCTCAGGACCTGGTGCAGACCGTCGCCGCCTTCAAGGTGGCCGGCCACTGAGCGCAGGCCGCGCAAGCGGCTCAGCTGAGCGCACGTCAGGCACAAAAAAGCCCGCTCTAAGCGGGCTTTTTGTCAGGCGCAGTGGAGACCGTGCCGGCCGGATCGAGCAAGCAGGCTTCGACCACCTGCAGGCCATTGTCCTTGGCAAAGTTCATCACGAAGTCCCAGGCCATGGGTTCGAGCGCGCGCAAGGCTTCGTTGACCACCACACATTTGACGTTGCCCATGGTGGTGGGGACGCAGTAGGGGGAATAGCCGATGTGGGCGCCCTGTCCTTGTGCGGCACCGCCGGGGCGGAAGCCCGACATCACGCCGGCCAGGCGCTCGGCCCAGTCACTGGGACGAAAGGTTCGACCGTTCTGGGTGATGCCCTGAATGAAGAATTCACGTGGCGGGGAGGATTTGGAAAAAGGGGGGAACGTCGACACGGTGGCGCTTCCGACGGCTGCTCAATGGGTGATTGACAGAAAAGAGGGCGACCACCAGATTGTGTCTGGCAGCCACGAACGACAAGGCACAGGCCCCAGCGGGTAGCCGGGCACTGCGCCTTGGCACAGAAGACGTCCGAAACGAGCGTTTCTGTACATGACAGGCCCTCATTGTCGTGGACGTGCGCCCCCACCGCAAGTCCACCCCGCAGAATCCGCACCCGGCGAGTGGGGCTCACGCGCAGGAACGCGCGCGCAAACGGGCACCTTTTACTTAGAATGTCCCTTGGCGCAGTGCCTGCTGCGCCATTTTTCTTTCCTGATGTGAGATTCCTGCCATGAACGCCCCCGTGTCGATGCCCCATGTGATGCCCACTTACGGCCGCCTGCCCATTGCGTTGTCGCATGGCGAAGGCGCTTACGTCTGGGACACCGAGGGCCGACGCTATCTGGATGGCCTCTCGGGCATCGCGGTCAACACCCTGGGGCACAAGCACCCCAAGCTGGTGGCGGCGCTGCAGGATCAGGTCAGCAAGATGATCCACAGCTGCAACTACTACCAGGTGCCGCTGCAGGAAGATCTGGCCCGCTTGCTGGTAGAGCGTTCGGGCCTGACCAATGCCTTCTTCTGCAACTCGGGCCTGGAGGCCAACGAGGCGGCATTGAAGATCGCCCGCAAGTTCGGTCATGACAAAGGCATTCACCGCGCCGAGGTGATCGTGTGCGAGCGCGCCTTCCATGGCCGCTCGATCGCCACGCTGTCGGCCACCGGCAACCCCAAGATCCACGCGGGCTTCGAGCCGCTGGTGGAAGGCTTCGTGCGCGTGCCGTTCAACGACATCGCCGCGCTGGAAGAGGCGGTTGCCACGCACCCGAATGTGACGGCCATCTTCATGGAAACCATCCAGGGTGAAGGTGGCATCACGCCGGCACGCATCGACTACCTGCAAGCGGCCCGCCGTGTGTGTGACGACAAGGGCATCTTGCTGATGCTCGACGAAGTGCAGTGCGGCATGGGCCGCACCGGCAAGTGGTTTGCCTACCAGTGGGCCGGCATCCAGCCGGACGTGATGCCGCTGGCCAAGGGCCTGGGATCGGGTGTGCCCATCGGCGCGGTGGTGTGTGGTCCCCAGGCCGCCCACGTGCTGCAAGCGGGCAACCACGGCACGACCTTTGGCGGCAACCCGCTGGCGATGCGCGCGGGCGTCACCACCATCCAGGTGATGGAAGAAGAACAGCTGCTGTCTCAGGCCGACCGCGTGGGCAAGCACCTGATGGCGGCGCTGCAACGCGAGCTGGGCGGCGTCAAGGGCGTCAAGGAAGTCCGCGGTGAGGGCCTGATGATCGGCCTCGAACTCGATCGGCCTTGCGGTGTGATCCTGACGCGTGCCATGGAAGCCGGCCTGCTGCTGAGCGTGACCGCCGACACGGTGGTGCGCCTGCTGCCACCGCTGATCTTCACCACCGAACAAGCCGACGATCTGGTGGCCATCCTGGCGCCGCTGGTGCGTCAATTCCTGTCTGAAAGCGTGGCCTGACCATGAAGCCCGGATTGAGTCTGATCAAGCATTACCTGCAGTTCAAGGACCTGCGCTCGCAAGAGTACGCCTACCTGTTCGAGCGCGCGGCCATCATCAAGAAGCGCTTCAAGAACTACGAGAAGTACAACCCGCTGGCCGACCGCACGCTGGCGATGATCTTCGAGAAGGCATCCACGCGCACCCGCGTGAGCTTCGAGGCGGGCATGTACCAGATGGGCGGCTCGGTGGTGCACCTGACCACCGATGGCAGCCAGTTGGGCCGCAGCGAGCCGATCGAGGACAGCGCCAAGGTGATCTCGCGCATGGTCGACATCGTGATGATCCGCACCTACGAGCAGGCCAAGCTGGTGAAGTTTGCGGCGAACTCGCGGGTGCCGGTCATCAACGGCCTGACCAACGAGTACCACCCCTGCCAGATCCTGGCCGACATCTTCACCTACATCGAGCACCGTGGCTCGATCGAGGGCAAGGTGGTGGCCTGGGTGGGCGACGGCAACAACATGGCCAACACCTGGCTGCAGGCGGCCGAGATCCTGGGCTTCACGGTGCACGTGAGCACGCCCAGCGGCTACGAGATCGACCCGGACGTCGCGGGCATCCAGTCCACCGACTGCTACAAGGTGTTCAAGGATCCGATGGACGCCTGCCGGGGCGCCGATCTGGTGACCACCGATGTGTGGACGTCCATGGGCTACGAGGCCGAGAACGAAGCGCGCATGAAGGCGTTTGCGGACTGGTGCGTGGACACCGAGATGATGGCCGTGGCCAAGCCCAATGCGCTGTTCATGCACTGCCTGCCCGCCCACCGCGGCGAGGAAGTCGAGGCCGAGGTCATTGATGGCCCGCAGTCGGTCGTGTGGGACGAGGCCGAGAACCGCATGCACGTGCAGAAGGCACTGATGGAGTACCTGCTGCTGGGGCGCATTGGCTGATTGGCTCGGCTGGCTTCCTCACGAAAAAGGGACTCATGCGTGAGTCCCTTTTGCATGGTGTCGTGGGTTTCGGTCAACGAAGCGCGGACACCGTGGCCTGGGTGTTGAACACCGACACGGCGGCGATGAGCTCGTCGGATTGCTGACGCAGGCGCTCGGCGGCGGCCGCCGTCTGCTCCACCATCGCGGCGTTTTGCTGCGTGGTCTGATCGAGCCGGCTGATGGCCAGGTTGATCTGGCCGATGCCCTCGTTCTGCTCGGAGCTGGAGACGGTGATCTCGCTGACCAGGGTGCTGACGCGACGCACCTGCTCGACGACCTCGCCGATGATCTCGCCAGTGTTGCCGACCAGGCTGCTGCCGGAGTCCACCTGTTCGACGCTGCGGGTGATGAGTTGCTTGATCTCCTTGGCTGCTTCGGCACTGCGCTGGGCCAGGTTGCGCACCTCGCTGGCCACCACGGCAAAGCCCCTGCCCTGCTCGCCGGCCCGCGCGGCCTCCACGGCCGCGTTCAGCGCCAGGATGTTGGTCTGGAAGGCAATGCCGTCGATCACCCCGATGATGTCGGTGATCTTGCGGCTGGACTGCTGGATGCCGGACATGGTGTCCACCACCCGGTGCACGGCCTCGCCGCCGCGGGCGGCCACGTCGGAGGCCTGCCCCGCGAGGTGGTTGGCCTGGTGGGCGTTGTCCACGCTGGCACGGATGGTGGAGGCGATCTCTTCGACGGAGGCGGCAGTTTGCGCGATGCTGGCGGCAGCGTCCTCGGTGCGACTGCTCAAGGACTGGTTGCCGTGGGCGATGTCGCCGCTGGCCTGCCGGATGGCATCGGCCGAACGGTTCACCTGAAGGATCGCGGTTTCGATGTGCTGCAAGGCGTCCACCAGTTTGCGGCTGACTCGCCCTTGGGCTGACAGGTGCGACACCTGCAAGTTGACCGTGCCGTCATCGCCCTGAATCTGCTCGACGATGCGCATGAGTTCTTCGGCGGTGGCGAAATCAGCCCGGGCTCGCAAAGCCAGCAGAACCAGCACGACCGATTCCACAACGACGTAGACGGCGTGCTCGACCACCCGCATGAAGCTGGGTTCGGTGAAGCACATAGGGCCCCAGCCCCAGGTCTGGAACTGGTTGAACGTCAGGTGGTGGATGGCGATGGCCACGGCCCCCGCGATGACCGCCACGCTGCTGCGGTAGACCACCAGGCAGGCCAGGAAGGCGAAGACGGCGAAGTGGGCCTCGCTGTGGCCGCGGGCGACGTGGATCATCAGCCCGACCATGGTCATGCCCAGCACCGGCAAGGCGATCCGGCTGAGTGTCCCAGCCTTGGACCAGGCGGCCACGCCCAGCGACAAACCCATGAACACCAGGCCGAGCACCAGGCCCAGCATCAGGTTGTTGTAGATCCAGCCGTAGGCCAGGGTGCCGATGAACACGGCGGCGATGCCCCACAGCACCACGATGTCGTGGCGGTGGAAAAGATAGCCTGGAGAGGAGTTTGCGCGCATGAAGGGTCCTTTTTCCGGGCGAATCTTAGAGGGTCAACCCTGAACTCGCGCGGCAATAAGCACGCTCATGGACGAAATCAGAAACATGCCCGCCATGACCTTGATTTGAATCAGGTCACAAGGTGGAATTCACCACTCGCGCAACTTGACGCGCAGGCGGGCGATCGACTGGCTGTGGAGCTGGCAGACGCGCGACTCGGTCACGCCCAGCACGGCCGCGATTTCCTTGAGGTTCATGTCCTCTTCGTAATAGAGGCTCATGACGAGCTGTTCGCGCTCGGGCAGTTTCTTGATCGCCTCGACCAGGGCGTGGCGCATGCGATCGTCCTGCAGCAGGTGCTGGGGGTCGCTGCCGCTGTCGGCGACGTGGCGGTCGAGGAAGTCGTGGTCGCCGTCGTCACCGCTCATGTCTTCGAGGTAGATGAGCTGGGTGCCACGCACCTTGCCGAGCATCTCCTGGTAGTCGTCCAGGCTCAGGCCCATCTCGGCGGCGATCTCGCTTTCGTGCGGGGCGCGCCCCAGGCGCTGCTCCAGACGGTGAACCGCCTTTTCGATGTCACGCTGTTGCTTGCGGGTGCCCCGGCTGAGCCAGTCGGCGCCACGCAACTCGTCGAGCATGGCGCCGCGGATGCGCTGGGTGGCAAAGGTTTCGATCTGCACGCCTTGCGCCGGGTCGAAGCGGCTGAGCGCGTCGGCTAGGCCGATCATGCCGACCTGGATCAGGTCATCGACCTCGACGTTGGCGGGCAGTTTGGCCATCATCTGGTGCGCGAGACGCCGCACCAGCGGGCTGTACTGCCGCAGCATCGCGTTGACGTCGAGACGTCCCTTGGCTGAGTACGTGCTGGGTTCCATGTACATCAATTATGGGCCGAGGCAACGCGGGCCGGCAAGGCCGAGCCCGGGGAAGTGAGGTGTTCGAACGCCGAATCGCCCAGGCTCAGGGGCAGCGCGCCATGCAACAGGGCGGCGGCCATCTCCATGAAGTGGGGGTCGGGGTCGGCGGTGGGGGCTTGCCGCGGGTCGAGCTGGTGGGCGCTGCGCTGGACCACACCCAGGAAGTCGTCGGCGCAGCGCGCCAGGCGTTGGGCCACAGGTTCGGCCTGGGCGCTCTCGACGGGAGCACACACGAGCAGGTCGTAGCTCATCCAGCCGCCGCGCTGGCTGAGGATCTTGACCGCGGCGTAGGCATCGGTGAGGCCCTCGGCCATGTCGTTGGTGAACACCAGCGGACGCAGCGAGAAGCCACGCGAGGGCTGGCCGAACAGGCGCACGATTTCGCTGGCCGAGGCGTGCACGAGCACCACGTCGCTGCGGGGCGAGGCATCGGCCAGGGCAGGCAAGAGGCTGGCGCAGGAGCCGCGGGCGTCGGCATGGCGCAGAGGCAGGCCCCGAGCGGCCATGTAGCTGACCTGGGTGGAGAGCGTCTCGATGCCTTCGGCCAGATCGAACTCGACCAGTTCGCTGGGGGCGCGGGCCTGGTCACTGGCGTCCACCACCAGGGTGTTGAGCCCGAAGCTGGCGTAGGCGGCGCACAGGCGCTCGAGCACCAGGCCACCGCAACCCGAGCGGCCATTGGCCACGACGGGGATGAAGCGCAGGACGCGCGAGACAAACATCTGCCGCAGCCCTTGCGCCTGGTCGACAGGAGGCTGGGCGCGGGTGCTGGCAGAGCGAGCCTGGGGGCGGGCGTGGCGTGTCATCGGCGCAGTCTGGAAATGGCGTACGAGCGTTCAGTGAACGGCGGCACCTCACATGGCGCGGGCGGACGTCTGGGATTCGGTGGGGCTGGGGGTCGAGAAGACCAGGCTGACCTCGGTGGGGTCGAGGCGGTAGGCCGGGTTCAGGCTGGCGCGCAAGGCGCGATGCACCAGGGCCTGCGAGGACAGGCGGTGCCAGTCTTCGGGCACGCGCTGGCCGTTGGCCACGCCGACCACCTTGAGCTTGTGGCGGATCAGGGCGTCCAGGGCCGGGCCGAGTTTGACGGCCTCGTCGAGCTTGGACAGGATGACGCCGGCGCAGGCATCGGCCTGGTAGGCGTGCATCACGTCTTCGATGGCGTCGCCCTGGGCAGCGGTGTTGATGACCAGCAGTTTCTTGATGCTGGGGTGGGCCAGCAGGTCGAGCAGTTCCTTGGTGCGGCCATCGCGTTGGGCCATGCCGGCGGTGTCGATGAGGATCATCTTCTTGCCGGACAGCAGCTCCAGCAGGTCTTCCAGCGCGGCGCGGTCGTGGGCCATGTGCACAGGCACGCCCAGGATGCGGCCGTAGGCGCGCAGCTGTTCGTGGGCACCGACACGGTAGGCGTCCAGGGTGATGAGGCCCAGGTTGGAGGCACCGTGCTTGGCGGCGAAGGTGGCGGCCAGCTTGGCGGTCGAGGTGGTCTTGCCCACGCCGGTCGAGCCAATCAGGGCGAACACGCCGCCCTGGTCTTCGATGGCGCGCTCACGGTCAGCGGTGTTCAGGTTGCGTTGCAGCACCTGGGTGGCCCACTGCACTTCGTCATGCGTGCCGTCGATGACTTCGGCGGGCATGGCGTCCAACATCTTGCGGATCAGCACGGCAGAGAAACCGCCGTCGAGCAGCTTCTGGGCCAGCGCAGCCTGCGCGGGGGTGCGGCCGAGCTTTTCGACGAAGGCCATGGTGTCGAAGCGCTCCTTCATCATGGCGCGCATGGCACGCAGCTCGCCCATCATGAAGGCGTTGGCGTCCTGGGCGGCCTTGAGGGCTTCGACCGTGGCGGTGTCGACGGCAGCAGCGCGCGGCGCTTCACGGCGGGCCTCGGGTGCGGCGGCCGGGACCATCTGCGCCATCGTCAGGTCAGCATGGGCGGCACGGGCCGGACGGGCCGGCGCAGAAGCACGGCTGATGGCAGCCGCAGCGGCGGCCTTTTCAGCCTGGTAGGCCTGCCAGTCGTCGGCAACGTCGTCGTCCATGACGGGCAGCGTGGTCGGACGGTGCACCAGGTCGGCACCCAAGTCCACGGCAGCGGTGTGTTCGGGCACGGGGGCGGCCTTGGGGGCGGCGAAGCGCTGGCTCAGCTGCTCTTCAGCGCTGGCGCTCAGGGCGGGTTCGGCACGCGACTGCATGGCAGCCTGGCGGCGCTTGAGCATGCGTTCGCGCACATAGTCCTGGAAGGACAAGGTGCTCATGGCCAGTTGCTTGACGTCGTCCTGCACCGAGCTGGCCAGATTCGCCATGGCCGAGCGGGCCGGTGCTGCCGCCGGGGCGTCAGCCGCCTTGCGGGAACCGGTGGGCAGGCTGACGTTCGCGGCGCGGGGGGCCGGGGTGTTGCTGACGTAGCTGTCGATGGCAGGGATGCTCTCGCCAGCCATGGCCAGGATCTCGATGCCGCCTTCGGCCGCGGGCTTGGTGGACAGGACCACGGCGTCGTCGCCAAAGGCCGCCTTGACCTTTTGCATGGCCTCGCGGCTGTTGCGTCCAATGAAGCGCTTGACGTTCATGCGTGGCCTCCGATCAGGGTACCGATGCGAATCGAGTGAGTCTCAGGGATCTCGCTGTGGCCCAGGACCTTCAGACGCGGGGCCGCACGCTTGAGCAGACGCGCCACCGAGGGGCGGATGGCGTCTGGCACGAGCAGGCAGGCCGGTTGACCCATGTTTTCCTGGCGCTGGGTGGCGTCGGCCGCCTGGCGCGTGAGGTGGTCGGCCACGCCAGGGTCCAGCATGGGACCGTTGGGCGAGGTCAGGGCCTGGGTCAGCAGGCGTTCGAGGTCGGGCTCGATGGCGATGACATCCAGCTCCTTCACCGGGCCATAGATCTGCTGCACGATGGCAGGAGCCAGGCCAATGCGAATGCGGCGGGCCAACTCGGCCGGATCCTGCGCCACCTGACCACCGGCCGAGGCGCTTTCCGCCAGGGTTTCGATGATGGAGCGCATGTCACGGATGTGCACACCCTCTTCCAGCAGGAGCTGGAGGACCTTTTGCAGGATGGGGATGCCGACCATTTTGGGAACCACGTCTTCGATGAGTTTGGGAGCCAGTTTTGTCACATGCTCCACCAGCTGTTGGGTTTCAACCCGGCCCAGCAGCTTGGCGGCGTGCAGTTGCATCAAGTGTGAGAGATGTGTGGCCACGACAGTCGATGGATCAACGACCGTGTAACCCGCCATTTGTGCGGCATCCCTTTGCCGCTCTTCCACCCACACCGCTGGCAGTCCGAAGGCGGGGTCGGTGGCCGCCGCCCCCTGAATGGGGTTCGTCACATGCCCCGGATTGATCGCCATCAGCATGTTGGGGAAGACCTCGCCCTCGCCCACCACCGCACCGCGCAAGGTAATGCGATAGTTGCTGGGGCGCAGTTCCAGGTTGTCCTTGATGTGCACCGAAGGCGGCAAAAAGCCGACTTCTTGCGCGAACTTGCGGCGAACGCCCTTGATCCGGTTGAGCAGGTCGCCGCCACGGTCCTTGTCGACCAGCTGGATCAGGCGGTAGCCGACTTCCAGGCCCAGGGTGTCGACGGGCTGCAGGTCTTCCCAGGTGGCTTCGCCGCCCGGTGCAGCCGCGGCAGCCGGCTTCTCAATGGGCTTGGGCGCCAAACGAGCGGCCTCTTGCTTCTCATGGTTGCGCCAGGCGCTGTAGCCCAGCAGGCTGGCCACCGGCAGAAACACGAGGGAAGGCATGCCCGGGATCACCCCCAGCAGGAAGATGATGCCGGCGGCCACACCCAAGACTTTGGGGTTGGCCAGCATCTGACCCATGATCTGGGTGCCGACGTCTTGCTCCTTGCCGACGCGCGACACCACCATGGCGGCCGCCACCGAGATCAGCAATGCTGGGATCTGGGCGACCAGGGCATCGCCCACAGCCAGCAGGATGTAGGAGCTGGCGGCCTCAGAAGCGGACAGGCCGTGCTGCACCACACCGATGATGAAGCCGCCGATGATGTTGATGAACAGAATCAGGATGCCGGCGACCGCATCGCCACGCACGAACTTGGAGGCACCGTCCATGGAGCCATGGAACTCGGCCTCTTCGCCCACTTCACGGCGACGGCGCTTGGCCTCGGCCTCGTCGATCAGGCCGGCGTTCATGTCGGCGTCAATGGCCATCTGCTTGCCGGGCATGGCGTCCAGGGCAAAGCGGGCGCCCACTTCGGCGATCCGCTCGGCGCCCTTGGTGATCACCACGAAGTTGATCACGACCAGGATGGCGAACACGATCAGGCCCACGGCGAAGTTGCCGCCGATCAGGAAGTGACCGAAGGACTCGATCACCGCGCCCGCGGCGCCGGTGCCGGTGTGGCCCTCCATCAGCACCACCCGGGTCGAAGCCACGTTCAGCGCCAAACGCAGCAAGGTCGTCAGCAGCAGCACGGCCGGGAACGCAGCAAAGTCCAGCGGCCGCAGCATCGTGGCGGCCACCATCATCACCATCAGCGCGGTGGCGATGTTGAAGGTGAAGAACAGGTCCAGCAGGAGGGGCGGCAGGGGCAGCACCATCAGCGCCAGCACCGCCACCACAATCAAGGGAGCGGCCATGGCCTGGAAGCGCTTGGGGTCGCCGCCCATCAGGGCCTGGATTTTCTGCAACGTCGGGTTCATGCTTCAGCCTCTGCTTGCATGGCGGCGGCGCGGGCCTTCGCCTTGTCGGACTGCTGGGGATCGAGTTCGCGCGGCACCTCCAGATCGGGCAGGTTGCCCGGCATCGGGGCCTGGCCGGTCAGGGCCTGACGCAGCTGGAACACATAGGCCATCACCTGGGCGACGGCGGTGTACAGGGCCACCGGCACTTCCTGGTCGATCTCGGTGTTGGCGTACAGCGCACGGGCCAGCGGCGGGGCCTCCAGCACGGGCACACGGTGTTCGGTGGCCAGGTCCCGGATCTTGAGGGCGATCAGGTCCAGACCCTTGGCCACGACACGCGGCGCCCCCATCGTGCCCTCTTCGTACTTCAGGGCCACGGCATAGTGGGTGGGGTTCATCACGACGAGGTCGGCCGTGGGCACGGCAGCCAGCATGCGCTTGCGGGCCTGCTCACGCATCAGCTGCTTGATGCGGCCCTTGACCTCCTGGTTGCCTTCCTGCTGCTTGAATTCTTCCTTTTGATCCTGATGGCTCATGCGCATGCGCTGGGCAAACAGGAACTTCTGCAGCGGCCAGTCGATCAGCGCGAACGCGGCGATCACCAGCAGCATCGAGCCCAGCACATCGGCCAGGGTGGCGCCCAGCGTGGCGATGGCCGCCGGCAGCGGCATGGCCAGCAGGTCCACCGTGCGGGGCCAGGCCTGGTACAACAAGGTGATTCCGACCACCCCCAGGATCAGGCCCAGCAAGCTGGCTTTCAAGGCATCCACCAGTTGCTGCTTGGAGAACACCCGCCCGATGCCACTGATGGGATTGAGTTTGCTGAACTTGGGTTGCAGCACCTTGAAGGACATCACCCAGCCGCCGGCCAGCACACTGGCCGCCACCGCCGCCAGCATGATGCCCGCTGCGAAGGGCAGCACCACCAGCAGGCCCTCAATGGCCCATTCGCTCAGCCGCTCGACCATCATCTCGGGCGCGGACACCGTGCGGGCATCGAAGCGCAAACCCGCGTGCAGCATCTTCTGCATGTGCCCCATCCACACCGGCGTGAGCCCCATCAGCACCCCGGTGGCGGCGAGCACGACCAGGAAGTGGCCCAGGTCCTTGGAACGGACCACCTGGCCTTCTTCTTTGGCTTTCTGCAGTTTCCGCGCGGTGGCGGGTAACTGCTTGTCTTGTGCGCTGTCGTCGGACATGATGGGGAAATACTCCTGCTTGGAGAGGATTGTTGGCCACGGCCGCGCAAACTTGAGCGAGATAAGCAGGGCCGCCCGCCCCCTTTTCCCCGCACTCCAGCTCCGAGGGAACCTCAGAGTGAGGGAAGGCTCTGACAAATGTGACAATTGCCTGCAAAATCAGGCTCAGACCCGCTCCACCCACACTGCCGCGTCGATGACCTCCGAAACCCCTCCGTTCCACGCCCACTGCGAGCGCCTGATCGGCCAACTGCCCGAACTGGCCAACAACGTGATCCGCCGCACGCTCGATGCCCTGCGTGCGCCCAAGGGCGATCTGGCCGTGGCCCAGGACCGACAACTGGTGTTCGGTGTCGCCAGCCTCCTCCAGCAGCACCAGTTGCGCTTCCACGAGGCCCTGACCCACCGCTTTCAGTCGGAGGTCGCGCTGGCACGGCAAGCCCGCCAGGCCGACCCGAGTGGCGCACGCAAGGCCCCCAGCCTCAAGCTGGACGAGCTCAGCCTGGTGGACGAATCCGCCGCGGAGACCACGATTGAGGTGGCGCGCACGGTGCAGTTGATCGACCTGGTCACCGAATGGTCGCTGCGTGAACTGCAGTCCTACACCGCGGCCTTGCGCGGTGACAACGACATCCGCGCCGAAGCCAACCCCTTCAGCCCGGCCGCCTTCGCCCGTGCCTTGAGCGATGCCGTGTCCGTGCTCCAGTTGCCCGGCGCGGAACGTCAGCTGCTGCTGCGCGTGGCGGGCAAAGAGCTGGCCCGCCTGCTGCACCGCTTTTACGGCGATGCCAACCTCCACCTGCACCACGAAGGTGTGACCCCGGTGGAGTACAAGGCCGTGATCAACCCGCACGCGCCGGCGCCCGCTGCGATGGACGTGACCCGTCCCGGTGCGCTCGACGCCCTGCTGCAACGCCTGCCCGCCGTCCTCCAGATGAGCCCGCCCGTGGTCACCGCCGCGCTCGACCGGGCCCTGCAGCAACTCCCGCTGAACCAGATCGGCACCCAGATTGACGATCCACGCGCCATCCAGAACCTGAGCCTGCTGCTGGAGCGCATGGTCAAGGAAAGCGCCTCGGTCCCCGCCGTGCAGCCCGTGGTGCAAGAGCTGCAGACCAGCATGATCCGCCTGGCCCTGCAAGAGCCTCAGCTGGTCGACAACCTCCAACACCCAAGCTGGCAGCTGATCAACGACCTGGTGTCGTATGTGAGTGGTTTCCGCCACGACGAGGCGGATGCACAGCACGCCTTCATCGAGCAGATCCGCCCCATCATCAACGCCCTGGTCACCAACACCAGCCCCCACGCCGACGATTTCATCCAGGCCCGCCAGGCCATTCAGCAAGCCATTGATGCCCAGAGCGCGGAGTTGCTCGAAAGCCGAGAGGCCACGCTCAAGGCCCTGGAAGAAGCCGACCATCTGGAAACCCTCAAGGGCTTGCTACACCAACAGGTCGAGCAGCACCTGGAAGGCCGCACCGTCCCCATCATCGTCAGCGACTTCCTGCGGGGCCCCTGGGTCGACGTCATGGTGCGTGTGATGACCCAGGCCGAGATGGACGATGAGGAAAGCCATGGCCTGATCAATGTGGTGGAAGACCTGGTGACCAGCCTGCAGCGTCCCACCACCCTGGACGAGCGCGACCGCTTGCGCACCATGCTGCCCTCGCTCACCGAGCGACTGCGCAAGGGCATGTCCCTGATCAACTGGCCCCCCAAGCTGCGTGGCGACCTGATGGAGCAGTTGATGGTGGTGCATGCACGCTACCTGCGCAGCCCGCCGACGCCGGCCACGCCCGCTGAGGCGTCTCCCGAGCTGACCCCGCAAGAAATCGTTTCGCAGATTCGCTCCGAGCACATCGACTCGGTATGGGCGCAGCTCAACCCCGATCCCGAGCCTCGGGTGCAAGTGGGCGCCCTGCCGACCGTGCCCATGGCCCTGACGGCCCCCGACGATGACACCCCCTCAGGGCCTGAAGCCGCCGAGGCCTGGGTCGAGGAACTGCACCCGGGCACCTGGTTCAAGCTCTCGCTGCAAGGTGAATGGGTCAACTCGCGGCTGATCTGGGTGAGCCGCAACCAACGCTTCTTCATGTTCACCGGCCGTCAGGCCGATGACATCCACACCCTGCCTCGCCAGGTGCTGTGCACACTGCGCGAGCAAGGCCTGGTCACCGCAGTGCAACAGCGCAGCCTGGTGCAGCGTGCGGCCGACAGCCTGATGGGCGACCTCGACGACTGAACTCAAGCCCCCTCGGACGGGGCCACCGTCCATTGCTGCCGGATCTCGCCCGCCTGATTGATGCTGTGCAGGTGCACCGGGAACCCCCACAGGCGGGCCACGTGCTTGAGCACCTCGCGGGTGCTCTCACCCAGGGGCCGGTCGTTGTGCTGGGTGTGACGCAGGGTCAGAGAGCGGTCGCCCCGCAGGTTCACACTCCAGACCTGGATGTTGGGTTCGCGCGAGCCCAGGTCGTACTGGTGTGACAAGGCCTCACGCAAGGCCCGGTAGCCGCTGTCGTCATGGATGGCGCTGACCTCGTATTCGGAGGCCGCCTCGTCGTCGCGGATCGCAAACAGGCGGAAATCGCGCATCACCTTCGGGCTCAGGTACTGGCCAATGAAGCTCTCGTCCTTGAAGTTGCGCATCGCGTAGTCCAGTGTCGGCAGCCAGGCGTGCGCCTCCTTGGGCTGCCCCTCGGCCGAGCCGGCGAAGTCCGGGAACCAGGCCCGGTCCTCCGGCGTGGGCTGCTCGCAGATGCGCTTGAGGTCGGTGTACATCGCAAAGCCCAGCGCATACGGGTTGAGCCCGCTGTACGCCCGGTGCCCTACCGGTGGCTGGTAGACCACATTGGTGTGCGACTGCAGCCACTCCATCATGATGCCGTCGCTCAGCCAGCCGTCGTCGTACATCGTGTTGAGCAAGGTGTAGTGCCAGAAGGTGGCCCAGCCCTCGTTCATCACCTGCGTCTGGCGCTGCGGGTAGAAGTACTGCGCCACCTTGCGCACGATGCGCACGATCTCGCGCTGCCAGGGCTCCAGCAGCGGCGCGTGCTTCTCAATGAAGTACAGCAGGTTCTCCTGCGGCTCGGCCGGGAAACGCTTGACGGTGTCCTCCTCGGCCTTGTCCGCGCGGCGCGGCAAGGTCCGCCACAGGTCGTTGACCTGCTGCTGCAGATAAGCCTCGCGCTCCTCGCGGCGCGCCAGCTCCTTGTCCAGCGAAAGCTTGCCCGGGCGCCGGTAGCGGTCCACCCCATGGTTCATCAGGGCATGACAGGAGTCCAGCAGGGCCTCGACCGCATCCACGCCATGACGCGCCTCGCATTGTGTGACGTAGTGTTTTGCATAAACCAGGTAGTCGATGATCGAACCTGCGTCCGTCCACATCCGGAACAGGTAATTGCCCTTGAAAAAGCTGTTGTGCCCATAGGCCGCGTGCGCGATGACCAGCGCCTGCATCGCCATCGTGTTCTCCTCCATCAGGTAACTGATGCAGGGGTTGGCGTTGATGACGATCTCATAGGCCAGGCCCATGAAGCCACGGCGGTAGTTCTTCTCGGTGGCGATGAACTCCTTGCCATAAGACCAGTGACGATAGTTCACCGGCATGCCCACGCTGGCATAGGCGTCCATCATCTGCTCGGCGGTGATGATCTCGAGCTGGTTGGGATAGGTGTCGAGCTGGAAGCGCTCGGCCGTGGCGCGGATGACGTCGTGGTAGTCCTCAATCAACTCGAAAGACCAGTCCGACACCCCGGGCAGCGGCTTGCGCAATGCAGACAGGCTCATGCGGACACCCCTTCCTTCTTGAACAGCTCCCGAAAGACCGGATAGATCTCGGAGGCGTCCAGCACCTTGCGCATCGCAAAGTGAGGGTGCGACTCACTCAGGGCCAGGTACTCGTCCCACAGGTTCTGCTCGGTCTGGGCGACCTGCACATAGGCAAAATAACGCACCAGCGGCAAGATCTTCTGCGCCAGGATCTCGCCGCAGCGGCTGGAGTCATGGTGCCAGTTGTCACCATCGCTGGCCTGGGCCACGTAGATGTTCCACGCGTGGCTCGGGTAGCGCGCCTGGATGATCTGGTCCAGCAACACCAGGGCACTGGAAACCACGGTGCCCCCGGTCTCGGTCGCATGGAAGAAGTCCTGCTCGCTCACTTCCTGAGCCTGGGTATGGTGACGGATGAAGACCAGATCGATCTTCTCGTAATGCCGGGTCAGGAACAGGTAGAGCAGGATGAAGAAGCGCTTGGACAGCTCCTTGCGCTGCTCGTCCATTGAGCCCGACACGTCCATCACGCAGAACATCACCGCCTGGGTCGTGGGCACCGGCACCTTGACGCGGCTGCGGTAGCGCAGGTCGATCGGGTCCAGATAGGGAATGGCCTGGATGCGCCCCTTCAGGTAGGCAATGCGCTCCTCCAGCTGGGCGACCTCGGCCGCGTGCTCGTGCGCCAGGGTGGCATCGCTGGGCGCAGTAGCGCACAAGGTAGCGAGCTTCTCCTCCAGCTCGTGCAGCTCCCGCCGCGACGAGGCCCCCAGAGCGATGCGCCGGCCCAGCGCGCCACGCATCGAGCGCACCACGTGCAGGTTGTTGGGCGTCCCCTCGCTGGAATAGCCGGCCCGTTGGCTCTTCCACTCCGGCACCTCGGCCAGGGCGGTGCGCACCAGGTTGGGCAGGGCCAGGTCTTCGAAGAAGACCTGCATGAACTCTTCCTTGCTCAGGGTGAAGACGAAATCGTCCTCGCCCTCGCCGCTGTCGCTGGCATCGCCTTGCCCACTGCCCTGCCCTTGGCCGCCCTGCGGTTTGCCAATGCGATCGCCGCGCACGTACTCGCGGTTGCCGGGGTGCACCACCTCGCGGCTGCCGCCTTCGCCATGGTGGAACACCGGCTCGGACAGATCGCGCTTAGGGATGCTGATGTCCTCACCCTTTTCCAGCTCACGGATGCTGCGTCCGTTGATGGCGCGCTGCACCGCCTCGCGCACCTGCGTCTTATAGCGCCGCAGAAAGCGCTCACGGTTGCCGATGGACTTGTTCTTGCCCGCCAGCCGTCTGTCGATGATGTGTTGACGTGTCATGCAGCGCCTTTGTCATGCGTGGACGGGTCATCATGACGACTTGCGGACGCGCAGATACCACTCGCACAGCAGCCGCACCTGCTTGGGTGTGTAGCCCTTCTGCACCATGCGGTTGACGAAATCCTCGTGCTTCTTGAGTTCGTCGGCGCTGGACTTGGCGTTGAAGCTGATGACCGGCAACAGCTCTTCGGTGTTGCTGAACATCTTTTTCTCGATCACCGTGCGCAGCTTCTCGTAGCTGGTCCACAGCGGGTTCTTGCCACCGTTGTTGGCCCGCGCCCGCAGCACGAAGTTGACAATCTCGTTGCGAAAATCCTTCGGGTTGGCGATGCCCGCCGGCTTTTCGATCTTCTCCAGCTCGGCGTTCAGCGCGCCCCGGTCGAAGCTTTCGCCCGTGTCGGTGTCGCGGTACTCCTGGTCCTGGATCCAGTAGTCGGCGTAGGTCACATAGCGGTCGAAGATGTTCTGGCCGTACTCGGAATAGCTCTCCAGGTAGGCCGTCTGGATCTCCTTGCCGATGAACTCGGCATAGCGCGGCGCCAGCATCTCCTTGATGTAGGCGATGTACTTCTGCTCGGTGTCGGCCGGGAACTGCTCGCGCTCGATCTGCTGCTCCAGCACGTACATCAGGTGCACCGGGTTGGCCGCCACCTCGGCACTGTCAAAGTTGAACACCTTGGAGATGATCTTGAAGGCAAAGCGCGTGGAGACGCCGCTCATGCCCTCGTCCACCCCGGCATAGTCGCGGTACTCCTGCATGGACTTGGCCTTGGGGTCGGTGTCCTTGAGGCTCTCGCCGTCGTACACCTGCATCTTGCTGAAAATGCTGGAGTTCTCGGGCTCCTTCAGCCGCGTCAGCACCGCGAACTGGCTCATCATCTTGAGTGTGCCGGGCGCGCACGGGGCCTGGCTCAGCGACGAGCTGCGGATCAGCTTCTCGTAGATCTTCACCTCCTCGCTCACGCGCAGGCAGTACGGCACCTTGACGATGTAGATGCGATCGAGAAACGCCTCGTTGTGCTTGTTGTTGCGAAAGGCCTTCCACTCGCTCTCGTTCGAGTGGGCCAGCACCACCCCATCAAACGGGATGGCCCCAAAGCCCTCCGTGCCCTTGAAGTTGCCCTCCTGGGTGGCGGTCAGCAGCGGGTGCAGCACCTTGATCGGCGCCTTGAACATTTCGACGAACTCCAGCAGCCCCTGGTTGGCCAGGCACAGGCCGCCCGAGTAGCTGTAGGCATCCGGATCGTCTTGCGCATAGGTTTCCAGCTTGCGGATGTCGACCTTGCCCACCAGCGACGAGATGTCCTGGTTGTTCTCGTCGCCCGGCTCGGTCTTGGCAATACCCACCTGCTTGAGGATGCTGGGGTAGCGCTTGACCACACGGAACTGACGGATGTCACCGCCAAACTCTTCCAGGCGTTTGACCGCCCAGGGGCTGAGCACGCGCTGCAGGTAGCGGCGCGGGATGCCGTACTCCTGCTCCAGGATCGGGCCGTCTTCCGCCGCATCGAACAGGCCCAACGGCGACTCGTTCACCGGCGAGCCCTTCAGTGCAAAGAAGGGCACATGCTCGGCCAGTTGCTTCAGGCGCTCGGCGATCGACGACTTGCCCCCGCCCACCGGCCCCAGCAGATACAGGATCTGCTTGCGCTCCTCCAGCCCTTGCGCGGCATGCCGGAAGTACGACACCACCTGCTCGATGGCCTCTTCCATGCCGTAGAACTCTTCGAAGGCCGGGTAGAGCTTGATGACCTTGTTGGCAAAGATGCGCGACAGGCGCGGATCGTGGCGCGTGTCCACCATCTGCGGCTCGCCAATGGCCTGCAGCATGCGCTCGGCCGCGGTGGCATAGGCCAGCTTGTCGCGTTTGCACAGGTCGAGGTATTCCTCCAGGGAATACTCTTCCTCACGGGTGCGCTCGTAGCGAGCGGCGAAGTGACTGATCACGTCCATGCAGACCTCCCAACATCGACTCACGCCATCGATGCCCGGAGACGGGGCGGACCACCAGCCGCGGTGACCCGGCGCGCCACGTCAGGCATCGCCTCAACACCAAAGATCGAGCAAACCCTCAGGTTTGCCAACCCGGCCTGCACCGGGCTTTCGGATTCAGTTAGCAACTTCCGTGCTGACTATCTTGCACCTTTTTCAAAATCCGTGTGTGGCAATGTGCACAACACTCAGACATTGCTGGTGGCCCGCACTTCATCCAGACTGGTGACGCCCGCCAGCACCTTCTCGATGCCGTCCTGACGCAAGGTCCGCATCCCTTCGAGCATGGCCTGGTGCTGAAGTTCCTCGGCCCGTGCACCGGTCTGGATCAAGCGACGCAGATCCCGGCTGATGCTCATCAACTCGTGGATACCGGCACGCCCGCTGTACCCCGTCTGGCTGCAATGCTCGCAGCCCTTGCTGCGGTAGGTCTTCAGTGCGCCCTCGACCGCAAAGCGCTGCAGCCAGTCGGCACGCACGTCTTCCACACGCATCACCGTGCTGTCCTTACCGAAGGCATAGAGGTAATCGCGCGCCAGCTCGTCCAGGTAGGCCTCGCTGGCCGGCTCGGCCACTCGGCATTTCGTGCACAGCCGGCGCACCAGGCGCTGCGCCAGCACCACCAGCAGCGAGTCGGCAAAGTTGAACGGGTCCATGCCCATGTCGAGCAGACGTGTCACCGTCTCGGGGGCGCTGTTGGTGTGCAGGGTCGACAGCACCAGGTGACCGGTCAGCGAGGCCTCCACCGCCATGCCGGCCGTCTCCACATCGCGCATTTCGCCCACCATGATCACGTCCGGATCGGCACGCAGGAAGGCGCGCAGCGCCTTGGCAAAAGTCCAGTCGATCTTGGGGTTGACCTGCACCTGGCGCAGGCCCGGCTGGGTGATTTCCACCGGATCTTCGGCCGTCCAGATCTTGCGCTCGGGCACGTTGATGAAGCTCAGCGCCGAGTGCAGTGTCGTGGTCTTGCCCGAGCCCGTGGGCCCGACGCACAGGATCATGCCGTAGGAGCGCTCCATGGCCTCCGACAGGCGATGAAGGTTGTTCGGGCTCAGGCCGATCTGGTCAAGCGGCAGCGGCCGCGCCGAGCTCAAAATCCGCATCACGACGTCTTCCAGACCGTTGTTGGTGGGCACCGTGGCCACCCGCAGCTCGATGCGGTACTGCGGCACGAAGCGCGCGAAATTGATCTTGCCGTCCTGAGGTCGGCGACGCTCGGAGATGTCGAGATCGCACATGATCTTGATGCGCGCGATCATGGCCGAGCGGTAGTTGTGCGGCAACTCCAGGTACGGCACCAGCACCCCATCCTTGCGGAAGCGGATCTTGATCTTCTCGCGACCGGGGTAGCTCTCAATGTGGATGTCGGAGACGCCCTGCGCATGGGCCTCGACGATCATGGTGTTGATCAGGCGCACCAGCGAGTTGTCGCTCTGCTCGATGGGACGATCCTCATCCTGCTGGGTGCGATCGAGCCCTTCCTTCTCCAGATCCTCGATGAGCCTGCCGGAGCTCATCTTCTCCAGCTCCAGCGGGCCACTGTCCGTGGCCGGCGTGAAAGGCAGATCCCAGACGTCGGCCCCCAGACGATGGTAGGCATCCTTGATCATCGTCTCCAGCTGCACGGCCTGTGCCAGCACCGGCACCACTTTGCACTGGGCAATGAACTCGATCTCCGACAGCACCAGGCGTTTGCTCGGGTCGTCGATGGCGATGATGAGGGCCCCATTGCGCAGCATCAGGGGCACGACCTTCAGCCGATTGGCCACGTTGTACGCCAGCTTGGTCAATGCGTCAGGGTCGATAGGGAACTGGCTCAGGTCCACCAGCGGATAGCCCATCTTGCGCGCCAAGGCGAGCAGCAGTTGCTCGTACGTGACCAAACCCATCTGCACCAGCAACTCGCCCAGCGGCACCGAGCGATCCTGGCTTTGGCGCTCCAGCGCACTGTCGAGCTGTTCCTCGTTGATCAGGCCCATGGCGATCAGCGCTTCGCCGATGCGCACCATCGGCATGCTGCTCTGCGTGTCGATGGCCATCAGCAGTTGCTCGCGGGTGACGACCAACTGGCTCTGCAAGACCTCGCTCAACTTCTCTTTGCGCTGCGCGGCCTGCGTCTCGACCGCCTGCGCGAGTTCTTCACCCGCCAACACCTCGGTGTCCAGGAATCCCGGTCCGCGAGGCACGCCGAAATCGGCGTCGGTCAGGACATCACGCGGCACAAACAGGCGGTTCACCGCCCCCTCTTCGCCAACAGGCGGGAAGAGAAACACCCCAAACGCGGTTTCGACATGCCCCACGGTGACGCCTTCCAGTACCGCACCATCCTGGATGGTCACACGGTAGGGGCTGACCAGGCACTCGTTGAGGGCGTCCAGAGCGGCCTCCGAACCCACCTTGTGGGTCTGGGGCAGCACCGCACGGGTCAGCCGAAGGCTGCGGAACTGGTTGAAATGCAGCGGCATCGTCGTGCGCGCGGGCGGCACCTGCACGTGGGCCACGCCCTCCTGGGGCACGAAAAAGCTCAGGCGGCCCCGCATCACCCGACCGTTGAGGCCCTCGATCTCGCAGGGCTCCGACTCGGTCTGCGGTGTGGCGGGGGGATACGCCACAAAAGGCGGCATCGGCCAGCGGAAGACCCCATTGTCCGGGCCCGTCACCTCCTCGCTGTCCTCGACGGCCAGCTCCAGGGGCGCCAAGCTCAGTGTGGGCTCCGGAAGTGGCGCAGGCGAAGAGAAAGTCAGGTCGGTATCAGGCATGTCATTCCAGGTCACGCGGTCGCCGCGGTTCAGCCTGAGGCACAGGCTTGCACCATGCTATAAAAAAAATGACCGGAATCGGGGGGCAAACGCAAATTCCCACCCGATCTGACTCAGAAATCGCGCGGTTTGAAGCTCAATTGCATCAGGGTCGGCACCCGGCCATCCACATCGGCCGGCAAGACCTCGGTGCGGTCCAGCGCGCGCAGCACGGCTTCGTCCCAGGCGGCCACGCCTGAGGAGGACACCAGCCGCCGCGACATGATGCGGCCATCGGGCGCGCAGCGCACCTCCACCACCGCCTGTGGGTTGCCGCTCAGGCTCTCGGCAAAGACGATGTTGGGCTTGATGCGCGCAATGATGCGACCGGCATAACCGGCCGAGGGGCCGCTGGAGCGCGCGGCGGTGCCAGGCCCGCCGCTGCCGCCCCCCAGCGAGGACATCATGCGCTGCAAATTCGCCTGGCGCTGGGCCTCCAGCTCCGCCGCAGTCTGGCTGCGACTCTGGGGGTCCGTGACTTTCGAGGGCTTCGCCACGGTCTCGGTCTTGGGCGCGTCTTTGCGGGGCTCCGGCTTCTTGGGCTCCGGCTTTTTCACCACGTCCGGCTTGGGCGCTTCGCGTTTGAGCTCTTCACGCTTGGGCTTGGGCTCGGGTTTGGGTTCCGGTTGGGGCTCCGGCTTGCGAAGCTCTGCCTTCTTGGGCGGCGTCTTGGCGATCACCAGGTCCGGTGGACGCTGGGGCTCCGGCTCAGGGTCCGCGGCCTTGACCGGCGCGGGCGCAGGGCGCACCACCGGCTGCTCACGCAGCACCGGAGGTGGGGGAGGCGGCGCAGCCCCCCCAGCCACGCGGGGAATCTCGGACCAGACCTCGGCCTCCACCGGTGCCGGATCGCTCATTTTCCAGTTCATGCTGAACGCCAAGGCCAGCAGCAACAGGCCATGCACGCCCAGCGCCAGCCACAGCCCCGGACCGGTCCAGCGCTCCGCTTCACGCGGACGCCCGCCCGGTGCCGCACCGATGACCATGCCGGACGGTGTGCTCACGCCTCAGCCCCCCGTGGTGCGCACGGACAGGCCCACCCGGGCCACGCCGGCCTTTTGCAACACGTCCATGATGTACACGACTTCCTCGTAGCGCACATCCTTGCGGGCGCTGATGATGACGGGCACGGTCGTCGGCCCCCCTTCGGCCTCGCCTTGCAGGGCCTTGACACGGTCGGCCAACTCGCCCACCGCCAGGGTGTCGGCATCCTGGTTGTTTACGCGCAGACGCACGCGCTGGTCGTCCTGCACCACCAACTCGATCACCTTATCGGGCGCCTGACGGGCCTTGCCCATGCTGGGCAGGTCCACCACGCCCGTGGGCATCAGGGGCGCACTGACCATGAAAATGATGAGCAGCACCAGCATCACGTCGATGAACGGCACCATGTTCATCTCGTTGCGGGTGCGGCGGCGGCGACCGCCACGGACATTGAGTTCGGCCACGGTCAGCGTCCCGCTGTCGCACGGGCCGCATCGGCCGCCCCGGGCATCGCGGGCGAGACGTTGCGGGCCAGGATGTTGGAGAACTCCTCGATGAAGGACTCCATCTGGATCGCCACCCGGTCAATGTCGCGTGCAAATCGGTTGTACGCCAGCACCGCCGGGATGGCGGCAAACAGGCCGATGGCCGTGGCCACCAGGGCTTCGGCAATGCCGGGCGCCACCGTGGCCAACGACACCTGTTGCACATTGGACAAGCCCGTGAAGGCGTGCATGATCCCCCACACGGTGCCAAACAGCCCGATGTAGGGCGACACCGAGCCGACCGAGCCCAGGAAATCCAGACGGGACTCGATGGCGTCCATCTCACGCTGATAGCTGGCGCGCATCGCGCGGCGTGCGCCGTCGAGCAAGGTGCCGACCTCGGCCACGCGGCGCTCGCGCAGCTTCATGAACTCGCGCATGCCGGCGGCAAAGATGCGCTCCTGCGGCGCGCTGGGGCCGCTCTTGCCGCTGGTGGCGTCCTGATACAGCTCCTGCAGCGTGCGGCCGGCCCAGAACTCACGGTCGAATTCGTCATTGTCCTGGCGCACCCGCTTGAGGCTGCTGACCTTGCTGAAAATCACGCTCCAGCTGGCCACCGACACCAGCAAAAGCAGCAACATCACGATCTGCACCACCATGCTGGCGTGCAGCACGAGGGTCAAGATGGACATGTCTTGGTTCATGGATCAACCTTTGGAAGCAGAAATCGGGGTAGGCAAAATGGCCAGGATGCGGGCCGGGATGCGGGCGGGGCGGAAGCTGTCTTCGCCCGAGGCCTCGTCGCCGGCCTGCGCCGCCGGCTCGCCACGCGCCGCCAGCGGCTGCACCCAGCCGATGCGCACCATGCCCTGGGTCAGCAAGGTGTCTGCGCGCCAAACCTCCTGCGCGAAGGTCACGCTGGCGCGGCCCACGTCGGTCACGGCCACGGTCACGGTCAACTGGTCGTCCAGCCGCGCGGGCTTGAGGTAGCGCAGCGTCGTTTCGGCCACGATGAACATGCCCTCGCCGGCGCGGCGCATGCTCTCTTGCCCAAAGCCCAGGGTCGAGAGCCACTCGGTGCGGGCCCGCTCCATGAACTTGAGGTAGTTGCCGTAGAAGACAATGCCACCGGCATCGGTGTCTTCCCAGTACACGCGAACCGGGTGGCGGTGGTGGTAGCGGCACGGTTCAGCGGGCACGGACGAGACAGGAGAAACACTCATAGACGCACATTATCGCGCCTCACACCCACGCCTCACAGGAAGTCGGGGGCTTGGACCGCATGCAAGGTCACCTGCGTCTGCCCATCGCGCTCGCGCGAGCGCAGCCACCACACCCCACCTTTTTTGACCGACCAGGCCAGATCCTGGCCAGTCAGCAAGCGGGCAGCCAGCATGCCCAGGGTCGGTTGGTGACCCACGATCAGCACCGACTCCTTGGCGTGAGGCCAACGTGCTGCGGCCAACAGATCGTCCACCGAGGCCTGCGGGTCGATGGAGGCCACGGTCTTGAACGGACGCTGCAGCGCCTGAGCGGTCTGCTGGGTGCGCTGTGCCGGGCTCACCAACACACGCGTCGACTCCGACAGGCGCTGGTTGAGCCACGCCGCCATGCGCTCGGCCTGGCGCTCGCCCTTGCTGGTCAAGCGCCGGGCCAGGTCCGCCTGGAAGTCGATGTGGACTTCGATGGGCTCGCCCGCCGCGCGCTGCGCGAGCAACATTTCGTCGTCCAGCGGCAGGTCTTCGGCCTGCGCGTGTCGCCACAAGATCAAATCCATGACATCCCCTTTGCCACGATGTGGGCACCCTGGCCGCTCATCATGCGGCCCGCCTGCGTCGCTCAGATGACAGCACCGTGCAGGGCCATCAGGGCCTGCTGAGCACTGTGCCCGGTTTGCGGCACACGCTCGTAATGCCCGTCGCTGAACTGGGTCCAGGCATCCTTGCCATCGAGCAGATAGGGCACCAGGCACTCGTCGATCACACGCTGGCGCAGCGCCGGGTCGCGCACCGGCCAGGCCACCTCGATGCGCCGCGTCATGTTGCGGTTCATCCAGTCGGCGCTCGACAGGTAGAGCACCTCGTCGTGCTCGGCCTCGCCCCAGCGGAAGTACAGCACCCGCGTGTGCTCGAGCATGCGCCCCACCACCGAGCGCACCCGGATGTGGTCGGTCTGACCCGGCACGCCCGGCGGCAAGATGCAGGCCCCTCGCACGATCAGGTCGATCTGGGCCCCCGCCTGGCCTGCGGCGATCAGCGCCCGCACCAGCGGCTCGTCGGTCAGCGAGTTGACCTTGACGACGATGCGCGCCGGCCCACCCGCGCGGGCCGAATCGGCCACCCGCTCGATGCAGCGCAACATCTGGGTGTGCATGCTCGACGGCGCCAGCAAGAGCTGACGGCTGGAGCGCATCTGGGTCAGGCTGGACAGCTGCTGGAACACGCGGTCCACGTCGGCCGTCAAGTCGGGCTGGCTGGTCAGGTAGCCCACGTCGGTGTAGAGCCGCGCGGTCTTGGGGTTGTAGTTGCCGGTGGACAGGTGGGCGTAGCGACGCAGACGCCCGCCCTCGCGGCGCGTCACCAGCATCATCTTGCCGTGGGTCTTGAGGCCCACGATGCCGTACACCACCTGCGCGCCCAGCGCCTCCAGACGCTCGGCCCAGTTGATGTTGGCCTCTTCGTCAAAGCGGGCCTTGAGCTCCACCACGGCCAGCACTTCCTTGCCACGGCGCACCGCCTCCAGCAGCAACTCCATCAGCACGGACTCGTTGCCCGTGCGGTAGATGGTCTGCTTGATGGCCAGCACATCGGGGTCGTAGACCGCCTCGCGCAGGAAGCTCACCACCGCGTCAAACGACTCGAAAGGATGGTGCAACAGACAGTCGTGGTGACGCAGATGCTCGAACATGCTGCCCCCACGCGGCAGGCTGTCAGGCCAGCCCGGCTGATAGGGGCGGAAATGCAGGTCTTCGCCATCGGCCTGGTCGATCAGCTGCGTCAGGCGCACCAGGTTCACCGGGCCATTGACCTGGAACAGCGCCTGCTGGTTCAGCCCGAACTGCTCCAGCAGAAAGTCCGACAGATCTTGATGGCAGCTGCGCACCACCTCCAACCGGATCGCCTGCCCGAACTGGCGCGTGCTCATCTTCGAGCGCAACGCCAGTCGCAGGTCGGTCACATCGTCTTCGTCCACATCCAGATCGGAGTCCCGCGTGAGACGGAACTGCGAAAACGCCTGGATCTCGCGCCCGGGGAACAGCTCGTCCAGATGAGCCCGGACCACGCTGGACAGCAGCACAAAGGCCTGCGTACCCGGATCGACCAGGTGCGCCGGCAGCTTGATGACCCGGGGCAGCACCCGCGGAATGCGCACGATGGCGATGTCGTTGTCGCGCCCGAAAGCATCGCGCCCGCCCAGGCGCACGATGAAGTTCAGCGTCTTGTTGGCGACCTGCGGGAAGGGGTGCGACGGGTCCAGCCCGATCGGCACCAGCAGCGGCTGCACTTGCTTGCGAAAGAAGCTGGCGACCCACTCACGCTGCTCGGCGGAGCGGTCGGCGTGGTTGAGAATGAGGATGCCCGCCTGGCGCAAAGCCGGCCCCACATCTTCATTGAAAATCTGGTACTGATCCTCGACCAACTGGTGCGACTGCTTGACCACCTCGGCGATGTACTGGCGGTCGATGTCACCCGCCCCGGCGCGCGAGGCCTCCAGCACGTCGGCATAGCGCACCTCAAAGAACTCGTCGAGGTTGGACGACACGATGCAGATGTAGCGCAGCCGCTCCAGCAGCGGCACATCGCTGCGCTGGGCTTGCGCCAGCACCCGACGGTTGAACGCCAGGATGGCCTGCTCTCGACTCAACAACTTCAAACGCGTGTTCTCTGACACCTGACGACACCCTCTCTGACAGCCCTGCCTCAACTGAACACCGCGCCAGATCCGGAGCTGGACATGGCGCGGCCGCTTTCAGTTTAGTCCGAGACAGTCATCGATTTGATGACAGTTTCATGTCAGTGCGCCGCTTCCCAATTGGGCCCCTCCCCCACCTCGGCCAACAAGGGCACGCGCAGATCAGCCACCGAAGCCATGATGCGCGGCACCTCGGTTTTGACCCAGTCGCGTTCGGCCTCGGGCACCTGGAACACCAGTTCGTCGTGCACCTGCATGATCATCAAGGTGGCCTTGCCTTGGGCGTCCAGCGCATCCTGCACCGCCACCATCGACAGCTTGATCAGGTCGGCCGCTGTGCCCTGCATGGGCGCATTGATGGCCGCGCGCTCGGCACCCGCGCGGCTGGGGCCGTTGGGGCTGTTGATCTCGGGCAGCCACAAGCGGCGCCCGAACACGGTCTCGACATAGCCCTGAGCCTTGGCCTGGGCGCGGGTCTCGTCCATGTAGCGCTTCACACCGGGATAGCGCATGAAGTAGCGGTCGATGTAGGCGGCCGCCGCGCTGCGCTCGATGCCCAGGTTGGACGCCAGGCCGAACGCGCTCATGCCGTAGATCAGCCCAAAGTTGATGACCTTGGCGTAACGGCGCTGCTCGCTGCTGACCTCGTCCGGGCTCACGCCGAAGATCTCGCTGGCAGTGGCGCGGTGCACATCCAGGCCTTCTGCGAAGGCGCGCAGCAGGTTCTCGTCTTGCGAGATGTGAGCCATGATGCGCAGCTCGATCTGTGAGTAGTCGGCGCTGACGATGACATGGCCGGGCGGCGCGATGAAGGCCTCACGGATGCGGCGGCCCTCGGCCGTGCGCACGGGGATGTTCTGCAGGTTGGGCTCGTTGCTGGACAGGCGACCGGTGACCGCCACGGCCTGCGCGTAGTTGGTGTGCACGCGCCCGGTGGCCGGGTTGATCATCAAGGGCAGCTTGTCCGTGTAGGTGGACTTGAGCTTGGCCATGCCACGGTATTCGAGGATGCGGGCGGGCAGCGGGTAGTCCTCGGCCAGTTTCTCCAGCACCTCTTCATTGGTCGAAGGCGCGCCGGTGGCGGTCTTCTTGATGACCGGCAGCTTGAGCTGGTTGAACAGGATCTCGCCAATCTGCTTGGGCGAGCCCAGGTTGAAAGGCTGACCCGCCAGCGTGTGGGCTTCGTGCTCCAGCGTGAGGATGCGCTGGCCCAGCTCGTGGCTTTGCTGCTGCAGCAAGGCCTTGTCGATCAGCACGCCGTTGCGCTCGATGCGCTGCAGCACCCGCGAGGTGGGCAGCTCGAAGCGCTCGTAGATGTCGCGCAAGGCCGGCTCGGCCTGCAGGCGGGGCCACAGGGTCTGGTGCACATGCAGGGTCAGGTCGCTGTCTTCGCACGAGTACTGCGCGGCCTTGTCCACCGCCACCTGGGCAAACGGGATCTGCTGCGCGCCCTTGCCGGCCACGTCTTCGTAGCTCAGGCCACTGCGATGCACATGGCGCTGGGCCAGGTCGCCCAGGTTGTGCTTGCGGTGGGCTTCGAGCACATAGCTTTCCAGCATGGTGTCGTGCGCATAGCCGCGGATGGCAATGCCATGGTTGGCCAGCACATGCGTGTCGTACTTGATGTGCTGACCCAGCTTAGGCCGGCTGGCGTCTTCCAGCCAGGGCTTCAAGCGGGCCAGCACCTCGTCCAGCGGCAACTGCGCCGGAGCATCCACCCCTTCGTGGCGCAGAGGGATGTAGCAGGCTTCGCCCACCTGATCGCTGAAGGACAGGCCCACGATGCGAGCCTGCATGGCGTCCAGCGAATCGGTTTCGGTGTCAAAAGCCACCAGTTCGGCTGCCTGCAGGCGGGCCAGCCAGCGATCGAAGGTCGGCCAGTCCAACACGGTGTCGTACTGCGTGGCGGCCACGGTCACGGGGGACGCCTCGGTCGCGTGCCCGGCCTCGTCGGATGCGCCCTGATCGAACAGGTCGGCGGTGGCGCTCGGCTTGGCTTTAGGCCTGGCCGACGGCGTCGAGGCAGGAGCCGGCGCCGCGCCGCCGCGCAGCTTGGCGGCCTCGGTGCGGAAACCAAAGCGCGTGAAGAAGTCCAGCAAGGACGCCGTGTCCGGCTCGCGCAGGGCCAGGGCCTCCAGCTCGGGCCAACGCGGCACGTGCGCACTCAGGTCGCAATCGGTCTTGATGGTGATGAGGCGGCGGCCCAGCGGCAGCCAGTCCAGGGCCTTGCGCAGGTTCTCGCCCGCCACGCCCTTGATGGCATCCGCTGCGGCTATCACGCCGTCGAGCGAACCATGCTCCCCGATCCACTTCACGGCAGTTTTGGGGCCCACCTTTTCCACACCGGGCACGTTGTCCACGGCGTCCCCGATCAGGGTCAGGTAGTCGATGATCAGGTGGGGGGGCACACCAAACTTGGCAGCCACGCCCGCCATGTCCAGCTTTTCGTTGGTCATGGTGTTGACCAGGGTGACGTGCTCGGTCACCAGTTGGGCCATGTCCTTGTCGCCGGTGGACACCACCACGCGGTGACCGGCTTCGGCGCCCACCTTGGCGAGCGTGCCTATGGCGTCATCGGCCTCGATGCCAGGCACTTCCAGAATGGGCCAGCCCATCAGCCGCACCACCTCGTGAATGGGCTCGATCTGGGCGCGCAAGTCGTCGGGCATGGGCGGACGGTGCCCCTTGTACTCGGGGTACCACTCGTCGCGAAAGGTCGGGCCCTTGGCGTCGAACACGCACACGGCGTGCTCGCAGGGCACCTCGTCACGCAGGCGACGCAGCATGTTGACCATGCCATGCATCGCGCCGGTGGGCTCGCCCTGCGGCCCGCGCAGATCGGGCATCGCGTGGAAGGCGCGGTAGAGGTAGCTGGAGCCGTCGACCAGCAGCAGGGTCGGTCGAGCTTCGGCAGCAGCGTCAGCAGAAGAAGGCATATCCGGGGTGTTCATGCCCCGGATTGTGGGGCCTGCAGACGCTGGGATCAGAACTCGGCCGACGCGCCCACCGTGAACAGGTACAGGCTTTCGTGGCCGTCAATGATGTAGTCGAAGCTCTGCAGCAGACGGACGTTGCGGGTGACGTTCATGGCCAGGCCGACGCCAAAGTAAGGCGCCTGGCGGTAGTCACGCACGCTCTTGTCAGCACCACCACGCAAAGCCAAGTCGCTGTCGATGCGCTTGAGGGCCCAACCGACACGGATCTGGTTGGTGAAGCCTTCGAGCAGCTCGACTTCCCAGTTGATGCCGGCAGTGAGCGCACGCACGTGCCGGCGCTCAGCGTTGATGCCCGTGGCCGTGGCCCGCGCTGTGTCGTTGGAACGGTCCATGCCGCCAAAGACCATGTAGTTCACTTCGGCGGCCAGACCGGGGGTCAGGCGCTTGCCACCGAAAATCTTGCCGCTCAGTCGGGCGCGATCGCACGCGGCATCGCAATCCCACTGAGCAGCGCCCACCCCCAGGTTGCCACCCACATAGACCCCCCAAGGGGCAGGCGCAGGCCGCAACTCCTCCTCGGCCATGGCAGAGGTGCCAAGCACAGACAAGGCGACCACCGCCAGGGTGGACAGAGTGCGGGAGATCTTGCGCGATGTGATGCTGCTCATGATGCGGAACCGGTTCCTCAGGAGGGGTGGATGGACAACCGTCACGCCCAAGCGCGGGGATGTCTTCACAATGTTGAAAAGTCTGCCAGATCGACATGCGCAGACTTCTACAATCACGGCTTCCGACACCCCTGCAGCCTGGGGGTTTTCGCGCAATCCCGGCGTTCAGGCCCTCACCTGCGGCCCGGGCTTTCCCCTAAACGTGTGTCCCAGGCGCGACTTCACCCCTCTTTGCTCCCTCCATCTCATGGCCGTTTTCACCGAAGTCTCCCCACAGGAAGCAGCTGGCTTGCTGTCCACCCTGGGTCTGGGCACCTTGCAGTCCCTGCAGGGCTGCGCCTCCGGCATTGAAAACACGAACTACTTCGTCAGCACCGACCAGGGTGACTTCGTGCTGACCCTGTTCGAACGCCTGAGCTTTGCGCAGCTGCCCTTCTATCTGAACCTGATGCACCACCTGGCGCAGCGCGGCATCCCGGTGCCGGCGCCGCAGGCCAATGCCCAAGGCGAGATCCTGCACACACTCAAGGGCAAGCCCGCCGCCGTGGTGACGCGCCTGAAGGGGCGCAACCAGCTCAGCCCCCAGGTGGCCGACTGCGCCCAGGTGGGCGCGATGCTGGCGCGCATGCACCAGGCCGGCAGCGACTACCCGCATCAGCAGCCCAATCTGCGGGGCCTGTCCTGGTGGACGGAGACCATCCCCGTGGTCCGTCCGCACCTGAACACCGAGCAGGCCGCGCTGATCGAATCCGAGCTGCAGTTCCAGCAAGAGCTGGCCCGCACCGAGGCCTACCAGTCGCTGCCGCAAGGCCCCATCCACGCCGACCTGTTCCGTGACAACGTGATGTTCGACGGCCCCACCCTGTCGGGCTTTTTCGACTTCTACTTTGCCGGCTGTGACACCTTTGCCTTCGACATCGCCGTGTGCCTGAACGACTGGTGCATTGACCTGGCCACCGGCGCGCTGGACCCGGCGCGCGCGCATGCCTTTGTCGCCGCCTACGACGCCGAACGCCGACTGACCGACGCCGAGCTGGCCTTGCTGCCGGCCCTGTTGCGCGCCGCCGCACTGCGTTTCTGGACTTCGCGTCTGTGGGACTACTTCCTGCCGCGCGATGCGGCCATGCTGCAGCCGCACGACCCCACCCACTTCGAGCGCGTGCTCACCCTGCGCCGCCAACAGCCCTGGTCCTACAGCCGCCAGGCCGACCTCGCATGAAGCTCCACATCGTCAAAGCCTCGCAAGGTTACGTCTGGCTGCGGCAGGGTCTGCAGGTGAGCCGCCGCCAGCCCTTCCAGTTTGTCGGGTTGCTGGGCCTGTGCGTCTCGGCGGCGCTGTTGCTGATCGGCCTGCCCGTGGTCGGCCCTCTGCTGGTGGTGGGCTGCATGCCCCTGATGTGGCTGGGCTTCATGCAGGCCACCCGCAAGGTGCTGAAGGGTGAACGCTTCCACCCCGGGGTGCTGTTCGAGGCTTTCAAAGGCGCCCACAGCCCACGCCGAACCTTGGCCCAGTTGGCAGGGGGCTACGTCATGGCCACCTTGTTGATCATGCAACTGGCGCAACTGATGGGCCCAGGTGCCGAAGAGGTTGCCGCGGTGTTCGAAGCCGCTGAGAACACCGCCGAGCTGGTCAACAATCCGCTCGTGCAGCAGGACATCCTGTGGCGCGTGCTGCTGACGCTGCCGGTCTCTCTGCTGTTCTGGCACGCCCCGGCCCTGATCCTGTGGGCCCGCCTGCCGGTGAGCAAGGCGCTGTTCTTCAGCATCGTGGCGTGCTGGCGCAACCTGGGCGCCTTCGCCGTGTATGGGCTGTGCTGGTTCGGCGTGGTGCTGGCCCTGGGCCTGTTCGACCGCTTCATCCTCAGCCAGATTCCCGTGCCCTTGCTGGGCAATGTGCTGGCCATTGCCGGTGGCATGTGGGTGGCCTCGGCGTTCTATGCCTCGCTGTACTTCACGGTGGTGGACTGCTTCGAGTCGCCCTCGGCCGCGGAAACACCCGCTTCAGAGTCTGATCACCAGCCGGGCGCCTGAACCCTCGGCGCCCCGGCAGCTCAGTCGGTCAGGCGCGTGACGCCTTCCAGCGGGCAGGCGTAAATGGCATTGCGCAAGGCCGCAATGGCCTCGTAGCGGGTGAAGCTGCGGCGCCAGGCCAGCACCACCCGGCGCGTGGGCGGCTCGCCCTCAAACGGCACATACACCACATGCGGATGCGGCTCGACCGGCACCGACAGGCGCGGCACCACGGTCACCCCCATGCCGGCGGCCACCATGTGCTTGATGGTTTCCAGTGAGGAGCCCTCGAAGCTCTTGCGGATGCCTTCGGTGGCGCTGGAGAAACGCGCGAACTCGGGACAGACCTCCAGCACGTGGTCACGGAAACAGTGGCCGGCACCCAGCAGCAGCATGGTTTCGCGCTTGAGCTCTTCGGCGCCGATGGATCCTCGCTGTGCCAGCGGATGGCTGCGCGGCACCGCCACCAAAAAAGGCTCGTCGTACAGCGGTGCCACGGCCAGGTTGGTGTCCGGGAAAGGCTCGGCCAGGATGGCGCAGTCCAGCTCACCGGCGCGCAGCATCTCCAGCAGCTTGGCGGTGAAGTTCTCCTGCAGCATCAGGGGCATCTGCGGCACACGGCTGATGGCCGAGCGCACCAACTCCGGCAGCAGGTAGGGGCCGATGGTGTAGATGACCCCCAGGCGCAGCGGGCCGGCCAGTGGGTCCTTGCCGCGCTTGGCAATTTCCTTGATGGCCTGCGCCTGCTCCAGCACCGCCTGGGCCTGGCGCACGATTTCCTCGCCCAGCGGGGTGACGGTGATCTCGGCACTGCCACGCTCGAACAGCTTGACGTCGAGCTCGTCTTCCAGCTTTTTCACGGCCACCGACAAGGTGGGCTGGGAGACGAAGCAAGCCTCAGCGGCGCGCCCAAAATGGCGCTCGCGGGCAACGGCAACGATGTAGCGGAGTTCGGTCAGGGTCATGGTGCGCACATTGTGCGGCATCCCGGGTGCCACGACCACGCCTCACAGCCTGTCAGCCGGCCTTCAGGCCTTCAGGTACTCGGACTTGTGCCCCAGCCAGCGGCCCACATGGCGCTGTGCGGCCTGGGGGTGCTCACGCAGCAGCACCTCAGCCACCCGGCGAGCGCGCGCCACCAGGGCCTCGTCTTCGTGCAGATCGGCAAAGCGCAGCATGGCCGCACCGGACTGACGTGCGCCCATGAACTCGCCGGGGCCGCGGATCTCCAGGTCGCGGCGCGCGATCTCGAAGCCATCGGTGGTCTCTGCCATGGCCTTGAGGCGCTGCTTGCCCGAGTCCGACAGGGGCGAGGCGTACAGCAACACGCAGACGCTGGCCACGGCACCGCGCCCCACCCGCCCGCGCAGCTGGTGCAGCTGGCTCAGGCCGAAACGCTCGGCGTGCTCGATCACCATCAGGCTGGCGTTGGGCACGTCCACGCCTACTTCGATCACGGTGGTGGCCACCAGCACCGACAGCTCGCCTGAGGAAAACTTCGCCATCACCTCGGCCTTCTCGGCCGCCGGCAAACGCCCATGCAGCAGCCCCACACCCACATCCGGCAAGGCTTCGCTCAGATCCTGGTGGGTCTGGGTGACGTTGCTCAGGTCCAGCGGTGGGCGCTTGGCGCTGTCGCGCCCCGCCACCTCGTCGGCCGCCTGGTCGCTGTCTTCGGTTTCGTCGATCAGCGGGCAGACCCAGTACACCTGGCTGCCCTTGGCCACCTCATCACGGATGCGCTCGATGACCTCCTCGCGCCGGCTGTCGGCAAAGACGCGGGTGACGATGGGCGTGCGCCCCGGCGGCAGCTCGTCGATGGTGCTGACCTCCAGGTCGGCCAGGTATGTCATCGCCAGCGTGCGCGGAATGGGCGTGGCGCTCATCATCAGCAGGTGCGGCTCCAGCTCGCGGCTTTGCAGCTTGCTGCGCAACTGCAGGCGCTGGGCCACGCCGAAGCGGTGCTGCTCGTCGATCAGGGCCAGGCCCAGCTTGGCGAACTCGACCTGGTCCTGGATGACGGCGTGCGTGCCGACCACCAGTTGCGCTTCGCCGGAGGCCACGGCGGCCAGTTGCTCACGCTTGACCTTGGCCTTGAGGCTGCCCGTGAGCCAGGCCACCTTGATGCCCAACGGCGCCAGCCAGTCCACCAGCTTGCGGAAATGCTGCTCAGCCAGGATCTCGGTGGGCGCCATCAGGGCGCATTGCCAGCCGGCGTCCATGGCCACGGCGGCGGCCAGCGCCGCCACCACGGTCTTGCCCGAGCCGACATCGCCCTGCAACAGGCGGTGCATGGGCACGGGGCAGGCCAGATCGGCGGCAATTTCGGCGCACACCCGCTGCTGCGCACCCGTCAGCTGAAAGGGCAGCACCGCCAGTAGGCGCTCGGGCAGCCCCTGGGTGTGCGCCTGCAGCACCGGCGCCTTGAGGTGCGAGCGCTCGGCGCGGGCCTGCATCTGCGAGACCTGTTGCGCCAGCAACTCCTCGAACTTGAGACGCTGCCAGGCCGGGTGGCTGTGGTCCTCCAGCGCCACCAGCGAGGTGTCGGGGCTCGGGTGGTGCAGGAAATGCAGCGACTCGCGCAAGCTGGGCAGGCGCGGTGGCAACAAGCCCGGCGGGATCAGCTCGTCCAACGGTGCCCGCGCCAGGCCCGCAGCCACCGCCTTGCGCAGATAGGCCTGCGGCAAGCCCGCCGTGGTCGGGTAGACCGGGGTGAGCGCCTGCGCCAGCGGCGTGTCCGCGTGCACGATGCGCACCTGTGGGTGCACCATCTCGCGGCCAAAAAAACCACTGCGCAACTCGCCTCGCACGCGCAAGCGCACGCCGGCCCCCCAGCTCTTTTGCTGCGAGCCGTAAAAGTTCAGGAACCGCAGCAGCACCTCGCCTGAGCCATCGTGCAGGCGCACGATGAGCTGCCGACGACCGCGCAACTCAATGCGGTTGTCACGCACCACGCCTTCCACTTGCACGGTTTCCCCGTCGCGGGCCTCGCGCAGCAGGGTCAGACGGGTCTCGTCCTCGTAGCGCAGCGGCAAGTGCAGGGCCAGATCGATGTCGCGCGTCAGACCCAGGCGCTCCATCGCCTTCTGCGGCGGCGAACGTTTGTCGGCGCCCGCAGACGAGCCCGTGCGCGCCTTGCCACGTGCCGAAGGTGAAGAAGGGGCTGCTGCCTCGTGCGCCACGCTGAATTTGTTGAATGGATAATCGATCGCCATTGTGCCCGCCCGCAGAGCGCACCGCCCCCGCGTCTGAGCGTGCGCCGCACCATACCGGTCGCCTCACAGGCAGGCAGATGAAGGACAATAGCGGGTTTCCTTGGCACGGGACCCGTCCGTCCCTCAATGGCATGACCGCTTCTGCTTCCGGTTACACCCTCAGCGATTTCGACTTCGAGCTGCCGCCCGAGCTGATCGCCCAGCACCCCGCTGCCGAGCGCAGCGCCTCGCGCCTGCTAGATGGCCGCGGCGCCAGGCCGGTGGACCGCGTGTTCCGCGATCTGCCTTCGCTGCTCCAGCCTGGCGACCTGCTGGTCTTCAACAACACCCGCGTGATCAAGGCTCGGCTCTACGGCGCGAAGCAGTCCGGCGGCACGGTCGAGGCCCTGGTCGAGCGCGTGCTGCCCAATCAAGAGGTGCTGGCCCACATGCGCGCCAGCAAGTCGCCCAAGCCGGGCAGCGTCGTGCGCTTTGCCGACGCCTTCGACGCCGAGGTGCTGGGCCGCGGCGGCCCCGATGGCGGCCTGTTTCACCTGAAGCTCTCGGGCGACCCGTTCGAATTGCTCGAACAGCACGGCCACGTGCCCCTGCCCCCCTACATCACCCACGCCGACGAAGCCGACGACGTGCGCCGCTACCAGACGGTGTTCGCCAAGGCCCCCGGCGCCGTGGCGGCCCCCACGGCGGCCCTGCACTTTGACGATGCCTTGCTGGCCGCCCTGCGCGAGCGCGGCGTGCGCACCGCCGAGGTGACGCTGCACGTCGGCGCGGGCACTTTCCAGCCCGTGCGCACCGACAACCTGGCGGAGCACAAGATGCACAGCGAGTGGTTCGAGGTGCCGGCCAGCACTGTGGCCGCCATCGAAGCCACCAAGGCGGCGGGCGGCCGTGTCATCTCGGTGGGCACCACCACCTTGCGCGCGCTGGAGTCCGCCGCCCTGCACGCGCCTGCCGGCCAGATCCTGCAAGCCGGCAGCCGCGACACCGACATCTTCATCACCCCGGGCTTCCAGTTCAAGGTGGTGGACCTGCTGGTCACCAACTTCCACCTGCCCAAGAGCACCTTGATGATGCTGGTGAGCGCCCTGGCTGGCTACGAACACATCCGGTCGATCTACCAGCACGCGATCGCACAGGGCTATCGTTTCTTCAGCTATGGCGACGCCATGCTGATCGAGCGTCGCGCGCCATGAAGACGCTGCTGCGCCTGGCCTGCTGGTGCCTGCTCTGGTTGGCGGGTGCGGTCGCAGCTGCGCCCACGCTGGTGATCGATGCCGCCACCCTCTCCCCCGGCGCCTGCGCTGAGCACCGCCTGGGGCAAGGCGTGACGCTGCCCGACGACTGGCGGCAACTGGGCATCCACCCTCCCGCGGTCTACTGCTACCGCGCCCAACTGGTCCTGCCTTCCGTGCCCAAAGAGCCCTGGGCCTTGCGCATCGACCGCCTGCCGGGCAACCACCGCATCACCGTCAACGGACACCATCTGTCCACGCGCCACATGCAGGGCGACGCCATCACCAGCATGGCCCCTCTGCCCTACCTGACCGAGCTGCCTGTCGACGTGCTGCACGCCGGGCACAACGAGATCGCCATCGACGTGCGGATGAACCCCTTCCGCAAACCGGGCATCGCACCCCTTGAGGTCGGTGCCCTCAGCGAGATGCGCGACGACTTCGACCGCACGGTTTTGCTGACGGTCGAGCTCCCTCAGATGCTCAACATGAGCGTGGCCGGCATGGCCCTGTTCGTGCTGTTTGCCTGGCGCTCCCGCCCGCGGGACGTCATCTTTGCCTACTTCGGCTGGATGATGCTCATCATGTGCGGCCGCAACGGTCTGTACTTCATCGAAACCATCGGCTGGCCCACGCCGCTGGTGGACTGGCTATTCTTCGCCACGCACTCCGTGACGACGTACTTCCAGGTGATGTTCGGGCTGGCGTACTCCAACACCCGGATCAGAAGTCTGATCAACCCCTTGCGGATGGTGGGCTTCGGCGTGCCCCTGATGGGCCTGTTTGCCATGGGCACGCCGTATCTGGACCTGCTGCGCCTCATTGCCTACCCGCTGATGATGGCCGGGGGGGTGCTGGTGGTCTACAAGATCCTCCAGACCGCCTGGACCCGTCACTGGATGGAGGCCTCGGCCATGACCCTGGGCCCGTTGGGCACGCTGGTGAGCATGGCCCACGATTACCTGTTCCTGACGCCCTACCTCGACGTCACCGACCTCTACTGGACACCATACTTCGCCCCCATCATCTTCCTGGGCTTTGCCCTGACCTTGATGAGCAAGTTCATCGAGGCGATGAACCTGTCCGAACGCATGAACATCACCCTCGAAGAGCGCGTGGCCGACCGCACCCGCGCCCTCGAAGTGGCCAACCAGTCCAAAACCCGCTTCCTCGCCGCAGCCAGCCACGACCTGCGCCAGCCCACCGCCGCCATCGGCCTGCTGGTGAGCCTGTTGCGCAAACAGGCCACCGAGCCGGAGGTCAAGGAGCTGACCAACATGCTCGACGAGGCGGTCACCTCGATGGAATCGCTGCTGGTGGGGCTGCTGGACATCTCACGCCTGGACGCCGGCGCCGTCAAGCCGGAATTCCAGTCGGTGCGCATGCACGACGTGTTCCAGGAAGTGAAGATCCACGAAGCCAGCGCTGCCGCCGCCAAGGGACTGGACCTGCGCTTTCGCTTGCCCAAGAAAAACGATGGCAAGCACCTGATGGTGCTGACCGATCCCATGCTCTTGCACAGCGTGCTGCGCAACCTGGTGGCCAACGCCATCCGCTACACCGAGCGGGGCGGCGTGCTGGTGGCCGCACGCCGGCGCGGCAAGCACCGCCTGCGGATCGAGGTGTGGGACACCGGCATCGGCATTGCCCCGGAACAGCGCGAGCGCATCTTCGACGAGTTCTATCAGGTGGGCAACAGCGCCCGCGACCGCACCCGTGGCATCGGCCTGGGCCTGGCCATCGTGCGGCGCACCGCCTCCATCCTGGGTGAGCAGATCAGCGTGCGCTCGGTTCCCGGCAAGGGCTCGTGCTTCGCCATCGAACTGCCGCTCAATCTCGTGACGCCCACCCAGACACAGGTCCACCAAGGCGAGGAGCACCCGCTGTCCGATCGGGTAATCTGGCTGGTGGAAGACGACGTGTTGCTGCGACGCGCCCTGGGCGAGATGCTGCACAGCTGGGGCGCGCATGTGCGCACCTGGTCCGATGGCGAGGCGCTGCTCGACGAGCTGCCTCACCTGTTGACCCACGTCGACCCCGAGCAACTGCCCGACACCCTGATCACCGACTACCGCCTGCCCGGCATCGACGGCCTTCAACTGGCGCAGCACGTGAGCCTGCAACTGCGCGCGCAAGATCAGCCGTCCAAGCCCCTGCGGACCCTCATCATCTCCGGCGACACGAATCCGACCGAACTGGCCCGCTTCGACGAATCGGGCCTGGCCGTGCTGGCCAAGCCTTTCCGCAGCGAACGCCTGCTGGAACACCTTCATGCCCGTCGCACCGCGGCCGCCAAGGCCTGACGCCCGCCCCGCCTGACACCCCACCCAGACCCGTCTCCATGTTGAATTTTGAACTGCTCAAGACCGAAGGCGAAGCCCGCCGAGGCCGCCTCACCCTCAACCACGGCGTCATCCAGACCCCCATCTTCATGCCGGTGGGCACCTACGGCACCGTCAAGGGCGTGATGCCGCGCTCGCTCGAAGAGATGGGCGCCCAGATCATCCTGGGCAACACCTTCCACCTGTGGATGCGCCCAGGGCTGGACATCATGAAGCAGTTTGGTGGCCTGCATAAATTCGAGAACTGGCACAAGCCCATCCTCACCGACTCGGGTGGCTTCCAGGTCTGGTCACTGGGCGAGATGCGCAAGATCAGCGAAGAAGGCGTGCGCTTTGCCTCGCCTGTCAACGGCGACAAGCTGTTCCTCACGCCCGAGATCAGCATGCAGATCCAGACCATCCTGAACTCGGACATCGTCATGCAGTTCGACGAGTGCACGCCCTACTGGAAGGGCGACAAGTCGCTGGGCCACATCACCACCGAGAAGGAAGCGCGCGCCTCGATGGAGCTGAGCCTGCGCTGGGCCAAGCGCTGCATCACCGAGTTCACGAACCTGGAGAACCCCAACGCCCTGTTCGGCATCGTGCAGGGCGGCATGTTCGAGAACCTGCGTGAAGAGTCGCTGGCCGGCCTGGTCGACCTGAACCTGCCGGGCTACGCCATCGGTGGCGTCAGCGTGGGCGAGCCCAAGGACGAGATGCTGCGCGTGATGAACCACATCACGCCCAAGCTGCCGGCGAACAAGCCCCGCTACCTGATGGGCGTGGGCACGCCGGAAGACCTGGTGGCCGGCGTGGCCACGGGCGTGGACATGTTCGACTGCGTGATGCCCACACGCAATGCGCGCAACGGCCACCTGTTCACCCGCTTTGGCGACCTGCGCCTGCGCAATGCGCGCAACAAGTCGGACGAGCGCCCGATCGACGAGACCTGCAACTGCTACACCTGCCAGAACTTCAGCCGCGCCTACCTGCACCACCTCGACCGTTGCGGCGAGATGCTCGGCCCGATGCTGACCACCATCCACAACCTGCACTACTACCTGAACCTGATGCAGGAAGTGCGCGATGCGCTGGACGCCGGCCGCTTTGCCGCCTTCCAGCAGCAGTTCGCTGCCGACCGCGCCCGCGGCGTCTGAGCCTTACCAGAACTGCCAGTTGCCCATCACCACCACCCAGGCGCCCAGGATGCCGTTGGTCACGGCATGCGCCAGGATCGGCGCCCACAAGGTGCGGGTGTAGCGGTACAACCAGGCGTAGGCCATGCCGGCCACCAGCGCGGCCAGCCACTGCGTGTGGGCCAGCATGAACACCAGCGACGACAAGAGCATCGCCCGCAGCGTCACCGTGCGCGGGTCTTGCGCTTCAAAGTCGGGCTTGTCCACCCAGCGCATCAGGAAGGAGCGCCAGAACAGCTCCTCCATCACTGGCACCAGCATGGCCGCCCCGATCCAGCGCACGATCACCAAGCCCCACAGCAACTGGCCTTCGTCGTCCACCGGCCGGAAGCTGGCACTGGGCTCGCCGATCAGCATCCACGGCTCCGTGAGCCAGACCCACAGCAGGAACACGCCCACGCCCACCCCCACGGACAGCAAGGCGTGCCAGATCGACAGGCCCGCGCCGCGCCCCAGCTCGCCATAGCGTCGCCAGAAGTACACCAGGCTGCTCCCCACCACCAGCACTGAGGCGCCATAGAGCCAGCGCGGGTCCAGCCAGCCACCTTCACTAGCCGGCCACTGCGCCCGCAAGGCCAGCAAGGCCATGAACAGGGCAAAGGGAATGACGCGCGCCCAGGCCGCGGGAGAGAGCAAGGATTTCATCAAGTCCGGTGTGCAATGACGGGGTTGCGGGGATTCTGCCACCCCATCCCCTCGACCGTCAGGGGCTGGGCTCGTCCAACAGGTTCTGCACCCGCACCTGAAGGGCTTCGGGCGTGACGGCCTCAGGCACGATGGGCTCGCCCACCACCAGGCCAATCCGGTTGAACAGACCCCGGCGCAAAGGACGCGCCATGGCCGCGCCGTCGATGCGCGAGAAGCTGGAGCCCCACAGGTTGTGCAGCGCCGCCGGGATCACCGGCACCGGATCGGACGCCAGGATCTTCATGATGCCGGCCTTGAAGGGCTGCATGCGCCCATCCTTGGTGATGGCCCCTTCCGGGAACAGGCACAGCAGATCGCCCTCGCGCAGCACCTGCCGCGCGCGCTCGAAGGCCTGCTCGTAGGCTTGCGGATCTTCCTTTTGTGGCGCAATCGGAATGGCCTTGACCGCGCGGAAGAACCAGCCAATGCCCGGCGTCTTGAAGATGCGATGGTCCATCAGGAAGACCATCGGACGCGGACTGCACACCCCCAGGATCACCGCATCGATGAAGCTGACGTGGTTGCACACCAGGATGGCCGCCCCCTCGGTGGGCAGGTGCTCGTCACCGCGCACCTTGAGGCGGTACACCACCCGCGTCACCACCAGCATCACCAGGCGCACGATGTACTCGGGCATCAGCCAGAACACATAGCCCACCACCAGAATGTTGAGCAAGGCGGTGGCGCCGAACACCTGCGGGATGCTGAAGCCTGCGCCCAGCATGGCCCCCGCCAGCAGGCTGCTGACGACCATGAACAGCGCGTTGAGGATGTTGTTGGCGGCGATGATGCGCGCGCGGTGGCTGGGTTGGGCGCGCAGCTGGATCAGGGCATACATGGGCACGCTGTACAGGCCCGCGCTGAACGCCAGCAACGCCAGATCGGCCATGACGCGCCAATGGGCCGGCTGGGCCACAAACTCACCCACCGACAGCAAGGCCCCGGTGGCCGCGGGCACGGCTTGCGCGGCCAGGTACAGGTCAAAGGCAAACACCGTCATGCCCAGGGCCCCGATGGGCACCAGGCCGATTTCCACGTGGCGGTGCGAGAAGGTTTCGCACAGCAGCGAGCCCACTGCAATGCCCACCGAGAACACCACCAGCAAGAGCGACGCCACCTGCTCATTGCCCCCCAGCACATCACGGGCGAACGAAGGGAACTGCGACAGGAACACGGCCCCAAAGAACCACATCCACGAGATGCCCAGCAGCGAGCGGAACACACTCGGGTACTGGCGGGCCAGTTGCAGATTGCGCCAGGTCTCGCTGAAAGGATTCCAGTTCAGCTTCAAGGCGGGGTCTGACGCAGGCGACACCGGAATGCGCGCCGAGGTCAGCCAGCCCAGCACGGCCACACCCAGACAGGCCATCGCCACCCAATGTGCGCCGGTACGAGGAATGCTCATCAGGAGACCGCCGCCCACATTGCCCAGCAAGATCGCCACAAAGGTGCCCATCTCGACCAAGCCATTGCCGCCCGTGAGCTCGCGCTCGCTGAGGTGCTGCGGCAGGTAGGCGTACTTCACCGGTCCGAAGAAAGTGGAGTGCAGGCCCATCAGCAGCACGCAGGCCAGCAGCAGCGGCACCAGCTGGAACCAGAAGCCGACGCCGGCCAGAACCATGATGCCGATCTCCAGCAACTTGACCGCCCGCATGATGCGCGCCTTGTCATACTTGTCTGCCCACTGCCCGGCCGTGGCCGACAGCAGCACAAAGGGCAGGATGAACAGCGCCCCGATCACCAGTCCGGCCATCTGCGCCGGCAGCCAGCTCACCTGCAACTGGTAGGTCACCAGCACGGTCAAGGCAAACTTGAACAGGTTGTCGTTGGCGGCCCCCAGAAACTGGGTGAAAAAGAACGGGGCAAACCGCCCCTGCTTCAACAGGGCAAACTGACCCTCATGGGCCGCCGACACGTCTTTCACCATGACATCCTCTGTGTTTGTTTCGCGCACTGTAAAGGCAAGTGATGAACGCTGAACCCGCCCTGCGCCTGTTCCTGGCCCTGTGGCCCGATGACGACACCCGCGCCGCCCTGCTCGCCTGGCAACAGGCGCAGAGCTGGCCTGCCGCCGCCCGCCTCACCCGAGCGATCGACCTGCACCTCACGCTGCATTTCCTCGGTCAGGTGCCTGAGGCGCGCTTGCCTGCGCTGAAGCAGGCCTTACCGACCCCAGGTGCACCCGTAACGCTGACCCTGGACCGTATGGAGGTGTGGCCCAACGGTGTGGCCGTGCTGCTGCCCGAGGCCACCCCACCGGCCCTGCTCGATCTGCACGCGCACCTGGGCGACACGCTCACGCAACTGGGCCTGCCGCTGGAATCACGGGCGTATCAGCCCCACGTCACCCTGGCGCGCCGCGCACGGGGCTTGATCCCCCAACCGGCCCCACCCCTGCGCTGGAAGGCGCAACGCTACGCGCTCGTCCACTCCGATCACGGCTACCACCCGCTCCAGCATTACCACTGACACGGGGGTCGACACCAGCGCGGGCATCAAGGCTGCAGTCGAGACAGCACCGCCTCGGTGTCTTCGCCCAGCTCGGGGGCACGGCGCGTGATGGCGCCCGGGGTGCGCGACAGCTTGGGCACGATGCCCGGCACCTGCACGGTCAGGCCGTCCGGGGTGGTCACCGGCAGGATCATCTCGCGCGCCTGGAAGTGCGGATCGGTCGCGATGTCGGCAGCGGTGTAGATGCGCCCCACCGGCACGCTGGCCGCGTTGAGCACCGCCAGCACCTGCTCCACCCGGCGCGCCTGGGTCCACAGGCCAATGGCGGCGTCGATCTCGGCCACGCGCGCCACCCGGCCCGGGTTGCTCGCCAGCTGCGGATCGGTGGCCAGGTCGTCGCGCCCGATGGCGATCATCAGCCGCTTGAAAATCGAATCCCCATTGCCCCCGATGACCACCATGCCATCGACGCAGGGGTAGGCATTGCTCGGCGCAATGCCCGGCAAAGCGGAGCCCGCCGGCTGGCGCACGGCGCCGAAAGCGCTGTACTCGGGCAGCAGGCTCTCCATGCAGTTGAACACTGACTCGTACAAGGCCACGTCCACCACCTGGCCCAGCCCCTTGGGCGCGTCGCGGCTGATGCTGGCCTGGCGGGCCTGCAAGGCCAGCAGCACACCGATGACCCCATGCAGGGCCGCCAGCGTGTCACCCAGGCTGACGCCGGCCCGCACCGGTGCACGGCCGGGCTCGCCATTGAGGTAGCGCATGCCGCCCATGGCTTCGGCCACCACGGCAAAGCCGGGACGGTCGCGGTAAGGCCCAGTCTGCCCATAGCCGCTGACGCGCAACATGATCAGGCCCGGGTTGCTGCGGCTGAGCACCTCGTAGCCCATGCCCCACTTCTCGAGCGTGCCGGGCTTGAAGTTCTCGATGAGCACGTCGGCCTCGTCGATGAGGCGGCGCACCGTGTCACGGCCAGTCTCGGTGCGCAGGTCCAGCACCACGCTCTGTTTGTTGCGGCTTTGCACCTGCCACCACACGCTGGTGCCGTTGTGCAGCATGCGCCATTGACGCAGGGGGTCGCCGCCCGCCCCGCCCTCGGCGGCCGGCGGTTCGACCTTGATGACCTCGGCCCCGAAATCGGCCAGGGTCTTGCCCGCGAAGGGGCCCGCAATCAACTGCCCGAGTTCAATGACCTTCAGGCCCGCCAAGGCCTGTGGAGGGATCTGAGGCGCAGCCTCAGGCGGCGAGGAAGGGGAAACAGGCGTGCTCATGGTGGGCGATGTTAAACCCGCCTCACCCCGCTTGGCACGCCCCCCATCACGGCGAACGCCCAAAACAAAGGGCGCCCTCCCGGGCGCCCCATTCAGTGACCGCTCAGGCTCAAGGCGCCTGTTTAACCTGGCCCTTGGCAGTGACCGGCACGGGCGCGGACACGGGCGCCGGATCGGTCACAAAGCCGATCTTGCTCAAGCCTGCCTTGGCCGCATCGGCCAGGGTTTCGGCCACGGCGCCATAGGGGACGGTCTTGTCCGCCCGAAGATGGATCTCGGGCTGGGTCGTCTTCTGGCCTTCGGTCATGAACCGCGCAGCCGCTTCCTCGCGGCTCAGGGCGGCACCATTCCAGTAACGCACGCCATTGGCGTCGATCGACAAGTCGATCTTCTCGGCCTTGGCCGACATCACCTGCGCGCTGGCCTTGGGCAGGTCCAGCTTCACGGAGTGGCTCAGCAGCGGCGCCGTCACGATGAAGATCACCAGCAGCACCAACATCACGTCGATGAGCGGCACCATGTTGATCTCGGACACGGGGGCGCTGTTGCTCTTGCTGTCAAAACTGGCGAAGGCCATGGCTCAATCCTCGGAAAGCAACATCAGGCCGCTTGGCCCGGCTTGACCACGCGCACCGGCGCAGCCGACGTGGCCGGGGCCTCGCTCTCGACGCTGGTCTTCAGCGTCTGGCCGGTCGACAAGAAGGTGAACAACTCGAAGGCGAAGGCATCCAGGCGGGCGCCCCAGACGCGGTTGCTGCGGGTCAGCCAGTTGTAGCCCATCACCGCCGGGATGGCCACCGCCAGGCCCACACCGGTCATGATCAGCGCCTCCCCCACCGGTCCGGCCACCTTGTCGAGCGTGCCCGCCCCGGTGGCGCCGATGGCCAGCAGTGCGTGGTACACGCCCCAGACCGTGCCGAACAGGCCCACGAACGGCGCGGTGGCCCCGATGGTCGCCAGCACGCTCAAGCCGCTTTCCATGCGCATGGTTTCCTCATCGAGCACCTTCTTGATGGTGCGGGTCAGGAAGTCCTGGGCGCTGCCAGCCTCTTCCAGCTTGGCCGCGCCGAAACGGGCGTGGTGCGCTTGGGCGTGCATGGCATGGGCCGTCAGGTGCGCAAAAGGCTCGTCCACCCCATGCGTGGCAATTTCGTTTTGCACCGATTCCAGCGAGGTGGCGTTCCAGAAGAAGTTCAAGAAAGCCTGGCTGCGACGCTGGCGACGGAACAAGCCCACCCCCTTGGTCACGATCAGGGCCCAGGACACCAGGGACATGATGACGAGGATCACAAACAGACCCTGCCCCACCACGTCGGTCTGGGCAATGAAGTGTGTGAAACCCAGTTCAGGGGCCGCAGGCACGGCAGCAGCAAGTTCAGTCATGTTCAGTCTTCCAAATTGAATGTCAGGGGGGCCAACACCCACACCGAGCGGGCTTGCCCATCTTCCAGGTGCGGCTGAAAGCGCGCTTTCTTCATGGCCTGCACCGCTTGCTGGTCCAGGCGTGGGTAACCCGAAGACCGGGCCACCTCGATGTCTTTGGGGCGTCCTTGCTCGTCCACCAGCACCTTCAGGCGCACCACACCTTGCTCGCCCAGTTCGCGGGAGATGCGGGGGTAGCTCAGCACCGGCTCCACTAGGTAGCGCACCGCCGACGAGGGCAAGACCTTGGGCTGCGCCGAGGCACGCCCGGTTTGGGCAGCGGGGGCGGCGGTCACCGGCCCGGTAGGGGCCACCTGGGTGGCCGGTGCAGCCTGAACCGCCGGCGCCACCTCAGCCGGAGCGGCCGGCGTGGGCGGGGCGGGCGGGGTCACCGGCACCTGCATTTCCTGCGCGGCGGCCGGCCGGGGCGACGCCACCAAGGGCGTTGCAGGACGTGGGGCGGGCGGCGTGGGACGGGGCTGCACGACCGGCTCGGGCTTGGCCGGTGTGGGGGGCACCACCGGCGGTTGCGCCACCTGGCTCTGCGGTTCGTCCGCGATCAAGGCCACGGTGATCGGGGCGGACTCGGCCACCAGCAAGGGCTGCGGCGCCGAATGCCAGAGCAAGGCCGCCGCCCCGGCATGCACCACCAACACCACGCCCGTCAGCCCAACACGCTGCCCCCACGTCAGCTCGACGGGGGGATGCAACAGCTGGCGTTGAAGAGTGGACGCAAACGAAGTCATGCCGCGCAGTCTACCACATCAGTTGCAATTGCGAATCACTCTCATTTGATGAATTCACAACAGCTTACCTTTGCCCCCGTTTCGGGTGATCGCCTCCGCGCGGGCATCGTGAAATGATCCCGGGGCTACCACCTGCCCCTGCCCGACCCCGCGCAGACAGGTGACGAACACACAGGGAAGTCATGGAAATGGAAGTCTTGCTGACGCCGCTGGCCGCACATGCGCCTTGCGGCGACGATCTGTCATTTTCTTCGGAGTTTGACACCATCAACGAAATGCGGCGTGCCGATGACGCCAGCCTCAATCAGGGTGAATGGGTCACCAGCCTCAAGGTGGCCGACTGGCCTGGCGTGGCCAGCACCTGCGAAACCCTGCTGGGTACCCGCACGAAAGACCTGCGCCTGGCCATGTGGCTGACCGAAGCCTGGGCCCTGACCCAGGGCTACAGCGGCCTGGCGCGCGGGCTGCAGGTCTGCACCGAGCTGTGCGCACGCTACTGGGCGCCCTTGCACCCCATCGCTGACGACGGTGACCATGAGCAACGCATCGGCAACATGCGCTGGCTGCTGCAACGCGTGGTCAGCCTGGCCACCTCGCTGCCGGTCGCGCAGGCCCGCAAAGGCACGGTCTACAGCCTGCACGACCTCACCCTGGCGCGCCAACACGCCGCGCTGCTGGAGCGAGAGCCCGATGAGGCCGCCCGCAGCGCCAGCGACAAAATCACCCTGGAGCAGTTCCAGCGCGCCCTGCGCGACACTCCTGCCGACACCCTGCAAGCGACCCTGGCCGCCGCTCGCCAGTGCGAGGCGGCCTTGCTGGCCTGGCAAGCCGTGGTGGACGCCGAACTGGGCGCCGACGGTCCCAGCTTTGTCGCCGCCAAGGAAGCCCTGTCGCAGGCCGTGCATGACATCGAACGCCTCGCGCGTGAGGTGGGCGCCCTGCACGACATGGCGGGTGCGGCGCCGACAGCGGTTACGGCTGTCGCCGACACCAGCATGCCGTCGACCGGCCCGCAAGGTGCTCCCGTGGCGACCGGCCCCTTGCAAACCCGTGCGCAGGCCTTGCAGCAGCTGCGCGACGTGGCCCACTTCTTCCGCCGCACCGAGCCCCACAGCCCCGTGGCCTATCTGGCGGAGAAGGCCGTCAAATGGGGCGAAATGCCGCTGCATGAATGGCTCAGCCAGGTCATCAAGGACCAGGGCGCCATGTCACACCTCGAAGAGCTGCTGGGCCTGGACAAGCCCGCGCACGATCACGGCTGACCGGGTGGTACGCCGCTCACTCGCGGCGTGTGGTCCGGCCCCATCCGGGCTTGACCCGGTTCAATCCGGCTCAACCGCCCACGCGGAACTCGATGCGGCGGTTGCGAGCCCGGCCCTCGTCGGTGGCGTTGCTCGCCACCGGTTGGTCCGGCCCCAGACCTGAGGTGCCCAGGCTGTCGGCGGGCAGGCCCTTGCTGACCAGATAGCCTTTGACCGCCTGTGCCCGCGCGAGCGACAGGCTCACATTCGACGCATGGCTGCCCTGTGCATCGGTGTGCCCGATGACCTCGAAGCGCCGACCCGGCAGACGCGCCAGCGCCGCGGCCATCTCGTCGAGGATCAACAAGCCGGCCGGCCGCAAGACCGCGCTGCCCGGCTCGAACTCGACGATGCGATTGGCCAGCGCCTGGTCCACCACCGCCTGTTCCCGCACGGCCACACGCAGGCCGTTGCGCACGGTGTAGGTCGGGTTGAGCGACTGCGCCATCTCGCTGGCCAGTTGCTGGCGCACCGCCTCGTTGCCCACCTCACCCTTCAGGTCCACCGTCTGCCCCTGTACGCTGAGCTGACCGTGACTGACCTGCTTCAAGGCAGGTGACAGCAGCTTTTGCACATGCTGCGACCACTGCGGCGGCGCCACCACCGAGCCCAGCGACAGCTGGTCCACCACCCGCTCGGCCCCATACAGCTCACGCAGGCGCGTGATCACCGCCACCCGCGTGGCCTCGTCCGGCACGGTCCCGGCCACCACCACCTGGCCCGGCCCCTGAATCTGCGCGCCCCCAGCGGTTTGCGCCCCAACCCAGCTCGAACCTGCCACCAGCCCGGCGAGCACGCCCAGGCGCACCGTGTGCATCCATTTCACCGCTTGCATCACATCAGACTCCGAGAAACACTTCCTGGTAGGTGGCCAGCGCCTGCGACAGGGACAGGCCCGGGTCCCGCAGGTAATTGGACAGTTTGCGCAGCCCGTAATCTGCCTGCACCTCGTCTTCGACCCATTCAGCCTGGTTGACGCTGACCGCCTCTTGCGCCAGCGTGTGCGGGTCGATCAAGGTGCTCAAAGTGGCGGCAGACGCCCCCTGAAAGCCCAGCACCAGCCAGGTCTGACCTTCGTGGCCGACCAGGTACAGCCCCAACTCCACGTCGTGCCGGCGGAAGAAGCCCAGCACCAGCGACAGCCAGAACGCCGCCACCGGTCCGCGCAAGCTGGCATCGTTCACCAGCGGCAGGCACAAGGCCTTGGTCAGGCGCGCGGCGCCCTGGCTCATCACCGGCTGCAGCAGCAGGCCCAGAGCCAGCGTGGCCTGTCGCAGCGACACCTTGACGCCACTGGCCGCGAGCATCTGCTCTAGGCTGGCCACAGTGTGCGTGTCGAGGAACTCCTGCAAGGCATTGCGAGCGGCCGGCTCCTGGACCTCATGGGGCACGGGGGCCTGCAGACTCGCCTGAGCGTGGACCAGATCGGTCGCGGCGTGGGCCACCCCTGCCACCTGATCCAGTCGGTTCCAGACCCGCGACAAGGCCACCGGCGCCACATCCGGGAAGGCGCGCGGCGTGTGAACGTCGAACGAACACGCCGTCACGAAAGGAAAGCGGCGCCCGGACGCATCCTGGCTGGCACGCCAGTGCCCGGCCAGGCCCACCCGGCTGGCCGTGCCCAGGATCGCAAACTGCACAGTGGGCGCGGCGTCGTAGCGCAGCTTCCAGCGTGGGTCGGTGGCCAGACGCTCCATGGTCTGCGACTGCCAGCGATCGAGGTGCTCAATCAAGGCGCTGTGATGGGCGCTGCGCACGAAGTCGCCGCGCGAGGGCAATTTGCCAAAGTACACCAGGTCGTGGCTGGCCGAGGGTGTGGCGCTCACAGTGTGCCCTCCGTCGCCGCCGGCTCGACCGGGCCGGCGATGATGGCCGGCAAGGCGCCCAGGCTCGCCGAAGGCGGCTTGCCACCGGAGGTGTCCTGTGCAGCTGCCGGTGCCGTGGGCGTGTCGGCGTTGGAGATGATGCGCAACTGCACCGCCACCGAGGCCCCGCCCTGCACCCAGCGCAGCTCGAACACCCCGTCATCAATGCGCCGACGTTGGGCCGAGTTGATCATCTTCTCCAGGCCAAAGCGCCCGGGTTCCTGGAAGAAAGTGATCGGTGTGCCGTCGTACGTCACCCCGGCGATCTTCACGCCCGGCGTACCCGGCCCCGGCCAGACGAAGTGCGCCCAGCTGGCCTTGCCGTTGCGATAGCGCAGCACCTGACCATCTACCTCGACGGAGTACTCGGTCAGCCCAGGCACCGCCTGCGGCAGCATCTGGAACACCGTCTGCACCTCGGGGGCCGAACCGCCTGCGGCCCCACCTGCCGAGGCGGCCGTTTGCCCGCCCAGCGGTGCCATCCAGGCGCCCACTCCACCGACGAACTCGGGTCGCAGGCGCACGCCCATGTCGGCCCAGGTGCGCGGCGTGAGGCTGTCGCCGCGCTTGAGCACCAGCGCGCCCAGCGACTGTTCAACGAACTTGCTCACCGCGCCTTCGGCGCCGAAAACCTTGGCCACCTCGACCGGACTGGCCTCGATGCGGGCGTTGCGGTCGAAGGGGTACTTGCTGGCCAGGGTACGCTGATAGGGCTCGAACACCTGGGCCATCCACACGCGGTTGAGCTCGGCCTCGGCGGGCTTGACGATGACGCCATAGGCCTGCATCAGCGGTCGCACCAGGATGGGTCGCAAGGCATTGCGCGCCGACTCGTTCAGGCCGTTGAGCAGTTGCTCGTCTACCAGCTTGAGCGCCTCGGCCAGCTCGCCGCTGCCCTCCAACGTCTGCACCATGAACTGACGCGAAGCCGGGCCGGCATCGCCCTGGGTCTTCATCTGGTTGAAGCGCGAGCGGATCTTGGACAGCGCGCCCAGGTAGTGCCGGATCAGCGGCTCCTGCCCTTCACGCGGCATCATCAGGCGGTTGAGGCTGGCGAACTCCTGACCGATCGGGCCCATGGGAATCTGGGCGTCCTGGCCCAGCGTGAGGTTCAGGTTCACCGGCGTGGGGCTGGGCGTCACGCTGAGGATGCGTTGCTTGAACCACTCCAGGAAGCTCTTCTGGCCCTTGGCCAGGCGCTCGTTGACCAGCGAGGGGTTGTCCCAGGAGGTCTGCTCATACAGGGTGTGCAGCAGCATGCCCACCGGCGAGTTGCTCGGGTCGCCCAGGCGGTTCATGTGCACCACGGCCTGATCGAAACTGGCGAAATCGTGCACCGTGATGCCCTGCATGAACTTCTGCCACTCGCGCACGTACTCGGTCTTGTAGAGCGTGGTGAGCGCCTTCTGGATCTGCTCCGGGCTGCCCTCCAGGGTCAGGTCATCGGCCGCCGCGGTCTTGAGCACCCAGTCGCTGGTCTGCAGCTCCTTGTGCGCGGCGTTCTGGATGGCCTCCTTGACGTACTGCTCCCATGCCTCACGCGTGAAGGCGCCGGACACGGCGTGGCTGCCGGCCACGATCTGGCGGTCGTTCTCGGTGACAAAGCGCGTGACGGTGACGGGCGCAAAGCGGGTGGCGGCACGCGCCTTGATCTCGCCGTACACGCGCTCGCGCGCTGGCATGCCCTTGACGACGCGGCGCAGGTTCTCGCGCGTCTGGTCCAGCAGGGTCAGGTTGAGCTCCTGTTGCGGGAAGGCGGGATCGCTCATCTGCGCCAGGGCAAAGGACATGATGCGCTCGGCGCGCTGGATCAGTTGCTCACGCGGCATGGCACCGCGGTTGGTCTCCAGCCAGCTGCGCCAGAAGCGGGTGAGCTGGTCGCTCATGTGACCGGCTTCCAGGCGGCTGCGGTCACCCAGCATCAGATAGGCCTTCAGCGCGTTGTAGGCCTCGGTGACATTGGTGCTGGACGCCTGGGTGTAGGGGGCGCCGGTCGCTGCGGTGGCCGGTGCGGCTGGCGTGCGGGCGTTCGCCACGGCCTGGGTGCTGACCAGCATCACACCGGAGGCGGCGCCCGCGGGTGCCAGCGGGGTGGCGGTGTCGGCGGCGGTTACCACGGGCGGTTCGCTGTTGCGCTGCAGCGGGCGCAGCTCGGCCGCGCGGCTGTTGACCTCGGTGAGGTAGCCCGCGATGGACTGGGCAGCGGGCTTGAGCATCACAGCCTGCAGGCCATGGAAGTACTCTTCCTTCAAACGCGCTTCAATGGTCTCGCCCTGGTACAGGCCCAGACCAATCGACCAGGGCCGCTCGGCGCGGTAACGCTGCATCTGCTCCAGGCGGTCTTGCAAGATCTCCAGCGCCTCCAGTCTCGACTGCAGGTCGACACGCTGCTGCTGCACCTGCTGCGCCTTGAGCAGATCGGCCTGCACGTGTGCCACCAGCTGGCGGTTGCCCATGTAGGACCAGGTCCAGCCCGCCAGCACGGCACCCACCAGGGTCAGCCCGCCGAAGAAGGCCGCATAGCGCAGGCGCAGCTTGTGGCGGCTGGTGTACTGCTTGACCAGATCGCGGTCGGCAAAGATGACGCGCGAGAACAGCTCCTTGAGGAAGAAACCGCTCTGCGAATAGACCGCGGCCGCCGGGCCCGGCTGCAGCTGCAGCCCGAATTGCTCGGCCACACGCTCGCTGGCGCGGCTGGTGGACTGACCTTCCTGCACGGCGCTGGTGAAGTAGAAGCCGCGGAAGATGGGGCGGAACTGATAGGGGTTGTCCTCGAACAGGGTGTTGAGGAAGGTGCGCAGTGCCGGCTTGAGGGCGGCAAATTCGAGCGGGAAGGTCAGCACGCCTGGCGGCAGTTGCTCCCCGCGGTGCAGCGACATGCGCGCCACCGAGGCGTCTTTCAAACCCTGGTAGAGCACATCGAACTGCTGCTCAAACTGGGCGACGACATCGCCCCGGCCGGTGGTGTCGTACGGCAGGGTCGCGCCCCAGACCTTGTCACGCTCGCTGCGTTCACGGTCTTCGAAAAAGTCGACGAAGCCGGCAATCAGGTCGGCCTTGGTGAACAGCACGTAGACCGGCGCGAACACCTCGAGCTTCTCGGTGAGCTCCTGCACGCGCTGGCGCAGCTTGCGCGCCAGGTCGATCGCGAACTCGGGCTTGTTGGCGCCCAACTCGGCCACGCTGACGGCGATGATGACGCCATTGAGCGGCGCCTTGGGACGGTGCTTTTTGAGCAGAGACAGAAAGCCCAGCCACTCGCCCCGGTCTTCTTCGTGCACCGAGTAGCGGCCGGCCGTGTCCAGCAAGATGCCTTCGGTGGTGAAGTACCAGTCGCAATGGCGTGTGCCGCCAATGCCCTGGATGACGTTGTCGGTGTTGTCGGCAAAGGGGAACTTCAGGCCCGACTTGACCACGGCCGAGCTCTTGCCGGCGGCCGGGTTGCCGATGACGGCATACCAGGGCAACTCGTACAGCGCGGCCGCGCCGGAGGTTTCGCCCAGACGCGAGGTCTTGATGAGCTTGACGGCCTCGGTCATGCGCTCGCGCACGGCCGCCACCTCGTCCTGGCGACCCACATCGGCCGCTTCGCGCACGGCCTTGTCGGCCTCGTCGGACATGGCCTGCTCCAGCGACTGCGCCGCGCGTTGCGCCCGCCAGCGCCGCACGCCCCAGACGATCAGCCAGGCCAGCCCCAGCAGGCCCAGCACGGCCCCGGCCCAGATCAGCCCGACCTTCAGGGTGTCGGCGCCCAGCAGCAGCAGGCCCGCCAGCGCCGCCACGCCGATGACGGTCAGCGTGCGGGTGTCAAGAAGAAAACGCCAGATTCTTTGCATGGGGACTTCCAGGTCGTTCAGGCCGCTTCGGGGACGGCGGGCATGGGGGGCATGGGCGACAGGGCCACCACCACGCGTTCATGAGAGGACTGCACATGGGTGGCCACGGCCACCCGCTGCGCCTGTTCGCTTTGACGCAAGGCCGCGCAAGCCAGCGCCGTGGGCACGAGCGCACGGGCCACGCCCAGGTCGCCGCAGGCCTCGCCCACACGGATCACCTGCTGCAAGGGGTCGAGCTCGGGCGCGACGCTTTGCAGGGCTTCGAACAGCTCGCCGGTGCGGCTGGCACGGTGATCGGCGTCCGACACCACCATCAGGCCCTCATGGGGTGGCGTCGAGCGCTGCAGGACTTCGGTGAGCACGGCCGTCAAGGTGGTGCAACCGATGCGTCCGGCGGCATCGGCCGATTTGTCACGCCGGCTGGAGACCGGGCGCCACAGGCGCATCGCCTCCGGCATCTGGGCACTCAGGTGAGGCCATTGCGGATGAGCCAACAGCAAGGCGGCCGCGCCCTCGCCCGGCACGCGTCCGGTCTGGTGCTGAGCGGTGAACAGCTCGCCCATGGCCTGCAGGTGATCGATGCGATCGGCATCGATGGCGCTGTCCACAGCCAGGATGAGCAGCAGTTCGGGACGCGGCTCGCGGGCCCAGCGCAGCAGGTGCTGGTCGATCTCGGCCCAGAGGCTCTCGGCCTGAGCCAGGGATGCGACCTGCCAGACAGGCGTGTGGGCGTTCACCGCGGCCACCCAGTCCAGCAACATGCCGCACTGGGACTGCAACCAGGCGGTGGCTGCCTCGCGATCGGCCTCTTGCCAATGGGCCGGCCACAGCACCCGCACGGCGACCCGCGGGCGCTGCGCCTCGCGGGAGGCTTGTTGGGCCAGCGCCATGGGCCGCGCGACACCGGACAGGTGCGCCTTGCCGAAGGCCTCTCCGTCGCTGAACGCTGCTGCCTCGCCAGATGCCGATGACATGCCGCCATCTGTCAGGTCGGTGCGCAGGCTGGTCAAGGTGTCCAGAACCCGGTGCAGCGGTGCCTCAATCAGGGCCAAGACCCGCAGCACGCCGACAGGCAGCCCGCCCTCGTCGGGATGGGTCAGTTCGCCATGGGCCAGCAGCCAGTCTTCCAACTCGATCTCGGGCACCCGGGCAGTGAACACGGGCAGTCCGTCGAGGTCCTGCAGGTGGGCGTCCAGATCCGGGCGCGCACCGCCCGCTTGCAGCGTGGACCAGGCCGTGTCGGCATCGGTCCCAACGGGCAGGTGGACCGCTTCGGCCAGCACCCAGGCCGAGGCATCGCGCTGCGCCTGGGCTTCGGCCGACAGCGCCAAGTCAAGCTGCCCCTCGCCCGACGACAGCGAGGCTGCCGGCGTCGCTACCGGTGCGCGCAGGCGCTGCACGCCCCACAGCGCGGTCAGCAGGCCCAGGGTCAACAGCACGGGCAACACGATCAACTGCACGACGATGTCGGCCATGCCGATGTCACGCTCGGCGTTCTGCCATTGCCAGAGGGTGACCAGCCACACGATCGTGGCGATCACCAACCCCAAACCCAGCGCTTTCAAAATCCTGGCCATGCCCTGACTGCCTGCTCGATGACCGTGCTGCCACGCGGCAGCACCTGTGACGGTGTGGAGAGCCCGCAAGGGCTCAGATGCCGGTGGAGACCGCCTGTCCGGAGATGAGGGTGGCGCCGCAGGCGCACATGTCGCCGTGGCGGGCCGCAGGCTGGCCGTCGATGATCATGGTGGGGTCGCCACTCACGATCACGGTGGTGCCGCCGTGGCCTTTCTTGGGGCAGGTGACCTTGTCGCCCACCCGCGCAATGCGGCGGCCATGGGTGTCGGTGCTGCCCGACGCCCCCACCACGGTGCCGCCATGGCTGGTGCTGTCCCCCAAGACAATGAATGGACGTCCCATGGTCCGCGCGCTCCCTGATCTCTTTGTGTGTGCGGTCGGAAGTACCGACGCGGGCGCAGTCTAAGGCGCCACACCCCCATCTCAGCCCCCCCGCTAGAGGGGTGACACTGTGACAGTCTGTGTCAAGTGCACTCAGCGGTTACGCGCGGCCCGCATGGCCTCGCGCACGCCCGGCTTGCGCCATTCGACGTGGCCCAGGTCCATCATCTGCCAGCGACCGCCCCAGGTCAGGCCCAGCCGCTCGGCCACCTCGCCATAGAGCTGGTAGCCGCGCATGGCCCAGGGATCCTTCTCGCTGATGACCAGCTTGCCGTCGCGGTAGAAGGCGCAGTCGGCGCCCAGACCCCATTGGTGGTAGCTCTGCCAGGCCCCGGCGTTGGTCACATGCCCCCCCTTGGCGGCCAGCAGGGTCTGGCGCTCGGGGCTGCGCCAGCCTTCGAGCAAGGCCATGTCGTAGCCATGCTCTTCTTTCATGATCTTGAAGGCCCGCAGCAGCCGTTGCACGAAGGCCGGGTCCATCTGCTCCCAGCGGCGATCGGCGCTGGCGAGCAAGGGGCGCACGACCTCGACCTCGGCGGTGTGGAAGACCTCGGGCGGCAAGGGCGGCGGGGGCACCAGGTGCTCACCTTGCAGCAGGTGCGCCACCTGCGGGTTGAGGGGGTCGATGCGGTCGTCGAAGCCCTCCAGCGTGCGCGTGCCCCACAGGCTCCAGCTCAAGGCGAGCAGCACCGGCAGCGACAGGAGCGTGCCGCCGCCCAGCACCCAGGTCCAGCGACGCCACCACCAGCGGCGGGCACCCTGCACGCCCGCACCAGTCTGCTGCCACAGGCGAATCGGCGCGTACCGCGCCTGCGCGCCCAGGTGCAGCCCGACTCGCTGACCTTGCGCGCGCCCCCGCTGCCACCAGCGTTGCCAGCGCAGCGCCAGCGCCTGCCGCCAATGCGGAAACACCAGCAAGGCCAAAGCGGCACTGCCCAGCATGAAATACCCCAACACCCACCCTGTTTGCATCATTCTTGTAACCAGTTTTTGCAGCCAGCGAGCTCAGCCTTTCGCGACGGTGCCCGCCTCCCTAGAATGCGCGAGTTCACACATTCCAAAACAAAACAGGGAGTCGGGCTTGAGCCATGACCAGGGCCTGACTTGGCCCCGCAACACCCATTCTTCGCCGCTGCACGCTCAGCCTGCGCTCGACCGCCCCAGCCTGTTTGCCGGCATGGAGCCCGACGAGGACGACGACCCCGAGCGCGTGCGGATTCTATCGACGCTCGCGGCCAGCCGCCCCCCCTCCAAACGGGCGTCCACGCGCGCCCGAGCGCGCCGGGGGCGTGGCAACAGTTGGCAGTTCAAAGCGCTGCTGGTTCTGATGGGACTGGGCATCGTGGGCCTGCTGGTTGGCTTTGCCATGGTGCTCGCACAAGGTCACCCCCAGGCGCGCCTGGAGGCGGCCCCGGAACCAATGGCCCCCGCTGTGGCGGTGCAGGCCAAGGCGGTGGCCTCTGCCGCCTCAGTCGCTTCTCTGCCGACCCAAACCGCCGTGATCGAAGACTTGGCGCCGACCGCGCTCACGCCAGTGAGCACGGTGGCAGCGGCCTCGCCCCTGGCCGCCTTGAACGCGGCACCGGCTGCCGCCCCAGACCAGCCGCAGGCAAAGGTGGTCGCCTCGGATGCACCAGATCAGCCCGCCCGCGCGCCGACCCCAGCTGCTGCCGAGCCCCATAGGGTGATCAAGGCCACGCCACCACCCTTGCACACCGATGCCCACAGCCGCAAGCCTGAGACAAAGCGTGGTCAGGATGCCGACGTGGCCTTGCTGGAAGCGATGTTCACCCACTCCCGCGCCACACGCACGGACGGTGACAAACAGCGACTGTGCGCGCAGCAGCCCCAGATGGCCGGCTGCGCCAAGCCACGCTGATTCTGGCGCGGGGAGCCCCCCCTGCTCGGTGAGGGCTCCACCCCACACCGAGCAGGGTGCGGTTTTGGACGCTACGATGGCTGATTGCTGCACGAGCACCTCGTAGCCCAGGACACGTCATGACCCACTCCCCTTCCCCCGACCCGAGCCGCCCCTTTGACGATGAAGGCGTGCCGGTGTCGCTGAAGATCCGCCAGCGGATCCAGGCCGCCCAAAAGCGCTTCCACGCCAATGACAACATCGCCGATTTCATCCGCCCGGGTGAGCTGGAGGCGCTGCTGGACGAGGTGGAGAGCAAGATGCGCGGCGTCTTGTCCAGCTTGGTGATCGACACCGACAGCGACCACAACACGCAGGACACGGCCCGTCGCGTGGCCAAGATGTACCTCAACGAGATCTTCCGGGGTCGCTACCAGGAGGCACCCCCTGTCACCGAGTTCCCCAACGTCGAGCGCCTGAACGAGCTGATGATCGTCGGGCCCATCACGGTGCGCAGCGCCTGCTCGCACCACCTGTGCCCGATCATGGGCAAGGTGTGGATCGGCATCATGCCCAATGAGCATTCCAACCTGATCGGCCTGTCGAAGTACGCGCGCCTGATCGACTGGATCATGAGCCGCCCACAGATCCAGGAAGAGGCCGTGACCCAGGTGGCCGATGTCCTGCAGTCGCGCATGAACCCCGATGGCCTGGCCGTGGTCATGGAGGCCGATCACTTCTGCATGCACTGGCGCGGCGTCAAGGACATGGACTCCAAGATGATCAACAGTGTGATGCGGGGCTCCTTCTTGAAGGACCCCAATCTGCGTCGCGAATTCCTGTCTCTGGTGACCCACAAGAAAGGCTGATGCCATGTTGGTTCGACTGCTTTATGCCAGCCGCGCAGCCCAGACGCTGACGCCCGACGTCATTGAGAGCATCCTGGCGGCCTCTCGCAAAACGAATCCCGCCCTTGGCGTGACCGGTCTGCTGTGCCACAGCGACGAGATCTTCATGCAGGTGCTGGAAGGGGGGCGCGACACGGTCAACCACCTCTACAGCCGCATCTGCAGGGACAGCCGCCACCGCGATGTGATCGTGCTGCACCATGAAGAGATCACCGAGCGGCGCTTCTCGAACTGGACGATGGGGCAAGTGAATTTGGAGCGGGTCAACCCGTCCATCTTGCTGAAGTATTCCGAGCGACCGGTGCTGGACCCGTATGCTGTCTCCGGCAAGGTGTCGATGGCCCTGCTGGATGAATTGCTGGCCACGGCCTCCATCATCAGCCGGTCAAATTGAGCACCGGGCACCCGACGCTGCTGGGCCTGGATTTCAGCTGCGCGCCCACACGGCGCAAGCCCTTGACCCTGGCCCAAGGGGTGCGCGCCGGCCATGCGGTCAAGCTGCTGGCCCTGGAAGCCCTGCCCAGCCTGGATGACTGGGCCACGCGCCTGCAGCCTGCCGGGATGGCGGCGGCAGGCTGGCCCCACGACTTCGTGATGGGCTGTGACTTCCCTTTTGGTCTGCCACGCCCCTTTGTGCAGGCCCTGGCGGCACACGGCCCCGGTGAGTCCTTCGCGAGCCTGCGTGAGGCACAGGCTTCGTTGGCCGAATGCGACCGGCTGATCGACGCTCTGCATGCGCATTGCGGCGACCGCGCCGGCTTTCAGCGCCTGATCGACGGCTGGGGGCAGACTTGGGATACGCCACGTCCTGCGGGCAGCAAGCTGCTGCACCGCGCAGCCGACCGCGCCGTGCCGGGCTTGTCGAGCACCAGCCCGCTGCAAACCCGCTATGTGCCGGTGGGCAAGATGTACTTCGAAGGCATGAAGCGCTTGGTGGACGCCGACGTGTGCCTGCCCGGGCTGCGCACGGGGCGCACCGATGCCATCGCGCTGGAGGCCTACCCGGGCCTGCTGGCAGGTGAGATCCTGGGACGCCGCAGCTACAAGAGCGAGACCGACGCCACGCCCGAGCGCCTGATCGCCCGTCTGGACCTGATCGACGCGCTGGAGCAGGGTCGCACCCGCCTGGGGCTGCGGCTCAAGCTGACGCCGGCCCAACGCGACCACCTGGCCGCTGACCCGAAAGGCGATCGCCTGGACGCGGTGCTGTGCCTGATGCAGGCAGCGTGGGCACATGCCCGGCATGAGGCCGGCGCCACACTCTGGGGCCTGTCGCCCGATCTGGACCCGGTCGAAGGGTGGATACTCACGGCATGAGTGAGACGATGTTTGACATGATCGAGGTGCAGGGCCAGCCGGCCGTGCGCGTGCAATCGCCCGATGGGGCCCAGGCGACCGTGCTGCTGCACGGCGCGCAGGTGATTTCGTGGATTCCCGCTGGCGGGGCGAACCAGCTGTACCTGTCGCCCGAGGCGGTGATCACCCCAGGCCAGGCGGTGCGCGGTGGCGTGCCGGTGGTGTTTCCGCAGTTCGCGCAACGGGGCCCGGACACCAGCCTGCCCCGCCATGGTCTGCTGCGCACCCGCGCGTGGACGGTGGAGAGCAGCCGCCAGGAAAAGGACCATGCCCAGCTGACGCTGGTGTTCGACGACAGCGCCGAGACGCGCGCGCTGTGGCCCCACAGCTTCACGGTGGAAATGACGGTGTCGGTGAGCAACACGCGCCTGGATCTGGAGCTGTATGTGCAGAACCCGGGTCAGACGCCGTGGTCCTTCACCGCGGCGCTGCACACCTACTTGGCGGTGTCGGACGTGACGCAGGTGCGCCTGCTGGGCCTGGAAGGCCGCCCCTTCGAGGACACGGTGCTGGACGAGCGCCACATCGAAGATCACCCGGAGAAGCGTTTCTACGGCGAATTCGACCGCATCTACAGCGGCGTGACCGACCTGCTGCTGCGCGATGGCCCCCGCCGCGTGAACATCACGCAGGCGGGCTGGCCCGACGCGGTGATCTGGAACCCGGGGCCGCAAAAGTGCGCCGCCCTGACGGACATGCCCGCTGCCGACTGGCAGCGCATGCTGTGCGTGGAAGCCGCAGCGGTGTTCGAGCCCATCACCCTGGGCCCTGAGGAAGAGTGGAGCGGGCGCCAAAGCTTGGTCTTGCTGACCGAGTGAAGCGTCCGCCAGCCTCGGTGGGTGGCAGGATCGCCCCGCTGGCCGCCCTTTACTGAGCGGCCGAGGCCCCCACCGGTGGCAAATCGAGCAGCTGGCGCACGTCGGCGGTGAGCTGCTCCAGCGGCATGCCGTAGCGGGCAAACAGGCGCACCTGTCCCTTCGGGTCGAAGATGTAAGAACCCGCGGTGTGGTCGATGGTGTAGCCGCCACTGGGCGTCTCGACCTTTTGGTAAAACACCTTGAACTCGCGGCTGACGGCCTGGATTTCTTCGGACGAGCCGGTCAAGCCCACGAAACTCGGGTCCATGGCCTGCAGGTAACCCTTGAGGACTTGCGGGGTGTCCCGCTCCGGGTCCACCGAGACAAACACGCCCTGCACCTTGTCCCCGTCCGGCCCCAGGCGGCGGCGCAGCTCGGCGAGCTCGGCCATGGTGGTGGGACACACGTCGGGGCACTGCGTGAAGCCGAAGAACACGAAGACGACCTTGCCTTTGAACTCGGACAGGTCGCGCAATCGCCCGTCGACATCCTTGAGGCGCAGTTTCTGAGCGTAGGTGGCGCCGGTGATGTCCACCCCATTGAACTTCAGACCCGCCTTGGGCTTGGTCATGTCGGAGATCTGGTCACAGGCACTCAGGCCCCAGGCCGCAGACAGGCTCAGGACGGTGGTGGCGGCCAGCATCAGGGTGCGGCGGCGGGACAAATCAAGAGACGAAACAGGCTTGCGGGTCATCGGGGCGCTCAGATCTTCCAGTAATGGTCGACCAGCAAGGCGGCAAACAACAGCATCAGGTAGATGATGGAGAAGCGGAAGGTCTTGCGGGCCAGTGCGTCACTGTAACGCCGCCACAGCCGGAAGGCATAGACCAGGAACAAGATCCCGAGGGTGAGCGCCGAGGCCAGGTAGAGCCAGCCGCTCATGCCGTAGATGAACGGCAGCAAGGTGCCCGCCAGCAGAACCAGGGTGTAGAGCAGCACATGCAGGCGCGTGAAGGCATTGCCATGGGTGACGGGCAGCATGGGCAGGCCGGCCTTGGCGTAGTCTTCGACGCGGTAGAGCGCCAACGCCCAGAAGTGCGGTGGCGTCCACAGGAAGATGATCAGGCAGAGCATGAGCGCTTCGGGCCCGACCTCGCCGCGCAGGGCGGCCCAGCCCAACACGGGCGGCATGGCGCCAGAAGCCCCGCCGATGACGATGTTCTGCGGGGTGAGGGGCTTGAGCACCACGGTGTAGACCACGGCATAGCCCACGAAGGTGGCCAGCGTCAGCCACATGGTCAGCAGGTTGACCCACAGGGCCAGGATGACCATGCCCAGGCTGCACAGCACGCCGCTGAACAGCAAGGTCTGGCGCCGGGACAGATCGCCGCGCGCGGTGGGGCGCCAGGCGGTGCGCTTCATGCGTGCGTCGATGCCCTGCTCGATCAGGCAGTTGAAGGCGGCGGCGGCCCCGGCCACCAGCCAGATGCCGACGCAGGCCGCGACCGCACGCAGCGCTTCGGCCTGGGTGGGCACGCCCGGCACGGCCAGCAGCATGCCGATGACCGCGCAAAAGACGATGAGCTGGACGACCTTGGGCTTGGTCAGCACATAGAACTGACGGAAGGGAGACAGCGGAGCCGGCGCCGGCAGCGCAACGGATGAGGACGCAGCAAGGGCATCTGACATGGGCATCCTTCGGTGGGTGAACACACTATGGGGTGGACACACGGGCCACGCCAGGGTGAAGTCCCTGATGCGACGGAGCCCGCGCGCCCACGGGCTCATGAACGAGGCGAGGCAAGACCAGCAGGCGCACCAGACGCCAGACCAACAAGGCGGCGCCCAGGGTGTGGGCCAGGGCGGCGGCCAGCGGCCAGCCCAGCACCACATTGCTCAGACCGCTGAGCAGCTGCCAGGCCAACAGGCCCCACAGCCACAGGCCTTCGCGGCGCCAGGGATGGAAAACCTCACTCGCTTCGGCTTGGCCATCGAATGGCGCATGGGCTTGAACTTTGGTTGCAGCGGCAGCGTCGGGGCACCAGGCACGCAGGGCTGCACCGTAGCGCCACAGGGCCACGAGGACGACAAGGGCCATGAGGCGATGGCTCATGTGGATGGCGGTGAGTGCGGCCATGCTGATCGGCTCGCCTTGACCGTTCTCACCCAGGGCGCGCAGCAGGTGAAAGCCGCTGGCGAAGTCCATCTCGGGCCACCACTGGCCCTGACAGGTGGGGATGTCGCTGCACACGAGCACGGCGTAGTTGGTGCTGACCCAGCCGCCCAGGGCCACCTGGGTCGACACCAGGGCGAGCACGAGCCAGCCCCAGCGTCGCAACGGGGCTTGGGCCCAGGCACGCAGGCTGCCCCCGAGGGAGCGGCTGCGGAGGACCTTGGCGGCTGAGTGTCCAGAGGGTCTCATGCCTTCCAGCACCCGCACCTGCGCAGTCAACAGGCCCACACCCAGCAAGGCGCCCAGCAGGTGCAAGGTGACGATGAGCGGCTGCAGCTTGAGCGTGACCGTGAGCGCGCCGAAGGCACCCTGCGCGCAGACCCACACAAAGGTGGCTGTGGCCCACCAGGGCGACAGGCTGCCACGGCGGTCACGCAGCCACCACCCTGCCAGCATCAGCCCCGTGATCAGCGCACCCACACCGGTGGCCAGGTAGCGGTGCGTCATCTCGATCCAGGCCTTGCTGTGCGTGACCGGCCCGTGAGGCAGCGCCGCCTGCTCGGCCGCGATCTGGGCGTGGGCGGCCCAGGGACTGGTCTGGCCGTAGCAGCCCGGCCAGTCGGGACAGCCCAGGCCAGAGTCGGTCAGGCGCGTGAAGGCACCGAACACCACCAGGTCGATGGTGAGAAACAAGGTGGCCACCGTCAGGGCATGCTGCCAAGCTGGCCAGCCTTTCAGGCCCGCGCGGCGGGCGCGCCACATCACGCCGCCTGCGGCCAGCAGCGCGAGCATCGCCCCGCACAAGGCCACTTCCAGCGCCGGGTTGAGGTTGATGAGGTCGATCATGCGGGGGCCCTCAACGGCCGGCCTCGTCCCACGACTCGCTGGCCTTGAGCAGGCGCATCAGGTCTTTCTTGATGCGCACCGGATCGGCATCGGCCGGGAAGCGCATCATCCAGTCCCCGCGGGGATCGACCAGGTACAGGTGACTGCTCAAGGTCTGGCCCACCTCGGGTTGCAACCAGTGCGACAGGCGCGTGGCGTCCACCCGTAGCGTCCAGGCCGAGGCCAACGCGGGCAGCAAGGCCGGTCGCACCTCAGCCTGATCGGGGATCAGCCAGACGCGATCGACCCGGTCCTTGTCGCGGCCGAGCACCTCGCGCAACTGACGCTGCAGGTAGAGTTGGCGTTCGCAGCCGGCATCGCAGGCCCCGCCCGCGACACTGACCAGCAACCATTGGCCTTGCAGGGCCTTGGCCGTCACGGTCTGCCCCTGCAGATCGGTGAAGGTCAATCCCGGCTCGGCCGACATCGGCTTGGGCGGAGTGATCAGCGTGCCGTGGTTGGTGCGCCCTTGCGGCTTGATGACGTAGTAGCTCAGGTAAGACGCGACGACCGGTGCGGCACACACGGCCCAGATCAGCAGCATCTTGAAGCGGCCCATGCGCGTGCGCTGGGCCGAGCCCGTGCCGGCAACGGGCAGGCTGTGGACGCTGAGTTGCAGCAGGGGGTTGGAAGGGGCTGCGTCAGGAGGCTGCATGGTGGGCACGTTGGGCAAGGCGTCGGGGACGGAAGATCTGGAACCACAGGGTCAATCCGGCAGCCAGGGCCGACAAGGCAAACCACTGCGCGGCATAGGCCAGGTGCTTGTCTCGCCCCAGGTCGGGGGCTGCCCACTGGCGACTCAGCAAGGTGTCCGGGCTCTGAGGTTCAGCTTGCACCTGAAGCACAGCGCCGGGAAGCGGGGATTGCCCCAGCCAGGCTTGCCAGAATGGCGCATCGACGTTCTGGCGGATGAGGGGCTGGGAGGGCGTGCCCGTGACCCCAGGCAGCGGCTCAACGCCCAACTGGTAGACGCGCGAGACCGAGGCCACCACCCGGCCGGGCACTGTGACCCGGCCGGTGGCGGTGGGCAGATCGGGCAAGCGTTGGCGATCACGCACGTCACGCGGGACCCAGCCGCGCTGCACCAGCAGCAGGCGCCCATCGCACGCGCTGCCTGGCGCATGCAGGCGCAAGGGCGTGAGCACCTCGAAGCCGGTGCGTCCGTCGTGCGTGCGGTTGTCAAGCCAGACGGTGCGCTCGGCAAGCCAGGTGCCAGTGAGCTGAGCGGGGCGTTGCACAGGCAAGGTCTGAGCGGCGCGACCGTCACACGGCCAGTCGGCCGACTGCCAGGCGGGCAGCTGCTGGCGCGTCTGGAGCAGGGTCTGCGCCTGCTGTTTCTCATCGGCGCGCCGCAACTGCCACTGGCCCAGCGCCGCAGTGGCCAACACCGTGACCACGCCAGCCACACACGCGATGACTCTCGAGGCACCTGGGGTCATCTCGCTGTGCTCACGTCCGTGCTGTGCCCATAATCGGGCCGCATGAAACTGATCTTTGCTCTGGCCTTGTTGGCCATCGTCGTCACCCTGGCCCTGGCGGGTCGGGCCATGTTGCGTGATCGGCAAACCGGCACCCCAGCCCCGCGCCGCATGATGCGGGCCCTGGCCTGGCGGGTGGGGCTGTCGGTGGCCTTGTTTATCTTCATCTGGATCGCGTATCAACTGGGCTGGATTCAACCGACCGGACTCCCGCTCAACCGGTGAGCCCGGCGGGTGGCGTGCTCCACCTCAAGTCCAGTAGACAACCACATACAGGCCCAGCCAGACCACGTCCACGAAGTGCCAGTACCAGGCCGCGCCTTCGAAGCCGAAGTGGCGCTCGGGCGTGAAATGACCACGCTGCAGACGCAGGGTGATGAAGAACAGCATCAACGCCCCCACGAACACATGCAGGCCGTGGAAACCGGTGAGCATGAAGAAGGTGGAGCCGTAGATGCCCGATGACAGCTTGAGGTTGAGGTGGGTATAGGCCTCGAAGTACTCATAGCCTTGCAGACACAGGAACGAGGCGCCCAGCAAGACAGTGAGCCACATGAAGCCCACGGTCTTGGCGCGCTGGTTCGCCAGCAAGGCGTGGTGCGCGATGGTGAGCGTGACCCCGGAGGTCAGCAGCAAGGCCGTGTTGATGGTCGGCAGCGGCCAGGGCCCCATGGTGCGGAAGGGCTCGACGGTGCCCGCCGGCGAGGCGGTGTAGCCCGGAGCATCCGAGGGCCAGATGGCCTTGAAGTCGGGCCACAGCAGCGCGTTGTCGATGCTGCCCAGGTTGGGCAGCACGTGCAGGCGAGCCCAGTACAGCGCACCGAAGAAAGCACCGAAGAACATCACCTCGGAGAAGATGAACCAGGCCATGGCCCAGCGGTAGGACACGTCGATGCGCTGGCTGTACAGGCCGCTCTCGCTCTCGCGGATGGCATCCCCAAACCACTGCTTGAGCACCACGGCCCACCACAGCAGGCCAAAGGCCAGCGAGTAGGCGCCCCAGCCCACACCATTGACCCACTGCCCTGCCCCGAGGATGACGAAGAACAGGCCGATGGCCGCCATCACCGGATGCCGGGAGGGCCCAGGCACGAAGTAGTACGGGGCCTGTCCTTTGGGAACCGCTGTCGACATGTTGTGCTCCTGGGCTGACATTTACTGGGCGATGCCGCTGGCGATGATCCATCGCACCAGCCACACCAGCCCCAAGACGAACACCAGGGCGGCCAGCACCCCAGCGACGATGACGTGCACCGGATTGATCCGGGCCACATCCTGCGCGTAGTCACTGGACTTGCGCACCCCGAAAAACGACCACGCCACAGCCTTGAGCGTTTGCCAGAACGAGCCGGGACGTTGGGCGGCCTGACGCAGGTCGTCGCTCATACCGCCCCCTTGGGCGCGGCGGGCACCTTGCCGCCCACCTCGAAGAAGGTGTAGGACAGCGTGATGGTGGCCACGTCCTTCGGCAGCTTGGGGTCGATCACGAAGGTGACCGGCCAGCGCTTGCTCTCCCCCGGCTTCAGCGTGTGCTCGGCAAAGCAGAAGCACTCCAGCTTGTTGAAGTGCGAGGTAGCCTGCTTGGGCGCATAGCTGGGGATGGCCTGCGCAGCCATCGGACGGGCCTGCCGGTTGTGAAACTCGTACATCACGGTCATGAGCTCGCCAGGATGCACCTGCACCGAGCGCACGGCCGGCTTGAAGTCCCAGGGGCCACGCGCGTTGGCATCGAACTCGATGGTGATGCTGCGGCTGCGATCGACCTGGGTATTGGGCTGGACCGACGAGGTCGCCCCCGGGATCTGCCGGTCGCCCAGGCTGAGCACATTGATGCCCAGCGCCGCGCAGATGTGGCGGTACATCGGCACCATGGCGTAGCCAAAGCCGAACATGAGCGTCGTGATCACCGTGAGCTTGCCCACCATGGCCAGATTGGCCTGCCGCAGGCCCAAACGCGCGCGTTTCGGGCTGTGGTGGCGGGATGGGGAGTGCGTCGACTCGGACATGGGCGCGGGCAGACTGAAGGCGAGAAGCGGCTGGGCCTCAGTGAGACGACAGCAGCATGATCTTGGCGACGAAGCCAATGAAGAACGTCGCTGCCACAGACGCCAGGATCAAGGCCAAACGCACATTGCGCCGGCGGCCCAGCTTGATGGAAGGGGTGACACTCATGGAACGCTCCTCCTCAGAACTTCACGCAACATCAACCGGCGCCAGCCCGACTCAGCCCACCACACGCGTGGCCGACGGGTCGAGCTTGGGTGGCGTTTCGAACGTGTGGAAGGGCGCGGGTGAGGGCACCTCCCACTCCAGACCTTCCGCGCCGTCCCAGGGCTTGGCCGGGGCCGGTTCGCCCTTGCCACGCATGGCTGGAATCAGCACGCCAAAGATGAAGTACACCTGCGCGAAACCGAAGGCGAAGGCCCCCACCGAGGCGATCGCATTGAAGTCGGCGAATTGCATGGGGTAGTCAGCGTAACGACGCGGCATGCCCGCCAGCCCCAGAAAGTGCATGGGGAAGAAGGTAACGTTGAACGCGATCAGCGACCACCAGAAGTGCAGCTTGCCCTTCCACTCCGGCACCATCACCCCGGTCCACTTGGGCGCCCAGTAGTAGAAGGCCCCGAACAGCGCAAACAGCGAGCCAGCCACCAGCACATAGTGGAAGTGCGCCACCACGTAATAGGTGTCCTGCACCTGGATGTCAATGGGGGCGACGGCCAGGATCAGACCGGTGAAGCCGCCCATGGTGAACACGAAGATGAAGCCCACCGCCCACAGCATCGGACTCTCGAAACTCATGGAGCCCCGCCACATGGTGGCCACCCAGTTGAAGATCTTCACGCCCGTGGGCACCGAGATCAGCATGGTGGCGTACATGAAAAAGAGCTGGCCCGTCACCGGCATGCCGGTGGCAAACATGTGGTGCGCCCACACGATGAAGCTCAGGATGGCGATGGAGGCGGTGGCGTACACCATCGAGGTGTAGCCGAACAGGCGCTTGCGGGCGAAGGCCGGCACGATCTGGCTGATGATGCCGAAGGCCGGCAAGATCATGATGTAGACCTCGGGGTGACCGAAGAACCAGAAGATGTGCTGATACATGACCGGGTCACCGCCACCGGCCGGATTGAAGAAGCTGGTGCCAAAGTGGCGGTCGGTCAGCGTCATCGTGATGGCGCCCGCCAGCACCGGCATCACGGCGATCAGCAGGTAGGCCGTGATCAACCAGGTCCAGGCGAACATCGGCATCTTCATCAGCGTCATGCCAGGGGCGCGCATGTTGAGGATGGTCACGATGATGTTGATCGAGCCCATGATGGACGAGGCGCCCAGCAGGTGCATGGCGAAGATGCCGGCGTCCATCGACGGGCCCATCTGCAGGGTCAAGGGCGCGTACAGCGTCCAGCCGGCAGCGGGGGCCCCGCCGGGCATGAAGAAGGAGCCCACCAGCAAGCAGGCGGCCGGGATCATCAGCCAGAAGCTGAAGTTGTTCATGCGCGCAAAGGCCATGTCGGAAGCGCCGATCTGCAGCGGCAGCATCCAGTTGGCCATGCCCACGAAGGCCGGCATGATGGCCCCGAACACCATGATGATGCCGTGCATGGTGGTGAGCTGGTTGAACAACTCGGGGTTGACCAGTTGCAGACCGGGCTGAAACAGCTCGGCCCGGATGCCCAGCGCCAGCACCCCGCCGATCATCAGCATGGTCAGAGAGAACAGCAGGTACAGCGTACCGATGTCCTTGTGGTTGGTGGCAAACACCCAGCGCCGCCAGCCGTGCGGATGGCCGTGGTCATCGTGGGGATGCTCACCGTGGCCGGCGTGATCCAGAACTGCGCTCATGAATGGTCCTTTCCTGATCCTGTAAGGCGCGGGGCCTGCTTCACTTGCGCGCCGCCATCACCTCGGCGGGCTGTACGGTTTGGCCCGTCTTGTTGGACCAGTGGTTCTTGGTGTACGTGATCACCGCAGCGATCTCTGTGTCCGACAGCTGGCGCCAGGCCGGCATGATGTTGTTCTGGCCGTTGAGCAGCACATGGATCTGCTTGCCTTGGTCGGCGTCCAGCACCACCGCCGAGCCGTCCAGCGGTTTGATGGCGCCGGCGCCCTTGCCGTTGGGCTGATGGCAGGCGGCACAGTTGGCGGCGTAGACCTTCTCGCCGCGAGCGAGCAACTCGTCTTGCGTCCAGACCTTGTTGGGATCATCGGCCTTGGCCTGCATGGCCTTGTGCTGCTCGGCCACCCAGGCGGCGTAGTCTTCGGCGCCCAGCACCCGCACATGGATGGGCATGTAAGCGTGTTCCTTGCCACACAGCTCGGCGCACTGGCCGTAGTAGTCGCCCACCTTCTCAGCGCGGAACCAGGTGTCGCGCACGAAGCCGGGGATCGCATCCTGCTTGATGCCAAAGGCCGGCACCATGAAGGAGTGGATCACGTCGTTGGCCGTGGTGATGATGCGGATCTTGCGATCCACCGGCACCACCAGCGGGTTGTCCACCTTGAGCAGGTAGTTGTCTCCCTGCGGTGTGCCGGCATCCGACAAGGCGCGCTGTGAGGCGTCCAGTGTGGAAAGCATCGAGATGCCCTCGCCCTCGCCCTTCAGGTAGTCGTAGCCCCACTTCCATTGGTAGCCGGTGGCCTTGATGGTGAGGTCGGCATTGGTGGTGTCTTTCTGGGCCACCACCACCTTGGTCGCGGGCAGGGCCATGCCGATCACGATGATGAAGGGGATGACCGTCCAGATGATTTCGACCGTGGTCGATTCGTGGAAGGTGGCGGGCTTGGCGCCCTTGGACTTGCGGTGCTTGAAGATGGCGTAGAACATCACGCCAAACACGCCGAGGAAGATGGCGCCGCAGATGTACAGCATCATGTAGTGCAGCCATTGCTGCTCGGCGGCGATGCGCGTGACCGGCGGGTGCAGGTCGAGTTGCCGAACGGCAGGCCCCCCGGGCAGATCATTGACAGCCCAACTGGCCTGCGCCATCAGGAGGAACAACCAGCCAGCGAGTGGGCGACTCAGTGAAGACAGGCGCTGTGCCCAAGATCCAAACGAACGAACTGCAAACCCGGGCACATAGCTCATGTGTTGACTCGTCGTGGTTGAACGGGGTCCTCACGGACCCGTACACGGCCCTGGGATCACCCTGAAGCCGTACACCGACCCACCCTGCGTATAGTTGTGCAACGCAAGGTGTTCAACTCATTCTAGTCAGCGACTTGCGCTACCTCAACCGGGAATGCGCGATTCCATGCTATGAATTACCCGTGGTTTGCATGGGAATGCATCACCCTGTGACGACTTGTGTCAGCCCGGCTTGTCGCCCTGGCGGATCATGCGTTTCATGTCCTGCAGGGACACACGGGCCTCGGCCTCCACCTTGATGCGCGGCGTGGGCTTGATGGCGTGGCCGTACACCAGCTCGACGGTCAGCCCCAAGCGGCCGTCGGGTCGCATCAGGCGCTCGCGCAGGGCGTCGAGCAGGCGCTGACGCCAACGCGGCGTCCGCAAACCGGCAAAGCGGCCTTGGGCCACGTTGCCACCCCAGGTTCGCAGTTCGGCCAACAGGGCCTCTGGCGTTTCCCAGGTCAGGGTCAGGCGCTCCATGTCCATCACCGGATCGGCAAAACCGGCCTGCACCAGCTCGTCGCCCAGGTCGTGCATGTCAATGAAGTCGATGGTGGGCAAGGGCCAGCCCAGCGCGGCGTACACGGCGCGCAGTTCGCGGGCGGTGTCGGGCCCCAGGCCGGAGCACATCAGAAAGCCGTTGATGGCCAGGTGCTCATACCAGCGGCGCATCAGGCCAGGCAGGTCGGCGCTGGCGTGCAGGGTCATGTTGGCCCAGAGCATCTGCGCGCCATCGGCGCCGTCGCGGCGCCACGGCGCATCGGCAGGCACGGGCTCCACATGGGCCTGCGGCACCTCGCGCCGCCACAGCTTGCGCCAATCGCGCGGGGCGGTCTGTGCCAGTTGGGCCTGGCTGCGCTGCGCCAGCTCGCCCGAGGGCTCGACCACCCAGCGCTGCGCCTGGGGGTACTGCGCCTGCACCAACTCAGCGCCAGCCCCCAGAAAGGCCGACCAGTCGATCCAGTCCTGGGGCTGCAGGCGAATGGGCGCCAGCTTGGCCGCGAGGCGGCGCGCTGCTTCCTGATGGAGCCAGGGGGCTTCGGGCAAGGCGGCCAGGCGACGCGTCTGGCGCTGCAGGGCGCGCCGGTGGGGAGCGCAGGCGGGCGAGGCCGAAACGGCGGCAGAAGAAGAGTCGGACATGGGATGAAAAGGCGCTGAAGCCCCCACTGCGGGCGATGGCGCACGCTCGGGATGCATCAGTATATTGAGCCCATGCCAACCGTGCTGTCACCCGGGGCTTCTCGCCTGCGCGCCTGGCTGAGCGCCTGCGGTCTGCCCACCCACCTTCCCACCACTTGTCTGATGTGCAGCCAGTGGCAGGCTCAGCCCCTGTGTCAAGCCTGCGTGGACCGTTGGCTGCGCCCGGTGCCGCGCTGCGTGCGCTGCGCCATCGCCCTGCGGGGCCACGTCGCCGATGGGGTCTGCCCCGCTTGCGAAGACCAGTCACCTGAGTTTGACCGGGCCATTGCCGCCCTGGACTACGCGGCCCCCTGGATGGGCGTGCTGTCTCGCCTCAAGTTTCAGGAAGGCACCGCACTGGCACGGCCACTGGCCGGACTCATGCAGCAAGCCATCGCACAGCGCCCTCACAGGGTCGACCTGATCGTCCCGGTTCCCCTGTCGCGCACTCGCCTGCTGGAGCGCGGCTACAACCAGACCTGGCTGCTCGCACAGCACCTGTCGGCCAGCCTGCGGCACCCCACGCGCCACGATGTGTTGCAACGCGCCCGGCACACCGAGCGACTCATGAGCCTGGATGCCGAGGCGCGGCGCGCTCAGATTGCGGGGGCTTTCGAGGTGCCGGAGACCGCCCTGCCCCACATTCAACGCCGCCACATTGCCGTGGTCGACGATGTACTCACCACCGGCGCCACCTTGAACGAGGTCGCCCACACGCTGCGGGAGGCGGGGGCAAGGAGCGTCTCAGCCTGGGTGCTGGCACGCACGCCCGCCCCCGATCGCTCACGCGCTCATGCGACGGAGTCAGGGTTGGCAGAAGTCGTCCACTCATTGAGCAGACGGTAACCCAGCGCCAGCAATGTCGGCCCCAGAAAGACGCCGATCACGCCGAAAGCCAGCACGCCGCCCAGCACCCCCAGCAGCACCACCGCAAAGGGCAGACGCGAGCCGCGGCTGATGATGAAGGGCTTGATGACGTTGTCCACGGTACTGACCAGGAAAAAGCCCCAGGCCGCCACGAACACCGCCCAGCCCAGCTCGCCTTGCTGGAACAGCCAGATGGCGGCCCCGCCCCACACCAGGGGTGGGCCCACCGGGATCACCGAGAAGAAGAAGGTCACCACGCCCAGCAGCATGGCCGCCGGCACGCCCGCGACCAGGAAGCCGATGGCGGCCAGCACCCCCTGGGCCAAGGCTGTGCCGAGGATGCCGTAAATCACCCCGTTGACCGTGCCCTGGGTGATGTCGATCAGGTAGCCCGCGCGTGCGCCGGCCAGGCGTGACAGCGCCACGCGCAAGCGCAACGCCAGCGACTCCCCGTGCAGGAACAGAAAGAAGGCCAGGAACACCGACAACCCCAGATCGATCACACCCTTGCCCACCACCCGCCCAGTGTCCAGAGCCAGCTTCTGCGCCGGATCGGCCAGCTTGCTCAGCTCAACCATCAGGCGCTTGCCATCGTGCGCCAGGCGCTGCCAGTACTCAAAGAGAGAGTCGCCAACCAGCGGCAGTTTTCGCAACCAGGCCGGCGCATCGGGCAAGCCGCTGTTCATCAAGTTGGCAACACCCTGCCCCATTTGCGCAATGTTGTCGGCCAATCCAAAAGCCAGCGCCGTCACCGGGCCCAACACGACCAGGGTGATCAAGGCCGTGACCAGACTGGCCGCCATCACCCGCCGCCCTTTCAACAGGCGATCCAGCCACAGCAGCGCGGGCCAGCAGGTTGACGCCAGAATGGCCGCCCAGGCCAGCGAGCTCATGAAGGGCCACAGCACATAGACACAGCCGACTCCGAGAAGAGTCAGGGCCACGATGGCCAGGAGACGGTCGGCGCGGAGAGGATCCATGTGTCGAGAAAGCGGGTTGGATGAGATAGGTGTGGCGCAACTTTCGCAGAAAGCATTGTCGCTGTCATTGGCCGCCACACACGCTCCGCACACCCGCCCCCTTGACGCCACGGGCCATCGTTGCTGCAATGCACCCGTGTATCGCACGTCAGGGTGATTCCCATGGCCCAACACGACCTCGCGCGCGCCCCGCAGCCCATCCACAGCTGGGACAATGCAGCGCACCGTCATCTGGCGGCCCTGCTGGCCAGCGCGGATGTGCGCCTGGACGGGCAGCGGCCCTGGGATCTGCAACTGCTGGGCGAAGGCGTCCCCGAGCGTGTCCTGGCCCACGGCAATCTGGGGCTGGGCGAGACCTACATGGACGGTCTGTGGACCTGTCAGCAGCTCGACCAGCTCTTTGACCGCCTGCTGCGCGCCGACATGGCCTCACGCGTGCGCAGCCTCAGCACCGCCTGGCATCACCTGCGGGCCCGCTGGCTGAACCTGCAGACCGAGCACCGCGCCTGGCAGGTCGGCCAACAGCATTACGACCTCGGCAATGCGTTTTACACGGCCATGCTCGACCGCCGCATGACCTACACCTGCGCCCTGTGGGAAGGCGCCCGCGACCTGGACGAGGCCCAGGAACACAAGCTGGAGCTCGTCTGCCAGAAGCTGGGCCTGCAAGCCGGCATGCATGTGCTTGACATTGGCTGTGGCTGGGGCAGCTTCATGAAGTACGCTGCCGCACGCCATGGCGTTCGCTGTACCGGCGTGACCATCTCGGCCGAGCAAGCTACGCTGGGCCATCAGTTGTGCGAGGGCCTGCCGGTTGAATTCCGCCTCATGGACTACCGAGGCTTGAGCGAGCGCTTTGACCACATCGTCAGTCTGGGCATGTTCGAGCATGTGGGCCACAAGAACCACGACGCGTACATGAGCGTGGCCAAGCGCTGCCTGGCGCCCGGTGGGCTGTTCCTGCTGCACACCATCGGACGGAACGAGCCTGGACACGGCACCGACCCGTGGATCCACAAGTACATCTTCCCCAATGGCGAGCTGCCCACCATCGCGCAGATCGGCCACGCCTGCGAGCGGCGCTTCGTGGTGGAAGACCTGCACAACTTCGGCGCCGATTACGACCGGACTCTGATGGCCTGGCACCAGCGTTTCGAAGACGCTTGGCCTCGCTTTGCCGAGCAACTCGGCGAGCGCTTCCATCGCATGTGGCGCTACTACCTGCTCTCCTGCGCGGGCGCCTTCCGCGCGCGCGATGTGCAGTTGTGGCAATGGGTGCTCTCACATCCTGGCCGAACCGGGGTGTACCCGCGCGTCTCTGCACCTCACTGAGCCCCAAGAGATGCGTCAACGCATCTCTCGCGTCGCCAAGGCTCACCTTTTCACCCTTGCTGTCAGTTGCGAGTCCCCCTCGAACGGGGCATTTCGGGGGATTACACGGAGGCCCCCTTGAATGTGACTCGGTACAAAGTCACATTTCTCGCTGAAAGGACCTCATGGACCTCCGTACACGCACTTTGCGCCCCCTCGCGCTCGCCGCCCTTGCCAGTTGCCTCATGGCTGGCGCCCTGACCAGCGCCGTGGCGCAGACCACCACGCTGGGCACCCGCGGCACGCTGAGCCAGGCCAACGCCCCCACGACCACCAACCCCTACGTCAACTGGTCCACCTACGACCGCGACGCCGACCACCCGCGCGCCATCTCGCTGCCGCTGCAGTACATCACCACCAGCACGGGTGACAAGCTGTCGGTGCGCGTGTCCGTGCCGGCCAACATCTGGGGCCAACAGGTCTCCGGCAAGTTCCCCGTCATCCTGACGCAGACCGCCTATCGCAACGGCGTGGGCCAGATCCTGGGCAGCATCGCCTCGGGCGACACCACCCTGATCATCGGTGGCAAGGACGACTACATGATCCGCCGCGGCTACATCACCGTGGCCGTGGACGCCTGGGGCACAGGCATGTCCACCGGCGAGACGCAGCTGATCGGCGAGGCCGAACAGCAAGCCTACGGCGAGGCCGTGAAGTGGGTCACCCAGCAGCCCTGGTTCAACGGCAACCTGGGCCTGGCCGGCACCTCCTACTTGGGCATCACCAGCATGCTCACCGCCAAGCAGCAACACCCCGCCGTCAAGGCCGTGTTTGCCGCCGTGCCCATGGGCGACGCCTACCGTGGCGTGGTCGGCGTGGGCGGCATGCTGAACGCACAGTTCCTCAGCATCTGGCTGCCGCTGACGCACGGCCTGAGCGTGGGCGCACTCAACACCGTCGAGCAACTGCTCAACCCCAAGCTGGCCTCGACCATCAAACTGGCCAACCAGCAACACATCAACGCCATTGACAGCTGGTACCTGCCTACCGTGAACAACGGTCTGGCCGGTCAGGTCGGCATTTCCACCGACGACGGCTCGTTCTGGTCGGTGCGCTCGCCGATCGAAGGCGCCAACCAGATCAAGGTGCCCACCTTCTTGGTCGGCGGTACCAACGACATCTTCCAGCGTGACGTGCCCCTGCTGTACGAGCAAGTCAAGCGCAACGCCAACACCAAGCTGATGGTGCTGCCCGGCTCGCATGTGGGCTCGATCATGAAGCTGATCGGTGGTGCAGATGGGGTCCCCAAGGGCCGCCACCTGCTGCTGCAATGGTTTGACCAGTACCTCAAGGGCAAGAACACCGGCGCCGCTGCCATGCCCAACGTGACCCAGTATGTGCAGGGCTATGGCACCGGCTCTGCCGAGCGCTACGCCCGCGCCACCGACTGGCCGCACCCGCAGATGTCGGCCCAACGCATGTTCCTGCGTGAAGGCAAGCTCCTGAGCGCGCAGGCCCCCACCTCGACCGAAGTGGGCGCCTCGGTGACGGAGCCGAAGGCTCCGGTGGTGAGCGTCTCGCGCAACGGCGATGCGGTCAAGGCCGAGGTCACGCTCAATGACGGCAGCAAGTGCTCGAGCAGCTACGACCAGTGGACCCTGGGTATTGGCGGCATCCTGGGTGGCTCTTGCTACAAGGACGCCACCAAGGTGGAGACGGCTCAAAATGCCGCCATCTACGAGACCCCTGCCTTGGGCTCCGACCTGTACCTGAACGGCCCGATTCAGGCCGACGTGTGGATCACCACCACCCAGACCGACGCAGCCCTCGCCGTGCGCGTGGACAGTGTCTCTCCTGATGGCGTGGCCACACCGATCAGCACCGGCCTGATGTCGGCCCGCTACCGTGCGGTGGACACCAGCCGCTCGCGTTACGTCAACGGCGTGATGATCCAGCCTTGGCATCCGTTCACAGCCGCGTCGGCCCAGGCCGTGGTGCCGGGCAAACCCATGCTGGTGCCGGTCGAGATCTTCCCGAATGCAGCCCTGATCCGCGCCGGCCACAAGCTGCGCGTGGCCATCAGCGCCAGCAACCAGGCGCAAGGCGTGTGGCCGCTGCCGAACCAGGCCAACGCCAATGGCAACACCACGGTCATTCTCAACAGCGCGGAGCACCCCTCCAGCATCGTGCTGCCGGTGGTGCCCGCCAACACCCTGAATTGATCTGAACTTGTCTCAGTGGTAGAAATTGCAGGGCCCGGTGTCGTTGCTCAACGGCGCCGGGCCCTGTGCACATGTCATGAACAAAACTTTTGTCGCTGCCCTCTCTGCCTTGGTGCTGCTGCTTGTAGCGGTGCTGATGTGGCCGGACTCGCCCTCAAGCGATGACGCCTCCGGCCTGCCGGGCGGCACCACGACCTCGCGTGGCACGCCGACCGCGCCGGAGAACCGTTTTCCGTGGGAGACCGCCGGCAGTGCCGCGCGCACACCGGCAACCTTGGACCAATTGCACACCCTGCCGGATGGCCGCCTGCAACTGTCGGGCAGCACCCGCGATGTGCTGAACACCTTTTTGACAGAACGCCCGCGCGCTGCGCCCGAGGTGATCGCCGCCCAGTTCAAGGAAGCCGCCCAAGCCCACTTGCGCGAACCCGCCTTGAGTGAGGCCGTCGACCTGATGACGCGCTACGCGGCCTACCAGGATGCGTTGAGGGCCACGCAAACCCAGCCGACGCCAGCCCCCAATGTGGAGCCCGGCTTGGCCGCCATCCTGCAACTGCAGCAAGCCAGTGCCTTGCGAGAGCAGTTTCTGGGCAGCGAGTTCAAGGAAGCCTTGTACGGGCAGGAGGAGCAAGTGCAACGCTACCAACTGGCCCGACAGCAGATTCTGTCGGTGCAAGGCTGGAGTACGCAGCAGCGCGATGAGGAGTTGGCCGCGCTGGAGCGAGAGTATCCGCGTGCGGTGGTGGAGGCGGCCGGGCGAGGCCCACGCTGATACGCATCACCTGCAAGTGGGCTTTTCAATCTCGTATCCGACACTCAAGTAGAGATGTGTCCGCACTGCCTTGCCCACGCTTTCGATCAAGTGGATGCCCTCTTGGCTGACACAAATGCGAGCCCTGCGCATTCGTCCAGAAACATCCCTGGCTTCGAGAAGCTCGCCGCGACCGTGCACAAGCTGCGACTTGCCAATGTATGCCGCACCGATGAACGGCGAAACAGCCCAAAGTTTGGGAATGCGCGCGCGATAGGCCCACACCGCGTCTTCGGCCACCTCGTTTGACGCAAGGAGTTCTGTCGAGTCAATCTCGACCAAGTCCTGGCTCAGCAATTCTTTGCAACACCCGGGACCACCTTCACTTCGTTCGAACTGAAAGGAAATCTTTGAACCGGGTTGCACTTTGCCCCCCAGGATCAAGATGACGTGCCCTGCCCCGTCCAGCTGCACCAAGCCGAACTCAGCGCCATGCGTTGCAGTTGACAAACAAGCCCCAAGGAACAGCGCCAGAACGTGTTTAGCGACCATTGTCTGACCAGTGCGGAGGGTCCGAAACCAGCTTGCGAACGCCAAAGGTGGCGCCGACGGCATGCAAGTCGTCTGCCTTCTTGATCTCAACGTCATTTCCAGATGCATCCTTGATGGTCTTTCCCACAATGCCGGATACCTTCATATCGATCGCAGCTCGCTCCGTGTGGCGTGAAATCAAAGCTGGCGGATAAACAATCGTGAAGGCCTTGGCCATCGCTGCAGCAGCCTTCTTAGAGGCATCGGGCGTATCGTGAACCCAGTCAATGTTCACACCATCCATCGCTGGCACCTTATCGGCTGCAATCATCCCACGGGCAATCTTGGAGCTGTAATGCATCATGTAAGCACGCTCGAGAGGTCGGTAGGTCGCAGCAATTCTGACGCTGGCGCCACAAGCCTTGATTGCATTGATGAACGCCACGGAATTTGCGCGAAACCCTGGCTCCAGATCATCAAGACTGGCGCTCCCCGGAAAACGCGCCACCCAATGTGGGCCGCTCCTGTCGCGAGCTGGGACGTCAGTAACAGCAGGCGTCGTATCGGTTCTGGGCGTCAGCTCCGCAGTCACTGTTGTCGCCATGATGGTGCACCTCCAAAGTTGCCTTCTGCTTTGTTCTTGAGCCGACTCTCTCAGTCAGTCCGTTTTCATCCGTTACCCCTGAAACCGAGCGGCCATCTTCCAACGTAATGCGATACGAGACTTTGGTCAAAGGCTCGCCCGTGACCTCATCACGCACCAGAAAGTGAATGTCGTACTCATGGTTCTCGGGCAGAAATGAGCTGAGAAACCCAAGGCGCTTGCTCTCGGCAACAGGCGCCACGCTGGCAGCATGGGGTGTAGCCGACCCCACGCTCCCCTCGCCAATGCGTGACACCATCTGACTTGATATCAACGTCGCGCCACAAGCGCACTTGTCGCCGTGCCTGGCCACCGGCGCCCCGTCGACGATCATGGTTGGGTCACCCGTGACGATCACGGTGGTGCCGTGCCCCTTCTTCGGGCAGGTAACCTTGTCACCGACACGCGCCAGACGCTTGCCGTGCGTGTCTGTGGTCATGGTGGCACCAATGACCACGCCGCCATGGTCGGTACGGTCACCGATGACGATGAGAGGCCTCATTCACATCCCCCTTTTGAATTCTTGTGGAAATGTAGCAAGCCATCACTGCTGCGAGCACACCCCTTGGGGTAGAGTGCGGTAACCAGGGGGTGACTCTGTCGCGCCAGCCATCTTCATCGACATGTTTGGTGATCCGCTCACCAATCCAAAGCAGCTGTCGATTCGCAAGGTGGAGGATGTGGTCGCCAAATTTGAAGGCGGCAAGAACATTCAGGCTGGAGACTGCGAAGCCAGTAACCTGCGCATTCTCAAGGTGAGCGCCGTCACGTCTGGCACGTATGTCGAGTCGGAGTGCAAGCCTGCCCCAACGACTACGTGCCGCCAACACAGCATTTCGTGCGTGTGGGTGACATGCTGTTTTCGCGCGCCAATACAAGCGAGTTGGTCGGCGCAACAGCCTTGGTTGAACACACCAACGGTAGCACCTTGCTGCCAGACAAGCTGTGGCGCTTTGTATGGAAAGAGGAAGTCGTCCCCTCCTACATGTGGGCGCTGTTTCAATCGAAAGCTGTACGCCAGCAACTCAGCAACTCAGCAAGTTGGCATCTGGCACAAGCGACTCCATGCGCAACATCTCGCAGACCAAGTTGTTCGAGCTCGATTTGCCAATTGCCAAGCTTGAAGACCAGCGCCGATTTGGCGAGCTCATCAACTCGGCAAGATCGATTCAAGCCCAACAGCAAACAGCATTGATGCAGGCCCAAGCCACCTTCAACGCCCTGCTCGCCCAGGCCTTTGCGCCCCATGGCTCCCTTTGATTGATAGATGCCATGTGAACTCCGTTCTAGTCGTTGTTGAGTGACTCGGGAGCGATTGGCGCAAATTTGGCGCAAATGCACCAACAGACCAGCCAAACGGGCATTTCCGGGGGCTTCCGGGAACGAGCGTGGGGCTCGTCGCAAAGCAAAAAGCCTCACAAATCAAGGACTTGTGAGGCTTTATATGCTTGGTGGGCGGTGCAGGGTTCGAACCTGCGACCCCTGCCGTGTGAAGGCGGGAAACAGTGTTTTTTAGGGTGCGCGTTTGTCCTGCTCCCCTCTACAACCCCCATGAATAAAGGCATGTTCGTCCACCCATGTCCTATGATGACTGTCCGTACATTGTCCGTACGGATAAAAGCAGGGGCATCAAGTGGCACACGACCTGAGCAAGAAGACCGAACGCAGCAAGCTCACCCCACGGCGTGAACCCTATTGGGTGCGCGTGGAGATTGGCCTGTATCTGGGCTTTCGGGTGATGAGCGACAACGTGGGCACCTGGATTGCCCGACGCCAAGACGGCACCAAGAAGACCTACCAAGCCCTAGGCCACCACGACCTGTACGACGACGCCAAGAAGGCCGCACTGGCATGGGCTGGACGGGTTGACGCTGGCGTGACCGACAAGGCCCCCACGGTGCAGGCCGCTTGTGAGCACTACGTCAAGCACCAACGAACGGCAAAGGGTGAGGACGCTGCAAAGGATGCCGAGGGCAGATTCAAGCGACTGGTCTACGGAACCGCCTTCGGCAAGATCACGCTAGACAAGCTGAACACCATCAAGGTGCGTGCATGGCGTGATGGTCAGATTCCCAAGGGTGACGACTTCGACGACGACACCGTGCGACGCGCCAAGGATTCGACTAACCGGAACCTTGCCGCCCTCAAAGCCGCACTGAACCTTGCGCACCGTGACCGCCTCACATCCTCAGACGACGCATGGAAGACAGTGACCGCGTTTGAAAAGGTGGGCAAGCGACGAACCATTTTCCTGAACACCGACGAGCGCAGAAAGCTGGTGGCTCAGTGTGGCGCTGGCCTGCGCGAACTGGTGACCGCCCTACTCCTTACCGGCATCCGCCCTGGTGAACTGGCCGGGTGCGACGTGGCCGACTTCGACAAGATCACAGGAACGCTGACCATCCGTATCAGCAAGACCGAGGCCCGCACCGTGCCCCTGTCGACGGTGGCAATCGAGCATTTCAAGACAGCGACCAAAGACCGCATAGGAGCCGCGCCATTGATCCCTGACGGCTTCGGCAAGCGGTGGAACAAGGACGCATGGAAAAAGCCATTCAAGGCCGCTGTGGTGGCCGCTGGCCTGCCTGATAAGACGGTGATGTACACCCTGCGTCACTGCGCAATCACGGAACTGATCGCCGGGGGCATGGATTCCCACCTAGTCGCCAAGATCGCGGGCACGTCCACGGCAATGATTGACGCGAACTATGGGCACCTGCGCGTCGACAAGACCCGTGCGCTCATGGACAAGACGGCGATGCTGTGACCCAGCCCGACAAGAACCTGCCCGAGAACCGCGACAAGGACCTGGACAAGAACCGCCACAACCCCAACGAAAACTCGTTCGTCGGCTGGGTCAAGAACTAGGTGGACAGCTTCCCCGGCCACATCCGCCCTAGGGAGCGCCCCCTTGCAGAAGGCGTTTTAGCCCCTGAGACCGAGGAAAAAGGCGAAGCGCAGACCACGACGAAACGCGACACTTGCGCCCCTGAGAAGCACACCAAAACAATAACCCTACGGTTTGCTTGGTTATTCTGATAGAGTTGTCCGGGTGGACTTACCGAAGTCCACAAAAGGAGAAGGCCCAACGTGTACCACCACGATGAGCCTTCAAGACAGCCAAAGCCCGAAGGCTCTGAAAGTCTCCCTGCTACGGGACTTGAAGGGTATCTGCGAAGCCGTACACATGAGAGGCGGGGTTTCTGCACGCATCGCCCGCGTGCGCGCGCGAGAGGGGAAATCATGAGCAAACTTAAGGTTCGCGCTTTCACGCATCCCGCGTGAGGGTGGCAATCAGCGCCAGCCTGATGCCCTGATGCGACACGGAAAAGCCGCCCCGATAAGGCCATTCTCAAAAGGCACTATCCGTACATTGTCCGTACGGGCAAAAAAAAAGCACCTAGCCGTTAGGCTAAGTGCTTGATTTTCTTGGTGGGCGGTGCAGGGTTCGAACCTGCGACCCCTGCCGTGTGAAGGCAGTGCTCTACCGCTGAGCTAACCGCCCGAAACTGGTTCGGGACTTGCCGCGTTGCTGATTTTTTTGTCTCAATCAGCGAAGACCTGAACTATAGCACGGTTTCAAGCGACTTCCACAAACTTTTCCCGCCGGACGCTTTGTCGAGATCTTGCAACGCCTTGTCAAAGGCTTCGGCTTCCTCGGGGCTGGGCTGAATCACCGGCAGATCAAAGGTGCGCAGGTCGATGGCAGCCACGTCGAATGCGCCCTGCCCTTCATTGCCCGACTCGTCCTCCGCCTCGATCAACAGGGCATCCTGACCCCGGGTCATGTTGATGTAGACCTCGGCCAGCAACTCGGCGTCCATCAAGGCGCCGTGCAAGGTGCGGTGCGAGTTGTCCACCTCCAGACGGCGGCACAAGGCATCGAGGTTGTTGGACTTGCCCGGGAACATCTCGCGGGCCATCAACAAGGTGTCGATCACCCCACTGATCTGCTCGGTGAACTTGCCCCGGCCGCAACGCGCCAACTCGGCATTCAGAAAGCCGATGTCAAACGCCGCGTTGTGGATGATGACTTCCGCGCCTTCGCAGTAGTCCATGATCTGATCCACCAAGGCCGCAAACGTGGGCTTGTCGGCCAGGAACTCGTCGGTCAGGCCGTGCACGCGCACCGCGTCTTCGCTGTTGAGCCGCTCGGGGTTGATGTAGAAGTGCAGATGCCGCCCGGTGAGGCGACGGTTGACCATCTCGACGCACCCGATTTCAACGATGCGGTCGCCCGAGTCAGGACTCAGGCCGGTGGTTTCGGTATCCAGGAAGATCTGTCGGGACATGGAGCACCTGCTGCAATGAATCAGTGATTCTCGCGCGCGTGGTTGATCGTGTACTTGGGAATCTCGATGGTGAGGTCCTGGCCGGCCACGATGGCCTGGCAACTCAGGCGGGAGTCTGGCTCTAGCCCCCAGGCGCGGTCCAGCAGGTCTTCCTCGGTCTCTTCCATCTCGTTGAGGCTGTTGAAGCCTTGACGAACGATCACGTGACAGGTGGTGCAGGCTGCGCTCATGTCGCAGGCGTGCTCGATCTCGATGTGGTTTTCCAGCAGGGCTTCGCAGATGCTGGTGCCGGGCGCCGCGGTGATTTCCTTGCCTTCAGGGCAGAGGCTGGCGTGGGGCAGGATCTTGATGATGGGCATGGTGAATCAGAGCTGGTCAAGTTTGCGACCCGCCAGAGCCTGGCGGATGCTGCGGTTCATGCGTTCGGCGGCGAAGCCTTCGGTACCGTGGGCCAGAGCCTTGGTGGCCGCTTCCAGCGCCTCCAGGTCGCCGCGGTCGCAGCGCTGGCCGATCTGGGCCATCAGGCCATCGATTTCAGCGCGCTGCTCGGGCGACAGCAGGTCGCCATCGGCCGCCAGGGCGGTGCGTGTGGCTTCGAGCATGCGCTCGGCTTCGACGCGGGCTTCGCGCAGGGCCCGGTCCTTCATGTCGGCGGCGGCAGTGGTGAAACCTTCGCGCAGCATGTGGGCCACCTGGTCATCGGTCAGCCCATAACTGGGCTTGACGACCACCGAAGCTTCCACGCCCGACAACTGCTCCTTGGCCGACACGCTCAAGAGGCCATCGGCATCGACCTGGAAGCTCACGCGGATGCGGGCGGCACCGGCGGCCATCGGCGGGATACCGCGCAGCTCGAACCGGGCCAGCGAGCGGCAGTGTTCGACCTGCTCGCGCTCGCCCTGCACCACGTGCACGGCCAGGGCGGTCTGCCCGTCCTTGAAGGTGGTGAAGTCCTGAGCACGTGCGCACGGGATCGGGGTGTTGCGCGGGATGATGCGCTCGACCAGGCCACCCATGGTCTCCAACCCCAGCGACAGCGGCAGCACGTCGAGCAGCAGGTGCTCGCCTTGCGCGTTGTTGCCGGCAAGCTGGTTGGCCTGGATGGCGGCGCCCAGCGCCACCACTTCATCGGGGTTCAGGTCGGTGAGGGGTTGCTGACCAAAGAAGCCGCCCACAGCATCGCGCACGGCGGGCATGCGGGTGGAACCACCCACCATGACCACGCCCTTGACCTCGTCGGCCTTGACCTTGGCATCGCGCAGCACGCGCTTGACCACGGCCAGCGTCTTGTCAATCAGCGGCTTGGCCAGCTCGGCCAGCTTGGCGCGCGTCAGCGTCACCGAGAGCATGCCGCCCGACAGGGCGCACGACAGGTGCGCGCTGCCATCGGTGGAGAGCTTTTCCTTGGTGCGGCGCGCCGCGACCAGCACAGTGCGCTTGTCTTGCGGTGTGGTGGCCTGCATCTGCGACTGGGCCAGGGCGTACTCGGCCAGCAAGTGGTCGATGTCGTCACCGCCCAGGGCCGAATCGCCGCTGGTCGCGACCACCTCGAACACGCCGTGACTGAGTTGCAGCAGCGAAATGTCGAAGGTGCCGCCGCCCAGGTCGTAGATGGCGTAGAGACCTTCGGCGCCGTTGTCCAGCCCGTAGGCGATGGCGGCGGCGGTGGGCTCGTTGAGCAGGCGCAGCACATTCAGACCGGCCATCTGGGCCGCATCCTTGGTGGCTTGGCGTTGTGCGTCATCGAAATACGCCGGCACGGTGATGACGGCGCCGAACAGGTCGTCGTTGAAAGTGTCTTCGGCGCGCTGGCGCAGGCTGGCCAAAATCTCGGCCGACACCTCGATGGGCGACTTCACGCCGGCCACGGTGCGGATCGCGACCATGCCCGGCTGGTCTTCAAACTGATATGGCAGGCGGCCCGCATCGGGCAGGTCTGCCAGGCTACGCCCCATGAACCGCTTCACCGACACGATGGTGTTTTGCGAGTCTTCGGCTTGCGCGGCCAGCGCTTCAAAGCCAATCTGACGGCGGGTCTGGCCCTTGTCATCGAGCAGGTAGCGCACGGCCGAGGGCAGGATCACACGGCCACTCTGGTCGGGCAGGCATTCGGAGATGCCATTGCGCACCGAAGCCACCAGAGAGTGTGTGGTGCCCAGGTCAATGCCCACCGCAATGCGGCGCTGGTGGGGGTCGGGCGATTGCCCAGGTTCGGAAATTTGCAGCAGGGCCATGGTCGGTTCGTGTCTTCAGATGGCGTCTTCGTAGCGTTCAAGGCGGGCATCGATCTCTTCAAGCAGGCGATCGATGAACATCAGGGCGCGCACTTCCTGCGCAGCCTGGGTGGGGTTGGCGTCCACATCGAGCAGGTGGGTCACACGGGCGATGCGGGCCTTGCGGTCGAGCTGCACCTCGTCGGACAAGGTCTCGACCTCGGCGGCGGTGTCGGCCTCTTCCAGGGCTTCACGCCACTGCATTTGCTGCATCAGGAACGCACCCGGCATGGCGGTGTTGCTCTCGGACTGCACGGGCACACCGGCGAGCTCGCACAGGTAGGCCGCGCGCTTGAGCGGGTCCTTGAGGCGCTGATGCGCTTCGTTGACGCGCACCGCCCACTGCATGGCCAGGCGTTGGGCCGCACCACCTTCGGCGGCAAAGCGATCGGGATGGACCCGTGCCTGCAAGGCCTTCCAGGCGGCGTCCAGTTGGCTGCGCTCCAGCGCAAAGCCCTTGTGCAGTCCCAAGAGGGTGAAGTCGTCAGCGTCGATGTTCATGGTGTTTGAAAAGGCGAAACCCCACCACAGGGTGGGGCTTCATCCGACGCAAGGCATGTCAAGCGCCTCAGATGCGGAAAGACTCGCCGCAACCGCAACGGTCGCGCTCGTTGGGGTTGTTGAACTTGAAGCCCTCGTTGAGGCCTTCGCGCACGAAATCGAGTTCAGTGCCGTCGATGTAAGGCAGGCTCTTGGGGTCGACCAGGATCTTGACGCCGCGTTGCTCGAAGATGATGTCTTCGGGGTTGATCTCGTCAGCGAATTCAATCTTGTAGGCCAGGCCCGAGCAACCCGTGGTCTTGACGCCCAGGCGCACGCCCACACCTTTGCCGCGACGCGACAGGTAGCGGGTGATGTGGCGCGCGGCGGCCTCGGTCAGGCCCACGGACATGGTGGCATCGACCGCACCGATCTCGGCCAAGGGGCCGTTGCCAGGCCCACTGGTGCACGAGCCGGAGGTGGCTTGATCAGCTTGCATGTTTGGTCTTGTAGTCGTTGACGGCGGCTTTGATCGCATCTTCCGCCAGGATCGAGCAGTGGATCTTGACCGGAGGCAAGGCCAGCTCTTCGGCGATCTGGGTGTTCTTGATGTCGAGCGCTTCGTCCAGCGTCTTGCCGCGCACCCACTCGGTCACGAGCGAGCTCGAAGCAATGGCCGAGCCGCAGCCATAGGTCTTGAAGCGCGCGTCTTCGATCACACCAGTGGACGGGTTGACCTTGATCTGCAGCTTCATCACGTCGCCGCAGGCCGGGGCGCCGACCATGCCGGTGCCGACCGTGTCATCGCCCTTTTCAAAGGAGCCGACGTTGCGGGGGTGTTCGTAGTGGTCAATGACCTTGTCGCTGTATGCCATGGTGTTACTCCAAATCTCGTCGGTGACTGCGGAAGTCCGTAGCCAGCAGCATCAGTGTGCCGCCCATTGAATAGTGCTGATGTCGATACCGTCTTTGTACATGTCCCACAGCGGCGAGAGCTCGCGCAGCTTGGCCACGCGGTCCTTCAGAGTGGTGACGACAAAGTCCACTTCTTCTTCGGTCGTGAAACGGCCGATGGTCATGCGCAACGAGCTGTGGGCCAGCTCGTCGCTGCGGCCCAGGGCACGCAGCACATAGCTGGGCTCCAGGCTGGCCGAGGTACAGGCCGAGCCCGAAGACACCGCGATGCCCTTGATGCCCATGATCAGCGACTCGCCTTCGACGTAGTTGAAGGAGACGTTGAGGTTGTGAGCGACACGCTTGTCCAGATCGCCGTTGACGAAGATCTGTTCGATGCCTTGCAGGCCGGCCAGCAGGCGGTCACGCAGGGCCTTGACGCGGGCGTTCTCTTCGGCCATTTCTGCTTTGGCGATGCGGAAGGCTTCGCCCATGCCGACGATCTGGTGCGTGGGCAAGGTGCCCGAGCGCATGCCGCGCTCGTGACCACCACCGTGCATTTGCGCTTCGAGGCGCACACGCGGCTTGCGGCGCACGTACAGGGCGCCAATGCCCTTGGGGCCGTAGGTCTTGTGCGAAGCCAGGCTCATCAGGTCGACGGGCAAGGTGGCCAGGTCGATGTCGACCTTGCCAGTGGCTTGGGCCGCGTCCACGTGGAAGATGATGCCCTTTTCACGGCACAGCGCGCCGATGGTCGGGATGTCCTGGATCACGCCGATCTCGTTGTTCACGTACATGACCGAGATCAGGATGGTGTCGGGGCGGATCGCGGCCTTGAGCACGTCCAGGTCGAGCAGACCGTCGTCCTTGACGTCGAGGTAGGTGGCCTCGAAGCCCTGGCGCTCCAGTTCACGCACGGTGTCGAGCACGGCCTTGTGCTCGGTCTTGACCGTGATGATGTGCTTGCCGCGGGTCTTGTAGAACTGAGCCGCGCCCTTGAGGGCCAGGTTGTTGGACTCGGTGGCGCCCGAGGTCCAGACGATTTCGCGGGGGTCGGCGCCGATCAGGTCGGCCACTTCCTGGCGGGCCTTCTCGACGGCGGCTTCGGCTTCCCAGCCATAGGCGTGGGTGCGCGAAGCCGGGTTGCCGAAGTGCTCACGCAGCCAGGGAATCATGGCGTCGACGACGCGGGGGTCACACGGCGTGGTCGCGCCGTAGTCCATGTAGATAGGGAAATGCGGGGTCATGTCCATGGTGGGGACTCAATGGCTGGCGCCGGACAGGTCAACGCGACCCGGCAGGCAAGCGGTACAAGAGATCGCTCAGAAGTGAGGCTGAATTATCAGGGCGCGCCACCCTCTGCCGAGACAGAGGGGGCCGGATGCCCCTTATTTGGTCAGGGCTGCACCGAGAGCGAACACGGAATTGGGCGCGGTGATCTTGATGGGCTTGACCACAGGCTGGGTCGAGATGGCGCGCTTGATGGGCTGCGCCTCGATCGACACGCCCTTGGCCAACTGGTCGTCCACCAGCTTGCGCAGGCTGATCGAGTCGAGGTACTCGATCATCTTGTTGTTCAGGCTGGTCCACAGGTCGTGGGTCATGCAGCGACCGCCGTCATCGCCCATGCAGTTTTCCTTGCCGCCGCAACCGGTGGCGTCGATGGGCTCATCGACCGCGACGATGATGTCGGCCACGGTGATGTCTTCGGCCTTGCGGCCCAAGGAATAGCCACCGCCCGGACCACGGGTGCTCTCGACGAGTTCGTGGCGACGCAGCTTGCCGAACAGCTGCTCAAGGTAGGACAGCGAGATCTGTTGACGCTGGCTGATGGCAGCCAGGGCGACGGGGCCGGTGTGCTCCCGCAAAGCCAGATCAATCATGGCCGTTACAGCGAAACGGCCCTTGGTGGTCAAACGCATGGCATAACTCCTTATGCGGGATCGGACGTTGCCCCACGCTGGCCCTGGGTCGGTCAGCGCTGGACCCACCGGGATCTCCGGCAGATCAGGGAAAGGTCAATCCCGAGTGTTTGGGTCGATTATACGCTTTCCTACTGTTTTGGTCAACTTTAGGTCAGGGTTGACCCGAGGATGACGCCGGAGCGCCAATGAAAAAGAGCCCCGAAGGGCTCTTTCGTATCAAGTGCTCCGAACCAGGCTAGTTAGACGCCAATCGGGCCACCGTCCGCACGTTGGATGACCACGGTCGAAGAACGTGCACGCACCGAGGCCGGCGCCGGCGCCACGGTGGCATCCGTGGTGCCGTAGGCAGGCCAGTTCACCGGGTGCTGGATATTGATGAAAATCGACTTGTAGTCCGGCGTGAAAGCAAAACCGGTGATCTCCGCGTCGTTCGGGCCAACAAAGAAGCGACGCAGCTCACCTTGGTTCGACGCGTTGATGACAGGACCCGTGCCAGTTGCGTCAGCCTGGGCACCAGGAATGACGGCCAGCATCTGGTCGTTCGTCGCCCTGGCCACGTCGTTCTTGCGGCCACCATCGAGACCGTTGTCCGTCTGGATCCACAGGATGCCACGATCGTCGAATGCCAAGCCATCGGGGCTGGCCAGTTGGTTCGAAGCCGTGAGTCCCGAAAAATTGATGGCCTTTTCAGCATCGGTCGCGGATGAGCCGAACACGAAGATGTCCCAGCTGAACTTGTTCGAATCAGCCTTGTCATGCCAACGAATGATGTGGCCGTTGGCGTTGGGCGCCCGTGGGTTCGCCGCATCAGCGGTGGTGCGACCGGTGTTGTTGGTCAGCGTGAGATAGACGTCACCGTTAGACGGGTGAACCGCCGTCCATTCCGGACGATCCATCGGCGTCCCACCCACCAAACCTGCAGCAATGCGTGTGCTGATGATGATTTCTGCCTGGCTGGTGAAATCGTCGGCCAGCGTGCCGACGCCACCCTTCTTGGGGCTGCTCAAGGTCAAAGGCAACCATTCGCCAGCGCCGCTCGCATCGAAGCGAGCCACGTACAGCGTACCCTTGTCCAGATACTTGGCGCCTACCGCCAGGCGGTCGGTACGCTTGGCATCGGCCGGATCCCAGTTGGCTTCAGAAACAAAACGGTAGACAAACTCACCTGCCTTGTCATCGCCGCTGTAGAAAGCCAAAGGCTTGCCAGCTTGAGGCAGGCTGTAGGCGGAGCCCTCGTGGGCAAAGCGACCCATGGCGGTGCGCTTGGTGGCCACGCTGTTGGGATCATAAGGATCGATTTCCACCAGATAGCCAAAGCCGTTGACTTCATTGCGCCAGTCATCCAGAGCCGTTGCACCGGAGGGAGTCACATTGAAACGCGCAAACTCGCCCTGCTGCTCGGAGACATCTCCAGCGGCCGTTTCCCACTTATAACGACCTGCTGCCGCCTGCACACCATCTCGCACTTGAGATGCAGTCCGAGTGCCAGTGTTGACGAAACAAGCTGCCCAGTTTTCTTCAGCCGTGATGTAGGTACCCCACGGCGTGGTCCCGTTACCGCAGTTGTTGTTGGTGCCACGCACCATCGTGCCCAGGTTCGAGAAAGGCGTCTTCACAGAGTCCGTGCCACGGACAGGACCTGCAATGTCCATCGGGGTGGCAGACGTGAAGCGGCGGTTGTACCGCGAGTCCTTGACGATGTCCCATTTGCTGCCAGTCTTGCGGATGTGCATCACGGCCACGCCATGTGCATTGATCTCCTTGCGCACCTCTTCGGCTGGGCGCTTGCCGCCCACCGTCGTGGCGCCGGCAGGGTGCAGGGTGCTCTGGTCGATGTATTCGTGGTTGACCACCAGAATGCCCTCGGTCGAGCTGCCCTCCAGCGGGAAATAATGCATGCCGTCGTGGTGCATGCCAGTAGAGTTCAGCAAGTCGTTCGACGTATTGGTGCCATCGTTTTTCCAATCTGCAGCATTGCTGTTGAGAGGAGTGCCCCATGCACCCAGCACCTGCGCCACATATCCTGCCGGCACAACGCACGCATCGGTCATGCTGTTGGGCAGCGACTCAAAACCAAGCTTGAGCTTGGGGGGCGGTGTCGCACCCTGGCTGGCCGCTGGCGACGAATTTCCGCCGCCACATGCTGTCAACCCCACACCTGAGAAAAGCGCCATCGCAGCAGCAAGACCACCGCGTGTCACAGTGCGGCGAGACAAATGCGCCTCCATGACGAGACTGAGTGGCGTGTTACCTGAGTCGTTGGTCACGACCTTGTCAGAAATCGATTTACTCATGATGTGCAATGAATGATGGGTTAGAGCGGAAATGCGCTAGCCCAACTATCCAATTGCCTTATGAAACGCGTGTTAACAAGCGATGACAACTTTGTCACACGGCGTCAGGAGTAAAGACCGAGCGGCCAACGGATCAAGCGCGCTGCGCAGCCCTCGCCACATGGTCATGCACCACCGCCCCAAACGCCTGCTCCTTGAGCAAGGCGAGCTGGTCGCGCAGGCGGGCTGCCTGCTCGAACTCCAGGTTGCGCGCTGCTTCCAGCATGTCTTTCTCCAGCTGCTTCATGCGCTTGCTGAGGTCGCGCTCTGACAACGCTTCACTACCCTCCATCGAACGCGACAACGCCTCGGCCGCACGCAAGTCGTCCTTGGCCGCGTTGGACATGACACCGTCGATCAGCTCCTTGACCTTCTTGTTGACGGTGCGTGGCGTGATGCCGTGGGCTTCGTTGTGCGCGATCTGCTTGGTGCGGCGACGTTCGGTCTCGCCCATGGCCTTGCGCATGGAGTCGGTGAGCTTGTCGGCGTACAGGATGGCGCGGCCGTTCTGGTTGCGCGCGGCCCGCCCGATGGTCTGAATCAGGCTGCGCTCGGAGCGCAAAAAACCCTCCTTGTCGGCATCCAGGATCGCCACCAGCGACACCTCGGGTATGTCCAGCCCTTCGCGCAGCAGGTTGATGCCCACCAGCACGTCGAAGGTGCCCAGGCGCAGGTCACGCAGGATCTCGACCCGCTCGACGGTGTCGATGTCGGAGTGCAGGTAGCGCACCTTGACGCCGTTTTCCGTCAGGTAGTCGGTCAACTGTTCGGCCATGCGCTTGGTCAGCGTGGTGATCAGCACACGCTCATTGATGTCGACGCGGATGCGGATTTCCTGCAGCACATCGTCGACCTGATGCGTCGCCGGCCGCACTTCCACGATGGGGTCGAGCAAACCGGTCGGGCGCACCACCTGCTCGACCACCTGGCCGGCATGTTGCTGCTCGTAGGCCGCCGGTGTGGCCGAGACGAACACCACCTGGCGCATCTTGGTCTCGAATTCCTCGAACTTGAGCGGGCGGTTGTCCATGGCCGAGGGCAGGCGAAAGCCATACTCCACCAGCGTGGTCTTGCGCGAGCGGTCGCCGTTGTACATGGCGCCCAGCTGGCCGATCATGACGTGGCTTTCGTCCAGGAACATGAGGGAGTCGGACGGCATGTAGTCCACCAGCGTGGGGGGCGCGTCACCCGGCGTCGCGCCCGACAGGTGCCGGGTGTAGTTCTCGATGCCCTTGCAGTGACCGACTTCCTGCAACATTTCCAGGTCAAACCGGGTACGCTGCTCGACGCGCTGGGCCTCGACCAGTTTGCCCATGCCCACCAGCTCCTTGACGCGCTGGTTGAGCTCTTCCTTGATGCTTTCAATGGCGACCAGCACGCGCTCGCGCGGGGTCACGTAGTGGCTGGACGGGTAGATGGTGAAGCGCGGAATCTTCTGGCGGATGCGGCCGGTGAGCGGATCGAACAGCTGGATGGAGTCGATCTCGTCGTCAAACAGCTCCAGGCGCACGGCCAGCTCGGAGTGCTCGGCGGGGAACACGTCGATGGTGTCGCCACGCACGCGGAAAGTGCCGCGCGCAAAGTCGGCGTCGTTGCGCTTGTACTGCATGCGGATGAGCTGGGCGATGACGTCGCGCTGGCCGTACTTGTCGCCCACACGGGCGATCAGGACCATCTGCATGTAGTCCTCGGGCTTGCCTATGCCGTAGATGGCCGAGACGGTGGCCACGATGACCACGTCGCGGCGCTCCAGCAGGCTCTTGGTCGCACTCAAGCGCATCTGCTCAATGGCCTCGTTGATGGCGCTGTCCTTCTCGATGAACAGGTCGCGCTGGGGGACGTAGGCCTCGGGCTGGTAGTAGTCGTAGTAGCTGACGAAGTACTCGACCGCGTTGTTGGGGAAGAACTCGCGGAACTCGGCGTAGAGCTGGGCCGCCAGGGTCTTGTTGGGCGCGAACACGATGGCCGGGCGCCCTTCCCGGGCGATCACATTGGCCATGGTGAAGGTCTTGCCCGAGCCGGTCACGCCCAGCAGGGTCTGGTAGCTCAAGCCGTCTTCGATGCCTTCACACAGCTGGTCTATCGCCGTTGGCTGATCCCCCGCTGGTGGGTAGGGTTGATACAGCTCGAACGGGGAGTCGGGAAAATGCACGAATTGGCCCGGAGCAGGCGGCGCATCCCCCTGCCCCAAGGGCATGTCGGGGGTCTGAAGAGAAATCGGTTCTGACATCCGGGTCGCAGTTCGCTAAAATAAAGGGTTTGCCCGACACGGCATTCGTTCGCCACAAGCGCACGGAAGACGCTGTCGGCCTCGTCTTCCTTTCATCAGATTACCCCAACCGTCCGGAGACTGCTCGCATGGCCTCGCTGTTCGCTACCGTTGAAATGGCCCCCCGGGACCCCATCCTGGGCCTCAACGAACAATTCAATGCCGACACCAACCCCAACAAGGTGAACCTGGGTGTGGGCGTCTACACCGACGACAACGGCAAGCTGCCCCTGCTCAAGTGCGTGGCTGCGGCCGAGCAGCAGATCGCTGCGGCCCCCAAGGCCCGTGGCTACCTGCCCATCGAGGGCATTGCCGCCTACAACAAGGCCGTGCAAGGCCTGGTGTTCGGTGCCGAACACGCTGCTGTCACCGATGGTCGCATCGTCACGGCGCAGGCCATTGGCGGCACCGGCGGCCTAAAGCTGGGTGCCGACTTCCTGCACAACGTCAGCGGCAAGAAGCAAGCGCTGATCTCCAACCCGAGCTGGGAAAACCACCGCGCCATCTTCGAGACGGCCGGTTTCACTGTGGGCACCTACCCCTACTACGACGAAGCCAAGCGCGGCATCAACTTTGACGGCATGCTGGCTGCGCTGAACGCGGCTGAAGCCGGCACCGTGATCGTGCTGCACGCCTGCTGCCACAACCCCACCGGCTACGACCTGACCGAAGCCGAATGGGATCAGGTGATCGCGGCCGTCAAGGCACGCGGCTTGGTGGCCTTCCTCGACATGGCCTACCAAGGCTTTGGCGAAGGCATTGCAGAAGACGGCAAGGTGATCGGCAAGTTCCTGGACGCCGGCCTGAACTTCTTCGTGTCCACCAGCTTCTCCAAGAGCTTCTCGCTGTACGGTGAGCGCGTCGGCGCCCTGAGCATCGTCAGCGAGTCCAAGGAAGAAGCCGGTCGCGTGCTGAGCCAGCTCAAGCGCGTGATCCGCACCAACTACTCCAACCCGCCCACGCACGGCGCCACCGTGGTGGCCATGGTGCTGAACTCGCCCGAGCTGCGCAAGCAGTGGGAAGACGAGCTGACCGAGATGCGCGTGCGCATCAAGGACATGCGCGCGGCCCTGGTTCAGGAGCTGACCGCCGCCGGCGTGCAAGGCGACCTGGGCTACATCACCCGCCAGAAGGGCATGTTCAGCTACTCCGGTCTGAACGCTACTCAGATGCAGCGTCTGCGCGCCGAGTTCGGTGTGTACGGTGTCGATTCGGGCCGCATCTGCGTGGCCGCACTGAACACCAAGAACATCAAGGCCGTGGCCGCGGCCATCAAGGCTGTGATGTGAATGCGCTGAGCGCATGGGGAGGCCTCGGCCTCTCCACCCAAGACAAAGGCTCCAGTTCGGAGCCTTTGTCGTTTCTGGGACGCCTCGTGTGGGCGCCTTGTCGGCTTCGGATTGGCGTCAACGCGGCATCAGGGCGCTGATGCGCTCGGCCACCGCCTGCAGGCGCGGCAGGAACTGTTGCTGCATGCCTGCCACCGTCTGGCGATGCGGCTGGCTGCTGACATTGATCGCGGCCACCACCCGGCCCGCCCGGTCGCGAATCGGCACCGCCAGCGAGATCAAGCCCATCTCCAGCTCTTCGTTGATCATGGCCCAGCCCTGACGGCGCACCTGGGCTAGCACCTGCAGCAACTCGTCGTGGTTCACGATGGTGCGAGGCGTGCGCGCCTCCAGCGTCATGGCCGCCACGCGGCGCTCGCGCTCGTCCTCGGGCAAGGCCGCCAGCAGCACCCGCCCCATGGACGTGCAGTACGCCGGCAGGCGCGTGCCCACGCCCAGGTTGATCGCCATGATTTTGTTGGCCGGCACGCGCAACACATAAACGATGTCGTTGCCGTCGAGCACGGCGGCTGACGAGGACTCCTTGAGCGTCTGCGTCAACTCTTCCAACAGCGGTTGCGCCAGACCCCACCAGGGCTGCGCACTGAGATAGGCAAAGCCCAACTCCAGCACCTTGGGCGTGAGCCTAAAGTGGCGCCCCTCCAGGTCCACATAGCCCAGCGTCTGCAGGGTCAACAGGATGCGGCGCGCGCCCGCGCGGGTCATGCCCACGCGCTCGGCACATTCCGACAGCGTCTGTGTGGGTGCCTCCGCCCCGAAGCTGCGCAGGACGTCGAGGCCACGCGCAAACGACTGCACATAGCTGTCACTGGGTTTGAGAGAGGCGGCGCCCCCCTCTTCGGACGAGATCAAGGACATGTCATAAAACCTCTCGGGGCATTTTCACAAGGCGAACGACACACCTAGGGTTAACCCCCACCAATCTTGACAGGCGTGTGACCGCTCTTTAAGCTGGCATTTGTTCGATTGGCGAATACTTGTTCGCAATTAGAACACGAATTAACAAGGCGGCCAAGCCGTTCGCCTCTTTTCCTGAGAGCCTTTCATGATCAACAAAATTGTGGCCTCGGCCACCGAAGCACTGGCCGACATCCGGGATGGCGCCACCGTCATGATCGGCGGTTTTGGCACCGCCGGTCAGCCCAATGAACTGATCGACGCCCTGATCGCCACGGGTGCCAAGGACCTGGTCATCGTCAACAACAACGCGGGCAATGGCGATGTGGGCCTGGCCGCGCTGCTGGCGGCAGGTCAGGTGCGCAAGATCATCTGCTCCTTCCCGCGTCAGGCTGACAGCCACCACTTCGATGGCCTGTACCGCAGCGGCAAACTGGAGCTGGAACTGGTGCCGCAAGGCAACCTGGCCGAGCGCATCCGCGCCGCTGGCGCCGGCATTGGCGGCTTCTTCACGCCCACGGGCTACGGCACCGAGCTGGCCCAGGGCAAGGAAACCCGTGAGATCGACGGCAAGATGTATGTGTTCGAGTCGCCCATCCATGCCGACTACGCCCTGATCAAGGCCGAAAAGGGCGACCGCTGGGGCAACCTGACCTACCGCATGACCGCCCGCAACTTCGGGCCGATCATGGCCATGGCCGCCAAGACCACCATCGCCTCGGTGCACGAGATCGCCGAGCTGGGCTCGCTCGATCCGGAAGCCGTGATCACCCCCGGCCTGTTCGTCCAGCGCATCGTCAAGATCGACCGCACCGCCACCACCGCCGGTGGCTTCAAGGGCGCCTGAGGAAACACACATGACCACATCCAACGCTACTTACACCCGCTGGACCCGCGACGAGATGGCCGCCCAGGTGGCCAACGACATCCCTGACGGCTCGGTCGTGAACCTCGGCATCGGCCTGCCCACCGCCGTGGCCAACCACCTGGGCGCCGACAAGGAAATCGTGCTGCACTCCGAAAACGGCGTGATCGGCATGGGCCCCGCCCCGGCCGAAGGCGACGAGGACTATGACCTGATCAACGCGGGCAAGCAGCCCGTCACCTTGCTGCCCGGCGGCTGCTTTTTCCACCACGCTGACAGCTTCGCGATGATGCGCGGCGGCCACCTCGACGTGTGTGTGCTGGGCGCCTTCCAGGTCTCGGCCACGGGCGATCTGGCCAACTGGCACACCGGTGCGCCCGATGCCATCCCTGCCGTGGGCGGCGCGATGGACCTGGCCATTGGCGCCAAGAAGACCTACGTGATGATGGAGTACCTGACCAAGAAGGGCGAGGCCAAGCTGGCACCTGCGTGCACCTACCCCCTCACCGGCATCGGGTGCGTCAGCCGCATCTACACGGATCTGGCCACCATCGACCTGGGCCCTGATGGCGCGACCGTGCTCGCCCTGGCCCCGGGCTTGACCCTGGCCGCCCTGCAGGACATGACCCCTGGCGTCACCCTGCGCATGGCCGCCTGAGCCGACGTCCGCCCCTCACAACCCCACCAAGGCTGAATCCACATGACCCGTCAAGCTTTCATCTGCGACGCCCTGCGCACCCCTTTCGGCCGCTACGGCGGCAGCCTGTCGTCGGTGCGTGCCGATGACCTGGGCGCCGTGCCCCTGAGGGCCCTGGCCGAGCGCAACCCCAACCTGGACTGGGAACAGGTCACCGACGTGCTGTTCGGTTGCGCCAACCAGGCCGGCGAAGACAACCGCAACGTGGCCCGCATGTCTCTGCTGCTGGCCGGTCTGCCCCAGATCGTTCCGGGCGCCACCCTCAACCGCCTGTGCGGTTCGGGCATGGATGCCATCGGCACCGCGGCCCGCGCCATCAAGTCGGGCGAAGCCGGCATCATGCTGGCGGGCGGCGTCGAAAGCATGAGCCGCGCACCCTTCGTCATGCCCAAGGCCAGCAGCGCCTTTGCCCGTGACAACGCGGTGTACGACACCACCATCGGCTGGCGCTTCGTCAACAAGCTGATGAAGGCCCAGTACGGCGTGGACTCGATGCCCGAGACGGCCGAAAACGTCGCCGACGACTTCAAGATCAGCCGTGAAGACCAGGACAAGATGGCCCTGGCTTCGCAGCTCAAGGCCGTGGCCGCTCAAAAGGCGGGCTTCTTCGACGCCGAGATCACCCCCGTGACCATCCCCCAGAAAAAGGGCGATGCCATCGTGGTGTCCAAGGACGAACACCCCCGCGAGACCTCGATGGAGGTGCTGGCCAAGCTGTGCCCCATCGTGCGCCCTGACGGCACCATCACCGCCGGCAACGCCTCGGGCGTGAACGACGGCGCCTGCGCGCTGATCCTGGCCGGTGAAGCCGAAGCCGCCCGCAACGGCCTGACCCCACGTGCCCGCGTGGTCGGCATGGCCACGGCCGGCGTCGCCCCGCGCATCATGGGCATCGGCCCGGCCCCCGCCACCTTGAAGGTGCTGGCCCAGACCGGTCTGAGCCTGGCCGACATGGACGTGATCGAGCTGAACGAGGCGTTTGCGGCGCAAGGCCTGGCCGTGCTGCGCCAGCTGGGCCTGCGTGACGACGACCCGCGCGTGAACCCCAACGGCGGCGCCATCGCCCTGGGTCACCCCCTGGGTGCCAGCGGTGCCCGCCTGGTGACCACGGCCGTCAACCAGTTGCACCGCACCGGTGGCCGCTATGCCCTGTGCACGATGTGCATTGGCGTTGGCCAGGGCATCGCCCTGATCGTCGAGCGCGTGTGAGCACGGAGGACCGATGAGCACAGCCCAGCTGACGAACAGCGCCCCGCGCCTGTTCTACACCGTGACGGAGCCGCGCAACGGCCAGGCCCCGCATCGCACCTTCCTGCTCAGCCACGCGCTGGGCTGTGATGTGACGATGTGGGATGAGCTGGTCGCGCACCTGTCGGCCGATAACCGCGTGGTCTGCTATGACCAGCGCGGCCACGGTCGCAGCGAGGCCCCGACCGGCCCCTACACCATGGCCGAACTGGCCGATGACGCCGCGCGTCTGATCGACGAGCTGAACCTGGGTGCCATCACCTGGATCGGCCTGTCGATGGGCGGCATGATCGGGCAGGAGCTGGCCTTGCGCCATCCGGCCAAGGTCCAGGCCCTGCTGCTGGCCAACACCACGTCCTTCTATCCGGAGGAGGCGCGTGCCGGCTGGGACCAGCGCATCGCCACCATCGCCCAGGGCGGACTCGCGTCCATCGTGGACGGGGCCATGCTGCGTTGGTTTCACGACGGGTTCCGTGCCGCCCAACCCAACACCGTGGCGTACTGGAAGCAGCGTGTGCTCGCCTGCAGCCAGGACGGCTACATCGCCTGCTGCCACGCGATCCGAGACATGGACACCACCGCCCGGCTACCCACCATCGGTGTGCCGACCCTGGTGATCGCGGGCGAGTTGGACCTGGGCACGCCCCCGGCGATGGCCCGCGCGATCGCGCACCACATCCCGGGTGCGCAACTGGCCATCCTGCCTCAGGCCTCACACCTGAGCGTGCTGGAACAGCCGGCCGCGTTCATCCACACTGTGGACCAGTGGCTCACGGCCCACTGAGCCACCCCGGAGACGGGGCCAGGCCTGCGCCCCCAGACTGACGACACATCCATGCTGCAACGCGACTGGTCCCTCTCCTCGATCACAGCCGGCTTCCTGGCCGTGGCCATCTCCTACGCTGGCCCGCTGATCATCTTTTTCCAGGCCGCGCAAGCGGCCCAGGTCGGGCCGGACATGATGGCCTCCTGGGTGTGGGCCATCTCCATCGGGGCAGCCGTCTCCGGGATCGCGCTGAGCTGGTGGCTCAAGGTGCCGGTGATCACGGCGTGGTCGGCCCCCGGCTCGGCGCTGTTGATCACACTGTTTCCGGGACTGTCGCTTCATGAGGCCGTGGGCGCTTACATCACGGCGGCGCTGATCATCCTGGTGATCGGGCTGTCTGGCTCGTTCGACCGCCTGATGCGACACATCCCCAAGGGGGTGGCCTACGGCATGATGGCCGGCATCCTGTTTCAGTTCGGGGCCCGCGGGTTCAAGGCGGTCGAGTCCATGCCGGCGCTGACCTTGTGCATGATCGCCGGCTTCCTGGTGTTCAAACGCTACTGGCCGCGCTATCACATGGTGCTGGTACTGGCCCTGGGTGTGGCGCTGACCGCCGCGCTGGGCAACATCCCCTGGCAGAACATCCCGTTCGTGGTCACCACGCCCGTCCTCATCTCGCCGAGCTGGTCGTGGGCCTCCACGCTGAGCCTGGCCATCCCGCTGGTGATGGTCAGCCTCACCGGGCAGTTCTTGCCGGGCATGGCCATCTTGCACAGCGCCGGCTACCCGACCCCGGCCCGCCCGATCATTGTCGCCACCGGCCTGACCTCGCTGTTCACGGCGGTGTTCGGCGGCATCACCACCGTGCTGGCCGCGATCACGGCCGCCCTGTGCACGGGCAAGGATGCCCACGAAGACCCCAGCAAGCGCTATGTGGCGGGCATCGCCAACGGCGTGTTCTACCTGATCGGCGGCACCTTTGGCGGCACCATCATCTGGCTGTTCACCTCGCTGCCCAAAGAGTTCGTGGCCGTGCTCGCCGGGCTCGCCCTGATCGGCGCCATCACCGCCAACGTGATGGGCGCGGTGAACGATGCCGAGCACCGCGAAGCCGCCATCATCACCTTCCTGGTGACCGCCTCGGGCATGAGCTTCCTGGGCCTGGGCGCGGCCTTCTGGGGTGTGGTGATCGGCGGGCTGGCCTATGTGATGCTGAGCCCGCGGCGACCGGCAACCCAGGCTTAAGATCCGCCGCCTGGGATCAACTCAAGAAGCGGCGCGTCATGGCGGCGCGCTGTCGCTCGTCGGCCCACTCCCGGTAAATCTCATCGATCAGCGAACGCAGCAGCACGAGGTCGGTGGACTGGTCCTGCAAGCGGGTGCTCATGATGATGGGCGACACCGCCTTGGCTTCCGCCACCGGCCGGTACACCACTTCATCGGGGCGCATCCGGTTGGCACTGGCCGGCACGAGGCACAAGCCCATGCCAGAGGCGACCAGCCCCAGGGCGGTCTGCAACTCTTGCACTTCGTGCACCGCGCGCGGCTCCAGACCCATGTCCCGAAACAGCGTCAGAACCTGATCGGCATAACTGGGACGCGGATTTCTAGGGTAAACCAGATGGTCATGTTTGGCAATTTCGGTCAGACTTATCGGCCCGCTCTCCGTCGCCAGTTCATGCTCCATAGGTATGGCCGCGACCAGGGATTCTTCGCGCAAAATCTCGCGCTTGACGGACGGGTCATCCAGCCTCACCCGCCCGAATCCCACATCGATCCGGCCGTTCTTCAGCGCCTCGATCTGCTCCACGCTTGACATCTCCACCAGCGCCAGTTCGGTCTGCGGTTGTGCCGCCCGAAACAGGCGCACCAGGCGTGGCAGCGCCCCGTAAATCGTCGAGGGAACAAAGCCGATCACCAGACGCCGCTGCATCTGCGCAATGCGCTTGGTGGTGCGGATCGCCTGCGCAGCCTGTTCTAGCAGGCGCGTGGCATGCCCGTAGAAAAACCGCCCCCCTTCGGTGAGCTTCAAGGGGCGTGAGCCCCGCTCGAACAAGGGCAGCCCCAACTCTTCCTCCAGATCCTGAATCTGCCGGCTCAGCGGCGGCTGGGAGATGTGCAATTTCTCGGCCGCTCGGGTGAAGTTCTGCTCGTCGGCTACCGCCACGAAGTAGCGAAGGTGTCTCAGGTCCATTCCATACCTTTTAGATATGGAGTGAGTCTAAAACCGTCTTGGACAGGAAGCAAGGGCGTTCTTACCATTCGCTCACCTTCCAATAAAACAACGTGTTGACATGATTTCCCAAGTCAAGATCCTGGCGGTTGAAACCCTGTTGGTGGACGTGCCCACCATCCGCCCCCATCGCCTGTCGGTGGCCACCATGAACCACCAGACCCTGGTGCTGGTGCGCGTCGAGACGAGCGATGGCCTGGTCGGCTGGGGCGAAGGCACCACCATCGGTGGTCTGGCCTACGGCGAGGAAAGCCCGGAGAGCATCCAGGTCAACATCAACACCTACATCGCCCCAATGCTGGTGGGTCAGGACCCCAGCTTCCCGGCGATGCTGATGGCCTCGGTCAACGGCCACATCCAGGGCAACCGCTTTGCCAAGTGCGCCATCGAAACAGCCCTGTATGACAACCAGGCCAAGCGCCTGGGCCTGCCGCTGAGCGAACTGTTCGGCGGCCGCGTGCGAGACAGCCTGCCCGTCGCCTGGACGCTGGCCAGCGGCGACACCGCCAAGGACATCGCCGAGGCCGAGCGCATGCTGGAACTGCGCCGCCACAACATCTTCAAGCTGAAGATCGGCCTGCGCTCGGTGAAGGGCGACGTGGCCCACGTCGCTGCCATCAAGCGCGCCCTGGGTGACATGGCCAGCGTGCGGGTGGACGCCAACCAGGCCTGGTCGGTGACCGAAGCCCTGGAAGGCATGGCCATGCTGGCCGATGCGGGCGTCGACATGGTCGAGCAGCCCATCACCGCCTCTGACAAGGTCGGCCTGCAGCGCCTGACCCAGGCCAACATCATCCCCATCATGGCCGACGAGGCCCTGCATGGCCCTCGCGATGCCTTCGTCGTCGCCAGCGCCCAGGCCGCCGACATCTTCGCCATCAAGATCAACCAGTCGGGCGGGCTGCGCGGTGCCGCCGAGGTGGCCGCCATCGGCAAGGCCGCCAACATCGCCCTGTACGGCGGCACGATGCTCGAAGGCGCCGTGGGCACGATGGCCTCGGCCCAGCTGTTCAGCACCTTCCACGACCTCGCCTGGGGCACCGAGCTGTTCGGCCCCCTACTGCTGACCGAAGAAATCCTGCGCGAGCCGCTGCAATACCGCGACTTTGCCCTGGAGATTCCCCGCCGTCCCGGCTTGGGAATCGACCTCGATGAAGAGAAGCTCGCCCGCCTGCGGCGCGATCGCTGATCTTTCGTATCCAAGCCCCCTGACCCGAAAGGCAACCATGCTCTTCAAAGTCGAAATGGTGGTGCGTTTGCCGGTTGACATGCCTGTCGCCCAAGCCGATGCCCTGAAGAAAACCGAGCGCGAACTGGCGCACTCGCTGCAACGCAGCGGCAAGTGGCGCCACCTGTGGCGCATCGCCGGCCAGTACGCCAACGTCAGCATCTTTGACGTGGACAGCGTGGACGAGCTGCACCAGCTGCTGACCAGCCTGCCCTTGTTCCCCTACATGGACATCGAAGTCACGGCCCTGTGCCGTCACCCGTCTTCGATCCACGAAGACGACCGCTGAGTTCCTTCCCCCGCCCACGTTCCTTTACAGCCCCACACCGAGGAGACACACCATGGACAAGAAGAGCATTGAAGCCCTGTATGACCGCTTCGAAACGACCGGCGTCACCGGTCCCGGCAACGCACGTGTGAAGACCATCGTGCGTCGCTTGATGATCGACCTGATGTGGGCGATCGAAGAGCTGGACATCCAGCCTGAAGAGTTCTGGACTGGCCTGAACTATCTGAGCGACGCTGGCCGCAACGGCGAGCTGGGCCTGGTCGTTCCTGGCGTCGGTCTGGAGCACTTCCTGGACCTGCGCACCGACGAAGCCGAAGCCAAGGCTGGCTTGACCGGAGGCACCCCCCGCACCATCGAAGGCCCGCTGTACGTGGCCGGCGCTCCTGTGTGCCAAGGCGAAGCCCGTCTGGACGACGGCACGCAGCCTGGCGAACTGGTGGTCATGTCCGGCCTGGTCCGTGACGAAAAGGGCAACCCGATCCCGGGAGCCAAGGTGGAAGTCTGGCACGCCAACCACCTGGGCAACTACTCCTACTTCGACCAGTCGCAAAGCGCGTTCAACCTGCGCCGCACCATCGTCACCGACGCCAACGGCCGCTACAAGTTCCGCTCGATCATGCCCGTCGGCTACAGCGTGCCTCCTGGCGGCTCGACCGACATCCTGCTGCAGCAACTGGGTCGCCACGGCCATCGCCCGGCTCACATCCACTTCTTTGCACACGCTGAAGGCAAGCGCAAGCTGACCACGCAGATCAACATCGAAAGCGATCCGCACCTGTGGGACGACTTCGCTTTCGGCACGCGTGAAGGCCTGGTGCCCCCAGTCAAGACCAACAGCGACGCCGCCGCCATGGCCGCGCTGGGCACCGACAAGCCCTTCTACGAAATCGAATTCAACTTCGACATGCAGCCCACCAAGGCCGAAGCCCCGGTCACGGACTTCGACCGCCCCCGCGCGGCCGCCTGATCGACCCGATCGTTCGCCCCCCAGACACGCTGAGACAAACCATGAGCCACACCGCATCACTTGAAGGCGTCAAGGAACGCCTGGCAGACATGCTCGTCGAAGACCACGACCAGCAGATCTACCAACTCAACCGCGCCGCCTTCACTGATGCGGAGCTCTTTGACCTCGAGATGAAACACATCTTCGAAGGCAACTGGATCTATCTGGCCCACGAAAGCCAGATCGCCAATGTCAACGATTACCTGACGACGTACATCGGCCGTCAGCCCATCGTGATCACACGCAACAAGGCGGGCGAACTCAACGCCATCATCAATGCCTGCTCGCACCGTGGCGCCACCTTGTGCCGCCACAAAAAAGGCAACAAGGCGAACTTCACCTGCACCTTCCACGGCTGGACGTTCAACAACAGCGGCAAGCTGCTGAAGGTCAAGGATGCCAGCAGCGCCGGTTACCCGGAGTCCTTCAACAAGGACTGCAGCCACGACCTGAAGAAGGTGGCCCGCTTTGAAAGCTACCGTGGCTTCTTGTTCGGCAGCCTGAACCCTGACGTCCAACCCCTCGCCGAATTTCTGGGTGAATCGACCAAGATCATCGACATGATCGTGGACCAGTCCGCCGACGGCCTGGAAGTGCTGCGTGGCTCGTCCACCTACACCTTCGACGGCAACTGGAAGCTGCAGACCGAGAACGGCGCTGACGGCTACCACGTCAGCTCCGTGCACTGGAACTACGCGGCCACCACCAACCACCGCAAGCAGTCCGAAGCGGGCGACACCATCAAGGCGATGGACGCCGGCAGCTGGGCCAAGCAAGGCGGCGGCTTCTACTCGTTCGAGAACGGCCACATGCTGCTGTGGACGAAGTGGGCCAACCCCGAAGACCGCCCAGCTTTCAAGATCCGCGACGAGCTGGTCGAGAAGTTCGGCCAGGCACGCGCCGACTGGATGATCAACCACTCGCGCAACCTGTGCCTGTACCCCAACGTCTACCTGATGGACCAGTTCGGCTCGCAGATCCGCGTACTGCGCCCCATCGCCGTCGACAAGACCGAAGTCACCATCTACTGCATTGCCCCTAAGGGCGAATCGGATGAGGCCCGTGCGCGCCGCATCCGCCAGTACGAAGACTTCTTCAACGCCACAGGCATGGCCACGCCGGACGACCTGGAAGAGTTCCGCGCTTGCCAGCAGGGCTACAACGGCATCGCGTTGAAGTGGAACGACATGTGCCGAGGCGCCACGCACTGGGTGCAAGGTCCGGATGAAGCCGCCAAGGAAATCAACCTGAACCCCAAGCTGAGCGGCATCAAGACCGAAGACGAGGGTTTGTACACCGAACAGCACCGCTACTGGCTTGAAACCATGCAGCGCGCCCTTGAAGCCGAGTCCAAGAAAGCCTGAGGCCCCCTATGAGCATGACCATCGAACAAGTTCAGGCCTTCCTGTTCCGTGAAGCCCGCCTGCTGGACGACAAGCAGTGGGACGAGTGGCTGGCCTGCTACCACCTCGACGCCGAGTTCTGGATGCCCTCGTGGGATGACGACGGCCAGCTGGTAAGCGATCCACAGCGCGAGATCTCGCTCATTTACTACCCCAACCGGGGTGGCCTGGAAGACCGCGTCTTCCGCATCAAGACCGAGCGTTCGGCTGCCAGCACGCCCGAGCCCCGCACGAACCACAACATCCACAACGTGGAGATCGTCTCGCAAGAGGGCTCCGAAGTGAAGGTGCGCTTCAACTGGCACACCCTGAGCTACCGCTACCACCACACGGACAGCTACTTCGGCACCTCGCACTACACGATCGACTTGAGCAACGGCCAGCCGCAGATCAAGCGCAAGTACATCGTGCTGAAGAACGACTACATCCACCACGTCATCGACGTCTATCACCTCTGATGCGGAGGATCAAACCATGAGCCACCACATTGCCCTTCAGTTTGAAGACGGGGTCACCCGCTTCATCGACGCCAACCCCACCGAGACCGTTGCCGATGCGGCCTTCCGCCAAGGCATCAACGTGCCGCTGGACTGCCGCGACGGTGCCTGCGGCACCTGCAAGTGCTTTGCCGAATCCGGCTCGTACACGATGGGCGACTACATCGACGACGCACTGAGCGAAGACGAAGCCAAGCAAGGCTTCGTGCTGACCTGCCAGATGCGTGCCACCAGCGACTGCGTGGTCCGCATTCCCGCCTCGTCCGCCGTGTGCCGCACCCAGCAGGCCAGCTTCGACGCCGCCATCAGCGACGTGCGCAAGCTGTCGGACAGCACCATCTCGCTGACCATCGAAGGCGAAGCGCTGAACAAGCTCGCCTTCCTCCCTGGCCAGTACGTGAACCTGAAGGTGCCTGGCAGCGACCAGACCCGCGCCTACTCGTTCAGCTCGATGCCGCGAGATGGCAAGGTCTCCTTCCTGATCCGCAATGTGCCGGGCGGCCTGATGAGCAGCTTCCTGACGGGGCTGGCCAAGACGGGCGACAGCATGACCCTGGCCGGCCCGCTGGGCAGCTTCTACCTGCGCGACATCAAGCGCCCGCTGTTGATGCTGGCCGGCGGCACGGGCCTGGCGCCCTTCACGGCCATGCTGGAGAAGATCGCCGAGCAAGGCAGCCCCTTCCCGCTGCACCTGATCTATGGCGTGACCAACGACAGCGACCTGGTCGATCTGGACAAGCTCGAAGCGTTTGCCCAACGGATCCCCAACTTCACGTTCACCGCGTGCGTGGCCAATCCGGAAAGCCCGTATCCCCACAAGGGCTACGTGACGCAACACATCGAGCCCCAGCATCTCAACGACGGTGAAGTGGACATCTACCTGTGTGGCCCGCCCCCCATGGTCGAAGCCGTCAGCCAGTTCATCCGTGAGCGCGGTCTGAATCCCTCGAACTTCTATTACGAGAAGTTTGCCGCCAGCGCCTGAGCCCCAGCGCGCCCTCACGCCCGTGTCCCTGCGGGCTTTTTTTTGCACAAATTGGGCCGTTTGACATGAATCAACGTTTCAACGACAAAGTGGCCGTGGTCACCGGCACCGCACAAGGCATCGGCCGCCGTGTGGCCGAGCGCATCGTGGCAGAGGGCGGCCGTGTGGTCGCGGTGGACCGCTCCGAGCTCGTGCACGAGCTCAAGGCCGAGTTCGGCGACAAGGTCCTGACGCTGACCGCCGACCTGGAACAGCACACCGACTGCCAACGCGTGATGGCCGAGGCCGTCCAGCACTTCGGTCGCCTCGACATCCTGGTCAACAACGTGGGCGGCACGATCTGGGCCAAGCCCTTCGAGCACTACCAGGCCCACGAGATCGAAGCCGAAGTGCGCCGCTCGCTGTTCCCGACCCTGTGGTGCTGCCACAGTGCCCTGCCCTACATGCTGGCGCAGGGCAGCGGCGCCATCGTCAACGTGTCGTCGGTGGCCACCCGTGGCATGAACCGCGTGCCTTATGGCGCGGCCAAGGGCGGCGTCAACGCCCTGACCGCTTGCCTGGCCATGGAAACCGCCGAACGGGGCGTGCGCGTCAATGCCACCGCCCCCGGCGGCACCGAAGCCCCACCCCGCCGCATTCCCCGCAACACCGCCGAGCAGTCCGCGCAAGAGAAGGTCTGGTACCAAGGCATCGTCGACCAGACGGTGTCGTCCAGCCTGATGAAGCGCTACGGGACCATCGACGAGCAGGTCGGCGCCATCCTGTTCCTGGCTTCTGACGAGGCCTCCTACATCACCGGTGTCACCTTGCCCGTCGCGGGCGGCGACCTCGGCTGAGTTCCGTTTCATCCCGGGGGGCTTCGCAGTCCCCCTTTTTTTGACCCTCGTGTCCGAATTTCCTAAGTATTAACCCTGATCCACAGAGGTAAGCCATGCAGAAAATAGACGCCAACCAAATCATCGACGAGGCCAAGTTCAACCCCTTCCACTGGATGGTGCTGTTCTGGTGTGCCCTCATCATCATCTTCGACGGCTACGACCTCGTCATCTACGGGGTGGTCCTGCCCGTGCTGATGAAGGAGTGGAACCTCAGCCCGCTGGAAGCGGGTGCACTGGGCAGCTATGCCCTGTTCGGGATGATGGCCGGGGCGCTGATCTTCGGCCCCCTGTCTGACAAGATTGGTCGCAAAAAGGCCATCACCATCTGCGTGACGCTGTTCAGCGGCTTCACGGTGCTCAACGGCTTTGCCAGCAACCCCACGGAGTTCGGCATCTGCCGCTTCATCGCGGGCCTGGGCATCGGCGGGGTCATGCCCAACGTGGTCGCCCTGATGAGCGAATACGCGCCCAAGAAGATCCGCAGCACGCTGGTGGCCATCATGTTCAGTGGTTACTCGGTGGGCGGCATGCTCTCGGCTGGTCTGGGCATGGTCATGCTGCCCAGCTATGGCTGGCAGTCGGTGTTCTTCATCGCCGGCATCCCCTTGCTGCTGCTGCCCTTGATCATGAAGTTCATGCCCGAATCGGTCGGTTTCATGGTCAAGCAGGGCCGCACCGACGAAGCCGCCGCCGTACTGGCCCGCGTGCAACCGGGCTTCTCGCTCAAGGCGGGGGAGCAACTGGAAGCTGCTGCCGGCGGCAAGGCCAAGGGCGGCAATGTGCTCGACCTGTTCCGTGAAGGCCGCGCCCTGCAAACCCTGATGCTGTGGGTCGCCTTCTTCTGCTGCCTGCTGATGGTGTACGCCCTGGCCTCGTGGCTGCCCAAACTGATGACCAAGGCCGGCTACGGTCTGGGCTCCAGCCTGAGCTTCCTGCTGGTGCTCAATTTCGGTGCCATCTTCGGTGCCGTGGGTGGGGGTTGGCTGGGGGACAAGTTCAACATGCCGCGCGTGCTGATGGTGTTTTGCACCATCGCCGCAACCTCGCTGTGCCTGCTGGGCTTCAAGAGTTCGACCGGCGTGCTCTACACCCTGATCGCCATCGCTGGCGCCACCACCATCGGCACGCAGATCCTGCTGTATGCCCTGGGCGCGCAGTTCTACAGCATGTCCATCCGCTCCACCGGTCTGGGCTGGGCCTCGGGCATCGGTCGCAATGGCGCCATCGTCGGCCCCATCCTGGGTGGTGCGCTGATGGCCGCTGAACTGCCACTGCAAGCCAACTTCCTGGCCTTTGCCGTACCCGGCGCCATCGCGGCGGTGGCGATGACGGTGTTCAGCCTGCGCGAACGCACACGCCTGCGTCAACCCACCCCGATGAGCCACACGCGTGCCGCCGCCATCGGTTGAGGGATAACGCGTAACAAAGGGGGCGACACCGAGAGGTGAGCGCCCCTTTTTCATGACAGATTGGTGTTGACTCTGTGCATTTGTGACGCAAGCGTGCTCAAAACTCCGCGTGCAATCTTGTCAAAAGTCATTTATGCTGCAATGCAACATGCTGGGTTTTCCCGGCATGTCCACAGACGCCACAGACACAGAAGGTCACGCCATGCTCTACCAACTCTACGAATCCAACCGCGCCTGGCTCAGCCCTTTCTCTGAATTCGCCAGCGCTGCGTCCAAGCTCTACAGCAACCCACTGTCGCCCTTTGCGCAAATGCCCTCGGCGCACCGTTTTTCGGCGGGGTTCGATCTGGCCAGCCGCCTGACCAAAGAATACGAAAAGCCTGAATTCGACATCAACCACGTCACCGTCGATGGCGTCGATGTGGTGATCCAGGAAAAGGTCGTGGAGGCCAAGCCCTTCTGTCGCCTGCTGCGCTTCAAGCGCTTCACCGACGACGCGGCCATGCTCACCAAGATGCGTGACCAACCTTCGGTGCTGGTCGTGGCGCCGCTGTCCGGTCACCATTCGACGCTGTTGCGCGACACCGTGCGCACCCTGCTGCAGGATCACAAGGTCTACATCACCGACTGGATCGACGCACGCATGGTGCCGCTGGAAGAAGGCGCCTTCCATCTGGACGACTACGTCAACTACGTGCAGGACTTCATCCGCAAGGTGGGCCCGAATGTGCACGTGATCTCGGTGTGCCAGCCCACGGTGCCCGTGCTGGCCGCCGTCTCGCTGATGGCCAGCCGCGGCGAACACACACCGCTGACCATGACCATGATGGGTGGCCCCATTGACGCCAGCCGCTCTCCCACTTCGGTGAACAACCTGGCCACCAACAAGTCGTTCTCGTGGTTCGAGAACAACGTGATCTACAAGGTGCCGCAAAACTACCCGGGCGCCGACCGTGAGGTCTACCCGGGCTTCCTGCAACACACCGGCTTCGTGGCCATGAACCCCGACCGCCACGCCACCTCGCACTACGACTACTTCTTGGACCTGATCCGGGGCGATGACGACAACGCCGAAGCGCACCGCAAGTTCTATGACGAGTACAACGCGGTGCTGGACATGCCGGCCGAGTACTACCTCGACACCATCCGGATCGTGTTTCAGGAATTCGCGCTGGTCAAGGGCACCTGGGAAGTGCGCAACCCCGCTGGCAAGAAAGAGTTGGTGCGCCCGCAGGACATCACCAGGACGTCCTTGCTGACCATCGAAGGCGAGCTCGACGACATCTCTGGTTCGGGCCAGACCCGTGCAGCCCAGGATCTGTGCAGCGGCATCCCAGCCAAAAACAAGAAGCACTACGACGTGGTCGGCGCCGGTCACTACGGCATCTTCTCGGGCCGTCGCTGGCGCGAGTTCGCCTACCCGGAAATCCGCGCCTTCATCCTGGCTCACAACAAGGCTGAAGACACCACCGAACGCAAGGCACTCAAGGGCATCGCCGCCTGATAAGCGCCGGGCTTGTACACTGCGGCGCCATCATGGACGCCGAACAGATCAACGCCCTCCTGCCGCAGACGCAATGCACGCGCTGCGGCTTTCCTGATTGTGCCAGCTACGCCCAGGCCATTGCCCAGGGCGAAGCGGGCATCAACCAGTGCCCCCCGGGCGGGGCCGAGGGCGTGCGCCGTCTGGCCGCCCTCACCGGCTTGCCCGAGGTGCCGCTGGACCCCACATACGGCGTCGAGGGGCCACGCACCCTGGCCGTCATCGATGAAGACTGGTGCATCGGCTGCACGCTGTGCATCCAGGCCTGTCCGGTCGACTGCATCATCGGCACCAACAAGCACCTGCACACCGTCATCGAAGATCAGTGCACCGGATGCGAGCTGTGCCTGCCCGTCTGTCCGGTCGATTGCATCACTTTGGTGCCTGTGCACCCTGATCCCGCCCCCACCGGCTGGGCTGCCTGGTCGACCTCGCAAGCCGATGAGGCCCGTGTGCGCCACACCTTCCGCACCGCACGCCAGGTTCAGGCCAAGGCCGACAACGAGGCCCGCCTGCTGGCCAAGGGAGAGCACAAACTGCAGGATCTGGCTGCGGCCTCCAGGCTCACCGATCCAGTTCAACTCGATCACAAGCGCAGCATGATTGAGGCCGCCCTGGCCCGTGCCCGCGCGCGTCGAGCGCCCGGCTGAACGCCCAGGCAAACCCTGGTATGGGGGTCATCCCGCTGTCATTCTTGGCGTGAAAAATGCATGCTATCGCCGTGAACAGCAACAGCGCTGCTGTTCAGCCACTGGAGAAGCCATGCGCGCCCTGATGAACCTTGCCATTGAACCCGCCCTCAAGCTGTTTGAAGTCTCGACCCTGGTCGTGATCACCCCTTCCCAGCAGGCGGTCAAACGCGTCCTCAAAGTGATGGCCGACACCCCGATGGGTGCGGTCAAGATTGTTCGAGACCGCTACCCTCGCTCGCGCCGCCACGAAGTGCTGTCCTGCATGGAGCTGGGCGCGGCATTCTGAACCCGTCCTTGAAAACGCGGTCGTCGACCTGATTTACTCTGTGGGTTGTCCGGCACGGTGTACGCTTGTGACACCGGCCCCTCCTGATCAGAAAGGTTTGCGATGCCCGCGTCCCGATTCGCCTCCGCGCCCCTCACCCGCCGCCTGGCCGGCATGAGCTTGGCAGTCGCCCTGGTCATGCCCCTGACCGGCTGCGGCTACAACGATTTCCAGCGGCTGGATGAAGCCTCCAAGGCTTCGTGGTCCGAGGTACTCAACCAGTACCAGCGCCGCGCTGACCTGATCCCCAGCATCGTCGCCACCGTCAAGGGTGAAGCCAACTTCGAGCAGGAAACCCTGACCAAAGTGGTGGAAGCACGTGCGAAGGCCACCAGCATCCAGGCCACGCCCGAGCTGATCAACAACCCTGAGGCCTTCAACAAGTTCCAGCAAGCCCAGGGTGAGTTGTCGGGCGCCCTCTCGCGCCTGCTGATGGTCACCGAGAACTACCCCAATCTCAAGGCCAACCAGGGCTTTCAGGACCTGCGCATTCAGCTGGAAGGCACCGAAAACCGCATCACCGTGGCGCGCAACCGCTACATCGAGTCGGTGCAGTCCTACAACGTGCTGGCTCGCAGCTTCCCGACCAACCTGACGGCCATGGTCTTCAGCTATAAGCCCAAGGCCAGCTTCACGGTGCAGAATGAAGCGCAGATCACCGTGCCACCCACGGTGGACTTTGGCAAGAAGTGATGTCCGCCCTGCTGCGCTGGCTGCCCCGGCGCCCGCTGGTTTCGATGCCGGACCGCCTGCTGGCGGTCATGCTGATCTGCCTGACTTTCAGCCTGACCTTGGGATGGATGCCGTCGGCCTGGGCTCAGGCAGGTGCCGAGACCGGCACCGGTGGCGTACTACCCGTGCCGGCCTTGAGCGCTCGCGTCATCGACCAGACCGGCACCCTGACGCCCGAGCAGGTGCGCGCTTTGAGCGACAAGCTGCAGACGCTGGAGACCCAGCGCGGCTCCCAGGTGGTCATACTCATGGTGCCCACCACGCAGCCCGAGGACATCGCGGCCTATGCGCAGCGGGTGGGCGACACCTGGAAAATCGGTCGCCGCGAGGTGGGTGATGGCCTGCTGGTGATCGTGGCCCTGCAGGACCGTCGCATGCGCATTGAGGTGGCCAAGACGCTGGAGGGCGCCATCCCCGACCTGATGGCCAGCCGCATCATCGAGCGCACGCTCAAGCCGGCCTTCCAGGCTGGGGCCTATGCGGATGGCCTGTCCACCGCCATCGACCAGATCGACAAGCTGATTGCCGGCGAAGGCCTGCCGGAGCCCGAAGCCGGCCAGGGTGAGCGCACGCAGGGCTTTGACCTCAACCACCTGCTGGTGTTCGGCCTGATGGGCGTGCCCATTTTGTTCGGGGTGCTGAGCGCCATCCTGGGCCGCAAAGCCGGGGCGCTGGGCACGGGCCTGGTCGGTGGTGGTCTGGCCTGGTGGCTCACGGCCAGCCTCTTCATCGGCGTGGTCGGCGCGGTGCTGGCCATCGTGTTTGCGCTGTCGCTGGGCAGTGGTGGTCGCGGGCGCGGTGGCTGGGGCGGCCCACCGGGTGGCTTGGGGGGCGGTGGCTTCGGCGGTGGCGGTGGCGGACTGGGCGGCGGCGGGGGATTCTCCTCCGGCGGCGGAGGCAATTTTGGAGGCGGTGGCGCCTCGGGACGCTGGTGAGGCCGCACGATGAACACGCTGCACCGATGGATGCGACACCTTTGGCTGGACGCCGCTGACAGCCGCCGTTGCCTGACCCGCGCGGGCCTGCAACGCCTGGAACAAGCCGTGGCGCGCAGCGAAGCGCGTCACCTGGGCGAATTGCGCCTGTGCGTGGAAGGCGGCCTGCGGGTGCCTGAGTTGTGGCGAGGCCTGGACGCGCGTGAGCGTGCCGTGCAGCTGTTCAGCCAGTTGCGGGTGTGGGACACGACGCACAACAACGGCGTGCTGATTTACCTGTTGCTGGCCGATCGGCGCATCGAGATCCTGGCCGACCGGGGCCTGCACGGCCGCACGGCCCCCGATTTCTGGACCACACTGGCCAACCACCTGTCCGACACCTTGCAGCAGGGCGACTTCGAGGCCGGCTTGTCGCTGGCGATCGAAGAAATCGGCCTGTTGCTGCACCAGCACTACCCCAACGATGGGCGCGTGCACAATCCTGACGAGCTGCCCAACGCCGTGGTGCTGCTCTGATCCTTCCCCTGTGCATCGCCGCTCCTGAGTGGCCTCACGCACACCCTGCCCCCTGCCCCCCCCAATCCCATGAGCACCCTCATGAAGGCCGCCGACATCGGCCACTTTTTTGCCACGCTGCAAGCCGCCAACCCGCACCCTGAAACCGAGCTGGAATACAGCACGCCGTTCGAGCTGCTGACCGCCGTGCTCCTGTCAGCCCAGGCCACCGATGTGGGCGTCAACAAGGCCACGCGCAAGCTCTACCCGGTGGCCAACACCCCGCAGCAGATCCTTGACCTGGGGCTGGACGGGTTGTGCGAGTACATCAAGACCATCGGCCTGTACAAGAGCAAGGCCAAGCACCTGCTGGAAACCTGCCGCATCCTGATCGAGCAGCACGGCGGGGAGGTGCCCCGCACCCGCGAGGCGCTGGAGGCGTTGCCCGGCGTGGGCCGCAAGACCGCCAACGTGGTGCTCAACGTGGCCTTTGGCGAGCCCACCATGGCGGTGGACACGCACATTTTCCGCCTGGGCAACCGCACGGGTCTGGCCCCCGGCAAGACGCCGCTGGAAGTAGAGCAAAAGCTGCTCAAGCGCATCCCGGCCGAGTACATGCTGCACGCCCACCACTGGCTGATCCTGCATGGGCGCTATGTGTGCCAGGCGCGCAAACCGCGCTGTTGGGAGTGCAGCGTGTCCACCTGGTGCAAGTTCAAGCCCAAGACCGCAGCGCCAGCCTGAGCGCCTCAACCGGCGCGCGCTCAGAGCGCTCTCAGGTCGGACTCACATTCGCCTACCCGCTCAGGCCTTCGCGGATCGTCGGGTAGCGCAAGGCCACCCTCAGCTCGGCTTTCAAACGCTGGTTGCGCAAGCGACGTGACTCGCCCATGAACGACAGTTGCATCGGGCTGAGTTGCTGAGCTGCCTCGGCCCGCGACAAACGGGGCGCGCGCGGCAGCCCGAAATGATCCGCCACCCAGTCGAAGTAATCGCCCATGCGCAACTCGGTGTCGTCGCACACGTGCACGACGCGGCCGGGCCGCCCGCGCCACAGCGCCGCCACGCAGGCGCGCGCCAGGTCATCGGCATGGATGTGGTTGGTGTAAACGTCGTCCTCGGGGCGCAGCAAGGGGCTGCCGCGTCGCACACGCTCACGCGGGTCGCCGCCCACGCGGTCGAGCGCATAGATGCCCGGGATGCGCAGCAGGCTCACCCGCGTGCCCCACTGAGCAGATTGCTGGCGCCCCCACCAGCGCAGACGCGCTTCGGCATCGACCCGACGGCGCCCGCGGTCAGTGGCCGGTTGCACCGCCCGCGTTTCGTCGAACCAGGCCCCGCCCGCATCGCCATAGACGCCCGAGGTGCTGCCGTACACCAGCGATTTCACGCCACCACGACGCCCCAAGGCTTGCAGCAGGCGGGCGGTGCGCGGGTCTTGCGTGCCTGCGGGCGGCGGCGGCGCCAGGTGCAGCACCCGTGTGGCCAGGCCCGCCAGACGCGCCAACGATCGGGGGTCGTCCAGATTGCCCACGATCGGCACCAGGCCTTGCGCCCGCAGCGCGCCCACCCGTTCAGGCTGCGAGGTCAAAGCCAGCACGCGGCACCGGGGGCGCAGCGCCTGAGCGGCACGCTGGCCCACATCCCCGCAGCCCACAATGAGGACACGGGTTTGACGAAATCGGGCCGGACGCGAGGGCTGAGGCTGGAACATGGCAGGTCTGAGCGAAAATCCAGCTTGAGATTCTGAGGCCTCGGGGCGTTTGCCCCGGTTTGTCGCGATGCGGCCTCAGCCGCCCTGTCGTCTTGAGTGTGAGTCCATCATGAGTTTTTCCGTTGCCATCCAGCCCAGTGGCCGTCACTTCACCATGGAAGCCGACGAAACGGTGCTGGGTGCCGCCATCAGTGCCGGCATCGGCCTGCCCTACGGCTGCAAGGACGGCGCCTGTGGCTCGTGCAAGTGCAAGCTGGTGTCCGGCCAGGTCAGCCACGGCCCCCACCAGGAAAAGGCCCTGAGCGCCGCCGACGAAGCCGCCGGTTACCTGCTGACCTGCTGCGCCAAGCCTGAAAGCGACCTCGTGATCGAGGCGCGTCAGGTGGTCGCCCTGGGTGAAAACCCGCCGGTCAAGATGCCCACCCGCGTGACCCGCCTCACCCGCGTCGCCCCCGATGTGATGGTGCTGCGCCTGCAACTGCCGGCCAACAACAGCTTCGGCTTTCGTGCGGGCCAGTACATCGAGTTCATCCTCAAGGATGGCCAGCGCCGCAGCTACTCGATGGCGAACGCGCCGCACGCCGTCAAGGAAGCCGGCCCCGAGGGCATCGAGCTGCACATCCGCCACATGCCCGGCGGTCTGTTCACCGACCAGGTGTTCGGCACGCTGAAAGAAAAAGACATCCTGCGCGTGGAAGGCCCCTTTGGCACCTTCTTCCTGCGCGAGGACTCCGAGCGCCCGATCGTGCTGCTGGGCTCGGGCACCGGCTTTGCGCCGCTCAAGGCCATCATTGAGCACATGCGCCATGCGGGGCTCACACGCCCCACCACGCTGTATTGGGGCTGCCGCAGCAAAGCCGACCTGTATCTGCATGACTGGGCTGCCCAACAGGCGGCCGAGCTGCCCTGGCTCACCTACGTGCCGGTGCTGTCCGATGCCAAACCCGAAGACCAGTGGAGCGGCCGCACCGGCTTCGTCCACCAGGCTGTGCTGGCTGACCTGCCGGATTTGTCTGCCCACGAGGTGTACGCCTGCGGTGCGCCGATCATGGTGCAATCGGCCCGCCAGGACTTCGTCGCCTTGGCCGGCCTGCCCGACGAGTTCTTCTACGCCGACGCCTTCACCAGCGAAGCCGACAAACACGGCGCTTGAGCGCCACCGCGCGCGCACGCCTGTCCATCCTCTTCAGGAGTTTCCATGTCCTACGACTCGAACAACATCTTCGCCAAGATCCTGCGTGGCGAGATCCCCTGCATCAAGCTGTACGAAGACGCCCACACACTGGCCTTCATGGACATCATGCCGCAGACCGACGGCCACGCCTTGGTGATCCCCAAGGAGCCAGCGACGACCCTGTTCGAGCTGTCGGATGCGGCTGCGCAGGCGTGCATGGCCACCGTGCGCAAGATCGGCCATGCGCAGAAAAAGGGCCTGGGCGCCGAGGGCGTGGTGCTGATGCAGCTCAACGGCGAAGGGGCCGGCCAGACCGTGCCGCACTTCCACATCCACGTGATCCCCGGCTCGATCGCCGACCTGCGCAAGCCGCACGCCACGCACATGGCCGACCCGGCCCACCTGAAGGCGCTGGCCGACAAGATCACGTCCGCGTTGGGCTGAAGCCGGTTTCGACCGTGCCGTGGCGGCGAGTCAGTCCGAAAGGACCTCCGCCACGCGGGTGCGCAATGCCGGCAAGACCTCCTCCTCAAACCAGGGGTTCTGTTTCAGCCAACGGTTGTTGCGCGGACTGGGGTGCGGTAGGACCAGCATCTGAGGCCAGTGGCTGCGCCATGCCATCACTGCCTCGGTGACCGAGGGCACGGTTTCACCGTCCGCGCGCGGCCAGTGCCAGGCCAAAGCGTACTGCCCGAGCACCAAGGTGAGCTGCACATGGGGCATGGCCGCCAGCAAGGCGGCGCGCCACGCGGGAGCGCACTCTGGCCGTGGCGGCAAGTCACCCGAAGTGCCGGTGCCCGGGTAGCAAAAGCCCATCGGCAGAATGGCCACGCGCCGCGGGTCGTAAAACACCTCGCGCGAGAGACCCAGCCAAGCCCGCAAGCGATCACCGCTGGCATCATCGAACGGGATGCCGCTGAGGTGCACTTTACGACCCGGCGCCTGCCCTGCGATGAGCAGCTGCGATGTCGCATGGGCCTGGAGCACCGGGCGCGGCCCCAAGGGCAAATGGGCCGCACACAGGGTGCAAGCCCTCACCTTGGGCAACAGGGTGTCCATGTGAGACATCGTCGGCTTCCCGATGCGCGATGTGCCGTCAAACGCCGGACTCAAACCGGGACGTCTGCCTCGACCAGCAGGGCCAGCAAGACCAGCGACTCCTGCCAGCCCAGGTGACACGACTCAGGCGGGATCATCTCGGGGATGCCCTCCTGCACGATGCTCAAGTCGGTGCCGCACGACACATGCGTGAGGTTCACCGTCACCCGCATGCTCCCGGGCAGATTGGGGTCATCAAAGGCATCGCTGTGGCAGATGCGGGTATGGGGCAACAGCTCCAGATATTCGCCGCCAAAGGAATGCGTCTGGCCACTGCCCAAGTGCGTGAACGACATCCGAAAGCGTCCACCCACCCGCGCGTCCATCTCATGGACCTCGCCGATGAAGCCGTGCGGCGGCAGCCACTTGACCATCGCCTTCGGATCCAGGAAGGCGCGATAGACCCGCTCGGGTGGTGCGCGCAGCACACGGTGAAAGTGAACGGTATGGCCTGGCATGGCGGCTCCTTTCGGTGCCTGAGGAGGCATTGCGTCGCAGCCTACCCCGCCATCCCCACCGGGTCAAGACGGCTCTTGGCGCTGCCCCCCTCGGCATCAACCGCCGAGGTACGCCGCCTGCACCTGAGGATTGCCCAATAGCTCGCGAGCCGGGCCTTCCAGCACACACTCACCGGAGTCGAGCACGTAGGCCCGGTCGGCCAGTTCCAGCGCACGATGGGCGTTTTGCTCGACCAGCAGCACGGTCACCCCCTGCTGCGACACCTCGCGCACCACCTCGAAAATGAGATCCACCATGATGGGCGACAGGCCCATCGAGGGCTCGTCAAGCAGCAGCAGCTTGGGGCGGGACAGCAGCGCGCGGCCCATGGCCAGCATCTGCTGCTCGCCGCCAGACAGCGTGCCCGCCAACTGCTTGTGGCGCTCTTTCAAGCGCGGAAAGCGCTGGTACACGGCCGCCAGGTCGGCCTCGACCTCAACGTCCTTGCGCAAGTAAGCGCCCATGCGCAGGTTCTCGTCGATCGTCATGCGTGCAAAGATGCCGCGCCCTTCGGGCACCATCACCAGGCCTTGGCTGACCAGATCCCATGGCCCCTGACCGAGCAGGCTCTGACCCTGGTAACGCACCTCGCCCGACTGGGGCTTGAGCAGGCCGCAGATGGCCTTGAGCGTGGTAGTCTTGCCCGCGCCATTGGCGCCGATCAGGCTGACCAGCTCGCCCGCCTGCAGCACCAGGTCCAGGTGCTTGACGGCCTGGATGCCGCCATAGGCCACGTGCAGATCGCGCACAGCCAGCAAGGGCTCGCTGGCGTTGGAAGAAGCAGAAACAGGAACAGACAGCGTCATCGCCAGGTCCTCAAGCAGGCTGGTGGGACTGGCCCAGGTAGGCCGCGATCACGACCGGATCGCGCTGCACATCGGCGGGCAGACCGTGGGCAATGCGCCGCCCCTGGTCCAGCACCGTCACCTGGTCGCACAGTCCCATGACCAGCTTCACATCGTGTTCGATCAGCAGCACCGCGCGCCCCTGGGCGCGGATGCGCTCGATCAGCTCGCGCAGTTGCACCTTCTCGGTGGCATTCATGCCCGCGGCCGGTTCGTCCAGCGCGAGCAGCTTGGGCTCGGTGGCCAGGGCACGGGCGATCTCTAACCGACGCTGGTCGCCGTAGCTCAGCGTGCGCGCCGTCTGGTGGTGCTTGCCCGACAGGCCCACAAAATCCAGCAAAGCCTGGGCATCGCGAGTGATCAGGTTTTCCTCGTGCACGAAGGCGCGTGTACGCAGCAGCGCCTGCCACCAGCCCACCTTCGTGCGCACATGGCGCCCCACCCGCACATTGTCGAGCGCCGACATGTCGGCAAACAGGCGGATGTTCTGGAAGGTGCGCGCGATGCCGGCCTGCGCCACCTTGTGCACCTCGGTGGGTCGGTAGGCCCGCCCGGCCAGCGCAAAACGACCGCGGTCGGCCGGCACCAGGCCGGTGATCACATTGAAAAAGGTGGTCTTGCCCGCGCCGTTCGGCCCGATCAGGCCGTGGATCTGCCCCGGCTGGATCGTGAGTTCGACCTCGCTGAGCGCCTGCAAGCCGCCAAAGCGCTTGGACACGCCGGAAACCGTCAGCAGCGGGGTGCTCATGCGCGGCCTCCCTGCGCCTCATCAGGAATCAAGCGATCCTCCGGATGTGGTGAGGGCCACAGCCCACGTGGCCGCGCCAGCATGATGCCGATCATGGCCAAAGCAATCAGCAACTGGCGCAAGATGGAAGCATCCAGGCGACCGCCGGTGAGCGCCTGCAAAGGGCCGGCCACATGGCGCAGCACCTCGGGCAAGGCGGCCAGCAGAAAAGCCCCCAGGATCACGCCGGGGATGTGGCCCAGGCCGCCCAGCACCACCATGGCCACCACCAGCACCGACTCCTGCAGGCTGAAAGACTCGGGCGAGACGAAGCCCTGGAAGCTGGCGAACAGCACCCCGGCCACGCCCCCGAACGAGGCTCCCAACCCGAAAGCCAGCAGCTTGAGGTTGCGCGTGTTCAGGCCCATGGCCTTGGCCGCGATCTCGTCTTCACGGATGGCCACCCAGGCACGCCCCAGACGCGAGTCGTGCAGGCGCAGGCTGATGACCACGGCCAGCACCACCACCGCCAGGAACAGGTAGTAATACAGCGTGACCGAATACAGCGTGAAGCCGCCGATCTGCAGCGACTCCCCCAGGTTGAGCGGCCCGATGTGGACAGGCTCGATGCTGGTGATGCCCTTGGGGCCGTTGGTGATGTTGACCGGTGCATCCAGGTTGTTCATGAACACGCGGATGATTTCGCCAAAACCCAGCGTGACGATGGCCAGGTAGTCGCCGCGCAGCTTGAGCGTGGGCGCACCCAGCAGCACGCCGGCCATCGCCGCCACGCCGGCCCCCAGCGGAATGGCCGCCCAAATGGGCAGGTGCAGGCCGTTGGGGAACAGGGCCGCCACGGCCGGCAGATTCTCGACCAGGTGCGGCGAAGCCAGCAGGGCAAACAGGTAGGCGCCCACCGCATAGAAGGCGATGTAGCCCAGGTCAAGCAGACCGGCAAAGCCCACCACGATGTTCAGGCCCAGGGCCAACAGGATGTAGAGCAAGGCGGTGTCGATGATGCGCACCCAAGCCTCACCAGCGCCCTGCAAGACCAGGGGCAGGATGGCCAGGGCAATGGCGCTGGCCAGGAAGACGTGCAGACGGCTCTTCAGCATGACTCGCCCCTCACGCCCGGTCGGCCACACGCTCGCCCAACAGGCCGCGTGGACGCAGAGTCAGCACCAGAATCAGCACCGCGAACGCGAAGATGTCCTGGTAGTGGCTGCCCAGCACGTCGCCGGTCAGCTCGCCGATGTAGCCCGCGCCCATCGCCTCGATGACGCCCAGCAGCACGCCGCCCACCATGGCGCCGCCCAGATTGCCGATGCCGCCGAACACCGCTGCCGTGAAGGCCTTGAGACCCGGCAGGAAGCCCATGGTGTGCTGCACCGAGCCATAGTTTGCTGCCCACATCACCCCGGCCAGCGCCGCCAGCGCCGCGCCAATGATGAAGGTGGCCGAAATGACCTTGTCCGGCTGCACGCCCATCAGCTGTGCCACGCGCGGGTTCTCGGCGGTGGCGCGCATGGCGCGACCCAGCTTGGTGCCATGGATCAGCGCCAGCAGCCCCGCCATGGTCAGCGCCGTCACCCCCAGGATCAGGATCTGCACCAGGTTGATGGTGGCGCCCAGGAACTCATAGGGCTCGTCGTTGAGCAGGATGGGGTAAGGCTTGTAATCGGGCTTCCACAGGATCATGGCCAGGGTCTGCAAGAGCAGCGACATGCCCATGGCCGTGATCAGCGGCGCCAGCCGGGGCGCGTTGCGCAGCGGTCGGTAGGCCAGCTTCTCGATGGCGTAGTTCAGGGCCATGCACACGGCCATGGCGGCCAGCAGCGACAAGGTCAGCAGCACCCAGCCCGGCCAGCCGGTGTCGCCCAGCAGGGTGACCACCGTCCAGCTCACCAGCGCGCCCACCATCAACACCTCGCCATGGGCGAAATTGATGAGGTTCACGATGCCGTACACCATGGTGTAGCCCAGGGCGACGAGCGCATACATGCTGCCCAGCACCAGGCCGTTGATCAGTTGTTGAATGAAGACGTCCACGATCGGTGAGGGATGCAAAAAGCCCGCCAGGCAGGTCGCAACCAGCAGGCGGGCAGTATCGAAATCAGTCGATTGGGATTATCGGCCATTCGCACAGCGTCGCCCCCCCGGTGATCACCCTTCATCGAAGGGTGTGTCAGAACGGCAGGCGGTACTTCAGCATCCCCAGGAACTGCGACACCAGGCGGCGCTTCAGACCGGTGTACGGTGGGTAGAACAGCATCTTGGCGGCATTGATCGACCCGCCCTTGAGCACGCCGCGCTCGTGCGAGAAGGTCTTGAAACCGAACTCGCCGTGGGCATTGCCGATGCCAGAGTTGTTGACCCCGCCGAACGGCAGATTGCCTTGCGCGTAATGCAGCACCACCTGGTTGATGGCCACGCCACCCGAACTGGTCTGCGCCAGGATGCGGCGCGTGCGCACCTTGTCCTGGCTGAACACATACAGCGCCAGCGGCTTGGGGCCCTCGTTGATCTGGCGCACCACTTCGTCCACATTGCGGAAGGTCAGCACCGGCAGCACCGGCCCGAAAATCTCTTCCGTCATGATGGCCGCATCGCGCGGCACCTGGTCGAGCAGGGTCGGCGCGATGTAGCAGCCCGCCACATCCACCTCACCGCCGGTCAAGGCCTTGGCGCCCTTGGACAAGGCATCTTGCAGCAGGTTGGCAATGCGCTGGGTGTGGCGCTGGTTGATCACGCCCGTCAGGTCGCGGTTGACGCGTTGCGCCTCAGGCGTGGCGCCGTAGCGATCGGCCAGCACCTTGCGGCACTCGGCCACAAAGCGCTCCTTGACGGTCTCATGCACGAACACGTGGTCCGGGGCCACACAGATCTGACCGCAGTTGGTCAGCTTGCCCCACAGCATCACCTCGGCCGCCTGGCGCAGGTTGGCCGTCTCGTCCACGATCACGGGCGACTTGCCCCCCAGCTCCAGCGTGACGCTGGTGAGGTGCTTGGCCGCCGCGGTCATCACCACCTTGCCTACGGCCGGCGAGCCCGTGAAGAAGATGTGGTCGAACGGCAGTTCCAGCAAGGCCGTGGACGTGGGCAGGCTGCCCTCGAACAGCGCCACCTCATTGCTGGAGAAGGTGTCGGCAATCACCTGGGCCATCACGGTGCTGACCGAAGGGGTCATCTCCGAGGGCTTGAGGATGACGGTGTTGCCCGCCGCCAGCGCCGAGACAAGCGGGCCAAAGCACAGGTTGAGCGGGAAGTTCCACGGCGCGATGACCAGGCAGCGGCCACGCGGCTGATACTCGATCCAGCTTTCGGTGAACAGCGTGCCGATGGTGGGACGCACCCGCTTGGGCTGGGCCCATTTTCTCAGCGAGCCGATGGTGTGGCGGATCTCTTCGAGCACCGGCATGAACTCGGTGCCGTCCACCTCGATAGCGGGCTTGCGGTAGTCCTTTTCGAACGCGGCATAGAAATCGGCGCGACGGGCCAGCATGGCCTCGCGCAGCTTCTTGAGGCGCGCGATGCGCTCGGCAATCGTGGACTCGCGCCAGGCCAGCGAGGTGGCCAGTTGCGAGTCGAAGACCCGACGGATGTCAGCGGGATCGGACTCCCCGGTCTGGGGATCGACAAGGTGCATCGCGGGTCGGGTCATGGGAACTCCAGATTCAACAAATGAGATCGGCCGGTGTCAGGGGCGGAGAACCGCCCCCGGGAATCAGGCTTTCTTGGCCTTGGCAGGGGTCGCCTTTTGGGAGGGCACCTTCTTGGCGGGCACCTTGGTCGCGGTCGCCTTCTTGGCCACCACGGCTTGGCTGGTCGCCGCCTTTTTCGCCACGGTCTTCTTCGCCACAGCGGGCTTCACTGCCGGCTGGGCCACGCTCCGCGTCGCGGCTTTCTTGGCCGGCGCCTTGGGTGCCGCGGCCGGCTTTGCGGACGTCTTCACCACCGGCAGGGTCGCTGCGGCCTTGCTGGCCACAGGCTTGGCCGCGCTGCTCTTCTTGGCCGCCGGCACGCGCACGCCTTCGGCGCTCAGGCCGGCGCGAATCAGGCGCTCGGTCAGGGCATTCAGGTCACCGCCCTCCTGCTCGGCCAGAGCACGCAGGCGCTGCACCAACTCGTCCTTGAGCTTGCAGGCAAACGGCACCAGCCCGGCCGCCTGGTCCAGGCGACGTTGTTCACGGCGATCAGGCACCGCCGTCGACACCACCCCGAAGCGGGCAGGCACCGGCGCCTTCTGCACGCCCTCGCGGAGCTTGATGGCTTTGCTTTTTTCGATGTCGGTTTTCTTCATGCTCATGGCGAGGCGGTCCCCTCAAGGGACAAAATAGAGGTCAGGCACGCGGATCGCACCGTATCTGAAAACAGCGTGATCCACAATCCCGAGATTGTGCACGGTGAAACCCCTCTTGTGCCCCGTGCTTGCCTCCCCAACAACCCTGAATCGCCCCCACCATGTCCCTGCAACAGATCACCTTCCCCCTGCGCGGCGAATTCATCACCCTGGACCGCCTGCTCAAGGCCTGCGGCCTGGCCGAAAGTGGCGGACGCGCCAAGACCATGGTGGCCGAAGGCATGGTGCAGGTCGATGGCCGCGACGAGCTGCGCAAGACCGCCAAGATCCGCGGTGGCCAGGTCGTGAGCCTGCATGGCGCCCGCATCAAGGTGCTGCCCGATCCTGACCTCGCCCAGACCACCCCTGGCAACGGGGATTGACCCGAGTTCGAATGCCGCCACTTGCGGCACGATGGTGGATTCCCACAAGGAGAAAACGATGCCGAACATCTACGCGCAAGATCTGCCCAAAAACGACGCCAACTTCGCAGCCCTCACCCCCCTGCTGTACCTGGAGCGCTCGGCGCTGATCTATCCCGACCGCGTGGCCGTCGTCCACGGCGCGCTGCGCCAGACCTGGTCACAGACCTATGCGCGCTGCCGCCAGCTCGCCAGCGCCTTGCAGCAGCACGGCATCGGCAAGGGCGACACGGTGGCCGTCATGCTGCCCAACACCCCCCCGATGGTGGAAGCGCACTTCGGCATCCCCATGTCGGGCGCGGTGCTCAACACGCTCAACACCCGTCTGGATGCCGAAGCGCTGGCCTTCATGCTCGACCACGGCGAGGCCAAGGCCGTCATCGTCGACCCCGAATTTGCCGCCGTCATGAGCCGCGCGCTGGCGATGCGCCAGTCCACCCACCCGGTGCTGGTGATCGACACCGAAGACGCGCTGTACGCCGGCACGGTGCAACGCATCGGCAGCCAGACCTATGACGACTTCGTGGCCACGGGCGATGCCCAGTTCGCCTGGCAGTTGCCCGACGACGAGTGGGACGCCATCAGCCTGAACTACACCTCGGGCACCACCGGCAACCCCAAGGGCGTGGTCTACCACCACCGCGGCGCGGCCCTCAATGCCATCTCCAACATCCTGGAGTGGGACATGCCCAAGCACGCCGTCTACCTGTGGACGCTACCCATGTTCCACTGCAACGGCTGGTGCTTCCCCTGGACAGTGGCGGCCCGCGCGGGCGTCAACGTCTGCCTGCGCCGCGTCGACCCCAAAGCCATCTTCGATGCCATCCGGGCCCACAAGGTCACCCACCACTGCGCCGCGCCCATCGTGCTGTCAGCCATGATCGCCGCGCCGGACGCGCTCAAGCAGGGCATCACCCACCAGGTCAAGAGCATGGTGGCCGGTGCCGCGCCGCCCGCCGCCATGATCGAAGGCATGGAGCAACTGGGCTTTGACCTGACCCACGTCTATGGCCTGACCGAGATCTACGGCCCCGCCGCGGTGTGCGTCAAGCACGAAGCCTGGGACGCGCTGGACGTGGGCGAGCGCGCACGCCTGAACGCGCGCCAGGGCGTGAACTACCACCTGCAGCGCAATGTGAGCGTGATGGACACGATGACCATGCAGCCCGTGCCCTTTGATGGCGAGACCATGGGCGAGATCATGTTCCGCGGCAACATCACGATGAAGGGCTACCTCAAGAACCCCAAGGCCACGCAAGAGGCCTTTGCCGGCGGCTGGTTCCACACAGGCGACCTGGCCGTGATGTACCCCGACGGCTACGTCAAGATCAAGGACCGCAGCAAGGACATCATCATCTCGGGCGGCGAGAACATTTCGTCCATCGAGGTCGAAGACGTGCTCTACCGCCACCCCGCCGTGATGGCCGCCGCCGTGGTCGCCAAGCCCGACCCGAAGTGGGGTGAAACGCCCTGCGCCTTCATCGAGCTGAAAGCCGGCGCCCAGGTCACGGCCGAAGACATCGTGGCGCACTGCAAGGCCCACCTGGCCGGCTTCAAGGTGCCCAAGGCCGTGGTGTTCGGCGAGCTGCCGAAAACCTCCACCGGCAAGATCCAGAAGTACGAGTTGCGCAAGGTGGCCGGCTCGTCCGACGCCATTGATGTGTGAGGCCCCGTCCGTGAACATCCCTTCCTTCAAAGATCAGGTCAGCCCGGAAGAATGGCAGCTGCGTGTAGACCTGGCCGCCGCCTACCGGCTGGTGGACCTGTACGGCTGGAGCGATCTGGTCTTCACCCACATCTCGGCGCGCGTCCCCGGGCCCGAGCACCATTTCCTGATCAATCCCTACGGCCTGATGTTCGACGAGATCACCGCCTCCAGCCTGGTCAAGGTCGATGGGCAGTGCAACAAGATCGGTGACTCGCCCTTCCCCGTCAACCCGGCCGGCTTCAACATCCACAGCGCCGTGCACGAGGTGCGCGAGGACGTGGGCTGCGTGATGCACACGCACACGGTGGCTGGCGTGGCCGTGTCAACGCAACGCGATGGCATCTTGCCCATTTCGCAGCAAAGCACCTTTGTGCTGGGCTCGCTGGCGTACCACGACTACGAGGGCGTGGCCTTCCGCGAAGACGAGAAGCCGCGTCTGCAGGCCGACCTGGGCGACAAGCGCTTCCTGATGCTGCGCAACCACGGCCTGCTGGTGGCCTCGCGCACCATCGCCGACGCCTTCCTGAACATGTACCTGTTCGAGAGCACCTGCCGCATCCAGCTGGCGGCGCAGTCGGGGGGCGCCGCGCTCACCGAGGTCGACCCTGGCATCATGGCGGGCGTGTCGCGCGCCAGCAAGGTGCAGACAGGCGGTCAGGGTGGCAACTTCGTGTGGCCGGCCCTGATCCGCAAACTCGATCGGGTGGACCCCAGCTACAAGACATGAAACAGATCTGGATTGTGAGCGGCCTCGTGGTCGCGGCCCTGGGCGCCAGCGCCCTCATCGTGGGCGGGCGGGCGCTGTTCGGCGACGAACCCGCTCCCGCCACCGCCACGCAGGAGCTGCCTTGGCAAGTGACCGCCCTGCCCGGTGGCGGCAGCCGGGTGCTGGGCTTGAGCGTGAGCCCGACCCGGGGCGCGCCAGCCCCAGGCAGCAGCACGCTGGGTGACGTGCTGCAACGCTGGGGCGACAAGGTGCAGATTGCCATCGTGGCCTCACCCAATGAATCGGGCAATCTGGAGGCCTATGTCGATCCGATGCAAGCCGGCTTCATCAGCGGCAAGGCCATCATCACGGCCCACCTGTCGCCTGAGGTGATCCAGGGCATGCGCGAGCGCGCCGCCAAAACCGAATACATGGGCGGCACCACGCGCAAGGCCACGCTGTCCAGCGCGGACCTGGCCGAGGCGCTCAAAGCCCCGGTCACCGCCGTGAGCTTCATCCCGGCAGCCAATCTGGACGAAGAGATCATCCTCACCCGCTTTGGCCAGCCGGCCCAGCGGGTGCGCAGCAACGGCCACCTGGAACACTTCCTCTACCCTGACAAGGGCCTGGACCTGGCCCTGGACAGCGAAGGCAAGGAGTTGCTGCAGTACGTGGCGCCCGCCGACTTTGAGCGCCTGCGTCAGCCCTTGCTGAACGCGGCCAGCGCCTCGGCGCCCGCCTCCGCCCCCTGAGGGGCGCGTCGCGAGATCACTTCGCCTTGTAACGGGCCTTGATCTCGTTGAGCTCGCGATCCTTGGCCTCCCACAGGCCCTGGATCCAGGTCTGCACCGTGGCGCGGCTGGGCGCCTGGCCCCGCTCGTCCACCAGCACCTCACGCGGGATCTTCACTTCCTTGACGTTCACCACCACCTCGTCCACCCGACCCATCAACAGGTCGGTGAAGGTGGGGACACCGTGCGGGTAGACGATGGTGATGTCGAGCATGCAGTCGAACATCTCACCCATGGTTTCCAGGGCCATGCCCACGCCGCCGCTCTTGGGCTTGAGCAGATTCTGATAGGGCGAGCGTTGCTGGTCGTGCTTGGCCTGGGTGAAGCGCGTGCCTTCCATGAAGCTGATCACCGAGGTCGGGATGACGCGGAACTTCTCGCAGGCCTTGCGCGCGGTTTCCAAGTCCTTTTGCGCGCTGCCACCGCCCTTGCGCTTCATGAACGGGAAGTCGAGCGCCCACCAGCACAGACCGATCACCGGCACCCAGATCAGCTCCTGCTTGATGAAGAACTTCAGCAGCGGGATGCGGCGGTTGAACACGTACTGCAGCACCAGGATGTCCACCCAGCTCTGGTGGTTGCTGCTGACCAGATACCAGCCCTGGCGACGATGCCCCTCGTGGCCCGACAGCTGCCAACGGGTGTGGCCCACCATGTCCATCCACCACTGGTTGACCCCGATCCAGTTCTCGGCAATGCCGTTGATCGCGGCGTCAGCCACGCGGCGCGCCGACTTGAACGGCAACACCAGCTTGAGCAGGGCAAACGGCATCATCAAGGTGAAGCCCACCAAGGTGCTGCAAGCCAGTGCCAGCGAGGCCACCGTGGCCTTGATGATTCGAACGATCTGAGACATGGGGGTTCCACAGACGCGCAGCGTCTTCCGAAAAAAGCAACAAGCATGAATTATGTGCACAGATGTGCATCAACTCACCGCCCAGTTGCAGGTTCGCGAGCCGAGCACCGTGCCATGGTCCGCATTCCCCTGGCATGATCGCTGGATTGACACACGCTTGTGGCAAGGTGTGCAACCGCCCTGACTTGCTGCCTTTCTCTGATCTTCCGCATGAGCACCACCCCCAAACCCGTCCTGGACGCCGACATGCTGCGGCGCCTGCAAGATGACGCCATCGACAGCTACGACGAAGAGCTGGAGATGGAGGTCGATGACCGCCTGCTGGAAGGCACCATCGGCATGTCCCCCGAGGCGCGCGACCTGCGCCGCCTGTACTTCCGCGAGCTGTTCCGCCTGCAAGGCGAGCTGGTCAAGCTGCAGGACTGGGTGGTGGCCACCGGCCAGCGCGTCGTCGTCATCTTCGAGGGCCGCGATGCGGCTGGCAAGGGCGGCACCATCAAGCGCATCACCCAACGGCTGAACCCACGGGTGTGCCGCGTGGCCGCCCTGCCCGCCCCCAACAACCGCGAAAAGACGCAGTGGTACTTTCAGCGCTATGTGGCGCACCTGCCAGCGGCCGGTGAAATCGTCCTGTTCGACCGCAGCTGGTACAACCGCGCCGGGGTCGAGGCCGTCATGGGCTTTTGCTCCGACGATGAACTGGAAGAGTTCTTCCGCTCGGTGCCCGAGTTCGAGAAAATGCTGGTGCGCAGCGGCATCCGCATCATCAAATACTGGTTCTCGGTGTCCGACGACGAGCAGGAAGCGCGCTTCCTGGGCCGCATCCACGACCCGCTCAAGCAGTGGAAGCTCAGCCCCATGGACCTGGAAAGCCGCCGCCGCTGGGAGGACTACACCCGCGCCAAGGAAGTGATGCTCGAGCGCACCCACATCCCCGAGGCGCCGTGGTGGGTGGTGCAGGCGGTGGACAAGAAGCGTTCGCGCCTGAACTGCATTGACCACCTGCTCACGCAATTCGACTACCACGAGGTCGAACATGAGTCGGTGGAATTGCCGCCGCGTGAGCGCCGCGAGGACTACATCCGCCAGCCCGTGCCGACGAGCATGTACGTGCCCGAGCGCTACTGAGCTGACTCACCGCTGATGCCGTGGTGATGGCCCTGCCTCAGCGCAGGTGTGCCCGCTCGCGCTACCCTTGAGGGTTTGATCCCTGGCGGAGACCTTGTTGTGCTGAGCTGGTTTGAAAATCTGGTCGACCCCTACCCGGCGGCCCCCCCCAAAGCGCCGCCCAAGGGCTTCTGGGCCTTCCTGTGGGCCGGCACACAGGGCATGCGGCGCTACCTGCTGGGGATGACGCTGCTGACCGCCTCCATCGGCGCGTTCGAAGCCCTGCTGTTCAGCATGCTGGGCAGCATCGTGGACTGGCTCAGCGCGGTCGCACCCCACCAACTGTGGACCACCTCGCGCGAGAAGTTGCTGCTGCTGGCCGGCGTGCTGCTGCTCAGCCCCCTGGCGGTGCTGGTGCAGACCATGCTCAAGCACCAGGCCCTGGCAGGCAATTTCCCCATGCGGCTGCGCTGGAATTTCCACCGCCTCATGCTGGGCCAGAGCATGAACTTCTACCAGGACGAGTTTGCCGGCCGCATTGCCACCAAGGTCATGCAGACGGCACTGGCGGTGCGCGACACCTGCTTCATCGTCGGCGACATCCTGGTCTTCACCACCATCTACTTCGTCACCATGACGGCCGTGGTCGGCAGCTTCAATGCCTGGCTGCTGCTGCCCTTCCTGGGCTGGATCGTGCTGTACGGGAGCGCGGTGTACTTTTTTGTCCCCCGACTCAGCCGCATGGCCAAGTCCCAGGCCGATGCGCGCTCGCTGATGACGGGGCGCATCACTGATGCGTACACCAACATCGCCACGGTCAAGCTGTTTTCACACACGCACCGCGAGGCCGGCTACGCCCGCTCGGCCATGCAGGAGTTCATGAAGACCGTGCACGGCCAGATGCGCCTGGTCAGCGGCTTCGAGGTGGTCAACCACACGCTGAGCATGTTGCTGATCCTGTCGACCGCTGGCGTGGCCTTGTGGCTGTGGACGCAAGGTCTGGTCGGCATCGGTGCCGTCGCCGCCGCCACCGCCATGGCGCTGCGCCTGAACGGCATCTCGCACTGGATGATGTGGGAGGTGGCGGCGCTGTTCGAGCACATCGGCACGGTGCAAGACGGCATCAACACCCTGTCGCGCCCGCACAAGGTGGTGGACGTGCCCGAGGCTGCGCCACTGCAGGTGCCGCACGGCGAGATCCGCTTCGAGGACGTGAGCTTCAGTTACGGCGGCGAGCGCCCGGTGATCGAACACCTGAACCTGCACATCCGAGCCGGCGAAAAAATCGGCCTGGTCGGGCGCTCAGGCGCGGGCAAATCCACCATCGTCAACCTGCTGCTGCGTTTTCACGATGTGGAGAGCGGCCAGATCCGGGTCGATGGCCAGGACATCGCCCGCGTGACGCAGGACAGCCTGCGCGCGCAGATCGGCATGGTCACGCAGGACACCTCGCTGCTGCACCGCTCGGTGCGCGACAACATCCTCTACGGCCGCCCCGATGCCGGCGACCCCGAGATGGTCGACGCCGCACGCCGGGCCGAGGCCGACGACTTCATTCAGGTGCTGAGCGACCCCAAGGGACGCACGGGCTACGACGCGCACGTCGGGGAACGCGGCGTGAAGCTGTCGGGCGGGCAGCGTCAGCGCATTGCGATTGCCCGCGTGATGCTCAAGGACGCGCCCATCTTGCTGCTGGACGAGGCCACCAGCGCGCTCGACTCCGAGGTCGAGGCCGCCATCCAAGCCAGCCTCTACCGCCTGATGGAGGGCAAGACCGTGGTGGCGATTGCCCACCGCCTGTCCACCATCGCCGCGATGGACCGCCTGATCGTGCTGGACCAGGGACGCATCGTCGAGCAGGGCACCCACGCCGAACTGCTGGCTCAGGGCGGGCTCTATGCGCGCCTGTGGGCGCACCAGAGTGGCGGCTTCCTGGGCGAGGAAGACACCGGTGAGGTGGTGCCCTCGGTGCCCTGAGCGGACGCCGAGAACCAGCGATGACGGCAGCGCGCTGCCGTTACGCTCAGCGCGCGGGGCGTCGCACCGGCAAGGCCACCCCCTCGGCCTTGGCCACCGTGGCCAGCGCCTCTTCCATCAGGGCCCGCGCATGACCGGCCACCCGGTACAGGTAGGCGTGCAGCGTGACGTCGGCGGGTTGGCGGCTTTCGCAGTCGGCGCTGTAGGCTTCGAACTGGCCCAGCATGGTCACCAGCTCGGACAGGTGCTGCGGGCACTCACAGGCCACGCGGGGCATGGACTGGGCCAGGCTGACCAGCCCCGGGGCGTCAAAGCGCGGTGGGGGCGCGGGATCCGGCAGGGTGAGCAAGGCCTCGGACACGCTCTGCCAGCCGCGCACGGTGTCGACCAGGGCCTGGCTCAGCTCATCGGGGGCCAGCGGCGAGCGCCTCAGGATCACACCGCGCGCCCGCAAGGCTTCGAGCACCTGGCTGTTGGCAAAACCGTAGATGACACACATCTGGCGCGCATTGACCAGCTTGGTCAGACGCACGAGCCAGTCGACCGTTTCCATGTGCAGCGCGCCCAATTCGGCCACCACCATGTCGGCCTGCAGGTGCTTGACGCGCAATTCAGACTGTGGGCTGGCATCGAGGCTGCCGACCACATCCAGCTCGGGCACGGCTTCCAGCGTGGTGCGCCAGTGCGTGCCGGCATCCGGCCCCACCAGCAGCACGCGCAGGCGGCTCAATGCCTCTGGCACGCGAGCTGGACGACTGGCCACCGGCGCGGCGGAGCGATGCAACAGGCCTTCGGCCAGCTCGGCTTCATGGAGCAGGTCCTGCAGTTGTGGTGTCTGCATGCGCGCCAGCATGCCAATGCCATGGCCCTTGTTCACCAGTTGTTTGATCAGGACCAAGCGCCGCACATCTTGACTTGAGTAAAGTCTATGACCAGAAGCAGCTTGTGCAGGGCCCACAACCTGATATCGTCTCTCCCAGACCCGGAGGGTGGCGACCGGGATGTTGACCATGCGTGCCGCGGCGCTGCTGCGGTATCGTGGGGTGCTGGCGTCTGCCAGCGAGGCATCTTGTTCAGTCATGCATCACCTTCAAGGTTTGTTGACCTCAAATTGAAAACGGATGGCTCATTCTGAGACCGGCACAATCAAGATGACCGGGAAGAAAACGAGTCAAACCAAGGTCAAACCCTTTTCTTTCATCCCCACTGGAGAAAACACATGAGCACACGTCGCCAATTCATGATGACCCTCGTTCCGGCTGCAGCGGCCCTGACCGCCGTGACCGGTGCGCGCGCCCAGGCCGCCAAGATCGATGAAAAGGATCCGGCGGCTGTGGCCCTGGCCTACAAGCACGACGCCACCAAGGTGGACGCCAAGGCCAACCCGACCTACAAGGCCGGCAGCAACTGCGCGAACTGCCAGTTCTACCAAGGCAAGGATGCCTGGGGGGCCTGCCCGATGGTCGGCGGCAAGCTGGTCAACGGCAAGGGCTGGTGCAAGGTCTGGGCGAAGAAGGCCTGATCGGCCTCACGCCACACTGACCGCACTGCCGACAGCACGCGGTCAGACACAAAAAAAGCCCGCTGCGTGCGGGCTTTTTGTTGGGCGGCGGTGGTCAGCGCCAAAGCGGGACCACCCCGGTGGTCATGTCATCAGCCGTTGAGCGGCGTGATGCCGGCAATCGCCCACTCGCCACTGTTGTCCAGCGGCCTGACCAGGTGCCACAGTTCGTCAAACGGCTGGGCGCCAGCGTTGACCTCTTCGCGGATCAGACCGTGGAAGCGCACGGACGCGACCCACTGGCCGTTTTCTTGGGCGGTGTCCACCAGTTCGGCGTCCAGTTGCATCACGTCGGTCTGGTTGGCGGCGCTGCCGCGCTCCTGCAGGTCCAGACGCAAGGACGCGAACAGCTCGGGCGTGGTGAACTTGCGCAGGTCGTCCACATTGCCGGCGTCGTTCGCCACCTGCAAGCGGATGAAGATCATCTTGGCGATGCGCTGGAAGCCTTCGGCGTCAAAGCCGGCAGGCACATTGCTCAGGTTGCCACCGACGGCGGCCCCTGCGGCACCGGCACCCACGGCTAAGGGGGCGGCATCGAAGGCCTGACGCTGCATCGGCTGCGCGAAAGCATCACGGTTGTCGGCCTGGTTGAACTGCTGACCCAAAGGCGCACCAGCACCTGCCAGTTGCGGGCCACGGGCCTGCTGGGCACCACCCTTGAAGCGGCGCATCAGGAAAGTGATCAAGGCCACGGCGGCCACGGCCAGCAGCGCCATCATCAGGAAGTTGCCGAAGGCTTCACCCATGCCCAAGTGGCTCATCAGGGCGGCAATGCCCAAGCCAGCGGCCAGGCCGGCAATCGGGCCCATCCACGAGCGCTTGGCCGGTTGGGCCGCAGCCCCTGCGGCAGCGGGCGCAGCGGCGTTGGAGGGCGCGGCGCTCTTGTTCATCTGGTTGGGCGATGCATCCGGCGTGGCATTGGGCTGCTTGGCCGGCATCTGGCGCTGCATGCCGGACGCACGTCCGCCACCCAGTCGCTTGGCTTCGGCGTCCATCGGAATGGCCACCATGCCCACGCCAGCCATCGTCACAGCCAGTGCCATCAAGATGTTCTTCAATTTCATTGCGAGGTCGGTCCTTGCCCCTTCAGGGCCATTGATCGGTTGATTGCCAGCGCATTGTGCGCAAGATCGAGGCCTGATATTCAGCCAATCCGGACAGGTGGGGGCAACTTTACATAAATCAACATGCGCCATCTGGGAATGCCTGGTTTACGCCCCCGCGTTCCGCAGACCCCGAATTGGGGGTGTCGCGTTACTTTACAGACTTTCTCACGCAAGCACGCCCAGCTCGAGACGGTCAAAATAAACACATATAAATCAACACATTAGAGGAATCGTCAGGCTAGGCATGTTTACTGCTCAAGGAGCCGCGAGGGGTGCAAGTTCACCGATCTAAATCGTTACCTCGCTTCATCTTTACGCAAAGGAGTTTTCATGAATAAAGCCTTGTTGAGCGTCGCCTTGGCCGCTTCCAGCATCTTCGCCACCTCGGTGGCAACAGCTGCCCCGGTCATCTACAACCTGTCGCTGCCAAACATCTCCACCTTCGACAACGTCATCACCGGCACGGGCGCCACAGTGACGACCGCACAAGTTGTCCAGGGACAGTCCACTTACAACTACATCGACAAAGACGGTAACGCCGCCACCGTCACCGTGACACGGCCAGGCAGCACCACCCCGTGGGGCGCCACCTCGTCCGGTTACAGCGATGGTGGTCAATCTCTGTCGGGCGCCGTGTGGGACATCGACCCCAACACCAGCGCCGGTGAACCCATTCCTGGCTACAACTCTGGCTTGAAGTTCACTTTCAGCTCACCGGTGAATGCTTTCGGCTTCGAGATCGGTGACTGGGCCACCTGCTGCACCTCGGTCCCGCGCTCGGCCGCCATTCAGTCCACCTATGGCGTGCCCGCCCTGGGCTCCGGCCTGTGGATCGCCTTCGACGGTGGTGCTGCGACCCTGCCGGCCAACGCGCAATCGGAGGATGACAACCCTGGATTCGCTCAATTTGGCTCGTATACCAACTTCATCGGCGCCATTGATTCGTCCGGCTTCTTCAGCAGCGTGACCTTCTTTGGCGACGGCTTCGGTGAAATTCTGGTTGCGGGCGGCACCCTGCGCTTCGCCTCGGTTCCCGAGGGTTCTGTGGGCACCGTTTCCGAGCCTGCCACACTGGCACTGATCGGTCTGAGTCTGGTCGGCTTGGCCGCCACACGTCGCAAAGCTGCATAAGTCTTCCAGCATGACGTCGAGTTGGGCGACGGGTTCACTCGGTCGCCCAACTTCATCTTTCACTTTCTTCAGGCCATTCAATCGTCCGAAGGTCACCACCTTGACGGCCGTCGCTCGAAGCCGAACGTCAGCGGAAAAATTTACGTCCGTCAACATGCGCCATCTGGGGATAATCCGCCCCATGAGCACACCCCAGACCGACGCCCCTTCTTTCAGCAGCCTGCCGCTGAGCCCCGCCATGCAGGCCACCCTGCAGAGCCTGGGTTACCTGAGCATGACCCCCATCCAGGCCAGCAGCCTGCCCCTGACCCTGGCCGGGCACGATCTGATCGCCCAGGCCAAGACAGGCAGCGGCAAGACCGCCGCCTTCGCCATCCCCCTGCTGCACAAGCTGGACGTGCGCAACCCGGCCGTGCAGGCCATGGTGCTGTGCCCCACGCGTGAGCTGGCCGACCAGGTCTGCCAGGAAATCCGCCGGCTGGCGCGCTCGGAGGCCAACATCAAGGTGCTGACCCTGTGCGGCGGCAGCACCATGCGCCCGCAGATCGAAAGCCTGGCCTATGGCGCCCACATCGTGGTCGGCACACCCGGCCGCATCATGGACCACCTCGAGCGCGGCACGCTCGACCTGCGCCACCTCAACACCCTGGTCCTCGACGAAGCTGACCGCATGCTGGACATGGGCTTTCACGACAGCATCGTCTACGTGGCCCGCCAGTGCCCCAAGGACCGCCAGACGATGCTGTTCTCGGCCACCTATCCCGACACCATCGCCAAGCTGAGCGCCCAGTTCCTGCGCCAGCCCAAGGAGGTGAAGGTGGCGGCCACGCACGAGGCCAGCAAGATCCGCCAGCGCTGGTACCAGGTCGACCGCGAAACCCGCCTGGACGCCGTGACCAAGCTGCTGCTGCACTACCGCCCGGCCAGCACCATCACGTTTTGCAACACCAAGCAGCAATGCCGTGACTTGGTCGATGTGCTGACGGCGCACGGCATCGAGGCCATCGCCCTGCATGGCGATCTGGAGCAGCGCGACCGTGATCAGGTACTGATCCAGTTTGCCAACCGCAGCGCCTCGGTGCTGGTGGCCACCGACGTGGCCGCGCGCGGCCTGGACATCGCCAACCTGGAAGCCGTGATCAACGTGGACGTGACGCCCGACCCCGAGGTGCACATCCACCGCATCGGCCGCACCGGCCGGGGCGACGCCGAGGGCTGGGCCCTGAACCTGGCCAGCATGAGCGAGATGGGCCGCGTGGGCAACATCGAGCTGCTGCAAAAGCGCGAGTCCGAGTGGCACAAGCTGGAAGAGCTGACGCCGGCCAGCGATGCGCCCCTGCTGCCGCCCATGGTCACCATCCAGCTGCTGGGTGGGCGCAAGGAAAAGCTGCGCCCGGGCGACCTGCTGGGCGCGCTGACGGGTGAATGCGGCTTCGTGGGCAGCCAGATCGGCAAGATCAATGTCACTGACTTCCACACCTATGTGGCCGTGGACCGCGACATCGCCAACAAGGTCGTGGACCAACTCAACCGCGTGCCGGTCAAGGGCAAGAAGACCAAGGCGCGTCTGCTGAAAGACGTGCTCACACAGGCACGATAAATGCCGAAAAACATCAATGAGAGAAGATGAATCGCACCTGATGTAGGGTCTGTTCAGACCGACCCCCCGGGCAGGTCTTTCAAGCAACACATTCAGGGGGACCTCATGAACCTCCACATCAAGCAGACGACGGGCAAAGGGGCTTGTGTCACGGCAGTTGTGTTGTGCATGCAGACGGCCACCGCACAACAAATACTGTCCAGCTCCTTTGATTCCGGTGCCATCAGCATTCCTGCTGACCTCTGTTCTTGGAACGTTTCCGGCCCCACCGTGTCCGGCTCGCTCGTACCAGGCTGGGTGGACAACTCTTGTTGGAAGGAGGTAAACGGCGCGGCGATTGCCTATGCAATGGATTCGTCCACCCGGTATGCGGGCACAGCCAGCTTGTCCATCAAGAGCATCAACGTCACCCCCCAATTGACCGCCCCCTTCACCATGAAGAGCGGCAAAGCGTATTCAGCCACGGTCTACCTTCGAGCGCGTCAGCCACAAGAGGTGATGGTGCAACTACGCCTGAACGACCCGCCCTACACGACCTACGGAGTTGCCTCCCAAACCATCGGCACCTCCTGGAAACCCGTCACCGTCACCGCTGATACGCCGCTGACGGACTCGAATGTGGCCGCAGGCCTGTTCGTCCTTCCTAAGGAGCCCGGCACCATCTGGCTGGACAACGCAAGCATCACGGAGTCAGATTCCACGAATGCCATCGCCCGCACGGGCCACAGCGTGACCAGGAGCTTCTTTGGCACCCACACCCATCGGGACCTGCGCTGGCCTGACCTGAGCGACACGCTCGGTGCCGATCGCACCTGGGATGGCAAAGGTATTCAGATGCGAGACATCTTTCCGACCTCAGACCTGAGCAAAGCCAATTGGACGATGTTTGAAGCCCGCATTGCCAGAGCGCAACAAAACGGAGCCGATCTGATCATGACCCTGGGCGGCAACATCCCCACTTGGGCCTCGGCCGATGCGGCAGGCCAATACACCGGATGCAGCCCGTACGGTCCGGGCAGCGGCGCACCTCCCATCAGCCGCACGGTCTGGAAGAACATGGTTTCTGCAGTCGTCAAGAAAGCCAACGGCCGCATCAAGCACTGGGAGATCTGGAATGAGCCTTATGGGTGCGCCCTGTTCAACCTGCGTCGTCCGACGGACTACACCAAGTACCTGGTGGACCTGAGCCAAGACGCCTATAGCATCATCAAGACCAACAACAAGAGCCTGACAGTGCTTTCGCCGACGCTCTACACCTACAAACTGGATTTCGTTGACGAGTTCCTGGGGCTGGGCGGCGGCAAATATGCCGATGTCATTGCCATTCATGCCTACGACGAATACATCGACCAACACTTGGTGGGCACCGGCGGTAACGGCGCGCCCAATGGGCCTGAAATGCTCTTCATCAAAGAGCATGGGGTGCTCAACCTGAAGCACATCCTGGCGCGTCACAACCTGTCCGCCAAGCCCATCTGGAACACCGAATCGGGCTATCTCGCATCTTCCACCCCAGAGGACCAACCCGATGACGCCAAAGGCGCCCCATACGTGGCTCGCCACCTGCTGTTGAGTTCCATCGCTGGCGTTGACCGCAGCTACTACTACAGCTGGGATCTGCGAGGCAACGCGGTGACGCTGGCCCGCGAACTCGATGGCGAGGGCAGCAACAACTACACCAAAACCGCTGCGGGCGTGGCCTACGAGACGATGGCCAAGTGGCTGACAGGCACCACGATCAAAGCTGTGAGCACCCCAGCCGCTGACGGCCAACCTTGGGTCGTTACCCTACAGCGCGTCGCCACCGGCACGACCGAGCTGATCGTCTGGAATCCGGCGGGGGAGGACATCGCCTACACAGTGCCAGCCGGCGTGGCGTTCAGCGCCACACTCCTGGGTGACAAGACTGGTGTCGCTGCCGAAACAAGCATCACCATCAACGGCTGGCCTCAGCTGCTGACCAGCGATTGACCAGCGGGCCTGACTGGTTCGGTTCAGACAGCCAGATCCACACGGCGCATTGCCCTTTCTCAGAATGTGGCTTCTCTCAAAGCCTGACAAGCGACAATAGCGGGTTGCCCGCCTGCCCCCTTTCGCGCCTGCCCATGTCCGATCTGACCGTCGCGTCTCCTGCTGCTCCCGCCATGCCGAGCGCCAAGCCCATCGACAGCTACAAGCCGTTCTGGGCCAAGCGTTTCGGTCCGGCCAAGTTTCTGCCCACCAGCCGTGCCGAGATGGACGCGCTGGGCTGGGACAGCTGCGACGTCATCATCGTGACAGGCGACGCCTATGTAGACCACCCCAGCTTCGGCATGGCCGTGATCGGCCGCGTGCTGGAGAACCAGGGCTTTCGCGTGGGCATCATTTCGCAGCCCGACTGGTTGAGCGCCGAGCCCTTCAAGGTGCTGGGCAAGCCCAATCTGTTCTGGGGCGTGGCGGCCGGTAACATGGATTCGATGATCAACCGCTACACGGCCGATCGCAAAATCCGCAGTGACGATGCCTACACGCCCGGCGGCCAGGGCGGCGCGCGCCCCGACCGCTGCTCTGCCGTGTACGCCCAGCGCTGCCGTGAAGCTTTCAAGGACGTGCCCATCATCATGGGCGGCATCGAGGCCTCGCTGCGCCGCATCGCCCACTACGACTACTGGTCGGACAAGGTGCGCCGCGGCATCCTGATGGACGCCAAGGCCGACCTGCTGCTCTACGGTAACGCCGAGCGCGCCATCATTGAGGTGGCCCACCGCCTGGCCGCCCGCGAGCCGATCGAAAGCCTCACCAACGTGCGCGGCACCGCCTTCCTGCGCCGCCGCCACGACCCGACGGCCGAGGGCTGGTTCGAGCTGGACTCCACCGAAGTGGACCAGCCCGGCCGCATCGACCAGCACATCAATCCCTACCTGACCACCGGGCAGTTGGCCGCTGAAAAGGGCGAAACCTGCGCGATGGAGGAGGCCGGCGCCTTCGATCCGCTGCAGGGTTCGGGGAAGGTGCCCGCGCAAACGGGTGCGGTCCAAGCCGGTCAAGCAGCCCCCTCATCGGCCCAGGCCGACCTGCGCGGCAGCGCCAAGCCCATCCAGATCGTGCGCAACCCGGCACTGAGCAGCAAAGCCGCGGCCCTGCCCGAGCGCAGCGGCAAGATCGCCCTGCCCCCGCGCGAGCGCACCGTGATCCGCCTGCCCGCCTACGAGCAGGTCAAAGACGACCCGGTGCTCTACGCCCACGCCAATCGCGTGCTGCACCTCGAAACCAACCCCGGCAACGCCCGCGCGCTGGTGCAGCGCCATGGCGAAGGCCCCGGCGCCCGGGACGTCTGGATCAACCCGCCCCCCATCCCGCTGACCACGGCCGAGATGGACCTGGTGTTCGACCTGCCTTACGCCCGCGCGCCGCACCCGAAATACGGCGACGCCGTGATCCCGGCCTGGGACATGATCCGCTTCAGCGTGAACATCATGCGCGGCTGCTTCGGCGGCTGCACCTTCTGCTCCATCACCGAGCACGAGGGCCGCATCATCCAGAGTCGCTCCGAGGCCTCGGTGCTCAAAGAGATCGAAGACATCCGAGACAAGGTCAAGGGCTTCACCGGCGTCATCTCCGACCTGGGTGGCCCCACGGCCAATATGTACCGCCTGGGTTGTGCCTCCAAGGCCATCGAGGCGGCCTGCCGCAAGCCCTCGTGCGTCTACCCCGGCATCTGCTCGAACCTGCACACCGACCACGGCCCGCTGGTGCGCATGTACCGCCGTGCCCGCGCCATCCCCGGGGTCAAGAAGATCCTGATCGGCTCCGGGCTGCGCTATGACCTGGCCGTGCGTGCGCCCGAGTACGTTAAAGAGCTGGTAACCCACCACGTGGGCGGCTACCTGAAGATCGCGCCCGAGCACACCGAGTCCGGCCCATTGTCGAAGATGATGAAGCCCGGCATCGGCACGTATGACCGCTTCAAGCAGATGTTCGAGCAGTTCAGCGAAGAAGCCGGCAAGAAGCAGTACCTCATCCCCTACTTCATCGCGGCCCACCCGGGCACCACCGATGACGACATGATGAACCTGGCCGTCTGGCTCAAGCGCAACGGTTTCAAGGCCGACCAGGTGCAGACCTTCTACCCCAGCCCCATGGCCACGGCCACGGCGATGTACCACTCCGGTCTGAACCCGCTCAAGGGCATCAGCCGTCTGGACAACAAGGGCGAGAAGGTGGACATCGTCAAGGGCGAGAAGCGTCGCCGCCTGCACAAGGCCTTCCTGCGCTACCACGACCCCAACAACTGGCCGCTGCTGCGCGAGGCGCTGAAAGACATGGGCCGCGGCGACCTGATCGGCAACACGCCCAGCCATCTGATCCCCACCTACCAGCCGAGCACCGACGGAACGTACGAAAGTGCGCGCCGCAAAAACTCGACCAAGTCGGGCACCAAGACCTCGGTGGTGACCGTGGGGCGTGCAGCAGGCCAGGGGCGAGGCAGCCAGGCCCAAGCCCACGGCGCCGAGCGCGATCCGCGCAATCTGCCGCCCAGCTCAGGTCGCCCGGCCGGCAAAACGGCGCCCCGCCCCGGTCAGATCCTGACCCAACACACGGGACTGCCCCCGCGTCAGCAACAGGTCTCCAGCCGCGACGCCCGCCCTGCGGGCAAGCCGATGGCCCCGCGCGGCGGCAAGAAAGCCCGTTAAGACCAGCGGGGCCGCGACATGCGGCCTCCGGGTTCAGGGCAGGGTGCGTGTCGGCAGGGCCTGACCCTCGTATTGCTGGACGCGCGCTCTCACGCGGGCGATGTCTGCATCCCGCGGCAGAATGAGCATCAGCACGCCCCCGCTGCGCAGGCGGGTGGCCCGCAACAGCACCTGAGCCTCACCCAGTGAGACATGGGCTTCGCGCACCGAGCGGCCCAGCGTGAGGCTGTGGCCGATGCGGCCCACGGCCACCAGCAGGGCATGCCCCTGCTCGGCCATCGCCACGCCATCGGCCCCGTCGGTCTGTGCCCACACCTCCCGGTTGGTCAGCGCGAAAACACAGGCACGCAGGGCCCCGGTCTGCGGGAGCAGCGCGTTCAGGTGCGCCGCCAAGCCCAGCGGGGCAGCCGACACCCCTGCGCCACTCACCACCGGCATCGGGGTCGGCGCGCGCGGTGCCGGTGGCGCCTCGGGCGTCCAGGACAGGGTCAGTCGATCGATCTGTGGCACCGCCCCGGGCGTGGCCGCTTGCGCCAGCCGGTTCCAGTAGGTCGCCATCAGCGTCCAGTTGGCCGCCACGGTCTGGCTGGCCGGCCCGACCTCCACCTGCCAACGCGAGGTGCGCGCCAGGGCCGACAGGCTCATCATCCAGTCAGGGTCACGCACCTGTGGCAGCGCCAGCACCGCCAACGGGCCATAGGGGTGCGCGGCCAGCAACTCGTCCCGCCAGGCAGCCACACGAGCTGCCACATCGGGCGGTGGCTGCAGGGCTCCCATGAGCACATGGGCCGTGGCCGCCCCGTTCAACTGCCGGCGCAAGGCCAACTGCTCGCGCGGCTCGGCCTGCACCGCACTCAGGTAGACCCGCAGCGTCCCGGAAGCCAGCGGACAGTCGAGGTAAGTCAGCGAAGCCAGCACCGTGCCAAAACCCTGACGTCGGATGCTCAAGGTCTGCAAGCGCCACCCCGAGCGCTCGCTCAAACCCTGCAAAAAGCTGTGCCCTGCCCCGGTGCCCAGGTCGTGCAGCAGCACGAAGGGGGCCACGCCCAGCTCGAAATGCTGTCGCAGGGCCTCGGACGGATCGCACACCACAAACAGCTCGCGCAAAGTGGGTGACACCTGCTTGCCCAGATCGCGCAAGGCCTGCGCCGGCGCCTGCTCTTCCATGATCTGTGTGGCGACCTGCGTGTGGCCACCCCAGCCGTCACGGCGGTCGCTGTCTTGTTCGTGTGCCATCCCTGCCCCTGTGCTTGATGTGTGCCAACGCGCCGCTGCGGCCACGCCCGCCTGATTGTTCTGTTTATTTTAATGGTTGGCGCGGCCTGGCTGCCTCAGATCAAAGCATGAACCACGCCACCCACGCCCACCCCATCGCCATGTTGAGGGCCAGCGCGCCCGACACCACCACGCCGAATCGCCAACCGCCCGACACCCAGGCCACCGAGCCCCGGGTGGTGCTGTTGACCGTCAAGGCCACCATCAAGCCCATCAACAGATGGCCTGCCGGCAAGGTGCCCGCCCCATACATGGCCAGCAGACTGGCCATGGGCGCTTGGGCATCGGCAATGGCGGCCACCCCGGTGCCCAGCAGCAAGCCGCCCACGCCCTGCTTTTGCGCATAACTCACCACGATGGCCCCGCCCACCAGCAGCAACGCCACCATCACCGCCTCACGCAGGCGCAGCACGCCCCCCTGACCCGAGGCAGCCACCGTCTCGCCCCCACCGTGTTGCCACAGCAGCGCCCCCAAGGACAACGGCAGGGCCACGCCCACAGCCATCAAGGGCAGAGTCACCGACAGGGCCGACGGCGCCACCACCAGGATCATCAGCACGATCTGCATCCAGGTGGCCGCTGTGGAGAGAATGGACGCGCACAGCGTCATGCGCAAAGGCACCTCGCGCTGACGAGCCAAGCTGCCCATGGCGCCAATGGTGGCCGTGCTCGACACGAATCCCCCCAGAAAGCCCGATACCGCCAGACCCGAGCGGGCGCCCAACAGGCGCTGGGCCACGTGGCTGGCGCCTTGCAGCACCAGAATGACGATGAGCAGCATGAGGCCGCGCTGAGGCGACAACTCGCCCAGCCAGCTCACCGGCTCACTGGGCATCAGCGGCAGCAACACCAGCGCCAGGGCCGCCAGCAACAGGCCGTCGTACAGCTCTTTTTCACTCAGCCAGGTGTGGGCGAAGTGGTGCAAACGGTCGCGTGCGGCCAACACCCCGGCCAGCAAGGCCGCACACGCGGCCGAGAGCACGGGCTCGGACACGGCCATCATGCCAATCAAGGTGGTGGCAATCAGCGACATTTCGGTGGTGATGCCCGGGTCGTCGTCACGCGAGCGCCAGTAGGACAAGGCCGCCATCACGGCCACGCTGCCCAGCGCGACGGCGGACAGCCACACCGACACGATCTGGGCGATCGCGCCCAGCAAAGCCACCACGGCGAAGGTGCGCAAACCGGCCGCGGCCCGATCGTGCCCGGTCCCCTTGCGACGTTCACGCTCCAGCCCGATCAACAGACCACAACCCAGCGCCACCGCCAGCCCCATCTGGGCCGGTGACAGAGAAAAACCGTCCACCTCGCGTGCTCCTTCATGCCATCGCTGCCAGTATGGCCCGTCCAGGGGGGATCGGGGTCAGGAAGTGCCCTGTGCTGCCTTAAACTGCGGTCTTTCCACGTGCCTGTCGTCCATGTCTGCCGCCTCCCCCGGAAACGCCTCCGCCCTGTTTGATTTCAAGAGCGCCACGCTCTCCCTGGAAGCCTTCCTGCTCCGCACGGCCAACCTGACATCGCTGGCCCAGGCGCTCGAAGAGCGTTTTGGCAGCACCCCCGACCTGTTCAATGGCGAGCCCGTGGTGATCGACCTCAGCCACCTCGCCAGCCTCGACCTGCACGTCAACTTCGCCGAGCTGATCGCGCTGCTGGCCCGCTTCAAGCTCAAGGTCATCGCCGTGCGCGGGGGCACCGTGGCCCAGACCCACTCGGCCCAGGAGGCCGGCCTGATCGAAGCCCCGGAAAGCCATGCGCATGCCGCCCGCGTGGAAACGGTCGTGCAGGAAGTCGTACGCGAGGTGATCCGCGAGGTGCCAGTGGAAGTGCCCGTGCACGTGCCCATGGCCGCCAGCACCATGTTCATCGACAAACCGCTGCGCTCAGGCCAGCAGGTCTATGCCAAGGGCGGCGACCTGATCGTGCTCGCGGCCGTCAACCATGGCGCCGAGGTCATTGCCGACGGCTCCATCCATGTGTATGCGCCCCTGCGCGGCAAGGCCATTGCCGGCGCCAAGGGCAACACCGAAGCCCGCATTTTTTCCACCTGCATGGAGCCGGAGTTGCTGTCGATTGCCGGCACCTACCGCACCACCGACAACCCGCTGCCCGACGACGTGACGGGCAAGCCTGCCCAAATCCGTCTGGAGGGTGAGCGCCTGGTTTTCGACCCCATTGCTCTCTGATTACTCGCATCTGAAAGGACCGCCAGACATGGCCAAGATCATCGTGGTGACCTCCGGCAAGGGGGGCGTTGGCAAGACGACCACCAGCGCCAGCTTTGCAGCCGGCCTCGCTTTGCGTGGCCACAAGACCGCCGTCATCGACTTTGACGTCGGCCTGCGCAACCTCGACCTGATCATGGGTTGCGAGCGCCGGGTGGTGTACGACCTGATCAACGTGATCCAGGGCGAAGCCAACCTCAACCAGGCCCTCATCAAGGACAAGCAGTGTGACAACCTGTTCATCCTGGCCGCCTCGCAGACCCGCGACAAGGAAGCCCTGACGCAAGAGGGCGTCGAGAAGGTCCTGCGTGATCTGGAGAAGATGGACTTCGAGTACATCATCTGCGACTCGCCCGCCGGCATCGAAACTGGCGCGCTGATGGCCATGCACTTTGCCGACGAGGCCGTGGTGGTGACCAACCCCGAAGTCTCATCCGTGCGCGACTCCGACCGCATCCTGGGCATGCTCAACAGCAAGACCAAGCGGGCGCAAGATGGTGCCGAGCCGATCAAGGAACACCTGCTGATCACCCGCTACAACCCCAACCGGGTCGAAGGCGGTCAGATGCTCTCGCTCGACGACGTGCACGATATCCTCAAGGTCAAGCTGATCGGCGTGATCCCCGAGTCGGAGACGGTGCTGAATGCCTCGAACCAGGGCATCCCGGCCATCCACATGAAGGGCACCGATGTGGCCGAGGCCTACAGCGACGTGATCGACCGTTTCATGGGGCAGGACAAGCCCCTGCGTTTCGTGGAAGCCGAGAAGCCCGGTTTCTTCAAGCGCCTGTTCGGAGGCAAGTGAGTCATGGGATTCCTCAACTTTTTCCTCGGCGAGAAGAAGCAGACGGCCACCGTGGCCAAGGAACGCCTGCAACTGATCCTCGCGCACGAGCGCAATGGGCGCTCGGCCAGCCCCACCTACCTGCCCGATTTGCAGCGCGAGTTGGTGGCGGTCATCTCCAAGTACGTGTCCATCAATGCCGATGACATCAAGGTGAACCTGGAGCGTCAGGACGACCTGGAAGTGCTGGAAGTGAAGATCGAACTGCCCGACGGCACCCGCTGACGGCATGGATCGCGACGGCCGGCGTGTCCGGCTGTCGCCCTGGTCTTGTTGCAGTGCACAATAGGCACTGTCATTGCGTCACGAGGGATTCGGGTCATGCGTTACGTCGTCTTCAACCAGAAGGGTGGAGTGGGCAAGTCCACCATCACCTGCAACCTGGCCGCCATCAGCGCCGCACAGGGCCTGCGCACCCTGGTCATCGACCTGGACCCGCAGGGCAACTCCACGCAGTACCTGCTGGGGGGGCCGCAGGAAGACGCCGAGGTCAGCGCGGCCGAGTTCTTCGACCAGACGCTCAAGTTCAGCGCCCGCCCCAAGGGGGCCGACGCCTATGTGGTGGGCACGCCGTGGGATGGGCTGGATGTGATGCCCTCGCACCCCAGCCTGGATGAGTTGCACAGCAAGCTCGAGTCGCGCTACAAGATCTACAAGCTGCGCGATGCGCTGGCCGAGCTGGCCGACACCTACGAGCGCATCTACATCGACACGCCCCCGGCGCTGAACTTCTACACGCGCTCGGCGCTGATCGCCGCGCAAGGCTGCCTGATCCCGTTTGACTGCGACGATTTCTCGCGCCGCGCGCTCTACACCCTGCTCGACAATGTGCAGGAGATCCGCGCCGACCACAACGACGAGTTGAAGGTGGCCGGCATCGTGGTCAACCAATTCCAGCCGCGCGCCACCCTGCCCCAAAAGCTGGTGCAGGAGCTGATCGACGAGGGCCTGCCCGTGCTGCAGCCCTATCTGAGCAGCTCAGTGAAAATCAAGGAATCACACCAGCAGGCGCGCCCCATGATCCACCTGGACGCCCGTCACAAGCTGACGCAGGAAATGATCGCCTTGCACGAGGCGCTGGCTGCCCGCGAAGCGGCCTGAGCGCGGCCACAACAGGCACAGCAAGGCACCGCTTCGCCCCCTCGCATCAGCAGCGCTGCCTCAAGCGCGCCGGACGAGGCGCCACAGGCGCTGCCCCAGCGTCACCAGAGCCAGCGTCACCGCCCCCACGATCACCCCGCCCACCCCATCGAGCACGGTGGGCGTGATTGCCTCCAGCAAGCCGCCCACCCCCGGCACGGTGCCGGCCGCGTGCGCGATGCCGTGCATCACGTCGTGCGCCCCGGGCAGGCCGTGCAGCACGATGCCACCGCCCACGAGGAACATGGCGGCGGTGCCCACCACGGACAGCGTCTTCATCATCACCGGTGCGGCGGCCAGCAAGCCCCGGCCCACGGCGGCTTTCAGCGCGCCACCGCGTTGCTGCAGGTACAGGCCCACATCGTCCATCTTCACGATGGCCGCGACCAGGCCGTAGACGCCTGCCGTGACCAGCAAGGCCACGCCAGACAGCACCAGCAACTGCTGGGTGAACGAGGCCGCCGTGACGGTGCCCAAGGTGATGGCGACAATCTCGGCCGAGAGGATGAAATCAGTGCGCACCGCGCCCTGGATCTTGTCGCGCTCGAAGGCCACCAGGTCCACGGACTCGTCTTTCAGCGCGGCGCTGAGCGCCTCGTGATGGGCGACATCCTCCTCGGAGCTGTGCAGCAGCGGGTGGGCGAGCTTTTCCACCCCTTCGAAGCACAGGTAGGCGCCGCCGATCATCAGCAGCGGGGTCACGGCCACGGGCAACCACGCGCTGATGGCCAGGGCCGCCGGCACCAGGATCACCTTGTTGCGCACCGAGCCCTTGGCCACGGCCCACACGACCGGCAGCTCGCGCTCGGCGCGGATGCCGGTGACCTGCTGGGCGTTGAGCGCCAGATCGTCGCCGAGCACCCCCGCGGTCTTCTTGGCAGCCAGTTTGGACATGGCCGCCACGTCATCGAGCATCAGGGTGATGTCATCGATCAGGATCAGCAAACTGGTACCTGCCATGGTATGTCTCTCCGTTTTTTTGTTTGAATGGGGTGGCGCCGCGCCAATCTCAGTGCGGCCTCACAGAGCGTCCAGGCTGTCGCGCAACTCGTCTTCCCAGCTCAGCAGCTCTTGCATGGACAGGTGCAGCCAGGCCATGGCCGCCTCGCCATGGGCGTGCCAATCCGCATCGGGGTCCAGGCCCTCGTGGCGGCGCATCAGCAACTCGGCCAGCAGGCCCACGGCGATGAGGGTGTGCACATCCGGGTCAATGCGTCCTTCACCAATGGCGTACAGGTCGTGGTGCAGGCGGATGGCCGCGGCCACGGTGGGCGAGAGGCGCCACACGCGGGCCACCAGCCCGCCCACCACGGCATGGTCGGTGCGGTGGTTGGCGTTCTCGGTCGCCACGTAGGAGCGGTCGATGCGGGCCGCAGCCTCCACCATGGTGGAAGGGTAGCCCTTGACACTTTGCACCAGCACCGGCAGCCCGACGTGGCAGAACAGGCCATAGGTGTGGGCCACATCGGCCGACATGCCCGGCAAGTGCCGCGCCATGAAGGCCATGGCCACGGCCCGCTTGGCCGAGCGCTCCCAAAAGCGCTGCAAGGCCGGGTGGTTGACGCGGATGGCACGCTGGGCCAAAAAGCGGGTCATGACCGTGGCGGTTTCATCCAGTCCCAGCAGGTTCATGGCCTGGCCGATGGTCTGCACCGGCTGGCCCACGTTGTACACCGGGCTGTTGGCGCAGCGCAGCAAGGTGGCCGACATGGCCACATCGCTGCCAGCAATGCGCGCCACCTCATTGAGATCAGGCTCAGGCTCGGCCATCACCTGCTGAAGGCGGGTCAACAACTGCGGGCAAGGCGGGATGACAATGTGCTGCAAAGGGCCGCTTTTACGGGCGCTGTCCAGTTCCAGCAAAATGTCACTGGTGCGCGTGGCGGGCGAGGCGAAAGTCATGTGGCGTTGAGGTTCTGCGAAATCAGTGTCGGCGCCCCTTGTCAGACGGCGCAGCGCCTCCAACGTGGACACGGCTGTCATCGTAGCCGTCCCGCCTTCGTTTTCTAAACCCAACTCGCGCATTGTGCGCATTGCGACCATGTCTGAGCTGCATCCTCATGCCCTGGCCGAGCGACTGGCCCGTAACCGCCTGAGCCGCCGCGACGCGATCTGGCTGTTTGGCGCTGCAACCGCCTCGCTGCAGGGTTGCGCGGTCTCGCCCGTGACCGGCGAACGCATCCTGGTGGGCATGAGCGAGGCCCAGGAGCAAGCGGTGGACCAGCAGCAGGCGCCCCACCAGTTTTCGCAAGACCTGGGCGCGATCCAGCACGCGCCGGTCAATGCCTATGTGAGCGAGGTCGGGCAGCGCTTGCAGAGCGTCAGCCACCGCCCGAACATGCCCTACTCCTACCGGGTGCTCAACGCCAACTACGTGAACGCCTACACCTTCCCGGGTGGGGCGATGGGGGTGACGCGCGGCATCATGGTCGACATGGACGACGAGGCCCAGCTGGCGGCCCTGCTGGGGCATGAGCTGGGCCATGTGAACGCCCGCCACACAGCGCAGCGTCAAGGCCAGTCCATGATCGTGCAAACGGTGATGGCTGGCGTGAGTGCCGCTGCGCAGAATTCCGGCTGGGCACCCTTGATCGGCCTGGGCAGCCAGGTGGGCGCCAGCGCGCTGCTGGCCAACTACTCGCGCAGCAACGAGCACGAGGCCGATGCCCTGGGGCAGGCCTACATGGTGCAGGCCGGCTACCCGGCCACGGGCATGACCCGCCTGCACGAGATGCTGGTGGGTGAAGAGAAAGAAGCGCCCTCGACCCTGGCCACGATGTTCTCGTCGCATCCGATGAGCACCGAGCGGCGCGACCGCGCGCGTGAAGCGGCCGAGACCACGTACGCCAGTAGCCTGAAGGCCACGACGCGACGTGAGCGTTTCATGGACAACACGGCCCCGCTGCGCCAGATCAAGCCTGCGATCCAGGCTTGCCAGAAGGGCGAGAGTGCGATGTCGGCCCGCCAGCTCGACGAGGCCTCTGGCCAGTTCCTCACCGCCCTGAAGCAAGCGCCCCGCGACTATGCAGCCAACCTGCGCATGGCCCAGTGCCTGCAAGCCCAGGGCAAGGCGGCCGACGCCCGCGCCTATGTCGACAACGCCCGCAACATCTACCCGCAGGAAGCGCAGTCGCACAAGCTGCTGGCCTCGCTGTCGCTGCAACAGCGCAACCCGCAAGCGGCTCTGCAGGCGCTCAACACCTTTGACCGCCTGCTGCCGGGTGACAGCGGCGTGCTCTTTCTCAAAGGCGTGTCGCTGGAGGCCATGGGACAGCGCGAGCAGGCGGCGCAGCACTATGCGGGCTACCTGAAGCAGGTGCGCGCTGGCGATGCCTCTCAGCACGCCTACACACGGCTCAAAGCCTGGGGCTACGCGAAGTAAAATCGTCGACATGGCCCTGCTGCTCGCGCCCATGGAGGGCCTGCTCGATTTCACGCTGCGCGATGCCCTGACCCGGGTGGGCGGGCTCGACCGCTGCGTCTCCGAGTTCATCCGCGTCACCGATGCCGTGCTGCCCGAGCGGGCCTATGTGCGCGTCATCCCTGAACTGCGACAGGGCAGCCGCACGGCGGCGGGCGTGCCCGTTCGGGCGCAGCTGCTCGGCTCCGACCCCATCTGCCTGGCCGACAACGCGGCTTTCCTGGCCACGCTGGGCCCGGCCGGCATTGATCTGAATTTCGGCTGCCCGGCCAAGGTGGTGAACCGCCACGGGGGCGGCGCGGCACTGTTGCAGGAGCCCGAACTGGTGCACCGCATCGTGCGCGAGGTGCGCCGTGCCGTGCCGGCCGACATGCCGGTGTCCGCCAAGATGCGCCTGGGGTTCGATGACGATGCGCAAGCCGAGGACTGCGCCCGCGCCATCGCCGAAGGCGGGGCCGACGAGCTGGTGGTGCATGCCCGCACCAAGGCCGATGGCTACCGCCCGCCCGCCTATTGGGATCGCATCGCCGATGTGAAGGCGTGCGTGAGCATCCCGGTCGTCGCCAACGGTGAGATCTGGACGGTGGCCGATGCGCGCCGCTGCATCGCCGTGTCGGGCTGCACCGACCTGATGCTGGGCCGCGGCATCGTCGCCGACCCCGGCCTGGCGCTGGCCATCCTGGCCGAGCAGGGCCTCACCCCGGACGCCCATGCGCCCACCTGGGAGACGCTGCAGCCGGTGTTGTGGCAGTTCTGGGAGCTGGTGCAAACGCGCATCGAGCCGCGCGCACGCACCGGGCGCATGAAACAATGGCTCAATTACCTGCGGCGGCGTTATCCTCAGGCCGAAACCGCGTACCAGGCTCTGCGCACGGTCACCGATTCGCGGCTGATGACGGACTGGCTGCAGACGCACCTGACCGCGCTGCACGCCCCGGACCGGCTTGCCGCCTGAACCTCACCCGCACACAAGAAGAAAGCCCCTGCCCGATGGCCATCCAATGGTTCCCCGGTCACATGAACGTGACCAAAAAAGCCATCACCGAACGCATGAAGGACATCGACGTGGTGATCGAGTTGCTCGACGCCCGTCTGCCCGGCTCCAGCGCCAGCCCGATGCTGGCCGAGCTCACCGGCCATCGCCGCAAGCTCAAGGTGCTCAACAAGCAGGACCTGGCCGACCCGGTGCGCACCGAGGCCTGGCTGGCCTGGTACAACGCCCAGCCCGACACCCGTGCCATCGCACTGGACGCCAGCGACACCGCCCCGGCCCAGCGCCTGATCAAGGCCTGCCGCGAACTGGCCCCCAACCGGGGCGGCATGGACAAGCCCTTGCGCGTGCTGATCTGCGGCATCCCCAACGTGGGCAAGTCCACCTTGATGAACACCCTGGTGGGCAAGAAGGCCGCCAAGACCGGCGACGAAGCGGGCGTGACACGCATCGAGCAGCGCATCAACCTGGCCAGCGACTTCTACCTGTTCGACACGCCCGGCATGCTGTGGCCCAAGATCACGGTGGAGCGCAGCGGCTACCACCTGGCCGCCAGCGGGGCCGTGGGCCGCAATGCCTACGACGAGGAAGAGGTGGCGCTGGAGTTGCTGAGCCGCCTCAAAGGGCCTTATCCTGAGCTGCTGGCCGCGCGCTACAAGCTCGACGATGCCAGCGCCATTCCCGGCCTGCACGACGACGTGCTGCTGGAACTCATCGGGCGCAAGCGCGGTGCCGTCATGAGCGGTGGACGCGTCAACCTGACCAAGGCGGCCGAGATCGTGCTCAACGACTTCCGCAGCGCCATCATGGGCCGCATCACCCTCGAATCTCCCGACGAGTTCGAGGTGTGGTGGGCCGAAGGGGTGGCGCTGGAAGTGGAGCGGCAGCGCAAGAAGGCAGCGCGCTTGCACAAGAAAAAGAAGGGCCCGGCCACCACCGCGCCCGCCGACGAATTCAACGAACCCGACGATGAGGCCTGAGCCTTCCCGTGGCCGCGTGCCCGAGGCTCATGCCCTGATCCACCCACACAAGGACCTTCATGGCTTCCACCCCTGAACACATCAGCATGGCGCTGTTTTGCGACTTCGAAAACGTCGCACTCGGCGTGCGCGATGCCAATTACGAGAAGTTCGACATCAAGCGCGTGCTGGAACGCCTGCTGCTCAAAGGCAGCATCGTCGTCAAGAAAGCCTATTGCGACTGGGAGCGCTACAAGGGTTTCAAGGCCGCCATGCACGAGGCCAATTTTGAGCTGATCGAAATTCCGCACGTGCGCCAGTCGGGCAAGAACTCGGCCGACATCCGCCTGGTGGTGGACGCGCTTGACCTTTGCTATACCAAGTCGCACGTCAACACTTTCGTGATCATCTCGGGCGACTCGGACTTTTCACCGCTGGTCTCCAAGCTGCGCGAGAACGCCAAGTACGTGATCGGTGTGGGCGTCAAGCAGTCCACGTCCGACCTGCTCACGGCCAACTGCGACGAGTTCATCTTCTACGACGACTTGGTGCGTGAGAGCGCCCGCGTGGACGCCCGTCGCAACACGCGCAACAACCAGCCCGCCGTCAAGCGCACGCCCGAGGAAGAGCAACGCCGCCGCGCCGAGTTGGATGCCCGCCGCACCAAGGCGGTGGAAATGGCCTTGGAAACCTACGAAGCGCTGGTCACCGACCGCGACGAAGGCGGCAAGATCTGGGCCTCGGTGCTCAAGGAAGCCATCAAGCGCCGCAACCCCGGCTTCAACGAGAACTATTACGGCTTTCGCACCTTCGGCAACCTGCTGGAAGAGGCCAAGGCCCGCGGGTTGCTGGAATTTGGTCGCGATGAGAAGTCGAGCGCCTTCGTGTTCCGCGGCACCGGCCTGATCGCCTTGCCCGAGGCCTTGAGCCCTGAAGCGTTGGCCGAAGACCTGGCTGACAACGGCCATACCGAGCTGGTTGCACCGACCGACACCAGCGATGAGCACGGCGCGCCCGCACAAGAGGCCGTCGTCTCGGAACGCGAACCGCGTGGCGAAGCCGGCCGCACCAGCACGCGTGAGGGTGAAGGGCGCGGACGCCGTCGTGGACGCGGCCGTGACCGCGACCGTGACCGCGGTGAAGCCGGGGACGGCGCACGGAGCCCGTCACGCGAGACCGCGCCCGTGCCGACGCCTGCCCAGGAGGCCCCTCAGGCTGAAACGTCGGTGTCCACCTCGGCGGCGCCCGCTCAGGAGCCCCGCACGGCCGCAGAGCCTGTCTTGAGCGCACCTGAGCAGGTACCCAGCACTGGGGAAGCGGGCGAGGCACGTCGCCGCAGCCGCGGTGGACGCGCCGGCACGACGACCCGTCGCGGCAAGGCCGACGCCGCCACGGCCGAAGCCCCTCGCGTCGCAGCGCCTGAGCCCGCCCCGGTGGTGGCCGATGCCCCCGCCGCGCGCGCTGAAGCACCCGATACCGCAGCCGCCCCCAAGGCAGCACCTGCAGCCAAGAAAACCCGACGGGCACCGGCCAAGAAGGCCGCCCCGCGTGCGCGCAAGACCAGCGCGCCCAGCGAAGACGCTTGAGTCGCCGAAGGGGCCCTCAGCCCCTTCAGGTGGCCGACTCGGTGTCCGGCAGCCAGAACCAGAATGTGGCGCCCTGCCCCACCTGGCTTTCGGCGCCCACACGGCCGCCGTGTCGCGCCACGATGCGCTGCACCAGCGTCAGCCCCAGACCGGTGCCTTCGAATTCGCGGTCCTCATGCAGGCGCTTGAAAGGCGCAAACAGATCCGAGCGCCGCGCCGCATCAAAACCCACGCCGTTGTCCTGCACGGTCACCTTCACCCCGCCGTCGTGCGTCTCGGCCCACACCCGCACCTGCGGCTGGTCCGCGCGCCGTGAGAACTTCAAGGCATTGCCCAGCAGGTTGATCAGGGCCTGGCGCAACAAGGCCTTATCGCCGTGCACCACCGGCAAAGGTGCCACCTGCACTGGGCGAGCATGCCCCTCACCGTGAGACAGTTCCAGCTGCTGAACCGACTCCTCGACCAGGGCTTCCAGAGCGACCGGCTGACAGCGCACCTCGACGTTGACCACGCGCGCCAGCGCCAGCAGGTCGGACACCAGATCGGACAGGTTCGCGGACTGCTTCTGGACAGCTTCAAACAGGCGACGGGCGCGTGGGATGTCCCCCACTTCCAGCGCAGACAGGGCCACCCCCGACAGGCCCGACATGCCGCCCAAAGGCCCGCGCAGGTCGTGCGACACCATGCTGTTGAAGGACTCGAGCGAGGCGATGATCTCGCGCATCTCGCGGGTGCGCTCCAGCACCCGCTGCTCCAGCGACTCATTGAGGTCACGCAGGTGTGCGCGCATGCGCCCCATGGTGCCCGACATCACGCCCATCCCGGCCAAAGCAAAGGGCACCGCCGACCAATACCGCAGCTCGACCTGGTTCAGGCCCAGCGCGGCCGCCCCCGCGACCATCGGGATGTACAGACACAACATGGCCGCCGCAATGCCATGCCCGGCCCCAGGCTCGCGGCGCATCGCACCGAAGCTCAGGGACCCCAGATAGGCAAAGACAAGGGCGGTCAGCGCATTGGCCATGAGGTTTTCGTACCCTGGCCACAAGGGACGGGCCGCGATCAGGCTCAGGTAAGCCAGCCAGGTCAAGCCGAAGGCGGCCCAGGGGCCGGGCCGCGCATGCCCGGTGTACAGGCGACCACCCGCCACCAACGCCCCCATGGTCGAGAAGCCCAGCACCAAAGTGACCAGCTGGAAGCCATCTCCCAGCGGCGAATGCATGGCGGCCAGCAGCACCGGTGCGGCGGTGTTCATGATGCCGGCGGCCAGATAGGTGACACCCCACCAGCCCAAGCCCCACTCCGGACGGCCATGGCGAAAACGTAAAAAAACTGCGGCAACGAACAACTGCACCAAACCGGCGGCAATCGCGAAACCTTCCGAGAACGTCAATGGAGGCATGCTGTGACCGAGAAATTCAGACAGTCAGTGTCGTCGCATTCTTCGCGCCAAGCGGTCGGCTTTTCCCTCGCACCCCACCCAAATGGGGGATACACCCACGCTGAAAGACCCGCGACCTTCAACGCCGCGTGGGGATGCGCCAAACGACGACGCAGCCGATCAGGCCGGCGATCAGCACCGCCGCCTGTACCCCGGGCCGCTCGGCCAGTTGCCAAGCGGACACGCCCACCATCAAGGCCATCATCCCCGAGGCCAGCCATTTGATGCGCAGCGGCAGGGTGTGGTGCGCCTCCCAGTCACGCACCATCGGGCCCAGCCAGCGGTGCTGCACCAACCATTGGTGCAAGCGTGGCGAGGCTTTGGCAAAACAGGCGGCGGCCAGCAGCACGAAGGGCGTGGTGGGCAGGCCTGGCAACACCGCTCCCAGCAGACCCAGCAGCAACGAGAGCAGACCCGCCCCCACCAGCAAGGCGCGCTGCAGGCGGGCACGGGCCGAGATGCGGTCCGATGACAGGGCGGGCTCAGGCGTGGGCATGCCGAGCATTGTCACCCAGCCGTGTGACGGCCAGCGCGTACGCCCACAGGCTCACCTCAGCACGAGGGCGCCCTGGTACAGCAAGCCGACCCCAAGCGCGACATGGGCGAGCACCGTGACCCAGTAGGTGGCCTGGAAGGCCGCCTTGCGAGACTTGTGGCGCAGCATCTGCTGGGCGATCCGCGCCCCTGGCCAGCCACCCAGCAAGCTCCACAGGTGCAGGGTTTTTTCAGGGATGCGCCATTGCCCCTTCTGCGCCGCCCACTTGTCGCGCCAGTAGACGACAAAGGTCCAGACATTGAGCCCTAGCCACGCGGGCACCACCCAGGCAGGCAGGCGCTGCGTGGCACTGGCCCAGCCCAGCACGGCGCCCCAGAGCAAGGCGGCCAGCAGAATCGGCCGCAACCACGGATCCCGAGGCGCCGGCGGGCGAGCTTCGGGGGGCGCTCTGCGCCGCGCTGGCGTGGCGGCGGGCGTGGACGTCGGCACCCGATCGCGGGTGCGCGACACCATCTCTCGCACCGCCACGGCACGCGGGCCCTTGCCGCCCACATGGACCAGCTCATACATCACAAGCTGCCCCACCTGGGGCGTCCAGCCCCGCTGCACATCCTTCACATGGAAGAACACGTCCTGCGTCCCTGCCGCGCCTTGGATGAAACCGAAGCCACGGTCCACCTCCCAACGGATCACTTTGCCTGTCTTGTTCATGATGTAAAAAAAGGGGCCGAAGCCCCTGGTGTGTCTCAAGCCGTGATCACTTGGCCCAATTGCCGTCCTTCAGGCCCGTGATCTTGTTGAACACAGGCTTGCCAGGCTGATGGTCCAGGCGGTCAGCGACGAAGTAGCCGTGGCGTTCGAACTGGAACTTCTGATCAGGCTGCGCGGCGGCCAGCGAAGGCTCGACGTAGGCTGTGACCACCTTCTTGCTGTCCGGGTTCAGCGCGGCCAGGAAGTCCTTGCCGCCGGCATCGGGCTGTGGGTCGGTGAACAGGCGGTCGTAAATGCGCACCTCGGCAGCGACGCCATCGGCCACGCCCACCCAGGTGATGGCGGCCTTGACCTTGACCGAGTCGGCGCCGGGCGTGCCGCTCTTGGTGTCGGGCACCAGGGCGGCCAGCACCTCGGTGACGCGGCCGTCGGCATCCTTGGTGCAGCCCGTGCACTCGATGACGTAGCCGCCCTTCAGGCGCACCTTGTTGCCCGGGAACAGGCGCTTGTAGCCCTTGGGCGGCACTTCTTCAAAGTCCTCGCGCTCGATCCACACTTCCTTGCCGATCGAGAAGTGACGCGTCGGGGCTTCCTGGCCTTCTGGCGGATGCGGCAAGGCCGGCAGCGCGCAAGGCTCCAGATGCCCGGCGCCCATCACTTCGTCCCAGTTGCTCAGGGTCAGCTTGACGGGGTCGAGCACAACCATGCCGCGGTGCGCCTTGTTTTCCAGGTCGTCACGCAGGGCGATGTCGAGCGTGCTGTAGTCGATCCAGCTGTCGGACTTGGTCACGCCAATGCGCTCGGCAAACAGCTGCAGCGACTCGGGCGTGTAGCCACGGCGACGCAGGCCGACAATGGTGGGCATGCGTGGGTCGTCCCAACCGCTCACCGTGCCTTCGTCCACCAGTTGCTTGAGCTTGCGCTTGCTGGTGATGACGTAGGTGAGGTTCAGGCGCGCGAACTCGTACTGGTGCGGCGTGGGCTGCTGCAGCAGGCCACCTTCGGCCAGACGCACCAGCAGCCAGTCATAGAACGGGCGCTGGTCTTCGAATTCGAGTGTGCAGATCGAGTGGGTGATCTGCTCGAGCGCGTCCTCGATGGGGTGCGCGAAGGTGTACATCGGGTAGATGCACCACTTGTCGCCCGTGTTGTGGTGGGTCGCACGGCGGATGCGGTAGATGGCCGGGTCACGCAGGTTGATGTTGGGCGAGGCCATGTCGATCTTGGCGCGCAAGACCATGCTGCCATCGGCGTGCTGACCGTCGCGCATCTCGCGGAAGCGCGCCAGATTTTCGGCCGGGGTGCGGCTGCGGAACGGGCTGTCCTTGCCGGGGGTGGCGAAGTCGCCTCGGTTGGCGCGCATCTCTTCGGGCGTCTGCTCGTCCACATAGGCCAGGCCGGCTTCGATCAGGTACTCGGCGGCGCGGTACATGAAGTCGAAGTAGTTGCTGGCGTAGTAGAAGTGCTCTTGCGCCTGGCCGTTGAAGTTCGATTGCCAGTCAAAGCCCAGCCACTTCACCGCATCGATGATGGCGTTGACGTATTCGGTCTCTTCCTTCTCGGGATTGGTGTCGTCAAAGCGCAGGTGGCAGACGCCGCCATAGTCACGCGCCAGCCCGAAGTTCAGGCAGATGCTCTTGGCGTGGCCGATGTGCAGGTAGCCATTGGGCTCGGGCGGGAAGCGGGTGCGGATCTTGGCCGGGTCCGGCTCGCCGGCGGCGTGGTGGGCGGCATCGCCCGGGGTGCCGGCCCAGCGGCGGCTGGCGTAGGTGCCCTGTTCCAGGTCGCGGTCGATGATCGCGCGCAGGAAGTTGCTGGACTTGGCGGGGGTGTTGTCGTCGGTCGGGGCGTTCATCCCTCGATTCTACGGGGCCCCTGGTCAGATGAGGCTGTGCGCGCTATAAGGAAACCCTGTTCACCTGCACTCTCGACCACCATGGGCAACGGCAAAGACAAGGGCAAAAGCAAGGACAGCAGCAGCAAGGCCAGCGACAAGGGCAACGGCAAAGCCGGCAAGAACGGCAAGGAGCCGGGCACCTTGAGCAAGAAGGACTACGAGGATCTGCTGGAGCCCTTGCAGATCGAACTCAACGGCATGGCGCGCTGGCTGGCCCACCACGGCAAACGTCTGGTCGTGCTGTTTGAAGGTCGCGACACCGCCGGCAAGGGTGGCGCCATCAACGCCATCGCCGATTGCCTGAGCCCGCGCCAGTGCCATGTGGTGGCCATGAGCAAGCCCTCCGAAGAGGAGCAAGGGCAGTGGTATTTCCAACGCTATGTGCCGCACCTGCCCACCGCCGGGCAGATCACCTTGTTTGACCGCAGCTGGTACAACCGCCCCGGCGTGGAAACCGTGATGGGGTTTTGCAAGCCACAGGACACGGAGCACTTCTTCAAGCAGGCCCCGGTGTTCGAGCAGCTGCTGGTGGACGATGGCATCTTGCTTTTCAAGTACTGGCTCACGGTGGACCAGGCCCAGCAGGAAGAACGCTTTGCCGAACGCCGCGAAGACCCGCTCAAGCGCTGGAAGCTGTCACCGATTGATCTGGTCGCGCGTGAAAAGTACGAAGACTATGGCCGCGCCCGCGATCGCATGCTGGAGGCCACCCACACCAAGCAGGCCCCGTGGACGCTCGTGGACTTCAATGACCAAAAGCTGGGGCGCCTGACCCTGATCCGCCACCTGCTTGATCACCTGCCCGACACCCAGGTGCCTGAGCAGACCATCGACTTCCCGCCCCTGCCTGGCAAGCCCACCCAGGAGTCCTTCAAAGGGCCCCTGAAACCGATTGTCTCGTTCAAGCTGCCGAAGCCGGCGGATTGAGGGGCGCAGGCGAGCAGGTGCCGTCCGCGTCCGGAGCGGCAGGTTGGGACTGGCTCCTCTCCTGGGCCCGCTCCGCATAGCGGTTGAAACGCCAGGCCGTGCCTTCGGCCGTGATGCGTCGCCAGGTGGCGCGCTTCTCGGCGGGGCTCATTTCGGGCCAGTGCTGCACCTCGGCAAAGGTGCGGCCGCAGCCTTTGCACAGGGCGTCGCCCTGGCTGGTCGAGCAGATGGCGATGCAGGGCGTGTCGGGCAGGCTGTCGTACCAGGCCAGCCATGGGCCGTGGAACTGCGCGGGCATGCTGGCCTCGTCACACTCCACTTCTTGATGCTGGTCGAGCAGCGCCAGCAAGGTGCTCAACTGCGCAGTTGCGTCCTGCGGCGTCCAACCTGCGACCGGCACATCGCGGCCGTGCCACCAGTGCAGCGCAGCCTCAATGTCGGTACGGTGGATGCCAGCCATGGCGACAGGGTTCAGCAGCGGGCTCCGGCCCTCAGGCCTGGGCCGCCTTGCTCGCCTTGGCGGCCAGCTCGTCGGCCTCGTGGGCTTGCAGGGCTGCCAGCGCGGACGCGACGGCTTCGCGGCTGACGCCTTCGGCCAGGCTCACGGGGGCTTCGGCCAAAGGCGCAGCGCCTTCGGTCTTGAAGCGCTTGACCCAGCCCCCGGCCGCGCGGCCTTCGGCAAAGGCCTGACTTTGCAGCAGCAGGTCGCCGTGGGCGGTGGTCAGCTTGAAGTAAAACTGGCCATCGGCCTCGCGGTATTGCTTGAACACGGCCAGCTCGGCCTTGTGAGCCGTGTGCGACTGGGCCTCCACGGCGCCCGAGGCCACCATGCGGCGCAGGCCCACGGCATGGCGCAGCTCTTTCAGGAAAGGGGTGGCGCGGGCACGGGCCTTGTCGGCACCGGCCTGCAGCACGGCTTCGACCTGCTCGGGGTGGGCCACCAAGTGAGCATAGCGCTCACGCATCGGGCCCACATGGACTTCGATCAGCTCGACCAGCCGCTGCTTGGCCTCGCCCCAGGCCAGGCCAGCACGCAGGTCGGCGCGGAAGGCCTCGCGCTGGGCGGCGTCGGCAAAGGCGTCGAACAGGGTGACGAGGTGGGCGCCCTCGGGGTCCTTGGGCTCGCCCGGCAGCTTCGAGTCGGTGACGATGCGGGCCACCGCGTGTTGCAGCGCCTTGGGGCCGCCTTCGAACAAGGGCACGGTGTTGTCGTAGCTCTTGCTCATCTTGCGTCCGTCCAAGCCGGGCAAGGTGGCCACAGCCTCTTCGATTTCGGCCTCGGGCAGCACGAACAGGTCCTTGCCCGCGCCGTAGAGGTGGTTGAAACGCAGGGCCACATCGCGCGCCATCTCGATGTGCTGGATCTGGTCACGGCCCACGGGCACGCGGTGGGCGTTGAACATCAGGATGTCGGCCGCCATCAGGATGGGGTAGCAGTACAACCCCATGTTGATGTTGGCGTCCGGCTCCTCGTCCTTGGCCACGTTGGCGTCCACCGAGGCCTTGTAGGCGTGGGCGCGGTTCATCTGGCCCTTGGCGGTGACGCAGGTCAGCAGCCAGTTCAGCTCGGTGATCTCGGGGATGTCGCTCTGGGCGTAGAAGGTCACGCGCTCGGTGTCCAGGCCGGCGGCCAGCCAGGTGGCGGCAATTTCCAGGCGCGAGCGGGCGATGCGGGCCGGGTCGTCGCACTTGATGAGCGCGTGGTAGTCGGCCAGGAAAAAGAAGCTCTCGACCCCCGGCTCGCGGCTGGCCGCAATGGCCGGACGGATGGCGCCGACGTAGTTGCCCAGGTGAGGGGTACCCGTGGTGGTGATGCCGGTGAGAACGCGTTGGGTCATGGGAGCGCAGACGAAGGACAGGACAAGGGCCAAATTGTAGGATGCCCCCCGCTACACTCTAGGCCGCATGAAAAACATCGTCATCCTGATCTCCGGCCGCGGCTCCAACATGGAAGCCATCGTCAACGCCTGCCAGCGTGAAGGCTGGCCCGCCCGCGTCGCGGCGGTGATCAGCAACAAGGCCTCGGCCAGCGGCCTGCAGTTTGCGGCCAGCCATGGCATCGCCACCGCCGTGGTCGACCACAAGGCCTTTGACAGCCGCGAGGCCTTCGATGCCGAACTGGCCCGCGTGATCGACGGCTACCAGCCCGATGTGGTGGTGCTGGCCGGCTTCATGCGCATTCTCACCGAGGGCTTTGTGCGCCATTACGAAGGCCGCCTGCTCAACATCCACCCCTCGTTGCTGCCGGCTTTCCCGGGCCTGCACACGCACCAGCGCGCCATCGAGGCCGGCTGCAAGCTGGCGGGTGCCACCGTGCACTTCGTGACGCCCGAGCTCGACCACGGCCCCATCGTGCTGCAGGCCGCGGTGCCGGTGCTAGCCGATGACACGGAAGACCGTCTGTCGGCCCGTGTGCTGACGCACGAGCACGTGATCTACCCGCAGGCTGTGCGTTGGGTGGTGGAAGACCAGCTGAGCGTGACCGACGGCGTGGTGCGCCAGCTGCAAGGCGCCACCCAGGTACGCTGGGGCGGCTGAGTGCTGTGACGGCCGGGGCGCCCACCGCCGCATCCTCTGAGGCCATGCATCCGCTGCCGATCCTGTTCTCTTACCGCCGTTGCCCTTATGCCATCCGGGCGCGCCTGGCGCTGTGGCAAGCCGGTGTGACCGTGCAGGTGCACGAAGTGTCGCTGCGCGACAAGCCGGCCGAGCTGCTACGCCTGTCGCCCAAGGGCACGGTGCCCGTGCTGTGGCTGCCCGACGGCACGGTGCTGGAGCAGAGCCTGGACATCATGCGCTGGGCCCTGGCGCAGCACGACCCCGAGGGTTGGCTGCACGCCGCCCCGATGGACGAGATGCTGGCCCTGATCGCCCGCAACGATGGCCCGTTCAAAGCGCTGCTCGACCGCTACAAGTACGCCGAGCGGCATCCGGAACGCTCGGCGGCTGACTGGCGCGACGAGGCCGTGCGCACCCACCTGGCCGATCTGGAAGCCCGGCTGCACAACCGGCCTTGGCTGTTCGGCACCCGCTGCTCGCTGACCGACATGGCCCTGCTGCCCTTTGTGCGCCAGTTTGCCCAGGTCGACCGCGCTTGGTTCGATGCCACCCGGGCCTTGCCTGCCCTGCGTGCCTGGCTGCAACGCGGCTTGGCCCTGCCCCTGTTTGCCACCGTGATGGCCAAGCCGGATCATCGCGCCGCACAAGGCTGATCGCCCCTGGATCGGCCCCGCTCACGCCCCCACCATGTCCATCGACACCCTGAACCGACTGCGCGCAGGCCAACTGGCCGACATCACCCGACTCGACCTGTCGTGCGGCCTGACCGAACTCCCCGACGAGGTGTTCGCCCTGGCCGACACGCTGGAAGTGCTCAACCTCAGCGGCAACCGCCTGCGCGAACTGCCCGACCTGAGCCGCCTGCATCGCCTGCGCGTGCTCTTTTGCTCGGACAACGCGTTCACCCATGTGCCCGAGCACCTGGGCGCCCATCCCAGCCTGCGCATGGTGGGCTTCAAGTCCAACCGCATCCGCCATGTACCCGCCTCGGCCTTGTCCCCCCATTTGCGCTGGCTGATCCTCACGGCCAACGAGATCGAGATCCTGCCCGACACCATCGGCCGATGCACCGGTCTGGAAAAGGTGGCGCTGGCAGGCAACCGTCTGCGCACCCTGCCCGAAAGCATGGCCGCCTGCCGCCAACTGGGTCTGCTGCGGATCTCGGCCAATGCCTTGACCGCCCTGCCTGACTGGCTGCTGACGCTGCCCCGGCTCGCGTGGCTGGCCTATGGCGGCAACCCGTTTGAAGCGACACCCACCTCTGCATCCCAATCCTGGCCGGCCATCCCGTGGTCAGCGTTGACGCTGGGGGCACTGCTGGGCGAAGGTGCCTCCGGCCACATCCATGCGGCCAGCTGGCAGCGCGATGCGACCGCATCGACCGAGCCGGTGGCCGTCAAACTGTTCAAAGGCGCCCTCACCAGCGATGGCCTGCCCGAACAGGAGCTGCAAGCCTGCCTGGCAGCGGGCGCGCACCCGCATCTGATCCCGGTGCATGGCGTGCTGCACGGGCATCCAGACGGTCGGCAAGGATTGGTGATGCCCCAGTTGGATGCCCAGTGGTGCGTGCTGGCCGGACCACCCAGTCTGGACAGCTGCACCCGCGATGTGTACGCGCCCGACGCACGCTGGTCGATGGACACGGCCTGGCAGCTGGCCCACGGCATCGCCGCGGCCACCGCGCATCTGCACGCACGCCGTATCCTGCACGGCGACCTGTATGCCCACAACATCCTGTGGCGCGGCGCCGGTCAGGCTGTGCTGGGTGACTTCGGGGCGGCGTCGGTCTTGCCGAGTGCGGCCGGCCAGGCGCCGATCTCTCACGCGCTGCAACGCCTGGACACGCTCGCGTTCGGGCACCTGCTCGAAGAACTGCTGCAACGCGTCGACGCGGCCGACCGCTCCGACCCGCGCTTCGCCACACTGACGCAGTGGCACGCCCGCTGTGTCGATCCGGACTCGCAGGCCCGCCCTCTGATGCGCGAGGTGGCTCAGGCCACTGTCAAGCCAGCCGGGTCCACATAAGCCTTGCGAAAGGCCTCAAAGTCCAGGGTGTCGGCTGCCTCGATCTGCGCCTGATCGGCCAGCGAGGCTTGCGCTTGCGCACGCCATGCCGCTTGTTCAGCATCCGACAAGGGCTGGGCCAGCACGCTCTGCTTGACCGCTTGCGAACAGGCCAGACCGAAGGCGTCAAACCGCCCGGCGTGCTGCGCCCGGATGGCGTCGAGCACCCGTGCCGACGGCAGCTGCTCGGGTGCCAGGAAATCACGGCGCGCCTGCGCCCAGGCCGTCTGGTAGGCGTCGCCGCCTTGTGCCTGGTCCAGCGCCTCGGCCACGGCCACGCCCTCGTCGAGCAGCGCCAAGCCCCAGTCCTGCAAGCTCACGGGGGTCCCATCACGCATCAGCATCAGGCCGGGCTCACGTCCTCGTGAAGCCGCCAGCAGATGGTTGGCCTGCAGGGTGCGCACCTCTTCCGTGCTGTCGGGCGGACTGTCAGACAACAGTGCGTGCAGCAGGAACACGTCCAGCACACGCGCGGTGTGCGCGTCGATGCCCACGTCCAGGAAGGGATTGAGGTCCATGCAGCGCACCTCCACGTACTCCACGCCGCGCTCGCGCAGGGCATGCAACGGGCGTTCGCCCGAGCGGATCACGCGCTTGGGCCGGATCGTGCTGTAGAACTCGTTTTCGATCTGCAACAGGCTGGTCGCCAGTTGGCGGTAGCCGCCCTGTTCGTCGCGAATGCCGATGGCCTCGTAAGCTGGATATGGCACGGTCATGGCTTCGTGCAGCGAGTTGGCATAGCCTTCCAGGTCGTTGTAGCTCACGCACAGGGCCGACTGCGCATCGCTCTGGTAACCCAGACGCCCCATGCGCAACGAAGTGGCGTGAGGCAGATAGAGCGTGTCGTCGCTCAAGGTGTCCAGCCCGTGAGGCTGCCCTGCCGCAAAGGCCGAGGTCACTGCGGGCGAGGCGCCAAACAGGCACAGCAGCAAGAAGGAATGCCGCCGGAAGTTGCGGATCAGCGCGAAGTAGTCGGCGCTGTCGGTGCCCGGGAACGACCAGTTGTAGTGGATGCCCGAAATTGTCTGCATCCGCGAGCCGTAGCGATGCGACAGCCCCAGGCGGTACACCCGCTTGGCCTGGCCGACGTTCGAGCTGCCGTAGTAGCCGATCGGGATCTCCGCGTCAGGCGGCAGCTGGCCGGGCATGCTCGCGGCCCACATGCACTCGTCGCCCAGCGACTGCAGCACCACACGGTGCACAGCGGTGAGTTCGCTCAGGCAGTCTTCGACCCGGTCGTGCACACCCGTCACCAGTTCCAGCTGCGATTCGCTGAAATCGGTGGTGATGTGCGGATGGGTGAGGGCCGAGCCCAACGCCACGGGGTGCGGCGTGCGCGCCAAAGTACCGTCCGACGCGACGCGCAGGCCTTCCTTCTCGATGCCACGCTTCATGCCACGCAGGCGTGCGGCATCCAGGGTGCGCAAGCGTTGATGCAGGGTCATACCGGGCAAAGTCCTCTCCTCTCGACACAGGTGAGCGCCCGACAAGGTGCTGCACGGGCGCCGATTGTGCGCCAAGCGGCCAACACGTGCATGACAGCCCCAAATGCCCTTTTTGGACCTGCATCAAAGACCGTGTGATCTCACCAGCGCGAGCGATGGTCTTCCGTCACCCCCAGCAGACCCTCGACCGGAATGGCCAGCCCATCGGGTGCGGCACGGACCCAGCCATGGAAGGTGCCCACGGGCTGGATGTAGTCACTGGCCGCGATCCAGACATCGCGCCGCGCCTGACGCGCCCCTTCGGGCCGGAACCGCAGGTCCAGCCTGCCATCGTCGGTGTGGATGTGCCAGGGACTCATGGGCTGAGCCGGGTCGAACTCGAACTGCGCGGCACCCAAGGGCAGCAAGGCCCCATCCAGCCACAGCACATTTTCCTGGTTGCCAAAGTAGCCCTGCTGCAGGTTGAAGCCCAGGCGCCGGTCATGCGCCGACGCCCAGCGCCACGCCGTCTCACGCGCCAGCAGCCCGTTCGAGCTGTCCAGGCTGCCCGTGGCCCCTTGCAATGCATGTCGCTGCCCGTTCAGCTCGAACCAGCCGGTGGCCGGCAGGCCCGGGGACTTCTGTGTGGCATGCCCCAGGCCGCCCTGCACCGGCCCCACCGCCAGCAGAAACGGAGGAGCAAGGCTCAGGTCCAGCTCCACCTGCAGACGCAGCCCCCCTGCCACCACACGAACGGCCAGCGCGTCCGGCGCCACCTCTGGCGCCATAGGACGGATGCACAGCTCAGCGCCCAGGCCCCGAAACCGCGCCTCGCCGCCTTGCACGGGCTGATCGCTCACCCCACCAGACAGCCAGGGCAAACCGTCTTGCGACCAGTCCAGCACCACCTGCCGGCGCTGGCGGTCGAACACATAGACAAAGGCCGACATGGCCCAGCCCAGGTCCACGATGGCCAGCCCGATGAACCAGTGCTCGGCGGCCAGGCCCACGTACTGCCAGCGCTTGTGGTGACATCGGCGCCACCAGGCCGAGCGCTGTTGCGACGCCGCCAGACTCGACCAGTCGATGCGTGGAATGCAGCCGGCATAACGCCCCGTGGCGACCTGGCCCGCGTGCACGACCGACGGCGGCGGTGCGGGCAGATCGGACATGCATGTTGGTGGCGCGGCGCGCGTCCCAGTGCTCATCGTTCCATCCTGTTCATGTGCTTCGGTTCATCTGCGGCGCGGTTCAGTTGCCGCTGCCGACGCCATTGCACCGGGGGCATCCCCGTCCAGCTGCGAAACGCGCGAGTGAAAGCACTTTGTTCAGAGTAGCCCAGCAGCAGCGCGATCTCGGCCACGTCCAGCCGGGCGTTTTTCAGATGGCCTTCGGCCAGGTGGCGGCGAGTGTCATCGAGCAGTTGCTGAAACGAGGTGCCTTGCTCGGCCAGCCGACGCTGCAGGCTGCGCACACTGGTGTGATGGGCCTCGGCCAGGGCTGCCAGGGTGGTACGCCCCTCGCGGATCAAGGGCACCAGGGTGCGGCGCCAGGCATCCACCACCGCCGGCACCCGCGACACCTCGGCCAGCAACGCCTCGGCCTCTCGGTCCAATTGCGCCAGCAGGACCGGGTCCGATTTGCGCAGCGGCAGGCTTAGCACCTCGGCACTGAACACCAGGCGGGTGCATTCGGCCTCAAACCGCACCTCGCCCCCGAAGAAATCGGCATAGGGCTGGACCACCGCGGGGGACGGGTTCACGAAACTCACCTCGCGCACCGGCCAATACCGCCCGGTCATGTCACGGGCCAGTTGCACGAGCGAGGCGATCGCGGTCTCGTCCACCAGCGGCCCCGGTCGCCCACGCGCCACCCCCCACTCCACGGTCACCCCTTTCGGCCCCAGTTGCACCTGGGCAGGGTTGGCGTCATACACCGAGGCGTGAAATCGCTCCAGGCGCTGCAGGGCCTCGCCCAGCGTGGCACACGCCAGCGCCGCATGGCCCAACACCCCAAAATGCCGCGGCCCGATGCCTTCGGCGATGCGCAGCCCCAGGCCGGGCCGCTGCTCCCGCGCGTCCACCCGGGCCAACCAGCGCTGCCAGGTCGACATCGGCACGAAATGAGCCTCGGGATCCGGCGCCTCGCCCAGCACCCGCAGCGGGTCCAGCCCCTGGTGCACCAGGTACTCCTGCAAGAGCTGAACGTAAGACGAGGCAACGCGGGTATCGACCATGGGGCTTTCACAAATCCTGCACGCATCATGCAGCGCGTGGCGACGCCGGACCATCGGGACGAGCCTCATGGCGCCCGCCCCAATTTGGCGTGATCGGTCAAGAAAGGTACGCCACGGCACGGCAAGCTGAACGCCTGTTTGCCACCTGACCACCATGACCGACCTCGCCACCCTGCTTGCCGCCTGGCACATCCAGCTGCCGTTCGTGCTGCCCACCTGGCTCGGCCACTCCGACCTGCGCGAGTGGCTGCTGGTGCTGCTGGCCCCGCTGTTCCTGTTGACGGTGTTGATCGAGTGGCTGCGCTTTCGGCGCCGCGACCGACAGTCCGACCGGCCCGTCTATGCGCTGCGCGATGCGCTCGACAGCCTCAACCTCGGCGGCGTCTACATGCTGCTGGACGTGGTGATCGTGCTCACGCTGGTGCTGCCGGCCATGGCCTTCGTCTACGGCCACCGCCTCACCACCATCGACATCACCCCCTGGACCTTCGCCGCCCTCTTCTTGGGCGTGGAGCTTTGCTATTACGCCTTCCACCGCGCCAGCCACCGCATACGCTGGTTCTGGTGTGCGCACGTGGTGCACCACGCTTCGGAGCACATGAACTTCACCACTGCCATGCGCCAGAGCTGGCTCTACAGCTTTGCGGGCAACTGGCTGTTCTACACCCCGCTGGTGTGGCTGGGCTTCGAACCGCGCTGGGTGCTGTTTGCCCTGTCCATCAACCTGGCCTACCAGTTCTTCGTCCACACCCAGTGGATCGGCAAACTGCCCGCCCCCATCGAGTTCATCTTCAACACGCCCTCGCACCACCGCGCCCACCACGGCCGCAACCCGCGCTACATCGACAAGAACTACGGCGGCACCCTGATCGTGTTCGACCGCCTGTTCGGCACCTTCGTGCCCGAGACCGAAGCGCCCGACTACGGCCTGGTGCGCCAGGTGCACAGCCACAACCCGATCTGGCTGACGATCCACGAGTGGGTGGCCATGCTGCGCGACATGGCACGCCCGGGTCGGTGGCACGAACGACTGAAACACGCGTGGGCGCCCCCCGAATGGGAGCGAACGCGGGATAATCCGCCCCATGCATCCGAACGCCCTTCTCGACCTCACCGCACGGCTCGTCCATGAGGTGCTCAAGCTTGACGCCCCCGCCGACAGCATCGTTTCCTACTTTTTCCGCAGCCACAAGGAGTTGGGGCAGCGCGAGCGCCACGCCCTGGCCGAAACCGCCTACGCGGTGCTGCGCCAGCGCCTGCTGTGGGCCAATCTGGCCCAGTCCGGACATGGCCCCATGGAGCGCCGTCTGGCCATCCTGGCCTGGCAAGGCGAACCGCACGTCCTGAAGAAGGCCATGACGGTCGACGAAGCCACCTGGGTCGCCCGCACCCAGGCGGTCGATCGCGACGCCATGCCCGACAAGCTGCGCCACAACCTGCCCGACTGGCTCTCCAACAGCCTGCGTGCGCAACTGAGCGACGAAGAGTTCTGGGCGCTGGTGGCCACCTTCTCGGCCGGCGCCCCGCTGGACCTGCGTGTCAACGCCGTCAAGGCCAAGCGCGAAGCCGTGATCGAAGCGCTGGCCGCGGCCAACATCATCGCCGAACCCACGCCCTACTCGCCCATCGGCATCCGCATCCAGGGCAAGCCGGCGCTGCAAAAGCTGCCGCTGTACACCGGCGGCGACGTCGAGGTGCAGGACGAAGGCAGCCAGTTGCTGGCCCTGCTCACGGGTGCCAAGCGCGGTGAAATGGTCGTGGACTTCTGCGCCGGCGCCGGTGGCAAGACCCTGGCGCTGGGCGCCATGATGCGCAACACCGGTCGCCTCTACGCCTTTGATGTCTCCGGCCATCGCCTGGAAAACCTCAAGCCGCGTCTGGCCCGCAGCGGCCTGTCGAACGTGTACGCCACGCAGATCGCGCACGAGAACGACGAGCGCATCAAGCGCCTGCGCGGCAAGATCGACCGCGTGCTGGTGGACGCGCCCTGCTCGGGCCTGGGCACCCTGCGCCGCAACCCCGACCTGAAGTGGCGTCAAAGCCCCAAGGCGGTGGAAGAGTTGCAGGTCAAGCAGACCGCCATTTTGAACAGCGCCGCGCGCCTGCTCAAGCCGGGTGGCCGCCTGGTGTACGCCACCTGCAGCCTGATGCCGGCTGAGAACGAAGTGATCGCCAACGCCTTCAGCGAAAGCCACCCGGACTTCGTGCTGCTGAACGCGAAAGAGCAGCTGGAGAAGGCGGGCGTGGCCCAGGCCGACACCCTGGTCACGGAAGCAGGCCACCTGCGCCTGTGGCCACACCGTCACACCACCGACGGCTTTTACGCCGCGGCGTGGGAGCGCAAGGCCTGACGCGTCAGGCCTTGATGCCGGAAAGCCTGATCAGAACAGGCTTTCCTTGATGTAGATGATGTCGGACGGCTGCAGCTTGTCGTTCATGCCCGGCGAGATGATCTTGACTTGGCCGGACTCATCGCGGCGGTGCACCTTGATGCCCCGCTCGGTGCCGCGCAAGGTCAGGCCGCCAGCGGTGGCCAGCGCCTGCAGCACCGTCGTGTCACGCACCAGCACCTGGGCGCCGGGGCGCTGCACTTCGCCGTACACATAGATCTGCGGGGCGCGGTCCACCCAGATGGTGTCACCGTTTTGCAGCTGCATGTCCTCTTCCGTGCCCTGGGACGCAAACACCTTGGGGAAATCGACCTCCATGCGGAAGGCGTCGCCATTGCGGACGCCCGACACCACCACGATGTCGGAACCCGCGCCCGCCACGATGCCGCCTGCCAGTGCCAGCACCTCGCTCAAGCGCGAGTTGCCGGCCTCCAGCGGATAGCGGCCCGGACGGTTGACCTGCCCCAGCACCGACACCTGGTTGGCCTTGACGGCGATCACCAGGATGGACACCTGGGGTTTCTTGAGGAAATTGCCGTCTTTCAGACCGGTGGCGATCTTCTTTTCAGCATCGGCCACAGTGAGCCCACCGATCTCCACGCTGCCCAGCAGCGGGAAGGTGATGACCCCACCTTCAGGGATGCGGGTCTCGACCAGCAAATCCGCGTTCTGGTACACCGTCACCCGGATCTGGTCGCCCGGGCCGAGCACATAGGCGTTGCTCTCTTGCGCCCAGGCACCCAGGCTCACGGCCATCAGCAGCGTGGCCATCAGCCACTTCAGCACATCACGCATTCTCGTCATCGCTCGGTCCTCACATCAACAGGTCGGGCCGGCCCTGTGTGGGCCACCCTCATGCGCCTCAATGTAGCAGTGGCAATTGGATGAAAACGCGTCAGAAGCCCGCGGACACCATGAGTCGGGGCTCTCGCTTTCCCTGATGTGCCGACCGCGCGGCCCCTCAGGCCAGGCTCATGTTGGTGCGGTCCAGATAGGCGTTCACCTCATGGCCCGGCATCGGCCGAGAAATCAGGAAGCCTTGCACGTCGCCACAGCCCAGCGCGCGCAGCATCACGAGCTGCTCGGCCGTCTCCACACCTTCGGCCGTGATGTCCAGGCGCAGGGCCTGCGCCAGTGTGATGATGGCGGTGACCACCGCCTGGGCGTCCTGATCGCTGTCGAGCGAGCGCACGAACATGCCGTCGATCTTGAGCTTGTCCAGCGGGAAGCGCCGCAGATAGGCCAGTGAGGAATAGCCGGTGCCGAAATCGTCCATCGCCACGCGCACACCGCGCGCACGCAGGGCCATCAGCGTGGCCTGTGCGCCGTCGTGGTCCTCGATCAGGGCCGACTCGGTGATCTCCAGCTCCAGGCGCTCGGGTGCCAGGCCGCTTTGGTACAGGGCCTCGTCCACCAGATCGAGCACCGACGAGCTGCGGAACTGCACCGCCGAAAGGTTGACCGCCACGCGCAGGTTCTCGGGCCACTTGGCGGCGGCCAGGCAGGCCTCACGCAGCACCCAGTTGCCCAGGGGCACGATCTGGCCGGTTTCCTCGGCCACGGGAATGAACTCGCCCGGGCCGATCAGACCCCGCTCGGAATGCTGCCAGCGCACCAGGGCCTCAAAGCCGATGACCTCGCCGCTCTCCAGATGCATCTGCGGCTGGTAGTAAAGCTGGAACTGCTCGGCCGCCAGGGCCTGCCCCAGCTCGCTTTGCAGTCGCACCCGCGCCCGCGCACTGTCGGCCAAGCCGATGTCGAAGAAACGGAAGGTGTTGCGCCCCGCAGCCTTGGCGGCGTACAGCGCCAGGTCGGCACACTGCAGCAGCGACTGCGGATCGCGCCCATCGCGCGGGGCCAGGGCCACGCCGACGCTGGCGCGCACCTCCACCAGCACGTCATCGAGCTGGATGGGCTCGTTGAGCAGGTTGAGCAGGCGCTCGGCCAGCGCCCCGGATTTCTTGGGGCTGGTGTAGCGCCAGGTCAGCAGGGCGAACTCGTCGCCGCCCAGGCGGGCCAGCAAGTCGCCTTCGGCCAAGATGGTCTTGAGCCGCCCGCCCACCCGGCGCAGCAGCTGGTCGCCCACGCTGTGGCCCAGCGTATCGTTGATGTGCTTGAAATTGTCCAGATCCAGAAACAGCAGCGCACAGGGCCGTGGCTCGGCGTCGGGGGCGGCCTTGAGTCGCTCCAGCTCGGTGCTGAAGCGGTGGCGGTTGGCCAGGCCCGTGAGCGCGTCGTAATTGGCCAGGCGGGCCAGTTCGTCACGCGCCTGACGGGTGTGGGTGATGTCGGAGCCGACACCGCGCCAGCCCGCCGCCCGTCCCTTGTCGTCGAACAGGGGCTTGGCCGAGAGCGACCACCAGTGGATGTCGTGCGCCACCTCGACCGGGATTTCCAGGTCACGGAAGGGCTGACCCATGCGCAGGCAGGTGGTGAGCCGGTGCAGGGCCTCGGCTGCCTCTTCGTCGTCGGGCGGCACCATCAGGGCCAGCAGCTCGGTGAACGATTGCTGCAGCAGCTGTTTGGGCGGCAGACCGAAGGACTCGGCCAGGCGGCCCGAGACATGGCGCAGGTGACCGGTGGGTGAAACCTCCCACAGCCAGTCGGAGGCGTGCTCTTCGAAATCGCGCAGAAGCAGGTCGATCAGCTGCTTTTGACGGTCGGTTTCGGCCTCGGCCCGCAGGCGGCTGACGAACACCTTGCCGCTGGAGTAGCTCACGGCGCACATGATCACGGCGTAGACGACCAGCAGCAGCAGCAGGGTGCGGTTGTCGGCCACACCGGATCGCGCCAGGCCCACGATGCTGGCGGTGGAGAGGGTCAACACATAGGCCCACGCCACCGGCACCATGGGGCTGAGCAGGAAAGCCCCGCCGCAGATGGTGCCCACCACGACGGCGGCAATCAGCAAAGAGCCTGCGTGATCGGCTCCGGGAAACACCAGGGCGGGGAGCACCGCCCACAAGGCGGCAAACCACACAACCTGGACCACGATGAGCTGGGCCGCCCCCCGCGAGGCCACCGGGCGGGGCGCTGACTTGATCAGGCGCCGCCACCACACGGCGGCCACCGGCAAGGACAGCACCACCGCAAAGCACCACAAGGCGAGGATCAGGTGCGGCAGCCGGCCCCAGAACACCCAAGAGATGCCCATGACGTTGACGGCGTTGCCCGCCGTGACCAGGGGCAGCATGCGCAGCAGGGCCTTGATCTGACGGGCCCGGAAATGCGCCGCCAGCGGCCCATCGACCGCCTCGTCGGGCACCACGTCATGGCGCCACTGCGCCCAGCCTTTTGGCCCATGCTGCTTACCGGAATCGTGCGCTTGGTACATCCCTGCCATTCGTGCCCAATACAGGCCTTCAGCCTAACCCGATATAGCCACACTTCGCGGTTCGCGAGGCTGGCAAATGCGATTTCAGCACGGGATTTTCGGGAAATCCTCGGCCCTCCCCCCCAAGTCAGGTCAGGTGCAGACCCTTGTCCGCCGGGCAGGGGCTGACAGATGTCGTACCATCATCGCCCCCTCCGCGTGAAATAGACGATCATGAGTTCTGATAAGCCCTTGTCCGACGCCGAACAGTCCCTGCGCGACGCCGCCAACGAATACCACCGCCTGCCGACCCGCGGCAAGATCTCGGTGACGCCCACCAAGCCGCTGTCCAACCAGCGTGACCTGGCCCTGGCTTACTCGCCCGGCGTGGCCTATCCCTGCCTGGCCATCGAGCAGGATCCGGGCAAGGCCTTCGACTACACCTCGCGCGGCAACCTGGTCGCCGTGATCACCAACGGCACGGCCGTGCTGGGCCTGGGCGACATCGGTCCGCTGGCCTCCAAGCCGGTGATGGAAGGCAAGGGCTGCCTGTTCAAGAAGTTTGCCGGCGTCGACGTGTTCGACATCGAACTGGCCGAGCGCGATCCGGACAAGCTCATCGAGATCATCGCCGCGCTGGAGCCCACGCTGGGCGGCATCAACCTCGAAGACATCAAGGCGCCCGAGTGCTTCTACATCGAGAAGGAACTCAGCGCCCGCATGAACATCCCCGTCTTCCACGACGACCAGCACGGCACGGCCATCATCTCGAGCGCCGCCCTGCTCAACGGTCTGGAACTGGTGGGCAAGCAGATTGACCAGGTGAAGGTGGCCGTCTCCGGCGCCGGGGCCGCGGCGATTGCCTGCCTGGACGTGATGGTGGGCCTGGGCGTCAAGCGCGAAAACATCTTCGTGTGCGACTCCAAGGGCGTGATCCACCACGAGCGCACCGACAAGCTTGACGTCTCCAAGCAGCGTTACCAGCAGACCACCACGGCCCGCACGCTGGCCGATGCGGTCGATGGCGCCGACGTGTTCCTAGGCTGCTCGGCCCCTGGCGTGCTGACGGCCGAGATGGTCAAGACCATGACCGACAAGCCGCTGATCCTGGCGCTGGCCAACCCCGAGCCGGAGATCCGTCCGGAGGTGGCCAAGGCCGCCCGCCCGGATTGCATCATCGCCACCGGCCGCTCCGACTACCCGAACCAGGTCAACAACGTCCTGTGCTTCCCCTACATCTTCCGTGGCGCGCTCGACTGCGGCGCCACCAAGATCACCGAAGCCATGAAGCTGGCCTGCGTGCGCCAGATCGCCGACCTGGCCAAGGCCGAGATCTCGGACGAAGTGGCCGCCGCCTACCCGGGCGTCGAGCTGCGCTTCGGCCCGGACTATCTGATCCCCACGCCGTTTGACTCGCGTCTGATCCTGCGCATTGCCCCGGCCGTGGCCGAGGCCGCCGCCGCCTCGGGCGTGGCCACCCGCCCGATCACCGACCTGAAGGCCTACCGCGACTCGCTGACCCAGTTCGTGACCAACACGGGCCTGTTCATGCGTCCGCTGTTCCTGGGTGCCAAGGCCGCGCCCAAGCGCATCGCCTACGCAGAGGGCGAGGAAGAGCGCGTGCTGCGCGCCGCCCAGATCGCCGTGGACGAAGGCATCGCCAAGCCCATCCTGGTGGGTCGCCCCGACATCATCCTGGCCCGCATCGAACGCGCCGGCCTGCGCCTGGCACCCGGCGTCAACTGCGAGATCGTCAACCCCGCCAAGGACGAGCGCTTCAAGCAGTACTACGAGACCTATCACAAGCTCAAGGCGCGGGACGGCATCTCGCCCGACCTGGCCAAGGTGGTGGTGCGCCGCTCCAACTCGCTGATCGCCACGCTGATGGTCAAGATGGGCGATGCCGACGGCATGATCTGTGGCGTCATCGGCCGCTACGACTTCCATCTGGAACACATCCGCGACGTGATCGGTGTGCGCGATGGCGCCCATGGTCTGGCCGCCCTGAATGCGCTGATCCTGGACAACCACAACCTGTTCATCGCCGACACCTTCGTCAACGAAGACCCGACGGCCGAACAGCTGGCCGACATCGCCGCGATGGCGGTGGAAGAGGTGCAGCGCTTTGGCCTGCCCCCGCGCGTGGCCTTCCTGTCGCACTCGATGTTCGGCTCCAGCAGCCGTCCGTCGGCGCGCAAGATGCGCGAAGCGCGTGACATCTTCGTGGCCCGCATGCCCCACATCCCCGCCGATGGCGAGATGCAGGGCGACGCGGCGCTGAGCGAGGCGGTGCGCAGCAAGCTGTTGCCGGAGTCGACGCTCGATGGCAGCGCCAACATCCTCATCTGCCCGAACCTGGATGCGGCCAACATCCTGTTCAACGTGCTGAAAATGACCGGCGGCAATGGCATCACGGTGGGCCCGATCCTGCTGGGTGCCGCGGCGCCGGTGCACATCCTCAACCCGTCGGCCACGGTGCGCCGCATCGTGAACATGACGGCGGTGGCCGTGGCGCACGGCACGAAGTAAGTCCCTGAGGACCGGTAGAGGGTGCCGCACGCTAGACTGGCGGCACCCATGAACGCACCGTCCCGACCCGCCGCCCTGCAGGGCTACCTCGCTGCCCTGGCCACCGTCGTGATCTGGGCCGGTTTCATGCTGCTGGCCCGGGTGGCCGGCCAGCACGCCCTGACCAGCTGGGACGTGGTGGCGCTGCGCCTGGGCACGGCTGCCTTGGTGCTGCTGCCCTTTTGCTTCACCCTGCCGCCGGGCACCTGGCGCAACCTGCGCCTGTGGGGCCTGTCGCTGACGGGTGGGCTGCTGTTTCTCACCCTCGTGTATGCCGGACTGAGCCGTGCGCCTGCGGCCCATGGCGGGGTGTTCCTGTCAGGCATGCAGCCCTTCATGATCACGATGCTGGCCTGGGGCATTCTGGGCGCCCGCCCCGCGCGGGCGCGCCTGTGGGGGCTGCTGGCCATTGCCCTGGGCGTGGGCTGTGTGGCCACCCCTCAGTTGCTGGGCCGCCATGCGGGCGAAAGCACCCTGGGCGGCGATGTGCTGCTGGTGTGCGCTTCGCTGGCCTGGGCGACCTACAGCGTGATGGTGCGCAAGTGGGTGTTCGACGTGTGGGTGCTGACGCGCTTTCTGGCGGTGGCCTCGGCCCTGGTCTACATCCCGATCTACCTGCTGTGGCTGCCCAAGAACCTGTCGGCTGCGCCCTGGTCGATGCTGGCCTTGCAGGCGCTCTACCAGGGCGTGATCACCACCATCGTGGCGATGCTGCTGTTCCTGCGCGCCATCTCGATTCTGGGGCCCGAGCGCACCGGGGCCATCGTGGCGGTCGTGCCGGTGGTGGTGGGCTTGGCGGCCGTGCCGCTGCTGGGTGAGCCACTGACGGGGTGGTTGATCGGCGGCATGGTACTGGTGTCGGGCGGTGCCTACCTGGCGGCGCGGCCTTTGCCGCAGCATCAGCGCTAAAGCGACACGGGCAAAAAAAGGCCCCGCACGCGTGTGCGAGGCCCAACCTGTCACTGACCGCGGATGACGGTCAGATCCCCCCCAGGATTCAAAGACCCAGTTGCTTGACGATGATCTCGTTCATGATCTCGTGCGTGCCCCCGCCGATCGACAGGATGCGGTTGTCGCGGTAGAGGCGCTCGACCACCGATTCGCGCATATAGCCCATGCCGCCAAAGATCTGCACCGCTTCGTGGGTGACGTAGTCGGCCACGTCGGTGGCGAAGTTCTTGGCCATGCACACCTCGTTGATGGCGGGCTGACCGGCCTGCATGCGCGCAGCCACGCGGTAGCTGTATTCGCGGGCCACCTCGACACGGGTCGCCATCTCGGCGAGCTTGTGGCGGATAACCTGGTGCTTGCTCAGCGGCTTGCCGAAGGTGACGCGGTCCTTGACGTAGTCCAGGCAGGCTTCCAGTGCCATCTGGGCGGTCATGTAGGCCATGATGGCCAGCGACAGGCGCTCGGCCTGGAAGTTGGCCATGATGAACATGAAGCCCGCGTTTTCCGGGCCGATCAGGTTGCCGACCGGCACGCGGCAGTCTTCGAAGAAGAGCTCGGCGGTGTCCGAAGCCCACCAACCCATTTTCTTGAGGTTACGCCCCACGCTGAAGCCCGGCGTGTCTTTCTCGATCAGCAGCAGCGAGACGCCACTGAAACCTTCACCGCCGGTGCGCACCGCCACCGTGTAGTAGTCGGCACGGGTGCCGGAGGTGATGAAGGTCTTGGAGCCGTTGACGATGTAGTGGTCGCCGTCGCGCACGGCGCGGGTGCGCAGGTTGGCCACGTCCGAGCCGCCGCTGGCCTCGGTGATGGCCAGCGAGATGATCTTGTCGCCGGCGATGACGCCGGGCACCACGCGTTGCTGCAACTCGGCCGAACCGCCGCGCCACACCGGAGGCAGGCCGATGTCGAGCGAGCCCAGGCTGGCCACCAGGCCGCCCGAGGTGCTGCGCATCAGCTCTTCGCTGACGGCCACCTTGAGGAAGACATCGTCTTCACCGGCACCGCCCAGGCGTTGCGGGTGACCGATGCCCAGCAGGCCCAGCTCGCCGGCCTTCTGGTAGAGCTCGCGCGGAAAGGTGCCCGCCTCTTCCCACTCGGCGATGTGGGGCTTGACCTCCTGCTCGATGAAGCGCCGCGCCGTGGCGCGTGCCATCTGGTGCGTTTCGTTGAAATAGGTGGGGTACACAGCGTCGGTCATGGTGGCCTCGGGTGGATGCGGGCAAAAAGGCAGAAGCGGCTCAAGGCCGTTCAGAATGGACAGCGTAGTGAGGCCGATGTGGGGTGACCATCGGTAATTAACCTTAATGGCCATTGATTGACGTATACGTCACCCAGGTTTAGAGTGGCCTCATCTTTTGTCTGCCTCCCCCGCCATGACCACCTCTTCGCACTACGACAGCATCTTCCGTCCCGGCCTGTTTCAGGGTCAGGTCCATGTGATCACCGGCGGCGGCAGTGGCATTGGCCGCTGTGTGGCGCACGAGTTGGCCGCGCTGGGCGCCACGGTGGTGATCACCGGGCGCACGCAGGAGAAGCTGGACACGGTGGCCGCCGAGATCCGCGAAGACGGCGGGCAGGTGGACACGGCCGCCTTTGACATCCGCGACGAGGACCAGGTGAAGGCGGCGGTGGCGCGCATCGTCGAGACGCATGGCCGCATCCACGGCCTGGTGAACAACGCGGGCGGGCAGTTTCCGGCGCCGATGGAGATGATCTCCAAGCGCGGCTTCGAAGCCGTGGTGGCCAACAACCTGACGGGCGGCTTCCTGATGGCGCGCGAGGTGTTCAACCAGTCGCTGAGCAAGCACGGCGGCGGCGCGATCGTGAACATGGCGGCCGACATGTGGAATGGCATGGCGGGCATGGCACACTCCGGTGCCGCGCGCGCGGGCATGGTCAACCTGACCAAGACGGCGGCCTTCGAGTGGGCGCGTTCGCACGTGCGCGTCAATGCGGTGGCGCCGGGTTGGGTGGCCTCCAGCGGCATGGACTCGTACGGGCCCGCGATGGCGCCCATGATCCTGAGCCTGAGGGACAACCTGCCGATGCGCCGCCTGGGCCTGGAGGCCGAAATCAGCTCGGTCATCTGCTTCTTGCTGAGCCCGGGCGCGGCGTTTGTGACCGGCGTGACCGTGGCCATCGATGGCGGCGCGGGCGTGAACAACCCGGTGTGGCCCAAGGCCCCGCACGAACCAGCCCCCAGCTTCAACGGCTTTCATCGCGCCACCACGCCCAAGGTCTTGCAGGGTCTGTGAGGCCCTCTCAGCCGCCCGGTTTCAGGGCTGGTGCGGGGGCAGCCAGCGCCGCAACAAGGCCCACAGGGCTTCCGGGCTGAAGGGCTTGGCGATGTAGTCGTTCATGCCGGCGGCCAGGCAGCGTTCGCTGTCTTCGACCATGGCATTGGCGGTCATCGCCACGATGGGCAGGCGCTCGCGCCCCGGCAACAGGCGGATCAGGCGTGTGGCTTCCAGCCCATCCATCACGGGCATCTGCATGTCCATGAAGACCAGGCCGTAGTCGGCTGCGCGGCCGGATTCGACTTCAACCAGGCGGTCCACGGCCTGTCGGCCGTTGTGGGCAAAGTCCACCGTCAGGCCGACGCCGCGTAGCAACTCGCCGGCCAGCAGGCGGTTGAGTTCGTTGTCTTCGACGACCAGCACCCGGGTGCCGTGCAGCGCCTGCAAGGCCTCACGCGCCTCGCTCAGGGAGGTGGGCAGGCGTGCCGTCGCATCTGAGAGGGTGGGGTCGGCCTCGGCGCGCTCCAGGCTCAGCGTGAACCAGAAGACGCTGCCTTGTCCGGGCTCGCTGTGCACGCCGACGGCCCCGCCCATCTGCTCGGCCAGGTGCCGGGAGATGGCCAGGCCCAGGCCCGTGCCACCGTACTGCCGGGTGGTGGAGACGTCTGCCTGCTGGAAGCTCTGGAAAAGCTGGGACTGTTCGGCCTCGCTCAGGCCAATGCCGGTGTCGCGCACCTCGAAGCGCAGCGTCACGTCGCGGTCGGTGTGGGCCTGCACCAGCACGCTCAGGTCGATGCGGCCTTGCTCGGTGAACTTGACCGCGTTGCTGCCGAAGTTGAGCAGCACCTGCCCGATGCGCAGGCCGTCGCCCACCAGCCGTGCGGGGAGCGCCGGGTCCACGTGCCACTGCAAGGCCAGGCCCTTGGCCTGCGCCTTGTCGATGAGTTGCGCATGGACGTCACGCAGGATCTGGGCAATGTCCACGCTGAGGCACTCCAGCTGCAGCTTGCCGGACTCGATCTTGGAGAGGTCCAGCACGTCGTTGACGATGCCCAGCAGGTGCTGGCTGGCCCCCTGGATTTTCTGCAGGTAGTCGCGCTGGGTGTCGTCGAGCGCGGTGTCCAGGGCCAAGTGGGTGAGCCCGATGATGGCGTTCATCGGCGTGCGGATCTCGTGGCTCATGTTGGCCAGGAACGCCGATTTGAGGCGGGTGGTGGCTTCGGCCGCCTCCTTGGCCTCGCGAAGGGCCTCGATCGTGGCCCGTTCGACACTGATGTCTTCCATGATGCCCAGCACGCCTTTGCCCGGGTCACCGAGGTCGATCAGACGGGCGGTGATGCGCGCCCAGAACAGGCTACCGTCCTGGCGCATCAATTGCTCGTCGCGCCAGTGCAGTGCGCCGCGCTGGAGGATCTCGTAGACCTTGCGCCCGCCGGCTTCGTAGGCGGCATCGTCGGGATACCAGACCCGGGTGGAGCGGCCGACCATGCCCCCCGGCTCGAAGCCGAACATCTGGTCGAGCCGCTGGTTGCAGTAGACGACCTGGCGGTCTTTGAGCAGGCCGATGCCGACGGGCACGGCGTCGATGATGGTCTTTTGTTCGGCATGGGCCCGGCGCAGCGATTCGGCCAGATCGGCCAGCTGGCGGGTGCGCTCGTCCACCAGCTCGGTGAGGTGGTGACGCAGGCGCTGGAGCTCTTGCGCGGCTTTCTCGCGCTCGGTGATGTCGCGGGAGACACCCAGCACGCCGATGACCTCACCTTGGCCGTCGAGCATGGGACTCTTGATCGTCTCGACCAGGCGGGGCTCGGTGCTGCCGGCAAAGGTGATCCACTCCTCGTTCAGGTGAGGCTGGCCCGAGGTCATGGCCAGAAAATCGTTCTCGCGGAACAGGGCGGCCTGCTCGGGCGAGACGAAGTCGGCATCGGTCTTGCCCACGATGTCGGCCTCTGCGGCCCCGAAAAAGCGCTCGAACGGCGCGTTGCAGGCCAGGTAGACACCCTCGGTGTCCTTGAGCCAGACCAGATCAGGGATGTTGCGCACCAGGTTCTGCAGCAAACTGCGGCGGTCTTCCAGCACCTTGATGCGCCGTCGAGCGTGCTCGCGCCTGCTCAGGCCCCACAGGGCGACGGTGGCGCCCAGAGCCAGGAGCAGCACGGCCACCACCGTGTTGATCAGCCACCAAGGTAAATCCGAAAACATGTCTCACTGTCGCGCAGATCACGCGCCCCGTCTTGTCTCGAAAACCCCCGAGCGTATCTCGGCCACCACCGGGCTAAGGCAAGTGCCCCGACAGCCCCCCATGCCGCCCTCATGACCCTGGACGTGACCCGCCTTTGCCGCGGCACCTCACCGCAGAAAAACCTGAACTGCTACAGTCGATTTCCGGTCGCCACCCAGGGTTTGCCCGGCATCGTGGTGTGACCAACGCTCACATCATGCAAAGTATTCTTGATCCGGCCATTCTCTTTTTCGTGTTTGGCCTGCTGGCCGGTGCCCTGCGCTCCAACCTGGAGATTCCCCCGCAGATCGCACGTTTTCTCTCCCTGTACCTGCTGATGGCCCTGGGCCTGAAGGGCGGCTTTGCGCTGCACCAGTCGGGTCTGACGATGGACGTGGCGGTGAGCCTGGGCTGCGCGCTGCTGCTGGCCACGGTGGTGCCGCTGCTGGGCTATCACCTGCTCAAACGCTTCCTGAGCGGCTACGACGCCGCCGCGATCGCAGCCACCTATGGCTCGGTCAGCGCGGTGACCTTCATCACCACCGTGCAGTACCTGGACAACCACAATCTGCCCTATGGGGGCCACATGGCCGCCGCCATGGCTTTGATGGAGTCGCCGGCCATCATCATGGCGGTGCTGCTGGCCAACATGGTGCGCCAGCGCGAGAAGGAGCAGTCGCTGGCCGCCGAGTCACGCACGGTGCGCAACACGCCGCTGGGCCGCATCCTCCACGAGTCGGTGACCGATGGGGCGCAACTGGTGCTGCTGGGCGCGATGGTGATCGGCATCGTCACCGGGCAATCGGGCCACGACGCCATGCAGCCGTTTGCCGGCGACCTGTTCAAGGGCATGCTGGCCTTCTTCCTGCTGGACATGGGCCTGAATGCGGCGCGCAACATGGGCGAGCTCAAGGGCAAGTCGCCGTGGCTGCTGGCCTATGGCCTGATCGGGCCATGGTTCCATGCGGCCCTGGCGCTGGGCCTGTGTGTGCTGCTCGACATCCCGGCGGGCAATGGCGCCTTGCTGATGGTGCTGGCCGCGAGTGCGTCCTACATCGCTGTGCCGGCTGTGGTGCGCCATGCCATCCCGGAGGCCAACCCCTCGCTGTACATCGGCATGTCGCTGGGCTTGACCTTCCCGTTCAACATTCTGGTGGGCATCCCGCTGTACGTGGGCGTAGCGCACCAGGTGCTGCGCTGAGCGCCGGCAGGGCTCACGCGCGCGTCACGCTTCGCACTGCGGGGTGGCGCGCGCGATGAGCGCGGCGCAGTCCACACCGCGTGGCAGGGTGCCGTAATGGTGGTGGCTGTCGCCACTCAGACGTGAGGCACAGAAGGCATCGGCCACCACGGTGGGGGCGTGCTGCACCAGCAGCGCTGCCTGCACCGCCAGCGCCATGCGACCGACCACATCACGGGCGCGGTACTCAAGCTCAGACAGGTCGGTGAAGGCGCGCTGCAGCTCAGCCACGTAACGGTCGAGCTGCGCATGGCCACCACGGGCCTTCGCCACTTCGCCGAAGAAGGCCTGCACTACGTCCGGGGTTTTCTGCATGGCGCGCAGCACGTCCAGGCACTGCACGTTGCCGCTGCCTTCCCAGATGGCGTTGACGGGCGACTCGCGGAACAGGCGCGGGAAGGGGCTGTCCTCCATCACCCCACTGCCGCCGATGCACTCCATGGCTTCGTAGGCATGCTGAGGCGTGCGCTTGCAGATCCAGTATTTGCCGACGGCGGTGAGCAGGCGAGCGAGCTGGTCTTCGTGCGGATCGGTGGCGCGCTGGTCCATGGCGCGGGCCATGCGCATTGTCAGCGCCAGCGAACCCTCGCTTTCCAGCACCAGGTCGGCCAGCACGTTCTGCATCAGCGGCTGCTGGTTGAGCACGTTGCCAAAGGCCGAGCGCAGCGAACAGTGGTGCAGCGCCTGAGACACGGCAGCGCGCTGGCCGGCGGAGGAGCCAATCATGCAGTCAAAGCGTGTCATGGACACCATCTCGATGATGGTGCGAACGCCCCGCCCTTCTTCGCCCACCATCCAGGCCAAGGCGCCCCGCAGCTCGGTCTCGCTCGATGCGTTGGAGACGTTGCCCATCTTGCGCTTGAGGCGCAGCACCTGCAGCGGGTTCTTGCTGCCATCGGGCCGCCAGCGCGGCAGCAGGAAGCATGACAGACCGCCCGGCGCCTGGGCCAACACCAGGAAGGCGTCGCACATGGGGGCCGACACGAAGAACTTGTGCCCCACCAGCTCGTACGCTTCACTGGGACCCGAAGCGGCCACCGGGTAGGCCCGGGTGGTGTTGGCGCGCACATCGGAGCCGCCCTGCTTCTCGGTCATCGCCATGCCGATGGTCAGGCCCTGCTTGGCCGCATCGGGCACATTGCGCGGGTCGTACACCGGGGCGGTGATCTTGGGCACCCACTGCGCGGCCAAAGCGGGCGTGGTGAGCAAGCTGGGCACGGCCGCGAAGGTCATCGTGATCGGGCAACCGTGGCCGGCCTCCACCTGCGCCTGCAGGTAGAACTTGGCGGCACGCGCCACATGGGCGCCCGACTTGGGGGCGGTCCAAGGAGAGGCGTGGATGCCCTCCTCGATGGCCGTCTTCATCAGCGTGTGATACGCCGGGTGGAAGCGCACCAGATCGACGCGGTGGCCAAAACGGTCGTGGGTGTCGAGTTCGGGCGGATACCGGTTGGCCAGAGCCCCCAGCTCCAGGTAGTCGGCCGAGCCGGTGAGCTGGCCAAAACGGCTCAGGTCGGCCTGCGCCCAGGCCGCACCTTCACGCTGCACGGCCTCTTGCAAGGCCGCATCTTGCGTGTACATGTTGTAGCCGGCCAGTTCAGACGAGACGTTGATGACCTCATGCGTCTGGTCCAGAAAGCGGGACGGGGTCTGCGCGGCGCGGGTCGCAGCGCCAGGAGCAACAGGAGATGCAGCAGGAGTGGACATGGTCAGCCGATGGGGTGATGAGACGACAGATCATGTCACCACCCATCGGGTCTTGCCAACCCGCGTCATACCCTGAGGTCAGTCGGGCGTGACCACCCCGCTCAGTTAATTGCCCAAGCCCAAGGTGTAAGTGCCGGCGGCACCGGTCGCACCGCTGACATACACCACGCGCCAGTAGACCGTGGCCGCCGTGGTGCCAGTGTTCGTCACCGTGAACACGTCTGGCAGGCCGGTGCCCTGGCTGCTGCTGCCCAGCAATTTGCCAGACGCGTTGTACACCGACAGGTTGTAGTTGGAGGTGCTGTTGGGCGTGAGGGTGCCCACCAGACGCCCCCCGGCTGCCACGGTGGTCTTGAAGTAATCAGTGTCCGACTTGCTCGACAGCGTGCCGTTGATCAGCACCGGCGTGGTTGCGATGCTCTGGGCGGCGCGCGTGCTGTTGTTGGACTCGACCTCGGCCACGGTGGCCACTGGTGGCGTCACGGACGCAGGGACCGCATCGACCGCCGCCGAAGCGTTGACGATGCCGGCGCCGCATTGCGTGCACGTTGCCGGGAAAGGGCGGGCCGTGGACTGCAGGGTGGACGCGACCTGATCGGGGCTCAAGCTGGGGTTCTTGGCGAGCATCAGCGCCACCACGCCGCTGACATGGGGCGTGGCCATGGACGTGCCCAGGTAGGCGGCATAGCCGTCTGCGCCGGGGCCTGTGGTGCCGGCGTTCCAGGTGGACACCACCCCGTAGCTGCCATCGCCCCCGGGAGCGGCCAGCGACACCACCGAACCATAGTTGGAATAGGACGCCTTGCCCCCGGCTTTGCCCGTGGCGGCCACCGTGACCACCCCCGCACAGCTGGCTGGCGAGAACTGGCTGGCGTCGGCATTGCTGTTGCCTGCGGCAACCACCACGGTGGCCCCGCGCGCGCGCGCCGCGTTGATGGCGTTTTGCGAGGTGACATCACAGGCCCCCGCCCCACCCAGCGACAGGTTGATCACCTTGGCCGGCGTCGGGTTGGCCGGCACGCCGGTGACGGTGCCCCCTGCCGCCCAGATCATGGCGTCGGCAATGTCGGAGGTGTAGCCGCCGCAGCGGCCCAGCACGCGCACCGGCAAGACCTTGGCGCCAAAGGCCACGCCCGCCACGCCGCTGGCATTGTTGGTGACTGCGGCGATCGTGCCGGCCACGTGGGTGCCGTGCCAGCTGCTGTTGCTGGCGGGCGAGCCGCTGTAGCACAGGCCCGCCGTCGTCGCATCGCCCGGGTCGCTGGCATCGGCATCCCGGCCATTGCCGTCGTTGGACAACAAGGTGTCAATGATGAAGTCGTACCCCGGCAGCAGGTTGGCGGCCAGGTCAGCATGGGGTCGCACCCCGGTGTCCAGCACCGCCACCACCACGCCCGCCCCGGTGACCTTGTCCCAGGCGGCGGGTGCGTTGATCCCGCCCACGGCATCAAAGTAATGCCACTGCTGGGCGTACATGGCATCGGTGGGCGTCAGCTGGGGCTGCAGGATGCGGTCGGGTTCGGCGTACTCGATCGTGGCATCGCCCGCTTTCAGATCGCGTGCCAGGGCCCGCGCCTGCTCCAGGCTCATGCGCTTGTCGAGCTTGATCACATCGGCGCCCTGCCCGGTGCGCCGCACATGGCTGAGCTGCACGCCCTGGCGGTTACCGGCCACGCGCGCCTTGGTCCAGGCCGACTGCGAAGGGCCGGTTGCGAGGTCGGCGTCCTTGTACTTCACGATCACGCGGTCGGTCAGCCCCTCAACGGGCAGGGGCGCCGAGGCACCGGCGGCCCCTCGGCCTTGCCACGCGATCGCCGAGGACGTGCCGCCCAAGGCCAGCACGGCCATCAACACGGCGCGATTTGTGAAACGAGACAGAGGAAAACTCAACATGGCAAACCACCAGAAAATCGGACATGCCACTGTACCAAGTGCCGGACTTCAGGCCGTGTGACGAATCTCGCGAACCGTGTCCATTTGTCAGCGGTCGTCGCACGCATTGGCGGCGGCCGAACCGCCAAGCCCCCACAGCCACAGCCACAGCCACAGCCACAGCCACAGCCACAGCGCCAGCACCGCCCCCGCGTCAACCCGGTGAGCGAGGCAAGCCCATCACCTCGGCGGTGATCGCCATGGAACGCCAGCGCAGCGCGGGGTCGAACACGTCGGACACCATCATGACTTCGTCGGCCTGGGTGAGCTGCAGCAGACGCGTCAGGCCGCCGCGCACGGTGTCGGGCCCGCCGATCACGGCCGCGCCCAGGAAATCGCCGATGCCTGCCTGCTCGGACGGCGACACGCTCGACAGGAAGTCCGCCACGGGCGGGGGCAGACGGCCGCGTTCGCCCCGCAGAATGCCCAGCACGCGCTGGTAGGTGCTGGTAGCCAGAAACTCGGCTTCGTCGTCGGTGTGCGCGGCGATGACCGGCACGCCGATCACCACATGGGGTTGCGCCAGTGTTTTGGAAGGTTTGAAGCGCGCCCGGTACAGCTCCACCGCCTGCAGCAGCATGCGCGGCGCAAAGTGCGAGGCGAAGGCGTAGGGCAAGCCCTTTTCTGCCGCCAGCTGTGCCGAAAACAGGCTGGAGCCCAGCAGCCAGATCGGCACCTCGGTGCCCGCCCCCGGCATGGCCACGATGGCCTGGCCCGGCTGCACCGGCCCGAGCAGGCGCTGCAGTTCGCTCACCTCGCGCGGGAAGTCGTCTTCGGTTTCGACATGGTGGCGGCGCAACGCACGCATGGTCGCGCGGTCGGTGCCCGGTGCACGCCCCAGCCCCAGATCGATGCGACCAGGGTAGAGCTCGGCCAGCGTGCCGAACGCCTCGGCCACGACCAGCGGCGCGTGGTTGGGCAGCATGATGCCGCCCGATCCGACGCGGATGCGCTGCGTGCCACCGGCAATGTGCCCCACCAGCACGGCCGTGGCCGAACTGGCGATGCCGGGCATGTTGTGGTGTTCGGCCAACCAGTAGCGGGTGAAGCCCAGGGCTTCGGCGTGCTGGGCGGTGCGCAGGGCGATGGACAGGGCCTCGGCCACCGTGCCGCCTTCGCGCACGGCCACCAGGTCCAGCATGGACAGGGCAATGTCTTGGAGCGCTTTCATCGGGTCATTGTCCCGCCGCGGGCTTGTCCCTGCAGGTGTGTGCCCATTCGCCCTTGCCCGATACTGTCAGGGTTACCACCCGGTTCGCCGAGTCTCACTCAGAGGCATCGCTCAGAAAGGCCCTTCGCATGTCCACGTCCCCCCGCATGCCCACCTATTTCATCCCGCATGGCGCCGGGCCCTGTTTCTTCATGGACTGGAACCCGCCCACCACCTGGCACCGCATGCGCGATTTCCTGATGGGCATTGCCGACACCCTGCCCTCGCGCCCCACCGCCATCGTCATGGTGTCGGGCCACTGGCTCACGGCTGGCTTCAACGTCACCAGCGGCGCCCAGCCGGAGCTGATCTACGACTACGGCGGCTTCCCGCCCCACACCTACGAGCTGCGCTACCCCGCGCCGGGTGAGCCCCAGCTGGCCGAGCGCATCACGCAACTGTTGCACGCCGCAGGCCAACCCTCCCAGGCCGACGCGCAACGGGGCTTCGACCACGGCATGTTCATCCCACTCAAGCTCATGTTCCCCGACGCCGACGTGCCCGTGGTGCAGCTGTCCTTGCGGCACGACTTGGACCCGCAGGCGCACCTGCAAGCCGGCCAGGCCTTGACCACGCTGCGCGACGAGGGCGTGCTGATCGTCGGCAGCGGCATGAGCTTTCACAACATGCGAGGCTATGGCGACCCACGCTTCGGCCCGATCTCCGACACCTTCGACGCCTGGCTGACCGCCACAGTCGAGGCCGATCCGGCCACGCGTGCGCAAGGCCTCGCGCACTGGGACCAGGCCCCCTCGGCCCGACTGTGTCACCCGCCCCGCGCCGAAGAGCACCTGCTGCCCTTGATGTTGGCGGCCGGCGCTGCCAGCGAAGGCCGGGGCCAGCGCGTGTTCACCGACCGCGTGCTGGAAACCACCCTGTCGGCCTACCGCTTCGACTGACACACTGCCGTTTGACCCGGGTTTTCCCGGGTCGTTGAGGAGTGGTTCAGCGCTGGCCCCACGCTCATTTCTGAGTCATACTCAAAAAATGAGTTCCAGCACCCTGGCCCGCACCACCCCGAAGAGCAGCAAGTCCCAGCACAGGCTGAAGGATTTGTTGAGCGCCGCTCAAGCCGTGTTCACCGAGCACGGCTACCAGCGCGCCACCATGGCCCAGATCGCCGAGACCGCCGGCGTGTCCGAGGCCACTGTGTTCACCTATTTCGCCAGCAAGCGCGAGCTGTGCATCCAGGTCATCACCCGCTGGTACGACGAGATCAGCAGCGAGTTGGAGCGCGACGTGCCCACTTTGCCCGGCGTGCACGCCAAGCTCAGCCACGTCGTGCGCGCCCACCTGGTCACCCTGCTGGCCGATGGCTCGGGCATGTGCGCCCTGGTGCTGGGCGAAGGCCGCGCCGCCGGCTCGGCCGAACCCGAGCTCGCCGAGGTCATCGCCGAGTGCAAGCGCCGCTACACCGCCCCCTTGATGGACGCACTGGCCGAAGCGCAAGCGCAAGGCCAGGTCCGCGCCGACATGCCCCTGCGCCTGCTGCGCGAGCTGGTGTACGGCTCGATGGAGCACGTGCTGTGGGACGCCATCACCTCGGCCAAGCGCCCCAGCATCGACACCACCGCCACCCAACTGACCGAACTGATCTGGAGCGCGCTGGTGCCCCGTGAAGCCGCCCTGGCCTCGCTGGCGGCGCTGAGCCGCTTCCACGATGAAGTCCACGATGCGCTCAGTCGCGTCCCCCCTCCCCCTTTGCCGCCGCTCCAGGCCTGATCGACCATGCCCGTCATCGAGACCCAACTCAATCCGCGCAGCGAAGCCTTCAAGGACAGCGCCCGCGCCATGCAGGCCCTGGTGGCCGACCTGGAAGCGCAACTGGCCCGTATCGCCCTCGGCGGCGGTGAAGCCCCGCGCGCCAAACACCTGGCCCGTGGCAAGCTGCTGCCGCGTGACCGCGTGGAACAGTTGCTCGACGCCGGCTCGCCCTTCCTGGAAGTGGGCGCCCTGGCCGCGCTGAACGTGTACGACAACGCCGCGCCCAGCGCCGGCATCATCACCGGCATCGGCCGCGTGGCGGGCGTCGAATGCATGATCGTGTGCAACGACGCCACCGTCAAAGGCGGCACCTACTACCCACTCACCGTCAAGAAGCACCTGCGTGCGCAGGAGATCGCCGCGCAGAACCGCCTGCCCTGCATCTATCTCGTGGACTCGGGCGGCGCCAACCTGCCCAACCAGGACGACGTCTTCCCCGACCGCGACCACTTCGGCCGTATCTTCTACAACCAGGCCAACCTGAGCGCCGCCGGCATCCCGCAGATCGCCGTGGTGATGGGCTCGTGCACGGCAGGCGGCGCCTATGTGCCCGCCATGAGCGACGAGACCATCATCGTCGCCAACCAGGGCACCATCTTCCTGGGCGGGCCGCCGCTGGTCAAAGCCGCCACCGGCGAGGTCGTGACCGCCGAAGACCTGGGCGGCGGCGATGTGCACACCCGCCTGTCCGGCGTGGCCGACCACCTGGCCCGCGACGACGTGCACGCGCTGACCCTGGCCCGCCAGGCCGTGGCGCGCCTGAACTGGCGCAAGACGCCCGAGCTGGCCCTGGTCACGCCGCGCGCCCCGCTGTACGACGAGGCCGAGCTCAACGGCATCATCCCCACCGACACGCGCAAGCCCTTCGACGTGCGCGAGGTGATCGCCCGCCTGGTCGACGGCTCGGAGTTCGACGAGTTCAAGGCCCGCTACGGCAACACCCTGATCACCGGCTTCGCCCACATTGAAGGCATGCCCGTGGGCATCGTGGCCAACAACGGCATCCTGTTTGCCGAAAGCGCCAACAAGGGCGCGCACTTCATCGAGCTGTGCTGCCAGCGCAAGATCCCGCTGGTCTTCTTGCAGAACATCACCGGCTTCATGGTGGGCCGCAAGTACGAAAACGACGGCATCGCGCGCGCCGGCGCCAAGATGGTGACGGCCGTGTCGTGCGCCGCTGTTCCGAAGTTCACCGTCATCATCGGCGGCTCGTTTGGTGCCGGCAACTACGGCATGTGCGGCCGCGCCTTCAACCCGCGCCTGATGTGGATGTGGCCCAACGCCCGCATCAGCGTGATGGGTGGCGAGCAGGCCGCCAGCGTGCTGGCCACCGTCAAGCGCGATGGCATCGAGGGCAAGGGCGGCACTTGGTCGGCCGAGGAAGAAGAAGCCTTCAAGGCCCCGGTGCGCGATCAGTACGAGGCGCAAGGTCACCCCTACTACGCCAGCGCCCGCCTGTGGGACGACGGCGTGATCCGCCCCACCGACACCCGCCGCGTGCTGAGCCTGGCCCTGAGCGCCGCGCTCAACGCCCCGATTCCCGAGACGCGTTACGGCGTCTTCCGCATGTGAGGACGCCCGCCATGTCGAACCTGGACATCCGCCATGAAGGCCCCATCAGCCATGTGTGGCTGAACCGCCCGACGCTGCGCAACGCCTTCGATGCCGCCACGATTGCCGAGCTGACGCACACCTTCACCGAGCTGGCCAATCGCCCCGGCTTGCGCGTGGTGGTGCTGGGCGCCCACGGCAAGGCCTTTTGCGCCGGCGCCGACCTGAACTGGATGCGCGAGATGGCCGGCTACAGCTGGGACGAGAACCATGCCGACGCCACTGGTCTGGCCGACATGCTGTGGGCCATCGCCAGCTGCCCGGTGCCGGTGATCGCCCGCGTGCAGGGGGACGGCTACGGCGGCGGCGTGGGCCTGGTCGCCGCCTGTGACATCGCGGTGGGCACACCGGCCGTGGGCTTCAGCCTGTCGGAAGTCAAGCTGGGCCTGACGCCGGCCACCATCAGCCCCTATGTGCTGCGCGCCATCGGGGAACGTGCCGCGCGCCGCTACATCGTCACCGCCGAGCGCTTCGATGCGGCACAGGCTCATCAACTGGGCTTGCTGCATGAGGTCGTCGAGCCCGAGGCGCTGGACGCCACCGTCGACCGGCTGGTGCAGGCCATCGTCGCCAACGGCCCGCAGGCCGTTCGTGCGGGCAAGCGCCTGATCAGCGAGGTGGCCGGGCAGAACCTCACCCCTGCCTTGCGCGACCACACCGCTCGCCACATCGCCGACATCCGCGCCAGCGAAGAAGGCCGCGCCGGCCTGCACGCTTTCCTGAACAAAACCGCGCCCACGTGGCAGCAAGGTTGAGCCCATGTTCACCAAGATCCTGATTGCCAATCGAGGCGAAATCGCCTGCCGAGTCGCCAGCACCGCACGCCGCCTTGGCATCGGCACCGTGGCCGTCTACTCCGACGCCGACGCCCTCTCCCGCCACGTGCAACTGTGTGACGAAGCCGTGCACATCGGTGGCGCCAGCCCGCGCGAGAGCTACCTGTGCGCCGACCGCATCCTCGCCGCCGCCTTGGCCACGGGCGCCCAGGCCGTCCACCCCGGCTATGGCTTCCTGAGCGAGAACGACGCCTTTGCCCAGGCCTGTGTCGAAGCGGGCATCGCCTTCATTGGCCCGCCGCCCTCGGCCATCGCCGCCATGGGGAGCAAATCGGCAGCCAAAGCGCTGATGGAGCGCGCGCAGGTGCCCCTGGTGCCGGGCTACCACGGCGACAACCAGGACCCTGCTTTCCTGCAAGCTCAGGCCGACCAGATCGGCTACCCGGTGCTCATCAAGGCCAGCGCCGGCGGTGGTGGCAAGGGCATGCGTCTGGTGCAGCAATCCAGCGATTTCATCGCCGCGCTGGCCTCGTGTCAGCGTGAGGCCCAGGCCAGCTTCGGCAACGCCCATGTGCTGGTCGAGCGCTACGTCACCCGCCCCCGCCACATCGAAATCCAGGTCTTTGGCGACACCCACGGCCACTACGTGCACCTGGGCGAGCGCGACTGCTCGGTGCAGCGCCGTCACCAGAAGGTGCTCGAAGAAGCCCCGGCGCCCGGCATGACGCCGGAGCGTCGTGCCCAGATGGGCGACGCCGCCATTGCCGCCGCCCGCAGCGTGGGCTATGTGGGCGCAGGCACCGTCGAGTTCATCTGTGAGCAAGACGGACGTTTTTACTTCATGGAGATGAACACCCGCCTGCAGGTCGAACACCCGGTGACCGAGGCCATCACCGGCCAGGACCTGGTCGAGTGGCAACTGCGCGTGGCCGCCGGCGAGGCCCTGCCCCTCACGCAAGACCAGATCACCTTCACCGGCCACGCCATCGAAGCGCGCATCTGCGCCGAGAACCCGGCCCAACAGTTCCTGCCCGCCACCGGCAAGCTGCAGGTTCTGCGCACCCCGGCGTGCAGCACCTTCTCGGTCGCCCCGGTGCGCATCGACAGCGGCGTGCGCGAGGGCGATGCCATCACCCCGCACTACGACTCGATGATCGCCAAGCTCATCGTGCACGGCGACACCCGCGCCACCGCGCTGGCCCGTCTGGACACCGCCCTGGCCGAGCTGCACATCACGGGTCTGAGCCACAACGTGGCCTTCCTGCGCCGCGTGGCCGCCACCCACTCCTTCTCCCACGCCGAGCTGGACACGGCCCTGATCGAGCGCGAGCACAGCGCCCTGTTCGAGGCCCCCTCTCTGCCCATCGCGCACGCCGTGGCCGGCGCCCTGCTGCGCCTGCAAGCCGACGAACAGCACCACGCCCACCGTGACCCCTGGTCGCGCACCGACCACTGGCGCCTGCATGGCGATGCACGCCAGTTGATCAAGCTCCACATCGACGGCCAGACCCTCGCCGTCACGCTCGACATCCAACGCGACGGCACCTGGCAACTCAGCTGGGACGCGGTGAACGTGACCGTGCAGCCCCTGTGCCGCACCGATGGGGGCGGCGAGCAGTTCGAAGCCGATGTGCACGGCCAACGCCTGCGCCTGCGCGTGTACCGCCACGGCAACGAGCTGGATGTGTTTACCAGCGAAGGCCACGCCCGCGTGCAACGCGTGGATCCACTGCGCCAAGCCGACAAAAGCGCAACAGGCGGCCGGCTGACCGCGCTGATGCCCGGCAAGGTCGTGGCCATGCTGGTCACCGAGGGCCAGCAGGTCAAACAAGGCGACGCCCTGGCCGTGACCGAGGCCATGAAAATGGAGCACACACTGACCGCCCCGCACGACGGCACCGTCTCGGCCATCCTGTGCGCCGTGGGCGACCAGCTGGCCGAAGGCGTCGAGCTGCTGCGCCTGGAAGCCGCCGCTTGACGCCCTCACATCAGGATCACGCCAGGATCATCACCGGATCACATCATGAGCCACCTCACCTTCCCCAGCCACGTCACCCTGGTCGATGTCGGCCCGCGTGACGGCCTGCAAAACGAAGCGCAGCCCGTGGCGGCCGCCGACAAGATCGAGCTCGTGCACCGCCTGCAAGCCGCTGGCCTGCGCGAGATCGAGGTCACCAGCTACGTCAGCCCCAAGTGGGTGCCGCAGATGGCCGACAACGCCCAGGTCATGGCCGGCATCCAGCGCCAGCCGGGCGTGCGCTACAGCGTGCTCACCCCCAACATGAAAGGCTTTGAAGGCGCCCTCGCCTCCCAGGCCGACGAGGTGGTCATCTTTGCCGCCGCCAGCGAAGCCTTCAGCCAGCGCAACATCAACTGCTCCATCGCCGAGTCCATCGAACGCTTCCGCCCGGTGGCCGAGGCCGCCAAGGCCCACGGCATGAAGGTGCGCGCCGCCGTGTCGTGCGCGCTGGGCTGTCCCTACCAGGGCGAGGTCTCGCTCGACGCCGTCGAAGACGTGGTGCAGCGCCTGCTCGGCATCGGCACCGACCACGTGGGCATTGCCGACACCATCGGCGTGGGCACCGCCGGCCGCGTCACCGCCGTGATGGAGCGCGCCCTCCAGCACGTCCCGCTGGACGAACTCAGCGGCCACTTCCACGACACCTACGGCCAGGCGCTCACCAACATCTACGCCAGCCTGGCCCTGGGCATACACACCTTCGACACCAGCATCGCCGGCCTGGGCGGCTGCCCCTATGCCAAGGGCGCCACGGGCAACGTCGCCACCGAAGACGTGGTCTACCTGCTGCACGGCCTGGGCATCGCCACCGGCATCGACCTCGACCAGCTCGTCGACGCCGGAGCCTTCATTTCCAACGTCCTGGGCCGCAAGCCCGTCTCCCGCGTCAGCAACGCCCTGCTCGCCAAGCGCGCCCACGCCTGAGGCGAGCGCCCGTTTCCTTGCCTTCTGTTCGACCCGACACCTGTACCGACCCCGATACCGAGGAGTGACCACCATGAACCTGCCAGGCCTGAACCACCAACTGGGTAACGACATCGATGCCTTGCGCGAAGCCGTGCGCGCCTTTGTGCAAAAAGAACTCGCACCCCGCGCCGCCGACATCGACCGCGACAACCTCTTCCCCGCCGACATGTGGAAGAAGCTGGGCGACCTCGGCGTGCACGGTCTGACCGTCTCCGAAGAATACGGCGGCACCAACCTGGGCTACCTCGCCCACATGGTCGCCATGGAAGAAGTCAGCCGCGGCAGCGCCTCGGTGGGCCTGAGCTACGGCGCGCACTCCAATCTGTGCGTCAACCAAATCAACCGCAACGGCACCGAGGCGCAGAAGCAGAAGTACCTGCCCAAACTCATCAGTGGCGACTTCGTCGGTGCCCTGGCCATGAGCGAGCCCAACGCCGGCTCCGACGTCGTCAGCATGAAGCTGCGCGCCGACAAACAGGGAGACCGCTATGTGCTCAACGGCAGCAAGATGTGGATCACCAACGGTGGCGACGCCGATGTGCTCGTCGTCTACGCCAAGACCAATCCGGAAGCCGGCGCCAAAGGCATGACCGCCTTCCTGATCGAAAAGGGCATGAAGGGCTTCAGCAAAGGCCCGCACCTCGACAAGCTGGGCATGCGCGGCTCCAACACCTTCCCGCTGTTCTTTGAAGACTGCGAAGTGCCTGTTGAGAACGTGCTGGGCGGCGAAGGCAACGGTACCAAGGTGCTGATGAGCGGCCTGGACTACGAACGCGCCGTGCTGTCCGGCGGCCCGCTGGGCATCATGCAGGCGGTGATGGACAACGTCATCCCCTACATCCACGAGCGCAAGCAGTTCGGCCAGGCGATCGGCGAGTTCCAGCTCGTGCAAGGCAAGGTGGCCGACATGTACACCGTGCAGCAGGCCGCCCGCTCGCTGGCTTACACCGTGGCCAAAAACCTCGACGCCCTGGGCGCCCAGCACGCCCGCCACGTGCGCAAGGACTGCGCCGCCCTGATCCTGTGGACCGCCGAGAAAGCCACCTGGATGGCCGGCGAAGGCATCCAGATCTTCGGGGGCAATGGCTACATCAACGACTACCCGCTGGGCCGCCTGTGGCGCGATGCCAAGCTCTACGAAATTGGCGCCGGCACCAGCGAGATCCGCCGCATGCTGATTGGCCGCGAGCTGTTTGCCGAGACGGCCTGATCGGCCACGCCACACCTCCACCGGAGTCATCCGGTGGGGTCACGGGCACCGGCGGCAAACCGGTGCCCCGCTCACACCTCGCTCATGTCCAGCACCACGCGATTGCGCCCCTGCGCCTTGGCCTGGTACAGCGCCGCATCGGCGCGTGCCAGCCACCCCGTCAGGCTCAGCTCGCGGCGATCAAACTGCGCCACGCCGACGCTCACGCTGAACTGCAGCGGCTTGCCATCGACCAGCAAGTGGCTGTTGTGCACCGCCTCGCGAATGCGCTCGGCCAAGGCCGTGGCCTGCTCGGCCGTGATGTTGGGCAGCAGCACCACAAACTCCTCGCCACCCAAGCGCGCCACCATGTCGACCTTGCGCACCAGTTGCTGCACCGTCTGTGCAAAGCTCACCAACACCGCATCGCCCGTCACGTGACCATGGGTATCGTTGACCACTTTGAAGTGGTCCAGGTCCATCATCAGCAAGGACAGCTCGGTGCGATAACGCAGCGCACGTTGCATTTCTGCCTCGGCAGCCTCCGAAAACGCCCGCCGGCTGGACACTCCCGTCAGCGAGTCCGTGCGTGCAGCCTGCTCCGCAGCATCCTTCTGATCACGCAACTCCTGCGTGGCATGGGCGATCTGCTGCTGCAACTCTTCCTGCGTGGTCGCGATCCGCGCCACCATCGCATTGATCCCCACCGCCAGGGGGCGCAAGATGCCGCTGCGCGCCACGTCCACGCGCTCGCCCAACTGCCCTTCCCCCACCAACTCCACCACGCGGTTGATGCGGCCAATCTGGGACGACACCAGGTCGGCCAACACCGAGGCCATCACCCCGGCCAGCATCAAGCCCCCCACGGCGGTCGCCAGCGACCAGATCAGCAGGTCGCGTCGCTGCTGCGCCAACGCTTCCAGCGACATCTCGACCACGGCATAGCCCAGCAAACGGCTCTCCGTGGCCAGGACACCGTTGGCAGCGTCCGGCACTGGCACATACACATCGTCCACGGGCACGGCCGCCGTGGCGTAAATGGGCTGTGCCACCACCAAGGCCCCCTTCGCCTGCACGATCTGAATGGCACCATCCAGGCGCGGCGCCGGGGCCTTCATCTGGCCGGCTGCGGCCCTCAACTGACCCTGTGCGTTATAGATGATCACCCCACGCAGCTGCACATCGCTGCGCATGGCCGCCTCGGCCAGACGTGCCAACGCTTCGCGATCACCGGCAAACAGACTGAACTCGGCTGCACTGCCCAACTGACGGGCCGAAGCCACGCCACGGTCCTTCAGCGCCTCGGCCATCCGCCCGCCGTACTGCGATGCAAATCCCACCACCAGCAAGGCAATCACCAGCATGGCAGGCATGGCCGTCGCCAACCACAATCGCACCCGCACGCCACCTAATTTGAGCTTCACCGCATGCCCTCCTCACGCCGCAAGGCATCGGTCACCACAGCCACATCGGGCACATCCAGCCCCAAAGATCGGCACACCTGGTCATTGATGGCGATGGTGAACCCATCTGCCAACCGCGCGGCCGGCCAGGCAGGTCCGATGGCAGGGGCATTCAAAGCCCCCTTCAACATCGCCGCCACCTGACGCCCCGCCTGAGACGGACTGGCATACAAGCCCATCGCCGCCCCGGCCTTGACCAAGGCCGGTGAGTAAGCAACCACCGGCACACGCTGCCGATAGGCCATGATCAGCATGTGCTGCAAAGCCGACACATCGGCCACGGCGCTGTCAGGCAAGATGAGCAGCACATCCGCATCGGCCAGCACCGAGCGCAGCGTCGCGGACAAGGTGTCCGGTTCACCGACCGCCCCCACGAGCAGGCGCAAGCCACGGTCCTGCGCCGCCTTGAGCAGCGCCTGACGCTGCGGGATCGCATCCTCGTCCAGCAACACCCCCACCTTCAACAAGCGTGGCATGGTGCGGCGAATCAAGGCCAGATAGCGGTCCACCGGCTGGTCCAGATACGCGGCCGACACCCAGGCCGGCGGACGCTTCCAGACCGCCACAAATCCATCTCGCGGCAACAGAGCGCTCAACACCGGGACACGGGCCCACTCCGGCTGGGCCGCAGCCCGCTCCATCACCAGACGCAAGGCCGCGGCCCCCAAGGTGACCACCGCGGCGGGCGGGGCTCCAGCCGGCAAGTCACGCGCCGCCAGCACCGTCAGCTCACGCCCGCGCCCCACCTGCCGCCACTCGGCCTGAAGGGCCGCGGCCGCTTCGGTGTAGGCCCACGAGGCATCCGAAGGCAAGACCCATACCGCCTCACTCGCAGCCTGCACCAGCCCCGTCCTGAGCAACAGGGGGGCGCCGGTGGTCAAGGCAAGTGATTGGCGACGCGTGATCAGATCACATCTCCATGCGCAGGGTCAGGAAGCTCTTGCGAGCGAGTTGGAAGTTGTACTTCGGACGGACCAGGAAAAATGGCCGATCCCCCTCCACCGACTGCACCGCGAAAGCGATCTCGCTTTTGCTCGTGCCGATGCGGAAAGGATACGCCAGACGCACATCGGTACGGTGCGAAAACGCCAACCAGTCTCGCCTGTCACGCCAGGTCATCCCGCCAAGACGCTCGTGGATCACGCTCAGTTGCAGTCCGCCGGGCAAGCGCTGAAACAAAGCCACCAGGGTTGCGTGTTGAGGTGGCCGACGCTCGTCTTTCGCGTCCAAGCTGGGCTCATCCCAGTTCAAGTCTGAAAAACTCTGGTTGAGCCACAGTTCGGTGCTGCTGAAGGGCTTCCAACGCAATTGATACTCCAGACCCACCATGGTCAACGCGGTGAGGTTGACGTAATCCCGCGTATTGAACCCCGTCTGCGGGTTGTTGTAGGTGTCCACCTTGATGATCTTGTCCATGCGCTCGTGATACAGGCGCGCATCCAGCGTGAGGTTGTGAGGCGTGAAACGACCCACATAGCCAATCTCCGTGCTGCGCAACCTCTCGGGCTTGACGCGCCCCGTGGCGGCAAACTCCTGCGCCAGCAACACGCCCCCCGGACTGTAAATGCGCACATCCGCCTGATACTCAGACAAGTTGGGGGCGCGAACGGACTCTGTCACCCCGACCCGGAACGTGTGTTCGGCAGAGGGCAACCAGTTCACCATGAACCTGGGGGCGAAATAGGCGTCTGCGCGGCTGTGGTGCCCCACAAACAATCCCGTGTTGATCAACCACTGCGGCGTCGCTCGCCATTCCACCGTCCCGAAAACCCGACTTTCGCTGAAAGCGACCCAATCATTCGTGGCGTAGAGCGGGTAGGACTGTGCCTTCTCCTCCTTGTAGCCCATCCCGATCACCGCCCGCAGATGGTCGGACAACGTCGTCTTGTACTGAACCTCCGCGTTGTATCGATGCCCCGCACCGCTGTAGTCCATCACCACCCCGGGAACGCCGGGCACTGGCGCGACATCCTGCAACCGGTCTTCCATGAAGTTGGCGGAGACCTTCAGTTCGTCCACATCACTCAGTTGCCGACGCCATTCCGTCTGCACATGTGTGTCCCGGGTATGGACCGTGTGAAATGGGTTGCCCTGGTCTGTCGCAGAATAACCCTCCCCCGCATCCAGATACGACACCCCCATCGCCACCATCACATCATCAGCCACTGACGGCTTGAAATCGGCCCTCAGGTTGGCCTGTCCCAGGCGTCGGTCGTCATAGGCATTGATGTAGCCCGAGTCGCGCTGCTCGCCCACCGACAGGCGGAAGCTGGCAGTTTCATCACCGACCCCGATGCGGGCACGTCGCTCTCGGATGCCGTTGTCGCCCGAGGTCACCGAGACCTCACCACCGACCGTGTCGGCACTGTGCCGGGTGATGATGTTGATGACCCCGAACATGGCGTTGGCACCGTAGGCCGCCGAATTGGCACCGCGCAGCACCTCAATGCGCTCGATGTCCTCCAGCATCACGTCCATCATGCCCCGGTGCGTGTCGCCCAGATAACTGGTGGCATACACCGATCGACCGTCGATCAGCACCAGATTACGCGTCCCGTAGTCATCGATCGGGATGTGGTACGCCGCCACCGGGTTGGCCCCATTCCAGCCCCCCGCCAGATAACCTGGCACCAGCCGCATCACCTCGACCAAGGTGCGCGCACCCGACAAGCGGATCGTGTGCCGATCGATGACGGTAATGGCCCCCGGTGCCTCGTTGAGCGGCTGATCCAGCCGGCTGGCCGTCAACACCACCGGCACATGGGCAAAGTAGTCCTCTTCCGTCGGTGCCCGCTCAGCCGCACGCGCGCCGACGCCAGTGAACCCCACCAGGGCCAAGCCCAGCCCCAGGCTTTGGCACACCTGGCGAACACGAAAGACCGGAAACGACACCATCACACACCCATTCACCACACGTCCGCAATTATGAGCGTGACGCGCTCGTGCCCACATCAGGGATGGCGAGAACGATTGCTCACATTTCCAGCTGCAAGGTCAAGAACCCCTGACGACCACGCCGGTAGTTGCGCTGGGGTTCGAAGAACAGCTGATCCCCTTCCACAGACTGCACCGTGAAGGCGGCCTCGGCTTTGTAGCCCTCCCAACGGAAGGTGCGCGCCAGGCGAATGTCCGTGCGGTGTGTCGCCGCCATCCAGTCTGACTTCGTGCGCAAGGTCATCGAGCCCACACGCTCGTGCAGCACGCTGATCTGCCAGTTGTCAGGCAGTTTCTGAAACAAGGCCACGGTGGTGACATGCCGAGGTGGACGACGCTCCGCCTTGGCCTCATAGTCGGGGGCGTCCCACTTCATGCGCGAGAAATTCTGATTCAGCCACAGCTCCGTGTGGGGCGTGGCCTTCCAGCGCAACTGATACTCCAGCCCCACCAGCGTCAGCGCATGGCGGTTGACAAAATCTTTGGCCGGCGCGCCCAGCTGGTTCGGCAGCAAGGTCGCGCCCTCGCCATCATCGTCCACAACCACATCGCGCATGCGCTCGCGGTACAGGCGCGCATCCAAGGTCACCTGCGCTTCAGGCCAGCGCCCCAGATACCCGATTTCCTGACTGATCAAAGTCTCGGGCTGCACCGTCCCACTGGCGGCATAGGGGCGCGAGAAGTAGGGCGTACCGGGCAGATAGACGCGAACATCGCTCTTGTACTCAGACAGACCGGGGGCGCGCATCGACTCGGTCACGCCCATGCGCCAGGTCTGATGGGGCGTCGCCAGCCAGTTGACCATCAGGCGCGGCGCGGTATAGGTGCCGGCCAGCGTGTGGTCCCCCACAAACAGTCCGGCATTGAGCAGCCACGCCGGGTTCACACGCCACTCTGCCGTGCCGAACAGACGGGCCTCCCCCACCGAGACCCAGCCCTGGCCGTAATACATCGTGTCCGAGCGTGCCCGCTCGCCCTTGTACCCCACCCCCACCAGGGTGCGCCAGGCAGGGCTCCAGACGGTCTGCTGTTGCACCTCCACGTTGTTGCGCTGCCCCCAGGTGCCGTAATCCACATCCAGAGAGACCGATGGAACAGGCTTCAGGGTCACTGGCTCCCACCGGCGGTCTTCCATGTAATTGACGGACACCTGCAACGCGTTGCGGTCATCGAGTTGACGTCGCCATTCCACCTGTGCGTGGCTCGTACGGGAACGAAGCTGATGAAAGGGATTACTTTCGTGTGTGGCCGAATAGCCTTCTCCGGCCAGCAACTCTGACACCCCCAGCGAGACCATCACGTCATCGGCCAGTGAGGGCTGCAGATCCGCACGCACATGCACCTGACCCAGGCGCTTGTCATCGAAAGCGTTCAAGTAGCCCCGGTCGCGCTGCTCGCCCACCGACAGCCGCACGTTGTTCGCCCCGGTGCCCACACCCAGGCGAGCATAAGTGTCGCGGATGCCGTTGTCACCCACCGAGAGCGCGGCGGCACCACCCACGGTGTCGGCACTGTGCCGGGTAATGATGTTGATGACCCCGAACATCGCGTTGGCACCGTAGGCCGCAGAGTTGGCCCCACGCAGCACCTCGATGCGTTCAATGTCCGGCAACAGCACGCCCATCATGCCGTAGTGGGTGTCCCCCAGGTAGCTGCTGGCATACACCGACCGACCGTCGATCAGCACCAGATTGCGCCCACCAAAATCATCCAGGGCCACGTGGTACGACGCCAGCGGATTGGCGCCGTTCCACCCACCCAGCACGTAACCGGGCACCAGGCGCAGCAGCTCGGCCACGGTGCGCGCCCCCGACTGGCGGATCGTGTCACGGTCGATCACCGTCATGGCGCCAGGCGCTTCGTTGAGCGGCTGATCGAGCCGGCTGGCGGTCAGCACCACCGGCACCTGGGCGAAATAGTCTTCCTCTGTGGGGGCTCGCTCGCCGGCCTGCGCGCGCAAGCCTGCCAGACCTGCCATTGACAAGCCCAGCATCACGCCCTGGCACACCTTCCGAATCCGACATCCTGGCAACGCAACCATCTCACACCCGTTTACTGCACGCCCGCTATTATGCGCATGGGGGTATCGCCTCATGACGACGGCCGCCGAGAAAGCGTGGGCAGGGCATGCCCTCGTGACAGTGTGAAGATTGACACGCTTCACCTCAACCGATGCCGACTCAAAACGGCGTCAACGCGAATTCATCTCCGTTTCAAACCGAAACCCCGCTCACGTTCTCCGAATTCAATCCCACCAACCACGAATCTTCAGCAGTTATCCGTGGGCAAGCAGGTGAGTGTCATCAACGCCGCCCTGCACGCCAACAGCGACGAACACACCGACCTCCAGCGCTACGCCATCAACTTCCGCGGCTCGGCGCACGACCGCGCCATCGCCATCCGCGACGTGGTGCTGAGTACCAGCGAGGTCGAGCAGCAAAAGGAGGTCGCCTCCGAGGTGCGCAGCCTGGCCCAACGCAGCGCCGAAGCCGCCCGGGAGATCAAATCCCTGATCGGCGACAGCGTCACCAAGGTCGAACTGGGCACCCAACTCGTCAACGATGCCGGCGCCACCATGGACGACATCGTCACGCAGGTAAAGAACATGTCCGACCTGATCCACGAGATCGGCGCCTCCACGCAAGAACAGACCGATGGCATCGACCGGGTCAACGACGCCGTCAGCGAGCTCGACCGCAGCACGCCGCAGAACGCCGCCCTGGTGGAAGAAAGCGCCGCGGCGGCCGAAAGCCTGCAGCATCAGGCCCGCCGCTTGGCGGAGCTGGTGCGGCTGTTCCAGTTGACGGCCGCGGACACGGGGCGGTGAGCCGCGCCTGATCCCGCCCGCCTCACCACCCCCACACGAGGCTGCGCGCCACCCAGCCCTGCACGCCTGCGTCGGTGCGCACCTGCACTCATTTGGGCTGCGCGGTCACGGTGCGCACCACCTCACCGTGCGCCAACTTGGCGATCAGCTGGTAATGGGCACCTGGCCCGCTGCGCAGATTGAGTCTGCTGAAAGTGGTCACGTTTCCATCATAAACATTTGTTCAAATGCAAAATACCACACTGCGCCTGGGAACTTTGGCACGCTTTAGCACTCTGACCCTACGAGTGCTAACATTGCCCGAGAAGGATCCACGAAAGGACCAGCCATGACCCTGACGACCGCCCTTGCCCCCCGTGACCCTTGGAGTGTGGTGCCCTCACTGGGCAACTTGGACGCGTACATCCGCTCGGTCCAGGCCATCCCCATGCTGGAGGCCGACGAGGAGCAGTCCCTGGCGCGTCGTCTGCGTGACCAGCAGGACCTGCAAGCCGCCTCCAAGCTGGTGCTCTCGCACCTGCGTCTGGTCGTGTCCATCTCCCGTCAGTACCTGGGCTACGGCCTGCCGCAAGGCGACCTGATCCAGGAAGGCAACGTCGGCTTGATGAAGGCCGTCAAGCGCTTCGATCCGGATCAAGGTGTGCGCTTGGTGAGCTACGCCATGCACTGGATCAAGGCCGAGATCCACGAATACATCCTGAAAAACTGGCGCATGGTCAAGGTGGCCACCACCAAGGCGCAGCGCAAGCTGTTTTTCAACCTGCGCTCGCTCAAGCACCAGTTCAAGGGTGAAGCCGACGCGGTGAACGTGGGCCGGGCCTGCCTGTCCGAACACGACATCCAGCGCATGGCCACCGAGCTCAACGTGCGCCCGGAAGACGTCATCGAGATGGAAACCCGCATGGCCGGCGGTGATGTGGCCCTGGAAGCCCCCACCGATGACGACGGAGATGCCCCTGTGGCCCCGCTGGCCTACTTGGCCGACGAAGTGCATGAGCCGACCCGCGTGATCGAAGCCCATCGCCGCGACTGGCTGGCCAGCGATGGCATCGCCCTGGCGCTCGACCAGCTGGACGCCCGCAGCCGCCGCATCGTGGAAGAGCGCTGGCTGCAGGTCAATGACGACGGTTCGGGCGGCATGACCTTGCACGAGCTGGCCGCCGAGTACGGCGTCAGCGCCGAACGCATCCGTCAGATCGAGGTGGCCGCCATGAAGAAAATGCGCAAGGCCCTCACCGAGGTCGTCGACGCCTGATCCAGCGCAGCAGCGCCAGCCTGCGAGCTGGCGCACTTGCTGTCACGGCTGGGGTGGGCCTGATTCAGGCGCCGCGCAGCCGCGCGATCATCGCCGCCGTGGCCGGATCCAAGCCGCTCACATCACCGCTGTCCAGACGCGGCAGCAGGTCGTTGCTCATCGCCTTGCCCAACTCCACGCCCCATTGGTCAAAGGAGTTGATGCCCCACAGGGCGCCACTCACGAGCACCCGGTGCTCGTGCAGCGCGATCAGGGCGCCCAGAGAGCGCGGGGTCAGCGCGTCGATCACCATCGTCAGGCTGGGGCGGTTACCCGGAAATGTGCGATGGCGCGCAATGACCTGGGGCGGCACATCTTTCGAGGCGGTCGGTGCCACCTCATGCGCAGCCTGTTCGGTGGTCTTGCCCCACATCAGCGCCTGAGCCTGCGCCAGCCCGTTGGCCAGCAACATCTGGTGCTGACGGTGCAGCATCTCCTGCACGGCGGGTGACAGCTGCCCGGCATCGCGCAGGGGCAGGCCCTTGAAGAGGATGAACTCCACCGGGATCACATCGGTGCCCTGGTGCAGCAGCTGGAAAAACGCATGCTGGCCGTTGACGCCCGGCTCGCCCCACACCACCTCACTGGTGGCATAGGTGAGCGGCTGCCCATGACGGTCCACGCCCTTGCCATTGCTCTCCATCACCAGCTGCTGCAAATAGGCTGGCAAACGGCGCAACCCATGGTGATACGGTGCCACGCAGCGGCTGGTGTAGCCCTTGAAGTTGCGATTCCAGACGTCCATCAGGCCCAGCCACAGCGGCAGGTTCGCCTCGGACGGGGCCGACGCAAAGTGCCGGTCCATCGCGTGGGCGCCATCAAGCAGCGCGCGAAAATGCCGACTACCCAGCGCCAGCGCAATGGGCAAGCCAATGGCCGACCACAGCGAAAACCGCCCGCCCACCCAGTCCCAGAATCCGAAGGTACGGGTGATGCCAAAGGCGGCGGCGGCCTCGACATTCGAGGTCGTGGCCACAAAGTGGCGGGCAATGTCCGTGCCACCTTGGTCCAGAAACCACTGGCGCGCCGTGCGTGCGTTCACCATGGTCTCTTGCGTCGAGAAGGTCTTGGACGCCACGATGAACAGTGTGTGCTTCGGGTCAACCTGCCGCAACACGCCCGCCAGGTCCTGACCATCGATGTTCGAGACGAAATGGCAGCGCAGGCGCGGGTTGGCAAAGGCTTCCAGCGCCATCACCACCATCTGCGGCCCCAGGTCGGAGCCGCCGATGCCGATGTTCACCACATCGTGGATGTCGCCCGGGTTCGGCCCACCGGCGCTGGCTGCCACCCCATCGGCGAAGGCCAGCATCTGGTCGAGCACCGCGTGCACCTCGTCGCTGAACGGGCCCTGGCCGCGTGGCGCGCGCAGGGCCGTATGCAGCACCGCCCTCCCCTCGGAGCCATTGACCAGCTCACCGCGCAACATCGCGTCGCGCCGCTCGGTGAGCCGGCACTCGTGCGCCAGGTCCAGCAGGTGGCGACGCGTGGCCACGTCCCAGTGCACCCTTGACAGGTCCACCACCACCTCGGGCGCCTCGAAGGTCAGGGCCTCCACGCGGCGCGGGTCGTCGGCAAACAGGGTGCGCAGGTCCAGCGTGGCCCCATGGGCCTGGTAATGCCCATGCAAGGCCGCCCAAGCCACGGTCTGGTCACAACGGGGAGACGTCATGCTCTCACTCTCCCCGCTCAGCGCTGCGCCTCGATCAGGGCGTCCAGCTTGCCCGCATCGACGGCGAACGCGCGGATGCCCTCGGCCAGCTTCTCGGTGGCCATCGCATCGTCGTTGAGCGCGTAGCGGAAGGCCGCCTCGCTCAAGGGCGCCTCGGCGGCCTCCACGTGGGTGGGGGACACCAACTGACGCACCACCGGGGCCTCGCTGGCCTGCAACTGCGCCAGCAGGTCCGGGCTGATGGTCAACAGATCGCAACCGGCCAGGGCCAGAATCTGCCCCACATTGCGGAAGCTCGCCCCCATCACCTCGGTGCGCACCCCATGGGCCTTGTAGTAGCTGTAGATGCGGCTGACCGACTGCACGCCCGGGTCGTTGACACCGGCCTGCGCGGTCTCGTCCCAGGCGGCACCGGCCGACTTCTTGTACCAGTCGTAGATGCGGCCCACGAAGGGCGAGATCAGCCGGACGCTGGCGTCGCCACAGGCCCGCGCCTGCGCAAAGGCGAACAGCAGCGTCAGGTTGCAGTGAATGCCCTCTTGCTCCAGCACGCGGGCGGCCTGGATGCCTTCCCAGGTGGCGGCAATCTTGATCAGCACACGGGCGCGGGCAACGCCGGCCGCTTCGTACAGGGCGATCAGGCGCCGCGCCCGCACCAGCGTGGCCTCGGTGTCAAAGCTCAGGCGGGCGTCCACTTCGGTCGACACGCGACCGGGCACCACCTTCAGGATCTCCAGCCCAAAGCGCACCAGCACCTGGTCCACGATCGCATCCAGCGGCGCACCACGGTGCGCGGCCACCACCTCGGCCAGCAAGGGCGCGTACTCGGGCTTTTGCACCGCCTTGAGGATCAAGGAGGGGTTGGTCGTGGCGTCTTGCGGGGTGAACTGGGCCAATTGCTTGAAGTCACCGGTGTCGGCGACCACTGTGGTGCAGGCCTTGAGCTGATCGAGTTGCGAGGTCATGGGAAAACAAGGTGAAATGGACTGGCTCCGACCCCGCATCGAACCGAGATCGACCAGCATCCTGAATTTGGCTTATCGTGAAGCCACATTCTGTCTCCAAAATCATGACAGGCGCGCCGTGCGGCCCCTGGAATGAGCGCACTCCCCCTTTATCAGGCCCCTTCGATGTCCTTTGATCTGGTTTTTTTCGGTGGCACGGGCGATCTGACCTGGCGCAAGCTCATGCCAGCGTTGTTCCAAGCCTGGCGCCACGGCAAGCTGCCCGCGCAAGGTCGCATCCTCGCGGTCGCCCGCGACGAGCGCACCGATGCCAGCTACCGCCAGTGGCTCAAAGACAAGCTCGCCACCGGTGACGACCGCGCCAAGCGCCCCACCGAAGACGAGTTCGAGCGCTTTGCCGCCCAAGTGCATTACCTGCGCATGGACCTGTCCCAGCCCAACGATTACCAGTTGCTGAAGCAGTGGCTGGACGGTCGCAGCGCCGACACCGTGGTGATGTACCTCGCCACCAGCCCGCACCTCTTCCCGGTCATCTGCGAGCAACTCGGTGCCGCCGGGCTCAACCACCCCGGCGTGCGCGTGGTACTGGAAAAGCCCCTCGGGCATGACCTGGCCTCGGCACAAACCATCAACCGGGCTGTGCGGGCCGTGTTCAGCGAACGCCAGGCCCTGCGCATCGACCACTACCTCGGCAAGCCCTCGGTGCAGAACCTGATGGCCTTGCGCTTCGGCAACGTGCTGTTCGAGCCCCTGTGGCGCCGCGAGAGCATTGCCAACATCCAGATCACGCTGGCCGAAAGCCTGGGCGTAGGCACCCGGGGCGACTTTTACGACCGCACCGGCGCCCTGCGCGACATGATCCAGAACCATGCGCTGCAGTTGCTGACCATGGTCGCGATGGAGCCCCCGTCCAGTGCCGATGCCGACGCGATCCGCGACGAAAAGCTCAAGGTGCTGCGCTCGCTCAAGCCCTTCGACGCCGCCTCGGTGGCGCGCGATGTGGTGCGCGGCCAGTACCGTGCCGGCACGGTCGAGGGTGTGGCCGTCCCTGGCTACCTGGACGAGGCCAAGGTGCCGCCAGGCAGCGTCACCGAAACCTTCGTGGCCCTGCGCTGCGAGATCCAGAACTGGCGCTGGGCGGGCGTGCCCTTCTACCTGCGCACCGGCAAGCGCCTGGCGCACCGCCATGCCGAGATCGTGGTGAACTTTCGCCCCACGCCCCACTCGATCTTCTCGGGCACCCAGGCGCCCAACAAGCTGGTGATCAAACTACAGCCTGACGACGGCCTGCAATTGCACCTGTTGGCAGCCAAAGGCGCCGTCGGCACCGACCAGACGATCGGCCAAGCCGAGCACCTGTTTCCGGTCTCGCTGGACCTGGATTTCGACCAAGCCTTCCCCACCGACCGGGTGGGGGCTTACGAGCGCATGCTGCTTGATGCCTTGGCGGGCCGGTTGAACCTGTTTGTGCGCTCGGACGAGCAAGAACAGGCCTGGCGCTGGGTCGAACCCATTTTGGAGGCCTGGCATCAGGATGCCAGCGGCCTGCGCCCCTACAGCGCCGGCACCTGGGGCCCCGCCGCAGCCAGCGCGCTGGTCGCCCGCGATGGCTTCACCTGGACGGAAGAGAGCTGAAGCAGTCAGCCCCGAAGTGACCCGGGGTGACGACGATCAAGCTGATTGCAAGAGCCCGTCGACGCCGTACAGGCGGGCCAACTCGGTCAGTTTGGCGGGCAGGTGCTGCACCGCAAAGGCACGGCCATTGGCCCGCGCCATGCGCTGACACTCCAGCAGCACGGCCAAGGCGCTGGAGTCAAACTGCTGCAAGGCCGCGCCGTCCACCGTCAGCATGGCCGCTTCCGTGCCCCCTTGGGCCGCAGCCTGGTCCAGCGTCTGGCGAAACAGACGCAACACATGCGGCACTTCGGCGTGCGTGATGACGGCAGGCAACAACAACATGGCTCAGTTCGCCGCGTTCTTGGCCACCAACTGGCGATTGCGTTCGGCCAGCTTGGAGATCAGGCCATCAATGCCCGAGGCATTGATCTCCTGCGCAAAGCTGCTCTGGTGGGTCTGCACCAACCAGGCACCCAGCACGTTCACGTCATACACCTTCCAGGTGCTACCGGCCTTTTCCAAGCGGTAGTTCAACTGAATGGGGTCGCCCTTGCCCTTGACCACGGTGCGCACGATCACATCCGTGTCGCTGGCGTGAGCACGCGACGGCAGGTACTCGATGACCTGATCCTTGACCTGGGAGGCCGCGCCGGCATAGGTGTGCACCAGCAAGGTCTTGAACTCGTTTTGCAGACGCTGACGCTGGTCGGGCGTGGCACGGCGCCAAGCCGGCCCGACCGCGGCCGCGGTCATGCGCACGAAGTTCACATTCGGCATGATCTTGGCATCGACCACGGCTGAGATCTTGCGCAGGTCACCCGACTGAATGGCCTTGTCGGATTTGACTGTGGTCATCACCTCATTGGTGATCGACTGGATGAAGGCTTCCGGCGTTTGAGCCGGTGCGGCGACCTGAGACGGCGCCGCTTGTGCCCACGCCTGGGAGACGCCCAAGGCCGATACGGCCAAGAGGGCCGAACTCACCACACGAACAGCGAACATACGGGAATGCAACACAAGGAGTCCTTTCTGCGATCCTGACCTCTGTCCTTTAACGCCCCAACGGGCAGACAGGATGACCGGATCATCTGGTTTGGGGCGAGCGCTGGGCGCCGGTCTGCCAGTGCGGCCGTGTCAGGGGGCACTGGCCGCCGAAGCAGCGGCGGCCGCGGCTGCCGCCTCCTCTTCTGTCTCGGGCAGGTCGTAGCGAGGCTGCGGCACTTCATCCTCCTCGTCCGACGGTGGGCGACTGTCTTCGATCAGGCTCTGGCGACGCTGCAGGTAGGCATCCCGCGTGAAGGTGTACTTGTCCAGCGCCACCCCATCGAGCAAGTCGGTGGCTGACAAGTAAGCCGCACGGGTACTGACGGCGTTGAGCAAGCGAATCAGGTTGTCCTCACGGGCACCGTCCACCAGGGTCGTGGCCGAGAAATACACGCTGCTGGCGATGTTGGCCGAGTCACGCACCGACGAGGGCCCCATGATCGGCCAGACGATGTAAGCGCCCGAGGGAGCCCCCCACACACCCAGCGTCTGCCCCAGGTCTTCGTTGAAGCGCTCCAGGCGCATGGGCGTGGCCAGGTCGATCAAACCGCCCAGCCCCAGGGTCGAGTTCACGGCGACCCGCATGGTGCTGGCGGCTCCCTCCTTGAATCGTCCCTGCAGGAACAGGTTCACCGACGACCAGACGTCGCCGATGTTGCCAAAGAAGTTGCGCACGCCGGTGCGAACCGGATCGGGCGTGACCTTCACATAGCCTTCGGCCACGGGCTTGAGCACGTGGACGTCCACCGTTTCGTTGAACGAGAACACGCCCCGGTTCCACGACTCCAGCGGGTCGGGCGAATGAGCGGTGGCACAACCAGACAGGGCCAACACCACCGGCAGGCTCACGGTGCACACCAGCGCACGGGCACGCCGCCCCAGACAGCGATCAAGCACGCTCATTTGCCACCGTCCTTACCGCCATCTTTGCCACCCTCAGCGGCCTTGCTGTAGAGGAACTGACTGATCAGGTTTTCCAGCACGATGGCCGACTGGGTGCTCTTGATGACGTCGCCCGCCACCAGATTGGTCTCGCCGTAGCCCGGCTCCAGGCCAATGTACTGCTCGCCCAGCAAACCGGCCGTCAGGATCTTGGCCGAGGTGTCTTTGGGGAAGGCAGCGCCCTGGTTCATCTCGATCTCGACCTTCGCCTGGAAGGTTTCGTTGTCAAACGAGATGGCCGTGACGCGGCCCACGACCACGCCCGCGCTCTTGACCGCCGCCTTGGGCTTGAGCCCGCCAATGTTGTCGAACAGGGCCGCCACCTTGTAGCCCGATTCAAACGACAAGGTCAGCAGGTTGCCGGCTTTCAGGGCCAGAAAGACGATCGCCGCCGCCCCCAGCATCACGAAGATGCCGACCCACACGTCATGTTTTGATTTCTGCATATCGTTCGTCCTTGCGACCGCGCTCGATCAGATCGAGAACATCATGGCCGTCAACACAAAATCCAGCCCCAGCACGGCCAGGGAAGCCATCACCACGGTACGGGTGGTCGCCAGCGACACGCCTTCGGGCGTCGGCTCGCATTCATGCCCCTGCAGCAGCGCCACAAAGGTGACCGTGAAGCCGAAGACCAGGCTCTTGAGCATGCCGTTGCCCACGTCGGCCCACACCTCGACACCGTTTTGCATCTGCGACCAGAAGGCGCCGTCGTCCACCCCGATCATGACCACGCCCACGACCCAGCCGCCCAGCACGCCCACCGCCGAGAACACCGCCGCCAGCAGCGGCATGGCGATCACGCCACCCCAGAAGCGCGGCGCCAGCACCCGCTGGATGGGGTCCACCCCCATCATCTCCATGGCCGACAACTGCTCGCCCGCCTTCATGAGGCCGATGCCCGCCGTCAGCGCGGTGCCGGCGCGGCCAGCAAACAGCAAGGCGGCCACCACCGGCCCCAGTTCGCGCACCAGGGACAGCGCCACCATCAAGCCCAGCGCCTCGCTGGAGCCATAGCTTTGCAAGATGTAGTAGCCCTGCAGCCCGAGCACGAAGCCCACAAAGGCCCCGGACACCGTGATGATGGCCAGCGAATAGTTGCCCAGGAAAAAGATCTGCTCGGTGAGCAAGCGCGGGCGCTTGAGGGTGGCCCCCAATGACAGCAACAGGCGCATGAACAGACGTGCGCCATAGCCCACGTCGTTCAACTTGAGGCGTACGGCCCGCCCGACGCGGGACGGATTGAGCCATGACATCATCCGCGCACTCCGAAATCATGACCGGCATCGACGGCCGGGTGGTGGAAGCGCACCGGCCCATCGGGGGCGGCGTCCACGAACTGGCGCACCAGCGGGTCACTGCTGGCGCGCATCTCGGCCGGGGTGCCCTGGGCCACGATGCGGCCATTGGCCAGCAGCACCACGTGGTCGGCAATCAGGAAGGTTTCTTCGACGTCGTGGGACACCAGCACGCTGGTGAGCCCCATCGTGTCATTGAGCTCGCGGATCAGGCGGGCCGACACCCCCATCGAGATCGGGTCCAGGCCGGCAAAGGGCTCGTCGTACAGCATGAGCTCGGGGTCGAGCGCCATGGCCCGCGCCAAGGCCACGCGCCGGGCCATGCCGCCCGAAATTTCGCTGGGCATCAGGTCGCGCGCACCGCGCAGGCCCACGGCATTGAGCTTCATCAGCACCAGGTCGCGCAAGATGGATTCGGGCAACTTGGTGTGTTCACGCAGCGGAAAGGCGACGTTCTCGAACACCGACAGGTCGGTGAACAGCGCACCAAACTGGAACAGCATGCCCATGCGCCGGCGAGCGGCCATCAACCCGTTCGCGTCCAATTGGGCCATGTCTTGCCCATCGAGCATCACCTGCCCCGACAAGGGGGTCAATTGGCGACCGATGAGGCGCAACACTGTGGTTTTGCCGCCACCTGAGGTGCCCATCAAGGCCACCACCTGGCCGCGTGGCACCACCAAATTGAGATCGGACAGGATCACCCGGTCGCCATAACCACAGGTGACCGCGCGCAAGGCCACCAACGGCTCGGGGGCCGCGGCAGCTACAGACGGAGAAGGCGTGGTTTCAACTTGTGACATGGCCATGAAAAAAAGGGCCAGTGAAGGTCACTGGCCCCAGGATCATAGGGGATTCACGCATCCCCGCTGAGTGCGCCGTCGTAAAGGCGCAATGCACTGTGGGGTCAACGCGGCAGCGTGGTCGAGCCCATCAGGAAGGCGTCGACCTCGCGGGCAGCCTGACGGCCTTCGCGGATCGCCCACACCACCAGAGACTGGCCACGGCGCACGTCACCGGCGGCGAACACCTTGGCGGCATTGGTCTTGTAGCCGCCGACGTCGGTCGAGGCCTTGGCGTTGCCACGGGCATCCTTCTCGACGCCAAAACCGCTCAGCAGCGTGTCCACCGGGTTCACGAAGCCCATGGCCAGCAGCACCAGATCGGCCTTGAGGATCTGCTCCGAGCCGGCGACTTCTTCGAACTTGCCGTTCTTGAACTCGACGCGCACGGTCTTGACCGCCGTGACCTTGCCACCTTCGCCAATGAATTCCTTCGTGGCGATGGCGAACTCGCGGTCGCAACCTTCTTCGTGGCTCGACGAGGTGCGCAGCTTGATCGGCCAATAAGGCCAGGTCAGCGGACGATCCTCTTCCACAGGCGGCTGAGGCATCAGCTCGAACTGGATCACGCTCTTGGCGCCATGGCGGTTGGAGGTGCCCACGCAGTCGGAGCCGGTGTCACCGCCACCGATCACGATCACGTTCTTGCCCGTGGCCATGATCTGGTCCTTGACCTTGCCGCCCGCGTTGACGCGGTTCTGCTGGGGCAGGAACTCCATCGCGAAGTGGATGCCGGCCAGGTCGCGGCCCGGCACCGGCAGGTCACGCGACTGCTCGGAGCCCCCGGCCAGGATCACGGCATCGAAATCCTGGTTCAGTTGCTCGGGGCTGACGGTGTCCTTGGCCCAGTTGGTGACCTTGGAGCCCTTGGGCATCTCGCCGACGATGGTGTTGGTCTTGAAGACCACGCCTTCGGCTTCCATCTGCTTGACGCGACGGTCGATGTGCGACTTGTCGAACTTGAAGTCGGGGATGCCGAAACGCAGCAGGCCCCCGATGGTGTCGTTCTTCTCGAACACGGTCACCGCGTGGCCGGCGCGGGCCAGTTGCTGCGCAGCGGCCATGCCGGCAGGGCCGGAGCCCACAACGGCGACCTTCTTGCCGGTCTTGACGGCAGCCGGCAGCGGCTTGACCCAACCTTCGGCCCAGGCGCGGTCGATGATCGCGTGTTCGATCGACTTGATGCCCACGGCGTCGTTGTTGATGTTCAACACGCAAGCGGCTTCGCAAGGCGCCGGGCAGACCCGACCGGTGAAGTCGGGGAAGTTGTTGGTCGAGTGCAGCACCTCGATCGCGTTCTGCCAGTCGCCCTGGTACACCAGGTCGTTGAAGTCCGGGATGATGTTGTTGACCGGGCAGCCGTTGTTGCAAAACGGGGTACCGCAGTCCATGCAACGTGCGCCCTGGACCTTGGCCTCTTCAGGCTTCAGACCAATGACGAACTCCTTGTAGTTCTTGACGCGCTTCTCGACGGGCTCGTAGCCCTCTTCCAGACGCTCGAATTCCAGAAAGCCAGTGACTTTTCCCATTTCAAACTCCTGATCGTGCGCTTCAGGCCTTGGCCTTGGCGGACTTGGCCTTGGCGACGGCGGCCGTTGCTTCTTGCTGGGCACCCTTCTCGGTCAGGGCGCGGCGGTACTCGTGCGGGAAGACCTTGACGAACTTGGGCAGCTGAGCCGACCAGTTGTCCAGGATCTCGCGGGCACGCAGCGAGCCGGTCCAGCGGTGATGGTCTTCGATGAGCTTCTTGAGTGCGACCTCATCGGCCACACCCTGGTGCATCGGGATGCCCGCGTCCAACTGCTCGGCAGCCGGCAAGACCTTGTCCAACGCCACCTGAGCGGTGTTGACGCGCTTGGCAAACAGACCATCTTCGTCGTAGACGTAAGCCACGCCACCGGACATGCCCGCCGCGAAGTTGCGGCCGGTCTTGCCCAGCACCGCCACCGTGCCACCGGTCATGTATTCACAACCGTGGTCACCCGTGCCTTCGACCACCGCCGTGGCACCGGACAGACGCACGCCAAAGCGCTCGCCGCCCACGCCGCGGAAGAAAGCCTCACCGCTGGTGGCACCGTACAGCACGGTGTTGCCCACGATGATGTTGTCGGTGGCGTTGCCGCGGAACTCGATGCTCGGACGCACGATCACGCGGCCACCCGACAGGCCCTTGCCGGTGTAGTCGTTGGCTTCACCGATCAGGTACAGGGTGATGCCCTTGGCCAGGAAGGCGCCGAAGGACTGGCCGCCCGTGCCTTCCATCTGGATGAACACGGTGTCGTCAGGCAGACCATCGGGGTGGTGCTTGATCAGCTCGCCCGACAGCATGGCGCCGACGGTGCGGTTGACGTTCTTGGCCACCTCCATGAACTTGACGGCTTCGCCGCGCTCGATGGCGGGCTTGGCCTTCTCGATCAGGCGTTGGTCCAGGGCCTTGTCCAGGCCGTGGTCTTGCGTCGACACGTGCAGACGAGGCACATCGGCCGGCACTGGGGGCAGTGCAAAAACGCGGCTGAAGTCCAGGCCCTGCGCCTTCCAGTGCGCGACGCCCTTGCGGGTGTCCAGCAGGTCGGCACGGCCGATCAGCTCGTCGAACTTGCGGATGCCCAGCTGGGCCATGATCTGACGCGCTTCTTCGGCCACGAAGAAGAAGTAGTTCACGACGTGCTCGGGCTTGCCAGAGAACTTCTGCCGCAGCACCGGGTCTTGCGTGGCCACGCCCACCGGGCAGGTGTTCAGGTGGCACTTGCGCATCATGATGCAGCCTTCGACGACCAGCGGCGCGGTCGCGAAGCCGAATTCGTCAGCGCCCAGCAGGCCGCCGATGACCACGTCACGGCCGGTCTTGATCTGACCGTCGGTCTGCACACGGACGCGGCCGCGCAGGCGGTTCAGCACCAGGGTCTGCTGGGTTTCAGCCAGGCCCAGCTCCCACGGCGTGCCGCAGTGCTTGATCGACGACCAAGGCGAAGCGCCCGTGCCGCCGTCGTGACCGGCGATCACGATGTGGTCGGCCTTGGCCTTGGCCACACCGGTCGCCACCGTGCCGACGCCCACTTCGGACACCAGCTTGACCGACACGTCGGCCTTGGGGTTGACGTTCTTCAGATCGTGGATCAGCTGAGCCAGGTCCTCGATCGAGTAGATGTCGTGGTGCGGCGGGGGCGAGATCAGGCCCACACCCGGCACCGAGTGACGCAGCTTGCCGATGTACTCGGAGACCTTGCCGCCGGGCAGCTGACCGCCTTCACCGGGCTTGGCGCCCTGGGCCATCTTGATCTGGATCTGGTCGGCCGACACCAGGTACTCGGTGGTCACACCAAAGCGACCCGAGGCCACTTGCTTGATCTTCGAGCGCAGGCTGTCGCCTTCTTGCATCTCGTAGTCGGCTTCGATGCGCGAGGCGCCGATCACGTCCGACACCTTGGTGCCCTTGACGATCTTGATACCCTTGAGCTCGTTGCGATAACGGTTCTCGTCTTCGCCGCCTTCACCGGTGTTGCTCTTGCCGCCGATGCGGTTCATGGCCAGGGCCAGGGTCGAGTGGGCTTCGGTCGAGATCGAGCCCAGCGACATGGCGCCGGTGGCGAAGCGCTTGACGATCTCGGCCGCGGATTCGACTTCCTCGACGGGAATCGCCTTGGCCGGGTCGATCTTGAACTCGAACAGACCGCGCAACGTCAGGTGGCGCTTGCTCTGGTCGTTGATGATCTGAGCGTATTCCTTGTAGGTGTCGAACTTGCCCGAGCGCGTGGCGTGCTGCAGCTTGGCGATCGCGTCCGGCGTCCACATGTGCTCTTCACCGCGGGCACGCCAGGCGTACTCACCACCGGTTTCCAGCATGTTGGCCAGCACCGGGTCGGTCCCGAACGCCGCCTTGTGGTTGCGGATGGCTTCTTCGGCCACTTCGAACACACCGATGCCACCGACTTGCGTGGGGGTGCCACGGAAGTACTTGTCGATCAGTTCCTTGTTCAGACCAATGGCTTCGAAGATCTGAGCGCCGCAGTACGACATGTACGTGCTGATGCCCATCTTGGACATGATCTTCGAGAGACCCTTGCCGATGGCCTTGGTGTAGTTGTAGATGGCCTTGTCGGCCGACAACTCGCCCGGCAGGTCCTTGGCCATGTCAGCCAGGGTTTCCATCGCCAGATAGGGGTGCACGGCTTCGGCGCCATAGCCGGCCAGCACGGCGAAGTGGTGCACTTCGCGGGCGGTACCGGTCTCCACGACCAGACCGGTCGAGGTGCGCAGACCCTTGCGGACCAGATGGTGGTGGATGGCCGACAGGGCCAGCAGCGCCGGGATGGCGATGTTGGCGCGGTCCATCTTGCGATCGGTCACGATCAGGATGTTGTGACCGGACTGGATGGCTTCGACAGCTTCGGCACACAGCGAGGCCAGACGCGCTTCGACACCTTCATGACCCCAGGCAGCGGGGTAGGTGATGTCGATTTCGTAGGCCTTGAACTTGCCGCTGGTGTGCTTTTCGATGTTGCGCAGGCGGGCCATGTCCTTGAAGTCCAGCACGGGCTGGGACACTTCGAGGCGCATCGGCGGGTTCACCGCGTTGATGTCGAGCAGGTTGGGCTTGGGACCGACGAAGGACACCAGCGACATCACCACGGCTTCGCGGATCGGGTCGATGGGGGGGTTGGTCACCTGGGCGAACAGCTGCTTGAAGTAGTTGTACAGCGGCTTGTTCTTGTCCGACAGCACGGCCAGGGGCGAGTCGTTGCCCATGGAGCCGGTGGCTTCTTCGCCGTTGGTGGCCATCGGGGCCATCAGGAACTTGATGTCTTCCTGGGTGAAGCCGAAAGCTTGCTGGCGGTCGAGCAGCGACTCGCTGAACTCACCGGCGGCGCCGGTGGCTTCGATGCTGTCGAGCTTGATGCGGACGTTCTCGATCCACTGACGGTAAGGCTTGGCCGAAGCGTACTGAGCCTTGAGCTCTTCGTCTTCGATGATGCGACCTTGTTCAAAGTCGATCAGGAACATCTTGCCCGGTTGCAGGCGCCACTTCTTGACGATCTTGTTCTCGGGGATGGGCAGCACGCCGGACTCAGAGGCCAGCACGACCAGATCGTCATCGGTGATGATGAAACGGGCGGGACGCAGGCCGTTGCGGTCCAGCGTGGCGCCGATCTGGCGGCCGTCGGTGAAGACCATGGCGGCAGGGCCGTCCCACGGCTCCATCATGGCGGCGTGGTACTCGTAGAAGGCGCGGCGGCGCTCGTCCATGGTCGCATGCTGTTCCCAGGCTTCCGGGATCATCATCATGGCGGCCTGGGCCAGGGGGTAGCCGGACATCGTCAGCAGTTCGAGCGCGTTGTCGAACGTGGCGGTATCGGACTGGCCGTCCAGGCTGATCGGGTACAGCTTCTTGAGGTCATCGCCCAGCACGGGCGACTTCATCACGCCTTCACGGGCGCGCATCCAGTTGAAGTTGCCCTTGACGGTGTTGATTTCACCGTTGTGGGCGACCATGCGGTACGGGTGAGCCAACGGCCACTCGGGGAAGGTGTTGGTCGAGAAGCGCTGGTGCACCAGAGCCAGGGCCGAGACCACGCGCTCGTCACGCAGGTCGAGGTAGTACTTGCCGACCTGGTCGGCCAGCAGCAGGCCCTTGTAGATGATGGTGCGGCACGACATGCTGGGCACGTAATACTCGTGGCTGTGCGTCAGGTTCAGGCTCTGGATCTTGGAGGACGCCGTCTTGCGGATGACGTAGAGCTTGCGCTCCAGGGCATCGGGCACCAGGATGTCGTGACCACGGCCGATGAAGACCTGGCGGATGACCGGCTCTTTTTCGCGCACGGTGGGCGACATGGGCATGTCGCGATCGACCGGCACGTCACGCCAGCCCAGCAGCACCTGGCCTTCGGCCTTGATGGCGCGCTCGAGCTCTTGCTCGCAGGCTTGGCGCGAGGCGCTTTCCTTGGGCAGGAAGATCATGCCGACGCCGTACTCGCCGGGCGGAGGCAACTCGACGCCCTGCTTGGCCATTTCGGCACGGTAGAACTCGTCGGGGATCTGGATCAGCAGACCGGCCCCGTCGCCCATCAGCGCATCGGCACCCACAGCGCCGCGGTGGTCGATGTTTTCCAGGATCTTCAGACCCTGTTGCACGATGTGGTGTGCCTTGAGGCCCTTGATGTGAGCGACGAAGCCCACGCCGCACGCATCGTGCTCGGCGTTGGCGTACAGGCCCAGTTCGGCTGCGGCCTGGATTTCCTGCGCGGTGGCCACGGAGGTGGCGGCTGCGTCAGACACGGGGAGGATAGGGAACGAGGTTCCCGAAGTCGCCTGGGTCATGGGGGGGCGCTCCAGAGTAAGTGTGGAAAAACAACGCGGTGAGCGGCGAGGATACTCTGGTTTCCCCCGGGCTTCAAGAAATTATAAATAGGGTCAGACCACAATTAAAAGGGTGCACGCATTTGGTGCGTTTATAAATGGGGGCAGATCATTTTTCAGGGGCCTCCGCCCCTTTACGGGGACGACCGCGCGGGCGAGGTGCCAGGCGGCGTCCGGCGGCCGCCTCTACCACCGGCAGCGCGTCCGGCGCCAGCAAGGCCCAGCCTGTGCGCATGGCCTCAGCCAGGATGCGTACCTGCTGTGCCGACAGCCCCTCCTCCAGGCGGCGACGCCACGCTGCCTCGCGTTCGAAGGGCGTGTTGCCCAGCGACCAGAACACCGCATGGTCACTGATCAAGGGATCCGAGTGCCTCCCCAGGTGATGACGGGCACTGGACCAGGCATCCTCCTGCAGGGGGGAGGCGCCGCCCGCACGCTGTGCGTGCGTCTCGATCCACACCATCGCGTCGAGCACATACTGTGCCGGGTCCAGCACCGTGGCCCGGTAACGCCCCGCCCACAACCCCCCCGTCCGGCCATGGCGGCGGTTGTAAGCGCTGACATAACGGCGCCCGACCGCCTGCATGAACAGACTCAGGGAGGTGTCGTGCTCGGGCGTGAGCAACAGATGAAAATGGTCGGGGGCCAGGCAGTAAGCATGGATGCTGACCCCGTGGGTGCGTGCCGCTTCACCCAAGGTCTGGAGCAGCAAGGTGCGGTCGGCATCGTCACGCGCCAGAGCCTGGCCATCGTGAACCCCCTGCACGACGAGATGCGGCCAAGCGGCCACCCCCAACCTGGGCAATCGGGCCATGATGATCCTCGCAATGTGATGTGGGCGGATTATGGGGCGGGCGCACCATCCTGACGCGCCAGCTGGTCCGTCGTCGACGGCCCAGCACACCTCGGCTCAAGTCGAGCGCCCTCTGACCGATAAAGTGAAAATGAGGCCCCGCCGAAACGGAAGTGGCCACACTGCCCATTTTGCCCGCGCCTGCACGCTGGCAGAACGGTTAGGATGCCCATCACCCCTTGCGCCTCCATCCACCATGTTTGTTCTCATCGGTTATCTCGTCTGTCTCGGTTGCATCTTTGGCGCCTTCCTGATCCACGGCGGCAACATCTCCGTGATCCTGCATGCCATGCCCACCGAAATGATGGCCATCGCCGGTGGGGCGATCGGCGCCTTCCTGGTGAACAACCAGCCCAAAGTCATCAAGGCGGTGCTCGGCAACTTTGGCTCCCTGCTCAAGGGCTCCAAGTACACCAAGACCCGCTACCTGGAGCTGATGGCCATGCTCTACGAGATCCTGCAGAAGGTGCGCAAAGAAGGCCTGATGTCGATCGAAAAGGACGTGGACGAGCCGGAAAATTCGGCCTTGTTCAAGAAATACCCGGTGCTGGGCAGCGATCACCACGTGGTCGAGTTCATCACCGATTACCTGCGCATGATGGTCTCGGGCAACCTCAATTCACACGAGATCGAGGCCCTGATGGACAACGAGATCGACACCCACCACCACGAAGGCCACGCGCCAGTGGCGGCCGTCGCCCGCCTCGCCGGCGCCCTGCCCGCCTTCGGCATCGTCGCGGCGGTGCTGGGGATCGTGAACACCATGAGTGCCATCGGCCAGCCTCCCGCTGTGCTGGGCGCCATGATCGGCTCGGCCCTGGTGGGCACCTTCCTGGGGATCTTGCTGGCCTACGGCATCGTCGAGCCCCTGGGGGGACTGATGGAGCAAAAGCTCGACGAAGGCACGAAGGAATTTCAGGTTGTGAAAACCGTGCTGCTGGCCAGCATGCAGGGCTACGCCCCTCAGGTCGCCATCGAATTCGGTCGCAAGGTGCTGTACTCCACCGAGCGCCCCAGCTTTGCCGAACTCGAAGCCCACGTGAAAAAGAAGTAAGCCATGGCGGGCGATTCGAAAAAAGTCCAACCGATCATCATCAAGCGCGTCAAGAAGGGCGGCCATGTCGCCCATGGCGGCGCGTGGAAGATCGCGTTTGCCGACTTCATGACGGCGATGATGGCGTTCTTCTTGCTGATGTGGCTGCTGGGCTCGACCACCGAAGGCGATCGCAAGGGCATTGCCGACTACTTCAGCAACCCGGTGAAGGTGTCCTTGATGGGGGGCTCCGGTGCGGGTGACGCCACCTCCATCATCAAGGGGGGCGGCAACAGCCTGACCGAGACGACCGGCCAGCAAAACAAAGGGCGCTCGGAAACCGTCGATGAAAAACTGCGCCAGAAAGCCCTGAAAGCCGAGCAGATGCGCGCGGAACAGGCGCGGCTCAATGCACTCAAGGCCAAGGTGCAAGAGGTGATCGCCAATGACACCCGGCTGTCGAAATACCAGTCCCAGTTGCGGCTGGACCTGACGGCCGAGGGCCTGCGCATCCAGATCGTGGACGACCAGAACCGGCCGATGTTCGCCAGCGGGTCGGAGACGGTGGAAGGCTATATGCGTGACGTGCTGCGTGCCATTGGCTTTGTGCTGGCCGATGTCCCCAACCGCCTGACGATCGAAGGGCACACCGACGCCAAGCCTTTTGTGGGCGGTGAAGCCGGCTACAGCAACTGGGAGTTGTCGGCCGACCGCGCCAACGCCTCGCGTCGCGAGTTGATTGCTGGCGGCCTCAAGGGCGATCGGGTCCTGCGCGTCCAGGGGCTGTCCGCCAGCATGCTGTTCGATGCCCAGCATCCCGAAAGCCCCTTGAACCGCCGCATCAGCATCATCGTGATGAACCGCGAGGCCGAAGAACGCTTCTTCGAAGCCGCGCGCACCGCCTCTGGCAGCAACACAAGTGCCGAAGGCGAGACAGAAGCCACACCTGAAGGGTCACTCCCCTCCGGCACGGGCGCGCCGAACCGATAAACTCCCCTCCCGAAGGCATCCTGTGAGAGATGCCGGCGTTTGACACAAGGACGAGCCATGAGCAACCCCGCCGACTTCAAGTTTCTGATCGTGGACGATTTCTCGACCATGCGCCGCATCGTCCGCGGCCTGCTCAAAGAAAGCGGGTACGTCAATGCCGACGAAGCCGAAGATGGCGTGGTCGCCCTGAACATGCTCAAGAACAACAAGTTCGACTTCGTGGTCAGCGACATCAACATGCCCAACATGAACGGCTTCGAGCTGCTCAAGGCCATCAAGGCGGACGACGCGCTCAAGCACATCCCGGTGCTGATGGTGACGGCCGAAGCGCGCAAGGAAGACATCGTGCTGGCCGCCCAGACGGGGGCCGCCGGCTACATCGTCAAGCCCTTCACCAAGGCGACGCTGGAAGAAAAAGTCCAGAAGATTCTGCAAAAGCTGGCCACCACGGCTTGAGGGAGCGCCACGTGCAGACCATTGACTTGCCCGACAACATGACGATGCCGGCGGCATCGCCCGAGATCTTTCAGCAACTGGGCACCCTGACGCGGCAGTTGCATGACACGCTGAACATGCTGGGCGTGCTGCCCAATCTGAAAAGCACGGTGGACAACCTGCCGGACGCCCGCAGCCGCCTGAACTACATCGCCACCAAGACCGCTGACGCCGCGGAGAAGGTGCTCAACCTGGTGGACACGGCCAAGGCCGACCAGGAGCACATTGCCCAGGAAACGCGCAAGCTGGCCCAACTGATCACAGCTGACCCGGTCAAGGCGGTGGCCAGTGGGGCGGTGTTCAACTTCGTGCAGGATGTCGAGGCCACAACCCGACGGGTGGACGCCCACCTTACCGACATCATGATGGCGCAGGACTTCCATGACCTGACCGGCCAGGTGGTGGCCAAGGTGGTGAACCTGGCCAACGATCTGGAATCGCAGCTGGTCAAGCTGCTGGTGCAGGCCGCACCGCCGGAGCAGGCCCACAAGGTGGAGGCAGCCTTGACCCACAGCCATGAGCCGGCCCCCATTGAGCCCAAGCTCGACGGCCCGGTGGTCAACGCGATCGGCCGCACCGATGTGGTGGCCAACCAGAGCGAGGTCGACGACCTGCTGGCCAGCCTGGGTTTCTGACCCGCTACGAGGGCGCCTTCAGTGGCAATCCCCCATGGCCTCACGCACGGCCGTCACCTGACGGCGTGACACCGTCAGCCAGGCCTGGGTGGGCATGATCTGCACTGCCCAGGTTTCGCCGCCTTCTTCGTCCCCGCCATCCGCCCGGCGCTGCAGCGCCTTCATGGCACGGCGGGCCACCAGCGCATTGCGGTGGACCCGGATGAAGCGGTCGCCCACGCGAGACTCCAGCTCGGCCAAAGATTCGTTCACCGGATGCACCTCGGTGGCGGTGTGCAGGGTCACCGCTTTCTGCTCGGCCTTGAAGTACAGCACATCGGCCACGGGGATGCGCAGCATGCGCCCCCGGTCTTGCACGACGATCACGTTCGCATCCAGGGCCTGCAGGCGCGGCCGCGTCTGACGCCAGCGCTGCACGCGGCACAGGGAAGCCTGCAAACGCTCCAACCGGACGGGTTTGGTCAGGTAGTCCAGCGCGGCCACATCGAACGCGCGCACGGCGTGCTCGGCATGCGCGGTCACAAACACAATGGCCGGCGGATCGCGCAATTCGCGCAGGCGGGCTGCCAGCACCATGCCATCGAGGCCCGGCATCTGGATGTCCAGCAAGATCATGTCAGGGCCCTGCCCCACGGCGTCCTGTTCGCGCAACCAGAGCAAGGCCGCCACGGATTCGCCGAACTCGCCCACCACCTCGCACGCGGGCTCGTTCTGCGCGAGCAGCGTGCGCAAGCGCAGTCGCGCCAAGGGTTCGTCATCGATCAGGGCCACGGTCAGCGTCGTCATGCCATTTCTTTCTCGGACAAGGGCACCCTCACCCGCACCTCGTAGAGGGCGGACTCGCCCGGCGTGGCAGCGGACTTGAGGCCCGCCGCAAAACCCAGTTGCACGTCGTGCATCAGTTGCAGGCGTTGACGCACATTACGCAAGGCCATGCCGTGTCCCGGCGCAAAGGGCAAGGCGCCTTGCTGGGGCACGCTGTTGCGCACCGTCAGCACCACGTGGCCGGCCTGTGCCTGCGTCTGCACCGAGACCCAGCCGCCCTCGGCACTGGGCTCGACCCCGTGGCGCACCGCATTCTCGACCAGGGGCTGCAGGATCAGGGGCGGCAAGACGGTGGCATCGGCCGCGGGATCGAGCTGCCAGTGCACCTTGAGGCGCTCGCCAAAGCGCAGCTGTTCGATGTCCAGATAGCGGCGCGACAGCGCGATCTCGTCGGCCAAGGTGCTGCGACCCTGCGGCGCCGCCAGGGCCTGACGGAAGAGTTCAGCCAGATCCTCCAGCACCCGCTCGGCGCGCGGCGGGTCGACCTGCACCAGCGCAATGGCGGTATTGAGCGTGTTGAACAGGAAATGAGGCCGGATGCGCGCCTGCAATTCGGCCAGGCGCGCCGCCGCATGGGCCGGCATCACGCTGCGGGCGCGGTGCTTCAACCAGGCCAGGCAAGCCGCGCCCATCCAGCCTCCCGTCAAGGCGGCGGGCACCTGTGGCCAGCCCCACTGCACCGGCAGGTCGGTCAACACCTGTGCCAGCCAGGCCAGCTCCCATTGGGCCAGCACCGCCACCCCGGCGCCCAGGCCGATGGCAAACAACCACTGCACGCCCTCGCGGGCGCGTTGCAGGGGCCGTCGCGCGGCGCAGGCCAGCACCAACCACAGCAAGCTGGCCGGCAAGGTGGCCACCGTGGTTTGCGACCAGCGGTTGAAGGCCTCGCCCGCATCGGGCGCGGAAAAGGCCAGCGCCAGCGCTGTCACGAGCTGCACCGTCAGCACGACACGCAGCACCACCCCGACGTGACACACGTCGAAAAGCACAGGGGGTTGCGCAGGGGGTTGAGCGGTCGGACTGGCGCCCGAGGCCACAGGGTCATTAAAATCCATGGTTTGCACATTCTGCGCGAAGAGCGCGCTGCCGGATCCCCTCATGAGCACCAACCAACTCGACAAGAAGTCCCAGGCCTGGTCGGCCCTGTTTTCCGAGCCGATGAGCGAGCTGGTCAAGCGCTACACCGCCAGCGTGTTTTTCGACAAGCGCCTGTGGGCGGCCGACATCCAGGGCTCGCTGGCCCACGCCGACATGCTGCAGGCCCAGGGCCTGATCTCGGCCGATGACCTGGCCGCGATCCAGAAGGGCATGGCCCAGATCCGCAGTGAGATCGAAGCCGGCACCTTCGAGTGGAAGCTCGACCTGGAAGACGTGCACCTGAACATCGAAGCCCGTTTGACCCAGCTGGTCGGTGACGCCGGCAAGCGCCTGCACACCGGCCGTTCGCGCAACGACCAGGTCGCCACCGACGTGCGCCTGTGGCTGCGTGGTGAAATCGACGAGATCGGCCTACTGCTGACCGAACTGCAAAAAGCCCTGGTGGACGTGGCCGAGCAGAACACCGACGTGATCCTGCCGGGCTTCACCCACCTGCAGGTGGCCCAGCCCGTGGCCTTTGGCCACCATTTGCTGGCCTATGTGGAAATGTTCGCCCGCGACGCCGAGCGCATGATCGACCTGCGCAAGCGCGTGAACCGCCTGCCGCTGGGCTCGGCGGCCCTGGCCGGCACGAGCTACCCGCTCGACCGCGAGCGCGTAGCCCGTACGCTGGGCTTCGAAGCGGTCTGCCAGAACAGCCTGGATGGCGTCTCTGACCGCGACTTCGCCATTGAATTCACCGCCGCGGCCTCGTTGCTGATGGTGCACGTCTCGCGCCTGTCGGAAGAGCTGATCCTGTGGATGAGCCAGTCGTTCGGCTTCATCGACCTGGCCGACCGCTTCTGCACGGGCTCGTCGATCATGCCGCAGAAGAAGAACCCTGACGTGCCCGAGCTGGCGCGTGGCAAGACCGGCCGCGTGGTCGGGCACCTGATGGGCCTGATCACCCTGATGAAGGGCCAGCCCCTGGCCTACAACAAGGACAACCAGGAAGACAAGGAACCCTTGTTCGACACGGTCGACACGCTGAAGGACACGCTGCGCATCTTCGCCGAGATGGCTGCGGGCATCACCGTCAAGCCCGAAGCGATGGAGCGTGCTGCCAAGAAGGGCTACGCCACCGCCACCGACCTGGCCGACTACCTGGTCAAAAAGGGCCTGCCTTTCCGCGATGCCCACGAGGTGGTGGCCCACGCCGTGAAGGACGCCATTGCCGCCGGCGTGGACCTGTCGGAGCTGCCGCTGGACAAGCTCAAGGCCTACAACCCCGCCATCGAACAGGACGTCTACGAGGTGCTGAGCCTGCGTGGCTCGCTCAACGCCCGCAACATCCTGGGCGGCACGGCGCCCGACCAGGTGCGCACCCAAGTGGCCCGCCACCGCACCCGTCTGGCGTGATCGTCAGAAAATCACGGGCGATGCCGACTCCCGCATACGGGGAGTGGGTACCGCCCGATTTTGTTGAGCCAGCTCAAACTTACCCGTGTACGACCCGGCTACCCTCGCCCCCGTGATGGTTGTTGGCCCCGATGCCGTGTGAGGAAGTACCCATGTCAAGTTTCACCTGGTCCCCGGACATGTCGCTGGACATGCACGCGCTGGACACCCTGCACACCGAGTGCACCGACCTGATCGCTGCGGTGCTGGACGCCGACGATGACACCCTGCTCGCCCAGTGGGGCCGGCTCATCGCGCACACGGCCGACCACTTTGCCCAGGAAGACCGCTGGATGCAGGCCACCGGCTTTGCGCCGAACAACTGCCACAGCTCGCAACATGCCACGGTGTTGCAGATCATGCGGGAAGGGGCAGAGCAAGGCGCCGGAGGGAATCTGGCCATCGTGCGCCAGATGGCCCACGAGTTGACCGTCTGGCTGCCGCACCACATCGACGCCATGGATGCCGGCCTGGCCCAGCACCTGAGCGAGGTGGGCTACGACACGGTCACCGGCCACATCAGCAAGCCAGAGATGCTGCCCCAGAACACAGTGAGCAGTTGCAGCGTGGAGCCCTGCGGCACCCACGGCTGAGCCTGCACGGCCCTCGCTGAGGGCCCGTACAGGCGGGTCGGGCTCAGAGCCCGTCAACCCGCCAGTTGCGCGCGCCGCTCGCGCACCGCCTGCTCGATGCCCTCGGCATCGAGACCGCACAGCGCCAGCAGCTTGGCCGGGTCGCCATGCTCGACAAACTCGTCGGGCAGACCCAGCATCATCAAGGGCGTGTTCACGCCGGCGGCCGACAAGGCCTCGGCCACGGCGCTGCCCGCACCGCCCTGCACGCAGCCCTCTTCCACGGTCACCAGCAGGTCGTGGCTGTGCGCCATTTCCAGCAGCAGTTCGGTGTCGAGCGGCTTCACGAAACGCATGTTGACCACGGTGGCGTCCAGCGCCTCACCGGCCTGCAGCGCGGGATACAGCAAGGTGCCAAAGGCCAGGATGGCCACGCGCTTGCCCGCCACCGGCGCGTGCACCTGACGGCGCACCTCGGCCTTGCCCCAGGGCAGCGGTGAGAGGTCGGTGGGCACCGGCACCCCGGCACCAGCGCCACGCGGGTAACGCACGCACACCGGGTGGTTTTGCGCGTGCGCCGCACTCAGGGCCTGATGGCACTCGGCCTCGTCGGCCGGCGCGATCATGCTCATGTTGGGGATGCAGCGCACGAAGGCGATGTCGAAGGCGCCCATGTGGGTGGCACCATCGGCCCCGACGATGCCAGCGCGGTCCAGCGCGAACACCATGGGCAGGTTCTGCAGCGCCACGTCGTGGATCATCTGGTCGTAGCCACGCTGCAGGAAGGTGGAGTAGATCGCCACCACGGGCTTGAGACCTTCGCAGGCCAGCCCCGCGGCAAAGGTCACCGCGTGCTGCTCGGCAATGCCCACGTCAAAGTAACGTGAGGGAAACTTCTTGTGGAACTCGACCATGCCCGAGCCCTCGCGCATGGCCGGGGTGATAGCCACCAGGCGCGGGTCATGGGCGGCCATGTCGCATAGCCACTGGCCGAACACCTGCGTAAAGGTGGGCTTGGGCGGCGTGGCGGGCACGGTTTTCACCAGGCCCACGGCCGGGTCGAACTTGCCGGGGCCGTGGTAGGCAATCGGGTCGGCCTCGGCCAACTTGTAGCCATAGCCCTTCTTGGTCACCACGTGCAGGAACTGCGGGCCACCGCGGTCGCGCAGGTTCTCCAGCGTCGGGATCAGCGAGTCGAGGTCGTGACCGTCAATCGGGCCGACGTAGTTGAAGCCGAACTCCTCGAAGATCGTGGCCGGCACCACCATGCCCTTGGCGTGCACCTCCAGCTTCTTGGCCAGCTCGAACAGCGGCGGCGCGTGGCGCAGCACCTCTTTGGCGCTTTCGCGCGCGGCGGCGTAGAAGCGCCCCGACATCAGGCGAGCCAGGTGGCGGTTGAGCGCCCCCACCGGCGGCGAGATCGACATGTCGTTGTCGTTGAGCACCACGAGCATGTCGGGCATCTTGCCGTCGTGCGGCACGCCAGCGTTGTTCATGGCTTCGAAGGCCATGCCCGCGGTCATCGCACCATCGCCAATGATGGCAACCGATTTACGCTTCTCGCCCTTGAGTTGCGCGCCCAGGGCCATGCCCAGCGCCGCGGAGATCGAGGTGGATGAGTGGGCAGTGCCGAAGGTGTCGTACACACTCTCGTCGCGACGCGGGAAGCCGCTCATGCCGCCGTACTGGCGCAGCGAGGGCATGCGATCACGGCGACCGGTCAAGATTTTGTGCGGATAGGTCTGGTGGCCGACGTCCCACACCAGGCGGTCATCGGGGGTGTGGAACACATAGTGCAAGGCAATGGTGAGCTCGACCGTGCCCAAGTTGGACGACAGGTGTCCACCCGTGCGGGAAACGCTGTGCAGCAGAAAGTCCCGCAGTTCGTGGGCCAGTTGCTTCAACTCGGAACGAGACAGGTGCCGGATGTCGGCGGGCTGGTCGATCCTGGACAGCAGGGGGTAGCTCATGGTGTGCACATCCTCGGGGGATTGTTCGGGGTGTCAGTGGTCGCGATGGACAATGCGCTCGGCCAGGCCACGCAGCGCCGCGGTGGCTTCGTCGCCCAGACCACTGCGCATCAGCGCCGCCAGGGCTTCGGCCAGCAAGGTGGCAGCTTCCTGGCGCGCGCCCTGCAGCCCGAGCAAACTGACATAGGTCGGCTTGTTGGCATCGGCATCCTTGCCCGCCGTCTTGCCCAGGGTCTCCGAGCCCTGGGTCTCGTCCAGCACGTCGTCCACGATCTGGAAGGCCAGACCGATGGCGTGCCCGTAGTCGGTCAGCGCCTGCCAGATGGGGCTGTCCGCCGCCACGCCGCCACAGGCTGCGCCCATCTGCACGCTGGCGCGCAGCAAGGCGCCGGTCTTGCGCTGATGCATGTCGCGCAAGGTGGCCTCGTCGAGCGACTGCCCCACGTTGGCCAGATCGATCGCCTGCCCACCGGCCATGCCTGCCTGCCCCGAAGCGCGGGCCAACAGCCTCACCAGTCGGGCCTGCAAAGCGGGCGGCACCCCGGCGCCCTCGCCGTCATCCGGCGTCAGGACCTCGAAGGCCAGGGCCTGCATGGCATCACCGGCCAGCATGGCCTGCGCTTCGCCAAACTGCACATGCACGGTGGGCTTGCCACGGCGCAGCACGTCGTTGTCCATGCAGGGCATGTCGTCGTGCACCAGCGAGTAAGCGTGGATCAGCTCCACCGCCGTAGCCGCACGCAAGGCCGCTTCCACGCCCACCGGGTGAGCACAGGCGCCCGTGGCTTCGGCGGCCGCCTGCACCAGCAAAGCGCGCAGCCGCTTGCCCCCATCGAGCACACCATAGCGCATGGCCTCGCCCAAGCCGGCCGGGGCCGACGCGGGCACCCAATCGGACAACGCCGACTCGACACGGGCCAGCACAGCGTCTGACCACGACAGGAACGCAAGAGAATTCATGCCGCGTCCCAGGGCTTGAGTTGGCCGTCTTCCAGCACCTTGACCTGCTCCTCCACCGCCTGTAGGCGGCTGCGGCAGAACTTCAGCAACTCGGCGCCGCGCTGGTAGCTGCCCAGCAACTGCTCCAGCGGCAAGGCGCCCGACTCCATCTGGCCCACCAATTGCTCCAGCTCGGCCAAGGCGGCCTCGTACGTGGACGGCAGCGATGCCGCCTTGCTACTGGATGTCAAAGAAGATCTGGCCATGAACTCGCCTGTGGGTGCCGGTTGCGGGCAAACGCGTATTCTATTTCGTGCAGAGACCGAGCTCCGGCAATCCTGCACAACGGCCCCGGCCTTTGCCCACACATCGGGGGCGCCCCCGCCACGCCAAGCCCCGCCGAGTCTTTGACCTGCCTCAGGGTGCGGACATTGACCCCGCCCCCCGGAAAACCCCCTAAAGGGTACAATCGCCCGCTCCCCCGTTGCCTGACCTGCCGTCCTGCCAACTCTGTTGCCAGCAGGACCAGCCTCATTTTGGCTGACAGGACAGCGTCACGGCCTTTCGCCCCCTGGCCTGCCCAGGGATGTTCCAAGCCTCCGGTCGCCCGGCCTTTGATGGCAGCACCGAGGTGGGTTGACATTGGTTTTTGGAGATCCTGGGGATCATGTCTGACCTGAGTCCTGCGCTCAATGCCCTTCACCGCAGCCACACACAGCTGCCCGTGTCCGTCTATTTCGACGAATCACTGTACAAGGAGGAGCTTGCACGCATCTTTCAGTCCGGTCCTCGCTACCTGGGCCACGCCTTGAGCGTGCCCGAGGTGGGCGACTACCACGCACTGGCTCAGGAAGGCGAGGGGCGCGCCCTCGTGCGCACGCCCGATGGCATCGAGCTGATCTCCAACGTCTGCCGCCACCGCCAGGCCGTCATGCTCAAGGGCCGCGGCAACAGCCGGCACAACATCGTGTGCCCGCTGCACCGCTGGACCTACAGCCACAAGGGCGAGTTGATTGGTGCCCCGCACTTCGACCACGACCCCTGCCTGAACCTGAACAACTACAAGATCCGCAACTGGAACGGGCTGCTGTTTGAGGACAACGGTCGTGACATCGCCGCGGATCTGGCTGGCATCGACGCCCGCTTCAAACCCGGTGGTGATCTGGACTTCAGCGGCTTCGTGCTCGACCGCGTCGAACTGCACGAGTGCAACTACAACTGGAAGACCTTCATCGAGGTCTATCTGGAGGACTACCACGTCGGCCCCTTCCACCCCGGACTGGGCAACTTCGTGACCTGCGACGACCTGAGCTGGGACATGGCCCAGGAGTACTCGGTGCAAACCGTGGGGGTGGCCAGCACCTTCGACAAGCCGGGCTCGGACGTCTACAAGAAGTGGCATGACGTGGTCATGAAGTACCGCAACGGTGCCAAGCCCACGCAAGGCGCCGTGTGGTTGACCTACTACCCCACGATGATGGTGGAGTGGTATCCGCACGTACTGGTCGTGTCCAACATGTACCCGCAAGGCCCGCAAAAGACCCTCAACGTGGTGGAGTTCTACTACCCCGAAGAGATCGCGGCCTTCGAGCGCGAGTTCGTCGAAGCCCAGCAGGCCGCCTACATGGAGACCTGCATCGAGGACGACGAGATCGGCGAGCGCATGGACGCCGGCCGCAAGGCCCTGTTCGAGCGCGGCGACAACGAGGTCGGCCCCTACCAAAGCCCGATGGAAGACGGCATGCAGCACTTCCACGAGTGGTACCGCCGCGCGATGGACTTCAAGGACTGAAGCCCCGCCGCACAAACCCAAGCCGCCTTCGGGCGGCTTTTTCCTTGACCACGATGTCCTCACGCGCCTCCCCTTACGTCCAGATGGTTCTGGCCACACTGCTGTTCGCCGGCATGGGGGTGTGCGTGAAATTCGCCTCGCATGACTTCAGCACCGCGATGGTGGTGAGTGCCCGCGGCACCGTGGGGGCCGTGATCATGCTGATCGTGGCCCGCGCCACCACCACCAGCCTGCGCACGCGCGTGCCCATGCTGCATGTGCGCCGCGGGCTGGCCGGGGTGTTCGCCCTGTCCATGTGGTTCTACAGCATGGCCCAGTTGCCCCTGGCCACCTCGGTCACGCTCAACTACATGTCCTCGGTGTGGATGGCCGTGTTCCTGTTGCTGCAGGCTGCCTTCCTGGATGGGCCTCGCATCGATCGCCGCCTGATCGTGGCCATTGCCGTGGGCTTTGCCGGTGTGGCCCTGGTGTTGCACCCCACTTTGAACCAAGACCAGATGTGGGCCGGCCTCATCGGCCTGGCCTCAGGCATGTTGTCGGCCATGGCTTACCTGCAGGTCACCGCTCTGGGCAAGGCCGGCGAGCCCGAAATCCGAGTGGTGTTCTATTTCTCGCTGATGGGCTCGCTCATGGGCGCCGCCACCTGGCTGCTGACCGGCCAAGCCAATCCGACGCTGCTGGCCGACATCCCGGCCCACTCATGGCTGGCACTGTTCGGCGTGGGCGCCTTTGCCACCGTGGCCCAGTTGTTGATGACACGGGCCTATGCGCGGGGCAGCACCCTGGTCAACGCCAACCTGCAGTACCTAGGCATCGTGCATGCCGGCCTGCTGGGCACCGTGCTGTTTGGCGAAACTCTGGGGTTGGACGCCCTGCTGGGCATGGCCCTCATCGTGGGTTCGGGCATGGTCGCCGCACGGCTCAAACCGGCCCGCAGCCCCAAACCCTGACGCCGCCACCGGCGGGGCCTCAGTGATCGGCGTGATCGTGATGCACGGCTGACGCGCCCTGGGCAGCTGGCACCGCATCATGCGCCTGTCCGTGGTCATGCGAGGCATGCAGCACGCTGACAATGCCCCCGATCATGAACAGACCGGCCCCCAGCCACACGATCTGCATGACGGTATCGCGCCCGCTCAGCCGCTTTTGCAACTGCGGGATCAGATCGGCCACGGCCACGTAGACGAAGCTGCTGGCCGCCACCACCATCATGTAGGGCAGGTAGTCCTTGAACGGCCCGATCAAGAAGTAGCCCAGCACCCCGCCGGCCACGGCCGCCATGCCCGACAAGGCGTTGTAGGCCAACGCCCGCAACCGTGAAAAGCCGGCGTTGATCAGCACGATGTAGTCGCCCACTTCCTGAGGGATCTCGTGCGCGATGATGGCCAGCGCCGTGACGATGCCCAGGTGTGGATCGGCCAGGAACGCCGCCGCGATCAGCACCCCGTCGCAGAAGTTGTGGATGCTGTCGCCCACCAGCACGCTCCAGCCGCCCCGTCCCGCCTGTTCGGCGTCAAAGCCATGGTGATGGTCGTGATGGTCGTGCTCATGGTGGTGCCCATGCCGATAGAGTTCGGCCTTTTCCAGCAGGAAGAAAAACAGCAAGCCCCCCAGCAAGGTCAGGAACAGGGCCTGTGGGGGCTCCCCCGAGCCAAACGCCTCGGGCAGCACATGCAGCAAGGCCGTCCCCAGCAGCACGCCGGTCGACAGGCTCACGAGATGGCGAACGATCAAGCCCAGCAGGGGCGCAGACAGTGCCGCAGCCAGCAGCACCGAAATCAGACCGCCCAGAAAGGTGGCGGTCACGATGTAAGTCAAGGTCATGAGAACATCTTATCAATGCTGTCAACAGCACCCCGCGCGACAGGGTCAACCCGCACGCAAAGCAGCGACAATAGACCTCATGGACAAGATGCTGACCGCCAAGACGAGCAAGGCCGCTGCCACCACCCTGGAGCAGAGCCGCTACCCCGACCTGTTGGCCGCCATCGACATGGGCTCCAACAGCTTCCGACTCGAAATTGGCCAGATCGCCAAGGGTCGCTACAAGCGCATCGAGTACCTCAAGGAAACGGTGCGCCTGGGCGGCGGGCTCGACAGCCACGGCATGCTGACAGAGGAAGCCACTCAGCGGGGCTTGGCCTGCCTGTCACACTTTGCCCAGCGCCTGAAGGGCTTCGCCCCCTGGCAGGTGCGTGCCGTCGCCACCCAGACCCTGCGTGAGGCCCGCAACCGCGATGCTTTCCTGCAACGTGCAGACCGCGTGCTGGGGCACCGCATTGAGGTCATCGCCGGCCGCGAAGAAGCCCGCCTGATCTACCTGGGTGTGTCGCGCCTGCAACCCAGCGAGCTGCCGCGCCTGGTCATCGACATCGGCGGTCGCTCCACCGAGATGATCCTGGGCCACGGCCGCACTCCGATCCGCAAGGAGTCCTTCGGCGTGGGTAGCGTGAGCCTGTCGATGCAGCACTTCCCACAGGGCGCCTACACGGCCGACAATTTCCGCGCCGCGCAGATCGCAGCCGGCGCCGAGCTGGAAGAAGCGCTCACCCTGTTCGAGCGCAACCAGTGGCAGGAGGCCCTGGGCTCGTCCGGCACCGTGGGGGCCGTGTCGCAAATCCTGGCGGCCAACGGCATCACCGACGGCAGCATCACCCCCGAGGGCCTGCGCTGGTGCATCGAGCGCTGCATCGAGGCCGGCTCGGCCGAGCTGCTCGCCTTGCCTGGCCTCAAGCCGGAGCGCAAGCCCGTGCTGGCCGGCGGCCTGTGCATCCTCTACACCCTGGCCTCGCATTTCGACATCGAAGCCCTGCGCCCCGCCAAGGGGGCCCTGCGCCAAGGCGTGATCTTCGACCTCGACGAACGCGTGGAAGCCGCGCGCAACCACCGTCTGCTCGACCCGCGCGACACCTCAGTGCGCGAGTTGCAGCAACGCTTCCGCGTCGACCCCACCCAGGCGCAGCGCGTGCGCCAGCGCGCCCTGAGCCTGTGGCAGGAGCTGGCCGAGCCCCAAGCCAGCCCCGACGGCGAACACGCCCGCGAACTGGGCTGGGCCAGCGCCCTGCATGAAATCGGCATGATGGTCTCGCACCACGACCATCACCGCCACAGCGCCTACCTGCTGGGGCACGTGGACGCGTCCAGCTTTTCGCAATCGCAACTGCGCCGCCTGGCCACGCTGGTGCTGGGACAGCGCGGTGAGCTGATCAAGCTGGTGGAACACCTGCAGGATCAGGCGCTGATGTCGCAGGTGCTGTGCCTGCGTCTGGCCATCATCCTGCACCACGCCCGTGTCGACCTGCCTCCGCGGATGGTCAGCCTGCAGCGCAGTCGCGGCAAGATCAAGCTGTTGGTCAACAAGCGCTGGTCCGTCCAGCACCCGCGCGCCCTGCACCTGCTCGACGAAGAGGTGCGCCGCTGGGGCGCACAAGCGCGCCGTCAACTGGAGCTGTCGCTGGTGGCTTGAACCGGGTAGAGCCGATGCTGGCGCTCAGCGCCAGATGGCCCAGCCGATCCCCCCCAGCGCCAGCACCCAGCCCAAGGCGGCCAAAGGCAGCAACCAGTGCTTCACTCCGCCTCGCCCTGCTCCCCGCGCCGACTCCCGCCTTTCGGCGGTCAGGTCCGGGGCGTCCGTGCGTTCAATCCACTCCCGCAAGGCCTGCGACAGGCGACGCGCCGAGCGAACGCGCTGGTCACGCTCGCGGTGCATGGCCTGCGCCACGATCTCCGAGAGCGCCCGGGGCACTTCGGGGTTGACCTCGTGCGCCAAGGGCACAGGCTGGCGCAACACGGCCTCGGCGATTTCTTCCAGGCTGTTGCCGGCAAACGGGCGCTGCCCGGTCAGCAACTCGTACAACACCACGCCCAGCGCGTACACGTCCACCCGACGGTCCACCGGCAAACGGCGCACCTGCTCGGGCGACATGTAATACGGCGAGCCGCCCACCAGCTCGTGGAAGCGGCTTTGCGGGTCTTCGCGCTGTGCCAGCGACTCGGCCTGGCGGATGCGGGCGATGCCGAAGTCCAGCACGCGCGGCTGCGTGCGCCCGGTCATGAAAATGTTGGCGGGCTTGATGTCGCGGTGGATCACGCCCTTGTGATGGGCGTACGACAGGGCGTCAGCCACACGCCGCACAATCAGGGCGGCCTGAGAAGGCGTCGGGCGCCAGCCCTGGGCCAGCAAGTGACGCAGGTCCTTGCCGCGCAGCAACTCCATGGCGATGTAGGGCCCCTGCTCGCTCGTGCCGGCGTCGTACACCGTCACGATCTGCGGATGGCTGAGCCCGCCAGCGGCCCGCGCCTCGTTCAGGAACAGCGCGTTGAAGCGCTCGGGGTCCGTCATCGACGGGTCCACATGCAGGGTCTTGATCGCCACCGCCCGCGACAGCAGCGGGTCGTGCGCGGCATACACCGTGCCCAGCCCGCCTTCGCCCAGGGTGTACTTCAGGGCGTAGCGCGAGATGTGCCCGATGGTGGGCAGGCTTTCCGTGCGTCCGCGGCGCGCCTCGGTCGAGGTCTCGTCGGCGTCCGGAAACGGACGGGTCAGGATGACCGTGTCCTGGTTGTCCGGCACCAGGCGATCGACATCGACCTGGTTCGGCTGGGTGTCAGCCAAAGAGGGAGCGGGCCGCTGTGCCACGGATCGGAGCCCTCCGGCGTGCGTCAGCGCGATGCCGGCCGGGCGGCCTTGACTTCATCTGGACGCAACTGGGGCGCCAGATGATCGAGCACGCCGTTGACGTACTTGTGGCCATCGGTGCCGCCGAAGCTCTTGGCCAGTTCCACCGCCTCGTTGATGGCGACCTTGTAGGGCACGTCCAGGCAGTGGGTCAGCTCGTACACACCGATCCACAGCACGGCATGCTCCACCGGCGAGAGCTCTTCGACCGAGCGGTCGAGAAACTGCAGCAGTTGGGCGTCGAGTTGCGCGCATTGCTCAATGCAACCGTGCAGCAAGGCATCGTAGTGAGCACGGTCACAGCGTGCAAAGTCTTCCTGCTCGCGGATGTGGGCATCGACCGAACCCCCATCGCGGGTGTTCAGTTGCCACTCGTACAGGCCTTGCAAGGCGAACTCGCGCGCACGGCGGCGCGACGACTTGGCGCGGGGTGCACCCGGCGCCCCTGGTTTGCGTGCGGGGCGGCCTTGCAGCGGCGCGGACTTGGGGGTGTCGTTCGCGTCGCTCACAGCAGCTCATCCAGCAGGTTGGCCATCTCGACGGCCACACGGGCGGCGTCGCGGCTCTTTTCTTCGACACGGGCTTCGGCCTGCGCCTGATTTTCCACGGTCAGGATGGCATTGGCGACGGGCACATGGTGGTCCAAGCTGACTCGGGTCACGCCCGCGCCGCTTTCGTTGGACACCAGCTCGAAGTGGTAGGTCTCACCGCGGATGATGCAACCCAGGGCCACCAGGGCGTCAAAACGCTCGCTGTCGGCCATGGCCTGCAGGGCCACGGGCACTTCCAGCGCACCGGGCACGGTCACGTGCTGAATGTGCTTGGCTTGGACGCCGAGTGCCGTCAGTTCCTCGATGCACAGCGCCGCCATCCGGGAAGTCAGTTCGTCATTGAAGCGGGCTTGCACGATGCCGACACGCAGATCGTGTCCATCGAGTCGGCCGGCTTGTCCTTTGTCAGCGCCTTGCATAGTGTGTGATCCAGAAAAAAGAGCGAAGAATCAGAAAAAAAGAGCAGCAAGTCAGAGCGGGTCCGGCGCCTCGCCGGCGCGCCCTCAGCTGGACGGGTCCAGTCGAGCGCCATCGGCCGTCAGGAAGCCAACGACCTCCAGTTCGTAGCCGACCATGCTGGGCATGCGACGCTGATTGCCCATCAGACGCATGCGCTGCACCCCGAGCGTGCGCAAAATCTGGGCGCCGACACCGTAGGTGCGCAGGTCCACCGGCTGCTTGACCGGCGCCTGCGGCTCGGTCGGCAAGGCGCGCTCCAGCAAGCGCTCGGCTTCGTCGCCCGCGTTGAGCAGCACCACCACGCCACGGCCGGCTTCGCGCACAGCGGCCAGGGCCTTGGGCAGAGGCCAGGCATGCGCGCTGTTGCCCGCATCCAGCCAGTCCATCACCGACAGGGGCTCGTGCACGCGCACCAGCACCTCGTCGTCAGGGGTCCAGTTGCCCACGGTCAGCGCCAGGTGCACGGCACCGGTGCGGTCGCGGAACACCGAGGTCTCGAACGCGCCCTCGGGGGTCTGCATGGTGCGCTCGCCCAGGCGTTCGATCAGGGATTCGTTGCGGCTGCGGTACTGGATCAGGTCGGCGATGGTGCCGATCTTGAGGTTGTGTTCCTTGGCAAACACCTCCAGGTCCGGCAGACGGGCCATGGTGCCGTCGTCGTTCATGATTTCGCAGATCACCGACGAGGGGGTCAGGCCGGCCATGCGCGCCATGTCGCAACCGGCTTCGGTGTGGCCGGCGCGCATCAGCACGCCACCGTCTTGCGCCTGCAGCGGGAAGATGTGCCCAGGTTGCACCAGGTCCGTCGGCTTGGCATCACGGGCCACGGCGGCCTGCACGGTGCGGGCGCGGTCGGCGGCCGAGATGCCGGTGGTCACGCCGGTGGTCGCCTCGATGGACACGGTGAAGGCCGTGCCATGCTTGGTGCCGTTGCGGGTGGCCATCGGGGGCAGTTGCAGCAACTCGCAACGCTCGCGCGTCAGCGTCAGGCAGATCAGGCCCCGGCCGTACTTGGCCATGAAATTGACGGCCTCCGGCGTGACGTGCTCGGATGCAATGACGAGATCGCCCTCGTTTTCGCGGTCTTCTTCATCCACCAGGATGACCATGCGACCGGCAGCGAGTTCGGCAATCAGCTCAGGAATAGGAGAAATGGGCATGGCGCGATTGTAGGCTTCTCAGGCCCGGATCAGAGGACACGACACAGGCGTCCCCATCGAAAACAGGCCTTCCAAAGCGCCAGGACGGCGCTTCTTCACATCTGTGGGGAGTTGGTGAGGGGGATCAGGCGCTCAGCTTGCCTTCGGCGCCGAGCATGCGTTCCACATAGCGGGCGATCAGGTCCACCTCCAGGTTCACCTTGGCACCGACCTTCAAGGTACCCAAGGCGGTGTTCTCGAGGGTGTGCGGGATCAGATTGATGCTGAACACGGTGCTGCCGTCGGCGGCGTCTTGCACGCTGTTGACCGTCAGGCTCACGCCGTTGACCGTGATCGAACCCTTGTAGGCCAGGAAGCGCGCCAGCGAACGCGGCGCGCGGATCTGCAGCAACCAGGACTCGCCCACCGGCTCGAACACCACCACCTCACCCACATCATCAACGTGTCCGGTGACGATGTGGCCGCCCAGGCGGTCGTGCGAGCGCAGGGCCTGCTCCATGTTGACCGTGCCGAGCTGGTCCAGGCCCACGGTGCGCGCCAGGCTTTCGGCCGACACATCGATGGTGAAAAGGCCGGCGGCCACGTCAAACGAGGTCACGGTCATGCAGGCACCGTTGATGGCGATGCTGTCACCCAGCCCCACGCCGTCCAGGTAGCCCGCAGGGGTCTGCAGGGTCAGGCGACGGCCATGGCTGGCGTCAGCGCCCAGGGCTTGGGAGTCGACGATCTGGCCCACGCCAGTGATGATGCCGGTGAACATGGTGCAAAACCCATCCAGAAAAATTGAAGAAGACGTGATCAGAAATCGGCCCGGCCTGCGGGTCGCGCAAGGATACGCAGATCCTCGCCCACCTGCTCGACCGCGTGGAATGTCAGGGTGCGTGCATCTGCCATGCGCGACAGGGGGGGCAAGGCGGCCAGCCCCCGTCCGGGACCCACCAGCTTGGGTGCCAGGTACAACAGGTACTCGTCCACCCAGTCGCCTTCGATGAGGGCGGCGTTCAAACGTGCACCGGCTTCCACGTGTAACTCGTTGATGCCGCGCGCGGTCAGGTCGGTCATCACGGCGCCCAGGTCCAAGTGGTGGCCACTGGCATCGGCCGGCACCATGGCCACGCTGGCGCCAGCGGCGGCCAAGGCCAGGCGCGCGGCCTGCGCCTCGCCCGACTCGTCGGCCAGACCGTAGACCAGCACCTCGCCGGGCGGCGGCAGCAGGCGCGCCGAGGGCGGCAGGCACCAGCGCGAATCCAGCACCACACGCAGGGGCTGACGGGCCACCTCAATGGCCCGCACATCCAGGCGCGGATCGTCATCGATCGCCGTGCCGATGCCGGTGAGCACGGCGCCGGCACGGGCGCGCCACACCTGACCGTCGGCACGGGCCTGGGGCGTGGTGATCCATTGGCTGTCACCGTTGTCCAGCGCCGTGCGGCCGTCCAGCGAGGCGGCGATCTTCATGCGCACCCAGGGGCGGTGACGCACCATGCGCGAGAGAAAGCCGATGTTCAGCTCGCGCATGGCCACGGCCTGGGGATGATCCGGCGGCAAGACCTCGACCGTGATGCCTGCAGCGCGCAACAGCGCCACCCCCTGCCCGGCGACCAGGGGGTTGGGGTCCATCAGCACCACGACCACCCGCGCCAGCTCGGCACGCACCAGGGCTTCGGCACATGGGGGCGTGCGCCCATGGTGTGAGCACGGCTCCAACGCCACATAGGCGGTCGCCCCGCGGGTGCTGTGCCCGCGAGCCTGTGCCTCGCGCAAGGCCATCACCTCGGCATGGGGGCCACCCGTCTGCTGCGTGTGCCCCTCCCCGATCACCTGCCCTTCAGCGTCGGTGAGCACACAGCCCACGCGCGGGTTGGGGTCCGACAGGCCGATGGCCCGCCGTGCCAGCGCGACCGCCTGGGTTACATGAAGCTCATCGCTGTTGTTGCAAAAGGTCTGCACCAGTTCATCCCTTGGGGTGCCCCTCGAAGGGGGAATGGGGGCGATTTTGACGCAAACCACTCCCGCCCCTTCTGGGGAACAGGCTTTCACACCCTGGATCCTTGCCAAGAATGCGGCGCATGTCCTGCCCTCCTCCCCAACTTCTGCCCCATGCGGTGCCACGCGGCTTCACCTGGCTCGAACTCCTGGTCACGCTGGCCATCCTCGGCACGCTGGCTGCGCTCGGTGCCCCCGGCCTGCGTGCACTCCTCGATCAGCGCCAGGTGGCCACCCAGGCCGGCGCCCTCGCCGATGCCCTGCGCCTGGCCCGCGCGGAAGCGGTCAAACGCCACCAGCGCGTCACCATCTGCAACACACCGAACCCCAATGCCCCTGCACCGGTCTGCGCCAACGTCAGCACCAATTGGTCGACGGGCTGGTTGATCTTTGACGATGCCAACGGCAACAAGATCAAGGATGCGCACGAAACGCTGCTGCACCTGCAGCAGGCACTGCCCCCGACGATCGGTCTGATGCTGGCGCACAGCAAACCCGCCATCACCTTTGGCGGTGTCGGGCTGGCGGTGGCAAACAACGCCAGCTTTCTCGTTCAGCCTCTGTCGTACGCCCGGGCCACCACCCCATCGCCCCAACGCTGCGTGCGCCTGGCCGTGTCCGGCCGCGTGCGTGTTCTGCCGGGAGTCTGCTGATGCCCCACCCCTTCATGGCGCGCCAGCACGGCGCCACCCTCGTTGAAGTGCTGATGGCCATGCTGCTGATGTCTTTTGGCGTGCTGGCCATGACCGCCATGCAGGCGCACGCCATCCAGCACAGCCAGACCACCGATTCACGCGCACGGGCCACCCTGCTGGCCCACGACCTGGCGGATCGCATGCGCGCCAACCCCGCCCCTCTGGGCCACTGGCAGGCCTACGATCTCACCGCCACTGCCACGACAGCAGCAACGCTCCCGACCTCGACGTGCCAAGGCCCAGCGGTGTGCACCTTCGACGAGATGGCCGCTGCGGATCTGGCGCAATGGCAACAACAGCTCGCGGGCAGCCTACCCCAGGGGCGGGGCCACGTGCGCACGATCGGCACACAAGCCGACGTCTGGGTGATCTGGGACGACGCCGACCACGCCGGCACCCAGGCGCATGACAGCTGCCCCACCGGCCTGAGCCTGGGCGCCCACACCCGCTGCCTCTACCTTCGGATCGCCCTGTGAGCTCACCCCTTGCCCTCCTCTCACGCAGGCAGCGCGGCCTGAGTCTGGTCGAGCTGCTGGTGGGCCTCACCCTGGGCCTGACTGTGATCGCGGCGGCCCTGGCGCTGTACCTGAGCTCCGGCCATGCCTTGCGCAGCACCCAGGCGGTGACGCAGATGACCGAAGACGCGAGCGTGGCCCTGTCCATCTTGCGCGCCCAGATCGCCCTGGCCGGCTACAGCACACCCACGGGCCTTGACAGCGCTGGGCAGATGACGCGCGCGTTCACCGGCCAAGGTCTCTTCGGCTGCACAGGCGGCATCACCAACGCCAGCCTCGGACACCCCCAGTTGCCCGACCTCGTGTGCCACAACGACCCTGACCAACCCGATGCCCTCGTCGTGCGCTACGAGGCGGACACGCGCAACACCTTGGCCACGGCTGCGGGCACACCCACCGACTGCCTGGGCAACAGCACGCCCCTGATCGATGGCACCCACCACCTGGCCGACAACCGCTACTTCGTCGATAACCACACCCTGTCCTGCCGTGGCAATGGCCACAGCGTCTCCCAACCCCTGGTCGACCACATCGTGGACCTGGATCTGCGCTATGGGATCGCTACCCCGGCCGCCAGCAACCCGGATGCCCTCACGCTGCGTTACCTCACCGCGCAAGAGGTGAGCGGCACGGCCACGCCCCCATCGACGTCGCCCTTGTGGCGCCAGGTGAAGGCGGTGCGACTGTGTCTGGTGCTGCGCAGCGAACTCGAAGTGCAAGACACCGTCATGACCTACACCAACTGCCAAGGCCTGAGCCAGACCGCACCGGATCGACGCCTTTACCGCGCCTTTCACACCACGGTGAGCCTGCCCAATCCGCTGTGACCCATGCCTGACCACCGCCCACCCCACCGGCAGCCCGAGGCCCACCCGCACGGCATCGCCCTGATCGTCGTCCTCGTCATGCTGGCGGTGATCAGCCTGGTCTCCGGCGCCTCGCTCCGCGCGGCCCTCAGTGCCGAACAGATCACGCACAACGTGCGACTCGAAAGCCTGGCCAAGGAAGCGGCGCACATCGGATTGCGTCACTGTGAAGAGGCCCTCTTGCAGATCCCGCCAGCCCTCACCGTGCACCCCGCCCCCGTGTCATCCAGCCCGGCGCTGTGGACACTCTGGTCCACCTGGCACGGCAGCCACGCCCTGGCCCACACCGTGCCTGCCAGCGCCATGAGTTCCGCCGACAGCGCCTTTGTGCCGGCCTTCCGGCCGCAATGCCTGCTCGAAACCCATCCGGCCCACCCCGATCTGATCACCGTCACAGCACGAGGCTTCAGCCCGGATCACCAGGCTGACCCTGCCGGACGCACCACCCGCGGCGCCATGGCCTGGGTGCAGTCCGTGGTGCACCGCTGCATCCCGGGCACGGCGCTGTGTCCGGACGCGCCTGCACCTGAGACCGCTCCCGCCTCACCTGCCACAGCCAGCGTCGCACCCGCACCCGCACCCGCCGTCGCCACGGTCACAGCCACGTCGGTCACTGCGGTCGCTCCACCCGCCAGCCCACGCCTGTACAGCCGGGTCTGGCGCGCCCTCCTCAACCCGCCCACACCCTGATCCCCCGCCCCATGCGACACCTCCCCCTGCGCCCACCCCACCGCCAGACAGGCTTCACCCTGGTAGAAATGCTGACCGTGCTGGCCGTCCTTGGTGTGCTCGCCGCTGTGGCTTATCCCAGCTACGCAGCACACCTGTACCGCGCACACCGCGCCGATGCCCAGGCCGCCTTGATGGATGCAGCGCTCTTCATGCAGCGCCACTACGCCGCCCACCACCGCTACGACACAGGGGATGCCACGGCGCCGCTCGTGAGCCTGCCAGCCCCACTGAACCAGTCACCGCGCCAGGGCTCAGCGCACTACGTGATCAGCGTCACCCAGGCCGACAGCGGCAGCTATACCCTGAGCGCGACCCCGGTGGCCACCGGCCCCATGGCCCACGACCCTTGTGGCAGCCTCACCCTGAATCAGCACCACGCCCGTGGCATCACCGGCAGCACGGTCAGCATGACCCAATGCTGGCGCTAGCCGCAAACGCGTCGGCCCCGCCCCTCACCGATCTCCCGATCAGTCCTCGCTCGCCCCATCCTTGGCGCCGCGCTTGTTGCCCGTCTCCTTGATCGCCGCCACAAACTCGCTGACATCGTCAAAGCTGCGGTACACCGAGGCAAAGCGCACATAGGCCACCTTGTCGAGCTTGCGCAACTCGCGCATCACCCACTCGCCCAACTGTGTCGAGTTCACTTCCTTCTCGCCGCACTGGCGCAACTTGGCCTCGATCGACTCCAGCGCCCCTTCCAGTGCCTCGGCACTGACCGGCCGCTTGCGCAGCGCAATCAGCATCGAGCCCTTGAGCTTGGCACGGTCGTAGTCGGTGCGGCGACCATCGCGCTTGACGATCGCCGGCAGGTCGATTTCCGCCCGCTCATAGGTCGTGAAGCGTTTGTCGCAGCCATGACATTTACGACGGCGACGGGTGGAGTCGCCCTCGTCAGAATCACGCGTTTCCACGACCTGGGTGTCGTGGTGTCCGCAAAAAGGGCAACGCATGGGTTTGGCTCTCTCGGTTCAAGACAAGAAAAACCCGGCGAGGACATCACATCCAGGCCGGGTTCCGAATCACGCACGCATCAAAGCGTCAGCGCTCAGCGGTAGACCGGGAAGGCCTTGGTCAGGGCCGACACCTGCTCACGCACGCGAGCCAGGGTGGCTTCGTCGTGCGGATTGTCCAGCACGTCGGCGATCAGGTTGGCCACCTGCACGGCCTGCTCTTCCTTGAAACCACGGGTGGTCATCGCGGGCGAGCCCAGGCGGATGCCCGAGGTCACGAACGGCTTTTGCGGGTCGTTGGGGATGCCGTTCTTGTTGCAGGTGATGTGCGCTTGGCCCAGGATGGCTTCGGCTTCCTTGCCAGTCAGGTTCTTCGGACGCAGATCCACCAGCATCACGTGGCTTTCTGTGCGGCCCGAAACGATGCGCAGGCCGCGCTTCGTCAGGGTGTCAGCCAGCGCGGCGGCGTTCTTGACCACCTGTTGCTGGTAGGCTTTGAACTCGGGCGAGGCGGCTTCCTTGAAGGCCACGGCCTTGCCAGCGATGACGTGCATCAGCGGGCCGCCCTGGATGCCCGGGAAGATGGCGCTGTTGATCTTCTTGGCGATCTCTTCACCGCGCATCAGGATGATGCCGCCACGCGGGCCGCGCAGGCTCTTGTGGGTGGTGGAGGTGACCACGTCGGCAAACGGCACCGGGTTGGGGTACACGCCCGCGGCGATCAGGCCAGCGTAGTGGGCCATGTCCACCATGAAGTAAGCGCCGATCTCCTTGGCGATCTTGGCAAAGCGCTCGAAATCGATGCGCAGGGCGAAGGCCGATGCACCGGCAATGATCAGCTTGGGCTTGTGCTCACGCGCCAGCGCTTCCATCTTGTCGTAGTCGATGTCTTCGGCGGCGTTCAGGCCGTAGGAGACGACCTTGAACCACTTGCCCGACATGTTCAGCGGCATGCCGTGGGTCAGGTGACCGCCTTCGGCCAGGCTCAGGCCCATGATGGTGTCGCCGGGCTGCAGCAGACCGAAGAACACGGCCTGGTTGGCTTGCGAGCCGGAGTTGGCCTGCACGTTGGCGTACTCGGCGCCGAACAGGGCCTTCAGGCGATCGATGGCCAGTTGCTCGACCACGTCCACGTGCTCGCAACCACCGTAGTAGCGCTTGCCGGGATAGCCTTCGGCGTACTTGTTGGTCAACTGGGAGCCCTGGGCTTCCATGACGGCCGGCGAGGTGTAGTTCTCGGAAGCGATCAGCTCGATGTGGTCTTCCTGACGCTGGTTCTCAGCCTGGATGGCCGCAAACAGCTCGGGATCAACGTTGGCAATGGTGTGTTGGGCACGGTCAAACATGACTTGGCAGTCCTCTTCAAGGTTGAAGTCCCGCAGCACTGACCCATCCAGATCAGGTGTGAGGGCTGCCCAGGCGAACGGCTGACTCAGCCCGGGCATTAGAAGCCCCTAGGGCTGGCTGCGCTCCCCGGTGGTTCACCACCTCAGGCGGCGCCGTCAGAAGATGACGGCAACACGCCATGTATCGCCAGTTGCGCAGCGTTTTCCATTGTAGCGGCATGGACCCGGCTCGCGCCAGTGCGGGGGCTTCAGGCCCCACCGCCATGAACTCAAACGCTCACAGCGTCAGCAGTGCCACCTGCTCGACGGCCGGGCTGGCCACCGGCGGCTTGACGCTGCTGGCCGCAGGCGCCACCGACACCGGAGTCGCCATGGCCGGCACTTGCGCAGACTGGACTGCCGAGGCCGCCACCGGCGCGGGAGCCTGGGCCACCATGCGTGGCGCGTTGGACACGGTCACCGGGATCTGCTTGCCCAGGGCCACCTGCCTCAGAAAGCCCTGCTCGGCCAGCACCTTGGCGCCATAGCCACCATCGTGGGTCATGTTGGCGGCCCCCACGTAGTACTTCAGGCCCCCTTCCACGCTGCCCGCACGGCGGATGCAGTCCTTGAGCACCTGCACGCCCACGCGCAAGTTCGTCACCGGATCGAAGGCCGCATTGCGTCCGCCGAACACCTCGTACTTCTCGCGGTGAATGCCGGTCATCACCTGCATCAGGCCTTGCGCACCCACATGGCTCTGCGCAAACGGGTTGAAGCCCGATTCGATGGCCATGATCGCCAACACCAAGGTTGGCTCCAGCCCCACGCGTTGCCCGACATCCCAGGCCTCCTGAACCAGGCGGCTGATGGGCTCGGGGGCCACGCTGTAGCGACGGGCAATCCAATAAGCCACGGCGGCCTGCTGACGGCTCAAGGCCGACGGGTCGGTGGCGGTGGCACGCTGAATGGCCTCCGGCTCGGCCATGGCCAGCAAGACGTCGTGACTGCTTGTCTCGGCATCGTCACTCGCCATGGCCCGAGACGTGGCGCGGTCGGTCAACCATCCCAGGGTCTGGTGCTCCAGGCGGTAACGCACATCGGGGCGGCCGGCCAGAAAGACCACGCCCACCACGGCCACCAGGCCCAGCATGGCCAAGGTGTTGTGGCTCACGCGACGCAAGCCCAACAACACATCCTGCACAAATTGCCGCACAACCGCCCGCCAAGCCTGGGGGCGGGGCGACGATGCCAACGTCACCTGCGACACTTCCACTTCTTCAACCATCACGGCGGCCTCAAAGCCTGCCGTTGCACGTTCACACGCTGTCATGGGTGCTCCTTTCTTCGCCGCCGCACTCACAAGGGGCACGCAATCGGTCTCGATCACGCGCCGCGCAGATGCGGCATTGATAATGACCCTGGCAGGAAAGATGGCGGGACCGTGCAAGTCACTCACCACCGCGAAGGGGGTCTGTCGTGTACATCAACGTACAGACCCAGATGAAAACGCCAGGGCTGGCAGCGGTGCGCCACGGTGTGCGGCGCAAGGGGAAACCCGGTAAAAATCGTCACCGGATCCAACAGGGGCGGATTCTAGGCAAGCCTGTAATAACCAGTCAAGCATAAAGAAACACTTCTTTATTACAAAAATCATGAAATATCGCGACTTGCGAGAATTTGTATCCGGCCTGGAACGCCAGGGAGAGCTCACCCGCATCAGCGAGCCTGTGTCCACCTACCTGGACATGACCGCGGTGAGCGACCGCGTGCTGCGCGCTGGCGGCCCCGCCCTTTGGTTCGACCACCCAATTGGGCGGGTGGAAGGCGCGACAGACACGCCACGCACCTTTGCCACCCCGGTGCTCGCCAACCTGTTCGGCACCCCCAAACGCGTGGCCCTCGGGATGGGGGCCGACGACGTCAGCGAGTTACGAGACATCGGCCGCGTGCTCGCCAGCCTCAAGGAGCCCGAGCCCCCGCGCGGTCTGAAAGACGCCGGCAAGCTCATCCAGATGGCCAAGGCCTTGTGGGACATGAAGCCCAGCGCCGTGCGCAGCGCGCCCTGCCAGGCCGAAGTGCGCGAAGGCAGCGAGGTCGACCTGACCGAGCTGCCCATCCAGCACTGCTGGCCCGATGACGCCGCCCCCCTGCTCACCTGGGGACTCGTCGTCACCCGCGGCCCCCAAGGCGTCCCCACACCGCGTCGGCGACAAAACCTGGGCATCTACCGCCAACAGCTGATCGGCAAGAAGCAACTGATCATGCGCTGGCTGGCCCACCGCGGCGGGGCCCTCGACTTCCGCGAGTTCGCGCTGGCCAACCCCGGCCAGCCCTTCCCCATCGCGGTGGCACTGGGTGCCGATCCGGCCACCATCCTGGGCGCCGTCACCCCCGTGCCGGACTCATTGAGCGAGTACCAGTTCGCCGGCCTGCTGCGAGGCAGCCGCACCGAGGTGGTCAACACGGGCGTCGGCGAGGCGGATCAATATCTGCAAGTTCCCGCTAGCGCCGAGTTCGTGCTGGAAGGCCACATTCCCACCGCCGCCGCTGGCTACAAAGGCGTGAGCGAACACGGCGTGCCCCTGATGGAGCGCGGTGGCTACCTGCACGCCCTGGAAGGCCCGTTCGGCGACCACACCGGTTACTACAACGAGCAGGACTGGTTCCCCGTGTTCGAAGTGCAGCGCATGACGAACCGCAAGGACCCGGTCTACCACTCCACCTACACCGGCAAACCGCCCGATGAGCCCGCCGTGCTGGGCGTGGCGCTCAACGAAGTTTTCGTCCCCATCCTGCAAAAGCAGTTTCCGGAAATCGTGGACTTCTATTTGCCGCCCGAAGGCTGCAGTTACCGCATGGCCATCATCAGCATGAAGAAGGCCTATCCGGGACACAGCAAGCGATTGATGTTCGGCCTGTGGAGCTTCCTGCGTCAGTTCATGTACACCAAGTTCATCGTCATCGTGGACGACGACGTGAACATCCGCGACTGGCAAGAAGTCATCTGGGCCATCACCACCCGCATGGACCCGGTGCGCGACACCACCCTGGTCGATAACACCCCCATCGATTACCTGGACTTCGCCTCACCCATCAGCGGCCTGGGCGGCAAGATGGGGCTGGACGCGACCAACAAATGGCCGGGGGAAAGCAGCCGCGAATGGGGGCGCACCATCACCATGCCCGACACCGTGAGCCAGCGCACCGAAGACCTGGTGGCACGCATTCTGAAAGGTGCATGAGGCCCGGCCAACGCATAGACAAAAAATATTGGCCTCGCCTCCACGACCGACTTAATCTGCAGATGTCTGCAAAGCAGGCAAACCATCAAGGCGCAGTCACTGCGTCTGGGGAAGTAGCAAACCTAATCTTTGCCCTTTCCATGGACGGCCCTCGTGCCGCCCCCACCCCCGGCTTCGTCCGGGGGTTTCTGTTTGTGGTGCCACCAACCGGCTCTCTGGTGCGGCCCTTGTCATCCGCCGCCCAAAGCACCGCCATGATCAGGGTCTTCTGCCGCACGCGTGCAGCCAGGGCAGCCGGCGCATAGTCTCTGACCCATCTGCAGCATTGCCTTCAGGGCTCTCTCCCTACCCACATGGCCAACATCTCGCTCCCCCCCTCGTCCGACACCATTGAGGAAGCCACCTTGGCGGGCGGGTGCTTTTGGTGCCTCGAAGCCATCTTCAACCAGTTGCAGGGTGTGATCGAGGCCGAGTCCGGGTACAGCAATGGCCACCACCCGACCCCCACCTACGAGGCTGTCTGCGGCGGTCATACCGGTCACGCCGAAGTGGTGCGCGTCCGCTTCGATCGACATGTGATCAGCTTTCAGGCCTTGCTGGAGGTCTTTTTTGCCAGCCACGACCCCACCACCTTGAACCGTCAAGGCAACGACGTCGGCACGCAGTACCGATCAGGCATCTACACGCACAACGCGCAGCAGGCGGACACCGCCCGCCAGGTCATCGCCGACCTGACCCAGCATCAGGTCTTTGGTGCCCCCATCGTCACCGAGGTGGCGCCTGTGCACAACTACCACCCCGCCGAGGCCTATCACCAGCGCTACGCGGCGCACAACCCGCACCAGGGCTACTGTGCCTATGTGGTGACCCCGAAGGTGGCCCACTTCCGGCAACGCTTTGCGGATCGACTCAAACCCGACTGAGCCCGACCGCGCCATCCCACCTCAAGGGGCCAGGCGTTGAATCTGCCAGGCACCATCCGCCTGCTTCACATACACGATGCGATCGTGCAGGCGAGACGGACGCCCCTGCCAGAACTCCCAATAAGCGGGCACGAGTCGGTAGCCACCCCAATGCGCCGGGCGCACCGGATCCTGCCCTTGCCGCGCCTGAATGTCGGCCCAACTGGCCTCCAGTTGTCCACGCGACGCAATCACCTCACTCTGCGGCGAGGCCCAGGCACCGATGCGCGAGCCCAAGGGGCGTGTCTGGTAGTAGCTGTCGGATTCTGCTTCAGCAATCTGCTCGACCCGGCCCTCGATGCGCACCACGCGCTCCAACTCGGGCCAGAAAAACTGCAGCGCCGCCTGCGGATGAGAGGCCAACTCACGGCCCTTGCGGCTTTGGTAATTGGTGTACCAGACCAAACCGCGCTCATCCAGGCCTTTGAGCAGCACCACCCGGGTGGACGGCCCGCCGTCCTCGCCCACCGTGGCCAAGGTCATCGCGTTGGCTTCCAGCGCCTTGGCGTGCACAGCGGCATCAAACCAATGCTGAAACTGGTCCAGCGGATCGGGACGCACATGCGTTTCATCCAGCTCGGCCCGCTCGTAACTCTTGCGCATTTGCGCCAGATCGTGAGATGTCTTGTTCATGTTTTCAGTATCCGTCAAACCTGGCAAGCGGCGGCATGACCCGCATCAACCCGTCTCGGGGGTATGCACTTAAGTAGAGGCTCGGTGGTGCATCGCAACAAAACGGCTCACAGTGAAACGCCGATACCGCGACCCGCACCATGTCTGAAATGCCCACCCTCATCATTCTGGCTGAATCAGAAAGCCGTCACATGACGGACGGGCCCCATCTCGCCAACGCAACGACGGCGCCTGCGGCGCTGGCAGTGCCAGACACCGTGCAACACACCATTCGCAAGGGACTCGCCAGCGGCCTGCAGGTGCTCCTGGTGGCGCCCCCCATGGTGGCAGCGCAAGCACACCATCTTCTGCCCGCAGACCACGTCATCCTGCTGCCAGAGCCCCAAGCACCGAGCTTGTCTGGCAGCAACGACCAAATGGCTTTGGGCGTAGCCATCGCGGTCATCGCCAGTGCACGTTCCCCAGGGTGGCTGCTGCTGCCCGGCGACATGCCCCTGCTGCAAGCAGAGACCCTGAGGACCATGGGCCAGGCAGTCACGCAAGAATCGCTGGTCTTTCCCGAGTACCGCCACCGTCGCGGTCACCCTGTGGGCTTCTCTGCCGAGTTCTACTCTGAATTGATCCGACTGCAGCGAGAGCGTGACCTGCAGCGCCTCTTGGCCCAATACCCAGCCCGTGGCGTCGAAGTCGACGACGCCGGCATCCTCATGACGCAGGCCCCCCACAACAGCCTGGCGCTCTTTCGCACGGTGCTGCAAGGTCATGCCGGACTGAGCGCCCAGCGCTGACGTCCGGCAGGCGTCGCACCGGGTGTGACGCCTTCTCACCCCAGGTTGGTTAACCCTGAGCCTCCAGCCCCCAACGGACCCAAGGCTTACCCTTAGCGCAGTCAGCTTATGCGCCCTCCCCCCCTCAGTCATGGGGACCTCGTGCGAAGGCGGTTCAACAACAATTTGAACCATGGACACAGCGTGAAACGCGGTCCGTAACCCTAAACACCAACAGGAGTTTCACATGACCTTCGCAACCGTCCGCTCCGTCTCCATCGCTGCCGCTGTGGCACTGACCGCTTTCTCGGCTCAAGCGCTGACCATCCCGACCAACGCACTGCAGGCAGACTCGTTCCAGGTGTTCTCTGACGCCGCGCTGGAATCGTATGCGCTGTTCGACGTCTCCATCAAGGCTCTCGGTAACGGCACTGCCGTTGCAGGTACGACCAACACCTTCAGCCTGCCTGTCACCAGCATCTCCATCGCCCTGAGCGGCGGCGTCAAGATTGAAAACGGCAAGGCCGCAGGTTCTGCGCTGGAGATCGCTCGCCTTGATCCCAAGACAGGCAAAAAGCGCGGCCTGACCATCGCCAACTTCACCATCGACTTCGACAAGAAACAAGTGCTGGCGGACACGACTGTGATTGGTGGCGCCACCCAGCCCCAAGCCCCCGTCTACAACTTCACCAAAACGCAAGAATTGGCACTGAAGTACAAATTCCCCCTGAGCATCAGCCTGAAGGAGCAACTGGGTGATCTGCGTCTGGTCGACGTGAACGGCACCGCCGACGCCCTGGGCATCCCTCGCGCCTTGGCCAACATCGTGATCCCCGAGATCGATTTCGGCGTCATCAACATCGACATCGGTGTGGCATTCCGCTCCAAGCCTGTTTCCACCAAGGCTTACGTCCCGGCTCAATAATCGGTCTTGTTCACCCGGTGGCCTGAAAGCCACCCTTGGTGGAACTTGATTTCAAACGCCCGATGCACCATCGGGCGTTTTTTTATTCCTACGCTCAAATCCCGCATGATCCACACTGAAAAACTCTCCAGCCTTTGACCCTCAAATGAGGGTTGCCCTGATCTGAGCTCACAAAACCGAGCCACCTGAAACGATAGTTTTCCGGCACATTGGCCCCAGCAGGGGCCACCGGAGGACATGATGAGGAAGAGTCGGTTTTCGGTTGAACAGATGGTTGCTGCGATCAAGCAAACGGAGATGGGGATGCCTGTGGCGGACCTATGCCGCAAGCTTGGCGTCAGTGAGCCTACGTACTACCGCTGGAAGAAGCAGTACGGCAGCCGCGAGCCCGACCAGGCGCGTGAGCTCAAACAACTGCAGGAAGAGAACGCCAGACTTAAGAAGTCTGGTGGCCGATCTGAGCTTGGACAAGGCCATCTTGCAGGACATCGCCGCAAAAAAATGGGGCGGCCCGCGCTGAGGAAGCAGGCCCCGGCCTATGTCGTGGGCCACTACTGCATCAGTCAGCGTCGGGTCTGCAAGTTGGTCAAAATGTCGCGCAGTACGCTGTACTACTTGCCGGTGCGTGACGCCCGGCTAGAGCTGCGTCGCCGAATGAAAGAGCTCGCGCAGACGAGGATTCGATATGGCTACAGACGATTGCATGTGCTGCTCAAGCGCGAAGGCTGGCAACCTGGGCGCAAGCAGTGCTACCGCATCTACCGAGAGGAAGAACTGCAGCTGCGCTCAAAGCTGCCCAAGCGTCGCAAGATGGTCGTGCAACGACGTCAAAGGTTTGCCGCCACGCGTCCTGGTGAGGTTTGGTCGATGGATTTTGTGGCCGATCAGTTCGGCAATGGGGGCAAGTTCAGAATCTTGACGGTGGTCGATATCTTCACCCAACAAGCCTTGGCGGTCGATGCGGGCCATCGCCTCAAGGGAGAACATGTGGTGGAGATCCTCAATCGACTGGTCAGGCTGCATGGCCCGCCCAAAGTAATTTTCGTCGATAACGGCAGCGAGTTCACTGGCCGACTGATGGACATGTGGGCCTACCACCATGGAGTTCGACTGGACTTCAGCAGGCCTGGCAAGCCGACAGACAACAGCTTCGTCGAAACCATCAACGGCACCTTGCGGGACGAATGCCTGAACTTGAATTGGTTCGCTTCTTTGACCGAGGCGCAGCGGCTTCTGGAAGCCTGGCGTAGGGACTACAACGAGAGTCGGCCTCACAGTGCTCTCGAATACCTGACGCCGTCTGAATACGCCCGTAAGATCAAGGAGTTGGAACCTGCCTAGTGGCTCCTTGACCAGCCCGGACTATCAAAATGGCTGGCTCGGCAAACGGGATCGGATCAGCTCCAATTACTCGCTTCAAATGCTTGCCGTTGTCGCCGTGACATGTGCAGTAATGCCAAGAGCGGCTAGCCATATAAGTAAGTTCGCATGCTGCGATGATTCAGTTCTAAAAAAAAGAGGCCGAAGCCTCTTTCCCATCGCGCGACCTGATCGATCAGAACGATTTGCCAACTGACAGCATCAAAATGGTGTTGTCCAAAGTTGAGCGTTGCTTGCGGACGAAAGTACCCAAAGTACCATCGCCACCTTGCGCAACCTGCTTATAGGCCGCCAGATCCTTCATCAACTCGGTGGTCATCCCACTCGGCGCGATGTTGTAGGTCGTTGATGCAAACGGAGTGAGCCTTGCATTGTTGGCATTTCGGGCGTTGTTGTTGGCCGTGGTCAGCAAGCTTTCTGCCTGATCAATCGCGTCCCTCGTGGTCTGCTTGTAGTCCATCAAAGCCAAGTCGCCTGTCTTGAACATCGTGCCACGTGTCACCAGGGTCGCTTCTGTCTTGATCTTGATCTTGCCCACCGACAATCCGACGTTCCAGCCCGACTTGGCCACATCGCTCTGCAGGCCGATAAAAGGCCCCACCCCGAAGGCATTTTTCAACGAAATTGACGTTTTACCGCCTTGATATTGATCGAAATAAGACGTGGTCTTGCTGTCAAAGAAAATCGCATACATGGCCGCGACACCAACATAGGGACGCACAACCCAGTTCTTGTTGCCAAAGTAGTAACCGAACTTGGCCATCGGCGGCAACATCTTCGTACGAATGATCTCCTGCCCCGCCAGTTGATTGGGTTCACCACGATCATTGGTGCCAGCGCCAGAGACCGTGGCTCTCAATGGGGCGCCCAAAACCAAAGCTTCGACCGCCCAGTTTTGATCATCATTGAGGTAATAACCGACGCTCAGGGCGAGCGTTTCAGAGGGATTGCCGGCCTTCGCACGGATCCCTTGAGGCGTCGTCAAATAGCCCTCCCCAGAGGCAAAGCCATAACCGACCGGCGAATCTGGATCAGTCGGGTCGGCTGGCACAAGTGGTGCACTCAAGGCGGCATCCAGCAAATTGTTTGCAGTCAAGCCGCCTGCGGTTGGCGTACCGTAATACCGAACCTTGACCAGATCAATCAGGTCTTGCTCTGTTTGCAAGGCATTGCGAATGCTCGTCATGGTCGCATTGCCGCTGCTGAGTGCCGTCGACGAATTCACCGCAGCAAAAAACTGTTCCGAGGACACTGTGGTCAACTGCCCCGCAGCCCGCAACCGCTCATACAGATCTGTGGCCCGCTGATTGCGCATCGCCGTCAAATCGGCAATGCTGACAATCTGGGGGGTCATGTCTCGGGGTTGCTCTGATTTTGTCTTGGTCTTGGTACTGACCACACTCAAATTCCAGAACATCCGATCCCGAATACCCTTGCTCATACTGAGTGCCAAACTGTCTTCAACAGACGGGCCAGCGGCGGCAGGCAGGGCCGTCATGACCAACAAGGCACCCACGGCCAGGGAAAAGCGACTACGCACGGGATTAAACATGAAAACTCCGGAAGAATGGCCAACAAGACGCCAATCAAGAGAAAAGCCGCTCAGCAGGTGCACTGAGCGGCTTCGGTCAGCACCCCTGCAAGGCAGGGGCACCCAATCGCACAGCAATTACTTGGCAGCGCGACGACGGGCTGCGAAGCCGATGCCAACCAGGCCCAAGCCCATCAGAGCGTAGGTGGAGGGCTCAGGAACAGCCGCCACGGTGAGCGTCGACTTCAGGGTACCGAAGTCAGCCGATGCACCCTGCAGAGCGATCAGGCCGATGGAGTACAGGCCCAGACCGTTCTTGAGGTTGTTGAAGCCATCGGTGGTCAGCGCCAAACCAGACAGGGTGGTGTCAAAGGTGCCTGCCGTGGTCAGCGAGGTCGGACCAGCGATGTCGGTGAAGGACCAAGCCAACACATTGGTGGCGTTGACGTTGACGGTAGCGCCAGCGCTGTTCTTGCCTGCACCCACGAAGTCAGCGTAGATGTTCTTGTTGATCATGTCGATCTTCAAGTTGGTCACGCTGATGGTGCCGCCGTAGGACACGCCCTTGACCGCAGCTGCGATCTGGGTGGCGCCGCCCACGCTGGTGGCCGTATTGATCAGGCCATTGGCAGCGACGTCCAACTTGGTAACGGGAGCAGCCACACCCACTGCGGTGTAGTCACCGGGGACACCGGCGATGTTGGAAGTGGCAGGGGCAGCAGCGACCACCTGCACGCCACCGGTGTTCAGGGCATCAATCAGCGTTTGGCTGAAAGTCAGGGCACCCGAACCGCTCACCAAGTACAGACCATTGACGGTCTGCGAATTGTTACCAGCAGTCAGCGTCGCGGCGCCAGCAGTGCCAGCAGCAACAAACGCAGCAGCAACAACGATGCTCTTGAATGCAAATTTCATGTCTATCTCCACTAGAAACAAAGCGGCCCTTTGAAACTTCTCTGCTTCTGTCAGAAGGCATCCGCGTATTCCTTCGACCGGCCCAGACTTGTGTGTGTCTGTTGGGTCTCAGATTAACGACGTGCCACAACTCCGACAACGGCCGACTCCCCCTGAACGCGTGCTTTGCGCCTCAGGAAACCACCAGTGGAGCCTGAAATCCCCCGCATTCAGGCGTCGGGGCAACCCCTTGGTGACGTCAAATCACCCTTTTAGAGTCACTTGGGCGAACTTGCGCTTGCCCACTTGCACCACATAGGTCCCGGCCGGCAGCTTCAAGGCCTTGTCTCGCACCGCACCGCCGTCCACCTTCACGCCGCCCTGCTCAATCATGCGCACCGCTTCGCTGGTGGACGGCACCAGCCCCGCCTGCTTGAGCAACGCACCAATGCCCAGACCGGCGCCGTCATCGGGCAAGCTCAGCGCAACCGCCGGGATGTCGTCGGGCACACCGCCGCGTGCGCGGTTGACGAAGTCCGTCAAGGCGTCTTCGGCGGCTTGCGCACTGTGGAAGCGGTTGACGATCTCCTGGCCCAGCAGCACCTTGGCATCACGCGGGTTGCGACCAGCCGCGCATTCGGCCTTCAGGCGCTCAATCTCGGCCATGGGGCGGAAACTCAGCAAAGTGAAGTACTTCCACATCAGCTCGTCGCTGATGCTCATCAGCTTGGCAAACATGGTGTTGGGCGCTTCGCTGATGCCGATGTAGTTGTTCTTGGACTTGGACATCTTCTCGACGCCGTCCAAACCTTCCAGCAAGGGCATGGTGAGAACGCACTGAGCCTCCTGACCATATTCGGCCTGCAGGTGGCGCCCCATCAGCAGGTTGAACTTCTGGTCGGTGCCGCCCATTTCCAGGTCGGACTTCAAGGCGACCGAGTCGTAACCCTGCATCAGCGGATAGAGGAACTCATGAACGCTGATGGAGGTGCCGGCATGGAAGCGGTCGTGGAAGTCGTTGCGCTCCATCATGCGGGCCACGGTGTAACGGCTGGCCAGCTGGATCATGCCGCGCGCGCCCAAGGCGTCGCACCATTCGCTGTTGTAGCGAACCTCGGTCTTGCTGTCGTCCAGCACCAGGCTGGCCTGCCGGTAGTAGGTTTCCGCGTTGTGCTTGATCTGCTCTGCCGTCAAGGGAGGGCGCGTGGTGTTGCGCCCGGACGGATCGCCGATCAAGGAAGTGAAGTCCCCGATCAGGAAAATCACCGTGTGCCCCAGATCCTGCAACTGGCGCAGCTTGTTGAGCACCACGGTGTGCCCCAGGTGGATGTCGGGTGCCGTCGGGTCCAGGCCGAGCTTGATGCGCAGGGGCACGCCCGTGGCTTCAGATCGGGCCAGTTTGCGCACCCACTCGGCCTCGGGCAGCAATTCGTCCACGCCGCGCTGGGTAACGGCCAGCGCCTCCCGCACACGTTCAGTTACAGGAAAGTCAGGCTGATTGGCGGTGTTTTTTTCGGGTTGCGACATGATGGACCGATCAGTGGAAATCAGCAGCACAGCACCCTCTTTAGGGGGCTATACTCAAAAGATTGTGGGCGCCCAAGGCATGCACTTTGCATGCAGCGCGGGCTGATTTTAGAGGACGGCGTCCTCACCACCAGGTTTGAGGAGAAATCGAGTTTGAAAACGTCCAAGCAGTACCAGGCCACCCGGCCTTCTCGCCTCGACTCGATCGTCTCCGCCGCCACCGCTCTGCAAAGCATGGTTCACCGCCACCCCCGCCGCGTCAGCGCAGCGGTGTTGACGGTGCTCGCGGGTTCGGCCATGACGGCGTTTGGTGTGGCCCCGCTGGCCGCCCTGCCGCAAGCCCCCGCACCGGTGGTCACCCAGATCAGCGAAAGCATTCAGGCTCCTGCGCTGCAAGAACAATTGCTGCAACTCGACGGACAGTCCCTGGCTCTCTATCGCAGCGATGTCACACGCTCGGCCGACACCGTCGACAGCTTGCTGCAACGTCTGGGCGTGAGCGATGCTCAGGCCGCACAGTTCATCCGTCAGGACCCGGTGGCAGGCACGCTGCTGCAAGGTCGCACAGGCAAGTCAGTGAAGGCCATCGTGGAAGATGGTCAACTGAAGCAACTGGTGGTGCGTGGACCGGCGGCGGCCAACGGCGATTTCGAGACGCATTTCACCCGCCTGACCATCGAGCGCGACGCCACCCGCCGCAGCTTCGTCGTCAAGCAGGAAATCGCCCCATTGGAAGCCAGCACGCAACTGGGCTCGGGCATGATCCGCTCCTCACTGTTTGCTGCGGCCGACGATGCCCAGATTCCAGACGGCGTGACCAACCAGATCGCCGAAATCTTTGGCAACGAGATCGACTTCCGTCGCGAGTTGCGCAAGGGCGATGCCTTCAGCGTGCTGTACGAAGCCCACTTGGCCGATGGTGAGCCCATCACCTGGGGCAGCAGCCACGGCCGTGTGCTGGCAGCGCGCTTCATCAACAAAGGTACATCGCACGACGCCGTGTGGTTTCAGGAAGCCGGTCGCAAGGGTGCGTATTTCGATTTGAACGGGCGCTCCACCACGCGCGCCTTCCTGGCATCGCCCCTGGCATTCTCGCGCGTGACCTCTGGTTTCGCGATGCGCTTCCACCCCATCCACAAAACCATGCGCGCCCACCTGGGTGTCGACTTTGGCGCGCCCACGGGTACCCCGGTGCGCAGCGTCGGCGATGGCGTGGTGACCTTCTCGGGTTGGCAAAACGGCTACGGCAACGTCGTGCAGGTGGAGCACAGCGGCGGCCGCAGCACGGTCTACGCTCACCTCAGCCGCATTGACGCCCGCCGCGGCGCGCGCATAGAGCAAGGTCAGTTGATTGGTGCCGTTGGCGCCACCGGTTGGGCCACCGGGCCCCATCTGCACTTCGAGTTCAAGCTCGGCGGCAAGCAGGTCGACCCCATGCAGGTGGCACGCGCTTCAGAAAGTCTCCAGCTGTCACCCCAGTCGCTGGCCAAGTTCCGCACCATGGCCGTGTCCGTGGCTCAGCGTTTGGAGCGTGCCGACACCTTGCAAACAGCCGGCCTGCAACTTGGCGCCCGATTTGAATGACGCACATTCACACCCCCTCAGCCCGCGTCAGCGGGCTTTTTTCTGAGCTCTACATCGGCTTGATGTCTGGCACCTCACTGGACGGCGTGGATGGCGTCCTGATGTGCCACGACGACGGCCAGTGGCGCACCCTGGCCCACGCTCATCGCCCCTTTCCACCGGCGCTACGCCAGGCCTTGCTGGACCTGAACACCCCCGGGGACGACGAACTGCACCGCAGCGCCCTGGCCGCGCAAGCCCTGGCGGTGGTCTACGCCACCGTGATCGAGGCCGTGTGTCAGCAAGCGCAGGTGCCCCCTGCCGAGATTCAGGCCATTGGCGCCCACGGACAAACCGTGCGCCACCGCCCCGACCAGGGCTACACACTGCAACTCAATCAACCCGCCTTGCTGGCCGAGTTGACTGGCATCGATGTGGTGGCGGACTTTCGCAGCCGTGACGTGGCCGCCGGAGGCCAGGGTGCGCCGCTGGTGCCGGCATTCCATCAGGCCATCTTTGGACGCCCGGATGAAACCGTGGCGGTGCTCAACATCGGCGGCATGGCCAATGTGAGCATCTTGCGCCCCGGCCAGATCCCGCTCGGCTTTGACACGGGGCCGGGCAATGCCCTGCTGGACATGTGGTGCGACCTGCAGACCGGCCACGCCTTCGATGCCAATGGCGAATGGGGCGCGGGCGGCGAAGTGCGCGAAGACTGGCTGGCCGATGCGCTGGCCGACCCCTTCTTCCATCAAGCCCCCCCAAAAAGCACCGGGCGGGACCTGTTCAACGCCGAGTGGCTGACACGCTGGCTGGCCCCGCACGGCTTGACCGACGGTCCACAGGCCGATGCGGCCCTGGCGCGCGATGTGCAAGCCACCTTGTGCGAACTGACCGCACGCAGTGCGGCGCTGGCCTTGCGTGAGCACGCGGCCGATGCCGGCGATGTGGTGGTGTGTGGGGGCGGCGCCCTCAATGGCGACCTGATGCGGCGCCTGGGCGAGCAATTGCCGCTCGTGCGCGTGGGGCGCTCTGACACCCATGGGCTGGATGTGATGCAGGTGGAGGCCGCGGCGTTTGCCTGGCTGGCCTGGACCCATTTGCAGCGTTTGGCCGGCAACGTGCCGGCCGTCACCGGAGCGCGTGGGCCCCGCGTGCTGGGTGCGCTGTACCCAGCGCGCTGATCAGACCGAGAAGCTGGAGCCGCAGCCGCAGGTGGTCTGGGCGTTGGGGTTGCGGATGACGAACTGAGCGCCTTCCAGATCGTCCTTGTAGTCGATTTCGGCACCCACCAGGTACTGCAGGCTCATGGCGTCGATCAGCAGGGTCACGCCGTTCTTTTCCATCTTCGTGTCGTCTTCGTTGACGAGTTCGTCGAAGGTGAAACCGTACTGAAAGCCCGAGCAACCGCCACCCTGCACGAACACGCGCAGCTTCAGATCAGGGTTACCCTCTTCGGCCACAAGCTCGGCCACCTTGCCAGCGGCCGCGTCGGTGAAGACGATGGGCGCGGGCAGATCGGACGAGAAGGTGTCGGCAGAGGTTTCAGCTACGGCGGTCATGGGGTTGTGCTCCGAAATCAACAGTCAATTCTTGCAGGCGCGAATGGCAAGGCCCTGCCTGAAGGCGCATTGTGCCGCACAGGTGCGCAGCCACGCCCGGACAAGAGATGCCACAAGGTGATTCATGATGACATGAAGCGCCCCGACCTTGCCATGAACGCGGGCTTTGGGTGCCCGCGTCCGGACCTCAGGGCAACACAGGCACGTGGGTCAGCCCCAGGTGCTCGTCGAGGCCACACATGAGGTTCATGCACTGCACAGCCTGACCGGATGCACCCTTGGTCAGGTTGTCCTCCACCACCAGCACCATGACAGTGTCGGGTTGGGGCTTGTGCACCGCGATGCGCACGGTGTTGCTGGCGCGCACGCTGCGGGTCTCCGGTGCGCTGCCCGCTGGCAGCACGTCGACAAAGCGCTCGCCGGCGTAAAAGGACTCGAACAGCGCCTGCAGATCGGCGGCCTGGCCTTCGGGTGTCAGTCGGCCGTACAGGGTGGAGTGGATGCCTCGGATGATGGGCAGCAAATGCGGCACGAACAGACAGTTGACGCTGTCGTCGCCCGCAATGGTGCGCAGTTGCTGGTTGATTTCCGGACCGTGACGGTGCCCCTTCACGCCATAGGCCTTGAAGTTGTCACCCGCTTCGGCCAGCAAGGCACCGACCTCGGCCTTGCGCCCGGCGCCGGAGACGCCCGAGGCGCAGTTGGCAATCAGGTGCGTGGGCTCGACCAGCTTGCTCTTGAGCAGCGGGGCCCAGCCCAGTTGCACGGACGTGGGGTAGCAACCGGGGTTGCCGATGACGCGCGCCTTCTTGATGGCCTCGCGGTTCAGCTCGGGCAGGCCGTAGACGGCTTCGGCCAGGATGTCGGGACAGCTGTGGGGCATGCCGTACCACTGCTCGAACACGGCAGTGTCCTGGAGACGGAAGTCAGCCGCCAGGTCGATGACCTTGACGCCCGCCGCCAGCAGTTCGCGCGCCTGGGCCATGGCCACGCCATGCGGGGTGGCGAAGAAGACCACGTCGCACTCGGTCAGCTTGGCGTCATCGGGCGTCACGAAAGCCAGATCGACATGCCCGCGCAGGCTGGGGTACATGTCGGCCACCGGCAGCCCGGCCTCTTTGCGCGAGGTGATGGCCTGCAGTTGAACCTGGGGGTGCTGGGACAGCAAACGCAGCAATTCGACCCCGGTGTAGCCCGTGCCACCCACGATACCGACTTTGATCATCTCTCAACCTTTCAGCCTCAGCGGCACCAGTGGCCCAACCACTGACACCTGCGGGAAAACCGCCATTCTAGGAAACATTCATGACACCCGTGGACCAGCGGACGGATGTCCCGCTCAAAGGCCCATGAAATGCCCATGAAAAAACCCGCCGAAGGCAGGGCCTTGAGCGGGTTTTGATCGGGAGTCCAGCCCGGCAGAAAACCAGGCGGAGCACCCTGAAGGATCAGCGCTTGCTGAACTGCTTCCGACGACGCGCGCCGTGCAGACCGACCTTCTTACGTTCGACTTCACGAGCGTCGCGGGTCACGAAACCAGCGCGGCTCAGTTCAGGCTTCAACGTCGCGTCGAAGTCGATCAGAGCGCGGGTCACGCCGTGGCGCACAGCGCCGGCTTGACCGGATTCGCCACCACCGTGCACGTTCACCTTGATGTCGAAGGCTTCGACATTGTTGGTCAGCGCCAGAGGCTGCTTGACGATCATGATCGAGGTTTGACGGCCGAAGTACTGCTCGACCGGCTTGCCGTTGACGATGATCTGGCCAGTGCCCTTCTTGATGAAGACGCGGGCGACGGACGACTTGCGACGGCCGGTGCCGTAGTTCCAGTTACCAATCATGTGGCCGCTCCTTAGATTTCCAGGGCCTTGGGCTGCTGGGCTGCGTGAGGATGCTCACCGCCTGCATAGACCTTCAGCTTCTTGATCATGGCGTAGCCCAGGGGACCCTTGGGCAGCATGCCCTTGACGGCCTTCTCGATGGCGCGGCCAGGGTGCTTGGCTTGCATGTCCTTGAACTTCGTGGCGTAGATGCCGCCGGGGAAGCCCGAGTGACGGTAGTAAACCTTGTCGTTGGCCTTGGTGCCAGTGACGCGGATCTTGTCGGCGTTGACGATGACGATGAAATCGCCGGTGTCCACGTGAGGCGTGTAAATGGCCTTGTGCTTGCCGCGCAGACGGAGAGCGACTTCGCTGGCCACTCGTCCGAGCACCTTGTCGGTGGCGTCGATCACAAACCACTCGTGCTTCACTTCGGCCGGCTTGGCGCTGAAGGTCTTCATGAGATTTCCTTGGTAAAAAACTGGTTGACTGTCGCCATTGGAACCACTTCTTAGGATGTGGTGGCCTCTCAAGCAACGGGCGGCGGACCTGCGGTGCACTCAATGCGTGTCCCAGCGTCTTGGCCTGCGTCCCCGATTGCGCGCAGTTTCGTGCACACAACCCTCCCGGCAACCATGTCGGGAATCGCGCAGTATAGCCCGCTTTGGCAGAGCCTTGCAAACTTTGCCCGCAAAAGTACCTCACAGAACGCTCGCCAGGGCCGCCGACGCCACTAGACTTGATCTGCATTGAGGCGTGGGAGGCGCGACACGTCTGTCGCATTGGTGTTAACCCTAGGTTATGATGCATTGCAACACGGCACAACGAGACATGCGTTTCACAGGTTCAGAAAGGGGTCAGCGATGACTGCCATCAAGCCAAGCTCCGATCTGGATCGATTCGGACTGGGGCCGGACCTGGGCGCACCGAATCCAAAGTCTGGCCTGCATGGCGAACACTGGGTGCCGATCCGTGACCTGCACGCCCGGCACCGTCGCCGCATCCTGGATCACCTGCTCCACTTGGACGAACGGGATCGCTATCTGCGTTTCGGCTTCCCCGCCACGCAGCACCAGATGACCCAGTACGTGGCCTCGATTGATTTCAAGCGCGACGAGGTGTTCGGCATTTTTGACCGCAAGCTGCGCTTGGTGGCCGTGGCCCACCTGGCCGCGCTGCCCGGCCATGGCCCGCACGAGGCCCACCCCGACACCCGCGCGATGGAGTTCGGCGTGTCGGTGCTGCCATCCGGGCGCGGCAAGGGCCTGGGCATGCGCCTGTTTCAGCATGCCATCACCCATGCGCGCAACCAGCACGCCACCCACATGATGATTCACGCACTGAGCGAGAACGCCCCGATGCTGCGCATTGCGGCCAAGGCGGGGGCGGTGATCGAACAAGATGGCCCCGACTCTCAGGCATGGCTGAAACTGCCGCCTGACACCGTGGGCAGCCACCTCGACAGCTCCTTGCAATCGCTGGCGGCCGAGGTGATCTACCGCGTGAAGTACCGCGTGATGCACATCAGCGACTGGCTGCGCATGCTGATGACCTCGTCCTGATCCTTGACGAACCCCTCGGCGGAGGGGTTTCCATCGTCAGACGGGCGTCGTACCATCCCACCGTTGAACGGAGAGCGGCATGGCGTCGAGTGCGTGGTTATGGCTAGTGTGTGCGTCAGCCTTGATCGGCGGTTTGCTGTTGGGCTGGGCCGGGCATGCCTATGTCACCCGGGCACGCCACCAAAACTGGCCCAAGCGCTGGAATCTGCAAGCGCGCCCGCTGCTGAATGCCCACGAGCGCGCCCTGTTCCGAGAATTGCAGGCCACACTGCCTCAGCACGTGGTGTTCGCCAAAGTCAATGTGCTGCGCTTTTGCCAGGCCGCCGACACCCGTGACGCCCGCGCCTGGTACGACCGACTGCAGGCCCTCAATGTGTCCCTGCTGGTGTGCACACCCAACGGGGTGGTGATCTCGGCCATCGACCTGGAGTCTCAGTCGCCCGCCCCCCGCTCCACGGGGCGCTCGCAAAAACTCAAGGAAGCCACCCTGGAGGCGTGTCGCGTGCGCTATCTGCGCTGCCGCCCCGGTCAGTGGCCGCAAGGCGCCTTGATGGCCGCCTGGGCCTTGGGGCAGGATGTCGCCACCCCGCAGCATGAGCGCCCGGGCGATGAGTTCAACGATGCGGGCGATCAACTGGCACGCAAGCTCAAGGAGCGGCGCGCCGAACGTGCGGCCTTGTGGGCCGAGTCCAGCTTTGCGCAGGACTCCTTTTTTGCGTTCGACAGCCGCTTTGACGGGGTCACGGGCTCGGCGCCCGCGCCCCTGGACGAGCTCAGACCGACGCGTTCAGCAGCAGCGCGTTGACACGACGCACATAGGCAGCCGGGTCTTCCAGCTGACCCCCTTCGGCCAGCAGGGCTTGGTCGAACAGGATGTGCGCCAGGTCATCGAAGTGGGCGCTGGCGTCCAGCTTCTTGACCAGGGCGTGCTCGGGGTTCACCTCCAGGATGGGCTTGACCTCGGGAGCCTCCTGACCGGCTTGCTTCAGCAGTCGCGCCAAGTGTGCGCTCATGTCGCCCGACTCGGTCACCAGGCAGGCCGGTGAGTCCACCAGGCGGGTGGTGACGCGCACTTCCTTGACACGGTCACCCAAGGCGGTTTGCAGGCGCTCCAGCACGGGCTTGAAGGTGGCCGCAGCTTCTTCGGCCTTCTTCTTTTCTTCCTCGTCCTGCAGCTTGCCGAGGTCGACCGCACCCTTGGTGACGTTCTGCAGCGGCTTGCCCTCGAAGTCGTAGAGGTGCGAGAGCAGCCACTCGTCAACGCGGTCGGTCAGCAGCAGCACCTCGATGCCCTTTTTCTTGAAGAGCTCCAACTGCGGGCTGCTCTTGGCGGCGGTCTGGCTGTCGGCGGTGATGACGTAGATGGCATCCTGGCCTTCCTTCATGCGCGACACATAGTCCGCCAGCGACACGCTCTGGGCACCGGTGTCGTCGTGCGTGGAGGCGAAGCGGAACAGCTTGGCCAGGCGCTCCTTGTTGGCAAAATCTTCGCCAATGCCTTCCTTGAGCACCGACCCGAACTCGGTCCAGAAGGACGCGTACTGGTCGCGCTTGGCCTGGTCTTCGTGGTGGGCCAGCTCCTCGAGCATGGACAGCACGCGCTTGGTGCAACCTTCGCGGATGGCCTTGACGTCGCGGCTTTCCTGCAAGATCTCGCGGCTGACGTTGAGCGGCAGGTCGGCCGAGTCGATCACGCCCTTGACGAAGCGCAGGTAGTTGGGCAGCAGGGCTTCGGCGTCGTCCATGATGAAGACGCGCTTGACGTAGAGCTTGAGGCCGCCACGCTTGTCGCGATTCCACAGGTCGAACGGGGCCTTGGCGGGCACGTAGAGCAGCTGGGTGTATTCGCTGCGGCCTTCGACACGATTGTGCGTGTAGGCCAGCGCGTCTTCGCTGTCGTGGCTGATCTGCTTGTAGAAATCCTGGTACTGCTCGGGGGTGATGTCGCTCTTGCTGCGCGACCACAGGGCGGCCGCCTGGTTGACGGTTTCCCACTCGTCCTGGACGACGTACTCACCCTTGTCCTGGTCCCACTCTTCCTTTTGCATCAGGATGGGCAGGGAGATGTGGTCGGAGTACTTGCCGATGATGCCGCGCAGCTTCCAAGCCGTGAGGAACTCGTCTTCGCCTTCGCGCAGGTGCAAGATGATGTCGGTGCCGCGGGCGGGCTTGGTGATGGCGTCGACCTCGAAGTCGCCGGTGCCTTCGCTGCTCCAGCGCACGCCCTCTTCGGCCTTCAGGCCCGCGCGGCGCGATTCGACGGTGATGCGGTCAGCCACGATGTAGCCGCTGTAAAAGCCCACACCGAACTGGCCGATGAGCTGGGCGTCTTTCTTCTGGTCGCCCGAGAGGCGGCCCATGAAGTCCTTGGTACCGCTCTTGGCGATGGTGCCGAGGTGGTCGATGGCCTCTTGCGCGCTCATGCCGATGCCGTTGTCACGGATGGTGACGGTGCGGTTGGCCTTGTCGACGAGCACGCGCACGTCCAGATTGGGCGCGTCTTCGTACAGGGCGCTGTGGTCAAGCGCTTCGAAGCGCAGCTTGTCGCAGGCGTCGGAGGCGTTGGAGATCAGCTCGCGCAGGAAAATTTCCTTGTTGGAGTACAGGGCGTGCGTGACCAGGTGCAGCAGTTGCTTGACTTCGGCCTGGAAGGAATGGGTTTGCTTGGTCATGGCTGGTTCTGATGCAGACGAAAGGGTTGCAAGAGTTGCGTTAACGGATGGGCCGAGAGATGGCGGCGGTCCTTGTTTTTTCAAGGGTGCGCGATGCGACGAAGATTTTTTGCGACACACCTTGCACGACGGCGAAAAGTCGGCATATACTTTAGGTCTTGATGGCGCTTTAGCTCAGCCGGTTAGAGCGACGGAATCATAATCCGCAGGTCCGGGGTTCGAATCCCTGAAGCGCCACCAGAATTCTTCCAGACGCGACAGCGATTTGGACACCAAGCCACCCTCGAGGTGGCTTTTTGCGTTGTGGCATTCGCGCGACTGAAACGTCCAGAACGCACGGTGCAAACTTGATGTGCAGCAAGATTTGGGTGACTCGTGTCGGGATGACGCAGGGCGTCGGTAGCATGTAACAAATGTTTCACCCCTTGCCCCGGCAAGCCGATCACCGACTGCACATGCTCAAAAACATCAAGATCGTTCAGTACTTCGGCGGCATCATCGTCGCCTTCTGGGTTTCCTTTGGCGCCTTGGCGCTGCTGGCATGGCTGGGCCTGGGCAGCGCGGCCAACAGCTTGCACGAGGTGCACGGCAAGCGCATGCGCAAGGCCGACCAGTTGGCGCAGATGGCCGATCAGGCCACGCGCAACCGCATGGAAGTCCTGCTGATGTTCCAGCACGACCCATCCGGCCAACTGGCAGGTGTTCACGACCACGCCACCACGGTGCATCTGGACAACTTCGCGAAGCGGCGCACGGAGATCGAGCGCCTGTGGACGGCGGTGCGTGAAGGCCAGCCAGATGAGGCCGAGCAGACCTTGATCCAGCAGGTGGATGCCGCCCGCCAAGCGTGGCGCATCCAAACCGATGCAACCCTGCAAGCCGTGCAGCAGGGCAACTTCGCCCCCAATGTGATGGCCAAGTACCTGGTGGCAGGTCGCACCGAAGGCGAAGCGCTGCTGAAAACGCTGAACGACCTGAACGCGTATCAGCAAACGGCGGCCAGCGAGTCGGCCAAGGCCGCTGATGAGCGCCACCAGTTCGCCACGGCAGCGTTTGTGGCCATGGCGATCGGCCTGGGACTGCCGGCCAGTCTTCTGGCGCTGTATGTGTTGCGGCGCATGCGCCAAGGCTTTGTGCGCGCGGATGAGAGCACCAAAGCGATTGCGTCGGGTGACCTGACCCAAAGCTCCTATACAGATGGCCGTGACGAAATCGCGCAGCTGCTCAATCACATGGAGCTGATGCGCGCCAACCTGATCCGAGTGATCTCGGAGGTGTTGGAGTCGGCCGACAGCATCCAGGTGGCGTCGTCGCAGGTGGCGGCAGGCAACGCGGACCTGAGCCAACGCACCGAGCAGACCGCCGGCAACCTGCAGCAAACCGCCAGCTCGACCGAAGAGCTGGGCGTGACCGTGCGCCAGAACGCCGACAACGCCCGCCAGGCCAATCTGCTGGCCCAGGGTGCGTCGGAAGTGGCCACCCGCGGGGGCACCGTGGTGGCCGAGGTGGTGGACACCATGAAGGGCATCAACGACAGCTCACGGCGCATTGCCGACATCATCGGTGTGATCGACGGCATTGCGTTCCAGACGAACATCCTGGCCTTGAATGCGGCCGTGGAAGCGGCACGGGCGGGCGAACAGGGGCGAGGCTTTGCGGTGGTGGCGGGCGAGGTGCGCTCGCTGGCGCAACGCTCGGCAGAAGCCGCGCGCGAGATCCGCAGCCTGATCGCGGCCAGTGTGGAGCGCGTCGAGGCCGGGTCGCGTCAGGTGAACCACGCGGGCGCCACGATGAGCGAGGTGGTGCAGGCGATCAGCCGCGTGCGCGACATCGTGAGCGAGATCAGCCAGGCCAGCGTGGAGCAAAGCGAAGGCGTGTCGATGGTCGGGCAGGCTGTCAGTCAGATGGACGCCGCCACGCAACAGAATGCGGCGCTGGTCGAAGAGAGTGCTGCCGCCGCCGAGAGCCTGAGCAATCAGGCCCGCAACCTGGTGAACACCGTGGCGGCGTTCAAATTGAGTGCGGCGGATCTGCGAGAGGTCCCACAGATCCGCTGAGCGCGCACAAGGGCGCTCGGATCGGTCAAGCGATCAGATCACGCCCTGTGCGAGCATGGCGTCGGCCACCTTGACAAAGCCGCCCACGTTGGCGCCGTTGACGTAGCTGACCGAACCATCCGCGCGACGGCCGTAACGCACGCAGACGTCATGGATGCTGCGCATGATGCCCAGCAGGCGGGCATCGACTTCTTCGCGGGTCCAGGACAGACGGATGGCGTTCTGGCTCATTTCCAGACCCGAGGTGGCGACGCCGCCAGCATTCGAGGCCTTGCCTGGAGCGTAGAGAATGCCATTGCCTTCGAAGACATGGACAGCCTCCAGCGTGGAGGGCATGTTCGCGCCTTCGGCCACGCAGATGACGCCGTTCTTAACCAAGGTCTGGGCGTCCTTGCCGTCCAGCTCGTTCTGGGTGGCGCAAGGCAGGGCCACATCGACCGGGATGTCCCAAGGACGCACACCTTCCAGGAAGGCGGCGCCCGGCACGCGCTTGGCATAGTCACCCACGCGACCGTAGAGGTGGTTCTTCACTTCCATCAGCTCGGCGAGCTTGGCGGGGGTGAAGCCTGCTTCGTCGTACACGGTGCCGCTGGAGTCGGACACGGTGACGACCTTGGCGCCCAGGGCCATGGCCTTCTCGACCGCATACTGGGCCACGTTCCCCGAACCAGAGACGCTGACGCGCATGCCTTCGAAGCTGCGGCCCTTGAGCTTGAGCATTTCTTCGGCGAAGTAGACGGTGCCGTAGCCGGTGGCTTCCGGACGGATCAGCGAGCCGCCGAAACTCAGGCCCTTGCCGGTGAAGACGCAGTCGGCGCGGTTGCTGAGCTTTTTGTACATGCCGGCCATGTAACCGACTTCACGGCCGCCCACGCCGATGTCACCCGCCGGCACGTCGGTGTCCGCGCCCACATGGCGGAACAGCTCGCTGACGAAGGCTTGGCAGAAGCGCATGATTTCGCCCTGGCTCTTGCCCTTGGGATCGAAATCGGAGCCGCCCTTGCCGCCACCCATGGGCAGCGTGGTCAGGGCATTCTTGAAGGTCTGCTCGAAAGCCAGGAACTTCAAGATGGACAGGTTGACCGAGGGGTGGAAGCGGATGCCGCCCTTGTAGGGACCGATGGACGAGCTGTGCTGGATGCGATAGCCGCGGTTGACCTGAACCTGCCCACGGTCATCGACCCAGGAGACGCGGAACATGATGGTGCGCTCTGGCTCGACCAGTCGCTCCAACAGGCTCTGCTCGGCATACTTGGGGTTCTGCTCGATGAAGGGCCACAGGCTGTCCATCACCTCGGTGACGGCCTGGAGGAATTCGGGTTGGCCGGGGTTGCGGGCCGCAACTTGGCTCAGAAAGCTGTCCAGCGACTGAATTTTCATGATGTGGGCACCACCGAGGTGCATTTGTGAAAAGCGGGTCGAACATTCTGGCATAGCGGACCCCACCATGGTGCGATCGTGGGCAACAGGTGAGCAAGCCGGTCAAGCAATTGCACCAAAATGAGGCGTTCAGATGATGCTCCAGAGCATGACAATACGAATGATTCCTGTTATCTTTGATGGCATGTCAGGTCGGGCCTGCGGCCCCTCTTCATCCACTCACAAGAAAGCTGTCACATGGCTCGTCTGACCCCTCGCTTTGCGGCCCTCACCCTGATTGCACTGGCCTGTCAGGGCACCACCCACGCCGCCGATGCGGAGCTCAACATTTACTCGGCCCGCCACTATCAGACGGACGAGGCGCTGTACAACGACTTCACCAAACAAACAGGCATCAAGGTCAACCGCCTCGATGGCAAAGAAGATGAGCTGCTCGAGCGCATCAAGAATGAAGGCGCGAACTCCCCGGCCGACATCCTGATCACGGTGGACGCAGCCCGCCTGGAAATCGCCGACAGCCTGGGCCTGTTCCAGCCGATTTCGTCGAAGGTGCTCAACGCCCGCATCCCTGACCATCTGCGCACCCCGACGTGGATCGCGTTCTCGACGCGCGCGCGCCTCATTGCCTACAACAAGCGGGCTGTGAAGGCCGAGTGGGTGCAGACCTATGCCGACCTGGCCAACCCACGCCTGAAGGATCAGGTGTGCGTGCGCTCCGGCTCACACCCCTACAACCTGTCGCTGGGGGCAGCCATGATCGCGCACGAGGGCGAGGCCCAGACCGAAAACTGGGCGCGTGGCCTGGTGGCGAACTTCGCACGCGCGCCCAAGGGTGGCGACACCGACCAGCTCAAAGCCGTGGCCGCTGGCGAATGCGGCGTCACGATCTCCAACAGCTACTATCTGGCGCGCCTGATGCGCTCGACCAAGCCGGAAGACCGCAAGGTGGTGGAGTCGCTGGGCGTGGTGTGGCCGAACCAGAAGACCTGGGGCACGCACATCAACATCTCGGGCGCGGGCATCATCAAGACTGCTCCGAACCGTGCCGCCGCCGTCAAGTTCATGGAGTACCTGAGCAGCGACAAGGCCCAGGCCTACTTCGCCGATGGCAACAACGAGTGGCCGGCCGTCAACACGGTGAAGATCGACAACCCGGCCCTGAAGGCACTGGGCACGTTCAAGCCCGACACCTTGCCGGTGGGCGACCTGGCCCGCAATGCGGCCAAGGCGCAGAAGGCCTTCGATCGCGCTGGCTGGCGTTGAGGATCAGTGCGGGGTCGACGAGCCCTGACGGGCTTTGGCGATCTCGCGACTGAGCACAATCAGGGGCAGCAGCCCCACCACCACGATGGCCAGCGCCGCGGTGGAGGCCTCGGCCAGGCGCTCGTCGGAGGCGAGCGTGTAGGCCTGTGTGGCCAGGGTGTCGAAGTTGAAGGGGCGCATCACCAAGGTGGCGGGCAGCTCCTTCATCACGTCGATGAAAACCAGCAAGGTGGCCGTCAGCAGGCTGCCGCGCAAGAGCGGAAAGTGCACGCGACGCAAGGTGGCCGCCGGACTCAGGCCCAGGCTGCGCGCCGCGTTGTCCATGCTGGGCGTGATCTTGAGCAGGCCCGCATCGACCGACTGCACGGCGGGCGTGAGGAAGCGCACCACACAGGCGTACACCAGGCCGGCAATGCCACCGGTGAGCACCAGGCCAGACTGCCAGCCCCAATGGGCGATCAACCAGTTGGTGAGCACGTTGTCGATGCGAGAGACCGGGATGAGCACCCCGACCGCGATGACGGTGCCCGGCAAGGCATAGCCCAGCCCCCCCAGACGGTGCACGCTGCGCACCAGCCAGGACTTGGCGCGCAGACGGGCCGCGTAGCCCAGCAGCAGCGCCAGACTCACGGCGATCAAGGCGGTGAGGCCGGACACGGTGACGCTGTTGGTGGCCAATTCGATGAAGCGGGCGCCAAACTGCGCGTCGCCTTCGGTGATCGCCATCTCCAGCAGGATGCCGGCCGGCAGCAGGAAGCCGGCCACCAGCGGGATCAGGCAGGCGATGACGGCCAGCGCCGCGCGCACGCCCCGCAGGCGTCGCGCCTGGAAGCGGGCTCGGCGCAGGGTCGTGTCATGGAAACGGGCGCGGCCGCGTGACAGGCGCTCGAAGGCCAGCACCAGGATGACGAAGCCGAGCAAGGCCGTGGCCAACTGCGCGGCCGCCACCCGGTCACCGAGCGAGAACCAGGCGCGGTAGATGCCGGTGGTGAAGGTCTGCACGCCGAAGTAGGACACGGCCCCGAAGTCGGCCAGCGTTTCCATCAGCGCCAGCGAGACGCCCGCGGCAATGGCCGGACGCGCCAGCGGCAAGGACACGCGCCAGAAGCTGGCCCAGGGCCCCAGGCCCAGCGAACGCCCGACTTCGAGCATGCCCCCGGCCCGCTCCAGAAAGGCGGTGCGCGCCAGCATGTACACATAGGGGTAGAGCACCAGCGAGAACAGGATCACCGCGCCGCCCAGCGAGCGCACATCGGGGAACCAGTAGTCGGCCCGTGTCCAGTCGAAGGTGTCGCGCAGCGCCGTCTGCACGGGCCCGACAAACTGCAGCAGGTCGGTGTAGGTGTAGGCCATCACGTAGCCGGGCACGGCCAGGGGCAGCACCAGGGCCCACTCCAGGGTGCCCCGCAGCGGGAAGTTGTAGCGTGTGACCAGCCAGGCCGCCCCCACCCCCATGCTGGCGGTACCCAGACCCACCCCCAGGCACAACCACAGGGTGGACCAGAGGTAGTCGGGCAGCACGGTGGACACCAGGTGGGACCAGGTGTCGCTGGTGCCGGTGCTGAGCACGTGGCTGATGACCGCGAGCACCGGCAGGGCCACCAGGGCCCCGACCAGCAATGCCCAGGCGGTGAGCCACCCGGCCCGCCAGCGCTCAGCGAAAGGCCGGACGGAGGACGCGGACGAGGGAGAAAGAGAGGGGACAGCCAGCTTCATGGTGAATTGAGAATTATCATCGTTTCATCGCCTGTTTCCGAATCTGTTTGCCTCATGCCCGTCCCGGCCCCCACTGCCCTGCCCCCGGTCACCGATCCCAGCACCGCCTGGCTGGTCGTCGACGACATTGCCTTGCGCTATGGCAAACGCACCATCCTGGAACACCTGAGCTTTGCCCTGCCCCAGGGCGGCATCGCCTGCCTGCTGGGCCCCTCGGGCTGCGGCAAGACCACCGCGCTGCGTGCCATCGCCGGCTTCGAGCCGATCAGCGCGGGCGCCATCCGCTTGGCCGGGACGGTGCTCAGCGCGCCGGGGCAGATCACGCCCCCCGAGAAGCGCCGCATCGGCATGGTGTTTCAGGACTACGCGCTGTTCCCGCACCTGACCGTGGCGCAAAACGTCGGGTTCGGCCTGAAGGGCCGTGCCGAGGCCGATCAGCGCGTGGCTGAGATGCTGGACACCGTGGGCCTGGCCCATGCCGCACAGCGCTTCCCGCACGAACTCTCCGGCGGCCAGCAGCAGCGCGTCGCCCTGGCGCGCGCGCTGGCGCCGCAGCCCAGCATCCTCCTGCTCGACGAGCCCTTCTCCAACCTGGACGTGGCCCTGCGCGAGCGCCTGGCCGGCGAGGTGCGTGACATCCTCAAGGCCACGAACACCACCGCCGTGCTCGTCACCCACGATCAGCACGAGGCCTTTGCGATGGCCGATGTCATCGGCGTGATGGCCGATGGCCACTTGCAGCAGTGGGACACGGCCTACGGCCTGTATCACCAGCCCGCCAACCGCCGGGTCGCCAACTTTGTGGGACAGGGGGCCTTCGTGCCGGCGGTGGTGGTCGATGAACACCACCTGCGTCTGGACGTGGGCCACAGCACCGGCGACCAGACCGTGTTCGCCACCGATGACGTGATGACCCACGCCCCGGGCACCCGCGTGGACGTGCTGATGCGACCGGACGACGTCGTGCATGACGACGACAGCCCGGTGAAAGCACGGGTGTTGCACAAGGCTTTCAAAGGTGCCGAGTTTCTGTACACCCTGGCCCTGAGCGATGGCACCGAGGTGCTCTCGGCCATCCCGTCCCACCACGACCACGCCATCGGTGAGGCCATCGGCATTCGCCTGGACCTGAGCCATGTGGTGGCCTTTGCCCACGCCGCCGAGTGACGCCATGCGCAACCTGCCTGCCCTCATTCTGGCCGCCGGACGCGGCGAACGCATGCGCCCGCTCACCGATGTCACACCCAAGCCGCTGCTGAGCGTGCAGGGCAAGCCGCTGATCGTGTGGCACCTAGAAGCCTTGGCGCGCGACGGCGTGCGCGAGGTGGTGATCAACACGGCCCACCTGGAAGACCAGTTCCCCGCCGCACTGGGCGATGGCGCGCGCTGGGGGCTGCGCATTTCCTACTCGATGGAAGGCCGCGACCACGGCGGTGCGCTGGAAACCGCTGGCGGTATGGCCCAGACCCTGCCGATGCTGGGCGACGCATTCTGGGTGCTGGCAGGTGATGTGTTCGTGCCGGGTTTCCGATTTGAGGCGAGCGCCGCGCAGGCCTTCGTCGAAGACGAAGACTGGGGCCAGATGTGGCTGGTGCCCAACCCGGCCCACGTGCCGCAGGGCGACTTTGCCCTCACGTCCGACGGACGCGTGCAGCGCAAGGATCAAGCAGCGGCGGGCACGCCGGCTTACACCTATTCCACCATCGGACTGTACCGACCCGCCATGGTGGCGGGCATCCAGCCCGGCGAGAAGGCAGCGCTGCGCCCCTGCCTGGAGCGGGCGATCGATGCCGACCGCCTGAGCGGCCGCCTCTACACCGGGCCCTGGGTGGACGTGGGCACGCCGGAGCGTCTGGCTGAGCTGAACACCGCCCCCTGACCCTCGGACGGCGGGCCCGGAAAAGCCCCCACACAGACAGGGCTGCGGCGGGTAAAATTGTTGCTTGATCAACAGCCCCTGGATCTACACCATGCCCCGCTGTCTTTCGACGGCCTTGGCCGTTGCGGCCCTGGCTGTCCCGGCGCTGACCTGCGCCCAGGTCACGCGCACCTTGCCGATGGACTCCCTGCGTGGAGAAGTCACCTTCGGCCAACCGCCTGAAGTCCTGCTCAATGGCGAGCCCATGCGCCTGGCCCCCGGCGCCCGCATCCGTGACCCCCAGGGCATGGTGCAACTCTCCGGCGCCCTGGCCGGGCAAAAGTTCAAGGTCAACTACACGGTCGACCCGTACGGGCTGTTGCTCAACGTGTGGATCCTGCGTCCTGAAGAGCTGGCCCAGCGCTGGCCGAGCACGCCCAAGGAAGCCGCCACCTGGACCTACGACCCGATCAATTTCACCTGGATCAAGCCCTGATCCCCACCTGCCCCATGAGCACCGCGCCCGAGACCAAGAAGGTCTACATCAAGACCTATGGCTGCCAGATGAACGAATATGACTCGGACAAGATGTCCGACGTCATGAACGCTGCCCAAGGCTACACGCCCACCAACGACCCCGAAGAAGCCGACCTGATCCTCTTCAACACCTGCTCGATCCGCGAGAAGGCGCAGGAAAAGGTGTTCTCCGACCTGGGCCGCGTCAAGCACCTCAAAGACAAGGGCGTGATGATCGGCGTGGGCGGCTGCGTGGCCAGCCAGGAAGGCGCGGCCATCATCGCGCGCGCACCCTATGTGGACGTGGTCTTCGGCCCGCAGACCCTGCACCGCCTGCCCGCCATGCTGGCGCAGCGCGCGGCCTCCCAGCGCCCGCAGGTCGACATCAGCTTCCCCGAGATCGAGAAGTTCGACCACCTGCCGCCCCCGCGCAAGGAAGGCGCCTCGGCTTTCGTCTCCATCATGGAAGGCTGCTCCAAGTACTGCAGCTACTGCGTCGTGCCCTACACCCGTGGCGAAGAGGTCTCGCGCCCGTTTGACGACGTGCTGACCGAGGTGGCCGACCTGGTCGACCAGGGTGTCAAGGAGATCACGCTGCTGGGCCAGAACGTCAATGGCTACCGCGGCAAGATGGGTGACACGACCGAAATCGCCGACTTTGCGATGCTGCTGGAGTACGTGGCCGAGATGCCCGGCCTGGAGCGCATCCGCTTCACCACCAGCCACCCCAACGAGTTCAGCCAGCGCCTGATCGACGTCTATGGCAAGACCAACAAGCTGGTCAACCACGTGCACCTGCCTGTGCAGCACGGCTCTGACCGCATCCTGATGGCCATGAAACGCGGCTACACGGCGCTGGAGTACAAGAGCACCATCCGCAAGCTGCGCGCCGTGCGTCCCACCATCCGCCTGTCGACCGACTTCATCGTCGGCTTCCCTGGCGAGACCGACGAGGACTTCGACAAGCTGATGAAGCTGGCCACCGACCTGGAGTTCGATGCGTCCTTCAGCTTCATCTACAGCGCCCGCCCCGGCACCCCGTCGGCCGCGCTGCAGGACGACACGCCGCACGAGGTCAAGCTTCAACGTCTGCAAACCCTGCAGGCTTATCTGGAATCCAACGTGCTGCGCTACAGCGAGGCCCTGGTGGGCCAGACGCAGCGCATCCTGGTGGAGGGCCCGAGCCGCAAAGACCCGAGCGAGCTGATGGGCCGCACCGAGTGCAACCGGATCGTCAACTTTGCCGCTGGTCCCACCCAGGCCCTGCGCGAGCGACTGGTGGGGCAGCTGATCGATGTGAAGATCACCAAAGCCTTCCCGCATTCGCTGCGGGCGGACATCCTGCTCGACCAGGCCGCCTGACTCTCTCGGCATGACGACGTCACCACAGCCCCGAGACCTGACCAAGAGATCGAGCATGTCTGACGCCGTTACCACTGACCCCATTGCCTGCTGGGACACCCTGCTGGCCCAGGCGGCGCATGTGCTGCACCACCCCGACGAGGTGGGCTTCGCGCCACGCCTGGAGGCCCTGGCCGACGCCATTTTCGCGGCCCTGGCGCGGGACCCAGACGCTGGCGTCTTCGCGCTGCTCCATGGCGAAGACGCGGCCGGCTATGCCGTCACCCACGCGCTGCGCACGGCCCTGGTGTCCGCCCTGGTGGCCGAGCGCTGCGGCTGGAGCCCGGGCGCCCGGCGCACCCTGGTGCGCGCAGGCCTGACGATGAACATCGCCATGCTGGACCTGCAGAACACGCTGGTCACGCAGACCACCCCACCCACGTCGCGCCAGCGCGCCGAGATCGCCTCGCATGCCCACCGGGGCCGGGCCATGCTGGAGGCCGCCGGCATCACCGATGCCGATTGGCTGGACACCATCACCCATCACCATGTGACCCCGGGCGGTCACGCCCTGCCGCGCCAGCACCGTGAACTGTGCCCGCTGGCCTGCATGATCCACTATGCCGATGTCTACCTGGCCAAACTGAGCCCCCGGGCCACCCGTGCGGCCATCGCCGTCAACGTCGCGGCACGGGAGTTTCACGTCAGCGCCGGGGGGGCCGACAACCCCTTTGTGACCGCCATCCTGCAGGAGATGGGGATCTTTCCGCCCGGCACCTTCGTCAAGCTGCGCAACGGCGAAACCGCCATCGTGCTACGGCGTGGCGCCACACCGGACAGCCCGGTCGTGCACAGCGTGATGGACCGCAACGCCCACCCCCTCCCCGCCCCGCTGGCACGCGACACAACCCAGCCCACGTTCAAGGTGGTGGCCGCCCTGCCGCGTGGTCAGGTGCCGCTGCACCTTGACCGGCAGATGCTGTTTGGCCATCCCGGCACCTGATCACTTGTCGCAGCAAGCCCCCTCATTCGCGTGACATCGTCCACGAATGGCGACACACCCGGGGGTTTGTCCCCCGACACATCTTCGGCCAAATGTCCGAATCTGCAAGAAATTGCAGTAGTGAGTGTCGCCCATGAAGCTCCTGAGACTGTGCACCCAGCACATCCGCCTCAACCACCCTCTGCCCTGGAACGTCCACAACGAGCCCGGGCAGTTGCTGTTGAGCAAGGGCTTCGTGCTCACCAGCCAGGACCAGATTGACGCGCTGCTGGCGCGTGGCATGTACGTCGATCAGGACGAGTACGAGCAGCATGCCCGCAACGCCGCCGAAAGCGCCGTCGGCGCCAAGATGGACCCGTTCACGCTGTGGTCCAACATCCTGAGAAGCGTGGCCCAGGTACTGCTGCGCCCGGACAGCCCGACCTTCGTGCCCGAGATCCAGCAGCTGTCGGGGACCATCCAGAAAGCGATGCGGGACGACATCGAGATCGGCTCCTTCGAGATGCTGCATGGCCAGCCCGTGGGCTATGCGGTGATGCACTCTCTGCAGACTGCGTTTGTGGCCTGCCTGGTCGCCGAGCGATTTGGCTGGAGCGAATCGGAACGCAACACGCTGATGCAGTCGGCGCTGACCATGAACATCAGCATGCTCAACATGCAGAATGTGCTGGCCAAGCAGCCCACCCCCCCCACCCCCGAGCAACGCGCCGAGATCGACGCACACCCAAAGAAGAGCCGCGCCATGCTGGAGGCTGCGGGCGTCACCGACGCAGCCTGGCTGCACACCGTCGAGCACCACCACGTGACCCAGGGTGGCAAGCCCCTGCCTCCTGACCATGGCACCTTCGGCCCCTTGGCCTGCATGATCCACTATGCCGACGTGTACCTGGCCAAGATGAGCCCGCGCGCCACCCGCCCGGCCCTGGCGGTCAACGTGGCGGCGCGTGATCTGTATGTCCATGCGGGCGGCGCCGACAACCCCTATGTGGGGGCCATCATCAAGGAAATGGGGATCTTTCCGCCGGGATCCTATGTGAAGCTCGCCAATGGCGACACCGCCGTGGTGACCCGCAAAGGCCCCACGGCCAACGCGCCGCTCGTCCACAGCCTCATCAGCGCCGACGGCTGGGTGTTTCCCGACGCCAAGCTGCGTGACACCACCAAAGGTGAGTACAAGGTGGTCGCCGCCGTGCCGCGAGACAACGTCCTGCTGCGCCTTAACCGCCAGCGCCTGTTTGGCTACGCCACGGCCTGAGACAAGGCGGCCACGAGCTGGTCGACCTGCGCCAGTGTGTGAGCCGCGGACAAGGAAATGCGCAGGCGCGCAGTCCCTTCCGGCACGGTTGGTGGCCGGATGGCGGGCACCCACACCCCCTGTTCATCGAGCTTGGCCATCACCGCCAATGCCGCTTCGTTGCTGCCAATGATCAAGGGCTGGATGGCCGTGTCCGATGGCATCAGATGCCAGGGCAGACCGGCCGCCGCCACGCCCTCGCGCAGGCGCTGTTGCAAGGCCCGAAGGTGATCGCGGCGCCAACCCTCTTCCTGCATGACGCGGACGCTGGCGCGCAGGGCCTCGGCGATCATCGCCGGGGTGGCCGTGGCAAACATGTAGGTGCGCGCCTTTTGCAGCACCCATTCGACCATGCTGGGCTCACCGGCCACAAAGGCGCCGGCCACGCCGGCCGCCTTGCCCAAGGTCGCCATGTAGATCAGGCGATCCATGCGTCCCTGCCAGGCGGGCGCCACGCCGTCGCGCCCGGCCATGCCGAAGTACGACAAGGTGCCCTCGCCATGCTCGCCCAGCACACCAAAGCCGTGGGCGTCGTCGATCATCAGCCAGGCATCGTGGCGTTCGCACAGGGCCATCAAGGCCGGCACATCGGCCACATTGCCATCCATGCTGAACACCGCGTCGGTCACCACCAGCTTGCGCCGGGCCGTGCTGGCTTGCAGCGCCTGCTCCAGCGCAACCAGATCGGCGTGCGGCACCACGTGCAGCTCGGCGCGTGACAGCCGGATGCCATCGATCAGACAGGCGTGGTTGAGCGCGTCGGAGAAGACCGCATCCCCACGCCCCACCAGAGCCGGGATGATGCCGACATTGGCCGCATAGCCCGCGTAAAAGTACAAAGCGCGCGGCAAACCCACCAAAGCGGCCAGCTCGCGCTCCATGGCCTCGTGGGCCGGACTGTGGCCACAGACCAGGGGCGAGGCGGTGGCCCCCACACCATAGCGGGCGGCGGCATCCTGCGCGGCCGTGATGAGCGCCGGATGCTGAGACAGGCCCAGGTAGTCGTTGCTGCCGAAGGACAGACGGGGGCGACCGTCGATCAGGTAATGGGTGCCACGAAGATCCTCTTCGTCGGCAGACAGGTCCACGGGCCCCTTCAGAGGCATCACCTGGCGACGTTGGCGGGCCAGATGGGCGGTGCGCAGTTGCGCCAGTTCTTGGTCAAACAATCCAGTCATCCGCCAAGGTTAACCCCAAGTGCTGGGTTTTCCGGCCTCAACGGTTCCAGGCAGCGAACAGGCCTGCACGGGCCGCCTGGGTGATCGCGGCCACCCCGGGATGGGTGATGCGCCGCTCCACCGTGATCACATAAAACTCCTCGATGAGATCAGTGGCCTCGCCCAACAGGTGCACACCGTACTGGGCGCGCACCTCCTGGTCCAACACCATGGGCGCGACAAACACCCCGTGACCCTGCTTGCCCAGCTCGGTCACCAGCGCCCCATCGTCGAACTCACCGACCACGCGGGGGCGCAGCTTGTGCTTGCCCAGCCACTGGGTCAGGCGCACGCCCATGGCCGAATCGGCCCCTGGGGCCAGCAAAGGCAGACCATCCAGGCAGGCGGGGAACGCCCCTTTGGCGTGCTCGGCCAGGGCCGGGCTGGCGTAAAAGCCCACATTGGCGCCTCCGAGTCGGTGGTTGAAGGCGGTCACGCTCAAGGCGGGCGGCAGCGGGATGTCGGACAGGACGAGGTCCAAGCGGTGCACCGCCAGCTCGGCCAGCAGGCTGTCGAGCTTGCCCTCGCGGCTGATGACCTTGAAGGGCTGGGCCTGGCTCATGGCGGGCTCCAGCAGGCGGGTCACCACGAGCTTGGGCACCGCATCGGCGTTGCCCACGCGCAGCTCGACCGGGCGCAACGCGCCCTTGGGCTGGCGCACCACCTGCTCCAGCTCGGCCCCCAGGTTGAAGATGTCTTGCGCGTAGCTGAACGCGAGCTGACCGGTCTCGGTCATCTCCAGCTTGCGGCCCTTCTTGCGAAACAGCGGACGGCCGAAATGTTCTTCGAGCAGCTGGATCTGGCCACTGATGGTTTGGGGCGTGACGTGCAGGTGCTCGCCCGCCTTCACGACACCACCCAGGCGTGCCACGGTCCAGAAGTACAGCAGGTGCTTGTAGTTCATTTCGGTTTCACCGATATGTTTTCGTCAAAAAACCGAATTTACGCGAAACATCATCGTCCGTACAGTCTGTGCTGTCGTGGTTCGTATCCGGTGCCACAGTTTTCTGCAAGGAGTTTCTCCATGTCCAACGACATCCGATCCGAAGTGCGTGCCTTCCCCATGGGCGACGTCACCACGGTGACGCCTGCCAGCGCCCAACGCGTGCTGCGCAACACCTACGCCCTGCTGGGCCTGACCCTGGCGTTCAGCGCCCTGGTCGCCGGCGTGGCCATGAGCCTGAAGCTGCCGCATCCTGGCATCCTGGTGACCCTGGTGGGCTTTTACGGCCTGTTCTTCCTGGTCAACAAGACCGCCAACAGCGGCAAGGGCGTGCTGGCCGTGTTCGCCCTGACCGGCTTCATGGGCTACACCCTGGGCCCCACCTTGAACGCCGTGATGAGCCTGCCAGGTGGCAGCGCCGCCATCACCAATGCCCTGGCGGCCACGGCTGCGGCCTTCCTGGGTCTGTCGGCGATTGCCTTGACCACCAAGCGTGACTTCAGCTTCATGGGCAAGTTCCTGATGATCGGCATGCTGACCGCCATGGTGCTGGGCCTGGGTGCGATCTTCTTCGAGATCCCCGCGCTGAGCCTGGCCGTGTCGGGCATGGTGGTCCTGCTGGCCAGCGGCATGATCCTGTTCGAGACCAGCCGCATCGTCAACGGCGGTGAAACCAACTATGTGATGGCCACGGTGGGCCTGTTCGTGTCGATCTACAACCTGTTCAGCAGCCTGCTGATGCTGTTCGGCCTGGGTGGCGGCAGCGACGACTGAACACGTGAACGAGTGTGGTGCCAGCTTGACGGACGGGGTTGTGTGACCCACAGCCCGTAGTGGGGTCAAGCTTTGATCGCCCGGTGTCGGCTTCGGCCACACCGGGCGTTTTTCATGGCGACGCCGTCAGGGCAGACGCAGGCCGCGCGCCAGTTCGGCCGGATCGGCATCGGGCTGCCAGGGCCAGTGCGCCAGCAGGGGCGCCTGCAAGCGCGCCTTCAGCGTGGCCAGGTTGGCCGCCTGCTCCGACATCTGAGGGTCGATCACATTGGCGACCCAGCCGGCCAGCTTCAGCCCCCGCGCGAGGATGGCCTCTTGCGTCAACAGCGCATGGTTGATGCAGCCCAGACGCACCCCCACCGTCAGGATGATGGGCAGGTTCAGGCGCTGAGCCAGGTCGGCACTGGTCACCCAGTCGCCGCCCAGATCGGGATCGGGCTCGCACAGCGGCACGATGAAGCCGCCCGCGCCTTCGACCACCACGGCATCGGCGTGCTGGCGCAGCGCATGGAAGCTGGCCTCGATGTGGTCGAGGTCGATCACCACACCAGCCCGGCGCGCGGCAATGTGCGGGGACACAGCATCGGGCAAGGCATAGGGGTTGTCGAAGCCGCCGGGCACTGGCAGGCTCGATGCCGCACGCATCGCCGCCACATCCTCATTGAGCCAGTGGCCGGGGACGTCACCCTGCTCGTCCACCCAGTCGCAGCCGGAGGCCACGGGCTTCATGCCCACCACGCGGGCCTGGCCGGCCTGGCGCAGGGCATGGATGACGGTGGTGCTGGTGCGGGTCTTGCCGACGCCGGTGTCGGTGCCGGTGATGAAGTAAGCGAGGGACATGTGGGCGCTCGGGGTCAGATGAGTCAGGCCATGCGCACGGTATCGGTGGCAGGCGCGGCACTTGGCGTCTGCTGCGGCAAGGCATCGATCTCGGCCAGCACCTGGTCGAGCACGCGCACCAGGCCCTCGGCCAGCACGCGCTGGTCGGCCTCGGTCAGCACATAGGGCGGCATGACGTAGAGCGTGCTGCCGATGGGACGCAGCAACAGGCCCGCGTCCAAGGCCGCGCGGTGGTAGCGGGCGGCAAAGGTGGGCTCGGCGGTGTCGATGTCCCAGGCCCAGATCATGCCCAGGTGGCGCGTGGCCTTGACGCGGGGGTGGGCACGCAGCGGGGCCGTCAGATCGGTGAAACGCGCGGCAGCCAGGCGGTTGCGGCTCAGCACATCGTGGCCGTCGGCATCGCGGGCGGCAAAGGTGTCGAGCACGGCCAGCGCAGCCCGACAGGCCAGCGGGTTGCCGGTGTACGAGTGCGAGTGCAGGAAGCCGTGCACGGTGCGATCGTCGTAGAAGGCCGCGTACACCGCATCGGTGGTCAGCACCGCCGACAGGGGCAGCATGCCACCGGTCAGGCCCTTGCTCAGGCAGATGAAATCGGGCTTGACCCCGCTGCCATCGGCCCGGCGCGCCTGCTGGTGCGCAAACAAGGTGCCGGTGCGGCCAAAGCCCACGGCGATCTCGTCGGCGATCCAGTGCACGGCGTAGCGGTCGCACAGTTCGCGCACGGCCACGAGGTAGTCGGGCGCGTACATGGCCATGCCGGCGGCACCCTGCACCAGCGGCTCCAGGATGAGCGCGGCCGTGCGCGTGTGGTGCTCGGCCAGGTAGGCGGCCAGCGCGTCGATGGCGGCCTGGGTGTGGGCCTCGGCGCTCACGCCGGGTGCGGCGTGACGCGGGTCGGGCGAGGGCAAGGTGGCGCTCAGGCGCAGCAGGGGCGCATAGGCCTCGCGGAACAGCGGGATGTCGGTGACGGACAAAGCGCCAGCGGTTTCACCGTGGTAGCCGCCTTGCAGGCCAATGAACTGGTTCTTGCCGGATTGGCCGAGGTTGCGCCAGCTGTGGGCACTCATCTTGAGCGCGATCTCGGTGGCACTGGCGCCGTCGCTGGCGTAGAAAGCGTGGCCCAGGCCGGTGAGCGCGGCCAGGCGCTCGGACAGCTCCACCACGGGTGGGTGCGTCAGGCCGGCCAGCATGATGTGATCGAGCTTGCCCAGCTGATCGGTGATCGCCTCACGGATCGGGCCGAAGTTGTGGCCGAACAGGTTGACCCACCAGGAGCTGACCGCATCCAGGATGTGATGGCCCTGGTCGTCGATCAGCCAGGGCCCCTCGGCGGCGACGATGGCGCGCGGCGGGAAGCGCTCGTGCACCTTCATCTGCGTACACGGGTGCCAGACGGCCTGGCGGCTGCGTTCGGCCCAGTCCGGCTGTGTGGGAGACAAGGGCGTCGGTGCACTCATGGGTCGGGCCTTCAGTCAGTCGGTTCGGCAGTCGGTGCCGTCAGGGGCGATACAGGCCGGCGCCGGGCTTGAACCTGATCAAGGCGGATCCCGCCGGATCAAGCCGGCTCGGGACGGTACAGACAACGGTCGCCTGCAGCCCGCGACACGGCCACGCCCGCCACCTGCGGGATGCGCGGCTGGATGCGCTCGAAGATGAACACGCACAGGTTTTCCAGCGTGGCGGCACCCAGGCCGGGCACTTCGTCGAGGAAGTGGTGGTCGAGCTGGCTGCGCACCTCGGCGATCACCTCGCGCAAGATGGCCAGGTCCACGACCATGCCGGATTCGGGCTGGCGCGGGCCACGCACAATGACCTCGGCGGTGTAGGTGTGGCCGTGGATGCGGCGGCTGCCGGCGGCCTCTTCGGGCGACACCTGGCGCTTGAGCGTGTGCGCCGCATCGAAGGCAAAGGTCTGACTCAACTCGAACATCAACAATCCTTACAGGGGCAGCGCGTCAGCGGATGCCCAATGATTTGTGGGTCTGGACGCTGAGCAACCAGCGTGGGTGGTCCAGACACCATTGCACGGCCCATGCCATCGCCTGGCGGCGTGCTTCGGGCTGGGCGCTGTCCATGGCCTGCACGCGCAGCTGCTGGAAATCCAGCTGCTCGAAGGCCAGCAGGTCCGCCTCGGTGAAGCCGGCTTGCGGCACCACCACCTTGAGCTCATGGCCCCGCGTCTGCACCAGCTTGGAGCCCGCCTTGGGGCTCACGCAGATCCAGTCCAGCCCTGGCGGTGCGGCGATCGTGCCGTTGGTTTCCACCGCGATCTCGAAGCCTTGTGCATGCAGTGCGTCGATCAAGGCCGCGTCCAGCTGCAACAGGGGCTCACCACCCGTGACGACGACGAAGCGCTGGCCTTGCCGACCCGCCGGCGTGTCTGGCCAGAACGAGGCAATGCGCGCTGCCAAAGCCTGCGCCGTGTCGAACTTGCCGCCGCCCAGGCCGTCGGTGCCGACGAAATCGGTGTCGCAGAACTGGCAGACAGCGCTGGCGCGGTCGGCCTCGCGGCCTGTCCACAGATTGCAGCCGGCCATGCGGCAAAACACCGCCGGACGACCAGCATGCGTGCCCTCGCCCTGCAGGGTGTAGAAAATTTCCTTGACGCTGTAAGTCATGTCACCGCCATCCTGTCCACCACACCACCACCGCTGAAGCCAGCACCAGGCCGGCATACGTGGCCACCGCACCGTCCTGACCGGTCAGGACCAAACCCACGATCAGCACCCCGGCGTTGGCCAAGGCCGACCACTTCACTTGCCCGCGCCAGGCCTTGCCTTTGAGCTCGGCGCGCCACACCAGGCGCGCCAGCGTGGGCACCAGCAGCGCCATCGTCAGGGCGGGCAACAAGAAATTCCACAGATGATTCAGCGCGTTGAAGAAACCCATGTCTGGCCTTGAGAGACGGACGCAGTCGAGGCGCCGAACTTGCGCTGCATCAAAAAAACACGCTGTTTGCGGGTCGACACCCCAGCGCACACCCAGGGCTTCCGCATCAACGGAACCCCATGTCAGGTTGTGGATTTTATAATCCCTGTCATATGACCGTCTTGACCCTGGGACTCAACCACACAACCGCCACTGTTGACCTGCGTGGACGGTTTGCGTTTGCGGTCGACCAAGTCGCCCCGGCGCTCAAGACCTTGCACCAGCAACTGACGGGGGCACCGCAGTCTGAAGCGGCGCTGTTGTCCACCTGCAACCGCACCGAACTGTACGTGGCGGCGGCGGGTGCGGGCAAGCCAGTCCAGCAACTGAGGCATGCGGCCATCGACTGGCTGTCTCGCACCGGCGGGGTCTCTCCCGACGAACTGCTGCGCCACACCTACGTGCTCGAAGGCGGCCAGGCGGCGCGCCACGCCTTCCGCGTCGCCAGCGGGCTGGACTCCATGGTGCTGGGCGAGCCGCAGATCCTGGGCCAGATGAAGCAGGCCGTGCGCGAGGCCGACACTGCGGGCACGCTGGGCACGACCCTGCACCAACTATTCCAGCGCAGCTTTGCCGTGGCCAAGGAAGTGCGCACCTCCACCGAGATCGGCGCGCACTCCATCAGCATGGCCGCCGCCGCCGTGCGCCTGGCCTCGCAGCTGTTTGAAGACCTGGGCAAGACGCGTGTGCTGTTTGTGGGCGCTGGCGAGATGATCGAGCTCACCGCCACGCACTTTGCCGCCCGCAACCCGCGCGCCATGGCCGTGGCCAACCGCACCTTGGAGCGCGGCGAAAAGCTCGCCTCCCACCTGGGCGCCCAGGCCATCCGCCTGGCGGACCTGCCCCAGCGCCTGCATGAGTTCGACATCGTGGTGTCCTGCACCGCCAGCTCCCTGCCCATCATCGGCCTGGGCGCCGTCGAGCGGGCGCTGAAGGCCCGCAAGCGCCGCCCCATCTTCATGGTGGACCTGGCCGTGCCGCGCGACATCGAACCCGAAGTTGCCCGCCTGGACGACGTCTACCTCTACACCGTCGATGACCTGTCGACCATGGTGCAGACCGCCGGCGAAAAGCGCCAGGCGGCCGTCGCCCAGGCCGAGGCCATCATCGACACCGGCGTGCAAGGCTTCGTGCACTGGCTGGACCAGCGCAGCATCGTGCCCCTGATCCAGGCCCTGCACGGTCAGGCCGACCAATGGCGCAGCGCCGAACTGGCGCGTGCCCGCAAGCTGCTCGCCAAGGGCGAAGACGTGGAGGCTGTGCTCGACGCCCTCACCCATCGCCTGACGCAAAAAATGCTGCATGGTGCCATGGCCGAGCTGCACAGCGCCGACGCCCACAGCCGGCCCCAGGTCGCCTCGGCCTTGTCGCGCCTGTTCCTGCGCGGCGACACCGTCTTGCCCACCGACCTGCAGCCCCTGCACACCCGGCGCCTGAGCGACGAGGACCTCGCGTGAGCGCCGCCCTGGCGCCCTCCCTTGCCTCTTCGCTCGAACGCCTGGCCCAGCGCCTGCAAGAGCTGGACATGGCCCTGTCCGACCCGGTCGTCGCCGCCGACAACAAACGCTTTCGTGAGCTCTCGCGTGAACACGCCGAGGTCAGCAGCGTGTGCGACCTGGCCCGCCGCCACACCCAGCGCCAGCACGACCTCGACACCGCCCGCGAACTGCTGGCCGACGCCAGCGACGACGCCGAGATGCGCACCATGGCCCAGGACGAGATCGCCCAGGCCGAGGCCGACCTCGACCAACTCGTGGCCCAGTTGCAGACCGCCCTGCTGCCCAAAGACCCGGACGACGCCCGCAACGCCTTCATCGAAATCCGTGCGGGCACCGGCGGCGACGAGTCCGCCCTGTTCGCCGGCGACCTGGCACGCATGTACACCCGCTTCGCTGAGCGCCAAGGTTGGCGCAGCGAGATCATGTCGGCCAGCGAGTCCGACCTGGGCGGCTACAAGGAAGTGGTGCTGCGCTTCGAGGGCGATGGCGTCTACGGCCAGATGAAATTCGAATCGGGCGGCCACCGCGTGCAGCGCGTGCCCGCCACCGAAACCCAGGGCCGCATCCACACCAGCGCCTGCACCGTGGCCGTGATGCCCGAGCCCGACGAGGCCACCGCCATCACGCTCAACCCGGCCGACCTGCGCATCGACACCTTCCGCGCCAGTGGCGCAGGCGGCCAGCACATCAACAAGACCGACTCGGCCGTGCGCGTGGTCCACCTGCCTACGGGTCTGGTGGCCGAATGCCAGGACGGCCGCAGCCAGCACAGCAACAAGGCCAAGGCCCTGCAGGTGCTGCAAGCGCGTCTGCAAGAAAAAGAGCGCAGCGAACGCGCCACCAAGGAAGCCGCCCTGCGCAAGGGCCTGATCGGCAGCGGCGACCGCTCCGACCGCATCCGCACCTACAACTTCCCGCAAGGCCGCCTGACCGACCACCGCATCAACCTGACGCTCTACAAGCTGCTGGCCGTGATGGAAGGCGACCTCGGCGACGTGATCGCCGCGCTGCTGAGCGCCCAGGCCGCCGACCAGTTGGCCGAGCTGGAGGCCGCCACCGGTGTCTGACACCAACGCCACTCCCACCGCCCTCACCGTCGCCCAGGCGCTGGCCCAGGCCCGCACCTGCGGCGTCGACCGGCTGGACGCGCACCTGCTGCTCGGCCACGTGCTGGGCCGCTCGCGCACCTGGCTGCTGTCCCACGACACCGACCTGCTAGACCCTGAGGCGCAAGCCCGTTACCTGGCCCTGCTCACGCGCCGTGCCGAGGGCGAACCGGCGGCCTACCTGCTGGGTGACAAAGAGTTTTTCGGCCTGAACCTGCGCGTCACCCCCGACACCCTCATCCCCCGCCCGGACACCGAAACCCTGGTGCACTGGGCGCTGGAGCACCTGCCCACCGACCAGCCCCGGCGCGTGCTCGACCTGGGCACCGGCAGTGGTGCCATCGCGCTGGCCCTGGCCCACGAGCGCCCGCTGGCCGACGTGACGGCCGTGGACGCCAGTGCCGGCGCCCTGCAGGTGGCCCTGGACAACGCCACCGCCCTGGGCCTGCGCCTGCGCGGCCTGCTGGGCTCCTGGTTCACCCCCGTGGCGGGCGAGCGCTTCGACCTCATCGTCAGCAACCCGCCCTACATTGCGCAGGGAGACCCGCACATGGCCGCCCTGCGCTTCGAACCTGAAAGCGCCCTGACCGCCGGCCCCGACGGCCTGGATGACCTGCGCCAGATCGTGGCCCAGGCCCCCGATCATCTGATCCCCGGAGGCTGGCTGTTGCTGGAGCACGGCTATGACCAGGCAGAGGCCGTGCAAACCCTGATGCGCCAGCGCGGCTTTCAAGAAGTGAGCACCCGCTTCGACCTGGGGCCGCAAGCACGCTGCACCGGCGCTTGCTGGCCGGGCTGAGCCCCCCATCCGCCCAGCCCGAAACCCGAGCGGCGGTCACGAATGCACACATCTCGCTGACACAGGGCCGAGGCCACGGCGTAGCATGACCTTCCCGCGACGGAGCCCGACATGCACACGCCCATCGACGCCCAGCCCTGCCCTCCGCCCAAGCGGCCCACCCGGCATCGCCTCGATGCCGGGGCGTTCTGCGGCCTCCTGCTCCTGGCCTGCTCGGTGCCGGCCCAGGCCCAGTTGGTGCCGCCCGCCGCCCATGCCTTGCGCCAAATGGCCCAAGCGCCCTACACCGCCGTGCACCTGCCCTGGCGTGCGACGGTCGACGGCGCCGGCTTGCAGGCCAAAGGGCGCCAGCTCTGGCCCCAGTGGGAAGGCCGCATCGGCGTCGTCATCGACCGCCCCGTCGACCCGCTGAAAAACAACTTCGTGCTGGCCCAACCCAGCCCTGCCGGCTTGCAGCTGCGCAGCCTGCACATCCTGTCCGACTACCACCTCGACGGCGGCTTCCGCGCCACGGCCGGCCTCTTGCGCGGCCACGTCGAGCAAGCCTGGTGGACCGGCGGCGCGCAAAGCCCCGGCCTCAACCTCAGCCTGCAGCGCCTGGACCTGCTGCGTCTACCCGACCACCACCAGGGCAGCGACCGCACCATGGCCTACATCGGTGCGGGCTACAGCACCTCACTGGGGGACACGTCCGATGGCGCACTCCCCTCGCATTTCAATGCCGACATCGGCCTGACCGCCGCCGGCCAACGCGACCCCCAACGCCCCGGCGTCTCGGCCACCGATGGCCTGGGCGGCAATCCGTTGGCTGGCAAACTGCAATGGCGCCCCCTCATCAAGGTGTCGGTGGACTACGCCTTCTGAACTAAGCCTTCTGAACGCGGGTGAATCCACCGCAGCGTGCGCCAGACGGCCGGTCCTGATATAAGCTCGGCTGTTTTCTTTTCAACAAGATGGTGTGGTTATGAGCGACGTTCAACAACGCATTGACGATCTGGTCAAAGGCAACCGCGTGGTGCTGTTCATGAAGGGCACGGCCCAGTTCCCGCAATGTGGTTTCTCCGGCCGCGCGGTGCAGATCCTCAAGGCCTGCGGCGTGACCGATCTGGCCACCGTGAACGTGCTGGAAGACGAAGGCATCCGCCAGGGCATCAAGGAATACGCCAACTGGCCGACCATCCCCCAGCTCTACATCAACGGTGAATTCGTCGGCGGCTCGGACATCATGATGGAGATGTACCAGGCCGGCGAACTGCAACAGATCCTGGGCGGCCAGCAAGCCGGCTGATGAGCGCCACGCGCCCATCGCGCCTCATCGTGGGCATCACAGGGGCCAGCGGCGCCATCTACGGCGTGCGCCTGCTGGAGCGTGCCCGCACCCTCGGGGTGCAGACCCATCTGGTCGCGACCCCGGCGGGCATCCTCAATGTGCACCATGAACTCGGCCTTGACCGTTCGGCGCTGGAGGCCCTGGCGACCGAAGCCCACGCTCCCGGTGACGTGGGCGCCTGCATCGCCAGCGGCAGTTTTGCCACCGACGCGATGGTGATCGCCCCCTGTACGATGAAGACCCTGGCCGCCGTGGCGCACGGCCTGGGTGACAACCTGCTGACCCGTGCGGCCGACGTGACGCTCAAAGAGCGCCGTCGCCTGGTGTTGATGGTGCGCGAAACGCCCTTCAATCTGGCCCACCTGCGCAACATGACCGCCGTCACAGAGATGGGCGGCATCGTCTTTCCGCCGCTGCCGGCGTTCTACCACCGGCCGCAAAGCATCGACGAGTTGGTCAACGAGACGGTCGAGCGCGTGCTGGCGCTGCTGCAAATCGAGCAAGCGCACCCGCAGGAATGGCAGGGTTTGTGACCCTGTATGTTGGTTGCCCGTGACGGGCAACCACAACGTGATCAGACGCGACGGCGCCCGAGCACCCACAAGCCGACCAGACCCAGGCCCATCATCGCCCAGGTGGCGGGCTCGGGTACGGCGGTCACATTCCGGACCAGAAACACCCCGAAATCCGGACTGCTGGCATCAAGGGCAACCAGCGCATCGCGACGGCGCAAAAAGTCTCCCAGACTTTGGGATGAGCCAGACTGGGCCTGATAGGCCAACAGGTCTTCCCGAAGCTCAGGTGAGAGCGCGGACCAAACGTCTTCCGGACTGCCGACTGGGCCAGACATTGCGATCGGCGTTGTGCCGAGGTTCTCTGGGTCGGATATGGCCATCGGCGTTGTGTGAGAGTAGTCCGTGAGCACATCACCGCCAGGTGAGATGACCGTCTCGCGGGTCAGCCACAAGGTCACCAGAGGAAGCTGCGTCTGGGCTTCCAGCAAGCCGTCGTCGCCCACGGCCCCCGCCAGCACGGTGGTCGGCCCGCCCAGGTTCGCGCTCAGCTCCGGCGATGCGGCCCAGCCGCCCAGCCAGTCCACCACATCCAGGTTCGAGGCACTGTGCGCCACGAGTTCATCCACTTCGGCCAAGGTGGCGAAGCGAAAGCCTTGCGCCAGCCACTCACTCGTTCTCACCTGCGTGACCGACAGCCCCCGCGTCGCACTCAGGTCCAACCAGGCCAAGCCGGACACACTGTCCAGCGTGAGCAGGGCATCGCCGCTCACGGTGGCGTCCGCCGTCGAGAAGGCCGCCGTAGCCCAGGTGGAACACAGCGCCATCGCGCCCGCGACCAAACCGGTCTTCCAGTTGCGCCAGCCTGCCATCCCTGCCCCATTGGTGTGTGTGGTCATACAGAGGATTCTGACCGACCGGCAACGCCCACGGCATCACACCCGCCCCCCGGCTCACGGGGGCGTGAGGCTGTTACCCGCTCAAGGCCGGGTGTAGCTGACCTTCTGCACCGTGGCCGAACCCTCGGCCAGACGCGTGGCCGCGGCGTCCTGATTGCGCCAGACCCGTGCGGCGGCGGTGACCATGTTCGGGTACTCGGCACGCCCGCGGCTGCCGTTGTAGCGCCCCAGCGCCATGAAGAGGTTGCCCTTTTCACGGTCGAGGTAGTGGCGCAGGATCACGCAGCCAAAGCGGATGTTGGTCTGCATGTGGAACAAGGTGGACGGATCGCCATTGCCGATGGTGCGCGACCAGAACGGCATGATCTGCATGTAGCCGCGCGCCCCAGCGTGAGAAATGGCGTGCTTGCGGAACCCGCTTTCCACCTGAATCAGGCCCAGCACCAGCGAAGGCTCCAGGCCCGCCCGCTTGGCTTCGTAGCAGACGGTGTTGAGGAACTCGGTGCGCACCAGTTCCTCGGGCTTGCGTTTGCGCAAGCGGGCTTCCTGAGCCTGCGTCCAGCGGGCGCACTGCTGGCGTTGTGCCTCGTCGGCGAACACAAGCTTGGGCGGTTCACCACGCCCCACAGCGGCGGACAGGGCAGAGCGCACCGAGTCGGCCAAAGGCTCCTCGATCTGCGCCCCGGCCCAGGCGCTGGGCAGGCTCGCGGCCAGCAGGCCGACGGCGCACAGCGCACGCGCACCTGCACGACACCACACGCGCCCTGCGTGGGGCCCACGGTGGTTCATGAACAGAGACCCTGGAATTTGCCGAAAGCAGCGAAACAACGACCCAACAGACATCACCGAACCATACCGCATCTGGTGCGCCTTGTCGCTCGCCTCTGGCAAGCTTCCCTCACGCTCCGTGCAATCGTGCCAGCACATGCACCAACACATCGCTCACCGGCACCTTGGTGGCTTCGGCATCCTGGCGGCCTTGGTACTCCGCCAGGCCCTCCTTGAGGCCCTTGTCGCCCAGCACCACGCGGTGCGGCACGCCAATCAGCTCCCAGTCGGCAAACATCGCGCCCGGACGCTCGCCCCGGTCATCGAGGATCACGTCCACGCCCTTGGCCAGCAGGTCGGCGTGCAACTGGTCGGCCGCCGCCTTGACGGCTTCGGAGCGGTCGTAGCCCACCGGGCAGATCACCACGGTGAACGGCGCGATGCTGTCGGGCCAGATGATGCCGCGCGCGTCGTGCTTTTGCTCGATGGCCGCCCCCAGGATGCGGGTCACGCCGATGCCGTAGCAGCCCATCTCGAAGTGCTTGGGCTTGCCGTCCACGTCCAGGAAGGTTGCGTTCATGGCCTGGGAGTATTTGGTGCCCAGGTAGAACACATGGCCCACTTCGATGCCGCGCTGGATGGCCAGCACGCCTTGACCGTCCGGCGACGGATCGCCTTCGACGACGTTGCGGATGTCCGCGACCAGATCAGGCTCGGGCAGGTCACGGCCCCAGTTCACCCCCTGAATGTGGAAGCCTGCTTCGTTGGCACCACAGACGAAGTCGCTCATGGCCGCCACGGTGCGGTCGGCGATCACCTTCACGGGCTTGCGCAACTGGACCGGGCCCAGGTAGCCGGGCTTGGTGCCAAAGTGTTCGACGATTTCGCTCTCGGTGGCAAAGCGGAAACCGGCCTTCAAACCGGTGCCGTCGGCCAACTGGATCTTGCCGGCTTTGACCTCGTTGAGGTCATGGTCGCCACGCACCAGCAGCAGCCAGACCGTGGACTTGACGATCTCGCCGACCTCATTGGTCTCATCGGTCGCCAGCACCAGGGACTTGACGGTCTGGCTCAGCGGCAGACCCAGCAACTCCGCCACGTCCGGGCAGGTACTCTTGCCCGGCGTGGCGACTTTGGTCAGGGCGGCGGCCGGGGCGGCGCGGTGGTCGATCAGGGCCACGGCCTCGGCCAGTTCGATGTTGGCGGCGTAGTCGCTGGTGGGGCAGTAGACGATGGCGTCTTCGCCCGTGTCAGCGATCACCTGGAACTCGTGCGAACGGTCGCCACCGATGGCGCCGGTGTCGGCCGCCACGGCGCGGAACTGCAGGCCCAGACGCTCGAAGATGCGGGTGTAGGCGGCAAACATGCCGTCGTAGGTCTTGCCGGCGCTCTCGACGTCCCGGTCGAAGGAGTAGGCGTCCTTCATCGTGAACTCGCGGCCGCGCATCACGCCAAAGCGCGGACGGCGCTCGTCGCGGAACTTGGTCTGGATCTGGTAGAAGTTCTTGGGCAGCTGGCGGTAGCTGCGCAGCTCCTGGCGGGCGATGTCGGTGATCACCTCTTCGGCGGTGGGCTGGATCACGAAGTCGCGGCCATGGCGATCCTTGAACCGCAGCATTTCCTCGCCCATCTTCTCGAAACGACCCGTTTCTTCCCACAACTCGGCGGGCTGCACCACGGGCATGACCAGCTCGACGCAACCAGCCTTGGTCAGCTCGTCACGGATGATGGCCTCGACCTTGCGGATGCTGCGCAGACCCATGGGCATGTAGTTGTAGAGCCCGGCCCCCAGCTTCTTGATCAGACCAGCGCGCATCATCAGCTTGTGGCTGACGATCTCGGCATCGGCCGGGGCTTCCTTGAGGGTGGAGATGAAGAACTGAGAGGCTTTCATGGGAACCAATGCAAAGGCACCGCAAGGTGCCGGGATGACCACACTAGGCGATCCGGCACAGCGGTGCAATAATGAAACCAGTTGAAAATTTGGAGTTGATTATGCTCGACCGCGAAGGCTTTCGGCCTAACGTCGGCATCATCCTGCTCAATCACCGTAACCAGGTCTTCTGGGGCAAACGCATCCGCACCCACTCCTGGCAGTTCCCACAAGGCGGCATCAAATACGGTGAGTCGCCCGAGCAGGCGATGTTCCGCGAGCTCCACGAAGAAGTGGGCTTGCTGCCCGACCACGTCCAGATCATCGCGCGCACGCGCGACTGGCTGCGCTACGAGGTGCCCATGCACTTCATCCGCAAGGACGCGCGCGGCCATTACCGCGGCCAGAAACAGATCTGGTTCCTGCTGCAGCTCACGGGTCGCGACAGCGACATGAACCTGCGCGCCACCAACCACCCCGAGTTCGACGCCTGGCGTTGGCACGAGTACTGGGTGCCGTTGGAGAGCGTGATCGAGTTCAAGCGGGGCGTGTACGAGATGGCCCTGTCCGAGCTGGCCCGCTTTCTGCCCAAGCCACAGGTCCCGGGCAACCGCTTCCTGCGTGGCAACATGCGCTCGCATCGGCTGGATGAAGCCCACGACGGGAGCTCGGAGAGCGACGACGCGATGTCCGTGGACGACGAGCACCACCACACCGTCCCCGTTTCACGCTATTGAGCGCTTGCGCACCCATCAGGAACAGAAAGGCCCGACAGGCTTGCGCCTCCGGGCCTTTGCTTTGATGCCCACACCACCCGACCGCAGCCGGGCGGTGTGCAGCGTCAATCAGTCGATTTCACGCGGGGTGGCGCACTCGGCATCCGAGGGGTTGACGCTGCAACGGGCCTTCTTCATCACGTTCAGGGTCGTCTTGTTGTAGATGCCCTGCTTGGCGATGTCCAGGCGAGCCTCACGGTACATGATGGCGTACTTGGGGATGCTCTCGGCCGGGAAGTCCTCCCAGGTGCTGGCGGGAATGCCCTTTTCAGCGGTCTTGACGATGTTCAGCGCGCGGTCAAACTGGGCCAGCCAGAACTGACGCGACTTGTCGCCAAAGCCTTCGGGGAACTTGCTCTTGTTGAGCATGATCTGCACGGTGGGGATCACGATGGGCAGACGGCCGATGCCGCCGGTCTTGCCAATGCCCTTGTGCAGCTCGAAAGGCTTGTAGGCCACGGCCGGCAAGGTCACCATGTCGAGGAAGCCGTTGTTGAACTTCGGACCGATGTTGGTCACGTCCACGGACACCGGCTGGGCGCCGATGCGCTGGATCATCATGCTCTGAGCCTTGTCGTAGTCGAAGGCGGCGATCTTCTTGCCCGACAGAGACTCGACGGTGTTGTTCTTGCGGTCACGGACGATGGGATAGGCTGCGCCCAGCGGGAAGATGCCGCCCACTTCGTAGTTGCCGTCGACCATCATCTTGCCGGCCTGGGGAGAGGAAAACACCTGGATGACCTTGCGCAGCACTTCGTAGCCTGCGTCGATGTCGACCTTGCCATTGCGGATGATCAGGGTCGAGCCGACGCTGTCGATCGAGCCGGCGATGCCATTGAACTGGCGGGTGCGGAAGGAGGTGGCCACCACGGCATCGCACTGGCCGGCGCGGAAGTCTTCGATGGCCACGCGTTCGTCGACGTAGCCCTTGAGCTCCATGTCAGCCCCGTTCTTTTGCATGGCCAGGGCATAGTCGGTGGAGGCCGCGTAGACGTCGCCGGACTTGCCAGCCACGTCCCAGACGCAGACGACGTTCTTGGCATGGGCCGACACGGCCACGGAAGACAGCAGCGCGGCGGCGGCCAGTGCCAGGGATTGGGGGCGGAAGAAGGAGCGGGTGGCGAGGGACATGGTGAGGGTCTCCGGGGGCAGAACACGTGAAATAAGTCTCGGGACTGATTCTCACGTGACGTCCGAACGCCCCTATGCAGGGTGAACCCGCCTCCCTCCCCATTCAGGGGATCGCGTCAGGCGCCTCTCGCGGGCTGGACCGCTCAGGCCAGCACGAGGTTGTCGCGGTGGATCATTTCGGGCTCGTTGGTGAAGCCCAGCGCCGCCTCGATGTCGGCCGAGGCCTTGCGCACCAGCAGGCGCGCTTCGCTGCTGGCGTAGTTGGCCAGGCCGCGGGCCACGTCCTGGCCCTGGCTGTTGCGCACGGCGATGACGTCACCGCGGAAGAACTCGCCCTCCACCTCAGTCATGCCGATGGGCAGCAGGCTCTTGCCTTCGTCGCGCAAGGCCGTCACGGCACCGTCGTCGATGACCACGGCCCCACGCAGTTGCAGGTGGTCGGCCATCCACTGCTTGCGCGCGGTGAGCTTGGCGGTGTCGGCCACGAAGAGCGAACCGATGGCCTCGCCCTGGGTGAGGCGCACCAGCACGTCGGGCTCACGGCCCCAGGCAATCACGGTGGATGCGCCACTGCCGGCGGCACGCTTGGCGGCCAGCACCTTGGTGATCATACCCCCGGTGCCCACGCGCGAGCCGGCGCCGCCGGCCATCTGCTCCAGCGCGGGGTCACCCGCAGTGCAGACGTCGATGAAGCGGGCGTCGGGGTCCTTGCGCGGGTCGGCGCTGTAGAGGCCCTTCTGGTCGGTGAGGATGACCAGGGCGTCGGCCTCGACCAGGTTGGCGACCAGCGCACCCAGCGTGTCGTTGTCACCGAACTTGATTTCGTCGGTGACGACGGTGTCGTTCTCGTTGATGACGGGCACCACCTGGTGCGACAGCAGGGTCAGCAAGGTGGAGCGGGCGTTGAGGTAACGCTCGCGGTCGGCCAGGTCGGCGTGCGTGAGCAGCACCTGGGCGCTGCCCATGCCGTGCTCGCGCAGCTTGGTTTCGTACATCTGCGCCAGGCCCATCTGACCGACGGCGGCGGCGGCCTGCAGGGCGTGGATTTCCTTGGGACGGGTGGCCCAGCCCAGGCGCTTCATGCCCTCGGCGATGGCGCCGCTGGAGACCATGATGACCTCCCGACCATCTTGCGCCAGGGCAGCCATCTGACGGCACCAGGTGCCAATGGCCTCGGCGTCCACGCCCTTGCCCTCGTTCGTGACCAGACTGGAGCCCACCTTGACGACAATGCGGCGGGCGTTCTTCAACACATCGTTCATGGGCGGGAGGCTCGGTCAGGTCAAACGGGGATCAGGACTCAGCGGGCGGCTTTCTTGGCCACGGCTTTCTTGGCGGGAGCGGGAGCCTTCTTGGCCGGTACCTTCTTGGCAGCCGCCTTCTGGGCTGGCGCTTTCTTGACCGCGGCGGTCTTCACCGGCGCCTTGGGGGCCACGGCCTTTTTCGCCGGCACCTTCTTGGCGGGCGCCGCCTTGGGCGCAGCGACCTTCTTCACCGCCACGGGCTTGACCGCCACCGTTTTCTTCGCCGCCACCGGTTGGACGGCCGCCTTCTTCACCGCAGGCTTGACGGCGGTTTTCACCGCCACCTTGCTCACGGTCTTTTTGGCGACCACTTTCTTGGCCGCCGGCGGGGTGACAGGTGTCTTCACCGCCTTCGGAGTCTTCACCGTATTGGCCGATTTGGCTGCGATGGCCTTGGGCTGGGCCGCCTTCTTGGCCGGCGCTTTCTGGGCGCTGGCCTTGGGCGCGACGGCTGCGGTCTTCGCCGTGGCAGTCTTGACCGCAGCAACCTTCGTCACGGCAGTCTTTTTCACGGCGACCTTCTTGGCAGGCACTTTCTTCGCCGCAGCCTTCTTGGCCGGGGCTTTCTTGGCGGCGGCCTTGCGTGCGGCACCCGACTTGGGCTTGATCAAGGCTTCGAGTTCCTCGTCGTACGACAGGCCGGCGCGGGCCATCAGGTCCGACGCCATCGGCAGACTGGCTTCCACGTCGAAGCGAATGTCGGCCTCTTCGTGATGCTCTTGCATGCTGGCCACGTGCTTGTAGATGGTCTGCACCAGCTGCTCGCAGCCCTGGCGGGTCAGCGCAGAAATCTGGAACACAGGGCCCTTCCAGCCGTAGCGGCGCACAAACTCGAGCACGCGGGTGACGCGCTCGGCCTCGGGGACCATGTCGAGCTTGTTCAGCACCAGCCAGCGAGGCTTGTTGTAGAGCTCTTCGTCGTAGATCTTGAGTTCGTTGACGATGGCGCGGGCCTGCTTGACCGGGTCGGTGTCGTCAAACGGGGCCAGGTCAATCACGTGCAGCAGCACGCGGGTGCGCTGCAAGTGGCGCAGGAACAGGTGCCCCAGGCCGGCGCCTTCTGAAGCGCCTTCGATCAGGCCGGGGATGTCGGCGACCACGAAACTCTTTTCCGGGCCCACACGCACCACACCCAGATTGGGATGCAAGGTGGTGAAGGGGTAGTCGGCGATCTTGGGGCGGGCGTTCGAGATGGCCGCGATCAGGGTGGACTTGCCGGCGTTGGGCATGCCCAGCAGGCCGACGTCGGCCAGCACACGCAACTCCAGCTTGAGCTTGTAACCCTCGCCAGGCCAGCCGACGGTCTTCTTGCGCGGGGCGCGGTTGGTGGAGGTCTTGTAGTGCAGGTTGCCGAAGCCACCGTCACCGCCCTTGGCCAGCAGGCGCTTTTCGCCATGCTCGAGCAGTTCCATCATCACTTCGCCGGTTTCGAAGTCGCGGATGATGGTGCCCACCGGCATGCGCAGGACGATGTCCTCGCCGGCCGCGCCGAACTGGTCGGAACCACGGCCTTGCTCACCGTTGCGCGCCTCGTGGTGGCGGGCATAGCGGTAGTCGATCAGGGTGTTGATGTTGCGGTCAGCGACCACATAGACGTGCCCGCCTCGTCCGCCGTCGCCGCCATTGGGGCCGCCGAAGGGGATGAATTTTTCGCGACGGAAGCTGATGCATCCGCTGCCACCGTTGCCGGCGGTCACATCAATGGTGGCTTCATCGACGAATTTCATGAGACGGGTGTCCTTGTGTGGCCTGGGCTGAGATTATCTCTGCCCCAGGCAAAAAATCTGGACGGGCGACAAACACAAAAGCCCCGGCACGCCGGGGCTTTGGTTCAGCAGGCCCGTGGGCTGCCAAAGACCGATCAGATCGCGGTAACAACCACGGTCTTGCGGTTCAACGCGCCCTTGACGGTGAAGGACACGGTGCCATCGACCAGCGCGAACAGGGTGTGGTCGCGGCCGGTGCCGACGTTGGTGCCAGCGTGGAAGCGGGTGCCGCGTTGACGGACGATGATGGAACCTGCGGAGATCACTTGACCGCCGAAGGCCTTCACGCCCAGCATCTTAGGTTGCGAGTCGCGGCCGTTCCGCGTGGAACCGCCGCCTTTTTTCTGTGCCATGGATCTGCTCCTTGGTGACTGAGGTTAGACGAAGAAGGCGCGAGATCAGGCGTTCACAGCGCTGATTTGCAGCTCTGTGTAGTTCTGACGGTGGCCTTGGCGCTTTTGGTAGTGCTTACGACGGCGCATCTTGAAGATGCGGATCTTGTCGTGACGACCTTGCGACAAAACAGTTGCAACGACGGTTGCGCCAGCCACCAAAGGCGTGCCCACCTTGAGTTCTGCGCCGGAGCCGACTGCCAGAACCTGGTCGATCACGATCTCTTGGCCAACGTCCGCAGCAATCTGTTCTACTTTAATTTTTTCGCCAGCAGCAACTTTGTATTGCTTGCCACCGGTTTTTATGACCGCGTACATGTTGAGACCTTTCTAAAAGAACTTGTTCTTCGCCTTTTACAAAGCGAAGCTCTCTACTTTAGCACGCTGTCAATACGAAGTAAAGTGGCCCGCGCTCAGTCAGGCAGGCGATAAGCCTGCTCGCGGAACAGGCGCACGCAGGCATCGACCGCCTGGGCGTCGTACCGTGTGCCGCGGGCCGCGGTGATTTCGGCCAGGGCGGCGTCCAGACCCAGGCTGGGGCGGTAGGGTCGGTGGGACACCATCGCTTCGACCACGTCGGCCACCGCCAGCACCCGCGCTTCCGGGCAGATGGCCTCACCTTGCAGGCCCAGCGGGTAACCCGAACCATCGAGCCGCTCGTGGTGCTGGCCCACGGTCTCGGCGATCGGCCAGGGAAAGTCGATGGTCCGCAGGATGTCGCGACCGATGCCGACATGCTCCTGCACCAGGCCGTACTCGATCGGATTGAGTCGCCCGGGCTTGTTGAGGATCTCGGCCGGGACGCGCAGCTTGCCGAAATCGTGGACCACGCTGGCGAGGTACAGGCCTTCGATCTGTTCGGGCGCCATCTGGAGTTCGGTGGCGATGGCCACCGCCAGATGGGCCACCCGGCGCTGGTGCCCTGCGGTGTAGGGGTCGCGCACCTCGACCGTGGCACCCAGCACCGTGATCACGTCGGTCAGGGTTTTTTTGAGTTGCTCGCGGCTTTCACGCAGCTTGTGGGTGCGCTGCTCGACCTGGTCTTCCAGATGATGGCGCAGGCGCACCACTTCGAGGTGGGTGCGCACGCGAGCGAGCAGTTCCTCGCGCTGATAGGGTTTGGTCACGAAGTCCACCGCGCCCAGCTCGAAGCCGCGGACTTTGTCTTCAGTGTCGGTCAGGGCGCTGACAAAGATGACGGGGATGTGGGCCGTGGCAGCTTGCGCCTTGAGGCGACGGCAGACTTCGAAGCCGTCCATCTCGGGCATGCGGATGTCGAGCAGAACGAGCTCGGGCGGGTCGATCTGGGCCGCTTGCAGCGCCAGCTCCCCCTGGATGGCCGAGCGCACATCGTAGCCCTCGGCCTTGAGCAACTCCGTGAGCAGTTTCAGGGAGGCGGGGGTGTCGTCCACCGCCAGGATGCGTCCGTGATCAGCCATGGGGCAAGGTGTGCAATGCTTTCAGGATGGCGGGATAGTCGAAGCCATCGACCAGATGCGCCAGGGTGTCGGCCAAGCCCACATTGTGCGCGTGGACCTGTGTCAGGACGCTGTCGATGCGCGTGCTGTCCAGACTTTGCAGCGCCTGCGCCAAGGCTTCACGCAGTGGGGCGGGCACGGTGGCCAGCGCTTCGGGGAGCAGGGTTTGCGGCTCCGCAGAGGCCAACGGCGCGCTGTCTGCGTACACGTAGCGCAAACCCAGATGACGGGCCATGCAGGCGTAGATCTCGCCGGCGCGGTAGGGCTTGCGCACGAAATCGTCCATGCCGGCGGCGATCAGTTCGGCTCGCTGCTCGCGCAGCGCCGAGGCGGTCACGGCGACGATCTTGACCTGCTGCCCGCCTGGCAACTGGCGGATGCGACGGGTGGCTTCCTCGCCGTCCATGACGGGCATGCGGTGGTCCATCCAGATGAAGTGGGGCTGCCAGGACGGGAACAGCGCCACGGCTTCCTGGCCGTTCTCGGCCAGCTTCCAGGGCAGGCCCACGGCGTCGAGCAGGCGCGACAGCAGCACCTGGTTGTCGCGCTGGTCTTCCACGATGAGGATGCGGCAAGGCGGCTGATCGGGCTGCAGGCCGGTGACCCGGCCGGCTTCGGCCTGCTCGGCTTGGGGCAGATCGGCGACCTGCGCCTCGTGCAGTGGCAGGTTCAGCCGGAAGACCGAGCCCTGGCCCACGGTGCTGTGCACTGTGATCGCCCCGCCCATCAAGACGGCAAACTGTCGGGTGATGGCCAGGCCCAGGCCTGTGCCCTTGTTGACGCCTTGCTCGCCCAGCTGAATGAAGGGCTCGAAGATGCGAGCCTGCTCGGCCTCGAGGATGCCGGCCCCGGAGTCTTCCACCTCGATGACGAGGCGTGCGGCCCCGCCCTCGCCGGGCTGTCGCTGCAGGCGAATCGCCACCCCACCCTGTTCGGTGAACTTGATGGCGTTGCCCAGCAGATTGATGAGCACCTGGCGCAGTCGGGCTTCGTCGCCGACGATGTAGCGAGGAAACTGCGAGGACTGGTCGACCAGCAGGGACAGGCCCTTTTCCTGGGCCCGCACCGTCATCATGTCGGTGACGTCGCGCACCAGGCCACCCAGGTCGAACGGGGCCTCCTGCAACTGCGCCCGGCCGGCTTCGATCTTGGCCATGTCGAGCACATCGTTGATGAGGTGTAGCAGGTGTTCGCCGCTGCGGTTGATGATGTCGAGCGTGCGGCGGTGGTCGGCGGGCAGATCGGCCGCCATGGTCAGGAGGCTGGAAAAGCCCAGGATGGCATTGAGCGGCGTGCGCAGCTCATGGCTCATGTTCGCCAGGAAGGCGCTCTTGGCCTGGTTGGCGGTTTCGGCGGCATTGCGCGCCAGCACGAGGTCGGCGGTGCGCTGCTGCACCTCGGCTTCGAGGCGGTCCTTGTAGCGGCGCAGGGCGTCGTCGAGCCGCTGCCGCTCGGTGACGTCGCGGCCCGACACCAGCAGGCCGCTCACCTGCCCGTCGGGTGCGCGCAGCAGCGTCGCGTTGTTGAGCATGTAGGGCTGCAGGCCGGCCACGTCGGCCACGCTCAGGGGGTAGTCGTGGACGGTGCCGTCGCGCAGCACCTGCTCGCACAGTGCGCGCGCTCGGTCGGGCTCGGTAAAACAGTCGGCAAACGGGGTGCCGATGAGCGCCGCACGTGTGCGACCCGAGACGCGCTCGGCCGCCTGATTGAGGTCGGTGATGCGCCCGTCGGGTGTGACGACCACCAGGGGGTCGAGGTTGGCCTCGATCAGGCTTTGGCTGTAGGTCGAGGCCGCCTTCAGGGCCTGCGCGTTGTCGGCCAGGCTGCCGAGCATGCGGTTGAAACTCTCGGCCAGGGCGTCGATTTCGTCATGGCGGCCGGAGACGCTCGCCCGCACATCGAGGTGCCCGTCGCGCACCTCTTCGGTCACCTGCACGAGGGCCTCGACCCGTTGCCCGAGGCGCTGCGCGATGTACAAGGCGGCCAGCAAAGCCAGCAGGGTCGAGCCGAACACGAACACGGCGCCATGCACACGGATCAGGCGCAGGTCAGCCTGGATGGCCTCGCGCCCCAGGGCCACCCGGGCCCAGGCCACCGGTTTGTCGCCGGCGCGGATGGACGCGGCCAGATCGATGCCCGCCTCGCCGTCGCTCAGGGTGAAGGCCGAACGCGTGGCGACCAGCAGGGCCTGGCTGACCGGATCGCTGAGAAAAAGGCCCACCTTGGTGGGATCGGTGTGGGCCAGCACGCGACCAGAGGGCGAGATGACCATGGCATGACGCAGTCCGGGGTAACGCTGCACAGCCTCGACCACCTCTTGCAGGCCGGCCACGTCGTTGGCCAGCACCCAGGAGCGTGCACTCACGGCCAAGGCCTGCGCCAGTCCCGCTGCGGCCTGGTTGTTTTCGCGGGCGAAATTGTCGCTTTGCTCACGGACGTTGTGGGCGACAAAGGCCGCGCTCAGGAGACAAAAGCCCAGCACGAACACCCCGATGATCTGGTGCTTGAAGGAAGCGCGTCGCAAGGGCCGCACGGACGATCTCATGGGGCGTACTCCTGGGACAAGGGCCGCACGGTCCGCTGGAAGGTGGCGATGAACTCGCGAACCCCCGCGTAGCGGGCATCGTCCGCGCGCTCGAAGCGCGTCAACTCCATGGCCGCCAGCAGGGCCCGTCCCTGCGGCGTGGTGTGCAGGGTCGCCAACTCCTGGGCCACGCGGTCGGCGGTCGCCGTGGGCACGTCATCGCGCACCATCACGCTGTTGTTGATCAGGGGCGCCGTCTCCCACTGCACGATCAGCTCCTTCGCCTGCGCCGGGTGGGTTTTCTGAAAGGCCTGCCAGGGCTGCGACCAGGTGGCCGCCGCCGCCACCCGCCCCAGGTAGACGTTCAGGATGCTGGACTCCTGGGAGCCCACGTAGACGTTCTCGATGTCGCGGTTGACATTGAGCCCCTGGCTGTGCAGGAAGGCCTGGGACAGCATGGTGGCGGCCAGCGCTGTGGGCGCCGGGTAAGCGACTTTGCGGCCCCGCAGATCGCCGACCTGGCGGATTCCGGCATCGCGCCGCACGAGGAGGATGCCCCGAAACTGCGCGTCGTCGCCCATCTTGGCGATGACGTGGTAGCCGTGATCCATCGCCACCAGCGTTTGGTAGGGGTTGGGCAAGGCGAACGCCACCTGCCGCCGGACCAGCTTGCGCTCGAAGTCCTCGTAGTTGCGCGAGGCCTCCAGCGCGAAAGTGACGGCGGGGATCTGACGGTTGAGGTGCTCCACCAGCGGGCCATACACCTCGAACAGGCGCGCCGGGTTGTGCAGGGGGTGGATGGCCAGCACGTACACCGGGGTCTCCACCTTGCCCTGACGGCTGTACTGGGGGCTGGGGTCGACCTCGGCAGGGCGCTCACCACAGGCGAGCAGGCTCAGGCTCAGCAGCACCATGCCCAGGAGGCGCCACAGGCGTGCAGCGCTCATGTCACGTCCTCCGAGCGCTCGGCGCCCTCACCCCAACCGAAGAAGGCACGGACCTCGTCGCGCTTGGCCAGCGCGTCGGTGAAGCCCAGGTGGATCAGCTCACGGGTGAAGGAGGACTCGAACAACAGGTAACTGGCCAGGGCGGCGCCCCGGGCACTTTTGCCCTCGCCGTAGACGCCCACGGCGCGAAGCATGGCGCGCACCGCCGGCGGCAAGGCCCACAGGTGGCGGGCGGCGATGTCGTCGATGCGCTGGCTGGGCGCGATCACCAGGGCGTCGATGGGCCGCAAGCTGGTGTACTGACGCTGCTCGGGCGTCATCAGGCTGAGCGTGTGGTTGATGCGCTGCATGCGCTCGATGTCCACGGTGAGCGAGTCCAGGAAGATGCTGGACATGGCGTGGCCGGCGATCTGGGCCAGGTTGGGGTACTCGACCACTTTCTCGCGCAGGTCGGGCGGCTCGTACAGGCGCCCCACCCCGATCACCAGGATGCGGTCGGCCCCCAGGTGGATGGCCGGCGAGATGGGCGCGGCCTGACGCATGGAGCCGTCGCCGCAGTAATGCGGGCGGCCTTGCACCGACAGCTGGATGGCGGGGAAGACGAAGGGGATGGCCGAGGAAGCCAGCAGGTGATCGATGCCGAGCGGCTCGCGCACGCTCAGGCGCTGCGAGCGCGCCCAGGGCGCGATGTGCTGGGCGCTGTCGTAGAAGGTGACGTGCTCGCCGGTGGTGTAGCTCGACGCGGTGACGGCCACGGCCTCCAGGTGGCCATCGGCCATCAGCTGGGGCAGACGATCAACCTGGAAGAGCTGCGGCAAGAGCTCGCGCAAGGGGCTGTTGTCGAGCAGGGAGCGCGGGCGCATGCGACGCCAGCGCGCCAGGGCCCAGCCCAGCGAGAACAACGTGAGCCATTGCGCCCCGCTGCGGATCACGCCCAGCGAGTCGGCCCGGTAGACCTGCTCGGCGCGGAAGTCGCGCCAGACATCGACCATGGTGCGCAGGGCCAGCTCGTAGTGGTCGGCCTGGCAGGCCAGCGCCAGGCCGTTGAGCGCGCCGGCCGAGGTGCCCGCGATGATCTGAAAGGGGTTGCCGCGGCGGCGCTCACCGGCATCGCGGCGGATGAGCTGCAAGCCCTGCAGCACGCCCACCTGGTAGGCCGCGCGCGCGCCGCCACCACTCAGGATCAGCGCGGTCTTGCCTGCGGGGCGGGGACGCAGCGATGTGGGGGCGAGGTGCGACGGGCTCACGGGCGCGGGCGCATCAAGGTGCTTTTGCCAAACAGGCCTTCCAGCAGATCGACGACGATCTCGGCGGTGCGGTTCTGGATGTCGCGTGCCGGGTTGAGCTCGACCACGTCCAGGGAGCCGACGCGCCCGGTGTCGGCCAGCATCTCCATGCACAACTGCGCTTCGCGGTAGGACGGCCCGCCGCGCACCGGGGTGCCCACCCCCGGCGCGATATCGGGGTCAAGGAAGTCGACATCGAAGCTGACGTGCAGGTGGGTGCGCTCGCCCACGCCCATCAGGGCCTGCTCCATCACCTTGCGCATGCCATGTTCGTCGAGGTGGCGCATGTCGAAGACGTCGAGGCCTTGGGCATGGACGAACTGCCGCTCCAGCGGGTCGACGCTGCGCACGCCGATCAGACGCAACGCGCTCGGCTGCAGGACCGGGGCGTCGCCGTCCGTGGGCGCCAGATGGCGCAGTGCCTCAGGCCCGTGCCCACACAGCACCGCCACGGGCATGCCGTGAAGGTTGCCGCTGGGGGTGATGTCGCAGGTGTTGAAGTCGGCGTGGGCATCCAGCCAGATCACCCGCAGCTCCAGGCCGTTGGCCCGGCAATGGGCGGCCACGGCCGTGATGGAGCCAATCGCCAGGCTGTGGTCCCCGCCCATGAGCAGGGGCACCTCACCGGCCCGCAAGGACGCATCGACCTCGCGGTACACGGCACGGTTCCATTGCGCGCACTCGGGCAGGTGGCGGTAGCCCTGGCGGGGCGCCTGCTCTGGATTGGGGGGGCCTTGAACGTTGCCACCGTCGCGCACCGTCAGCCCCTGCCGCATGAGCGCCGGCACCAGGCCCGCCACCCGCAGGGCCTCCGGGGCCATGGAAGCGCCCCGCATGCTGGCCCCGATGTCGGTGGGCGCCCCGATGAGGCGCACACGCACAGGTGGGTTGGGCAGCGCGGCGCTCATGGGGTTCACCAACCGCTGGGGCTTTCTGCGGCACCCGTCTGACCCAGGCCGTACACCTGTTGCAGGGTCTCCCAGGCTTCGTCGGCCGTCTCCACAAAGCGGAAGAGATTGAGGTCTTCGGGGCTGATCATGCCGGTGTCGACCAGGTGATCGAAGTTGATCAGCTTGGTCCAGAACTCGCGTCCGAACAACAGCACCGGGCGCTTGCGGCACTTGCCGGTCTGGATCAGCGTGAGGGTTTCAAACAGCTCGTCGAGCGTGCCGAAACCACCGGGGAAGCACACCAGCGCGATCGAGCGCATCAGGAAGTGCATCTTGCGCAGCGCAAAGTAGTGGAACTGGAAGCACAGGCGTGGCGTGATGTAGGGGTTGGGCTCCTGCTCGTGGGGCAGCACGATGTTGAGCCCCAGGCTCTTGCCGCCCACCTCGAAGGCCCCCCGGTTGCCAGCCTCCATGACGCCCGGGCCCCCACCGGTGACGACATAGATGGGCGTCGCGAGCCGGGCCGAGTGCTCGGTGACCAGGCTGGAAAAGGCCCGCGCTTCTTCGTAGAAACGGGCCATGTCGACGTGGCGCCGGGCGGTGCGCACGGCATGCTCGCGGGCCGGGCCGCTGGGCAGGTCCTCGGCTTCCTGCAGCTTGAGCTGGGCCTGCTCGGCCGCGAGGATGCGAGCGCTGCCGAACACCACGATGGTGGACTCGATGTTCTCCTCGCGCTGCACCATCTCGGGCTTGAGCAGCTCCAGCTGCATGCGCACCGGGCGCAGGTCGGGGTGCAGCAGAAAGTCGTTGTCGGTGAAGGCCAGGTCGTAGCTGCTGTCTTCTCCCGCGTACAGAGACGGACGGCGGGCGCTGCGGGCATCCTGATCGGCCGTGGGGAAGTTGCGTTCGAGCAGTTCTTTGGGGTTGTTCATGTCAGGCATCAGGTCAAAAGGTCAGGGCCGCGCGGCACCCGGGCCGCACGGGCCACACACCGGGCAATCCGGCGAGCGGTGTGCGCGCAAGGTGGTCCAGGACCAGTCGCGCCCGTCGAGCAGCAAGAGACGCCCGGCCAGCGATTGGTGGTGGCCGGGTACGGCCGGCTCATGCAGGCCGGCCAGGAGCTTGATGGCCTCCCCCGCCTGCATCACGCCCATCATGCCGACCACCGGGGCAAACACGCCCATGAGCGCGCAGCGGGTTTCTTCGGGCGGCGCATCGGGCGGGAACAGGCAGGCGTAACAGGGCGACTCGGGCACGCGCGGGTCGAACACGCTGATCTGGCCGTCAAAGCGCACCGCCGAGGCCGAGACCAGCGGCACACCATGGGCGCGGCAGGCGCGGTTGATGGTCTGGCGGATGGCGAAGCGGTCGGTGCAGTCGAGCACGACCTGGGCCTGGGGCACCCAGGTGTCGAGCAAGGCCGCGTCGGCGGCTTCGGCAATGGCATGGACCTGTACGCCCGGGTTGAGCTCGGCCATGGCCAGCTCGGCCGACAGCACCTTGGGCTGGCCAATGCGGGCCGTGGTATGGGCGATCTGGCGCTGCAGGTTGGTGAGGTCGACCGTGTCCGGGTCGACCACGGTGATGCGCCCCACCCCGCAGGAGGCCAGGTACATCAGGGCGGGGGCCCCCAGGCCACCGGCCCCGATGACCAGCGCGTGCGCGTTCAACAAACGCTCTTGCGCAGCCTCCGACCACTCATCCAGCAGGAGGTGACGGCTGTAGCGCAGTTGCTGATCGTCGTCCAGAAGCATCACGCCGGCTCATTCCCCCATGGCGTCACTGCGCCTTGGTGTCTTCAGGCTTGCGTTCGGTCAGGGTCTTGGACACCACCACCGGCTTGCCCTTGAGCTGGTTGAGGGCCTGCTGCAGGGGGAAGTCTTCGGCCGAACCGAACTCGGGCAGCGGCTTGGGCGGCTCGTTGGTCTTGCTGCGGGCCTCTTCGAGCTTCTTGAGGGCTTCCTCACGGGCCTTCTCGCGTGCCTCGTCCTTCTCTTCCTTGCCCTGGCCGCTGCCGATGTGCTTTTCCAGATCGGCTTCGCGCACGCGCAGGGCCGAGTAGAGGTTGCCATCGACGGACTCGTCGACCATCACATCGGGCACGATGCCCGTGGCCTGGATGGAGCGGCCGCTGGGGGTGTAGTAGCGGGCCGTGGTGATCTTGAGGGCGGTGTCGGCGGTGAGCTGGCGCACGGTCTGCACCGAGCCCTTGCCGAAGGTTTGCGCGCCCAAGATGGTGGCGCGCTTGTGATCCTGCAACGCACCGGCCACGATCTCGGAGGCCGAGGCGGAGCCTTCGTTGACCAGCACCACCAGCGGCACCTTCTTGAGCGCGGCGGGCAGCTTGGCCAGCGGGTCAACGCCAAAGCGGCGGGTGTAGTCCTCGACGCGGGCCTTGAATGTCTGCTTCGACTCGGGCAACTGACCATTGGTCGAGACCACGGTCACGTCAGCGGGCAGGAAGGCGGCCGAGATGGCGATGGCACCTTCGAGCAGACCACCGGGGTCGTTGCGCAGGTCGAGCACCAGGCCCTTGAGCTTGGGATCGTCTTTGTAGAGCGCGGCCACCTTGGTGGCGAAGTCTTCGACCGTGCGGTCCTGGAACTGGCTGACACGGATCCAGCCGTAGCCCGGCTCGATGAGCTTGGCGCGCACGCTTTGCACACGGATTTCTTCGCGCACGATGGTGACAGGGAAGCTGCGGTTCTCGTTCTTGCGGAAAATGGTGAGAACGACCTTGGTACTGGGCTCGCCGCGCATGCGCTTGACAGCCTGGTCCATGGTCAAGCCCTTGACGAAGGTGTCGTCAATCTTGGTGATGAGGTCGCCCGTCCTGAGGCCGGCGCGGAAGGCGGGGGAGCCTTCAATCGGGGAGACGATCTTGACCAGACCGTCTTCCATGCCGATTTCAATGCCAACGCCGACGAACTTGCCGGTCGTGCCCTCGCGGAATTCCTTGAACGAGGTCTTGTCAAAATAGACCGAGTGCGGATCGAGCCCGGCGACCATGCCGGAGATGGCGTCGCTGATGAGCTTTTTCTCGTCGGTGGGCTCGACATAGTCGGTCTTGACCATGCCGAAGACGGCAGCGAGTTGCTGCATTTCTTCCAAAGGCAGAGGCGCCATGGCGCTGCGTGCGGTGGCCCCGAACTGCATGGTGGTCAAACCACCCGCCAGCGCCCCGAGCGCGACCCAGCCTGCAATTTTGAATTTGGAAGTCATGGCGTGTGTGTGCCTATTCGAACCCGCGATGCAGGCCTGTCACCCAGCCTGCTGATTGATCTTCCAGTATAGGACGGTGGGCGCCCTCACACAGGGGAATAAGGCGGAAAGATGGGCCTAGTTGGTCCATCCTGACCATTTCCCGCCGTTTAACGCCACAAGTTGGCGCCCTCGCACCGGGGTCAGGGCTGGCTGGCCGCGTAATCGACCGGCACCCAGCTGTAGCGTCCCTTGCCTTCGGCACGCACCTGACCGATCCCGGGGAAGGGCAAATGGGCCCCGGCCACCGGCAGCGCGTCCTTGGCCGTCCAGCCTAGCACCTTCAGGCGCGTGGCCAGCGCCTGTGCCGGCACGCTGTCGAATTCGATGGTGACCTGAGGCTTGGGGAACTGCACCGCCGCGTTGTGCACGATGTCACCCCAGATGAGCAGCTGCTGGCCCTGCGAGCTGAACAGGTAGCTGGTGTGGCCCGGGGTGTGACCGTGGGTCTGCACCGGGCGCACGCCTGGCAGGATTTCATCCGTGCCGGCGTAGGTGCGCAGGCGGCCGGCCTGGACGTAAGGCGCCACCGAGTTCTGCGCGGCCTGGAAGAAACCTTGCGCGGCCGCCGGGGCCTTGGCCATGACGGCCGGGTTGAGCCAGTGATCGGCGTCCACCTTCGAGACGTACACCTGGGCGTTGGGGAAAGCCATCTGGCCGTCGGCGGTGCGCAGGCCCCCCACATGGTCACCATGCAAGTGGGTCAGCAAGACCGCGTCCACCTGCTCGGGCTGGTAGCCCGCAGCGCGCAGATTGGCATGCACCTGCCCGAGGCCTGGGCCGAACAGCTGGGCCGCACCGGCATCGACCAGCACCAACTGCTTGCCGGTGTTGACGAGGAAGGCAATCACCGCCGTGGGCATGGGCGAGCTGCGGAACGAACGGGCCAGCAATTGAGAGATGTCGTGGGGCGTGGCGTTCTTCAGCAGCTTGCTGTCGAGCTGGATGCGTCCGTCGTACAGCGCGGTGACCTCGAACTGTCCCACCATGTGGCGCTGGTAACCCGGCACCTGGGTGCGCACCTGAGGTGCTTCGGCGTGCACGGCAGGCACGGCCCCCAAGGTCAACAGGCTCAGCGTGAGAGCGGGCAACAGGCGTGACAGACGGTTCATGGACGGGCTCCTGAAAGATCCAAACAGAGGGCGGCAGTCTAGGCCCCTCCCTCTTGGGAGGGGGGCTCCGGGGCGAAAGCCCAATGCCGCAACACGGGCACCGATGCTAATGTAGAGCGCATGTCCATGCTCCTGACCTCGCCCTGGCTTCGTCTGATCCTCACCTGGCTGATTTACACGATCACCGGGGTGTCCAGCGTCGCCCTGTCCATCCACAGCGACTTCGTCTCGCCCATGTACCTGGCCTCGGGGCTGGGCCTGGCTTTCGCGCTGGGTTGGGGGCCTCGCATGGTGTGGGCTGTGGGCGCGGGCGGCGCCACGGTGTCGGTGTTTTATCACTCGGTCATGCAACACGCCCTGGCCCTGCCCGCGATGGCCGCCCTGGCGGTGGTGGTGGGCGTGGGCATCGGCCTGCAGGCCTGGGTGGCGTGGGCCTTGACCACCGAGCGGGGCCGCAAAGAACTGGCACTGGAACAACCCGGCCAGATCCTGCGCTTTTTACTGCAGGCCGGCCCGCTGACCTGCCTGGTGTCGGCCAGCGTGGCCACCGGCGCGATGGTCCTGATCGGGGACCTCCCCGATGGCGAAGCACTGCACTTTTTTCTCAACTGGTGGGCCGGGGACACCCTGGGGACGCTGATCGGGACGCCGCTGCTGCTGCCCCTGGTCGGCCAACCCGCCAGCCTGTGGCGCCCGCGCCGACGCACGGTCAGCATCCCGCTGGTGATCACCGCCGTGCTGCTGACCTTGGCGGTGCGCCAACTCAGCGCCTGGCATCAGGAGCGACAGAATGCGGTGTTCCAGCAATCGGTCGAGGCCACGACGGGCGCGGTCGAGCTCCGCCTCCATGGCTATCTGCACGCGGTCGAGGCCCTGCATGGCCTGATGGACGGCTCCGAAAGCGTGTCGCGCGTCGAATTTCACCGCGCCACCCGCTACTGGCTGGACACCCTGGACAGCGTGCAGGCCATGGGGTGGGAAGAGCGGGTGGCCATCGCCGATCTGCCGGCGTTTGAAGCCGCGCAGCGCCGTGAGGGCCTGCCCGATTACCGGGTCTACGATGGGCTGGAGCGCCGCCCCCCTCAAGGGAGCGAGGTGCTGGCCCTGCGCTACATCGAGCCCCAGCGTCACAACCTGCGCGCCCTGGGCTTCAACGTCCTGTCGCGCCCCGAAACCCGCACCACCTATGAGCACGCCCGGGACACCGACACGCTGCAAGCCACCCCAGGCTTTCAACTGATCCAGGAAACGGGCATGCAGCAAGGGGTGGTGATCTACCGCCCGGTCTATGACGGCGAGCCCCGGACCCTGGCCGAGCGGCGCCTGGCCGTCCGCGGCACCCTGTTCCTGACCTTGCGCATGGACGACGCCCTGGCCTCCATCTTGCGCGACATGCCGGCCCACCTGGCTGCCTGCCTGTACGAGAGCGGCGCGCTGGGCGAACGCCTGCTGGGCGGCTCGCCCGCCTGCGTGCATCTGGATGCCAGCCATCCGCCTCGCCACCTGCAACGGGTGCCAGTGACCTTTGCGGGACAGACCTGGACACTGGCAGTGTGGGCCCGTGCCCCCATTCCCATGGCAGGCGACGGCGCCACCTTCTGGCTGCTGGCGGTGGTCGGCACCTTGTTGGCGACGGCGCTGGGCACCTTGTTGCTGGTGATGACCGGGCATGCCCGGCATCTGCAAGAGGCCATGCAGGAGGCGCGCCGCCTGCATGAGGCCGCCGACCAGGCCAACCGGGCCAAGTCGGACTTCCTGTCGCGCATGAGCCATGAACTGCGCACCCCGCTCAATGCCGTGCTGGGCTTTGCACAGGTGATGGAGCTGGACAACTCGTCCCCCCTGCCCCCGTCCCAACGCCACCGGGTGCAGCAGATTCAGCAGGCCGGCTGGCACCTGCTGGACATGATCGACGACGTGCTCGACATTTCCCGGGTGGACAGCGGCACCATGCGCCTGAACTGCCACCCCATGCCGGTGACCGAGGCCCTGCAGGCCGCCCTCAGCCTGGTGCAGGACAAGGCTCAGAAACTGGGTATCACCCTGCAGGGGCCCGCCCAGCTGCCCCGTCACTGGGGAGTGCACGCCGACCCCACCCGCCTGCGCCAGATCCTCACCAACCTGATGAGCAATGCCATCAAGTACAACCGGCCGCAAGGTCAGGTGACCGTGAGCGTCACGCGTGACGCCGACGGCACACCACAGCCCAAGTTGCGCATTGCCGTCTCGGACACCGGCCTGGGCATGAGTGCGTCGCAGCAGGCACAGCTGTTCCAGCCCTTCAACCGCCTGGGGCGCGAGGGCAGTCAGACCGAAGGCACGGGCATCGGCCTGGTGATCAGCCGGCATCTGGCCGAACTGATGCAGGGCACCCTGGAGGTGCACAGCCGCGAAAACGAGGGCAGCACGTTCACGCTGGTGCTGCCCACCCTCGACCTGAGCCCCCCAAACCCCGACGCCGGACGCCCCAAGCAGGACACCGGACCGAGCGCCCCGCAGGACGCGCATCGCCATGTGCTCTATGTGGAAGACAACGCCATCAATGCCGACCTGATCCGGCAGGGCTTCAGCGATCACCCTGGCTTGAGCGTGTCGGTGGTGCCCACGGCAGAAGAGGCCCTGGGCGTGCTGCACAACCACCTGCAGGGCCCGCGCCCCAATCTGATCTTGCTGGACCTGCACCTGCCCGACGCCTCCGGCCTGGAGGTATTGAAACTGCTCAAGGCCAACCCGGACACGGCGCACATCCCGGTCATCATGGTGTCGGCCGATGCCATGCCCGCGCAGATGGAGGCCGCGCTGGCAGCCGGCGCGCACAGCTACCAGACCAAGCCCGTGCACCTGCCCACGCTGCGGCAGTTGATCGACGAATTGCTACCGGCCTGAACGGCCGCCTGCAGGCCTTCAACGGGGGGCGTACTCGGGCACCAGCTCGTGCAGTTTGCTGCGCAGCACCGCCGGCGTCGCGGCCGACTCGTCCACCGTCAGGGCCATGAGGCGTGCCAGCCAGTCGGGCGGCAACTCGCCACGCAGCTGCGCCAGGCGCAGACGCGGATGCGGCGTGGCCAAGGTGGTGTCGGCATCGGCCAGCAGCTCTTCGTAGAGCTTTTCGCCCGGACGCAGGCCACTGAAGACGATGGGAATCTCGGCCTCGGTGTGGCCGCTGAGGCGGATCAGTTCGCGCGCCAGGTCGGCGATCTTCACCGACTTGCCCATGTCCATCACGAACACCTGACCGGTTTCGGCCAGGGACGCGGCCTGCAGCACGAGTTGCGCAGCCTCGGGGATGGTCATGAAGTAGCGGGTGATCTCAGGGTGGGTGACGGTGACCGGCCCGCCCTTGGCGATCTGTTCCTTGAACTTGGGGATGACGCTGCCGCTGGACCCCAGCACATTGCCAAAGCGCACCGCCATAAAGCGGGTGCCCGTGCCCTGCGCGGCCCAGTGCGAGATGACCATCTCGGCCGCCCGCTTGGTGGCGCCCATCACGTTGGTGGGGTTCACTGCCTTGTCGGTAGAGATCAGCACGAAGCGCTGCACCCCGCTCTCGGCGGCGGCCTGGGCGGCCAGATAGGTGCCCAGGGTGTTGTTGCGCAGCGCGATCCAGGCGTTGTCGTCTTCCATCAGCGGCACGTGCTTGTAGGCCGCCGCGTGAAAGACCAGATCGGGCTGGTGGGTGGCCATGGCCCGGCGCAGCGCGCCCAGGTCTTTCACATCGCCCACCAGGCGCACCAGTGGCAGGTGCGGGAAGCGCTCGCCCAGGTCCTGCTCGGCCTGGTAGAGCGCAAATTCACTGAGCTCGAACAAGACGAGGCGGCTGGGGCCGAAGCGGGCGATCTGGCGGCACAGCTCGGCGCCGATCGAGCCGCCCGCGCCGGTCACCATCACGGCGCGCCCGCTGATCAGCCCGGAGACGGCGTGCTCGTCAAGCTTGACGGGCTCACGGCCCAGCACGTCTTCCGGCTGGACGTCGCGCACACGGTCGATGCGGGTGCCCCCCTCGCGCAACTCATCGGCCGAGGGCACGGTGACGACCGGCAGACCGGTGGCCGCCGCCAGCGCCAGCACACGTTTGCGCTGCTCCTGGGTGGCCGCCGGCATGGCCAGGATGAGGTGAGAGACCCCGCTGAGGTTGGCGCGGTCGGCCAGCAGGTCGAGCCCGCCCCACACGGTGACACCGGCGATGCTGCTGCCGTGTTTGCGCGGGTCGTCATCGAGCAGGCCGACCACGGTCCAGCTGCGGTGCTGGATACCCGCGATCAGCAGCTTGGCCGCCGCTCCGGCGCCCAGCACCAGGGCCCGCTGACCGTTGTCCTGGGCGCCCGTGCGCCGGGCCCGCGAGGCCTCGCTGAGCATGCGCACGGTCATGCGCCCCAGCGACAAACCGATCAGCGTGAACACCGGATGCAGGGCCAGCACGGCGCGCGGCACCTCGGTGAGCTGCGCCATCAGGATGACGACGGCACACGCCAGCCCGGCGCCCAGGCACACCCAGGCCAGCCGGGTGATGTCGTGAAAGCTGGTGTAGCGCCAGCTGGCACGGGGCACGCGCAGGGCCCAGGAGGCCGCGCTGTAGACCGCGATCACGCCCAGCAACACGGCCCAGTCGTAGCTGGGACGCTCATGCAGCCAGCGCTCCATCCCCATGCGAAACAGGTAGGTGAAGTGCCACGCCAGCAGGATCAGGAAGGCATCGGCCAGCATGACCACGCCCTGACGGCGGGGGCGGAGTTGGTCCAGAACGCGGTTCAGGGAGTGCCAGAGCATGATGGGGCGAGAGCGTGACGGCAGGAAAAGCGGCAACCCGACATTGTGCCTCCGCGCACGACAATGCGGGGATGAGCGACACGCATGACCTCCCGCCCCTCCCCCACCTGCCCACGGGCGAGTACGAGCATTACAAACGATTGCGCTACCGCGTACTGGGCGTGGTGCGCCACAGCGAGACGCTGGAAACGCTGGTGCTGTACCAGCCGCTGTATGGCGAGGGCGCGCTGTGGGTGCGGCCCTATGCGATGTTTGTGGAGGAGGTGACCGTGGACGGCGTGCGCCGGCCCCGCTTTGCGCGGGTGCAGCCCGACTGAGGGCCGCACACCGCGATGCATCGGTGCGCTGTCAGGGGAGGCGCATCACCAGGTCGCTGGTGGCCTCGGCCACGCAGGGCAGGATGCAGCCCCACTCTTTCTCTTCGGGCGTGAGGCCGGGCCAGTCGATGCGGTAGCGCACCTGGCCGGCTTCCAGCTGAGCCAGGCAGCTGCGACAGCTGCCATTGCGGCAAGAGCGCGGCCAGTCCCCCCCCGCAGCCAGGGCCGCGGCCAGCACCGTCTGTCCTGGCGCTTGCACAAAAGTGCGACCTTCAGCGGGCAGGGTGATGCGCCAACCCGCGGCCTGCGCCCCCTCAGGGATGGGCTGCGGGGCGGGGGGTGACATCACCGGCCTCCACGCTGGGGGCCTCATCGGCCTCGTCATCGGATCCGGCCACCGCCTTGACCCCCGCTGCGGTCACGTCCACCGCCGTGCCCACCACGGTGGCGCCCACACTGACGGTGGTGGCGACCACGGTCACGGCGGCATCGGCCACGGCAAGCACCGAGCAGCCCGACAGGCACGCCAACAGAGACAGGATCAGGGCCAGACGGCGCATGGGGACTCCAGACACAACAGGAACAGACAGGGCCGCCATTGTCGCCGCGATCCCCGCCGCGCGCTCAGCGCTCGTCAAACAGGGGCAGGCTGTAGGGCGCGTCGGACTCGGCCACCGAGGGCTGGCCATCGCCGGGCACCAGCGACTCCATCTTGACGCCCAGCAGGCGCAGGCGCCGGTTCAGCGGCACGGTCCTGAGGCAACGGCCGGCCCACAGGCGGATGGTGGCCGCATCGCGGGTGGGCTGCGGCAGCGTCAGGCTGCGGGTGACGATCTTGAAGTCGTCGTAGCGCAGCTTGATGCCCACGGTGCGCCCTGCGTAGTTCTTGCGCACCAGGTCACTGGCGAGCTGCTCGCACAGGCGGGTGAAGATGGGGCTGAGCTGAGCGCGGTCGTCGCGCGGGTGCAGGTCGCGCTCGAACGTGGTTTCGCGGCTAATGGACTTGGGCTCGCGCCAGGTGACCACGGGACGGTCGTCGCGGCCATGCGCAGCCTCGTGCAACCAGCCGCCATAGTGGCTGCCGAAGGCACTGGCCAGCTCATGGGCGGGCGTGGCGGCCAGCTCGCCAATGGTGTGGATGCCCATGGCCGCCAAGCGCTCGGTCGCCTTGGGGCCGATGCCGTTGATGCGGCTGGCCGGCAAGGGCCAGATGCGGGTGGGCACGTCCTCGTGCATCAGCACCGTGAGGCCATCAGGTTTGTCCAGGTCGGAGCTGATCTTGGACAGCAGCTTGTTGGGCGTGACGCCGATCGAGCAGCTCAGGCCGGTGGCCTCGCGCACTGCCGCCTTGATGCGCTGCGCCAGCGCTCGCACGCCACCCAGGGGGTCGCCGTCCAAGGCCTCCTGCGCGCCGGGCACCTCGGTCAAGTCCAGGTAGATCTCGTCGATGCCCCGGTCCTCCAGCACCGGCGCAATGCGGGCCACCGCCGCCTTGAACTGGCGCGAGTGATGGCGGTAGGCGTCGAAGTCCATCGGCAGCAAGATGGCATCGGGGGCCAGGGCGGCGGCCTTCATCAGCCCCATGCCCGAGTGCACGCCCAGCGCCCGCGCCGGATAGGTCGCGGTGGTGATGACGCCACGGCCTGCGTAATCGCGCAGGCGGGCGAAGTCGCTCACCTCGTGGGGCTGCGGGGCCGAAGCGCTGCGCCGTGACCCGCCAATGACCACCGGCAGGCCCTGAAGCTGTGGATACCGCAGCAACTCCACGGACGCATAGAACGCGTCCATGTCCAAGTGGGCAATGAGGCGACGGGGATCAGGCTTCAATGTCGAGCAGGCTGCCCATCATCTGCTGGTCGGCCTGGATGCTGCGCAGGTTGGCGCGGTAGGTGTAGGTGGCCATTTTCTGCTCAATCAGATCCTTGGCCAGATCGGGTCCGATCTCCTGCGCCTGAGCCAGCGAGGTGCTCACGCCACCCGATTCCTGGCTCTGCTGGTTGACCACCTGCCGCTGGAACTTCTCGGTCTGCACATTGGCAATGTTGTGTGCGGCCACGTCCATGCGGGTCAATGCTGCCTGGGCACCCGACAAACCGATGGCTGAAATTGCACTCATGGTGGCCTCCGTCACACGATCACTTCAGATCAAACTGTACCCGAGAGCTGGGGCCCTTGTCATCCGGCAAGCCACTGGTGCCGACCTTGGAAGCCGTCAACAACACACGCTCGGACGCGATTTTGGTGAGCAGGTAGGCCTTGACGGCGTCCCCGCGGTGATCGGCCAAGCTCTTGAGGGCGGCATCGTTCACCGGAGCCGCCGCCTGCAGCAGCGCTTCCATCTCGGCAGGCGGCAGGGTTTTGGCCAGCCCCACCAGATTGCGCGGTTTCTTGATGTCGGCCGCCTTGTAGGCCGCGCTCAGCCACTGTGCTTTTTCTTCTGGTGAAATATTGACCTCAGCCACGGGCTGCCCCTGCGCCTTGGCTTTGGCCGCCCGCATCAGGCGGTCCACATGGGCGGCGCGCAGGCCGGCCACGTCCACAGCGGGGTCGGCGCGGCCGGTGGCCTCCAGCTTGAGGGCGGGGCGGTCGTCGAGCTTGCCGGCCAGGGTGTCCAGGCGTGCCCGCGCGGCCTCGCTGAGTTCGGCCGAACCGGGCGCAAAGGGCACGAAGCCCAGTTCATCGCCCCCGCCCGAGAGCAGCGAGAACGGCGCCATCACGGCTTTGGTGATCAGGTTGACGATGACGCGCCAGATGATGCCGCCCACCGAAAACTGCGGATCGTCCAGCGAGCCGGAAATCGGCAGGTTGACGTCGATCTCGCCATGGCGGTTCTTGAGCAGCGAGACGGCAAACAGCACGGGCAGCTTGGTGGCGTCCGGGCTGTCCACCTTCTCGCCGAAGGTGAGCTGGTCGAGGAAGATCTGGTTCTGGGCTTCGAGCTTGCCGCCGTCGATCTTGTAGTGCACGGTCATCGACAGCGAGCCCTTCTCGATCGCGTAACCCGCGTAGCGCGCCGCGTACGGCGTCAGGCGGGTGAGCTCGATGCCTTTGGCGCTGCCCTGAATGTCGGTGAACAGGCGCGGGCCCAGGGGGTGCAACTGACCGGTGATCTTGAGCGGTGCGCCGTCGTCCACCGTGCCGGCCACATCCACCGTGGCCGGCTCGGGCTTGTCGGAGGCCACGGCCGAGATGGTGCCCTCGATGCGCGTGAGGTTGGCCGAGTAATTGGGCTTGATGAAGTTGTCGGTGAAGTCCACCCGCCCCTTGCTCAGCTGAATGCCCTGCCAGCGCAATTTCATGGGGGAGGCGCTCGCAGGCGATGCCGCTGGGGCAGAGGCCGCCGAAGCCACCACCGGCGCGGCCGCAGGGGGCGGTGCCGGCGAGACCGAGGGCGCCGAGGCGGCCGGCTCCGGGGTGGTGAGGGACTTGGGCTGAGCCCCGACCTCGCGGCTGGCAATGCTGGCGAGGTTGAGCTGCCCGTCGGGGTTGATGATGACGCGGCCGAAAAACTCGTTCAGCGCGATGCGGCCCAGGTTGGCGTTGACCTGTCCGTTGGCCCAGGCCAGGTCGGTGCCGTCGAGCGTCAGGGTGCGCCAGCTGACGAAATCGGCCTCGTTGACACGGTCCTGCAGACGCAGATCGCTCAGGCCGACACGGCCCTGGTAGCGCACGCTCAGGCCGCGGCGGGCGTCGTCTTGCACTTGCACCCGACCGGCCGCCTGGGCACGCGCCCCGGCGATGTGGATGTTGAGGTGGGGATCGAGGTAGGACTGCAGCACGCGCAGGTCCACGCCGGCCAGACCGACCTGGCCCTGCACGGACAGCGGCTGCGGCCGCACCTCACCCTGGAAGTTCACCTGCCCCTTGCCCTGGGCCTGGGTGCGCAAGTCAACTTTCAAGGGCTGGCGCAGATCGGTGGAGGCGTTGGCCACGCTCAGTTCGGTGCGCTGCAGGGACAGCAAGGCCGCAGGGCTGACGGTCTGGTCGGTGAGCTGGACGCGGCAGTCCTGGCAACGCAGCAGCTTGACGGTGACCGGCGGTAGCGCGGCCTCCTGCGGCTTCGCGGAAGTGCGATGTGCGGTGGCCGGTGCCGGACGGGGCGGCGCCATGCCCAGCCACTGGCCCTGACGGCCGCGGGTCACGCGGGCATCCAGGCCATTGACCGTCACCGTCTCCAGGCTCAAGCGGCGCAGACCGGGCTGGGCTGGCGCCAGCGACAGATGGGCATCGGCGCCCTCCACTGCCAGTTCGCCCAGCTGGATCTGATCGCGCACGCCTGCGGCCGTGGCCTGCGTCTGCAGACCTGCCAGACGGACGGAACCGCCGCTCAGGTTCAGCCCGGGTTGGGCCAGCTCAGAGGAGGTCGCGGCCGGGTCGGCCTGCAGGCGCGCGCTGAGTTGCGCCTGCAAGGACAAGGCGCCCTTTTGGACGGCCAGCGGCAAGCTCAACGATTGCGCCAGCGGCGCCAGCCAGGGTTGCACACCGGCCTGATCCAGCGCGAGCTTGGCCTCGACCTGCTGGCGGGCCACCTGGGCTTGACCGTTGGCGCGCAAGGTCATGCCATGCTGATCGGCCAGGTCGAGCTGCCAGGTGGCAGCAGGCGCCTTGGCGGAGGCGTCCAGGCCCTTGACGTCGAGCACCACGCGGTCCAGACGTGGCCAGGGCACGGCGGCGGTTTGCACGTCGATGGCCTGGGCCGCCAGATGCACGGTGCCCACGGACCACTGCCAGGGCGTGTCCGACGCACTGCGTGCAGGCGCTGCGTCTGAGGCGCGGGAGGCCGTCGAGGCGGCAGATGTGGCCGATGCCTCAGGCGCCACGGCCACACGCGAAGCGGCGGGCACCACCTGGGGCGCAGCACCCTCTGCCGATGCGGCGGCTCCGCCAGCCAGCGGACGCGCCTTCAGGTGCAGCCCGTCCAGGCTCACGCTGGCCACACGCACCTTTTTCTCCAGCGGCAGGGCATCCAGCCCGGCCACCTTCAGCAACTGCCAGCCCGTGTCCACCTGCCCCAGACCTGGCGCCTGCGGCAGACCCAGGCCCAGCTTGCTGAGCTGCAGTCCGCCAGTGATGCGCAACATCGGCACGGCGGGGGTCGGGCGCTGCTCGAACTGCACGGTCAGGGCCGTGTCGAGCTGCCCCTGCTGCGGCGTGAACTTCACGCTCGGCGGCAGGAAAGGCTGGGCCGCCGTCAACCAGTGCGCCACATCCACCGACTGCCAGGCCAGTTGCACCTCGGAGCGATGTCCCTCCTGGAAGGGCAGCGTCTTGCCTTCGATCTTCAGGGGGCTGCCGTCGATGCGCGCCTGCAGGCGGGGCTGCACGTCCACTGCGATGTCGCTGGGCAGGTTGGACACGAAAGGCACCCCGACCTGCAACTGCTCGACGCGGTGCTCCTGCTTCAGGACGCGGTCGGTGTAGCGCAGCAGGCCGTCGCGCACCTCGATGTTGAAGACGGCGAAGCGGGTCGGTTCGCTGTCGGGCTTCGGCTCCGGGGACGGGGCCATCAGGCGGGCCATCACCGGGCTGATGTTGAACTGATCGGCGCTCTGGCGCTCCAGCCAGAACATCGGCTCGGTCAACTGCACGCGGCGGATGACCGGCGCCAGGTGGCGCACGGAGGCCAGCGAGAGCTGGGTCTGCGCCTGCTTCAAGGTGAACCAGGGTGCGGTCTGCGGCCCCACGGCCACGCCATCGACCTCGACGGCCAGCGTCCAGGGATGGATGCGCACCGCGGCAACGGTCACCGGGGTGCCGAGGGCTTCGGTGGCCGCCGCTTCGATACGGGGCCGTGCCCAATCGGGCAGCCACATGCCCACCACGCCGGTCCACGCAGCGGCCACGGCCGCCACCCCCGCCAGGGGTTTGGCCCAGGCACGCCAACGGGCCGAAGGCGCCACGGGAGAAGCAGTTTCAGGACGGGTCATGGGTCAAGGCACAGCAGATCAGACAGATGTCAGGATGGTACCGCTGACACCTGCGCTGCGCACGTTCCCGGACCCGCATCGCCCTCGCAAGTTCAGCCGCGCGGACGCCCCTGGAAGCGCAGCACCACCTCGCCCAGGGCGCCAAAGCGCACGCGTAGCAAGGGCCCCACGGGCACCCAGGGTGCGCCGGCATACGAGCCGGTGATGACCACCTGTCCGGCCTGCAATCCCTGGCCCCGCGCCCTCAGGAACTCGGCCAACCAACACAAGGGCGCCATCGGCTCACCCGTCGGGTGCACGCCGCGCTGCGACAGCAGCACTTGTCCGTCGGCGTTCAGCTCGATATCCAACGACTGCGCCGTGCGTGCCCGGGCGAGGTCGATGGCTGGTCCCAGCCACAGGCCCTGGTTGACCAGCCCATCGGCCAGGCGATCGGCAAAGCGCAGCGGGGTGGCGTCGTCGTAGCGGTTGTCGATCAATTCCAGCGCCACGTGGGCGGTCGCCACGGCCGCCGCCACCTCCTCGGTGTCATAAGGCTGCGCACGCGGCGGCAGATCACGCCCGAGCACAAATGCCAGCTCGGGCTCGACCTTCACCTGCCCGTTCTGAGTCCACACGGGCCAACCGTCCGCCGGTGCGTCACCCAGTCCTTCACCTGGACCATCACCGCGGTACAGCGTGCCCGCATACAGCGGGGCCAGCACCCAGGTGTCCGGGCCCGGCAGGCCGCACTTCCAGCCCGCCACGCGCTCACCGGTGCGCTGCGCCAAGGCCTGGGTCACGGCGCCCTGCACGGCCAAGGCGTCGGCCAAGGTCGCGGGGCGACATGTGGCAGGCAAGGCCCCACCCACCTGCCCGGTGAGCCGACGCGTGGCCAGGGTGTGTGCCGCGGCCGTGATGGCATCGGCGGTCAAGGTCAGTTCAGGCGTGTGCATGGTGGCGCATCATAGACAACCACCCGAAACAAGCAGCAGGCACGGTCAGGGCGGCAAGGCACCCTCACCCGCTGCGGCACGCTGCACATCGCGGCTCACGGCCTCAGCTGCCTCGCGCCAGGCGGGCTCACTCTGCGCACGGCGCACGGCGGCGTCGGCGGCGGTGCGCGCGCCGGGCAGGTCGCGACGCTCCAGCCGCAGGCGGGCCAGGTTGTGCCAGGCGGGAGCACTGTCATGGCGCTGTGCCACCTGGGCGTAGGCCGCTTCGGCATCGGCCCACGAACCGGCCGCATACAGCGCATTGCCCAGACCCAGGCCCAACACCAGGCTGTCAGACCAGCGTTGCAGGGCCGTGCGGTAGGCTTGCGCCGCCAGCGGTGGCGGCGCCACGCGCTCAAAGGCCACACGGGCCTCGGTGACCGCAGCCTCATCGGCCTGTGCAGGCAAGCGATCGGGCGGCAGCACCACGAAGGCCCATTGGCTGGAGCGCGCCCAGGTGTGCTCGAAGGTGCTCAGGGGCATCACCTCGCGCTGGACTGTGCCCGAGCGCAACAGGATGTCGCCGGCCGGCAGGTCGTAGCCCACCACCACGGCGTAATGCCACAAGGGCCGGATGGACAAGCCGAGGTTGAGCAGCACCACCGGCGCCTGTCCGGCGGCCACCTCGCGCAGCAGCGACAACAAATCGGGTCGGATGCGGGTGGCAATCTGGCCATGCCGGCGCGGCGCGGCCAGCATCTCGATTTGCAGGCTGCCTTCGCGCGCCGGCACGAACACGGCCGTGCCCAGCACCTCGGGCACGATCGTCACACCCACCGCGCCGAGGGCGGTGGCCAAGGCGGCGGGACCGCACTGGTTGAGCTCCTGCGGGAAAAACGGCACCTGCGCCCACTCGACGCGCACCGGCAGGTCTGAGGGTCTCTGGGCGAGCAGGGCCCGGGTCTGCGAGGCCGTCAGGCTGGCGCAGCCGCTCAGCACCGCCAGCCCCCCCAGCGCCCCGGCTCTCGCCAGCCAGCGGCGACGTCCGGGTCGCATGCGGGTCACACGCCTCAGCGGATGGAACGGGTGAAGGGGAAGACCTTGGTGAAGCCCAGGATGTCGGTGATCAGCAGCACCAGGAAGATGAACACGATGGTGCCCAGCACACCGCTGGCACCAGCCGGAGCGTGTTCCAGTTGGTCGGCCAGGGCCACCACTTCCTGGTCGGACAGCGACGCGATGCGGGCCCGGGCCGCCTCCATGTCCACACCCTTGGCGACCAGGGCTTCGGACACGTCAGCACGATTCAGGGTGGCCAGAACCTGGGCACGACGTGACTCGACCTGCACCAGCTCGGTGCCAGCGGCGACCGATTCGGTGGCGATCATGCCGGCGTGAGCCGCTTGCAGGCCCGCCGTGTGACACAGGGCGGCGGCCACGATCCAGGAAACCAGTTTTTTCTTCGGGGTCATGCAACTTCCTCACCAATACAGGATGCGATACGGTGATCTTAGAGCAGCCTGCCGGTCTTTGTCTGCATGGATCTGTGAGGGGATGTATGTGTCCGGAGCCGGCCACGGTGGTGCGTTCCAACCCCACGCAAAATAAATGTGATGTCGGTGCGTGATCGTGTCAACGCGCCAGGATGGCGGCGCGTCATGTACTGACTTGCCACCGTCGCGGCAAGACGTTTCGCCTCTGGTACCCCTTTGAAAGGTCCACATCATGATGAAGAAGTCGATTCTCGCCGCCGCCCTGTTGAGCGTGTTTGCTGCTGCTTCCTTCGCACAGGCGCCTGCGCCCGTGGCCCCGATGCCAAGCGCCAAAGCCTCTGCCCCGGCCATGCACAACGCCGAGCACAAGATGGCGCCCAAGCACGAGCAGGCCATGGAGCACAAGGGCGAACACAAAGCCGAGCCCAAGATGGAACACAAGGCCAAGCACAGCGCCAAGAAGGCCAAGACCCGTGCCGAGCACAAGGCAGCACACCATGGCGCCACGCCTGCCGCACCGGCCGCCCCTGCCACGCCAGCGGTGCCCCCGACCAAGTAAGGGCTGCGGCCCTGCAGGGCAGCGCGGGTGAGGCCTGCCCTGCCCTGACTCAGCGAACGGCTTCGCGCGCCAACAAGGCTTGTTTGCGCGCCAGCCCCCAGCGGTAGCCGGACAGGCTGCCGTCGCGGCGCACCACGCGGTGACACGGGATGAGCACGGCCAGCACATTGGCCGCACACGCACTGGCCACCGCCCTGACGGCACGTGGCCGCCCCACTTGGTGCGCCAGCTCGCTGTAACTCACGGTCCGCCCGGGCGGGATCCGCCGCAAGGCGGCCCACACCGTCTGCTGGAATACCGTTCCGCCCAGATCCAAAGGCAAGCTCATGTCATGAGCCTGTCGTGGCGTGGCGTTGTCCAGTTGGGCGATCACGTCGTTCACCCACGGGTGCGCCGCCTCAACGTGCCGCAAGGGCACCCCCGGGAAACTGCCACGCAGCTCGGCCAGCAAGGCGTCATCGTCATCGGCCATCAAAACCGCGCGCACCCCGGTCGGTGTCCAGGCCACCAGCGCCCGTCCCATGTTAATGGGCTGAATCTGCCAGGTCAAAGCGGTGCGGTCGGTCGCGGAACGCGTCATGATGAAAGCTCCCCGGTGAGCCCTGGCCCATGCATGGCACCCGCCACGCATGCGCCGCTGGTGGGCGGCGTGAATCGAGCCGCTCAGTAATGCGGCGGCAACTCGTCACGCAGGCTGCGAAAGGCCGGACTGCCGCCCCCGTCGTCCTGCTGTTGGCGCAAGTGGGTCACTTCCCTCATCAGCAGGTCGATGTGCTGCTGCTGGCGGGCGACCGTTTCATTGAGGTTGTCGAGCAGGTCCTCCATGAACCCGATTTTGATTTCGAAGTCGATGAAGCGCTGTTCGGTGTCGGCGGGTGAAGGCATGGTGCGTGCGCGGCCGGCTCAGTCGATGTGCAATTCAGGCGCCTGTGCCAGCAAGCTCTGCATGAAGCCTTCGGGGCGCGGGACCACTTTCTTGTGCACCTTATCGACAAAAACGATGCCACTCTTGCCCCGTGCCACCTCGCGCCCACTGGAGACCTCGGTGAGGCAAAAGACCAGATCGAAGCCGTACTTGTTGAAGTCAGCCGGCACCATCTCGACCCGGATGACCTCGCCGTAGAAGCCTTCGGACTTGTACTGGGCCATCATGTCGCCCACCACGATGGCCACGCCCTCGACGTCGAACTCGGTGTAACCGAGCCAGCGGAAAAAGCGCGCGCGGCCTTCCGAGACCAGGGTCAGCAGCTGGGCGTTGTCGAGGTGACCGGCCTGGTTGACGTGGCTGACGTAGATCTGCACCTCGGTGGTGAAGATGAAGTGATCCGGCAGTTCAAATTGGACGCGTGCCATGGCTGTACGAGGTCAGGAGAGGGAAAAGGGGATCAGACACCGAGCGCATCGCCGATGCCAAACAGCACCAGCACGCCCAACACGGCAAAGATGGCTGCAGCAATGGTGTGCACCAGCTTCATGGGGATGCGGGCGGCGAACTTGTCGCCCACAAACACGGCGGGCACGTCGGCGATCAGCATGCCCAGCGTGGTGCCGATGACCACCAGCAGCGGCTGCGCATAGTGTGCGGCCATGGCGACCGTGGCGATCTGGGTCTTGTCGCCCATCTCGGCCAGGAAGAAGGTGATCAAGGTGGCACCGAAGACGCCCAGGCGGCTGGCAATGTTGGTTTCTTCTTCCTCGATCTTGTCGGGAATCATGGTCCAGATGGCCATGCCCAGGAAGGACAAGCCCAGCACCCAGCGCAGCACGTCCGGGCTCAGGGTGGTGGTGATCCAGGTGCCCAGGGCACCGGCCAGGCCGTGGTTGAGCACCGTGGCCACCAGGATGCCCAGGATGATGGGCAGCGGCTTTTTGAAGCGCGCGGCCAGGATGAAGGCCAGCAATTGGGTCTTGTCACCCATTTCAGCCAGGGCGACCACGCCCGTCGATACCAGAAGGGATTCCATACAGGTTGTTTCAAAGAAGCAGCCCGACATCGTAGCAGGCGGGTGGGTCGGCAGGTGCTTCAGTGGGGTGAGCCGGACCGCCCGGTGTCGGCCGGATACAGGCGCCAGCCGCCCTCGCCGGTCAGCTCCAGCACCTGCTGGTGGAAGGCCCCCACGGCTTCATGGTGGCTGACGCTGATGGGGGTGATCGACAGGCCCTCCAGCTGACCGTACAGCAGGGCCTCATTGGCCCCGTCCAGCGCGCTGGTGGCCTCGTCCAGCAAGAGGTAGCGCGGCTTGGCCAGCAGCGCACGGGCAAAGGCCAGGCGCTGTTGCTCCCCGGCCGAAAGCACTTTGCCCCAGTCCAGCTCGGCTTGCAGGCCGCCGAAGCGCTGCGCCAGATCGGGCAGGTTCACGGCGTGCAACCACTCATGCAATTCCGCGTCGGAGATGTCGCGCTCGGTGTGCGGGTAGAGCAGCTGGGTGCGCAGGTCGCCCAGGGGCAGATAAGGGTACTGGGGCAAAAAGAGCATGTCCGGCCCCGCCGGGCGCAACACCTGGCCCGTGCCGGTGTGCCACAAACCGGCCATCACCCGCAGCAGCGAGCTTTTGCCCGAACCGCTGGCCCCCGTGATCATCAAGCCCTGCCCCGGCGGCACGCTCAGCGACAAATCCCGCAGCAGCAGGTGCTCGCTGTGGGGCGTGTACACCGTCAGGTTCTCAAGGGACAGATGCGGGTCGGAGACGGTGAGGATGCGGCGCGGCGTCCCGGTGGGCTCCTCGCGCTCGGCCTCGGCCTGCCGGTCCAGCGTGTCGGAGAAGGCATGCAGGCGGTCGATGCCGGCCGAGAAGCGGCTCAGGCCTTCGAAGTGCTCGACGATGACCGTCAAGGCGCTGAGGATGGCGGTGAAAGCGCCAGTGGCCTGGATGGCGCGCCCCACTTCCAGCTCGCCCGACAGCACCTGGCCGGAGATGATCACCACCGGCAGGACGATGGTGAGGAAGCTGTGCGCGTACTGGAAGGTGTTGAGGCGCAGCTGCCAGGACAGCACCTGGCGGTAGTTGGCGAACAGCGCGCCGAACACCCGCATCAGGGCTGACATCTCGCGTGCCTCGCCGTTGTGGAAGGCGATGGGCTCGGCATGTTCGCGCACCCGCACGAGGTTGAAACGGAAGTCGGCCTCGCGCTGCAGCTGCTTGAAGTTCAGCCCGATCAGGCGGCGCCCGAACACGCTGGCCGTGAACACGGTGGTGACCAGGGCGTAGGCCAGCAGGAAGTACACCAGGCCCTGCGAGATCGTCCACAGCACGCTGGCAAAGGCGACCAGCTGGATCACCGAGGACAGCACGATCATCGAGAAGTACAGGGACTGCTGCGTGAACGAGTTGATGTCTTCGGCGATGCGCTGGTCCGGGTTGTCGATGCTGGCATCGGCATGGAGCCGGTAGTAGGCCCGCCCACTGAAATAGCGCGTCAGGAAGTGCTGCGTGAGCCAGCGGCGCCAGCGCAGCCCCAGGATGTCGCGCACGTAGTAATACAGGCCGTAGATGGGCACGGCCGCCGCAAGAATGAAGGTGTAGCGCCAGATGGAGGCCCAAAAGCGCTCGGCGTCCCCGGCGGCCAGGGCCGAGGTGAACTCGCCCGTCTCGTGGTTGAACAGCACGTTGAAGCCGGTCTGCCCCAGCAGCAGCAAGATGAGCAGGCCCAGCATGCCCACCGCCCGCCAGCGCTCTTCCGACGTGCGCCAGTAAGGCGCGGCGATGTGGGCAAAGCGGCGCCACAAGGTGGCGTTGAAACCGAGGGCGGCAGCGGGGCTCATGGTGGCAGCGAGAGACAGGTCTGACATGGTAAGGCAGCGGGTTTGTCACATGCCCTTTGGGCCCACGGCATATTTCAGAGGCACCACAATGGTGCCTTATTTGACTCCCCTGCCCCCATGTCTGCTGCCCTGCTTCGTCGGCTCCAGCACCTGCTGACCGCCGACACGCCTGCCTTGTCTCGTCCGGAGCGCCGGCGCGCCAGCCTGGGTGCGCTGCTGAGCGTGGCCTTGAGCGCCATGGTGTTGCCGTTGGTGCCCGGCGCGCACGCCTGGCTGATGGCGCCCATCGGGGCCAGCGTGGTGATCCTCTTCGCGCTGTCGCACAGCCCCTTGGCCCAGCCCTGGCCCGTGTTCGGCAGCTACCTGGTGGCCACGCTGATCGGTCTGGCCTGTGTGACCCTGATCCCCCATGCCGGCTGGGCGGCCGCCGTATCGGTGGGCCTGACGGTGTGGCTGATGGCGCGCCTGCACTGCCTGCACCCACCGGGGGGCGCCCTGGCGCTGTTGATCGTGCACGAGCACCATGGCCGCGTGATCGACGTGTGGCATACCCTGGAGATGGTGGCCTTGAACGTGGGCGTGCTCTTGCTGGGGGCGGTGCTGATCCACCGGCTGCTGTGGCGCCGGCCGTATCCCTATCGCGCCCCGGCCGACACCGCCCACCTACGTCATCAGACCCGTGATGCGGCCCCCTTGCAACGCGGCGGCCTGGACCACGCCGACCTTGCGCATGCGGTCAAGCAGCTCGACATCTTTGTCGACGTGCAGGAAAGTGAGCTGATCACGCTGTACAACCTGGCGGTGTCGCACGCCTTCGAGCGGCATCTGTGCCTGACCTGCGGGGACATCATGTCGCGCGACGTGGTGACGGTTGAGTTTGCCACCGAGCTGGAAGACGCCTGGCAGATGTTGCGTCGGCACAAGGTCAAGGCCCTGCCGGTGGTGGACAAGTTCCAGCGCCTGATCGGCATCCTGACCGTGGCCGACTTCTTGCGCCAGATGGACGACACGCGCACCGCCGGCCTGGCGGCCAGCCTGCAGGGGCTGTTGCGGCGCACGCCTGGGCCGAACTCGGACAAGGCCGAGGTGGTGGGTCAGATCATGAGCGCGAACGTGATCAGCGCGACGCCGGACACCCCCGTGGCCACCCTGGTGCAACAGCTCAGTGACCAGGGCCTGCACCGCGTGCCCATCATCGACGCACGCCGCCAGGTGCTGGGCATGGTGACGCAGTCCGATCTGATTGCGGCGCTGTACAAGCACATTGCGCTGTCGGCCGGTGGGCTCGGCACGACCGCGGAGCCGAGTCAGCTGCGCTAGCATGAGCGCCTCAATCAACAGGAGTGCGGCATGAAGGCGATCTGGAACGGCGTGGTGGTGGCGGAGAGCGACGACATCGTCACCGTGGAAGGCGAACACTACTTCCCCCTGGCGGCGCTCAAGAGCGAGTACACCAGCTTCAGCAACCACCGCACCAGCGACTGGAAGGGCCAGGCCTACTACCAGAGCCTGTTCGTCAACGGCGAGATGAAGGCCGATGCCGTCTGGCACTATCCCGAGCCCAGCGAGTCGGCCGCCAACCTGAAAGACCGCGTGGCCTTCACGGCCGGCGTGGCCATCGTCGATTGAGATTGACGACCGAGCCTGAGCTTGCGCACCCCAGACTGATCCCCGTGAACGATTCCGCTCCCCCTCCCGATACCGACACCCCCGAGCCCCCCGAGACGATCAAGGAGGCCCGCGTGTGGGCCGACAACGGCTGGACCGCGCGGGTCATCAAGAACGAAGACGACGACGGCTGGGCTGTGGCCATGTATGTGGACGGCGAGTCCGAGCCCGCCCTGGTCGGGCCCTGGACCATGGGCCGCGACAAGAAAAACCCCAAGCCACTGGACGTGTCCGCTTTCAACACGCTGGTGAAAACCGCCTCGGAAGTGATCCGACGCCACGAGCAGCAGCTGCGCGCGCAGCTGCACAAGAACGTGTCCGTGCAGGCGGCTGGCGCCAGCTGGCAGGTCACCCTCGACATCGTCCCCGACGAATTCGAGCCGCACGCGCTGCTGGCCGCGCTGGACGAATACGGTGAGCGCGTGGCCCAGGTTCGCGTGCGACCGGACTTCAAGCTCAACAGCGCCAGCGCCGTCCGCTGGATCGACAGCGGCTTTGCTCAGCCGTCCTGACGGCGGCTCTGGCGCAGGGTGTAGAGGTACAGGCCTTCGACCTTCTCGCGTGCCCACGGCGTCTTGCGCAGCACCTTGAGGCTGGAGGCGATGCTGGGGTTCTGCGCAAAGCAGCGCAAGGCAATGCGTTGGGCCAGGCCCTCCCAGCCGTAGTAATCCACCAGATCGGTGAGGAGCTGCTCCAGCGTCAGGCCGTGCAGCGGATTGCGGGGTTGTTCTTGATCGCTCATGGGACGAGGTTGTAACGCAAATCAAACTAGGGATGGACACCTTTGAAGGCGACCCTCTAGGCTGAGCGGGTCAACAACCCGGAGAACCCTCATGGCCTCATCGCTCCGTTCGCTTACCGCCACCGTGCTGAGTACCCTGCGGGGGCACTGAGGGCACTGCCATGCAAGCGCTGGGCGTGGGGGTGGTGTACTGGCCGATCCTGGACCCCTTGCTGAGGGAGCCCGGATCGCTGGCCAGCGTGGTCGAGATCGAGCCCCAGGCCTTCTGGGAAATGAGCCACGACGCACACCACGGCTGGCGCTACCGGCCCAACGCGGCCCTGCTTGATGAGCTGGCCGCCCTGCCCCAGGCCAAATTGATCCACGGCGTGGGCCATCCGGTGGGCGGCACCGTGACCGACCCGCTGGAGCACCTGAACTTGCTGCAGGACGCCGTCACGCAACTGGCGCCGGCCTGGGTCAGTGAACACCTGAGCCTGAACCGCTTCGAGCGCCCCCAGGGCGGACCCGAGCCCCTCGACCAGGTCGAGCATGCGGGCTTTCTGCTGCCGCCCAGCCAGACGCCCTCCACCACCCGAGTGGCGGCCGACAACCTGCAGCGGCTGCGCAGCGCCATGGACCGCCCGATGGCGTTCGAGACTGGCGTCAACTACCTGCGCCCCCAGGCCGGCGAGATGAGCGATGGCGATTTTTTCGCGGCCGTGGCCGAGACCAGCGACTGCGGCATCGTGCTGGACCTGCACAACCTCTGGTGCAACGCCTGCAACGGGCGCCAGTCGGTGGACGAGGTGATGGCGCGCCTGCCGCTGGAGCGCGTGTGGGAGGTGCACCTGGCCGGTGGCATGCGCCAAGGTGCCTACTGGCTGGACGCCCACAACGGGCGGGTGCCCGAACCGGTGGTCGAGCTGGCAGCACGCTGGATTCCGCACCTGCCCGCGCTGGGCGCGCTGATGTTCGAGATCCTGCCCGAGCACGTGCCCACCTTGGGACTGGACGAGGTAGCTCAGGAGTTGAGCCTGCTGCAGACGATGTGGGCCTTGCGCGCACCCCGCATGGTGCACGTGGCCCGAGGTCGCCCGGCCCCACCACCCACCGGCCACAGCCGCCCGGAGGACCGTGCCGCCGTGCGCGCGTGGGAGTGCCAGCTGGCCGCCGCCTTGCACGGTGAGGCCCCGCCCGACGACGCCTTGACGCGCGACCCCGGCTGCGCGCTGCTGGCGCGGCTGATCCAGGACTTCCGGCGGGCCAACCTGACGCGGGCCCTGCGCTTCACCCTCACCACCTTGCTGCTGGGCCTGGGCGAAGACGACACCGAGGCCCTGCTGCAGGCCTACGCGCGCCACAGCCCGCCCCAGCCCTTTGCGGCGCTGGAGGCCGAGCAGTTCGCCGCCTTTGTCTGGGGGCACATTGGGCACTGGCCCCACCTGCCGCACCTGTGCGAGGTGTTGGCCTTCGAGCACGCTCTCATCCGCGCCAGCCTGCATGGCGACAGCACCCAACTGCACTGGTCCGTCGACCCGACCCAGGTGCTGGAGGCACTGGAGGCAGGCCAGTTGCCCCCGCCCCTGCCCCCCGTGCACAGCGTCATGCACATCCAGGCGACATGAAGCCCCTGGTGTGCCCCCCCAGACCGCCAACACCCCCACCGTCTCCGCACGTCGCGCACATCGCATAGGATGGCAACCGCATTGCCACTTCCTTTCGGAGCGCCCTTCTGTGAACCAGCCCCTCGACACTGCCGCCCTCAACCAGCTTTTCACGCAGGCCCGCACGTTCAATGCGTTCACCGACCAGTCCGTGAGCGATGAGACCCTGCATCAGCTCTACGACCTGCTCAAGTGGGGCCCGACCTCGATGAACTGCCAGCCGGCCCGCTACCTGTTCCTGCGCAGCGACGCGGCCAAGGCCCAGCTGCTGCCGGCCCTGAGCCCCGGCAACGTCGACAAGACCCGCGTGGCCCCGGTGACCGTGGTCATCGCTTCGGACAAGCGCTTCCAGGACCAGCTGCCCACACAGTTCGCCGCCTACGACGCCAAGCCGATGTTCGACGGCAACCCGGCCCTGGCCGAGACGACGGCGTTCCGCAACAGCACCCTGCAAGGCGCCTACCTGATCCTGGCCGCCCGTGCCCTGGGACTGGACTGTGGCCCCATGAGCGGTTTTGATGCGGCCCAGGTGAACGCGGCCCTCTTCCCGGAAGGCCAGTGGCAGGTCAACTTTCTCGTCAACCTGGGCTATGGCGCGCCCGATGGGGTCTACCCGCGCGGCCCACGCCTGCCGTTTGACGACGTCGCCCGCATCCTGTGATGCCTGCGCTGACCTCGCCATGAACCGACTGCAATCCGAGTGGCGACGCCTGTATGCGCCCACGGGCACTGCCTGCCCTGACAGTCCGGATGCGGCGCCACAGGCCCACCCGATCGACGGTATCGACCTGGTCGATGCCCAAGGCCGCGTGCGCGCGCTGGTGCTGCAACTGGCCCGCCCAGCCGACTGGAGCGCCCTGTCGCGCGTCTGGCAGGGCGTGCAGCTGGACCTGGGCTGGCCCGCGCCGGCCATTGCGGTGTCCGGGACGGACGGCTATCAGCTGTGGTTTTCGCTGACGCAGGCCGTGCCAGTGGCGCAGGCCCGCGCTGTCCTGACCGCCTTGCAGGCCCGTTACCTGGGCGACATCGCCCCCGCCCGCGTGGACCTGTGGCCCATGCTCGACGCCCGCGCCCCGCGGGGGGTGCAGCACGCGCGCCCGATCCCCGCTGAGCCCGACCGCCCGGAGCAGTGGTCGGCCTTCGTGGCCCCCGACCTCGCGCCCGTCTTCAACGACACGCCCTGGCTCGACCTGCCCCCCAACCTTGAAGGCCAGGCCGAGCTGCTGGCCCGCCTGCTCAGCATCTCGCCCACCGAGTGGGAGGCGGCCCAGGCACAGCTCGGCGTCACGGCGGCAGCCCTGCAGACAAGGCCGACCGCCGCACCGCCAGCGCACAGCGCTCCGGCCACGCCAGTCGCGACCGGGCACTCACCAACCGGCTCGCAGACCGATCCGCGCCGTTTCCTGCTCGACGTGATGAACAACGAGACCATCGACATGTCCCTGCGCATCGAAGCCGCCAAAGCGCTGCTGCCCTGGGTGCCCCCGAACTGAGCCGGCGGGACGCGTGAGACCCTTGCCTTGACCAGCGCTCGACCGGCGACCGGCATCCAGCATCAGGGTCGCCATGCAGCCAGGAAGGCCTCCAGATCGGCCACATTCAGGGGCCGACTGAACAGATAGCCCTGATAGGCGTGGCAACCTTGCGCGCCCAGAAAAGCCGACTGGGCCTCGGTTTCCACGCCCTCGGCGATCACCCTCAAGCCCAGGCTCTCGGCCAGCACGATGACGGTGCGCGCGATCGCCGCGTCGTTCGGGTCGTCCAGGATGTCGCGCACAAAGCCCTGGTCGATCTTGAGCTGGTCCAGCGGCAGGCGCTTGAGGTAGGCCAACGAGGAGTAGCCGGTGCCGAAGTCATCGAGCGAAAAACACACGCCGCGGGCCTTGAGCGCGTCCATCTTGCGGATCACGCTCTCCACATCGGTCACCAGAGAGCTTTCGGTCAGCTCCAGCTCCAGGCGGGCCGGATCGGCGCCCGTGCGATCGAGGATGTCGCACACATCGGCCACGAAGCGCTCCTGGCGGAACTGCCGCGCACTCACGTTGACGGCGATGCTCAAGCCCGCCTTGTCGGGGTCGGCGGCCCACTGCGCCAGCTGCGCGCAGGCGGTCTCGATCACCCAACGCCCCAGCGGCACGATCAGGCCGTTCTCTTCGGCCACCGGAATGAAGTCGGCCGGCGACACCATGCCCCGCTCGGGATGACGCCAGCGCACCAGCGCCTCCACCCCAATGATCTGCCGCTCGGCCGAGACCTGCGGCTGGTACTGCAGGAAAAACTGCCCCTTCTCCAGCGCCGACCACAGCCCGGCGTCCAGCTCGGCGCGCGCGTGGATGTCGGCCTGCATCTTCGGATCGAAGAAGCACAGGTGGTTGCGCCCCGCCAGCTTGGCCTGCGCCATGGCCAGATCGGCGCGCTTCAAAGGCTCGTCCACGCTCTCGGCGGGGTTCTCGCCAAACAGCGTGATCCCGATGCTGGCCGAGCCCCGGTGCTCGGAGCTGCCCAGCTGGAAGGTCCGGTGCAAGGCCTGCAGGATCTTGGTGCCCACAATCTCTGCATGGCGGGCGGCCTCCATGTCGTCCTCGCTCAACGCCTCCAGCATCACCACGAACTCATCGCTGCCCAGCCGGGCCACGGTGTCTTCCTCTCTCACGCAGCTTTGCAAGATGCGCGAGACCTGCTCCAGCAGCAGGTCGCCCTCGTGGTGCCCCACCGTGTCGTTGACCGACTTGAAGTTGTCCAGGTCGACCACCAGCAGCGCGCCCTTGCTCTTGTGGCGGGCGCAAGAACGCAAGGCGTGCTCCAGACGCTCCAGCAACAGGCGCCGGTTGGGCAACTGGGTCAGGGGGTCAAAGAAGGCGAGCTTGCGCACCTGCTCTTCGGACGACTTGTTCGACGTGATGTCGATGAAGGTGGACACATAGTGCGTGACGCGACCGTGCTCGTCCTTGACGGCGCCGATGGAAATCGCCTGCGGGTAGATCTCGCCGCTCTTGCGCCGGTTCCAGATCTCGCCCTGCCAGGAGCCTCGCGATTGCAGATCGGACCACATCAGCGCGTAAAACGCCGCATCGTGGCGGCCTGAGCTGAGCAGGTGAGGCGTCTGTCCGATGACCTCGTCGGCCGCATAGCCGGTGACCTCGGTGAACGCCGCGTTGACGCGCACGATGCGCTGCTGCGCGTCGGTGATCAGCATGGCCACCTGGGAGTCGAAGGCCGTGGCCGCGATGCGCAGGTTCTCATCGGCCTGTTTGCGCTCCGTGATGTCGCGGGCTGACCCGAAAATCACCGGCTGACCATGCAGATCCAGCGAAAACGCCGTGATCTCGACCGCACGCTCGCTGCCATCGCTACGACGGTGCGTGGTCTCGAACGTGGTCACCTTATGCGAGGCACGCACCCGCGCGATCAGCGCCCGGATCTCCGCCTCGGACAGCGCAACGTCCCACTCTGTCACGCTCATGCCGATGGCCTCGCTGCGAGGCACCCCCAGCATCCGACAGAAGGCATCGCTGGCCTCGATCACCCGCCCCTGCAGGTCAAGGATGTGGATGCCATCGCTGGCGTTCTGCAACAGGATCTGGCTGCGGCGGTGGGCCCGCTCGTTCGCGCGGATCAGGCGCCACAGCAGCCAGGCGGTGCACACGGTCACCAGCAGGAACAGGCCTGAGAGGATGGCAGCCTTGCGCACGTCATCGCGCCACTGCGCCAGATAGTCGGCCTCGCCCAGGCCCACCACCACGAAAGCCGGCATCAGGGTCAACTTGCGGAAAGCATTGGTGCGGTTGACCCCGTCGGCGGTGCGCGCGCTGTAGAACGTGGCCTGCTGTTGGCCGCCAGCGATGATGTCGGTCAGCTCCTGCGACCCCCCTTTGCCGCCCACCCGCCCGGCCGGCGCATCCAGCCGCGGCGCCCGCGCGATCAGGACCGTGTCCATGTCACGCATGAGCGCAATGCCATGCGCCCCCAGATTCAGGCCCGCCAGCAAGCGGTCGAAATGCCTGACCGGCACGGCCGCTGTCACGACCCCGGCAAACCGGCCGTCGGGATGGCTATAGCGACGCGAGAACACCGTGACCCAGGTGCCCGCGATGCGCCCATACAGCAGCTTGCTCGCCATCGTACGCCCGTCGTTGTGGGCCTGGTGCGCGAGGAAGAAATCGCGGTCGCCATAGCTCACGCGGGTGTCAGGCGTCACCCCATGTCCGAGCAGCACATGGCCCTGGGCATCCGACACCCGCAACTCGGCGATCTGCGCGAGCCAGTTTTCGTGCAACTTCACCAGCGCCACCGTGTCGGCATCGCCCAGCGGCGTCTGGTTGCGCAAGCTCCGCTCCAGATGCAACTGCACCTCGCGCAAGGACTGATCGATCCCCCTGATCGACGAGGACACGTTTTGGTCCAGCAGCAAGGCCAGGTTTTCGACCGTGGTGCGTACCTCGGCCTCCTTGCGCACCTTGGCTTCGCTCAAGGCCACCGTGAACAGCCCCACGAGGAACAGGTTCAAGGCCACGACCGTCGCCACCAAGGCCAGCAGGATGGTCTTTCTTCTCTGTTGCATGACGGGGGGAAAGGAGAGGTCGGTACGGGGCGAGGAAAGCGAGCAAGGCGGCCTCAAGGCCCCTCAAGGATGTCATTCTGCCTTGGACTGAGCACATCCCGCCCCGTGGCTTCCCCTGAAAGCGCGAGATGGTTACGATGGGTGGTATCTGCACAGGAGCCTGGCCATGGACCATCAAGTCATTCGCGGCGTTGATCAGGAAGAAGCCATTGGCGCCCACAGCGGGTTTCGCATCCGCGTGGTGACCGCCTGGGATGCGCCGAGTCGGCAGTTTGTGGTGAATGCCTTTGTGCGCGGCTCGGAAACCGAAGAAGAGATCATGATGCCGACCCAAGGCCAGCACTTCGCCTTGATGCAGGATGCGGAGGATCACGGTTTTGCCGTGGCCACGCAATGGATTGATCAGCAGGCGAGTGGGTGAACGGGCCTCACGTCAGTAGATCTTGCCCCGACAATCGGGCCTTGGCTTTTTTGCATCCACACACCCATGAAAACGTACGACATCGAAATTCAGCGCCTGAAATCAGCCCGGCACCACAAAGGCCTGATCGAACTGGGCGTGGAGGTGTTGGTGCAGCCTCGCGCGGCGCGTGACGAGAGCAGCGTCATCAGTTGCCTGTCGCTGGAAGTGGACGATGCGCGCACCCTGATGATCCTGCTCAAGCAGCAGATCGCCGAGCTGGACAAGCTGCAACCGCGCAGCCGGCGATCAGGACGCTGCTGAGCGGGCTACCGCCAGGCAGGCCTGCACACCCCGGGTCGCAGCGTCGACCGCGCCGGCACGGTAGCCCGGGAACTGCAGCGACCACTCCCTGCCGATGATGGCGACGCGAGCACTGGACGGGCTCATGTGATGAGCCCCGTCAGATGACCCGTCTTGAGGTACATCGTCACGCCATCCGCACCGGCCGCGAGCGCGCCACTGGCGCCCGGCGGAAAACGCATCCAACTGCCGCGCCCGAACTGCTCGTGCCCCTCGGTCAGCTGACCGTCCAGCACCAGCAGTTCGGCGCCACCCTGCGTGTCCACGGTCACCAGCGCGCCAGACCGGAGCCGCTGGAGGCTCACCTGCTCGCGCTCGCTCTGATACAGCGGGCACACCTCCTGCGCGCCTTCTCGATGCCACAAGGCCGGATCGTGGGTGTCAATCCGCACCGTGGTCGACTCGTCCTCCGGCATCTGCCAGAGCTTCACGAAGATGAGTGCCCCGTCAAGGCTCGACGGCTGGTGCGAAGAGCCCGGTGGGTTGCGCAGGTACCAGCCCGGCCCGTAATCGCCGCTGTCATCGGAGAACGTGCCGGACAGCACAAGGATCTCCTCCCCCCCGGGATGTCCGTGCGCAGGAAAAACGGAGTGCGGTTGGTAGCGCACCAGGCTCGTTGCGCGAGCCCGCTCGCTGCCGATGCGGTCGAGCATCACGCGCTCGACACCCGGCTGCGGAGACGCCACCCAACGGTGGTCTGCAGCCGTGACGATGGCCCGACGTGAAAAATCCGAGTTGATGAGCATGGCCGTGGTGAGTCGACAAACAATGAAGACCGCATCATGCGGCCTTCGGACGCGGTCTGATCCGATTCATTCCTGCGTCACACCCAGCACAGTTGGCGCTCAAGATGGGTCACACGGGCATCCACGCGGCCACGGATGACCATGCCTGCGATGGGTTAGCATGGGCCGCATCCACCACTGAATCGGCGCCACTTGCTTCCCGGATGAAAACACCTCCCAGACTGCAGTCCCTTGTTGAAGAAGGCTTGATCGACACCGTCGTGCGTCAGCTGATGAGCGGCAAGGAGGCCATGGTGTACGTGGTCCGGCGTGGGGACGAAACGCTGTGCGCCAAGATCTACAAAGAGGCGACGAACCGCAGCTTCCGGCAGGCGGTCGACTACACCGAGAACCGCAAGACCAAGAACACCCGCCAGGCCCGCGCCATGGCCAAAGGCACCCGTTTTGGACGGCAGGCGCAGGAAGCCGCATGGCAGAGCGCCGAGGTCGACGCGCTCTATCGCCTGGCCGCGGCGGGGGTGCGCGTGCCGCAGCCCTACAACTTCCTGGATGGCGTGCTGCTGATGGAGCTGGTGGCCGACGCCGAGGGCGATGCCGCCCCCCGGCTCAATGATGTGTGCTTCACGGCGCAGGAAGCGTGCGACCACCATGCGACCCTGCTGACCGAAGTGGTGCGCATGCTGTGTGCCGGTGTGGTGCACGGCGACCTCTCCGAGTTCAACATCTTGCTGGCACAGGACGGCCCGGTCATCATCGACCTGCCGCAGGCGGTGGATGCGGCCGGCAACAACCACGCCAAACGCATGTTGCTGCGCGACGTGGGCAACCTGCGCGACTTCTTCGGCGGCTTCGCCCCGGATCTGCTGTCCACCCATTACGGGCCCGAGATCTGGGCGCTGTATGAGCAAGGGGCCTTGACCCCTGAGACCCCGCTGACGGGCCAGTTCACCCAAGCCAGCGGGCCGGTGGATCTGGGCGGGGTGATCCGCGAGATTGACGATGCGCGGGACGAAGAAGCCCTGCGGCGCCTGCGGATGCAGCAGTGAAGCGGCCCCGCAAGGCGTGCCTCTTCCTTGCTATGCTGTCCGCGCCATGATCCAGAACCCTGCCCTTGCATCACGCCTGATCCGTTTCAACAAACCTTATGGTGTCGTCAGCCAGTTCACGGCTGAAGGGGCCTGGCGTGGCCTGAAGGACTTCATCAATCTGCCCGATGTGTACGTGGCAGGACGGCTGGATGCCGACAGCGAGGGCCTGTTGCTGCTCACGAACGACGGCAAGCTGCAGGCTCGCATCGCCGATCCGCGCTTCAAAATGGACAAGACCTACTGGGTTCAGGTCGAAGGCGTCCCGGACGAGATCGCCTTGGCCACGTTACGCCAAGGCGTCATGCTCAAGGATGGCATGACCCGTCCGGCGCGGGTCAGACGGATGGAGGCACCGCCCCATCTGTGGGACCGAGACCCGCCCGTTCGCATGCGCAAAACCATTCCCACCTCGTGGATCGAACTGGTGATCAGAGAAGGCCGCAACCGCCAGGTGCGTCGCATGACGGCCGCCGTGGGCTTTCCGACCTTGCGCTTGATCCGCGCGGCCATCGGGCCGTATACCCTGGAAGGCTTGGCTTGTGGTGTATGGATGGATGCGGGCGTCGACGGGGTGTTGGGTCGGTAGTGGACGGCGTTCTCGCGGAACGCGGCTGCCTTCGCCTTCGCTTTCACCCTTCTCTCCCAGTGCGGGGACGAACTCTGCATAGCTCGCCAGGAGTTGTGACTTGCTTGCGGCTTAATGAACCCGCAGCACCTCAAACTGCTGTCGGCTTGGAGCGACCTGTATCGACACCTCATCACCCTCGCATTTACCCAGCATGGCCCTGCCCAAAGGGGATGCGCTGCTGATGACCTGAACGAGCTGAGTGCCGCTGACCAACTTCATGCTGCCCCCATCCGGGCCGAGAAAGATCTGTTGCTGCTTGTCGTCGGAATCGACCAGACAGACCAGCGCGCCGAGCTGTATGCCTTTGCTGGCGTCGTAGGGGCGCGGGCGGAATTGGCGCCAATGGGCCATCGCCTGGCGGATGGCTTCAGCGCGACGAGCTTGGCCGGTGGCCAGGTAGGCGGCTTCGAGTCCCAATGTGTCGTATTTGTTTTCGGCGATGTTTTCTTCGTGAGTCGCCGTTTCATGGGCCGCCCGCGCTGCCTGTTCGGCTTGCAGCAGATCTTCGGCGAGCCTCTCCAGCACCTGCTGCTGCAGCAAGAATTTATCCATGATGAAAGGTGGGCATCTCAAACAAGCGGGGGGCAGGTTTTGATTATGAAGGGCTCCACCAGCCTTCGACGCTTCTGTGGGTTGCGGGTCAACTTCAGCCATGGGGCGGTTGCTGCCGGCCAATGAGTGCAGTGCGAAGGTTCGCGACCAGCCTGAATCAGTCACAGCAGCACAAGCCGAAGGCCCCCTCTGCAGCGGTTGCGGACAATCACCTTCGAACCACCACAGTCTACTTTCGTTTAAAAAGCAGAATTAGGAACAGGGGTCAGCCGCATGTGCCCGTCAGCAAGGGGTTCGTGGCGATGGAGGGCCAATTTGCCTGTCGATGTTGCCTAGCTGTTGAATCACGAGCAAAACTGAGCCAGGCGTCACGTCCAAAACTGAGCCACTAGGTTGACGAAGAAATGGACTGCTCGGATGTGGATAAGTCTACTGTCTGGTCTGCTCCTTTGGGTGTTTTGATGCGGTTGGACTTGCTGGCGGCCGGTTGTGCCGTCGAGTGCCTGAATCGCCAGCTCTGATTGCCGGTCTCGACGATGTGGCAGTGATGGGTGAGCCGGTCCAGTAGCGCCGTGGTCATCTTGGCGTCGCCAAACACGCTGGCCCACTCCGAGAACGACAGGTTGGTGGTGACGACCACGCTGGTGCGCTCGTACAGCTTGGACAGCAGGTGGAACAGCAAGGCGCCACCGGCCTGACTGAAGGGTAGATAGCCCATCTCGTCGAGGATGACGAGATCGACGTACATGAGCCGATGCGCCAGTTGCCCGGCCTTGCCCAGTGCTTTCTCGGACTCCAGCATGTTGACCAGCTCCACTGTGGAGAAGAAGCGCACCCGCTTGCCATGTGCACGGATGGCGTGAATGCCAAGGCTGGTGGCCAGGTGAGTCTTGCCGGTACCCGGTCCACCCACGAACACCACGTTGTGGGCTGAGTCGATGAACTTGAGCTCGTGCAGCTGACGCACCAGCGCTTCGTCCACTTGGGCCTGATCGAAGGCGAAGCCCGCCAGGTCTCGGTGGTGAGGAAATCGGGCTGCCCGCATCTGATAGGCCATGGAGCGCACTTCACGATGTGCGCCCTCGGCCTTGATGAGCTGATGCACCAGGGCTTCGTGGTCGAGCGATTTGAGCCGGGCGATGCCCAGCAGTTCCGGCCAGGCACTGGCCATGCCGTGCAGACTCAAACCCTTGAGGGCTGCAGTGATGTCATTGGACATGGTCACCCTCCTGGATCTGGCGCAGGCGGTCATAGCGCGACACGTCGGCCTGAGGCGGCTCCTGCAACGTCAGTGAAGGCAAGGCGGTTTCGGGCAGGCTGTGCACAGCTTCGGGCTCCTTGAGCCGGGCCAGCACGTTGAGCACATGGTCGGCGCTCACGCGGCCGGATTGCAGCGCCAACTCCACGGCCACCAGCACGTCATCGAGCCCGTGCAGGGTGTGATGGCCATGAGCACCTGGGCCATCACCCGGTCGCCGCCAGGGTGGCGAAGCAGGTGCGCTTGCAGATGCTGCAAGGGCTCGGGCATGGTCTTGAAGGGGGCGCCGTTGCGCAAAGCGCCGGGCTTGCGTTCGAGCAAGCTGACGTAGTGCCGCCAGTCGTACAAGGTCTGCCCGCGCTCGAAGCAGCGCGGCAGGATGACAGGCAGCTCCGGTTCATCGGCGCTGGGCCCGACCACTACCAAGTGGTCAGGATAGGCCCGCACACTGACACTGGTGTGGGCCCACTCGCACGGCACGCTGTAGCGATTGCGCTGGTAGTGGATCAGCGAGGTGGCCGTCACACGAGCCATCTGCTCGACATAGCCGTCGAAGGCGGCTGGGTTGGGCATCAGGTGCGTTTGCTCTTGCTGCCAGACGTCGGCGATGGTCAACTCTGGCCACTCGGGGTGAGGCAGCTCATGCCAGGCGTCCAGGCAAGCCTGGTGCAGCCACGCATTGAGGCTCTCCAGGTCGGGCCAGCGGCGTTCCGCTGCCTCCATCCAGATGCCACGACGGCGATCCTGCACGTTCTTCTCGACGATACCTTCTCCCAGCCTGCGGCCCGGTTGCAGAACTCTGGCTCGAACAGGTAGTGACCCGTCATGGCCTCGAAGCGCGCATTGACGGTGCGGCTCTTGCCCTGACCAACCTTGTCGACGGCGGTCTTCATGTTGTCGTAGATGCCCCGGCGCGGCACGCCACCAAAAGCCGCAAAGGCCCGGGCATGGGCGTCGAACAACATCTCGTGGGCCTGGCTGAAGTAGGCGGTGAGCATGAAGGCCCGACTGGCCGCCAGCTTGGTGTGCGAAGCCTCCAGGCGTTTGCGCAGGCCGCCCACGAACAGGTACTCGCAGCTCCAGTCGAACTGGAAGGCCTCGCCCATCTCGAAACTCATGGGCACGAAAGCCATGCGCGTGGGCGCATCGGACTGCGCCTGCTGCCAGCGCTTGGCGAACTCATAGACCGGGCCTCGGCTGCCAGGGTAGCCCATGGCCTGCAGTGCCCGGAACATGGCCTTGATGCCACGGCGCTCGCGCTTGTTGCGGTGGCTGTCGGCCTTCAGCCAGTTAGCCAGCTGTTCTTTGTACGGATCCACAACGCTGGGGATGGTCGCCCGCTTGGGGTATCGGGGCTCGACCATCTCATCGGCTTGAAGCCACTTGGTGGCTGTGTTGCGAGAGATGCCCAGCCTGCGGCTGGCTTCGCGCACGCTCAGGTGGTCGCGGTGGACCATGCGGCGCAATTTGCTCAATGTGCTCACGTTGATCACTCCTGCACCCCACTGCTGCAAAAAACAGCAGGGTAGGTGGATAACGTGGCTCAAAATTGGGCGTGACGGATGCCCTTTAGTGGCTCAGTTTTGCTCGTGATTCAACAGCGCCAAGACGCTGCCCAGCCGGAGCACCCATGATCGCATTGTCTGCTTTGAAAGCGCCGTTGATGGGCGCCTTGCTCGGCCTTGGTGCCCTGGCCGCCGTGGCCGCCGAGGCCACACCCGCGGCCCCTGAACAGCCCCGCCATGGCGAGCTGAGCACAATTGCATCCCTGGATGTGCCACGCTACATGGGCACCTGGTTCGAGATTGCCAAGTACCCCACGTGGTTTCAGAAAAAATGCACCGGCGGGGGCACGACCGCCGAATACCGTCAACAAGCGGATGGCACAGTGCAGGTCATCAACCGCTGCCGACTCGAGAGCGGGGTCATGAGCGAGGCCATGGCCACGGCCAGGCAGGTGGGCTCGGCCACGTCCCCCAAACTGAAGGTGCGCTTCGCGCCCGCGTGGCTCTCGTTTCTGCCTTTCGTGTGGGGCAACTACTGGGTGATCGACCTGGATGAGGCGTATCAACTGGTGGCGGTGAGCGAGCCGAGTCAGGAGTACCTGTGGATCCTCGCGAGAACCCCGCAGGTGGACCCGACCGCCTACAACGCCCTGCTGGCCAGACTCGCCCAAAAGGGATTCGATGTGAGCAAGCTCGAACCCACGCGACAGGACTGACAGGCCTGGTTCACGATGTCGCGACCGCGGGGAGGTGAAACAAGGCCGCAACCAGATCCGATTGCGTCACCATGCCCACCACCTTCCGCTCCGCGTCAACCACGGGCATGTGGTGCAGTCCACCGTCCGAGAAGGCGGAGACCAGATCCGCGATCGGTTGATCAGGAAAGACGGCCACGACCGAGGTCGTCATGATCTCGCTCACGAGCCTTCCTGGCACGATCTTTCTCAAGGCCCGATCTGTAGGGCTGAGAAAGAAGTCATGCAGGGACACGATGCCGACCAGTTGCTGGAACTCATTGACGACTGGCAGTGCTTTGACTTTGTGCCGCGAAAGGCGGGTCCAGACTTCTTCCACACTGCAGGTGGCGCTGACCGTGACGACGTCACGGGACATGATGTCATCGCAGCGCACGGTCGCCCATTGGCGACGCTGTGCTTGCAGGTTCGCACGGAGCACAATGTCCTCCAGATCGTCGCGCTCAATGTCCAGCAGCTCGCCGAACGATGCCAGCGCGGCGTCCAGGTCTTGCGCCTGAACCCCCACGCGTTGACTTGGCAGGGGATCGCTGGTGTGGTGGGGTGATGTCGGCGATGGTGAGGGGCGATGGGGATACCGCCTACCGGCGAGGTTGTTCAGCAACAGCGCCATCAGCACCAGAACCATGGAGTTCAGCCCGACCTGCGTCAGCGCGAACTCGTACCCCAGCTCATGCGTCGGGACGCCACCCTGCGCGGCCATCAACGCGAACGCACCACCGGGAGGATGCAGGCACCTCAGCGCACACATCGCCGTGATCGCCATGGCTGCGGCCAGGGCGGCGCACCATCCCACGTCACCAAAGCACTGGTGGATGAACACGCCGATCAGCGCGGACAGCACGTTGCCACCGATCACCGCCCAGGGCTGCGCCATCGGGCTCACGGGCAGCATGAACAGCAGCACCGCCGAAGCCCCCATCGGGGGCATGAACCAAGGCGAACTGGCCCCCAGCCAATGACGGCTGACCCACTCTGTGCATGACAAGCCGACAGCGGCGCTGATCATGCCCAAGACAAGCGCTTGCCGGCCTGCGGGCACAGAGGGAGCGGGCAGCCAGTGCTGCAAACGCAGGAGCAAGAAAATTCGGATCTGGTCTGTTCTGGATACGTGATGCATGCGGGTGAGATCTGAATGAGCGGGGCACAAGCCATGCGGTTGTCCGCAGTGATGCATTGCAATGCACATGCCATAACCCTTCGTTTGTCATATCAAACACTTGCAGCACACAATGTCGAACTGACCTATCTTGAATTCGATTCAATATGACTCGAACACCCGTCAAAATGACAACAGCGCTGTGGTTGAGTACCTTGGTGGCATTGGTGGGGGACTTGCCGCAGGAGATCCCCGAGCGAGAGCGATATCGACGCTTGTTGCAAGCGGCACGCGCGCTGTTTTCCTGCGATGCCGTGGCTTTGCTCAAGCTGGATGGCGAGGTGCTGTTGCCCCTGGCCACTGAGGGGTTGAGCAGCGACACCCTGGGGCGTCGCTTCAAGGTCGCGGATCACCCGCGTTTTCAATGGCTGCTGGCCAGCGGGCAAGCCAAACGCTTTGACGCTGACAGCGCATTGCCCGATCCTTATGACGGCCTGATCGAGGGAGATCAGGCACACCACGAGGTTCATGACGGCATGGGATGCGTGCTGCAGGTGGAGGGACGGATTTGGGGTCTGTTGACCCTCGCGTCTCTGGAGCGCGGGCGATTCAGCGACGCGCATCTCGCGCTGTTGCAGTCGTTTGCCAACCTCGCGTCGGCCACAGTGGGGGCGGTGATGCGCATCAACCGATTGGCGACGCTGTTGCAGACCGAGCGCACCCGTGCGGAGTCCTACAAACGTGCAGCCGGGCAACCCGAGCGCGAACTGATCGGACAGAGTGCCGCCTTCAAGCAGTTGCTCAAGGAGATTGCCCTGGTCGGGCCCAGTGAGCTGACGGTGTTGATCACGGGCGAGACGGGTGTGGGCAAGGAGTTGGTCGCCCAAGCCTTGCATGCCCGATCTGGCCGAGCGGATCGCCCCTTGATCAGCTTGAACTGTGCTGCCTTGCCTGACACGCTGGTGGAGAGCGAGCTATTTGGGCACGTGCGCGGCGCATTCACCGGGGCCGTCAGTGAGCGTCAGGGCAAGTTCGAACTGGCCGATGGGGGCACCCTGTTCCTCGACGAGATCGGCGAACTGCCGTTGGCCGCTCAGGCCAAGTTGCTGCGTGTGCTGCAAAGTGGACAGCTACAACGTTTGGGGTCAGACCGTGAGCATCGGGCTGACGTGCGCCTGATTGTGGCGACGAACCGTGACCTGGCTGCCGAGGTGCGCGCAGGTCGTTTGCGAGCGGACATCTACCATCGGCTCAGCGTCTACCCCTTGGCAGTGCCCGCCTTGAGAGAGCGTGGACGGGACATCCTCTTGCTCAGCGGTTTCTTTTTGGAGGAGAACCGCGTGCGCCTGCACCTTGGCGGGTTGCGACTTGACCCCGATGCGCAGGCCGCCTTGCTTGCCTACGACTGGCCCGGCAATGTGCGTGAGCTGGAACACCTGATCGGGCGAAGCGTGTTGCGTGCCCTGGGTCGCCATCCGACACGACCGCGCATTCTGACCTTGACCGCCGAGGACATGGGACTGCAGGAAGGCGGGACCCCGTCGACGAGCGTGTCCAGCCTACCGTCTCATGCAGCGATGCCGGGCGCCGTCTCATCCACCCCCGCCCCGCAGTTGGGGCTGAGGCAGGCGGTGGAGGCATTCGAGCGAGATCTGGTGCAGGCCACGTTGGTTCAGCATGCGCACAACTGGGCCAGTGCAGCGAGGGCCCTGCAGATGGACCGGGCCAACCTGACACGTCTGGCCAAACGCCACGGTCTTTACGACAAGCGGGCGCAGCGCGCGCGGCACTCAAGTTGAGCCGTGCGCGCCGTGGGCGCTCCCGCAGCGACGGGTTTGCCGCCACGCAAGCACGCCCAGCGCCAGGGACATCAGCACCAAGCCGATGCCCGTGTGACGCTGGTCATCGATCAGGTAGTTCACGCACAAGCGTGCGGGCGTATCCCAATACAGCATGCCTGCGGTCGCGCTCATCCAGGCCAGGTTACCGATGAAGAACCACAGCACCTCAGGTGCCATCCGCTGCCAACTGTGACAGAGCCACCCGCCCACCCACCACCAACTGAGGTACTTGGTCGCCGCCATCCACGGAGACATGAGGGTGGCATCAAGGGCCAGGGGCAGCATCCAGAAAATGGCAACGCAACTGGTGGCGGTGGCACCGAGCCACCCATGGGGATCCAGCCATGTCAGGACGCGCACGGGACCTGCACCCCATGGCGTCACCCGCATGGAGCGCCAGGCAAGCCACCCTGAAGCGAGCAACATGGGGAACTCCAGCAGCATGTGCAGGGACATCCGGCTTTCCACCAGATGCCGAACCGTGGGCCAGCACAGCGCCAGCGGTGCGACGAGCATCAGGCTGCCTCCCACACCCCGCACGCCTTGTGCCCACCGGTTCCCGCCCGTCACAACGCGCCCCCCTTGGCACCGCTCGCGAAGCGGTAAGCGGCATTCAAGGCATCGCGCCACTGCCCCGGCTCATACAGGCCAAGCAGACGCCCATGAGCGTTCAGCACATGGATGGCACCGTTGTGCACGAAGCCATCCTGGCCGTCGGGTATCACCACCACGCCCAAGGACCGCAACAAGGCCGTCGCATCGTCCTGCGACGCGGGAACGCCTACTTGCCACCATTGTGGATCGGCATGCATCTGCGCCGCGTACGTACTCAGGCCAGGCACGTCGTCCCCAGCCACATCAAAGGACATCGACACCAATCGCACCCGTTTCGATGAGGGGTCCGTCGATGCTCGCAGGGCGCTTTGCATTTGCTGAAACTCGCTACCCAGGGCGCGGCAGACCGTGGGGCAGCGCGTGTAGATGAAGTCCACCAGATAGATGCGAGCGTTCGCATCCGAGCGGACGTGTGGCCATGGCCAAGATGGCGTGAACCCCTTCACGCTCACCTTTTGAGCCTGCATGGCCCCCTCAGCAATCTGTTGCTGCCGCCAGTCTTCAAATGTCCAGACGGTCAAACCCCGCGTCAGGCGCCAGACACCGCAGGTGAACAGCATCAGCAACACCAGGCAGAGGAGCCCACTGTGGCGTCTACGTTGGTCAACGCCTGCGGCGTGGGAGGGCCCGCTTGCAAGGAGGCTCATGGCGCAAGCTTCAGCTGATTCAGCTCCGCCTCACCGTGATAGGCCTCGGTGCGAGTGGCCGTGGCTTTGCGAACACGCGCCACGACATCGACGCCGATGGGCGCGGCCTGGTTGCCCCAACTCTTGCGAATATGGGTCAGGACGGCAGACATCTCGGCATCGGACAGTTGTGCCGCAAAACTGGGCATGACGCCTGAGTAGACCTTACCCTTGACCGTCAGCTGCCCCTGGATGCCGTGCAGCACGGCGGCGGCCAGGGTTTGACTGTCTCCCCGGACCCACTCCGAGCCGGCCAAAGGCGGGAATACGCCAGGCAGGCCTGCACCGCTCGCCTGATGGCACGCTGCGCATCGCGCACTGAAGATGCCGCCGCCATCGATGCTCCCGGCGGCATCGCCAGACGGCCCTTGCAGCTCGGCAACCGTGCGGCCGTCGCCCCATTCTGGCGGCGCATTGATGGTGGTGCGCCACAGGTACACGATGCCGAACAGCAGCAGCGCGATCACCAAAGCAGCCACGTACCATGGCAAGGCCCCGTCGTTCTCGTGAGGCTCCTCATGCTCGCGTTGTTGAGGTGAGGACGGTGGAAGCTGGTTCATGGCTGGGCTCCCTTCTGAGCCACAGTGGGAGAGACGGGATAGCTGCGATCGAGCGACTGCAAGTAGCGCACGAGGTCCAGCGCCTCGGGTCGCGCCACAACCACCTTGCCGGGCGGACTTTGTCCTGGGGGGAGTTGCACCTGAACATCGCCCGCGGCAACTTGATCGCTGGTCTTGAGTTCAAACAAGAACGGGTAGCTGGGCATGATGCTGCCCGGCACGTATGCGCGAGGCTGATACAGATGCCCCAGATGCCACTGTTCGCTGGGCTGGCGCACCCCGATGTTCATCAGATCCGGGCCTGTGCGCATGGTGCCCAGCAGGTGTGGGCGGTCATAGACGTAATCTGCCGCTACGGTGGCGCGGCCCCAGCCGCGGGCCAGATCGGGCCCGAAGCCCTGGGCACGCGGCTGCTGGGTGTGGCAATAGACGCATCCGTTGGCAATGTAGACGTCCCTGCCGCGCAACTGGGCGCTGGTGTAGGGCTTGAGCCCCTCGGCAGGCGCGATGTTTCGCACTTGAAGATAAGGCACCACCACCAAGGCACTCGTCGACAGGCTGAGCATGACCATGGCCCCTGTCAGCAGCTTGAACTCGCTTTTCATCGTGCCCCTCCTTTGTTCCACTGAACCGAGAGGACGGCAGCCCCCTGTCGCTGCGGACCGCGTTGAAGCACCAGGGAGATGAAATGCCATGCGAACACCAGATGGCTGAGCACCATGAGCCCCCCCCCTACGCTGCGGCCACGCAGATAAGGCAAGGTGATGGCCACCGACGCCATGAACGGCTGCTTGGCATCCAACATGGCCAACCCTTGCAGCCAGCCGCCCACCGTCAGACTGAGGAAGTAGATGGCAATGCCAATGAAGGCCAACCAGAAATGCGCCGAGATCAGCCGTGGATACGGCCACTCACGCGTGGTGACGCGTGGCAGCACGAAGTACATCGCCCCAAAGAAGACGAAGCTGACGAAACCATACAAGCCCAGGTGCGCATGCCCCACGGTGTAATGGGTGAAGTGCGTCACGGCGTTCATGCTGCGCAAGGCCTCAAACGAGCCTTGGATGGAGCTGGCCGTGTACATCAGCCCCCCCACCCCAATGAAGCGCAAGGTGGGTGAGTGGCGCAAGGCACCCAGATGTCCTTGCAGTGTCTGGTACTGGTTCACCGTGAAGGCGAGCACGGGAATGATCATCATCATGCTCTGGACGATCGACAGGGTGACCATCCACTGTGGAACCGGGCCGCCAATCAGATGGTGCCCACCGACCTGTCCATAGAAGAACGCCAGCCCCCAAAAGCCTAACAAGGACAGGTTGTAGGACTGGATCGGACGGCCGATCACCTTGGGCAGGAAGTAGTAGACCGACGCCAGTGCCAAAGGGGTGTAGAACAGCCCCAGCACGTTGTGGCCGAACCACCAGTTCACGGCGGCTTGTTGCACACCCTGGTGCAGCCCCGGAATCTTGGCGACGATGAACAAGACCGGCAACCAGAACAGCGCACAGGCCATGTACCAGACCGAAACATACAGATGCGCCACGCGTCGGTTCACCAAGGTGTAGATCAAAGGCATGGCCATCAAGGCGCCGCCTGCGGCGAACAGCATGTCGATCTGCCAGGGAATCTCCAGCCATTCCATGCCATCACTGATGCCCACAGCGACGCTGCCCAGCCCGGCGATCAGGGCGGCGTTCCACAGCATGGCGCCAACCAGCGCGTAACGCGCCCCCATGAGGGGCCGATTCAGCAAGCGTGGAATCACGAACATGGCGATGCCCAAGCCCGCCATGGGCGCCCACCCATAGGCCACGGCATTGAGATGCAAGGTGCGGATGCGCCCAAATGTCAGCCACGCTTGCTGCGTCAGCCAATCGGGTTCATGCAGTTTGACCGAGGCGGTCAGGCCAGCCGCAGAGGCGACCAGCAACCAGACCACGGCGCAACAAAAGAGCAACAGCACCAGGGGCGCCGTTGAGGCATCGGCCTGCGCCCGATCACGCAACGCCTGCGCATCCGCGTGCGATGCCGTCTGCCCCTTGACCGCGTTCATCGCTGACTGCAACTGCCCCTGCTGCTCAAGCGAGGCGGCGGGCTCCTCGACTTGACCGATCTCGCCAGAGGCAAAGATGATTTCTGCACCGCTGGCGCGACGGTCAAACAAGCCGTGGCTTTGCGACCAGATGAAAACCAGGAGCGCGACAAACGACAACACAAACGCCGACAAAAGTATGAAAGCCGTATCCACAGCAAAGAGCCCTCAGAGCCATAACCAAGACAAATGAACCACGCTGCTTCAGCGCAACTCGCGTGCCAACGGACTCTTGATGTGAATCAATAACTTACCTTTGATGGCGTCACAATGACTCCGATGAAAATGGAGTCGTTGTGACGCGCAGCATGTCAATACGACTCTATGCTCTGATGGCGTTGCTGGCTGAGAAGCTCGTCTAGAATGTTCAAGCCGGTCTGTATCTCCTGCGCCGTGCTGTTGAGCCGAGGCATGAAGCGCAAGCAGTGCGGCCGCGCGGCGTTCACCAGCAAGCCCTGTGCGCGGCAAGCCTGCACCACCTCGCCGGCGTTGTCGCTGCCCAGTTCCAGCGCCCACAACAAGCCGGCGCCTCGCACCTCGCCCAAGCCGTGCTGCCGCGACAGTTGCAGCAGCCCGTCTTGCAACTGCAGGCCCCGCTCACGCACCTGTGTCAGAAACTCCGGCTGTCCGCGCCGATCCAAATCTGAGCCACCGTGCCGATCCAATATTGAGCCAGGTCTGGTAGCCGACCAAAGGGTCGGTCAGCTGTGGATAAGTGTAGAGCCTGGCCTTGGTTTTGAGTCTTCCGGCCGGCTTGGTTGAACATCAAGGGGGAAGCCGCGCAGCGGCTTCCCCCTTCGCTTTGAGCTTCAGGCCTTGCCCTCTGCTGCAGCCTGCATCCGATACTGCTCTCGTGCCTTGATGCGCCTCTTGGCCGTGCTGGAGCTGTGCAGGAACCGATGTGACTCGTTGCCCGTCTCCAGGATGTGGCAGTGATGCGTGAGCCGGTCCAGCAGTGCCGTTGTCATCTTGGCGCACGCCCTGCAGCTCCACTTTGAGCTGCAGCACCTTGACGTTTTTGGTGGATGACCCGACGAGCTTGAGCGAGGGCCTGTTCGATGAGGTGACCATGGCTCACATGGTGCCGATGGTCTGGGGGGCTCATGCCGCCTGGCGTTGCTCTGCCGTGGCCTGTTGCGGTGGGCACAGCCGCCCACTCATCATGAGTCTGATTTGGTTCAGTCGCAGAGTTTTGAACGCGCGCACTACCTGCAGCCTTGTTGTTGAATCACGAGCAAAACTGAGCCAGGCGTCACGTCCAAAACTGAGCCACTAGGTTGACGAAGAAATGGACTGCTCGGATGTGGATAAGTCTACTGTCTGGTCTGCTCCTTTGGGTGTTTTGATGCGGTTGGACTTGCTGGCGGCCGGTTGTGCCGTCGAGTGCCTGAATCGCCAGCTCTGATTGCCGGTCTCGACGATGTGGCAGTGATGGGTGAGCCGGTCCAGTAGCGCCGTGGTCATCTTGGCGTCGCCAAACACGCTGGCCCACTCCGAGAACGACAGGTTGGTGGTGACGACCACGCTGGTGCGCTCATAGAGCTTGGACAGCAGGTGGAACAGCAAGGCGCCACCGGCCTGACTGAAGGGTAGATAGCCCATCTCGTCGAGGATGACGAGATCGACGTACATGAGCCGATGCGCCAGTTGCCCGGCCTTGCCCAGTGCTTTCTCGGACTCCAGCATGTTGACCAGCTCCACTGTGGAGAAGAAGCGCACCCGCTTGCCATGTGCACGGATGGCGTGAATGCCAAGGCTGGTGGCCAGGTGAGTCTTGCCGGTACCCGGTCCACCCACGAACACCACGTTGTGGGCTGAGTCGATGAACTTGAGCTCGTGGAGCTGGCGCACCAGCGCCTCATCCACCTGGGCCTGCTCGAAGGCAAAGCCAGCCAGGTCGCGGTGATGGGGAAATCGGGCAGCGCGCATCTGATAGGCCATGGAGCGCACTTCCCGGTGCGCTCCCTCGGCCTTGATGAGCTGATGCAGCAAGGCTTCATGGTCGAGCGACTTGAGCCGCGCGATACCCAGCAGTTCAGGCCAGGCACTGGCCATACCGTGCAGGCTCAAGCCCTTGAGGCCAGCGGCGATGTCATTGGACATGGTCACCCTCCTGGATCTGGCGCAGGCGGTCATAGCGCGACACATCGGCCTGAGGCGGCTCCTGCAACGTCAGTGAAGTCAAGGCGGCTTCGGGCAAGCTGTGCACAGCTTCGGGTTCCTTGAGCCTGGCCAGTACGTTGAGCACATGGTCGGCGCTCACGCGGCCGGATTGCAGCGCCAACTCGACGGCAACGAGCACGTCATCGAGCCCGTGCAAGGTAATCGCCATGAGCACCTGGGCCATCACGCGGTCGCCGCCAGGGTGGCGCAGCAGGTGCGCCTGAAGATGTTGCAGGGGCTCGGGCATGGTCTTGAAGGGCGCGCCGTTGCGCAAGGCCCCGGGCTTGCGTTCGAGCAGGCTGATGTAATGGCGCCAGTCGTACAAGGTCTGCCCACGCTCAAAACTGCGTGGCAGGCTCACTGGCGGCTCGGGCGCATCGGTGCTGGGGCCGACCACCACCAAGCGGTCAGGATAGGCGCGCAGGCTCACCGTTGCGTGCGCCCACTCGCAAGGCACGCTGTAGCGGTTGCGCTGATAGTGGATCAGCGAGGTGGCCGTTACCCGTGCCACCTGCTCGACATAGCCATCGAATGGCGCAGGGTTGGGCATCAGGTGCGTCTGCTCTTGCTGCCAGACGTCGGCAATGGTCAGCTCGGGCCACTCGGGGTGCGGCAGTTCATGCCAGGCGTCCAGGCAGGCCTGGTGCAGCCACGCATTGAGGCTCTCCAGGTCAGGCCAGCGGCGTTCGGCCGCCTCCAGCCAGATGCCGCGACGGCGATCCTGCACGTTCTTCTCGACAATGCCCTTCTCCCAGCCGGCGGCGCGGTTGCAGAACTCAGGCTCGAACAGGTAGTGGCCCGTCATGGCCTCGAAGCGGGCGTTGACCGTGCGGCTCTTGCCCTGGCCAACCTTGTCGACAGCGGTCTTCATGTTGTCGTAGATGCCCCGGCGGGGCACGCCACCGAAGGCAGCAAAGGCCCGCGCGTGGGCATCAAACAGCATCTCGTGGGCCTGGCTGAAGTAGGCGGTGAGCATGAAGGCGCGGCTGGCCGCCAGCTTGGTGTGCGCGGCCTCCAGGCGTTTGCGCATGCCGCCCACGAACAGGTACTCGCAGCTCCAGTCGAACTGGAAGGCCTCGCCCATCTCGAAACTCATGGGCACGAAGGCCATGCGCGTGGGCGCATCGGACTGCGCCTGCTGCCAGCGCTTGGCGAACTCATAGACCGGGCCTCGGCTGCCCGGATAGCCCATGGCCCGCAATGCCCGGAACATGGCCTTGATGCCACGGCGCTCGCGCTTGTTGCGGTGGCTGTCGGCCTTCAGCCAGGTGGACAGCTGTTCCTTGTAAGGATCTAGAACGCTCGGGATGGCCGCCCGCTTGGGATAACGGGGTTCGACCATCTCATCGGCTTCAAGCCACTTGGTGGCCGTGTTGCGGGAGATGCCAAGCCTGCGGCTGGCTTCGCGCACGCTCAGGTGGTCACGGTGGACCATGCGGCGCAATTTGCTCAATGTGCTCACGTTGATCACTCCTGTCCCCCGCTGCTGCAAAAAGCAGCAGGGTAGGTGGATAACGTGGCTCAAAATTGGACGTGACGGAGACCCTTCAGTGGCTCAGTTTTGCTCGTGATTCAACACACAGGAAGACTGGCGTTCAATGACCGCAAGACTTCATAGTGCAGCACTGTGGTGCCAATCACGAGGAGCAAACAGGTGACAAAGACGAGCAGCATATCGGGTTCTAGCGCGTAAATTTGGTTAACAGCCCCTGGGGTGCGGAGTCGATCAAAAGGGGAAATGAAGATGTCGAAAACAGGCCATACGTTGGAGTCTGAATTGAATCCCAGGTGAGGCTGGTGCTATGGGTGGGGACCACAACTTTCGCGCGGAGTCAGCTTCAGTGAAGCGCACAAAAAATCCGTCATGCGCTTTATGTGAGCTGGACCAAGGCTCTCGGTCAGGTCATGTCCGCCCGGTACGGCCAGACAGGCGGACGCCCCTGCGCCGCTGGCTTTAGCCAGGCGCAAGGCGTCAGTGAAGGGGACGGTTTCGTCATCCTGACCATGCACAAAGAGGGTCGGGCACGAGACCGCACCCGCACTACGCAGCGGGGCGATGTCGTCGAAGCGGGCACCGATCACCTCCTGCACATGGGACAGGATCCAGCGACCCGGCCAGCGTGTGGGAATACGCATCTGCGCCAGCCAACGTTGCATGACCTCCGCCGGATGAGCGAAGGCGCTCAGACTGATGACCGCGCGCACATCGGGCTGGCGCGTGGCCGACAGCAAGACCGCGCCCGCGCCCACCGAATGGCCGATCAAGGCCAGGCGGGAGGCGTCAACTTCCGGCTGCTGACGTAACCAGGCTAGGCCGGTATCTACGTCTTGCGCAAAGCGTGGCAAGGATTGAAAGTCCACGGCGCTGCTTAGACCATGGCCGCGAGCATCAAGCACAAGGAGGGCCAGCCCGGCTTCGTGCAACCAAGGCGCTGCTGGCAACATCAATCCAGCATGTGCACCCCACCCGTGGATCAACACTGCTCCCGGCGCGAGCAGGCTGTGCCTCGCAGGCGGAGCAATAAACCAGCCGAATAGCTTGCTACCGCCTTCACCTTCGATCCAGACCGGACGAATCTGCTGTCCTGGCAGTGCCAGCCCCTCGGGCATCACAGGGTGTGTCAGGCGCTGCGCCCGCAACCCCCACAGCAAGGCACGGTGGGCCAGAGCCTTGACCAGATTCAAGACGTTTTCCCCGGATGCTCTACACGACGAAGTAAGCGCACATGCATGGGACGCGTGAAGTCGGCGCCTTCGGGGCCGCAGTACGGCGCGAATGCCGTGGCCACACGCTGAATTAGGTCGTCGGTTAGAGCATGATCGGCAAAAGTTGGCCGCATCATTCGCTGCTCGAACTCGTTGAAATCGGCATAGTGCACCGGCATGTCAAACCAGCGCTCGTCCACCTGCTGCCATGGACCGTGAGCCAAAGCCCGGTCCACCGCAGCCTGTGCGGCGGCGCGCACCTCGCCCTCGTCATTGAAGATGCGTACGATCTCATTGAGGGGGCCGTCGTACACGGGCTCAGACACATACAGGAGTCCTCCGGGGCACAGCACGCGCGCGACCTCAGTCAAGGCCTGATCCAGCAGGCGCAAAGGCACATGGTGCAAAGACTTCAGCATCAGTGCCAGATCAAAAGACGCGTCAGCGAAAGGCACCGCTTGCGCGCCGGCGGCCACAAAGCTAAGTCGCTCTTGCTGCACTGCCAGGTTCTTAGCGTGTTGTCGTTCGTCCACCTCCAGGCCCGTTACATGACTGGTGGGATAGGTGTCCAGTAACTGGCGGGCGAGACGGGCATTGCCACAACCCAACTCAATGATGCGCAGACCTTCCAGCGGCACCAGGTCGCTCAGGACTTGCAGTTCGTCGTGGATCAAGGGTGAGGCGGCAGAGGCAGGCATGGCTGACATGGGTACAACAGGTTCAAGGGGCTTCGCGCAGAGCACGCAGGCGGGCTTTCAAGGCAGGTTCACTCAGCCCTCCAAAATGAAGATCGACAATCCGACCATCGGCGTTGACGAATAATGTCGCTGGCAGCCCAGCCACCCCGACCGCGGCCCCCAATGCCGATGACGGGTCCAGCCAGACGCCCTGCAAGGACAGTTTGGCACTTTGCAGGTAGGTACGCACGTCTTGCACCGACTCCCCCTGGTTGACGAACATGAATCGCACGTCAGTTTCGGTGCTTTGCAGCGCAGAAAAGATCGGCATTTCCTGACGGCATGGTCCGCACCATGAGGCCCAGAGATTGATGACCCGCAACTGCGCTCGCCCCAGCGACTGCAAGGACTGCGCTGAGCCATCTGCCTCGCTGTGAACGGTCACTTCGGGAAGGAAGGGCTGTGCGGACTCTGAGCTCACAGCCCAGGTGATCCCACCCCACACCACCGTACCGGCAACGGCCCCCACCCCGATGGCTTGTCGCCAACCGGGGTTGCGCCATGCCTTCCAGAACAGCCATACCAGCCCTGCAGCCCAACCGCTCCAAGCATGCCAGCCGCCGTCGCGCACATCGAGGATGGCAATGGGCCTGGCCAGATACAAGTCGGCATGCAGGCCTACGTATACCAGACGCGCGCACAGTAAGCCCCACCAAGCGGCATGGATGAGTTCGTCGCCTGGGCGCTCACCCGAAGGCGCATTCTGGCGATAACGAGCCCATCGACCTGCCGCCCAGGCGCCCAGCCACACGCCACAGATCAAAACCAAAGGGGCCACCGGCAATGCCAGAGGCCCTACGGAGAGAGAATTCAAGTTCGTCTCGCTTGGAAAATAGGCCCAGGAAAAGTCAAGGCTTAGTGCGCCTGAAGAGGCGTCAGGCTACATCAAAGCCACGAACACCGCGCACCCCTACAGACAGGACTCGCAAGGGTAGCCCCAATTAAATCGCGGAGAAGGACCAAGGCGGCGGGCAAGCCCAGCGGACTGTGAATGGCTGAGTAATCAGCGTAAAAGTCAATGCGTGCCACCTTACCGGCCTTCAACGAATTGAAAATCAGCGCTTTGTCTTTCGTGGGACACAGCCGCAAATTTGCCACCGCGGCTGAGAGGTAGTTCATGCAGGCTCACACCATCTTAGGATCGGATGGTCAAGCGCACGGGGATACCTCTCAGCGGTACTGCTGGAGGTAGCGGTTTTCAAAGGCGCGCTTGGCCCAGTGGAACAGGCGAGACGAAGGCAACATGATGTTGCGAGTGGGTGTGCGGTAGATCAGGGTACCGTGGTCCACGGCATCGACGATGCATATCAACTCCACCTTGAACGTGACGGATGATGGGTTCCCTGCCAGGTCGGCCAGCAAGTTGACGGCGGCGGCGCGTGCCTGTAGGTCGGCCATATGAGCCTGCTTTGGCATCCAGTCAGGTCCGGGGAAGCTGCCCGAGTCGCCCACCACGTACACACCTGGCCAGCCCGCAATGCGGCAATGAGCGTCAGCCTGCACCATGCCGCCTGGAGAACGCGGCAGATCGGTGGCATCGAACCAGGCATTGCCCGTCATGCCAGGCATGAACAGGATCAGGTCGGCGCGGAACTCGCCGCCTTCAGTGACCACCTTGTCAGCTTCGAAGCGAACCATCTTGTGCCCGAGGTGGGTGATGATGCTACGGCGCGCCATGTCACTCAGCAGATGCCTGACTGCCTTGGGGCCCAGACGGGCCCCTGGCTCGGTCGATGGATTGAAAAAGGTCAGATCGAAGCGGTCGCGCCGACCCTCCCTGCGCAGTTGCTCGTCGATGCCGAACAGGAACTCGAACATCGGACCACCGCGTACCGCTGTGGGCTCATTGGCGTTACCGGCAAATCCGATGGCGATATGGCCGCCTTGCAAGGCCTTGAGTCGGTCGCGGATCTGCTCGGCCGCAGCGATGCCCTCGCAGGGGGTGATGACGTGCTCAATGCCAGGCAGCTTCTTGATGAAGCGCCCACCCGTGGCAATCACCAAGGCATCGTTGCGCACCGGGCCAGCGGTGGTAAGCACCACTCGTCCTTGCTCGGTCAGTCCCTCCACCTCGGCCTGGATGAACTGGACGTTCATGCGTTGGAAAAAATTGTGCAAGGGCACCACCAGATCTTCGCGGCGGCGCAGGCCACAGGGAATCCAGATGATGCCGGGCAGGTAGTGCAACTCGGCTCTCGGCGCAATCACCGTGATGCGCACATCGCGGTCGTGTTTGCGCACTTCACGCACGGTGGAGAGCGCGGCAAAGCCTGCCCCTAGCACCACCAGATGCTGAGTAGAGGTTTGAGCGGACATGATGAACCTTTCAGTGCATCGATTTGAAATATGCGGCGGCCAACAGGCCCAGCATGCACGACCAGCCTGAAAACAGCCAACGCCACAACCAATACTTCGGCACGAAGCCCACGCCCCGTATGAAGCCAGCGCTCATGGCCCAGAACAGCGCCATGGCAAGGCTGTGATCCGCCTTGCCGGCAGAATCGGCCATCAGCGGCGGGTACAAGGTACCGACAACCATGATCAGCACGGCCACCAACAGTGAAGGCCAGTGCAGACCAGGGCGAGGCGACGGTGCTTCGGTGATTGGCGCGCTCATTTCAGCGCTCACCCTTAGCACGGGCTTCCTCGTTTTCGCCCCACATCGCGTTGAGGATGGCCAACAGCACGGCAAAGCCCACCCCCAGAATCCAAGCGAAATACCACATGACTGTCTCCTCAAGTATCGAAGTTGGCGCTCAGGTCAGTAAGCGGCATGGTCGTTCTCACGGATGTAGGCCTCGGTGACTTTGCCGCGCATCACGCGGTATGCCCAGCTCGTGTACATGACGATGAGCGGCATGAAGATGACGGTGGCCCAGAACATGATCCCCAGCGTCAGGTGGCTGGACACGCTGTCCCACACCGTCAGGCTGGCGTTGGGCATGCTGCTCGACGGCATCACGAAGGGGAACATGCTGGCACCCGCCGTGCCAATCACGCCCACGATGGCCAAGGCCGAAGACACGAAGGCCGTCAAGGTATGGCGCGCGCGCAGCAGCATGGCCGCACCCACCGCGCCCACCACCCCCAGCGCTGGCAAGATCCACAGCAGCGGCTGGGCCGCGTAGTTGCTCATCCAGGCACCAGCTTCACGCACCACGGTCTTGCTCATGGGGTCGGGCAAGGCAGACGGGTTGATGACCGAGGCGATGCGATAGCCATTGATACCCTGCAGCCAGATGCCCGCCCCGACAAAGCCCAGCACCATGACCACAGCGGCCCAGGTCGCCCCTTTGATAGCGCGGGCCTGGACACGGCCTTCCGTGCGGTGGGCCAGGTAGGCGCCCCCGTGCATCGTGATCATGGCACTGCTGACCACCCCGGCCAGCAAGGCGAAGGGGTTGAGCAGTTGCCAGAAGCTGCCGGTGTAGGTCGAAATCAGGTACTCGTCAAAGCCGAAGGGCACACCTTGCAGCAAGTTGCCGAAGGCCACGCCAAAGATGACGGGAGGCACGAAGCCGCCCACGAACAGGCCCCAGTCCCACACGCTGCGCCAGGTGGCGTTGTGGATCTTGCTGCGGTAGTCAAAGCCCACCGGGCGGAAGAACAAGGCCCACAGCACGGCCAGCATGGCCCAGTAAAAACCACTGAATGCCGTGGCGTACACCAGCGGCCAGGCCGCGAAGATGGCCCCGCCGCCCGTGATGAACCAGACCTGGTTGCCGTCCCAATGCGGGCCGACGGTGTTGATCACCACACGGCGCTCGACGTCGTTCTGACCCACGAAGGGCAAGAGCGTGCCGACGCCCATGTCATGGCCGTCCATGATGGCGAAGCCGATGAGCAGCACGCCCACCAGCAGCCACCAGATGATCTTGAGGGTTGGGTAATCCAACATGGTGTGACTCCGAATCTGCTCAGGCGTGAGCGGTGTGGTGCGTGGCTTCGCGGTCGTAGCGACCTGTGCCCAGGCTGCCCGGCCCCATGCGAGCGAACTTGACCATCAGGTACATCTCCACGATCAGCAGCACGGTGTAGAAGCCGATGAAGCCCGCCAGCGAGCCGTACAGGCTCTCCACACTCAAGGTGGACACGCTGAGGTGCGTGGGCAGCACGCCATAGATCGTCCAGGGCTGGCGCCCGTACTCGGCCACGAACCAGCCCACTTCACAGGCGATCCAGGGCGCGGGCAGCATCCACAACGCCGTGCGCAGCAACCAGGGGCGCTTTGTGAAAGTGCCCTTCACCGAGGTCCAGAAGGTCAAGGCGAACAGGGCCAGCATCGCGAAGCCCAGGCCCACCATCACGCGGAAAGACCAGAACATCGGCGTGACACGGGGCACGGTGTTGTCCACCGCCTTATCTATCATCTCGTTGGTGACCAGGCGCATGTTGTTCGTGTACTTCTTCAGCAGCAGGCCAAAACCCAGGTCGGCCTTGTACTGCTCGAACACCTGCTTGGCCCCCTCGTCGTTGCGGTCCTTGCGGATGGCCTCCAGAGCTTTGACGGCTTCGATGCCACGGATCACCCGGTCACGGTTCTTGGCCTTGATCTCGTGGATGCCGGGGATTTCCTTGTCGAGCGAGCGTGTGCCAATGAGGCCCATGACGTAGGGAATCTCGACTTCCCAGTCGTTCTTTTGCTCGGCTTCATTGATACCGGCGATCAGCTTGAGGCCGGCTGGCGCCGGTTCGGTTTCCCACATGGCTTCGAGGGCGGCCATCTTGGTCTGCTGCGCCTCGCCCACCGTGTAGCCCGACTCGTCACCCAGCACGATCACGCTCAGCACCGAAGCCAGGCCGAAGGCCGAAGCCACGCGGAACGAGCGCTTGGCAAACTCCACGTCACGACCCTTGAGCAGGTACCACGACGAGATCGACAGCACGAACATCGCGCCCGTCACATAGCCGGCCGAGACGGTGTGGACGAACTTGGCCTGGGCATCCGGGTTGAACACCACCGCCCAGAAGTCGACCATCTCCATGCGCATCGTTTGATAGCTGAACTCGGCACCCACGGGGTTTTGCATCCAGCCATTGGCAATCAAGATCCACAAGGCCGACAGGTTGGTGCCGACGGCCATCAGCGTGGTCACCAGCAAGTGCTGCGTCTTGCTCAAGCGGTCCCAACCAAAGAAGAACAGGCCGATGAAGGTGGACTCCAAGAAGAAGGCCATCAGCCCCTCAATGGCCAGCGGGGCGCCAAAGATGTCGCCGACGTAGTGGGAGTAGTAGGCCCAGTTGGTGCCGAACTGAAACTCCAGCGTGATGCCGGTGGTCACGCCCAGGGCGAAGTTGATACCGAAGAGCTTGCCCCAGAAGCGGGTCATGTCCTTCCAGATGACCTTGCCTGTCATCACATACACACTTTCCATGATGACCAGCAACCAGACCATGCCGAGGGTCAACGGCACGAACAGGAAGTGGTACATCGCTGTGGCGGCAAACTGCAGCCGCGACAGGTCAACCAGTTGTTCGGATATCACTTGGAGGCTCCTTGAGATGAGACGACACCGCCCAGGTGTTGGCCTATGCGGTCGGTGTCCACCGGAACGCGGGCGTCACGGATGAACAGCCACCACAGCGCCGTCAGCACGACGAGCTTGATCATCACGGCAGTGATCAAGTGGCGCAGGAGACGACGATCGGCAGATGTCATACCCTTACCTGTATACATGAACCGTGCCATGCAAAGTTTGCTCATGAGCATGAGGCAAATCAAGGACTTGGAGATACCCCTCTGATACTGGACTGACACCATGACTGCCAACATGGCAGAATTGACTGCCAACTTGGCAGGCTTTTTTCACATGCAAGGAGCGACCACCATGTCCGAAGACCTGCCCGCACTCATGTCCTATCTGGATGGATTGCCGGAGCCCCACATCGTGTTCGACATGGATTACCGCATCGTGTCGGCGAATGCGGCGTACCTGCGCGAGTACGCGCCAGGGCAGGACGTGCGGGGACAGACGTGCTACGAGGTGTCTCATCGCTTTCAGGCGCCGTGTGACCAAGCCGGTGAAAGCTGCCCCCGCGCGCGTGCGCTGGCATCGGGGCAACGCGAACGTGTACTGCACTTGCACCATACGCCATGCGGAGAGGCCTATGTCAATATCGAACTGGCTCCTTTGAAGGACCGACGCGGCCGCATCCGTTACTTCATCGAGAAGATGGAGTCACTGGCCCTCCAGCATGGCACCCCGGTGGAACAAGGCATGGTGGGGCGTGCGCCCGCATTTCGGTCCACCCTGGAGATGGGGCTGCGGGTGGCGCCATCGTCTGCGAGCGTGCTGCTGCTGGGCGAGTCAGGTACAGGCAAAGAACTGATGGCCAAGGCCATCCACGAATCCAGCCCACGCGCCAGTGCGCCGTTCGTGGTGGTGGAATGTGCCAGCCTCACCGAAACCCTGTTTGAAAGCGAACTGTTCGGCCACGAGAAAGGCGCGTTCACCGGGGCCACATCGACCCGTGTGGGCCTGGCCGAATCGGCCAATGGGGGCACCCTGTTCCTCGACGAGGTAGGCGACATCCCCATGAGCATGCAGGTGAAGTTGCTGCGCTTGCTGGAAACCGGCACCTTCCGCCACGTCGGGAGCAGCGAATTGAGACGAACCGATGTGCGCGTGATCGCGGCCACCCACCGTCCCCTGCAAGAGATGATCGGCCAACAGCAGTTCCGCGAAGACCTTTACTACCGCCTGAGCACCTTCCCCATCCGGCTGCCACCTTTGCGCGAACGACGGGAGGACATCCCTTTACTGGCCGAAACGCTGCTGGCCCGCGTGACCCCTTTGCGCCGACTGAGTATTTCTGCCGCCGGGCAGCATCGGCTGATGAGTCACCCCTTCAGCGGCAACATCCGCGAGTTGCGCAATGTGATGGAGCGTGCCGCGTTGTTCTGCGATGGCGACGTGATTGAGCTCTCACACATTGAACAAGCCTTGACTGCTGATGCGTGGGGGCCGGGCGCAGACTCTCCATCGGCTAGCGCGACCACAACACTGTCCTCAGACCATCGGCGGACCATGACCGATGCGTCCTTGTTGCAAGCGGCTCAAGCCCATCGGCTCAGCCGCGCCGAGTTGGCCGCGAGTTTGGGGGTCAGTGAGCGCACGCTGTATCGAAGACTTCAGGATCTGAAGATGACGCAGAAGCCAGACGAGTCGCGTTGATGCGTCAGCGGATCACAACGAGTTGGCGAGGCTCGATTGCGGCGCACAAGCGTCAGGTGATCTTCGGCTCATGAAGATCGCCATTGAGCGACCTGCCAGGCCAAAGGAATCCACTTGACGAGCCAAGATTGCAAGCCGTAGGATAGTAATAATTTACTATCTTAATCATGAGCGCCAAGCACCTGCCCGCAGACGAACGCCGCGCCGCCACGGTGGAGGCGGTGATGCAACTGGCTGCGCAGCACAACCCCAGCGACATCACCACCACCCGCATCGCCCAGCAGATGGGCGTGACGCAGGGGGCGCTGTTCAAGCATTTCCCCACCAAGGAAGCCATCCTGGAGGCCGTGATGAGCTGGGTGGCCGAGCGCCTGCTGGCACGCATCGACCAAGCGACGCAAGGCTGCGCTTCGCCGCTGGCCGCGCTGGAGGCCATGTTCATGGCCCACATCGGCTTCGTGGCCGAACACCCCGGTGTGCCACGCATGCTGTTCGGCGAGTTGCAGCACCAGGGCGACACCCTGCCCAAGAAGATGGTGCAAACGCTGATTCGACAGTACCGTGGACGGCTGCAGCAGGTGCTGGAACAAGGCCAGGCGATGGGCGATCTCGATGCTCACTTGGATGTCGATGCCGCGGCCGTGCTCTTCATTGGTTCCATTCAAGGCCTGGTCATGCAGTCGCTCATTGCCGGTGATGTGACGCGCTTGCGAGCCGACGCCCCGGGCGTCTGGGCCATTTACCGTCGCGGCATCGGAGGCGCACCATGACCTTTCCCCGTTTTCAACGCCGCACCCTCGCGGTCATCGCCGTGGTGCTGCCCTTGTTGCTGGTGTTCGGGTACGTCGCCCTGCGCTCTGGCCCCTTGGCCCCGGTGGCGGTCACCGTGACCGCGGTCGAGAACCTTTCGATCACGCCCGCCTTGTCGGGCATCGGCACCGTGCAGGCACGCTTCACCCACAAGATTGGCCCCACGGCAGCGGGCCGCCTGCTGCGACTCGACGTGCATGTGGGGGACGTGGTGCGCGCCGGCCAGGTGCTGGGTGAGATGGACGCCGTGGACCTGAACGACCGCATCACCGCGCAACAAGCCGCCATCCAGAGTGCCCACGCCGCGCTGAGGCAGGCCGAGGCCAAGCGGGCCTTTGCGCAAACACAGGCCCAGCGCTACGAACAACTGCTGCCCGCACGCGCCGCGACCGAGGAGTACGTGGCCACCAAACAGCAGGACCTGCTGCTGGCCCAGAGTGCGCTGGCTGCCACCCGCGAAGACCTCCGCCGTTTGCAGGCCGAGCTGCAGGCCCTGCAGGCCCAGCTTGACAACCTGCGGCTCATTTCGCCTGCGGCCGGCATCGTCGCTGCGCGCCAGGCGGACCCGGGCTCCACCGTGGTGGCAGGGCAGCCGGTGATCGAGGTATTCGATCCGGCCAGCGTGTGGGTCGATGTGCGTTTCGATCAGATCAGCGCGGAAGGACTTGCGCCCGGATTGCCTGCTCAGGTGACGCTGCGCTCTCGCCGCAGCCAAGCCATCGCGGGGCGCGTGCTTCGCATCGAGCCCCGTGCCGATGCGGTCACCGAAGAAACCTTGGCCAAGGTGGTCTTTGCCAACGTGCCGTCGTCGCTTCCCCCGCTGGGGGAGCTGGCGGAGATCACCGTGCAGTTGCCGGCGCAGCCCTCAGGACCGGTCATTGCCAATGCCTCCATCCGCACGGTCGACGGCCGTCGCGGTGTGTGGAAGCTGGTGGGCGACGATCTCACCTTCACCCCCGTCACCCTGGGTCGTTCCGATCTCGATGGCCGCGTGCAGGTCACCCAGGGCCTGACCTCGGGTGACCGCGTGGTGCTCTATAGCGAGAAGGCGCTGACGGCACGCAGCCGCATCCACATCGTCGAGCGACTGCACGGAGTGGCGCCATGATCAGCCTGGCCGGGCGCGACATTCTGCATGCCTGGGGCAAGTTCGTCTTCACCGGCATCGGGCTGGGCCTACTGATTGCAGTGACCTTGACCATGGCCGGGGTCTATCGCGGCATGGTCGATGACGGCAAGGTGCTGCTCGACAACAGCGGCGCCGACCTGTGGGTGGTTCAGCAAGACACACTGGGCCCGTATGCCGAATCGTCGAGCATCCCCGACGACCTGTGGCGCAGCATCCGCACCATGCCCGGTGTGGCGCAGGCCGCCAACGTCACCTATCTGACGATGCAGGTCGGCAAGGGCGATCAGGACGTGCGCGCGATGGTGGCGGGCATCATGGCCGGTGAGCCAGGCACGCCAGGCTGGCCACCTCAGCTCATTGCCGGGCGTCAGATCACCCGAAGCCACTACGAGGCCGTCGCCGATGTGGCCTCGGGCGCCCAACTGGGCGATGTGCTCAAGATCCGCCGCAACCAGTACACGGTGGTGGGCCTGACCCGACGCATGGTGTCATCGAGCGGTGACCCGATGGTCTTCATCCCCCTGAAGGACGCACAGGAAGCGCAGTTCCTCAAGGACAACGATGCCATCCTGATGCAACGCCGCCGCACCGAGGCCAACCCTGCGTTCAACCGACCGAACGTACCCGGTTTGCTTGATGCCGTGATCGAATCACAGACCCGCAACAGCGCGGTCAACGCCGTGCTGGTGCGCATCCAACCCGGCGCCTCGCCCGACGAAGTGGCCGAGCCCATCCGTCGCTGGAAGCGCTTCACCGTGCATGTGCGCTCGCAGATGGAAGGCATCTTGGTGGGCAAGATGATTGCCACGTCTGCCAAACAGATCGCCATGTTCCTGGTGATCCTGTCCATGGTCAGTGCGGCCATCGTCGCCTTCATCATCTACACGCTGACGATGGACAAGATCCGCGAGATCGCGGTGCTCAAGCTCATTGGCACACGCAACCGCACGATCGCCAGCATGATCCTTCAGCAGGCCTTGGTGCTGGGTGTGATCGGCTTCGTGGTGGGCAAGATCGCCGCCACCTTTGCGGCCCCGATGTTCCCCAAGTACGTGCTGCTGGTGCCCGGTGACTCGATCATTGGCTTTTTCGTCGTGCTGGGCATCTGCATGGTGTCGAGTCTGGTGTCCATCCGCATGGCACTGCGCGTGGACCCCGCCGAAGCGATCGGAGGCTGAACATGGCAGGCAAAGGCATCCACATCGAAGGGCTGAGCAAGCGCTACGGTGAAGGCGATACCGCTGTGCTGGCCCTGAAAGAGGTGACCATGCACGTCGAACCCGGCGAGGTGGTGGGCCTGATTGGCCCCTCGGGCTCGGGCAAGAGCACCTTGCTCAAATGCCTGGGCGCCGTGATTGACCCAACCTCCGGACGCATGCAACTGGGCGACGAGGTGATCTTCGACAACGGCTGGAAAGTGCCCGACCTGCGTGCCTTGCGCCGCGACAAGATCGGCTTTGTGTTCCAGGCGCCTTACCTGATCCCTTTTCTGGATGTGACCGACAACGTGGCCCTGCTGCCCATGCTGGCCGGCATGCCCAATGACCAGGCACGGCAGCGCGCACTGGAGTTGCTGACTGCGCTGGATGTGCACCACCGCGCCAAAGCCATGCCCTCGCAGCTGTCAGGCGGCGAGCAGCAGCGCGTGGCCATTGCGCGGGGCCTGGTCAACCGGCCGCCGGTGATCCTGGCCGACGAACCCACCGCCCCCCTGGATTCCGTGCGAGCGATGTCGGTGGTGCGCATCCTGCACGACATGGCGCAGCGTTTCGAGACCGCCGTCATCGTGGTCACGCACGACGAGAAGATCATCCCGACTTTCAAGCGGATTTATCACATCCGTGATGGAGTCACCCACAAAGAGGCGGGTGAAGGACGGGCGCTGCGCTGAGGATGGCTTGACGCCCGATGGGGACGGGGGTATTTTCCGGACAGATGTGGATGTGGCGCACAGCCCATGCCGAACGAGCGACGACCGTTCTTCGAGTTGCCCCTGCAGTCCCCAAGGCACTTGGCTGGGCACCGCGACCTTGTTGTTTCTTTGACCAAGGAGCGAAGCATGAAAGCCGTTCGAATGATCGTTTTGGCATCCTTCATCGGATTGCCAATGGGTGCCGCTGTGGCTCAGCACGGCGGTGGCAAGGGACCCGGTGCAGGTCCAGGTATGGGGCCGGGTCCGGTTCCGATGGGCGCCGGCCCGGTCGCCAGTGCGCCCGGCATGGGTATGGGGATGGGCATGGGGCCCGGCAGTGGTCACGGCGCTGCGCGCTGGGGTTCGGACTACACCCCAGGCTGGGCGCTCATGACGGAACAGGAGCGCAACGAACACCGCGAGCGCATGCGTGCGATGAAGACGTACGAAGAGTGCAAGACCTACCAGGAACAGCACCACGAACAGATGGCCGCACGCGCGAAAGAGCGCGGCGGTAAGGCGCTGCCGCAGCCACGGCGTGACGCCTGCAGTGGCTTGAAGAAGTAGTCCGTCAACCCAAAACAGGGAGAGCCCACATGAAAAGGCGTTTGTTCAACGCTTCGTTGTTCGCTGTAACCGCGGGGGCGCTCGTCGCCTGCGGTGGCGGCGGTGATGACGCCCCCACTTCCGTGATGACCGTTGACGCCAGCGGGATATCAACCTTCAACCTGGCCAGTCTGACCACCGTGTTGACGACCTACCCGCTGGCGTCGCTGTCGACTGCGGAAGCGGACAGCTTGGCGTTCATGCGGGAGGAAGAGCAACTGGCGCATGATGTCTATGCCGTCAGCGCGACGCTCTGGAGTCCACCGATTTTCGCGAACATTTCGGCCAGCGAGGCCACTCATGCGGCAGCCGTAAAGGCCCTGCTTGATCGCTACCAATTACCAGACCCACTGGCCGGCCTGCCGAACGGGACGTTCAAGACGCCAGCCTTCCAGTCACTCTACGACTCGCTGGTCGCCAGGAGCCAGGTGAGTTTGATCAATGCGCTGGTGGTCGGCGTGGAGATTGAGGAGCTGGATATTCGCGACATCGCCGTGCAGAAGGCCAGCATTGACAACGCCGACAGTAAGCGTCCGACCAAGGCCCAACTGGGCAGCGCACGACTGGTCAGCTAGAGCTTGATTTCATACAAGCGATCCTGGACGTCCTGCACGTTGAAGGCATTGGGATCGAGGGGGCGCCCGATCCAAGCGGTCATGTTGTCATGCTCCGGATGCGTCGGGTCGGCGATGGCCTGCAAGAAGTCAGCATAGCCAGGGGCGCCACCCACGTCCTCAGGTGGGCAGGCTCCAGCGCCTGCCAGGCACATGGGGAACTGCAGCTTGAGCTCGGCGGGCATGGTGTCGACCCGCTCGACCTTGATCCTGTGAGTCCAGTTGTCGCCGAAGTCATATGTCCAGTTGAACGTGGCGCTGTAGCCGAGTGCCTTGTTTAACGTCACCTTGGATTCGTCGTCCAGCGACTCATCGGGCCAATCTGGATCCGGCACGCCATATCTGCCTTCGGCGAACTCAAACTCATGCAGATGCCCGCCGTCCCACCCCATGGCACGCAGCAAAACCACATGAAGCTTGGGCAGGCGGATGCTCGATGGCACCAACACGCGCCGCCAGACCTTGGGGCGCACGCCTTGCAACTCGACCTTGAGTTGCAGCACTTTGATGTTTCTGGTGGGTGACCCCACGAGCTTGAGTGAGGGCCTGTTCGATGAGGTGACCATGGCCCACATTGTGCCGATGGTCCGCTCGCTCATGCCGCCTGGCGTTGTTCAGGTGTGGCTTGCTGCGGCGGGCACAGCCGCCACGGCAGCAGCTCATCAACGCGATTGATCGGATGATCGGCAATGCGTGTCAGCACCTGGTGCAAGTAGGCATACGGATCGATCCCATGCAGCTTGGCCGTGCCCAGCAGCGTGTAGACGATGGCGGCTCGCTCGCCACCCGCATCCGAGCCCAGATGCAGGTAGTTCTTGCGCCCGATGGCCACGCCGCGCAGTGATCGCTCGGCGATGTTGTTGTGCGCCTCCATGAGACCATCGTCCACGAAGCGCGTGAGTGCCCGCCAGTGGCTCAGGCTGTAGCCGATGGCCAGTGCCATCGGTGACTTGGCAGACAGCTTTGCCTGCGTCTCGATGAGCCATGTGTGCAAGTCTGCCAGGATGGGCGCGGTGCGTTGCTGTCGCTGCCTTCGTCGCTCATCAGGTGGTTCTCCCTGGATGTCAGCTTCGATGGCGAACACTCGGGCGATGCGCAGCAGGGCCTGGTGGGCCAAGGTGCCAGGCTGCTGGTGCTGCTGCATGTGTACGTCGTAGAACTTGCGCCGGGCATGGGCCCAGCAGCCGGCCTCGATGATCTCGCCGCTGTCAAACAGCCGGTCGTAGCCCGCGAAGGCGTCTGCCTGCACGATGCCCTTGAAGCCGGCCAAGTGACGCCTGGGATGCTCGCCTTTGCGATTGGGGGAGTATTGGAACCATACAGCCTGTGGCCTGGCGTCACCGCTGGCGCGGTCGTCGCGCACATAGGTCCACAATCGCCCAGTGCGTGCCTGTTGACCCTGGCCACCCAGAACCCGGATCGGCGTGTCGTCGGTGTGGATCTTGGCGGCGGCCAGCACATGACGGCCGATGGCTTGCGCCAAGGGGCTGAGCAACGCAGCCGCTGCCCCCACCCAGTCAGCCAGGGTCGAGCGCTCCAGATCCACACCCTGACGGGCATAGATCTGCGAGAGGCGATACAGCGGAGTGTGATCGGCATACTTGCTCACCAGCACATGGGCCAGCAGGCCGGCGCCGGCCATGCCACGATCGAGCGGACGGCTGGGCGCACTGGCTTGTACGATGCTGTCGCACGCCGGGCAGGCCAGGCGGGGCCGCACATGGCGGATGACCTTGAACTGACCGGGCAGGTAGTCGAGCACTTCACTGACGTCTTGGCCAATGGGGCGCAGCGCGTCCAGGCAGGCGCCGCAAGCGCAGCCCGCATCGGGCGTGTGCACCACGATCTCGCGTGGCAGATGGGCTGGCAAGTCGCGCAGGCCTTGGCGGCTTTTGCGTGAGCGCTTGCGGTTGTTGGCACCACCTTCAGGCTCGTCGTTGGCCGCTGGTGGCTCCACCGTTGTCGCGGGTGCCAACAGTTCCATCTGTGCGGCCACATCGAGTTGCTCGCTGCTGCGGCCAAAGTGCATGCGGCGCAGGTAGGCGATCTCGGTCTTGAGCTTGTCAATCAGCAGCTTGGCATGGGCCAGTTCCTGGCGGCTGTCGCGCAACTGGCGAGACAGCTCGCAGTGGTCATGCGGGTGCGGATCGTGTGGCATGACGATACTGTGCCCAAGCGACAGTGATCACGCCACAGGAGATGCGATGTCAACCAGATTCAGGTTGCACGTTCTGGTCGCCAGGTGCGCTCTGGCATGCGCCAGTCGATGCCCTCCAACAGCATCGACAACTGCGCCGGGCTCAGGCTGACCTTGCCGCCATCGGCCTGCGGCCACACGAAGCGGCCCTTCTCCAGGCGCTTGCTCAGCAGGCAAAGGCCTTGTCCATCCCACCACAGCAACTTGATGATGTCACCTCGCCGGCCACGGAAGACGAAGACATGGCCGCCGAACGGGTCTTGCAGCAAGATCTCTTGTGCCACAGCAGCCAGACCATCGAAGCCCTTGCGCATGTCGGTGTGGCCTGCAGCCAGCCAGACGCGGGTGCCAGCAGGCAATCCGATCATGGCAGTGAGCGCAGCACTTGCAGAATGCTGCGCAGATCCTGCGCGGCAAAGCCAGGCGGCAGGCACAGGGTGGCGCCATGGATGTTCAGTTCGATGGGCTGCGTGGCTGCTGGCTGTGCAGGTGGTGCATCGGGCTCTATCATCACCGGCAACAGCACTGGCGCACGGGCCATGGGCGCAGGCCCTGGCGGCAGCCACTTGCGAATCACGTTGGCGTTGATGCCATGGCTCAGGGCAATCGCCGACACCGATGCGCCGGGCATCAGGCATTGCGCCGCCACCTCGGCCTTGAACTGTTTGCTGTACGTCCGCCGCTTGCGTACACCCACAACGCCTGTCTTGGCGTCTGAGTCTTGTTTTGCGATCGCGTCCACCATCTTCTCCATAGTGGACGCGATCTTCACGCTGCCATCACGCCTTGGCTAGAGGGTGGCCGTCGGACGCTTACCGCCGACATCCTGATGGTGTACGACCACCTGCTGCGCGGCTCGCGCAATCACCTGAGAGCGTTCATGAAGGTTCTGACCCAGCAAGGCGGCACCTACGTCCCGCAGTACATCAGTCAGGTCGAATTCGATGCCATTGTGAATTCACCCATTGAGACAGGGCCTTGAGCATCGCTCTTACAGCGACAAACATATCGTGCAAGCTTGTGCGCTCATGAGTGCACAAGCTTGAATGTATTTGCTCATCCAGCGCGATGCGCATGCAGAGTCAGTGTGCTCAATCGTTTAGCAGCACACAGTGACCTACCAGTGCGTAATGATCGTAATGATCAATTGTCAGATTGCACACTGTGCCAGGCTGAAGCTTGTCAAAGGTCAGCCCACTGTTGCTGCGAGTGACCGTCCATGTGTGCTGATCATCATCAACCATGTAGGCAAGTCCTACCGTCGGCAGCACTTCGCTGGTCACAGCTTTGACTGTTGAACGCTTGACGACTTCGGGTGCCATCACGACTCTCTGTTACACAAGATACGTCGCTACTTTAATCCGGTTCACGGGTGAAGGTAAACCCTAAAAGATACATTTTTTTCGAGTGTTCGGGGGACTGCGGTTGTCTTTCAGCTTCGCAGGGCTGACGGCGTTTGCTCCATGTTTTATCTCGTCTTTCGAGCGGACATTTGCTGACGAACAACGAATGCCGAACGACTGGTATTGGGGACGGATCAGCCCGTCGAGACTCTGCCCATTGAATGGCTGGTGACGGTAATCGCAGTCACTCGGCTTTCGAATCTCAGTGACCCATGACAGCCTAGACCCGTCGCACGTCACAAGCCACAACCATGCCACTGCCATTAAAAGACATTGCCCCTCCGATCATGTTGTCTCAGACATTAATGCCATGTCTCAGACTTTAATGCGCTGTCTCAGACATTAATGGCAAAGAACATCAAGGCAGCCCCTGTTTACGATTTTCATTCCACGGTGACCGACTTGGCCAAATTACGAGGCTTATCGACATCCGTCCCCTTCGCGCACGCCGTGTGATACGCCAGCAACTGCAGCGGCACCACGTGCAGGATGGCAGACAGCGCGCCATAGTGCTCGGGCAGGCGGATCACGTGGATGCCGGGCTCGGCCTGGATCTGCGTGTCCACGTCGGCGCACACGTACAGCTCGCCGCCACGCGCCTTCACTTCCTGCATGTTGCTCTTGAGCTTTTCCAGCAGGGCATCGTTGGGCGCCACCACCACCACGGGCATCTCTGCGGTCACCAGCGCCAGCGGGCCGTGCTTGAGCTCGCCGGCCGGGTAGGCTTCGGCGTGGATGTAGCTGATCTCCTTGAGCTTGAGCGCGCCCTCCAGGGCGATGGGGTAATGCAGGCCCCGGCCCAGGAACAGGGCGTTGTCCTTGCGGGCAAAGGCCTCGGCCCAGGCCACGATCTGCGGCTCCAGCGCCAGCACGGCTTGCAGGGCCACGGGCAGGTGGCGCATGGCGCTCAAATGTTGAGCCTCAGCCTCGGCCGTCAGGTGGCCGCGTTGCTTGGCCAGCGTCAGCGTCAGCAGGAACAAGGCGGCCAGCTGCGTCGTGAAGGCCTTGGTCGAGGCCACGCCCACTTCCACGCCGGCACGCGTCACGTAAGCGAGCTTGCACTCGCGCACCATGGCCGAGGTGCTCACATTGCAGATGGTCAGCGTCTGCGTCATGCCCAGGCTGCGCGCGTGCTTGAGCGCGGCAATCGTGTCGGCCGTTTCGCCCGACTGGCTGATGGTGACGACCAGGGTGCGCGGGTCGGGCACGCTGTCGCGGTAGCGGTACTCGCTGGCAATCTCCACTTGCGTGGGGATCTTGGCGATCGACTCCAGCCAGTACTTGGCCGCAGAACCCGAGTAATAGCTGGTGCCGCACGCCAGAATCAACACGCGGTCGATCTGCTGGAACACGGCTTCGGCCTCGGCGCCGAACAGCGTGGGCGTGATGGCCTCGACGCCTTCGAGCGTGTCGGCGATGGCGCGCGGCTGCTCGAAGATTTCCTTTTGCATGTAGTGGCGATACGGACCCAGCTCGACCGCACCGCTGTGCGCGGTCACGGTGCGCACCGGGCGCTGCTCGGGCTCGACGCGCTGGTGCACGCCATCGGCGCCCAGGTGCTCGATCCAGTGGCGGCCCGGCTGCAGGTCCACCACATCGCCCTCTTCCAGGTACACGATCTGGTCGGTCACACCGGCCAAGGCCATGGCGTCCGACGCCAGGAAGCGCTCGCTCGCGTCCACGCCGCCCACGCCCATGATCAGCGGTGAACCCTGGCGCGCACCGATCACACGCTGCGGTTCGTCACGGTGGAACACGGCAATCGCGTAGGCGCCGGTCAGCCGTGCGGTGGTGGCCTTGACGGCGGCAAACAGATCGCCGTCGTACAGGTGGTCCACCAGATGGGCGATGACCTCGGTGTCGGTCTGGCTCAGGAACACATAGCCCTTGGCCTGCAGTTCGCGGCGCAGCTCTTCGTGGTTCTCGATGATGCCGTTGTGCACCAGGGCCACGCGACCGGGCTTGGTGGTGGGGGCGTCAGCACCGGGGCCATGCGAGAAGTGCGGGTGGGCGTTGTGCACCGCCGGCACGCCGTGTGTGGCCCAGCGGGTATGTGCGATGCCCACGGTGCTGGCAATGCCGTCGTGTTCGGTCTGGTGCCCCAGTTCGGCGACACGCTGGGTGCTGCGCGAGCGACGCAGTTGGCCGTCTTGCAGCACGGCCACGCCACAGGAGTCATAGCCCCGGTATTCCAGGCGCTTGAGGCCCTCGACCAGAACCGGAACGATGTTGCGCGACCCAACGGCGCCGACGATGCCACACATGCTTTGCTCTCCCAGACTGCGATGTCATTCAATCCAAGCAGCCATCCTAGAGACTTTGCATGGAAATATCCTCTCTAATTCATCGACACAACGGAAGGATCCACCATACCCAACTCGCGAGAGAAATTTTCATTAAACAAATGATCTATGGTGAAATATTCACCCATGAACAACCCGTCACCCCTTCAACTCGATGCCACCGACCTGCGTCTGCTCGCGTTGCTGCAGGACGACGCCAGCCTGTCCAACCAGGCCCTGGCCGATCTGGCCCACCTCTCGCCCGCCACCTGCCACCGCCGACTCAAGCGCCTGCGCGACGAAGGGATCATCGAAAAACAGGTCGCAATCCTCTCACCGCACCGCGTGGCCGAGGCGCTGGGCTGGGGGGTGAGCGCCCTGGTCGAGGTCAGCCTGGACGTGCAGACGCAAGAGGCGCTGGACGCCTTCGAGGCCCACGTGGTGGCCGATGCCCAGGTGCAGCAATGCTGGCGCGTGTCGCCCGGTCCTGACTTCGTGCTGGTGGTGCAGGTGCCCGACATGCCCGCCTACCAGGCCCTGGCGCAGCGCCTGTTCACCGCCCACCATCAGGTGCGCAATGTGCGCGCCTTCTTCGCGGTCAAGCGCGCCAAGTTCGGCACGCAGATTCCCTTGCCGCCCGCCTGATCAAATCAACGGGGGCGCGCTGCGGGCTTGGGCGCCGTGTCCGGCGCCAGCGGGTCGATCAACACCCCTTCGGTCCGCAGGTTCAGGGGAGTGCCATCCAAGGGATGACGCCCGGCCACAGCGCCGCGGCCGCCCCGGGGCGTCGCCACCGAAGGCAGACCACGCACGCTGCCCGAGGTAGACGCCTCGCCCAGTGTGGGCAGCACCTGCAACAACTCCTCGTCGGACAAGCGCGACAACTCGTCAACGCTCAAGACCCCTGAAGCGGCCCCTGCCGACGGCGTCCCGCGCGGCATCCCCCCCTCGGGCACCGACACGCCTGACGCCGCCGCACCATACGGCAGCGCCATCCCTTGCGTGAACTGGTTCGATTTGTACAGCTGCCACAACCAGACCCCGGCACCGATCACGATGAGCAACGCCAGCGCGCCGCCCACCCACACCACCGGCTGCCGCGTCAGGGGCCGGGGCGGCTCCAAGGCCGGGGCGTCGTACACCGACTGCCAGGGATCGGCCAGCTCATCGTCGGCCGCCCCAGCGTCTGTGAGGGAGGCCATGCCCGGTACCGCCAGGGCATCCAGGGCAATGTCCAAGTCCAGGTCCGCGTCGGCAGCTGCCGCCACATCGGGTGGGGCCGCATCCACCTCGATGTCCGGCACGAGCACCGCCAGCACCGTGTCGTAGGCCTGGCGGGTTTCCGGGTCGATCAGGGTTTCGTAAGCCGTGTTCAGGGCGCGCAGCTGCGCCTCGCGCTGCGCATCGTCCGGGAGCGCCAGTGCCAGCGCCCGGTACGCCGCACGGATCACCTCAGGCGGGGCATCCTGGGTGACTTTCAAGCGTTCGTAGTGGTTCACGGCAACAACATCCGGCACAGCAATTGGTGACAGGATGTTAGCCGTTCAGCGCTTGATTTTCTGGGGGCGTTTCCACTCAGCCAGGGTGACCTGTTTGCCGCGCGCCACGGCCAGGCTCTCAGCCGGCACATCCTTGGTGATGGTGCTGCCACCGCCCACGGTCACGCCGGCGCCCAGGGTGACCGGGGCCACCAGCACGCAGTTCGAGCCCACGTGTACGTCGTCGCCGATCACGGTGCGGTGCTTGTTGGCACCGTCGTAGTTGGCGGTGATGCTGCCGGCGCCATAGTTGACGCGCTCACCCACGGTGGCGTCGCCCAGGTAGGCCAGGTGGTTGGCCTTGGCGCCCTTGCCCAGCGTGCTGTTCTTGACCTCGACGAAGTTGCCGATGTGCACCTCGGCGCCCAGTTGCGCACCGGGGCGCAGGCGGGCAAACGGGCCGATCAGCGAACCCTCGCCCACGTGCGCGCCCAGCGTGTCGCCGTCAATGTGGGTAAAGGGGTGGATGACCGCACCGCGCGCGATCGTGGCGTTGCGGATCACGCAGTTGGCGCCGATCTGCACCTCGTCGCCCAGCACCACGTTGCCTTCGAAGATGCAGTTGACGTCGATGTCCACGTCCTGACCGCACTGCAGCGTGCCACGCAGGTCAAAACGGGCCGGATCGGCCAGGCGCACGCCCTGCTCCATCAGGCGTTCGGCCTGCGCGCGTTGGTGGCGGCGCTCCAGGTCGGCCAGTTGCGCCGGGCTGTTGACGCCCAGCACCTCCACCTCGTCGCGCGGCTGCGCGGCCACCACGCTCAGGCCCTCGGCCTGGGCCATGGCCACCACGTCGGTGAGGTAGTACTCGCCCTGGGCGTTGTCATTGTTCAGTTGCGACAGCCAGTGCTTGAGGCGCGCGGTGGGCGCGGCCATCATGCCGGTATAGACCTCGCAGATGGCGCGCTGCTCGGGCGTGGCGTCCTTGTGTTCGACGATGGCCAGCACCTTCACGCCGGTTTCGTCACGCACGATGCGGCCGTAGCCGGTCGGGTCGTCCAGGCGGATGGTCAGCAGCGCCAGCTGCTTGCCCGCGCACGCGTCCACCAGCGCCTGGGCCGTGCTGGCATGGATCAGCGGCGTGTCGCCATTGAGGATCAGGGTGATGCCGTCATCGGGCAGCACGGGCACGGCCTGCTGCACCGCGTGGCCGGTGCCCAATTGGGGCTCCTGGCGCACGAACTGCAGCGGGGCCTGCGCAAACTCGGTCTTCATCGCCGCTTCCACCATCTCGGCGCCGTGACCGGTGATCACCACCTGCTGCGCCGCGTGCAGACCCGAGGTGCTGGCGATCACATGCGACAACATGGGCCGTCCGGCCAGTTTGTGCAGCACCTTGGGGCGCGAAGACTTCATGCGGGTGCCTTTGCCCGCGGCCATGATGACGATCGAAAGCGACATGAAAACCCTGAATTGACTTGGAAGATCAGCGATTGTCCACCGGCCGTGTGACGGTCACGGTGCGGGGGCTGACAGCCGGGTGCGGAAAGTCCTTGAGCGCCGCCTCGAACAGGTAGGGCAGCAGGTCCAGATCGACGGTGTTCTGGCGGTCGTGCACCGCGTGAGTTTCGTACAGCACCTGGTTGCTGCGGCGATCCCGAATCAGCACGTCCACCTGCATCTGCACCCAGGTGGGCTCCATGCGCATGCTCATGCCAATGCCGCCCCAGCCACCGCTGCCCCACCAGCCGCCCCAGCCAAAACGCCCACCGCCCCAGAAGGGGTCGTAGCGCATGCTCTGGTCCTCGCGGCTCTGGGCGCTGAGCTGCACGCTCACCTCGGCCAACTCGGGCTTGGTCACCTTGCGGAAACCGGCCGCGCTCAAAGCTGGCTCGGCCGCCGCTTCCAGCCGGTCTTGCAGCCCCGCCTGGGCCTGCTGCGAGGGCAAACGCTCAAACACATACGTGCCCGGTGCGCGGCCAGCCGGCCAGCTGCCATAGCTGGACACCTGGCTCACCACATTCGGGGTGCCGGCACAACCAGCCAGCCCCAAGACACTCAGAGACCACAATACAGCCAGCAGCCAGCGTCGCATGTCACACCGCCTTTCGGATCGGGATGGCCGACAGGGACACGGCGGTCTCGGCCGGCAGGCCATTGTTCACATCACCGCAGCCTTCGTCCTCGTCGAACGCGATGTCACCGCCGGGCATGGGCTTGCCGGTGGCCTGGATCGTCGTGAACGGATAGAGCTTGCGGTCCATCAGGTGCGAGGGAACGATGTTCGACAGCGCCGTGAACATGTTGTCCACGCGCCCGGGGAACTTGCGATCCCACTCGTTGATCATCTCGCGCATCTGCTGACGCTGCAAGCCTTCCTGGCTGCCGCACAGGTTGCACGGGATGATGGGGAACTCGCGGTGCTCGGCGTAGCGGGCCAGGTCCTGCTCGCGGCAGTAGGCCATGGGGCGGATCACCACGTGCTCGCCGTTGTCGGTCACCAGCTTCGGCGGCATGCCCTTGAGCGTGGAGCCGAAGAACATGTTCATGAACAAGGTCTGCAGGATGTCGTCGCGGTGGTGGCCCAGAGCGATCTTGGTGCAACCCAGTTCGGTGGCCACGCGGTACAGGATGCCACGGCGCAGGCGCGAGCACAGCGAGCAGGTGGTCTTGCCCTCGGGCACCACGCGCTTGACCACGCTGTAGGTGTCCTGCTCTTCGATGCGGAAGGGCACCCCGACCTTGGTCAGGTACTCGGGCAGCACGTGCTCGGGGAAGCCGGGCTGCTTCTGGTCGAGGTTGACGGCCACGATCTCAAATTTGATGGGCGCCCGCTTTTGCAGGTTCATCAGGATGTCGAGCATGGCGTAGCTGTCCTTGCCACCCGACATGCACACCATCACCTTGTCACCGTCTTCGATCATGTTGAAGTCGGTGATGGCCTGGCCCACCTCACGGTGCAGGCGCTTGCTGAGCTTGTTGCGCTCGAACGCTTCCTTCTTCAGGCGCGCAACTTCGGCGGCATCGATGGCGGCGTTGGCCGCGTCCACGGCAGGGGCTTCAGGCAACAGAGTGGATTCGGACATGGCGAGGGCGGCTGGGGTCATAACCCTCCATTTTCGCCGATTCGCCTTCAGACACCAAACTGGCGGGCGCCATGCCCCCTCAGGCCGGGGCAGAACCCGCCCCCCCCCGGGAGCCCCCCAGTCTCAGGAACTCACCACTGACCGGCTTCCATGTGTATGGCGACTTCGCAATCGTCAAAAATTTCCAGCTTGGCGATGCGCACGCGCACACCCTGCACGCCGGGCAGCTCCATCAGGCGCTTGCACAGCTTGCCAATGAGCGTTTCGAGCAGGTTGACGTGCTGAGCGGTGCACTCTTCGATGATGATGGTGCGCACGCGGCGGTAGTCCAGCACGTGCATCAGGTCGTCGTCGCTGGGCAGCAGGGGCTGGCTGCCCATGTTCAGCTCGGCGTCCACCATGATCGGCTGCGGCGCGGTCTTTTCATGATCGAGCACGCCCAGGTTGGCGTCGAAACGCAAGCCGGTCAGGTTCAGGGTCTGGGTGCCTTTGGTCAGGGACATGTCTCTCACATCATGGAAAAGTCGCGCTCGAAGCGCTGAAGGTGCTGGCCGCCGTCGACGAGCAGCGTCGTGCCCGTCATCGAGCGGTTGCCCAGGGCAAAGGCCACGGTGGCAGCGACGTCCTCGGGGGTCGACGAGCGCCCCAGTGGCGACAGCGTGTGGGCCTGCGCGAAGGCCTCGCCCTGCAACCAGTCGCTGGTCAGCGTCAGGCCCGGGGCCACGCCCACCACGCGCACCTGCGGGGCCAGGGCCAGCGCCAGCAAGGTGGTGGCCGACTCCAGCGCCGCTTTCGACAGGGTGTAGCTGAGGAAGTCCGGGTTGGGGTTCCACAGTTTCTGGTCCAGCAGGTTGACGACCGCGCCTTGCGCGCCGCGCTGCGCCACATGCTCGGCCAGGCCCTGCGCCAGCACGATGGCCGGCGCGGTGTTGGCGCGCAGGTGGCGCTCCAGCATGGCGTAGCTGAAGGTGGCGGCGGTGTCGTATTCAAAGGTCGAGGCGCTGTTGACCACGGCATCGAGCTGACCCAACTCGGCCACGGCCAGCACGGGCAATGCCCGCGCCGCCGCCTCGTCCGACAGGTCGGCACTGAGCACCACGGCCTGCCGACCCAGGGCGCGGATCTCGTCGGCCGTGGCCTCGGCCTCGGCGCGCGAGGTGCGGTAATGCACGGCCACGTCCCAGCCCTGCTGGGCCAGGGTGAGCGCAATGTGGCGGCCCAGGCGCTTGCCGGCACCGGTCACCAGGGCCACGCGGCGCACACCGGAGGCAGCGGCGCCAGCGGTGGAGGCGTCAACCTGGGGCTGAGGCAAGGTCACAGACGAATCAGGCATGGGTGTTTTTACAATGGGGCATGAACCGCCCGACGACAACGGACCACAGTGTAGTGGCCGCCCCCCTGAACGGCCACCCGCTGGCCGACCTGATTGCGCACGAAATCCGCGAACGTGGCGGCTGGATGCGCTTTGAACGTTTCATGGAACTGGCCCTGTATGCGCCGGGCCTGGGCTACTACAGCGGCGGGCGGCGCGTGATCGGCACCGGCCCGCAAGACGGCAGCGACTTCGTGACCGCCCCCGAACTGACACCGATTTTTGGCCAGGTCGTGGCCACCCAGCTGCGCCAGGCGCTGGATGCCACCGGCACGCACGAGATCTGGGAGTTTGGCGCGGGCACCGGGGCCCTGGCCGAGCAGCTGCTGGGCGAGCTGGGCGAGCGCATCACGCGCTACACCATCGTCGACCTGTCGGGCACCCTGCGCGACCGCCAGCACCAGCGTCTGCAGAAAGAGCACCCGAGCCTGGTGCACAAGGTGGTGTGGGCCGACAGCCTGCCCGACACCCTGGAAGGCGTGATCGTCGGCAACGAGGTGCTGGACGCCATGCCGGTGCACCTGATGAGCTGGGACGGCCAGCGCTGGCTGGAGCGCGGCGTGGGCCTGGCTGGCCCCGAGGATGCGCCCGAGGCCGTTCCCGATGCGGCGCCGGCCGACGCAGCAGACACCGCCCCCCGTTTCATCTGGCTGGACCGCCCAGCACCCGAAGGCGTGCGCGCCCCCACTGAGCGCACCGACAGCGAGTACGTGCCCGGCACCGTCACCGAAACCCACGGCCAGGCCGAGGCCTTCGTGGCCACGCTGGCCGAACGCATGACGCGCGGCGCGGCGTTCTTCCTGGACTACGGCTTCCCCGAGGGCGAGTACTACCACCCGCAACGCACCGGCGGCACCCTGATGTGCCACCACCTGCACCAGAGCGACCCCGACCCGCTGGTCAAGGTGGGCGAGAAGGACATCACCAGCCATGTCAACTTCACCGGCATCGCCCTGGCCGGCCAGGAGGCCGGCTGGGAGGTGCTGGGCTACACCTCGCAGGGGCGTTTCCTGACCAACTGCGGTCTGGGAGAAGCGCTGGCGCGCACCGGCGAGGCCAGCACCGCCGAGCAGTTCAAGGCCCGTGGCGCCCTGCAGATGCTACTGGCCGAGCACGAGATGGGCGAGTTGTTCAAGGTGATCGGCTTCGTCAAGGGCCCGTGGTTCGAGGCCATCGGTTTTGCCCACGGCGACCGCACGCACACCCTGTGACGTTTTCAATCGTCGTGATAGACCCGCTTGACGGCACGAAATCGGTACAAACGCGATAATCCAAGGATGCTGCCACAACGCACCCTCAAATCCCTCACCCGTGCCGTTGGCGTGGGCCTGCACAGCGGCCAGCGCGTCGAGCTGACGCTGCGCCCGGCGCCGGTCAACACGGGCATCGTGTTCCGCCGCGTGGACCTGCCCGAGCCGGTGGACATCCCCGTCAACACCGGGGCGGTGTGCGACTGCCGCATGGCCACCACCATCTCGCCGGGCGGCGATCCGGGTCTGGCCAAGGTCAACACCATCGAGCACCTGATGTCGGCCTGCGCCGGCCTGGGGCTGGACAACCTGTATGTGGACATCACCGCCGAGGAAGTGCCCATCCTTGACGGCTCGTCGGCCGCGTTCGTGTACCTGCTGCAAAGCGCCGGCATCGAGCTGCAGAAGGCGCCCAAGAAGTTCCTGCGCGTGCTCAAGCCCATCGAAGTGCGCGAAGGCGAGGGCCGCTCGCTGAAGTGGGCGCGCCTGGAGCCGTACCACGGCTACAAGCTGACCTTCGAGATCGACTTCGACCACCCCGCCGTGGACCAGACCGGTCAGCGCGTCGAGTTCGATTTCAGCACTGGCCAGTACAAGCGCGACATCGCCCGCGCCCGCACCTTCGGTTTCACCAAGGATGTAGAGATGATGCGCTCGCGCGGTCTGGGCCTGGGCGCCAGCATGGACAACGCCATCGTGGTGGACGAGCACCGCGTGCTCAATGCCGACGGCCTGCGCTACGACGACGAGTTCGTCAAGCACAAGATCCTGGACGCCATTGGCGACCTGTACGTGGCGGGCCACCCGCTGCTGGCGGCTTACACCGCCTACAAGTCGGGCCACGCGATGAACAACCAGCTGCTGCACGCCCTGATGGCGCAGCAGGACGCCTGGGAGATTGTCACCTTCGAAGACGAGGCCAAGGCGCCGCGCGGCATGGCCGAGCTGGCCCCCGCCTGGTAAGCCGGCGCGGACACCCCCATGGTGCTGTTTCGCGCGCTGGCCGTCATCCTGGCCCTGGGCTTTTTGCTGAACATGGCCGTCTTCACCGTTACGGGCCAGCCACGTTGGCGGCAGTGGGCCATGCTGTCGCTGCGCTGGGGCGTGGTGCTGGGCCTGTGCTTCATCGGTCTGATCGTGCTGCGCCGCGCCGCGGTGTTCATTTGACGCAGATCAAGTCTGGGCGGACTGACCACGGGATATTCCCCTCCCCCCTGAATCAAGGGGCGAACTAGCATCTGCGACCTGAAGCTCCGGCTACCCGCTGGGGCGTTTCAGGAGCAAGCATGAGCTACCGCGCGCTGTACGAGCGTTCCATCCACGAACGCGACACCTACTGGGCTGAACAGGCCTCCCGCATCCACTGGCACCGCCCGTTTGACACGGTCTGCGATGTCAGCAACCCGCCGTTTGTGAAATGGTTCGGCGGCGGACTGACCAATCTGTGCCACAACGCGGTCGACCGCCATGTGCACGACCGGGCCGACCAGGCCGCCCTGGTCTTCGTGTCCACCGAAACCAACACCGAAGAGACGATCAGCTACGCTCAGTTGCTGGTCGAGGTCGAGCGCATGGCCGCCATCCTGCACGGCCTGGGCGTCGGCAAGGGTGACCGGGTGCTGATCTACATGCCCATGATCCCGCAAGCGGTGATCGCCATGCTGGCCACGGTGCGCCTGGGCGCCATCCACTCGGTGGTGTTCGGCGGTTTTGCCAGCCACGCGCTGGCCAGCCGCATCGACGACGCCACCCCCACCGTCATCGTCACCGCCGATGCGGGCTCGCGCGGCGGCAAGGTCATCCCCTACAAACCCCTGCTGGACGAGGCTCTGCGCCAGAGCAGCCACCACGTGCCCCACGTGCTGTTGGTCGACCGCAAGCTGGCCCCGGCCGAGATGGACACCCCACGTGACGTGGACTACTGGGACGCCCGCAGCAGCGTGATGGACGCCATCGTGCCCTGTGAGTGGGTCGAAGCCACCCACCCCAGCTACACGCTCTACACCAGCGGCACCACCGGCAAGCCCAAGGGCGTGCAGCGTGACACCGGCGGCTACGCCGTGGCGCTGGCCGCGTCGATGGAGCAGGTCTACTGCGGCAAGCCGGGCGAGACCTTCTTTTGCGCCAGCGACATCGGCTGGGTCGTGGGCCACAGCTACATCGTCTACGGCCCGCTGCTGACCGGCATGACGACCATCATTTACGAAGGCCTGCCGGTCCGCCCCGATGCCGCCATCTGGTGGTCGCTGGTCGAGAAGTACAAGGTCAATGTGATGTTCTCGGCGCCCACCGCCATCCGTGTCCTCAAGAAGCAGGACCCGGACTGCCTCAAGCGCCACGACCTGTCCAGCCTCAAGCAGCTGTTCCTGGCCGGTGAGCCGCTGGACGAGCCGACCGCCGCCTGGATTGGCGAAGCCATCGGCAAGCCCATCATCGACAACTACTGGCAGACCGAAACCGGCTGGCCCATCCTCAGCCTGGCGCGCGGCGTGGACCCGACGCTGACGCCGCGCCTGGGCTCGCCGGGGTTCCCGATGCCCGGCTACCAGGTCAAGCTGCTGGACGACCAGACCGGCGAGGAGCTGACCGGGGCCAACCAGAAGGGCGTGCTCACCATCGAAGGCCCGCTGCCACCGGGCTGCCTGCAGACCGTGTGGGGCGATGACCAGCGTTTCGTCAGCACCTACTGGTCCACCTTCCCGAACAAGCAGGTCTACAACACCTTCGACTGGGGCATCCGCGATGCGGACGGCTACTACTTCATCCTGGGCCGCACCGATGACGTGATCAACGTGGCCGGCCACCGCCTGGGCACCCGCGAAATTGAGGAGGCCGTCAGCAGCCACCCCGGTGTCGCCGAGGTGGCCGTGGTGGGCGTGGCCGACCAGCTCAAGGGCCAGGTGGCCAAGGCCTTCGTGGTGCCGCGCGATGCCAGCCGCGTGACCGACGACGAGGGACGCAAAGCCCTGGAAGCCGAGATCATGCACACGGTGGACCAGCAACTGGGCGCCGTGGCCCGCCCGGCGCGGGTGCACTTCGTCAACGTGCTGCCCAAGACCCGCTCGGGCAAGCTGCTGCGCCGCGCCATCCAGGCGGTGTGCGAGGGCCGCGAAACCGGCGACCTGAGCACCATCGAAGACCCGACCGCGCTGCAGCAGTTGCAGGAAGCGGCGCAACGCTGAAGTTCAGCGTGCCCCGAGGGCCTGCGCAAGGCCCTCGGGATGGTCAAGCGCAGCCCCATGTCGCACAATGCGGGTTTTGATGCCCTGAATTGCCCGACCATGAAAAAAACGCCCGCACTCACCGACGCCGAAATCAACGAAATCGACGAGCTGCTGGCCGCTGTGCCCGCACCCTTTGAAACCGTCGACGCCGTGATCCTGGACGGCTACCTAGCTGGCGTGCTGGTGCAGCCGGTGCTGCTGCAACCGGAAGACTGGCTGCCGCCGATCTTTGGCACCGAAGGCATGCCCGAAGCCGGCATCGAAGGCTGGAGCGAAGCCCAGCACAACCGCCTGGTCAGCCTGATCACCCGCCGCAAGGACGAGATCCTGCGCGGCATTCTGGAAGACGGCTGGTTCGACCCCATCGTCCCGATGATCGAAGACGACGATGGCAAGCCCGCCGAAGGCAAGGACGCGCTGGAAGGCATCGGCTACTGGGCCGCAGGCTTCGAGTGGGCGCTGGCCAACTTCCCGCAGCTGGAAGAAGCCGCCCTGTCGGGCGTGCCCGACCTGCTGGACTCCATCTGGCGCCATCTGCCCGAACAGGACGAAACCCAGCAGGCCATGACCAAGGCCCTGGACGAAGAGCACCCGCTCAAGAACCTGGACGAGGCCATCGAAGCCCTGGTGTTCGACGTGGTGGACCTGGCCCAGATCGGCCTGGCCGAAAGCCACAAGGTGGAAACCGTGATCCGCGAGCACCCCAAGCTCGGCCGCAACGACCCCTGCCACTGCGGCAGCGGCAAGAAGTACAAGAACTGCCACGGGGCCAACTGATTGCACGCTGACGGTCGCTTGACGCTCCAGCTGCTGTCTGACCTGCACCTGGAGACCGAAGACTTCACGCCCTCCCCGGCCCCCGGCGCCGACCTGCTGGTGCTGGCCGGTGATGTGGACAGCAGTTGGCAAGGCCTCTCGCGCTTTGCGAACTGGCCCGTGCCGGTGCTGTTCGTGCCCGGCAACCACGAGTTTGACGGTCGTGATGTGGACGCTGCGCTGGCGGGCCTGCGTGAGCGCGCCCGCGAACTGGGCTTCACCCTGCTGGAGCGGGAGACCGCTTTCGTCACCGCCCCCGACGGGCGGGTGATCCGCTTTCTCGGCACCACCCGCTGGTCGGACTTCGACCTGTTCGGCGAAGACCAGCGGCCCAAGGCGATGCGGGCCGCCCACTACTTCGTCAAGGTGATGCGGGCCACCCGAGGCGGCGAGCCCTTCGGCCCCGAGGCCGTGCGCGTCGAAGCGCTGCGCTGCCGTCAATGGCTGGCCGACACGCTGGCCACCGCGCCCAGCGCCACACAGAGCTGGGACGCCACCGTGGTCATCACCCACTTCGGCCCCAGCCTGCGCAGCGCTGACCCGCGCTATGGCCGCCAACCCGGCACAGCGAGCTTTTGCAATGCCGACGACGACCTGATGCCCGGCGTGGCCCTGTGGCTGCACGGCCACCTGCATTGCCGACACGACTACCTGGTCCCGCACGAACGCGGCGTCACGCGCGTGGTCAGCAACGCGCGTGGTCACGGTCACAAAAACGAATCAGCCGGCTACGATGGCAGCTGCTGCGTTCGGATCTAGGATCTAGACTGATCGCTGTGCTGGCATGACCAGTTTTTCTACAGACACAACCGAGGAACATCCATGAAGATCCTGCTCCCCGTGGACGGCAGCTCCTACACCAAGCGCATGCTGGCCTGGCTGACCACACACGACGAATGGCTGCAGGGTCAGCACGAATACACCGTGCTGACCGTGGTGCCGCAGATCCCGCCGCACGCCGCGGCCATGTTCCCGGCCGACCAACTCAAGTCCTACTACGACGACACGGCCGAGGCCATTTTCAAGCCCATCCGCAAGTTCACGGCCAAGCACGACCTGGGCACGGCCTATGTGGGCAAGATCGGCCACGCGCCCGACGTCATCGCCAAGATGGCCGAAAAGGGCAAGTACGACCTCATCATCATGGGCTCGCACGGTCACAGCAACCTGATGAACCTGGTGGCCGGCTCGGTCGCCACCAAGGTCATGGCCGGCTGCAAGACGCCCGTGCTGCTGGTGCGCTGAACGCGTTCAGCCTGTGGGGTGGCTCAGGCCACCACACTGCGGTGGCGACCGGCCGACTTGGCCTCGTACAAGGCCTGGTCCGCCCGGTGCACCGCTTGGTCGGTGCTCTCCCCCATGCCGTGCGCGGTGACGCCTGCTGAAAACGCGATGCGCAACGCCGATACCTCGTCGCTCACACACACGGTCGTCAACGCCTCGCGCAAACGCTCCACCAAGAGCGCGGCCCCCTCGGCCGAGGTTTCCGGCATGACGATGAGGAACTCTTCGCCACCCCAGCGGGCCACCACGTCGGCCTCGCGTGTGACCTGGCGGGCCTGCTGCGCAAAGACCTGCAGCACCCGGTCACCCATGGCATGGCCATGTTCGTCGTTGACCTGCTTGAAGTGGTCAAGGTCGATCAAGGCCAGCGCCAGGGGCCGCCCGTTGCGGTCCTTCAGGTGCACATGGTGATCGATCAACTCCTGCGCGTAGCGGCGGTTGTAGAGCCCGGTCAGGCTGTCACGGTTGGCCAGCTCCTGAATCCGGTCCAAGGCGGCTTCGAGTTCGCGCTTGCGACTGCGCAGGCGCCGGCGCATTTCACCGAACTGGGCGCCCAGCAAGGCGGCCATGAACTGCAGGGTCAGCAGGATCAGGAAGTGCACCGCCTCGACTTCGGGCGGGAAGTTGACCGGGGCGTGCACACTCATCCAGAGCATGCCGGCGCCCATGGTGAGCAAGGCGTACAGGCTCATCGCCCATTGACGCTCGCGCGAGAGGCTGAAGGTGCCAAAAGAGGTCACGGCCACACTCAAGCCAATGAGGGCGCCGCGGAACTCGTGCAGCATCACATAGGCCACCACGGCCATGGTCTGCCCCACAAGCATCTGTGTCATCGTCATGGCCGGATCACGGAAGTCGCGTGTCCAGCCCCAACGCACCATGGCGTAGCTGATGAGGCCGGCCGTCAGCGCCGCGCCCTGGAACACCCGGGCCGGCCTCAGGTCGGCCACGCCAATCGACACCGCCACCTCGGCAATCAGCACCCCGAGCAGATAGCTGAAGGCCGCCAGCAGGGTCCGGAGCACATAGCCCCGTTGCCGGCTTTCTCGTCCCAACAGCACATCCAACACGAATCGCAAATCACTCTCCCGAACAGGATTCGATTATGTCCACGCCCGGTGACGCCGCGCTGTCGCCAGAATATTCGCCCCCAGGTGTGTCGTGACTTTCTGGCGTCTCTAGAATGTTTGCGCGCCCATGCCGCAGGCATTTCCCTGTGGCAGACCCTTAGAAGGTGACCCATGTCCGATATCCGCATCCGCGGTGCCCGCCAGCACAACCTCAAGAACCTCGACCTCGACATCCACACGGGTGAGCTGACGGTCGTGACGGGGCCCAGCGGCTCGGGCAAGTCGTCGCTGGTGTTCGACACCTTGTATGCCGAAGGGCAGCGGCGCTATGTGGAGACCTTCAGCGCCTACGCGCGCCAGTTCCTCGACCGCATGGACCGCCCCGCCGTGGACCGCGTGGAGGGTGTGCCGCCGGCCATTGCCATTGACCAGAGCAACCCGGTGCGCACCTCGCGCTCGACCGTGGGGACGATGACCGAGCTGAACGACCACCTCAAGCTGCTGTTCGCGCGCGGCGCGCAACTGTTCGATCAGGACACGGGCCAGCTGGTGCGCGAGGACACGCCCCAGTCGGTGTTTGCCGAGCTGCTGCGGCGCTGCGCCGCCACGCCCGGCGGCCGTCGCGTGGTGGTCACCTTTGGCGCGGTGCTGCCGGCCCACACCACGCCCGAGCAAATGGCCGACTGGCTGTCGGTGAGCGGCTTTTCGCGCATCCAGGCGCAGCGCGTGGTGAAGGCGCACGACCTGCCCTCGGCCGCGCTGACCAGTGCGCAAGTGGCTGCCTCGCTGGATGAGGAAGGGGCGGCGGCCAAGAAGAAACCCGCCGCGAAGAAGGCCAGCAAGAAAACGAAGGATGCCGCCAGCGCCGAACTGGGGGACGACGAGCGCCTGGTGCTCGATGTGGTGGCCGACCGCTTCCGCATCGGCGCCGACCCGAGCGGCGCCGATCTGGACCGCCCCCGCGTGATCGAGGCACTGGAAGTGGCCTTCAAGCGCGGCAGCGGCCACATCACGGTCTACGCCCTGCCCGAGGGGAGTGACGAGGCTGAGCCCGAGCTGTGGCGCTTCTCCGCCGGCCTGCACTGCCCGGACAGCCACCGCCGTTACAGCGCCCCCACGCCGGGCATGTTCTCCTTCAACTCGGCGGCCGGCGCCTGCCCGACCTGCCGCGGCTTTGGCCGCGTCATCGGCGTGGACTGGGGCTTGGTCATTCCCGATGCGAAAAAGACGCTGCGCGGCGGCGCCATCAAGACCATCCAGACGCCGGCTTGGGCCGAGTGCCAGGAAGAGCTGATCAAGTACGCGGGCGAAGCGGGCGTGCCGCGCGACCTGGCCTGGTCACAGATGACGCCCGAGCACAAGGCCTGGGTGCTGGACGGCGACCCGAACTGGAAGGGCCAGTGGCAGAAGCAGTGGTACGGCATCAAGCGCTTCTTCGAGTACCTGGAGAGCAAGGCCTACAAGATGCACATCCGCGTGCTCTTGTCCAAGTACCGCAGCTACACGCCCTGCCCCACTTGCGAAGGCGCGCGCCTGCAGACCGAGTCGCTGCTGTGGCGCCTGGGTTCGCGCGAAGACGCCGATGCCGTGCTGGCCCCGGCCAAGCGCTTCAAGCCGCGCGGTGCCGCCCTGCCCCGCGTCGCGCTCGAAGCCCTGCCCGGCCTGAGCCTGCACGATGTGATGCTGTTGCCGATCTCGCAACTGCAGCGTTTTTTCTCGTTTGTCACGCTCGCCCATCAGGAAGACGCCGAGGCCCTGCAGTTGCTACTCGACGAGATCCGCACCCGCCTGAAGTACCTGGTGGACGTGGGCCTGGGCTACCTGACGCTGGACCGCCAAAGCCGCACCCTGTCGGGCGGCGAGGTGCAGCGCATCAACCTGACGACCGCTTTGGGCACCTCCCTGGTCAACACCCTGTTCGTGCTGGACGAGCCGTCCATCGGCCTGCACCCGCGCGACATGGACCGCATCAACGTGGCCATGCAGCGCCTGGTCGATGCCGGCAACACGCTGGTGGTCGTCGAGCACGACCCCGCTGTGATGCTGGCCGCCGATCGCGTCATCGACATGGGGCCGGGCCCCGGCCACCAAGGCGGCCGCATCGTGTTCGATGGCTCACCCGATGAGCTCAAGCATGCCGAGACCCTGACCGGTGCCTACCTGGGTTCGCGCCGCACCATCGGCCTGGGCCTGCGCCGCCCGGTGGCCGAAAACACGCCGCGCCTGATCCTGCAAGGCGCGCGTCAGCACAACCTGAAGAACCTGAACATCGAGTTCCCGCTGCAGCGCCTGGTGGGCGTGACCGGCGTGAGCGGATCGGGCAAATCGACGCTGATTCAGGACATCCTGCACCCGGCCCTGCTGCGCCACTTCGGCCTGGCCACCGACTCGCCCGGCGAGCACGATGAACTGCTGGGCGCCGACTGGCTGAGCGCGGTCAACTTCGTCGACCAGTCGCCCATCGGCAAGACGGCCCGCTCCAACCCGGCCAGCTATGTGGGCGCCTTCGACGCCGTGCGCACGCTGTTTGCGGTGACGCCGCTGGCCCGTGAGCGCAAGTACACCGCCGGCACCTTCAGCTTCAACGCGGGCACGGGGCGTTGCGCCACCTGCGGCGGTTCGGGCTTCGAGCACGTCGAGATGCAGTTCCTGTCCGACGTGTACCTGCGCTGCCCGGACTGCGATGGCACGCGTTTCCGCGCCGAGGTGCGCGAGATCACCATCGAGCGGCTCAACAAAAAGCTCAGCATCTCCGACGTGCTGGAGCTGACCGTGGCCGAGGCCGTTCGCCTGTTCGCGCAGGACGTGGACGTGGTGCGTGCGCTGCAACCGCTGGCCGATGTGGGCCTGGACTACGTGAAGCTGGGGCAACCGGTACCGACGCTGTCGGGCGGAGAAGCGCAGCGTTTGAAGCTGGCCGGCCACCTGGTCGAGACCGCGCAGCAGGCCAGCAAGTCGCGCCAGAAGCTCGCTCGCAAGGGCACGCTCTTCATGTTCGACGAGCCGACCACCGGCCTGCACTTCGACGACATCGCCAAGCTGATGCGCGCCTTTGCCAAGCTGCTGGACGCGGGCCACTCGATCATCCTGATCGAGCACAACCTGGACGTGATCCGCGCCTGCGACTGGCTGATCGAGCTCGGCCCCGAAGGCGGTGACGCCGGTGGCCAGCTGGTGGCCTTCGGACCGCCGGAGCAACTGCGCCTGGGCCAAACCCACACGGCCATCGCCTTGCGGGAGTACGAACAGGCGCTGGGCCTAGAGGTGCCCGCGCTGCCCGCTTCGACTGACCGCGGTGACGCCGCAAACGCGTCACAGGTCTTGCAGGTGGCCGAGAAAGCCCCGGCCTACCACCTGGGCCGCGACACGGCCGAAGACGGCCCTTCGCTGCAGGCCCTCATCAAGGCCCGCCGCGACGAGCGCCGTGCCCGCGCGGCCACCGCGCCGGGTCACGACAGCATCGAAGTCGTCAACGCGCACGAGAACAACCTCAAGGGCCTGAGCGTCCACATCCCGCGTGGCAAGTTCAACGTCATCACCGGCGTGTCGGGCTCGGGCAAGTCCACGCTGGCCTTCGACATCCTGTTCAACGAGGGCCAGCGCCGCTACCTCGAATCGCTCAACGCGTATGCACGCTCGCTGGTGCAACCGGCAGGCCGGCCCGAGGTGGACGCGGTCTACGGCATCCCGCCCACGGTGGCCATCGAGCAGCGCCTGTCGCGCGGCGGGCGCAAGTCCACCGTGGGCACCACCACCGAGGTGCACCACTTCCTGCGCCTGCTGTTCGTCAAGCTGGGCACACAGCACTGCACCACCTGCGTCGACGAAGACGGCCACCCCATCCCCGTGCTGCCGCAAACCCCCGAGGCCATTGCCGCGCAGTGGGTGCGCGACTACCGCGGCCTGCACATCGGCCTGATGGCGCCGCTGGTCGTCAACCGCAAGGGCATCTACACCGAGCTGGCGAAGTGGGCGTCGAGCAAGGGCTTCGACCACCTGCGGGTCGACGGCGAGTTCCTGCCCACGGCGGGCTGGGGCACGGCCAAGGGCCCGAAGATCGACCGCTACCGCGAGCACACCATCGAGCTGCCCGTGGGCGACGTGGTCGTCACGCCCGAGAACGAGCCGCGCCTGCGCGAACTGCTGGCCCAGGCGCTGGAGCACGGCAAGGGCGTGGTCCACCTGATCACCGGGCTGGAAGGTCTGGCCGAAGCGCTGGCCACCGGCAAGTCCACGCTGCGCATGGGCCGCGTCAAGGTGTTCTCCACCGAGCGCGCCTGCCCCAGCTGCGGCACCAGCTACCCCGAGCTCGACCCGCGCCTGTTCAGCTACAACAGCAAGCACGGCTGGTGCCCCGACTGCGTGGGCACGGGCCTGGCCCTGACGCGTGAACAGCGCAAGGTGATGGACGACTCTCAGCCCGACGAGAAGAAGGGCCGCGAATCCGGCCGCGAGCAAACCTTTGCCGAACCCGATGTGGAAGACGTGACCGACGCCGCCTGCGGCAGCTGCCACGGCGCGCGCCTCAACCCGGTGGCGCTGGCGGTGCAGTTGCGCGGTCAGTCGATTGCCGAGCTGTCGGCCCTGGCCGTCAAGGACGCCCGCAAGTGGGGCGAGAAGCTCAAGCTCGACGGCCGTGAAGCGACGATTGCCCGCGACATCGTCAGCGAGATCAAATCGCGCCTGGCCTTCATGGAGCAGGTCGGCCTGGGCTACCTCAGCCTGGACCGCGCCGCGCCCACGCTGTCGGGCGGCGAAGCCCAGCGCATCCGCCTGGCGGCGCAACTGGGCAGCAACCTGCAAGGCGTCTGCTATGTGCTCGACGAGCCCACCATCGGCCTGCACCCGCGCGACAACCAGCTGTTGCTCGATGCGCTCCACACCCTGGGCGCCGAGGGCAACACCCTGGTCGTGGTCGAACACGATGAAGACACCATCCGCCGCGCCGAGCACGTCATCGACATCGGTCCAGGCGCCGGCGTGCGCGGCGGCACGGTGGTCGCGCAAGGCAGCGTGCAAGACATCATGGACGCGCCCGACTCGGTCACGGGCCGCTGCCTGCGTGCCCCCATGGCGCACCCCTTGCGGGTCGATGCCGACGGCCAGGCCATTGGCCGCCGCACGGTGGACGCCGGCACGCCGACCTTGCACCTGAAGGGCGCCCGCCTGCACAACCTGCAAGGCGTGGACGTGCAGGTGCCGCTGCTGCGCCTGGTCGCGGTCACCGGCGTGTCGGGCTCCGGCAAGTCCACGATCGCGCGCGATGTGCTGCTGACCAACGTGCACGCGGCCGTCAGCATCCCTTTCAAGGAACGCGCCACCGCCGTCCCCCAATGGACCGGCTGCGACGGCCTCGAAGGCTGGGGCCAGGTGGACCGTGTGCTCGAAGTGGACCAGACCCCCATCGGCAAGACCCCGCGCTCCTGCCCGGCCACCTACATCGGCTTCTGGGACACCATCCGCAAGCTGTTTGCCGACACGCTGGAAGCGCGTGCGCGAGGTTGGGCGGCAGGCCGCTTCAGCTTCAACACTGGGGAAGGTCGCTGCCCGGCGTGCGAGGGCCAAGGCATCCGCACCATTGAGATGGCCTTCCTGCCCGACGTGAAGGTGCATTGCGAGACCTGCAACGGCATGCGCTTCAACCCCGAAACGCTAGCCGCCACCTGGCGCGGCAAGCACATCGGCGACGTGCTGAAAATGGAGGTGGACGAGGCCGTCGAGTTCTTCGCCTCCATGCCGTCCATCGCCCACCCGCTGCGATTGCTACAGGACGTGGGCCTGGGCTACCTCACGCTGGGCCAACCCTCGCCCACGCTGTCCGGTGGCGAGGCGCAGCGCATCAAGCTGGTGACCGAGCTCAGCAAGGTGCGCGACGACATCACCCGCCGTGGTCAGAAGGCGCCGCACACCCTGTATGTGCTGGACGAGCCCACCGTGGGCCTGCACATGGCCGATGTGGAAAAGCTCATCCGCGTGCTGCACCGCCTGGTCGACGGTGGCCACAGCGTGATCGTCATCGAGCACGACCTGGACGTGATCGCTGAAGCCGACTGGGTCATCGACATGGGGCCGGAAGGGGGCACGGGCGGCGGCAAGGTCGCGGCCGCTGGCTCACCCGATGAGATCGTCAAGCGCAAGACCCACACCGGCGTAGCGCTCAAGGGGGTCTTGCACCGCACCGCCTCGGCCTGACCCGAAAGGACAGGCCAAGCCAGGCCCGACGCGTCCGTCAGCGGCGTGCGTGCGCGCGCAGCTGCGCCTGCCACGCCGCCAACTCGGGGCAAGCGGGCAGCGGGTCGGCCTGGATGCTGGCCGCCAACTGCGCCAGCAAAGCCTGCTGCGCGGCGCTGTACGTCGTGGGGGTCAAGGCCTGCAGCACGACATGCAAAGGCCCGCGCGAGCCATCCTTGTTCGGAAAGCCCATTCCCGGCAGCGTCTGCTCGGCCCCATCGGCCAGCGCCAGCTTGATCAGGTGCCCCTCCAACGTCGGCACCTGCACCACGCCATGCGCCAGCACCGTGAAGAGGTCCACCGGCACGGTGCAGCTCAAGGTCTGGTCGGCGCGCCACGTGAACAGCGGGTGGGCTCGCAGGCGCATCGTCAGCACCAGATCGGCCTGTCGCGCGCCACAGCGCTGCCCCTGCCCGCGCAAGACCACCGTCTGGCCGTCCCGCATCCCCGCAGGGATGCGAACCTCGTAGTGATAGGCCCGTGCCGCAGCCAGCTCGCCGGATCCGCCACACGACTCACAGGCCTGCCGCTCGCGGCCATCGCCTCCGCAATGCGCACACGTGATCCACGATCCTGATCGGCCACCCGGCATACGCCCCTCGCCATCACAAGCATGACAGAGCGTGCGCGGCGACACCCAGCGTCCCATGCCCTCGCAGTCGGGGCACAGGTCCGTGATCAGACCCTGAACCCGGTGCGTGCAGCCCGAGGCCGCCGCCTCCAGCGTGATCTCCACCTCGTGCGTCAGCGGGCGCGGTGCGGCCTCGCCGTCGGGCTCCCAGCGCGGCTTGCCCCAGTCCCGCTCCCACCACTTGCGCTTGGCCTTCGGATCAGGAGGCGGTGATGCCTGTTCCCGCTCCGGCGGATCGGGCTCAACCGGTGCATCGGCATCGGCATCGTCCGCCCTGGCCTCCACCCGCTCACACAGCTGCCGGTACGCCTCGTTGATCCGCTGCATGCGTCGCACCGCTTGCGGATCGGCATTGCGATCGGGGTGCCAGCGCGCCGCCAGTCGCCGGTAAGCCTTCTTGACCTGCGCCAAGGTAGCATCGGCCTGCAGGCCCAGCTCTTCATGCGGCTCCACGCCGGCCCCGTCCACGCCTGCCACCTGACCTCACCCCTCGTCGCGCTGGTGAAAACAGTAGGTGCCGCGCCCCATCACCTTGGCACGGTACATGGCCTCGTCGGCCCCGGCCAGCAAGGAGCTCACATCGTGCGCCTGCACCGGGTACAAACAGATGCCCACACTGGCCCCGATGTGCAGGCTCACGTTCTGAATGTGGAAGGGCGCGTCCATCTGCTGCACGATGTCCTGCGCCACGCGCGCCGCATCGTCCGGCCCATGCACATCCCCCAGGATGACCGTGAACTCGTCACCGCCCCGGCGCGACACCGTGTCGCTTTCGCGCAGGCAGCCACGCATGCGCTGCGCCACTTTCTTCAGCAACAGATCGCCCATCTCGTGGCCGTGTGCATCGTTGACGTCCTTGAAGCGGTCCAGATCGATGTACAACACCGCCAGCTGCTGACCATGGCGACGCGCCCGCGCCATCTCCATGCGCAAACGGTCATCGAACAAAAGACGATTGGGCAGCTGCGTCAAGGCATCGTGGTAGGCCAGACCGGTCAGGTGCGCCTCGGTACGGCGCTGCTCGGTCACGTCATGCACCGTCTCCACGAACAGACGCCGACCATGCAGAAATGCGGGGTGGCGCTCGACAGCCACCGGAAACGTGCTGCCATCCGGACGCACGCCCACCGCATCACCCTCACGGGGCACGACCAGCTCATCAAAACGCATCCCGATCAGCGTCCCGGGGTCGCGTCCGAACAGGCGCTCGGCGGTGTGGTTGTTCTTGATGACGGTGACCCCATCCTCGTCCAGCACCATCACGCAGGCGGCCACCTTGTGAATGACCTCGTCGAGCAGATCGTGCTGCTCGCTCGCCCGCCGAATGCGCCGCTGGTACAGGGCAAACACGCCCACGAAGTTCAGCAGCGCCAGCGCGAAAGTGATGCCCTGGTACCAGCGCATGCGGGTGGCCTCGCTGCGCGTCAGCACCTCCAGCTCGGTGGTGAGCGCGTTCATCAGCGACAACAGCTCCAGGTTGTGCGCCTTGGCATAGGCCACCACCACCGGCAGACGCACGCGCAACTGCGCGGCATCGGCCACCAGCACGCCGCGGCTGAGCTCGCGGTAGGGGTCCCAGATCTCGCGGGCCTGCGCCACCAGCTGTCGCGTGTGCGGCTGCGTCACCGGCGCCAGGTACACGCGCTCGCCCTGCCCCCCCTCGGTTTCACGGCCCTCCCAGAACCCCTGCAAGGTCTGGTCGAACAACGCTGAGGTCAGGGCCAGCTCCTGCATGGGCTCGGCCAGGGGCTCACCCGCCCGCTGGGCATCTTCCAGCTGCAGCAAGACCTTGGCCATGCGCTGCGACAGCATGCGCTGACGCCCCGCCAGGTTGATGCCCACGGCCTCGCGCTCGATCTTCACCGACATCCACACGTTCAAGCCCAAGGCCGCAAAGTCGAACAGCAGGAACAGCGACACCGCCACGACCATGGAACGAGACAGACGTGGCACGTGGGACAAGGGCATGGGAAGCAGTTGCAGTCTCGGGTAGGCAGCCGACGTAGGCCAGTTGGCCCAATGAGCCGTTTATTATGAACTTCGGAACGGTGAGCTCATGATCAGCGCACGCGCAACATCGCCAAGATGCCGCCGCGGCGCACCACGCGCCAGCCCAGCAGCAGCGCCAGGATCACGGCATAGACCATGACCTCGCTCACATCGTTCTTGGCCGCCTTCTTCAAATAGAAATGCAGCAAGCCCAACAGCGCCACGGCATAGACCAGCTTGTGCAGCAGCTGCCACCTGCGCCCACCCAGCGCGCGGATGGCCGCATTGAAGGAGGTCAACGCCAGCGGCAACATCAAGGCAAACGTGAGCATGCCCACCAGGATGAAATTGCGCTTGAACACATCGGCCACGATGTCATCGATCACCCAGCCCTTGTCCAGCCAGGCGTACGACAGCAGGTGCAGCACCGCATACACAAAGGCCGTCACCCCCAGCGTGCGCCGGTAGCGCACCAGCGCCGGCAGCGCGGCCATCTCGCGCAACGGCGTCACCAGCAGGGTCAGCCACAGCCAGCGCAGCGCCCACTGCCCGGTTTCCTGAATCAGCGTCTGCGCTGGGTTCGCCCCCAGCCCATCGGTCAATGCCCCCACCAGCAGGGCCAACGCCGGCACCGCCGCCACCGCCCACAGCAGGGGCTTGCACCAGGGCTTGAGCAGCCATTGGTTCGCCATCGACAAAGCCATCAGTAAAACTTCCTCAAATCCATGCCGGCATACAACTGCCCCACCTGGGCGGCATAGCCATTGAACATCAGGGTGGGCTTGCGCGGGGCAAACAAACCGCCCTCCCCGATTCTGCGCTCAGTTGCCTGACTCCAACGCGGATGGTCCACCGTCGGGTTCACGTTCGAGAAATAGCCGTACTCGCGGGGATTGGCCTTCATCCAGCTCGACGGGCTGGGCTTTTCGGTCAGGCGGATCGCCACGATCGACTTGGCGCTCTTGAACCCGTACTTCCAGGGCACGACCAAGCGCAGCGGCGCGCCGTTCTGCGGCGGCAGCACCTCGCCATACAGGCCAAAGGCCATCAGCGTCAGCGGGTGCATGGCCTCGTCGATGCGCAAGCCCTCCACATACGGCCAATCCAGCACGCTGCCGCGCACGCCGGGCATCTGCTGCGCATCGGCCAGGCTGATGAACTCCACATACTTGGCCCGGCTGGTGGGCTGCGCCCGCTGCAACAGTGTCGACAGCGAATAGCCCACCCACGGGATCACCATGGACCAGCCTTCCACGCAGCGCAGGCGGTAGATGCGCTCTTCCATCGCCCCCAGCTTGAGCAGCTCGTCCAGCCCCAGCTTCAGCGGCCGGCCCACCTCGCCCTCGATGCTCAGCGTCCACGGACGGGTTTTGAGGGTGTGGGCGTACTCGGCCGGATCAGACTTGTCCGTGCCGAACTCGTAGAAGTTGTTGTACGTGGTGATGTGCTCGTAGGAGGTCAGCTTGTCCACCGCCAGGGCACCCGGCACGCTGCTGCGCACCGCAGGCAGGGCCGCACGTTTGCCCGGCCGTGTCACCGTGGCCGACGTGGCTGCGGCGGGCTGGGCCAGCACCACGCCCCCCGGCAGCGCCGACGTCAGTACCCCACCGCCCAGCAGCGCCGCCTCGCGCAACCACTGCCGCCGGCCGGCGTACACCGCTTGCGGTGTGATCTCACTGGGCACGGCATGCACCCTCCCACTGTCGGGGTGTGCCGCATGTCGAGAAGTCAGGATGAAAGGCATGGCCATGCTCCGCCACAAAGACAGAGCCGCACCTTACACCGGGCCACGCCCGGCTGCCGGTTCACTGAAACTTGGTCAACTCGCCAGCAGGGCCTCGGATCTGCATCAAGCGCCCCGCCAGCCGAGCCTGCACGGTCGATGGCAAGGGCGCAAAGCCCGTGCCCCGCGTCAACTCATCGCCATGCATGAAGCACCAGTAGACGAAGCGCGCCGTCCAGTCCGCCTCGCTCATATGCTTAGGGCGGGCATCCAGCAACACAAAGCTCGTGGACGTGATCGGCCAGGCATCCGGCCGAGGGCGGTTCAACAAGCTGGCCGTATCGTCCCCCTTGCGGTAGACGTCCGACGCCAGGATGGCCGCCCGGAAACCCGCCTCTGAGGCACTCAGCACCTGCCCCGTGCGGTTGCGCAGGCGCACCCCCACCAGCTTGTCCTTCACCACCCGGTCATACGAGACATAGGTGAAGCTGCCCGGCGTGGCCTTGACCAGGTTCGACACGCCATCGTTGCCCTTGGCCGCCAGCGTCTCACCCGGCCAGGCCGGCTTCTGGCTGATGGGCACCGCCTTGGCAAAAGCCGGCGACGCATCGGCCAGATAACGCACCCACACCTCGGTTGAACCCGATTTGTCCTCACGCACCACCCGCACCACAGGCAACGCGGGCAGTCTCAGACCCGGATTAAGCTCGGCAATGCGCGGGTCGCTCCACGTCGCGATCGCCCCTCGGGCCATGTCGGCCAGCACCTCGCCACTGAGCACCAGCTCATTGGGCTGCACGCCGGGCAGGTTCACCACGGGCACAAAGCCCCCCACCAGCAGCGGGATCTGAACCAGCTTGTGCTCGGCCAGTTGCGCAGCGCTCAAAGGGTTGTCGGTGCCACCGAAATGCACCGTGCGGGCCTGGGCCTGGCGGATGCCATCACCCGATCCCGTCCCTTGGTACTGGATCGAGGGGCCGGGGCGCTCGGCCATGAAACGGGCTGTCCAGCGCTCATACACCCGCGACGGAAAGGTCGCGCCCGCGCCCTTGATCGACGCCTGAGGCGTGGTCTGCGCCTGCGCCGACATCCCCCAGGCGCACAGCGCCAACACACCACCTGCCAACCACTGCGTGCCCCAGGCACGACGCCACTGCATTGCCATGTACTTCCATGTCCGATTCAACCGAGCGGAATGTACAAGGGCAATGCGTCAGGCGCGTGACGCTCCCGCCGATCAGGCGGCCTTCTTCGCCACCGCTTTCTTCGCAGCGGTCTTCTTGGCCGCCGGCGCCTTGGCAGCGCGGGGCTCGAACTCGAAGCCCACCTTGCCGGCCTTGGAATCCCAGCTCAGGAAGGCCTTGAACTTGCGCCGCGTCTTGTTCGAGACGAAGTTCTCCAGCAGATCGGTCTTGCCGGTTTCCAGCAGCTTGGTCACCTGCTCCGGCGTCACCGGCTGCTGCAAGATGATCTTGCCGCTCTTGAAGTCACAGGTGGCCGGCCCCGTCGTGTGTTCGCACACATAGTTGGCGCCGTGCTCGTACACGTCCCCACCGCACTTGGGGCACTTGCCCAGGCTGGTCTGCGCACTGAAGTCCACCGCCTCACCGGAGCCCTCGTCCTTCTTCGCGTCTTCCCCGAAGTCGAACTCCATCTTCCAGTTGGCCAGCTCCTCGTCGCGCACCATGCGCAGCTCGGCCGTGAACGGCCAGCCCGCCTTCGAGCGGAAGCCTTCCAGCGGCCCGATCTTGCGATCGCGCAGCAGTTGCTCCACCTCGTGCAGCTCAAAGCTGCGCCCGGCCGGAATCTTGGTCATGCTGAAGCCACAACCCGTTGTACCCTCGGCATCGCCACCGCCCTTGCCCGTGCAGGTGAAGCGGCGGTAGTTCTCCTTGACCACGCCGCCGCAATTCGGGCAGGGCGTGCTCAAGGTGGCGTAGTCACCGGGGATGGTGTCGCGGTCGTATTCCTTGGCCTTTTGCACCACGCGCTGCGTCATGGCGGCGATCTCGGCCATGAAGGCCTCGCGGCTCAGGCGGCCCTTTTCCATCTCGGACAGCTTGAATTCCCAGTTGCCGGTCAGCTCAGGCTTGGTCAGGTCTTCCACCCCCAGGCCGCGCAGCAGCGTCATCAGCTGGAAGGCCTTGGCCGTGGGGATCATCTCGCGCCCCTCACGGTAAAGGTACTTCTCGGTGATCAGGCCTTCGATGATGGCCGCGCGGGTAGCAGGTGTGCCCAAGCCCTTCTCGGTCATCGCCGCCTTCAGCTCCTCGTCGTCGATCAGCTTGCCTGCGCCTTCCATGGCGCTCAGCAGCGTCGCTTCCGTGTAGCGGGCCGGCGGCTTGGTCTTCAGGGCGTTGACCAGCACCTCTTCGTTGCGCACGGCCTCGCCCGGCTGCACGGCCACCAGCGTGGTGTCGTCGCCCTCTTCGGCCGCTTCCTTGCCGTACACGGCCATCCAGCCCGGCTTGACCAGCACCTTGCCGTTCGTCTGGAAGTGGTGCACCTGGTCGGCCACCGGCACCTTGGTGATGCGCGTCGTGACCATGAACTCGGCCGAGGGGTAGAACACCGCAATGAAGCGCTTGACCACCATGTCGTACAGCTTGGCCTCGGCCTCGGTGAGGCTGCGCGGCGCCTGCAGCGTCGGGATGATGGCAAAGTGGTCCGACACCTTGGCGTTGTCGAAAATGCGCTTGTTGGGCTTGATGTAGCCCTCGCGCACCGCCTTGCCGGCGTGCGTGGCCAGGGCGCGCAGCGGGCCGGGCAGGTCCTCGCTGGCAATCATCGCCATCGTTTCCTTCACCACCGGCAGATAGTCCTCGGGCAGCGCGCGCGAGTCGGTCCGTGGGTAGGTCAGCACCTTGTGCTTTTCGTACAGGGCCTGCGCCAGCGACAGCGTGGTCTTGGCACTGAAGCCAAAGCGCGAGTTGGCCTCACGCTGCAGCGTGGTCAGGTCATACAACAGCGCGCTGGCCTGCGAGCTGGGCTTGGCCTCTTCCGTCACGGTGCCGGTCTGGCCGCGCACCGCATCGGCAATCGCCTGCGCCTCGGCCGCCGTCCAGACCCGGTCCGCCTTCAGCTCGGCGTCCTGCGAGCCCTCCACGGCGTTCTTGACCTTCTTGAACTCCGGGTCGAACCACTTGCCGTCGTAGCTGCCGGCCGACACCTCGAAGCTGCCGCGGATTTCCCAATAATCGCGGAACACGTGCTTGCGGATCTTCTCTTCGCGCTCCACCACGATGGACAGCGTGGGCGTCTGCACCCGGCCCACCGTCGTCAGGAAAAAGCCCCCGTCGCGCGAATTGAACGCCGTCATCGCCCGCGTGCCGTTGATGCCCACCAGCCAGTCGGCCTCGGAGCGGCAACGCGCGGCACTGGCCAGCGGCAGCATCTGCTCATCGGTGCGCAAGGCGTCAAAACCATCGCGGATGGCCTGCGGCGTCATGCTTTGCAGCCACAGGCGGCGCACGTCCTTGCCCAGGCCCTTGGCACGCAGCGTGGCGGTGCTGTCTTGCGCGTACTGCGCAATCAGGCGGAAGATCAACTCTCCTTCGCGCCCCGCGTCACACGCATTGATCAAGGTGGTGACGTCCTTGCGCTTGATCAGCTTGACCAGGGCATTGAGGCGCCCCTTGCTCTTGTCGATCGGGTTCAGATCAAAGTGCGGCGGGATCACCGGCAGGTTCGCGAAGCTCCACTTGCCGCGTTTGACGTCGAATTCCTCCGGCGCCTTGATCTCGACCAGATGGCCGACGGCGGAGCTGACCACATAGTGCTCGCTCTCGAAGTATTCATCGTGTTTCTCGAACTTGCCATCCACCGGCGTCAACGCGCGCACGATGTCTTGGGCAACCGAAGGTTTTTCTGCAATGACCAGGGCTTTGCTCATGGGCGTGTTTATATATGCAAACCGTTCATACAATCGGGTTTCTCGCGCGCACACACGCGCGCACCCGCACATTTCAATATAAACACACTGGTCGATGACGCAAGCCGCGCACAAACCCACGCCCGCCGCCCGCACCGCCGCACACAGCGACAAGGCGTCCGGCACAGGCCGCCGCACCCAGGTGCGTGACTCGGGCATCCACGGCAAAGGCGTCTACGCCGTGCGCCCCATCCAGGCCGGCGAGCGCGTGCTCGAATACAAGGGCGAAATCATCACCTGGGAAGAGGCCCTCGACCGCCACCCACACGATCCCGAGCAGCCCAACCACACCTTCTACTTCCACCTCGACGACGGCCACGTCATCGACGGCAAGTACGAAGGCAACTCGGCCAAGTGGATCAACCACTCGTGTGAGCCCAACCTCGAAGCCGAGCAGGTGGGCAACCGCGTCTTCCTCGACGCCTTGCGCGACATCGCCCCCGGCGAAGAACTCTTCTTCGACTACGGCCTGGTCATCGACGCCCGCATGACGGCCAAGTTGAAGAAGGAATACGCCTGCTGGTGCGGCGCCCCCACCTGCCGCGGCACCATGCTGGCCCCCAAGGAACGCAAGAGCCGCTCAGGTCGCCGCTGACGATGTCTACCGCGCCCGCGTCCAGCCCTGATCACACCGACCGCGACCCTGCGCTGGCCCCGGTGCTGGCCGAGCTAAACGGCGCGGCCGAGCGCATCTGGCTGGCCAGCGCGGCCACCTGCCCCGGCCTGAGCATCGAGGTGCTGCCCGAGCTGGGCTCCACCAACACCGAGCTGATGGCGCGCGGCCGCCGTGGCGAGACCGCCCCCACCCTGCTCGCCGCCGCCCGCCAGACCGCCGGACGAGGACGCCTGGGCCGCAGCTGGCAGGCCGAGCCAGGCGACACCCTGACCTTCTCCCTGGGCCTGCCCCTGGACCTGGCCCACATCCCCGGCGGCGCGAGCGCCTTGTCGCTGGCCGTCGGGCTCTCCCTGGCCGAGGCACTCGATGCCGGCTTGGGCGCACCCAGGCCCCAGAGCCATACCTACCATGTGGGCCTGAAGTGGCCCAACGACCTCTGGCTGGCGGGCCGCAAGCTCGGCGGCATCCTCATCGAAGCCAGTCCCGCCCCCGGCTTGCCAGACGGCCACCGTTGGGTGGTCATCGGCGTGGGGCTCAATGTGCGACCGGGCTCGGCGCCGGCAGGCTCGGCCAGCCTCGCCGAGGTCAATCCCTCCACCCACCCTCGCATCGGCGATGTGTGGGCCTGGATGGCCCCCGCACTGATCCACGGTGTGCAGGCGTTTGCCACCCAGGGCTTTGCCACCCTGCAAGCCGCCTACGCCCAGCGTGACGTGCTGCGAGGTCAAGGCGTAGGCCTGTGGAGCACCCCCGGCCAGTATCCGGCCGATGGCCACCCACCTACTCAGACGGGTGTCGCGCAAGGCGTGGACGCCCAAGGCGCCTTGCTCGTGCATACTGAACAGGGTGTGCAGGCATGGCACAGTGGCGACGTCAGCGTACGACCGCACGCCGCCTGACGCCTGCCCCGATCAACCCTTCACGACCTGACCCGGCCCCCTCGCCCATGCTGCGCTCCCTGGTGCTGATCCTGCTGCTTCTCAACCTGGCCTTTTTCAGCTGGACCCAGGGCTGGCTCACCAGCCTGGTGGGCGTCCATCCTTCCCAGCAGCATGAGCCGCAGCGATTGAGCCTGCAACGTCATGCCGAACAACTGGAAGTGATCCCTCCGGAGGTGCTGCCCTCGGCCAGCGCCGCGTCGGCCGCCCTGGCACAGGCCATTGCTTCCGCTGCCTCGTCAGCCTCACAGGCCTCGGAGGAGAACGACGGCACCCCGCTGGCCGCCCCCCCCTCTGCCACGCCCGGCGCCTCTGCCGCAGTCGCCTCCGCGACGCCAGCCAACCCGGGCACACCGGCCAGCGCGACCGCTGCCCCCACCGTCTGCTTGGCCGCTGGCCCCTTCGGCTCGGCTGAAATGGGCATCGTGAGCTCGAACCTGCAAGGCATCCTGCCGCTTGAGAACTGGCGCACCGAAGACGTCACTCTCAACGGCCTCTGGTTCGTCTACATGGGCCCCTATCCCGACCGCGAGCTCTTCAATCGCAAACAGGCCGAGCTCAAGGCCCTGGGCGGCATCACCTTCCGCGAAGTGCGCACCCCCACCAGCCTGGCCAATGGCTTCGTGTTGGGCCGCTACGAGCAGGCGCAAGAGGCGCAAGCCGCCCTCAACAAGCTGAAAGAACGCGGCGTGCGCTCGGCCCGCGTCGTCGTCATCCGTCCGCGCATGCAGGCCCAGAACGTCATCGTGCCGCAGGCCACCGCCAGCGTGCAGACCAGCCTCAATGGCGTGCGCCTGCCTCAGGGCAAGCGCTTTACGGCCTGTCCCTGACACACCAGCCGCCGCCCTCCTCAGGCACAAAAAAACCTCCCAAGGCCTGAGCCCGGGGAGGTTCTTCGATCACAGCGCGGTGGCCTCAGCCACCCACACCCGTCAGATCACTTGGCGATGACGCGTGCCATTTCCAGGCACTTGTTCGAGTAGCCCCACTCGTTGTCGTACCACGACACGACCTTCACGAAGGTCTTGTCCAGGGCGATACCGGCTTCGGCATCGAACACCGAGGTGCAGCTCTCGCCACGGAAGTCCGAGGCCACCACCTTGTCTTCGGTGTAACCCAGCACGCCCTTCATGGCGCCTTCCGAAGCGGCCTTCATGGCCTTGCAGATGTCTTCGTACGAAGCTTCGCTGTTCAGCTCCACCGTCAGGTCCACCACCGACACGTCGGAAGTGGGCACGCGGAAGGACATGCCAGTCAGCTTCTTGTTCAGCTCAGGAATCACCACGCCCACAGCCTTGGCAGCGCCCGTGCTCGAAGGGATGATGTTTTCCAGGATGCCGCGACCGCCGCGCCAGTCCTTGTTCGACGGGCCGTCCACGGTCTTCTGTGTGGCAGTCGCTGCGTGCACGGTGGTCATCAGGCCGCGCTTGATGCCGAAGGTGTCGTTCAGCACCTTGGCCACAGGGGCCAGGCAGTTGGTGGTGCACGAAGCGTTGGAGATGATGGCCTGACCGGCGTAGGTCTTGTCGTTCACGCCGTAGACGAACATCGGGGTGTCGTCCTTGGAAGGAGCCGACATGATGACCTTCTTGGCGCCAGCCTTGATGTGGGCTTCAGCGGTTTCCTTGGTCAGGAACAGGCCGGTGGACTCGATCACGACGTCGGCGCCGACTTCGTCCCACTTCAGCTCAGCCGGGTTCTTCACGGCGGTCAGACGGATCTTCTTGCCGTTGACGACCAGGGTGTTGCCCTCGACGGACACGTCACCCTTGAAGCGACCATGCACCGAGTCGTACTTCAGCATGTAAGCCAGGTAGTCCGGCTCCAGCAGGTCGTTGATGCCGACGATTTCGACGTCGTTGGCGAAGTTCTGCACAGCAGCGCGGAACACCATGCGGCCGATGCGGCCAAAACCGTTGATACCAATCTTGATGGTCATGATCTTGTCTACCTTGCTCTAAGAAAACGAAAAACCGCTCAGAAAACCTGATTACTTCTTCTTGGACAGCACCTTGCGCACCGTCGCCACCACGTTCTCGGTGGTGAAGCCAAAGTGCTTGAACAGCACACCAGCCGGGGCCGACTCACCGTAGCTGTCGATACCGATCACGGCGTCGCAGCCATACTTCCACCAGAAGTCGGTCACACCGGCTTCAATGGCAATGCGCGGCAGCTTGTTGGGCAGCACGGCCTTCTTGTAGTCCATCGGCTGGCGGTCGAACACGGTGGTCGAAGGCATCGACACCACGCGCACCGGAATCTTCAGCTCGGCCAGTTGTTGCTGGGCGTGCAAGGCCAGTTGCACCTCGGAGCCGGTGGCAATGATCACGGCCACCGGCTTCTTCTTCAGGCCCACCTCAGCCGGCTCGGCCAACACGTAAGCACCTTGGGTGATCACGTCGGCATCGGCCTTGGGCGCGTAAGGCAGGTTCTGGCGCGACAAGAGCAGCGCGCTCGGGCGGTGCTTGTTGGCCAGAGCCATGGACCAGGCGACGGCGGTTTCCGTCGTATCAGCCGGGCGCCACACGTCCAGGCCCGGGATCAGGCGCAGGCTGGCGGCGTGCTCGACCGACTGGTGGGTCGGGCCGTCTTCGCCCAGACCGATGGAGTCGTGGGTGAACACGTGCACCACGCGGGTCTTCATCAGCGCGGCCATGCGGATGGCGTTGCGGCTGTAGTCCGAGAAGGTCAGGAAGGTGCCGGCGTAGGGGATGTAGCCACCGTGCAGGGCCACGCCGTTCATGATGGCGGCCATGCCGAACTCGCGCACACCATAGTTGATGTGGCGGCCTGGCTTGCCATCGGTGGTCACGACCTTGCCTTCGTCGTCCACGCGGAAGGCCGGGGTGCTCTTGGTGTTGGTCAGGTTCGAGCCGGTCAGGTCGGCCGAGCCGCCCAGCATTTCCGGCACGCCTGCGGTGAAGAACTCCAGCGCGATCTGGCTGGCCTTGCGGCTGGCCACGGTCTCGGCCTTGTCGTGCGCAGCGGCCACGGCCTGCACAGCGATCTCGGCAAAGTTGGCTGGCAACTCGCCAGCCATGCGGCGGGTGAACTCGGCAGCCTGTTCAGGGAAGGCCTTGGCATAAGCAGCAAAGCGCTGGTCCCAGTCGTTGACCAGCAGCTCGCCATCGGCCTTGGCATTCCAGTCTTCATAGACCTCAGCCGGGATCTCGAACGCACCGTGCGTCCAGCCCAGGTTCTCGCGGGTCAGCTTGATTTCATCGGCGCCCAGCGGCTCGCCGTGGGCCTTGGCCGTGTTGGCGCGGTTGGGCGAACCATGGCCGATGGCCGTCTTGCACACAATCAGCGTGGGCTTGTCGGTGCTCAGCTTGGCCTTCTCGATGGCGCCATCGATGGCGTCCACGTCATGGCCGTCCACATCGGCGATCACGTTCCAGCCATAGGCGGCGAAACGCTGCGGCGTGTTGTCGATGAACCAAGGCGTGACCTGGCCATCGATGGAGATGCCGTTGTCGTCGTACAGCGCGATCAGCTTGTTGAGCTTCCAGGCACCTGCCAGCGCGCAAGCTTCGTGGCTGATGCCCTCCATCAGGCACCCATCGCCCAGGAAGGCGTAGGTGTGGTGGTTGACGATGGTGTGGCCTTCGCGGTTGAACTCGGTGGCCAGCAGCTTTTCGGCCAGTGCCATGCCCACGGCGTTGGTGATGCCCTGCCCCAGCGGACCCGTGGTCGTTTCCACGCCCGGGGTGATGCCCACTTCGGGGTGACCGGGGGTCTTGCTGTGCATCTGGCGGAAGGCCTTGAGGTCGTTGATCGACAGGTCGTAGCCGGTGAGATGCAGCAGCGAGTAGATCAGCATCGACGCATGACCGTTGGACAGCACGAAGCGATCACGGTCAGCCCACTGAGGCTGCGCCGGGTTGTGGCGCAGATGGCGCCCCCACAAGGCCACCGCCATGTCGGCCATGCCCATCGGGGCGCCGGGGTGACCGGAGTTGGCTTGCTGGACGGCGTCCATGGCCAGCGCACGGATGGCGTTGGCCATGGCAGTGATGTTCTTGGTGGAGTTGGGCATGGTGGGAGGGCGCAGAGACGGAAAACCGGCATTTTAGCCGCTGCTAGGCATGAGCCCATTGAATCCCTGATCGCCCGGCGCCCTCTTAGACGCCCGCTAGCCATTGATGAGGCAAGCCTGACATCGACACCCCGGGCATCACTATGGGCAACACCTCGCGCTGCAACTCACGAAATCGCCCCAAAAGCGTCGTCTCACCGCCCTGAGCCAACAAACGCTTTAGGTGATCCATTTCCTCAAGCGCCTCGCTGAGATGCCCCGCATGGGGAAGCCGGTTCATTTTGCTGAACGGAAAACTGGTGACTCGGAGCTGATGAGATCGCCCCAACAGGTACGACGCGATGCGCTCCATCAAGAACACCTTGCGCTGTACAAGCTTGGACTCGCCAGTGGCAACGGTGTACAAAAAGCCTTCGCAGAGCCCGTCCCGTTGGTCTCCTTGCTCCGAAGCCTGAACGAGGCGCTCACACACCTCCAACCACATCCGCCAAAAATGGGGCTTCGCAAAAAAGAAGTTTGAAAACACCACACTCTGGGCGTGATGCACCATGCGTGCAACCTCACACTCATCGCCCATGCTGCGGAAAAAACGCTGACAGACTTCGAAGAAGTCCGGATCAAACACCTGCTGTTGCTCAAAAACGTTCAAAAAACTGGTCCCATGCTCCGGAAATGGTGAGAACAGCACCACATCAGCATCGGGAACCGACTCGATGAATGTGACCACCTCCGCGCCACTGAGCCCAGTTTTCATACCAAACTTGGGTGACAAGAAACCGTACATCACGGCTTCGTCAATCTCGCTCTCTAAAAAAAACTGCCGTATCGGCCAGTATTCAAACCAGTCCGGCCTGACAGCGTGGTCATTTGACAATGGCTCAAAGTCCGGATCGACCTGAGAACGAGTGACTTCGTTGTAAACGATCTGGTAGCCGCGGACCTCAGCCAAGGCGGGCGCGAACGAACGCGCGCGCCCCCGCCCCCGCCCCCAGCTCAAGATTCTTTTTACAAACCGCAAAGCAACTCCCCAAGCAACGACGAAGCATAGCAGCGCGCTGCGCGGAAGTCCGAGCAGGACAAGCTACCATCCCTAACCCTTGGCTTGCGTCACTTCCTGCGAACACCATGCATCATTACCACTGGTTGCGCAACACAATCCGCAACAAATTTCAACGCACCTTCATTGGCAAGGCGCTGACCAACCTCACCACACCGGATCAGCAATCAATTTGCTTCGTCTCGGCCACTCGACTCAACGAAAAAGAGTTCTGGAGCAAAAGCCTCTTGGGCCGGAGCCTGCGGCCACGCCTGAATCAGACCACCATCACCTGCCACATCGCCTTTGAAAACACACGCGGCCTACCAGAGCTCTACAACGAGGCAATCCAAGAGATAGACACAGACATCTTGGTCTTCCTGCACGACGACGTATGGCTGGAAGATACCCAATTGGTGCAAAAGATCCGGGCCGCACTAAAGCTCAACGATGTGATTGGCGTAGCCGGGAACATTCGCCGCGTCAAAGGTCAACCGGCTTGGTTGTTCTTACGAAGTGCATCCGGCAACTTGGAATTGGATCGTCCCAACCTCTCCGGTGCCATCAAGCACGGCAAGCCAGGTCAATATGAAGTTTCGAATTTTGGACCCACACCTGCGCAGTGCGAATTGATGGATGGCGTTTTCTTGGCTGCAAAAAGACGAACCTTGCTTAATGCGCAAGTTCAGTTTGATGATGAATTCAAGTTTGACTTTTATGACATGGATTTCTGCCGCACCGCCAGACAAGCCGGCCTGTCACTGAGCACATGGCCGATCGCATTGATTCACCTAAGCTCAGGCATCTTTGGTAGCGACTCCTGGAAAGCCATGGAAAAAGTGTACTTAAAGAAGTGGCCTGGTTGAGCAATCACCGATAGGGCGACTCACACACAGCAAGGAGCGCACATCCTCGGCTGCCCCCCGCTTGCAAGCATCTTAGAGGGTTTTCTCGGGCACGGCATCTCAAGTGCATGCGCCCCCGTCAAAGCACAGATTTCACAGAGAAACTTTCGACCGCCGATGACACCCAGTCCATACGCACAAAGAACAACCCGCCGCCCAGAAATACAAATTTCAACAACACGCCCTCCACGCAACAACCACACGAAGGGCACAACAAACAAAACCACCAATTATTTACGCTTCAGCATTTCCGAACCCAGACCCTCGAAAATGAATTCCAAATTTGAAGAAGCCACTTTACTTACCATGTTACGCTGAAGGCCCACAAACGCCCTGAGAGCTGCCTCATCACCTGAGCCCGCGTACACCTTCTTCAGATCATCCATCTGATACAACTTCTCTGCGAAGCCACAAGGATAATCGGGCAAAGGCACCTTTTCAATAGGATATGCGGCAACCTTGTACGAGTCTGAGTAGTGAATCACACACGACGCGACCCTCTCCATCAGAAAAACCTTCCTCTGCACAAGCTTTCTAGACCCATAAATATCCTTATAACTTAATTCTTCACATAAAACATCCGCCAGCACACCACCTTCAGACGCAAGAAACAGTTTTTCACAAACTGCCAACCACTCGCGCCAAAAAACCGGCTTGGCGAAAATAAAGTTGCAATAAACCACATCCCCAGAGTGATTCACCATCGTGCGCAAATTTATATGTGGAGAATGTTGAGCAAAGAATCTTTCCGCAACATTTAGCAACGACACATCAATAAGCCCTCCCTGCTCAAAAACATTCAAAAAAACTGCCGAATTATCAGCGAACGGAGAAAACAAGACGACATCAGCGGCAGCATTTTCCTCAACAAACGAAACGGCGTCAAAACCACTTAATCCGGTCTTGGCGCCGAATTTAGGCGACAGGAAGGCATAAAATGTTGCCTCATCAACTGCATTCGAAGAAAAATAACGCCTGATCACCCAATACTCATACCAATCCAAACGCTCAGCATCACCATTTTCCAAACACTCAAACTCCGGATCAACTGCCCCCCGAGTGATGTCATCATAAACTATTTGAAATGCGCGCACTTTGACTCCCGCGACCGCTTTCGCACGACCGACGCCACGGAGAAGTCTTTTTGAAAAATCAAAAATCATATCACCCTTACAGCTCCTGACGCCACCTGATTTATGACCGCAATTCTCCTTTGATCTTCCGTGTGCTCGGAGTACTTAACAACCCCACCCTCACCTGAAACAAGCGCATTGCAAAAATCCTCTTTCCTATCCGTAATGCGATCCGGAAAGTCGACCAGGAATTGGCGATCTTTCAAGAAAACAGCAACGAAGTCGTTCCACCCTCCATCCCCAGACTGCATGGAAACATATGACTCCATCAACTCAGCATCAATAGAGTTCCGCTTAGCCCAGGCAACCAATGCGCGCCCACTATCCGGATAAAACCTCCAACAATCAACCGGGTATCTATGAAAACTACCATTCGAGGGCACATTCAAATAGAACAAACCTTTAGGCTTTAAAACCCTCATCACCTCCAAAAACACCAACCAAAACATCTCAGAATGCTCAAAGCACGAGCTTGAGAGGACAATATCAAAGGATGCATCCTCAAAAGGCAGAGAGTAAGGATCATCCAATACATGATCCACCCCACGCCCCGCAACGAAATCAACCCCGGTATACCCCCACCCGGAAGGCGCAACAGATCGGAGCGTGCCATTCACATCTTGCGAGCCAATCTCTAGAATATTTACAAAACCATCAAAACCGAGGGAATAATTTTCAAAAAATTCCTTACAATTTTTTAAAGCGGTTTGGTGCATTTTTACCCCAAAATACTCACACAGTCAAAATACGTCAAGCAACATCAATACGCGCCGCTGACGCAATACAAAAATATCTTAAGCAATGCCTAGCGTCAATGCATGCCAAGTACCGGCACCCCATTCACAGCATAACAACGCAACACCTGTGCAGCGTGATGGACCGTTTCAACCGGCACTGACAACACCATCCCATCCTCGCCGTCCATACTGAACAACGGGAACCTATATTTCTCTTGTAGACGCAATAGACCTGGGTAACGTTCACGGCGGTCCTGCACAGGCATCTCCCTCACCAATACGCCAAGACCACGATGCACGGCCAATCGTCCGCCAGCTTGTCCAACGCGGAAAACCCAGTCTTCCTCCAAAGCCCAACCAACCCCTACAAGTTCATCGTCGAACTCCGCACACGGCACCTTGCCCACACGGATACCCAACATCACACCGTCCAGCACGGCCTGACCACCCATCAGCACCCCAGGCGAGCTGCCCAGGCATTGCACGTCATACATGCCTTCAGCATCTCGGGACTCAACTATGAATCCCCCCGCCTTGTATTCAAACTGATCACCGCGCCAATGAGAACGCGTCCATCGGCTGGCCCCTGCCAAGCTGACGACATCTTGGTCGGACAAGGCCTCCAGCACCTCTGGGAAAAAGTCGGGGGTCACAGCCTCTGCCACTCTCTGCATGACGACGAGCACGTCAGCCTCGCCACCCGCGAGCCAAGCCTTGTAGGCTTTCGCACGGGTGCGCTCCGCACAACGTTCAAAGCGCACATACCAGCCATCGGGCACCTCACACTGCACCCGCATGCGCATGACCCAAGCCTGGAAGTACTCGTCATCATCACAAGGCACCAGCACCACCAACTTCCCGCCCCCCCCCAAGGCCGCCGAGGCCTCAGGGAGTAAGCACTGCACCTCAGATACAGCCAAGCAGACGCGATAGAGCTTCAATTGCATGTCATCAAAGCGATCATCGCCCCCCAAGTGCTCCGCACGTGCCAGCCAAATCAACGCCTGCTCATGATTGCCCTGGATCATCAGCCAGCGGATGATGACAATCATGGCCCCCACCTGATCAACCCGATCAAAATGCGACAGACGCTCCGACAAGTATTGAATGGCTTCCGCTTGCAGGCCCTTATCACCCATTTGCTGCGCCACAAACAAGTGGGCACCACCATGTTCAGGATGTAGCGCCAAGCAATGATTCAGAATGCGCACGGCTGCATCGCCGTTCCCTGAACGCCAGACACCATAAGCGCGCCGCATGATCTCTTTAGCCGGCAGCGGCGGAATGGCATGCTGGTAATGCATGTGCCCGGCGTGCTTCTCTCCCAAATAGGCTTCGCAAGCCTGCTCGAAATCACGCGCAAACATCTTGCCGTTGCCCAATGGGGTCGTTTTGAAACCATCACGGGCCGTGCGCTTGAAGGTGCGCAAGAAGGTCAGGTCTTGGGCCGCCGCAATGGCCTTCTGCACGTATGCCTCATCGGTATAAGCCACCCAGTCTTCGAAGCCAAGATTCGCCATGGCTGACAAACCCATGCGGCTGATCAGCGAGTCACCCGCCCGCGTGATCACCGGAACTCCCATGTACGTGGCGAAACAGGTTGTGGTGCCGCCATTGAACGGGTAAGTGTCCAGGATGATATCGATATCGTTGTATGAATTGAAGTAGGCTACGCCACCCTGCGCATCCATCAAATCGACCCGGCTCATGTCGAATCCCGCCTCAGCCATGCGCTGGGCCATCGCCGCTTTGGCATTGGGATCCTCAAAGTTGATCGCGCGAATGAGCAGCCGACTGGTAGGCACCGCCGCCATGATCCGGTTCCACCACCCCATTACCTCGCCATTGATTTTGGCAATGTTGCCCACACAAGCAAAGGTGATGTGGCCCTTGCTGTCAACTGGCGGCGCGACTGCCAACTCACCTTCGTCCACCCCCATCGGGTCATAGCACCAAAATGACGATGGCAGCACCATCGGCTTTTCCGCGTAATGGTGAATCACATCCGCATTCACGATGTGGCGGTCCAAGATCTTGGCGTCAATCGAAGCCAAGCCAGTCGTCGGAGGGTAACCAATGCCAGAGACCTGCAAGGCAGCAAAACGATTGTTCTTGAACAGCAGCAGTCGATTGGCCGAGGTGTGCCCCGCCATTTCGACGAGGATGTCTAATTGATGCGAACGCATCAATTCAAAGAGTTGCACATCGTTGAGCAAGAACACATCGTGGAAGTGATCACAAGCGACCTTCATGGCCTCGGTCTGCGCGTCAGAGGCGAAGCAATCGTGATAGAGATGCACCTCGAATCGGGATCGATCATGATTCTCTAACAACGGGCGGAAAAAATATCGAACCGAGTGGTTGCGCAAATCCGGCGACCAATAGCCGATGCGCAGCTTTCGGGCGTTTGGCATCGCATCTGGCAAGGATGCAATTTGCCAATTTTCACCGGCCTCTTGGGCGCGACGCTGCGCCTCTTCGCTCAGCAGGGTGTCGCGCAAGGTGTCCGCCCAGAACCTGTGCTCCACGGCGGTTTCTTGTTCGCTGCCACAGTAACTGAGCGGGAACAAATAGGCATTGGCCATGCGCAGGCTGTCAAACGCCCCCAACCAGGCCCTCAAGTAGAAATGGCGCGCGCGCACCGTGTCACCCATCTTGAAACACAACGAAGCGTAAATCGCATAAATGTTGCCAAAGTCTGGCTCACAAATGTGGATGTGTTCAAGCAGCTCCAGTGCCCGAGTGGTTTCTCGGTTGTCAACCAAGGTCTTGGCGTAATTCGCCACGCCGGGAATGTAGCCGTCATCCAGCGAATACGCCAATTCAAACCTGTCGCGCCCTTCGCTTTCGCGTCCTACATCGACCAGGCACGCACCCAAGCTGTTGAGTAGCTCAACATTTCCTTCGTCGACCTCAAGACACTCTTCGTACAATGCGATGGCCTCGTGCAACTCACCGCGCATTCGGTGGTCATCCGCTGCCTTGATCTTGGATTTCAGATCAAACACATAGGTTTGGGATTTGCGGGCACCAAACAATCTACCAAATATCTTGGACAGCATCACATTGCACCAACGAAGCTAAAGCAATCAGATTTCAATTTTCTTGGACAGAGCAACCACCAAACCTTCTGTGGCCATGTCAGAGAAATCATCGGGATACCCGATTTCTTTCAAACCCCATTTAAACGAATTGGCCATCACAGCACGGCCAAAGAAGCCGATATGCTGAGCGTCCTTGAATTCAGACGCAGATTTATACACGCGCTCTAAGTGGCGAGTGATTTTATTGACCGAAACCTTACCTCGTCCATCGTTGATCAAGGCTGGCGGCAAGTCCTTGACCAACTGGAGCACCAACTGCGCCACAAACGCTTTCTCCTTGGCCCGGCTAAAGAAATTCAGAATACTCATGCAACACCTAAAATAGAAAAGCCCCTCGACGAGGGGCTTTGAGATTTTACATCAGTACTTAGCCGCGGCAAGAACCGGGGACATAGCGCTGATCAGAGCCGGAGCACTTCCAGGTCAAAGTGCCACCAGCAGCTGTAGCAGGCGTCAATGTCAAAGTAATCGCAGCACCAACCGAGCTCGTGGTCGAATCACCGGTCACGGTGATCACGCCACTGTTACTAACCGTCGCACCTGTCACCTTACCGGCTGCAACGATCGAGCAATCGGTTGCCAACGAAGAGGGGAAAGCTGCATTTGACTGATATGCCTCCGTCACACAGGTGCGGCCCGCACTAGCAGCCAGCATCAGTTCCGACACCTTGGCGCGAATGGTGTAGCTCTGGTAAGCAGGCAACGCCACAGCAGCCAAAATACCAATGATGGCCACCACGATCATCAGTTCGATCAGGGTGAAGCCCTTTTGTACTTGCTTCATCATCTTCATGGTCAACTCCTAGGGCCTTCGCCCGATTGATAACAGAGGTCACCCCCTGGAACAGAGGGTGTGTAAGTCTTTCATGCATATGGCGTGCCAAGCCATCACTCCGGATTTGTGTGCGAATTACCTCAAGTCCAGGCCTCGACGCCTGACAAAACACGCCACACCTCGCAACATTCCGCAGCATTGCCGACAAAAATGGTCACACCGTCACCGCTTGCGACCAATCCGGTCGTGTGCTCGCCAATTTTAATGGCGAACATCAACTCTTCACCGGTACGGGGAACTCGCTGAACAGCTGCCTGAAATAGGCTGATCGTGTGAACACCCACGCCATACAGACATCCAGTAGGGCAAAGCCCGCCATCGCCAACTGGCCCCTCGTGAACTCCCAACTTGACTGTGTCGACGAGTAAGCAAACCACGCCACATTGCAGGCGGCCGTGATGACCACCAATACATGCGCACGGCGCCATAACCAACGCCACGCAGCGCCGGCCTCGGGTTGACGGTTGCCCGCCGCCACGATGGCTGCCATGGCAAAAATCTCACCAGCCAAAGCCAGCCAAGGGATCTTGCCGCCCATCACGCCCAAAATGGCACCAGCCTGCCCTCCCGACATCAACATGGCCAGCATCAGCGCCCAATATCTCACCAACACAGCCATACCGAGCCAAAACATGCCCGGCACGCGCAACACGCCATATTGATCTACGTCCAATAATCTCTCGTCCATTTCGCGCCTTGTGATGGATCCATACTGCAGCGGGCATTCTGCCCTGCATTGAGTCACATCTGCCGCCTGTCCACGACCGGCGCATGAAACCTCTGCCCCTCCCGCAAGGGCTCGATCACATGCCGCGTGTCCAATGCCCGAATCTGTGACAGCACCGCCGGCACTTCACCGGGCTTGGGGTGGGTGATGTACACGCTCACCTCGCCGTCCAGCAGCAACAGCTCTTGCGCCAGCGTTTGCGGCGACAGGTGCCCGCTGATCTCGGCCAGATAAGCCTCTTCGTCGCCAAAGGCGGTTTCAATCACCAATTGGGCAATTTTCTGACCGGCCAGCACGTCCCACAGCGCGGGGTTGGGGCCGGTATCGCCGGTGAACACCCACCAGCCCAGTGGCGTTTCCACGCCAAAGCCCACAGCCGGCACGGTGTGCGCGGCGGGCAGCACATGCACCACCCGTTCAGGCAGCGCCCCGCGCGCCGCAAACGTCAGCACCTCCCCCACCGCCAGCTCATGGAACACCAAAATCGGATGCTGCACGCTGGGCAGCCGCGTGAAATCGGGCCAGATCACCCCATTGAACAGGTGATCACGCATTGCCTGCAGCGTTTCGGGCAGCGCATGCACATGCACCGGCTGCAAGGCCATGGGCCCCGCGCCGCCCATGCGCAGCTTGATCACACTGTCGGCCAGCAGCGGAATGCTGAGGATGTGATCCAGGTGGCTGTGACTGATGAGGATGTGGTTGATGCGGGCCAGCTCGTCCAGGCGCAACTCGCCCACGCCGGTGCCTGCGTCGATCAAGATGTCATCATCGAGCAGAAACGAGGTGGTGTGGCAACGCGCCGCAATGGAGCCCGAGCAACCCAGCACACGGATCATCTCAAAGCCTCCGACACGCAGTCGCCTGCATCAGCCCTGCATGAACTGCATTTGCGTGCCAGCCAGCTCAATCACGTCACCGCTCTTGAGGTGCACGGGTTCGGCCCCCACAGGAGCGCCGTTGACCGAGGGTCGGGCGGCACCTTCCACGTGGGCAAAGACATAGCCACCCGGCCGTTTGGTGAGCGAAGCCACCTGCACACCAGGCTTGCCCACGGTGGTCACCACCTTGGTCAGCGGCACTTCACGCCCGGATGCCGCACCGTTGAGCACCTTGATGAACGCTGGTGCCTGGGGCGCAAGGCCGCCAAAACCCGACGCCAAACCGCCGGGCGCCGGGCGCCGAGTGCCCGAAGCCTGCAGCGGCTTGCGGTGTGTAGGTGGCCGCCGGTGAAGGCGGTGCCGAACGCGGCGCCGCCATGGGCGAGCCCGCCAGCGGCGATGCCGAAGCCGCAGGAGACGGCGAGCCATGACGCATGATCATGGTCTTTTCGAACTCGTTGCTTTCTTCGCCCAGGTACTTGATCTTGTACTTGCCGATCTCGACCGTGTCGTTGTGCTGCAGCAGCTGCTTCTTGACCGCACGGCCGTTGATGTAGGTGCCGTTGGTGCTGTTGAGGTCTTCAATGAACACATCGCTGCCCACCATTTGCAGCACGGCATGCTCCCCACTGACAGCCAGGTTGTCGATCACAATGTCGTTGTAGGGACGGCGCCCCAAGGAGGTCTTGTCCTTCGTGAGTTGGACCTCTTTGATGACCACGCCGTCCAGCGAGACAACCAGCTTTCCCATTCGCAACCCCTTGGGTTTGGATCTATCAATGACAATCAAGCATGCCCACTCAGGCGCTTGAACGGCCACCACGACTTGGTGGTCGAAGGTTCGTTTGTCCCCACAGCCCGGGCCAGCACCACCGCGATATTATCCCGCCCGCCCGCTTCGTTCGCGGCCGCGACAAGGGCTTCCCCCATGTCGGACAAACTCGGGTGTGCAGCCATGATCTCGGCAAGCTGCGCATCGCGCAACATGTCTGACAGACCATCGGAACACATCAGGTACACATCGCCCGGCAGCACGTCGTGCTGATGGGTTTCAAGCAGCACCATGTCCTCCACGCCCAGGGCGCGGGTGACGAGGTTTTTGTTGGCGGCGTACTGCGCCTGCTCCGGGGTCAGCATGCCAGCGTCAATCTGCTCTTGCAGTAACGAATGGTCTTTGGTGATCTGCTGCAACACCCCGTTGCGCCAGCGGTAGCCCCGCGAATCGCCAATGTGGCCCATCAGCAGGCGGCCAGGTCGGAACACCCCCACCACCAGCGTCGTGCCCATGCCGGCGTAGGTGGGGTTAGAGTTGGCCGCACCGAAGATCGCCTGGTTGGCGTTGTCGACACAGATGTCCATGGCCCGCTTGACGTCGGCGTCGCTGGCGGCAGCCGAGGCCTCGTGCAGCCAGCGCCCCAGCTCGGCTTTGATGAAATCGCAGGCCATGCCGCTGGCCACCTCGCCGGCGGCGTAACCACCCATGCCGTCGGCCAGCACGGCCACAGCACAGCTTTCATCCAGGGCGACCGAATCCTCGTTGTTGGTTCGCACCCGCCCGGTGTCGGTTTGACTATAGAACTCGAAGTTCATGCGCTGATTGTCGCTGTGTTTTGGTGATCAGAAAGACCTCGCTCAGGCGAGAACTGGGGGGGTGAGCCGAACAGCCACAGCCCGCAGGTCATCGGCCATCTGTCGGCCGTTCGCGTAGCGGATGTTGGGATGCTTTTCGAGCGCCAGGGCCACGATGTCGCCCAGCGCCGGCGGCAGCTCGGGGCGCAGGTCGCACACATTGGGCACCTTGTCCCGCGCGATGGCACGCATCAGCGTCGCCATCGAGTCGTTGCGGTAGGGTAACTGGCCGGTGAGCAGCTGAAACAGGGTCACGCCCAGCGAGTACAGGTCGCTGCGCCCATCAATGACCTGGCCAGACAGCTGTTCGGGCGACATGAAGGTCGGCGTGCCTAGCACCACGCCGGTACGGGTGCGGGCGGCATCGGCCACGCGGGCCACGCCAAAGTCCATCACCTTCACGCGGTCGGCCGCCGGGTCGATCATGATGTTGGCCGGCTTGATGTCGCGGTGGGTCACGCCCCGCTCGTGCGCGTAGGCCAGCGCCTCGGCCACGCGGGCGATCGTCAGCAGCACCTGGCGCGCGGGCAGCAGGCGGCCGGGCAAGGTGTACTGGCTGAGGTCGATGCCCTCGACCAGTTCCATCGCGATGTAGGCCAGACCCTCGGCCTCGCCGGCGTCAATGATGCTGACCACATCGGGGTGTTGCAGGCGCCCAGACATCTCGGCCTCGCGCAGGAAGCGCGCCCGGGCATCAGCCAGGTCGGCCCCGCTGAACTCCTGGCTCAAGGACATGGTTTTGAGGGCGACTTTGCGATCGGCGACCGGGTCGTAGCCCAGGTAGACCGCCCCCATGGCACCCCGGCCGATTTCCTTCTCAACCACGTACTTGCCCAGTTGCTTGTGTTCGGCCTGCGGCGCCAGCGGTGTGGGCACCGTTCCCCACCGTTGCGCGGTGGCCGCTTGAGCCAGGCCGCGGGCGCGCATCAGGCGCGGTTTGATGTGGTGGCGCTCTGGCTCAATGTCCACCATCTGCTCGTACACATCGCGCGCCTGCTCATAGCGTGAGGCCCGCTCGAACGCCTGGGCAACACGGTCCATGGTCTCCAGCGCGATGTCACGGTGCGCCGCTTCCGGCACGAAGCCACGCAGCACCTCCCAGGCTCGGTCCAGCACACCGGCGTCGAGGTTGCGCAGGGCCTGGCGAATGCGGATGAGGTCGTTGCCATCCTGCGTGGGCGTGGGTGGCAGCGTGGAAGGCCCCGTGTCAGGCTCAATGTCCTCCGGGAACAGCGAGGACAGGTTGGACGCCGAAAACTCGGATTGGGGGCGGGTATTGGTCGGCACATCCATGTAGGACATGACCGTGGCGGGGCCGTCGTCGCTGTCATCGGCATGCGCCGCCGACGCGGAGGCGGCGTCCAGGGGCGCTGTATCGACAAAGGCCGAGGAGTCATGAACGCTGGGGCGCGTCATCCGGTGGGTGGGACGGCGCTCGCGCGCACGCAACTGCCACCACAGCCACAGCCCGACCCCGAGCAACAGTCCGATGAAAACGATCAACCCATCCAGAAGCGACATCGTGCGGCCTTGCGGGTCAGGTTTCGGACGCTGCGGCGCGATGCGCCAGCAGGCTCCCCAAGGCCAGCACCAACAAGGCACCCGCCACACCCGCCCCGTAGTGCAGCGCGGGGCTGTCCGGAATCAGGTGCAAGGTGGCCGGGTCGCTCACCGCCAGGGTACCGGCAATCCAACCCAGCAGCATGCCGCCGGCCGTGATGATGATGGGAAAGCGATCCATCAGTTTGAGCACGACGCTGCTGCCCCACACGATGATGGGGATGCTGACCAGCAAACCAAAGATCACCAGCGGCATGTGATGCCCGTCGTGACCACTGGTTTGCGCGGCACCGGCGATGCCGATGACGTTGTCCACGCTCATGATGAAGTCGGCCATGATGATGGTTTTGATGGCCCCCAGCAGCTTGTCGCTGGCCTGCAGGTTGCCATGCCCCTCTTCTTCTGGCACCAGCAGCTTCACGCCAATCCACAGCAGCAGAGCTGCGCCCACCAGCTTCAGGTAGGGCAACGCGAGCAGGGACATGGCAAAGAAGATCAGCACCACGCGCAGGACGATGGCACCGGCCGTGCCCCAGAGAATGCCACGTCGGCGCAGCTCGGGCGGCAGATTGCGGCACGCCAGGGCGATCACCACGGCGTTGTCTCCTCCGAGGAGGATGTCGATCATCACGATCTGGCCCACCGCCAGCCAGAACTCGGGTGTGAGAATGGATTCCATCATGCTCAAAAAAAATCAGCCCCTGAGTGTAGGGGCTGATGGGGGCCTGTCGGCAATTAAAGCGCACTCAGATCAGAGCAGGCCCTTGAGCAGCTTGCCCATTTCCGACGGGTTGCGCGTGATGGTGAAGCCGCACTCTTCCATGATGGCGAGCTTGGCGTCGGCCGTGTCGGCACCGCCCGAGATCAGCGCGCCAGCGTGGCCCATGCGCTTGCCCGGAGGGGCGGTGACACCGGCGATGAAGCCGACGATGGGCTTCTTCATGTTGTCCTTGCACCAGTAGGCGGCTTCGGCTTCGTCCGGGCCACCGATTTCACCGATCATGATGACGGCGTCGGTGTCGGGATCGTCGTTGAAGGCCTTCATCACGTCGATGTGCTTGAGACCATTGATGGGGTCGCCACCGATGCCGACGGCGCTGGATTGACCCAGGCCCAGTTCGGTCAGCTGCGCCACGGCCTCATAGGTCAGCGTGCCCGAGCGGGACACAACGCCGATGCGGCCCTTGCGGTGGATGTGACCTGGCATGATGCCGATCTTGATTTCTTCCGGCGTGATCAGGCCGGGGCAGTTGGGGCCCAGCAGCAGGGTCTTCTTGCCGCCAGCAGCTTCCTTGGCCTTCATCTTGTTGCGCACCATCAGCATGTCGCGCACAGGGATGCCTTCGGTGATGGCGATGACCAGGTCCAGGTCGGCCTCGACGGCTTCCCAGATGGCGTCAGCGGCACCAGCGGGCGGCACGTAGATCACCGACACGGTGGCGCCGGTTTGGTGGGCAGCTTCCTTGACGGAGGCGTAGATGGGGATGTCGGAGAACTTCTCGCCTGCCTTCTTGGGGTTCACGCCCGCGACGAAGGCGTTCTTGCCGTTGGCGTAAGCCTGGCAGCCCAGGGTGTGGAATTGACCGGTCTTGCCCGTGATGCCTTGGGTGATGACCTTGGTGTCTTTATTGATGTAAATGCTCATGACGAAGTCCTTGGGTTCTGGGCTCAGGCGACAGCGGCGACGATCTTGGTCGCGGCTTCGGCCATCGAATCGGCGGCAATGATGGGCAGACCGGAGTCAGCCAGCATCTTCTTGCCCAGGTCTTCGTTGGTGCCCTTCATGCGGACCACCAGCGGCACGCTCAGGTTCACGGCCTTGCAGGCGGTGATGACGCCATCGGCAATGGTGTCGCACTTCATGATGCCGCCGAAGATGTTCACCAGGATGCCCTTGACATCGGGGTTCTTCAGCATGATCTTGAACGCTTCGGTGACCTTCTCGGCCGTGGCGCCACCGCCGACGTCGAGGAAGTTGGCGGGCTCGCCACCGAAGAGCTTGATGGTGTCCATGGTGGACATGGCCAGACCGGCGCCGTTGACCAGGCAGCCGATGTTGCCGTCGAGCTGGATGTAGGCCAGGTCGAACTTGGAGGCTTCGATTTCAGCAGGATCTTCTTCGTCCAGGTCGCGGTAGGCGACGATTTCCGGGTGACGGAACAGGGCGTTGGCGTCGAAGTTGAACTTGGCGTCGAGGGCGATGACATTGCCCTTGCCGTCGCGGTTCAGCGGGTTGATTTCAACCAGCGACGCGTCGGTTTCCATGTAGCACTGGTACAGCTTCTTGAAGATGTCCTTGGCCTGGGCCTGGGAGTCGGCCGGCATGCCGATGCCGTCGGCAATCTCTTGGGCTTGGGCGTCGGTCAGACCCGCCAGCGGGTCGATGAAGACGGTGATGATCTTCTCGGGCGTGCTGTGCGCCACTTCTTCGATGTCCATGCCACCTTCGCTGGAAGCGATGAAGGCGATCTTCTGGGTGCCGCGGTCCGTCACGACCGAGACGTAATATTCTTTTTGAATGTCAGCGCCGTCTTCGATGTAGAGGCGGTTGACCTTCTGGCCTTCGGGGCCGGTTTGATGGGTCTTGAGTTGCATGCCCAGGATTTCGCTGGACAGGCGACGCACGTCGTCGATGGACTTGGCCACCTTGACGCCACCACCCTTGCCGCGACCACCGGCGTGGATCTGCGCCTTGACCACCCAGACCGGGCCGCCCAGCTTTTCAGCTGCAGCGACAGCTTCGTCTACGGAAAAAGCCGGGATACCTCTTGGGACCGGCACGCCAAATCGGCTCAGGATCTCTTTGCCTTGGTATTCATGAATCTTCATGGGGATCTCGCAGTCAGGTGTTGCGTTCTTGTCGAACATGGCAAACCCGCCTCATCCGATCGGGCGGAGGCGGGTACACGCAGCCGTTTGTCAGGCCTCGCGCAGTGCAACGCTCAGCATACATCGGCGCCCCCACAAACAGAGGGGGCGCGCCGTCAGGGTTTTTACTGATTCGACCGAGGTTTCACTCGTCTGTCAACAAACCGTCACCCCGCACCACCTTGCGCACGACATCGGAGGTAAAACCCCGCCCGAGCAAGAAGCGCATCTGGCGCGCCCGGTCTTCGGGCGTTTCAGGGGGGGCGCCGAAGCGGCGCACCCACAAGGCGTGCGCCCGCGCGAATTCGGTGTCACGCAAGGACTGGGTGGCGTCACGGGCCACCTCGGCTGGCAATTGGTGCTGAGCAAGCTCGGCCTTCAGGCGGGCGGTGCCATAGCGCGCAGCCTTGCGGTGCAGCATGGATTCGGCAAAGCGCTGGGCCGACAGCCAGCCTTTTTGCTCCAACTCGTCGAGCACCTGGGCCACCTGCTCTGGCGACTCGGCATGCGGCGCCAGTTTGCGGGTCAGCTCGACGCGCGAGTGCTCGCGCGCGGCCAGGTATTTCAGCGCCCGCCCCTTGAGTGACAAGGTCGGGCGGCGTGAGGCCCTTGGGCCTGAGTCCGGAGGGTCAGACCTCGTCATCAGCCACCGTGGCAGCCTTGCCGCCGCTCACGACCGCCGGCAACAGCGCCACGCCCAGCGAATCGCGGATCTTGTTTTCGATCTCGCGGGCCAGTTCGGCGTTTTCACGCAGGAATTCGCGGGCGTTGTCCTTGCCCTGGCCGATCTTCTCGCCACCGTAGGCGTACCAAGAGCCCGACTTCTCGACGACCTTGGCGGTCACCCCCAGATCGATGATCTCGCCTTCGCGGCTGATGCCTTCACCGTACAGGATGTCGAACTCTGCGGTTTTGAACGGGGGTGAGACCTTGTTCTTGACCACCTTGACCTTGGTTTCGTTGCCGATGATTTCGTCGCCCTTCTTGATGGAGCCGATGCGACGGATGTCGAGGCGCACGGAGGCGTAGAACTTCAGGGCATTGCCGCCCGTGGTGGTTTCGGGGCTACCGAACATCACGCCGATCTTCATGCGGATCTGGTTGATGAAGATGACCATGCAGTTGGTCTTCTTGATGGTGGCCGTCAGCTTGCGCAGCGCCTGGCTCATCAAGCGAGCCTGCAGACCGGGCAAAGAATCACCCATCTCACCTTCGAGTTCGGCCTTGGGGGTCAGCGCGGCCACCGAGTCGACCACGATCAGGTCGACCGAGCCGGAGCGCACCAGCGCATCGACGATTTCCAGGGCCTGCTCGCCGGTGTCTGGCTGCGAGATCAGCAGGTCTTGCAGGTTGACGCCGAGTTTTTGCGCATATTGGGCATCGAGCGCATGCTCGGCGTCGATGAAGGCGCAGACGCCGCCCTGCTTCTGCATCTCGGAGATGACCTGCAGCGTCAAGGTGGTCTTGCCGGACGACTCCGGACCATAGATTTCCACCACACGGCCACGCGGCAGGCCGCCGACGCCCAGGGCGATGTCCAAGCCCAGCGAGCCGGTGGAGACGACCTGGATGTCCTCAATCACCTCGCCCTCGCCCAGGCGCATGATGGAACCCTTGCCGAACTGCTTCTCGATCTGGGCGAGCGCCACCTGCAAGGCTTTGGCTTTTTCGGTGCTGAGGGCAGATTTGGCGTTGGCGTCCATGCAAGGTCTCCAGAGGTTCAGTGATTGGCTTGGGTGCATTATGGCAAAAGCTGGACATTCATACAGTGTTTTGGCAAATAATTTTCGCCCCACTGATGGGGGTGGCGCCGACCGCATATTGCAATGCAGCATTTACCGCTAGACTGACCCGATGAGTTCCAAGCGCACGCCCAAGGACCAGGCCAGCACCCAGAGCCTGGAGGAAGATCGCCAGGTTCACCGCCGCCCCCGCCGCGCTCGCGTCGGTAATGCGACCGCCTCACAGGGGCGTCCCCGTGTCAATCTGGCTTTGCAGGGGGGCGGCGCACATGGCGCATTCACCTGGGGCGTGCTCGACCGCCTGCTCGAAAGCGATGGCCTGGATATCGGCGGCATCTCAGGCACCAGTGCCGGCGCGCTCAATGGCGCCGTGATGTTGACCGGTTATGTCAAGGGCCATCAGGCGGGAGGCGAAGGGGCCGCCAGACAGGAGGCGCAGAAGTCACTGCGCGAGTTCTGGCGCGACGTGAGCCGCCACGGCCCGCTGTTTTCACCACTGAGCATCCAGTCCAACGGCTTGCTGAAGACCGAGTTCAACTTCGACCAGTTTCCCGCTTACCAATGGCTGAACGTGTTCATGCGTTCGTTCAGCCCCTATGAGTTCAACCCGCTCAATTTGAATCCATTGGAGGCCGTGCTGCAACGCCACGTGGATGCCGCCGCGCTGCACCAGGGTTGCGCGCAATGCGGCATCCCGCTGTTTGTGACGGCCACCTCGGTACACACCGGACAAGCACGGGTGTTCACGGCAGAGTCCCTGTCAATCGATGCGCTGATGGCCTCGGCCTGCCTGCCCTTCGTGTTTCAGGCGGTCGAGATCGAAGGCGAGCCATACTGGGACGGCGGCTACACCGGCAACCCGGCGCTCTACCCCTTGATCTACGAGACCAGCGGAATCGATATCCTGCTGGTACGCCTGACGCCGCTGCAGCGCATTGACAACCCGACGCGCAGCATCGACATCATCGACCGGCTCAGCGAGATCACGTTCAACGCCAGCCTGGTGAGCGAGATGCGGGCCATTGCCTTCGTCAAGCGGCTGATCGACGAGCACAAGCTGGACCGGGGGCACTACAAGCGGCTGCACATGCACATGGTGGCCGACGATGCGGGCATGAGCACCTTCAACGCCTCTAGCAAGTTCAACACCGACTGGGCGTTTCTGCAGGAGTTGCACCGCCTCGGGCACCAGGCCGCCGACCAGTGGCTGAAGGCGCATCGACATCAAATCGGTGCCGAAAGCTCATTTGACATCCACGATACGTTTTTGCAGCAGATGGCCTCGACACCCAGCCAAACTTGATCTGCCGCAAGACTGGCGGCCAGGATCAGGCACAAGATAGCTTCAACGGAAGATCCGTTCTTCCACGCTTTCAATGACCTTCAACAGGAGACACGATGGGACAAAACCTCGACAACCACCCGCTGGGACGCGACCTTCCTGAGTTCAAGGACAAGATCCATGAGTTGAAGACCAACGACACCCACTTCGCACGGCTGCATCGTGAATACGAAGAGGTGGACAAGGCCGTGGTGCGACTGGAGACCGGCGTGGAGCACGGCTCGGACGCTGAACTGGAAACCAAGAAGAAATTGCGCGTGCTGCTCAAGGACGAGTTGTACGCGTTGCTGAAGGCCTGATCGGCACCGCCTCACAAGTTAAGGCAATTGCTGCGGGCGGCTTGATCCAAGCGCCTCGACAGCGCCTCTGGGCATCGCGTCACAAGCGCGGTGCCCTTTCCTTTTGTGGGCCAGACGGCGTGGTTCGGACATTCTCGAGGCCCACCCTCTAAAATGGAAGGTTATGACCGCGTCTGCCCACCCTCCCTCCGCCTCGCCCCTGAGCGACACCGCCCTGCCCCACGCCGCCGCTGTGCCGCCCATGCGCCTGTCCGGCCTGGAGCCCGTGAACATCGGCGAGGGCTCGCTGTTCGTCAACGTGGGCGAGCGCACCAACGTGACGGGCTCGAAGGCCTTTGCGCGCATGGTCCTCGAAGGACGCTTTGAGGATGCCCTCTCGGTGGCCCGCCAACAGGTTGAAAACGGCGCCCAAGTCATCGACATCAACATGGACGAGGCCATGCTGGACAGCAAGGCGGCCATGGTGCGCTTCCTGAACCTGATCGCCGGCGAGCCGGAAATCGCACGGGTGCCCATCATGATCGACTCCTCCAAGTGGGAGGTGATCGAGGCGGGGCTGAAGTGCATCCAGGGCAAGGGCATCGTCAACTCGATTTCGCTCAAGGAAGGTGAAGAGGCTTTCAAGCACCACGCCCGCTTGATCAAGCGCTATGGCGCCGCCGCAGTGGTGATGGCCTTTGACGAACAAGGGCAGGCCGACACCTACCAGCGCAAGATCGCGATCTGCGAACGCGCCTACCGCATGCTCGTGGACGAGATTGGCTTCCCACCGGAAGACATCGTTTTCGATCCGAACATCTTTGCCATCGCCACCGGCATTGAAGAGCACGACAACTACGCCGTGGACTTCATCAACGCCACGCGCTGGATCAAGCAGAACCTGCCGGGCGCCAAGGTGTCGGGCGGCGTCTCGAACGTGTCGTTCAGCTTCCGCGGCAACGAGCCGGTGCGCGAGGCCATTCACACCGTGTTCCTGTACCACGCCATCCAGGCGGGCATGGACATGGGCATCGTCAACGCCGGCATGGTCGGCGTCTATGACGACCTGGACGCCCACCTGCGCGAGCTGGTCGAAGACATCGTGCTCAACCGCCAGCCCGTGTTCAAGGACGGCGAAGACACCTCGCTGACCCCGACCGAGCGCCTGCTGGCGATCGCCGAGCAGGTCAAGGGCGCGGCCAAGGACGACACGGCCAAGCTGGCCTGGCGCGGCACGGCCGAGCACCCCGCCACGGTGGAAAGCCGCCTGAGCCACGCGCTGGTGCACGGCATCACCGACTTCATCACGACCGACACCGAAGAGTGTTATCAAAAGATCAAGGCGGACGGTGGCCGTCCCCTGCACGTGATCGAAGGCCCCTTGATGGCCGGCATGAACACAGTGGGCGACCTGTTTGGCGCGGGCAAGATGTTCCTGCCGCAGGTGGTGAAGTCGGCCCGCGTGATGAAGCAGGCCGTGGCGCACCTGGTGCCTTACATCGAAGAAGAAAAGCGCCTGCTGGAGCTGGCGGGCGGCGATGTGAAGGCCAAGGGCAAAATCGTGATCGCCACCGTCAAGGGCGATGTGCACGACATCGGCAAGAACATCGTCACCGTGGTCCTGCAGTGCAACAACTTTGAGGTGGTCAACATGGGCGTGATGGTCCCGTGCAAGGACATCCTCGCCAAGGCCAAGGAAGTGGGTGCGGACATCGTGGGCCTGTCGGGTCTGATCACGCCCTCGCTGGAAGAGATGCAGTACGTGGCGGCCGAGATGGAGCGTGACGAGTACTTCCGCTCGCGCCAGATTCCGCTGCTGATCGGCGGGGCGACGTGCTCGCGCGTGCACACGGCCGTGAAGATTGCGCCCAACTACAGCGGCCCCGTGGTGTACGTGCCCGATGCCTCGCGTGCGGTGGGCGTGTGCTCCGAGCTGCTCAGCCCCGAGCGGCAGCAAGCCTACATCGCCGAGTTGAACGCCGACTATGCGCACGTGCGCCAGCTGCATGCCAGCAAGAAGGCCACCCCGCTGGTGAAGCTGGCCGAGGCCCGCGCCAACAAGGCCGAGGTGGACTTTGCCACCTACACGCCCACGGTGCCCAAGTTCATCGGCCGGCGCGTGTTCAAGAACTACGACCTGGGTGAGCTGGCGGCCTACATCGACTGGGGCCCGTTCTTCCAGACCTGGGACCTGGCAGGCCCCTTCCCCGCCATCCTGGACGATGCCGTGGTGGGCGAGGAGGCCCGCAAGGTCTACGCCGATGCGCAGGCCATGCTCAAGAAGATCGTGGACGGCCGCTGGCTGACCGCCAATGGCGTGATCGGACTGTACCCAGCGCAATCGGTCAAGGACGACACCATCGAGATCTACGAAGACGAGTCGCGCAGCAAGGTGCTAATGTGCTGGGACCCGCTGCGCATGCAGACCGAGCGCCCGGTGGTCGATGGCGTCAAACGCCCCAACCGCTCGCTGGCCGACTTCATCGCGCCACGCGATGCCAAGCCCGACTACATCGGCATGTTCGCGGTGACGGCGGGCCTGAACATCGAGAAGAAGGAAGCCGAGTTCATGGCCCACCATGACGACTACTCGGCCATCATGCTCAAGGCCCTGGCCGACCGGCTGGCCGAAGCCTTTGCCGAGCGCATGCACGAGCGGGTGCGCACCGAGTTCTGGGGCTATGCCGCGGACGAGGCGCTCGACAAGGTGGCGCTGATCAAGGAGCAGTACCGCGGCATCCGCCCGGCCCCGGGCTACCCGGCCTGCCCCGACCACACGGTCAAGCGCGAAATGTTCCGCGTGCTCGAGGCCGCTGACGTGCACATGCATCTGACGGAAAGCCTGGCGATGATGCCCGCCGCCAGCGTGAGCGGCTTCTACATGGCTCACCCCGATGCCACCTACTTCAACGTGGGCAAGATCGGCCACGATCAGGTGGAAGATTGGGCGCTGCGCATGGGCCTGTCGGTCACCGATGCGGAGCGGGCGCTGGCGCCGCTGCTGTCGTGATGACAGCCTGAGCTGTGCTGTGAAAAACAACGGGGCCTGAACGGCCCCGTTTTCACGTCGTCACAGCAAAGGGCGCAGGTAACGCCCGGTGTGGCTGCCCTCGTACGCGGCCACCTGCTCGGGCGTGCCTGCCACCAGCAACTGCCCGCCACCGGAGCCACCTTCGGGCCCCATGTCGATCAGCCAGTCGGCGGTCTTGATGACGTCGAGGTTGTGCTCGATGATGACGATGGTGTTGCCCGCGTCCCGCAACTGGTGCAGCACCTTGAGCAACAAGGCGATGTCGTGGAAGTGCAGCCCGGTGGTCGGCTCGTCCAGGATGTAGAGCGTGCGCCCTGTGTCGCGCTTGGAGAGTTCCAGCGCCAGCTTGACGCGCTGCGCCTCGCCGCCGGACAGCGTGGTCGCCGCCTGCCCCAGGCGGATGTAACCCAGGCCCACGTCCATCAGCGTCTGCAGCTTGCGGGCGATGGTGGGTACGGCACTGAAGAAGGTCAGCGCCGCTTCCACGGTCAGATTCAGGATCTCGTGGATGTTGAGGCCCTTGTACTGGATCTCCAGCGTTTCGCGGTTGTAGCGCTTTCCGTGGCACACATCGCAGGGCACGTACACGTCCGGCAGGAAGTGCATCTCGACCTTGATCATGCCGTCGCCCTGACAGGCCTCGCAGCGGCCACCGGCCACGTTGAACGAGAAGCGGCCGGCGCCATAGCCGCGCTCGCGCGCCGCCGGCACATCGGCCATCAGTTCGCGAATCGGCGTGAACAGCCCGGTGTAGGTGGCGGGGTTGCTGCGCGGCGTGCGGCCAATCGGTGACTGGTCCACGTTGATGACCTTGTCGAACAGCTCCAGCCCTTCGATCTCGTCATGCGGTTCGGGGTCGGTGTGGCTTTGGTACAGCTTGCGGGCCACGGCGGCATACAGCGTGTCGTTCACCAGGGTGGACTTGCCCGAGCCCGACACGCCCGTCACGCAGGTCAACAGGCCCACGGGGAAGTCGGCCGTGACGCCTTGGAGGTTGTGGCCACGCGCGTTGACCACGCGCAGGCGCGGCGTCTCGTCGGTGAAGGCGTGGCGCTGGGCGGGCACTTCGATGCGCAGCACGTGCGCCAGGTAGCGCCCGGTGATGCTGTTTGGGTTGGCCGTAACCTCCTCGGGCGTACCCTGGGCGAGCACGTGGCCACCATGCACGCCGGCACCGGGGCCCATGTCGATCACATGGTCGGCGGCGCGGATCATGTCCTCGTCGTGCTCGACCACCAGCACGCTGTTGCCCAGGTTGCGCAGGTGCTGCAAGGTGCCGATCAGGCGGTCGTTGTCGCGCTGGTGCAGGCCGATGCTGGGCTCATCGAGCACATACATCACACCCGTCAGGCCCGAGCCGATCTGCGAGGCCAGGCGAATGCGCTGCGCCTCACCGCCCGAGAGCGTGTCGGCGCTGCGATCCAGGCTCAGGTAGTTCAGGCCGACATCGTTGAGGAAGCGCAGGCGTGAACGGATTTCGTTGACGACCTTGGCTGCAATCTCGGCCTTGGCGCCTTGCAGGTGCAGGTGGTCAAAATAGTGCTGCGCTTCGGCCAGCGTGGCGTGCGCGATTTCGTAGATGGGCTTGGTGTCGCCCGTCTGCGCATCCAGCAGCTTGACGTGCCGCGCCTCGGTGCGCAGACGCGTGCCATGGCAGGCGGGGCAGGCCTTGGGTTGCTGATAGCGGGCCAGTTCTTCGCGCACGGCGCTGGAGTCGGTCTCCTTGAAGCGCCGTTCAAAGTTGGGGATGATGCCTTCGAAGGGGTGTGAGCGTTTGACCTTGCGCTTCTTGCCGCTGGTGCCGTCGGCTTCGTAGGTGAACTCGATCTCTTCGGTGCCTGAGCCGTACAGCAGCACCTGCTGAACGTGTGCGGGCAACTCTTCGAAGGGCTGCTCGATGTCCACGTCGTAATGGCGACCGATGGATTCGATCAGACTGTAGGTATAGGGGTTGCGGCGGTCCCAGCCCTTGACGGCACCGCTGCCAATGCTCAGCGAAGGAAAAGCCACCACGCGCTGCGGGTCGAAGGCGATGACATGGCCCAGGCCATCACAGGTGGTGCACGCGCCTTGCGGCGAGTTGAACGAGAACAGCCGGGGCTCCAGTTCCGACAGCGAATAGCTGCAGATGGGGCAGGCGAACTTGGCCGAGAACAGGTGCGTGACGCCGCTGTCCATCTCCAGCGCCAGCGCGCGGCCTTCGGCCAGGCGCAGCGCCGCCTCAAAGCTTTCGGCCAGGCGCTGCGTCATGTCGGCGCGCACCTTCAGGCGGTCCACCACCACGTCAATGTCGTGCTTCTCGTTCTTGACCAGAGGCTGCAGGTCCGCTGCCTCGACGATCTGGCCGTTGATACGGAAGCGCACATAGCCCTGGGCCTGCATCTGCGCAAACAGCTCGACATGCTCGCCCTTGCGGTCGCGCACGACCGGCGCCAGGATCATCAGCTTGGTGTCTTCCGGCAAGGCCAGCACGGCATCGACCATCTGGCTCACACTTTGCGCTTGCAGAGGTTCACCATGCTCCGGGCAGAACGGCGTGCCCGCACGTGCGTACAGCAGGCGCAGATAGTCGTGGATCTCGGTGACCGTGCCCACGGTGGAGCGCGGGTTGTGGCTGGTCGCCTTCTGCTCGATGCTGATCGCCGGCGACAGGCCCTCGATCACGTCGACATCGGGCTTGTCCATCAGTTGCAGGAACTGGCGTGCGTAGGCGCTCAGGCTCTCCACATAACGGCGCTGGCCTTCGGCATACAGCGTGTCGAACGCCAGGCTGGACTTGCCCGAACCCGACAAGCCCGTGATCACCACCAACTGGTTGCGTGGCAGGTCCAGGTCAATGTTTTTCAGATTGTGGGTGCGCGCACCCCGGATGTGGATGTGCTGCGGATCCAGCCTCGCGCCGGTCGGCGCAGGCTGGACAGAAGACACATCAACAGGAAGTTCAGGGCGAGACATCGGGCACACCAGCAGATTCAGGGCAACCGAGCATCATACGGCGCCCGCCGCCGGGATGCCAGCGACGGCTGGGTGTCAGGCTGACTGGCGCGCCTGATTCAACGCATCCCGCGTTTCCAGCGCCACCCGACGGGCCGCGCTGGCGAAATCATCGCCACTGCTGGCGTAGAGCACCGCACGCGAGCTGTTGACGACGATGGTGCCGGTGATGGCCCCGCTTGCATCCGTCATCAGCCCAGCCTTGACCGTCGCCACCGCATCGCCGCCCTGCGCGCCCACACCGGGGATCAGCAAAGGCAGCGTGGGCGCCAGTTCGCGCACCCGGGCGATCTCTTCGGGGAAGGTCGCGCCCACCACCAGGCCCATCTGGCCGTTGGTGTTCCACGGGCCTTGCGCTTGGCTGGCGATGTGCTCGTACACGCGCGGCTGGCCTTCGACATCGGCCAGGCGCAGGTTCTGCAAATCCGAGCCGCCCGGGTTGGAGGTGCGGCACAGCAGGATCACGCCCTTGCCGGGGTACTTCAGGAAAGGCTCCATGGTGTCGAAGCCCATGAAGGGCGACAGCGTCACGGCATCAGCCTGGTAGCGCTCGAACGCTTCGCGGGCGTATTGGTCGGCGGTCGAGCCGATGTCGCCACGCTTGGCATCCAGGATCACCGGCACCTGCGGAGCCACCCGGCGCATGTGCGCCATCAGTCGCTCCAACTGGTCTTCCGCACGGTGCGCCGCAAAGTAAGCGATCTGCGGCTTGAAGGCGCAGACCAGGTCTTTGGTGGCGTCCACGATGGCCGCACAGAAGTCATAGATGCGGTCGCTCTGGCCCTTCCAGGCGCCAGGGAACTTCGACGGCTCGGGGTCCAGGCCCACGCACAGCAGCGAGTTGTTTTGCTGCTGCGCATGGCGCAGTTGCTCGGTGAAGATCATGGCTGCGCCCTTGCCTTACTTGCCGATGCGCTGAGCCAACTCAACGGCCTTGCCGATGTAGTTGCCCGGGGTCATGGTGCGCAGGCGGGCCTTCTCGGCTTCAGGCAGCTCCAGGGTCTCGATGAAGGCCTGGATGGACTCCTTCGTGATGGCCTTGCCGCGGGTCAGCTCCTTCAGACGCTCGTACGGGTTGGGCAAGGCATAGCGGCGCATCACGGTCTGGATGGGCTCGGCCAGCACTTCCCACGAAGTGTCGAGGTCGTCGGCCAGGGCCTGCGGGTTGACTTCCAGCTTGCCCAGGCCACGGGCCAGGCTGTCATAACCCAGCAGGGCGTAGCCCAGCGCCACACCCATGTTGCGCAGCACGGTGGAGTCGGTCAGGTCACGCTGCCAGCGGCTGATGGGCAGCTTCTGGCTCAGGTGGGTCAGCACCGCGTTGGCCAGGCCGAAGTTGCCCTCGGCGTTTTCAAAGTCGATCGGGTTGACCTTGTGCGGCATCGTGGACGAACCGATTTCGCCCGCCTTGGTGCGCTGTTTGAAGTAGCCCAGGCTGATGTAGCCCCACACGTCCCGCGACCAGTCGATCAGGATGGTGTTGGTGCGGGTCACCGCGTCGAACAGCTCGGCCATGTAGTCGTGCGGCTCGATCTGGATCGTGTAGGGGTTGAAGGTCAGGCCCAGTTGCTTCTCGATGACCAACTGGCTGAAAGCTTCCCAGTCTTTGTCCGGGTAGGCCGACAGGTGGGCGTTGTAGTTGCCGACGGCACCGTTCATCTTGGCCAGCAGCTTGACGTCGGCGATGCGGGCACGGGCAGTGGCCAGACGGGCCACCACGTTGGCGATCTCCTTGCCTACGGTGGTGGGCGAAGCGGTCTGGCCGTGGGTGCGGCTCAGCATCGGGATCTCGGCCAGGTTGTGCGCCAGGCCGCTCATCGTGCCGATCAGGGCGTCGAGGGTGGGCAGGATGACTTGATCGCGTGCGGCCTTGAGCATCAGGCCATGGCTGGTGTTGTTGATGTCTTCCGAGGTGCAGGCAAAGTGCACAAACTCACCGGCCTTTTCCAGCTCGGGGTGCGTGGCAAAGCGCGACTTGATCCAGTACTCCACGGCCTTGACGTCGTGGTTGGTGGTCTTCTCAATGTCCTTGATGGCCTGTGCGTCCGACTCGGAGAAGTGCGTCACCAGGCTGCGCAGGAACATGCGCGAGGCATCCGACAGCGGGGGCAACTCGGGCAAGCCGGCATCGGACAGGGCGATGAACCACTCGATCTCGACCTGCACGCGGCGATGCATCAAGCCAAATTCGGACAGCAGCGGACGCAGAGCGGCCACCTTGGCGGCATAACGGCCGTCCAGCGGCGACAAAGCGGAGAGAGCAGACAGGTTCATGGCGGTGTCCGAATGAGAAAAAGAGTCAGCACGCCTGCGCGCGGTGCCGTGCAGGCCAACCGGTCATTTTACCGCGCCAAGCCCTCCTGCCAAGTGCGCGCCACGCCCCCGCGGGCGGTGGCGCACCGCTCCCTCTGTTGGGGGCCAGCTGCCACATCCTGCCCCTCCCCCCTTCCCGGTTCGAGTCAGACCGCTAAAATCGCCGCAACGCCACCTCATCCCTACCCATGAAACTGATTGGATCTCTCACCAGCCCCTTCGTCCGCAAGGTCCGGATCGTGCTGGCCGAGAAAAAGCTCGACTACAAGTTTGAGCTGGAAGATGTGTGGTCCACAGAAACCCGCATCGCCGAAGCCAACCCGCTGGGCAAAGTCCCCTGTCTCGTCATGGACGGCGGCGAGGCCGTTTTCGACTCGCGCGTGATCGTCGAGTACGTGGACACCCTGTCGCCGGTGGGCAAGCTCATTCCCCTGGGCGGGCGCGAGCGCGTGGAAGTGCGCACGTGGGAGGCACTGGCCGATGGCCTGCTGGACGCCGCAGTGCTGGCGCGCATGGAGCAAACATGGTCGGGCCGCACCGACGCACAGCGCAGCCCCGCCTGGATCGAACGCCAGCAAGACAAGATTCACCAGTGCCTGAAGGCCTTCAGTCAGGGCCTGGGCGACAAGCCCTGGTGCACCGGCAACCATCACAGTCTGGCCGACATCTCGGTGGGCTGCGCCCTGGGCTATCTGGACTTCCGCTTCGCGGACATTGATTGGCGCACCACCCACCCCAACCTCGACAAGCTCTACGCCAAACTGATGCTGCGGCCCAGCTTCACCGACACGGCGCCGCCTGCGGCCTGAGCCGCCCAGCGCGCCGGTTTGGCGCTACACTTGGGTTCACAGCGCCGATTTGTCCGGATTGCGGGCGCTCAAAAAATTCCGCTAAAGAGGGCGCTGCTCACCGGCCCCTGCTTTGATGCGAGGCCGGTTTTTTCTTTGTTCTGAACATCGTAGCGTCATGTCTTCTCTCGGGGTTGTCACCCCTGCTTCCATGCACTTTGAGGCGCCGCTGCCCCTGCAAAGCGGCGCGGTGCTCAAGGACTACACCCTGGTCTACGAGACCTACGGGCAGCTCAATGCCGACCGCAGCAACGCGGTGCTCGTGTGCCACGCGCTCAACGCCTCGCACCACGTCGCCGGCGTCCACGCCGACGCGCAGGGACGCCCGCTGCCCAAGAGCGAAGGCTGGTGGGACAACCTGATCGGTCCCGGCAAGCCGCTGGACACGAACCGGTTTTTCGTCATCGGCATCAACAACCCGGGATCGTGCTTTGGCTCGACCGGGCCGATGCACACCAACCCGGACACCGGCAAGCCTTATGGCGCCGACTTCCCGGTGGTGACGGTGGAAGACTGGGTAAACGCCCAAGCCCGCCTGCTGGACCAACTGGGCATCACCCAGCTGGCCGCCGTGCTGGGCGGCAGTCTGGGGGGCATGCAGGCCCTGAGCTGGACGCTGCAGCACCCCCAGCGCGTGCGCCACTGCGTGGCCGTGGCCACCGCCCCCAACCTGTCGGCACAGAACATCGCCTTCAATGAAGTGGCCCGCCAGGCCATCGTCACCGACCCCGACTTCCACCAGGGCCACTTCTACGCGCACGGCGTGGTGCCGCGCCGCGGCCTGCGCGTGGCGCGCATGATCGGTCACATCACCTACCTGTCGGACGACGTGATGGAAGAGAAGTTCGGCCGCGAGCTGGTGGGACGCACGCTGGGCGATGCGCCCAACTACAGCACCCAGGACATCGAGTTCCAGGTGGAGAGCTACCTGCGCTACCAGGGCGACAAGTTCAGCGACTACTTTGACGCCAACACCTACCTGCTGATCACCCGCGCGCTCGACTATTTCGATCCGGCCCGCTTGCACGGCGGCGACTTGGCTGCCGCCATGGCCAAGGCCCTGGCCAAGTTCCTGGTCATCAGCTTCACCACCGACTGGCGCTTCTCACCCGCCCGTTCGCGCGAGATCGTCAAGGCCCTGGTCGACAACCGCCACGACGTGAGCTATGCCGAGATCGACGCACCCCACGGCCACGACGCCTTCCTACTGGACGACCCGCGTTACCACGGTGTGGTGCGCGCTTATTTCGAGCGGATTGCGCAGGAGCTGCAAGCAGCGCAGGCGCCATTGATCACCTCACAGGGCCAGCCCCTGAAGGTGGCGGTGTGAGGGAAGAGAGCATGAGCCAACACGACGTGCATGACGTGATCGCGCAACTGGTGCCACCGGGCTCACGCGTGCTGGACCTGGGTTGCGGCAATGGTGCCCTGCTGGCGCACCTGCGCGACGCCCGCCAGTGCACCGGCTACGGGATCGAACTGGACGATGCCAAGGTGATGCAATGCGTGCAGCGCGGCGTCAACGTCATCCAGCGCAACCTGGAAGAAGGCCTGAGCCTGTTCGAGGACAACAGCTTCGACGTGGTGCTGCAACTCGACACCCTGCAACACCTGCGCAACACGGTGGACATGCTGCGCGAGACGGCCCGCGTCGGCAAACAGGGCATCGTCAGCTTCCCCAACTTTGCGCACTGGCCGCACCGACTGAGTGTGCTGCGTGGCCGCATGCCGGTGACGCGCAGCCTGCCCTACCAGTGGTACGACACGCCCAACATCCGCGTGGCCACGTTCGCCGACTTCGAGGTGCTGGCCGAGCAAAATGGCCTGCGCATCCTCGAATCGTTCGGCGTGCACGAGGGTGAGATCGTGACGCGCTGGCCGAACCTGATGGCCAGCAAGGCGGTGTTCAAGTTTGAGCGCCGCTGACAGCGGCGCCCGACCTGAATCAGAAGGCGTGACGCACGCCCACCACGTAGGTGTGCCCCTTCTTGAACCCGGTGCGCTGCTCGTCATCCAGCATGTAGGCCGCATACACGTCGGTGCGCTTGGACAGCCAGTGGTCGTAGGCCAACGTGAAGATGGCGTGCTTGGCATCCAGCGCGGCCCCGCCAGTGGCGGACTCCTCTTTGCTCTGCCCATATGACGCCAGCAGCTTGCCGCTCTTCGTGACCGGCACCGCCGCACCCACCTGATACAGACGGGTGTCGATGTTGGCAGCGCCCGCAAAGCCCTTGTTGGCAAAAGTACCGTACTGACCAAAGAACTTGGCAAAGCCAGCGTCGTAACTCACCCCCAGCATGCCGAAGTTCTGCGCTTGGCCCGCGATGAGATTGGACTTAGGCGCCTCGGCGGAGCGCAAGGTTTGCCATGCACCACCGATGGCGAAGGGGCCGGACGCATAACCCGCCGACAGCGCATAGCTGGTGCGCTCGCCCTTGCTCGCATCCTCCCCGAACTGGACCTGCAGCGCCCCGGTGAACCCGGACAGATTGGGCGTTTGGTAGGTCAGCGCATTGCTCCACCCCGAGTCAGACTTGTCGTTCCCCCATGGCGAGCCAAAGGTGAGCCGAATGGCGGGCGACAGGCCAAACGCCGCGCTGAGTGGGTTGAACGACAGCGTGTTCACGAACAGCAAGGTGCCCTGACGACCGACCGTGAGCTTGCCCAGGCTGTTTTGGGCCCACACATTGGCGGCGCGCGACCAAAACGGGTCGGCAGTACCGAAGCGTCCCGACTCCCCGGTGTCCGGACGCAGGAAGGACTCGATGACGAAACCCGTCTTCAAGCCGCCACCCAGATCTTCGGTCCCTTTGAAGCCGATGAAGCTGGTAACCATCTGGTTGCCGTCCACCTTGGTGACGCGGGCGTTGGCGGCACTTCCTTCCGTGCCACTGCTCTGGAACGAACCGGTCGTGATGTCGACCACGCCGTAGAGTTGCAGGGACGATTGTGCTTGAACGGAGGCACAAGCCCCCAAGGCAGCGAACATGACGGGAAGCAAAACTTTCGGATGAGGCATGGCAACTCCTGGTGCACTGAATGAGGTTTGCCACCGCGGCAAACTGTATACAGATTTGCAGAAAGCATGCCAAGCTGGCTGCACCTAAAACGGCGACAGATAGAACCATTTCGGTGCGGTTGCCAGCCAATGGCACCGCAATGGCATCTGTTCGGCACCAATGAAAAAAGGCGCCCGAAGGCGCCTTTGAGGGGTGACGTGAGGTCGCTTTAGAAAGCGTGACGCAGGCCCACAGCGTAGGTGGTAGCTGTGTCGTCGATCATGCCGGCATCCGACAGTTTCTTGGTAGTCAGAGCAGCATAGACGCCAGTACGCTTGGACAGCGAGTAGTCGTAGCCCAGCGAGAACTGCTTGAGCTTGGCCTCATCCACACCATCGTCGTACTTGGTTTGACCGTAGGAAACCATCAGGTTGCCAGCAGCAGTCACAGGCACAGCCACACCAATTTGGAAGAACTTGCGCTTGTCGTCAGCACCGCCCGTCGTGTCTTTCACAACCGAGTATTGCCCCATCAGCTTGGCCACACCGAAGTCGTAGCTGGCGCCCAAAGCATAGTTCTTTTGGCGTGCGGTATACGCCAAGCTGGACTTCCCAGACGATGTGTACACACCCATCACGCTCAGAGGACCTGCATTGTAGGCAGCAGACAGAGCATAGTTGTCCTTGGCATCGCCACTGGCAGTGGTCTCCTTCGGCGCCACCTGCAGCGATGCCGTGAAGCCGCCAAAGTTCGGGGTTTCGTAGGTCACCGAGTTCACCCATCCGGTGTCATAGCCCAGTGACGCCAGCGAAGGCGTACCGAACACCGTGCCCGACAGACCGTAGTACGACACCATGGTGGGCGAGAACACCATCGACGAACCGAACGGGTTGTACAGCAGACCATAGGTGAACATGGCGTTGTCGTACTGACCCAGGATCACGCGACCGAAATCACCGCTCAGGCCCACCCACGATGCACGGCCCCAGAAACCGCCAGCCATGTTGGTCAGGGTAGAACCAGAGTCATTGGCCAGGAAGCTCTCCAGCGCAAACTCGGCCTTCAAACCGCCGCCCAGATCTTCGGAGCCCGACAGGCCGATGAAGCTGGTCATCATGTTGCCGCTGCCCACTTCGGTGGTGCGCTCCACCGTGCCGGTGCTCAGGTTGAAGTTCTCATAGGAACCAACCGTACCTTCGACGTAGCCGTACAGCTTGACGCTGGACTCGGCTTGTGCGGTGCCAGCGACTGCCAGCAGGGCGGCCACGGCCACCAGGGATTTCTTTGCAAACATCAAGTTCTCCTAGCGATGAAAGGGGAAGGAAGCGGGAAGGTGTCACTGCTTGTCACACCGTCCTTGTGATGGATTGTGGAAGGGAAATGCACCACAGCCAAGCAGAAAGCAAAAACCAGGCCAACCTGCACCACAGTGAGGCGTGATATGTCGCCACCTCACAACAACGCTCACTTTCGCACCGTTTTGGTCGGCAAAACCCCCGAATTGGGGCGCATCAAGGCAATAAAAAAGCGCCCCGAAGGGCGCTTTGGTGATCAAAGACTCAGGCCTCAAGGGCCTGAACCCGATCAGAAGGCGTGGCGCAGACCAACGGCCACGGCAGTGGTCTTGGTGTTGTCGACGGTGGCGACATCGTTCAGCAGTGCTTCGTCCTTGATGTAGGTCACGCCGGCGTACACGCTGGTACGCTTGGACAGGCCGTGGTGGTAAGCCAGCGAGAACTGACGAGCCTTAACGTCTTCAACCTTGGTTTGACCATAAGAAGCGTGCACCGAACCGTTCTGGGTCACAGGCACCACAGCGCCCAGTTGGAAGAACTTGGCCTTGGCGTCGGCACCAGCTGCATCTTCAAACTTGTTTTGACCGTATTGTGCAAATGCCTTCACAGCACCGAAGTCATACGAAGCGCCCAACAACCATGCCTTTTGCACTTCGTCAGCGGCAGTACCCGCCGTGCTGCGCACGTTACCAATCACAGCGGACAGGCCCAGGGCGCCGGCGGTGTAGTTGGCGGCAACGGCAGTAGCGCCACCGTTGACGGTAGCGGCGGTCTTGCCAGTGTTACCTTCGCGTGCGCTGTGCTGAGCCGACAGAGTCAGGCCGCTCAGGCTGGGCGAGGTGTAGCCCACGGTGTTCTGCCAGCTGCCGCCCAAGCCGGAGAGGCCTGTGAACAGGTTGGTAGACACAGACAGAACGCGCGACGAACCGAAAGCGTCGAAAGCAGCAGCTTCGTTCTTGAACAGGCTTTCTTGGTTGCCCAGCTTCACGGTACCGAAGTCACCAGCCAGACCGACATAAGCGTTCTTGCCGAAGAAGTTGGTGCTGGCAGCAGCGCCCGTGTCGACGTTGATGGAGCTTTCCAGCTTGAAGATGGCCTTCAGACCGCCGCCCAGATCTTCTTGACCCTTCAGGCCGAAGAAGCTGTCGGTCAGGACAGAGGACTCGACGCTGGTCGTGGAGGCGGAGGTGGAGGCGCCGACAACAGGTTGGGTCTTGGTCTTGGAGTAAGCCAAGCCAGCGTCAACGTTACCGTACAGGGTCACGCTCGATTGAGCTTGAGCCGACACAGCCAGGGTGGCCAGAGCTGCAACAGCGATCAGATTCTTCTTAGCGAACATTCAGGTTCTCCTTTGATTCAGGGATTCATCAGCACGCGCTTGGTGCGTTGTCACGCCATGTTGGGGCGCAAGCCGAAGCTGATGAGCTGATTCTGCACAGTAAACGCGCGTCGGGCCAAGCCAAAGCCGGACAAATCCGTTGGCTCCCCCTAGGGAGCGACCGAAATTTACGTAATTTCGTTGCCCTATGGCAACACTTTTGGGCGAGGTTCAGGGTTTCAGGACCCGCAGGATCTGTTCGCCATACGCCTGTAACTTTTTGACCCCGACCCCGCTGATCTGCCCCAGTTCACCCAAAGTCTGGGGCGCGATGCGGGCCATATCGGCCAGCGTGGCGTCGTTGAAGACGATGTAAGCCGGCAGGTTGTGCTCACGTGCGACCTCGGCACGCCAGGCGCGCAGGTCGGCGAAGCGAGCCAGTGCGTCTCCCGTCAGGTCGGCTGGCGCGGCAGGCTTGCCCGCCCCCTTGCCGGCCTTGCTGCGGCGCGGGGCCTCGGCGGCTTCACGCAGGGTCAGTTGCACTTCGCCCTTGAGTACGGCGCGGGCGCTGTCGGTCAAGGCCAGGGTGTTGTACTCGCCTTCGGCCACCACATGGCCCAGGGCCACGAGTTGGCGCAGCACGGCACGCCACTGGTTTTCGGACAGGTCAGCGCCCACGCCGAAGGTGCTCAGACTCTGGTGGCCGTATTGCTGCACCTTGTCGGTCTCTTTGCCGCGCAGCACGTCGATAAGGTGGCCGGCGCCAAAGCGCTGCTGGCCGTGCTGCCAGAAGCGATAGATGCAGCTGAGCAGCTTGCGGGCCGCGTCGGTGCCGTCCCAGGTGGCGGGTGGGCGCAGGCAGTTGTCGCAGTTGCCGCAGGGCTGGCTGTCTTCGCCAAAATAGCTCAGCAGGCGCACGCGGCGGCAGTCGTGGGCTTCGGCCAGCGCCAGCAAGGCGTCGAGCTTGCCGCGCTGGATGCGCTTGAAGTCGTCGGCGGCCGGGCTCTCGTCGATCATGCGGCGCTGGTTGACCACATCGGCCAGGCCGTAAGTGAGCCAGGCGTCGGCCTCGCCGCCATCGCGCCCCGCCCGCCCCGTCTCCTGGTAGTAGCCTTCGATGTTCTTGGGCAGGTCCAGGTGGGCCACAAAGCGCACGTCGGGCTTGTCGATGCCCATGCCGAAGGCCACGGTGGCGACCATGACGATGCCGTCCTCGCGCAGGAAGCGATCCTGGTGGCGCTGGCGCACCTTGGCGTCCAGGCCGGCGTGATACGGCAAGGCGGTGAGGCCTTCCTGGTTCAGCCAGTCGGCGGTTTCTTCTACCTTGCGGCGGCTCTGGCAATAGACGATGCCGGCGTCGCCCTCGTGCTCGTCGCGGATGAAGCGCAACAGTTGCTGGCGCGGGTTGTTCTTTTCGACCAGGGTATAGCGGATGTTGGGCCGGTCGAAGCTGCTGATGAAGACGCGGGCGTCCTGCAATTGCAGGCGCTCGATCATGTCGGCGCGGGTGTGGTCGTCGGCGGTGGCGGTCAGCGCCAGGCGCGGCACGTCCGGGAAGCGCTCGTGCAGCATGCTGAGCTGCAAATAGTCTTCACGGAAATCGTGGCCCCACTGGCTGACGCAGTGCGCCTCGTCGATGGCGAACAGACTGAGCAGGCCGCGCTCGTGCAAGCTGGCCAGTTGCGCTTGAAAACGCAGGTTGGTGACGCGCTCGGGGGCGGCGTAGAGCATCACCATGCGCCCGGCCATCATCTCGCGCTCGATGCGCTGGGTGTCTTCCAGGCTGAGGGTGCTGTTCAGGAAGGCCGCGTGCACGCCCACTTCTTCGAGCGCGCCGACCTGGTCGTGCATCAGCGCAATCAAGGGCGAGACGACGATGGTGACGCCCTGGCCGGCCCGGTGGCGCGCGATGGCGGGCACCTGGTAGCACAGGCTCTTGCCGCCGCCCGTGGGCATCAACACCAGCGCGTCGTGCCCGGCGGTGACGTGGTCAACGATGGCCTGTTGCTGCCCCCGAAAGGCGGTGTAGCCAAAGACTTCGTGCAGGATGGCCAGCGGTTCGCGAGAGTTCACAGCTTGGGCTCCACGATGGCGCCGGTGTAGGCGGCCACGAAGGCCGGGGGCATGCGCCGCACCTTGCCTTCGGCAATATCGACGCAGACGAACTCGGAGCGCCCCCGGAACACGGTGAGCCCATCGTCTTCGCGGATGAACTGGTAGTGGCGCTGCAGGGTCAGCTTGTCGGCCCGGGTCAACCAGGTGCCCAGCACGATGCGCTCGCCCAGGCGCGTGGCGGCCAGGTAGTTGAGCTCGTGTTGCCGCACGACCATGCCGTGACCCAGTGCTTCATATTCTTGAGGCCCCAGGCCCAAGGCGGCCGAGTGCGCCCAGGCGACGTCCTCAAGCCACTGCAGGTACACCACGTTGTTGGTGTGGCGCATGAGGTCGATGTGGGGCTCCTGCACGGTGACGTTCAGGGTGTAGGGCAACTGGGGGAGGTCCCAGCTCAGGTTCTCGATGCTCATGGGCGAAGGGTCAAACTGCGGCGGTGGTGCAGGCCGGGATGATGCCATTGGCCGGCACGGACGGGTGGTGTTAAAAACGGTTGAACGCCCAAAGGTGGGTGACCAAGGAGTTTGAATGAAGCTGGCGGATTGCGTGGTGTTGGTGACCGGGGGCAGCTCCGGCCTGGGGGCTGCGGTGAGTCTGATGGCCTGGGAAGCCGGTGCGCGGGTGCTGATTGCCGATCGTGCGGCGCCGCGGGACGATAACCCCTTGCGCCTGCGTGATCCGCAGGGTGAGCGCTGGCTGTGGCAGGCCACCGATGTGAGCGATGAAGCCCAGGCCAGCGCCGCCGTGAACCAGGCACTCACGCGTTTTGGTCGCCTGGACGTGCTGGTCAATGCGGCTGGCGTCGCCGCCGTCGAGAAAGTGCATGGCCGCGACGGCCCGCATCAGCTGGCCTCGTTCCAGAAGGTGATCCAGGTGAACCTGCTGGGCAGTTTCAACATGATGCGCCTGGCGGCCGCCGCCATGCTGGCCTCGCCCGCCCGTCCGGGCACCAACGAGGTCGACTCACGTGGCGTGATCGTGAACACCGCCTCGATCGCGGCCTTCGATGGGCAGATGGGCCAGGTGGCGTATGCCGCCTCCAAGGGCGGCGTGGTGGCGATGACGCTGCCGGCTGCACGCGATCTGGCGCGTGACCGCATCCGGGTGATGACCGTGGCGCCAGGGGTGTTCCACACGCCGATGATGGCCTCCTTGCCCGAAGCGGCGCAGACCTCGCTGGCCGCGACCGTGCCCCACCCTGCCCGCCTGGGCCAGCCGGACGAGTACGCGGCCCTGGTGCGCCACATCGTCGAGAACGATTACCTCAATGGCGAGGTGATCCGCCTGGATGGCGCACTGCGCATGGCGCCACGCTGAAGTCGTCACGCCTTACTTTGAATGAGAGCGTCAGACCGGTTGCCCGCCCACGAAGGCGAGCAGCTGGCCCTTGTGCATCGGCACCCAGGCTTCGTTGAGCGTCAGGGGTTCGGTGGCGACGAGGGCCACGCGGTCACCGGGCTGGGTGTGCTCGGCAAAGTTCACTTCCACGTCCTGATCTTGCAGGCGGGCATGGCCAAAGGGGTGCTGGCGCAGCAGGTAGTGCAGGTGGGTGGAGCAATGCACCCACAGGGCCTCGCCCTGACTGAGCATGAAGTTGAAGGTGCCGTGGCGCGCCACCTGCGGCACCAACTCGCCCAGGGTGTGGTTCAACTCGGCCACCGAGGGCATGGCGGCGTGGCTCTTGGCCAGCTCCTGCATGAGCCAGCAAAAGGCCCGCTCGCTGTCGGTGTCGCCCACCGGCTTGAAGGTGCTGTGCAGCTTGGGTTCGAAATCGACCAGGTTGCCGTTGTGGGCGAACACCCAGTAGCGCCCCCACAACTCGCGCACGAAGGGGTGGCAGTTTTCGAGCGACACATGGCCCTGCGTGGCCTTGCGGATGTGGGCGATGGTGTTGAGGCTCTTGATCGGATAGTGCTTGACCAGCTCGGCCACGGGCGAGGCCACGGCCGCCTGGTGATCGACAAACAGGCGCACGCCGCGCCCCTCGAAAAAGGCGATGCCAAAGCCGTCGGCGTGCTCGGTGGCACGCGTGGCAAAGCCCGAGAAGCTGAACACGATGTCGGTGGGCGTGTTGCTGTTCATGCCCAGCAGCTGACACATGGGGAAATCCTGAAGAGATAAGGGAACGACACGAAGGATACCAAGGGGCAACCCGGCTCACCTGAAGGAGTGCCCTCTTCCTGAGGACTGGACAGGTCGGAGGCAACGGTCATAATCGCCGGGCTAACTAACGGCACCCTTTTTAACCAACCATCACCCATCAGGAATCAGGCCATGGCCTCCATCAACAAAGTCATCCTCATCGGCAACCTGGGCCGCGACCCCGAAGTGCGTTACACCCCCAGCGGCGCGGCCGTGTGCAACGTGTCGGTGGCGACCACCCGCAACTGGAAAGACAAGAGCAGCGGCGACAAGGTCGAGGAGACCGAATGGCACCGTGTCGTGTTTTACGACCGTTTGGCCGAAATTGCCGGCGAGTACCTGAAGAAGGGCCGCCCCGTGTACGTGGAAGGCCGCCTCAAGACCCGCAAGTGGCAGGACAAGGACGGCAAGGACAACTACACCACCGAAATCGTGGCCGAGCAGATGCAACTGCTGGGTGGCCGTGAAGGTGGTGGCGGTGGCGGCTATGGCGGTGGCCAGGGCGGCAACCCCGAGGACTACAGCCAGGAAGCCCCGTCGGCCCCGGCCCGCCCGGCTGCCCGTCCGGCTGCCGCACAACGTCCGGCTCCGGCTCCGGCCCCGGCCCAGAAGTCGTCGACGGGCTTTGACGACATGGACGACGACATTCCGTTCTAAATTGCCGGTTGCAGCGTGCGTCCTCAGCGACGCACCACCGACACCCGCCCGACGGCCCCGGCCCTCGGGCTTTTTTTTGCCCGCTGCTCAAAGGCGTCAGAAACGCAGCTTGCCGGTCAGCGTCTGCCAGAACATCACCCAGTCGCCCATCAGGCTGTAGAGCGGGTAGGTGAAGGTGGCCGGCCGGTTGCGTTCGAAAAAGAAGTGCCCGACCCAGGCAAAGCCATAGCCCAGCACCGGCACGGCCCACAGCCACGCCCAGTTGCCGGTGGTGAGCGCCGTGAACAACACCAGCAGCACCAGCCAGGAGCCCACGAAGTGCAGGCGGCGACAGGTGCGGTCGGCGTGCTGAGACAGATAGAAAGGGTAAAAGTCGCGGAACGAGGTGTAGCGGCTCATGACAACTCCGGTGCACAACGGCGGTGCGCACAGCATGCCGCACGCCGCCTGCCGCCGCCATGCGTCAAGACCCGCGGTCGGCCTGCAGCAGGGCCTCGATCATGGCCAGGGCGTAGCGGCAGGCCACGGCCCGGACGAAGCGCGGGAAGTCGATGTGGGCGGACTCGTCGGCCCGGTCGGAGATGGTGCGCAGCACGACGTAGGGCACGCCGAAGTCATGGCACACCTGGGCGACCGCCGCCCCCTCCATCTCGACCGCCAGCACGCCGGGCAGGTGATGGCGCAGCGTGTCGCAGTCGGTGGCGGCGCTGACGAACTGGTCCCCACTGGCGATCAGGCCCCGGTGGACGCGCGGCTGGCTCAGGCCCAGGGTGGCGAGGTGCACATCCCGCAAGGGGCCATTCACGCTGAGCGCATGCGGGCTGAGGACTTCGCGCACGGTGTCCACCACGCGGGCGGTCAGGTCGGCGGGCGGGTGCAGGCGGCTGACGCCCAGGCCCGGCAACTCGTAGCGCGGAAACAGCGGAGAGGCATCCATGTCGTGCTGCAAGAGCGCATCGGCCACGACCACGTCCCCCACGCGCACGTCGGCGCCCAGACCGCCGGCCACGCCGGTGAAGATGATCTGCTGGCAGGCCATCTCGGTGAGCAGCACGGTGGTGGTGGTGGCCGCCGCGACCTTGCCGATGCGCGAGAGCACCGCCACGATGTCGCGGCCTTGCAGGTGGCCGCACCAGAAGGTGCGCCCGGCACGCTGGATGGACTCGGCGTCGGGCATGGCGTCCAGCAAGGACTGGAGTTCTTCAGGAAGGGCGGCGATCACGCCAATGCGGCCAGGGGTCGACAACATGGAAAGCATAAGCAAAGGGCAAGACGCCCATCATCGCCGCATTCACGGCTCAGGCGACAATCGAGCCCATCGCTCCGATCCACTTTTGCCTGACAGGAATCGCCCCATGCCCACCCCTCTCCAGACCGTTTCTTTGGGTACCCCGCTGTCGCCTTCGGCCGCCCGCGTCATGCTGCTGGGATCGGGGGAGTTGGGCAAGGAGGTGCTGATCGCGCTGCAACGCCTGGGTGTGGAGACCATCGCGGTAGACCGCTATGACCATGCGCCCGGCCAGCAGGTGGCCCACCACGCCCGCACGATCACGATGAGCGACCCGGCGCAGCTGCGCGCCCTGATCGAAGCCGAGCGCCCGCATCTGGTCGTGCCCGAGATCGAGGCGATTGCCACACCGGTGCTCGAAGAGCTGGAAGCGGCCGGGGTGGTGCGCGTGATCCCCACAGCCCGGGCAGCCCGCCTGACCATGGACCGCGAGGGCATCCGCCGCCTGGCGGCCGAAACGTTGGGCTTGCCCACCAGCCCCTATCGCTTCTGCGACTCGCTGGCCGAATTGCAGGCCGCCATCGACGGGAGCGACGGCCAGCCGGGCATCGGCTACCCCTGCATCGTCAAGCCGGTGATGAGCTCGTCGGGCAAGGGCCAGAGCAAGATCGATGGCCCCACCGATGTGGCCACCGCCTGGGATTACGCGATGGCGGGTGGACGCGTCAGCCATGGCCGGGTCATCGTGGAAGGCTTCATCGACTTTGACTACGAAATCACCTTGCTGACGGTGCGCGCCGCCGGTCGCGGCGCCGAAGCGGGCCAGATCGCAACGCACTTCTGCGAACCGATTGGCCATCTGCAGGTCAGCGGTGACTATGTAGAGAGCTGGCAGCCTCATCCGATGAGCCCGACCGCGCTGCAGCGGGCACGCGACATCGCCCAGGCCGTGACCGACAACCTCGGCGGTCAAGGGCTGTTCGGGGTGGAGTTGTTTGTGAAGGGTGACCAGGTGTGGTTCAGCGAGGTGAGCCCGCGCCCGCATGACACCGGCCTGGTCACGCTGAGCACCCAGGTGCAAAGCGAGTTCGAACTGCACGCGCGCGCCATCCTGGGCTTGCCGGTGGACACGTCCCTGCGGGCGCCGGGCGCTTCGGCGGTGATCTACGGCGGGGTCGATGCGCAGGACGTGGTGTTCGAAGGTGTGGCCGACGCGCTGGCCGAACCCGGCACCGATGTGCGCCTGTTTGGCAAGCCCGAGAGCTTTGTGAAGCGCCGCATGGGCGTGGCGCTGGCCACCGCCGATGACACCGACTCCGCCCGCGCCAAGGCGCGCACCGCGGCCAGCCGCGTCAAGGTGAAAGCCGCTCAGCGCGGCTGATCGGGCTCAGGCTCGGGCAAGGCGGGCTTGCCCCCCGCCGAAGCCATGAAGTCGATCGTCTGCATCAGGGCCGGATCAATGGAGCCCGCCTTGGCCACCAGGGCGGCCATGTCGACGATCTCGATCTCGGCGTAGCGCAGCACCAGCACCCGCTCGCGCTCCATGGCGCGCAGCAACTTGTTGATGGTCTGACGGGAGGCACCCAGCATGCGCGCCAGATAGGCCTGCGGCAGCCGCACATGTCGGCGCGCCGCCCCCTGCGTGGCCTGCCCGAAGTTGGTGACGGAAAACAGCAGGCGGCGCGCGAGCTGCTGCTCCAGAGAGAGGCTGGCGTTGTCTTCGAGGGCCGTGAGCATGAGGCGCAGCTTGCCGCAGGCCAGGCGCGCCAGATCGCGCCAATGCTGGGGGTGCAACTCCAGCCAGGCTTCGATCAGCGGGCGTGAGACCACCAACACCGTCGAAGCGATGTCGGCCACGGCGTCCTGGCTGCGCGGCAACTGGTCGATCAGGGCGATTTCACCGAACCAGTGATAGGGTTCGACATAGAGCGTCAGGCGCTGGCTGCCATCGACCGGATTGACCGAACCCAACTTGAGGGCCCCGGCCACCACGCAGCACAGGGCCTCGGGTGGACCGCCTCGGTTGAAGAGGCTTTCGCCCGCCTGCAAATAAACCAGTCGCGAACGCGCGATCAGGGCCTCCTGAAACGGCGCGGGGCAGCTGGCAAACCAGAGGTGGGTCCGGAGCGCCGGCAGGAGACTGAGGGGGGTGGGCTCCGAACGCGGCTTCATGTGGAGATCATCATCGCAAACGATGCATTTTCGGACACATCGGCATCTGAGTTAGATGGATCGCGTCACATTGTCACCAAAATGACAGTCGAATAGGTGAAAACCCCATACGATCAACTGCGTAGTGATCAGCCCCCTCCTGAGTTTCCATGACGACCACCCCAGCAGTACACCCCGGCGCCATCCTGCGCGCCCAGTTCATGGAGCCGCACGGTCTGTCGGCCAGCGGCTTGGCCATTCGCCTGCATGTGCCCGCCCCCCGTGTCAACGACATCGTGCGTGAACGCCGCGGCATCAGCCCGGATTCGGCCCTGCGCCTGGCGCGCTACTTCGGCACCGCGCCGCAGTACTGGATGGACCTGCAAACCGCGTACGACCTGCGCGTGGCAGCCGAACTGGCGGGCGAGCAGATCCGCCGCGAGGTGGCACCCGCCAACGAACTGCACGGCGAGCTGAAGGCCGCCTGAGCGTTGGGGGCCTTCTCAGGCCCCTCCCCTCATCACTGAAAAGCCACCTCGGCAAAGCTGCGCAGCTTGCGGCTGTGCAGTTGTTCGGCACGGTTGGCGCGCAGGCGCTCCAGGGCACGCAGCCCGATGCGCAGGTGCTGATCGACCCGCTCGCGGTAGAACTGGTTGGCCATGCCCGGCAGCTTGAGCTCGCCGTGCAGCGGCTTGTCGCTCACGCACAGCAAGGTGCCGTAGGGCACCCGAAACCGGAAGCCGTTGGCCGCGATCGTGGCGCTTTCCATGTCCAGCGCCACCGCCCGGCTCTGGCTGAAGCGGCGCTCGGGCTCGCGCTGCGGCAGCAACTCCCAGTTGCGGTTGTCGGTGGACGCCACCGTGCCGGTGCGCATGATGCGCTTGAGCTCGTAGCCGTGCAGCTGCGTCACATCGGCCACCGCCCCTTCCAGCGCCAGCTGGATTTCTGCCAGCGGCGGAATGGGCACCCACAACGGCAGGTCTTCATCGAGCACGTGGTCTTCACGGACGTAGCCGTGGGCCAGCACATAGTCACCCAGTTGCTGTGAATTGCGCAGGCCCGCGCAGTGGCCCAGCATGATCCACGCGTGCGGGCGCAGCACGGCAATGTGGTCGGTGATGGTTTTGGCATTGGCCGGGCCCACCCCGATGTTGACCATGGTGATGCCCGTGCGGTCTTTGCGCACCAAGTGGTAGGCCGGCATCTGAGGCAGGCGCGGTGGCACGGCACCCAGGGCGTCGATGGCTTCCACGGCCTGCCCGACGCGGCGGGTGATCACATTGCCGGGCTCGATGAAGGCGATGCAGTCATCGTCGTCACGCGGGTGGGCTGGGTCGGGGGCATGGCGCATCAGCTCGTGGCCCATGCGCACGAACTCGTCGATGTAGAACTGGTAATTCGTGAACAGCACGAAGTTCTGGAAGTGCTCGGGCGAGGTGCCGGTGTAGTGGCGCAGGCGGTGCAGCGAGTAGTCCACGCGCGGTGCGGTGAACAAGGCCAGCGGCCGGGGGGCCCCACCGCGCCGATCGTAGGTGCCGTTGGCGATGCCATCGTCCATGGAAGCGAGGTCGGGCAGATCGAACTGGTCGCTCAGCAGCAGGCGCCGATCGGGTGAGAGGCTGCCTTCCAGGTGCTGGTGCTCGCCCAGGCTGAAGTGGATGGGAATGGGGTCGCTGCCCAGCCCCACTTCCAGCGAGACACCGTGGTTGCCCAGCAGCAGCTCGAACTGCTCGCGGTAGTAGTCGGCATACAGGTCGGGCCGGGTCAGCGTGGTCTCATAGGTGCCGGGGCCGGCCACAAAACCGTAGGACAGGCGCGAGTCGGCGCGGGCCACGGTGTCGGTGTGGATGCGCACGAAGGGGTACTTGGCGCGCACCGGATGACGGAAGGTTTCGCCCGCCACGAAACGCTGCAAGGCCTCACGCAGGTGCGCGATCTGCGCGTCGTAGAGCTGGGTCACGTAAGCCAGGGCCGCATCGGCCCGGTCGAATCGCTGGGTGGGGAACTTCGGGGCTGCCATCTCAGGTCCTGACCAACAGTCAACGTGAAACCATTGTGCGCTGCATCAAGGAGGCTGTGTCAGCCAGTGCCCCGGCGCGCCCAGCGCTGTCGTGTCAAGCCGACACCGCCCGCGCCAAGGGGGGCGTCAGGGGGCCGGTGGGGCGTCCGCTTTGGCTTCGGTGACAAAGGCCACCCGCTGCAGGCCGGCCTGCTGGATCACGCCGATGAGCTCGGCCACGCGACCATAAGGCACGCTCTGGTCGGCGCGCAGTTGCACCTCGGTGTCAGGCTGCTGGCGCGCCAGGGCCGTGGCCCGGCTGGCCAGCGCGGCCAAGGTGCTCACCTGCTCGTCCAGGTAGAGGCGGCCATCGGCGCGCAGCGCCACCTGCAAGGAGGCCGGTGGCGTGGCCACCGCCGGCGCATCGGCCTTCGGCAGGTCGAGCGGCAGGCGGGCCGTCAGCAAGGGCGCCGTGACCATGAAGATGATCAGCAGCACCAGCATGACGTCGATCAGCGGCGTCATGTTGATGTCGCTGAAGGGGCGTTGGCCCTGGGGGCGCGTCAGGCGACCGAAAGCCATGGCGTCCCTGCCTCAGTCTGGCTGGGCCAGCAAGGTGTCGCGCAGATCGAGCGCAAAGCCTTCGAGGTCGGCCTCGCACGCTGCGATGAGCTTGCCAAACAGGTTGTAGGCCAGCACGGCCGGAATGGCCACCGCCAGGCCCGCCGCCGTCATGATGAGGGCCTCGCCCACCGGACCGGCCACCTGGTCAAGCGCGGCCGAGCCCGACTGGCTGATGGCCTGCATGGCGTGAAACACGCCCCAGACCGTACCGAACAGGCCCACGAAGGGCGAGACGGCGCCCACCGAGGCCAGCAGCACCTGACCGGCCTGCAAGCGCGCGAGCACACCCTGCAGGCTGTCGCGCAGGCGGCGGGTGAGCTGGGCTTCCGGCAAAGCGCGAGTGGCCAGGGTGCCTGGGGCTTCCGGTGCTTGCACGGCCTCGACCAAAGGCAGTAAGACGCCATCGCGGTCGAAGGTGCGCAAGGCGGAGTGGGCAGAGCTCAGATCTGCGGCACGCCAGAACGCCGCCGTGCCCACCGCCAAGTCACGACGGGCCCGCGTCAGCAGCCAGGCTTTCCAGAAGATGACCGCCCAGGCGCTGAGCGACATCAGCAAGAGCACCAGGGCCACGGCACGGCCCACGGTGTCAGCTTGCTGCCAGTACGTTGCCAAGCCCTGCATGGTGCGGTGCGCGCGCCGGTCGGTTTACTTCAAACCCAGCACGTCGTCCATGCCGAACAGGCCATGGGGCTGGTTGGCCAGGAAACGCACGGCGCGCAGGCTGCCTTGTGCATAGGTGGCGCGGCTGGAGGACTTGTGCGTGATCTCGATGCGCTCGCCGATGCCGGCAAACAGCACGGTGTGGTCGCCCACCACGTCGCCGCCACGGATGGTGGCAAAGCCGATGGTGGACGGATCACGCTCACCGGTCACGCCCTCACGGCCATACACGGCGCATTCCTTGAGGTCACGCCCGACGGCCTCGGCCACCACTTCGCCCATCTTGAGGGCCGTGCCGCTGGGGGCGTCGACCTTGTGGCGGTGGTGGGTCTCGATGATCTCAATGTCGTAGCCTTCCTTGAGGGCCTTGGCGGCCTGCGCCAGCAGCTTGAAGACGACGTTGACACCCACGGCCATGTTGGGGGCCATGACGACGGCGATGTCGCGCGCGGCATCCTGGATTTCGGCCTTTTGCTCGTCAGTGAAACCGGTGGTGCCGATCACCATGTTGACGCCCAGTTCACGGCAGACCCGCAGGTGCGCCAGGGTGCCTTCCGGACGCGTGAAATCGATCAGGTACTTGGCGTTCTTCAGGCCCTCGTGCAGGTCGGGGGTGATGAGGACGCCGCTGTTCACGCCCAGGTAGGCGCTGGCATCGGCCCCCAGGGCGGGGCTGCCGGGGATGTCGAGCGCGCCAGCCAGGCGGGCATCTGGCGCATTCTGGATGGCTTCGATCAGCATGCGCCCCATGCGGCCCGAGGCGCCCGCGATCGCGATGGCGTGGAGGGAGTGGCTGGCAGGGGTGGAAGCGGCGGTGCTCATGCGGATACTCGGTAGACGGTCAAGAGGGGCCCCGCCGGACGGGGCCGGGATGTCAAAACGGCAGAAAGGGAACTCAGGCCCCGCTCAGCGGGTGCCGCCTTCGAGCGGCGGATAGCTGCGCACCGCCCCCTGGGGGCTGGGTGCCCCCGACTGGCTCTGGGCCGGCGCGGGCAGTTTGGCGATCTGCTCGGGCGTCAGGTTGGCGGGCGGGTCTTTGCGATCCAGCGGCTTGGCGATCGAGGCCACGAAGTCATTTTCAGCAGGCAACTCGGCCGTGTCAAAACGGGCCACCACATCGTTCTCGAAGAAGACGGTGATGTTGCGCTTCTGGTCGGCCACGCCCTGGCGACGGATGGTGAAGACGTAATCCCAGCGGTTGGCATGGAAGGGGTCGGCCAGCAGCGGCGTGCCCAGGATCTCGCGCACCTGTGCGCGGCCCAGACCGGGCTGGATCAGCGCCATCACCTCCTGGGTGACGACGTTGCCCTGCACCACGTCGACGCGGTAGGGCTCCAGCAGACCGAACAGGGTCTCGGGCTTGCTCCAGGACGCGTTGCCCGTGCTGCCACAGGCGGTCAACAGCACGACGGGGGCCAAGGCAAGGAGGGCTCGGCGAAGCGGGGTCTGCGTCATGGGTGAGGCTCGGTTCATACGGAAGGACACAAAAGGCGCACCAAGATGGCCCGACGGTTTCAAAGGTCGGAGCCATGTCGATATCATTGGGCATTCTAGCGGGGCCGATCAAGAACTGCCCGCACGACGGAGCCCACCATGAATCACGCAGAAGAACTCAAGAGCAGCGGGCTCAAAGCCACTTTGCCGCGCATCAAGATCCTCGAGGTCTTTCAACAGGCCGCGCAGCGCCACATGACGGCCGAAGAGGTCTACAAGGTCTTGCTCAATGAGGGCTCGGACATTGGCTTGGCCACGGTCTACCGCGTGCTGATGCAGTTCGAGCAGGCCGGCCTGCTGTCGCGCAACCACTTCGAGGCCGGCAAGGCCGTGTTCGAGTTGAACGAAGGGCAGCACCACGACCACCTGGTGTGCGTGCACTGTGGCCGGGTGGAAGAGTTTTACGACGCCGAGATCGAGCGGCGTCAGCAGCAGATCGCCGAAGAGCGCGGCTACAAGCTGCAGGATCACGCCCTGTCGCTGTACGTGGTCTGCAACCGACCGGAATGCCAGACCAAGGCCGGCACCGGCGGGCACTCACACCATCACGGTTGAACCCCCACCTCAACGACCACCGCGCTCCATGGCGCGCTGGTGGCGCTCGGTGAATTCCTTGTAGGTGTCGATGCCGCGCAGTTGCAAGACCGTGTTGCGCACGGCGGCTTCGACGAGCACGGCCAGGTTGCGGCCGGCGTCCACGGCGATCACGGCCTTGCGCACGGCCACCCCCATCACCTCTTCGTACAGGGGCTCATAGGGCAGGCGCTCGAACTCGCGCTCCATGGTTTCCTTGCGCACCAGGTGCACGATGAGCTTGAGGCGCATCTTGCGACGCACCGCGGTTTCCCCAAAGATGGCCTTGATGTCGAGCAGGCCGATGCCGCGCACTTCCAGCAGGTTCTGCAGCAGCTCGGGACAACGGCCTTCGATGGCGGTGCGCGAGACGCGGTAGAGATCGACCGCATCGTCGGCGACCAGGCCATGTCCACGGGAAATCAGCTCCAAGCCCAGCTCGCTCTTGCCCAGGCCGGACTCGCCGGTGAGCATCACGCCCAAGCCCAGGATGTCCATGAACACGCCGTGGCGGGTGATGCGCTCGGCAAAGTGATGGGTGAGGTAGCCGCGCAGCACGTCGATGACGTGCCCCGCAGGCTCTTGGGTCACAAACAACGGGATGCCGGCGCGGCCGCACATGGCCATCAGCTTCTCGGAGGGCGCCTCTCCATCGGCCACCACCACCACTGGGGGCTCCAGGGTCACGATGCGCTGGATGCGACGTTCCTGATCCTCGGGGGTGGCGTTCGTGAAATACGCGGTTTCGCGACGCCCGACGATCTGGACGCGATAGGGATGGATGTAATTGAGATAGCCAACCAGGTCGGCCGCGGACTGGGCGAACTGCACGGCGGCTTCGTCAAACCGGCGCTCAGGGTGGGCATGTCCGGCCACCCACTCCCAGTGCAGGGCCGGTCGGTTGGCTTCGAACAGCGCCTCGGCGCTGATGATGGCAAGTTCTTTGAGGCTCACGGGCATAAGGTGGGGGGCGTCCTACTCAGAGCCCCATGATGCCGCAAGCGCAAGCCTGCGGTCGGATCAGGCTACCGATTTGAGGGGTTGCCAGCGCTCGATGAGGCCATGCGCCTCGACGGCGTCGGTTTCGGTGCGCAAACGCTCACGCAGTTCGCGGTTGGAGAGCATTTCCGCAATCTCCGAGAGGATCTCGAGGTGGCTTTGGGTGGCGGCCTCGGGCACCAGCAGAAAGATCAGCAGGTTGACGGGCTCGTCGTCGGGCGCGTCGAACGGGATCGGGTGGCTGAGGCGGATGACCGCCGCCAGCGGGTGCTTCAAGCCCTTGATGCGGCCATGGGGGATGGCCACGCCGTGCCCCAAGCCCGTGGAGCCCAGGCGTTCGCGCGCAAACAGGTTGTCGGTGACCGTGGCCCGAGCGATGGCATGCTGGTTCTCGAACAGCAAGCCTGCCGCTTCGAAGACGCGCTTCTTGCTTGTGGCGTCCACATCCACCAGCACCTGGCTGGCGGGAAGGATGGCGGAAAGACGGTTCATCTGGTTACAAGCAGGCTGGGCGGCAAAGGCCATGCCCCGACGAGGGGGAGGGGTAAGCGGCGGATTATAGGAAAAAGACTGGGGTTTAACCGGATTTTGCGCCTAATGCTGCGCCGCAGCAAGTCACACAGGCTGCGGCGACCCTTCGCCCATGAAAAACGGCCCCTGAGGGCCGTCAACTTGGTGCTTACCTGCGCTGGCGACCCGCAATCAGGCCACACCAAGCACACTGCTCACAACGCGGTCAACCGCGTGCTTATTGCATGGCATCCATTCCGAGGTCATGGTGCTTGATGGATTCATGTTGGTGATCCTGGGTACGTTCCTTGTGACGGCAGACCTGACGGTCCAGTTTGTCCATCAACTGGTCAACGGCAGCGTAGAGGTCTTCGTGCGAGTTTTCCACGAAGATGTCCTTGCCCTTGACGTGCAAAGTCACTTCCGCTTTCTGGCGACGTTCCTTTTCCTTTTGCTTTTCAACCGACAACAGCACCGTGATGTCCACGACCTGGTCGAAATGACGGGTCACTCTCTCCAGCTTGGTCATCACGTACTCGCGCAATGCGGGAGTCACTTCAAGATGGTGGCCACTGATCGTCAAATTCATACTGCCTCCTTTCGAGAGCAGGGGGGTTGAAAACAACCGGCTGACTGGGCACCTGAGAGATGCTTTGTGCGCCACCCGGAAATCCAGTGTGCCCATGTCCAAGCCCGATGACAAGGGCATGACATGGGGGTTTGTCTGGATCATCGACACGCCGCATGGAAAAGATTTCGTCTCTTGAGACAGGTCAATCTGCAGGCGCGACTGGCCTGACAATAACGGCCCATGAGCACACCTGATGTTGGCATCCCGCCCCTGGGGCGCACGCCTGTGACCCTGTCCCCCGCCGGGTGGGCCTGGGCCTTGCTGGCCATCGTGGCCCCCACCTTGATTGCGGCCCACGACCCACCTTCCGTGACCTTCTACAACCAGGCCCTGGCCGTGCTGGGCTGGGGCTTGTGGCTGGCCTGGATGGGCCGCGCCCCCGGCGGGCTGGACCCGGCTGCAGCGCCACGGGCGCAGGCGGGCCGCTGGGCCCTGACCGGGTTGCTGGGCGTGCTGGCGGCGGCGGCCTTCGGTTCAGGCGCGTTCGGCACCCTGCCAGGCGGGCTGAGCCTGATGGGCGGGGGGCTGAGCTTGGCCGCCTTGCTGGCGTTTCACAGCGGCTGGCAGCAAGGCCGCGCCGCCACACGTGACGTGATCGCGGAGCTGTTCTTTGGCGCGCTGGCTCTGGCGGGGGGAGTGGGCCTGCTGCTGGCTGCGGTGCAGGTGTTCATACCCAGCTGGGCCGACGGCACCTTGATTGCCAGCCCGAACATGGCGGGCCGCGCGGTGGGCAATCTGCGCCAGCCCAACCATTTCAGCACCCTGCTGGTGTTCGCGGCAGCGGCAGCGGCCTGGTTGGGCGCGCGTCGGCGCCTGCGCCCGGATGTGGCGGCGCTGGGCGTGGCCCTGTGCATCGGCGGCATCGTGCTGACGGCCTCGCGCACGGGCATGGTGGCCATGGTCTTCCTGACGACCTGGGGCGTGCTGGACCGCCGCCTGCCCCGCACCTTGCGCGTGACGCTGGTGGCCGCTCCGCTGGTGTACGGCGCCTGGTGGGGCGGGATGTGGCTGCTGGCCCATGCCGACCGGGCCGTGGCCTTTGCGGGGGAGACGCGTCTGCATGACAGCAGCGACATTTCCTCGTCACGTTTCAAGATATGGGCCAATGTGCTGAGCCTGATCCAACAGCACCCGTGGTGGGGTGTGGGCTACGGTGAGTTCAACCTCGCCTGGACCTTGACGCCCTTCCCCAACCGGCCTGTGGCCTTTTTTGACCACACGCACAACGTGGTGCTGCAATGGGCGGTGGAGCTGGGATTGCCGGCGGCCATCGTGCTGAGCCTGCTGGCCTGGTGGGGCTGGTGGGCCCTGGTGCGCCCCGGCTCGGAGCAGGAGCGCCAGACGGGTGAGCCCGCCACCGTGGGCGCGGCCGCAGTGATCGTGACCACCGCGGGGCTGCACAGCTTGCTGGAGTACCCGCTGTGGTACAGCTACTTTCTGCTGCCCACGGCCTTTGCCTGGGGCCTGGGCCTGGCGGCACGCCAGGGCGCAGCCCGCACTGCCGACGCCGGCCGCCCCCGCTGGCGACTGGCCGGTGGTGTGGTGATGGCCCTGATGGCCCTCTGGTGCGCGCTGGACTACCAGGCCGCCGCCAACATCTATGCGCCGCGCCCTGGTGCCTCCAGTCTGGAGCGGCGGATTGCCTTTGCCAAGCAGATGCCCTGGTGGGGTTACCAGGCCGACTATGCCGATGTCACGGTGGTGGACAAGGACGAACCCAGCCCGCCCCCGCAGGCGTTTCGCCGCACCTTGCACAACCTGCTGGATGCGCGCCTGATGATGGCCTATGCCCGCTCGCTGGCGGAGCATGGCGAGGTCGACAAGGCTCGTTTTGTGGTGGCGCGGCTGAAGGAGTTCAAGAATGGGTCGGCCAAGGCCTTTTTGGCGGCCTGCGATGCCGCCCCGGTGTCAGGCCAGGAGCCGCCCTTCCAGTGCGCGCCACCGCAGCGTCATTACGCGTGGCGGGAGTTGCTACCCTGAGGGCGACGCGTGGTGGGCTGCCTCAGGCCGCCTGCCAGTGCCCCGACTTGCCGCCCTGCTTTTCGAGCAGGCGCACGTCGGTGATGACCATGCCTTTTTCCGCAGCTTTGCACATGTCGTAAATGGTGAGCAGGCCCACCTGCACCGCAGTGAGGGCCTCCATTTCGACGCCAGTGGGGCCCACGGTCTGCACCGTGGCGCGGCAGGTGACGGCGCTGGCCGCGTCGTCCAGTTCAAACTCGACGGCCACCTTCGACAGCGCCAGCGGATGACACAGCGGGATGAGGTCGGCCGTGCGCTTGGCACCCTGGATGGCGGCGATGCGAGCCACCCCCAGCACGTCGCCTTTGCCGGCACGGCCTTGGGCGATCAGCGCCAGGGTGCTGGGCAGCATCACGATGCGGCCCTGGGCCACCGCCACCCGCACGGTGGCAGGTTTGGCGGACACGTCCACCATGTGGGCCTGGCCCTGCGGATCGAAATGGGTCAACTCGGTCATGGCGCTGCGTAAAGAAATTCAAGAAGCCGAACTTTGAGACACCCGCAGGCTCTCAAGGACATGGCTTCGCAGCATACTGCACCGTCTCGTTCGACTTTTGCGTTCATGGCCTTGCTCCCTCCTTTGACCGGCGGTCTCCACCGACTTGCGGCGCTGGCGTCGCGTCAGCGCCTCCCGCACTGGCCCTGCGCCCTGGCGCTGGCCCTGTGCACGGTGCCCGTGAGCACCGGCGTGCTGGCGCAGGAAAGCCCCCCTCCCGCCGCGCCCTTGAGCTTGCCGGCCCTTGGCGACGCGGTGGGACAAGATCTGTCGCCACGGGCTGAACGCCGTCTGGGGGACCGCATCATGCGCGCGATCCGAAGCGACCCGGCCGTGATCGACGACCCGCTGGTGCTGGAGTATGTGCAGGCGCTGTGGGGCGACCTGCTGAGTGCGGCCCGCCAGCGCGGTGAGATCGGCCCGGACCTGGACGACAGCCACGCCTGGGAGCCCTTCCTGGTGCGCGACAAGTCGGTGAACGCGTTTGCGCTGCCCGGGGGCTACATCGGGGTGCACCTGGGCCTGATGGCGATGACCACGACGACCGATGAGCTGGCCTCGGTGCTGGCGCACGAGCTGTCGCACGTGACGCAACGCCACATCGCCCGCATGATGGGGCAGCAGGCCCGCACCTCGTGGATGAGCATGGCCTCGATGGTGCTGGGCATCCTGGCGGCCAGTCGCAACCCGGCCGCCGCCCAGGCCCTGATCTACGGCGGGCAGGCTGCCACAATCCAGGGGCAGTTGAACTTTTCGCGCGACATGGAGCGCGAGGCCGACCGGGTCGGCTTCACGGTGCTGTCCGAAGCGGGTTTCGAGCCCGGCGGCATGGCGCGCATGTTCGAACACCTGCAGCAGGCCTCGCGCCTCAATGACGACGGCAGCTTCCCATATCTGCGCACCCACCCGCTGACCAGCGAGCGCATCGGCGAGGCGCGCGCGCGCATGGGGCCCGATGGCTGGACACGCGCCCTGCAGACGGGCCCCTCCGAGCACCAGCGGACGGCTTGGCATGCCCTGATGTCGGCCCGCGCCCAGGTGCTGATGGACCCGCGCAGCGATGCCCTGCATCGGCTGGCCACCCTGGCCCAGCCCGAAGGCGCCAGCCCCTTACAGCAGGTGCGTGTGCACTACACCGTGGCCCTGGCGAAGCAACGCACCGGTCAAGTGGCCGGCGCTGCGGCCGCCATGGCCCAGGCCCGCCAAGCCGCCATGAACCTGCCCGCTGCACAACAACCCCTGGTGTGGCGCATCCTGACACTGAGCGAGGCCGACGGCCTGCTGGAAGCGCAGCGCCCGCAGGAGGCCGCGACGGTTCTGGCACGACCCGCTTTGCCCTCGCCGATGGTGTCCCCCTCGGCGGGTCGCCCCGAGTTGCTGCTGAATGCCCGCCTGGCACTGGCCCAACCGGCCGGCAGCACCCAGGTCAGCACCTGGCGCGAGGCCGCCAACCAGCTGCAGCCCCATGTCAGCCAGCACCCGCAGGATGCCGCCGCCTGGGCTCTGCTGTCGGAGCTGTGGCGCCGACTGGACCAGCCGCTTCGCGCCATCCGGGCCGATGCCGAAGCCACCGCTGCGCTGGGTGACCTGCCCGGCGCCATCGACCGCATCCAGGGGGCGCACCAGCGCTTTCGGCGCCCCAACGCGGCCGATGTGATCGAGCTGAGCGTGATGGATGCCCGTCTCAAGGTCTGGCAGCGTCAGCAGCGAGCCGACCTGCGAGACGACAGCTAATGTGACCATTCTAGCAACATGGTTAATGCATCATTTGCGAATGATTCGCATTAACATTCATGCAAGCGACCACACGCTCTCCTTGTGGTCGCCAGCGACACCAGCCATGGTGTAGGTGGAGCGTGGGGCTCCACCTTCTCTTCCTTCGCCGCCAAGGGGCCAGCCTCTTGGCGGCCTTTTTTTTGCCCATGCCCCCACGCTCACCGCAGGGGTTCGCGGTCTTGGGTATCATTTGCGCAGACCGAAGGGGGAGTAGCACCACGCTCATGCGCGGGTGACGCCTCGTCAACACGTTGGGTGCCCGCCTGGGCCACCCATCCGGGGCACACGGCAGACGCCTGTCTGCTTTGCAAGACCTTTCGGCGCTTCATGTTGTGCAACCCAGGGTGGGTTGCCCATGTTCGTGCCGAGAGGAGTTTGCATGCATACCCTAGCCCCACTGTGGTTGTGGTCCGTTTTCATCGTTTTTGTGTTGTTGGCCTTGTTCGTGGACTTCGTGGTCCTCAAGAAACAAGGCGCTCACGAGGTCACCGTGCCGGAGGCGATCCGATGGTCGGCCATCTGGGTGGCTCTGAGCCTGGCCTTCACGGGGCTGTTGTGGTGGGCCTTTGCGCAAGATCAGGGCGCGGCCGTGGCCCACACCAAGGCGCTGGAGTTCCTCACTGGCTACCTCATCGAGAAGTCGCTGGCGGTGGACAACATCTTCGTCTTCCTGATGATCTTCACCTACTTCTCGGTGCCGGCGGCCTACCAGAAGCGGGTGCTGATGATCGGCATCATCCTGGCCATCGTGCTGCGCACGGTGATGATCCTGATCGGCGGTTGGTTGATCGCGGAGTTCCACTGGATCCTGTATGTGTTCGGCGCCTTCTTGCTGCTCACGGGCATCAAGATGTGGCGCGGTGCCGATGAGGAGTCCGATCTGGAAGACAACCCGGCGCTGAAGATCTTGCGCAAGGTCATGCCCGTGAGCAAGCACTTCGATGGCGAGCGCTTCTGGACCGTGCAAAACGGAGCCCGCATTGCCACCCCGCTGCTGCTGGTGGTGACGCTGGTCGGCTTCACGGACGTGATCTTTGCGGTGGACTCGATTCCCGCCATCTATGCGATCACGGCCGACCCTTTCATCGTGCTGACGTCCAACATCTTCGCCATCCTGGGCCTGCGGGCGATGTTCTTCCTGCTGGCGGCCATGGCGGCCAAGTTTCACTTGCTGAACTATGGCCTGGCAGTGATCTTGGTGTTCATCGGCACCAAGATGCTGGTGATCGACCTCTACAAGATCCCGGTGCTGGTGTCGCTGGGCGTGGTGATCGGCATTTTGGCCATCACGATGATTTGGAGCGTGAAGACCGCGCCGAAGATTGGGCCGAGCAAGACGGTGAGCCGTTGAGCGGATGGATGAGCCCGACGGGCTCGTCGAGGTGAGACGCAACGCCGGCCTGGGTGCCGGCGTTGTCGTGTGGCGCGTGCATGAATACAACGCACGGCTTTACATTGCTATTGCGAATCATTATCATTTGCTCTACTTTATCCGCAGCAACCACTTGGTCATGCCCCGCGGGAACGATTCGCCCTGTGAGAGGGCTTTCATTTTTGGAGCACTTGGTTCATGTCCCGTACTGTGTTGTCCCCCGCGCCCGCCCAGGGTAGCCCCCGCTCGACAGCTTTGCCCCTGGGCGCCTTGGCCGCCGGTGTGGGTCTGAGCCTGATCGGCTCGGCCGCGCTGGCCCAAAGCGTTGCCGCCCCTGAAGCCGCTCCCGCCAGCGCGCAGGTGAGCCCGGCCGAAGACGCCAGCGTGCAGACTTTGCCGTCGGTGTCGGTCAAGGCTCAGGCCGACCGCAAGCCTGCAGCCAAGACGAGCTACCAAGCCGTCTCAACCAGCATCGGCAAGGGCAAACAGGCCCTGCGTGACGTGCCCCAATCCATCACTGTGGTGACGGAAAAGCTGATGGATGACCGCAACCTCGATGACCTGAAAGACCTGCTGCGCACCACGGCAGGCATCACCTTCCAGGCCGGCGAAACGGGCGAAGAGGACGTGCGCCTGCGTGGTTTCTCACTGAGCCAAGCCGGCGACCTCTATATCGACGGGATGCGTGACCCCTCGCTGTATGAGCGCGACACCTTCAACAACGACCGCGTCGAAGTGCTCAAGGGCTCGGCCTCGATGTTGTTCGGCCGCGGCTCCACGGGCGGTGTGGTCAACCAGGTCAGCAAGCAACCGTTCCTGATGACCCAGCATGAGGTGGAAGCCGCCCTGGGCACCGGCAAGGAAGTGCGACTGACCGGGGATTTCAACATCAAGACCGGCGACGCGGCGGCACTGCGGATCAACGCCATGGTTCAGGAAGCCAACAACGACGGCGCCACCGTTTCCAAGAAGGGCATTGCGCCCACCTACCGCTGGGGCATCGGCACAGACGATGAGTTCACGGTTGGCCTCTTCCACCTGGAGTACGACAACAACCCGATCTACAACCACCCCTGGTTCAGCGTCAACGGCAAGATCGTGCCCACCCTGGATGCCAAGAACTTTTACGGCATGGACAGCGACTACAACCGCGGTCACGCGACGTACGGCACGCTCAGCCACCTGCACCGTTTCGGCGATGGCGGGGAACTCAAGACCACGCTGCGCCATGGCCGCTACAAGCGTGAACTATGGGCCACGACCGTGTCCTTCGGCACCACCAACGGCGTCGCCACCACGCCTGCCAACCTCAGCGATGCCACCATCCTGCGTCGTGGCTCAAAGGGCCGCATCGCCGTCACCGATGGCACCGTGCTGCAAAGCGACTACAGCAACAAATTCCAGCTGGCAGGCCTGCGCCACAACCTGATCACAGGTCTGGACTGGTCTCAGGACGAAGCCAAGCGCGCCAACAGCTACGCTGGCGGCGTTCGCCCGGACACCACGGTGGGCCATCCCGACGCTGGTCAGAGCATCGCCGACACACGCGCGCCAGCGGCGTTCAATGAATTCACCTCGCGCAATCTGGGTCTGTATGTCCAGGACATGCTGGAAATCAGCCCGACGTTCAAGCTGCTGGCCGGCCTGCGTCATGATCGGTTCAAGGCCAGCTATGACACCGCCACCGGCGGGCACTTCGATCGCGCGGACAACCTGACCAGTCAGCGCCTGGGCGCCTTGTTCCAACCCAGCGACTGGGCCTCTTTCCACGCGTCCTACGGCACATCGTTCAACACGTCGGGTGACACCTACCAGTTCGCCGTGCAAGGCCCCAGCACCAAGGATGCGAACACGCCGGCAGAAAAGAGCCGCAATTTCGAGATCGGCACCAAGCTGGACCTCTTCGAGCAACGCCTGTCGGTCAATGCATCGGCCTTCTACACAGAGAAGTACAACGAACGCAACACCGACCCGGATACGGCCGCCGCGCAGCAACTGCTGTCAGGCAAGCGTCATGCCAAGGGCCTGGACATCGACATCGCCGGCCAGATCACACCCAAGTGGGACGCCTACCTGTCGTACACCTGGATTCCGGTGGCACGCATCGACAAGAGCAATGTGCTCACCGGCAATGCCCAGCGTCTTGGTGACCGCCCTGGCCTGACGCCCAAGCACAGCGCCAGCCTGTGGACCACCTACCAGTTGGCCCCCAAGTGGCGCGTGGGCGGCGGCCTGAACCACCGCGGCGAACAGAACCCGGAAGGCAACCGCGCCCTCATGGCCGACGCGTTCACCACGCTGGACCTGATGGCCGAGTACAAGATCGATTCAAGCATGAGCGTCAAGGTGAACGTGACCAACGTGACCGACGAGCTGTATGCTGACTCGCTCTACCGCGGCTTCTACGCGCCCGGTGCGGCCCGCAGCGTGCAGGTCTCGCTGAAAGCCTCGTTCTAAGTTCCACCACGCCCTCGTCGCCATGCTGCTTCACATCCCTGATGTCCTGACCTCAGACGAACTGCGCGAACTGCGCAGCCTCCTGGACGAAGCCGCATGGCGCGATGGGCGCGCCACCGCCGGCACCCAAGCGGTGCAGGCCAAGAACAACGAACAAATCACCACCGGCACGGACACGGCCAAAGCCGCCCAGCAACTGGTGTTGCAGGCCCTCAACCGCAATGCCCTGTTTTTCTCGGCCGCCCTGCCCCGCAAGATCTTCCCGCCGCAGTTCAACCGCTATGGCGGGGACACCAATTTCTACGGCGATCATGTGGATGGTGCCGTGATGCACGTCGCCGCCACGGCCGAGAAGGTTCGCACTGACGTCAGCTGCACCCTCTTCATCGCCGACCCTGCCGACTATGACGGCGGCGAACTGGTCATCAACGACACCTACGGCCAGCAGCGCGTCAAGCTGCCGGCCGGAGACATGGTGCTGTACCCCAGCACCAGCGTGCACCGCGTCGAGCCCGTCACGCGAGGCCATCGGGTCGCCAGCTTCTTCTGGGTCCAAAGCATGGTGCGCAGCGACGATCAGCGCCGTCTGCTGTTCGACCTGGACATGAACCTCATGCGCCTGCGCGACGCCCACGGCGAAAGCGGCCCCATGGTGGGCCTGACCGGCACGTATCACAACCTGCTGCGCCTGTGGGCAGACACCTGATGGCAGCGCAGCCGCCCTCGCGACACATTCCAGAGGACGTGGTCAATCTGGAAGACTATGCGCGACACGCCCAAGCCCGCCTGCCCGAAGCCACCTGGGCCTACCTCAGTGGCGGAGCGGCGGACGAGCTCACCCTGCGAGCCAACCGGCAAGCCTGGTCGGACTGGCTGCTGCACCCTCGAGTGTTGAAGCCCCTGCACGGCGCGCACCTGCGCACCACGCTGCTGGGCCGCCCACTGGCCCACCCCATCTTGCTGGCCCCGGTGGCCGCGCACCAGTTGGCCCACCCCGATGGCGAGCTCGGCGTGGCCTATGCCGCCGCCGCCCAGGCCGCAGGCCTGATCCTGAGCACCCAGGCCAGCAGCCCACTGGAAGAGGTGTCGCAAGCCTACTTGAGCGAACCCGGACACGGCCCGTTGTGGATGCAGCTGTACCTGCAAGCCGACCGAGGTGCCACGCTGGCCCTGGTGCAACGCGCCGAGGCAGCTGGCTATGAAGCCTTGGTGGTGACCGTGGATGCGCCCACCCACGGTGCCCGTGACCGCGAGCGGCGCGCCCATTTTCAGATGCCCGCCGGGATGCAGGTGAACCTCGACACGCCGCCCTTGCGCGCCCAGGCGGACGCAGGCTGGGAGACCGTGCTGGCCCAGGCACCGACCTGGTCGGACATCGCTTGGCTGCAGACCCAGACCCGGCTGCCCATCCTGCTCAAAGGCGTGCTGCACGAAGACGATGCCTGTGAAGCCTTGCGTCTGGGCGTTCACGGCCTGATCGTGTCGAACCATGGCGGCCGCACACTGGACACGGCCGTGAGCAGCGCCTGGGCCTTGCCGCGCATCGCCGATGCGGTGGGGGGCGATGTATGCCTGCTGGTCGATGGCGGCATCCGCCGGGGCACCGATGTACTCAAGGCGCTGGCGTTGGGGGCACAGGCAGTGCTGATTGGCCGCCCCTATGTCTACGCCCTGGCCACCGTGGGCGCCCTCGGGGTGGCGCATGTGCTGCGCCTGCTTCAAGATGAGCTGGCCATCGCCATGGCCCTGTGCGGCTGTTCCACCGTGCCCGACATCCACCGAGGGCTGCTGGTGCGCCCCTGAGGGCGACAACCGCGTCAACCGTTCACGTCGCCCGCAGCCGCGTGGGCCGCTTCTTGCGCCCCCACCCCATTTGCTTGAACACGGTCTTCAAAAAGACCCACAAGGCGCTCTCGTTCGGCCGCGGCGCCTCGCCACGCCCGATGCGCTTGAGCTGTCCGGTGTACCAGCTCACCTCCATCAGCCCCATGCGGTCGATCGGCGGGATGCCCGTCTTGATCGGCCGCACCTGCTCACGAGGGGCCTGCCCGCTCAACAGCCGGTTGACCACATCCGGCTCGATCGCCACAGCCCGCGCCAGACCCACCAGGTCCACCGCGCCCGACGTGAGCGCCGCCGCCATGCCCTCCAGCGAACGAAAGCCCCCCGTCACCACCAGCGGCACGGACACCGCCTGGCGCGCCTTCTCGGCAAATGCCAGAAAGTAGGCCTCGCGCTGGCGGGTGCTCTCCCTCACCGGGGCGTCCGCCGTCTTCACGCCCGTCATAGCGGGCGCCTCGTACGTCCCACCCGAGATCTCGATCAGGTCGATGCCCGCTTGCGCCAAGGCGCGGATGGTGTCGAGCGACTCTTCCTCCGTGAAGCCCCCGCGCTGGAAGTCGGCCGAATTCAGCTTGATGCCGATGGGGAAGTCCGCCCCCACCTCGGCGCGCATCGCCGCCAGCACGGCCAGCACAAAACGACGACGCTTCTCGGCCGAGCCGCCCCACTCATCGCTGCGCTGGTTGTGGTGCGGCGACAGGAACTGGCTCACGAGGTAACCATGCGCGCCATGGATCTGCACGCCCGTGAAGCCGGCGCGCTTGACGATGCCGGCCGCACGGCCAAAGCGCGCGATCAACTCGCGCACCTCGGCATCGGTGAGTTCGCGTGGGGTGGGGAAGAAGGCCTGCATGTCCTTGCGAAACGGCACGGCCGAAGGCGCCACATTCTCCTTGTTGAGGCCTTTGGGGGCCTGCTTGCCGGGGTGGTTGAGCTGGACCCAGCACTGCGTGCCGTGGCGGGTGGCGGCCTGTGCCCAGGCCTGCAGCTCAGCCATCTGACTGTCGTCTTCGATGGCCACATTGCCCGGCTCGCCCAGTGCCCATCGGTCGATCATCACATTGCCGGTGATGCACAGGCCCACGCCGCCATCGGCCCAGGCCCCGTACAGGCGCGCAAGCTCGGGCGTGGCCCGCCCTTGACGTGTGCCCAGCGCCTCACTCATCGCCGACTTGCACACACGGTTCTTCACCACGCCACCGCGTGGCAGGTGGAAAGGCTGGGCCAACACGGCTTGAGGCAACATCCAGAACTCCGGGAAAATAGGACAGCTCGCGGAAAACGCGCCCCCCGATTGAACACCAAAGGCCACCACCATGTGATTTTCACGGGCGACGACACGGTACAAAGGGTGCCACCAGGCGGTTTTGCCCAGGAAAAGCATTACCATCGCCGAGGCAAGCCCCAGATCGCTGCACACACATGCGGCCAACATCTGGGCTCGAATCAGATCTGACTCACCAAAATTGGAGTGATACACATGGCAACTGCAAAGAAAGCCCCGGCCAAGGCCGAAGGCACCAAGGCTCCGGCAGCCAAGCGCGCCCCCAATGCGGCTTTCCTCAAGCCTCTGACCCCCAGCCCGCTGCTGGCCGCCGTGATCGGTGCTGCCCCGCTGCCCCGCACCGAGGTCACCAAGAAGGTCTGGGAATACATCAAGGCCCACAACCTGCAAGACGCGGCCAACAAGCGCAACATCAATGCCGATGCCAAGCTCAAGCCCATTTTCGGCAAAGACCAGGTCACCATGTTCGAACTGACCAAGCTGGTCAGCCAGCAACTGAGCTGATCCGCCCCCTGCCAAGGGCTGCACTGACGAGTTCAGCCCCTGACACGCATCAAGCCCGGCTCTGCCGGGCTTTTTTCATGCCCGCCCCCGGGAAGCTACCAAGAGAGTGCCCCCCTGGGTGTGACGCACAATGTCCCGCGCTGCCCCACGCCGGGTGGCGCCGATGCCCAACAGGCATCCATCTTTGTGAACCACTTTCAGGAGAATCCCATGTGGAAGATTTTGGTGGCCTTTGTGGCCTTCGCGGTCCTGGCCATTTTCGTGCTGATGAAGAGCGGTGGCAACATCGACATGGGCGGTGAGAAGCACGGCATCGAAGTGGAGCACAGCGAAAGCGCAGCTTCGGGCGCATCGGCACCTGCCAGCGAAGCCGCTGTGGCGGTGGAGGCCGCATCGGCCGTGGCCAGCGCTGCCAGCAACTGATCGGCCGCGCCTCGGCTGAGGCGCGTCGCTCAAACCGGCTGACCCGCCTCGTGGTGCGTCAAGCCGGTGTGGCCCCGCTCTGCGGCCAGCCACTGCAACACCGGGATGGTGCCTGGCAAGACCGGCACCACCTCCACCGGCAACGTCTGCCAGGCCATGTGTTGCGACTCCTTCATCTCGAACTCACCCTGCCAGTCGTAGACCTTGCAAAAATGCAGGCGCACCCGTGCATGGGGATAGTCCATCACCTCCACCTGCCAAGGATGGGCCTCGCCAATGGTGATGCCGATCTCTTCGTGCAGCTCGCGGCGCAAGGCCTGTTCGACCGTTTCGCCGGCCTCCAACTTGCCGCCCGGAAACTCCCAGTGCCCCGCGTAGACCTTGCCTTGTGGTCGTGAGGTCATCAGGAAGCGGCTTTCGCGCCCCTGGGCATCGCGCTCGATGAGCACGCCCACGGCGACTTCGACCGGCGTGCGGTCGGTGGCGTCCATCACGTGGTACGACTTGCGCTCGGTTGAGGTCTCAGACATGGTCGGCTCCGGTGTGGTCACGGCCGGCGTAATCACGCGCGAACTGGTAGGCCACGCGGCCCGAGCGGGAGCCGCGCTCCAGCGCCCACAACAAGGCCTGCGGACGCGCGACGTCCATCACCCCGTCGGGCAGGCCGAAATGGGCCAGCCACTGCGCCACGATGGCCAGGTACTCGTCTTGCGTGAAGGGATAGAAGCTGATCCACAGCCCGAAACGCTCGGACAGGGAAATCTTCTCCTCCACCGCCTCGCCGGGATGCAGCTCGCCATCGCTGGTGTGTTTGTAGGTGGCATTGTCGGCGTGGTACTCGGGCAGCAGGTGGCGGCGGTTGGACGTGGCCATCAGCAGCACGTTGTCGCCGCCCGCGGACACGGTGCCATCGAGGATGGATTTGAGGGCCTTGTAGCCGGGCTCGCCCTCGTCGAAACTGAGGTCGTCGCAGAAGATGATGAAGCGCTCGGGACGGGTGCTCACCAGCTCGATCAGATCGGGCAGGTCAATCATGTCGGCCTTGTCCACCTCGATGAGGCGCAGGCCCTGTGCCGCGTGGGCCTGCAGACCCGCCTTGACCAGGGACGACTTGCCCGTGCCGCGTGCCCCTGACAGCAACACGTTGTTGGCCGGCTTGCCCGCCACGAACTGTGCCAGGTTGCGGGTGAAGCGCGCTTTCTGGGTGTCCACTTCCTGCAGATCGGCATAGGTGATGTGGGCCACGTGGCGCACCGGCTCCAAGCGACCAGCCGCCCAGGCCTGGCCACTGCGCTTGCGGTAGCGAAACGCCACCGAAGCCGACCAATCGGGTTCGGCCACGGCTTGTTGAGAGGAAGGCAGCAAGGCATCCAGTCGCGTCACCAGCGACTCGGCACGTTGCAGCAGGGAGATCAGGGCAGGGTCAAGCGTCGTCATGCGGGCAGTGTAGCGACTGCCGCACCTCACCTGCACGCGTGGACACGTTGGGGCAGGCCTCAGCGCAGCAGTTGCTGCACGCTGGCGTCGAGGTGCTCGGTGGGCAGGCGCTGGAAGCCGGTGCGCACGAAGCGCTGCAGGCGACCCAGCAACAGGCTCACCGCCAGCGAGGCCCCGGCCTGCGCATCGACCGTGGGCGTGAGCGAGCCGCGCGCCTCGGCCACCGCCTTGTGGCTCTGGCGCAGCAAGGACTCCAGCCGATCCCACAGCTGGTTGATGCGCACCGACAGACGCGCATGCTCCAGGATGAGGGCATCGCCCACCATCACGCGGCACATGCCGGGGTTCTTCTGTGCGAACTGCAGCACCAGTGCCAGCAGGCGGGCCACCTGCTGGGCCGGGTCGGGCTCACGCGCCTGGACCTGGTTGGCCAGGGTGAACAGGCTGTCTTCGATGAAAGCAATCAGGCCCTCGAACATCTGCGCCTTGCTGGCGAAATGACGGTACAGGGCCGCTTCGCTGACCTGAAGGTGCTTGGCCAACACCGCCGTGGTGATGCGATCTGCATCGGGCTGTTCGAGCAGCGTGGCCAGGGCCCGCAAAATCTGCTCACGACGCTCACCGGGCTTGGGGCGCTTGCGTGCCGGCGGGGCCACGGCCTCTTGAAGAGGGGCAGGCTCCACCGCGGCCACCATGGGGGACGGAACCGCAGCCGCCGCAGCCTGAGCCGCCTGGTGTGAGTACGCGTCCGACATCCAGCCTCCGTGTGTGGTGATCACCGTCTTGCTGTGCGAGCCCAGCTGTGCAGGGCCCGAAGCCGTTTGATTCTGACACACACCCAGGGGGGGCTCCCATGCAGGTGCCGGCCCACTTCCGGCCCATGCGGATTGTTCTGGAGGTAATGCTGCATCCACACCGTGCGCAGGCCCAGACGGCGGGCACTTTTGAGGTTGGCCACCGTGTCTTCGACCAAGACACAGCGGTGCGCCAGCAGCCGGTGGCGGGCCAGCACGACGCGCAACATGCGCACATCGGGCTTGGGCCGCAGGTCACCAAACACCCGCATCGCCTCGATCGAGATCACACCCTCGAAGCACGAGGCCAGGTCCAGCGCCGTCAGCACCCGCTTAGCATACTCGGCTGGCGCGTTGGTCAGCAGGAACTTGCGCCCCGGCAAACTGCGCAGTGCGGCACGATCGACCGGCGGGATGTGGAGTTGCGCCTCCAGGCCGGGCAGCGTGTGGGTCTGGGCCAGGAAGTGGGCGGCGCGGATGCCGTGGTGCTTTTCCAGGCCCAGCAAGGTGGCGCCATAACGGCGCCAGTAATGCATGCGCAGCCGATCGGCTTCGTCGTGCGGCAAGCCCAGGTGCTGCACGATGTAGTCGGTCATCGAGCGGTTGAGCCGCCCGAACACGGCCTGGCTGGCGTCGTGCAGAGTGTTGTCGAGGTCGAACAACCAGATGGGGGCCGCCCCCGGCCCATGGCTGCTCACCCGCCCCCCATCGTCAGCATGCATCAGCGATCAGTGCGAGCGGATCATGGTGCCGTAAGCCTGCTCGGTGAGGATTTCGAGCAGCATGGCGTGCGGCACGCGGCCATCGACGATGTGCACGGCGTTGACCCCGCTCTTGGCGGCGTCCAGGGCGCCAGCGATCTTGGGCAGCATGCCGCCGCTGATGGTGCCATCGGCCACCAGCTCGTCAATGCGGCGTGCGGTCAGGTCGGTCAGCAGATTGCCTTCCTTGTCGAGCACACCCTTGATGTTGGTGAGCAGCATGAGCTTTTCGGCTTTGAGGATCTCGGCCAGCTTCGAGGCCACCAGGTCGGCGTTGATGTTGTAGCTCTCGTTGTGCTCGCCAAAGCCAATCGGGCTGATGACGGGGATGAACTGGTCATCTTGCAGGGCCTTGACGACGCTGGGGTCGATGGCTTCAATTTCACCCACCTGACCGACATCGTGTTCCTTGGTGGCATCTTCCAGGTCCACCAGCTTGAGCTTGCGGGCGCGGATCATGCCGCCGTCGCGACCGGTCAGGCCCACGGCCTTGCCGCCAGCGGCGTTGATCAGGCCCACGATGTCTTGCTGCACCTCGCCAGCCAGCACCCACTCGACCACTTCCATGGTTTCTTCGTCGGTGACGCGCATGCCCTGGATGAACTGGCCCTTCTTGCCGATCTTGTTGAGTGCGGCGTCGATTTGCGGGCCGCCTCCGTGCACCACCACCGGGTTGAGACCCACCAGCTTGAGCAGCACCACGTCTTCGGCGAAGTCGGCCTGCAGGGCCGGGTCGGTCATGGCGTTGCCGCCGTACTTGATGACGATGGTTTTGCCGTGGAACTTGCGGATGTAAGGCAAGGCCTGCGCCAGGATCTCCGCCTTGTCACGGGGAGCAATGTGGGCAACGAGGTCGGGCTGGGCAGAGTCGGGCATGGCGTAGGCGCAAAGAGGTGGAAGGAAATTCAAATCGGCATTTTAGAAGGCTGAGCCCGTCCTTGTGCGGGAACCGGTCAACCCAGCGCCGTCATGAACGTTTCATGGATACTGTCAACCTTGTTTTGACAGAGGAGCACCCCGTGAAGCACACCCTGACCCGCACCCTCGGTGGCCTGATCCTGGGCTTGGGCGTCGCCCTGGGCGTTCAGGCACAACCTGTGGACGGCGAAGTCAAGAAGATCGACCTGGAGGCGGGCAAGGTCACCCTCAAGCACGGCCCGATCCAGAACCTCGACATTCCGGCGATGCAGATGGCGTTCCGGGTGGTCAATCCGGCTTGGCTGCAAAGGCTGCAGGTGGGCGACAAGGTGACGTTTGAAGCCGACAAGGTGGGCGGCCAGTTCACCGTGACGGCGATTGAGGTGCGCAAGTAAGAGGCAAGCGGGGCGAGGTGCGTTGAACCGCGCCGCGCTCAAAAGACCCAGACCAGGGCCCCCGTCATCATGACGTAGCGGGCCAACTTGCCCAGCGCCATGTAGGCCACGCAGGGCCAGAAGGGCAAGCGCAGCCAGCCGGCTACGGCACACAACGGGTCCCCCACCACCGGCATCCATGACAGCAGGCAGGCCTTGGCGCCAAAGCGTTCCAGCCAGGCCAGGGCCTTGCCGTGACCACGGCCCTGAAGGCGCGCGCCAGCGGGGTGGGCTTCATGCCAATGCTCAAGAGTGCGGTGTGCGCCAGCCCCCATCCACCAGGAGATGGCGCCGCCCACGGTGTTGCCCAGGGTGGCCACCAGCACGGCGGGCCAGAACAGATCTGGCTGAGCCTCGACCAGGGCAAACACCACGGGCTCCGATCCCATGGGCAGCAGCGTGGCAGAGACCAAGGCCACGATGAACACGGCCGGCAACCCCACCGACGGCAGCGCCAGCCAGCCCAGGGTGCTCGCGATCAATGAGTGCAGCCACGCGTCCATGTGCGAGATTGTGCGGCGAGAATGACAAAGGCCCCGACAAGCGGGGCCTTGTGATGCACAGCGCCGCGCGGCGCCCCCGCCTCGGATCAGAAGCTGTACGCCACCACGGCCGCGAACACGGAAGGATGGAAGCGGTAAGTCGCCTTCTGCATGCTGTGCTCGGTGTAGGTGGTGAGCTTGTGCTTGACAGCCGCCGTCATCCAACTGGCCTGCAGTGACCAGTTCTGGTCGAGCTGGTAGGTGACGCCAGTCTGAAAGGCCAGGCCCGTGGAGTCGGACAGTTTCACGCGCACGGCACCGTCGTGGTACAGCTCATTGCCGACGGCGTTCGTCGAGGACTTGAAGGTGGTGTGGTTGATGCCCACACCCACCCAGGGACGCAGAGCGTTGGTCTTGTCGCCGAACTTGTAGTTGACGAAGGCTGTGGGCGCCCACTGGCGGACTCCGGCGACGACGAGGCCGTTGTTGGCGGCCAGCTTGGCCCCCACACGGTTCACCTTGGTCGGCCCCAGGGTCTCATCGCCTGGCTGATAGCTGAGTTGCGGATTGTTCACCCGCAATTTCACGTCATGCTTGGGCGGGTGGCCCAGCCGCAACTCGAGCGACCAATGCTCATCCAGCGCACGCTCGATGCTGAACATGAGTGTGTCTTGGCGCTGAACCTCCAGGCTCACCCCCCCGTTCACGTTCACCGTCCCGTAGTACGTCCCGCCGACAACCGCCGGCAGCGTGCCCTTCAAATCCGAGCTGGTCGCACGCGGATCAATGGTGCCCATGCCCAGTTTGAGGGTGTAGCCGGACTGGGCGAAAGCGGCGCCGGCCATCAAAGTGGCGGCCAGGGAAAGAGTCAAGGGAAGGAACTTCATGAGAGGTGCGCGCAGCGCGTCAGGGAGGTCAGAACAATCTTTGCATTTTATTTGCAACGATTGCATTCTGCATGTAACCATTACCGCACAACACAGAGGGTTTACCCTCTGTTGACGTTGGCGCCTCCCCTGACATGAAAATGCCCGCACGGAGCGGGCATTGAGGCCATGAGAAAGGTGCCGCTCAGAACTTGCGGCCCACCGTGAGCATCCAAATGGAGGGGTTGAACTTGTACTTGCCGTACTGGGTCGCCCCCGACTCCGTCTCAATCCTGATGTTGTTCGCCACCTGGGCCGTGGCATAACTGGCGCTGATCAACCATTGATCATCAATGTGGTAAGCCATCCCGACCTGCAGCGCCAAGCCCCAGGAGTCGGACACCTTGGTTTTCACCTTGCCATCGTTGTAGAACGACTCCCCGGTTCTGGTTGGCTCGGGTTTGACATGCGTGAAGTTCACGCCCAGCCCAACATAAGGGCGCCAGGCGCTTTGCGGCGTGCCGAACTTGTAGTTGACGAAGGCGGTGGGGGCGAACTGTGTCAGCGTGGCCACCACCTTGCCGTCGTAGCTGTTGATGTGGTTGTACACCACCGACGGAAGAGAGCGATCACCGTTTGCATAGTCAGCCGCGCCTTTCTTCACCGTCGGATTGTTCATCCGCATCTTCACGTTGTGCTCAGGCGGAAAACCCAGCAGAAGCTCCCCCTCCCAGTTATCGCCGAAAGATCGGGCAATGCTGAAGATGAAAGCCGTCTGCGGTTGCACTTCCAATTGCGTATTCGGAGTGACCGTTCGTTTCTGCAGCGACGGCCCATCCGGAATATTGAGCGTCATCGTCCCCGTCAAGTCATCGCTGGTCGCATTCGGGTTGATGTAGGCCGCACCCACCTTGAAGGTGTATTGCTGGGCGCTGGCCGACGTGGCCAGCAGGGTGGCCGCCACGGCCAGGGACAGAGGCATCAACTTCATAGGTCTCTCCACATACAGGGACACGTTGGAAAAGCGACATGGCATGCCATGGCAAGCACCTTCATCCTACGTAACGCATGACGCGTGATGTCGGGTGTTTACGCTTACGTCACCCATCAGGTTTTCCCCCATCCTGAACGCTGCACCGCATGGGCATGTTTCCGCAGCCCAGGGTCGAAAAATCGTGCGCACGGGCGCTCTGACGGGCTATAATCTGCCTCTTTTTTAAGCAGCCCTGATCGTCCGTCGGTCGGGGCTTTGCCTCTTTCAGGCCCTCATGAATCCCACCTCCTCCTACGTCAGCGCCCTGGCTGTCGGCAACATCGTGTTGCCGAACCGCCTGTTCGTGGCGCCGATGGCTGGGGTGACGGACCGCCCGTTCCGCCAGCTGTGCAAGAACCTGGGCGCGGGCTATGCGGTCAGCGAGATGGTGACCGCGCGCAAGGACCTGTGGCACACACTCAAGACCTCGCGGCGCGCCAACCACGACGGTGAAACCCGCCCGATCGCGGTGCAGATTGCCGGCACCGACGCGGCCATGATGGCCGAGGCCGCCGCCTACAACATCGACCGCGGCGCCCAGATCATCGACATCAACATGGGCTGTCCGGCCAAGAAGGTGTGCAACAAGTGGGCGGGCTCGGCCCTGATGCAGGACGAGCCGCTGGCCCTGCAGATCGTGGAAGCCGTGGTGGGAGCCTGTGCGCCCCACAACGTGCCCGTGACGCTGAAAATGCGCACCGGCTGGAGCCAGGACCACAAGAACGCCGAGCGCATCGCCCGCGCGGCCGAGCAGGCCGGCGTGGCCATGCTGACCGTGCACGGCCGCACGCGCGAGCAAGGCTACAAGGGCCAGGCCGAGTACGACACGATTGCCGCCGTGAAGGCCGCCGTGCGCGTGCCGGTGGTGGCCAATGGCGACATCACCACGCCCGAGAAGGCGCTGGCGGTGCTGCGGCACACAGGCGCCGACGCGATCATGATCGGCCGCGCGGCCCAGGGTCGCCCCTGGATCTTTGGCGACATCGCCCACTTTCTGGCCACCGGCCAGCACCGCACCGCACCGCTGACACAGCAGGTCAAGCAGTGGCTGCTGGAACACCTGGGCGAGCACTACGGCCTGTACGGTGAATTCGCCGGCGTGCGCACCGCGCGCAAGCACATTGGCTGGGCCGTGCGCGCCCTGCCCGGCGGCGAGGCCTTCCGCACCCGCATGAACGCGCTCGACAGCTGCGAAGCGCAGGTGCGGGCCGTGGCCGACTATTTTGACGAACTCAGCCTTGACCACGATCGCCTGCCGGCTGCGGCCGTCGATGTGGCCGAGGACGACGACGCGCAGGAGGCCAGGGAGGCCGCCTGCACAGCGAACTGACCCGATATGAGCAAGAAGAACATCCAAGAATGCATCAAGGACAACCTGGAAGGCTACTTCCAGGACCTGCGTGGCGCCGAGCCGCACGCCGTGTACGACATGGTCGTCAACGCGGTGGAGCGGCCCATGCTGGAGGTGGTGATGTTGCGTGCCGAGGGCAACCAGTCCAAGGCGGCCGACTGGCTGGGCATCAACCGCAACACCCTGCGCCGCAAGCTGCTCGAACACAAATTGATCAAGTAAACCCCGCTTTGAACTGAAGGAAGAACCATGGCCTTGACCGCCCTGCTGTCCGTGTCCGACAAGACCGGCATCGTTGAATTTGCCCAGGCGCTGAACGCCCAGGGCGTGCGCCTGCTGTCCACCGGCGGCACAGCCAAACTGCTGGCCGAAAAAGGCCTGCCCGTGACCGAGGTCTCGGAGATCACCGGCTTCCCCGAGATGCTGGACGGCCGCGTCAAGACCCTGCACCCACGCGTGCACGGCGGCATCCTGGCCCGCCGTGACCTGCCCGAGCACATGGCGGCGCTGAAGGAGCACGGCATCGAGACCATCGACATGCTGGTGGTCAACCTGTACCCCTTCGCCCAAGCCACCGCCAAGGCCGACTGCACGCTGGAAAACGCCATCGAGAACATCGACATCGGCGGCCCCACCATGCTGCGCGCCGCCGCCAAGAACTGGCAGGACGTGGCCGTGATCATCGACCCGGTCGACTACGAGCAGGTGCTGTCAGAGATGAAGGCCGAGGGCATCACCCGCTCGACCAAGTTCATGCTGGCCAAGAAGGTGTTCGCCCACACCGCCGCCTACGACGGCATGATCACCAACTACCTGACATCGCTGGAAGCTGGCTCGGAGCTCAAGACCGAAGCCGTGCCCGCCAAGGAAGCCTACCCCGCCGTCTTCAACCTGCAACTGCACAAGGTGCAGGGCATGCGTTACGGCGAGAATCCGCACCAGTCGGCCGCCTTCTACCGTGAAGCCGCGCCCGTGGTCAGCACCCTGGCCAACTGGACGCAGATTCAAGGCAAGGAACTGTCCTTCAACAACATCGCCGATGCCGATGCGGCCTGGGAATGCGTCAAGGCCTTTGACGTGCCGGCCTGCGTGATCATCAAGCACGCCAACCCCTGCGGCGTGGCCATCGGCGCCGGCCCGCTGGAGGCCTACACCAAGGCCCTCAAAACCGACCCGACCTCGGCGTTTGGCGGCATCATGGCCTTCAACCGCGTGGTGGACGTGGACGTGATCGACGCCATCAACGCCAACAAGCAGTTCGTGGAAGTGGTGATCGCGCCGAAGTTCACCGACGCAGCCCGCGCCGCCTATGCTGCCAAGCAGAACGTGCGCCTGCTGGAAGTACCGCTGGACGATGCCACCCGCGGCCTGTCCAACGCGCTGGACTTCAAGCGCGTGGGCGGCGGCATGCTGCTGCAGTCCAGCGACAACATCGACCTGGTCGGTGACATCAAGGTCGTGTCCAAGCTGCAACCCACCGCGCAGCAACTGAAGGACATGCTGTTTGCCTGGACCGTGGCCCGCTTCGTCAAGAGCAACGCCATCGTGTTCTGCAAGGACGGCATGACCATGGGCGTGGGCGCCGGCCAGATGAGCCGCCTGGACTCGGCCCGCATTGCCTCGATCAAGGCCCAGCACGCTGGCTTGAGCCTGCAAGGCACGGCCGTGGCGTCGGACGCCTTCTTCCCGTTCCGAGACGGTCTGGACGTGGTGGTCGACGCGGGCGCAACCTGCGTGATCCATCCGGGTGGTTCGATGCGTGACGACGAAGTCATCGCCGCCGCCGACGAGCGTGGCATTGCCATGGTGTTCACCGGCACGCGTCACTTCCGTCACTGATCCAGGGTTCGCCAGCATCGGGCGCTGCCGCCTCTGATGCCACTCACCCCTTAAGGCCCTGCGGGGCCTTTTTTCATGCGCGCCAGCCTGACGATCTGTGCCTCACACGGGCAGGCTGAAGTAGAAGCTGGCACCATCGCCTGGGCGCCCCTCGGCCCAGCAGGTGCCGCCGTGGCGCTCAATGATGCGTCGCACGATCGTCAGCCCGATGCCACTGCCCTCGATCTCCGAGCCGTGCAGCCGCTTGAAGGGCTGAAAGAGCTGCCTGGCTTGCTCGGGCCGAAAGCCCGGACCGTTGTCCCGCACCTCCAGCTGGATCTCGCCGCGCGCCTGATCCGAACGCACCCGCACCTCGGGATGAGGCTGTGTCGCGGCAAATTTGATGGCATTGCCCACCAGGTTGACGAACACCTGCTGCAGCAAGACCGGGTCCACACTGGCCCGAGGTAAGGCATCTGCACGCACACAGGCCACCGCACCGGGCCCTTGACTGAGTTTCAGGGCGTCCAGCGCCTGCGTCAGCACGCTTTGCAGCTCGGTGTCTTGCCGAGCCAGTGGCATGTGCGTGACCTTGGCCAACGTCAGCAACTGACTGACGAGGTTGCCCAGCCTGTCTGACTCGCGCTGGATGACCAACAGATAGTCCCTCACACGGTCGGCGTCGCCAGCCTGCAAGCGCTGCAGGCAGATCTCCGTCAAGCCCCGGACGCCCCCCAGAGGGCCACGCAGATCGTGCGAGACCATGCGGTTGAAGGAATCGAGGTCGCTGACGATTTCCTCCAGCTCCGCAGTACGGTCTTTCACCCGCGCCTCCAGGGATGCATTGGCCTCGCGCAACGAGGCCTCCGCCTGGCAACGCCGCTCGATTTCGCGCTCCAACTCCAGGCGCAGACGTCCCATTGAGGCCATCAGCAAGCCCAAGCCCACCACAGCGGTACCCACGACGCCCCACGCACGCAAGCCTCTGAAATCCGGCGCAACCACCAGGTGCCCCACACCCAGAACCAGAACGGGGTGCAACAGAAAGACCCCCGCAGCCAGCACATAGGCCCCACCGGCAAAGGAGCGCATGCGGCGCACGCACAAGAAGGCGAAATAGGCAAACATCACGCCCGAGGCCCACGGCCCGGCCATGCCCCCTTGCCCCAGCGTCTCGAACATCGCACGCAGCCCAAACCACGCCAGGGCGCCGCCCAGCAACCAGGCCAGCGGAACCTTCAACGACAGATCCAGGTAGGCACGCACGCCCACATAGAGCGCCGACAGGTTCAAGGCAGCCAGCACGGCCGCCATGGCGGGCCACTCCGGCTGAGTGACCAGCGACGATGCCGAACCCAAGGCCCGCACCAAGGTCAGCGTCATGGCCAGACCAAACCACTTCAGCCCCCATGCAGGGCGCAAGCGGTCACCCACGACGAAGCTGACGGCCAGCACCACCAGAAAACCACTGACGGCCAACAAAGCCCCTGCTGTGGCTGTCCCCATGAAAGTCATCCAACCCCTCCCGCCATGACGAAGGAACGATGCTCACCGACCTCGAAACGGTAGCACGCTCGGCCAGGCCTCGCCAGCATCGGATCCCCCCACTCTGCGTGAACGATGCCCATCTGGATACGCAGCACACCCAGGGGAAAGTTCATTACTTCGCACACGAAGCATATATACTTCGCATGCGAAATAAATAAATGCACCCCATGTCTGATCCCTCCCGCCTGATCTTCCTGCTCAACAGCGCCCAGCGCCGGCTCCAGCAATGGATGACCGCGCAGCAGGCAGGGGCCACCGATGCCAGCGGCAGCCGCAGTGCCCCCACATCGGCCCAGAGTGGCGTGCTGTTCGTGCTGGCCAAAGTCGATGGCGCCACGATGGGACAGCTCGCCGAGTCGCTGGACTTGGCGCCTTCTGCCGTGTCCGGCCTGATCCAGCGCATGGAGGTTTTGCACTGGGTGCAACGCCGCCCCTGCCCGGACGATGCCCGCACGCAGCGCGTCTGGCTGCGGGACGCCGGCCGCACCCAGCTCCCGGCCCTGAAGCAGGCGCTCAAGCACATCAACGCCCGCCTGTCCGAAGGCTTCTCTGACGAGGAACTGCACACCGTGGCCCGCTGGCTGCGCCATGTGCAGCGCCTCGATGACCATCCCTCTCGCTGAGCTTCCCGCATGACACGCTCCACCCCTTCCGATGGCGCTGAACGCGTCGAGATCACCTGCGCCGACGGCGTGCGCTTGCACGGCCATTTCGTACGCCGCCGCCCGGAGGCCCCCGCAGGCCTGCCGGTGCTGCTGAGCCCGGCCACCGGCGTGAAGCAGCACTACTACCTGCGCTTCGTGCACTGGCTGGCCAAGCAGGGCCATGACGTGCTGGTATTCGACTACCGGGGGATCGGCCTGTCCCTGCACGGCCCGCTCCAGCGCTGCCGCGCCACGCTGGCGGAGTGGGGTCAGCAGGACCAGGTCGCCGCGCTGGAATGGCTGTTGCAGCGGACCGGTTGCGAGCAGGCCTTGCTGCTGGGCCACAGCGCCGGTGGCCAGATGATCGGGCTGCTGCCCAACCACCATCGCGTCGCCCGGCTGGTGGGCGTGTCGGCCTCGACGGGTTGGCTGCGCGGCATGCGTCCCGGCTTCCGCATGAAAGCCTGGTTCGGCCTGCGGGGCGTGATCCCGCTGGGCGTGCTGGTCAAAGGCTACGCCCCCACCGCTGCGGTGGGGCTGGGCGAGAACCTGCCCGCCCAAGTGGGGCTGCAATGGGGCCAGTGGTGCGCGGCCGGCGGCTACGCCACCAACGCCATCCGCCATCAGCCTGAACGCGACTTCCATGCCCAGGTGCGCACGCCCATCACGGTGCTGCACGCGGCCGACGACGACATCGCCACCGACACCACCGTGGCCGACCTGCTGCGCACCTTCCCGGCAGCGCCGAAGCAGGCGGTGCGCGTCCAACCCGGCCAGCATGGGCTCAAAAGCCTCGGCCACATCGACTGGTTCCGCCAGTCTCACCAGGCGGTGTGGCCCATGATCGCCGCCGCCCTGCGCGGTCAGGCCTGAGCCTCAAATTGGCGTAAGCTCCTGCCGGTTTGCATCCCTCAGGAGTGGGCCTCATGCCGAGGTATCTGACAGCGCGGCTCCAAAGCGCTTTGTTCACGGTCTGCGCGGCGCTGGCCTGCACCGCCCGGGCCGAGCCGCAGGTCATCGAGAACAGCCTCGGCATGAAGCTGGTGCGCATCCCGGCGGGTGAGTTCATGATGGGCAGCGCAGAGTCCCCGGCGGCGCTGGCGCAGGCTTTTCCCGGCTACGAGATGGAGCGCTTCACGCAGTTGCACGACGAGGCGCCGGTACACCGGGTGCGCATCTCGCGGCCCTTCTACATGGGCCAGCACGAGGTGACCGTGGGCCAGTTCCGGCGCTTTCTGGCGGCATCGGGCTACGTCCCGCAATCGATCGCCGACCAAACAGGCGGGTTTGGCTACAGCGCCGATCACGTGGCCCACCGCCAGCCCAATCAGGATGCGTTTGCTGGACGCGACCCGAAATACTCTTGGCAGAACCCCGGCTTTGACCAGGGCGACAACGAACCCGTGGTCAACGTGAGCTGGCACGACGCCCAGGCGCTCGCCACGTGGTTGAGCCAAACTGAAAAGCGCAGCTATCGCCTGCCCACCGAAGCCGAGTGGGAGTACGCCTGCCGCGCCGGCACCGCCACCCGCTACCCCCATGGCGATGATCCGGCGACCCTGACCCAGGAAGCCAATGTCTTCGATGCCGCGGCCGCCCCGTTTTGGCCGCTGTGGGCCGATCGCGCCCTGAAGGCCAGCGACGGCTTCGCCTTCACGGCTCCGGTCGGCAGCTTGGCCCCCAACGCCTTTGGGTTGCACGACATGCTGGGCAATGTCTGGGAATGGACGGCCGACTGGCACGAAGACGACTACTATGCGCACTCGCCCACCGTCGACCCGCGGGGCCCGCAAGACGGCACCGTGCGCGTGCGCCGCGGGGGCTCCTGGCACACCTGGGCGTTCTACGCCCGCTGCAGCTACCGCAACTGGAACGCCGCCAGCACGCGCTATACCCTGGTCGGCATCCGCCTGGTCATGCAAGATTCCACGGCCCCCTGACCCCCCCCCCGCACCGACACCCGCCCGCTTCATGAGAATCCTCGGCATCGACCCCGGTTTGCAGACCACCGGCTTTGGCATCATCGAATCGGAAGGCCCGCGCCTGCACTACATCGCCAGCGGCACCATCAAGACCAAAGAGGCCGCACAGGGCGACCTGCCTTCACGGCTCAAGCTGATCTTTGAAGGCGTGCGCGAGGTCGTGGCCCGTTACGAGCCCGAACAGGCCTCGGTCGAGATCGTGTTCGTCAACGTCAACCCCCAGTCCACCTTGCTGCTGGGCCAGGCACGTGGCGCGGCCATTGCTGGCCTGCTGTCCGCGCCCGGTCACCCCAGCGTGGCCGAGTACACCGCGTTGCAGATGAAAAAGGCCGTGGTGGGCCATGGCCATGCGGCCAAGGCGCAGATCCGCCACATGGTGATGCGCCTGCTGCAACTGCCGCGCGAACCGAACAATGATGCCTCCGACGCGCTGGGGCTGGCGATCTGCCACGCGCATGCCGGTCACGCCATGGCCCAGATGGCCAAGGCCACCGACCTGACACGGCGCACTCACGCCCAGATCAAGGGCGGTCGAGTCTACTGAGCCAACCCGAGCCGCTCAGAGCCCGTCTTTGATCATGCGCCCCGCAGTGGGCTGCACCGGCCGGGCGTTCATCGGGTAGAGGCGGTGGAACAGCTCGATCTGCTCGATCGACACCGTGACGGGCTGCTTCATCACCATCCACAGCACATTCTCGGTACACGGCGGGCTGGTGAGCGAGCCCATGTAGGTGTAGTACTGGTGGCGCTGTGCGGGCGGCGGCAGGATCTGGCTCGGGTCCATCGGCGCCTGGGCCGCCTGCTCCTGGTGTTTCTCCAGCGGCAGGTTGTTCCACACCTGCTGGATCAGTGCATGGGGCTCGCCCTGGTCGAGCAGCACGGCCACCACGGCAATCTGCCCCGCCGGGCTCTTGTGCAGCAACTGGGCCGACATCGGGTAGGCGCGGCCATTGACCCGCTCCTCACTGGGGCGGTGGAACTGCATCTGCACCAGCTCGTAACGCTGCCCCATCACCGTGATGCTGTTGCCCAGGTCCAGCTTGACCTGCACGGTGCGGCCCGTGTCGATCACGCGAAAGCGCGTGGGGCGGTAGTCGAACTGAATGGGGTCCAGATGCACCTGCAGGCCCTCGCGGATGTCGATGGGGCTCTGGCGCTTGCCCAGCAGGCATTGCCGGTAGGCGGGCCTGAGCTGCGCCCAGGCGTCCGGCCCCGTCGCCCCACTGTAGGCCCAGTCCACCTCACGGCCGGTGAGCAGACGCTCCTGGAGAGGGTCCTGGGCGGCCACCGAGCCTGCCAAGGCGGCACCCGACGCCACGGCCGCACGCTTGGCGCTGGGCGCCTGGGTCTTGACCTTCACCACCGGGGCCGCGGCCCGCTTGGCCGCCACCTCGGCGATCTTTTGGTCGATCATATTGGCCAGCTCGCTCATCGACACGCCCTGGGCCTCGGACTTGGGGGCCTCTTTGGCCGCGTCCTTGCGCTTGAAGAACTGGGGCGGCTTGGACAAGGTCGGGCGGATGCTGGCCGACGCGGCCGACGCGCTGTAGGCCGGCGCTTCGGCCGCATGGACTCCCGATGCCAGGGCCCATCCAGCCACCAAGGCCAAGGCAGTCAATCGAGGAAATGCAAGGGTGGGCAACATGGTCGAAATCTCCGGCGTACGCCTTCATTTTCGGCAGATGACACGCCCAACTTGACCCTGGCGTTGACAAAAATAAGTGTGAAGTCAGCCGATAGGCCGGATTCTGTGCAGTTCCGTGTCTCGCGACGCTGAACCGTGACCGCCATTCCTCTGGGCCGCCTGTCGCCAGAGCGGCTCGATGCCACCTACCCGCACACTCCCCGGGCCAGGTCAACGTGTGCCTATTTGGTGTTGCTGCGCGTAGAGATTGCCCGTTTCACCCGAACTGAATCGGCTCGTCTCTGTTGCTCTGATCCTCACCTTGCGGTGGAGAGGTGTTACCTCCTACGCTGCCCTGTGCAGTCCGGACCTTCCTCCAGTGCGCCCTTTCGGGCCTTGCACCAGCGGCGGTCTGGCTGACTTCACCCGCGCATTATCGCCGCTGCAGCACCCCCCAGGCAATCAGGCCCACCATCATCAGCAATAAAGCGGTAAACGCCAGCGCCAGGGTGCTGTGCATCACCAGCGGGGCCACCACCCCCGCCACCATGCCATTGGCCGCACTGCCCACAAAGGCCTGCATGGAGGCGGCCATGCCGCGGCGCTCGGGGAACAGGTCGAGCACCATGAGCGTGACGACCGGGGTCATCATGGCCCATCCCAGCGAGTAAAAGCCGATCGGAAACAGCGACCAGCTCACGTGCGCCTTGAACAGCAGGTTCGCTACCAGGTTGAGCACCGACACGACCAGCATGATGGCCAGCCCGATGCGCACCTGGCGCTCGGGCGGGATGCGCCCCGCCAGCCGGCCGCTCAGCCAGGCACCACCCATGATGCCGCTGATCGAGCAGACGAAGAACCAGAAAAACTGGGTGGGCGCCAGTTGTAGGTGCTCTCCCAGGAAGGTGGGCGCCGACAGCACGTACAGAAACATGCCGTTGAAGGGGATGCCGCTGGCCAGCGCCAGCAGCAGGAACCGCGGGTTGGTGCCCAGCTGCCAGTAGCCCCGCACCAGGTGCTTCACCGACAAGGACTGGCGCTGCGACACGTGCAGCGTCTCAGGCAACAAGAACCAGTTGCTCACCCACAGCAGCACACCGATGCCGGCCAGGAACCAGAACACCGCGTGCCAGCCTGCATGCACGAACAGAAGGCCCCCGACGATGGGCGCAATCGCCGGGGCCACGCCAAAGAACAGCGTCACCTGCGACATGACCCGCTGCGCATCGGCCGGCGGGAACATGTCGCGGATCACGGCGCGCGAGACCACGATGCCCGCCCCGGTGGCCAGGCCCTGCAGCGCCCGGAAAAAGATCAGGTGCGTGATGTCGGTGGACAGCGCACAGCCCACCGAGGCCAGCGTGAACACTGCCACCCCGGTCAGCACCACCGGCCGGCGCCCGAAGCTGTCAGACAGCGCGCCATGGAACAGGCTCATGAAGGCAAATGCAAACAGATAGGCCGACAAAGTCTGCTGAATCTGCAAAGGCGTGGCCTGCAAATCATGCGCGATGCCCGAGAAAGCCGGCAGATAGGTGTCGATCGTGAAGGGCCCCAGCATGCCCAGCGTGGCCAGCAGCACCGACAGGGCCCACATCGGGCCGCGCCACAGTTGTCGTGAATCAGGGTTCATGGTGCGCTCACAGTCCGGCGTTCTGAAGGCTGCGCAGGAAAGCCTGTGGCGCCTGGAAGCCGATCACCCGCGCCTCACTCAGCTCACGGCCCTGCGGGTCAAAAAAGATCAGCCCGGGCGGGCCGAACAGCTGAAAGCGCTGCAGCAAGGCCCGGTCCTCGGCGCCATTGCGCGTCACATCGGCCTGCAACAGCACCACCCCACGCAGGCGATCCTGCACCAGCGGGTCCGAGAAGGTGTCACGCTCCATCTCGATGCACGAGGTGCACCAGTCGGCATAGAAGTCCAGCATCACCGCCTGCCCATCGGCCTGGGCGCGCGCCAGAGCCGCGTCCAGCTCGGCCACTGAGCGCACGCGCTCAAAGGGCAGCACGCTCTGGTGCGCGGACGCGGCCGCCGGCTGTCCCAGCCACTGCGTCTGCACATAAGGCCAGGCGGGGCGGGCCACCCACAGGGCCATGCCCAGCATCAATACACCGAACACCGCCTTGACGGCTTTCATCCACGGCCCGGTGCGTGGCAACAGACTGCCCGCCGACAGGCCCACCAGCAGCAGCGGCACGCTCATTCCCCAGGCCAGGGCGTACAACGCGGCGGCGCCCAGCGTCACATCGCGGGTCTGACTGATGTAGAGCAGCGCGCCGGCCAAGGGCGCCGACACGCAGGGGCTGACGATCAGCGCAGAGGCCACCCCCATCGCGAACACGCTGACAAAGCGGCCGCCTGGCAGGTGCCGAGTGCCCTCCCCCAGCCAGCTCTGCACCGCCACGGGCAGGCGCAACTCATACAGGCCGAACATGGACAAGGCCAGCACCACCATCAAGGCGGCAAAGGCCAGCACGACCCAGGGGTGCTGCAGGTAAGCGGCCAGGCCCTGACCCAGCAAACCGGCGGCCACCCCCAGGGCGGTGTAGACCAGGGCCATGCCCTGCGAATACGCCAGCGCCAGCGCAAAGCCCCGCCCGCGACTCACCGTGCCCTTTTGCCCCACGATGATGGACGACAGGATGGGCACCATGGGCAGCACACAGGGTGTCAGCGACAAGAGCAACCCGGCCAGCAAGAAGGCCGGCACAATGACCCAGACACTGCCACTGGCCAGCGCCTGGCGGATGCCATCGGGCCGATCGTTCGAAAAGGTGGCCGCACCCGACGAGCCCGCCATGCCAGACAACAGCCCGCCGCTGGCGCCCCGTCCTGCCGCATCCAAGGCGAAAGGCTGCACCGAGGTGACCTGTCCTTGGGCGTCCAGACTCACTTTGAACGCCCGCTTCTGAGGCGGATAGCAGATGCCCGCATCGGCACAGCCCTGGTAGCCCAGGGTCAGCACAGCCTCCCCGCCCGCCTCGGCGGGCAAGGTCAGCCCACCTTGCAGACTCTGGTGGTACACCTCCACCGTTTTCTCGAAATTGGGGTCGAACTTCGACTCACCCGGCGGCAAATCCCAGCCCAGCGGCTGCTCGGCCCCGCCAGCGACGCGCCACGTGGCCGTCATCTGCTCGCGGTACAGGTACACGCCCGGCGCCTGCACAAACGACACCTGCACCGCCCTCGGCCCAGACGCCTGCACGTCCAGGCGGAAGGCCTGGTCCACCGGCAAAAATGTCTGCGCCAGCGCCGCCGATGCCACCCATAGCGGACACAGCCACAGCGCCAGCCACACCAGGCGGTGCCCGACCGCCCTCAAACTGAAATAATTCATACACCCTATTCTGACCTGAGCGGGCACATCGTGTAAGTTGTATGCCTTTGCCCCGCCCAGCGGGCCCCCTCTCTTTCTCGGAAGCGCCTCATGAAAGCCCAGAACATCCTCGAAACGATCGGCCAGACCCCGCATGTGCGCATGAACCGCCTGTTCGCCGGCAGTGAAGTCTGGATCAAGGCCGAACGCGCCAACCCCGGCGGCTCCATCAAGGACCGCATCGCCCTAGCCATGGTGGAAGACGCCGAGCGCAGCGGCGCCCTGAAGCCCGGCGGCACCATCATCGAACCCACCTCCGGCAACACCGGCATTGGCCTGGCCATGGTGGCGGCCGTCAAGGGCTACAAGCTCATTCTGGTCATGCCCGACAGCATGTCCGTCGAACGCCGCCGCCTGATGTTGGCCTACGGCGCCAGCTTCGATCTGACCCCGCGCGAAAAGGGCATGAAGGGCGCCATCGCCCGCGCTCAGGAGTTGCGTGACGGCACGCCAGGTAGCTGGATCCCGCAGCAGTTCGACAACCCTGCCAACGTCGAGGCGCACGCCCGCACCACCGCCCAGGAAATCCTGGCCGACTTCCCCGCCGGCCTGGACGTGCTGATCACCGGCGTGGGCTCGGGCGGCCACCTCACCGGCTGCGCCCGCGTGCTCAAAGCCGCTTGGCCGAACCTGAAGGTCTATGCGGTCGAGCCCAAGGCCTCACCGGTCATCTCGGGTGGCCAGCCCGCGCCCCACCCCATCCAGGGCATTGGCGCTGGCTTCATCCCGGGCAACCTGGACACCAGCCTGCTCGACGGTGTCATCCTGGTCGATGCCGAAGACGCCCGTGAGTACGGCCGCCGCGCCGCCCGTGAAGAAGGCATGCTCGTGGGCATTTCGTCGGGCGCCACGCTGTCGGCCATCGCTCAAAAGCTGCCCGAACTGCCCGCGGGCAGCCGTGTGCTGGGCTTCTGCTACGACACGGGCGAACGCTACCTGTCGGTCGAAGGCTACCTGCCGGCCTGAGCGCCCACGCTGAAACCTGAGGCGCCCTTCCGTTGACAGGGATTGCCTCAGGCGCCGGAAATTTGCGCCTGGGCCACAATGCGGCACGCTCCTGACGTCTGCCATGTCCTCGGCCCTCGCCTCCTCCAAACGCCCCGCCATCGTCACCCGCCCCTATGGCGGTGTGAAAGCCGAAGCCCGGCGCCAGGAGAGGCGGGCGCGGCTGCTGGCGGCAGGGCTGGCGGTCTTCGGCCAGCAGGGCTACCACCACACGACGGTGCGCAACATCTGTGATGCCGCCGGCCTGACCGAGCGCTATTTCTACGAGTCGTTCAAGTCGCTGCGCCTGCTGTTCGATGCGGTGCACGAACAGCTGCGCGACGAGCTGGCGCGCCTGACGCTGCCGACGGCCGAGCAGGCCCACCCCTCACCGCTGCAGCAGGTCGAAGCCTCGCTGCGTGCCTGGCTGGCTTTCCTGCAGACCGATCCGCGGCGCGCGCGCATCATGCTGATCGACGCCAGTGTGATCGAGGACCTCGACGCCGTGCGCCCGAACCATGCGGCACAGGCCTTCCAGGCGCACATGCTGCTCCTGCTGGAGCTCCTGCATCCCAACCTCTCCCGCCATGGCATCGAGCTGGAGCTGACCGCAGCGTCCCTCAACGGCGCCCTGCTGAGTCTGGCGCGCACCTGGGCCCAGGGTGGGTTTGCCTACGGGCTCGACGTCATGGTGCACCACTGCATGCTGGTCTTCCACGGCCTCGCGGCCCTGCACAACGAGCTCGATGCCGCGGCCGATGCGCGCGCCACCGCGGATGACGCCCAGGCCTTGCCCGGTGGCGCCCCCGCCGCCTGAGCAGCGGCGCGGCCGGCCGCCGCGGCTGGTGCTCAGCGCAGACGCCAGTGCAGCGTCTCGCCGCCGCGCAGCGGCTTGATCGCCGCCTCGCCAAACGGCAGCGACTCGGGCACCACCCAGTCTTCGCGCACCAGCGTGATGGTATCGGTGTGGCGCGGCAGGCCGTAGAAATCGGCGCCGTAGAAGCTGGCAAAGGCCTCCAGCTTGTCGAGCGCCCCCGCCGTCTCGAACGCCTCGGCATACAGCTCGATGGCACACGGGGCGGTGTAGCAGCCGGCGCAGCCCGAGGCATGTTCCTTCAGGTGCGAGGCGTGCGGCGCACTGTCGGTGCCCAGGAAGAACTTCGAGCTGCCGCTGGTGGCCGCCTGCACCAGGGCCACGCGGTGCTCCTCACGCTTGAGGATAGGCAGACAGTAGTAATGCGGCCGGATCCCGCCCATGAAGATGGCATTGCGGTTGTAGAGCAGGTGCTGCGGCGTGACGGTGGCGCCCACGAAGCGGTCCGCCTCGGTCACGTACTGCGCGGCTTCCTTGGTGGTGATGTGCTCGAAGACGATCTTCAGCTCGGGAAAGTCACGGCGCAGCGGAATCAGCTTGTCGTCGATGAAGGCCTTCTCACGGTCGAACACGTCGATCTCGCTGTCGGTGACTTCACCGTGCACGCAAAACACCAGGCCTTCGCGCTGCATGGCCTCCAGCACTTTGTAGGTCTTGCGCAGGTCGGTCACGCCGGCGTCGCTGTTGGTCGTGGCGCCAGCCGGGTAGAGCTTGAACGCCACCGCGCCCATGGCCTTGGCGCGCGCCACCTCGTCGGCGGGCGTGTTGTCGGTGAGGTAGAGCACCATCAGTGGCTCGAAGGACAGGCCGGCGGGCACGGCGGCGCGGATGCGGTCGCGGTAGGCAATGGCCTGCTCGGCCGTCGTCACCGGGGGGCGCAGATTGGGCATCACGATGGCGCGGCCAAACTGACGTGCCGTGGCCGGCACCACCGCGGCCATCGCCTCCCCATCGCGCACATGCAGGTGCCAGTCGTCGGGGCGAGTGAGGGTCAGGGTCTGGGGGGAGGTCGTGGTCATGGCGGGCCGCTCGGGTGCAGAGAGAAGACGGGAAAGTGAGGGGATTTTCTCACTTCCGCGCCCACCCCGGCAAACGTAGCCCCCTCGCCCTCCCCCACCTCCCCCCCCTTCAGCAGGCGTCCCGAGCGCCCCGCGCCTGCGCCACAATGTTTGCCATTCATCCCTTCCCATACAGAGGACTTTGCATGGCAGACCTGAACCCCCGCTCCGGCGGCCAGATCGTCATCCGCACCCTGCTCATCGGCGGCGCCGTGTTGTTCGGCTTGTGGGCCCTGAGCCCGATCGTCGTGATCTCGGCCGGTGAGCGCGGCGTCAAGACCACCTTTGGCAAGCCCGACGAGCAGGTGTACGAGCCCGGCATCCACTTCAAGATCCCGCTGGCCCAGGCCATGCACACCATGGACGTGCGCCTGCAAAAGGGCGAGGGCGAAGGCGACGCCGCCTCGAAGGACCTGCAGTCGGTGCACACCCGCATCGCCATCAACTACCACCTGGATCCGAAACAGGCCGTCAACGTCTTTCGCAACATCGGCCCCAGCACCGACATCGCGGCCGACCGCATCATCATCCCTGCCGCCCAGGAAGCCGTGAAGGCCGTGACCGCCCGCTTCACCGCCGAAGAGCTGGTCAGCCACCGCACCGAGGTGCGCGAGGCCATTGGCAAGATGCTGCGCGACAAGATGCAGCGCCACGGTCTGGTGCTCGACGAGTTCGCCATCGTCAACTTCGCGTTCTCACGCTCTTTCGCCGAAGCCATCGAGTTGAAGGTCAAGGCCGAGCAGGAAAAGCTCAAGGCCGAACGTGACCTGCAACGCATCGAGGTGGAGGCCAAGCAGAAGGTGGCCAGCGCCCGCGCCGAGGCCGAGGCCCTGGCGCTGCAGCGTCAGCAGATCACGCCCGACCTGCTCGCGCTGCGCCGCATCGAGAACGAACGCGAAGCGATCCGCAAATGGGATGGCAAGCTGCCCAACGTGACCTCGGGCGCCGTGCCCTTCATCAACGTGAGCGACAAGAACTGAGCCGGAGCGCAAGGGGTGCCCGCCCCTGACGCCGGTCAGCCGGTCAGCAACTCTGCCAACGGCACCGCCGACACCACGAAGTCGGGATTCAACACCTCGGCCTTGCCGTAGTGCAGCGGCGCGCCCTGCAGCGTGCAGACATGGCCGCCGGCGGCCTCGACCACCGCCTGCGCGGCCGCCGTGTCCCACTCACAGGTTGGGCCCAGCCGAGGGTAGACATCGGCCGCGCCTTCGGCAATGCGACAGAACTTCAGCGAGCTGCCGGCCTGCACCAGCTCATGCGCCCCCATGCGGGCGATCAAGGCGCGCGTGTCCTCGTGGAAATGGTGCTTGCTGGCCATCACCCGCAAAGGACGCCCGGCCTCGCGCGGCACCGCCACATGCAGTCGCTCGGCCCGCGCCTCGCCTGACCGACGGCGAAAGGCCCCGCCGCCGTCCCAAGCCCAGTAGCTCACGGCTTGAGCGGGCACAGTGACCACCCCCAGCACCGGCCGGCCCCGCTCGATCAAGGCGATGTTGACCGTGAACTCCCCATTGCGGGCCACAAACTCCTTGGTGCCATCGAGCGGGTCCACCAGCCAGAACAGCGACGCGGACCGCGCACCCTCGTCCGGCACACTGCCCTCTTCCGACACCACCGGGATGGCAGGGGTCAGTTGCTGCAGCCCGGCCACGATGCGGACATGGGCGGCCAGATCGGCTGCCGTCAAAAGGCTGTCGTCGGCCTTGTGCCGCACCGCGGTCGGCCCGGCGTTGTAGATGGCCATGATGTCCGCCCCGGCCGCCTCGGCCAGCGCGACCACCGACGGGACCAACTCCGCCAGCAAGGGCCGCCCGCTCGGCATGGTGGCCTGCGGGGGTGGGTTCGGTCTCATGGATGCGTCCTTTCTGCGTATGAGAGGGGCCTGTCTCGCACCGCCCCTGCCTCAGTCCTGCCCCGCCTGCTGCAGCCGCCACATCTCGGCATAGCGCCCATTGGCCGCCAGCAGATGCGGGTGCGTGCCGCGCTCGATGATGCGCCCGTGCTCCATCACCAAAATCTCGTGCGCGTGCACGATGGTGGACAGGCGATGCGCGATCACCAGCACCGTCTTGCCCTGGGCCACCGCCGCCAGCTCGGCCTGGATGGCACGTTCGTTGGCCGAGTCCAGCGCCGAGGTCGCCTCGTCGAACACCAGCACCGGCGGGTTCTTCAACAGCGTGCGCGCGATCGCCACGCGCTGCTTCTCGCCGCCCGACAATTTCAAACCCCGCTCGCCCACCATGGTGTCGTAGCCCTTGGGCGTGCCGCTGATGAAATCGTGGATGCGCGCCGCCTGGGCTGCGGCCACCACCTCGTCGTGGGTGGCATCCGGCCGGCCATAAGCGATGTTGTAGGCCACCGTGTCGTTGAACAGCACCGTGTCCTGCGGCACGATGCCGATGTGGCGGCGCAGGCTGTCCTGCGTGAGGCTGCGCACATCGTGGCCGTTGACGGTGATGCGCCCGCCCTGAACGTCATAGAAACGGTACAGCAGGCGCGCCAACGTGGACTTGCCCGAGCCCGAAGGCCCCACCACCGCCACGGTCTGCCCGGCCGGGATCTCGAAGCTCAGGTCGTGCAAGATGGGCCGGCTCGGATCGTAGGCAAACTGCACCTGGTCAAAGCGTACCGACGGCGGCCCTTTCAGCAGCAGCGGTCGCGCATCGAGCGCATCGGCCACCTCGCGATCGCGTGTCATCAGCGTGAACATCTTGTCCAGATCGGTGAGCGACTGCTTGATCTCGCGGTAGATCACGCCCAGGAAGTTCAGCGGGATGTAGAGCTGGATCATGAAGGCGTTGACCATCACCAGATCGCCCACCGTCATCCGCCCAGCCACCACGCCCTCGGTGGCGCGCCACAGCATGGCGATCAGCCCGACGGCAATGATGGTCTGCTGCCCCGTGTTCAGCAGCGACAGCGAACGTTGCGACTTCAAGGCCGCCTGACGCAGCCGGTCGAGCGACTCGTCGTAACGCTGCGTCTCGAAGCCCTCGTTGTTGAAGTACTTCACCGTCTCGTAGTTGAGCAGCGAGTCCACCGCCCGCGTGTGCGCCTTCGAGTCCAGCTCGTTCATCTCGCGGCGAAAGCGCGTGCGCCAATGCGTCACCGTCACCGTGAAAGCGATGTACACGACCAAGGCGGCCAGGGTGATCCAGGCGAACACCATGTCGAACTTGGTGGCCAGCAGGGTCAGCACCAGCGTGACCTCGATCAGCGTGGGGATGATGCTGTAGAGCGAGTACGAGATCAGCGAGTGCACGGCCCGCGTGCCACGCTCGATGTCACGCGTCATGCCGCCGGTCTGGCGCTCCAGATGAAAGCGCAGGCTCAGCGCGTGCAGGTGCCCGAACACCTGCAGCGAGATGCGCCTCGCCGCTCCCTCGGTGGCCTTGGCAAACACCAGCTCGCGCAGCTCGGTGAACAGCGAGGTGGACAGGCGCAGCAGCCCGTAGGCCACCAGCAAGCCCACAGGCACCACCAACAGCGCCTGCGCCGGGCCGGCCTTGGGGGCCAGCGTGTCCACCAGGTCTTTGAGCAACAGGGGCACGCCCACATTGGCCAGCTTGGCGCCCACCATGAAGGCCAGCGCCAGCAGCACGCGGCCCTTGTAGGCCCACAGATAGGGCCACAGCCGCGCCAGCGTGTCGCGCTCGGAGCGGGGCTGATCTGTGACGGAGTGCGGGTTTTCACCGGCAGGTGGCGAAGCGTAGCGTCGCATTCTGGAACAATGCCTGATTGAGTTCGAAACGTCGATTGTCGACCTGATTGATCATGACCCTCACGCCCAAGCCCAATATCCTCATGTGCCCCCCGGATCTGCACCCCGAAATGGAGTTGCTGATGCGCGTCGTGCCCATGCCCTCGGATGCCAATGGCAATGGCGACATCTTTGGCGGCTGGATCATGGCCCAGGTCGATTTGGCCGGCTCCATCCTGCCGGGCATCGTCTCGCGCGGGCGCATCGCCACCGTGGCCGTCAACCAGTTCACCTTCAAGCAGGCCGTCTCGGTGGGCGATGTGGTGTCGCTCTATGGCCGCGTCGAGAAAATCGGCCGCACCTCCATCACCGTGCACATGGAAGTCTGGGCCGAGCGCAACCCCAGCCAGCCTCAGCTGTTCAAGGTCACCGAGGCCAACATCACCTACGTGGCCATCGACCTCGAAGGCAAACCCCGCGCCGTCCAGGCGTGACTTCCGCGCCCGGCGTCATCACGCTCGCCGGCGCCACACACACGGATACAGCTCCGCACCGGGGCTTGTGTCAGACTCTGAATGGCTCGACTGCCGGAAGACACACCATGCATCACCCTGCTTCACACGCTGACCACGCCCGCCACGCGCTCTCCCGCGCCCCCCTTCGCCAGCAAGTGGCAACCCGCTTGCTGGCCGGCCTGATCGGCTTGAGCGTGCTCACCGCCGGGCTGTTGACCACGCTGTCGGCCCAGGCCGCCGAGCCCACGCGCACCAGCCAGTCCGCAGCCAAACGCGGCACAGTGACCGACGTCCAGGCCGTTCAGGTCAAAGGCGAAGGCAGTGGCGTCGGTGTGGTGGCTGGCGCCGTCGTCGGTGGCCTGCTGGGCAACCAGGTGGGCAAAGGCACCGGCAACGCCTTGATGACCGCCGGCGGTGCCGTGGCGGGGGGCTACGCCGGCAACGAAGTCGAAAAGCACGTCAAGAAAAAGACCCTGTACAAAACCAAGGTCAAGCTCGACAACGGCAACGTGCAGTCCTTCACCGTGGGCCAGCGCTACGCCATCGGCGCCCGCGTACAGGTGTCCGGCCAGAAGCTGAGCCCGGCGCCCTGATTTGATTCGCCTCAAGCCCTGTCGTCCGGCGGGGCTCCCGGACTGTGCGACCATCTCGGTATGGACGCCCTGATTTCCACACCGCCCAGCCTGGCTGCCGACGCATTGCGCGCCCAGGGCTGGGCCGTCATCCAACCCGATGACCTGCTCGACTGGCTGCATGCGGATCACACCGCCGCCGAGACCATCCACGCCAGCTGGTCCGACCTTCCGCCCGACACCCACCTGCGCGACGGCGGCGCCTACCGCTTCCGCCGCCACAGCTGTTTCACGCTGGACACGGCCTCGGGCGAACTGGTGCAAACCCCGCACCGCGCCCACTGGCAACCGGTCACCTACAACGCCTTGCATGGCGGCTTCGAGCGCTGGTTCGAGCCGGTGGCCCCCGCCATCTGCGCCCACCCGCTGTGGCAGGCCCTGTTGCGCCAGATTGGTTTGCTGGTGGCCCAGGCCAAGCCGGTGCCGATGTGGTTCATCGAGGCACACCAGTTCCGTGTCGACACCGCCGGTGGCATTGGCCGCCCCACTCCGGAAGGCGCCCACCGTGATGGCGTCGATTTCGTGGCCGTGCTGATGCTGGGGCGCCATGCCATCAAGGGCGGCGAAACGCGCGTCTTTGAAGCCGAAGGCCCGCGCGGCGTGCGCTTCACGCTGCAAACCCCGTGGAGCACCGTGCTGCTGGACGACGAGCGCGTGATCCACGAAACCTCACCCATTCAGCCGCTCGACGACCACGGCTGGCGCGACACCCTGGTGCTGACCTTCCGTCAAGGCGGCTTCCAGAGCGAGCGCTGAGGCCTTCCCGGCCTGACACGTCGCCACGCGGCGGCGCCGCGCGCTGCCTCACAGCTGCTTGTGCCAGTCCTTGTGCAGCAGCTGGCGCACGGGCTCGCCGTCGGCCATCACCACACGGTCACGGCCGGTGCGCTTGGCCACATACAAGGCCTGATCCGCGCGGGACACCAAGTTGGCCCAGTCCTCGTCGGCACGCAGGCTGCGCGCCCCGCCGATGCTGAGGGTCACGGAAAACGTGGTGTCCAGGCTCAGCAGCGGGTGCACCGCCACCACCTGGCGCAGGCGCTCGCCCACCTGGATCAGCTGCTCCGGCTCGGTGCTTTGCAGCACCACCAAGAACTCTTCCCCGCCGATGCGACCGACCTGATCGCCATCGCGCAGGTGCTGGCGCAGCAGCTGCGCCACCTGCGTGAGAACCTCGTCGCCCACCGCATGACCATGCCGGTCATTGATGGATTTGAAGTGATCGACGTCACACATGAGCACACACAACGGCTCATGCTGGCTGCGCCGGTCGGCGTGCAGCCGCTCCAGGTGCGACAGGATGGCGCGCCGGTTCATCAAACCGGTCAAGGGATCGCGCGTGGCCATCTCGGCCAGCTGCCGCTCCATCCGCTTGCGATCGGTGATGTCGAGGATGGTGCCCACCAAGCCATTGACCTGGCCCTCGGCGCTCCTCAGCACGGTCTTGTAAAAAATCACGTCCAGCCGTTGCCCCGAAGGGGTCTGGACCTGTGACTCATAACGCTGGCTCTCGCCCGCGCTCATCAGGGCCTCGTCGGCCTCGAAATAGACCTGCGCCAGGTCAGGAGGCGACAGCTCGTACACCGACTTGCCCACGACCTCCGCCGGGCTCAAGCCCAGCAAGGCCGTGAACGCCTCATTGCAGCCCCGATAAATGCCCGCCCGGTCCTTGAAAAACACGGGCATCGGCAACGCATCCAGCACGGGCTGGATCACGTCGGGGGACAGTTGAGACAGGAGCAAAAGCCATTCATCCACGGAGGGCGCCACGCGCACGATCCAAAGATTATGATCGCTATCGCCGCCCCATCTCCGTCCGCAGGCTTGATCCTGATCATCAAAAGCTCAGCACTTGGAGAAGTCCGGCTTGCGCTTTTCCATCACGGCGCTGATGGCCTCCTTGGTCGCCGGGCCCGTCAGCAGGCTGCCAAACTGCTGCAATTCGGCCAGCATGACGGCGTGCAGCGCCTCGTGGTTGCTCTGCCGCATCAAGGCCTTGGTCACGCGCAGCGAGGTGGCCGGCTTGGCCGCCAGCTTGGCCGCTTGCGCCTGGGCATAGGCATTGACCTCGGTGGGCGGCAACACGCGGTTGACCAGGCCCATGTCCAGGGCGTCTTCGGCCGAGAAGGGCTCGCCGAACAAGAGCTTCTCGGCGGCGCGCTGGTAGCCCACGATCTGCGGCAACAACAGGCTGGAGCCCGCTTCCGGGCACAGGCCCAGGTTCACGAACGGCAGGCTGAAGCCCGCGTTGTCACCGGCATAGACCAGGTCGCAATGCAGCAGCAAGGTCGTGCCGATGCCCACGGCCGGACCGGCCACGGCGGCGATCAGCGGCTTGGGGAAGTCGCGCAAGATGGCGAGGAAGCGCACCACCGGCGCCGGCTCGGCGCCCGGCGTCATGTCGGGCGGGTTGCTCAGGAAGTCCATCAGGTCGTTGCCCGCCGTGAAGCAGGTCGGATCACCCTGGATCACGGCCACGCGCACCGTGTCATCGGTGGCGGCCGCTTCCAGTGCCTCGGCCAGCGCGCTGTACATCGCGCGCGTGATGGCGTTCTTCTTGTCCAGACGGTGGAAGGTCAGGGTCAGGATGCCGCCTTCGCGGTTCGACAAAATGGCGTCGGTCATGGTGTGGTTCCTCGCGAACGGAAAAGGAAATCAGGAAGCAGCCGGCGCGGCGGGAGACACCCCCAGCCAGCTCAGGCTGTGCGCCCAGCCCTTGGGACCGGTGCGCGTGTGAAAGAAATCAAAGTGGCCCACCGAGGCCGCCCCCACATCCTTCGGATGCAGGGTCAGGTAGCGCACGGACGTGCCAGTGTAGAGGCCGTGAATGGCCTCGACCCCACGCCGGTGCGCCATCTTGTCGTCGGTGAACAGCACCGCCGTGATGGGCCGGCGCACGGCGGCATAAGCCTCACGCACATGCGGCCCTTCCACGCAGCAGAAGTCGGGCGAGGCGCACCAGCGCTTCCACTGCCCCACGACGCCACGCGGCAGGTCGGCCACCGCGTTGATGCGCTTGCCGGCGAAATAGCCATGGCGCGCCACGCTCAGCGGCACGATCACATGCCAGAACAGCAACATGCCATAGCGCAGCGGCCGCGCCAGCTGGGAAATGTGGCCACTGCCGCTGCCCAGCGTGACCACATGGTCGATCTGCGGCAACTGTGGCATCAGGCCATACAGGATGCCGCCCATGCTGTGGCCGAACCAGCTGATAGGCAGATCCGGGTGCCGGCTCACGGCGCACTGCATGATCGCCGGGGCATCGTGCAGCGGCCAGTCGATCAGCTTGGCCCGGTAGCGCCGCAGATCGGCCGGCGCCGACGCGCCCATGCCGCGCCAGTCCAGTGTGTAGACGATGCAGCCGTGGTCGCTCAACCAGCGGGCATAGCGCTCGTAAAACGACTGGGGCACCCCCAGCGCCGGCGCCAGGATGACCACGCGCTGCACCGCCACCGACGCATCGGCCGGGCGGTAACAGCGGGCGGCCAGCGTGTGGCCATCGTCGGTGTGAAGCGTCAGGTGTTCCATACAGCTCTCAGGAAAAAGCCCGCACGAGGGCGGGCTTTTTCAGGCGTCAAACGCGGTGAAGCCGATTACAGGCTGTCCACGCGCTCGAAGATGCCGGCAGCGCCCTGGCCGGTGCCGATGCACATCGTCACCATGCCGTACTTGCCGCCGGTGCGACGCAGACCGTGCACCACAGTGGCCGCACGGATGGCGCCGGTCGCGCCCAGGGGGTGACCCAGGGCGATCGCGCCGCCCATCGGGTTCACCTTGGCACGGTCCAGCACGTGGCCCTTGCTGTCCAGATCCTTGAGCACGGCCAGCGACTGCGCCGCGAAGGCTTCGTTCAGCTCGACCCAGTCCATGTCCGAAGCCTTCAGGCCAGCGTATTCCAGGGCCTTGGGGATGGCTTCGATCGGGCCGATGCCCATGATTTCGGGCGGCACGCCCTTGACCGCGAAAGCCACGAACTTGGCCAGCGGGGTCAAGCCGTACTTCTCGCAGGCTTCCTTCGAAGCCAGGATCAGGCAGCCAGCGCCGTCGGACGTCTGCGACGAGTTGCCGGCGGTGACCGAACCCTTGGCCGCGAACACGGCACGCAGCTTGGCCAGACCTTCGACCGAGGTCTCAGGACGGGCACCTTCGTCACGGGTGATGACCTTCTTGGTGATGGTCACTTCGCCGGTTTCGAGGTTGGGCGTGCGCACTTCGATTTCGATCGGCGTGGTTTCGGCATCGAACCAGCCAGCTTGCTGAGCGGCGATGGCGCGACGGTGCGATTCAGTGGCGAAAGCGTCCTGCTCTTCGCGGGTCACCTTCCACTGCTCGGCCACCTTCTCGGCGGTCATGCCCATGCCGTAGGCGATGCCGACGTTCTCGTCCAGGTCCACGACCTTGGGATTGAACGACGGCTTGGAGCCGCCCATGGGAACCATGGACATGGACTCGACGCCACCGGCGATCATGACTTCGGCTTCACCGACGCGGATGCGGTCAGCGGCCATCGACACGGCGGTGATACCGGCCGCGCAGAAGCGGTTCACTGTGGCCCCGGCCACGGTCTTGGGCAGACCCGACAGCAGCGTGGCGATCTTGGCCACGTTCATGCCCTGTTCGCCTTCCGGCATCGCGCAGCCGACGATGGCATCTTCGATGGCAGCCGGATCCAGCGTGGGCACTTGCTTGAGGGCGTTCTTGATGGTGGCCACCAGCAGATCGTCCGGGCGGGTGTTCTTGAACACGCCACGGCCAGACTTGCCGATCGGGGTACGGGTGGCGGCAACGACGTAAACGTCGCGGAGTTGCTTGGACATTGTGTGTGTCTCCGATCGATCAGTTGCGGACAGGCTTGCCGGTCGACAGCATGCCCATGATGCGCTCTTGCGTCTTGGGGTTGTCCAGCAGCGTGCAGAAGTGCTTGCGCTCCAGGGCGTGCAGGTATTCCTCGCTCACCAGGGTGCCGGCATCGACGTCACCGCCGGTCAGCACATCGGCGATGCACGAGCTGATGAGGTAGTCGTGTTGCGAGATGAAGCCGCCGTCACGCATATTGATCAGCGACGATTGCAGCGTGGCCTTGACGTTGCGGCCAGCCACCGGGAACAGCTTCTTGGCCGGGGCGCGATAGCCCGACTCGAACATGGCCTTGGCCTGGGCGATGGCCACATACAGCAGCTCGTCCTTGTTGGCCACGATCACGTCGCCGTCGATCAGGTAACCGAACTTCTTGGCTTCGATGGCGGAGGTCGCCACCTTGGCCATGGCCGCAGCCTGGAAGCCTTCCTTGACGAAGCCCATCAGCTCGCCACCGATCTGGCCGGACACGCCCTTGGACGGCTCCAGCAGTTCGGCTGCACGGCGGGCCAGGTAAGCCAGGCCACCGCCGCCGGGGATCAGACCCACGCCGACTTCGACCAGACCCACATAGCTTTCCATGGCGGCCACGCGCTTGGAAGCGTGCACGGCCAGCTCGCAGCCACCACCCAGTGCCAGACCGTGCACAGCGGCCACGCTCGGCACGTTGCTGTAGCGCAGGTTCAGCATGAAGTCTTGCAGGGCCTTCTCGAACGGGGCCACAGCCTTGCCACCACCGCTCATGAAGGCAGGCATCATGGACTGCAGGTCGGCACCGGCCGAGAACGGGCCGTCTTGCGACCAGATCACCAGGCCCTTGTAGCCGGCTTCGGCGATTTCCAGACCCTTGGCCAGGCCATTGGTCACGGCTTCGCTGATGGTGTGCATCTTGGACTTGATCGAAGCGATGACCACTTCGTCGTCCAGGGTCCACAGGCGGATGGCGGCGTCTTCGAACAGGGTCTTGCCTGCGGTGGCGGCGTTCGGGGCGTTGGAGCCCAGCACGCTTTCACGGAAGTACTGACGCTTGTAGACGGGCAGGTCGCGCACAGGCACGTACTTGCCAGCCTTGGGCGACCACGAACCTTCGGCGGTGTGCACACCGTCGCGGCCGTCGAACACCCAGGCGGGCAGCGGGGCCGACGACAGGGCCTTGCCCGCGTCGATGTCGGCCTGCACCCATTCAGCCACTTGCTTCCAGCCGGCTTCTTGCCACAGCTCGAAGGGGCCTTGCTTGGCGCCGAAGCCCCAACGCATGGCGAAGTCGATGTCGCGAGCGGACTCGGCGATGGACTCCAGCGTGACAGCGGCGTAGTGGAAACCGTTGCGCAGGATGGCCCACACAAACTGGGCTTGCGGGTTGCTCGACTCACGCAGGGCCTTCAGACGCTCGGCAGCCGGCTTCTTGAGGATCTCGGCGACGTCCTTGTCGGCCTTGCCGCCGCCGGCCACGTACTCACCCGTGGCGGCGTTGAACTGCAAGATGTCCTTGCCGACCTTCTTGAAGAAACCGGCCTTGGTCTTTTGACCAAAGTTGCCCAGCTCCAGCAGCTTGGTCAACGCGGCGGGGGTTTCGAACGCGCCAGAGAACACGTCGTCACGGGCACCGTTTTGCAACGTCTTGATGACGTGGTTCATGGTGTCCAGACCCACCACGTCGGCGGTGCGGAAGGTGGCCGACGAGGCGCGGCCCAGCTTCTTGCCGGTCAGGTCGTCGACGATGTCGTAGCCCAGGCCCGAACGCTCGACTTCGCGGAAAGTCAGCATCATGCCGGCCACGCCCACGCGGTTGGCGATGAAGTTGGGGGTGTCATACGCACGGATCACGCCCTTGCCGACCACGGAGGCCGAGAAGGTTTCCAACTGGTCAACCACCTCAGGAGCGGTGAGCTCCGTGGGGATCAGCTCCAGCAGGTGCATGTAGCGCGGGGGGTTGAAGAAATGGATGCCCAGGAAGCGCGAACGCAGCTGCTCAGGCAGCACGTTGGCCATGGCCGTGATGGACAGACCCGAGGTGTTGGTGGCCAGGATGGCGCGGTCGTTGACGAAGGGGGCGATCTTCTTGTACAGATCTTCCTTCCAGTCCAGACGCTCGGCGATGGCTTCGATGATCAGGTCGCAACCGCGCAGCTCTTCGAGGTGCTCTTCGTAGTTGGCTTGCTGGATCAGGGCAGCGTCATCGGCCACGCCCAGAGGCGCCGGCTTCATCTTCTTCAGGTTCTCGACCGCGCGGGTCACGATGCCGTTCTTGGGGCCTTCTTTGGCGGGCAGGTCGAACAGGACGACCGGCACCTTCACGTTGACCAGGTGGGCCGCGATCTGGGCGCCCATGACGCCGGCGCCGAGCACGGCCACCTTGCGCACATTGAATTGACTCATGTTCTCTCCTAGGGGAACTTCAGGTGTGTGGTTGGAACGAGAGAAAAGGGAGGGGGTGAACCCGCCTCCCTTTGAAGAACCTGTCGATTAGAACAGGGCTTCGTCCATTTCCATCAGGGGCTTCAGACCAGCCTTGGCGGTGATCATCGCGGTTTCGACTTCGGGCACCATCTTGGCGAAGTAGAAGCGCGCGGTGGCCAGCTTGGCGGTGTAGAACTTGTCGCCGGAGTCTTGCTTTTCCAGGGCGATCTTGGCCATGCGGGCGAAGAAGTAAGCGTAGACCATGTGGCCGACCACGCGCAGGTAGTCGACGGCGGCTGCGCCCACTTCGTCAGGGTTCTGCATGCCCTTCATGCCGATTTCCATGGTGAAGGCTTGCACCTTCTTGCCCAAGTCGGCCAGGGGCACGGTGAACTCTTGCAGAGCGGCGTTGTCGGCGTTTTCCTTCACGAAGGCCGAGACGCGCTTGCCGAACTTGGTCAGCTTGGCGCCACCGTCGCCCAGCACCTTGCGGCCCAGCAGGTCCAGCGACTGGATGGTGTTGGTGCCTTCATAGATCATGTTGATGCGCGCGTCACGCACGAACTGCTCCATGCCCCACTCGTGGATGAAGCCGTGGCCACCGAAGACCTGCTGGCAATGCACGGTGGCTTCCCAGGCGTTGTCGGTGATGAAGGCCTTCACGATCGGGGTCAGCAGGGCGACGGTGTCGTCGGATTCCTTGCGAACGGCTTCGTCCGGGTGGTTGTGGGCCTTGTCCAGCTCGACGGCGGTGAAGTACACCAGGGCGCGGGCGCCTTCGGCGTAGGCACGGGCGGTCAGCAGCATCTTGCGCACGTCAGGGTGCACGATGATGGGGTCGGCAGCCAGATCCGGACGCTTGACACCCGACAGGGCACGCATCTGCACGCGGTCCTTGGCGTAGTTGACAGCGTTTTCGTAGGCGACCTGTGTCAGACCCAGGGACTGGTTGCCCACGCCCAGGCGGGCGCCGTTCATCATCACGAACATGGCCATCAGACCACGGTGAGGCTGGCCCACCAGGGTGCCGATGGCGCCGTCCAGCACGATCTGGGCCGTGGCATTGCCATGGATGCCCATCTTGTGCTCCAGACCGCCGCAGTACACGCCATTGCGCGAACCCAGCGAGCCGTCGGCGTTGACGTTGAACTTGGGCACGACGAACAGGGAGATGCCCTTCGAGCCAGCGGGAGCGTCGGGCAGGCGTGCCAGCACCAGGTGGACGATGTTGTCGGCCATGTCGTGCTCGCCGGCCGAGATGAAGATCTTCTGGCCAGTGATCTTGTAGGTGCCGTCGCCCACGGGCTCGGCCTTGGTGCGCAGCAGGCCCAGGTCGGTGCCGCAATGCGGCTCGGTCAGGCACATCGTGCCGGTCCACTCGCCGGAGGTCAGCTTGGGCAGGTAGGTCTTCTTTTGCTCGTCGGAACCATGGGCTTCCAGGGCCGCATGGGCGCCGTGGCTCAGGCCGGGGTACATGGTCCAGGCCTGGTTGGCCGAGTTCAGCATTTCATAGATGGCCTGGTTGACCAGGATGGGCAGGCCCTGGCCGCCCCACTCCGGATCAGCCGACAGCGCGGACCAGCCGTTTTCGGTGTACTGCTTGTAGGCTTCCTTGAAGCCATCAGGCGTCTTGACTTCGTGGGTTTCCTTGTTCAGGACGCAACCCTGGGTGTCGCCCACCAGGTTCAGAGGCGCCAGCACTTCGGAGGCGAACTTGCCACCCTCTTCGAGCACGGCATTGACGGTGTCGGCATCCACATCGCCATAGGCGGGGATCTGCTTGAGTTCATCGACAGCGCCGAGCAGCTCGTGGATCACGAATTGCATGTCGCGCAGCGGGGGGGTGTAAGAAGGCATCGTGAAGCTCCTCGGTCAGAAAGGCACGTTAAACAAGAAATTACCTGATCTATAAGCCAGGTGATCGGGGGTCAAACAGGGGCGGCACCGGTCGGCGCCGCGTTCGGAAACAGGGGGTGGGGCGCCCCTTGCGCGTAGAACTGCACCACGCGCTCGAAGGCCACACGGGCCCGGTCCACCGCGCCGGCCGAGCGCAGGAAGCGCGCATCGTGGTGGAGCGAGAGGATCAGGCCATGAATTTCAAACAGCATCTGCATCGGGTCGGTGTCGGCGCGCAGGTGACCCAGGTCGATGGCCTGCTGGATGGCCTTGTTGAGTGCGCCGTGCCACAGCAGCACCATGCTGGCCAATGCATCGCGCACGGGTCCGGGCCGGTCGTCGAACTCGACGGCACCGCTGATGTAGATACAGCCGGAATCGATTTCCGTGGCCACCTTGCTCACCCAGTTCTTGATCAGGGCGCGCAGGCGCGGCAGGCCGCGCGGTTGACGCATGGCGGCACGGAACACCTCTTCCTCGAACCGCTCGTGGTATTCGCGGATGACGGAGATTTGCAGCTCTTCGCGGGAGCCAAAGTGCGCGAAGACGCCGGACTTGCTCATGCCGGTGACTTCGGCCAGGGCGCCGATCGACAGGCCCTCAATGCCCATCTGGGCGGCCAGGCTCAAGGCGGCGTCGAGGATGGCAGCACGGGTCTGCTGGCCCTTGTGCGCCCCGCGCCCACGCTCACGCCCGGCCTCATGGGCAGGCTTGACGTCGTGGGGGGTCACAGTGGCCACAGCTCTTCCTCAAAATAAAACGAACGGTCGTGCTATTTTGCAGAAAATGATGGCGGCTGTGTGAAGTCCGTGAAAAAAAAGTGGGATCTGTGGGTTCTTCCCCCCATCCTCGGGGGACAAGGGCCCCTTGCCAACCCCGGGTTGGCCCTTGGTTGCCAGCGCCCCAAGCCTGGGCCGATGCCAACATCTTGAGAATGTCACACAAGATGTTCTATCCTGTGCCCATCTTCGCCTGAATGAGGGCTGTATGGACGTGCTGCAACTTGACGTGTCAGGTCGTCCGCAGGCCTGGCTGTCGGCCAGGGACGCGGCGCTGCTGTATGCCACCGATGAGGTCGCCTGGACGATCGGCGACCCGTTCATGGTGTTGCGCGGCGGCGTCCAGCGACACTCGGGCCTGCCCTCGCGCCTGCCGCTGCACCCCATCGTTGCCGTGCGGGGCTGTGTCCCGACCCGGGCCTGGCGACAGGAGCCCGCGCTGTCCAACCCCAAGCTGTTTGCCCGCGATCGCCACCTGTGCGCCTACTGCGGCCAGCACTTCCCCTACGACGCCCTCACCCGCGAGCACATCGTGCCCACCTCGCGCGGCGGCCGTGACAGCTGGCGCAACTGCATCACCGCCTGCCGCAACTGCAATGGGCGCAAAGGCAACCGCACGCTCGATGAGCTGAGCTGGTCGCTGTACTACCTGCCTTATGTGCCCAGCCTGCACGAGGACATGATCCTGCGCGGGCGGCGCATCCTGGTCGATCAGATGGATTTTTTGCTTGCCAGCGTGCCGCCGCACAGTCGGCTGCACCAGGCGCTGAGTCCGGCGCTGTGCTGAGTGGGGATCAGGCCTTGCGCGGCCCAGGTTGGCCGCGCTCGATCACATAGCGCGCCTGGGTGCGCAAGCGGCTGTCGGCGCGCACGGGGTGCGGGGTGCTGCGGAAATCGATCTGCACCTGTCGGGGCGTGATGTCCAGCAAAACATAGCCGCGCTCATCACCTCGAACGTGCAGCAGATCGGGGTTGCCACGCTTGACCCAGCTGCTCAGCAGCTCGCTCAGGCCCCGGCTGCTCACCGACGTGGTGACGATTTCACTGGCGATGATCGGGGATGCCGGGTCCTCAGGGTCCAGGCGCAGGTTGGCGGCCACATGGCGATGGACATCACCGCCCAGGCAGACCACATCGGGCACGCGAGGCTGGGCAATGGCCTCGGTCAGGCGCCGGCGCGCGGCCGGGTAGGCATCCCAGCCATCGGCATACAGCAAGGGGCCCAGCGGCGAGCGCAACACGCCCGGCGAAATCTGTGAGGACTGGACGATGAACTTCCAGTCGCTGGTGCTGGAGGCCAAGGCTGCCGCCACGTCGTAGGCCTGGCTCTGGCCCAGCATCGTGCGCTCGGGCGCCTGGGCGGCATCGCACTGCCACAGCAGCTTGCCGTTCATCGGCGCGTGGCGCCCCGCACACACGGCCGGGTCGCGGAATTGGCGCGTGTCCACCGTGATCAGGTCCGCCAGTTGCCCCCATTGGTAGCGCCCATGCAAAGGCATGCTGCCACCGACGGGCGCCCGGTGCGGCGAGAAGGGCAGGTGCTCGAAATACGCCTGATACGCTGCGGTGCGTACGGCCAGGAAGGCCTGCGGGTCCGGCAGTTCCGGGCTGTGGCGCCCGGTGTAGTCAGCCGAGACCTCGTGGTCGTCCCACACCATCAGCCAGGGGTGGGCGGCATGGCAGGCGCGCAGGTCTGGATCGAGCTTGTAGGCCGCGTAGTGCTGGCGGTAGTCGGCCAGGGTGCGCCGATGCAAGTCGGGCATGACGTGCGGGTGGCGGCGCACACGCAGATAAGGCTTGGCCTGGGTGCCGTAGATGTAGTCACCTACGAACAGCACGAGATCGACATCGCTGGCGGCGATCTCGCGGTGAACGGTGTAGTAACCCGTTTCGTAATGCTGGCAGGACGCCAGCGCCACACGCATGCGGGTATTGCGCTCGCCTGAGGCGGGCGCGGTGCGGGTGCGGCCCACGGGGCTGCGCTGCCCCCCGGCCTCGAAGCGGTAGAAGCAGGAGCGCCCGGGAGGCAGGCCCTTGACTTCCACATGCACGCTGTGGGCAACGGCCGGATCGGCCACGGCGCTGCCACTTTGCAGCACCTGCGCAAAACGGGCATCGGCCGCCACCTCCCAGCGCACCGGCACGGCCTGCGCGGGCATGCCTCCGTCGGCCTGCAGGGGCTTGGGCGCCAGACGGGTCCAGATGACCACCGAATCGGAGCGGGGCTCCCCGCTGGCCACGCCCAGGGTGAAAACCTCGTCAGACACGTTCCAGGCACCCGGCGGCGGCACCTGTCCCCGCGCCTGAGCACGGTGGGCACACACTTGCTGCCAGGCCAGGGCAGCAGCGAGACGACTGAGATGAGAAAACAGGGCGCGGCGTTGCATGAAGGCGCCGATTATGCGTTGCCTGTTCCGAAGGCTGCCCAAGCCCGCGCCACAAAGGCACAATGGATCACACCACCCGTGACCGACAGGAGACCGCCATGACCACGCGACCACACAGCACCGATCCGTCCGGCTCCAGCCATGAAGGCGCCCTCCCCTTTGCGGGCCTGGGGGCAGGCCTGGGCTTTTTTCAGGACTGGATGAAGGCCGCCGGCGCCGCCCTGCCCGGCATGAGCGCCCCCACTGGCGCCACCGTCCCCGGCATGCCGGCCTGGTCCGTACCCACCCTTGATCCCGAGGAGCTGGACAAGCGCATCCAGGAGCTCAAGACCGTGCAGTTCTGGCTGGAGCAAAACAGCCGGATGATCGCCATGACGATCCAGGGCATGGAAGTGCAGAAGATGACGCTGTCGACCCTACAGGGCATGAACGTGTCGATGGACGCACTGCGTGACACGCTGAAGGCCCAGCCGGCGTCGGCATCCCCTGACACCGCCCCGGCCTCTGGGGCGGCGGCCGAACCCGCCGCGGAGACCCCGGCCCACGACCTGATCAACCCGATGCACTGGTGGGATACGCTGACACAGCAGTTCTCCCACCTGGCCACCCAGGCCTCGCAAACAGCGCAGACCGTGGGCCAGAGCGTGGAAGCCTCCATGCAGGACATGGTGGCCAAGGCCCAGGCGGCTGCCGCCCCCGCTGCGGCGGCCACCGCCGAAGCCCTGAAGCCCGCCACGCGCCAGCCTCGTGCTCGCACGGCGGCCAGCAAGACCCCGGCGCGCAAGCAGGCCGCCAGCAAGACCGCACGCAAGACGCCACCCCAAGCCTGATGTCCCCTGCTGCGCACCCCCTGGGCCTGCGTTGCCTGCACGCCCACGCCACCCACCCCCAGCCCGACTTGGCGCTGGAGCTGGTCTGGGCGCAACTGGCCTCGCAAGGTGCCCGTGACCTCGGGGCCACCCTGGGCTGGTGCTACCTGAGCGACGAACTGGCGCATGGGGCCGACGCCATCCTGCACGGGCTGCGCCAGCATCTGCCCGAGGTGGCCTGGGTGGGGGCCATCGGCGCCGGCGTCTTGGCCACGGGCGTGGAATACCTGAACGAGCCGGCCCTGGCGGTGATGCTGTGCAATCTGCCGCACGACGACTTCCGCATCTTCCATGGTCGCCAGCCTTTGCCACCAGCGCAGCCACTGAGCCACCCCGGCTGGCACGCGCACGTGGCGCAAGTGCACGCCGATGGGCAAACGCCGGACCTGCCCGAGCTGCTGCGCGAACTGGCCGAGCGCACCGACACCGGCTACCTGTTCGGAGGCCTCAGCGCGGGTCAGGCCCACAGCCTGCACCTGGCCGTCGACCCGCACGATCCGGCCGCCCACCTCGGCAGCCGGGATCCGGGGGCGCTCGGCTTGTGGCACGGGGGCCTGTCGGGCGTGGCCTTCCACCAGCGGGTGCGCCTGGTCTCGCGGGTCACACAGGGCTGCGCGCCGGTGGGACCTCGCCGCGAGATCACCGCAGCCGACCGCCACCTGGTGTACGAGTTGGATGGGCAACCCGCTCTGCAATGCCTGATGCAGGACCTGGGGGTGAGCGCCCCCTTGCGCTCACCCGACTGGCAGCGCGAGGCCTTGCCCAAGGTTCGGATGACCTTGGCGGGCCTGACCGAGGCCCATGAAGACCTGCTCAGCCACGGCGCCCACTTTGGCGCCGACAGCCGGGTACGCCACCTGATCGGTTTGGACCCGGCCCGACAGGGTGTGGCCTTGAGCGAAGCGGTCAGCACGGGGATGCAACTGGCGTTCTGCCAACGCGATGCCCACGCGGCCAGGCAGGATCTGGTGCGGATGTGCGCGGAGATCCGCGAAGAGTTCGACCCCAGCGAACACCCCGACAGCCAACCCGTGGGTGCGATCTACGTGAGTTGCACCGGGCGCGGCGGGCCTCACTTCGGGGGGCCAAACGCCGAGATGGCCGTCATCGCCCATGCGCTGGGCGACATCCCCTTGGTGGGCTTTTTTGCAGCCGGTGAAATTTCCCGCCATCACCTGCACGGCTACACGGGCGTGCTGACCGTCCTGGGTGGGTGAGCCTGCGCCACAGCGCCTGCCGAATCCCCACGCTGCCACACCCCCGCCGCCCGCGCAAGCCGGCGCTGGCGCGCAACATTCCCAGGGATCACCCGATAGGTGTTGCCCTGATCGCGACATTCGTCACGAATTCCTAGACTGCGCCATCGCCCAGAGCCAGGACGCACGCACGTCCGCCGGGGCCCACTCGCCCAGACACCCTTGGAGAGACACACCATGCGCCGCTTCCCCATCAAAGCCCAAGTCCTGGCCCTGGCCAGCCTCCTGCCCCTGGCCGCTTCGGCCGGCTACTTCCAATGGGAGGCGGTGGAGTTGCCCGCCAGCAGCGGCGCCGCCTGCGGCGATGGCTCGCCCTACCGTTTCTTCGTGAACAAGACCCCGTTCAGCACGAAGACCGTGGTGGTGTTTGAGGGCGGTGGTGCTTGCTGGGATCAAAATTCCTGCGCAGGCAAGGGCGAAGGCCCGCTCGGCCTGTCCATCCTGTCGGCCTCCAACCCCAATGGGGTCCCAGCCGACTACATGACCAATGTGTTCAACATCCTCAATGGCGGCATGTCGGGCCTGGCCCTGGGCGGCCTGATCACGCCGTTCTCCATGCGCGTGCACCCGCTGCAGTCCGTTCAGACCCAGAGCTGGAACATCGTCTACGCCCCGTACTGCACGGGCGACGTGCACACCGGCAACAAGATCACCGCCTACACCGATGCCGACCCCAGCAAGCCCCGCGTGCAGTACCACCGCGGCAGCGTCAACGGCTACGCGATGGCCCAATGGCTGGGCAAGAACTTCAAACAGCCCGCCCAACTGCTGGTGACCGGCTTCTCGGCCGGCGGCGCTGGCTCCACCGCCAACTACGGCTGGCTGCGCCTGGCCATGAACCCCAAGAAGTCGGCCCTGCTGGCCGATTCGGGTCCGCTGTTCAATGTGAACCGCACCGACAGCCCTGAAGTGTCGCCCTCGGTACTCCTGCACAACAAGATCCGCAATGTGTGGGGTCTGGACGGCAACGACGGCCTGGTCACCAAGCTGCTGACGATGTACCCCTATGCGGGCACGGCTGAAAACCTGGGCTCGCTGAGTACCGGCTTGGCCAAGATCTTCCCGCAAGACCGCTTCAACTTCAGCACCTTCCAGCGCGACGGCATCTACTCGGCCTTCTCCTACACCTCGTTCTACCCGGAGATCGCCGCCGCCGAATCGGGCACGCCGCGCGACACCCTGCTGAACCAGAAGTGGGTGCCCGAAGTGCAAAAGTGGGTGAACACCATGAAGCCCTACCCCAACGTGGGCTACTACGTGCCTTACCAGCGTGACCTGCTGAAGTCGCACACGCTGACCACACTCACTTTCTCGGGCACCGCCATCAAGGAAGCCAACATCAGCAGCCTCAAGGTGGTGGTGGACAACCTGATCGACGGCACCGGCACGCCGATCCGCGCCTACGAAACCCAAAAGAACGAGCAAAACACCAAGACCCCCGGCACGCTCGACGCGCTGCTGCAACCCCTCTTCAAGTTGCTCGGCCTCTGACGCCCCCACGCAGTGGCGCTTGGTCGCCGACGCCCTGCCAACCCCGTCCCCGGACGGGGTTTTCTTTTGGGCGCCTCATTGCACCCACACCCCACCTTGCCCCACCCAATCGAGGGGGAAACCCCGTCAACATTGGCGCCACCGCCCCACAAGCAGACACCCCTGCGGTATAAACACGGCAATTCGAACGATCGTTTGAAAAGGTCGTTCGAAACCCCACAGACCCACATACCGAGGTGACCCATGCCGCAATACAAGGCTCCTTTGCGCGACGTGCGCTTCCTGCTCAACGAGGTGTTCGACTACCCGGCCCACTACGCCCAGTTGCCGAGCGCCGAAGACGCCCCCCCCGACATGGTGGACGCCATCCTGGAAGGCTGCGCCACGTTCTGCGAAGAGGTGCTGGCCCCGCTAAACCTGTCGGGCGACCAGGAAGGCTGCACCATCGCCGACGGCGAGGTCACCACCCCCAAGGGCTTCAAGGAAGCCTATGCCGAGTACGTGGCCGGCGGCTGGCAAGGCCTGTCCCACCCCAAGGAATACGGCGGCCAGGAACTGCCCATGTCCTTGAACATGCTCAAGGCCGAGATGATGGGCACGGCCAACTGGTCCTTCACCATGTACCCCGGCCTCAGCCTGGGCTGCATGAACACCGTCTTCCAGTTCGGCAGCACCGAGCAGAAGAACACCTACATGCCCAAGCTGGTGAGCGGCGAGTGGACCGGCACCATGTGCCTGACCGAGCCCCAGTGCGGCACCGATCTGGGCCAGGTCAAGACCAAGGCCGAACCGGCCAGCGACGGCAGCTACAAGATCACTGGCACCAAGATCTTCATCTCCGCCGGTGAACACGACCTGGCCGAGAACATCGTCCACATCGTGCTGGCCCGCCTGCCCGACGCCCCCAAGGGCACCCGCGGCATCTCGCTGTTCATCGTGCCCAAATTCCTCATCAACGCCGACGGCTCGCTGGGCGCGCGCAACACCGTCAAGGCTGGTGCGCTGGAGCACAAGATGGGCATCCGGGCCTCGGCCACCTGCGTGATGAACTTCGACGACGCGGTGGGCTACATGATCGCCGAGCCCAACAAGGGCCTGGAAGCCATGTTCACCTTCATGAACACCGCCCGCATCGGCACCGCCGTGCAAGGTTTGGCCCATGCCGAACTGTCCTACCAGGGCTCGCTGCCCTACGCCAAGGAGCGCCGCTCCATGCGTGCGCTGTCTGGCAAGAAAGACGCCGACCACGTGGCCGACGCCCTGATCTGGCACGCCGACGTGCGCCGCATGCTGCTGACCCAGCGCGCCGTGGCCGAAGGGGCTCGCGCCATGATCTACAACGCCGCCAAGCTGGCCGACAACATGGTGGCAGCCGTCTCCAGCGGCAACCAGGCCCAGTATGAGGAGTTCGACGACCGCCTGGGCTTTTACACCCCCATCCTCAAAGGCTTCATCACCGAAATGGGCCTGGAGTGCGCCAACCTGGGCATGCAGGTGTTCGGTGGTCACGGCTACATCAAGGAGCACGGCATGGAGCAGATCGCCCGCGACGCGCGCATCTCCACGCTATACGAAGGCACGACCGGCATCCAGGCGCTCGACCTGCTGGGCCGCAAGGTGCTGCTGCAAACCCGTGGCAAGTGCATCTTCCATTTCACCAACGAGATGATCGCCCAGGCCAAGCCGCACCTGCTCTCGGGCGGCCCCATCGGTACCATGGCCCGCGCCTGCTTCAAGCGCGCCGTGCAGTGGAAGGCCCTGACGCTGCGCATCATGCTGCGCGCCAACAAGGACCGCGACATCGTCAGCGCCGCCTGCTACGACTACCTGATGTACTCGGGCTTTGTGATGATGGGCCACTTCTGGCTCAAGCAGGCCCTGGTCGCCCAGGACAAGCTGGCCCGCGGCGGCAAGGACTCGAAAGAGTTCTACACCGCCAAGCTGCAGACCGCCGAGTTCTACTTCGAGCGCCTGCTGCCCCGCGCCGACGGCCACAAGAAGTCGATGCTGTCGCCCACCCGCAGCGTGATGCAGATGGACCAGGAACACTTCAGCTTCATCTGACCGCAGCCTGACAGGCGCACACAGCGCTCACAACTGCTTGCAACTTGGCGGCATCGTCGGCACCCCTGTTGGAGGGGGCTGCGGCGATGCCGCGGTGCTTTTGCGCTAACGTCCCGGGTTCTGCGGCCGTGCGACATGACACGGCCGACGCACACAATTCTGGGATGGACACATGACGGATCTTGCCGGCATTCAGGCGGCCGTGGCCGGCTCGGCCCGCGAGCTGATTGGCAGTCTGCTGGCCGAACTCGGCGCACTGGGCCCGAACCAGCACACCCGACTGCTGCGCCTGCACACGCCCTTGGGCCCGGACGCCTTGCTGGCCGAACGTGCCACGGTCACCGAAACCCTCAGCCCCGGCCGCGCCTGCCTGCCCGCAGGCGCTGCGCCTCAAGGTGTCCCCGGCCTGCACACTGGCTTCGGCATCGACCTGCTGGCCGTGAGCACCCGGGCCGACCTGCATGCGCCCGACCTGCTGGGCCAACCCGTTTTGCTAGAGCTGCTCACCGCCCACAGCACCACCGCGCTGCGTCCGTTCCACGGCCATGTCACCCGCTTTGAGCTGCTGGGCGCCGACGGCGGCCTGGCCCGCTATCGTCTTCACATCGAGCCCTGGAGCGCCTTCCTCGCGCAACGCACCGACGCCTGGGTGTTCCAGGACGTGAGCGTGCTCGACATCACCGAAGCCGTGTTTGCCGACTACCAAAGTCAAGGCCGCCTGATGCCGCAGTGGCGCATCGACGTGGCCGACCGCGAGGCCTTCGCCAAGCGCTCGCTCTGCACCCAGTTCAACGAAACCGACCTCGCCTTCTTGCAACGCCTGTGGGCCGAAGAAGGGTTGTTCACCTGGTTCGAGCATCAGGGCGACGCGCATGACTTGCGCACGCTCGGTGCCCACACCCTGGTGATTGCCGACCACAACGGCGCCTTCCAGCCCAATGCGCAGCCCCGCATCCGCTACACCCAGCCCGGCGCCGTGCTCAAGGAAGACAGCATCACCCGCTGGCATGGCCACCGTCAGGTCGCGAGCAGCAGCGTGCAAACGGCCAGCTGGGACTACCGCACCGTGAGCAGCCACGCCGCCAGCGCCGAGGCAGATGCCGACCACGCGCAGCCCATGCCCATGAGGCATGTGGACCAGCCCGGCGCCTACGCCTACGAAACGCCCGCTCAGGCCGAACGCCGCGTGCGGATCCAGCAGCAAAGCCTGCAGGCCGAGCGCAAGCGCTTTGAAGGTGCGGCCACCGTGCGCACCTTGCAGCCAGGCACCACCTTCACGCTGCTGGAACACCCCGAGCACGACAGCGGCCTGACCCAGGGCAGCGATGACGAAGCCCGCTTCGTGGTGCTGGGCGTGGTGCACCGCGCCCGCAACAACCTCAGCGCCGATGTGCAAGCCGGCTTGCAGCACCTGCTGGGCAACGTGGTGCGCCCCGGCCAGCAAGCCGTGAACGCCAACGCCAGCGACGAGCCGCTGTACGAAGCGCGCTTCAGCGCCCAGCGCACCCGCGTGCCTGTGCGCCCGCGCCTGATGGATGCGCAAGGTCGCCTGGTTCACGCACGCCCCACCGTGTGGGGCACGCAGACCGCGCTGGTCGTGGGCCTGGACGCGCCCATCCACACCGATCGCGACGCCCGCATCAAGCTGCAGTTCCACTGGCAGCGCGGCGCGCAAGCCAGCCACCGCCTGAGCGCCCCGCTGGATGACAACGCCCCCGCATCGGATGCCTCGGGGACCTGGGTGCGCGTGGCCCAGTCCTCCTGGGCCGGGGCCAACTGGGGTGGGGTTTTCATCCCGCGTCTGGGGCAAGAGGTGCTGGTGGAGTTTGTGGACGGCGACATCGACCGCCCCGTCATCGTCGGCGCCACCTACAACGGCGAGGGCCAACCCGACGCCCAGGGCAACCGTGTCAACGCCGGGGCGGCGGGAGCCACCGGCAACGCACCGGCGTGGTTTCCAGGCAGTGCGCGACAAGGTGCCCATGAGGGCCACGCCCACACCGCCACACTCAGCGGCTTCAAGAGCCAGAGCCTGGACGCCTCGCAAGCGGGCAGCGGCGGGCACAACCAAGTGGTGTTCGACGACACGCCTGGTCAGGGTCGCACCCTGGTGCACACCACGCACAGCCAGACCTGGCTGCAAATGGGCCATCTGCTGCAACAGAGCGACAACCTGCGCCTGGCCCATCGGGGCCACGGGCTGGAGTTGCACACGCAGGCCCAAGGCGCGCTGCGCGCGGCCAACGGCCTGCATGTGAGCACCCACGCCCGCGCGGGCGGCACCAGCACAGCCCAGGGGCAGCCCATGAACAGCCGCGAGGCGCAGAGCCAACTGCGCGGCCATGGCGAGCTGATGACGGCCCTGCACGCCAACGCGCAGACGCATCTGGCCAAGCTGCCGGGCGAGGCTGCGCCTGACAAGTTGCCGGCTCATACGGCCTTGCAGGCCACGCTCCAAAGCTTGCGGGGCACGGTGCAGTCTGGGGGCATGTCAGCCCAAGCCGAAGACAGTGCATCGCCAGGCGCGACACGTGGCATTGACGGCGGGCACGGCCAGATCCCGGTCACCGAACGGCCTGATCTGGTGATGAGCGCAACGGGCGACATCGCGGCGCTGACCCCTGCAAACACGGTGCTGAGCACCGGCCAGCACACCACCCTGACCGCCGCGCAAGACACCAACCTGCTGGCCCAACGCCACCAGGCCTGGGCCGTCAAAGATGGCATCAGCCTGTTCACACGGGGCGAGGCCAAAGACCAACAACGCGCGGTACAGGACGTGGGGATGAAGCTGCACGCCGCCAGCGGCAATGTGCGCACCGAGGCGCAGAGCGATGCCTTCACGCTGACCGCGCAGAAAGCAATCGACCTGCAAAGCACGGCGGCTGACATCGTCATCACCGCGCCCAACCGGATTGTGCTCAATGGCGGCGGGGGTTACGTGAAGATCGAGGGCGGCAACATCGAGATTGGCACGAGTGGCAAGGCGAGCTTCAAGGCGGCGATGAAGGAGTTGACGGGAGGGGAGAGTGCGTCGGGCAATGGGCCGATGCTGACCAAGGCCAACGATCTGTTCGACGAGCAGTTCGCCATCACCGACGAACAGACCGGCGAGGTCTTGCCTTTCTACAAGTACCGCATGGAAAACGAGTCCGGTGAGGTGCTCGCTCGTGGCTTCACCGACTCCGCCGGCAAGACCTCGCGCATCCACACCGCACAAGGCCGGAAGATCCGTGTCGTGGCAGACGACAACTGAACCGCACTCACAACACACAGGACACCATGAGCACCGATAGCACCGTGCTAGGCAACGGCACCACCAACACCAGCCGAGGCACAGTCGCCCCAGCGAAAGCAACGTTCGACGCCGACCTGTTGCTGCTAGACCCCAAGCATGAGTCCGTCGTGGTGGTTCCGAAAGAACACGCCAAGGCCTTCATTCAAGAAGCCAATCAAATGGCAACGTTGTGCGATGCACTGGCGCAATCCAGGCAGAAGTTGCTGGATCTTGAAGAAAAACTTGCCACGGCTCAGGCTCAACGATTCCCACTCGTTGGTGAAATCCAGTCCTTGCAGAATCAGATCAAACAAGCCCAAAAGGCCTATGACACCGCCTATGCGGCGGTGAAGAAGGAGCTAGGAGACAAAGGCTACCTGGCCACTTCAGGCAATGGCAAGGAAATGCTGGAGCTCATCCCACTGGCCCAGCGCAAGCAAGGCGGCAAGCCCCAACCCTGGGCCCGCAAATGGACTTACGTCCGCTCGGACAAGGTCAGCAACCATTGGCGCAGCTACCAGTTCAACAAGCACGAGAAGGGTCAACCCGCCAGCTTCATCAAAAACGGCAAGATCGACGGCAAGGAGTTGAAGAACCAGCTCAGCAAGCTCGAACCAAAGCTGAAAGCCGAATGGACCCTGGGCCACACCGCTGGTTTCTGGTTCCCTGAGCTGCAATCCTGGGCTGAACAGGTCAACAAGAAGTCCGACGGCAACAACGTCAGCTTTGAATACGGCGTGCAGCTGTTTCGGTACTTTGCAGGTTGCGCGGCCAGCGCGGAGTGGAACCCACGAGGCGGCAAGATCGCGGCCAAGTTCAATGGCAAAGCCGAATTGATGATCCTCAGCGGCAAAGCCAAGGTCGAAGGCTACCTGCCAGCCAAGGATGGATGGGTCTGGACCCTGACCGGCCCCAAGAGCGGTAAGGAATTCCACATCGGCGCCGTGCGCTTTTTCGGCGAGGCAAAACTGGAAGGCGCATGTGGTGCCAGCGCCTCGGCTGAACTGGGATTGGAAGTGGACTACAGCCAGTTGACGGGCAAGTCCGGTGTAAAGGGAGCGCGGCGCAAGCAAGCTGCATCGGCCACCGCCACCAAGACAGGCAAGCTGGACCAATTGGGTGCCGAGGCAGGTGCCGGCGCCGACTTGTTTGCCGGAGCCAAGCTCAGCGGCGAGCTCACGGGTGCGCTGCAGTACAAGAGCCCGGACACAGGTGATGAATTCGGCTCGATGGCCCAGGTTGGCCCCAAGGTGGAAGCCCAGTTCGGGGTGGGGGCTGCAGCGGCGCTCATCGTGCACTACGACAAAGGCAAGTTCCGTTTGAAGGCAAAGGCGGGGGTCTGCTTGGGGCCTGGCGCCAAAGGCGAGATCGGCATGGAGGTTGATGCGAAGCGCATCTACACGTTCATGGAATGGCTGTTTCGCGCCTTGCTCAACGCGAACTTCGAGATGCTGGAGATCGTGACCGCCAAGGGCTACGAATCGGCCATCCGGGTTCAGACCCTGCTGATGAATGGGGTCACAGATGCCTATAGCGATGTTGCGGCACGTTGGGATGCATTCGGCCGCAAGATCGAGTTGGAAGACCAACGCATCACACTGATGAACCGCGTGCTCAAGAACCCACCAGAGTTGCGCATCTGCGTGCCTGAGGCGCACGGCATCATGCTGTATCAGTTGACCCGACACGGCACCATGACCAAGTTGCTGCCCCAAAACACGGGATTGAACCTCGAGGTCATGGGCGATCGAAAAAAAGCCGTCATGCAAATCTGTCGCTGGGCGCAAAGCAAACGCCAGTTCGAGAACATGGTGCAGCACATCGGGCCCAATGGAGAAAAAGGCGGCTTCAAGGGCAACCTCAAGGGGCTGATGCGCTTCATGGAGATCGGCCCCCTGGACAGCCAGTTCGATGATGAGTTGCAGGCGCTCTACATGCGACTGCCCTACGAACCACCGCGAGGACACACCTTGGCCCTCAACGATTCGACAGCGTTCAAAACCTATGCGCGAATGGGCGACTCACTGCCCTATCTGGCCTTGCTGCAAGGCAAAACCACGCCATTGGGCGGCATGCTGGCCTGACATCGACAGCTCCAGCAATCAGGCCAAAAGTGATCGGAGCAGAGACAAGCCTGCCTGAAACCAATGCAGCAGCCTGCCCTGATCAGCGACGCTGCCTCAACGACATGAACACCAAGTACGCACCCACGCACATGAATGGTGTTGAGAGCAGTGTCAGAAGGATCGGTAGCCCCCACAGGTAGGCCGAACGATTCAAGCGCATTACCTCATGCTCGCCTTGTTGCAGAAAAAGCACCTCTGTTCGCCCTCTTGCGACGAAGTCCGGTGCGGGTGATGCATTCCTCTCGACAATTTGTCGGCTCTGGCCATCAGGGGCGACAAAGGTGACGATCACGTCACAGGAAGTGCTTCGGCGAGGGCAATCAAAGCGATCAATGAGCCCGATGATTCGCTCGCCCTGGGTGTGGAGGGACAGCGCCTCGCCAATCCCGGATATGCCGAACCATGCAGGAACAAGGCCTGCGACCACGAATGCCATGGCAAATGGCCAGTTGGGTGTGCGCCTTCTTTTTTGCATGTGTCGCCTACCGAAAGTCCGCGCACCTGAACACCCGCGTCACGTCGATCACTTGATCGAATCGGGGCGATTCACGACACAGCGAAAACTCTCTCTGGTAAAGGGGAACGGCTCCGCATCCGTTGGCGCAACTCGATGTTCATTCGGGTCTTTGTGATAGCGCATCACATGCGGAAACGGAGAGAAATCTTCATGCGCAGGCTTGCCGCGCAAAACCTTTTCTTTGCCCGTAACGGGCCCCGTGGGGTTCTGGCTGGGACCATGCTGGTAAGCATCTGGCGCATACCAATCGTTCATCCACTCAAAGCCATTGCCCACCAAGTCATACAGCCCCGACGGGGACGGCTCATATCGCCCGACTGGATACAAAGCGCCATGTCGCCCCAACAGTTTCTTCTGCTGTGCGAATGTGGGATGACTCTTCCCCTCGATGATCTGCCCCGTCTTCGTGGGAAATGGCTGCCGGTAGCTGTTGATGCGGTTGCTGGCGACGAACTCCCACTGCGCCTCGGTGGGCAGGTCGAACGGCAAGCCCGTGAGCTTGCCAAGCCACAGGCAGTAGTCCTTGGCTTGCTGCCAGGCCACACCGGCGGGCACATCGTCTCCGGTGCGGGCGTCTTGCCAGATGCCATGGAAGTCATCGTTGCCCTTGGGCGGATGTGCCGGCAGCGCATTCGCCTGCACGTAGACATCAAAGTCACCGTAGGTGACCTTGTATTGCTGGATCGAAAACCCGTCCAGTTCAACCCACCTCGGCGGCTTGTTGTCTTCGTCGATGGTGAACTGCAAGCCCGCTCCCGATTTGGCGTCAGGGCCCGGGCGGGCATCGGTGTCTTTGGCCTGCTTGTCCATCAGCACACCAAAGTCCCCAAGCCAGAAAGCCCCTCCCGGCACGTGGCTGAGTTGCTTAAGCGTCTTGCCCTTGAGTGCATCCACCTTGGCCTGCGTCTCAGGCGCTTGAGCAAGCTTTCGCGCCTGACGCTGAGCCCACCACTCACACCCGGCAAGACTCAACACCCCATTCGCCAACACACAAAAGCCAATGAAGCGCGCAACTGGATACGCGCCACCACCCCGCGTCGAACTCAACAGCATGCCTATCCCTTGATATCGTTATGTCTGAACCGCCAAATTCTACGGCCCTGCTTCCTAGCAGGGTGTGAGCAATTGCTGCCGCTCGACATCACCGAAGCCGTGTTTGCCGACTACCAAAGCCAGGGCCGCCTGATGCCGCAGTGGCGCATCGACGTGGCTGACCACGATGCCTTCGCCCGCCGCTCGCTGTGCACGCAGTTCAACGAAACCGACCTCGGCTTCCTGCAACACCTGTGGGCCGAAGAAGGGTTGTTCACCTGGTTCGAGCATCAGGGCGACGCGCATGACTTGCGCACGCTCGGTGCCCACACCCTGGTGATTGCCGACCACAACGGCGCCTTCCAGCCCAACGCGCAGCCCCGCATCCGCTACACCCAGCCCGGCGCCGTGCTCAAGAAAGACAGCATCACCCGCTGGCATGGCCAGCGGCGGGCACAACCAACTGGTGTTCGACGACACGCCCGGCCAGGGCCGCACCCTGGTGCACACCACGCAAAGCCAGACCTGGCTGCAAATGGGCCACCTACTGCAACAGAGCGACAACCTGCGCCTGGCCCATCGGGGCCACGGGCTGGAGCTGCACACACAAGCCCAAGGCGCGCTGCGCGCAGCCAGCGGCCTGCATGTGAGCACCCACGCCCGCGCGGGCGGCACCAGCACGGGTCAAGGTCAGCCCATGAACAGCCGCGAGGCGCAAAGCCAACTGCGCGGCCATGCCGAGCTGATGACGGCCCTGCACGCCAACGCGCAGACGCACCTGGCCAAGCTGCCGGGTGAGGCCGCGCCTGACAAGTTGCCGGCTCATGCGGCCTTGCAGGCCACGCTCCAAAGCCTGCGGGGCGCGGAGCAGTCTGGGGGCATGTCAGCCCAAGCCGAAGACGGTGCATCGCCAGGCGCGACACGTGGCATTGACGGCGGGCACGGCCAGATCCCGGTCACCGAACGGCCTGACCTGGTGATGAGCGCAGCGGGCGACATCGCCGCACTGACACCCGCGCACACGGTGCTGAGCACCGGCCAGCACACCACCCTCACCGCCGCGCAAGACACCAACCTGCTGGCCCAACGCCACCAAGCCTGGGTCGTCAAAGATGGCATCAGCCTGTTCACGCGGGGGGAAGCCAAGGACAAACAGCGTGCCGTGCAGGACGTGGGGATGAAACTGCACGCCGCCAGCGGCAATGTGCGCACCGAGGCGCAAAGCGATGCCTTCACGCTGACCGCGCAAAAAGCGATTGACCTGCAAAGTACGGCAGCTGACATCGTCATCACCGCGCCCAACCGGATTGTGCTCAATGGCGGCGGGGGTTACGTGAAGATCGAGGGCGGGAACATCGAGATTGGCACGAGTGGCAAGGCGAGCTTCAAGGCGGCGATGAAGGAGTTGACAGGTGGGGGGAGTGCGTCGGCGAGTTTGGCGTTGAAGAAGGCATCGGCCATCAAGGGATGCGCCCAGCGTCAGGTCAAGGGGCTGGATGCCATCACGGAGTTCTGATCGGTGTCAACGTTTTACCCAGACCGGCAAACCACAGAGCAGTTCCGCTTTGCCTTGGTAGATGCCACACAGCGCGATTCACTGCCATCGTCATGGACACAAACCGTCATTGCCCCCGTCTTTCTGCAAGATGACACCGATCGGTGCCCAGCACTCATCGATCTGAGTTCTATCGCAGGCAGCGAACGCGCCGAATGGTGTGATGCACTCCATCACGAGACACTGAGCCGAGAAGAAACGCGAGTCAGCCTAATGCTCGCTGCCCGATCGTCCATCACAGCAATTGCACGACACCTCGCACAACGCTTGGTTTTACGCCCCCCCCGGCCAAAGCCGGCCCATGCAATGGCGCTTCTTTGACCCCGGCACGTTCTTGCAAATGCCTCGCATTCTGGGGAAAGACGGTATGTCGTGGCTGATGGGCCCCATTTCCTCGGTCGCAGCACCTTGGGCTGGCGAGTGGACCTGCCTGACATCGTGCGAAGCTGCCCGCCCCCATGACTTCCGTATGGATGATAGGCACATTGCCGCCTTGCTACGCATTGGTGTCATCAACCGCGTCCTCGCCCAGGGAGCCCCTCCGAAGAGCGCATCGCACTGGATCGATCAAGCCGCCGCGCTGGACGCCTGTGTACGGCAGAGGTTGGAACGAGATGGCCTGAGCTTGCAAGCCGATCTAGTCTGCTATGCCTTGCACGCGCACACGATTCATCCGGCCATTCACACCCACCCACGTATGCGCGCCATCTTGCAGACAATGCAGAGAGCAACCCATAAAGACGAACTGAACTATCAGGAGCTGACCTGTGTGCTGGCAACGGATGACTGGCAACGGATGGCAGTGGAACTAGAAAAACTCACACAACAGGAAGCATTAACGTCATGAGCGCCGCCCCAAAGATGTGCGACAACCCTTGCGAAACCTGCGCAAAGGAGGGGCTGCCATTGCTGCTGACCCGTTACGCACTCATGCCCGGTGAAACTGGCGCACCCAGGTTGAGCGGCAATCTAGACAGTGCAGAGCTGAAGAACGTGCCCTTGGGCAATGGCGCGCACTATGGCTTGCGGCTGCTGAGGAGCGGCTACGTCTACGTTCATGACGAAGCCCGCAAACGTTGGGACGAGTATTTCGTCACCGCCGACGGCTTCCTGACCAAGATGCCCTCCATGGTCATGGCCTTCAAGGTGCACCCCACACCTGCCACGACCTTCCGCTGCGCTCGCAACGGTACCGCCCCTCTCGCTGGCGTCATCACCATCCAGAACCCGAAACACGCCACCAAGATCTGGATATGCTTCAGCAGCGTGCAATGGACGCACACCGTCTGGCAGAAACACGCCGACGCCGCATTCAGACAAAAGCACATGCGCTGCATCACGGTCTCTGGCGGCAAAGCGAGCCAGCAACCAGGCACAGCACCAATTGAGTCGATCAAGACGCACGTCACAGAATTCAAGATGGAACAAGCGTCGGCCGCACAGGCATTCGGCAAGTGGTGCCCCCATCTTTATAACGGACGACAACTGGCCGGCGATGCCTTGCTCAAAGCGGTTCAGCAAGCCAGGCCGCAAGGCGGTGCCGCCATCGTGGCGCTGCATGATCCAGTTGGCTTGGCGATGGAGATTGCCTCGCTGATGGAGTACCGCAAAATCAAGTTCATGAACCACGAAGGTGCGGCCAAGCCACGCTTTGCCGCCAGCACCATTCTCAGCCTCGAAGGTGCAATCAAAGAACAGACCAAGCTCGCTGAGATGATCGCCGGGCAAGAGCTCGCTGACAGCATGGAGAACAGCCCCGCCGATTACAGCGCCAACGCTGCGATGGCTGGAGTTCCCTATAGCAACCCGTGGGCAGCCCGGAAGATCCGAGAGAGCATCACCCCTGCATCGTTGGAAGCCGTTGCCAGCAACAAGTGGCGCACGTACACCCACGACCGCATGGGCAAGCCGCGTTTTGACGCGGCAGCCAGCAAAGCATGGCTTGACAGCTACAACAAGGGGTTACAGAAGTTTGACGCAGAGCACATTGCACCGCTGGCCAAGGCTCACGTGGCATGGCTGCAGCACCGTTGCATGGTCAGCCACATGAGCTGCAACCACGATGACGCCAACCTCGACAGCGGCGCAGCGTTCACCGCGACGGTGGCGGGCATGTTGCGCCACACCAGCGAAAAGCAAGCCAGCTACCAGCTTTATCAAAAATGGCTTAAGCACGGAGACACCTCAGCAGCAGACAACTTACTGATGCGAGCGCTCGGGTTCAACCAAATGAAGCTGCTCGCAGAGATCAACAAGGCCGACTCGGCGCCGCTCGACGGCCGAGCTTTTCCGACTGACATGCTGGTGGGCTATACCAAAGAGGCGCTGGAGAAACTGCCGCCAGGAGGTCAAGCCGCCATGGCCGATCTGCTGCAAAGCGTAGCTGGCGCCCTGTTCAAGAACATGGACGAAGCGTTGAAAGGGGGCCCAGCATCACGCGCCGTGGCCGCCGTGGCCGCTGCAGGGGGCGTGCAATTCACGACGGTGCAGGTCAGTGGCAACCGGGGCAAGTTCGTGCAGCACATGATGCGAGCCGTAATGCAGGTTGACCCGAGCATGACCGTCAATCACAACCAGATGTCAAAGGCGATCGCAGCACAGATGCGTCTCATGGAAATCGACGGCCAGCCCATGGACAAGACCGACAAACGAAAATGGCTGATCGTACTGGACCGCTCGGCGGCCCAGCAGGCTGCGGCCAGCGGCAAGAAAGGGGCAACGCTGGCGCAGGAACTCGCCAAGAGCTTGCACAAGGTAGAGAGCCTACCCGACCTTAAGGCCGAAGCGTTCAAGAGCGGGGCGGCGAGCACGGGCTTCGGCGCAGTCAGCGCCTTTGTCACGGGGCTGGTGCAGAGCTACAACTTCGCCAAGTTGGTAAGCGACTACACCGATGGCATGCAACACGAAAAGAGCGAGGCTGCAGCGCGGCTGGTGGCAGGCGGCCTTGCCATCGTGGGCAGCGTTGGGGAGGCTACAGGACTGACCCTGCAGAAGGTGCAGGAAGCGAGGCTGAGGAATGCCATGGGGCTGACAACTTCTCAGGCCCCTGACTTTCTAAAAACTGCGGGGCGTCGACTTGGTCTCGGGGCGGGACTGGTGATGGCGGGATTGGATGTGATGAAAGCCGTTGAAGAAGGCAAGAAGGGTGATGTTGGTTTATCTACCGCCTACTTTCTCGTCGGTGGACTAGGCGCGGGTCTTGCCATCGCTTTCTACTTTTCGGCCAGCATCCCTTTTATAGGCTGGATCATCGTGGGCATTGCCGTTCTGGCGCTATTTGTCATCACCGCATGGATTGAAGAAAACAAAGACAACAAGGTTCAGGAATGGCTGATGCGCTGCCACTTCGGCACCAAAGGCGATAAGTACAAGAGCCACACCGAAGAGGCCGAACAACTCAAGCGGGCTTTTGCCTGACCTCGCAAATGGGCACACTCGACCCAAATGGCATGGTGACCTCTTTCAAGGTCAACCGACCTCTCAGCAAGAGCGAACAGCAGCACCGCTTCAACGTTCGCACGTCTGTCAGTGCGAAGCCGCATTACGAACTGTCGCTCAGCCAACTCAACAGCACTTTCGTGGAATGCGTGGACAAATGGTTTTCCATGCGTGGGTTTGTGGCCATGGGTGGAGCACTCATCGGCACAGTCATCACATATGGCTTGCTACACATGCCTGGCATCTATTTTCAAGGTACAGGGCATGAACTCATAGGGGTCATGTTGATGAGTTTCTTTGCAGCACTTTTGGCTGCTTGTGCTTACCTCTTCACCCGCGACGCCTTCACCTATACCCATTACCCCATCCGGTTCAACCGCAAGAACCGTCAGGTGTATGTTTTCAAGCGAGATGGCAAGGTTCTCAAAGCTGGGTGGGACGACATCTACTGGACCATCTATGGTCACGATTTGCCAACGCGAGATGGCTTCATTGCGGGCCACCTGCTCGCTGATGACAAGAAAACCGTGCTTGAAACCTTCGCCTTGAGCAAAGTCACCACAACGAACGCTGTTGGCGTACAAGGATTAAAAGACCACTTCGAATTTTTTCGCCGTTACATGGAAGAAGGCCCTGGCCCCGTGCTGGAAGCGATCAAACCTTTCCCACTCATCATGCTGCCCGGCATCTACAAGCAACGCGAAAGCTGGGCCTTCGGCTGGGAGCGCCTGACGCTGAACATGAACGGCTGGCCTTTGATGCAATGGATGTTCCAAGTTTTCATTTTGCCGGAGAGCGTCTTCCGCTGGATCGTCATGCGCACCAGCAAGATCCCCCATTGGCCGCAGTGGGTAGAGGACGAGTGCCGTATCGATCCAGACGACCCCTGGGTTCTGGACGAACGACACGCCGCCAAGTAACACTTGCACCGACACCCATGGACATCCGCAACGGCGACTACGCTTCAGCCCTCGACAAGCTCACGGCGCGCCCCGATGCCGCGGCAAGCCCGTCACCAGAACTCATCCGCGCACAACACACGAACCCCAGCCACACGGAGGCCAACGACACGCTCGCCCAAGAACACGGCTTGGGACCGCTTAACCCACGGGCATCTCGCCACCACCCACCAGCCCAAAAGTCCCACCTCATCTCATTGAAAGCCCCACGTAGCCGCTGGCAACGTGCGGCGGCCGCCCTTGGCGTTTTCCTGCTCGGCCAGGCCCTGGGCATGCTGTATGTCGGTTTGGTCAAGCCCGGCGAGCCCGACACGGTGTACTCCGCCATCACCGCGCTCACTTGGCTGGGGCCGCTGGTCGCATGGTTCGCTCTGCGTCATCGCTATCTCGGGCAACGTCAGATCCACGGCTACCCACCCAAGACCTTGGCTGTCATTTCGGCGGGGATGGCAGAGCCATGGATTGAAATCGTCATCCCTGACGACGACCTTCGACATGCCGGCGACGATGCATCCGCCCCCCTGACTCCCCCTCATCACCCTATGAACTCGCCGTCAACGAAGACCTTCTTGTCTACCTCGATGGTGTGTATGTACGAGCCAAATCGGCACATTCACAATCCGCCCCCGCTTCTCACGCAAGTGGCGCCATCAGTCTCCTTCAGCGCGCCATGGCCGCAGAGTTGTGCCTCGCATCAGATCAGGTGCAGGAAGTGAAGGAAGAGTCCACGTACTCCGCAGACATCGACCCAGAAATTGGTGCGTACATTGATCACTTATCGCTCGTCATCAAGCGCGGACAAGCATGGGACACCGACGAGTTATGTGAAGGCATCATCCGTGCCGCCAACACCCTGCGAACCCGATACGATCTGGAATTGGGTGATTGAGGACCACACACATGCCAGCCCCCACACCGCCACGTCGCCACTTTCTGGCCTCCACCCTTGCGCCAGCTGCTGCCTGCTGCGCCCTCGGAACAACGGGCTGCCAGGCCTCCACACCTCTGCGCGATCTGCACTTCGCCACGCTGTCCGAAGCCCAGCACGAACTGGACCGCCTGGCCAGCTTGGCTGACCGGCCGCAAACCGCCGTCTGGACCTGGCCCGCCACCCTCATCCACTGCGCGCAAAGCATCCGCTTCGCCATGTCTGGGTATCCGCAGGCCAAGTCCGAGCTGTTCCAACGCACGGTGGGCCGTGCGGCCTATCAGGTGTTTGCCTGGCGTGCCCAGATGAACCACGACCTCCGCGAGCCCATCCCTGGTGCGCCGGCATTGAGCCCTCAGGCCGACCCCCAAGTCGCTCTGGCCGAGCTACACCAAGCCATCGACGCTTTCCATCGCCACACTGGCGAGCTTCAACCCCACTTCGCCTATGGTCGGCTGAGCAAGGCCGAGTACGAACTCGCGCACGCCATGCACTTGGCCAATCACCTCTCAGCCTTCGACATCAAGCCGGCCGCCTGAGTCGCTCGGGTAGCGTGGGTGCGCTCAGCGCTGCCAGCACTTCTGCAGGAACGCCGCCTGCCGCGCCAGCGCCTCGTCCGCGCTCTGCATCAGCCCGGCGTGCGCCTGAAACACATGCCAGCGCTTCAGGTAAATCTCCAGCTCACTTCTTGAGCCTGAGCGCGTCGCCGCGTCGTTGTACCAAGGGGCGTTGTCAAACAGCACCTCATCCTCACCCACCTGCACCAGCGCCGGCGGCAAGCCACGCAAATCCTGCTGCATCGCGTCAGCCAGCGGGTGGTCGTGCGGCACGCGCAAAGCACGCTCCACATCCTGGCCCCAGGCCTGGCGGATCATCGGGTCGCGCGGCTCACGCTCATACGCAGTGGTGTTGGGCAAAGGCTCCAGACTAAAGGCCGGCGACATCATCACCATGGCGGCCGGCAAGGGCAGCCCCGCCTGTCGCAGGGCGACGGTCACAATCAAGGTCAGGTGCCCACCGGCCGAATCCCCGGCAATCGCGATGCGGTCTGCGGGGTAGCCTTCAGACAACAACTGCTTGTAGGCCAACACCCCATCTTCGATCTGCGCGGGAAACGGGTGTTCAGGCGCCAGCCGGTAATGCGGCACCAGCACCTCGGCACCGGTCAAGGCGCACAAGCGACGGGTGATGCTGCGGTGTGTGCGCGGGCTGCCCGCCACAAAGGCGCCCCCGTGCATGTACAGAATCGCCTGGGGCGCCCGAACGGCCGACCTGGGCACGATGCGCTCGACATGCATGTGGGCAATGCGATCGGCCTTCACCTGTGCCCGACGATCTTGTGGCATCAAGCCCGAACCGATGGCCAGGGCCGCCCTCTGCACGGCAAACGGCCAGGGTGGCCCCAGGAAAGGCTTGAGCCCCACACGCAGCGCGCCACGCATGAGGGCCGCCACGATCGACTCCTGCCATCCGGTAGGCGGCTCGTAGCGTCGCACTACGCCGCTCAGGGGGGCATCGGCGGCATGGGCCTCCACAACCAGGTTCGCAACAGACATGTCAGTCTCCAGATCAGATCAGCGGGCGCTCAACCGAGCATGCCCTTTTTCGCGAAGTGCGTGGTCAGCGGCTGGTACCAGCTGCCACAGAAGCGCACCACGACATCGAGGAATTTGGCGTCCGGGCCCACCAGCACGCGCCGCTGGTTGCCCGCCACGGCCTTGAGAATCTGGCGCGCGGCGCTCTCGGCGGTGGTGGTGTTGAGCAGCTTGTCAAAACGCTCCTTGGCCGCATGTGCGCTGCTGCCGGTGCGCGCCTCGATGCTGTGATCCATCTTGGCATCGCGGGCAATGTTGGTGCGGATGCCCCCGGGGTGCACGCAGGTGGCGCTCACGCCGCATTTCTCCAGGTCCAGCTCCTGGCGCAGGGCTTCGGTGAAACCGCGCACCGCAAACTTGCTGGCGTTGTAGGTGCCCTGGGTGGGCAGCGCCAGCAGGCCGAACAAGCTGGAGGTGTTGATGACATGCCCTTCGCCGGCCCGTTTGATGTGCGGCAGGAAGGCTTGCGTGCCCCACACCACGCCCCAGAAGTTGATGCCCATGATCCACTCGAAGTCCTCGGGCTTGACCGTTTCCAGAAACGCCCCCAGGGCCACCCCGGCATTGTTGAAGATCAGGTTGACCTTGCCATGGTCGCGTACCACCTGATCCGACCAGGCAAACATGGCTTCGCGATCGGCCACATTCAGCCGGGTCGTGGTGACCTTGATGCCATGCTGGCGAACCAGTTGCGCGGTCTCGGCCAGACCGGCCTCGTTGACATCGCTCAATGCCAGATGACAGCCACGCTGGGCCAGTTGCACGGCCAGTGTGCGGCCCATGCCCGATGCCGCTCCGGTGATGGCGGCCACTTTGTTGCGGAAGTCTTTCATCGGTCTCTTTGGGTTCGGTTGGGGTCGCGTCAGCGGGCGAGATCTGCCCCTCAGTTGAAGGGCACATCCTCACACATCGCGCTTGCCACGTTGGCACCATCCCCCGCGTGGGGCAAGATGCGGTCTGTTGAATGCGACAGGTGTTGCTCGCGACTTATTTGACAACGATCAGTTTCAAAAATACTATTTGACAATGTCTGTTTCCAAAAATCGGGAAAACCCTGCGCCCCCCTCCACTGCGGGGGCATCAGGCCGACGTTACGGTGGGGTGGACCCTCAGGAGCGTCAGCGCCAGCGTCAGGCCAAGCTGATCGAGGCCGGGCTGGTGGTCTTTGGCGACCAGGGCTACCACCACTCGACCGTACGAGACGTGTGCGGTCAGGCGCAACTGACCTCGCGCTACTTCTACGAGTCCTTCGACAGCATGGAGGCCTTGTTCCGTGCGGTCTACATTGCCGTCAATCGCGAGCTGATGCAGGCCACCATCCTGGCGCTGGCCCAATGCCAGCCCGAGCCGGACAAGCTGGCCGAAGCGGCGCTGCGCACCTTCCTGACTTTTGTGCGTGACGACCCTCGCCGCGCCCGCGTGGCCCTGATAGACGCGCCCACCGTCGGCGAGGGCATGACCGCCGTCACCGACCAGGCCACGCAGGACTTCGCCCACCTGATCACCGGCTTCATGCAGCAGATGTTCCCGCACCTGGATCGTCATGGCCTGGACCACCGCATCCTGGCCAGCGGCTTGGTGGGCGCCAGCACGCGCATCGCCACCCAATGGGTGATCGACCGCTGCAAAACGCCCTTGGAAGACGTGCTCCGCAACAACCTGGCCTTGTTCCAGGCCATGGTGCACTACGCGCGTAGCCTAGGAACATGTAAAGACGTGTGAAACCCTGCCTGACAGGTCGGTTCTGGCGACACAAAGGGTGTGCAAGGGTGGCAGGTTTGCGACAATGCCCTTTTGGCCGCTGCATGCGGCATGACTGCCCGGACCGATCCTCATGACCATCTTCTCGCGCCTGTCCCTTCGACCGCTGGCTTCGCTGGCCTTGTTTGCCGGCCTCTTCTCCTTGGCCCACGCCGCACCGGTGGCACCGGCACCCACGCTGGAGAACAAGGCCTACATCGTGATGGACTTCGACTCTGGCCGCGTCCTGGCCGAGTCCAATGCCGATGCCCCGCTGCCGCCGGCATCGATGACCAAGATGATGACCAGCTACATCGTCGAGCAGGCGCTGAAGTCCGGTCGACTCAAGCCCACCGACATGGTGCGAACCAGTGAGTACGCCTGGTGCCGTGGCACCAGCGCCGAATCCTGCATGTACCTGCCACTGAACGGTTCGGCCTCGGTGCTCGACATGCTGCGCGGCATCATCATCCAGTCCGGCAACGATGCCTCCAAGGCGGTGGCCGAGCACCTGGCCGGCAATGAGCCCGCGTTCGCAGCCATGATGAACAACGAGGCCAAGCGCCTGGGCATGAAGAACACGAACTTCATGAACGCCACCGGCCTGCCCGACCCCGCTCACAAGGCGTCTGCCCGCGACCTCGCCATCCTGGCCCGCGCCATCATCCACGACAGCTCCGAGTACTACGGCATCTACGCCGAGAAGGAGTTCACCTTCAACGGCATCAAGCAAGGCAACCGCAACGCCCTGCTCTACACGGACCCCACGGTTGATGGCCTGAAAACCGGCCACACCAACGAAGCCGGCTTCTGCCTGACCGCCTCCTCCAAGCGCAACGGCCAGCGCCTGATCTCGGTGGTGATGGGCGCCAACAGCATGCAGGCGCGCGCCGACCAGACCCGCGCCCTGTTCAACTGGGGCTTTGCCAGCTATGAAAACATCCGCCCCGTGCAAGGCGGCGCCACGGTGCAAAGCGTGCCGGTGCGTTTCGGCAAGGTGGACCAGGTCAACATCGGCCCGCTGCAGGACGTTGTCATGACGGTGCCGCGTGGCCAGGCCGCCCAGGTCAAGACCGAAGTGAAGCTCAATCCCGAGATCACCGCGCCGATCGCCAAGGGCGCCGTGCTGGGCAAGATCCTCGTGACGCTGGACGGCCAGCCGCAGGGCGAACAAGCCCTGGTGGCGCTGGAGCCCGTGGAAGAAGCCGGCTTCTTCAAGAAGCTGTGGCAGCGCATCCTGTCGCTGTTCAGCTGAGCGCCCCGCCCCGCCTCGCTCACACCATCTGATCGGGCCTGACCCACGCGTCGAACTGCTCGGCCGTGAGCAGGCCCAGTGCCAGCGCCGCCTCACGCAGCGAACACCCGTGGGCGTGCGCGTGCTTGGCAATGCGGGCCGCGTTGTCATAGCCGATGTGCGGGTTCAACGCTGTCACCAGCATGAGCGATTGCGCCATCAAGCTGGCAATGCGGGCGCGATCGGGCTCGATGCCCCGCACGCAATGGTGCTCAAAGCTGCGCATGCCATCGGCCAGCAGGCGCACACTTTGCAGGAAGTTGTGTGCCATCAGGGGCTTGAACACATTGAGTTCGAAGTTGCCCGAGGCCCCACCCACACTGAGCGCGACGTCGTTGCCCATGACCTGGGCACACAGCATCGTCAGCGCCTCACACTGCGTGGGGTTGACCTTGCCGGGCATGATCGAGCTGCCCGGCTCGTTTTCAGGCAACTGCAATTCCCCCAGGCCACAGCGCGGGCCCGAAGCCAGCCAGCGCACATCGTTGGCGATCTTCATGAGCGCCACCGCCAGGGTTTTGAGCGCCCCATGTGCGCTCACCAGGGCATCGTGCGCCGCGAGCGCGGCAAAGCGGTTGGCGGCCACCCCGAAGGGCAAACCCGTCTCGGTCGCCAGCGCGGCGGCCACGCGCTCGCCAAACTGCGGGTGCGTGTTCAAGCCTGTGCCCACAGCCGTGCCTCCCACCGCCAACTCGTGCAGCGGCGGCAGGGTCAGCGTGATGGCCTGCCGCGCATGGGCCAGCTGAGCCACCCAGCCTGAGGCTTCCTGCCCCAGGGTCAGCGGCGTGGCGTCCTGCAAATGGGTGCGCCCGATCTTGACGATGTCGGCCCAGGCCTGCGCCTTGGCCTGCACCGTGGCGTGCAAGGCATCCAGCGCGGGCAGCAACTCCGCACTCAGGCCCACGCAGGCCGCCACATGCATCGCAGTCGGGAAGATGTCGTTGGACGACTGGCCCCGGTTGACGTGGTCGTTGGGGTGCACCTTGCGGTCCTCGCCACGGCCCCCGCCCAGCAACTCGGAAGCGCGGTTGGCCAGCACCTCGTTCATGTTCATGTTGGTCTGGGTGCCCGAGCCGGTCTGCCACACGGACAGGGGAAAAGCCGCGGGATGGGCGCCTGCCAGCACCTCGTCGGCGGCCTGCACGATGGCGGCTGCCAACGGGGCGTCGAGCAAACCGAGGTCCGCATTGACCCGTGCGGCGACACGCTTGATGCGCGCCAGCGCCATCAGCAGCGCATCGGGCATGCGCTCGGTCGAGATCGCAAAGTGTTCAAGCGAGCGCTGTGTCTGCGCGCCCCACAGGGCCTCAACAGGCACCGCGATCTCGCCCATCGAGTCGCGCTCCATCCGGGTAGTGGCCGAGGACATGGTCTCTCTCCCGCCCCGCCTCGCAGCGGGTGAGTGCCCCAACGCCCCGGCCGGCGGCCTGACGAAAGAGCTTAGGCGGCGCCGGTCCCTGTCACGCCAGCGCCCATGGCCTGCTGGTCGGCATGGTACGAACTGCGCACCATCGCGCCCACGGCCGCGTGGGTGAAGCCCATCTGGCGGGCTTCGGCTTCGAACATCTTGAAGGTGTCAGGGTGCACGTAACGGCGCACCGGCAGGTGGTGGCCCGACGGCGCCAGGTACTGCCCGATGGTGATCATGTCGATGTCATGCGCGCGCATGTCGCGCATCACCTGCAGGATTTCTTCATCGGTCTCGCCCAGGCCCACCATGATGCCGCTCTTGGTGGGGATGTCGGGGAACAGGGCCTTGAACTTCTTGAGCAGGTTCAGGCTGAACTGGTAGTCGGATCCCGGGCGCGCTTCCTTGTACAGGCGCGGCGCGGTTTCCAGGTTGTGGTTCATCACATCGGGCGGCGCGGCCTTGAGGATCTCCAGCGCGCGCTCGTCGCGGCCACGGAAGTCGGGCACCAGGATCTCGATGCGGGTGGCGGGCGACTGCGCGCGGATCTGCTTGATGCACTCGACAAAGTGCCCCGCGCCCCCGTCGCGCAGATCATCGCGGTCCACCGAGGTGATCACCACGTACTTGAGCTTGAGCGCCGCAATCGTCTTGGCCAGGTTGGCCGGCTCGTTGACGTCCAGCGGGTCGGGGCGGCCATGTCCCACGTCGCAGAAGGGGCAGCGGCGCGTGCACTTGTCGCCCATGATCATGAACGTGGCCGTGCCATGGCCGAAGCATTCGCCGATGTTGGGGCAGGAGGCCTCTTCGCACACCGTGTGCAGCTTGTGCTCGCGCAGGATGTTCTTGATTTCGTAGAAACGCGTGCTGGGCGAACCGGCTTTGACGCGGATCCAGTCGGGCTTTTTCAGCACCTCACCTACCGGCACCACCTTGATGGGGATGCGGGCCGTCTTGGCCTGGGCCTTTTGCTTGGCCGTGGGGTCGTAGGCGACGGGCTGCTCGGCAGCCGGAGCGGAAGAGGTGCGTTCAGTGGTCATGGCGCAATTTCAAGGTGGGCACGGCCGCCGGATAGGCGACCGCGGCTGACACAGGCCGCCGCGGGTAGCACGGCCAATCCCTCACTGTAGCCGATCTGCCCTTTTGCCGGGGCGATTGAGGTCAAAGAGGACGGCCTCGGGCGCCAAGCCTGCACGCTCGCCCACGCGCCGCCGCCTCCCGCGGCGTGCGCGCCCTCAGGGGGCCAGACGCGCATCCAACTGCGCCGCCAGCACCGCCCCGATCTCCCACGGATCGACCTGCACACCCAGCGAGGCCAGGTCCACCGTGGCGAGGCCCGCGTAGCCGCAAGGGTTGATGCGCTGGAACGGGCTCAGGTCCATCACCACGTTGAGCGAGACGCCGTGGTAGGTGCAATGGCGGCTGACCTTGATGCCCAGCGCCGCGACCTTGCCCAGGCCGCGAAACGGGTCATCCGGGTGCGCGGGCGTGCTCAGGGCCGCATGGGCGAACGGATCGTTCAGGCGCACATAGATGCCCGGCGCGCCCGCAACCCGGTGCCCGGTCACGCCCACGTGCATCAGGGTGCGGATCACCGCCTCTTCCAGACGGTAGACGTATTCCTTGACGAAATAACCGCGGCGGCGCAGGTCCAGCAGCGGGTAGGCCACGATCTGCCCCGGCCCGTGATAGGTCACCTGCCCGCCCCGGTTGGTCTGCACCACCGGGATGTGGTCGGGCCCTTCGGGGTTGAACAGCACGTGGTCGGCCTTGCCGGCCAGCCCCTGGGTGAACACCGGCGTGTGCTGGCACACCCAGATCTCGTCGGGCGTGTCGGCCGTGCGTTGCTCGGTGAAGGCCTGCATGGCCGCCATCGTGGGCTCGTAGGGCACCAGGCCCAGGTTCTGGATGATCGTCACCCGCGCATTATCGCAAGGCGAATGTCGCCCTGCACGCGGCCCGGTGCTGCCGGGCACACCGCCCCTGGCGCCCCCGGCTCACGCTCAAGCGGCCGCCACCCGCTGAAACAGCTGTCCCGGCAGCCGCGCCACCTGCCCCATCAGCTCCAGCTCCAGCAAGCGGGCGCCCAGCTCGGCCGGCCCCCACCCTGTGCGGGCGGACAGCGCCTCCTGGCTGACCGGGTCGTAGCCCATGGCCGCCAGCACCGGGTCGGTGGGCGCGGCGTCGTCGGCCGCCTCGGCCAGGGCCAGCTCGCCCTGTGCGGGCGTGGCGCTGACGCCATCGGCCTGCAGGTGCAGCTCTTCGAGCACATCCTGCGCGGTCTCGACCAGCTTGGCGCCCTGGCGGATGAGCGCGTGACAGCCTCGCGACTGCGGCGAATGGATCGAGCCCGGGATGGCCAGCACCTCGCGCCCCATCTCCAGCGCCAGCCGCGCCGTGATGAGCGAGCCCGACTGCACCGCCGCCTCCACCACCAGGGTGCCCTGCGACAACGCCGCCACCAGGCGATTGCGCTTGGGAAAATTGGACGGCAGCGGCCCCGTGCCCAGCAGGAACTCGCCCAGCACCAGGCCCTGCTCGGCAATGCGACGCAGCAAGGGGCCATGGCCCTTGGGGTAGACCTGGTCCAGCCCCGTGCCCACGACCGCGATCGTGCTGCCCACCCCACCCGGGGCGGCCCTCGTCTGGGCACCTCGCAGTGGGGCACCCGCCAGCGCGCCCTCATGCGCTGCCGCGTCCACACCACGCGCCAGGCCCGACACCACAGTCACCCCGGCGGCACTGAGCGCCTGGGCAAAGGCGTGCGCGTTGTCCGCCCCCTGCGCGGTGGGATGACGGCTGCCCACCACGGCCACCGAGGGGGCCTGCAACAGGCTCAAGCGCCCCTGCGCGAACAAGAGCAAAGGTGGATTGGCCACATCCAGCAAACGCGACGGGTAACGTGGGTCGGCCAAGGTGAGCAGGTGGTGCCCGCCCTCGCCATCGGGCGCCGCCGGCACGGCGTCCAGCCACGCCGAGGTGGCCGCGCACTGCGCCTCCAAGTCCGGCGGGATCTGCGCCAGCGCTGCCGCCTCGCGCACCGAGACCAGCCGCGCCCAGGCCTGCGGGCCTGCCTCCCAGATCGCCTGGGGCGACCCCAGGCTGCGCAACAGCACCCGTGCGGTCACCGGCCCGACGTGGGGCGTCAGCACCAGGCGCAGCCAGGCGCGCAACTCTTCCCTCTCCATGATGTTCTTCCTGCATGTGACAACGCCGGGCCACCGCGTCCTGCAACGCAATGCCACCCGGCGCTGGGCAAGGCCCTGTCCATTCGGCAGGTGCCTCGCCAGGGTTTTCGACGACCCCGTGATCGCCCCGATCGGGGCTGTGAATCAGATCAAGGCTGCGTGAAGCGGTCGCCGCGCTTGACCGGCTCCTGCGCCGACAGGATCAGCGCGTAGGACATGCGGTTGAAGACGCGGAAGACGAACAGCAGGCCATGACGCTCGTCGGGCAGCTTGATCTGCTCGCGGCTGTCCGACGTCGTGTCGCGGATCACGCGACCGTCGTGCCACAGCGCCATCACATGGCCGCGCTCGATGCCGTCCTGGCTGCCACGGTTGAGCGCCACGATCTGGTTCTGGCCCGCGGTGATCGCTTCGCCATAGATGGACACGATCTGGCCCGCCATCGGCTGGCTGGGCGCGTGCGGCACCAGGTTGTCGAAGTCACGCGGCGGCACCGGTGCCAGGCGGTCGCCCACCCCGGCTTCCTGGCGGATGCTGGTGACGGTGACGGTGGACGGGATGACGGTGGTGTTGCCGTCGGCGCCTGTGCCCTCGGTGCCCTCGCGGGTCACCGACACGGTGCCCACATACTGTGCCTCGTAGCCCAGCACCTCGTTGGTGCTCGGGTCGCGCAGCGGCTTGGGCTGGCGGAACAGGCGCCAGTCACGCAGCTGGCCCACATCGCCGCGCACATAGGCGGTTTCGTTGCGCGACAGCAGCACGCGGCCTTCCTGAGTGGCCACCACGCGCGGGGCGTTCAACAGCTCATCGCTGTTGTCGAAAATGACGGCCTCGTTGAAATACGGCTCAATCAGGTGCAAAGGCACGGTCGAAATCGCGTCGTACAAACCGCCCTCCCGCACACGCGGCGAGAGTTTCGTGTCGCCGCCCACCGGCTGCCCCACGCGCAGACGGGCACGGCCATTGCTCTTGTCCAGATACAGATACTGGCCCGGGAAAATCAGGTGGGGGTTGCGGATTTGCTGCAAGTTCATGCCCCACAGTTCCGGCCAACGCCAGGGCGACTTGAGGAACAGCGACGAAATGGCCCACAGCGTGTCGCCGCGCTTGACGGTGTAGGAGTCAGGCGCCGTGGGCGACAGCTCGGACAAGGGCACGCCGGCCTCGGCCACCTTCTGGGCCGTGGCCTTTTGCTGCGACGTGATCGGGTAGTTGGGGAAGGCCTGGGCCTGCCCTGCGGCCATCGTGAGACCCAGTGCGGCCCAGAGCGCCAGGCTCAAGGCTCGGGGGGCGCGCACGGCACGCAACACGCTTGCGGGCCCTTGGTACAGCGATCGCTGGGTCATGAAAACAGTCTCCAATTACCTGCCGATGGGCATTTTCCGTGCACGGATACCCGAGTTTCGGCAAAATCTGGTCAATGATCGCTTGATTCTGCCCGCAAATCCTCCGCCGTCGCAATGAGAATTGCCCGGGGTTACCTGCAGGCCCCCGCGACGGACGCCCCGCGTCGTTGCGATCCATCCACAATGTTCTAGTCCACGTCCGTTTCTGCCATGGCTCTGCTGCCCATCCTCCAATACCCCGATCCCCGCCTGCACACGGTGGCCAAACCCGTGGCACAGGTGGACGAGCGCATCCGCCAGCTGGTCGATGACATGCTGGAAACCATGTACGACGCCAAAGGCGTGGGCCTGGCGGCCACCCAGATCAATGTGCACGAACGCGTGGTCGTGATCGACACCAGCGAAGAGCGCAACGACCCTCTGGTGCTGATCAACCCGGAAATCACTTGGGCCAGCAACGAGATGATCGTCTGGGAAGAAGGCTGCCTGTCGGTGCCCACCATTTACGACAAGGTCGATCGGCATGCCAAGGTGCGCGTGCGCGCCCTCAACCGCGATGGCGAAACCTACGAGTTCGAAGGTGAGGAACTGCTGGCCGTGTGCGTGCAGCACGAGCTCGACCACCTGAGCGGCAAGGTGTTTGTGGAATACCTCTCGCCACTCAAGCGCAACCGCATCAAGACCAAGCTGGTCAAGCGCCAGCGCGACGAGCAAGGCGCCTGATGACCACGCGCATGAAGGTGGCGTTTGCGGGCACGCCGGAGTTTGCCCGCGAAGCGCTGGCCGCCATCCTCGCCGCTGGCTTCGAGGTGCCCTTGGTGCTCACCCAGCCCGATCGCCCCGCGGGCCGCGGCATGAAGCTGCAGGCCTCGCCGGTCAAACAACTGGCGCAGCAGCATGGCATCCCGGTGAGCCAGCCGCACAGCCTGCGCCTGGACGGCAAGTACCCCGACGAGGCCGCCGCGGCACGCGACGCCTTGCTCGCCGCAGCTCCCGACGTGATGGTGGTGGCCGCCTACGGCCTGATCCTGCCGCAGTGGACGCTCGACCTGCCACGTCTGGGTTGCCTCAACATCCACGGCTCGCTGCTGCCACGCTGGCGCGGGGCCGCCCCCATTCACCGCGCCATCGAAGCCGGCGATGCGGACACCGGCATCACCATCATGCAGATGGACGCCGGGCTGGACACCGGCGACATGCTGCTGATCGAGCGCGAAGCCATCCGAGCCGATGACACCACCGCGGTGCTGCATGACCGCCTCGCCAGCCTGGGCGGCCGATTGATCGTCGAAGCTCTGGAGATGGCCGCCTGCGGTGGCCTGACCCGCACCCCACAGCCCGAGGTTGGAATCACCTACGCCCACAAGATCGAGAAGGCCGAAGCCGCGATCGACTGGCGGCGCCCGGCTGCCGACATTGAACGACGCATTCGGGCCTTTGACCCGTTCCCCGGTACGACGTTCCAGATTCCCAGCGAGGCCGGTTCGGAAATCATTAAGCTGTGGCGCGCCACTGTGGTGGAGCGGGCGGGCTTTCCAGGACAGGTTCTGCAGGCTGAAGGCGATCAACTCGTGGTCGCGTGCGGTGAACAAGCCCTGTCGCTGCAAACACTGCAAAGGGCAGGCGGCAAGCGCATACCTGCCGCCGCTGCATTGACGGCTTGGCCGAACAAACCGACCCAATTGGGATAAGGGTCGGTTCGCTCGTCAAGTCCATCAGGGCTGGTACAGCCGTTCTGTTGGGATCGCTGTGTAATCCACAGCCCCGGGCTTAAGCCAGGACAGGCGCATCACGGCATTGCTCAACAGATCGTAGTATTCGATCGCGATGTCATAGCGCTTGCCGGCTTCCAGGACGATCTCCGGGCTGACATCGGTTGCCGCTGTATGCGTCTTCCAATGGTCGATGACCTTCTGACCATTGATGGTCACTCGCACCCCGTCATCGCTCAGCGTGCGGAACTTGTAGCGCCCAGCCTCTTCTGCCTGCACAGATCCGGTCCACTTCACATTGAAGAAGTCCGCACGCACGCCGGCGGCTGGACGGGAGGTGCCCCAATCGAAGTTGGGGTTTTCGACGCGCGTGGTCACCAGGGTGTTAACGAAAATCCCCGTCTTGAAGTACTGCCCCTTCAGTCCGGTACCCGTGCCCACGGGCACCACAGGAGGAGGAAGATCGACCGGAGGCGGGGCGCCCGCACCGGCCTTGTACATGGCGAAGGAGGCCCCCTTGTCTTGCAGGATGATGCCATTGTCATTGATGCGGATCAGCGGCGAAATGCCCCAGACCTTAGAGAGATCCACGGTCTCGCCGGTCACCGTGTCCGAGTAGCACCCACAAAATGGCGTGGTTAGGGCATTGCCCCCCTCCTGCGCCACAACTTGCCCCTTGTTGTTGATGGACGTGACCAGCCCAGCCACTCGCGAACCACTGGCACCCGCGCTGACGTAGGCGATGCTGTATGAGCTGTAAGCCTTGACGCCACCAAAACCGACGACCGCCGCACCCGCGTCATTGAGTACCAGGTTGTCTGGCATCGCGTACTCATCATTTATCGAGGGATTGCCAGTGGGCGCCGCCGCAGCATACGACCAAGAAGCAAGCGACTCACCCGCCGCACCCAGAACGCCGGCCCGTGCATACCCACCTGGATTCCCCGGGTTGGCATTGAAGCCAGAGACATAGCCGATTTGTCCGCCATTGTTGAAGGATCGCACCGCGCCGGGAATGCTCAAAGCGGTTGCAACACCGCTGACCATAGACCACGTGCCCGCTGCCCCGACGGTGACAGCGCTGTCATTCACAAACAACCCACCGAACCCGATCGGAAGAATACGAAAGCCTGAGACCTCAGACCACAGGAAAGGTGTCGCCCCGTTAAGAAAGCCCGTGACGTATCCATTGTTGCTCAAGTCATTGGCGGTCATACTGGTGTACCCCGCCTGCAGCAACTCTGCACTCAGGTCAACTTGCCTTCGCGTACCTGGCACGGCATCCACAATCGTGAATGAGGCTGCGTCACGAACCAGAACTTGGTTTGCATTGTTGAGGTCGACTGCGGAGCCGTTGCCCTCATAGACTTTTCCAAAGTCAGTCGCGGTCAAAGCTGAGGCGATGGTATGCACACCCAAAACGGTGAGCAAAGCCACCCCTTGACGAATGATGGTCATGTGGAACTCCCTTGTTGGTTATAGATTTTTGAGCGCCGCGATCAACACAAGAACACGGTCCATTTAATTGTGCGAAGTGACCTCCACGCCATCACCACTCCGAAACCCTCCCCCCCTTGAAGCAAGGGGGAACGGAACCACCTATGCTCTCGTCCGTAGGATCACGTCGTTAATGAATTCGATCTCAGGAGAACCCGCTCATATGTTCAACATGATGAAAACTGCCATCCTGATGGCGGCGATCACCGCCCTCTTCATGGCCATTGGCGGCATGATCGGTGGCCGCAGCGGCATGATGCTGGCCCTGGTCGTGGCCCTGGGCATGAACTTCTTCAGCTATTGGTTCTCGGACCAGATGGTGCTGAAGATGTACAACGCCCGCGAGGTTGATGAAACCTCGGCGCCGCGTTTTTACGCCATGGTGCGCGAGTTGGCCCAGCGGGCCCAGATCCCGATGCCCAAGGTTTACCTGATCGACGAGGCCGCCCCCAACGCCTTCGCCACCGGACGCGGCCCGGACCACGCCGCCGTCGCGGCCACCACCGGCATCGTCAACGTGCTGACCGACCGGGAACTGCGCGGCGTGATGGCGCATGAGCTCGCCCACGTCAAGCACCGCGACATCCTGATCAGCACCATCAGCGCCACCATGGCCGGCGCCATCTCGATGCTGGCCAACTTCGCCATGTTCTTCGGCGGGCGCGACTCGGAAGGTCGCCCGAGCAACCCGATCGCCGGCATCGCCGTCGCCATCCTGGCCCCGCTGGCGGCCAGCGTGATCCAGATGGCCATCAGCCGCGCCCGCGAGTTCGAAGCCGATCGCGGCGGGGCCGAGATCAGCGGCGACCCGGCCGCCTTGGCCAGCGCCCTCGACAAGATCCACCGCTACGCCCAGGGCATCCCGCTGCACGCGGCTGAGGCCCATCCGGAAACCGCCCAGATGATGATCATGAACCCGCTGTCGGGCGGCGGACTGCGCGGCTTGTTCTCCACCCACCCGGCCACCGAAGAGCGAATTGCACGCCTGATGGAGATGGCACGCAGAACGTGAGGTATGTCACAAAAACAAGGCTGGTTACCCCTTGTTTCTTGTGTCAATTTGTATCAAATTCACATTTCTTGTGGTTTCCCCGCTGAGGCCCCCTGACGCAAGGCGTTCTCTGAATGTAAGCTGATGTGCTAGGCAGGAACCCACCGAATGCGGATTGAGATCACGAGGACCGAACAGGAGGCACGCAGGCTGCATCACAGCGCCTGGATCGTGCTCGTCGGCGGTTTGTTGCTCAGCGTCGCAGCCTGGTGGCAGGCCAGCGCCCCGGATGGGGCACCTTTTCAGCCCTCGGCCACGGCCTTGTTCGTGAGCGGCGCGGCCGGCTCCGTGCTCCTGTGGGGGCTCCTGCGACTGTGGGCGTTGCGCCATCAGCAATCGGCCGGCCTGGCCGAAGCCCTGCACCAGAAGGCCCTCGACAGTGAAGCGCGCCTGCGTGCCGTGCTCGACCACACCGACGAGGGCATCCTCACCGTGTCGCCCACGGGTGACATCCTCAGCGTGAACCAGGCGGTGTGCCGCATCTTCGGCCACACCGAAGCCGAGTTGCGCCACGCCCATCTGAGCAAGTTGCTGCCGGGCGCGGCGCCCAACGGCACCCGCCAGGACCTGGAAACCTTCCTGCAGTTGCAGCACATGGGACTTGACGGCGTGGGGCGCCGCACCGAAGGGCGTCGCGCCAACGGCCAGCTCTTCCCGCTGGGCCTGTCGGTCAACGCCCTGGACTGGCAAGGCCAGCCACAGCATCTGTGCATGCTGCGCGACCTGAGCACCCAGGATGCCACGGAGCGGGCCATCCTCGCCGCCCAGCGCCAGCTCAATGAAGTCGACGAGATGCGCCGCATCATCGTCCACAACGCCCCCTATGCCGTCTTCGTGCTCAACCGCCAGGGCACCTTCCTGACCGTGAACCCGGCGGGCGAGCGGCTGCTGGGCTGCGTCGCCCAGGACCTGATCGGGCGCAGCACCACGCAGCGCTTCTTCGAACCCACCCAGGTGGCCGAACGCGCCCATCTGCTGGCCCTGCGCCTGAACCTGCCGGTCAGCGACCTGGACGTCGTGGCCCACCTGGCCCGCGAGGCCCCCGGCCTGCCCACCGAGTGGCGCATGGTCCGCAGTGACGGCACCAGTCTGATGGCCGAAATCCTGGTGACCGAACTGAGCAACGAGTACGGGGCGCGCACCGGCTACCTGCTCATGGCCCACGACGTGACCGCCCGTCACGAGGCCGAGCATCAGTTGCAGCACATGGCCCTGCACGATGCCCTGACCTCGCTGCCCAACCGCAACATGCTGCAAGAGCAGCTCAAGGCCTGCCTGAACATTGCGCAGCGCGAGCAGGGTCACATGGCGATGATGTTCATCGACCTCGACCGCTTCAAGAAGATCAACGACAGCCTGGGCCACCACATTGGCGACAGCGTGCTCATCGAGATCTCGCGCCGCCTGCGCGCGGCCATGCGCACCTCCGACATCGTGGCCCGTCTGGGCGGTGATGAGTTTGTGGTGCTGCTGCCGCGCATTCAGGCGCAGACCGATGGGGAACTGGTGGCAGCCAAGGTCCACGAGGTGTTCAATGCCCCGGTGCAGATTGGCGAGCACGAACTGCGCGTGACCCCCAGCATCGGCCTGGCACTCTACCCGCAGCACGGCACCGACCCGGTCACCCTGATGCGCCACGCCGACCTGGCCATGTACCAGGCCAAGAGCGATGGCCGCAACCGCATCCAGGTCTACAGCGAGCGCATGGCCTCCCCCTCGCCCGATGCCCTCTTGCTTGAAAACGAGCTCTACCACGCGCTGGAGCGCGACGAGCTGCGCCTGCACTTCCAGCCTCAGTTTGATTGCGCCAGTGGCCGCATCACCGGCGCCGAGGCGCTGTTGCGTTGGGAGCACCAGGGTCGCCTGATCCCACCGTCCGACTTCATCCCGCTCGCCGAGGAGTCTGGCCTGATCGTCCCGATGGGCGAATGGGTGCTGCGACAGGCCTGCACCGTCGCCCACCGCTGGCGTCAGGACAGCGGCGTGCCCCTGCGCATGGCCGTCAACCTCTCGGCCGTGCAGCTCGATCGCCTGGACATCGTGGGCACCGTTTCACGCGTTCTACAAGAGACCGGCCTGCACCCCACCGCCCTGGAGCTGGAGATCACCGAAAGCGTGGTGGTGCGCGAGTCCCTGCGCGCCGCCGATGTGCTGCGCCAATTGCGGGCCCTCGGCGTGGGCATCGCCATCGACGACTTCGGGGTCGGTTACTCCAGCTTTGCCTACCTGCGCGAGCTGCCAGTTGACCGTTTCAAGCTCGACCGCAGTTTCCTGACCGGCGTGCCGCACTCACATGGCGACAGCCGACTGGTGGCCGCCTTGATCGCGATGGGGCACCGTCTGGAAGTGGGTATCGTGGCCGAAGGGGTGGAAACCGCCGAGCAAGCCACCTTCTTGCGCGACCACGGCTGTGACGAGGCCCAGGGCTACCATCTGGGTCGCCCGCTGAAGGAAAGCGACTTCGAGGCCTTGCTGACGGGCTTGCGCTGAGCAGGCTGAGCGGCAGGAAGAACGGGGAGAGGCGGCTCAGTTGAGCAGGCGCGTCGGATCGGCGTCGATCTTGGCCAGGGCCGCGCGGGTGGCGCGCGTGGTGAGCGACTCTTCTTCCTGGGGCACGAGCAAGCCGGCTTGCAAGAAGGCCGCCAAGCGGTGGAGCTGGAACAGGATGCCGCGTCCGGCCGGTGTGACAAACAGCAGCAACTGCTGGCGCAACCCCGACCAGGCCAGTTGCACCGACTCCTGTTTGCCCCGGTAATCGAGCTCGAACCACGCGCCGACCTGCAGCTCGCGGGCCCAAGCTTGCATGGCCGGCGTGGGCATGGAGCCTCCTTCGGCGACGACTTCCAGCGCATCGCTTTCATGCCCGGACAGATCCCGCAAGGTGGCCTCATCGAGCTCGACCTTGGACAGATCGGGCAAGACATCGCCCAAGGCCTCCAGGCGCTCGGTGAGGGCCTGAAGATGGGTGGCCGAAATGGCGGCCGAGCGCGCCGAGAACGCGGCGGCCAACGCCGTGTTCAGGGCCTTGATGTGCTCGTCCTGCTTGTCCAGCGGCAGGCCCGCACGGGCCATGCCCTCCCGGATCGCCTTGAGCAGATTGGGCAGGCGGCGCAGCACCTCGGCCCGCTCGTCGCGAGAGGTCTTGGCACTCGCCGACCAGATCAGGTCGGCCGCCGCGCGCTGCAAGGCTTTGGTGGCCTCGTGGGTGGGGCCGTTGACCACCGCACTGTGCGCCAGCACATCGGCCCAGACATGGAACATGAACTCACGCACCCCGTCGTGCACCGGCACGCCATCGAGCATCTTGCGCAACTCGATGGTGTACTGGATCGCGCAGGTCTCGCGCTGCTCGACCTGCTGGGCCAGCGACACGCCGCGGCGGCTGGCCTGGTTCTCTTCGCGGAAATACGTTTCCAGGAAGCGCTCGAACTCGGTCAGCACAGTCTGGAAGACGCGACGGCCCGTATCGGGATAGGCTTCGATGACCTGCACGATGCGGCGGATTTCCTTGTGCAGCGCGTCGTCGGCATCTTCGGCCACCCCGCCCACAAAACCCATCACACACGAGCCCATGCGGTCGATCAAGATGCGCGCGGGGTGACTGGTGGTCGCAAAGAAGTCGGGCTCACCCATCGCCACGCGCAGCACCGGCATCTGCAGGCGAGCGAACCACACCCGGATGCTGGCGGGCAAGCGCTCTTCGGTCAGGATGGCTTGGAACAGCAGCGCCACGATCTCGATGATGGCGCGCTCATTGGGGGTGCTGGCCGCTTCCTTGAGCGCCTGTTTGTTGTGCTGCAGGGTGTGCAGGGCCTCGGCCGGATTGACCGCCTCCGCACCCACCTGCCGGCGCAAGGTGTCGCCCACGGCCTGAATGGCCTGCCCCAGACCTGCCGACAGCACCGGGCCGGGGGCGCCCCCCTGAGGCGGCCGAGCTGCCGTGGGCTCGAAACCGGGCACCTGACGCGCCACCACCTGGGTGAGCTTGTCGAGCACGTTCTGTGCCTTCGCAGCGCCGCGGGCCATCCCGGGCGTTTGCGTGAGCATGTGCGTTTCTTCGTAGGCCGCGCCCAAGGGCTGCAGACCGCTGTTGCCGCGCAGCGCCCCCGCCCCGGAGGCGCCAGCGCCGGTCGACGGGCCCGACTGGGCGCCGCCGCCCTGAGGCGCGAGCGGGGCTGCCTGGGTCACGCCCACATCCTTGGCCCGGCGAATGAACGGGCGCAGATCGATTTCGGGGCGCACGCCATGGTCCAGCAGCACGCCATTGACGTGGTGATAGGCCTCCTGGGTCCAGGGGGCTACCTCGTGCATCAGGATGGCCTTGACCTCAACCCAGTGGTCCAGGCTCAAGCCCACCTCCAGCCAGGCGTCCACGATCAGGCGCGCTACCCAGTGGGGCATCAACACATCCACCGGACCGGACGCACTCACGGACACCGGGCCGCCCACGGCCTGCAGTCGGGCATTGAGGTCCGAGAACTCCGAGCCGTTGTGATCCCCGATCATCTGGGCCAGGCGCGCCACGGCCAAATCCCGCTCGACATCGCTGTCATCGAGCAGACTCAGGGGAATGTCGGTCTTGTTGGCCGGCCCCAGGGCCGCACGCACACCGACCGAGCGCCCCACCCGCAGGTCACGCAAGGCATCGTGCAGCGGACGCTCCAGCGCCGTCAGCCAGGCTGACTGCAAGCGCATGAGCTCCAGCGCCAGATCACGCTTACGCTGGTAGGTGCCCGGGTCGGTCTGCGGCTCGGCCGCCGCCTGTCGCGCCCCATCCACGCAGCCGTGCACCACCGCCTCCACCCCTTTGATCAGGGCTTCGAGGAAGCTGAGACGGGCCGTCAGGGCCAGCGCTCGGTGGGGACCAAAACTCATGGAGTGCGTTTAAGAAGGAGGACGATTTTGGACTCTACACCACCGCGCCAGCGTTCGGATCGTTGGGGTCGACGTCTTTCTTCGATGCCGTGATCAGGTCGTCACGTTTGACCCCCAGCCACATGGCGATGGCCGCGGCCACGAAGACCGACGAGTAAATCCCGAACAGGATGCCGATGGTCAGCGCCATGGCGAAATAGTGCAGCGTGGGGCCACCGAAGATCAGCATGCCCACCACCATCATCTGCGTGGAGCCGTGGGTGATGATGGTGCGGCTGGTCGTGCTGGTGATGGCGTGGTCGATCACCTCGGACGTGCTCATCTTGCGGAACTTGCGGAACGCTTCGCGGATCCGGTCGAAGATCACCACCGATTCGTTGACCGAGTAGCCCAGCACGGCCAGCACGGCCGCGAGCACCGACAGCGAGAACTCCCACTGGAAGAAGGCGAAGAAGCCCAGGATGATGACCACGTCGTGCAGGTTGGCGACGACGCCGGCCACGGCGAACTTCCACTCGAAGCGGATGGCCAAGTAAATCATGATGCCGATGATGGTCGCGCCCAGCGCCATCAGGCCATCGTGTACCAGCTCTTCACCCACCTGGGGACCGACGAATTCACTGCGCTGCAGGGTCAGCGGCTGCACGCCGGCGCTCGTCTGACAGACCTGGGCCGGGCCCTTGCCGACCACGTCGACCGCGTTGATCTGCCCGCCCTCGGCCCGGCACAGGGCGCCGAACACATTGGCCACGACCTCGGTCTGCTTCATCTCGCCGCGCAGGGGCAGGCGGATCAGGACATCCCGCGAGGTGCCGAAGTTCTGCGCCTGCACCTCGCCGTAGTTCAGGGCCTCAACGGTGGCACGCACCTTGGCCACGTCCGCGCTCTGGGCGTAGCGGGTTTCGATGACGGAGCCGCCGGTGAACTCGATGGACAGGTGCAGACCCCGGGTCACCAGGAAGAACACGGCCATGGCAAAGGTCAGGAAGGAGATGGCGTTGAAGACCAACGCATGGCGCATGAACGGGATGTCACGCTTGATACGGAAAAATTCCATGATGGGTGATCCCTGTGCTTATTCCTGGGGCTTCCAGACCTGTCCGATGGACACGCCCTTGAGCTTTTTCTGACGGCCATACCAGAGGTTGACCAGGCCACGCGAGAAGAACACGGCCGAGAACATCGAGGTGAGGATGCCCAGGCAGTGCACCACGGCAAAACCGCGCACGGGCCCGGAGCCGAAGGCCAGCAGGGCCAGACCGGCGATCAGGGTGGTGACGTTGGAGTCCAGGATGGTGGACCAGGCGTGCTCGTAGCCGGCATGGATGGCCGATTGCGGGGCCGCCCCGCTGCGCAACTCTTCGCGCACGCGCTCGTTGATCAGCACGTTGGAGTCGATGGCCATGCCCAGCGTCAGCGCGATGGCGGCGATGCCGGGCAAGGTCAGCGTGGCCTGCAGCATGGACAGCACGGCCACCAGCAAGAGCAGGTTGACCGTGAGTGCGATGGTCGAAAACACGCCAAACAGCATGTAGTAGAGCATCATGAACAGCGCAATGGCCGCGAAACCGTAGATCAGGGCGTTGAAGCCTTGCGCGATGTTGTCGGCACCCAGGCTGGGGCCGACGGTGCGCTCTTCGATGATTTCCATCGGCGCAGCCAGCGAGCCGGCGCGCAGCAGCAGGGCCGTGTCAGCGGCCTCCTCGGTGCTCATGCGGCCCGAGATCTGCACGCGTCCGCCCCCGATTTCGCCACGGATCACCGGCGCGGTCACGACCTCGCCCTTGCCCTTTTCGAACAGGATGATGGCCATGCGCTTGCCAATGTTCTCGCGCGTCACGTCCTTGAAGATGCGGGCGCCACGGGCGTCCAGCGTCAGGTGCACGGCCGCTTCGTGGTTCTCATCGAAACCGGGTTGGGCATCGGTGAGGTTGTCGCCGGTCAGCACCACTTCGCGCTTGACGATGATGGGCAGGCCACCCCGCTCCATGTAGCGCTCGTAGCCGAAGGGCACGGGGCCGCCGGCCTGGGCCGCCTGGGCTTCGACGCTGTCGTTGACCATGCGCACTTCCAGCGTGGCGGTGCGCCCGATGATGTCCTTGGCCTTGGCAGTGTCCTGCACGCCGGGCAGCTGGACGACCACGCGGTCGATGCCTTGTTGCTGGATCACAGGCTCGGCCACGCCGAGTTCGTTGATCCGGTTGTGCAAGGTGGTGATGTTCTGCTTGAGGGCCTGCTCCTGGATGGCGCGCTCGGAGGTGGGCTTGAGGGTGCCCACCAGCGTGCGATCACCCGAGCCCCCGGTGTCGGTGCCGTCCACCCAGACCACATCGGCCAGGCTGCTTTGCAGCACGCCACGCGCCGCCTGACGGGCCGTGTCGTCGCGGAAGCGCACGATCAGGGCCGAGGCATCGCGACGGATGCCGCTGTGGCGGATGTCCTTGTCGCGCAGCAGGGTGCGCATATCGGTGCTGAGGCTGTCGAGCTTTTGCGTGAGCGCGGCCTTCATGTCAACCTGCATCAGGAAGTGCACGCCCCCGCGCAGGTCCAGGCCCAGGTACATCGGCTGGGCATGGAGGCTGCGCAGCCACTGGGGCGAGCGCGACAGCAGGTTCAGGGCCACGATGTAGCTCGGCTCCTGGGCATCGGGGTTGAAGGCGCGGCTGAGGGCATCACGCGCCTTCAACTGGCTGTCGGTGTCCTTGAAACGCGCCCGCACGGAGGTGCCGTCGAGTTCGACAAAGTCGGCGTCCAGGCCCGCCTCGGTCAGGACGTTGCGCACACGCTCCACGGCGGACTGGTCCAGCTTGAGGGTGGCCTTGCCACTGGAGAGCTGGACGGCGGGGGCCTCGCCAAACACGTTGGGCAGGCTGTAGATCAGGCCGACGAGCAAAGCCACGGCAATGATCAGGTACTTCCACCAGGGATAGCGGTTCATAGGATCCTCGACAGCACGAACGGTGACTTACTTGAAGGTGCCCTTGGGCAACACTTGGATGATCGCCGCGCGCTGCAGCTGCAGCTCGATGCCATTGGCCACTTCGATGCTGACGAAAGCGTCGCCCAGCTTGGTGATCTTGCCGATGATGCCGCCTTGGGTCACCACTTCGTCCCCCTTGGTCAGGGCTTCGAGCATGGCGCGGGTTTCTTTTTGCCGCTTCATTTGCGGGCGGATCATCACGAAATAGAGCACCACGAACATGAGCACGAGGGGCAACATGCTCATCAGACCGCCGGAGGCGCTGGCGGCCGGAGCGGCGGTTTGGGCAATGGCTTCAGAAATCAACACTATCGTTCCTTCAAACAAAAGGCCGCCGCTCCATCAGAGGCGCAACGGCAGGGGCGCAAACATTGTATGCGGCGAGGGCGACGGCTTTGTCCGCTTGCCCTCACCCAGGGGTCACAGCACGTATTTGACCTGCGGATGGCTGGTCAGTGCGCGGTAGATGTTGTCCAGGTGTTCGCGGCTGGTGGCGTTGACCGTGACGGTCAGGCCCACGTACTTGCCGGTGCTGCTGGGGCGACGCTCCAGGGCCTGGATGTCAAAGCTGGGGTCGTGCTGGACGATGAGGGCGACCACCGACTCGACGAAGTCTTCGAGGTGCGGCCCCATCACCTTGATGGGAAAGGGGCAGGGATACTCGATGAGCGACTGCTCGGGCGGGATGATGGGGTTGACGGGTTGGTTCATGGCCATGTCTTTCATTGGATGCCCAGGCGGATGGCGTCCCAGGTGCGACCCAGCCAGCCGGCGCTGGGCACGGCTTCGAGCGCCTGCAGCGGCAGCGTCTGCCAGGGTTGGGTGCCCAGGCTGATGCGCAGCTCGCCCACGGTCTGCCCTTGGGCCAGTGGTGCCAGCAGCGGGTCCTGGCGGGTCAGGGTGGTCTGGATGCGGGCGGCCTGCCCCCGGGGAACGGCCACCACGATGGGCTGGGTGCGCCCCAGCGGCACGGTGCGGGCACTGCCCTTCCACACCGGTGCCGTGCTGACGGGCTGGCCGGCGGCGAACAGCCGGACCACATCGAACGCACTGTAACCCCAGTTGAGGAGCTTCTGGGTTTCGGTGGCGCGCGCCTGCGCCGAGGCGGTGCCCACGACCACCGCCACCAGGCGGCGCTCGCCGCCCCCGGCCGGGCGACGCGAGGTGGCCGCCATGGCATGGCCGAGCCGGTCGGCGTAGGCCACCTGCAGGCCGTCGACACTGGGGTCGCGCAGCAGCAACAGGTTGGTGCTGGCCTGCTTGACCCCGCCGAGGGTCAGCGCGGGTTGGCGGTAGTGCTCCAGGGTCTGCGGGTAATCGGTGAGCAGGCGCACGGCGATCCAGGCCAGCTCGCGCGGCGTGCTGGCCTGACCGCTGACGGCCAGGCCGTCAGGGTTGCGGAACTGGGTGGCCTTCAGGCCGAAGGCCTGCGCCTGGCGGTTCATACGGGCCACGAAGTCCTCGACCGAGCCCGCCACCCCTTCGGCCAGCGCCACGGCCGCGTCATTGGCGCCCAGCACCGCCATGCCCCGCAGCAGCTCGGCCACGGTGAGGCGCGCGCCTGGCGCGACCAAGGCGCGTGCGCCACTGCCGATGGCGGCCCGCCAGGCACGCTCGGAGACGGGCAGGCTCGTGTCCCAGGTGAGCTGGCCAGAAGCCACCGCCTGGCACACGAGGTAGGCTGTCATGAGCTTGGTGAGCGAGGCGGGCGGGACCACCTGGTCGGCCTGACGCACCGCCAGGGTCTGCTGGCTGCCGAGGTCTTGCAGGATGAAGCCACGCGCTGCCAGCTCAGGCGGCACGGGCATGCCCGGCGGGGGCTCACTGAAGCCGCCCCCCATCGCAGCCGGCGACACCGACGGCGTTTGCGCGTGAGCGCCAGCCAGAGGCAGTCCGCACAGGGCGAGCACCGCCAGCGCCGTGCACCAGGCGCGGCGCGGCGCGGCCACGCGAGCGGCCCAGCGAAGAAGTCGAGAGGTCATGGCGTCCACATATGGGGCGTCTTCCCCATCATGCAAGTCAGGGCGCCGCCGCGCGCAGATGTCGCAGGACAACCTCACGCAGCACGGTCAACTTGCCATGGAAAAAATGCCCGGTTCCCGGCACCACGGTGACGGGCAGGCCTTGCGGACGCGCCCAGTCCAGGATGCTGGTGAGCGGCACCACGTCGTCTTGCTCACCCTCGACCACCAGGGTGTGGGCGGGCACCTCGGGCACCTCGTAACGCGAGGTGGCCGGGCTGATGAGCACCAGTTGCTTGGGGGCCACCAGCTCGGGCCGGTTGGCCGCCGCCTCGCTCAGTCGGGCATGGGCCTGGGCCGCGACATAGCCCCCGAACGAAAAGCCCGCCAGCGCCAGCGGCAAGCCCTTGAGCGCCGGGTCGGTGAGGTGGTGGGCGATCACGGTGAGCAGGTCGGTGGTTTCGCCGCGACCTTCGTCCCAGCCGCCCTCCGATTGGCCCACGCCCCGGAAATTGAAGCGCACCGCGCGCCACCCCGCCAGCACGAAGGCCCGGCACAGGGTGTGCACGACCTTGTTGTCCATGGTGCCACCCTGGAGCGGATGCGGGTGGGCAATCACCGCCAAGCCCACGGGGGCGTGCGGGGGCTCTTCGATCACCACTTCGAGCAGGCCGGCGGGCCCGTCGATGGTCTGGGAAGCAGGACGGCCGATCATGGTGTCTCAGCGCCCCACGTCATCGGGCAGCACCAGGCGCTCGACGACCTCACCCTTGACGAGGTGGCGGTCGACGATCTCGTCGATGTCAGATTGGTCCACAAAGGTGTACCAGACCCCTTCCGGGTAGACCACGGCGACCGGGCCGCCCGCGCAGCGGTCCAGGCAACCGGCCTTGTTGACACGCACCTGTCCCTTGCCATTGAGCCCGGCTTCGGCGACCCGCTGCTTGCAATGATCGAAACCGGCTTTGGCGTCATGGTCCCCGCAACTGGCTTCGCCATTGATGCGCTGGTTGAGGCAGAAGAAGATGTGGCGCTGGTAATAGCTCATGGTCGTATTTTATGGGGTGGGGGCCGGCCGGCCTTCACGGCCCCGCAGGCGCGTCAGCAGCCAGCCCAGGGCCACATAGGGCCACAGGATGCCAAACCAGCGTGCCAGGCCGTGAAAGCGGATGAAGCGCCCTTGCTCCCAGGCTTGCAAGGTCTGGGCGTAATAGGGATCGAGGGGGGCGAGGTGGATCAGGCCGATCAGCGCCACCAGCGCGCCCACACCCAGCACCGCGCACGTCATCCGCGTGCGCTGCACCAGCAGCATGCCCCCGGCCGCGCCTACCAGCAAGCCCACACTGGTGGGCAGGGTCACCCAGCTGAAGGCGTGCTGCGGCCCGAAATTCAGCGCGGTGGACAAGACACTGGCCCCGATCGCCGACAAGACCAAGGCCGTCCACATCACCAACCGCGGCCGGGGGGAACGGGCCACGGCGCAGGCCAGGCACAGCGGCGCCAGCAGACCGGCCGCCACCGTCAGAACCTCGATCGGGGCCGCCCACACGGCATTCACCCCCGGCATGTTCACGCTCGCCCACAGGCTGAGCGGGTCGTCCGGCAGCAGCCAGGTTTGCCAGGGGGTGTCGGCCATCCAGTCCACCAAGGCCAGGCGCACATGGGGCCACAACTGCCCCTCCCCCAACGGCAACGGCGGCGGAAACAGCAGCCCCAACGGCCACAACCACAACAGCACCAGGCCCATGCCTGCCTGTGGGATGAACCAGCGCTGGCGCAAGCGGTGCCAGCCATCGACCAGGCCCAGCGCGTGCACGGTGACGGCGGCCAGGGTGCCCCAAGCGGCGCCCAGGGTGTTGAGCATCCAGTCGGTGATGGAGGGCACCCGGTTGGGCAACGCAAACTGCGCCAACTCCAGCGCATACGACAGGCCCGAGGCCGGCAACAACGTCAGGGGCACCGCCCACAAGGCCGTGCGGCCACTGCGCAGGTGCGCCAGACACAGGATGAGCCCCAGCGGCAGGTAGCCCAGGATGTTGCCCACCAGGTCATTGGCCACCTCATGGCGGTGCTTGGGCAGCAGCCACGTGAACTCATGGCGGTCAGGCCACTCCCAGCCCGTCAGAGGGTACAGCGTGGCATACACCACCAGGGCGACCGCGACCCAGGTCAGGGGCCAGGCCGCGCTGCGATGTTCAGGCATGGCAGGCCGGGACACGGCGCCCAGACCGCTCAGCCCACGGTGGGCTTGAGCACCACCAGGAGGACGATGGCCGCAAACAGCAGCACCGACACCTCGTTGAAGACCCGATACCAGCGATGGGTGCGGCGGTTTTGCAGGCTCTCGAAGGTGCGCAGGTGCTTGCGGCAGATGTGGTGGTAACCGACCACCCCCAGCACCAGCAGCAGCTTGATGTGAATCCAGATCTGTCCGGGCCCCTTGCCCACGCCAAAATACAGCCACAGCAGGAAGCCCAACACCAGCGCCGGCACCATCAAGATGGTGCTGAAACGGTAAAGCTTTCGGGCCATGATGAGCAGGCGCTCGCGCTCGGCGTGGCTGTCGGCCGGCACCATGGCCAGGTTGACGAACAGGCGCGGCAGGTAAAACAGACCGGCAAACCAGCTGGCCACGAAGATGATGTGGAGGGCTTTGACCCAGAGGTAGGCATTGCTCATGGCCCGATTATGGCCACCCGGCCCCCGCACCGGCCGCGCAAAGTTTTGCAAAGTGCAAAAAAAGAGCCCTGGCCAGAGGCCAGGGCTTGCAAGCCTTCACGCTGTCATCACGGTAAGGCACCTGCTCAGGGAGGAAAAGCAGGGAATGAGGCCTTGCGGCGTATCATTCAAAGTGGATTATAGGGGGGATGCCCAACCCTGTCCCGCGATGGCTCGCCAGAGCCACACCACCAGACCGGAATTTGTGCCAACTTTGGCATGTTTGCATCCCCATGCCCCGATTGAGCTTGAGCGCACCTCACCATGACCATCTCGCCCCCCTTCCCTCACCACCGCCCCCGCCGCCTGCGCAAGGATGACTTCTCCCGTCGCCTGGTGCGCGAGCATCACCTGCGCGCCGATGACCTGATCTACCCGGTGTTCGTGCTGGACCAGGACGAGGGCAGCGAGGCCGTGAGCTCGATGCCGGGGGTCGAGCGCCTGGGCCGCAGCGCGCTGTACGCCGCCGCCGAACGCTGCCTGACGCTGGGGGTGCCGGTGCTGGCCCTGTTCCCCGTGATCGACGCCTCGCTCAAGACCCCCGATGGCCGCGAAGCCGGCAACCCCGAGGGCCTGGTGCCACGCACCGTGCGCGAGTTGAAACGCCGCTTTCCCGAGTTGGGCATCATGACCGACGTGGCCCTCGACCCTTACACCAGCCACGGCCAGGACGGCCTGCTGGACGAGACCGGCTACATCCTCAATGACGAGACCGTCGAGGTGCTGACCCGCCAGGCGCTGACCCAGGCCGAAGCCGGCGTGGACATCGTCGCCCCCAGCGACATGATGGACGGGCGCATCGGCGCCATCCGCCAGGCGCTGGAGTCGCAGAACCTGATCTACACCCGCATCATGGCCTACAGCGCCAAATACGCGAGCGCCTTCTACGGCCCCTTCCGCGACGCGGTGGGCTCGTCGGCCAACCTGGGCAAGAGCAACAAGAAGGTCTACCAGATGGACCCGGCCAACAGCGACGAAGCCTTGCGCGAGGTCGCCCTCGACATCGAAGAAGGCGCCGACATGGTCATGGTCAAGCCCGGTATGCCCTACCTGGACATCGTGCGCCGCGTGAAGGACACCTTCAAGGTGCCGACCTTTGCCTACCAGGTCAGTGGCGAGTACGCGATGCTCAAGGCCGCCGCGCAAAACGGCTGGCTGGACCACGATGCGACGATGATGGAATCGCTGCTGGCCTTCAAGCGCGCGGGCGCCGATGGCGTGCTGACCTACTTCGCGCTGGAAGCGGCCGAGCAGCTGCGCGCCCACGGCTAAGATGCGGGCGACGTCACCCAGGGGTTTCCGTGCGCTTTTTCCTGATCCACGACAGCTTCACCGAACTGCCTGACTGGCCCGCCACCCTGCCCCCGCAGGGCTTTTTGTGGGTGACCTGCAGCCGCCGCGTCTTCGAGGTGCAGCTGGAGCGGGCGCAGCAGCACCTGCACCGCCTGGCCGGCGGTGGCTTGGTGGACCTGCACGTTTCCGACCTGCTCAACCCGCAACTGCCCTCGCAGTACGACTACACCTCGTGGTACGACCTGTTGGTGTTCCGCCGACTGGCCGCAGGCCAGGGCACCGAGCGGATGTTCCTGGACGAGGAGCGCGGCACGGCCTCCAGCGCCAGCCAGGCTCTGGCCGCCATCGACACCAGCCCGGTGGGCTTTGCGGTGTTCGACCGTGTGCTGCTGACAGTGCATCCGGCCGACTGCTCGGTGCGGGACTTCTTCGAGACCCGCTTGAGCCAAATGGGGCAAGCTGGGCAAGGAGGACCGGGTGGGGTGGCGCCGCTCAACGGCATCGCACGTTCCCCACACGACGACGAGGAGTCGCACCTGGGCGTCGATCCCGGCGTGCTCGAAGAGCATGACTTCGCCGGGCTGCACCAAGGTCATCGCACGGAAGGCCGGGGGCCTTCGCGCCTGCCGCCCAGCCCGGCCGACCTGATGCTGCGCATCGTCAACCACATGGTGGACAGCTACCTGGACCTGCGCCGGCTGCTGACCCGCCAGCTAGGCTATCTGCAGCAGGACATGCTGCGCAGCAGCGGGCGCTTTCGCCACTGGCAGGCGCTGCTGGCGTCGCGCAACACCCTGCACCTGCTGGAGGACATCTGCGAGGACCAGCGCAGCGCCCTGCAGGAGTGGATCGACGCGCTGGAAGACTGGCCCGTGCCCACCGACCCGGTGAGCGCCCGCGAGCGGGAGGTGCTGCGGGTGCGCTCCCGTGACGTGCAGGAGCACATTGAGCGGGTGCTCAACCATGTGCGCCGGCTGGAAACGTCGTCCGAGAGCGCCGTGCAGATGCATTTTTCGCTGCAAGGCAGTCGCACCAACGCCATCATGCGCACCCTGACGGTGCTGACGGCCATTTTCTTGCCGCTCAACCTGATCACCGGCGTGTTCGGCATGAACTTCGATGCGCTGCCGCTGATCCATTCCAGCGATGGCTTCTGGCTGGCGTTCGGCCTGATGGCGATGGTGGTGGTGACGCTGGTGTGGTGGTTCCGTCGCCACCGTTACCTGGGCGATTGATCGCCCCCCCGATCAGGTGACTGAGCCCGCGACTGCATCAGCACCTCGCGCGCCAGGCACAGGTCGTCCCAGGCCAGAGCCTTGTCGGCCGGTGAGCGCAAGAGGTAGGCCGGGTGGTAGGTGACGATGACCGGCACCCCCTGCACCTGATGCACGCGCCCGCGCAACTTGCCCAGCGGCTCGCTGGACTTGAGCAGCGACTGCACCGCAAAGCGCCCCATCGCCAGCACCACCCGGGGTTGCACCAGTGCCATCTGGCGCAAGAGATAGGGCTCGCACTGTGCGACCTCTGTCGGCAGCGGGTTGCGGTTGGCCGGCGGCCGGCACTTGAGCACGTTGGCAATGAAGACCTGCTGCGTGGCCGGGGCCTCGGCCCGCGTGAGGCCCACCGCTTCGAGCATGCGGTCGAGCAACTCCCCCGCACGGCCCACGAAGGGCTCGCCCAGCTTGTCCTCCTGCTCGCCGGGGGCTTCACCCACGATCATCCAGTCGGCTTCGATGTGGCCCACGCCGAACACGGTCTGGGTGCGGCTTTGGCTGAGTGAGCAGGCCTGACAACCCGCCACGGCAGCGCGCAGCGCCGGCCAGTCCATCGTGTCGATGCCCGCCGGGCGGGCGCCCAGGGCCACGTCAGCCAGCGGGGCCTCGCGCCCGGTGGGCGCCGTGGCGGGCGCGGGGCGGGTGGCCCGAGCGGCCGGGCGGACTGGGGCTGGCTCGGCCACGTTCACCGCAGGTGGCGGGGCCTCCGCGGCGCGAGCGGGTGAGGGGACGGGGGGCGGGGGGGGCTCGCGTGGGGCGGCGTCCGCAACGCTGGCCGGGCTGGGTGTAGCGGCCTCGCCCGCCTCGGGCTCGACCGGCCAGAACGCTGGAATCCCCATCTCGCGCAGCATGGCGCGCTGACGCTCAGGCCACCGCATGCTCAGGTCCTCCCAGCGCGATGTCGCGACGCATCACCAAGGCATCTTCGCGCCCCTCGGGCGCAGGGTAGTAGCCTTTGCGCCGGCCCACTTCGACAAAGCCCTCGCGGGTGTAGAGCGCGCAGGCGCGTTCATTGCTGGGGCGCACCTCCAGCCACAGCAGGCTGGCCTGACGGGCCCGGCAACGCTCGTACAACAAGTCCAACAGCGCGCGCGCGATGCCCTGCCCCTGCTGCGCACGGGCCACGGCGATGTTGAGCAGGTGGATTTCATCCACCCCGTCCATGGCCACACACACGGCCACGATGCGGCCGCTGTCGGCCTCACAGCGCACCCGCATCCAGTAGCCCGAGCGCAACGAGGAGCGGTAGTTGTCCTCGGTCCAGGCATGCACGGGGTGCACGCAGGCGGCCTGCTCCATCTCCAGCACGGCGGGGATGTCAGCCGCCGTCATCAGGCGATCGGTGTAGCGTGGCGCCTGGGCCATGGCACGTCGCTCGGCTGTGGTTTGCGCCACCTTGTTGCGCACATAACGGGGCAGCGCCAAGGCCACGTCCACCGTGTCGCCGCGCACCCAGGCCCGCTGCGCCAGCGCCGCCAGGGCGCCGCCACGAGGGGCGGCCGTCCCGCCCAGCACCGCAGCCCCCAGCGGCCACAGCGGGGCAAAACGGTCCGGGTAGGCCAGGAGGGCATTGCCGCACAGGCTCAGGCCGTCTGCGGCGTCCGGACGGCCCTGTGCCCAGCGGGCCACCGGCTCGGTCAAGGGCCACAACTGTGCCGCCTGCGCGACCTGCCAGTCGGCGCCATCCCAGGTGAAGGCGCCCACGTACAGCTCCTCCATGCGGGCGTCCTGCAGCACCCACACCACGTCGCCGGGCGCGCAATCCTGCGGCGCCTGCTGACGCGCGTCTTCGGCCACGGCCATGAGGGTGTCGAGCACGATCACCGGGCAGTCGGCACCCAGTGCCAGCCCCTGCGTGACCGAGCAGGCGGTGCGCAAACCGGTGAAGGCGCCCGGGCCACTGCCAAACGCGATCGCGTCCAGGTCGGACCAGGCCAGACCGGCGACGTCCAGCAAGCCGCGCAGGGCGGGCAGCAACTGCGCCGATGCCTGCGCGCCTCCGGGCAGGTCCAGCGTCTGGACGACCTCGCCCACGGCCAGTGCGGCATGGACACGGTCGGTGGCGGTATCGAGGGCAAGCAGAACAGGCGCGGCAACAGACATGGCAGGGAGTGTAGCGAGTGCGCCGCCTTCTATGATGTGAGCATGCGCAGTCTGCGATTGTCCCCTGCTTCCCGAACGCCCCTGGCCATGTCCGCCGTGCGGTGGTCTCTGGCCTGCGGCCTGCTTCTGCTGGGGGCCGTCAAGGCCTGGGCGCAAAGCCCCGCCCAGGGTGTGGCGTCGCCCTTGCCCGCACCGGTGGTGTCGGCCTTGCAGGCCCAAGGCATTCCCGCTGAGGCCGTGTCGCTGTGGGTGGCCCCCGCAGAAGGCGGCCCACCCCGCCTGCAGCACCTGAGCGAAACGCTGCGGCCCGCAGCCTCGGTGATGAAGCTCTTCACCACCGGCGCCGCGCTGCGCACCCTGGGTCCGGCCTGGACCTGGCAGACCGACGTCGCGCTGACCGGCACCTTGCGCCCGGACGGCACCCTGGACGGATCGGTCCATGTGCGCGGCAGCGGTGACCCGAGCCTGCGCATGGAGCAGGTCTACCTGATGCTGTCGCGCTGGCGTGGGGCGGGCTTGAAGCGCATCACCGGTGACATCGTGCTGGACCGTCAGGCCTTTCAGCTGCCCGCGCACGACCCCTGGGCTTTCGATGGCAAGGGCCTGCGGCCCTACAACGCCGGCCCGGATGCCTTGCTGCTCAACCACCAGGCCTTCACCCTGCACCTGATGCCCGACACCGCCCACCCCGGGCAGGTGCGCGTGGCGATGGAGCCTGCGCTTGCAGGCGTGAGCGTAGAGGCCGAGCTCACGCCCGACGCCCAGAGCGTGTGCGGTGACTGGCGCGCCGCGCTGGACCTGCAACTGCGCCCCGCGCCCGGCTGGCCCCGACACGGCCTGCCCCCCTGGCAGGTGCGCGTGCGTGGCCCCTATCCGCTGAGCTGTGGCCCCCAGACCTGGCCGGTGCTGTGGGCAAGTGGGGAGGGTGACGACTTCGCCGCCCGCCTGCTGACGCAGACTTGGCTGCAACTGGGCGGCGAGCTGGACGGCCAGGTGCGCTCAGGCGCCTGGCCCACGGAGGCCATCGTGTGGCAAAGCTGGACCTCGCCCCCGCTGGCCGAGGTCGTGCGCGACATCAACAAGTTCAGCAACAACGTGATGGCCCGACAGCTGTTTCTGACCTTGGGGGGCGCGCAGGCCGCGGCCCAGACCGTGCGCGAAGCCACCGCCCACTCGCCCTCCCCTTGTGGCGCCGAACACCTGGTGCTCGACAACGGTTCGGGGCTGTCGCGCACGGAGGGCAGCACCGCCTTGTGCCTGGGGCAGTGGCTTCAGGTGCTGTGGGCCAGCCCCGCCATGCCCGATCTGGTGGCCTCCCTGCCCCTGACCGGGGTGGATGGCACCACGCGACGCTGGCAGGGGGCAGCTGGCTACGCCCGCGTGAAAACGGGCTCCCTGTCCGGCGTGGCAGCCGTGGCCGGCTATGTGGACGGGGAAAGTGGTCGTCGCCACGTGGTCGTGGGCCTCATTCAGCATCCTCGCGCCGCCAACGCGCGGCCCGTGCTGGACGCCCTGCTGAACTGGGTCCGGCAAGATCAATGAATGAAAGCAGTCTGCCCGTGAACCCTCTTCAAACCCTGCTGCCCTTGACGCCCGACGCCATTGAGTGGGTCGGCGCGTGCGCGGCCATCCTGACCACCGGCGCCTTCATCCCGCAGGCCTGGCTGATTTTCCGCACCCGCCAGGTCGAGGGAATTTCCGTGGGCATGTACAGCGCCTTCACCACCGGCGTGGCGCTGTGGCTGCTCTATGGCATGGCCGTGGGATCCTGGCCCATCACCATCGCCAATGCCATCACCTTGACGCTGGCGTCGGCCATTTTGGTGATGCGCTTGCGATACCGCTGAAGCCGCACGCAGGCTGCGCGCGGCCACGCGTCATCAGAACTGCTCGGAGGCGCGGGTGAGTGCGGTCTGAGCGATGAGGTTGTGCAGCGTTATCGACAAATGCCGGTCATCGGTCCACAGATAGGCCCCGATGTTGCTGTCACTCACCAAGGTGGCAGAGTTGCAATACAGCAAGGAGGTGTTGTCCAACGTGCCATCCGGCCGAGTCATCTTGGCGGCGTCACACTGACGCTTGTTTTCATGGCTGGTGCTGCGTGCATATGAATTGGTGAGCTGCGCGGCATCCACGTAACCCAACTTGCGGCCGTTCAACGCGTACTCGGTGCCCAGGCTGGTGATCAGCTGCTTGTTGAAGGCCACCACCAAAGCATCCATGTCCGGGTTACACGGTCGGGCGCTCACGCCAGCACAGGCTTCCGACTTGAGCGCAAGCGCGTAGGGCGAATAGGCCAGATTGGGCGCGTTGACCAGCACCACCTTGGCGCCTGTGGCCAGGATTTGCTTGACGCCGTCAATCAGCGTGATCGCACGCTGGGTCGCCGCAGCGGCCTTGTCCGTGATGCCCGCATTGTCGAAAATCTCAACCAAGTCGTTCTGCCCCAGCCACACGGTGACCAAAGCGCCCTCGTTCAGCTGCCCGGCCGACTTCGCCGCCGCAATCTGAGACGCCAGGTCGGCCACCTTGGCCTTGTCTGCGGCGAAACTCACCGCACCGGATCGGTCCAGCGGGCAGTCTGCCGCATAGCCCTTGCCAAAAGCGCGGGCCACATACTGAGTCCAGATGGTGGTGGCCGCGCAGTTGTAGATCTGGTCGGTCGTGCGCTTCAGAGCGGCGCCAGTCACGGCAGCGTAGTCGCCTTGGCCCAGGTCAATGCGCGTGACCACGTTGACCACATTGCCCGTGTTGACGCTGCTGAAGTACCCATAGGCGGGCGTGCCAGCCGCTGTGAAACTCTTCACATCGGCCAGTGACGCGGCGCACAGGGTGTTGGCGGTCTGGTCCGTGCAGAAGGTGGGGATGGCATTGACCAAGCTGTTCACGGCGTAGGTCAGCCCCTTGACGGTTCCCACCACATCTCCACCCGACACAGACACGCTGCCCAACGCACTGTTCTCATCCCCGAACGACACGATGCTGGCAGGTTTGTAGTTTGCCGCCCGATCACCGCCGCCACACGCCGACAGGACCAGGGAGGCGCATGCCAAGGTCACCCAGCCCACACGGCGCAAGGTCACAGGCAAGGTAGAGGCGGGGGTGACAAACATGGAATCTCCGGAAATTCGTTCAAGGCAGCAGCCCGACAGCATAAAACGCCTCAGGCGTCGGCGTCAGTCTGCCATGTAAAGAAGCTGGCGCTCGCGTTGACCACAGAACGAGCAACCATCACGCAGCCGCCCGATCCAGGCGATCGCGCACCCCATCCCAGGCCGGATCGGCCGGCGGCGCCTCCACCCAGATCAGCTCGACCCCGGCGGCGTCCATCTCACGCAGGTCGGCAAACAGGTCGTGCGCCGCCGTGCCGGCATCCCCTGGCATGGAGCGGTGCAAGATCCCCGGATGTGGCGGCCGGTGCGCCCACAGGCTGCGCGAGTAGACGGCAATGCGCGGCGCCTTGTGCACACCGCTGATGGCGGCGGCACTCAACTCGGGCTCGATCACATCCAGCGCGGTGGCCAACTGCGTGTCGCTCATCAAGCGCACACGGGCACGCGGTGCGTAGTGCGACAGCAAGGTTCCGGCGGCCTTGGGCGCGGCTGGATCCGGGGCTTCAGGGCGCGACCACTGCACCGACTCGCCCGCCGCCGCCTCGATCTCGGCCAGCGTGAGCCTGCCAGGGCGCAGCAGCACCGGATGCCCGCGCGAGCAATCGATGATGGTGGACTCGATGCCCACCTCACACGCCCCGCCATCGAGCACCCAGACCTCGTCCAGCCCGGTGCCACGCCCGTCGAACTCTTCGCGCACGTGCTGCGCGGTGGTGGGGCTGATGCGGCCAAAACGGTTGGCGCTCGGCGCCGCCACGCCCAGGATGCCGTGCTGCGCGCAGGCATCGAGCAACTGGCGCGCCACCGGGTGCGAAGGGCAACGCAGGCCGATGGTGTCATGCCCCCCAGCGGCGGCCGTGGCCACGCGCGGATCGCGGGGCACGATCACCGTCAGCGGGCCGGGCCAGAAGGCCTGCGTCAAACGCTGTGCCACGGGCGGAAAGGCCGACACAAAGTGCAGCGCCGCCTGCGGGTTGGGCACATGCACGATCAAGGGGTGATCAGCCGGCCGGCCCTTGGCGGCAAAGATGCGCGCCACGGCCGCGTCGTCGTCGGCGCGCGCGCCCAGGCCATAGACGGTCTCGGTGGGCAGCGCCAGCAAGCCCCCCTCGGCCAAGCGCTGGGCGGCCCGCTCGATCGCATCAGGCTGGGTGGCAGGGTCGAGCATGGGCATGGGTGCGTCCTGTGGGCGACGTTGGAAACGGCAAGATCAGAAAGGCGCGATGCCCAAGATGGCCGCCGCCTGCAAGGCGGTGGCCCGCGCAGCCTCAGGCGTGGCGCCGGTCACCGTCAGGTGCCCCATCTTGCGCGCCTGACGAGCCTCGGCCTTGCCATACAGGTGCAAGTGCGTGCCACTCAGCGCCAGCACGGCGGCCCAGTCGGGCTCGACCTGTTCGGTGGTCCCACCTGGGAACCACAGGTCGCCCAGCAAATTGAGCATCAGGCAGGGGCTGTGCAGCACCGGCGCGACCAGGGGCAAGCCGGTCATCGCGCGCACCTGCAGCTCGAACTGCGAGACGTCGCAGGCGTCGATCGTGTGGTGCCCCGAGTTGTGCGGGCGCGGTGCCATTTCATTGGCCACGATGCGGCCGTCTTGCAGCACGAAGAACTCGATGCACAACACGCCCACATAGTCCATGGACGCAGCAATCTGGTGCGCGGCGGCATAGGCCTGCTGCGACACGGCTTCGGTCACATGGGGCGCCGGCACCGTCGTCACGGCCAGGATGCCGTCACGGTGCAGGTTCTCCTGCAGCGGGAAATGCACCACCTGACCATCGCGGCCCCGCGCCACCAGCACGCTGACCTCGTAGGCCAGCGGCAGCATCTTTTCCAGCACGCAGCCCACGCGCTGCAGCTCGCCCCACGCAGCGACCAGTTCAGCGCGCGTCTTCACGCGCACCTGGCCCTTGCCGTCGTAGCCCAGGCGGGTGGTTTTCAAGATGCCGGGCAGCAGGTCGTCGGACACGGCGGCCAGTTGTTCGGGGGTCTCGATCACGGCATACGGCGCGCAAGCCACCGCGCAGGCCATGAAGTGCGCCTTCTCGCGGGCGCGGTCCTGGCAGATGGCCACGGCGCGGCCCGCCGGCGCCACCGGCCGCGATGCGGCCAGCTGGTCCAGCGCCTGGGCCGGCACGTTCTCGAACTCGGTGGTGATGGCGTCCGACACGCGGGCCAGCTCCGACAGCCCAGCTTCGTCCAGGTAGGCGGTGCGGATGTGCTCATGCGACACCAGGCCCGCCGGGCTGCTCGCATCGGCGTCCAGCACCGCGGTGCGGTAGCCCATGGCCTGGGCCGCGTGCACGAACATGCGGCCCAACTGGCCGCCTCCCATCACGCCCAGCGTCGCGCCGGGCAAGATCACATCGGTGCGGGTGCTCATGCCTTGGTGTCCAGGGTCAGGTCGTTCGTCATGGCGCGAGCCACCTCGGTCTGGCGAGCGCGGAAGGCGTCGAGCTTGGCACGCAGGGCCGCGTCGCCATGGGCCAGCATCGCCACGGCAAACAAGGCGGCGTTGCCAGCGCCCGCAGTGCCGATGGCAAACGTGGCCACCGGAATGCCCTTGGGCATCTGCACGATGGAGTGCAGCGAATCCACCCCCTGCAGGTGACGCGAAGGCACCGGCACGCCCAGCACGGGCACCGTGGTCTTGGCTGCCAGCATGCCGGGCAAGTGAGCCGCGCCCCCCGCCCCGGCGATGATGGCCACCAGGCCCCGGCCGGCCGCGGCCTCGGCGTAACGGAACATGTCGTCGGGCATGCGGTGCGCCGAGACGACCTGAGCCTCGAAAGGCACGCCGAACTCGGTCAGAATGTCAGCGGCATGGCGCATGACATCCCAGTCGCTGCTGGATCCCATCACCACGCCCACCTTGATGGCGTCTGTCAAACCTGTCGTGCTGCTCACGGCTCGTCCTCGTCACTCAAAACCCTGAATTTTAGGCGCTGCCGCCCCGGCGCGCCGCACAATCTGAATCACCCCCCAAAGATCCGCCCACCATGATCGACATCACGCTTGCCAACTTTGAATCCGACCTGATCCAGGCCTCCCTGCAACAGCCCGTGCTGCTGGACATCTGGGCCGAGTGGTGCGGCCCCTGCAAGGCCCTGGGCCCGGTGTTGGAGCAACTCGAAACCGAGTATGCCGGCCGCTTCCTGCTGGCCAAAGTCAATGCCGACGAACAGCAAGAAATCACGAGTCAGCTCTCGCAGATGTTTGGCGTGCGCTCCATCCCGTTTTGCGTGATGTTCGTGGGCGGCCAGCCGGTGGACGGCTTCGTGGGGGCCCTGCCCGCCGAGAAGATCCGTGAGTTTCTGGACAAGCATGTACCCGCCGAAGGCGAAATCGCCTCGGAACTGGAGACCCTGGAGGCCGAGCAACTGGCCGAATCCGGCGACACGGAAACGGCGCTGGCCAAGCTGGAAGACGCGCTGGCCAAGGACCCGGGCAACGACGAAGCCCGCTACGACCTGATCAAGCTGCTGCTGGCCGAAGGCGCGCTGGAAGGTGCCCAGGCCATCTTCGCTCCGATGGCCGACCGCGCCACGGGCCTGCTGGCCGAACAACGCGTCAACGCCTTTGGCCGCTACATCGACGCATTGGCCTCGGCCCGCCAGGGGCGATCGCCGGCGGAGCTGTCGGCGGCGATTGAAGGCAACAAACGGGATTTCACCGCTCGCTTCGAACTGGCGCAGATTTTCTTCGCCAGCGGCCACTTCACCGAAGCCATGGACGAGTTGCTGGAAATCATCCTGCGCGACAAGGGCTGGAACGACGAGTTGGCCCGCAAGACCTATGTGGCCATCCTGGAAGTGATGAGCAAGCCGCAACCCAAGCCAATTCCACCCAAGGCAGCCGCGGCCGCAGGCGCCGAGGGCAAACCGCAACTGGAAATCGCAGGCAAGGTGGCCGTGACGGCGGCCGATCCGGTGGTGGACAAATACCGCCGCAGGCTGAGCTCGGCGTTGTTTTGAGCCCATCCCCCGATTCTTGAACCGAGACCTCACCGAAGGTGCCGCCAGGCGGTCAACCGCACACGATGAACGGTGCGCGTGTCCGCCACGCGGGTCGCCGCAGGCGCGCCCTCGTTGCCAGACTGTGATTTTTCCAACAGGTTTGACCCAGATCGGGTACATCCACCTTCCCAGGTGGCGTGAGCTGCCCGATCATGAAATCAACCAACAAAGGCTTTTGGCATGACTGCTTGCAACACACCCCACCCCCTCCTGCGCCGCACGCACCGGGGCTTCACACTCATTGAAGTGATGATCACGGTGGCGATCATTGGGATTTTGTCTGCCATTGCGTTGCCCGCCTACCGAGACTACATCACCCGGGGCCGCATTCCCGAAGCGACCTCTCAGCTCGCCTCCAAGCAAGTGAAGATGGAACAATGGTTCCAAGACAGTCGCAGCTATCGCGCGGCAACCGGCACCGACTGCTATGTCGGCGCATCCGACACCACAAGCAGCAGATTCTTCACCTTCACCTGCGCAGCCTCATCCGCCACCGCGTACACCATCACGGCCACCGGCACGGGAGCCATGACCGGTTTTGTCTACACCGTCGACCAGAGCGGCAACAAAGCCACCACCGGCGTGCCAACCGGATGGACTACCTCCACCACCTGCTGGGTCATCAAGAAGGGTGGGGTATGCGGATGATGCCTCCCACCTCCCGGCCCCGGCATCCAGCACGGCAGAGTCGGGGCGCCTCTCTGATCGAATTGATGGTTGGCATCACCTTGCTGGCGCTCCTGGTGGGCATGGGCATCCCGTCCTTTGCGGAATGGTTGCGCAACGCCAAAATCCGGAGCGCGGCGGAGTCGATTCAGGCCGGTTTACAACATGCTCGGGCCGAGGCTGTGCGCCGCAACACTCAGGTACGCTTCCAACTGGTCAGCTCACTGGACAGCAGCTGCAGCGTGTCCACATCCGGCACCAACTGGCTCGTCAACCTGACCAGCAGCACCACGCCTGAGGGCCAGTGTGGCGACAGCCTCAGCGACACCACCTCGCCGTTCATTGTCCAGCGCAGCCCCGCAGGCGGCGACGGAGACACCCTTGCGATCAATGCCTCGCAGTATGTGGTGAGTTTCAATGGCCTCGGACGTCAAGTGCCGTCCACCAACCCAACCACATCAACCGGCACCCTCACCATCAACGTGAACAGTGCGTCGGCCACCTGCCTAGGCACCACCGGAGGCACCGCACGTTGCCTGCGCATTGTCGTCAGCCCGGCAGGCCAGATCCGGATGTGCGACCCCAGCATCACCGGCACCGGGGTTTCTACGCAAAGCCACCCTACAGCGTGCTGACATGACAACGTTCTCCCAACACCCTCGTGCCTCTCGGTCGCATCGCAGACCGGCGCAAGCCGGCGTCATGCTGCTGGAGGCCCTGATCGCGATCCTGATCTTCTCCATTGGCATCTTGGGCATTGTGAAACTGCAGGCCACTGCCATTCAACAATCCTCTGCTGCCGAGTACCGAGCCATCGCCTCCATGATGGCCAACGATGTCATCAGTCAGATGTGGGCCAGCGACAAAACCCCGGCCACCCTGAAAACCAATTTCGAGAGCGGCACCCCCTACACAACGTGGCGAAGCAAGGTGATTGCCTCAGGCTTGCCGGGCGTCAGCACCACCCAAAACACGCCCACCATTGCCGTGACCAGTGTGGCGGCAGGTGGCACAGGTGGCGTTGCCAGCAACCAAGCTGTGGTTACCGTCTTCTGGAAAGCCCCCAGCGACTCGACTGCGCACAGCTACACGGCAATTGCACGAATCAAATGATGAGTATCAACATGCGCGCGTCCCCTCCCCGCCACCGTGAATCAGGCTTCAGCCTGATCGAGATCATGGTCGGACTGGTCATCGGCATGATGGCCATTGTCATCATGTTGCAAATGCTCTCCAATGCCGATGCCAACAAGCGCAACACGGTGGGCGGAAACGATGCACAGATGAACACATCCATCGCCCTCTACAACCTGGAGCGTGAAATCCGCATGGCGGGCTATGGGCTATCGAACGCCGCCCTGCTGGGCTGCACCCTGGCGTACACGCCAACAGGGGAGTCGGCCACGGTTACCTTGGATGCCATCGCCCCCATCGTGATCAACCCCGCCACCACGCAGGTGCCCGCAGGGGATGCCAACACCGACACCCTGCTGGTGATGTACGGTAGCAGCGACAACCCGGCAGAGGGGCGCGCGATGACCAGCACATCGACCAGCACCAGCTATACCGTCAGCAATCCGTCGGACTTCACTGTGGGCGACTTTGTGATTGCCGAAGCCCTGACCCGCCCCACCCCACCCAACTGCACACTCAAACTGAGCAAAGTCACGGGGATCACCGGCGCCAGCCTGACCGTCAGCAATGGTGTGGCCAGCCTTCCTGTCGGCAGCGTGGTATTCAACCTGGGACGGGCACCTGTCATCCGCGCCTATGCCATTCGCAAAGGCATCCTCACGATGTGTGACTACACCGCCAAGAACTGCGGCACCAGCAGCTACGCCACCACCCCGGATCCTGATGTCTGGGTGCCCGTCGCCAGCAGCATCGTCAGTCTGCGTGCGCAGTATGGTCGAGACACCAGCACCGCGTCGAGCATGACCGGCATCGTCAGCCAATGGGATCAGGCCAACCCGCTGCTCGAGACGGCCACCGGCGCCAGCACGGCCAGCCCCCCCATCCATTGCGCCCGTGCGCGCATCGTCGCCCTGCGCATGGCGCTGGTGGGTCGCAGCGCGGCCTACGACAAAAAGCTGGAAGCAGACGGGGGCCTGGGCAACCCAACCTGGAGTGGCTCGACGGCTGTCACATCTGGCTCCCCCCTCAACCCGACAGCGCTGACCATTGACCTCAGCCAAAGCGATGGCAGCACCAATGGCTGGAGAGGCTACCGCTACAAGGCACAGGAAACCACCATCCCCTTGCGCAACATGATCTGGCGCGGAGGTGAATCGACATGCTGAACCCTCAACACTCGCCACGACACGTGGCCCAGCGAGGCATCGTCCTGATCATGGCCCTCATCGTGCTGGTGGCCATGACCTTGGCCGCCATCGCCCTGGTTCGCTCGGTCTACACCGCCAATGTGATTGCCGGCAACCTCGCCTTCCAGCAAGCAGCCACCCACTCCGCAGACGCGGGCGTGGAAGCGGCCGTCGCCTGGCTAGAAGACAACAACGGGAAGACCAGCTCCACCACCGCTACCGCCTGTACGCCCAGCACGCTCCCGGTGCTGGCCTGCAATCAGGCGACCTATGGCTACCTGGCCAACCGGCAGGATCCAGACACCACCAGCCAGGAGAGTTGGCGCAAGTTCTGGGACGACCACCTCAACAGCAGCGCCAAATCCCTGACCATGGACAACGCCGGCAACACCGTCTCGTACGTGATCCAGCGCATGTGTGCTTTGGCGGGTGACGCTCAAAGCACCAGTAACGACTGCACAACATCGCCCTATGCCAGCGCTGGCACCTGCGCAGGCGGCAGCAGTTGCGACTCGCAGAAGGACAACCTGGCTGGATTGAGCCAAGTCTATTACCGCATCACCGTCAAAGTTGTTGGCCCCCGCAACACCGAAAGCTTCACACAAGCCATCGTGGCCTTGTGAAGTCCGGCTGAGAAGGATCACATCATGCAAAACTCTACCCGTCCCCTCACGGCACTGTCGCCCTCTTTCAAGCCACGGAGAGCCTCCCCCGCCGGGTACGTGACCGCAACCTTCGTCATCGTCCTCAGCCTGCTGCCTGCCCACGCCCCCGCGGCCTTGTGGGACCTCGCCACAGCGCCACTGGAAACCTCCGGGGCGGCATCGGTCAAGCCCAATATCTTCTTCATTTTGGATGACTCAGGCAGCATGAACTGGGACTTCATGCCGGACTGGGCCAATGACAGTGTTTCGGGATGCACGGGCACCTGCCTCACAAGCCTGCGCCGCAACAGCGGCTTCAATGCAACGTACTACAACCCGACGATCACCTACGCGCCACCGCTGCAATACAACGGCACGCCACGCCAGAGCATGAACAGCACGTACACCAACGCGTGGACGAAGGTGCCTTACGATGCTTATGGTATTCAAGTTGAAGGTGCAACAAACAACACTGGCACCAACAACATCATCACCTTCCCGGACTCATCCAGCGGCAACACCTGGCAAAACCTGGCAGGCAGTGCGGAGTACTACACCTTCGTGGCGGGGGAGTACTGCGACGCCCCGAATTTGCGCAATTGCGTTACACAGTCCGCCCCCAGCAGCACGTACCTTTATCCAGCCTTGTTGCGCTGGTGTACCAGCTCGGCCCTCACGACTTGCCAGGCCAGTCGCATCGCAGGCTCCTACACCTACCCCAAGTGGCCAGGACAAGGGGCGGTGCAAGCGACAAGTGCAACGTCAGTTTTGACCCTCACTGAACAAAACAGCAACTCCAAGACTGTCAGCAGCATCAAGATCAACGGGCTGGAAATTCTCTCGGCGCCGCAATCCAGCTCCAACATGGCAACGCTGACAACCTTGATCGTTAATGCGGTCAACAACTGTACTGCCGCCATCACGGGCAGCTGCACGGTATCTGGCTACAGCGCTGAAGACACATCCACCACGTCATGGCGGGGAACGACTTACAAAGTAACCATCAGTGCTCCCAGCTCATTGGGCAACATCACGTACACCCCGGTGGTGACCAGCACCAACCGCGTCAGCGTCTCAGCAACAGCCCTCAGTGGCGGCTTAAGCGCTGTCGCTGGGGTAGGCAGCAATACACAAGTCACGATTACCTCAGGCAACACCTACCCCAAGGCCAGCAGCCGCAGCGATTGCGCCGGTAGCGTATGCACCTATGACGAAGAAATGACCAACTTCGCCAATTGGTGGGCCTACTACCACACGCGCATGCAGATGGCCAAATCGGCCATCTCGACGGCCTTTGCGACCTTGGACAATCGCTACCGGCTCGGTTACATGAGCATCAACAACTCGACCAACGTTGGCAACGATTTCCTGAACATCGCCGACATCACCGCCACCAGTGGCGGGCAAAAAGACCTGTGGTTTCAGAAGATCGCCAATGCCCGCCCCACAGGCGGCACCAGCCTGCGCTCGGCCCTGTCCACGGCAGGTCGCATCTATGCCGGCAAGCTGACCGGTAACCAGGCATTGTGGGGTGGGAACACCACGGTCAACGTCACCGACCCCATGCAGTACTCCTGTCAACGGAACTTCACCCTGCTGTCCACCGACGGCTATTGGAATGCGGGCAGCAGCAACGGTGTTCAAATCGACGGCACAACGGCCGTCGGCAATCAAGACGGCAGCGAGACCGGCGCGGCACTCGACCGCCTCAACAACTCCAATACCCTGGCCGATGTGGCGCAGTACTACTACGCCACCGACATCCGCAGCAGCACGTTCAACAACACCACCAACACCGCTGGCACCGACGTCGCCAGCAACGACGTCGCCGATCAGCAGCAACGGATGTACACCTCCACGCTGGGTTTGGGCGCATCTGGCTACATGCTCTACCAAGCCAATTACGCCAGCCCCTCCGTCACCAGCGGCGACTTTTTCAATGTCAAGGCCGGCACAATCACAAGCGCCACGACAGCTGCAGCAGGTACCTGCTCATGGCAAACCTCTGGCGCCTGTACTTGGCCCACCCCCGTGGGCGACACCCAGACCACCATTGACGACCTGTGGCACGCCGCAGTCAATGGACGAGGCTCCTTCTATTCCGCCAAAGACCCGGCCTCATTGCAAAACAGCCTGACCGACTTCCTGAACGGCGTGAACGCCCTCATCTCCAGCTCGGCGTCCGCCACCACCAGCAACCCCAATGTCTCAACGGGCGACAACTACCTCTTCAAGTCGACCTTCAAGTCCGCACTGTGGTACGGCGAGCTCGCCCGCTACACGCTGGACCTGACCACCGGCGCCCTGTCTCAAAATGCCGATTGGTCACAGTCCGGCACCGTACTCTCGGACACGACCACCCAGACTTATGCCACGCCGCTGCTGGACAACCGTTCGCACACCACACGCACCATCTACACCTACAACCCGACCTCCGGGCAGAGGATGGACTTCACCTGGGCCGCGCTGGACGCCGCCGGCATGAGCAGCTACTTCCAGATAGCGGCCATCAGCAGCGGCTCGGCCCCGCTTCAACCCTTGTCCCAGTTGTGCAGCAGCGGCGCAAACTGCCTGGATGCCACCGCACAAGTGAACAGCACCACCGCAGGCACCACCACCGGTGCAGGCGGCATCAACTTGGTCAACTACCTGCGCGGTGATCGCAGCAACGAAGGCCCGGATGCAACCACCTATTACTTCCAGCGCACCCACGTTCTCGGAGACATTGTGGACTCCCAGGCCGTCTACGTGAAAGCGCCGTTGTGGTCTTATAACGATACGGGCTACGCCACCTTCAAGTCCGACAACGCCAACCGACAAGGGATGGTCTACGTTGGCGCCAACGATGGCATGCTGCACGCCTTCAATGCCAGCTCGGGCGCGGAAGAATGGGCCTACATTCCGTCCATGCTGCTGCCCAACCTGTACAAGCTGGCCGACAAGCGGTACGCGGCCAATCACAGCAACTATGTCAACGCCACACCCAAAACCGGCGACGTCTATTTTGGCTCGGGGAGCACCGGCACGTGGAAGACCATTTTGGTCGGCGGACTGGGCCGAGGTGGCCGTGGCTACTATGCCTTGGACATCACCAACCCCACGTCGCCCTCGGTTCTGTGGGAGTTCAAGGGCAGTAGCGCAACGGAAACCGGCTACATCACCGATGCAGACCTGGGCTACACCTATGGCACCCCCATCATCACCAAGCTGTCGGATGGCACCTGGGTCGTCATCGTCACTTCGGGGTACAACAACGTCAACCCTGGCAGCGGCAAAGGCATCGTCTGGGTCTTGAATGCACAAACCGGCGCCCTCATCAAGAAGATCGACACAGGGATGGGCAGCGCCACAGCAACCGTCGCGGGTTGCAGTGCGGCCCCCTGCCCCAGCGGTCTGTCCAAATTGACGGCCTTTGTCGACTCATCACGCTCCAACAACCTCTCACTGCGTGTCTACGGAGGCGACCTGTACGGCAACGTCTGGCGCATTGATCTGACGCAATTGACAGCCGCGGGCGGCACGGCTTATGTGCAACTGCTCGCCACGCTCTCGTCCGATGTCAACGGCGTCAACCGCCAACCGATCACGACGCGCCCGGAGGTTTCCTACATCAACAACCGACCCGTCGTTTACATCGGGACCGGCGCCTATCTGGGTGCCAGCGATGTGACCACCACCGCCACACAGACGATTTACGCACTCAAGGATCCTGTGGCCACCTCTGCAACGGCCACCACACTGGCGAGTTCTTCGTCGGCCACCACGCCGACATACGCCAACCCAAGGGCCAGCACGTGCACGGCAACAACCAACACCAACTGCTTTGTCAAACATGCTTTGAGGGACTCAGCAGGCGTACGCACCATCAACACGGCCGCCAGCACTGCAGTGAACTACGACGTGGACTTTGCCACCATGAATGGCTGGTACGCCGACATGCCTCGAACCGGTGAGCGCATCGACACCGACCCTGACCTGCAGCTCGGCACGCTGGCCTTCACCTCCAACACGCCGGCCTCCAATGACCCCTGTTCGTCAGGCGGCTCCAGCTTCCTCAACTACTTCGACTACAAGACGGGCAAGGCAGTTCAAAACTCCTCGAATGTGGGCGTGTCATTGTCAACAGGCACCACCAGTGCACTGGCCACAGCCGTGACCCTGATCCGCCTGCCAAACGGCAAGGTCGTTGGGGTGACCAACCTGTCCGACGGATCCTCGGTCACCAAGGAAACACCGGTCAAGGCCAGCGGAACAGGCACGCGTCGCGTGACATGGCGAGAACTGGTCAACTGATGATGTTCGACGGGCGCGCGGCGCAGCGCTCCGGCTGCGCGCCCCCGCTTTGCAGGACTCCTGGCAGCTTGCTGCTCAGCATGGCGGCGGCGGCGGGCCTTCATGCATGGCTGCTCTATGGCGCCCAGTGGAGCAGCGCATCCGCAGCACCTTCCCAATGGAGCCATCAGGTCACTCGCATCACCTTGTCTCACCCCGCGCAGAAGTCAGTCACAGCACGTACCCAGCAGTCACGACAAGTGACGTTGCCCTCGCAACAACATGGCAAGACGGCATTGCAGGATGCACGCGAGTTGAAGGACGCTGAGGCTCACGACGCCCCAACACCCGATGCGCCTCAACCAACCTCAACCTATGTCGATGAAAGCCTGCTGACCGCCAGGCCGAGTGTCTCGGGAGACATCCTGATCCCGTTCCCGCCAGACGCGCCCGAAGGTGTCTTCAAAGCCACGCTCAAGCTTTACATCGACGAACACGGGAGCGTTCAGCAAGTGGACGTGGAAGAGATCAGCATTCCCGAACCACTGGCAAACGCCGCGATCTCAGCTTTCAAGGCAGCGCGGTTTGCCCCCGGAGAGGTCAACGGCGCCCCGGTCAAATCCACGTTGAGCATTGAGATTGTTTTCAACAGTGGCGACGTCGCTGCGACCCCAAACGACCTGCTCTCGACCACTGATTGATATTCCACTGAGCACCCTGCCCATGAAAGCCGCCGCCATCCAAATGATCTCCACCCCCCGGGTGGACGACAATTTCACCCAGGCCCGCGCCCTCATCGCGCAGGCGGCCCAGGCCGGCGCCGAACTCATCGCCTTGCCGGAATACTTCTGCCTGATCGGCCAGCGCGACGCCGACAAACTCGCCATCGCCGAGCCCCTGGCCGATGCCGACCACCCCGCCACAGCCAGCACGCCCATGCAGCACATCCTGGCCGAAACCGCCAAGGCGCATGGCATCTGGCTGGTCGGCGGCACGTTGCCGATTCGTGCGCCTGACAGCGACAAGGTTTACAACAGCACCCTGGTGTATGACCCGCAGGGCCGCCGTGTGGCCCGCTACGACAAGATTCACCTGTTCTGCTTTGATGACGGCGAGCGACGCTACGACGAGGCCACCACGCTGCGCCCGGGCGACGAGCCCGTGGCCTTCACCCTCACCGATCGCAGCGGCAGCGACTGGCGCATCGCCCTGAGCATCTGCTACGACCTGCGCTTTCCTGAGCTGTTCCGCCAAATCGGCGCCACGCAGCCGCTGGACCTCATCGTGCTGCCCGCCGCTTTCACGGACACCACGGGCAAAGCTCACTGGGAATTGCTGCTGCGCGCGCGCGCAGTGGAAAACCTCTGCCATGTGCTCGCGCCAGCCCAAGGCGGTCGCCACGAAAACGGCCGCACCACTTTCGGTCACAGCATGATCATCGGCCCCTGGGGCGAGGTGTTGGCCATCCAGGCGGAAGGTCCCGGCATCGTTCTGGCCGACCTCAGCCGGGCGCGCCAACAGCAGGTTCGCACCCAACTGCCCGCGCTGCAGCACCGCGTCCTGCGCTCAAACTGAACGACAGCCCACCGGCACCCCGCGGGCAGCGCCGTCACTCAGGGCATCAAATCCGCCCAACCCGTGCCCGCTGCATCCCCCCCATCGGGCGCGACCACCTGACCTGAGGACGACAAGCCGGCTTGACCGCTCGCATACAAGGACAACGCGTGTGCCTGCATGCCCTCCCGGACATGCTTGCGGTCAAACAACTTGGCCTGCGCCTCCGGCGGCAGATCGGTGATGCGCAGCACATTACGCCGAATCAAGGCGTCGATCAGGTCTTCCAGCACGCGAACCAGGTTCGCATCCATCTGCGCAAACGAGCGCGCCTCCTCATTGCCGAGAAACGCCCGCACCTCAGGGTGTTGAACCGGTACGGCTTCCCCCCCTGGCACCGGCTCACGGTGCAGGCTCACGATGGTGCCCTGAGGGTCACGGATGGCGTAGCGCATGCAGACAGATCCCGATCTCACAAGATGACTGCAGTGTATCGGGCACGAGCGTGCCACCGCACACCAGCCGCCCGGCAAAGTCAGAGCGTGCCGTAAGAATGCAGCCCCGACAGGAACATGTTCACGCCCAGGAAGGCAAACGAGGTCACCAACAAGCCCGCCAGGGCCCACCAGGCAGAGAAAGTGCCTCGCAGCCCCTTCATCAGGCGCATGTGCAGCCACGCCGCGTAGTTCAGCCACACAATCAACGCCCAGGTCTCCTTCGGGTCCCAGCTCCAGTAACCGCCCCAAGCCTCGGCGGCCCAGAAAGCCCCCAGAATGGTCGCGATGGTGAAGAAAGCGAAGCCCACGGCAATGGCCTTGTACATCACGTCATCGAGCACCTCGAACGCGGGCAACTGCGCCGCGATGCGTCGACGCGCGCCCACGATGGCTGCCACGATCAAGGCCGCAATCCCAAAGTACACCGCCCAGTAGCTGCTGAGCATTGGCTCGCTGCCCGGCTTGCTGCGGAACACCACCGGCTCGAAGCACAGCACCACCCCTACCAGCCACAGCGGCGCCAGCTTCCACCAGCGCGTCTCGGTGGCCTGGTGCTTCACCAGGTAGGCAAAGGCCACCATGGCGGCCAGCGCAAAGGTGCCATAGCCAATGAAATTGGCCGGCACATGCAACTTCATCCACCAGCTTTGCAAGGCAGGCACCAGGGGTTGGATTTCGTGCGCACCACGCTCCAGCGCGTACCAGAGCAGAAAGCCCACCGCCGCGCTGACCACCAGCATCACAAAAGCACCCAGGGAGCCCAGGTCACGCCCCATGCGGGCAAAGCGGTCTTCGTAGTACAGCCAGTACGCAGCCGTCAGCCAGGCAAACAGCACGAAGACCTCATAGAGGTTGCTCACCGGAATGTGGCCGATGTCCGGCGCGATCTGATGGCTCTCGAACCAACGCACCAGCGTACCCACCAGCGCCATGAAGATCCCCGCCCAGGTCAGGCGAGATCCCAGCTTGGTGGCCGTGGCACTGCGGGCCACCAGCCCGATCCAGTAGAACACCGTGCTCATGAAGAACAGCACGCTCATCCACAAGATGGCACTCTGGCTGGACAGAAAATACTTGAGCCAGAACACCTGATCGGCATAAGCCAAGTCTGCGCCGTGGGCATCGGTATGCCGCAGGTACAAGGCCATGGCGCCCCAGGTGGCCAGCCCGACCAGGACCAGCAACAATCGCAAGGGTCGCCAGAACCAGCCCAGGGCGATCACGCTGGGCACCGCGCCTGCCAGGATGGCTTTTTCGTAGCCATCCATGGCCGCGCCGTACGTCACAAAACCCCAGGCGCCCAGCGCCAGCACCAACACGGCGAACAGCCAATCGGTGAGAGGGCGGCGCACAGCACCCGCAGGAGCCAGCACCGTGCTGGTAGAACTCGTCGTGGTCATGAGATCAGCTTTCCTTGGCAATTGGCGCAGGCGAAACAGGCGGCGCCTCGCCCAGCACCGTCTGGCGCAGGCGGTCAAATTCACGGTCGGTGTCCAGCGTCTGGCGCGTGGACGACAGGGCCATCTGCACCCGGGTACCGCCACCCTGCGGATCTTGCTGGAGCCACACCCACAAACGCCGGTCGCGGATGTAAAGCATCGCAAAGACCCCGATGATCAACAGCACGCAGCCCAGGTACACCACATTGCGACCAGGGGTTCGGGTCACCTGGAACACACTGGCCTGACGCTGCTCGAAGCTGTCAAGCATGAACACCACCGGCACCGGATACAGCATGGCATCCGACAGCGACAGCACCGCGCGGCTCATGAACGCCTGCACGGCCGGATCATCGATGGACTGCGCAGGCAGCCCCGCCGTTGTGCGACTCAGGTTGTACAGCTCGAACAAGGCACCATTGAGGATACGGATCAGCGTGCCCGAGGTCTGCTCGCGCTGCGCCGGTGGCACCACCTGCTCGATGAAACGCGACAGCGCCATCAGCCCGCCCTGGGGCGCCCCATCTGCCGGCTGGCCTGCCACCGTCTCCAGCGCCACCGCCCCGGCAAACAGGTCCAGCGAACGCTGGGCCGACACGGTCAACTGCTCGCGGACCTCAGGTCGATCGGACGGTCCCGACGACGCGCCAAAACGACGCGCCGCCTCGGCACGCAGCACCTTGTCATTGAGCGCCTGACGCAAGCGCAACCAGCCTTGCAGGCTCATCGCGTCATCGGCCGGCGCCCGCAGATAGCGGAAGGATTCGGCCGGCGTGTCGCGCACGCCCAGCAGGAACATCCGGTGTCCATCCAGCTCCACCGGGACCATGAAGTTCTGGAACTCCCGCGCCTGTCCCGCCGCATCGCGCAGCTTGTAGGTCACCGAGGGACCAATGTTGACCAGCTGCTTGTGGCCCACCGGCTTGGCGCCCGAGCCCAGGTGCTTGCTCAAATCCGCCAGATTCACCCCGCGGACATCGGTCGCCGACGCGGCCGGCGCCGCGCTCTGTGCCTCGGCCAGGTTTTCGACGTTGATCACGCGCAGGCCCGTCACCTCCAGCTGCACCGGCGTCGCCCCCTGGGCCAGCCAGTCAGCCGGCACAGCACCCGCTGCACCGCCCACGGTGGCATCCACCACCTCCGGACCGCTGCGTGCCCCCGCCCGGTCCAGATGCAAGGGGCGCAACTTCACGAGCGAGCCCCCGTCCTCAAAGCTGGACTGGAAGATCGTCACCCCGTCGTACACCACCGGGTGGTTCACCTCGACCGTGAAGGGCTTGGCCGCCGTCACCCGCGGATCGTGGATCACGATGTCACTGGCAAAGCGCTTGGGCATGCCGGTTTCGTAATACTCCACCACGAACTTCTTGAGCTCGATCTCGAACGGCAGCGGCTGCACCAGCATGCCTTGGTCCAGATTGATCACCGACGCATTGGTGCGCTGGCCTTCCGAGACAAACAACTGCGCCCGGTAAGCGGGGTTGCGCTCGCTCAGACGGCTGTTGGCCAGCTCCGAGCCGCCCCGAAACGGCTGCAGATCCTGCGCCCAGGCCTGCACTTTCACCACCAGGTCGCCATCGAACAAACCGCCCAGGCACACCAGCACGATGGCCGTGTGCGCGGCGATGTAGCCCACCTTGTTGGCCTTACCCAGACGGGCCGCGATCATCACCCCAGCCTCGCCTTGCTTTGAGGCCTCGCGCTTTTGCGTCTTGATCGACCAGCCTTGGGCCTGCAGGGTCTGCAGCACCTGCCCTTCGACCACGGTCACCGGCGCCACCAGTTGACCGGCCGCCTTGTGATGGAAGGCCTGCAAGGCCCGCTCGCGGATGCCTTCCTTGTGGCTGCGCCAGTCCGCCAGAATTTTGGGCGTGTTGCGCGCAATGCACAGACTGGTCGAAATCACCAGAAAGGCCAGGATCACCAGAAACCAGGCCGAGCTGTAGATCCGATACAAACCGAGAGCACCGAAAGCCTCGGCCCAGAAAGGCCCGAACTGGTCCACGTAGTTGACCATCGGCTCACCCTGCTTGACCACCGTGCCGATGGCCGAGGCAATGCAGATCACCGTCAGCAGCGCGATGGCAAAGCGCATCGACGCGAGCAGATCCAACAACTCACGGCGTCGCGAATGGCGCGCAGGCACAGGGGAAGGAAGGGCTTGAGCAGTCATAAAGTCAGACAGATCCGTGGCGGACTATAGCGACAAGGTCCGTCACCACGTCGTCGTGGGGGCATGCGCCACCCAGGGCACACAAAACAAAAGGCGGGCACCCCGCATTCGGGATCCCGCCTCGGCATGGTGAGCACATCTCATCACGTCACGACCGGCGTCTCGGCAAATCCCGAGGACGCCGTCATGATGGCTCAACGCAGACCGGCGATGTAGTCGGACAGCGCTTCGATTTCCTTGTCGCTCAGGTTGGCGGCAATGGCCGTCATCTGAACGCTGTTGGTGCGCTCACCTTGGCGGAACGCGGTCAGCTGCACCTTGGTGTAGTCGGCGTGCTGGCCACCCAGACGCGGGTACTGCACAGGCATGCCAGCACCGTTGGGGCTGTGGCAGCTGGCGCACGCGGCAATGCCCTTCTTGGCGATGCCACCGCGGTAGATCTTCTCGCCGATGGCCACCAGATCCTTGTTCTTGGCCGTGCCCGCCGGCGCCTTCTTGCTGGCGTAGAAGGCGGCCACATCACGCATTTCTTGCGGGGTCAGCGGCGCGGCCATGCCAGACATGACGGCATTCTTGCGCTTGCCTTCCTTGAACTCGGTCAATTGCTTGACCAGGTACTCGGGGTGCTGGCCCTGCAGGATCGGATAGGCGGGCAGACCGCGCGAACCATCAACCGAGTGGCAGGCCGCGCACACGGCGGTGGCCTTGGCTTCGCCCGCCGCCAGATTGGGCTTGGCGGCGTTGGTGTCGGCGCCATGGGCCAGGCCGGACAAGGACAGGGCCACCGAGGCAAGGGCAATCAGGTTCGAGAAGCGCTTCATGGCGTAGGGGCGGTGAGTTGGCTGTGGGGTGAAACCGGAGACTGGCCCCCACTCCCCCGCATCAAAACGGGATCGGTGAGCCAACCTTTGGCAGATTAATCCGGAGATTTTACAATGCCCTATGACCCGTCACACACCCAATCGCCCCGGCTCGGCCAAACAGGCCCCCACCAAGACGGCCAATGGCCCACAAAATGCCGCCACGCCGGCCCGTGTGCCCACCCACGATCTGGCTCGCCACCCTGCCAAAGACGCCCTGGCCTGGGCCCACACGGCCCGCTTTTACATCACGGCCGCCCAACTGCATCAGGTGCCGGTGAGCGAGTTGCCCGAGGTCGCTTTTGTCGGGCGCTCCAACGCCGGCAAGTCCACGGCCATCAACACCCTGGCCCAACAGCGCCAGCTCGCCTACGCTTCCAAGACTCCGGGGCGCACGCAGCACATCAACCTGTTCCACCTGGGCCCCAAGGCTGCGCCCAACCAGCTCTGGACCGACCTGCCCGGCTACGGCTACGCCGCCGTCGAGCGCTCGGCCAAGCTGCGCTGGCAGGAAGTCATGGCCAGCTACCTCGAAGTCCGCCGCAACCTGAGCGCCGTCGTCCAGATGGTAGATTCACGCCATGGTCTCACCGAGCTTGATCGCCAACTGCTCGAATTCGTCACCCCGCGCGTGCGCAGCGGCGAGGTCAAGCTCCTGGTCCTGCTGACCAAGGCCGACAAGCTCAACCGCAAGGAACAGGCCGAGTCCCTGCGCAAAGCGCAAGAGGTGCTCGCCGACCTGGTCACCGACGAGTCCGACGTCAACATCACCCTGTTCTCGTCGCTCAACAAGAGCGGCGTGGGCGATGTGGCCGAAGTACTGCACGGCTGGGCCGCGTCACCCGAAGTGGCCGAGGCCCTCGCAGCCGCCCAAGTCGCCCCCGACGTCCTCCCGGACGCCTGGGACGACCAGCCCCAGTCCGAAGACGATCAGGCCTGACCGGTCAGGCGCACCAGGGCTTCCTGGTACTTGGCGGCGGTCTTCTCGATCACATCCTGGGGCAAGGCCGGCGATGGCGCCGTCTTGTTCCAGGGCTGACCGTTGACCGTGGCCTGCTCCAGCCAGTCGCGCACGAACTGCTTGTCGTAGCTGGGTGGGTTGGCGCCGGCCTGGAAGGCCTGCTCATAGCCTTCCACCGGCCAGAAACGTGACGAATCGGGCGTCAGCACCTCGTCCATCACGGTCAGCGTGCCATGCTCGTCCAGGCCGAACTCGAACTTGGTGTCGGCAATGATGATGCCCTTGGTCAGCGCGTAGTCTGCCGCCGTCTTGTACAGCTGGATGGCCAGATCGCGCACCTGCACCGCCAGGTCGGCCCCGATGATCTCCACCATCTTGTCGTAGCTGATGTTCTCGTCGTGGTCGCCCAATTCGGCCTTGGTGGCCGGCGTGAAAATGGGCTCAGGCAGCTTGCTGGCGTTCTTCAAACCAGCCGGCAGCTTCACGCCACACACCTCGCCGTTGTCCTGGTATTCCTTCCAGCCGCTGCCGGCCAGATAGCCGCGCACCACGGCTTCCACAGGCAAAGGCTTGAGCTTCTTGACCAGCATCGAGCGGCCTTCCACCTGACGGCGCTCCTCTGGCTTGACCACGCTGCAGGGATCTTCACCCGTCAGGTGGTTGGGCGCCACATCCTTGAGCAACTCGAACCAGAACAGCGCCATCTTGGTCAGCAGCGCGCCCTTGCCCGGAATCGGCTCACCCATGATCACATCAAAGGCACTGATGCGATCCGAGGCCACCATCAGGATGCGGTCATCGCCCACGGCATAGTTGTCACGCACCTTGCCACGGGCAAGCAGAGGCAGAGAAGTCAGGGCAGAGGTATGCAGGGCGGAGGTCATGAGGCGGTCACCTGGTCAAGCGTGACACCGGCGACGGCGTCACTGAAATCGGCAAAGCGATATTGTGCCGCCTCCGGCCCCTCTCGCACAGTGCGGCACAAAGCGGGACCGCACCGCCGCGCGCTCAGCCCATTCGCTTCAGTTGATCTGCCTTGCGATCGGCGGCCACCTTCTGAGCCGTCGGGCGCTGCTCGACCAGCTTCACATAGCTCTTCCAGTCAATGCCGGCAGCCGCGACCAGATCCTCGCCACACACCAGTTTGCTGGCCAAGGCGGCCAGCGGCAAGCTCGTGTACACCGCGCAGTCCGCCATCGTGAACGTCTCTCCCGCTGCATACGGCGTAAACTTCGCCAGCTCACGGAACGCCACCAGATTGCGGGCCAGGTCCTTCTTGACCCGCGCCACGAATTTCTCGGACAAGGTGCCGCCGAAGAAGGCCTGCGCATACAACTGACGCGCGCACAACTCCACGTGCAGATCGCAATACGTGATCAACTCGCGCACCTTAGCCGCCTGCCACGGATCAGCCGGGAGCAAGGCCGGGCTGGGCCAGCGCGCCTCAATGTAATCCACGATGACCTGGCTCTCACACAGAAAACCCTGCTCGGTCTCGATGTAAGGCACCTTGCCCAGCGGCGACTTGTCGGCATGCGCCTCAGAATCGCTGCCAGGCCCCACCGGTGCATGCACCTCCTCGAACAGGATGCCTTTCTCCAGCAAGACCAGCTTGACCTTGTTGTAGTAGTTGGACAAAGGGAATCCGTACAGCTTAAGCATGGCAACACTCCGAGGAGCCTGTGAGACAAACGCTCAGTTTAAAGCCTGACCCACAACGCTCGCCCCACCACTAACCCGCATCCCGCGCGACATCCGCCCAGAAAGACAAAACCGGCGAAGGCTCACGCCCGCGCCGGTTGTCGTCACACCCGACCGTTCGGTCGAATGTCAGTACTCAGACCGCATCGATCAAGACACGACCTGAGCCAACTTGCCGCTGGCGTACGCCGCAGCGATGTCCACCAGGCTCACCGGCTTGATCTTGCCGCCCTGGCCTTCGCATCCGAACTCCAGGTAACGCTGCTTGCAGACCTGCTTGGCGGCTTCGCGCGCAGGCTTGAGCCACTCACGCGCGTCAAACTTGTCTGGGTTCTCGAACAGGAACTTGCGCACGGCACCAGTCATCGCCAGACGGATGTCGGTGTCGATGTTGATCTTGCGCACGCCGTACTTGATGGCTTCCTGGATTTCCTCGACCGGCACGCCGTAGGTTTCCTTCATCTTGCCGCCGTACTGGTTGATGATGGCCAGCAGTTCTTGCGGCACCGACGACGAGCCGTGCATCACCAGGTGGGTGTTGGGAATCCTGGCGTGGATTTCCTTCACACGCGAGATCGCCAGGATGTCGCCCGTGGGCTTGCGCGAGAACTTGTAGGCGCCGTGGCTGGTGCCGATGGCGATGGCCAGCGCGTCCAACTGGGTGGCCTTCACGAACACGGCGGCTTCTTCCGGGTCGGTCAACATCTGGCTGTGGTCCAGCTTGCCTTCGGCGCCAATGCCGTCTTCCTCGCCGGCTTCACCGGTTTCCAGGTTACCCAGGCAGCCCAGCTCGCCTTCCACGGTCACGCCCACCTTGTGGGCCATCTCGACCACCTTGCGGGTCACATCGACGTTGTAGTCGAACGAAGCCGGGGTCTTGCCGTCTTCCATCAGCGAGCCATCCATCATCACCGAGCCAAAGCCCAGATCGATGGCGCCTTGGCAGATCTTGGGCGAGGTGCCATGGTCCTGGTGCATCACCAGCGGAATATGCGGATACGCTTCCACCGCCGCCTGAATCAGGTGCTTGATGAAGGACTCACCGGCGTACTTGCGCGCACCGGCCGACGCCTGCAGGATCACCGGGGCACCGACCTCGTCGGCGGCAGCCATCACGGCCTGCACCTGCTCCAGGTTGTTGACGTTGAAAGCCGGAATGCCGTAATTGTTTTCAGCAGCGTGATCCAGCAGCTGACGCATCGAGACGAGTGCCATGAGTTCCCCAATGAGCAAATGAGCGGTGTGAACCAAAAGACAGCGCGCACACGACGCGCGTCAAACTGGGCGAGATTCTACCGAGAGCCGCACGTGCACCCAAGCCCCCGAAGCGAACGCCAAGGCTTTTCCCCGGGCTTCTTCAGTGCACCGCGCAAACTTTGAGCATGTTCGTACCCCCTGGCGTGCCCATGGGCTCCCCGCAGGTGATGGCATACGTGTCCCCTGGACGCAGCAGGCCGCGCGCCACCAGAAACGTTTCGGCTTGTGCCAGCGCCTCATCCCGATCGGCATAGCTCGGCACCAAGAGCGGATGCACATTGCGGAACAAAGCCATCTTGCGCTGCGCAATGTCCCGCGCCGTCAACGCGAAAATCGGCACATGGATGCGATGACGACTCATCCACAGTGCCGTCGAGCCCGACTCGGTCAAGGCAATGATGGCCTTGCACCCCAGGTGATAGGCCGTGAACAAGGCCCCCATCGCGATCGACTGGTCGATGCGCCCAAACGTCTTGTTCGTGAAATCGGCATCCAGCGACACCTCTTCGGCGTGTTCGGCCTCCTGCACGATGTTGGCCATCTGCGCCACGGTCTCCACGGGATACTTGCCAGCAGCGGTCTCGGCACTGAGCATCACCGCATCGGTGCCATCCAACACCGCATTGGCCACGTCCGACACCTCCGCGCGCGTCGGCACCGGATTGACGATCATCGACTCCATCATCTGCGTCGCCGTGATCACCACCTTGTCCATCTCCCGCGCCATCTTGATCATGCGCTTTTGCAGTGCCGGCACGGTGGCATTGCCCACCTCCACGGCCAGGTCGCCGCGCGCCACCATGATCCCGTCCGACGCCTTCAGGATGCTTTCCAGATTTGGAATGGCCTCGCTGCGCTCGATCTTCGCAATCAGGGCCGGGCGGTGCTTCCAAGGCTCCCCCGCCACATTGCACAACTGGCGCGCCATCTCCATGTCCGTCGCATTCTTCGGAAACGACACCGCGATGTAATCGCACTGGAAGCTCGCCGCCGTCTTGATGTCGTCCATGTCCTTGGCCGTCAAGGCCGGCGCCGTCAATCCGCCCCCTTGCTTGTTGATGCCCTTGTTATTGGACAACTCCCCGCCCAACTTCACCACCGTGTGCACCGCCTCGCCCTTGACAGCGTCGACGGTCAGCACAATCAGACCGTCGTTGAGCAACAACGTGTCACCAGGCTTCACATCTCGCGGCAACTCCTTGTAGTCCAGGCCCACGCCCTGCAGATCGCCCAAGGCCGTGCGACTGGCATCCAGAACGAAAGGCTGCCCCGGCTCCAGCATCACCTTGCCCTCGGCAAATTTGCCCACGCGAATCTTGGGGCCCTGCAAGTCCGCCATGATGGCGACCACCTTGCCGACCCGCTGTGCCGCCTCCCGCACCATCTGCGCGCGATCGATGTGATCCTGCGCCTTACCATGCGAAAAGTTCAGCCGGACCACATCGACACCGGCTCGCAGCATTTGCTCCAGCACCTCCGGCGTGGAAGAAGCAGGGCCCAGGGTGGCGACGATCTTGGTGGCACGCGGCATGTTCAAAGCTCAACAGTAGTTGGTTCTCCCTCAGTGTCACACCAAACGTCTAGCCTGAAAATATCGCTTGCCCCCGACCGGGATCACATCCCTCCCGTGACGCCCGAACGCAACAACCTCATGGCCGAGTCTCCCCTCCCTCGCACCATCGTCTTCTCGCATGCCAACAGCTTTCCGGCGGGCACCTATGAGGCGCTCTTCGAGCGTTGGCGGACCCAGGGCTACACCGTCCACGCCATCGAGCAGCTCGGACACGACCCTCGCTACCCGGTCACCCCCAACTGGCCCCACCTCGTCACCCAATTGCATGAGTTCCTGCGCCAGGAAGTCGGCCAGCCCGCCTACCTCGTCGGGCACTCCCTGGGCGGCTACCTCAGCCTCATGCTGGCCAGTCAATATCCCCAATGGGCTCAGGGCGTGGTGGTCCTGGACTCCCCCATCTTGCAAGGCTGGCGCAGCGCCGCCATGGGCCTGGCCAAGCGCATCCACCTCATCGACCGCGTCATGCCGACGCGCGTGGCAGCCCAGCGCACCCACGAGTGGCCCAGCTTGCATGCGGCCCAGCAACACTTTGGCATCAAACCCAAATTTGCGGCCTTCCATCCCCGCGTCCTTCAGGACTACCTCTTGCATGGGCTGGAGTTGTCACCGGAGCCTCCGACCTGCCGTCTACGCTACCAGCGTGACGTGGAAGCCGCCATCTACAGCACGATGCCGCACCGCCTGTTGGCAGCCTTTCAGCAGCACCCACACCAGTGCCCTCTGGCCTTCATCGCAGGCACCCATTCTCGCGAACTGCGCCGCGGGGGCCTGCACGGCGCACGCCAGCTGGTCGGTCAGCACCTCAGCTGGGTCACGGGCAGCCACCTTTACCCCCTTGAGAACCCCGAACGCACCAGCGACGAAGTCCTGCGCTGGCTCACCTACTTCGAGACGCAGCACACTGCCTGAACGCCCACGACCGCACGCCAGGCCTGGACACCGCCGCACGGGACCGCCCATGCGTCCCATGGCCCCAAAAAACAAACAGCCCCGGCCTATCGAGATCGGGGCTGTCTCATTCAGCACAGAGCATGCGTACTGAAAATCAGCCCGCAGCGCGTTTGCTCAGAATCTCGAACGCCGGCAAGGTCTTGCCTTCCAGGATTTCCAAGAAGGCCCCCCCCCCCGTCGAGATGTAGTCCACATCCTTCTCGATGCCGTACTTCGCGATCGCCGCCAGCGTGTCCCCACCTCCGGCAATGCTGAACGCAGCCGACTCGGCAATGGCACGCGCGATGGTCTCGGTCCCGTGCGAGAAGGCTTCAAACTCGAAAACCCCCACCGGACCATTCCACACGATCGTACCGGCGGCCTTCAACTGCGCGGCCAACTTGGCAGCCGTCTTCGGGCCGATGTCCAGGATCAGGTCATCGTCCGCGACCTCGTTGGCCGCCTTCACCGTCGCTGGCGCATCGGCCGCGAAGGCCTTGGCCACCACGACGTCCTCCGGAATCGGCACCGCCGCACCGCGCGCCTTCATCGCTTCGATCACCGCCGTCGCCTCACCCAACAGATCCGGCTCGGCCAGCGACTTCCCGATCTTCAAGCCAGCGGCCAACATGAAGGTGTTGGCAATCCCGCCACCCACAATCAGACCATCCACGTTCTTCGCTAGCGCCTGCAAAATGGTCAACTTGGTCGACACCTTGGAGCCTGCCACGATCGCCACCAGCGGACGCTTGGGCGCTTCGAGCGCCGTGTTGATCGCATCGATCTCGGCAGCCAGCAAAGGCCCTGCGCAAGCCACCTTGGCAAACTGCGCGATCCCATAGGTGGTGCCTTCCGCGCGGTGAGCCGTCCCGAACGCATCGTGCACAAAAATGTCGCACAGCGCTGCCAACTTGCGAGCCAACTCTTCGCTGTTCTTCTTCTCGCCCTTGTTAAGACGGCAGTTCTCCAGCAACACCACCTCACCCGGCTGAACCGACACGCCATCGACCCAGTTGCTCACCAACTTCACGTCACGCCCCAGCAACTCGCTCAGACGTCGAGCCACCGGCGCCAGCGAGTCTGCAGGTTTGAACTCCCCCTCCGTCGGGCGCCCGAGGTGCGACGTCACCATGACCGCCGCCCCCGCCTTCAGTGCCAACTCAATCGCCGGGATCGACGCACGGATCCGTGTGTCCTCGGTGATGTTGCCCGCGTCATCTTGCGGCACATTCAAGTCAGCGCGAATGAACACACGCTGCCCGGCGGCACGCCCGTCGGCCACAAGTTCTTCAAATCGGAGAATATTCATGGTGCCAGACGCCTCAATGTCGAAAAGATTAAATCGACATTGTAAAAAGGTCTGTGGGCTTTTCGGGCCGCAACAGTCCCTCCCAACACAATCAGACCCCACCTTTGGCGTCCCCCAGCCTACTTGCAGGAGCTGGCGTCCTATTTGGCGCCGGACGCTACACCGGCATCGTCCTCAGACGCAGCCTCAGGTGGCGCTACGGCCGAAGCCGCTTTGGGAGGGACGCCGCTGCGTGGCACGACCGGCGCAACGCCCTCGAGTTTGTTCTCACGCATGTACTCGTCCATCTCGCGCCAACCCTCAAAGACTGCAGCCTTCTCGGCCTTTGGGTTAAGCAGATAGCAGTCCTCGATCGCACGCATCGCATGGCGACAGGCCGCGCCGATCGCTTTTGCCTCCGCCCCCTTGCGTTGGGCCACCTTCTCTGGGGTGTCAATGCCCAACTGGTCACAAGCACTGAGCGACGCGACGCACATGCCGACGACAGCCAGAATCAGCACTTTACGTACACACGCTAACACCAGAGTCATGGTCCCTCTTTCACGCAACAGGGCAACGCCATAAGGACGAGAGCCCACCAATGATCCGCTTACATCGCACCACGTACACACCGCAGCAGACACTCAGTGCATCACACGGTCACAGTCATCCACAAACAGCTCATCCAAGATCAGTGCATCCGGCTCCTCACCCAGACTCCAGAACACCAACAAAACCAGCACCTTGAAATCGTCGAGCGCCACTGGTCCCCTGGGTACTGCAGACACTCGATCCAGCACCACCTCACGCAAACGCGGGGTCAACACACCGGCAGAAACCAAGAACTGGAGAAAGCCCAAGGCCTCAGCCCCCAAGCGGTCCAACTCCGCATCGCAATACACCCGCGTACTTCCCACGTCGGGCGACACCACACAGCCCCGCGTCAAGGCCTGCAGCCCGTCTAACCAGAGTAGCGCGTCGGAGATCTCCTCCGACTCAAACCCAAGCGCAGTCAGCTTTCGTGCCAACAAACCAGATTCGGGGCAAGCGTCGGGACGCCAGTAGTGCTCGTAAAGATACACAAGTACGTCAAACATGGGCTCACTATACTCCAGTGGACGCATTACCCCATCCGTGCCGCCCCCCCAGCATCAACGACGAGTGGGAAAAAATAACCCCACTTCGACATGATGCAGACATCACGCTCTAAGGATCAGCGTTTAGATGAACGTCGCAAAATTACGTCCGAAAGATGAGGCGAAATCGAAACGGAAAAAACCGGGTTCCTGCATCAGCAAGAACCCGGTTTCCTCATAGGTAGCCTGACGATGACCTACTTTCACACGGGAATCCGCACTATCATCGGCGCTGAGTCGTTTCACTGTCCTGTTCGGGATGGGAAGGAGTGGGACCAACTCGCTATGGTCATCAGGCTTAAACGGTTCCTGACCTGGCGCACCTTGTCGTGCGCACCAGATCAGTCAATTCGTAGAGTCTACTATTAAATCAGCTTCAATATTGATTGCGTGCACAGAGAATGTCGCCTGAGCGATATTCATCGGTATAACGTGTATTCAAACAGTCCGGACCGCAAGCTAATTTGAATTAGCTGCATTGATCCATCAAAGTTATAGGGTCAAGCCTCACGGGCAATTAGTACTGGTTAGCTTAACGCATTACTGCGCTTCCACACCCAGCCTATCAACGTCGTGGTCTACAACGACCCTTCAGGGGGCTCAAGGCCCCGGCAAGACTCATCTTGAGACGAGTTTCCCGCTTAGATGCTTTCAGCGGTTATCTCTTCCACACTTAGCTACTCGGCAATGCCACTGGCGTGACAACCGATACACCAGAGGTGTGTCCACTCCGGTCCTCTCGTACTAGGAGCAGGCTCTCTCAATCTTGCAGCGCCCACGGAAGATAGGGACCAAACTGTCTCACGACGTTTTAAACCCAGCTCACGTACCTCTTTAAATGGCGAACAGCCATACCCTTGGGACCGGCTACAGCCCCAGGATGAGATGAGCCGACATCGAGGTGCCAAACACCGCCGTCGATATGAACTCTTGGGCGGTATCAGCCTGTTATCCCCAGAGTACCTTTTATCCGTTGAGCGATGGCCCTTCCATACAGAACCACCGGATCACTTTGTCCTACTTTCGTACCTGCTCGACTTGTCAGTCTCGCAGTCAAGCACGCTTATGCCAATGCACTATCAACACGATTTCCGACCGTATCTAGCGTACCTTCGAACTCCTCCGTTACACTTTGGGAGGAGACCGCCCCAGTCAAACTGCCCACCATACACTGTCCCCAACCCGGATAACGGGCCAAGGTTAGAACCTCAAACACACCAGGGTGGTATTTCAACGTCGGCTCCACACAAACTAGCGTTCATGCTTCAAAGCCTCCCACCTATCCTACACAGATCTGTTCAAAGTCCAATGTAAAGCTACAGTAAAGGTTCATGGGGTCTTTCCGTCTTTCCGCGGGGAGATTGCATCATCACAAACATTTCAACTTCGCTGAGTCTCTGGAGGAGACAGTGTGGCCATCATTACGCCATTCGTGCAGGTCGGAACTTACCCGACAAGGAATTTCGCTACCTTAGGACCGTTATAGTTACGGCCGCCGTTTACTGGGACTTCGATCAAGAGCTTGCACCCCATCAATTAATCTTCCAGCACCGGGCAGGCGTCACACCCTATACGTCGACTTTCGTCTTTGCAGAGTGCTGTGTTTTTATTAAACAGTTGCAGCCACCGATTCTCTGCGACCTCATTGGGCTCCCCAAGTAAATGGTTCACCTACTAAAGGCACACCTTCTTCCGAAGTTACGGTGTCAATTTGCCGAGTTCCTTCTCCAGAGTTCTCTCAAGCGCCTTAGAATACTCATCTCGCGCACCAGTGTCGGTTTGCGGTACGGTCAATCTATAGCTGAAGCTTAGTGGCTTTTCCTGGAAGCAGGGTATCACTCACTTCGGCTGCAAGCAGCCTCGTTATCACACCTCAGCTAAGCTCTCCGGATTTGCCTAAAGAGCACGCCTACATGCTTGAACCAACTATTCCAACAGTTGGCTGAGCTAACCTTCTCCGTCCCCACATCGCACTATAGATCGGTACAGGAATATTAACCTGTTTCCCATCAGCTACGCATCTCTGCCTCGCCTTAGGGGCCGACTCACCCTACGCCGATGAACGTTGCGTAGGAAACCTTGCGCTTTCGGCGAGGGGGCTTTTCACCCCCTTTAACGCTACTCATGTCAGCATTCGCACTTCTGATACCTCCAGCAGCCTTTACAAGCCACCTTCACAGGCTTACAGAACGCTCTCCTACCACTCACAGTAAACTGTGAATCCGCAGCTTCGGTAACTGGCTTAGCCCCGTTACATCTTCCGCGCAGGACGACTCGATCAGTGAGCTATTACGCTTTCTTTAAATGATGGCTGCTTCTAAGCCAACATCCTGACTGTTTTAGCCTTCCCACTTCGTTTCCCACTTAGCCAATTTTAGGGACCTTAGCTGGCGGTCTGGGTTGTTTCCCTCTTGAGTCCGGACGTTAGCACCCGGTGCTCTGTCTCCCAAGCTGTACTCATCGGTATTCGGAGTTTGCAATGGTTTGGTAAGTCGCCATGACCCCCTAGCCATAACAGTGCTCTACCCCCGACGGTAATACTTGAGGCACTACCTAAATAGTTTTCGGAGAGAACCAGCTATTTCCAAGTTTGTTTAGCCTTTCACCCCTATCCACAGCTCATCCGCTAATTTTGCAACATTAGTCGGTTCGGACCTCCAGTGCGTGTTACCGCACCTTCATCCTGGCCATGGATAGATCACTTGGTTTCGGGTCTACACCCAGCGACTAGACGCCCTATTCGGACTCGGTTTCCCTTCGCCTTCCCTATTCGGTTAAGCTTGCCACTGAATGTAAGTCGCTGACCCATTATACAAAAGGTACGCCGTCACCCGTTTCCAGGCTCCGACTTTTTGTATGCATGCGGTTTCAGGATCTATTTCACTCCCCTCCCGGGGTTCTTTTCGCCTTTCCCTCACGGTACTTGTTCACTATCGGTCGATTACGAGTATTTAGCCTTGGAGGATGGTCCCCCCATCTTCAGACAGGATTTCTCGTGTCCCGCCCTACTTATCGTGCACTCAGTTCCACAGAAGACTTTTCTCATACGGGGCTATCACCCACTATGGCCGGACTTTCCATTCCGTTTTGATAAGTCAACTGCTAAAGAGCACTAGGCTGTTCCGATTTCGCTCGCCACTACTTTCGGAATCTCGGTTGATGTCTTTTCCTCGAGTTACTTAGATGTTTCAGTTCACTCGGTTCGCCTCGCATACCTATGTATTCAGTATGCGATACCCTTGCGGGTGGGTTTCCCCATTCGGATATCTCCGGATCAAAGCTAATTTGCCAGCTCCCCGAAGCTTTTCGCAGGCTATCACGTCCTTCATCGCCTGTAATCGCCAAGGCATCCACCACATGCACTTAGTCACTTGACCCTATAACTTTGACGCCCAATGCTAAGAGCGTCGGTCAAGGACTGTTTTGAGCGCCGCATGCCGGTTTAAGCATGCAGCTTCGCGTTATGCCGATCATTAATATCTTGTATTAATGTCTGTATTTTGACGCAATCAATATGTTGCTGATGGCACGGTGTGCAGACCCCTTTACGAATCTACACTTTCCACCAGCAACGCTGATTTTCGACTCTACGAATTTTTAAAGAACAACAGCTTACGCTGCAAACCTTAGCGCCCTTCTGGCATGAATCATTCATACCAGCAGACCTTAAGGTTTGCAGTCAAACACAAGTGAAGTTGGTGGAGGATGACGGGATCGAACCGACGACCCCCTGCTTGCAAAGCAGGTGCTCTCCCAGCTGAGCTAATCCCCCGTATGAGGCAATTCATCCAGGACTTTTATCCCGCATGTCACGCCTTGGTAAGTTGGTGGGTCTGGTTGGATTCGAACCAACGACCCCCGCCTTATCAAGACGGTGCTCTAACCGACTGAGCTACAGACCCAACTGGCTTCACTCTTGTTGTCAATCAACAGCCGATAAGTGTGGGTGCTTGAATTCCATCAGCACTTTTTTTCATGACTTCCATCGCGTTCAACATCCGTAGACGTCGAGGCAACTTCCGTATTTTTTCCAGAAAGGAGGTGATCCAGCCGCACCTTCCGATACGGCTACCTTGTTACGACTTCACCCCAGTCACGAACCCTGCCGTGGTAATCGCCCTCCTTGCGGTTAGGCTAACTACTTCTGGCAGAACCCGCTCCCATGGTGTGACGGGCGGTGTGTACAAGACCCGGGAACGTATTCACCGCGGCAAGCTGATCCGCGATTACTAGCGATTCCGACTTCACGCAGTCGAGTTGCAGACTACGATCCGGACTACGACCGGTTTTCTGGGATTGGCTCCCCCTCGCGGGTTGGCAACCCTCTGTACCGGCCATTGTATGACGTGTGTAGCCCTACCCATAAGGGCCATGAGGACCTGACGTCATCCCCACCTTCCTCCGGTTTGTCACCGGCAGTCTCATTAGAGTGCTCTTGCGTAGCAACTAATGACAAGGGTTGCGCTCGTTGCGGGACTTAACCCAACATCTCACGACACGAGCTGACGACGGCCATGCAGCACCTGTGTTCAAGTTCTCTTTCGAGCACTTTCACATCTCTGCAAAATTCTTGACATGTCAAGGGTAGGTAAGGTTTTTCGCGTTGCATCGAATTAAACCACATCATCCACCGCTTGTGCGGGTCCCCGTCAATTCCTTTGAGTTTCAACCTTGCGGCCGTACTCCCCAGGCGGTCAACTTCACGCGTTAGCTTCGTTACTGAACAGCAAGCCGTCCAACAACCAGTTGACATCGTTTAGGGCGTGGACTACCAGGGTATCTAATCCTGTTTGCTCCCCACGCTTTCGTGCATGAGCGTCAGTACAGGCCCAGGGGATTGCCTTCGCCATTGGTGTTCCTCCGCATATCTACGCATTTCACTGCTACACGCGGAATTCCATCCCCCTCTGCCGTACTCTAGCCTTGCAGTCACAAATGCAGTTCCCAGGTTGAGCCCGGGGATTTCACATCTGTCTTGCAAAGCCGCCTGCGCACGCTTTACGCCCAGTAATTCCGATTAACGCTCGCACCCTACGTATTACCGCGGCTGCTGGCACGTAGTTAGCCGGTGCTTATTCTTCAGGTACCGTCATCCTCCCGGGGTATTAGCCCAGAAGATTTCTTCCCTGACAAAAGCAGTTTACAACCCGAAGGCCTTCTTCCTGCACGCGGCATTGCTGGATCAGGCTTTCGCCCATTGTCCAAAATTCCCCACTGCTGCCTCCCGTAGGAGTCTGGGCCGTGTCTCAGTCCCAGTGTGGCTGGTCGTCCTCTCAGACCAACTACAGATCGTAGCCTTGGTAGGCCTTTACCCCACCAACTAGCTAATCTGATATCGGCCGCTCCAATAGCGCGAGGTCTTGCGATCCCCCGCTTTCACCCTCAGGTCGTATGCGGTATTAATCCGGCTTTCGCCGGGCTATCCCCCACTACTGGGCACGTTCCGATATATTACTCACCCGTTCGCCACTCGCCACCAGGATTGCTCCCGTGCTGCCGTTCGACTTGCATGTGTAAGGCATGCCGCCAGCGTTCAATCTGAGCCAGGATCAAACTCTTCAGTTTAATCTCTGTAAACTCGCTCTTAACGGAATTGAAGTGATTTAACGCACTTCTTTTACCGTGAGCATTTGGCCTCTTTCATCCAAACACCCACGCTTATCGGCTGCTAATTTTTAAAGAACGTTGCTGACTTGTTGTCAGCGCAGAAACGAGATTATCACTCGTTTTTGCCTATCTTGTCAAGCGTCTGGTGCGATTTTTTTCGCAACACCTGGTCAGCGCGGCCGGCAGGCCTGACTGAGCAGTGGACGCCTCACAAGATGAGCACCTCAACGAACTTCCGTTCGCTGCCTGCACACCCAGAGAAGCAAAAGCCCCTGCCTTAGCAGGGGCTTTTCTCACTATAGGTAGCCTGACGATGACCTACTTTCACACGGGAATCCGCACTATCATCGGCGCTGAGTCGTTTCACTGTCCTGTTCGGGATGGGAAGGAGTGGGACCAACTCGCTATGGTCATCAGGCTTAAACGGTTCCTGACCTGGCGCACCTTGTCGTGCGCACCAGATCAGTCAATTCGTAGAGTCTACTATTAAATCAGCTTCAATATTGATTGCGTGCACAGAGAATGTCGCCTGAGCGATATTCATCGGTATAACGTGTATTCAAACAGTCCGGACCGCAAGCTAATTTGAATTAGCTGCATTGATCCATCAAAGTTATAGGGTCAAGCCTCACGGGCAATTAGTACTGGTTAGCTTAACGCATTACTGCGCTTCCACACCCAGCCTATCAACGTCGTGGTCTACAACGACCCTTCAGGGGGCTCAAGGCCCCGGCAAGACTCATCTTGAGACGAGTTTCCCGCTTAGATGCTTTCAGCGGTTATCTCTTCCACACTTAGCTACTCGGCAATGCCACTGGCGTGACAACCGATACACCAGAGGTGTGTCCACTCCGGTCCTCTCGTACTAGGAGCAGGCTCTCTCAATCTTGCAGCGCCCACGGAAGATAGGGACCAAACTGTCTCACGACGTTTTAAACCCAGCTCACGTACCTCTTTAAATGGCGAACAGCCATACCCTTGGGACCGGCTACAGCCCCAGGATGAGATGAGCCGACATCGAGGTGCCAAACACCGCCGTCGATATGAACTCTTGGGCGGTATCAGCCTGTTATCCCCAGAGTACCTTTTATCCGTTGAGCGATGGCCCTTCCATACAGAACCACCGGATCACTTTGTCCTACTTTCGTACCTGCTCGACTTGTCAGTCTCGCAGTCAAGCACGCTTATGCCAATGCACTATCAACACGATTTCCGACCGTATCTAGCGTACCTTCGAACTCCTCCGTTACACTTTGGGAGGAGACCGCCCCAGTCAAACTGCCCACCATACACTGTCCCCAACCCGGATAACGGGCCAAGGTTAGAACCTCAAACACACCAGGGTGGTATTTCAACGTCGGCTCCACACAAACTAGCGTTCATGCTTCAAAGCCTCCCACCTATCCTACACAGATCTGTTCAAAGTCCAATGTAAAGCTACAGTAAAGGTTCATGGGGTCTTTCCGTCTTTCCGCGGGGAGATTGCATCATCACAAACATTTCAACTTCGCTGAGTCTCTGGAGGAGACAGTGTGGCCATCATTACGCCATTCGTGCAGGTCGGAACTTACCCGACAAGGAATTTCGCTACCTTAGGACCGTTATAGTTACGGCCGCCGTTTACTGGGACTTCGATCAAGAGCTTGCACCCCATCAATTAATCTTCCAGCACCGGGCAGGCGTCACACCCTATACGTCGACTTTCGTCTTTGCAGAGTGCTGTGTTTTTATTAAACAGTTGCAGCCACCGATTCTCTGCGACCTCATTGGGCTCCCCAAGTAAATGGTTCACCTACTAAAGGCACACCTTCTTCCGAAGTTACGGTGTCAATTTGCCGAGTTCCTTCTCCAGAGTTCTCTCAAGCGCCTTAGAATACTCATCTCGCGCACCAGTGTCGGTTTGCGGTACGGTCAATCTATAGCTGAAGCTTAGTGGCTTTTCCTGGAAGCAGGGTATCACTCACTTCGGCTGCAAGCAGCCTCGTTATCACACCTCAGCTAAGCTCTCCGGATTTGCCTAAAGAGCACGCCTACATGCTTGAACCAACTATTCCAACAGTTGGCTGAGCTAACCTTCTCCGTCCCCACATCGCACTATAGATCGGTACAGGAATATTAACCTGTTTCCCATCAGCTACGCATCTCTGCCTCGCCTTAGGGGCCGACTCACCCTACGCCGATGAACGTTGCGTAGGAAACCTTGCGCTTTCGGCGAGGGGGCTTTTCACCCCCTTTAACGCTACTCATGTCAGCATTCGCACTTCTGATACCTCCAGCAGCCTTTACAAGCCACCTTCACAGGCTTACAGAACGCTCTCCTACCACTCACAGTAAACTGTGAATCCGCAGCTTCGGTAACTGGCTTAGCCCCGTTACATCTTCCGCGCAGGACGACTCGATCAGTGAGCTATTACGCTTTCTTTAAATGATGGCTGCTTCTAAGCCAACATCCTGACTGTTTTAGCCTTCCCACTTCGTTTCCCACTTAGCCAATTTTAGGGACCTTAGCTGGCGGTCTGGGTTGTTTCCCTCTTGAGTCCGGACGTTAGCACCCGGTGCTCTGTCTCCCAAGCTGTACTCATCGGTATTCGGAGTTTGCAATGGTTTGGTAAGTCGCCATGACCCCCTAGCCATAACAGTGCTCTACCCCCGACGGTAATACTTGAGGCACTACCTAAATAGTTTTCGGAGAGAACCAGCTATTTCCAAGTTTGTTTAGCCTTTCACCCCTATCCACAGCTCATCCGCTAATTTTGCAACATTAGTCGGTTCGGACCTCCAGTGCGTGTTACCGCACCTTCATCCTGGCCATGGATAGATCACTTGGTTTCGGGTCTACACCCAGCGACTAGACGCCCTATTCGGACTCGGTTTCCCTTCGCCTTCCCTATTCGGTTAAGCTTGCCACTGAATGTAAGTCGCTGACCCATTATACAAAAGGTACGCCGTCACCCGTTTCCAGGCTCCGACTTTTTGTATGCATGCGGTTTCAGGATCTATTTCACTCCCCTCCCGGGGTTCTTTTCGCCTTTCCCTCACGGTACTTGTTCACTATCGGTCGATTACGAGTATTTAGCCTTGGAGGATGGTCCCCCCATCTTCAGACAGGATTTCTCGTGTCCCGCCCTACTTATCGTGCACTCAGTTCCACAGAAGACTTTTCTCATACGGGGCTATCACCCACTATGGCCGGACTTTCCATTCCGTTTTGATAAGTCAACTGCTAAAGAGCACTAGGCTGTTCCGATTTCGCTCGCCACTACTTTCGGAATCTCGGTTGATGTCTTTTCCTCGAGTTACTTAGATGTTTCAGTTCACTCGGTTCGCCTCGCATACCTATGTATTCAGTATGCGATACCCTTGCGGGTGGGTTTCCCCATTCGGATATCTCCGGATCAAAGCTAATTTGCCAGCTCCCCGAAGCTTTTCGCAGGCTATCACGTCCTTCATCGCCTGTAATCGCCAAGGCATCCACCACATGCACTTAGTCACTTGACCCTATAACTTTGACGCCCAATGCTAAGAGCGTCGGTCAAGGACTGTTTTGAGCGCCGCATGCCGGTTTAAGCATGCAGCTTCGCGTTATGCCGATCATTAATATCTTGTATTAATGTCTGTATTTTGACGCAATCAATATGTTGCTGATGGCACGGTGTGCAGACCCCTTTACGAATCTACACTTTCCACCAGCAACGCTGATTTTCGACTCTACGAATTTTTAAAGAACAACAGCTTACGCTGCAAACCTTAGCGCCCTTCTGGCATGAATCATTCATACCAGCAGACCTTAAGGTTTGCAGTCAAACACAAGTGAAGTTGGTGGAGGATGACGGGATCGAACCGACGACCCCCTGCTTGCAAAGCAGGTGCTCTCCCAGCTGAGCTAATCCCCCGTATGAGGCAATTCATCCAGGACTTTTATCCCGCATGTCACGCCTTGGTAAGTTGGTGGGTCTGGTTGGATTCGAACCAACGACCCCCGCCTTATCAAGACGGTGCTCTAACCGACTGAGCTACAGACCCAACTGGCTTCACTCTTGTTGTCAATCAACAGCCGATAAGTGTGGGTGCTTGAATTCCATCAGCACTTTTTTTCATGACTTCCATCGCGTTCAACATCCGTAGACGTCGAGGCAACTTCCGTATTTTTTCCAGAAAGGAGGTGATCCAGCCGCACCTTCCGATACGGCTACCTTGTTACGACTTCACCCCAGTCACGAACCCTGCCGTGGTAATCGCCCTCCTTGCGGTTAGGCTAACTACTTCTGGCAGAACCCGCTCCCATGGTGTGACGGGCGGTGTGTACAAGACCCGGGAACGTATTCACCGCGGCAAGCTGATCCGCGATTACTAGCGATTCCGACTTCACGCAGTCGAGTTGCAGACTACGATCCGGACTACGACCGGTTTTCTGGGATTGGCTCCCCCTCGCGGGTTGGCAACCCTCTGTACCGGCCATTGTATGACGTGTGTAGCCCTACCCATAAGGGCCATGAGGACCTGACGTCATCCCCACCTTCCTCCGGTTTGTCACCGGCAGTCTCATTAGAGTGCTCTTGCGTAGCAACTAATGACAAGGGTTGCGCTCGTTGCGGGACTTAACCCAACATCTCACGACACGAGCTGACGACGGCCATGCAGCACCTGTGTTCAAGTTCTCTTTCGAGCACTTTCACATCTCTGCAAAATTCTTGACATGTCAAGGGTAGGTAAGGTTTTTCGCGTTGCATCGAATTAAACCACATCATCCACCGCTTGTGCGGGTCCCCGTCAATTCCTTTGAGTTTCAACCTTGCGGCCGTACTCCCCAGGCGGTCAACTTCACGCGTTAGCTTCGTTACTGAACAGCAAGCCGTCCAACAACCAGTTGACATCGTTTAGGGCGTGGACTACCAGGGTATCTAATCCTGTTTGCTCCCCACGCTTTCGTGCATGAGCGTCAGTACAGGCCCAGGGGATTGCCTTCGCCATTGGTGTTCCTCCGCATATCTACGCATTTCACTGCTACACGCGGAATTCCATCCCCCTCTGCCGTACTCTAGCCTTGCAGTCACAAATGCAGTTCCCAGGTTGAGCCCGGGGATTTCACATCTGTCTTGCAAAGCCGCCTGCGCACGCTTTACGCCCAGTAATTCCGATTAACGCTCGCACCCTACGTATTACCGCGGCTGCTGGCACGTAGTTAGCCGGTGCTTATTCTTCAGGTACCGTCATCCTCCCGGGGTATTAGCCCAGAAGATTTCTTCCCTGACAAAAGCAGTTTACAACCCGAAGGCCTTCTTCCTGCACGCGGCATTGCTGGATCAGGCTTTCGCCCATTGTCCAAAATTCCCCACTGCTGCCTCCCGTAGGAGTCTGGGCCGTGTCTCAGTCCCAGTGTGGCTGGTCGTCCTCTCAGACCAACTACAGATCGTAGCCTTGGTAGGCCTTTACCCCACCAACTAGCTAATCTGATATCGGCCGCTCCAATAGCGCGAGGTCTTGCGATCCCCCGCTTTCACCCTCAGGTCGTATGCGGTATTAATCCGGCTTTCGCCGGGCTATCCCCCACTACTGGGCACGTTCCGATATATTACTCACCCGTTCGCCACTCGCCACCAGGATTGCTCCCGTGCTGCCGTTCGACTTGCATGTGTAAGGCATGCCGCCAGCGTTCAATCTGAGCCAGGATCAAACTCTTCAGTTTAATCTCTGTAAACTCGCTCTTAACGGAATTGAAGTGATTTAACGCACTTCTTTTACCGTGAGCATTTGGCCTCTTTCATCCAAACACCCACGCTTATCGGCTGCTAATTTTTAAAGAACGTTGCTGACTTGTTGTCAGCGCAGAAACGAGATTATCACTCGTTTTTGCCTATCTTGTCAAGCGTCTGGTGCGATTTTTTTCGCAACACCTGGTCAGCGCGGCCGGCAGGCCTGACTGAGCAGTGGACGCCTCACAAGATGAGCACCTCAACGAACTTCCGTTCGCTGCCTGCACACCCAGAGAAGCAAAAGCCCCTGCCTTAGCAGGGGCTTTTCTCACTATAGGTAGCCTGACGATGACCTACTTTCACACGGGAATCCGCACTATCATCGGCGCTGAGTCGTTTCACTGTCCTGTTCGGGATGGGAAGGAGTGGGACCAACTCGCTATGGTCATCAGGCTTAAACGGTTCCTGACCTGGCGCACCTTGTCGTGCGCACCAGATCAGTCAATTCGTAGAGTCTACTATTAAATCAGCTTCAATATTGATTGCGTGCACAGAGAATGTCGCCTGAGCGATATTCATCGGTATAACGTGTATTCAAACAGTCCGGACCGCAAGCTAATTTGAATTAGCTGCATTGATCCATCAAAGTTATAGGGTCAAGCCTCACGGGCAATTAGTACTGGTTAGCTTAACGCATTACTGCGCTTCCACACCCAGCCTATCAACGTCGTGGTCTACAACGACCCTTCAGGGGGCTCAAGGCCCCGGCAAGACTCATCTTGAGACGAGTTTCCCGCTTAGATGCTTTCAGCGGTTATCTCTTCCACACTTAGCTACTCGGCAATGCCACTGGCGTGACAACCGATACACCAGAGGTGTGTCCACTCCGGTCCTCTCGTACTAGGAGCAGGCTCTCTCAATCTTGCAGCGCCCACGGAAGATAGGGACCAAACTGTCTCACGACGTTTTAAACCCAGCTCACGTACCTCTTTAAATGGCGAACAGCCATACCCTTGGGACCGGCTACAGCCCCAGGATGAGATGAGCCGACATCGAGGTGCCAAACACCGCCGTCGATATGAACTCTTGGGCGGTATCAGCCTGTTATCCCCAGAGTACCTTTTATCCGTTGAGCGATGGCCCTTCCATACAGAACCACCGGATCACTTTGTCCTACTTTCGTACCTGCTCGACTTGTCAGTCTCGCAGTCAAGCACGCTTATGCCAATGCACTATCAACACGATTTCCGACCGTATCTAGCGTACCTTCGAACTCCTCCGTTACACTTTGGGAGGAGACCGCCCCAGTCAAACTGCCCACCATACACTGTCCCCAACCCGGATAACGGGCCAAGGTTAGAACCTCAAACACACCAGGGTGGTATTTCAACGTCGGCTCCACACAAACTAGCGTTCATGCTTCAAAGCCTCCCACCTATCCTACACAGATCTGTTCAAAGTCCAATGTAAAGCTACAGTAAAGGTTCATGGGGTCTTTCCGTCTTTCCGCGGGGAGATTGCATCATCACAAACATTTCAACTTCGCTGAGTCTCTGGAGGAGACAGTGTGGCCATCATTACGCCATTCGTGCAGGTCGGAACTTACCCGACAAGGAATTTCGCTACCTTAGGACCGTTATAGTTACGGCCGCCGTTTACTGGGACTTCGATCAAGAGCTTGCACCCCATCAATTAATCTTCCAGCACCGGGCAGGCGTCACACCCTATACGTCGACTTTCGTCTTTGCAGAGTGCTGTGTTTTTATTAAACAGTTGCAGCCACCGATTCTCTGCGACCTCATTGGGCTCCCCAAGTAAATGGTTCACCTACTAAAGGCACACCTTCTTCCGAAGTTACGGTGTCAATTTGCCGAGTTCCTTCTCCAGAGTTCTCTCAAGCGCCTTAGAATACTCATCTCGCGCACCAGTGTCGGTTTGCGGTACGGTCAATCTATAGCTGAAGCTTAGTGGCTTTTCCTGGAAGCAGGGTATCACTCACTTCGGCTGCAAGCAGCCTCGTTATCACACCTCAGCTAAGCTCTCCGGATTTGCCTAAAGAGCACGCCTACATGCTTGAACCAACTATTCCAACAGTTGGCTGAGCTAACCTTCTCCGTCCCCACATCGCACTATAGATCGGTACAGGAATATTAACCTGTTTCCCATCAGCTACGCATCTCTGCCTCGCCTTAGGGGCCGACTCACCCTACGCCGATGAACGTTGCGTAGGAAACCTTGCGCTTTCGGCGAGGGGGCTTTTCACCCCCTTTAACGCTACTCATGTCAGCATTCGCACTTCTGATACCTCCAGCAGCCTTTACAAGCCACCTTCACAGGCTTACAGAACGCTCTCCTACCACTCACAGTAAACTGTGAATCCGCAGCTTCGGTAACTGGCTTAGCCCCGTTACATCTTCCGCGCAGGACGACTCGATCAGTGAGCTATTACGCTTTCTTTAAATGATGGCTGCTTCTAAGCCAACATCCTGACTGTTTTAGCCTTCCCACTTCGTTTCCCACTTAGCCAATTTTAGGGACCTTAGCTGGCGGTCTGGGTTGTTTCCCTCTTGAGTCCGGACGTTAGCACCCGGTGCTCTGTCTCCCAAGCTGTACTCATCGGTATTCGGAGTTTGCAATGGTTTGGTAAGTCGCCATGACCCCCTAGCCATAACAGTGCTCTACCCCCGACGGTAATACTTGAGGCACTACCTAAATAGTTTTCGGAGAGAACCAGCTATTTCCAAGTTTGTTTAGCCTTTCACCCCTATCCACAGCTCATCCGCTAATTTTGCAACATTAGTCGGTTCGGACCTCCAGTGCGTGTTACCGCACCTTCATCCTGGCCATGGATAGATCACTTGGTTTCGGGTCTACACCCAGCGACTAGACGCCCTATTCGGACTCGGTTTCCCTTCGCCTTCCCTATTCGGTTAAGCTTGCCACTGAATGTAAGTCGCTGACCCATTATACAAAAGGTACGCCGTCACCCGTTTCCAGGCTCCGACTTTTTGTATGCATGCGGTTTCAGGATCTATTTCACTCCCCTCCCGGGGTTCTTTTCGCCTTTCCCTCACGGTACTTGTTCACTATCGGTCGATTACGAGTATTTAGCCTTGGAGGATGGTCCCCCCATCTTCAGACAGGATTTCTCGTGTCCCGCCCTACTTATCGTGCACTCAGTTCCACAGAAGACTTTTCTCATACGGGGCTATCACCCACTATGGCCGGACTTTCCATTCCGTTTTGATAAGTCAACTGCTAAAGAGCACTAGGCTGTTCCGATTTCGCTCGCCACTACTTTCGGAATCTCGGTTGATGTCTTTTCCTCGAGTTACTTAGATGTTTCAGTTCACTCGGTTCGCCTCGCATACCTATGTATTCAGTATGCGATACCCTTGCGGGTGGGTTTCCCCATTCGGATATCTCCGGATCAAAGCTAATTTGCCAGCTCCCCGAAGCTTTTCGCAGGCTATCACGTCCTTCATCGCCTGTAATCGCCAAGGCATCCACCACATGCACTTAGTCACTTGACCCTATAACTTTGACGCCCAATGCTAAGAGCGTCGGTCAAGGACTGTTTTGAGCGCCGCATGCCGGTTTAAGCATGCAGCTTCGCGTTATGCCGATCATTAATATCTTGTATTAATGTCTGTATTTTGACGCAATCAATATGTTGCTGATGGCACGGTGTGCAGACCCCTTTACGAATCTACACTTTCCACCAGCAACGCTGATTTTCGACTCTACGAATTTTTAAAGAACAACAGCTTACGCTGCAAACCTTAGCGCCCTTCTGGCATGAATCATTCATACCAGCAGACCTTAAGGTTTGCAGTCAAACACAAGTGAAGTTGGTGGAGGATGACGGGATCGAACCGACGACCCCCTGCTTGCAAAGCAGGTGCTCTCCCAGCTGAGCTAATCCCCCGTATGAGGCAATTCATCCAGGACTTTTATCCCGCATGTCACGCCTTGGTAAGTTGGTGGGTCTGGTTGGATTCGAACCAACGACCCCCGCCTTATCAAGACGGTGCTCTAACCGACTGAGCTACAGACCCAACTGGCTTCACTCTTGTTGTCAATCAACAGCCGATAAGTGTGGGTGCTTGAATTCCATCAGCACTTTTTTTCATGACTTCCATCGCGTTCAACATCCGTAGACGTCGAGGCAACTTCCGTATTTTTTCCAGAAAGGAGGTGATCCAGCCGCACCTTCCGATACGGCTACCTTGTTACGACTTCACCCCAGTCACGAACCCTGCCGTGGTAATCGCCCTCCTTGCGGTTAGGCTAACTACTTCTGGCAGAACCCGCTCCCATGGTGTGACGGGCGGTGTGTACAAGACCCGGGAACGTATTCACCGCGGCAAGCTGATCCGCGATTACTAGCGATTCCGACTTCACGCAGTCGAGTTGCAGACTACGATCCGGACTACGACCGGTTTTCTGGGATTGGCTCCCCCTCGCGGGTTGGCAACCCTCTGTACCGGCCATTGTATGACGTGTGTAGCCCTACCCATAAGGGCCATGAGGACCTGACGTCATCCCCACCTTCCTCCGGTTTGTCACCGGCAGTCTCATTAGAGTGCTCTTGCGTAGCAACTAATGACAAGGGTTGCGCTCGTTGCGGGACTTAACCCAACATCTCACGACACGAGCTGACGACGGCCATGCAGCACCTGTGTTCAAGTTCTCTTTCGAGCACTTTCACATCTCTGCAAAATTCTTGACATGTCAAGGGTAGGTAAGGTTTTTCGCGTTGCATCGAATTAAACCACATCATCCACCGCTTGTGCGGGTCCCCGTCAATTCCTTTGAGTTTCAACCTTGCGGCCGTACTCCCCAGGCGGTCAACTTCACGCGTTAGCTTCGTTACTGAACAGCAAGCCGTCCAACAACCAGTTGACATCGTTTAGGGCGTGGACTACCAGGGTATCTAATCCTGTTTGCTCCCCACGCTTTCGTGCATGAGCGTCAGTACAGGCCCAGGGGATTGCCTTCGCCATTGGTGTTCCTCCGCATATCTACGCATTTCACTGCTACACGCGGAATTCCATCCCCCTCTGCCGTACTCTAGCCTTGCAGTCACAAATGCAGTTCCCAGGTTGAGCCCGGGGATTTCACATCTGTCTTGCAAAGCCGCCTGCGCACGCTTTACGCCCAGTAATTCCGATTAACGCTCGCACCCTACGTATTACCGCGGCTGCTGGCACGTAGTTAGCCGGTGCTTATTCTTCAGGTACCGTCATCCTCCCGGGGTATTAGCCCAGAAGATTTCTTCCCTGACAAAAGCAGTTTACAACCCGAAGGCCTTCTTCCTGCACGCGGCATTGCTGGATCAGGCTTTCGCCCATTGTCCAAAATTCCCCACTGCTGCCTCCCGTAGGAGTCTGGGCCGTGTCTCAGTCCCAGTGTGGCTGGTCGTCCTCTCAGACCAACTACAGATCGTAGCCTTGGTAGGCCTTTACCCCACCAACTAGCTAATCTGATATCGGCCGCTCCAATAGCGCGAGGTCTTGCGATCCCCCGCTTTCACCCTCAGGTCGTATGCGGTATTAATCCGGCTTTCGCCGGGCTATCCCCCACTACTGGGCACGTTCCGATATATTACTCACCCGTTCGCCACTCGCCACCAGGATTGCTCCCGTGCTGCCGTTCGACTTGCATGTGTAAGGCATGCCGCCAGCGTTCAATCTGAGCCAGGATCAAACTCTTCAGTTTAATCTCTGTAAACTCGCTCTTAACGGAATTGAAGTGATTTAACGCACTTCTTTTACCGTGAGCATTTGGCCTCTTTCATCCAAACACCCACGCTTATCGGCTGCTAATTTTTAAAGAACGTTGCTGACTTGTTGTCAGCGCAGAAACGAGATTATCACTCGTTTTTGCCTATCTTGTCAAGCGTCTGGTGCGATTTTTTTCGCAACACCTGGTCAGCGCGGCCGGCAGGCCTGACTGAGCAGTGGACGCCTCACAAGATGAGCACCTCAACGAACTTCCGTTCGCTGCCTGCACACCCAGAGAAGCAAAAGCCCCTGCCTTAGCAGGGGCTTTTCTCACTATAGGTAGCCTGACGATGACCTACTTTCACACGGGAATCCGCACTATCATCGGCGCTGAGTCGTTTCACTGTCCTGTTCGGGATGGGAAGGAGTGGGACCAACTCGCTATGGTCATCAGGCTTAAACGGTTCCTGACCTGGCGCACCTTGTCGTGCGCACCAGATCAGTCAATTCGTAAAGTCTACTATTAAATCAGCTTCAATATTGATTGCGTGCACAGAGAATGTCGCCTGAGCGATATTCATCGGTATAACGTGTATTCAAACAGTCCGGACCGCAAGCTAATTTGAATTAGCTGCATTGATCCATCAAAGTTATAGGGTCAAGCCTCACGGGCAATTAGTACTGGTTAGCTTAACGCATTACTGCGCTTCCACACCCAGCCTATCAACGTCGTGGTCTACAACGACCCTTCAGGGGGCTCAAGGCCCCGGCAAGACTCATCTTGAGACGAGTTTCCCGCTTAGATGCTTTCAGCGGTTATCTCTTCCACACTTAGCTACTCGGCAATGCCACTGGCGTGACAACCGATACACCAGAGGTGTGTCCACTCCGGTCCTCTCGTACTAGGAGCAGGCTCTCTCAATCTTGCAGCGCCCACGGAAGATAGGGACCAAACTGTCTCACGACGTTTTAAACCCAGCTCACGTACCTCTTTAAATGGCGAACAGCCATACCCTTGGGACCGGCTACAGCCCCAGGATGAGATGAGCCGACATCGAGGTGCCAAACACCGCCGTCGATATGAACTCTTGGGCGGTATCAGCCTGTTATCCCCAGAGTACCTTTTATCCGTTGAGCGATGGCCCTTCCATACAGAACCACCGGATCACTTTGTCCTACTTTCGTACCTGCTCGACTTGTCAGTCTCGCAGTCAAGCACGCTTATGCCAATGCACTATCAACACGATTTCCGACCGTATCTAGCGTACCTTCGAACTCCTCCGTTACACTTTGGGAGGAGACCGCCCCAGTCAAACTGCCCACCATACACTGTCCCCAACCCGGATAACGGGCCAAGGTTAGAACCTCAAACACACCAGGGTGGTATTTCAACGTCGGCTCCACACAAACTAGCGTTCATGCTTCAAAGCCTCCCACCTATCCTACACAGATCTGTTCAAAGTCCAATGTAAAGCTACAGTAAAGGTTCATGGGGTCTTTCCGTCTTTCCGCGGGGAGATTGCATCATCACAAACATTTCAACTTCGCTGAGTCTCTGGAGGAGACAGTGTGGCCATCATTACGCCATTCGTGCAGGTCGGAACTTACCCGACAAGGAATTTCGCTACCTTAGGACCGTTATAGTTACGGCCGCCGTTTACTGGGACTTCGATCAAGAGCTTGCACCCCATCAATTAATCTTCCAGCACCGGGCAGGCGTCACACCCTATACGTCGACTTTCGTCTTTGCAGAGTGCTGTGTTTTTATTAAACAGTTGCAGCCACCGATTCTCTGCGACCTCATTGGGCTCCCCAAGTAAATGGTTCACCTACTAAAGGCACACCTTCTTCCGAAGTTACGGTGTCAATTTGCCGAGTTCCTTCTCCAGAGTTCTCTCAAGCGCCTTAGAATACTCATCTCGCGCACCAGTGTCGGTTTGCGGTACGGTCAATCTATAGCTGAAGCTTAGTGGCTTTTCCTGGAAGCAGGGTATCACTCACTTCGGCTGCAAGCAGCCTCGTTATCACACCTCAGCTAAGCTCTCCGGATTTGCCTAAAGAGCACGCCTACATGCTTGAACCAACTATTCCAACAGTTGGCTGAGCTAACCTTCTCCGTCCCCACATCGCACTATAGATCGGTACAGGAATATTAACCTGTTTCCCATCAGCTACGCATCTCTGCCTCGCCTTAGGGGCCGACTCACCCTACGCCGATGAACGTTGCGTAGGAAACCTTGCGCTTTCGGCGAGGGGGCTTTTCACCCCCTTTAACGCTACTCATGTCAGCATTCGCACTTCTGATACCTCCAGCAGCCTTTACAAGCCACCTTCACAGGCTTACAGAACGCTCTCCTACCACTCACAGTAAACTGTGAATCCGCAGCTTCGGTAACTGGCTTAGCCCCGTTACATCTTCCGCGCAGGACGACTCGATCAGTGAGCTATTACGCTTTCTTTAAATGATGGCTGCTTCTAAGCCAACATCCTGACTGTTTTAGCCTTCCCACTTCGTTTCCCACTTAGCCAATTTTAGGGACCTTAGCTGGCGGTCTGGGTTGTTTCCCTCTTGAGTCCGGACGTTAGCACCCGGTGCTCTGTCTCCCAAGCTGTACTCATCGGTATTCGGAGTTTGCAATGGTTTGGTAAGTCGCCATGACCCCCTAGCCATAACAGTGCTCTACCCCCGACGGTAATACTTGAGGCACTACCTAAATAGTTTTCGGAGAGAACCAGCTATTTCCAAGTTTGTTTAGCCTTTCACCCCTATCCACAGCTCATCCGCTAATTTTGCAACATTAGTCGGTTCGGACCTCCAGTGCGTGTTACCGCACCTTCATCCTGGCCATGGATAGATCACTTGGTTTCGGGTCTACACCCAGCGACTAGACGCCCTATTCGGACTCGGTTTCCCTTCGCCTTCCCTATTCGGTTAAGCTTGCCACTGAATGTAAGTCGCTGACCCATTATACAAAAGGTACGCCGTCACCCGTTTCCAGGCTCCGACTTTTTGTATGCATGCGGTTTCAGGATCTATTTCACTCCCCTCCCGGGGTTCTTTTCGCCTTTCCCTCACGGTACTTGTTCACTATCGGTCGATTACGAGTATTTAGCCTTGGAGGATGGTCCCCCCATCTTCAGACAGGATTTCTCGTGTCCCGCCCTACTTATCGTGCACTCAGTTCCACAGAAGACTTTTCTCATACGGGGCTATCACCCACTATGGCCGGACTTTCCATTCCGTTTTGATAAGTCAACTGCTAAAGAGCACTAGGCTGTTCCGATTTCGCTCGCCACTACTTTCGGAATCTCGGTTGATGTCTTTTCCTCGAGTTACTTAGATGTTTCAGTTCACTCGGTTCGCCTCGCATACCTATGTATTCAGTATGCGATACCCTTGCGGGTGGGTTTCCCCATTCGGATATCTCCGGATCAAAGCTAATTTGCCAGCTCCCCGAAGCTTTTCGCAGGCTATCACGTCCTTCATCGCCTGTAATCGCCAAGGCATCCACCACATGCACTTAGTCACTTGACCCTATAACTTTGACGCCCAATGCTAAGAGCGTCGGTCAAGGACTGTTTTGAGCGCCGCATGCCGGTTTAAGCATGCAGCTTCGCGTTATGCCGATCATTAATATCTTGTATTAATGTCTGTATTTTGACGCAATCAATATGTTGCTGATGGCACGGTGTGCAGACCCCTTTACGAATCTACACTTTCCACCAGCAACGCTGATTTTCGACTCTACGAATTTTTAAAGAACAACAGCTTACGCTGCAAACCTTAGCGCCCTTCTGGCATGAATCATTCATACCAGCAGACCTTAAGGTTTGCAGTCAAACACAAGTGAAGTTGGTGGAGGATGACGGGATCGAACCGACGACCCCCTGCTTGCAAAGCAGGTGCTCTCCCAGCTGAGCTAATCCCCCGTATGAGGCAATTCATCCAGGACTTTTATCCCGCATGTCACGCCTTGGTAAGTTGGTGGGTCTGGTTGGATTCGAACCAACGACCCCCGCCTTATCAAGACGGTGCTCTAACCGACTGAGCTACAGACCCAACTGGCTTCACTCTTGTTGTCAATCAACAGCCGATAAGTGTGGGTGCTTGAATTCCATCAGCACTTTTTTTCATGACTTCCATCGCGTTCAACATCCGTAGACGTCGAGGCAACTTCCGTATTTTTTCCAGAAAGGAGGTGATCCAGCCGCACCTTCCGATACGGCTACCTTGTTACGACTTCACCCCAGTCACGAACCCTGCCGTGGTAATCGCCCTCCTTGCGGTTAGGCTAACTACTTCTGGCAGAACCCGCTCCCATGGTGTGACGGGCGGTGTGTACAAGACCCGGGAACGTATTCACCGCGGCAAGCTGATCCGCGATTACTAGCGATTCCGACTTCACGCAGTCGAGTTGCAGACTACGATCCGGACTACGACCGGTTTTCTGGGATTGGCTCCCCCTCGCGGGTTGGCAACCCTCTGTACCGGCCATTGTATGACGTGTGTAGCCCTACCCATAAGGGCCATGAGGACCTGACGTCATCCCCACCTTCCTCCGGTTTGTCACCGGCAGTCTCATTAGAGTGCTCTTGCGTAGCAACTAATGACAAGGGTTGCGCTCGTTGCGGGACTTAACCCAACATCTCACGACACGAGCTGACGACGGCCATGCAGCACCTGTGTTCAAGTTCTCTTTCGAGCACTTTCACATCTCTGCAAAATTCTTGACATGTCAAGGGTAGGTAAGGTTTTTCGCGTTGCATCGAATTAAACCACATCATCCACCGCTTGTG